>NZ_JAUSUT010000001.1:0-2438374 GCF_030814215.1 Amycolatopsis thermophila | reverse complement strand
GGCGGGCGGCTCTCGTCGAAGCCGCCGCCGAGCTGCTGGTCGAGGGCGGTTTCGACGCGATCCGCCACCGCGCCGTCGCCGAGCGGGCCGGCCTGCCCCTGGCGTCGACGACCTACTACTTCGACTCACTGGACGACCTCATCAGCGCCGCCGCCGAGCACCACGGCCGCGCCGAGCTGGCGCGCGGCCGGGCCCAGCTGGACGGGCTGCCGACCGAGCACCGCGGCACCGACAGCGTGGTGGAGCTGGTGCTCGACCAGCTGCTCGGCGAGGACCCCGGCTACGAGGCGGTACTGCTGCGGTACGAGCGGCTGGTGGCGACCGGGCGGCGACCGTACCTGCGGCCGTTGATGCGGGCGCTCGGCGAGGAGCTGCGCGAGCTGCTGACCGAGATCTTCGCGAGGTCCGGGCTGGCGATCGACCGCGACCGGCTGGACGAACTGGTCGCGCTCGTCGACGGTGCCGTGGTCAACGCCTTGATCGAGGTCGACCCGGATCCGCGGGCGGTGGCGCGGGCCAGGCTCGCGACAGCCCTCTCTAAGCTTGGGTCGTGACGAAACCGCAGATCCCGAACGTCCTCGCCGGCCGCTACGCCTCGCCGGAGCTGGTGTCCCTGTGGTCGCTGGAGAACAAGGTGAAGCTCGAGCGCGAGCTGTGGATCGCGGTGCTGCGCGCGCAGCGGGAGCTGGGCGTCGAGGTGCCGGACGGGGTCGTCGAGGACTACGAGCGCGTGCTGGACCAGGTCGACCTGGCCAGTATCGCGGAGCGGGAGCGCGTCACCCGGCACGACGTGAAGGCGCGGATCGAGGAGTTCAACGCCCTGGCCGGCCACGAGCACGTGCACAAGGGCATGACTTCGCGCGACCTCACCGAGAACGTCGAGCAGCTGCAGGTCCGCCGGTCGCTGGAGCTGCTGCGCTCGCGGGTGGTGACGGTGCTGGCCCGGCTGGCCGCGCTCGCCGCCGAGCACGCCGAGCTGGTGATGGCGGGCCGCTCGCACAACGTGGCGGCGCAGGCGACCACCCTGGGCAAGCGGTTCGCGACCGCGGCCGACGAGCTGCTGGTCGCGTTCGAGCGGCTGGACGACCTGATCGGCCGGTACCCGCTGCGCGGCATCAAGGGCCCGGTCGGGACCGCGCAGGACATGCTGGACCTGCTCGGCGCCGAGTCGAAGCTCGGTGAGCTGGAGCACCGCATCGCCGAGCACCTCGGGTTCGCCCGCACGTTCACCAGCGTCGGCCAGGTCTACCCGCGCTCGCTGGACTTCGACGTGCTCTCCGCGCTGGTCCAGCTGGCCGCGGCGCCGTCCAGCCTGGCGAAGACGATCCGGCTGATGGCCGGGCACGAGCTGGTCACCGAGGGGTTCAAGCCCGGCCAGGTGGGCTCGTCGGCGATGCCGCACAAGATGAACACGCGCTCGTGCGAGCGGGTCAACGGGCTGGCCGTCGTGCTGCGCGGGTACCTCTCGATGATCGGTGAGCTCGCGGGTGACCAGTGGAACGAGGGCGACGTGTCCGACTCGGTGGTGCGCCGGGTCGCGCTGCCGGACGCGTTCTTCGCGCTGGACGGTCTGCTGGAGACGTTCCTCACGGTGCTGGACGAGTTCGGCGCCTTCCCCGCGGTCATCGCCCGCGAGCTGGAGCGCTACCTGCCGTTCCTGGCCACGACGAAGGTCCTGATGGCCTCGGTGCGCGGCGGGGTCGGCCGGGAGACCGCGCACGAGGCGATCAAGGAGCACGCGGTCGCGGTGGCGCTGGCGATGCGGGAGAAGGGCGCCGACAACGACGTCCTGGACCGGCTCGCCGCCGACGATCGGCTGCCGCTGGACCGCGAGGACCTCGACCGCCTGCTGGCCGACCGGATCTCGTTCACCGGCGTGGCGCCCGCGCAGGTGGCCTCCGTGGTGGAGCGCGTGGAGGACGTCCTGGCCCGCTTCCCCGAGGCGTCGGACTACGCGCCGCAGCCGATCCTCTGACCGCTCGCCGGGCTGCCGGCAGGTGCGCCGTCCGGTAGCTCCGGCATCATGCCGGTATGCGCGCGGAACGTCTGGTCGCCCTGCTGTTCACCCTGCAGAGCAGGCGCAGCGCGACCGTGCCGGAGTTGGCCGAGGCGCTCGGCGTGTCGGAGCGGACCATGCACCGCGACATCGCCGCGCTGCAGGCCGCCGGGGTTCCACTGTGGACTGAGACCGGGCGCTACGGCGGCGTCCGCCTCGTCGACGGCTGGCGGACCCGGCTGGACGGGCTCACCTCGCGGGAAGCGGTGGCGATCTTCGCGATGGGGGTGCCCCGCGCGCTCGCCGAACTGGGACTCGGCACCGCGGTTTCCGCCGCGCACGCCAAGGTGTCCGCGACACTGCCCGCCCCGCTGCGCGACCAGGCCCAGCACCTCGCCCAGCGCTTCCACCTCGACGCGCCCGGCTGGTTCCGCTCCGAGGAGGACGCCGAGCACCTCGCCGACATCGCCCGGGCGGTCTGGGAGCAGCGTCGCGCCGGCATCACCTACCAGCGCGGCGACCAGACCGTCGAACGGACCCTCGAGCCGCTCGGCCTCGTCCTCAAGGCCGGCGTCTGGTACCTCGTGGCGCGCACCGGTGACGCCACGCGGACCTACCGCGTCAGCAAGATCCGGACCGTCGACCTGCGCGACGACCGGTTCGAGCGCCCCACCGACTTCGACCTGGCGAGCTGGTGGCAGAAGTCGTCCGCCGAGTTCGAGCGCTCGGTGCACCGGCACCCGGTGAAACTCCGGCTGAGCAGGTGGGGCGTCCGGATGCTGCCCCAGGTCGCCGACCCCGACCTGGCGCTGGCCGCGCTGGACGCCGCCGGCCCGCCGGACGACGACGGCTGGGTCGAGGTCGAACTCGGCCTGGAACAGCCCGACATCGCGGCGAGCATGCTGCTCGGGCTCGGCGTGCACGTCGAGGTCCTGGAGCCACCCGCCGTGCGGGCGGCGTTCGCCGACGCCGCACGGCGGATGGCCGATCGTCACCGGTAGCCGGACGGGTCCGCGGGCTTGCCGGCTTCGACCACCTCGTCGATGTAGCGCCACGCGTCCGGCCGGCTGCCGTCCACATCGTCGAACTCGTAGATCTTCGCCAGCTGCCCGCTGTTCAGCGTCCGCCCCGAGAACCGCGCGTGGTCGGGGTCCGCTGCCAGCGACGCCACCGCCCGCCCGACGAACACCGGCGACTCCGAAATGCCGAAGTGCGGTTCCTTCACCAGCGCGTCCCGCCAGGTCTCCTCGGTCACGCCGAAGTGCTCGAGCATCGCCTCCGACCGCAACCACCCCGGCGTCAGCGCCACCGCCGTCGCCCCGTGCGGGGCGAGGTCGTGCGCCTCGGCCTTGACGATGCTGTGCGAGGCGGCCTTGGCCACGTAGAACCCGATCGACGTGCCCTCGCGGAACTTCGTGTTGTACTCCTCGGTGCCGTCGGTCATCTCCACGACCAGCCCGCCGCGGTTGCGGATCACCAGCGGCAGCAGGAAGTGGCTGGTGACGAGGTGCGCGTCGATGCCCAGCCGGATCGACCGCAGCGCGTGTTCCAGCGGCAGCTCCCACACCGCCTTGCCCCAGCCGATGTACTCGTCGCCGCCCCAGACGCCGTCGACCAGGATGTCCAGCCGCCCCTGCTCCCGGTCGACCCGCTCGGCCAGCGCCTTGACCTGGTCGGGGTCGAGGTGGTCGACCCGGATCGCCGCGCCCCGGCCACCCGCGCCGGTGATCCGCTCCAGCGTCCCCTCGATCGTCTCCGGCCGGTTCACCTCGGACCGGTGCCCCCCGGAGGTCCGCCCGGTGACGTACACGAACGCGCCCCGGCGCCCCAGCTCGACCGCGATCGCCCGGCTCGCCCCGCGCGTGCCGCCCCCGACGAGGGCCACCTTCCCACTCAGTTCGTTGCTCATGCGTCCACCGTGTCGGTGAACCCTGTCAGATCCCGTCATGGTTGCCGTCACCCGCGGGTAAGGGGCTCGTCATGACGATCTGGTGCGCTGGGTGACATGGACGCCCGCCTGCTGGTCTCGCTGTCCGGCATCGGTCCCCGGACGCTGCACCGCTGCGCCGACCTCGCGGCCGAACTGGATCGCCGGAACGTCCCCCTGTCCCTGCTGTTCGCGCCGCGCACCGAAGGAACGGCGGCCACGGCCGCGTGGGTCCGGGAACGCACCCGCCGCGGCGACGGCCTCCTGCTGCACGGTTACGACCACCGCATCCCGCCCGGCCACCGCCGCGTCGGCCTGGGCCGCAAGGCCGAGTTCGCCGCGCTGCCCGCGCACGAGGCGCGGCTGCGGATGATCGCCGCGAAGGCCGACCTGGACAAGCTCGGCCTGTCCGTCGACGGCTTCGCGCCGCCCCGGTGGCTGGCCTCACCCGGCACGCTCGCCGCGGCGCGCGAGCACTTCGCGCTGGTCGCCGACCTCGTCGCGGTGCACGACCTGCGCACGCACACGGTCCACCGGTCGCGGGTGCAGACGTTCGCCGCCCACAACCACCGCACGGAGACGGTGCGGGCGTTCGCGCTCGTGCTCGCCTCGGCGCGGGCCGCGCGGCGCGGCGGTCTGGTGCGGCTCGGGATCGACGCCGCCGACCTGGCCCGGCCCGGCCTCCGGCACGCGTTCCTCGACGCCGTCGACGTCGCGCTGGAAAACCGGGCCTTCGGCACGACCTACGGGAGCTTGACGTCCTCGCCGCGCGTCGGCACGCGCACCTCTGTGCCCTCCGGTGCGAGGTTGGTGAACAGGCCGTAGTGCATGGCCGGGCTCGCGAGCACCGCCTCGTGGATCGGCACGGCGACCCGCGGCGCGACGGCCCGCAGGTAGTCGACCGCCTCCCCGGCCTTGAGCCACGGCGCGCCGGTCGGCAGGCCGAGCACGTCGATCTTCTGCTGGGGCACGAAGAACGAGTCGCCCGGGTGGTAGAAGGCGCCGTGGTCGACGATGTAGCCGACGTTGGGGATGACCGGGATCTCGGCGTGGATCACGGCGTGCTGCCCGCCCACGACGTTGATCGCCGCGCCGCCGATCTCGAAACCGTCGCCGGGGTGGACGACCCGGTACTCCAGGCCGAGCTTCTGCACGGTCTCTTCCGAACCGGGGTCCACGATCAGCTGGGCGTCCGGGTTCGCTTCGAGCAGTTTGGGCAGCTTTTCGCTGTCGATGTGGTCGTAGTGCTGGTGCGTGATCAGGACGGCGTCCAGCTCGCGCTCGCCCTCGAAGCCTTCCGAGAACGCGCCGGGATCGAGCAGGATCCGCGCGTTCCCCGTCTCCAGCAGGACACAGGCGTGTCCGAAGTGGACGATTCGCATCTTTCGCTCCTCCGCGTGGGTTCGCTCCCAGCGTAGGCCTGCGAGAATGGCGTCGCCAAGATCGCCGCGGCGGTATCGCACCCCCTGCCCGGAACCGGGTGTCCACCTGCCGGACCGCGTTGTGGCCGGCGCCCCACGCTCGGGGTGGTGAGCTCGGCCACGGCGTGTGCCATGCTGGTGCTACTGACCAGTAGCGAGGAGGCCAACGATGACCGCCGTGGAGCCCAAGCCGGCCGCCGTCCATGACACGTTCGACTCGCTGAACCCGGCCACCGACGAGGTCGTCGGCACCTACCCCGTGCACACCGCGGAGGACGTGCGGGCCGCCGTCGCCGCCGCGCGCACCGCCGCGCAGTGGTGGGCCGGGCTCGGCTTCGAGGGCCGCGCCGACCGCCTGCGCCGCTGGAACGGGATCCTGACCCACCGCATGCCCGAGCTGTGCGAGGTCGTGAGCCGCGAGACCGGTAAACCCGCCGCGGACGCGCAGCTGGAGGTCGTCCTCGCCGTCGAGCACGTCGCGTGGGCCGCCCGCAACGCCCGCAAGGTCCTCGGCCGCAAGCGCCGCCCGACCGGTCCGCTGCTGTCCAACCACACGGCGAGCGTCGAGTACCAGCCGCTGGGCGTGGTCGGCGTGATCGGGCCGTGGAACTACCCGGTGTACACGCCGATGGGGTCGATCACCTACGCGCTCGCCGCGGGCAACGCGATCGTGTTCAAGCCGAGCGAGTACACCCCCGGCGTGGGCAAGTGGCTCGTCGACACCTTCGCCGAGGTCGTGCCCGAGTACCCGGTGCTGCAGCTGGTCACCGGCTTCGGCGCGACCGGCGCGGCGCTGGTCGGCGCGGGTGTCGACAAGATCGCGTTCACCGGGTCGACCGCGACCGGCAAGAAGATCATGGCCGCGGCGGCCGAGACGCTCACGCCGGTCGTCATCGAGGCGGGTGGCAAGGACCCGCTGATCGTCGACGCCGACGCCGACCTCGACGCGGCCGCCGACGCCGCGGTGTGGGGCGCCTTCTCCAACTCCGGGCAGACGTGCATCGGCGTGGAGCGGGTCTACGTGCACGAGCAGGTCTACGACAAGTTCGTCGACCGGGTGGTGTCGCTGACCCGCGAGGTGAAGCCCGGCAGGCAGTACGGCCCGATGACCATGCCCTCGCAGCTGGACGTCGTCCGCAGGCACATCTCCGACGCGCTGGCCCGCGGCGGACGGGCGCTGACCGGCGGCGCCGACGCGGTCGGTGACCGGTTCGTCGAGCCGACCGTGCTGGTCGACGTGCCGGAGGACTCGGCCGCGGTGCGCGAGGAGACCTTCGGCCCGACCATGACGATCGCCAAGGTGCGCGACATGGACGAGGCGGTCGAGAAGGCCAACGCGACCACCTACGGGCTCGGCTCGACGGTGTTTTCACGCCGCAACGCCGCACGACTGGCCCAACGGCTCAAGGCCGGCATGATCTCGATCAACGCGCCGTTCTCGTTCGCCGGGACCGCGTCGCTGCCGTTCGGCGGCGTGGGCGACTCGGGCTTCGGGCGCATCCACGGGCCGGAGGGCCTGCGCGAGTTCGCGCGCCCGAAGGCCGTCGCCCGCCAGCGGTTCGCGGTGCCGATCAAGCTGACGACGTTCGCCCGCACCGAGAAGACCGACAAGCTGGTGAGCAAGATCGTGACCGGGTTGTACGGGCGGAAGCGCTGACACCGCTCCGGGTAAATCTTCGCCGTACCGTGTGATCGCATCGCCAGCGGGTAACCGAACGTATGCGAAAGATCATCGGTATCGCGGCCGGGGCGGCAATCCTGGGCACGATCGGGATCGCCGCTCCCGCCGCGCAAGCAGCGGCAACACCGTGCAGCGCGCAGGCGAAGGCGTGCCTGCGGCTGTCGACCCACCAGGCCTGGCTCACCAACAACGGTCAGGTGACCCGCGGGCCGGTGCCGGTCACCGTGGGTAAGGCGGGCCACGAGACGCCCACCGGCCGGTTCAGGGTGCAGTACCGGGACGCCGACCACTACAGCAAGGAATTCGACGCCCGGATGCCGTACTCGGTGTTCTTCACGACCACCGGCGTGGCGTTCCACGAGGGCAGCCTGCGCGAGCAGTCGCACGGGTGCGTGCACCTGTCACACTCCGACGCCGTGGCCTTCTACCAGACCCTGCGTACGGGCGACGTGGTCGAGGTAGTGAACTGAGTCCGGTATTTCGGACGGGCCGGGGTATGGTGCGGTCATGCCCCGCCTCGTACCGGCCGTACTCCGGGCCGCGGACATCCTCGAACTGTTCCTCGACGAGCAGGTCCGCCTGTCCGCGGCCGAGATCGCGGAACGCCTCGACCTGCCGCGCTCGACCACGCACGAGCTGCTGACCACGCTCGTCGCCCGCAGGTACCTGGACCGCCAGGCCGGTGACGAGACCGTGTTCCGGCTCGGGCCGAAGGTCCTCGAACTGGGCGCGCGGTACCAGCAGCGCCTGGAGTTCGGCGTCGAGGCGGACGCGGTGGCCCGGCAGGTCGCGGCGCAGTGCGGCGAGACCGTGCACGTCGCGGTGCTCGACGGGCTCGAGGTCGTCTACGTGTCCAAAATCGACTCGACCCACTCGGTGCGGTTGATCTCCGCGGTCGGGCGCCGGTTGCCGGCCAACTGCACGGCGGTGGGGAAGGTCCTGCTCGCCGGACTGTCCCGGGACGAGGTCAACCGCCGGCTCAAGGGCCACAAGCTCGTCGGACTGACCGAGCACAGCGTCACCGCGCGCCCGGAACTGCTGGCGCAGCTGGACGCGGTCCGCGTCATGGGCGTCGCCCACGAGCGCAGTGAGTCCAACCCGGACGCCGGCTGCGTGGCCGCACCGGTCGTCGACTCGCGCGGCGAGTGGGTGGCCGCGATGAGCATCTCGATCCCGACCTCGCGGCACACCGCCGAAGCCTGGAAGCAGTGGGAGAAGCTGGTCCGCGAGGGCGCGGCCGAACTGTCCGGACGGCTCGGCGGCCGCGCCCCCGACCTGAGCTAGGCGGGCAGCACCTGGTCCGGCACGTTCTGGAACGCGACCGGGCGCAGGAACCGCTCGATCGCGGCCGTGCCGACCGACGTGTGCAGCGGCGAGGTGGTCGCCGGGTAGGGGCCGCCGTGGTGCATCGCGTGGGTCACGGCCACGCCGGTCGGCCAGCCGTTCCACACCACGCGCCCGACGTGCTCGGCCAGCTCGTCCACCAGCTCCGCCGCGACCGGGTCGTCGTCCTCGGCCTGCACCGTCCCGGTCAGCTGCCCGTCGAGCGTCCGCGCGACGTCCAGCATTTCGGATTCCGACGAGTACTCGACGACCAGCGACGCCGGCCCGAAGCATTCGGTCTCCAGCGCCTCCCGGTGCTCCAGCACCGCGGCGGCCGTCGTGGCCAGCAGCGACGGCGCCGCACCGCCGTCGACCAGCGTGCGCACCTCGTCGTGCCCGACGAGCTTGCCCAGCGCGTTCGCGTAGCCGGACGCGATCCGGTCGTTGAGCAGCGGCGCGGCGGCCACCTCACGCGCCCGCTCCGCCGCCAGCTCACCCAGCCCGGAACCGGCCGGGACCACGAACAACCCCGGCTTGGTGCACAGCTGGCCCGCGCCCATCGTGAACGAGTCCACGTACCCGGCCGCGATCTCCGCACCGCGCGCCTTCGCGGCCGCCTCGGTCACGAACACCGGGTTCACGCTGCCCAGCTCGCCGTAGAACGGGATCGGGTCCGGGCGCGAGGTGGCCAGGTCGAACAGGGCGCGCCCGGCCACCGGCGATCCGGTGAAGGCCGCGGCCCTGATCCGCGGGTCGGTCAGCGCGGCGCGCCCGTCCTCCTCGCTGTGGATGACGGCGAACACGCCCTCGGGCAGCGCGGCCCGCACGATCTCGCCCGTCGCGTCGGACAGCCGCGGGTGACCCGGGTGCGCCTTGAGCACGACCGGGCACCCCGCGGCGAGCGCCGAAGCCGTGTCACCACCCGCGACCGAGAACGCGAACGGGAAGTTGGACGCCGCGAACACCAGCACCGGGCCGATCGGGCGGCGCGCCAGCACCAGCTTCGGCCGCGGCGCGGGCGGCCACGCCGGATCCGCCTCGTCGACCACCGTGCGCGGCCGGGCCTCCTTGGCCAGCAACCGGAGCTGGAACGTGGTGCGCACGACCTCGCCGCGCAACCGGACCTCCGGGATGTGGGTTTCCTCGTGCGCCAGCGGCACCAGCTCGTCGGCGGCCGCGTCGATCCCGTCCGCGATCTTCTCCAGCGCGGTGGCCCGGTCAGCGCGGGCCCACGAACGGGCCACTCGTGCGGCGGCGTCGAGTGTGTCGTCCAACGACATCAGGTCAGCTCCTTGGCGGTCGACGAGGCGGAGACGGTCGGCGGGGCGGGCACCGCGAGATCCGCGACCGGCAGCGTCGAGCCTACGGATTCCGGCGCGTGGCGGTGCAGCAGCTCGAGGCCGATTTCAGCGCGGCGGACCCGCTCGCGCACCAGCGCGACGGCGGTCGGCGTGAGGTGCGTGCCGCTGGGGTAGATGTTCGGCGCGTTGCGCAGCCCGAACTTGAGGTAGACCGGCGCGGCGACGCGCACGATCTCGGCGATCTCGAAGTGCCGGACGAACCCGCCGAGGTCGTCGGGCGCCTCGACGTAGACGTCCAGCGGCAGGTCGACGGCCGCCCGGATCGCCGCGAGCTGCGCGAGGGTCAGGTCGGTGGGCACGTTGTAGGTCGTGGCGCCGGCCTGCTCGGCCAGCCGGATCGACGCGGGGTTGGCCAGGCCCATCTGCACGCTGATCTTGAACCGCAGATCCACCGGCAGCTCACCGGCGGCGCGCATCCGGTCGGCGACGGTCAGCACCCCCAGGTCGGTGATCAGCACACTGCGGATGCCGGCCTCGGCGGTGCGCCGGATGTCCTCCAGCACGTGGACCAGCTGCTCGGCGCCGCGTGCCTGCGCGGCGAAGGGACCGCCGCCGGACGCGACCGCCGCGGCACCGGTGTCCCACGCGGCGACCGGCCGGGCGAACAGGCTCACCTCGACGCCGCGGCTGCGCGCGAACCCGGCCATCGCACCGAGCTCGGCCCGCGTGAGCAGCATCCCGCCGCTGCCCTGCGACACCCGGTGCACGACGACACCACGCGCGTCGGCCTCGGAGTAGACGGCTTCCAGCGCCTCCGGTCCCTCGACGCTCGGGATCTCCACCCGGTACTGGGCGCCGTCGGGGAACCGCTTGGTGCTCGACGGCAGCTCGGCGGGGTCGCCGGGCGGCAGGCCCAGGGTGCGCAGGAAGTCGCGGGTTCTGTCCACGGTTCACCACCGTTGTTCGAAATTTCGGACGTCTGTCGTAATCCCGGACGACGTTAGGGACTCGCCGGAGCGTGGTCAAGACGGTTGACACCGCCCGAAGGTCGACTTTAGGTTCGGAGGGCCGAACGGTTTCCGAAATCTCGGACAGGACAACGGAGTTCACCCGTGCCCCAAGCCACCCTCCGCAAGATCGCCCTGCGCAAGATCACCCTGCGCCTGCTGCCCTTCCTCGGGCTGCTGTACGTGATCGCCTACGTCGACCGGTCGAACGTCGGGTTCGCGAAGCTGACCCTGCAGTCCGAGCTCGGGCTGTCGGCCACCGTCTACACGCTCGGCCAGGTGTTCTTCTTCGTCGCCTACGCGCTGCTGGAGGTGCCGAGCAACCTCGCGCTGCACCGCTACGGCGCGAACCGCTGGATCGCGCGGATCATGCTCACCTGGGGCCTGGTCACGATCGCGACCGCGCTGGTGTCCACGACCTGGCAGTTCTACCTGGCCCGCTTCGCGCTCGGCGCGGCCGAGGCCGGGTTCTTCCCCGGCGTCATCTACTACCTGACCCGCTGGTTCCCGGAGAGCTCCCGCAGCCGGGCGATCGGGCTGTTCATGCTGGCCGGGCCGGTGTCGTTCATCATCGGCAACCCGGCGATGGGCGCGCTGGGCGACCTGCACGGCGTCCTCGGCCTGGAGGGCTGGCAGTGGATCTTCGTGGCGACCGGGGTGCCGGCCGTGCTGCTCACGCCGGTCGTGCTGTGGGTCCTGCCGAAGACGCCCGAGACCGCCCGTTGGCTGACCGACGACGAGCGCACGTGGCTGACCGGCGAGCTGCGCCGCGAGGCCGAGGCCGCGGGCACCCAGCCGCACAGCCCGTGGGCCGTGCTCAAGGACCGGCGGGTGCTGTCGATGGCCCTGTTCTTCCTGTGCTTCCCGCTGGCCACCTACGGTCTGGCGTTCTGGCTGCCGACGATCGTCAAAGGCTTCGGCGACCTGTCCGGGTTCGGCGTCGGTGCCGTGTCGGCGATCCCGTACGTCTGCGTCATGGCCGGTCTCCTCGTGGTGCCGCGGCTGGCGAACCGGCGCGAGGCGCCGTTCGGCTGGCTCGCGCTGATGCTCGTGTTGTCCATCGCCGGGTTCCTGCTCGCCGCCACCGCGGCCGCGCCGTGGCTGCAGATGGTCGGCCTGTGCGTCGCCTCGGTGGGCGGCTACGCGGCCCAGCCGGTGATGTGGGGCCTGGTGCCGAAGTTCCTCGCCGGGGCGACCGCGGCCGCCGGGATCGCGGCGATCAACGGCATCGGCAACCTCGGCGGCGGCTTCGGCCCGATGGGCATCGCGGCGATCGTCGACGCCACCGGCTCGGCCGTCACCGGGCTGTACTTCCTGATCGCGGTGTCCGTGCTCGGCCTGGCCGGCACGTACGGACTGCGCCGGGTGCTGCGCCGCCGGGCAGCCACCGCGCAGTCACCGGCACCGGTCACGCACCAGAGGTAGCCAGGTCACACCCGTCACCACCCTCGACGGGGTGGCCGCGCATCACAGCTAGACTCGGGGGGTACCGCCTACCTGCGATTACTGGAGCGACCCGCCGTGGCCCGTGTGGTGGTTGACGTCATGCCCAAGCCCGAGATCCTCGACCCGCAAGGTCAGGCCGTCGCCGGGGCGCTGCCGCGGCTCGGCTTCACCGGGGTCACCTCGGTGCGCCAGGGCAAGCACTTCGAGCTCGAGGTCGACGACTCGGTCGACGACGAGACGCTCGCCAAGATCGCCGAGGGCTTCCTCGCCAACCCGGTGATCGAGGAATGGACCGTGCGGAGGCTCTCGTGAAGATCGGTGTCATCACCTTCCCCGGCACGCTCGACGACGTCGACGCGATCCGCGCCGCCCGCTACGCCGACGCCGAGGCGGTGTCGCTGTGGCACGCCGACGAAGACCTGCACGGCGTCGACGCGGTGATCGTGCCCGGCGGCTTCTCCTACGGCGACTACCTGCGCTGCGGCGCGATCGCCCGCTTCGCCCCGGTCATGTCGTCGGTCATCGACGCGGCCAAGGGCGGGATGCCGGTGCTCGGCATCTGCAACGGCTTCCAGATCCTGTGCGAGGCCGGGCTGCTGCCGGGCGCGCTGGTGCGGAACAAGAAGCTGCACTTCGTGTGCCGCGACCAGTGGCTGCGCGTGGAGAACAACACCACGGCGTGGACGACCCGCTTCGAGGCCGGCGCCGAGGTGCTGATCCCGCTGAAGTCCGGTGAGGGCGGCTACGTCGCCGACCAGTCCACTTTGGACGAGCTGGAGGGCGAGGGCCGCGTGGTGTTCCGCTACGTCGGCGAGAACCCGAACGGCTCGCGCGACGACATCGCCGGCATCTGCAGCGCCAACGGCCGCGTCGTGGGCCTGATGCCGCACCCCGAGCACGCGATCGACGCGCTGACCGGCCCGAGCGACGACGGGCTGGGCCTGTTCTTCAGCGTGGTGGACAGCCTGGTCAGCGCCTGACCTTCGCGGGTCCTCCGGGGGCACCCCGGAGGACCGTCACCCCACCTGCGCCGCGGTGACCAGCCGCGAGTAGGGACCGTTCGCGGCGAGCAGTTCGGCGTGCGTGCCCAGCTCGGTGATCCGCCCGGACTCCAGCACCGCGACCCGGTCGGCGGACGCCGCGGTGTGCAGCCGGTGCGCGATCGCGATCACCGTCCGGCCCTCGAGCACCCCGCTCAGCGAGCGCTCCAGGTTGCGCGCCGACGAGGTGTCCAGCAGCGACGTCGCCTCGTCGAGCACCACCGTGTGCGGGTCGGCCAGCACGACGCGCGCCAGCGCGAGCTGCTGCGCGATCGCCGCCGGAACCGCCAGCGCGCCCGACCCGAGCTTGGTCGCCAGTCCGTCCGGGAGCCCGTCGAACCACTCGCGCAGCCCGACCGCCGCCAGCGCCCGCACCAGCTGCTCGTCGGACCACGTGCCCGCGGGCAGCGTCAGGTTCTCCCGCAGCGTCCCGGCGAACACGTGGTGCTCCTGCGTCAGCAGCAGCACCTCGCCGCGCAGCACGTCCTCGGCCAGCTCGGACACCTCCGCGCCGCCGATCGTCACCGAGCCCGCGCCGGGCGCGGCGACCCCGGCGAGCAGCCGGCCCAGCGTCGACTTACCCGCGCCGGACGGCCCGACGATCGCCAGCCGCTGCCCCGGCGGCACGCGCAGGTCGATGCCGTGCAGCACCTCGCGGCCCGTCGAGTAGCCGTAGTGCACGTCGCGCACCACGATCTCCTGGCCGCGCGGCACCACCGACCCGGTGCGGCTGTCCTCGCCCCGGACACCCAGGACGCGGCGCAGCGCGGTGCCGGAGACCTGCAGGTCCTCGATCCACCACATCGCCTCTTCGAGCGGCCCGGCCAGTGCCTGCACGTAGACCACCATCGTGGTGATCGTGCCCAGCCCGACCAGGCCCTCGCCGTAGGCCCAGCCGCCCAGCAGCAGCATCGCCGCGACCGGTGCGACCTGCGCGATCTGCAGCCACGGGATCCAGCGGACAGTCACGTTCCGCAACCGCTGCTCGCCGCGGACCGCCGCGCCCAGCCTGCGGCGCCCCAGCGCGATGCGGCGCCCGGTGAGCCCGAGCGCCTCGGCGGTGCGCGCCCCCTCGGCCGTCTCGTGCAGGCTCGACTGCACCTGCGACCACTGGTCGAGCATCTCCTCGACGATCCCCGGTGCCCGGCGCACGTACCAGCGCAGGGTCAGCACCAGGATCGGCACCGCCACCAGCAGTCCGAGCGACAGCAGCGGCGAGGTGACGATCATCCCACCGACGGTCAGGACGATCGTGATGAGCGCGATCGAGATCTCCGGGATCGCGTTGCGGACCGAGAAGTCGATCCGGTCGGCGTCCGTGGTAGCCCGGCTGATCAGGTCACCCGTCCCCGCCGCCTCGACCGTGCCCAGCGGCAGCCGCAACGCCCGCCCGACGAAACCCTCCCTTGTCTCGGCGAGCACCCGCTCGCCCAGCACGCCGGCGCGGAACCGGGCGAGCCGCTTGAGCACCGCCTGCACCACGAGGATCACGACGAACGCCAGCGCGAGCAGGTCGATCCGGCCGGACCCGGACGCGGCGAGGTCCACCAGGTGGCCGAGGATCTGCGGACCGGCGAGCCCGGCGATCGCGGCCAGGCCGAACAGCCCGATCACGGTGCCGAACTCGCGCCGGTTCACGCGCAGCAGGTCGCGTGCCCAGCGCCGGGCCTCGGCGCCGGTCGCGAGCGCTAGCTTGACGCGCATGTGATCACCTCGTCCGCCACCGCTTTCCACAGTGGACTTTCCGTGAAGACGACGGTCGTGCGGCCGCGCCGCAGCTCGGTGACCCGCTCGGTGATGCGGGCCTCGGTGTGCGCGTCGACGGCCGACGTCGGTTCGTCGAGCAGCAGGGTGTCGGCGTCCAGTGCCAGCGCGCGGGCCAGGTTCAGCCGCTGCCGCTGGCCGCCGGACACCTCACGGCCGCGCTCGCCGATCAGCTCGTCCAGCCCGTCGGGCAGTCCCTCGACGATGTCCTCGGCGTCGGCCGCCCACAGCGCGACCTCCGCCCGGTCCGCGGGGACCAGCTGCTCACGCAGGACGCCGGAGAACCACATGTCCTGGTTGTGCGCGTACACCACGCGGGACCGCAGCTCGGACAGGGCCACCTGGTCGGCGGGCACGCCGGACACGAGCACCCGCTCGCCCGGCTCGGGGTCGGCGAAGCGGGACAGCCGCTCGGCCAGCGCCTCGGCGTCCGGGCCGAGGTCCACGACCGTCAGCTTCCCGGCGATCGCGGTGAACCCGGACCGGGTGTCGTGCAGCTCCAGCGGCCCGTCCGGCAACGCCACGGGCGAATCCGGCTCGGACAGCAATGGCCGCAGGCTCAGCAGGCCGCACACCTTCTTCGCCGACACCATCGCCGAGGCGAACGCGTCGGTGAACTCGGTCGCCGTGCTCACCGGCACCACCAGGAACACCGAAGCCGAGTAGAACGCCACCAGCTCGCCGACGCTGATCGTGCCGGCGGCGACGAGCCGCGCGCCGAGCCACGTGATGGCCACCGTGACCAGGCCCGGCAGCAGCACCTCGGCACCGGTCAGCCACGACTCGCTGCGCGACACCTCGACACCGGCCCGCCGGACCCGCCGGCTGGCGCCCCGGAAGCGGCCGAGGAACTGCTGCTCCCCACCCACGCCGCGGAGGATCCGCAGGCCGGAGGCGATGTCCGCGGCCAGCGCGTTGACGCTGGACAGCTCCTCGCGCTGGGTCTCCTTGCGGCGTTGCAGCGGCGCGACCAGCCGTCCCATGCTCAGCGTCGCGAGCGGGACACCGACCAGCGCGATCGTGCCCAGCAGCGGCGACATGCCCAGCAGCACCACGCTGACCGTGAGGAACGCGATGACCGATCCGAACAGCCGGCCGGTCACCTCGAACACGTTGCCGATGTGGTTGATGTCCGAGGACGACACCGCCATCACGTCACCGGTCTCGGCCTGCGACCGCAGCGAAGCGCCCAGGCGCGCGGTGTGCTCGACGACCAGTTCCTGCGTCATCGCCGCGCCGTGGATCCACATGGTGTGCACGGCGTGGACGAGCGCGCCGCCGCACACCGCCTGGGCGACGCCGAGCAGCGCGACCAGGCCGGCCCCGCCGAGCAACGGCTCACCCGCGCGGATGTCCTCGATCACGCCGCCGATCGCCAGCGGCAGCGAGGCGCCCGGCAGCAGCCACAGGGCGCCGAGCACGCACGCGCACACGGCGAGCCGGGGCCGCGCCCGCAGGAGCGCGCCCAGGAACCGCAGTGGCGTGAGCCGGGCCGGAAGGCGCATGACAACAGACGGTAAGTGCCCCAGCTCACCTCACGCGACCGATTTTCTGCCGGTCAGAGCGTTGCAAGTACCCTGGAGACCGTGACCGACACCCTGGCCATCGACACGACCGAGCGGGCCGCGGAAACGCCGGACCTGCCCCAGCCCTACCGCGAGCTCGGGCTCGCCGACGACGAGTACGCGCGCATCCGCGAGATCCTGGGCAGGCGGCCGACGGACGCCGAACTGGCCATGTACTCGGTGATGTGGAGCGAGCACTGCTCGTACAAGTCGTCGAAGAAGCACCTGCGCTACTTCGGCGAGACCACCACCGAGGAGATGCGCTCGAAGATGCTCGCCGGGATCGGCGAGAACGCCGGTGTCGTCGACATCGGTGACGGCTGGGCGGTCACGTTCAAGGTCGAAAGCCACAACCATCCGTCCTATGTGGAGCCCTACCAGGGAGCCGCCACGGGTGTCGGCGGCATCGTGCGCGACATCCTCGCGATGGGCGCGCGGCCGCTCGCGGTGGCCGACTCGCTGCGCTTCGGCCCGGCCGACGCACCGGACACCCGACGCGTGCTGCCGGGTGTCGTGGCCGGCGTCGCCGGGTACGGCAACTGCCTGGGCCTGCCCAACGTCGGTGGCGAGGTCGTCTTCGACGCCAGCTACGCGGGCAACCCGCTGGTCAACGCGCTGTGCGTGGGCGCGATGCGTACCGAGGACCTGCACCTGGCGTTCGCGTCGGGCACCGGCAACAAGATCATCCTGTTCGGCGCGCGCACCGGTCTGGACGGCATCGGCGGCGTGTCGGTGCTGGCCAGTGACGTGTTCACGGACGACGCGACGGGATCTTCCACGGGCGGCCGCAAGAAGCTGCCGAGCGTGCAGGTCGGCGACCCGTTCACCGAGAAGGTGCTCATCGAGTGCTGCCTCGAGCTGTTCGCCCGGAAGCTCGTCGTCGGCATCCAGGACCTCGGCGGTGCCGGGTTGTCCTGCGCGACGTCGGAGCTGGCCGCGGCCGGTGACGGCGGCATGCACGTCGAGCTGGACCGGGTGCCGCTGCGCGCGGAGGGCATGACCCCGGCGGAGATCCTCTCCAGCGAGTCGCAGGAGCGGATGTGCGCGGTCGTCGAACCGTCCAAGGTGGACGACTTCCTCGCGGTGTGCCGGAAGTGGGACGTGATCGCCACGGTGATCGGCGAGGTCACCGACGGCGACAACCTGGTGGTCACCTGGCACGGCGAGACCGTGGTGGACGTGCCGCCGCGCACGGTGGCGCACCAGGGCCCGGTGTACGACCGCCCGGTCGCCCGTCCGTCCACCCAGGACGCCCTGCAGGCGGACACCCCCGCGAAGCTGCACCGTCCGTCCACTCCGGACGAGCTGCGGGAGACGCTGCTGAAGGTCATCTCGTCGCCGAACCAGGCGTCGAAGGAGTGGGTGACCGACCAGTACGACCGGTACGTGCGCGGCAACACCGTGTTGGCGCAGCCCTCCGACGGCGGCATGATCCGGATCGACGAGGAGACCGGCCGCGGGGTCGCGGTGTCGACCGACTGCAACAGCCGGTTCGTGTACCTCGACCCGTACGCGGGGGCGCAGATCGCGCTCGCCGAGGCGTACCGCAACGTCGCGACCACGGGCGCGACGCCGCTCGCCGTCACCGACTGCCTGAACTTCGGCGCGCCGACGGACCCGGGCGTGATGTGGCAGTTCGAGCAGGCCGTGCACGGCATCGCGGACGGCTGCGCGCAGCTGGGCATCCCGGTGACCGGCGGCAACGTGAGCTTCTACAACCAGACCGGTGAGACGGCCATCCTGCCGACGCCGGTGGTCGGGGTACTCGGCGTGATCGACGACGTGCGGCGCCGGATCCCGACCGGGATCGGCGCGGAGGCCGGCGAGACTCTGCTGCTGCTGGGCGACACGCACGACGAGTTCGGCGGTTCGGCGTGGGCGCACATCGTGCACGGTCACCTGGGCGGCCTGCCGCCGAAGGTCGACCTGGAGCGCGAGCGGCTGCTGGCGGAGATCCTGGTCGCCGGGTCGCGGGACGGGATGATCTCGGCCGCGCACGACCTGTCCGACGGCGGTCTGGCGCAGGCGCTGGTGGAGATGGTGCTGATCGGCCAGTGCGGCGCGCGGGCCCTGCTGGACGAGGACGCGGACCCGTTCGTGCAGCTGTTCTCGGAATCGACCGGGCGGGTGCTGGTCGCGGTGCCGCGGACGGAGGAGCTGCGGTTCACCGAGATGTGCAGCGCGCGCGGCCTGCCGTGGCGCAAGGCCGGCGTGGTGGACCCGGAGGCGGGCGGCCTGGAGATCCAGGGCGTGGCGACCTTCGGCTTCGAAGAACTGCGCGAGGCCTTCGAGGGCACGCTGCCCGCCCTGTTCGACTGAGGTTCACACGAGCGTGGCGCGGCCCTCGGCCGCCGGTTCGAGCGACCAGGTCGCGGGAAGCCGGACATCCCGCGCCTGGTCGACCTCGACGCCGGCGAAGTCGACCGTGACGGGCTCGCGGGCCAGCCGGAAGTCCACGTCCCCGCCGAACCGGGCCCCCGACAGGTACAGACCGCCCTCCACGACCGCGTCGTGCAGCGACACGCGCCCCGCCAGCTCCGCGCCGGCGAAGCTGACGTCACGGCGGAAGCGGGCGCCGTCGAGCACGAGGTCGTGCTCGGAGCACATCCCCAGGAAAACGACGGTGTCCTCGAACTCGGCACCGCCCAGGTAGATCCCGTCGCCCGGCCGGACGCCGGTGAAGTACGCGCGCTTGCCGAACCGGGTCCCGGCGAACTGCGTGACGTGCTGGAGTTCGGCGTTCTCCAGCAGCAGCTGACCGACCACGCGATCGGACAGGTTCAGGCGGGTCACCCTGGCCCCGGTCAGGTCGAGGTCGTAGACGGGCGCGCCGGGTGTGGCGACGTGCGGGAGCAACCGCCGGATGAGGCGCTTCGCCGTCAGCCGGACCTGCTGTTCACGGCTCGCCTCCGCCTCGTCGGTCTCGTCACCGAAGCCGGGGTGGGGGAAGGGACGGCGGAGGTAGGAGCAGAGCACGTCGAGCACGGTTTGCGTGTACTCCGGGTTGCTGCGGGCCAGGCCGGCGAGCGCGTGCAGCGCCCCGACGCGCACCTGATCGGCCTCGGAGCCGAGGAGTTCCACCGACTTGGCGAAGCGTTCGTCGGTGACGCGTTCCCGGTCGCGTTCCGCGCGGAGCAGCTCCAGCTCGTGGCGCTCGCGCTCGGTTTCCTGGCGCCGCTCCTCGACGCGGCGCCTGCGGTCGTTGAGCCACAACGCGTACAGCGCGATCACCGCGCCGCTGGCCAGGCCGCCGGTGCGCAGGGCGTCCGACCGGGTGGTCGCCGGGTCGGTCAGCAGCCACCCGCTCACCGCGATGAGCAGCCCCACGGCCACGAGGATCGTCACGAACAGCGGCGCCTGGCGATCACGCATGCCGGAACTGTAGCTAGGGGACCAGGCTCTTCTGCAGCAGAAGTGTGTCCAGCCAGCGCTCGTGCTTGTAGCCGACGTTGCGCAGCAGTCCGGCGTCGGCGAAACCGCGGCGGCGGTGCAGGGCGGGGGAGGCGGTGTTGCGCTCCGGGTCCGCGATCACGGCGATCACCTCGCGGATCCCGGCCTCGCGGCAGTGCTCGAGGAGCGCGTCGAGCAGGACACCGCCCAGCCCGCGGCCCGTCGCCCAGGGTGCCAGGTAGATCGAGTTCTCCGCGGTGAGCCGGTAGGCCGGGCGGGTCTTCCACGGCGCGCAGTACGCGTACCCCGCGATCCGTCCGTCCACTTCGGCCGCGAGAAACGGCAGGCCGGCTCCGGTGATCGCGGTGAAGCGGCGGGTCCACTCGGACAGGTCGGGTGGGGTCAGCTCGAACGTCGCCGTGCTGGTCAGCACGTACTCCG
The DNA here is from genome assembly GCF_030814215.1 of Amycolatopsis thermophila. Classification (NCBI taxonomy): domain Bacteria; kingdom Bacillati; phylum Actinomycetota; class Actinomycetes; order Pseudonocardiales; family Pseudonocardiaceae; genus Amycolatopsis; species Amycolatopsis thermophila. The sequence continues at coordinate 2,418,072 of NZ_JAUSUT010000001.1, read as the reverse complement.
CGTAGATCCCGGCGATGGCGGGCAGGTCCGCCCGGCTCGCCGATTTCACTATAGGAGAATCTGACACTACTATAGGATACATGGATCTGGGCGCGCTGGGCCGGCGCATTCAAGCGGCGCGGGCGGATCGCGGGCTGACGCTGCAGACGCTCGCCGACCGGTCGTCGGTCAGCGTCAGCATGTTGTCCGCGGTGGAGCGCGGGGCGAAGGCGCCGACGGTGGTGGTGCTCGACCACATCGCCGACGGGCTGGGGGTGCCGCTCACCGAGCTGCTCACCGAGCCGGTGCGGATGGTGGTGCGCCGGGCCGCGGAACAGGAGGTGGTGGACGAGCCGGGCGGCTGGCAGCGGACGATCCTCACGCCGGTCGTGCCGGGCGTGAACTTCGAGTGGATCCGCTCGACCCTGCCACCCGGCTGCGAGGCCGGCACGTACCCGCCCTACGCGGCGGGCTCGCACGAGTTCATCGTCGTGCAGTCGGGAACCCTGACCCTGACCGTCGACGACGACGTCCTGACCCTCGCCGAGGGCGATTCGCTCTACCTGGCGGCCGACGTCACGCTCTCCTACGCCAACCGCTCGGCGGCGCCGTGCACGTACCACGTGGCGGCGATGATCATGCGCCCGCGCCGGCCCGGCCTCGGCAGCCGAGGACGCTGAGCCCGACCGCATCGGTCAGCACGAGAACGGCCCGGCGCCGAAAGCGCCGGGCCGTTCCACCGAAACCGAGCAGGCGTCAGAACACGCCGAAGACCGAGACGCAGAAGCCCTCGCCGTCGAAGTTCTCCGCGAAGAACAGGCCCGTGACCTGCTCCCCCTGCTGGGTGCCGGTCAGGTCGCCGGACACCATGCTGTCGCTGGCGTTGTCGTAGGTCGGCGTCACGTTGGCGCGCTTCTCGGCCGCCTCGCGGGCGTCGTCCTTGTTGTCCTGCGTCGCGTCGGAGCAGACCAGCGCCGAGACGCCGGCCACGTCACCGGAGGCCATCTTGCGGAGGAAGTCCTCGACCATCGCCTTGCCCGCGGCGCCGCCGCTGCCACCGCCGCCGCTGGTGGACGACGAGGTCGGCTCGGACGAGCTGCTGCGGCTGCGCGACGACGAGCTCCGCGTCGAGGTCGTGTCCTCGCGCTCGCCCAGGTCCTTCCAGCACCACTTGCCGTTCTCCTTGGCCAGGTTGCCGACACCGTCGATGGTGCTGTCGCCGGCCTTGGCGGTGAAGTCGACGGTCGCGGTGTCGCCGGTCTCCTTGACCTGGCCCATCGTGATCGAGTCGACGTCGTTGACGTCGTCGATCGCGCTCTGCACCGACCGGTCGGCGTCCGCGCACTTCAACGCGGTCAGAGCCGTCTTGTCGTGCGCCCTGATCCCGTCGATCACCTGCTGCGCGACCGCCTGCGGACCGGAGCCCTTGTCGTCGCCGAGGAAGAAACCCGGCACCCAGAACCCGGTGATGCCCAGCGCCGCCAGCACGACGACGAGACCGACCGACAGGCCGATCCACAGCCCCTTCTTCGAGCCCCCGCCACCGGGCGGCGGCGCGCCGTAGCCGAACTGCGCCGTCTGCGGGTAGTTCGGGTCGTAACCCGGGTACTGCTGGCCGTAGCCCGGCTGCTGTCCGTACCCGGGCTGCTGGCCGTACTCCGGCTGGCCGTAGGGCTGCTGCCCCGGGTACTGCTGGCCGCCGTACTGCCCACCCTGCTGCGGAAAACCCCCGGACTGGGGGTAGCCGCCCGGCTGCTGCTGGCCGTACGGATCTGGTTGCTGCCCGTAATCCGGCTGTCCCGGCTGCGGTGGGTAGGTCATCGACGTCGCCCTTCCTGGATCGCTACGCCCTGCTCGGACGCATCGACGCCGAACCTGGTTCCCCCATGCCCGGACATCGCAACTGATCACCGGCATTCTGCCTGGCGACCCGGACAAACGCGAAGGAGGTTCCCCCACACCCCGGCGCGGGAGCCGCCGTCCGCGGTCAGTCCCGCGACGTGGCCATCACCTGCAGCCGGTCGTAAGCGCCGTTGAACACGTTCTGGTCGATCGGTGTCGACGAGTACTGCCAGAACGTGTGGATGCCCCAGTTGTACGGCAACGCGCCCACGGTGGAGGCGTACCGGGCGATCCACAGCGCGTTCGTCGAGGCGAACGCGCCGTCGACGCACTGGCTCCACCAGTTCGCGCTCGTGTAGATCACCGGGTAGCGACCGGTGCGGGCGTGGTAGGTGTCGCTGAAGTCCTTGATCCACGCGGTCATCGCGCTCTTGGACAACCCGTAACAGGTTGCGCCGTACGGGTTGTACTCCATGTCCACCGCGCCCGGCAGCGTCTTGCCGTCGGCCGACCAGCCGCCGCCGTGGTCGACGAAGTAGTCGGCCTGCGCGGCTCCGGAGGTGGTGTCCGGGGTCGCGAAGTGGTAGGCGCCCCGGATCATACCGATGTCGTACGAGCCGTTGTACTGCTGCGCGAAATAGGGGTTGGTGTAGTAGGTGCCCTCGGTCGCCTTCACATAGGCGAAGCGCTTCCCCTGGCCCCAGTGGGTCGCCCAGTCCACGTTGCCCTGGTGGCCGCTGACGTCGATGCCCTGGACCTCGGCGTCCGCGGTGTAGTTCCCGGCGGCGACGGACTGCGTCTCCGGCGTCGACCGGTCCCCCTCGACGCGCTTGATCTGCGAACCCATCGGGTGATCGTAACGAGCGACGTAGTCGTCCACCGGCGTTGCGGCCGCGGGAGCCGCGGCGGCCGGGGTCAGGGTGCCGAGCACGAGCGCGGCGACCGACGCGGCGGCGGCGGACGTGGCGAGCCGCCGCCATCTCTTGCGTGGAGCAGACATTGCGGAGTCCTTTCCATTGCCCTCGCGAAGGGCGGCCGGTGTGTGCAGGGAGACCGCCCAGGCGCCGATTCTTGATGACGACCGAGCGCCTTGTCACCAAATCCCGTGAATTTCCGATGACGGGTGGGTGAGTGGCGCTGTCGCCGAGTACGGACCGACTTTCGTCGTAACTCGACCGGATTACGACGTCAGTTGTTCGACGCGAAATTCCTGACCTGGTCGAGCGGACCGTTGAACAGGTTCTGGTCACCCGGCAACGCGCCGGAATCGGCGAACTGCCAGATGAACTGACGCGTCCACCCGGCGGGCAGCGGGCCGACCGTGGGCTGGTACCGCGCTATCCACAGGGGATTGTTCTGCGCGAACCCCGCGTTGTTCCCGGTGCACCGGTTCCACCAGTTCGTCGAGGTGTAGATGACCGGGTAGCGGCCGGTGCGGGCGCGGTAGGTCTCGGAGAAGTCCTTGATCCAGTCGCCCATCTTCGCCGCGTCCAGCCCGTAACAGGCATCGCCGTAGGGGTTGTACTCCACGTCCAGGGCCCCGGGCAGAGTCTTGCCGTCGGCCGACCAGCCACCCCCGTGCGCGAGGAAGTACTCGGCCTGCGTGCGGCCGCTGGAGACGTCCGGGCGCGCGAAGTGGTAGGCCCCGCGGATCATCCCGATGTGGTAGGAACCGTTGTACTGCTGGGTGAAACGCGGGTTGGTGTATCCGGTGCCCTCGGTGGCCTTGACGTAGACGAACCGGCCGCCCGCCCCCCAGGCGCCCGGCCAGTGCACGTCCCCCTGGTGACCGCTGACGTCGTGACCCAGCGCGCCGGCGTCGGCGGTGAACCGGGGCACGTCCCCCTTGCCCTCGTTGGCGACGATCTGCGAGCCGGCGAACGTGCCGTCCGCCTTCGAGTAGTCCGGTGTGGACGCGGCGGTCGGAACCGCCGCCCCGCACACGGCCGTCGTCCCCAGTGCGACGGACACGAGCAGCGTGCCCAGGCGCAGTTTCGAACTCCACAATGCCACGGCGACTCCCATCCTCCGATGGTCGTCACGATGCCTCTATGGAGCGCTTTTTGCGAGTCGACTTACCTCGAAAGCGTGATGTGACTGGCTTCGCCGCGCGGAATGTTTAGTCTTTTTGCTCCCGCTCGAGCGCCGCCACGAGGTGCTCGGCGGGTACGACGGCGGTCACCACGTCGTGCGGGTTGATCGCCACCGCGTGCCCGGCCAGCAGCGGCACCATGTCCCGGCCCAGCACGGCCCGCGCGTGCGGCCACTCCGGCGGGACCAGCGACTTCGACGTGTAGGCCGGCACGAGGACGCGCCCGTCGGTGTTGTGGAACCCGATGACGGTGCGTTGCATGGGGGCCAGCGCGTAGACGAACAGGGTCGCGTCGAGGATCACCGGCGGCAGGTCGGTGGCCGGCCGGTGGTTGGTCCGGACCAGCTGCAGCAGGCGTTCGAGGTCGTTGGACGGCTCCGGGAACCCCAGCGCCTTGGGCGAGGGGCGGTAGCGGTCGTTGGGGTGGAAGTCCTCGACGATGTTGCCGCTGCTGTTCACCGGGTACGCGCCGACGACCGCCCACGAGGGCACCGGCCCGTTGGGGTCGAACGCCTCGTCGATCACGTAGAGCCAGCTGTTCGGGTTCGCCCTGGCGTTGGCGCGCATCTCCTCGGTGATCTTGGGCTTGCCCGGCTTGTGCTCGGGCAGAGACTTGGGTACGAGCCGATCCGCTTCGTCCCGCTGCGCCATGGTGCGAACCCCGTTTTTCCGCGTCGCCGTGCTCGGTGTGCTCCCGTGCACTCTACTGTCTGATCATGCCCGCACCGCGTCCGGTTGACCCCGCCGAGTTGAGGAGAGCACTGCAGGCCGTTTCCGCTTGGTTGAGCGGAGAAGCCGAGCAGCCGGCCCGCCCCGAGCTGGCCGCGGCAGTGCGGTTGAGCCTGCGCACGCTGGCCCAGGACGCACCCGGCCGCAGCGTCGAGGTGCGGGTGCCGCCGTTCGCGGCCGTGCAGTGCGTCGAGGGCCCGCGGCACACCCGCGGCACGCCGCCGAACGTGGTCGAGACCGACCCGCGCACCTGGCTCGAGCTGGCCACCGGCCGTCTGGAATGGACGGACGCGGTGCGGGAGGGCCGGGTCACCGCGTCCGGGACCCGGGCCGACCTCGCGCACTGGCTGCCGATCGTGCGGCTCTAGGGTTTCCGGCCGACGCCGCCCACGATGCACTGGCGGACGAGGTTGAGGGGCTGGAGCCGCGGGCCGTCCGGCCACCAGTCGTCGCACAGGACCAGTCCCGGTTCGACCATCTCCAGGCCCGGGAACAGGGCCTGGATCTGCTCCCGCGTCCGGAACTTGCCGCTGCCCATCGGGCTGTGGACGAACTTGTCCTCCATCTTGCGGGCCAGCTCGCTGTGCTCCGGGGTCTCCGGGTCGAAGAAGTGCGCGATGGTGACGTAGGAGCCCGGCACGACGGCGTCGACGTAGGCGGCCATCTTGTCGCCGCCGTCGTCGCCCAGGTAGTGGTGCCAGGTGCCGACGTGCAGGATCGCGATCGGCCGCTCGAAGTCGAGGAAATCGCGGATCTCCGGGTGCCCGAGGATCTCGTCCGGCTGGAAGATGTCCGCCGCGACGAAGTGGGTGCGCTCGTTCTCCTCGAGCAGCGCGCGGCCGTGCGCGAGCACCACCGGGTCGTTGTCGACGTAGAGGACCTTGGCCTCGGGGTTGACCCGCTGCACGACCTGGTGGGTGTTCTCCGCCGTCGGCAGGCCCGAGCCGAGGTCGAGGAACTGGTCGATACCGGCCTGGATGGCCAGGAACCGGCAGGAGCGGATCAGGAAGTCCCGGTTGGCCCACGCCAGGTCGTTCACCTGCGGCGCCACGGTCCGGACCTGGGCCAGCACCTGGCGGTCGATCTCGTAGTTGTCCTTGCCGTTGAGCGCGGCGTCGTACACGCGGGCGATGCTCGCCCTGGTCGGGTCCACACCCACGGGGACAGCACTCGGATAGGGAGCGGTGGCACCGGTCATCGCGATCTCCCGGGCGATCGGAACGAAGGAACTGCGGGACCCACGTAGGGTAGGGGCACCACCGCGGCAGGTAAATGCACACCGCTCTTGACTGCGTCCTACCGCGATGTAAGTTGGATGGCTGGTGATTTCCGCGAGGAAGGGTCCTTGATGGCTCCCGTCGACCTCCCCGGCTCCGACCAGGGCACCGGCCCCACGGCTCGCCGGATGATCCTGGGTACCCAGCTGCGCCGGCTGCGGGAACGCGCCGGCATCTCGCGCGCCAGTGCGGCGTGGGAGATCCGGGCGTCGGAGTCGAAGATCAGCCGGATGGAGCTCGGCCGGGTCGGCTTCAAGGAACGCGACGTCACCGACCTGCTGACCATGTACGGCGTCCACGACGCGACCGAGCGGGACTGGGCCGTGCAGATGGTCAAGGAGTCCAACCAGCCCGGCTGGTGGCACCCCTACAACGACCTCGTGCCCAGCTGGTTCGACAACTACATCGGTCTGGAGGAGGCGGCTTCCCGCATCCGCACCTACGAGCTGATGTTCGTCCCCGGCCTGCTGCAGACCGAGCGCTACGCCCGCGCGGTGATCAGCCACGGCGACGCCGACCGCAAGGACGACGAGGGCGTGGAACGCAAGGTCGGCCTGCGGATGCGGCGCCAGAAGCTGCTCAACGGCCCGAAACCGCCGCGGCTGTGGGCGGTCCTCGACGAAGCGGTGCTGGAGCGCCCGTTCGGCGGCGCGGCCGTCCTCCGGGAGCAGATCGACCACCTGCTGGAGCTGACCGAGCTGCCCACCGTCGCGATCCAGGTCATCCCGTTCGACATGAGCGGGTTCGCCGCGGAAAGCGCCTTCTCGCTGCTCCAGTTCGCCGAGCCGGACCTGCCGAACATCGCTTACGTCGAGCACCTCAACGGCGCGTACTACCTGGAGCGGCCGGAAGACCTGGAGGTCTACGGCCGCGCGTTCGACCGGCTGACCGTCGACGCGGAAACTCCGGACCGGACGCGTCAGATGCTGCTCAAGAAGCGCGCCGAGCTTTAGACGAAATGGGTGACAACCGGTAGTTGAACCGGGCCAACTAGGCCAGTTTTGTCACCCGATCGAATTACCTACCCCGCGCCATTCCTTACCGTCCGAGCTGGGATTACCCTGCGGGATGCACGTGCATTTACGCGTGCAGTCCCGAGTGGTAATTTGACCGCTACCAAGCCAGTGCACGTGCATCTGCACCACGCAGATGCACTGACCCGGAAGGTTGGGGAAGTATGGCTGAGCAGTTCGTGAACGGTATGCCCGCGGGGGCCCTCACGGGCGCCACCTGGCGCAAGAGCTCGCGCAGCGGCGCGCAGGGCAACTGCGTCGAGTTCACCCGCCTGTCCACGGACGAGTACGCCGTCAGAAACTCCCGCTTCCCCGAAGGGCCAGCACTCATCTACACCCGCGACGAGATGGTCGCCTTCCTCGCGGGTGCGAAGGACGGCGAGTTCGATGATGTCCTCAACTGACACCGCCCGCGCCCGCGACAGCCGGACGATCGACGACCGGCTGCAGGACCTCATCACCCGCGGCTACCAGTTCGTGCACCCCCGCGACGCCAAGGGCGCCGTGATCGCGGTGGTCGGCGTCCGCGCGCACGACGCGGTCATCGACGTGGTCCGGCTCAACGCCGAGGACGACGTGGTCGCCACCCGCATGCCCGGCGACGAGGACGACATCCTCGCGCCCCGCACCGTGCTGTGGCGCACCTCCGGCGCGGCCGGGGCGGTGCTGGACGAGCTGCTGGCCCTGCCCGACGACGAGGCCACCCCCGGCGAGAACGCCCCCAAGCGCGGTGGGTGCTGGGTGGCCACGGGCGCCGGCCGCGCGACCTGGCTCGCCGCGAGTTGAAGCCACTCCCACGAGGGGGAGTCGGCGCCCCGTGGCCAGTGGCCAGCGCCACTGGCCACGGGGCGTCACTTCGATCGTCCACGACCTACACTTGAGTAGGCCTGCCCTCGTCTCCAGGGAGCACTTTCGTGGTGTCCGACCACATCGACGACCAGCCCGAACGCGAACCGCGAGAAGAGTGCGGGGTCTTCGGTGTCTGGGCCCCCGGTGAAGAAGTCGCGAAGATGGCCTACTACGGCCTGTACGCGCTCCAGCACCGAGGGCAAGAAGCCGCCGGCATCTCCGTCTCGGACGGCAAGCAGATCGTGGTCTTCAAGGACCTCGGCCTGGTCAGCCAGGTGTTCGACGAGCAGGTGCTCTCCTCGCTGCAGGGGCACATCGCCGTCGGGCACTGCCGTTACTCCACCACCGGGTCCTCGACCTGGGAGAACGCCCAGCCGATGTTCCGCCACACGGCGACCGGCAGCGGTATCTCGTTCGCCCACAACGGCAACCTGGTCAACACCGCCGAGCTGCGGGACCGCACCCGCGCGGCCGGCCTCAAGCCGCACCGCGACCTGACCGGCTCCTCCAGCGACTCCGACCTGGTCGTCGGACTGCTCGCGGACGCCGCCGCGGACCGCGGCACCGAGGCGGCCGCCCTGGAGCTGCTGCCCACCCTGCGCGGCGCGTTCTGCCTGGTCTTCGCCGACGAATCGACCCTATACGCGGCCCGCGACCCGCACGGCGTGCGCCCGCTGGTGCTCGGCCGTCTCGAGCGCGGCTGGGTGGTCGCCAGCGAGACCGCGGCGCTGGACATCGTGGGCGCGTCGTTCGTCCGCGAGGTCGAGCCGGGCGAGCTGATCGCGATCGACGCCGAGGGCCTGCGGTCCTCGCGCTTCGCCAACCCGGAGCCCAAGGGCTGCGTCTTCGAGTACGTCTACCTGGCCCGGCCGGACACCTCGATCGCCGGCCGGAGCGTGCACGCCACCCGCGTCGCGATCGGCAAGCGGCTGGCCCAGGAGAACCCCGTCGAGGCCGACCTGGTCATCCCGGTTCCCGAGTCGGGCACACCCGCGGCGATCGGGTACGCCCAGGAGAGCGGCATCCCGTACGGCCAGGGCCTGGTCAAGAACGGCTACGTCGGCCGCACCTTCATCCAGCCCTCGCAGACCATCCGCCAGCTGGGCATCCGGCTGAAGCTGAACCCGCTGCGCGACGTCATCCGCGGCAAGCGGCTGGTGGTGGTCGACGACTCCATCGTGCGCGGCAACACCCAGCGCGCGCTGGTGCGGATGCTGCGGGAGGCCGGTGCGCTCGAGGTGCACGTCCGGATCGCGTCGCCGCCGGTGCGCTGGCCGTGCTTCTACGGCATCGACTTCGCCTCGCGCGCCGAACTGGTGGCCAACGGGGCCGACCTGGAGGGCATCCGGCGGCTCATCGGCGCGGACTCGCTGGCCTACGTCTCGCTGGACAGCCTGGTCGCGGCGTCGGAGCAGCCCCGTTCGCGGCTGTGCTCGGCCTGCTTCGACGGCCAGTACCCGATCGCGCTGCCCGACGACGCCCTGATCGGCAAGCACCTCCTCGAAGGCATCGACTCCGCCGATGCGGGCGCCCGGACCGTCAGCCAGGCCGGGTACGGTGCTGAGGATGCCGTCCGGCGTCCGTGAGTTCCGTCGAGTTCAGGAGTCCGCTTGCCGTGAGCGAGTCCACCAGCGCCACCTATGCCGCCGCCGGCGTCGACATCGAGGCCGGTGACCAGGCCGTCGAGCTGCTCAAGCCGCATGCGGAGCGCGCCAGCAGGCCCGAGGTGCTGGGCGGGGTCGGCGGCTTCGCCGGGTTGTTCTCGCTCAAGCTGGACCGGTGGAAGGAGCCGGTGCTCGCTTCTTCCACCGACGGAGTGGGCACGAAGATCGCCGTCGCGCAGGCGCTCGACAAGCACGACACGGTCGGCATCGACCTGGTCGCGATGGTCGTGGACGACCTGGTGGTCACCGGGGCCGAGCCGCTGTTCCTGCAGGACTACATCGCCGTCGGCAAGGTGGTCCCGGAGAAGATCGCCGCACTGGTCGCCGGCATCGCCGAGGGCTGCGTCCAGGCCGGGTGCGCGCTGCTGGGCGGCGAGACCGCCGAGCACCCGGGCCTGATGGGCGAGCACGACTACGACATCTCCGCCACCGGCGTCGGCGTGGTCGAGGCGTCCGAGGTGCTCGGGCCGGAGCGGGTCCGCCCCGGTGACGTGGTCATCGGCATGGGCGCGTCCGGCCTGCACTCCAACGGCTACTCGCTGGCCCGGCACGTGCTGCTGGAGATCGCGCGGATGCCGCTGGAGGGGCACGTCGAGGAGTTCGGCCGCACCCTCGGCGAGGAGATGCTCGAGCCGACGCGGATCTACGCGAAGGACTGCCTGGCGCTGGCCGCCGAGGCCGACGTGCGCACGTTCGCCCACGTCACCGGCGGCGGGCTGGAGGCCAATCTGGCGCGGGTCATCCCGGCCGGGCTGCGCGCCGAACTGGAGCGCAGCACGTGGACGCCGGCGCCGGTGTTCGCGCTGATCCAGCAGCGCGGCAAGGTCGAGCGGGCCGAGATGGAGAAGACGTTCAACATGGGCGTCGGCATGGTCGCGGTGGTCGGGTCGGAGGACGTCGACCGGGCGCTGGCCGTGCTCACCGCGCGGCACGTGCCCGCGTGGGTGCTCGGCGAGATCCGCACGAGCGAGGACACCGGCGCGCCGCGCGCGGTGCTGAGCGGTGACCACCCCCGGTTCTGATCTGCACGTTTCCCGGCGGCTGGTGATCCCGGCCGCCGAGCTGCGCGAACGGTTCTCGCGCTCGTCGGGACCGGGTGGGCAGGGTGTGAACACCACCGACTCGCGGGTCGAGCTGTCCTTCGACGTGGCGCGTTCCCCGGCGATCCCGGACGACCTTCGGCCGCGCCTGCTGGAGCGGCTGCGGTCCCGGCTGGTGGACGGGGTGCTGACGATCGCCGCGAGCGAGTACCGCGCCCAGTTGGCCAACCGCGAGGCGGCCCGCGAACGCCTGGTCGCGGTGCTGCGGTCGGCCTCCGCGCCCCCGCCCCCACCCCGGCGCCCCACCAAACCGTCGCGGGGCGCCAAGGAGCGGCGGCTCGCGGAGAAGAAACGCCGGGGCGACGTGAAGCGCGGCCGCCGGGGCCGGTTCGACGACTAGCCGATCCGGTCCCGGGACCACCCGTACCGACCCCGTACTTCGCGCGGCCGCAGCAGCTTCCGCACCAGCTTTCGATGATCGCCGATGGCGAACGGTCACCCCGCCGAAGTCATGGTCCACAACGTTCTACAACGACCACTGACGGTCCCGCGCCGGCCGGCCTCCCGGACGCACGGCATCGGCTAGTCCAGGCAGAACTCGTTGCCCTCGGGGTCGGCCATGACGATGTGCCCGAACGCGAGCGGGGGCTCCGGCTCGAACCGCTTCAGGCGCGTGGCGCCGTGCGCGACGAGCCGTTCGGCCTCCGCTTCCAATGCCGCCATCCGCTCCTCGCCCTGGAGTCCCGGGGCGGCGCGGACGTCGACGTGCAGCCGGTTCTTCACCTGCTTGCCCTCCGGCACCCGCTGGAAGAACAGCCGCGGGCCGGCGCCGTCCGGGTCGACCACCGCCGACGCGGCGTTGCGGCGCTCGGGTGGCACACCCATCGCCTCCAGGGCCTGCTCCCACGAGTCGAAGCCCGGGGGCGGGGCCTGCAGCCGGTAGCCGAGGGCCTCGGCCCAGAACTCCGCGAGCCGGCCCGGGTCGGCGCAGTCGAACGTGACCTGGACTTCGCGCGCCATCTCAGCTCGCCCCCCGCCGGGTGTGCAGGTAGAGGTCGCGCAGCAGGCACACCTCGGACAGGTGGTGGATCAGCTCGCGGTTGATGTGCAGCACCAGCGCCCCCATCGGATACCCGGCGAACGGCCCCTCCGCCTCGCCGGCCGGACGCGCGAGCCCGGCTTCGCCGAGGGATTCCACGCCATCCACCCAGGCGGCGTATTCGGCGTCGAGCTGGGCCAGCGCGTCCTTCGCGGTCGCCGCGTACTCGAAGGACTGGTAGTCGGTCGGGGTGCGGCCGAAGTGACTGGCGTTGCGCATCGCGAGCACGCCCACGATCACGTGCCCGAGACGCCACGCGATCGTCGTGAACGGCGCCGGGTCGGGCTGCGGGAACGCGAAGTCGATGGTCATCGCTCCGGATCCGGCCTGCACCGGCGCGGTGCTCGTGCCACGGGGGCGCACGTTCCACGAGCCGGGCGCCGGTTCCCAGAAGTACTCGTCGTCGGTGAGACCCTCCAGGCGGTCGCGCAGCTGGTTCGTCCAGTGCCAGGTGATCTGCTCGCGCAGCAGCGGGTTCCAATTCATGAGGTCAGCCTGGCGCAGATAGCGGACAGCTTCGTTCCGCGATCTGTGGAACGCTTCCGGCATGAGCGTGGAAGCGACCACCGAGCGGGTGTTGCGGCTGCTGGCGCTGCTGCAACGGCGGCCGTCGTGGACGGCTGCTGAACTGGCCGCGGAGCTGGGCGTCACGGACCGGTCGGTGCGGCGGGACGTGGAGCGGTTGCGTGCGGTCGGCTACCCGGTGCAGGCGACGGCGGGGGTCGGCGGCGGGTACCAGCTGGGTGCGGGCACCCGCCTGCCGCCGCTGCTCCTCGACGACGAGGAGGCGATCGCGACGGCGGTTTCGCTGCGGATGGCCTCGGGCGGCACGATCGCCGGCGCCGGCGAAGCGGCGCTGCGGGCACTCGCGAAGCTGGACCAGGTGATGCCGCCGCGGCTGCGCGCGGAGGTGCGGGCGGTGCAGGGCGCGACCGAAACCCTCCTGCGCCCCGGCGTCGAGATCGACGCCGAGCTGCTGATGACGCTCGCGCGGGCCTGCCGCGACGCGGTGCGGGTGCGGTTCCGGTACACCGCCCGCCGCGGCGACGAGGAGGAGCGGACGGTCGAGCCGGTGCGGATGGTCGCCACGAACCGCCGCTGGTACCTGATGGCGTGGGACACCGGCCGCGACGACTGGCGCACCTTCCGGCTGGACCGGATGCGCGAGGTGGCGGCCACGACCTGGCGGTTCCGGCCGCGGGAGCACCCGGACCCGGTGACGTACGTCCAGCGGTCGGTGACGGCGGCGCCGTACCGGTACCTGGCCCGGGTGCGGCTGCACGCGACGGCCGGCGAGGTGCGGGACCTGGTGCCGCCGCAGGTGGGGCGCGTCGAGGACGACGGCGACGGGTGGTGCGTGCTGACCGCCGGCGGGGACGAGCTGGACTGGCTGGCCGTGCACGTGGCCCGGCTCGGTTTCGAAGCGGACGTGCTGGAGCCGCCGGAGCTGCGGGACGCGGCGGCCCGGCTGGCGCAGCGCATCGCCGCGATTGCCGACGCCCCCGGCGAACGGTGACCGGCCGCGCCGGTACTACCTGGCCAGTGCGAGTGCGCTCTCCAGCAGGCGCTGGAGGTGCAGGCCGCGGTGGACGTCGCAGGGGTGGGAGGTCGTGCCGGTGTCGATCATCGCCGCGAAGTCGTCCAGCAGCGCGGTGTACGACTGACCCGCGCCGCCCTCCTTGCGGCCCAGCGTGCGGTACCCGTGCTCGCCGTAGACGGCCACCTCGGTGACCGTCGGGCGCATCGGCAGCCGCAGCGACAGGGTCGCCGAACTCAGCGCCCCGCCCTCGTGCTCGAACACCACGTGCCACAGGTCGTTCGGGCCGCGGTGCGCGGAGGCCACCCGCCGGATCGTGCCGAGCGCGGCGTCCAGCAGGTCGAACGCGTGCGGGCCGACGTCGGCCAGCGTGCCGCCGTCCTCCTGGCGCCACGGGGACGCCGAGTACGGACCGCCGAGCAGACCGCCGGACAGCCACCGCACCCCGCCACCGGTCCAGCCGCCCGTCGCGGCGAGACCGGCCAGCCAGTCCCGGGTGGACGTCGCGTAGCGCAGGGTCAGCACGACCAGGCTCGCGACACCGGCCGCGGACACGGCGTCCGCCAGCCGCTCGGCGCCCGCGACGTCCGCCGCGACCGGTTTCTCCAGGATCACGTGCTTGCCGGCCTTGACCGCCTCGACGGCCAGCTCCGCCTGCAAGGCCGGCGGCACCGCGAACGCGACCGCGTCGACCTGGCCGAGCAGCTCGTCCAGGCTGGTGCACACCTCGGCGTCGTAGGGCCGGGCCAGCTCCCGGCCGGCCTCAGCGCGACGGGTGAACACCGCGGTCATCCGGGTCGAGGGGTGGTCCGCCAGTCCGGGCGCGTGCACGGTGCGGGCCCACGGACCCGCGCCGACCAGCCCGACGCGCAGTGGCTCGTCCACGATCAGCTGTAGGAGTGGAAGCCGCGGCCGCTCTTCTTGCCGAGCAGCCCGGCGTCGACCATGCGCAGCAGCAGCGGCGGCGGCGAGTAGAGGGGTTCCTTGAACTCCTCGTACATCGACTCCGCGATCGCCTTGACGGTGTCCAGGCCGATCAGGTCGGACAGGCGCAGCGGACCCATCGGGTGCGCGGTGCCCAGCTCCATGCCGCGGTCGATGTCCTCGGCCGACGCGAAGCCGGACTCGACCATCCGGATCGCCGACAGCAGGTACGGCACCAGCAGCGCGTTCACGATGAACCCGGCGCGGTCCTGCGACCGGATCACGGTCTTGCCGAGCGCGCCGGTGACGTGCTCGTCCGCGCGCTTGATCGTCTCCTCGCCCGTCAGCAGCGACGGCACGAGCTCGACCAGCGGCAGCACCGGGACCGGGTTGAAGAAGTGCATGCCGACCACCTGCTGGGGGCGGCCGGTGGCCATGCCCAGCTTCATGATCGGGATGGAGGAGGTGTTCGAGGCGAAGATCGCGTCCGGCCGCTCGACGATCTTGTCCAGCGAGCGGAACACCTCGACCTTGGCCTGCTCCTGCTCGATCACGGCCTCGATCACGAGGTCGCGGTCGGCGAAGGAGCCGACGTCGGTGGTGAACGTGAGCCGCCCGAGAGCCGCGTCGGCGTCCTCGGCGGTCAGCTTGCCCGCCTTCACCGCACGCTGCAGCGACTTCTCGATGCGGGCCCGCCCGGCGTCCAGCGCCGGCCGGCTCACCTCGGTGACCGCCACGTCCGCACCGGCTCGTGCGTGCACCTCGGCGATCCCGGAGCCCATCAACCCGGCTCCGACCACGCCCACCCGTTGGATGTCCGCCATCGCACCTCTCCAACTTCGACGCTCGACGAGGCATGACACAGCACACGAGGGCGGGTTCCGGTCCGGGCCGAACCCACCCTCGTGTGCTGGTCAAACGTCAACGACGGTAGTCGTCGTACTCGTCGGCGTACGGGTCGTACGGGTCCTCGTACTTCTCGTCCTCTTCATGAGGATGAGAATTCGAAGACTGTCCTGACAGCTCGCGCTGAAGCGCAGCGAAATCTGTGTCGGGAGTGCTGTACTTGAGCTCTCGCGCCACCTTCGTCTGCTTGGCCTTGGCCCGGCCGCGCCCCATGGCTCGACCCCCTCGCACAGGGAACGGGGCGGCCGGGGGAATCGGCGGCCCCGCATCGTCTCGACAATTGGTTCCTGGTGACACCGTACCCTGTCCGAGGGGTGCAACGCGACGTGGCTTCGTGTGCTTGTCACGACAGTCCCCCCGATTGGACCGGTCGGTGGTCGCGGCCCGGTGCCGACGTGCCACGATTCAACGGTGCTCCGACCGTTCGTGGCCTACCTCCGGGTGTATGAACCCCTGTCCGCGTTCGGCGATCCTCCTCCCGCCCAGCTGCGGAGGGCGGTCGAGCAGGCGCAGCTGACCCGCGCGGCCGCCGCCGAGCGCGAGCAGCTCATGTGGCTGAAGTCACAGACCACCAGCCCGGTCCGGTTGCTGCCGGGCGAGTTGCCCGGCGGGCGTGCGCTGCCCAACCTGGACGTGCTCCTCCTCGACCCGGCCGACGTCCCGACGGACACCGGCGCGACGGTCGGCCCCGGCCCGCTCGTGTGCCCGCTGGAGGTGCGCGCCCGCTCGGCCGCCGCGCTGGTGAGCTTCCTCGGCGACGCGCACCCGTCACTGCACTCCGCCGTGATCGACTCGATCGGGGTGAGCGAGGAGAAGCTGAAGGCGAGGGCCAGCTCGGCGCTCGGCGACCTGCCCCAGGCCGCGGTGCACGTCCTGTCCACCACCTGGACCGTGCCGCTGCCGTGGTTCGCCCTCGTCGACCCGAAGCACCGGCGGCTGAACCTGGGCTCGGGCCCGGAGGACCCGGCGCGCGAGGTGTCGTGGCGCGTGGCGATGAGCGACGCGACCCAGCGGGTGACCGAGGCGCAGGAGCTGGTGGAGGAGACCCTCGGCGACTCGGGCCCGGCGCGGATCCTGGCGGAGACCGCGCGGTGGCTGACGAACTTCGACCCGGCGTCGGCGGTGGAACTCGACTACGGCGGGCTGGTGCAGCTGATCGCCGACCCGATCCTGGAGTCCGACACCAGCGCCGAAGAGGTGCACAGCATCATGGACGCCCTGCGCTCCGGCGATGTCGAGCAGATCGCGGAGCTGTTCACCGGGCTGCGGGACCACTGGTCCGAGCTGGCGGCCCGGGAGCACTTCAACTAGGCGTCGTCGGCGCGCTCGGCGGCCAGGAGGTCGTCGACGCTGGCGGAGCCCTTCGCGTAGCGGGCGGCGATCTCGGCGTTCAGCTGGTCGACCACGTCCTGCACCTCGCGGCGCCGCCGGGACACCGAGGCCTCCTCGCCGCGGTAGTCGTCGAGGGTGGCGGCCAGCTTCTCGTCGGACAGGGCGCCCACGTCGGTCAGGTCCGCGTTGCCCACCAGCGCCTCCGCCTGGCGCCGGTACTCTCCGGCGCGCGAGGGCTCCAGCTGCTGGTACCGGCCCGAGCCGCGGGCGGGCCGCAGCGCGTTGTCGGACAGGATCGCGGCCAGCTGGTCGACGATGCTGCCGCCACCCGAGCGGCGACGCTCCTGCTCGGCCCGCACGATGTCGATCCGCGCGTGCAGCAGACGGCGCAGGTAGGAGAGATCGGTCTCCTCCTGGGCAGCCTCGTCGCGGCGCTCGCGCAGCTGCCCGAGCGACAGGTCGGCGAGGCCCCGCACGTAGCCGGGGTTCAGGACACGGTCGATGCGACGGCGCCCGCCCGGCCGGACTTCGATCACCGGGACATAGTGCTCCATGCCCGGCCCCGGCGCCAGGCCGGGTGCGGTCAGCCGCGCAGGCGCGCGGCGGCCTCCCGGCCGGGCGCGGCACCCTCGGGCGGCACCGAATCGGGGTCGACCGCGGCCTGGACCACCCGGTCCTCGTCGCCCGCGAGCAGCTCGGCGTCGACCGGCGCGGACCGCTTGAGCAGGGCGAGCGCGATCGGGCCGAGCTCGTGGTGCTGGGCGACGCTGCCGACCCGGCCGACCACCCGCTCGCCCAGCTTCACCGGGTCGCCGGTCTCCGGGTAGATCTCCGGCGAGCCGTCGAGGTGCAGCAGCACCATCCGCCGCGGCGGGCGGCCGACGTTGAACACCTTCGCCACCGTCTCCTGCCCGCGGTAGCAGCCCTTCGCGACGTGCGCGGCGCTGCCGATCCAGTTCACCTCGTGCGGGATGGTCTTCTCGTCGGTGTCGACGCCTAGGCGCGGCCGCAGCGACTCGACGCGCAACGCGTCGAACGCCCACGTCCCGGCCGGGCGGGCGCCGGCGTCGGTGATGCGGCGCCACCACTCCGGCAGGTCGTCACGCGGCACCACCAGGTCCACGCTGGACCGGCCGGGCCACGGCATGCGACGGGCGAAACCCCCGTCGAAGGGCACCACGCGGTACGGCTCGGTGCCGAGTGAGATGTCCAGAGTGGACAGGATCCGGCCGGCCTCCGGACCCAGGAGGGTGAGGATCGCGAGCTCACCGGTCACGTCCGCGATCTCGACCTGCGACCAGAACTTCATCGCCTCGAGGTACTCGCGCAGCGTCTGCTTGCCGCCCTTGGGCAGCGCGCTGGTGACCCGCGGCTCCGGATCGGTGTCCAGGTGGACCGCGTCGCCGACGTGCGCGACGACCATGTGGGTGTCGACGTGACCGTGGCTGTCCAGCACCAGCGCCTCGGTGCCGGTGCCCTCGGCGAGCTCGGTCACGTGCTGCGAGATCACCAGGTGCAGCCAGGACAGGCGCTCGGGCCCGGTCACCTTCAGCACCTCGCGGTGCGAGCGGTCGACCACGGCGACGCTGCGCGCGGCGGTGCGCTGCTCGGCGAACGGGTCGCCCCAGTGCCAGGGCACGCCCTGCTCGGGGTGGTCGTCCGGCGGCGCGACGGCGCCCGGCGCGGCGAGGAGCGGAGAAACGAGCGGCATGACCCGATGTTAGGTGAGTACGGTGACCGCATGCGCGTACTCGCTTTCCTGAACGGGACCGTGGCCGACCCCGACGCACCCCACATCCGCGTCGAAGACCTCGGTCTGATGCGCGGCGACGGGGTCTTCGAAACGGTCCTGGTCGCCGACGGCGAACCCCGCGAGCTGCGCCCGCACCTGGACCGGCTGGCCCGTTCGGCGTCCATGCTCGAGCTGCCGGAACCGGACGACGAGGCGTGGCAGCGCGCCACGCGCACGGTGATCGACAACTGGACCGGCGGCGAGTTCGCGCTCAAGCTCGTCTACACGCGCGGGGTCGACCCGGCGGGCGAGCCGACCGCCTTCGCGCTCGGCCTCGAAATCGACCCGAAGGTGTTCGCGGCGCGCCGGGACGGCGTCGCCGTGGTGACCCTCGAACGCGGCATCGACCCGGGCCTCGCCGAGCGCGCGCCCTGGCTGCTGCTGGGCGCGAAGTCGCTGTCGTACGCGATCAACATGGCCGCGGTGCGCGAGGCGGACCGCCGCGGTGCCGCGGACGTGATCTTCACGGCGACCGACGGTTCGGTCCTGGAGGGCCCGACGTCGAACGTGATCGTGGCGAAGGACCGCACGCTGTACACGCCGCCACCGGCGATCGGGATCCTGCCCGGCACCACGCAGGCCGCCGTGTTCCGCGGCGCCGAGCGAGCCGGGTGGTCGACCAAGATCGAGCCGATCCGGGCCGCCGACCTGACCTCCGCGGACGGCGTCTTCCTGTCGTCCTCGGTGCGCAAGCTCACCCGCGTGCACACGCTGGACGGCACGCCGCTGCCCGACTCGACGGCGATCCACGCCGAGCTCGCCCAGGCCTACGAAAGCGTCTACGCGTAGGGGCGGAAGCGGATCGTCGTGCCCGGCCTCGCCTGCGCCAGCGCGGGGAGCGCGCGGGGCACGACGACGGCGATCACCGGGTAGCCGCCCGTGGTCGGGTGGTCGGCGAGGAACACGACCGGCAGGCCGTTGGGCGGCACCTGGATCGCACCGGTGATGACGCCTTCGCTGGGCAGTTCCGCGGCGGCCCGCGCTTCGGTGCGCCGCAGCGCGGGGCCGTCCAGGCGGAGGCCGACGCGGTTGGACTCGCTGGTGACCGTCCACGGCACCGACAGCTGGTGGGCGGCGTCGTCGAACCAGTCGTCGCGCGGGCCGAGGACCACCGGGACGAGCAGGTCGGGCGGGGTCGGCGGGGCGGTGACGGTGTCCGCGCCGTCCGGGATCCCGCTCGGCGCTCCCAGCGGCAGCACGTCGCCCGGTTCCAGCGGGGCCGGCCCGATCCCGGACAGGACGTCCCGCGACCGGCTGCCCAGCTCGGGCTCGACGTCGATGCCGCCGGACACGGCGAGGTAGCAGCGCAGGCCCGTGTCCGGGCGCCCGACGGTCAGGGTCTGACCGGCGGTGAGGTGCACCGGGACGTGCGAGCCGGCGGGCCGGCCGTCGACGGTCACCGCGACGGGCGGGCCGGTGACCGCGACCGTGCAGGACGCGCGTGCCTTCACCGCGAGGCCGCCGAGCAGGGTCTCGATCCCGGCCGCGGTCTCCGGGTTGCCGGCCAGCCGGTTGGCCAGGCGCAGCGCCGGGACGTCGAGGGCGCCGGAGGGCGGCACGCCGAGGTGCGCGTGACCGGGCCGGCCGAGGTCCTGGACCAGGGCGAGCGGCCCGGTCGCGACGACCTCCAGCGCGCGGCTCACGACAGGCTCCGGAACCGGACCCGGTCGCCCGGCGCGAGCAGCGCGGGGCGCTCCGCGCGGCTGTCGAACAGGACGGCGTCGGTGTGCCCGAGCAGCCGCCAGCCGCCGGGTGAGGAGCGCGGGTAGACGCCGGTGAACTCGCCCGCGATCGCCACCGCACCGGCCGGGACGCGCGTGCGTGGAGTGTCCAAACGCGACTGCCGGAGCGGTTCGGGCAGCCCGGTGAGGTAGCCGAAGCCGGGGGCGAAGCCGGTGAACGCGACGGTGTAGACGGCGCCGGTGTGCAGCTCGACCACCTCGTCGGTGCTGATGCCCGCGGTGCGCGCCACGAGGTCGAGGTCCTCGCCGTCGTAGCGGACGTCGAGGGTGATCTCCCGCGGCTCGCCGCCGTCGGCGGTTTCCGGATCGGCCCGCTCGACGAGCGCGCGGACCTGCTCCAGGGCGCGCGTGCCGGGCCGGGCGGCGACGAGGACCGTGCGGGCCCCGGGTACGACCTCGACCAGATCGGGCAGGCCCGCGGCGACCACGGCGGCGCGGACGGCGCTCATCTCGGCGAGCGACTCGCATTCGACGAGCGCGGCGTCCGGGCCGTAGCGCAGCCAGCGCACGGGGCGTCAGCCCACGACGCGTTTGAGGTACAGGGAGACGTGCGGCTGCATCGGCTGGCCGACCATCGCGCGTTCCTCGACGTAGCCCAGGTCACCGTTGTTGACCAGGCCGTAGAGCCGCTGCGCGCCGGTGACCTCCTTGGCCGTGGAGGTGCGCACGACCGCGTCGGTGCCCAGCTCCCAGGAGGTCTGGGTGCGCGGCTTGCCGTAGAACACCTCGACGATGCCGGTGTTGTGGGCCAGCAGCAGCTCGATCGTGTCGTCGGCCTGCGGGCGCCACCAGCCGACCTCGCGGGCGGCCGCGCGGATCACGTTGCCGTCGTCGTCGAGCAGCCACGAGCGCGCCTCGTGGTACAGGAACGGGCGGCCGTCGTGCGCGATGGTGAGCTGCTGGGCGACGCGGCGGGGACCCTCGATGGTCGGGTAGTTGACCTCGCCCTCCCCGCGCCACACGCCGACGAGCGGCAGCAGCGCCAGGCAGGCGTCGTTCAGGTTCGCGCCCTCGCGCAGGTTCGCGGTGTCGACCGGGATGGGCAGGTCGTCGAACTGCGGGAGGTTGCGCCCGCGCGTCGACTCGGCCCGCTCGGCGGCGGCTGCGACGGCGTCATCGCCGGATGTCATCGGTCAGCGCTGGTCGGCGTACAGCCGGTAGACGACGTACACGGTGAACCAGAGGATCGCGATGGCGGCGAGCACCAACAGCGTCGTAAACAGGATCTCCACGTCCAGCAGGATAGCCGCTGGCAGGCACTTCACTCGCCCCGCACCCGCGTGGCGAGCACCACGCCCACGGGCGGCTCAGTCCGGATAGGACGACGGCCACCCCCGCGGGGTCCGCGGGGGTGGCCGTGCTCAGCGGGGGTCAGGCGACCGAGATCGCGACCTGGTGCAGGCCGGGTCCCTCGGCGGTCAGCGACGCCTCGCCGTTGCCGGCGCGGTGCAGGGCGCGCACGGTCCAGGCGCCGGGCGCGGCGTAGAAGCGGAAGTCGCCCTCGGGGGAGGCCTGGACCTCGCCCGCGAAGTCGCCGTCGCCGTTCAGCAGGCGCACGTAGGCACCGCCCAGCGGGCCGTCGCCGCCGGTGACCTTGCCGGCCACCACGACCTGCCCGTTCGTGTCGATGTCCGCGGGCGTCGCCGTCTGGACCGGCGCGCCGCAACCGTCAGCACTCATCGTCACTTCCCCGTTCCGGTTTCGATCGGCACGCCCACCAGCGAGCCGTACTCGGTCCACGAACCGTCGTAGTTCTTCACGTCCTCGAGCCCGATCAGCTCGTGCAGCGCGAACCAGGTGTGGCTGGAGCGCTCACCGATCCGGCAGTAGGCGATGGTCGCCTTGCCGGTGTCCAGGCCCGCCTCGGCGTACAGCTCCTTGAGCTCCTCGGCGGTCTTGAACGTGCCGTCCTCGTTCGCGGTCTTGGCCCACGGCACGTTCAGCGCCGTCGGGATGTGGCCGCCGCGCTGCGCCGACTCCTGCGGCAGGTGCGCGGGGGCGAGCAGCTTGCCGGTGAACTCGTCGGGCGAGCGCACGTCGACCAGGTTCTTGGTGCCGATCGCGTCGACGACCTCGTCGCGGAAGGCGCGGATCGAGGTGTCCGGCTCCTTGGCGACGTAGTTGGTGCGCTCGCGCTTGACCTCGTCGGAGGTCAGCTCGCGGCCGTCCAGCTCCCACTTCTTGCGGCCGCCGTCGAGCAGCTTGACCTTGTCGTGGCCGTACAGCTTGAAGTACCAGTAGGCGTACGCGGCGAACCAGTTGTTGTTGCCGCCGTACAGGACGACGAGGTCGTCGTTGGCGATGCCCTTCTCCGACAGCAGGGCCTCGAACCCGGCCTTGTCGACGAAGTCGCGGCGGACCGGGTCCTGCAGCTCGGTCTTCCAGTCGATCTTGACCGCGCCGGGGATGTGGCCGCCGTCGTAGGCGGTGGTGTCCTCGTCCACCTCGGCGAAGACCACGCCGGGGGTGTTCAGGTTCTCCTCGGCCCACTGCGTGGTGACCAGGACGTCTTCACGGCTCATGAGAGCACTTCTCGCTTTCTTCTTCTCGTGGGTGGACTTCGTCAGGAAGCCTGGCTCGGCGCCACGCGCCGGATCAGGAGGTACATCTCGCAGCCGAGACAGAAGTTGAACGCCGCGTTGAGGAACGCCGCGAACAGCGCGAACGCCGTCGCGACGATGCCCAGCGCGGTGACGCCGGTGGCGTACCCGATGGTGCCGACCAGCGCGAACACGAACCCGACCGCCTGGGCGAACCGCAGCGGCGCCGCGTCCTCCCGCTCCGACGTCGGCGCCAGCCGCGGCGCGACGAGGTAGCGGTAGAGCAGCGAGTACGGGGCCGGCTTCAGCCCGATGAACGCACCGATGGCGAACACGACCGTCTGCACGGCCAGCAGTGGCCACCAACCCGTGATGAGGACCACCGCGAGCACGACGGTCGTGATGACGGCCGCGAAACGCGGTCCGCGTGGATCGACGGCTGGACCTGCTGACATGTCACCTCCCTGGCGGGGCGCGCGCGAGCGCACACGTCTGATGGGGGTAATTCCGGGGGAGAAGAAGCGGGACTACGAGCCCGCTAGGCCGGACACAGGCTGCTGCGCACGCGGCAGAAGTCGACCGCGCGGCGTTGCGTCAGCAGAGTGAGGGGCAGCCTGCACACGAGCGTCAGGCTACCCGGACGTCCCTGAAAGTGGGAGGGGTGTCCACCCACTGAGAGCATTCCCACCATCCAGGAAAAAAAGTCCGGCCTGGTCAGCGAACTACTCGGCGACTCGCGCGGGCAGGTGGGGCGCCAGCGCCTCGAGCAGGGCGGGGGCCTTGGGCACGCCGCCGACGCGCAGCAGCTCGGTGCCGTCGGCACCGTAGGCGATGGTGGTGGGCGTGCGCAGCACACCCAGCGCCTGGGCGACCTCCGGCTGGTTCGTCACGTCGAGGTCGACGTGCGTGAGGCCGTCGGTGCGCTCGGCCAGCGGGCCGAGCAGGGCGCGGGTGTGCCGGCACGGCGTGCAGAACGTGGTGGAGATCTGCACCAGGGTGACCCGCGCCCGGGTGTCGAGCGCGGCGGCGACGGGCGCGGGCAGCTCGGCGGCCGGCGCGCGGCGGGCCGCCCGGACCCGCCCGTTGCGCGCTTGCAGCAGCGCACCGGCGATCCCGGCGACCACCAGCGTGCCGAGAACCACCCACAGGCCCGTCATCAGCGCATCACCCTCCGGTCGAGCTGGCCGCCCCGCTGAACCTCACGTTCTTGGCCTCACCCTTGATGGTGACCGACCCGCTGTTCACCTGCACCGCCGTCGGGGTGACCTCGAACGGGAGGCTGCCGGTGTCGATCGTGGCCTTGAAGTTCGGCAGCAGGGCCTGCTGCACAGCTTCGGGAACAACCGTCGTCTCCTTGTCATTCCCGTACTGGAGGCGCTTCGGCACGATGTCGATCTGCGTGCCGTGCAGTTCGATCATGGCGAAGCAGAAGATCTCCAGCCGCTGACCGGCGATCTGCACGTACCCGGAGATCCGGATGCCCGCCTTCGAGTGGTCCTGGCCCTGGTCCTCCGCGGACGTGCCGTCCTGGCCCTGCTGGTCGCCGTTCGAGCCGTTGTCGGTGCCGCTCTCGGCGTCCTGGCCGGTCTGCACGTAGGCGATGCTCGACGGCTCGATCCGCAGGTCCTCGACCTTGGTCAGCGGGTCGACCTTGTTGATGTCACTGGCCTTGATCGTGACCTGCGCCTGCAGCCGCCCGATGTCGATCGCGTCGGTGTTGCCGTTGACCAGGTCCGACAGCGGGGCCGTGACGTCGTAGAGGTCGGCTGTCACACCGACGTCCTGCAGGTCCTTGATCGGCACACCGGACGCGGACAGCGAGATGTGGCTGTAGTCACCGCCGATCGCCTGGGTGGTGAACGGGAAGCCGTGGATGGTCACCGACGGGTCGTCGGTCAGCTTCAGCTGCTCGCGCGCCTTCTGCGACACGGTGTGCTCGGCGAACGCGGCGAGCCCGAAATCGGCCCCGACCAGCAGTGCGAGGAGTACGACGAGACTGATGACGATGCGCCGGGCGCGCCGTCCACGACGGCGGGAACCCGCGGGTGGCACGGCTCGGTCCTGGGTCGCAGGTCTGCTCACTCTTCGTGTCCGATCTGTCTCGAGTCCGGGTTTCTGGACAGCCCGAGGCTAGGGGTCACCAGTGTGACGTCAGTGTGACGGTGGCTGCAGGGCAGGGGCTTTTCCCTGTTCACCCGCTAGTCTTGTCGGCTAAGACCAGGGGCGCTCAAGGCTACGATCAAGCAAGAAGGCGGTGTGGCGATGAGCCTGGACCTGCTCGTTCTGACTTCCGAGGCGGAGGCCACTGCGGTCCTTCCAGCCCTTGACCTGCTCCCGCACACCGTACGCGTCCGCGCGCCGGAGGTCACCGCGCTCCTCGACGCGGGCCACCGGGACGTGATCCTGCTCGACGCGCGCACCGACCTGGCCTCCGCGAAGAGCCTCTGCCGCCTGCTCAAGGGCACCGCCGAGGACGAGGGCGGCACGCCGATCATCGCGGTGATCGGCGAGGGCGGCCTCGTCGCGGTCAGCGCCGAGTGGCGCACCGACGACATCCTGCTGCCCACCGCGGGCCCGGCCGAGGTCGACGCCCGGCTGCGGCTGGCCACCACGCGCGACGGCGGTAGCACCCAGGTGGACACCGAGCTGCGCGTCGGCGACCTGGTGATCGACGAGGCCACCTACACCGCGCGCCTGCGCCGCCGCACCCTCGAGCTCACCTACAAGGAGTTCGAGCTGCTCAAGTACCTCGCCCAGCACGCCGGCCGGGTGTTCACCCGCGCCCAGCTGCTGCAGGAGGTCTGGGGCTACGACTTCTTCGGCGGCACCCGCACGGTGGACGTGCACGTCCGGCGGCTGCGCGCCAAGCTCGGCCCCGAGCACGAGCAGATGATCGGCACCGTGCGCAACGTCGGGTACAAGTTCGAGCGCCCGGTCAAGGCGTCGGCCCGGCCCGGCGTGACTTCGCTCAACTTCGACCCGAGCGAGTTGTCGACGGAGTTCTCCAACCACTGAACCGGGCTAGCGTGATCGGATGCTGACTCTGGTGTGGGCCGACGAGCTGGACGAGAACACCACCCGCGAGGTGCGCGAGCTGTTGCTCGCCGCGCGTGAGGCGGACGGCCGTCCGGACCTCCCGCCCGACGGATCGCTGCCCGGCGAGTTCGCGCACGGACCGCACCTGCTGGCCCGCGCCGACGGCGTGCTCGCCGGTTACGCGCACCTGGACGTCTCCGGCGACGCCTTCGGACGGCAGGTGGCCGAGCTGATCGTGCGGCCGGACCACCGGCGGCAGGGCGTGGGCAGCGAGATGCTGTCCGCGCTGGTCGACCGGGCCGGCGAGGCGACGCTGCGGCTGTGGGCCCACGGCGACCACCCCGGTGCGGCAGCGATCGCCGAGCGAGCGGGTTTCTCGCGAGCCCGCGAACTGCTGATCATGCGCACCCCAGTCGACCCGGACTGGCCGGAGCCCCGGCTGCCCGAGGGCGTCACCCTGCGCACCTTCGTGCCCGGGCGCGACGAGCAGGCCGTGATCGAGGTCAACGCCCGCGCCTTCGACTGGCACCCGGAACAGGGCCGGCTCACGGTCGGCGACCTGCGCGCCGAGGAGGCCGAGGACTGGTTCGACCCCGACGGCTTCTTCCTCGCCGAGGACTCCGCGGGCAAGCTGCTGGGCTTCCACTGGACCAAGGTGCACCCGGCCAACCCGCGCCGCTTCGGCGGCGAGGAGACCGGCGAGGTGTACGTCGTGGGCGTCGACCCCGGCGCGCAGGGCGGCGGTCTCGGCAAGGCCCTGACCCTGGCCGGCCTGCGCTACCTCCGCGATCGCGGCCTGCCGCAGGTGATCTTGTACGTCGAGGGCGACAACGCGCCGGCGATCGCCGTTTACTCGCGTCTCGGCTTCACGCGGCACGAGGTCGACGTCCAATACGAGCGGTGATCAGCGTTCCGCAGCGTTAACCGTGCGCCAACGGTTCATCACGGATTGCGAACCTGCAGGTCACGGCCGGGACACGGTGCCCGTTCGAGTGAAGTTGTTCCGCTCACATTGGCGCCCTTGTTCACTTCGCGTTCATCTGTAGACGGCCGCGCGTCCACCCGTGCTGCCTAATGTCCGGTTGCGACGAACGGCTTTCGATAGCTGGAGGACATGAAGTGAAGATCATGCGGCCGATGGGTGCTCTCGGCATCGCGGCGAGCGCTGCCCTCGTGCTCGCGGCCTGTGGCACCGACCCGGCGTCGACGGGCAACACCCGGACCTCGGGCGCGGCCACCGCCCCGACCGCTCAGGCCAACGTCCAGTGCGGTGGCAAGTCGCCGCTGACCGGCGAGGGGTCGACGGCCCAGAAGACCGCGGTGGACATCTTCGCCCAGCAGTACGCCAAGACCTGCGCGGGCCAGATCGTGAACTACAACGCGACCGGTTCCGGCGCGGGCGTCAAGCAGTTCACCGCCAAGCAGGTCGACTTCGGCGGCTCGGACTCTCCGCTGAAGACGGGCGACGAGCAGAACGCCGCCAACGCGCGCTGCGCCGGTGGCGAGGCCTGGAACCTGCCGCTGGTGGTCGGCCCGGTCGCCATCGCCTACAAGCTGGACGGCGTCTCCTCGCTCACCCTGAACGGCGAGGTCGCGGCCAAGATCTTCAACGGCAAGATCACCAAGTGGAACGACCCGGCGATCGCCGCCGTCAACCCGGGCGTCAACCTGCCGGACAAGCCGATCCAGGTGTTCTCGCGGTCGGACGAGTCGGGCACCACCGACAACTTCCAGACCTACCTCGAGGCCGCCTCGAAGGGTGCCTGGACGCAGGGCACCGGCAAGGCGTTCAAGGGCGGCGTCGGCAACGGCGCGCAGGGCTCCAACGGTGTCGCCTCGGGCATCCGGGGCGCCGACGGCGCCATCGGCTACGTCGAGTCGTCCTACGTCAAGGACGGCCTGACCGCCGCCAAGCTGGACAGCGGTTCGGGCGCGGTCGAGCTGACCCCGGAGAACGTGGCGAAGGCGCTGGACGCGGCCTCGTTCCGCACCCCGGGCAGCAACGATCTGGCCCTGGACCTGAAGAAGATCTACGCCAGCAACACCCCGGGTGCCTACCCGCTGCTGCTGACCACGTACGAGATCGTCTGCTCGAAGGGCTACGACGCCGACACCGCCAAGGCGGTCAAGGCGTTCCTGACCGTGGCGGCCACGACCGCCCAGCAGCCGATCGCGGACAAGGGGTTCGTGCCGCTCCCGCAGTCGCTGCAGGACAAGGTGCTGACCTCGATCAACGCGATCTCCTGATCGTTGCCCGGCAACCCCTGATCGGTTTGCACTGATTCACTGATGAAGCGAGTCACTCGCGAGGCGGACGCCCACCGGCGACACCGGTGGGCGTCCGTCGTCGTCTAGACCACTCCCGGAGGCCCCCGATTACGGCGCAACCACCGGCCACTGAGCGAGCTGCCTCGCCGGCCGCAACGAACAAGACCGCGAAGGTGCGGCCGGGTGACCGCATCTTCAAGAACCTGAGCACCGGCGCGGGCATCTTCGTCGTCGCGCTCATCGCGCTGATCGGGATCTTCCTGCTGGTGCAGGCGATTCCGGCACTCGGCGCCAACGAGGTCAACTTCTTCACCTCACGCATCTGGGAAACCGGTGATCCGAGCCACCTGCGGTTCGGCATCCTGGACCTGCTGCTGGTCACCATCTACACCTCACTGGTGGCGCTGGTGATCGCGATGCCGATCTCGCTCGGCATCGCCCTGTTCCTGACCCAGTACGCCCCGAAGCGGCTGGCGCGGCCGTTCGCCTACATCGTCGACCTGCTGGCCGCGGTGCCCTCGATCATCTTCGGCCTGTGGGGCATCCTCGTGCTGGCCCCGAAGCTGACGCCGATCTCCGGATGGCTCAACCACGCGCTCGGGTTCATCCCGGTCTTCGGCACCGGCAACGTGTTCCCGAACTACGCGGGCACGATCTTCACCGCGGGCGTGGTGCTCGCCGTGATGCTGCTGCCGATCATCACGTCGCTGTCGCGCGAGGTGTTCGAGCGCACGCCGACCGCCCAGATCGAGGGCGCGCTCGCACTGGGCGCGACCCGCTGGGAGGTCATCCGGACGACCGTGCTGCCGTTCGGGAAGGCCGGCTACGTCGGCGCGTCGATGCTCGGTCTCGGCCGGGCCCTGGGCGAGACGATCGCGCTGGCCGTCATCCTGTACATCCCGCGCGGGCGCACCTTCGACTGGAGCGTCTTCGACGGCGGCGCGACGTTCGCGTCGCAGATCGCGGCGAACTACGCCGAGTTCAACAACCCGAGGTCCGCCGGCGCCTACATCGCGTCCGGTCTGGTCCTGTTCATCCTGACCTTCGCGGTGAACTTCGCGGCCAGGTCGATCATCGGCGAGCGGAAGGCGGACTGATGACCACAACACTCTCCGAAACCGAGCGCCTCGCCTCGCCGCCCGCGTTCCAGCAGGTGAGCGCGCGCCGCAAGGCCAAGAACATGCTCGCCACGGTGCTGGTGTGGCTGTCGTTCCTGATCGCCGTCGCCCCGCTGGTCTGGGTGCTCTACACGGTGATCGCGAACGGCATCAAGCGCATCCCGTACACCAACTGGTGGAGCCAGGACTTCGGGTCGGTGCTGTCCGACGAGGTCGGCGGCGGCGTCCTGCACGCCATCATCGGCACGCTCCAGCAGGGCCTGATGTGCGCGATCATCTCGGTGCCGCTGGGCCTGCTGGTGGCGATCTACCTGGTGGAGTACGGGCGCAACAGCCGCCTGGCGAAGATCACCACGTTCATGGTGGACATCCTCTCGGGTGTCCCGTCGATCGTCGCCGCGCTGTTCATCTACGCGCTGTGGATCACCACGCTGGGCCTGCCGCGCAGCGGCTTCGCCGTGTCGCTGGCGCTGGTGCTGCTGATGATCCCGGTCGTGGTGCGTTCCGCCGAGGAGATGCTGCGGATCGTGCCGGACGACCTGCGCGAGGCGTCGTACGCGCTGGGCGTGCCCAAGTGGAAGACGATCATGAAGATCGTGCTGCCGACGGCGCTGTCCGGCATCATCAGCGGCATCATGATGGCGCTGGCCCGCGTCATGGGCGAGACGGCGCCGCTGCTCGTGCTGGTCGGGTACTCGGCCTACGTCAACTGGGACCTGTTCAACAACAACCAGGCCTCGCTGCCGCTGCTGATGAACACCGAACGGGCCACCAACTCGATGGAACCGGGTAGCGTGGGTTTCGACCGCATCTGGGGCGCCGCGCTGACCCTCGTCCTCATCATCGCCATCATCA
This sequence comes from Amycolatopsis thermophila, assembly GCF_030814215.1. NCBI lineage: Bacteria > Bacillati > Actinomycetota > Actinomycetes > Pseudonocardiales > Pseudonocardiaceae > Amycolatopsis > Amycolatopsis thermophila. The sequence continues at coordinate 2,388,438 of NZ_JAUSUT010000001.1, read as the reverse complement.
ACCTCCTCGCCACGGTGGTCTCCCGCCTGGTCGCCCCGAAGAAGAAGTGAGCGTTCCACAATGGCCAAGCGAATCGACGTCAAGGACCTCGACATCTACTACGGCAAGTTCCACGCCGTCGACAGCGTCACGCTGTCCGTGCCGCCGCGGAACGTCACCGCCTTCATCGGCCCGTCCGGCTGCGGCAAGTCCACCGTGCTGCGCACGCTGAACCGGATGCACGAGGTCATCCCGGGTGCGCGGGTCGACGGGCAGGTGCTGCTCGACGGCGAGGACATCTACTCCTCCTCGGTCGACCCGGTGCAGGTGCGGCGCACCATCGGCATGGTGTTCCAGCGGCCGAACCCGTTCCCCACGATGTCCATCCGGGACAACGTGGTGGCCGGGCTGAAGCTGGCCGGCACGACGAGCAAGAAGAAGCTCGACGACATCGCCGAGCGGGCCCTGCGCGGCGCCAACCTGTGGAACGAGGTCAAGGACCGGCTGAACAAGCCGGGCGGCAGCCTCTCCGGTGGCCAGCAGCAGCGGCTGTGCATCGCGCGGGCCATCGCCGTGCGCCCGGACGTGCTGCTGATGGACGAGCCGTGCTCGGCGCTGGACCCGATCTCCACGCTCGCGATCGAGGACCTGATCGCCGAGCTGAAGAAGGACTACACCATCGTGATCGTCACGCACAACATGCAGCAGGCGGCGCGGGTGTCGGACCAGACGGCGTTCTTCAACCTGGCCGGGGTCGGCCAGCCGGGACGCCTCGTGGAGATCAACGACACCGAGAAGATCTTCTCGAACCCCGACGAGAAGGCGACGGAGGACTACATCTCGGGCCGGTTCGGCTGACCGGTGTGTGGTCGGACCCCCTCGGTGTGCCGCCGAGGGGGTTCTTTTTTTGCGAGTTCTCACTGGACACCGCGGGAAGCGATTCCGCTGCTCCGAACGGTTGAAGCGGCGCACAAGCCACGCGCGGGTGGTTCGCCGGTACGTGAGGCAAATCCGGTGGGAAGTGTCGGTGGGTGCCGATACCGTCGAGGACGTGGTTCAGGTTTTCGTGGAGGGTGTCGGCGGGCGGCTGCCCAAGCCGCGTGCGCTCGCGGTCGCCGGGCGGGTCCTCGGGGCCATCCCGCCGCCGCTGCAGGTGCTGATCGGCATCGTCAGCGTCCAGGTGGGCGCGTCGCTCGCGAAGCAGCTCTTCGCGGTCGCCGGGCCGGCCGGGACGGTCACGCTGCGGTTGTTCTTCGCCGCGGTCGTGTTGCTGCTCGTGTGGCGGCCGGTGGTCCGGATGGGCCGGCGGGCGCTGCCGGTGGTCGTCGCGTACGGCGTGGTGCTCGGCACCATGAACCTGACCTTCTACCAGGCCCTCGCGCGCATCCCGCAGGGCATCGCGGTCACCATCGAGTTCCTCGGGCCGCTGGCGGTGGCGCTGGCCGGGTCCCGGCGCTGGCTCGACGTGCTGTGGGCCGTCCTCGCCGCGGGCGGGGTCGTGCTGCTCGCCGAGACGCGGGGCGACCTGTCGGTGCTGGGCATCGTGTTCGCGCTGGTCGCGGGCGCCTGCTGGGGTCTGTACATCCTGCTCAGCGCGTCCCTGGGCAAGCGCACCGAGGAGGGCAAGGGCCTCGCGCTGGGCATGGCCGTCGCGGCGGTCGCGGCGATGCCGGCCGGCGTGGTGGAGAGCGGCGCGAGCCTGCTGTCGCCGTGGGTGCTGCTGATCGGGCTGGCGGTGGCGCTGCTGTCGTCGGTCATCCCGTACTCGCTGGAGCTCGAAGCGCTGCGCAAGCTCCCGCCGCGTGTGTTCGGCATCCTGATGAGCCTCGAACCAGCCGTCGCGGCGCTGTCCGGCCTGCTCGTGCTCGGCGAGGCGCTGCACCCGATGCAGTGGCTCGCGATCTGCTGCGTCGTCGGGGCGTCGATCGGGGCGACCCGCTCGGTCCGCGATGCCCCCTGACCAGGCTCGGTAGGCTGGTCGCATGACCGTGCTCGACGAGGTCGGCCACTCCGCCGCGCTGCTCCGGGCGCTGCAGCGCGAACTCATGGTCTACAAGTTCGGCATCGACGAGCTGATGACCAAGCTGCGGATCCTGTCCGAGGAGTTCGACTTCGCCAACCAGCACGACCCGATCGAGCACCTGGCCAGCCGGGTCAAGTCGCCCGAGGCGATCCTCGACAAGCTCGCCCGGAAGGGTCTGGAGCCGGGCATCGAGGCGATCAAGGAGCACATCGAGGACATCGCCGGCATCCGCGTGGTGTGCCCGTTCGTGCCGGACGTCTACCTCGTCGCGGAGATGCTCGGCCGGCAGGACGACGTCGAAATCGTCCGGACCAAGGACTACATCGCCGCACCCAAACCCAACGGCTACCGCAGCCTGCACCTGATCGTGCGGATCCCGGTGTTCCTGTCCGACCGGGTCGAGCGGGTCAAGGTGGAGATCCAGATGCGCACGGTCGGCATGGACTTCTGGGCCGCGGTGGAGCACAAGCTGTTCTACAAGTACGCGGGCACCGCCCCGGCCGACTTCGCCCACGAGCTACGGGCCGCCGCGGAGACCGCCGCCGACCTGGACGCGCGGATGACCGCCCTGCACCAGCGCCTGCAGGGCGGTCAGTCCTAGACGAGCAATTCCGACCTCGAGGAGGTCACTGGCCCGGGCGGGTGTTCAAGTCGGTCGCCACGAACTGGACTTGAGCACCCTTCACCCAGTGGCGGATCAGATGTCCTCGTCCTGGGCGTAGCCGGGCATGCGGCCGGTGGCGACGAAGACCATCCGCTTGCCGACGGACACCGCGTGGTCGGCGAACCGCTCGTAGAACCGGCCGAGCAGCGTGATGTCGACGGCCGCCGCGACGCCGTGCTCCCAGTCCTTGTCCATGATCACGGTGAACAGGTGGCGGTGGATCTCGTCGACCCGGTCGTCCTCTTCCTCGAGCGAGCGGGCCGCCTCGACGTCCCGGCTCTTGATGACGTCGGCGACCTTCTCCGCCAGCTGGACGTCCAGCTCGCCCATCTCGGCGAAGTACTTGCGCACCGACTCGGGCAGCGTGGCCTGCGGGTGCCGGCGGCGGGCCGCCTTGGCGACGTGCAGGGCCAGGTCACCCATCCGCTCCAGGCTCTCCGCCGCGTGGATCACGGCGAGCACGGTCCGCAGGTCCGTCGCGACCGGCGCCTGCAGCGCCAGCAGGGCGTAGGCCTTCTCCTCGCTCTCGGCGCGGGCGTCGTCGATCTTCTGGTCGTCGCCGATCACCTGCTCCGCCAGCGACAGGTCCGCTTCCAGCAGCGCCTGCGTTGCCTTCTTCATCGCGGCCGCGGCCTGCAGCGACATGTCCGCCAGGTTCGCGGCCAGGTCCTCGAGTTCGACGTGGTAAGCCTCGCGCATGGCCACACTCTACGACCCGTTCGAGGCAATCGCCGCATCACGAAGTGAACCGGGAATGAACCGGCGCTAACGAGTTGTCACGGGTCCGAAGATCGCGAACTCGACTTCTTCGGCGTGCTCGGCGGCGGGGTCTGGGCCGCGCTGGAAGCCGCCTGCGCCGCCTCGTACTCGGGCGTCCCGGGCAACGGCGAGTTGTTGATCATGGCCTGGAAGAGCTGCCTGGCCTGGGTGTCCAGGAGCACCTCGTTGTTGCGCGAGTTCGGCTCGCCGACGGTGGGCACGGTGAGGAACTTGAGCTTGCTGGTGTCCATGCCCTTCATCGACTGGGCCAGGGTGAGCATCTGGTCGACGCCGATGTTGTCACCGAAGGTGGCGCGGGCGAACGCGGTGACGAAGTTGGACAGCTGCGTCGGGTCGGTGATCACGCCCTGCGACATCGCCTTCTGCAGCAGCGCGGTGAGGAACTGCTGCTGCCGCTTGATCCGGCCGTAGTCCGACGTCGGGTCGCCCTGCACGTGCCGGGCACGGACGTAGCTGAGCGCCTGGTCACCGGAGATCGTCACATCACCCGTCTCCGCGATCACCATGCCCAGCACGGTGTCCTTGATCGGCTGATCGACGTGCACGGTCACGCCGTGCACCGCATCGACCATCTCCTTGAACCCGCCGAAGTCGATGCCGACGAAGTGGTTGATGCGCATCCCGGTGAGCTGCTGCACCCACTTGGTGAGGCACTTCGGGCCGCCGATGGCGTAGGCGGTGTTCAGCTTGACCTTCGTGGCCGCGGCGACGACCTCGCCGGAGTAGGTGCCGCTGTTGGCGTCATAGCGTTCGCAGGCCGGCCGCGAGATCTCCAGGTCACGCGGGAAGGAAACGACCACGGCGCGTTTCCGGTCGGCCGGGACGTGCGCCAGCATCACGGTGTCGGAGCGGGCACCGCCGACCAAGTCCGCGTCGCCCACGTTCTCCTCGGCGGTGGCACCGGCGCGGGTGTCGGAACCGACGATGAGGAAGTTCTCGTCACCGGTCTGACCGGCGGCGTTCTGGATGTCCGACGAGTTCTCGTCCAGGGCGGCGATCTCGGTGAACTTGCTGTTGAACCAGGTCTTGGCGCCCCACAGGGCGCCGGTGGCGAGGAAGATCAGCCCGGCGAGGACCGCGCACGTGATGCGGGTGATGCGGATCGAGCGGTCGTTGCGCCGCTGCTTCTTCTCCTGGAGGCGGGTCTGCGGCGCCGCCTTGTCCGCGTCTTCGGCCGGTTCGCCCTTGATCGGGGCGACGACGCGCTGCAGCCGTGTGCGGGTCTGCTCGATCAGCGCCGCCGGCCGGGCGGTGAGCCGTTCGCGGCGTTCCTTGCGCTTGGCCTCCTCGGCCGCGAGCTCCTCGTGGGCGGCGGCGAAGCGGGCGAGCGTGTTGTCGATCTTGCGGCGGACCTTGGTGTGGTCGCCGACCGGCTCCAGCTCGTCGGTCATGGTCATCCGCTCGGCCGCGGAAACCGAGCGGCCCCTCGGCGGACGGCGGGGGCCGCCGGGGCGGTCGCCCGCGGCCTCGCGGAGCTGGGTCGCCTCAGGATCGGCGGGCTTCTCAGCCCGGTTGGGGGTCGGCGTGGTGGCGGGCGGGGCTTCCGCGCCCTGCGCACCCGCGGCGGCTGGTGTCCCGGGACGACCGGGCGCTTCCGGGGCGGCCGGTGGTGCGCCGGCCGCCGAGGCGTCGGCAGGAGACGGCGCGCCGGGCCGCCCCGGAGCGGCAGGCACGGGGCGACCGGACCCGTTGACCGGCGACGCAGCACCGGACCGGTGGGTGGGCCCTTCCGCGGTGGGGGCGGGTGGCTTGGCGGAGCGAGCGGGCACGTCCGCCGGGGGAACACCGGGCCGTCCGGGGCGGGCGGGCGCTTCCCCTGGCGGGACGGGCTTGGCCGGGCGGCCGGGCGCTTCCGTGGGGGGCACGGATGGCATCGCGGAGCGGGCGGGCACGTCCGCTGGAGGAAAGGGCGGCGTCCCTGAGCGCCCGGGCGCTTCCGCCGCGGGTAGGGATGGCATGGCGGAGCGTGCGGGCACGGCCGCAGGAAGGACGGGCGGCGTCCCCGAGTGAGCAGGCGCGTCCGGGGCGAGGGCTGCGGGCGCTGGTGCCGGGCGGACGGGAGGTTCGGGCGCCCGGTTGGCGGGCGGCGGTGTCCCGCGGCGGGCAGCGGGAGGCGGCGGGTTGCCGGGGGCGTCGCCGCGGTGGGGTGCGTCCGCGCGGTTGGACGGCTGCGGACCGTCCACCGGCGGGCGCGCTCCCGGCCCGTTCGCGCGCCCGGGGCGCTGCGGCCCTTCCAGGAAGCCGCTGGGATGGCGCGGCGCCTCTGCGGGCTCCGGCGCCGGCATGAAGCCGCTCGCGTGACGGGCGCCGTTGCGCGGGGACGGCTGCGGCGCCGCGGACCGGGACGACGGCTCCGGCCCCGACCCGCCCGGGTGGCGGGCCGTCTCCGGCGCCGGCATGAAGCCGCTCGCGTGACGGGCGCCGTTGCGGGAGGAGGGCTCGGGCGCCTCGGCGAAACCGCTCGGGTGCCGGGCACCGTGGCGTACCGACGGCTCCGGCGCCGCCGTAAAACCACTCGGGTGGGCCGCGGATCGTGAGGAGGGCTCGGGCGCCGCCGTGAAGCCGCTCGGGTGGGCCGCGGGCCGGGAGGAGGGCTCGGGCGCCTCGGCGAAACCGCTCGGGTGCCGGGCACCGTTGCGTACCGACGGCTCCGGCGCCGCCGTGAAACCACTCGGGTGGGCCGCAGGCCGCGAGGAGGGCTCCGGCGCCTCGGGGAGGCCGCGCGGCGCCTCGGCGGGGGAGGGGGGCGCCGGCGTGGCCCGGCGCCCGGTCGCGGCCCGGCGCGGTTGTTGCGCGGGCGGCGTCGGCGCGGTGGGGGCCCGCCGCTGGGGCGGCGGCTCCGGTGCGCGGGGCTCGGGCCGGGCGGGCGCCCCCGTCCGGCGTGCGGCCGGCGGTTCGGCCGGCGCCGTGTGCGCGTTGGTGCGCCCGGCGTCGAACTTGGGGCGGTAGCCGGTGTGCTGGGCTACCAGGTCGGAGACGTTGATGCCGCCGTGCGTGTCGAGGGAGCGCCGCCGCCGACGGCCGTTCGAAGCACCGTCGTCCGCTCTGTGACCGGGGCCTGCGGCGTGGTCGTCTGGCACCCGGTCTCCTTCCTCTGGGTCACGGCGGCCCGCCGGGAGGGGACCGTCTCAGTGATCATCGCCGGGACGGCGAGCATCGTTATCGTAGAGATACCCGCCAGTTCTGACGACACCCTCCTGCTGATTTTTTTACGAAGCGTGCGCCAAAGCAGGGTGAGTGCGACAAACGGGGTGAAGGCCTCCTCCGGCGAAACGGGGAAACGGGCCCAATTCATTACCGAGAGTGTTCGAGCACGCGGACACCGCCGCGTTCCCGATAGGCGACCCGGTTGCGTCCGGCGTGCTTGGCGGCGTAAAGGAGGTCGTCCGCCATCCGCAACTGCTCGGGCCCGCTCACCGGCTCGTGCGAGACGCCCACGCTGATCGTCACACCCAGGCCGGGGCAGATCTCTGACCAGGGGTGTTGGGCCACCCGCGAGCGGGCGTGCTCGGCGATCCGCAACGCGGTGCCGGGCTGGACCTCCGGCAGCACGAGCATGAACTCCTCACCTCCGTAGCGGGCGCAGAACCCGGGCGCCGGCACGCCCTCCCGCAGCAACTCGGCGACCCTCCGCAACACCTGGTCACCGACCAGGTGACCGAACGTGTCGTTGACGCGTTTGAACAGGTCGATGTCGATCAAGGCGACGGCGAGCGGGGTGCGCGCGTCGCCGAGCAGATCGGCCAGCCGGTTGTCCAGGTAGCGGCGGTTGTAGACGGCGGTGAGCGCGTCGCGCAGGCTGTCCTCGCGGGCCTCGGCGCGCTCGCGGCGCAGGCGGTCGAACTCGCGGCGGAACTGCTCGGGCACGGTGGGACGGGCGGTGCGCGCGATGCCCAGCGCGGTCCGCAGGTGCTCGTACGCCGTGCGGAAGTCACCCTGCGAGGCGTGCAGCTCCGCGATGTCCTCGTGCAGGCTCAGCAGATCGGTCTCGTCCGGACGCGCCCGCTCCGAGGTCACCCTCTCCACCTCCGTCATTCAAGTCTTGTCGTCTGGTTAGAGGCGGGGCTTGAGCAATCGATACGGGCCAACACGAATATCGCTCAATGGGACGACCGGAAGTCGCTCTCCGTGGCGAGCGCGGTGGCCCGGGCGGTCCAACGACGCGTCCGTTTTCCGCCAGCAGCCCGGTCGGTCCACGGTGAAGCTGGAGGCGTGACACACGAGGAAATCGAACCGAACATCCTGTACTTCGGCACCCCAGTGGTGCTCGTCAGCACCGTGGACGGGCACGGGACCGCGAATCTCGCCCCGATTTCGTCGGCGTTCTGGCTCGGCTGGCGCGGCATCCTCGGCATCGGCGCGTCCTCGCAGACGGTGCGGAACCTGCGCGCCACCGGGGAATGCGTGCTGAACCTGCCGTCCGTGGAGCAGGTCGGCGCCGTGGACCGCCTCGCCCGCACCACCGGCACCCCGTCGATACGGGAATCCAAGCTGCGGCGCGGATACCGCTACGAGAAGGACAAGTTCGGAGTGGCCGGCCTGACCCCGGTGGCTTCGGTGACGGTGGCGGCGCCGCGGGTCGCGGAGTGCCCGGTGGCCATGGAGGCGGTGGTCGAGGCGATCCACCCGGTCGCCGCGGATTCCGAGGACCTGTGCGGCAACGTGCTGTGCTTCGAGGTGCGGGTGCGGAAAGTCCACGTGCACAAGGAAATCCGGATGGCGGGGACGACCGACCGCATCGACCCCGACCGGTGGCGACCGCTGATCATGAGCTTCCAGGAGTTCTACGGCCTCGGCGGGAAACTGCACCGCTCGGAACTGGCGCAGATCCCGGAAAACCTTTACCGCAGCCCGGACATCGACCGCGCGCGTCTCACGCCGTCGCGCTGAACCGCGGCACGTCCGGCGTGCGGCACCGGAAACCCGGGCCGCACACCGGACGGAAACTACGCGACGACCGCGATCCGGTCGGCGGCGGGCGGTGCGACCCGCGGGTGGGCGCCCAGGTACGCGATCAGCGCGTCCAGGTCCACCGGGCCGCCGACGAGGTCGGTGCCCTTCGTGAACTCGGTGAAGCCGTCGCCGCCGCCGGCGAGGAAGTTGTTCACCGAGACCCGGTAGGTGGCCGCCGGGTCGACGGGCGTGCCGTTGACCGTGATGTTCGAGACCTTCGACCCGATCGCCGCGGACGCCGAGTAGGTGTAGTGCAGGCTCGACGAGATCTGCAGGATCCGCGTTCCGCTCGCGGACCACTGCTGCTCCAGCACGTTCTTCAGGTTCGCGCCGGTCAGCGTGATGGTCTGCATGATGTTCCCGAACGGCTGCACGGCGAACGCCTCGCCGTAGGTGACCACACCGTCGCCCTCACCGGCCGGCGAGGACGCGTAGTTGAGGTCGGCGCGGATGCCGCCGGGGTTGGTGATGGCGATCTGCGCGCCGTTGGCCGCCGTGGCTTCGAGCTGCGCGTCGGCGATCACGTCGCCCAGCGTGGACTCCCCGGAGGGACCGCCGGCCGCCTTCAGGTCCGCGGTGATGGTGCCGACCTGCTCGTTGGCGATCGGTGCGGCCTTCGTCACTGCCTCGTCGACCAGCTTCGCCGCGGCCGGGTCGGGCGTGACGTCGCGCGTGACGATCTCGTTGTGCGCGACGGTCGCGCTGCGCACCACGTCCTGGGTCCGATTGTCGATCTTGAGGTCGATGACCGACAGCAGGCGCCCGAAGGACAGGCCCTGGACCACCGGCCGCGGGTTGCCGGCCGGGTCGTTGATCACGCAGTTGTACTGCTGGTGGCTGTGGCCGGTGAAGATCGCGTCGACGCTGGCGGACACGCCCTTCGCGATCCGACTGGCCGGGCCCGGGGTGACCCGGCAGTCGTCCGGCCCGCCGCCCGTGGTGTCGTCACCCTGGTGCAGCAGCACGACCTGCGCCTTGATGCCGAGCCTGTCGAGCCAGCCGGAGGTCCGGTTGATGGCCTCGACCTCGTCGCCGAACTCCAGGCCCTTGATCGCCTCGGCGGAGACCACGGTCGGCAGGTCCTTCAGCGTGGCGCCGATGACGCCGATCGGCCGGCCGCCGGAGAACTCCACCGTGAACGGCAGCAGCGCGGGCGCTCCGTTGTCGAAGGACACGTTGGAGCCGAGGAACGGGAACCGCGCGCCGGTGAAGGAGTCGCGGAACTGGCAGCCGTCGGTCGGGTGGCAGCCGCCGAACTGCATGCGCTGCAGCTCCCGGTAGCCCTCGTCGAACTCGTGGTTGCCGACGACGGAGGCCCGCACGCCGAGCTCGTTGAGGAAGTCGATGGTCGGCTCGTCGTGGAACAGCGCGGAGGCGACCGGTGATGCGCCCACGTTGTCGCCGGTGGAGAGCAGGACCGAGTTCTTGACCTCGCTCTCCAGCTGCTTGACGTGCGTGGCCAGGTAGGCGGCACCGCCCGCGTTGACGGTCGCCCCGCCGGCCAGGGTGACCCGGCCCGACGAGCCGGCCGGCGGCTCGAGGTTGCCGTGCAGGTCGTTGAACGAGATCAGCCGGACGTCGGTGGTGTCGGCCGGACGCTGGGCGGCGGACGCGGGCGCGGCCGTGACCGTGACGGCCGCCAGTGTCGCGGCGGTGACCGCTACACAACGTCGCAGCACGCGAGGTGAAAGGGACATCATTCCTCCGTAAAGGGCATACCGGCGCGATCTAACCTCCGCTGCGCAACGATCACCAGGCCCGAAAGGTGGAAGCCTCGGTTAACTGTCCGGCGCCCACTCGGCCGTTCGGCCGATGCCGGCGCCCGCGACCGGGCTGCTCGGCCGATCCGGCGGGGGTGGTCGCCGCCCTAGCGTCGAAGCATGACGACAGCGCAGGTCAACGCCCTCTACATCGGACTTATCGGGTTCCTCGCGATCTGGGGGATCGTGCTGGTGCCGCAACTGGCCCTGCAGCACCTCCGCTTCGGACGGATCGTGCCGGGCCGGCTGGCGACCACCGCCGCGCTGATCGCCTACGCCACGTTCGCGCTCGCCGTGACGTTCTTCCCGCTGCCGAGCCCGAACGGGCGGCGGCTGGAGCAGACCATCCAGCTCGTGCCGTTCCAGTGGGTCGCCGACATCCAGACCGAGCTGCACAAGCACGGGCTGAGCGCCGCGCACGCGCTGACCACGCAGACGTTCCAGCAGATGACGCTGAACATCCTGCTGTTCGTACCGCTGGGGCTGTTCGCGCGGATGCTGTGGAAGCGCGGGCTGACCGGGGCCGTGCTGCTGGGGTTCGGCGTTTCGCTGGCCGTCGAGATCACGCAGCTGACCGCGAACTTCGGCACGGCGCCGTTCCAGTACCGGATCTTCGACGTCGACGACCTGATCACCAACACCACGGGCGCCGCGCTCGGCTGGATCGCCGCGACGCTGTTCCTGGTGCTGCGGTCAGCCGTCCAGGCGATCGGCCAGCCTGCGCGGGGCGAGCGGGTCCACCTCACCGAGGCGCGCTAGGGCAGCGGCGCGCCGGTGGGCCTTGCGCCTCGCCGCGCGGCGGTCCTCCCAGGCGACGATCACGCCGGCCGCCAGGAAGACCAGAACTACGAGCCCGAGGACGATCGCGAACTCCACGCCGCCTCCTTTGGCGTCGTGCTTGTGTGGCAGATCACAGACCGTACTCGGGTTGTGCCGATTCCGCCACCTACGCCCGATTGGCGGTGAACCAGCGGTGGTCGCCGGTGCACCAGCGGCCGAACCGCAGGCCGGCTTCGGCGAGGTGCGCGCGCAGCTCGCGCTCGCTCCAGCGGCGGGCCGACAGCGGCTGCTCCCACGACCGGCCGCGCGACTGGTACCGCACGACCGCGTGGAGCACCGGCCCCTCGCCGACGATGCCCGTCAGGCTCACCAGCACGTCCCCGAGGCGCCCACCGCCTTCGGTCACGGAGTCGAACCACGACGGCGGGTGCCATTCGATCACCGCCCGGCCGTCGGCGGCGAGGTGCCGTTCGACCGTGGCCAGCAGGGTGCCGATGCCCGGCTGGTTGACCAGGTGGCTCGCCAGCAGCACGACCCCGAAGCACCGGCCCAGGTCCAGGTCCTCGATGCGGGCGCGGACCGCCTCGGCTCCGCGGACGTGCGCGAGCATCTCGGCCGACGCGTCGACGGCCGTGACGGGGTGGCCGAGTTCGATCAGGCGGTGCGCGATGCGGCCCGTTCCGCAACCCAGGTCGAGCACCGCGGCACCGGCGGTTGCCGCGGCGTGCACGATCTCCGCTTCCCCCGCTGGGGGCAGCAGGGGGTAGACCTCGACCGGGCAACCGTCGGCGGTGGTGGCGTCCATGCGAGGAGTGTTCGCCGGTCAGGGGTGGAGGCGCCAGAGCGACACCACCTCCTGGGAACGCGCCTTGGCGAGCGGGTCCGTGCCCGGATGACGCCGCCGAGGGGCGTCCAGCCGGTCCGCGACGCGCAGCCCGGCCGCCTCGATGCGGGACAGCAGGTCCGACCGGCTGCGCAGGCCGACCAGCTCCGCCAGGTCGGACAGGATCAGCCACGCCTCACCACCGGACGTCAGGTGCGCGGCCGCCCCGGCGAGGAAGCCCGTCAGCATGCGGGAGCCGGGGTCGAAGACGGCCGCGTCCAGCGGGGAGTGCGCCGCACCGGGCAGCCAGGGCGGGTTGCACATCACCAGGTCCGCGCGGCCGGGCGGGAACAGGTCCGTCTCCAGCACCCGGACCTGGGACAGCCCGAGCCGCCGCAGGTTCTCCCGGGCACAGCCGACCGCGGCCGGCGAGATGTCCGTCGCCACCACCTCCGGCACCCCGCGGCGCGCCAGGACCGCCGCCAGGACCCCGGTGCCCGTTCCGATGTCGAACGCCGTCCGCACGCGGGACAGCGGCGCGCGGGTCACCAGCGACACGTAGTCCTGTCGGGTCGGGGCGAACACGCCGTAGTGCGGGTGGATCCGTGCGCCCAGCGCCGCCACCGGCACGCCCTTCACCCGCCACTCGTACGCGCTCAGCATCCCCAGCAGCTCGGTCAGCGGCACCAGCCCCGGCGCACCACCGGCGGCCCGGAACGCGGCCGTGACGTCCGGCGCCCGCGGCAGGTCGACGCGCAGGTCCGGGCCGACCTCGACCAGCACCATGCCGAGCACGCGCGCCCGGTTCCGGCGGGCCTGGCGGTACCGGTAGAAATCCGGCGCGGGCGTGGGCAACCGCTTGCCCATCGCGGCGAGCAGGCGGCGGGCGGCTGGGAAATCGTCGCGCCACAGCAGGCGGACGCCCTGCGACGCCAGCCGGACGGCAACTTCAGGGCGCAGGTCGGCGCCGACTTCGATCGGGGGTTCCACGAGAGGCTCCAGGGCTGGGAGCCGTCTTCGAACGCATGGCCGTCCGAAGACGGCTCGAAGTGGGGTTCACCACGGCCGTCACCGGGACGGCGCCCACCAGTCCAGGGCCACGCACACGCAGAACACGCCCCGCAGCCTAGTCCGGGGACCGCGGCGGGAGCACGCAGAATTCGTTGTCCTCCGGGTCCGCGAGCACCACCCACGGCAGATCCGGATCGTCCGACAGCACGCGCGCGCCCAGGCCGGTCAGCCGCGCCACCTCGTTGGCCTGGCCGCCCTCCTCCGGGACCAGGTCGAGGTGCAGGCGGTTCTTCACCACCTTGTCCTCGCCGACCGGCTGGAACACGATCATCCACTGGCCGTCCGTGCCGATGTCCACGTACTCCAGCCCCTTGGCGTCCCGCCAGCGCTTGACCACCTCGTACCCGAGCGCCGCCGACCAGAAGCGCGCCTGCTTCTCGGTGTCGTGGCAGTCCACGGCGACGGCTAGGATCCGGCTTCGCATGGTTTCCTCCCGACCCACCCGAGAACAGCTCGCCGCCGCGGCGGGGACCACCATCCCGGACGTGATCGCGCCCGGCCTGGACGTGCTGTTCTGCGGAATCAACCCCGGCCTCTACTCCGGCGCCACCGGGTACCACTTCGCCCGCCCCGGTAACCGCTTCTGGCCCGCGCTGCACGCCGGGGGATTCACCCCGCGCCTGCTCGACCCCAGCGAGCAGGACGAGCTGCTCACCCTCGGGCTGGGCATCACGAACGTCGTGGCCAGGGCCACCGCCCGCGCCGACGAACTGACCGCCGCGGAGCTGCGCGCCGGTGGCGCCCGGCTGACCAGGACGGTCGCCCGCTACCGGCCGCGCTGGGTCGCGGTCGTCGGCATCACCGCCTACCGCACCGCGTTCGACCGTCCGAAGGCGACGGTCGGCCGCCAGCCCGGCCGGATCGGCGCAACACGCGTCTGGGTACTGCCCAACCCGAGTGGTCTCAACGCACACTGGACGCCCGCGACACTCGCGAGAGCTTTCGCCGAGCTGCGCGAGCAGGTTTACTCAGAGTAGTACGCAACACAAGCGGGTGAAGCCGCGTCACGCGGACGGCCCTGACGGGTCACACAATTGACGGGTGTCAGCCATGGCCGGTTCCAGCAGGGAGGACCGGGTCGCGGCGCCACAGGAGCCCGGGCGGACGCCGAAGGGGGGCGGGTCGCCCGGGCTGGGCGTGCTCCCATGGCCGACCTTGCCGAGACGGAGTTCGTGATGACGCGCAGTAACGACCCCACTCGAGTGCCGCAGGGACCACCGGCAGGCCGCAGTGTGGGTGTCGCCGCTGTCGACCCGGTGCCGGTCTACCGCGAGGGGCTGTCCGGGCTCGTGCAGCGCACGCAGGGCATGCACTGGGCCGGCCAGGCCATCAACCCGCACGGCGCGCTGCAGCTGGCCGAGCAGATCCACCCCGACGTGATCCTCGTCGACTCCGGCCTCGACCCGCACGGACACCTCACGAAGCTCCTGATCGCCGGCGATCCGGCACTCATCGTGGTCACCCTGGTCCGGGAGGCCAACCGCACGCCGGCGTTCCTGCACGAGGCCATCGCCGCCGGCGTGCACGCCGCGATCCCGCGCTCCGCCGAGCCGCGCCGGCTCATCGAAGGCATCCGCCGCGCCTACCTGGACCGCCGGTACGTCGACCCGTCGCTGGCGACGCTGGTGTCCGCCGCCCGCGCGTCCGCGAGCGCCGCCGCGGTACGCCGCGCCCAGATGCCGCTGTCCCGGCGCGAATACCAGGTGCTGCAGCTCGTCGCCGAAGGCCTGGAGAACGCGGGCATCGCGAAGGTGCTCTACCTCTCCGTGGAAACCGTGCGCACGCACGTCAAGAGCATCCTGCGCAAGCTGTCGGCCCGCGACCGCACGCACGCCGTGACCATCGCCTTCCGCGCCGGGATCCTGGTGACCCAGCCCGACGACGGCCCGGACCGGCTCACGCCCGGGTCCACCGCGCCCGGGGTGATCGAGTACCGCTCCCGGTAGGGGACTCGTGCATCACAACCGGCTGGATTCGCTTGCCGCGGTTACCCACAGGTAATATCCTGATGTTACCGGCCAGTAGGGGTACCAGCATGCGCCCAGCCGGAAACCCGATCGACAACGGAGCGACGACATGGGCCACTACAAGTCCAACGTGCGAGACCTCGAGTTCAACCTGTTCGAGGTCCTCAACGTCCAGGAGCGCCTCGGCAAGGGGGTCCTCGCGGACTCCGACGAGGAGACCGCGCGCGGCGCGCTGCAGGAGCTCAACAACCTGGCCGTCGGCCCACTGGCCGAGTCCTTCGCCGACGCCGACCGCAACCCGCCGGTCTACGACCCGAAGACCTTCTCGGCCAAGCTGCCCGAGTCGTTCAAGAAGAGCTACCAGCAGCTCTGGGACGGCGAGTGGTGGCGCCTGGGCCTGACCAACGACCTCGGCGGCCTCGGGCTGCCCCCGACCGTGCAGTGGGCCGCGTCCGAGCTGATCCTCGGCGCCAACCCGGCCCTGTTCATGTACATGGCGGGCCCGAACTTCGCGATGATCCTCGACCGCAACGGCACCGAGGAGCAGAAGCGCTGGGCGCGGATCATGATCGAGCGCGCGTGGGGCGCCACGATGGTCCTCACCGAGCCGGACGCCGGTTCGGACGTGGGCGCCGGCCGCACCAAGGCCGTGCTGCAGGAGGACGGCAGCTGGCACCTCGACGGCGTGAAGCGGTTCATCACCTCCGCCGACCAGGACATGACCGAGAACATCATGCACCTGGTGCTGGCCCGCCCCGAGGGACCGGGCATCGAGGCCAAGCCGGGCACCAAGGGCCTGTCGCTGTTCCTCGTGCCGAAGTTCCACTTCGACTCCGAGACCGGCGAACTCGGTGAGCGCAACGGCGTGTTCGTCACCAACGTCGAGCACAAGATGGGCCTCAAGGTCTCCACGACCTGCGAGCTGACCTTCGGCCAGCACGGCACCCCGGCCAAGGGCTGGCTGCTGGGCGAGGTGCACGACGGCATCGCGCAGATGTTCCAGGTCATCGAGTACGCCCGGATGATGGTCGGCACCAAGGCGATCGCCACGCTGTCCACCGGCTACCTCAACGCGCTCGAGTACGCCAAGGAGCGCGTGCAGGGTGCCGACCTGACCCAGATGACCGACAAGACCGCGCCGCGCGTCACCATCACGCACCACCCGGACGTGCGCCGGTCGCTGATGCTGCAGAAGGCCTACGCCGAGGGCCTGCGCGCGGTGTACCTGTACACCGCGTCCTTCCAGGACCAGGTGTGGACCGGCGAGGGCGATGAGGCGTCGCTGAAGCTGGCCGAGCGGGTCAACGACCTGCTGCTGCCGATCGTCAAGGGCGTGGGCTCCGAGCGCGCCACCGAGCAGCTCGTGCAGTCGCTGCAGACGCTGGGCGGCTCGGGCTTCCTGCAGGACTACCCGATCGAGCAGTACATCCGCGACTCGAAGATCGACTCGCTGTACGAGGGCACCACCGCCATCCAGTCGCAGGACTTCTTCTTCCGCAAGATCGTCCGCGACAAGGGGCAGGCGCTCGGCTACATCGCGAACGAGATCACGAAGTTCATCGAGTCCGAGGCGGGCAACGGCCGGCTGAAGAACGAGCGCGAACTGCTCAAGCGCGCCCTCGAGGACGTGCAGGGCATGCTCGGCTCGATGATCGGCTACCTGACCTCGTCGCAGGAGGACGTGCGCAACCTGTACAAGGTCGGCCAGCACACCGTGCGGTTCCTGATGTCCGCCGGTGACCTGCTGGTGGGCTGGCAGCTGCTGCGCCAGGCCGAGGTCGCGCTGACCAAGCTGGACGGCGCGTCGGCCAAGGACCAGGCGTTCTACCAGGGCAAGATCGCGGTGGCGTCGTTCTTCGCGAAGTCGGTGCTGCCCGAGCTGACCGCCCGTCGCGCGATCGTCGAGGCCGCGGACAACGACCTGATGGAGGTCCCGGAAGCGGCGTTCTGACCTCTCCCGGATCCCCCGCGAAAAGCCCTCTCGCTCGCCGGCGAGAGGGCTTTTTCGCGCGCGACGGTTGGTCAGGACCAGGCGGGATACGACGGCGCGAGCGCCGCGTAGCGCTCCGACCAGGCGGGTGGCTCCGCACCGGCCAGGTGGGCGTCGAGGCGGTCGAAGAAGGCGTGGGTGCCCGGGATGAACCCGCGGGCGTTGCGGACCGACAGGCCGCGGTGGGTGAACCTCAGCAACGTGCCCGTCGCAGTCTCGCTCAGTTCGTAACGCACCACGCCGTCCTCGACGATCCGCTGGTGCCACTCGTGCTCGAAGACGTGCGGCGGGTCCCACACCAGGATCCGCCCGGTCATGCGCTTGGCGTCCGCGGCGGCGGGCGGGTCCTCGGGCAGCATCTCGATCCGGCCGGCTTCGGTGTCCAGCACCGTCTCGCCGAACCAGGCCAGCCGCTGGGCCGGCTCGGTGATCGCCGCCCAGACGGCCTCGATGGGGTGCGGCAGGTGCCGTTCGAAGCGGATGACGGCCGCTTCGCCGTCGGTCTCGATGATGCCGTTGTCGGTGCTCACTCCGGGTGTCCTTCCTGGTTGCGCGCGAGGTGGCGCTCGAGGGAGTCGAGGTGGCGCGCCCAGTAGCGGCGGTACCGGCCGAGCCACTTGTCGATCTCGGCCAGCCCGTCCGGGCGCAGCGCGTAGATCCGGCGCTGCCCGTCCGGGCGCACGTCGACCAGCCCGACCTCGCGCAGGATCCGCAGGTGGCGGGACACGGCCGGCTGCGTCAGATCGGGCACCGCGGCGACCAGATCGCCCGCCGCCAGCTCGCCCTGGGCCAACAGGTCCAGCAGCGTACGACGGGTGGGCTCGGCCACCGCTTCGAAGACGTCCACCGCGGAAGTATCACACGAAACACATATAAGCGTCAACAAATATGCGGGTTTGAAACCGGTGCGCGAAGGTACTCCCCGAGCACATCGAAGCTGAAGGAGTTGCGATGACTATCGGTGGAATCATCAGCGCGATCGTCGTCGGGCTGATCATCGGCGCGCTGGGTCGCCTGGTCGCACCCGGCAAGCAGGGCATCCCGATCTGGCTCACGATCATCATCGGCATCGTCGCGGCGTTCATCGGCACCGCGATCGCGCGAGGCATCGGCTACGCGGACACCAAGGGCTTCGACTGGCTCGAGCTCATCACCCAGGTGGTCATCGCGGCGATCGGTGTGTCGCTGGCAGCCGGCTTGTACGGCCGGCGAAATCTGACCAGGTAGCCCCGCTCGGCGAACCCGTGCCCGGGAAGGTCCGCCTTCCCGGGCACGGTCGTGTTCAGGACCGGAACGCCGCGCAGCCGGCGGCCACGAACGACTTCTCCGGCGAGCGCCACAGGACCTCGGCCCAGCGGTTGTCGGTCAGCTGCTTGCCGTCCGCGCCGACGCAGGTGTACGTGCCACCGGTGACGACCTGCCCGCACGGCAGGTCCCGCTCCGGAGCGTGCACGCACGTGGTGTAGTTCGTGCAGCTCAGGGTGTGCAGCAGGGCGGACCCGACGTCCGCACCCGCCCGGATGTTCAGCTTGCAGTCGTTCTGCGTCGAGGCGTGCACCAGCGCCGGCTCCGGCTCGGCGGCCGTCGCCACCGCCGGCTGCACCATCGTCACCGCACACGCGACCAGTGCGGCTCCGGCCCACGACTTCTTCACTCCGGGTCCTCCATCCATACCAAGGTGGTGACGGAGGGTATCGGATCGTGCGCGCTGCGGTTGCGGCGGTAGGTTCCGGCGAATGGACCTCGACCACCAGGGGCTCACCCGGCTGCCTGCCCTGCCGGCGGGACTGGAGCACCTGAGCGCGTACGACAACGAACTCACCGGACTGCCCGACGAGCTGTGGACGCTCGACCGGCTGGCCGTGCTCAACCTCGCCGCGAACCGGCTCACCGCGATCCCGCCCGCCATCGGGCGGCTCACCGCGTTGCACACACTCGACCTCGGCCACAACCAGCTCACCGACCTGCCCGACGAACTGGGCGACCTGCCGAACCTGACCGAGTACCTCTACCTGTCGGACAACCGGCTGACCACGCTGCCCGCGTCGCTGACCCGGCTCGGCGGGCTGCGGTACCTCGGCGCTGCCGACAACGGCCTCACCGCGCTGCCCGCGGACCTCTCCGGCCTGCGCGAGCTGCGGGAACTCCGGCTCTACCGCAACGACCTGCACGAGCTGCCGGACAGCATCGGCTCGCTCGGCAAACTGCGAGAGCTGCACCTGCGCGGCAACCACCTGACGACGCTGCCGGACTCAGTGGGCGAGCTGAGCGACCTGCGCTACCTGGACCTGCGCGAGAACGACCTGCGCACCCTGCCGGCCGGGCTCGCGAGGCTGCCGCTGGTCAAGCTCGACCTGCGCTGGAACCGGTGGCTGGCGACCCCGGCCTGGCTGGACGACCTCGACGACTGCCTGGTTCTTCGTTGACCGCGCCGACCGGTCACCGGACCGGTTCGTCGCCGGGCTGCTCGGAGCTCACCCCGAAACCGCAGATCACCGCCGGTTTCGGGGCGTACTGCACCGTGCGGGTGTCGCGGCGGACCTCGGCTCCGGTGGCCAGGTCGTAGACCACCCGGGTGTCGCTCGTGGTGAATCCCGGTTGGCCGCTCGACGGGCGGCAGTCCGGGCCCGATCCGGGCTCCAGCGGGGGCGGCTGGAAGCCCGACAGCTCACCGGTGGAGCTGGCCACCCGGAACTGCTTGGTGCCCCAGATCTTCACGGTGACGCTGTCGCCGGACACCGACGTCTGGATCGCCACGCCGCTGCTCAGGCTGTTGGTGAACTTGAGGTCCACCGCCGCGCCGCTGTCCGACACCGCGACCGCGTCCCGCGCGACCGGGTACCGGTCCAGGTGGTAGCTGTGCTCGGTGTGCCCGGCGTCGGTCAGGCCCGCGAAGTACGCCGCGTTGTACAGGGTTGTCGTGAACTGCGACGCGCCGCCGCCGAGCACCACCGGGCCGTAGCCGTCCTCGTTCACCGGCGCCGGCACGTACCCCTCCGACCGGCCGCGCGCGCCCACCCGGGCGTTGAGGCTGAACGTCTCGCCGGGTCGCAGCACCACGCCGTTGACCTCGGCCGCCATGACCCGCGCGTTCGTCGCGGCCGGCCCGGACAGGCCGCTCGTGGTGAACTCGCCGACGACCTCCTTGATGCCGAGCGCGTTCGCCGCCTCGGTGGTCGTCCGGGGCCGGGCCGTCTGGTAGCGCACGGTCAGGTCGCGTCCGTCCGGCTTCGCGAGCACGTCCATCAGCGGCTGGAACGTCCGGTTCCAGTCGATCTTGCGCGCGTCCTCGGAGGGCTGGACGACCGGGGCGTCGCCGGTGAACACGATCTGCGCGTCCTTGCCGCTCTTCTCGGTGGTGACCAACGGGTCGCGCACCGCCTGCTGCAGCTTCGCCGGGTCCGCCTCGACCTTGAGCGCCCCGCCGTCGGCGGGGCTGAACTTCAGCGCCGCCGCGATCGCGGACGGCTTCAGCACCGCGTCGGCGCCGTCGCCGTGCAGCGTGACCGGTTTGGCGACCGCCGGCGCGACCAGCCGGTCGAGCGCCGAGTGCACGCCCGCCGAGGTGACCTTGACCGGCGTGAGCGCGACCGGCAGCCGCACCCCGCTCTTGTCCAGCCAGGTCGCGCGCAGGATGTCGCCCGCGCCCTTGACGTCGACGAGGGTCTGGCCGTCGCGCGGCTCGATCGGGTACGGGTTCACCGCGCCGTCGCCGCCGGGCACGGTGACGAACCCGATGCTGCCCTCGGTCGGCGGGTGGTTGATCCGGGTGTCGGCCAGGCGCGCGATCGACCGGTGCAGCTCGTCCGGGTCGGTCACGGTGACCACGCCGACCTCCCGCGTGCGGAAGAACGACCGGACCCGCTCGACCGGGTCGAGCGGCTGGCGCCCGGCCTGCGCGATGGTCGACGGCCAGTCGAGGCCGAGCCCGGACTGCGCGGGGTCGAGCACGGTGCGCACGTCACCGGCCTCGATGGGGACCGGCTGGGTCAGCCGGGGCTCGAGTTCGCGGCGCAGCTTGGCCTCGGCCTCGTCGCGGCTCAGGCCGCCGACCTCGACCCCGGCGACGGTGACGCCCCGCGGCACGTCCCCGGCGCTGATGATCAGGTCCACGCCGTACAGCAGCACGCCGACCCCCAGGACGCAGCCGGCGATCATGAACGCGCGAGCGAGGAGGCGCTTGCCCGGTGACGGGGGCGCGACCGGGCCTTCACCGGCTTCCAGGAGCTCGCCGACCAGGGCGTCCTCGGTCGCGTCGAGCGGTTCGTCCAGCAGGAACTCGGCCGGCGGCGGGGGCCCGACCGCGGTGGTCTCGGGGTCGGAGGGCAGATCGACGTCCCGTTCCGGCCAGTGCTGGTCCTCCCGCACCGCGATTCCTCCCGGACGCGTTACAAGTACAGGCCCGTCCCGTGCTCCGTGCGCTCGGTGGCCACGGCGTGGATGTCGCGCTCCCGCATCACCAGGTAGGCCTCGCCCTGGATCTCGACCTCGAACTGCTCCTCGGGGTTGAAGAGCACGCGGTCGCCGACCTTCACGTTGCGCACATTACTGCCTACCCCCAGTACGTGTCCCCACGCGAGACGGCGCGCCACCTGGGCCGTCGCCGGGATCACGATGCCGCCACTGCTGCGGCGCTCACCCTCCTCCGCGGAGACCCGGACCAGGACGCGGTCGTGCAACATCTGGATTTCCAGCTTCGCCGCGTCGTCCGGCAGTTTCTCGACTTCCGACACGCCGGTAATGCTACGTGCCCTCATCGTGCCGCGGAGACCAGCGGCCGCCGTGCGCGCAGCGTGAAGTCGCGGTGGGCGGTGCGGCCCTCCCGCAGGAGAACCCGGCTCGCCGCGGCCTCGAACCCGGGCGCGGACACGACCAGGTCGGCGAACTGCTCCGGAAGTCCGGCGACCGCGTATTCGCCCGCGTCGTCGGCCGTCGTGCGGACCAGTTGCTGGCCCCGGCCGTCCATCACGGTCACGGCGGCGCCCGGCACCGGCGCACCGTCACCGGTGCGGACCACCCCGGACAGCGCGGGCACCAGCTCCCCGAAGTGCCGCCCGTGCGCAGGGACCGCGGTGGGCCTCGGCATCTCGATCGACGGGTCCTCGACCGGCGGTTCCTCGACCGCACGGGCCCGGCGGCGCAACACCAGGCTGTACCCGGCGATGAGCGTGACACCGAGGAGGATCCACGCACACAGCACGAGGATCGGCCGCAGCATGCCGACGCCGTGGAAGTAGAAGAGGCCGCGCAGCGCCTCGATGAGGTTGCCCATCGGGAACACCGGGTGCAGCGCCCGGAAGAACCCGGGGACCATCTGGATCGGGATCGCCCCGCCGCTGGAGGGCATCGACAGCAGCACGAACAGGCCCATCGCGACGCCCGGGAACCACTGCTTGGCCAGCGGGACCAGGCCGAACGAGGTGAGCGAGACGGCCTGCGTGAGCAGGAACGCCACTCCGATCGCCCGCGGGTCGTTGGGGATGACGTCCATCAGGACGCCGCCGGCGTAGCCGATGAGGCTGAGCAGGGCACCGAACCCGACCAGCGTCGCGACCTTCGCCCGGCGGCTCAGCGTGACCGCGCGCAGCAGCATCATGACGACGATGTAGCTGGGGATGTTCCAGATCAGCACCAGGTAGAACATCCCGGTGCCCATCGTGTCGCCGGCTTCCGTGGGCGCCAGGTCGGTGACCGTCAACGCGTGGCCGGTCTGGGCCGCGATCGGCGCGAAGGCCTGGTTGAGGACCGATTCGAGCATGTACCCGTCGGCCTTGGCGACGAACAGGGCCGGGTGCCGGGGGTCGGCCGAGTAGGCGGCGGTGGCGTCGCGGTCGAGCACCGCCTGGCGGGCGTCGTCGGCGGTGGCGACGGCCTGGATGTCGAACGCGCCCGGGCTCGCCTTGCCCAGTGCCGACTCGATCCGCGTGGCGGCGGCCGGGTCGGCCACCGCGACCTTGATGTGGTGCGGGGTCGGCGAGTGGAACGCCAGCAGGTAGCACAACAAGAACCCGAAGGTGAAGAAGAGGGGGAACCACAGGCTCTCGGCGAGGGTGCAGATCTTGCTCGGTTCGTCCGGTGTATCGGTTTCCACGTGCTCCGCCATGTGGTCAGGGTATCACTTTTTGCACGGACTGCAAAAATGCAGTAGTGTAAAAATCGTGAGCCAGCCCACCGGCCTGCGTGAGCGCAAGAAGGAAGCCACCCGCGAAGCACTGCGGCACGCGGCCATCACGCTGTACCGCCGGCACGGGCCGGACGGGGTGACGGTCGAGGACATCTGCGCGGCCGTGGGGGTGTCGGCGCGGACGTTCTTCAACTACTTCACGACGAAGGACGAGGCCGCGCTCTCCCTCGACATCGCGGCCGCGACGCTCGGGCAGCGCATCCTCGACCGGCCCGCGGGCGAGGCGCCGCTGACCGCCCTGCGCGAGGTGTTCGCCGGGCGGTTCGCCGAACTGGCGGCCACCGAGGTGTGGAGCGAGCGGACGCTGCTGCTGCGCGAGCACCCGGAGCTGGTGCCGCGCGTCGCGCAGGCCAACCGCGCGCTGGAGGAGGCGGTGGCCCAGGCCCTCGCCACGCGCACCGGGCTGCCCGGGGACGACCTCTACGTGCGCACCACGGCCGCGGCCGCGATCGGCGCGAACCGGTCCGCGATCGGCTGCTGGCAGCCCGGTTCGCCGCCGGACCTGGTGACGTTGTTCCACCGGGCCATGGACGTGCTGGAGAGCGCCTTCACGCCCCCGCGAGGATCAGCTGGAGGCGGTCCGGGCCGTCCGGCGTGATCCGGATCGGCACACCCCAGTCCTGCCGCGTGACCCGGCAGACCGGGTGCTCGGCGCCGGCGTCGCAGCTGGCGGCCTGCGCGACCACCTGCAGCACGCCTTCGGTGTGGCCCTCCGCGATCCGGAGGGTCCGGGTGAGGTCCGTGCCGGTGCCCTCGCCCTCGGCGAGCAGCTCCGGCGGCGCGGCCGTCACCTGCAGCCGGGTGGACGGGCCGAACCGGTCGTCGAGCTTCTCACCCGGCGGCGGCGTGAACACCACGGAGAACTCGACCACGCCCGCGGCCAGCTCGGTCGGCGGGCGCCGCACGGCGTGCGCGTCACCGGCCACCTGCTGCCCGTCCGCGGTCGACGGCAGTGGGGTGAGGCGGTGCGCGGCCGACTCGACGACCAGCAGCGCCTCGTCGGTGACCAGCAGCCCGGAGGGCTCGGCGAGGCCGGCGGCGAGCGTGGCGACCTCGCCGGTCGACGGGTCGTAGTGGCGGATCGCGCCGTTGTAGGTGTCGGCGATCGCGATCGTGCCGTCGGCCAGGACCGCGACGCCGAGTGGGTGCTGCAGCAGCGCGTCGGCGGCGTCGCCGTCGCGGTGCCCGAACGAGAACAGGTCGGTCCCGATCGCGGTGTGCACGGTGCCGTTCTCCAGGTAGCGCAGCGCGGAGGTCTCGGCGTCGGCGAGCCACAGCCGGCCACCCTGGACGGCGAGCCCGGAGGTCTGCGCGAAGAAGGCCTCGGCGGCCGCGCCGTCGCGCAGGCCCTCGACGGTCGTCCCGGCGAAGCGGGAGATCCGGCCGGTCCGCGGGTCGAACAGGCCGAGCGTGTGGTTGCCGGCCATCGCGACGACCGCCCCGCCGGCCGCCTCCCACCAGACGACGTCCCACGGGCTCGTCAGGTCGATCGACAGCGCGTCGCCGTCGGTCTCGCCGTCGCGCCACTGGTTCCCGGTGCCGGCGACGGTGGTGACCTCGCCGGTGACCAGGTCCACGCCGCGCAGCAGGTGGTTGGCCGTGTCGGCGACGAGCAGGTGGTAGCCGGCCTGTTCGGCGACGTCGGCGGGCAGCAGGGCCAGGCCCGAGGGCTCGGCGAAGCTCGCCACGTCGAAGGCGCCGTCGGCACGGCCGCGCGTGCCTCTGCCGAACCGGCGGATCAGGGTCTCGCCGTCGGAGGCGAACTCGGCGATCGAGTGGTTCCCGGTGTCGGCGACCAGGATGCGCCCCTCCGCGGTGACCACGGCCTTGCTGGGGAAGCGCAGATCGGCGGGCTGGTCCTCCACCGGCACGTACGGGTTCCCGCCGCGGCGCAGCGTGCCCTTCGCGTCGTGGGTCTCGACCAGCCCGGCGATGACACGGCGCAGCGCCTCGGCGTGCCCCTCGCCGGCGGCGGTGTGCACGACGTAGCCCTGCGGGTCGACGACCACCAGCGTCGGCCAGGCCTTCACCGCGTACTGCGACCAGGTGGTCATCTCCGGGTCGTTGAGCACCGGGTGGTGCACCTCGTAGCGGCGCACGGCCGCCTCGATGGCCGCGGCCTCGCCCTCGTGCAGGAACTTCGGCGAGTGCACGCCGATCGTGACCAGCACGTCGGCGAACTCCTCCTCCAGCGGGCGCAGCTCGTCGAGGACGTGCAGGCAGTTGATGCAACCCGACGTCCAGAAGTCCAGCAGCACGATCTTGCCGCGCAGCTGGGCCAGCGTGACCTGCTCACCCCCGGTGTTCAGCCACACGTCCCCGGCGAGTTCGGGCGCGCGCACGCGCGCCTGGCGTTGCTCTGGTGCCACGGAACAGTTCAACCACCTGCGAAGATCGCGTTGTTCCCCGGGTTCACGATGTGGAATGTCACAACCGCGCGAGCGCGGCGGCGACGACGGCCGGGTCGGTGAGCGGGGCGAGGTGGTGGCCGCCGATCCGCTCGACCGGCCAGCCGCGCTCGGCGGCCTCGCGGGCCTCGCCGTCGTAGGCGTCGCTGAGCTGGAGGTAGGCGCCCGGCGGGACCGGCGCGTCCGGCACGGGTTCGGTGAAGTAGGCGAGCGGGACGCGCGGCAGCTCGGCCACGAACGCGTCGCGGATCCGCCGGCCGGGGAGCAGTTCGTCGATCGTGCCGGGCGGGAACCACTCGTGCCACGGCGGCAGGCGGCCGCCCGTCGCGAGCTCGCGCAGCCGGTCGCCCAGCTCGGGCGGGGCGGTGTCGAACCAGCTGCGCCCCGGGCGCGGCAGGAGGGCGTCGACGAAGACGGCCCGCGGCGCGCCGGTGCGGGCGGCGATGCCGGGCACCAGGGCGCCGGCACCGCTGTGGACGACGAGGACACCCGGCTCGCGCACGGCACCGGCGAGCTTCGGGTAGTACGGCCCGTCGCCGTCGAACGCGCCGAGCAGAGAGGGGGTCGCAACGCGATGACCGCGCGCTCGCAGCTCGGCCGCGACCCCCTGCCAGGTGGCCGGGCCGACGAGCGGGCTGTGCACGAGGACGAACTCGGTCATCACACCTCACCTGCCCGTTGATCACTACCATGGCGGCGAGCGGGGCGGAAGGGAGTCGCATGGACGAGGCACTGCGTGCCGTGGAGAACAGCCTGGACCGGCCGTCCGCCGCGCGCGTCTACGACTACTTCCTCGGCGGCACCACCAACTACGCCATCGACCGGGAGTTCGCCCAGAAGATCCGGCGCAGGCTGCCGATGATCGGCGAGTACATGAAGACGAGCAGGCAGTTCCTGGGCCGCGCGGTGCGGGAGTGCGCCCGGCTGGGAGTCACGCAGTACGTCGACATCGGGTCGGGCCTGCCGACGGTCGGCAACGTGCACGACGTCGCCGACGCGACGCGCCCGCAGAAGGACACGCGGGTCGTGTACGTCGACAACGAGCCGGTCGCGCTCGCGCACTCGCGGCTGCTGCTGGCCGGCACCGCCGACCCGGCGCGGCACGTCGCGATCGCCGCGGACTTCATGCAGCCCGAGGACCTGTGGGAACGCGTGCTCGACACCGGCATGATCGACGTCCGGCAGCCGGTGGCGCTGGTGATCAACGCGGTGCTGCACTTCATCAAGGACGCCGACGACCCGGACAGCCGGATCGGCTACTTCCGCAGCCGGGTCGCGCCCGGTTCGCTGCTGGTGCTGTCGCAGATGACGAACGAGAACCCGCGCAGCGACGAGGAGCGGCAGGCGCTGGCCGACCTCGTCGACTACTACGAGAGCACGACCAACCCCGGTCAGCTGCGCACGACGGCCGAGTTCGCGCGCTTCTTCGGCGACTGGGAGCTGCTCGCGCCGGGGCTGGTGTACGCGCCGGCGTGGCACCCGGACCGGGCGACGCTGTTCAAGAAGGTGCCGTCGGAGTCGCGGGTCATCGGGGGCGTGGCCCGCAAGCCCTGAACGGACGCGGCCGAGGTGATCCGGGGAACCCCGCGGGAGAAATCGGGCGGGCCGGCGCGTTGAACCGGGTATGGCTGTCGTGTTGTTGCTGTACATCGTCGCCGAGGTGGCGGCCGTGTGGGCGGTCAGTTCGCTGATCGGCTTCCTGGGCACGCTCGGGTTGCTGGTCGTCGGCGCGTTCCTCGGCTCCTGGCTGGCCCGTCGCGAAGGGGCCCGCGCCGCGCAGGCGTTCCTGGCCACCGCGCGCTCGGGACGCTCGCCGCACGCCGAGATCACCGATGGCATGCTCGTCGCGTTCGGCGGGCTGCTCATCATGATCCCGGGTTTCCTGTCCGACCTGGCCGGGCTCGCGCTGCTGCTGCCGCCCACCCGCGGCATCGTCCGCCGGGGGTGGCTCAAGCGGGCCGAACGCCGCATGCCGAACCGGCTCATCGTGGTCGACAGCGAGGTCGTCGACAAGGACACCCCGCACCGCCCGATCATCGAGGGGTGATCAAGCGGGCTTGGGGATGTCGAAGTAGCCCGACAGCCGTACCGCGGGCGCGTACTCGCCCTTCACCTTGACCTTCCCGGTCACGAACATCGCCGCCACCGCGGCGTTGCCCGTCGCGACGCGGAAGAAGTCGTCCGGCGCGATGGTGATCGTCGTGTCCGGCTCCCGCCCCAGGTCCTGCCCCGAGAAGCACCGGCCGTCCTCGATGACCGTCTGGAACCGGTCGTAGCCGCCGATCCCCGACCCACCGGGGAACCGCCAGCACACCACGACACTCGAGTACCGCGCCTTCTCGGCCAGGAAGTGGTCCGACATGCGGCGGAAGATCTCCTCCAGGAACACCATCCGCAGCTCGGGGTGCTCGCTGATCGCCCGCAGCTGCTCCTTCGACGCGCGGCGCACGACGTCGGCGAGCGTTTCGGTGGACAGGCTGCTCAGGTGCACGCCCGATCCGGCCGATCCGAGCATGTGCAGCGTTTCGAGCAACTGGATGAACTGCTCCGCGGACAGCCTGCTCAGATCGATCTGGCGGGCGAACGCGTCGACCACGGTGCCGGACACAGGCGGAGATTCTACCGGCGAACGGGCCAGGAGGTAGCGTTTCGGGCGTGAAGGAGGTCGGCGTGACGGAGGAAGTGAAGGCCCCGCGGTCGCGGCGGTTGCCCAGAGCCGTGCGCGAGCGGCAGATCCTGGACGCCGCCGTCGAGGTGTTCTCGCGGCACGGCTACCACTCCGCGTCCATGGACGAGATCTCCGACGTCGCCGGCGTGTCCAAGCCGATGATCTACTCCTACCTGGGCGCCAAGGAGGACCTGTTCGCCAAGTGCATCCGCCGCGAGGCGGGCCGGCTGCTGGAGGCGGTGCGCGACGGCATCCGCTCGGAACTGCCACCGGACATGCAGCTGTGGCACGGGTTGCGCTCGTTCTACCGCTTCGTCGCCGAGTACCGGGACTCCTGGACGGTGCTGCACCGCCAGGCACTGACGGTGGGCGGCCAGTTCGCCGACGAGATCACCGTGCTGCGCTCGCGCGCCATCGAGGTGGTCACGGCACTGGTGGTCACCGCGGGCATGAAGAAGGGCCTGGGGGGCCGGGCCGAGTTCTCCGGCCCGGCCCTCGCCGTGGCTCTCGTGGGCGCCGCCGAGTCGCTGGCCGACTGGTGGCTCGATCACTCCGAGGTGTCCGACGGAGTGCTCGCGTCGTGGCTGATGAACCTCGTGTGGCTGGGGTTCAACGACCTCATCGAGGGTTCGGTGTGGCATCCGGAGGAGTGATCGTCCCCTCCAGGTGCGGCTTCGGTTTCTGCGCCGCCCACAGTTCGAACGCCCACCCGTCGCCCGTCTGCCACGACGTGAAGGCGACCTTCGCCGGCAGCAGCACGGGCAGCTTGAACTTCACGTCGACCGTGTAGGCGTCCGGCAGCCTGCCCTCGAACGCGGCCAGCACGCGCGCCTTGGTCCACATGCCGTGCGCGATCGCCGACGGGAACCCGAAGAGCTTCGCGGTCAACGGGTGCAGGTGGATCGGGTTGCGGTCGCCGGACACCTCGGCGTAGCGGCGCCCGATGTCGCCGGGCACCCGCCAGATCGCCTTGGGCGCGGGCGCCGCGAGCTGCTCGCGCTTGCCGCCGCCCTCGCCGCCACCGCGCCGCAGGTACGTGCTCACCTCTGTCCAAATCGGACCGTCGGCGGTGGTGTACTCGCTGATCACGTCGAACTGGCGGCCCTTTTCGTGCGGCCGCAGGTTCTCCGCGCGCACCCGCATCGTGCCGGTGTCGGTCAGCCGCACCGGACGCCGCCGCGTGATCCGGTTGGCCACGTGCACCATGCCCAGCAACGGGAACGGGAAGTCCGGCTGCGTCATCAGCGCCATCTGCAACGGGAACGCGAGCATGTGCGGGTAGGTCACCGGCAGCTCGTCGCCCAGCCGGAAGCCGCAGACCTGGTTGTACGCGGCGACGTGCGCGGGGTCGAACTCGATGCCCGCGCGCACGTACTCGGTGTCCGGCAGCCCGCCGCCACCGCTGTGCGGCAGCAACGCCTTGGCGTACAGGGGCGCCAGTTTCGGCGCCTCGCGGATCTCCTTGACCGTCATCACGCCCCCAGCAGAGCCTGGCCGCACACGCGGACCACGTTGCCGTTCACCGCGGCCGAAGCCGGGTTGGCGTACCAGGCGATCGTCTCGGCGACGTCGACCGGCAGACCGCCCTGGCCGAGGCTGGACAGCCGCCGTCCGGCCTCGCGGATGAACAGCGGCACCGCCGCGGTCATCTGCGTCTCGATGAACCCGGGCGCGACGGCGTTGATCGTGGCGCCGTACTCGGCGAGCTTCGGCGCGCCGTCGGCCACCATGCCGATCACGCCCGCCTTGCTGGTGCCGTAGTTGGTCTGGCCCACGTTGCCCGCGATCCCGGCGATCGACGAGACGCCGATGATCCGGCCGTTGGGCTTGAGCACCTTCTCGGCCAGCAGCTTGTCGTTCACGGCGAGCTGCGCGGCCAGGTTGACCGTGATCACCGCGTCCCACGCGGCCTCGGTCAGGTTGCCGAGCGTCTTGTCGCGGGTGATGCCGGCGTTGTGGACCACGACGTCGACGCCGCCGTGCCGCTCCTTCAGGTAGGTCGCGAGCTTGTCCGGCGCGTCCGCGGCGGTGATGTCGAGCTGCAGCGCCGAGCCGCCGATCTCGTTGGCGACCTCGGACAGGTCGCCGCCCTGTGCCGGGATGTCCAGGCCGACCACGTGCGCGCCGTCGCGGGCCAGCACCCCGGCGATCGCCGCGCCGATGCCGCGGGAGGCGCCGGTGACCAGGGCGACCCTGCCGTCCAGCGGCTTCTCCCAGTTCTCGATCGCGGGCACCGCGGGCGTGCCGGTGGTACCGACGCGGATCACCTGGCCGTCCACGAACGCCGACTTGGCGGACAGCAGGAACCGCAGCGTCGATTCGGCGGCCTCCTCGGCCCCGGCGGCGACGTAGACGAGCTGGGCGGTCGCGCCGCGCTTGAGCTCCTTGCCGACCGAACGGGTGAACCCTTCGAGCGCGCGCTGGGCGATCCGCTCCCGGCCGTCGGCGAGCTCGGGCGGGGTGCCGAGCACGACCACCCGTCCGCAGTACCCGACCTTGCGGATCACCGGGTGGAAGAACAGGTACATCTCGCGCAGCTGGGCCGGGTCGGTGATGCCGGTGGCGTCGAACACGAGCGCGCCGTAGCGCTGGTCGCCGCCCGCCGGCTCGCCCAGCACGGTGATGCCGGCGCCCGCGAGCTGCGTCTTCACCGTCTTCTCGAGCCGTCCACCGGGCGCGCCGCCGAAAAGTGCGGGACCATCGAGAGGGGCCTGGCCGGGCCGGTACCGGCGCAGGACCGGCGGGTTGGGCAGCCCGAGCTTGGGCACCAGGAACTTCCCGATCGGCGTCTTGGTGAACTGCTGATACCGGTCGGCCATCACGTGCCTCCTTACCGAGCTTACCTACTCACGAGTAGGTTACACTGTCATCCGAGGCTCACCACCGCAGTGGGAGGAAAGTTCATGGACGTCCGTCGCGTCGCCATCGTCGGCGGCAACCGCATCCCGTTCGCGCGGTCGAACGGCCGCTACGCCAGCGCGTCCAACCAGGACATGCTCACCGCCGCACTGGACGGCCTGGTGAGCCGGTTCGCGCTGCAGGGTGAACGCATCGGTGAGGTGGCGGCCGGTGCCGTGCTCAAGCACGCCCGCGACTTCAACCTGGCCCGCGAAAGCGTCCTGGGCAGCAAGCTCTCGCCGGAGACGCCGGCCTCGGACGTGCAGATGGCGTGCGGCACCGGGCTGCAGGCGATCATCAACGTGGCCAACAAGATCGCGCTCGGCCAGATCGACTCCGCGATCGCCGGCGGCGTGGACACCACCTCCGACGCCCCGCTCGCGGTGAACGACGACCTGCGCCGCATCCTGGTGCGCGTCAACGCCGCCAAGACGGTGGGGCAGCGGCTCAAGCTGCTGGCCAAGATCCGCCCCGGCCAGATCGTGCCGGAGATCCCGCGCAACGCCGAGCCGCGCACGGGCCTGTCGATGGGCGAGCACGCGGCGCTGACCGCGAAGGAGTGGGAGATCTCGCGGGAGGACCAGGACGTCCTGGCCGCGACCAGCCACCAGCGCCTCGCCGCGGCCTACGAGCGCGGGTTCTTCGACGACCTGGTGACGCCGTTCCTCGGCCTGTCCCGCGATCAGAACCTGCGCCCGGACTCGACGGCGGAGAAGCTCGCCAAGCTCAAGCCGGTGTTCGGCGGTCGCGACGGCACCATGACCGCGGGCAACTCGACGCCGCTCACCGACGGCGCGTCGACGGTCCTGCTGGCGACCGAGGAGTGGGCGGCCGAGCGCAACCTGCCGGTGCTGGCGTACCTGACGTTCTCCCAGACCGCCGCCGTGGACTACGTGCACGGCGGCGAGGGCCTGCTGATGGCCCCCGCCTACGCGGTGCCGCGGATGCTCGCCAAGGCGGGCCTGACGCTGCAGGACTTCGACTTCTACGAGATCCACGAGGCGTTCGCCTCCCAGGTGCTCGCGACGTTGAAGGCGTGGGAGAGCCCGGCCTTCGCCAAGGAGAAGCTGGGGCTCGACCAGCCGCTCGGCGCGATCGACCGCTCGAAGCTGAACGTCAACGGCTCGTCGCTGGCCGCCGGGCACCCGTTCGCGGCGACCGGCGGCCGGATCGTGGCCACGCTGGCGAAGCTGCTGCACGAGAAGGGCTCCGGGCGTGGCCTGATCTCGATCTGCGCGGCGGGCGGACAGGGCGTCACGGCGATCCTGGAGAGGTGAGGCCGAGCTGATCGACGCCGGCCGCCGCTCCTGCTGTCCGTGCACAGGCGGTCGGTGTTCGACGAGGTCGGCGTGCGCAGTCGCCGCGACCTGATGGCCCGCCTGCTCGGTCAGACCGGCAGAGCGTCACGCGCCGACGAGGCCGTGGACTGGATCTGCTTGGACGCCTTGTGCGCCTGCTTGCTCGCCTTCTCGGTCGCCTTCTGGGCCTGCTTGCTCGCCTTGTCGGCGGCGCGGCGGGCGCGCCAGCCCAGCGACGGTTTGCCCTCGGTGTCGGCGGCGGCGATCAGCAGGCCACCCGCGAGGCCGGCGTTCTTGAGCAGGTGGATCAGCTGCTGCTGCTTCTCCTGCGGGTCCTTGGCCTCCCAGAACGGGTGGCCGGCGACCGTGGTCGGCACGAGACTGCCGATCAGCGCGAGCGAAGACAGACGGGGGAACTTGTTCAGGGCGAGCAGCGTACCGGCCGCGATCTTCACCCCCGCGTCGATCTTGACCAGGCTCACCGGGTCGGTCGGGATGGCGTCCGGGAGCTTGTCGCTCTGCTCGCCGACCTTGTCGAGGACGGGTTTGGCCGCCTCGGCGTGCCCTTCGGCCTGGCGGAGCGCGTTGATGCCGCCGTAGATGAAGATGCCGGCCAGCATGGGCCGGGCCAGTCGACGCAAGATCACGGTCCTCGCCTTCCTCGGTTGCGACATGTCACTGGCCCAGGCCTACCCGTTTCTGACGGTCCCTAACGGCCTCTACCTCTCTATAGTCCTGATTCTAGAGAGAGTTAGAGAGGAGTAGCGACACGCCGATACGGGTTTCTGCGCAAATATCGGGGTCGCGCTAGATACGCCGATACGTTGACATGGTGGACCCGATCCGCAACCCGTTCGCGCCGGGCGCCGGGCAGCGGCCGCCGGAGCTGGCGGGCCGCGAACGCGAGCTGACCGCGTTCGAAGTGGTGTTGCAACGGGTCGCTCGCGGCCGTCCGGAACGCAGCATGGTGCTCACCGGCTTGCGCGGCGTGGGCAAGACCGTGCTGCTCGGCGAGCTGCGGTCGATGGCGGTCAAGCACCGGTGGGGCGCCGGCAAGATCGAGGCGCGGCCGGACGCGGAACTGCGACGACCGCTGTCGGCGGCCCTGCACCGCGCGATCCGCGACCTGGCCGTGCGGCACCGGGCGCCGGACCGGGTCGAAGAGGTCCTCGGCGTGCTGAAAGCGTTTGCGCTGCGGTCGAACAAGGCGGACGCGAAGCTGCGCGACCGCTGGCAGCCCGGGATCGACGTGCCGGCCGCGCAGGGCCGCGCCGATTCGGGGGACATCGAGATCGACCTCGTCGAGCTGTTCACCGACGTGGCGGAGCTGGCCGCGGACGTCGGGACGGGCGTGGCGCTGCTGATCGACGAGATCCAGGACCTGCAGCCGGTCGACGTGTCGGCGCTGTGCGCGGCGTGCCACGAGCTGTCGCAGTCCGGGGCGCCGCTGGTGGTGGTCGGGGCGGGCCTGCCGCACGTGCCGGCGGTGTTGTCGGCGTCGAAGTCGTACTCGGAGCGGCTGTTCCGCTACGTGCGGATCGACCGGCTCAGCCGCGAGGACGCCGACCGGGCGGTGCTGGCGCCGATCGAGCGCGAGGACGCCGGCATCGAGCCCGAGGCGCTGGACGCGTTGTTCGACGCCTCCGGCGGCTACCCGTACTTCATCCAGGCCTACGCGAAGGCCGCCTGGGACGCCGCACCCGACGACCCGATCACGGTCCAGGACGTGCAGGTCGCAGCCCCCGAGGCCGAGCAGGAACTGGCCGTCGGCTTCTTCGGCTCGCGCTACGAACGCGCCACCCCCGCCGAACGCGAGTACCTGCGGGCGATGGCGGAGCTGACCCAGGGCCGCGACGAGAGCGCGGGCACCTCCGACGTCGCCGTCTACCTGGGCCGCAAGCCCTCGTCACTCTCGCCGGCGCGGGACTCGCTGATGAAGAAGGGGCTGGTGTACTCCGCCGAGCGCGGGCACATCGCGTTCACGGTGCCGCACTTCGGGCACTACCTGCTCAGCCGCGCGGCCGACTGAGCTCGAACTCCCCGGCGATCTCCCGCTGGTGCTCCTCGGTGCGTCGCCGAAGGGCCGCACGGCATCCGGGCACTGCTGGTGGACGTGTCCCGGGCGGCCGCGGATATCGCTTTCTAGCCTTGTCTAACTATTGAGCTAGAAAGGTTGATCTTCCGCAAGATCGGGCACGAGCCGATGATTCGTAGGCAAGTGCGCCACGTCACCGGACAATCGTTGGCGACTTTGTGAAAAAAGGCGCATACTGGAAGCACGGCCAGTCGAGATGCATGAGGGATGCGAACACCGATGAGCAACATCGCCGCCAAGCTCCGAGCCCGCCGCGTCGAGGCGCGCAACCGCCGGGCGCTGAGCCGCGCGATCGACACCGCCGGTTCCGCCACGGTCCGCCAGGAACTGATCGCCATCGCCCAGGCGCGTCAGTCCAACTTGCGCTGAAGCGTGACCTAGGCCACAAATAGATCAGGTTGTAACGCCACCAGGGGAAGTGGCGATACCCCAGATGACCCCGTGATGCTGGCGGACCCCCGACCTGGCAGCATCACGGGGTTTCCAATTTCCCGGGTCCCCACCTCGGACGAACCCCTCGAAAACCCGTTGCGCCCGCGGTCTGCGCGAGTAGTCTTTGACTCAGTCAACGAGTTTGCTGAGGTGGTCAATGAACGACCGTGCCCTGCTCGAACGCGTCACCCAGGTCCGCGCCTTCAACCGGCTCTACACCGGCCTGATCGGGGTCCTCGACGAAGGACTGGTCGGCAGCGACTACTCCCTCAGCGAGGCCCGCGTCCTCTACGAGCTCGCCCAGGAGGGCGTCACCGAGGTCACCGAACTGCGCCGCCGCCTCGACATGGACGCCGGGTACGCCAGCCGGCTGCTCGGCCGCCTCGAGGCGCGCGGTCTCCTCGTCCGCGAACGGCACGAGACCGACGGCCGTCGCCAGCTCGTCCGCCTCACCGACACCGGCCGCGCCGAACAGCAGGTCCTCGAGGACCGCACCACCACCCAGATCGGTGAACTCCTCGGCCGGCTCACCGACGAGGACCAGCACCGCCTGGTCACGTCGATGCGCACGATCACCCGTCTGGTCGGCGAACGCCGGACCAAGCCCGCGCTCGTGCTGCGCCCGCCGCGCCCCGGCGACTTCGGCTGGGTGGTCCAGCGCAACGGCGCGATCTACGCCCAGGAGTACGGCTGGGACGCCACCTACGAAGCCCTGGTCGCCCGGATCGTCGCCGACTACCTCGACCACCGGGACCCGGCCCGCGAGGCCGCCTGGATCGCCGAGCTCGACGGGGAACGCGTGGGCTGCGTGTTCTGCGTGCGCGGCCCGGATGACACGACCGCGAAACTGCGCCTGCTGCTCGTCGAACCGCACGCCCGCGGCCACGGCGTCGGCACGCGCCTGGTGGACGAGTGCCTCGCCTTCGCGCGGGCGCACGGCTACACCGCGATGGAACTGTGGACCAACAGCGTCCTGACGGCCGCGCGGAACATCTACCGGCGGGCGGGGTTCGAACTCGTCGACTCGGCACCCCACCACAGCTTCGGTCACGACCTCGTCGGCGAGACGTGGCGGCTGGAGTTGTAGCGATGTTCGTCGTCTACTGCGAAACCTGCGAGACCCGCACCCTGATGGGCATCGACGAGGTCGAGTGGGTGCACAACCTGACGCCCGGAGTCATCTCGGTGACCACGGCCTGCCCCCGCGGGCACCCGACCGTGATCCTCACCGGCGACCGGTTCCGCCCGAAGGCCGACCCGCGCATCCCGGACCGCGTCCCGTCACTGTGGGTCCGCGCCTACCGCCACCCCGCGAAGTGGTGGGCAAGGCTGCTCGGCAGGCTGCTGCGCAAGTACGAGGTGCAGCGCGACCTGCACGACCGGCTCTACCGGCCCATCCCGTAGAACTCCGGGTTCGGCCGCAGCGCGGTCAGGTGCGCCAGCCGGTTGGACATCGCGAACAACGCGGTGATCGAGCCGATGTCCCAGATCTCGTCCTCGGTCAGCCCGGCCTTGCGCGCCGCCTCGAGGTGGGCCTCGCCGAACTGCTCCGGTTCGCGGCACAGCGCGAGCGCCAGGTCGACGATCGCCCGGCCCCGCTCGTCCAGCTCGACCTGCCACGGGTTCGTCGCGACCCGGTCGGCCAGCTCCGGGTCCTTCGCCCGGATCCGCAGGATCGCGCCGTGGGCGACCACGCAGTACGTGCAGTGGTTCGCCCCCGACGTGGCGACCACGACCAGCTCCCGCTCGGCCTTGCTCAGGCCGTCGGAGCGTTCCATCAGGGCGTCGTGGTAGTCGAGGAAGGCCCGCAGTTCAGCCGGCCGGTGTCCCAGAGCACGGAAGACGTTCGGCACGAACCCCGACTTCTCCGCGATCACGCCGATGCGTTCCCGCAGGTCCTCGGGCAGGTCTTCGAGCTCGGTGACACCGAACCGGCTGTCCACGGGTTACCTCCTAGTGGTGCGCCGCGCCGATGGGGCGCAGGTCCTTGTCGTGCTCGTCGGCGTGGTAGTCCGTGCCTTCGGTGTCGTCGGTGCCGTTGAAGACCTTCAGGCTCCGGGCGATCACCGTGACGATCACCGCCACCACGATGTTCGCGACCAGCGCCACGAACCCAGGGTAGATCTGGACCGCCGAGCCGGCGAACGGGTGCCAGCCGAAGATCGACAGGTCGGTCAGCGGCAGCGCGGAACCACCGAAGTGGGCGCGCTTGGTGTTCGGGTTCGGGATCGCGTACAGCATCGCGACGCCCCACGCCATGCCCACGACCCAGCCCGCGATCAGGCCCCACCGGTGGAACCACCGCGTGTACAGCGCGATCGCCACCGACGGCAGCGTCTGCAGGATCAGCACGCCACCGATGAGCTGCAGGTCGATCGAGAACTGCGGGTCGATGAACAGGATGAACGCGACCGCGCCGAACTTGACGACCAGCGACGCGATCTTGGCCTGCTTGGCCTCCTGCGCCGGGGTGGCGTCGCGCTTGAAGTACTCCTTGTAGATGTTGCGGGTCCACAGGTTCGCCGCGGCGATCGACATGATCGCGGCGGGCACCAGTGCGCCGATCCCGATCGCGGCGAACGCGATGCCCGCGAACCAGGACGGGAACTGGGTGTCGAACAGGACCGGCACCACGGTGTTGGAGTCGGCGTTGCCCGTGGCCGCGTTGGTGATCGGCTTGACGCCCGCGGTCAGCGCGACGTACCCGAGCAGCGCGAGCAGGCCCAGCAGGAACGAGTACGCGGGCAGCGCCATCATGTTCCGCTTGATCACGTTGCGGCCGCGCGAGGCGAGCACGCCGGTGAGCGAGTGCGGGTACAGGAACAGCGCCAGCGCCGAACCCAGCGCCAGGGTGATGTACTGCAGCTGGTTGTTGGACGTCAGCAGGATCGAGCCCTTCGGCTTCCCGGTGTTCGGGCTCGGCTGCGCCAGCGCCTTGGCGCTCGCGTCGAAGATGTGCGACCAGCCGCCCAGCTTGGCCGGCAGGTAGAACACCGCGACCAGGATGACGATGTAGATCAGGCCGTCCTTGACGAACGCGATCAGCGCCGGCGCCCGCAGGCCCGACTGGTAGGTGTAGAGCGCCAGCACCAGGAACGCGATCAGCAGCGGCAGGTGACCGGCGATGCCACCGCCGTTGAGGCCCATCGTCCGCAGCACCGCCTCCAGGCCGACCAGCTGCAGCGCGATGTAGGGCATCGTGGCGACGATGCCGGTGATCGCGATCAGCAGCGCCAGCGTCGGCGAGCCGTAGCGGCCGCGCACGAAGTCGGCGGGCGTCACGTAGCCGCGCGAGCGGGACACCGACCACATCCGCAGCGCGGGCAGGAAGACGATCGGGTACAGGATCACCGTGTAGGGCAGGGCGTAGAAGCCCAGTGCGCCGGCGCCGAACACCAGCGCGGGCACGGCCACGAACGTGTAGGCGGTGTAGAGGTCACCGCCGACCAGGAACCAGGTGATCCACGAGCCGAACTTGCGGCCGCCCAGCCCCCACTCGTCGAGGTGGTCCAGCGACGCCGCCGCGCGCCACCGGGACGCCACGAACCCCATCACGCTGACCAGCAGGAAGAGCACCACGAAGATGCTCAGCTCGGTCCATTGCAGACCACTGCCCGGCGCCTGCGCCAATACCAGTGAAGTCCTCATCGCACCTCACCCTCGTCC
Source organism: Amycolatopsis thermophila (assembly GCF_030814215.1). Lineage (NCBI taxonomy): Bacteria > Bacillati > Actinomycetota > Actinomycetes > Pseudonocardiales > Pseudonocardiaceae > Amycolatopsis > Amycolatopsis thermophila. The sequence continues at coordinate 2,349,999 of NZ_JAUSUT010000001.1, read as the reverse complement.
AGTTCGTCGCCGAGCAGGTCGGGCTTGCCCTTCACGACCGGTTTGCCCTTGGTCATCACGTACACGATGGCCACGGAGACCACACCGATGACCACCCAGAGGAACTGGAACCAGTAGAAGAACGGCAGGCCCAGCACTCTCGGTTTGTCGAAGTTGAACCACGGCGTGACGAGCATCAGCAGGGGTACCAGCAGGACCAGGTTCCACGGGCTGATCTGGAGCCCGGTGACCTTTCCGGGGGCTTTACCAGACATGTGACCTCACTTGGACGAAAGACAGCGCGCGTTGACCTTAAGTCCTGGCCACCCCCGCGTCACGGGTAGCCGAGTATCGATTTGATCGCCGCCGACACCCGACTTCCGCAGGTTGCCCGTGGTCGGCCCGGCCGATATGAATAGGCCGCCGCGGGGTACGCGCGCGGCTGCGGCGAGTGACGAAGGGGCGATCATGAAACGGACGCGCTTGGCGGTGGTGATCCCGGCACTGGCCGGCACCCTGCTGGCAGCGGGCACACCCGCGGAGGCGGCAGCGGCCGCACCCGCGCTGAATTCGACCGGCATCCCGGACCGCTACGCCTCCCAGACGCTGAACTGGCACACCTGCACCACCGACGAGCTGTCCGGGCAGACCCCGCCGGCCGGCGCCGAAGGCATCGAGTGCGCGACGTACCTGTCGCCGCGGGACTGGGACCACCCGGACCAGAACATCGACGTGACGATCGCGGTCAGCCGCCTCAAGGCGACCGGCGAGGCGACGGAGAGCACGTTCGTGAACCCCGGCGGGCCGGGTGCGCCGGGCCGGACGTTCCCGTCGCGGCTGCGCAACCAGACCCGGGTGCGCGAGCACCAGGACGTCATCGGGTTCGACCCGCGCGGCACCGGCAAGAGCACGAACATCACGTGCGGTGGCGCGGTCGGCACCGGCAGCGACCTCGACCCGCGGGACCGCAGCCGGGAGAACCTGAAGCTGATCCTGGACGCCACCGAGTACGCGGCGGATTCGTGCCAGGTGAAGTCCGGTGATCTCGGGCCGTTCATCAACACCCGGCAGACGATCGACGACCTCGACCTGCTGCGCGTGCTGCTGGGCCGCCAGAAGATCAACTGGGTGGGCTACTCGGCCGGCACGTGGATGGGCGCGCACTACGCGCAGGCCTTCCCCGACCGCACGGGCAAGTTCGTGCTGGACTCGAACACCGAGTTCACCACGACCTGGCAGAAGTCGTTCGACTGGCAGCCGATGGGCTTCGAGCGGCGCTGGCGCGAGGACTTCCTGCCGTGGATGGCGCGGTACGACAGTCGCTACCACTTCGGCACGACGGCCGAGATGGCGCGGCAGACGTACGAGCAGGTGCGGTTCGCCCTGACGCAGAACCCGGTCGAGGTGGACGGCGCCAAGCTGTCGGCCAACGCGCTGGACTCCTACATCGCGTCGGAGTTGTACGGCAAGAAGTACTTCCCGGAGCTGGCCGACTACCTGGTGAACGTGCGGAACCTGACGCAGGGCACCGCGTCGGCCCAGCAGCAGACGGCGGTACTGGACCAGGTGAAGGCGGTGACCGACGCGGTCGGGCCGCAGCCGCTGGTGGTGCCGAGCGACTACGACGACGCCTACGACGCGAGCTTCTGGACGATCCCGTGCAACGAGGGTCCGTGGTTGGGCAACCGCAACACCGCGGTGCGGCAGTCGGCGGAACTGGGGCCGAAGTACCCGCTGCTGGGGTGGGGCTGGCTGATCCAGCCGTGCATCTTCTGGAACAACCACCCGGAGCCGCTGCCGGTGCTGAACGGACGGGGTGTGCCGCCGGTGCTGATGGTCCAGTCGGAGCACGACCCGGCGACACCGATCGAGGGCGCCGAGCGTGCGCACCAGGCGTTCCGGGGTTCGCGGATGATCACCGTGAGCGGTGAGGGCGACCACGGGATCTACGCCGGGGGCAACGCGGCGGTGGACAAGGTTGTGGAGGACTACCTCGTGGACGGGGTCGTGCCGCAGGACCAGACGCTGCCTGGTATGCCGCTGCCCGATCCGACCGCCTAGTTCTCCCTCTCGAGGACCCCGCCGGGCTCGTTCTCGGCGGGGTCCTCCAGTTCTTCCTTCAGTTCGCGGAACCGGCCCGTGCACGTACACAGGACCAGGTAGACGAGGGTGAGCACGAACATCAGACCGCCGGCCAGCACCATGACGACCTCCTCTCGGTCTGCTGTAGGTGAGACGTGCGACACAGCGGAAGAGTTGCCGGTCCGGCGGTTTCCATGCCCCTTTTTCCGGTAGTCCCCACCCTGTGCACAGAGTTGTCCACAGCCTGGGGATATGTGGACGGATAGACTGGTCTCATGGTGCGAGTGCCGCTGACGGAAGCCGAACGCGAACGCGGCGAGCGACTCGGTGCGGCACTGCGCGCGGCGCGCGGTTCCCGCAGCATGGCCGAGGTGGCTCTGGAGGCGGGTGTCTCGGTGGAAACGCTGAGGAAGATCGAAACCGGCCGCATCCCGACGCCGGCGTTCTTCACGGTGGTGGCGCTGGCCGATGCGGTGGGCCTGCCACTGGACGCACTGAGGGACGCGATCACCGGCGTCCCGGCCGGCTGAGGTTTTCCAGGGGCTGCGAACCGGAAACCGGAGCGAAGTCGCCGGAACTCCGCTCCCGCACCGGCACGTGGCTGCTGGTGCAACTGGTCGTGGTGCCCGACGCCTGGCGGCTTGCCGCGGTTCGGGCCTTCGATGGAGCGGAGGAGATCGGCCGGTTGCCGACCCTGCTGGTCGGCTCGGTGCCGGGGAAGGCCCGCCGCCTCGGACTCCGCGCCCACGTACCCCGCGCCGAGGCCCAGCTCGAACCGCCCGGCGCGGTACTCGTCCCCATCGCGACCTCGCGGGCCACGAACTCCGCCCGTGCCCCGGGCTCGGTCAGGTTCAGGCCGAACCCAGCATCCACGGGCACCAGGGCCGGAAACGACGGAACGGCCACCCCGGGCTCCCGGGGTGGCCGTTCCGCTCAGAGCACTCAGCCCAGGCGCTGCTTGAGCGCCGCCAGCTCGTCGTGCAGGCTCGAGGGCACGCGGTCGCCGATCTTGGCGAACCACTCCTCGATCAGCGGGATCTCCTGGCGCCACTCGTCGGCCTTGACCGCGAGCGACTCCTGGACGTCCTCGACCGGCTCGGTGATGCCGTCCAGGTCGAGGTCCTCGGCGCGCGGCACGAGCCCGACCGGGGTCTCGACGGCACCGGCCTTGCCCTCGAGGCGCTCGACGATCCACTTGAGAACGCGCGAGTTCTCGCCGAAGCCCGGCCACAGGAACCGCTTGTCGTCGCCGCGGCGGAACCAGTTCACGTAGTAGATCCTCGGCAGCTTGCCCGCGTCGGCGTTCTTGCCGGTGTCCAGCCAGTGCTGGAAGTACGCACCGGCGTGGTAGCCGAGGAACGGCAGCATCGCCATCGGGTCACGGCGCACCTCACCGACCTTGCCGGCCGCGGCCGCGGTCTTCTCCGACGACATGGTGGCGCCCATGAACACGCCGTGCTGCCAGTCGCGGGCCTCGGTCACCAGCGGGACCGTGGTGGCGCGGCGGCCGCCGAACAGGATCGCCGAGATCGGCACACCCTTCGGGTCGTCCCACTCCGGCGCCAGGGTCGGCACCTGCGCGATCGGCGTGCAGAACCGCGAGTTCGGGTGCGCGGCGGGCTCGTCGGACTCCGGCGTCCAGTCGCGGCCCTTCCAGTCGGTCAGGTGGGCGGGCGCCTCCTTGGTCATGCCCTCCCACCACACGTCGCCGTCGTCGGTCAGCGCGACGTTGGTGAACACCGTGTTGCCCCGCTCGATGGTCTTCATCGCGACCGGGTTGGTCTTCACACCGGTACCCGGCGCGACACCGAACAGGCCGAACTCGGGGTTGATCGCGTACAGGCGGCCGTCCTCGCCGAACCGCATCCACGCGATGTCGTCACCGATGGTCTCGGCGCGCCAGCCCGGGATGGTCGGCTGCAGCATCGCCAGGTTGGTCTTGCCGCAGGCGCTGGGGAACGCGGCCGCGACGTAGTACGCCTTGTTCTCCGGCGAGATCAGCTTGAGGATCAGCATGTGCTCGGCGAGCCAGCCCTCGTCGCGCGCCATCACCGAGGCGATGCGCAGCGAGTAGCACTTCTTGCCCAGCAGCGAGTTGCCGCCGTAGCCCGAGCCGTAGCTCCAGATCGTCCGGCTCTCCGGGAAGTGCGAGATGTACTTCGTGTCGTTGCACGGCCACGGCACGTCCTTCTCGCCCGGCTCCAGCGGCTTGCCGACCGAGTGCAGGGCGGGCACGAACTCGCGCTCGGTGCCGTCTTCGGTGACGAACTTCTCCAGCGCCTTGGTGCCCATGCGGGTCATCACGCGCATCGACGCCACGACGTAGGCGAAGTCGGTGACCTCGATGCCGAGCTTCGGCTTGTCGTCGCCGAGCGGGCCCATGCAGAACGGGATGACGTACATCGTCCGACCACGCATGCAGCCCCGGTAGAGCTCGGTCATGGTGGCCTTCATCTCGTCCGGGTGCATCCAGTTGTTGGTCGGCCCGGCGTCCTCTTCCCGCTCGGAGCAGATGAAGGTCCGCTCCTCGACGCGCGCGACGTCGCTCGGGTCCGAGGCGGCCCAGAAGGAGTTCGGCTTCGCCTTCAACGGGACGAACGTGCCGGCCTCGACCAGCTCGTTGTTGATGCGCTCGGCCTCCTCGTCGGAGCCGTCGCACCACACCACTCGGTCAGGGGTGGTCAGCTCGGCGACCTCCCGTACCCACGCAAGCACACCGCTGTGCGACGTCGGCGCCTTGTCCAGTCCCGGGATGGCTACTGCAGTCATTCCTTCTCCTGACTTCGACGGCAGGAGCGCGTCACCGGAACCCGATCCGGGGAAGCGCTCCGTCGCCGGCGACCGAATGGCTTCGCACACCGGCTGCCCTACCGGTGTGCATGGAAATTCTGGGATTCCCTGAGAGTAGCCGGATGGACGGCAGGTAACCGAGGCCTGACCTGTCGGTTCTCTCACAAGAACGATCAGGGAATCGATTCAGATATCGCTGAACCGGCGTAGCGGAGAAAGTTCTCCGGCGGACCCGTGATCTTGCCGATACCAGCGGGAGCACGTTTTGCCCGGAAACGGCGACAGGCCCCGGTCGTCCGCGGGACGACCGGGGCCTGTCTTTCGCCCGGAATTCCGTTCAGTTCTGGGAGATCCACTGCCCGGTGCCGGAGTCGATCTTCGCGACCCCTTCCACGGTCTGCAGGCCGCTGCTGCCGCCCCACAGCTGGTCGCTGTCCGGCGGCACCTCGGCGGTGAACCCGCTGGTCGTCTCGGTCCACTCGCCCGGACCGGTGTGCTGGTAGGTGTGCGTCTCGCCCTCGGGCGTGATGATCGTCTGCACGTCGGCCTGGCCGTCGCCGTCGACGTCGGTGAACACGCGGGTGTTGCCCGCGTCGTCGGTCACCACGGCGCTGTCGGCGGTGCCGTCGTTGTCGCTGTCCACGGTCGCCGGGCCGACGTCGACGGTGCCGTCGGAGGAGTCCACGGTGATGGCGCCGGCGCGGCCGGTCTCGGTGCTGCCGGGCTGACCCGCCTCGGAGTCGTGGTCCTCGACCCAGTCGCCGGTGGTCTCGTCGTAGCGGGCCATCTCGACGACGTTGCCCTCGGTGTCGGTGTGCACGTACTGGTCGGCGTGCCCGTCGTCGTCGGTGTCGACGTACGCCGTGATCGTGCCGTCGGCGTTGTCGAGGCGGACCGTCTCGTTGACCCCGTCGTGGTTGAGGTCCATGTTCTCGTCAGCCGTGTAGGTCTGCCCCTCGACCGTGATCTCCAGGTCACCGTCGGAGGTCGTGGCGTCGGTGGGCTCTACCCCGCCGGTCTCATCGATCCACACGCCGAACTCCCCAATCTCACACCGATGAAGTCACGAGCTTTGACTCACGTTAGGCCGGTTCGGTTCCCCGGCACAACCGAACCCCTCACGCCTGCTCACGCAGCGTGCGAATGCGGCCGAGCAGGGTCTCGGCCCGGTCACGGCCGTCGCCGACCTCCTTGAGCCGCCGGTTCACCGCGGCGAGGTTCTTCGCACGCTCCTGAGCACCCATTTTGATCGATTTGTCGACCTGTTTGAGCTCGGTCTCGATCGCGTCGATACGGCGGGACAGCGCCTCGTCGAGCGCCAGCGACAGCTGCTGCTCGGCCTCGATGAGCTGCTCGGCGACCAGCTGGTCGAGGATGGACCGGGCCTCCGCGATCGACTCGACCAGCCACTGCTTGTGGTGCTGCTTGTCGGCCGCGTGCCGCCGCGTGCGGGCCATCCACCAGCCCGCGCCCAGGCCCACGACGATGGTCGCCGGCAGCACCACGGGGTTGAGCAGGGCGACCCCGGCCAGCGGCAGCGCGGCGATCTTGCCCGCGCCGACCCCGCCGGAGATGCCCATGAAGATCAGCAGTTTGTCCTCGGGCGTGGACGGTTTGCGGTCCGGCGGCCGCAGCACGACCTGGGGGCCGCCCGCGCGCAGGAACTGCGAGCGGATCACGTCCAGCTCCTCGGGTGCGAACAGGTCGGCGAGCGCGATGTCGGTGACCCGGTTCAGCCGGTGCGCCATGATCGCCGAGACGCGCTGGGAGATCATCTGCAGCGCCGCGTCCACCTGCTGCGGCAGCTGGGCCAGCTGGTCCTTCTTGGCGTTGTCGATCTGCGCGCGGAAGTAGGACTGGGCGTCGCGGATCTGGCGGCTGGTCTCGTGCCCGAGGTCGACCCGGGCCCGCTGGATCTCTCCCCGCAGCTTGAGCTGCCAGCCGCGCGTCGACGTCTTGCGCTCGGCCGCCAGCTCGTCGCGCCGCTCGCGCAGCCGCTCGGCCTCGGCCTCACCGGAGGACAGTGCGCGCTGCTCGGCGAGCAGCCCGGCGTGCACCTCGCCGAGCGCGCTGGACAGGGCCCGCAGGGTGTTCGCCTCGCCGAGCATCGCCGACCGGCCGACCACGAGTTCCTGCAGCGCGGCCTGCAGTTCGATCACCCCGGACCGCTCCCGCAGCAGCACCGCGGCCTGCTCGTTCGGCGCTTTCGCGGCCATCTCGAACATGCGCGCCGACACCGGGTGGAACACCGCGTCGGCGAACCGGGGCGCGTGCTCGGCCAGCAGTTGCCGGTCGGCCTCCAGCACTTCGCGCCAGCCGCGGAAGGCGTCGGTCTTGGACAGGGCGAACACCACGGTCTCGACGCGGTCGCCGACCCGGCGCAGGAACTCCAGCTCACCCGCGGTGAACGGGGCGGAGGCGTCGACGACGAACAGCAGCGCGGTCGCGTTGCCCGCCGCCTCGGCGGCCAGCTCGCCGTGCATCGAGTCGAGCCCCCCGACCCCGGGGGTGTCGACCAGCGAGAGCCGTTCCAGCAGCGGGACCGGGCCGGTGACCTCGACGTAGCGCGGCGGCAGCTGGCCCTCGGGCAGGTCGTGCGCGGCCGAGACCCAGCGGACCAGCTCGGGCAGCGGCACCGCGACCGGCGCGAGCTGACCGGGGTAGCAGGCCTGGGCGCCCCACTCCGGGGCGTGGTCGAAGACGAGGTAGCCGGCTGTGGCGACGTCGGCGTCCACCGGGGACAGCCCCGGGGTCGCGAGCAGGGCGTTGACCAGCGAACTCTTCCCGCGGTTGGTCTCGCCGACCACCACGACCTGCGGCTTCTTCGGCCGGGTGCGGCGCACCTGCTCGACCCAGGCCGCCGCCTTCGGGTCGTTGTCGCGCAGCAGGGTCAGCAGCGCGTCGCGTGCCTGCTTGACCTGGTTCGGCAGGGACGACAGCGGCGGAGCGGTCACGAGCGGACCCTAGCGCTTCGTGTAGACCGTCACGACGGGCGCGCGCAGCAGGCGGTCGCCGTCGGTGAACCCGACGACCTCGGTCTCGGCGACCACGCCGTCCAGGGCCGGGTCGTCCGTCTTCACCGCCCCGCCGGCCTCGTGCACGGCCGGGTCGAACCGCTGCCCGTCCGGGCGCACCGCGACCACCCCGACGCGGGCCAGCCCCTGTTCCAGGCGTTCGACCACGCCCCCGCTGCGCGCCCGGTCCAGGGCGTAGAGGCAGAGCTGGATCAGCTCCTGCCGGTCGGCCCGCGCCTGGTCCAGCGCTTCCGGGCCGGCCGCGGCCAGATCGGATACACGGTTCACATCGGTCTTGGACGGGTCTTGCGCCGCTGTGGTTCCCTCGACTTCGTCGATGATTTTCCGCAGTTGCGCGCCGGGGATCTGACCGGTCGGCGAGTCGTCGGCGGACCTGCGCCGGAACCAGGACGGCACGTTCCTCACCCCTGCCCGATCGCCGTCATCGCAACTGCTGCCAGATCAGGAAGTACGCCCGGTGCACCACGTGCGCGACCCGGCTCTGCGCGGGTGTCGCGCCGAAGGACGCGAACGACCGCCACCAGCCGGCGCGTTCCAGGGCGTGCGCGGCCAGCTCGGGCCGGGACGCGCCGGGCAGGCCGAGCTGCTCGTCGACGCCGGCGTTGCTGCCGACCCGCAGGACCTCCTCGGCCAGGTCCTCCGGCATGTCCACGGCACCCGCGACGACGAGCGTGAGCGCCTCCAGCAGGCGCAGCTGGTGCGCCTCGGGCTTGGCGAGCAGCACCTCGATCGCGTCGTGCACGCGCTGCCGTTCGGCCGGATCGCCGGAGGCGTGGGCCAGCGCGGTGATCGACGCGAGTGCCGCGGCCGCCTTGATGCCGTCCGCGCGAGCGGCGAAGACCGTGTTCAGCCGGGCGCGGACGGCGTCCAGCCCGGAGGCGGCGAGCAGCAGGCGGCGCAGGGCGCCCGCGGTGATCGTCCGGTCGGCGCGGATCGCGTCGATCGCGCGGCGGATGCCGTAGAGGTCGAGTTTCTCCAGCAGCCGCAGCCGGGTGCCCGCCGGGACCTCGCAGTCCCAGCTGGTGAAGATGTCGGCCGCCACCAGCATGGTCTCCAGCGTGGCGTCGTCCAAACCGGACAGCTGGCGGAGCGCGTCGGCGTCGGCGGAGGTGAAGTTGCCCGACTCGGCGGACTCGGCGATCAGCCCGATCACCGGCAGCACGTCGGCGACCCGCGGCTTGAGCAGCAGGCCCTGCTTCTCGGCGAGGATCGACGCGGCCTTCCACACGTCGCCGTCGGAACCCTCGACGGACTCCGGCGGCACGGTGTCGGCCTTGTTCAGGACGGCGATCGCGTTGACCGGTCCCGCCTCGCGGCTCGCGGTGGCCGCTGTGAACGCGGCGAGCGCCTGCTGGTCGTCGGCGCGCACGCCCTGCGTGACGACGTAGAGCACCGCTTCCGCGCCGGCGACCGCGCTGCGCGAGGTCTCGTCGAGCTCGTCGCCACCCTCGTCGGTCTGGGCCGCGCCCAGCAGCTGCTCGGTGCGCGACACCGATGCGGCGTCGAGCGAACCGAGGCCCGGGGTGTCGATCACGGTCATGTCCTGCAGCACCGCGCTGGTCAGGTACGCCTCGATGTGCGAGACCTTGCTGATGTCCACGCCCAGTTCGGCCGGGATCGACCCGTCCGGCGCGAACGGCAGCACCTGCTTGTGACCACCGTCGAACACGACCTCGATGCGGTCGACCGTGCCGTACTGGAACCGGGTCACCAGACGGGTGCACTCGCCGACGTCGGTCGGCGCGACCCGCCGCCCGATCAGGGCGTTGACCAGGGTGGACTTGCCGGACTTGATGCGCCCGGCGACGGCGACCTGCAGCGGCGCGCCCAGGCGGCGCAGCACCTCGGCGAACCCGGCGGCGGTGCGGGCCGACACCTGCGGCTGGAGACGGCGGCAGAGGTTGGCCACCGACACCGACAGCGGACCGGCCAGGCGGCCCTGATCCGTCGTCGCCGTCACGTCGCCCCCTCCCGGTGCCCTGCGGTTGTGCCCCGAATCCTGCCATGAAGCTCGGCCCGAGGTCCCACGTGCGGTGATACCTCGGGATGACGCGGAGTGGGCCGGCGCCGACTTAGGGTGAACGGCGTGCGGCGACTGAGCTTGTGGATGCGGGCGCACCCGATGGTCGGGGACGTCCTGCTCGCGCTGTTGCTGCTGCTCATGGACCTGGCGATCCTGGTCGCGCGCACGAGCCAGGAGAACGGGCCGCACTGGTACGTCGCGCTCCCGCTGGACGTCGCGATGCTGGCCCCGGTCGCGTTCCGGCGGAAGTACCCGCTGGTCATGGCCTACGTGATCCTCGTGCTGACCGTGCCGCACAGCGCGCTGCAGCTGGGGATCGGCAGCGCGACGGCGAGCTGCGTCGCGCTCTACACCGCGGTCGTCTACGTCGGACGGCGGCAGGCGCTGCTGTACCTGCTGGCCCAGTTCGTGGTCAGCCTGCTCCAGATGTGGGCGGGCTGGGCGCCGGGGGGCTGGATCACGCTGATCTTCATCGGCCTGGTCTTCGCGCTGTGCTGGGTGCTCGGCGAGTTCGTCGGGGCGCGGCGGGCGTACCAGTCCGAGTTGGAGGCGCGGCTGCACCTGCTGGAGACCGAGCGCGACCAGGCCGGACGGATCGCGGTGGCCGAGGAGCGCGGGCGGATCGCGCGGGAGCTGCACGACGTGGTCGCACACGCGGTGAGCGTGATCGTGGTGCAGGCCGACGGGGCGTCCTACGCGCTGAAGTCGAACCCGGAGCTGGCCGAGCGCGCGGTGCGGACGATCTCGGACACCGGCCGCCAGGCGCTCGCCGAGCTGCGGCGGCTGCTGCAGGTGCTGCGCGGCGAAGAGGGGACCGGCGAGCCGCGCATCCCGCAGCCGACGGCGGACTCGCTCGCGGAGCTGGCCGACCGGGTGCGGTCGGCGGGGCTGCCGGTGGAGCTGTCGCTCGACGGAGAACTGAGCGGGCTGCCGGCCGGGGTGTCGCTCGGGGTGTACCGGATCGTGCAGGAGTCGCTGACCAACACGCTCAAGCACGCCGGCCGGGGGGCGCGGGCACGGGTGCGGGTGCGGCGGACTGAGAACCTGGTGGACGTGGAGATCGTGGACGACGGGGCGGGCAAGGCGCGGGCACTGGTGCCCGAGCCGGACCTGCCGGGAGGCAACGGGGTGATCGGGATGCGCGAGCGGGCGCACCTGTTCGGTGGAGTCCTGCAGGTCGGGCCGCAACCCGGTGGGGGCTGGCGGGTGCACGCGAGCTTCCCGGTGAGGCTCGACCCGTGATCCGCGTGGTGGTGGTCGACGACCAGGAGCTGATGCGGGTCGGGTTCCGCATGGTGCTGGGCGCGCAGGAGGACATCGACCTGGCCGGCGAGGCGGGGAACGGGGCGGACGCGGTGGCGCTGGCCGCGGAGCTGCGGCCGGACGTCGTGCTGATGGACGTGCGGATGCCGGTGATGGACGGCGTCGAGGCGACCAAGCAGATCGTCGAGGCGGCGACGTCGCGGGTGCTGGTGATGACGACGTTCGACCTGGACGAGTACGTGTACGCGGCGCTGCAGAACGGGGCGAGCGGGTTCCTGCTGAAGGACACGCCGCCGGACCACCTGGTGTCGGCGTTGCGGTCCGTCGCCTCGGGGGACGCGGTGGTGTCGCCCTCGGTGACGCGGCGGCTGCTGGACCGGTTCGTCGGCGGCGGCGGACCACTGCGGGACGAGGCCGAGCTGGACGTGCTGACCGAGCGGGAGCGCGAAGTGCTGGTCCTCATCGCGAAGGGTCTGTCCAATGTGGAAATCGCCGACAAGCTGTTCCTCTCCGAAGCGACGGTGAAGACGCACGTGGGCCGGATCCTGGCGAAACTCGGGCTGCGGGACCGCGTGCAGGCGGTGGTGCTGGCCTACGAGACGGGGCTGATCCGGCCCGGGCTGGCCTGACGGGCACCGCCCGGCCCACGGGGTCCAGCGCGACGTGGCCGGGAACGGCGGGCGCCTTCCGACCAGGCCACCAGCAGGCGAACGCGAACCCGCCCGGCGGTCCCTCGAACCAGATCCGCGGCCCCATGGCGGAGGGGCTGACGCGACCGGTTGGCTGATCCGGCCCGGCGGTCGGTCTGGCCGGTGCGGTCAGGCGTGCGCCAGCGGGCGAACGCGAACCCGCCCGGCGGACCCCCGGACCAGGACCGCGGCCCCATGGCGGAGGGTCTGACGCGACCGGCGAGCTGCCCCGGGCCGGCGGTCGGTCCGGCCGGTGCGGTCGGGCGTGCTCCAGCAAGCGAACGCGAACCGGTCGGGTGGGCCCTCGGACCAGGGCCGGGCCCATGGCGGAGCGCCTGACGCAGCGAACCCGCCCGGCGGACCCCCCGGACCAGGGCCGCGGCCCCCATGGCGGAGCGCCCGGCGCGACCGGCGAGCTGCCCCGGGCCGGCGGTCGGTCTGGCCGGTGCGGTCGGGCGTGCTCCAGCAGGCGGGCGCGACTGCGGCTCGCCCGCTTCGTGCGGTTCCCGGTCGGGCGTCAGCGGTAGGGCGCCGGGTCCACGTCCGCCGGGTTCTGGCCCGCTTTGTGGACCTCGGCGTACCAGCGACCCCAGTCGGGGCGGGAACCGTCCACGTCGGTGAAGCCGTACTCGTGCATGAGCGTCCACGAGGCGAGCGTCCGGCCGGCGAAGCGCGCCACCTCGGGATCACCCACCAGCGCCGCCACGCCGCGGGCCAGGTAGTAGGGCGTCTCGGAGATCGCGAAGTCCGGGCCGCCGTCGCCGGTGACCGCGTCGCGCCAGGTCTGCTCCGTCACGCCGAACAGGTCCAGCATCGCCTCCGAACGCAGGAACCCCGGGGTCACCGCGAGCCCGACGCACCCCTTCGCCGCCAGCTCGGCCCCCAGCGCCCGGCCGAGCGCCCGCACCCCGCACTTCGCCAGGTAGTACGGAATGCCCGCGCCCACGTACTCGTCGTCGTCGCCGTCGGTCACCTCGATCACTATCCCGCCCGGCCGCCCCACAAGCAGCGGCAGCAGCCGGTGCAGCGCGATCAGGTGCGTGTCCAGCGCGTTGTGCACCAGGTGCAGCGCATCGTCCAGGCTGGACTCCCAGTACGGCCGCTCGAAGTCGACGAACGGATCGCCGCCCCACACGTCGTCGACCAGCACGTCGAGCCCGCCGGCCTCCTCCGCGACGCGGGCCCGCAGCGCGTCCACCTCCGCCACCGACGTGAAGTCGCAGCGCACCGGCACGCCCCGGCCACCCGCCGCGTCGACCAGTTCGGCCGTCTCCTCGATCGTCTCCACCCGTTTCATCGGCGAGGCCGACCCTCGCGTCGTACGCCCCGTGACGTACACCGTGGCGCCGGTCCGCCCCAGCTCGACCGCGATCGCGCGGCCGCACCCCCTGGTCGCGCCCGTCACGAGCGCCGTCTTCGCAGCCATGACCGGGACGATAACGCCCGACCCCGACAAAACCGGGCGCCGAAGCTCAGGGGCGATTCAGGGTCATCACCGATCCCGCGCGCACGGAATTCGCGGGAGGCTACTACCGCAGTCGGGTGGGAAGTTCGAACCACAGGATGACGCGCTCGCGTACCCCGATCGGTCAGCATGAGAGCCGCACGGGGAAACAACAGGCTTTGACCAGCAGGGGAGCAACCATGATAGAGGCACGGGGCCTCACCAAACACTACGGAAAAACGCTCGCCGTCAACGATCTGTCATTCGACGTCGCCCCGGGTGAGGTGACCGGTTTCCTCGGCCCGAACGGTGCGGGCAAATCGACCACCATGCGGATGATCCTGGGCCTGGACAACCCGACGAGCGGCCGGGTGACGATCGGCGGCAAGCGCTACACCGAGCTGAAGAATCCACTCCGGACGGTCGGCGCGCTGCTCGACGCCAAGTGGGTGCACCCGAACCGCTCGGCGCGGGCACACCTGGCGTGGATGGCGAAGTCCAACCACATCCCGATGCGCCGCGTGGACGAGGTGCTCGAGATCGTCGGCCTGACCAGCGTCGCGGGCAAGCGCGCGGGCGGGTTCTCGCTGGGCATGTCGCAGCGGCTGGGCATCGCCGCCGCCCTGCTCGGCGACCCCGAGGTGCTGCTGTTCGACGAGCCGGTCAACGGGCTGGACCCCGAGGGCATCCTCTGGATCCGCAAGTTCATGCACCGCCTCGCCGACGAGGGCCGCACCGTGTTCGTCTCCAGCCACCTGCTGTCGGAGATGGCGCTGACCGCCTCCAACCTCGTGGTCATCGGCAAGGGCAGGCTGATCTCGCAGAGCAGCACCAAGGAATTCGTGGCCCGCGCCAGCGAGAACACGGTCAAGGTGCGCAGCCCGCAGCTGGACCGGCTGCGCGCGCTGCTGCCCGCCGACAGCGCCACCGACACCGACGACGGCATCCTGGTGTCCGGTTTGGACAGCGCGAAGATCGGCGAGCTGGCCGCAGGCAACGGCATCGTGCTGCACGAGCTGAGCCCGCAGACGGGTTCGCTGGAGCAGGCGTTCATGCAGATCACGGGTGACTCCGTGGAGTACCACACCGGCATCGAGGCCGAGGCCCGGCACGCGCTCGAGCCGGCGAACTAGGGGAGAGGCACACCATGACTTTGCTCGCCGTGGAACGGATGAAGCTCTTCACCACCCGCTCGCCGTGGTGGTGCGCCCTGGTCGCGCTGGCCGTCACGATCGGGTTCTCGGCGCTGATCGTCGGCAACGCGGACGACAACGGCGAATTCACCGCCACCGTCGGTTCGACGCAGTTCGGTTACAGCTTCGGCATGGCCGTGATCATGGTGCTGGCCGCGCTCGCGGTCACCACCGAGTACCGCTTCGGCACGATCCGCACGACCTTCCAGGCGGTGCCCAACCGCGCCGCCGTACTGGTCGCGAAGACGACCGTGGTCGCGCTGGTCGCGCTGGTCATCGGCGAACTGAGCGCGTTCGGCTCGTGGGGGCTGGCCAACGTGCTCAAGCCGCAGGCGGACCTGGCGCTCGACAGCGGCGCCGACTGGATCAACGTGGCCGGTGTCGGGGCCGTCTACGCGCTGGCCGCGGTGATCGCGGTGGCCGTGGGCATCCTGCTCCGCCACAGCGCCGGCGCCATCGCGCTGCTGCTGATCTACGCGCTGGCCGTGGAGGACCTGGTCCGGCTCATCCCGAGCATCGGGGACGACATCTACCAGTGGCTGCCGTTCAACGTCGCCAACAAGTTCCTCACCGGCGACGGGCTGTCGAACATGGGCCGCAACGCCGACGCGGGCGCACCGATGTCCACCGCCGTGCTGTCGCAGGGCTGGTCGCTGGCCTACTTCGCGGCGGTCGCCGTCGCCCTGCTGGCCATCGCGATCGGCGTCGCCCGCAAGCGCGACGCCTGAGCAGACCACCACAGGAAGGCTCCGGTGGGGACCGGAGCCACGGGGAGATGAACGGCCCGGGCCACCGAATTCGGGGGGTGGCCCGGGCCTTTCGCCGTCACCGGGTGATGCGGTTACAACCCCCGGGTTAATAGCGCGTAAAGGTACTGTGGTTGGGCTCACAGGAAGCGGACGCACCACTTCTGACCAGGCATTCTGGAGATACCACGTCAGGCGACTCCACGGAGGTGACCCTTGACGGTGGATTTCGGTCGAGGCATCGGCTCTTCGCGCACCGCGGCGCATCCCCCCGCACTGGAACCGCTCGACGCGCTCGAGTGGTCGCAGGCCGTGGAGTTGCCGCGGATCGTCGCGACGGCGACCCGGCCGTCCGAGATCCGGCACGCCTGGATCCACCGCGGTCGCGAGCGTGAGGTGCTGGCGTTGTTCCGCGCCGTGAGCGCCCGTGTCGAGATGATCCCGGCCCCGTGGTGGCTGCGCGCCCTCGCCGAGGGCAGGCTCGACTCGCGGGAGTCCGGTTTCCGGATCGAAGACCGCGTGGCCCAGCTGCTGTCCCGCCGACCCGGCTGGGAGTACGTGCCGTGGGCCGCCGACGGCGAGTCCGGGTACTGGGAGTTCATGCCGTCGGAGAACGGGCGCTCCGGGCACAAGATCCCGACCACGATCCTGAACACGAGCCGGCACGACGGGTGGATCGACGTGCTGCCGGCGCACACGGGCACCACACCCGCACCGATCGCGGTCGCCGGGGTCGGCGGGCTGCGTTCCCGGTTGGGGGAGTTCGAGGCGGTCCGCTAGGCCAGCTAATTTGGGCGGGTGGAGAGCGAGCACCAACCCCGGCTGCGCAGCGTCGTCAGCTACGTGCAGCGTGGCGGCCGGATGACCGTCGGCCAGCAGCGGGCCTGGGAGCGCCAGTGGGCGGACCTCGGGCGCACGGTCGCCGAGCTGCCACCCGGTCCGATCGACTTCGCGGAGTGGTTCGGCCGCAAGGCTCCGGTGCTGCTGGAGATCGGCTCCGGCATGGGTGAGACGACCGCGCAATTGGCCGCAGCCGAGCCGGAGGTCAACTACGTCGCCGTCGAGGTGTACGAGGCGGGCCTCGGGCAGCTCATGCTGCGCGCCGAGCGGCTCGGCCTGGAGAACCTGAGGCTGCTCCACGGGGACGCGGTGATCGCCCTGAAGGAGCACATCGAGCCGGATTCGCTGTCCGGGGTGCGGATCTTCTTCCCGGACCCGTGGCCGAAGAAGCGCCACCACAAGCGGCGGCTCGTCCAGCCGGAGTTCGTCGCGCTCGTCGCGTCACGGCTCGCGCCGGGCGGGATCCTGCACCTGGCCACCGACTGGGAGCACTACGCCGAGCAGATGCTCGAGGTGTGCTCGGCCGAGCCCGCGCTGCGCAACCGCTTCGACGACTGGGCGCCGCGCCCGGGCTGGCGTCCGGTGACGAAGTTCGAGCAGCGGGCCGACCAGGAGGGCCGCGTCAGCCGCGACCTGATCTTCGAACGCCGGGGCTGACCGGCCGCCCCTCCCCCGACGAAAGGGCGGCCGGTGCGGCTCACTCGTCCGCGAGCGGTTCGGCGCGCACCCGGTTCAGGGCGGGCGTGCAGGCCGACGCCGCGAGCACGGCCACCGCGAGCCCCAGCACCACCGGCGCCGCCAGCCACGGGCTGATCACCGCCGGGGCGTCCCGGGATTCCTGGATGATCGAGAACAAGCCGAGCCCCGCGATCATTCCCAGCACCCCCGATCCGATGGTGGCGACCAGCGCGGGCAGCGCGGCCTCCATCCGCAGCGCCCGCGACAGCACCCGCGTCGGCGTGCCCGCCGCCATCAGCGCCCCGAACGTGCGGCGCCGGTCCATCACCGATCCGGCGGTCGCGATCGCCGCGCTGCACCCCGCCAGCACGGCCGCGACCGTCACCCCGATGACGGTGACCCGGCGCAGGTCGTCCAGCTGGTTGCGCTGCTCGGTCAGGTACACGTCGCGGCTGAACACCCGCTCGCCCCCGGCGGCCCCGACCAGCGCGGTCCGCACCACCTCCGCGTCGGCCGGTGTCGTGTCGACGGCGACCCGGCCGTACTCGGGCGTGATCCCGGCCGGCAGCACCGCCGGGTCGACCAGCAGCGGGACGTACCCGTCGTCGTCGGTCCGGAAGACCGGCTTCACCGCGGTGCCGGGCGCGAACGGAACCCCCGGCGCGTCGTAGGACCCGGCCACCTGGAAGCCGCCGAGCTCGAGGTCGTTGGTGTGGTACACCCCCGGCCCGTCGCAACTGGCCTGCACGCGGAACAGCTGCACCGCGTCGGTGCAGGACACGACCACACCCGGGTAGCTGGACCCGTTGACCGACTTCAGGATCACCTCGGGCATCGAGACGGCACGGGCCGGCAGGTTGTAGCGCGCGAGCGTGGCGTTGGCCCGGCCGGCGATCGCCGCGGCCTCCTGGCCGGAGGCGTCGACCGACAGCACCGAGTCGCGGTAGGTCCCGCCACCCCCGGTCATCGCCTCCAAGCTGGGCATCAGCGTCAGCGCCATCGACCCGGTGAACACCGCGAGCACGACGCCCGCGGAGGCCCGGTAGGCGCCGCGCGGGTCGTTGCGCAGCCGCCGCCCGGCCAGCAGCGTCGCCGGCTTGCGCCAGCGGCTCACGAACAACCCGCCGATCACCGCGGTCACGTACGGGCCGACCAGCATGGCTGAGACGATCATCAGCGCCAGGCCCAGCAGCACCAGGTTGACGTCGTGCCCCTTCTCGATCGCGACGAAGAAGAACACGGCGGTCGCCGGCAACGAGAGGAGCCGCCACCAGCGCAACGGCTTCGGCGTGTGCTCCACGACCGCACCCACCGGGTTGCGCACCACCCGCCGCAACCCGAGCACGGCCGCCAGCACGACCAGCACCGGCACCGCGACCAGCGTGGCCACGGTGAGCGCGGCCGGCACCCGGAAGTCCCCGGCGAGCCACGTCCCGCCGTCCCACGGCACGAGGCGGGCGAGCGCCCACAGCAGCGGGCCCGCCGCCCAGCCGAGCAGGGCACCGGCGACCGCCGCGATCCCGGTCTCCGCCGCGGTGATCGCGACGACCTGGCCCGGCGTCGCACCGGCCAGGCGCAGCGCCGCCAGCCGCCGCTCCCGGCGCGCCGCGATGAGCCGCGCCGACGACGCGACCAGCACCAGGCTCGGCACCAGCAGCACCACGACCCCGACCCCGGCCAGCAGGGTCAGCAGCCCGTCCACCTGCGCCTGGGACGGCGGCAGGAACCCGGCGCGCTCGGTCGCGCTGGACGGCATGGTCTCCGGGCTGTGCCCGACCAGGGCCACCATCTGGTCCGGGTACCGCAGCGCGTCCTCGCCGAGCGTGCCCACGATCCGTCCCGGCAACCGGTCGGCCAGCTGGGACGCCGGGAGGCGGTTGATGGCCTGGTACAGCTCCGGCGACACCAGGACCTCACCGGGCGCGGGCAACTTCGGCACGCCGGCGGGCAACGCGACCCCGCCGGCCAGCGCGGCGACGTCGACGCGGTCGATCTGGCGGCCGCCGGTGAAGTCGGTGCTCGTCGCGATGGAGAGGGTGGGCGTGCCGCCGCCGCTGTCGTTGCCGTACTGCTTCTGCCACACCGAGCGCTCGGCCCTTGCCTGCGTGGCGTAGGGCAGGCTCAGCAGCAGGAGCACCAGGCCCGTGGCCACCGCGACCCCCACCGCGGTGAGCAGGGTGGCGGTCCGGGTGCGGCGGTCGGCCCGCAGCACCTTGACCGCCAGTTCGACCGGGATCACGACAGCACCCCCACCTGCTCCGCGATCCGCCCGTCCCGGATGGTGACCGTGCGCGGGAGCGAAGCGGCCAGCTCCACGTCGTGCGTCACGATGACCACCGCGGCGCCCGCGTCCGACGCCGCGACCAGCAGGGAGTCCATGGTGTCCTTGCCGGTGCGGGTGTCCAGCGCGCCGGTCGGCTCGTCGGCGAAGATGACCTTCGGCCGGTGCGTGAGCGCTCGGGCGATAGCGACCCGCTGCGCCTGGCCACCCGACAGCTCACCCGGCCGGGCCCCCTCCCGGCCCCGCAGGCCGAGCCGTCCCAGCCACTCCCGCGCGGCGCCGACGGCCTCCTTCCGGCGCGCTCCGCCGAGCAGCATCGGCAGCGCGACGTTCTCCTCGGCGGACAGCTCGGCCACCAGCATCCCCTGCTGGAACACGAAACCGAACTCGGTGCGCCGCAGCTCGCTGCGCCTGGTCTCGGACAGCTGCTCGATGCGCTGCCCGTCGAGGGTGATCTCACCACCGTCCGGTCGCAGGATCCCGGCCAGCACGTGCAGCAGCGACGTCTTGCCCGAACCGGACGGTCCGACGACGGCCAGCGCCTCCCCGGCGTGGATGTCGATGTCCACGCCGGCCAGCGCCACCTGCTCGCCGTAGCGCTTGACGAGCCCCCGCCCGGCCAGCACGACACTCCCCTGTGGAGTCATGAACGTTCCCCTTTCGGTGTTCCCGCACAGCAGGTTCACAGCTCGGACGGGGTGTCCGGATCGGCCGATCGGCCGATCCGGGGTGGCCGGGCGGCCAAGGTGCGCGTGCAGCGGAATCCTCTACCGTTCCGGTGTGCCGTTCTCCGATCGCGTGTCCGCGGCCTGGCGTTGGCTGGGGCTCGAAGGCGTTGTCCTGCTCGCCGCCTTCCTGTGCGATCTCGCCGTCGTGGTGCCGGCCGCGGTCGACCCGATCGGCCCGCGCGGACGCGACCTGCTGCTGCTGCCCGGGATGATCGTGCTGGGCGCGTGCGCGCTGTGGGCGCGGACGCGGCCCGCGGCCGCGGTGTTCGCCGGTGCCGCGACGCTGTTCGCCTCGACCTTCCTGATCCGCGTCACCTACGCGGCGGCCTACACCACGCTGTTGAGCAACGTGTCGCTCAGCGAGACCGTCGCCGGCGTGGAGCTGGTGTTCTTCTGCGTGCGGCGGGTCCGGTGGCCGGAGGCGGTCATCGGCACCGGGACGCTCGTGCTCGGCGGCCTGTTCGCCACCGTGTACCGCCGCGGCTCCGACCGGTTCGGGATGAGCGACACGATGCTGGTCGGGCTGGTGCTGCTGGTCGTCACGGTCGCCGCCGCGCTGCACCTGCGGCGCAGCCATGCGCCGCGCAAGGACAGCGCGCTGCGCAACCTCGTGCGCGAGCAGTGGCCGCTGATCGGCGGGCTGAGCCTGCCGCTGTTCTTCGAGCTGTACCAGCTGCTGCACACCGACGTCCGCTCGCTGCCCGTGCTGCTCCTGTCGATCGCCGCGGCGGCGACCACGATCTACGCGACCCGCCGGCCGCTGCGGGCCGGGATCGCCCTCGCGGCGGTCATCTTCGCCACCGCGCCGGCGCTGTACATCGCGTCCAGCGAGTACCTGCGCGGTTTCGGTGTCCTGCCGTTCACCGAGATCGTCGCCGGCATCGTGGTGGTCATCCTGCTGGTCCGGCACGTCGAACCGAAGCGGGCGTGGGCGACGATCGGCCTGCTGTCCGTGACGGTCGCGTTCACCACGCTCGCCGGGCTCGCCACCGGTCGCAGCCGGCTCGGGCTGGCCGACGCGCGGGACCTCGTGGTGGGCGCGGTCCTCGTGCTCGGCATCGCGATTGCGTGCGGGTTGTACTTCCGGGCGCGGGATTCGGAGCGCCGCAAGGTGGTCGAGGCCGCGGTCGCCGACGCGCAGAACTCGGAGCGGATGGCGCTGGCGCGGGAGCTGCACGACCTGGTCGCGCACCACGTCACGGGGATCATCGTGCAGGCGCAGGCGGCGAAGGTGATCGCCGACCAGAACCCGAAGGTCGCGCTGGAGGTGATCGAGCGGATCGAGGCGGCGGGCACCGAGGCGATGACCGCGATGCGGCGGCTGGTCGGCAGCATGCGCGCGGGCGCGGAGGCGGTGACCGACCAGGCGACGATGGACCTCGAGGCCGACCTGCGGCGGCTCGTGGAGGCCGCGCACACGGGCGTGCCGGTCGAGGCCGAGGTGCGGGTGCCGAAGGACCTGCCGCAGGAGGTGGCGCGGTCGGCGCTGCGGCTGGTGCAGGAGTCGCTGACGAACACCGGGAAGCACGCCGCCGGCGCGACGCGGGTGTGCGTGCTGGCCGAGGTGCGGGACGGCGAACTGCACATCCGGGTGGCCGACGACGGCCGTCGGGTGGCGGCGCGCCCGGCCGGCGGGTCGGGCGGATACGGTCTGGTCGGGATGCGCGAGCGGGTCGAGCTGCTGCACGGCCGGCTCGCCGCGGGCCCGGCGCCGGACGGGGGCTGGGTCGTGGAGGCGTGGTTGCCGGTGGAGGAAGACGCTTGATTCGGGTACTGATCGCCGACGACCAGAGCATGGTGCGGATGGGGTTCCGGATGATCCTCGACGCGCAGGACGACATCGAGGTCGTCGCCGACGTCGAGGACGGGGTCGAGGCGGTGTCGAAGGCGCGGTCGCTGCGGCCGGACGTGTGCCTGCTGGACATCCGGATGCCGGGGCTGGACGGGCTGGAGGTGACGCGGCGGCTGGCCGGGCCGGACGTGGCGGACCCGCTGAAGGTGGTCGTCGTGACGACGTTCGACCTGGACGAATACGTGCACACGGCGCTGCGCAACGGGGCGAGCGGCTTCCTGCTGAAGGACGCCGGCCCGGCGCTGCTGATCGAGGCGATCCGGGCCGCCCACCGCGGGGACGCGCTGGTGTCGCCGCAGGTGACGGTGCGGCTGCTGAAGCACTTCGAAGGCGCCTCCGCCCGGCGGACCGTCTCGCCACCGAAGGAACCCCTGACGGCGCGGGAGCTGGACGTGGTGAAAGCAGCGGCCCGCGGCCTGACCAACACCGAGATCGGCGCGGAGTTGTTCATGTCGCTGTCCACGGTGAAGACCCACCTGGCGGCGGTGCAGGGCAAGGTCGGGGCGCGCAACCGCGTGGAGATCGCGGCGTGGGCCTGGCGCAGCGGCCTGATGGAGTAGGCCGTGCAAGCTGCTCGCGGGCATCAGCGCCCGGAACACCTCTGCAGCGCGGTCGTTCACGCCCGGACCCAGCTCGGACAATCGGAAGCTCGCGTACACCTCCTGCAAGGGGCACCGAAACCCCGCAACGACCGATACGCCCGCCTGGTGGTCGCGACCTTGGCGCTGTTCGCCTCGGCGGGGTGCTCGTCCACGGTCAGCGGGACGCCGTCTCCCGCATCGGGGGCGACAGCCTCCCCGCCCGGTACCGCTGCCCGAAGCGCGTTGGACTCGATGGATGCGTGCACCGTGCTCGAACAACTGGTGGCGGGGCAGGGGTTCCAGCCGGGCGTGCGGAAGACCGCCCGGAACGAATGCCACGTCAGCAAGGACGAGTACGGCACGCTCTCGCTCGCGCTCGATCCGGTTCAAGGTCTCGCCGAGCTGCAAGCCGACGACCCCGGTCTCGCCTCGCTGCGGATCAACGGCCGCGAGGCGCTCGTCGGCGAGCCCGAGCACGCGGGGATGTGCGAACTGGGGCTCGAGGTCGGCGAGCACGCGCGCGCACTCGTGCTCGCCACCGTGGTGGACCCGCAGAACTACGCCCAGGCCTGCCCGGCGGCGCAGGAGCTCGCCACCAGGCTTGAGCCGCTGTTGCCGAGGCGGTGAGTCCTATTGCGCCGTCCAGCCGCCGTCGACCGGGAGTAGTGCTCCGGTGATGAAGGTGGCCGCGTCGGAGGACAGGAACGCCACGGCTTCGGCCACTTCGGTGGCCTGTCCGATGCGGCCGATCGGGTGGGCGGGGCCGAACGAGGCGAGCATTTCGCGGCCGTTGTCGACCACGCCGTCCATGATGTCGGTGTCGATGACGCCCGGCAGCACCGCGTTGGACCGGATCCCGACGGGCCCGCCCTCGATCGCCAGCACCCGCGTGATCTGCGCCAGCGCGCCCTTCGACGCGGCGTAGGCCGTCTGCGTTTCGAACGCCACGACCGACGACACCGAGGCGATCGAGACGATCGACCCGCCGCCGGTGGCCGCCATCACCCGGAACGCCTCGCGGGCCTGCACGAAATTACCCCGGGCGTTGACCCGCAGGATGCCGTCGAAATCCGCCACGGTCGTCTCGGTGACCGGCTTGTTCAGGGTCCGCCCGGCGTTGTTCACCAGGATGTCCAGACCACCGAACCGGTCCACGGCCAGCCGCATCGTCGCGCGGGCCAGCTCCTCGTCGGCCACGTCCCCGACCAGCACGGCCACGTCGTCGCCGGCCAGTTCTGCCACCGCTTCGGACACGTCGGTCACGACCAGCCGGGCTCCCCGCGCCCGCAGCAGCGACGCGGTGGCGTGGCCGATGCCGCGAGCGGCACCCGTGACGACGGCGACCCGCCCGGTGAGATCCCATGAATTGCTCATGCCGTCGACGATGCCGACCACACCGGCACCGAGGCAGGACGCGTTCTTCCTGGGTGCACTACACCCAGGAACCATCCGCGGTCCCGGCCTACCATCGGTCGCATGGCACGGTCCGAGCTCGGCGACTTCCTCAGCACCCGGCGCGCCCAGGTCCGCCCGGACGAGGTGAACCTGCCGAGCAGCGGGCAGCGCCGCGTCCCCGGCCTGCGCCGGGAGGAGGTGGCGTTGCTCGCCGGTGTCAGCGTCGACTACTACGTGCGCCTCGAGCAGGGCCGGGAGCGCACCCCGTCGGCGCAGGTGGTCGACGCGCTGGCCGGCGCGCTCCGCCTCGGCGAGGACGCCCGCCAGCACCTGTTCCGCCTGGCCGGTCTCAGCCCGCGCGCCCGCCTCGCCGCGGTACCCGACCGCGTCGACCCGAGCCTGCTGCAGCTCATGGCCGCCTGGCCGGACAACCCCGCCATCGTCTACAACCTGGCCTACGACGTCCTCGCCTCCAACGCGATCGCGGACGCGTTGTTCCACGACTGGGCGCACTCGCGCAACCTGATGCACGTCGTGTTCACCGACCCCGCGGCGCGCACGTTCTACCGCGACTGGCACGAGGTCGCGCGCAACTCGGTCGCCGGATTCCGCCTCGGCTACGGCAAGAACCCCGACGGCCCGCGCATCCGTCGCGTCCTCACCGAACTCCTGGCGCAGAGCCCGGAGTTCGCCGCGCTGTGGGCCGGCCACGACGCGCGCGGCAAGAGCCTGGAGCGCAAGAACTTCGTGCACACCGACGTCGGCCCGCTGACGCTGACCATGCAGACGTTCGACGTCCGGTCCGCGCCGGGCCAGGAACTGGTCGTCTACCACGCGGAACCGGGCTCGCCGAGCAGCGAGGCGCTCGCCCTGCTCGGATCGCTCGCCGCCACCGCGCGGCGGGAGGCCTAGAATCCCGGGATGCCGCAGCGTCTCCGTGCCCCCGTCGTCCTGCCCTGTGATCCCGCCTTTTCGGTCATCCGTGACGGTGCGGTCGACATCGGCGACGACGGTCGGATCACCTTCTGCGGTCCGGCCGCCGCGGCACCGGGCGACGTCCCGGTCACCGAACTGACCGGGATCCTGCTGCCCGGCCTGATCAACGCGCACGCGCACAGCCCGATGACCCTGCTCCGCGGCATGGGCGGTGATCTGCCCCTGCTGCGCTGGCTCAACGAGATCATCTGGCCCGCCGAGGCGAAGCTGCGCGCGGAGGACGTGCGCGCCGGCATGCTCCTCGGCTCGGTGGAGATGCTCCGCCACGGCGTGACGACCAGCGCGGAGATGTACTTCTTCGCCGAGCAGATGGCCGAAGCCGTGCTCGAGACCGGCGCCCGCGCGGTGCTCGGCGGGCCGATCATCGACCTGCCCGGCGTCGACTGGCGGCGCATGATCGAGGCCGCCGACCGCTGGATCGACACCGACGGCCTGCGCTTCGGCCCCGGCGACCGCATCGAGCTGTCCTACGCCCCGCATTCCGCGTACATGCTGCCGCTCGAGGCGTTGCGGCAGGTCACGGAGTCCGCGGCGGCCCGGGGTGCGCTCGTGCAGATCCACGTCGCCGAGGCCGCGAACGAGGACTCCCGGCAGCGCGCGGAATTCGGTTCGGTACCGCGGCTGCTGGACGAGGTCGGGATGCTGGGCGGCCGCGTGCTCGCCGCGCACGCCGTGCACCTGTCCGATGAGGACATCGCGTTGTTCGCCGCGCGCGGCACCGGTGTCGCCCACTGCCCCGGCTCGAACGCCAAGCTGGCCTCCGGCATCGCGCGGCTGACCGACCTGCGGGCGGCCGCGGTCGCCGTCGGCCTGGGCACCGACGGCCCGGCCAGCAACGACGACCTCGACCTGTGGGAGGAGGTCCAGCTCTCCGCGATGCTCGCCCGCCTGTCCACACAGGACTCCACGGCGTTGCGGGCCAAGGACGCCCTGCTGCTGGCCACCCGCGGCGGCGCGGACGCGCTGGGCCGCGACGACCTCGGTGCCCTGGAAGCCGGGCGGTGGGCCGACCTGGTGCACGTCGACCCGGACGGCCCCGCGTTCGCCACCGGCCTGGACGAACCGGACGAGCAGGTGATCTCGAACCTGGTGTGGGCGGCCGGTTCGCGGCAGGTGCGCGACGTCTGGGTGGCCGGGGAGCAGGTGGTCGCCGGCCGCGAGACGGTGCGGGTGGACCGGGCGAAGGTCCAGTCCGCCGCCCGCGACGCCGCGAGCCGCCTGCGCGCCTGAGAAGCGGCTCGGTGCCCACCGCTCATGATCTTCCCGGTGGGTTAACCGCTGCTCCGTCGGGCATTCACCTCGCGTTCCCGGCGCCGGTTTTCCATCGGAAGGGTGTGGGGAGCACTCGACACCGAGCCCGCCGGCCTGGACAAGGCCGCCGGTCACCTCGGCGACATCCTGACCGAACTGGACACTACGCACCTCGGCGCGGTCGTGCCGAGCTCCGACGTCTACGGCAACGACGCCCTGGCCGGGAAGCTGACGGAGTTCACCGAACTCGCACACCTCGCCGCGAAGGTGCTGCGTGACCGGGTCGATCTGACGGGGTCGGCACTGCAGGACACCGCCACGCTGTTCCGGGGCATGGAACTCGACAACGAGATCGCCATCCGCCAGGCCGGACGGTGAGCGCGGATCTCGGTTCCACGGACGATCCGCGGGCGCTGGTGCCCGGCTCCCCGGAGACGATCGTCGAGCACGTCAAGGCCCTGCTCGCCCAGGCGGGCCAGTTCGAGGGGGTCGGGGCGAAGCTGTCCGGCTTCGGTGTGCCGGGCTGGCTGGGCGCGGCGTCCGACGCGTTCGGCGAGCTGGTCGACCGGCTGCCGCCGCAGTGGCTGCGCGCCGCCGACAGCCTGACCGACGCCGCGAGCGGGCTGAGCCACTACGCCGACACGCTGCGCTGGGCCCAGCACCAGGCCGGTGAGGCGATCGAGCTGTGGAACGACGGGCAGCGCGCCCTCGACCGGGCCGCGGACAAGGCGATCGAGGAGGCCGCGGAGGACGCCGTCGAGCAGGCGGCCCGGCAGGCCGAACAACTGCGGCAGCGGGGCGAACAGCTGCAGCAGCAGGCGCGGGAGGTGCTCGACCGCGCCCGCGAGCAGCTCGACCGGCAGGCGCTGGCCGCCGCCCGCGTCATCGGCGCGATCGACGCGTCCGCCGCCGGTGCGATCACCGGTCTCGTGGACGCGATCACCAGCGGCTGGGACGCCAGTGGCAGCTCCTCGGTCAAAACGTGGGAGTACGGCAACAAGTTCATCCCGCCCGAGCACGGCAAGCTCGGCCGCTACCGCTACTACGCCTACCTGCTGCACCAGGTCTCCGAGGGCAAGCTCCAGAAGGGCGACCTCGAACTCACCGGCAAGCTCGAGACGATGGTCGGCATCGAGGACAACTTCCAGGCCGCCCTCAACAAGAAGGGCCTGACGGTCGAGCTCGAGACGATCATCGGCGTCAAGAGCACCGCCACCGGGCGGGTCGACTACGGGATCCTCGGTCTCGACGGCAAGGCCGAGGCCACCTTCGGAACGCGCGGCCGCGCCGGACTCAAGATCAACAAGCAGGGTCTCGAGGGCAAGGCCGGCGTGTTCGCGGGCGCGCGCGGCAGCGTCCGCGGCGCGGTCGACGTCGGCGGGGTCGGGGCGGGCGCGACCGCGGAGGGCTGGGCGGGCCTCGGCGCGGAGGCCGGGTTCAAGCTCGGCGAGGGCGACGACGGCAAGTTCCACATCAAGGGCAACGCCGGCGTCGCGCTCGGGCTCGGCGGCGAGGTCGGGTTCGACCTGCAGATCGACGGCCACAAGGTCGCCGACACCGCCAGGTCGGCCACGCACGCGATCGGCAACGGCGTCGAGGCGGTCGGCGACGGCATCCAGGACCTCGGCGAGGGCGTCAGCGGCGTTGGGAAGTCCATCAAGGGGTTGTTCGGCTGATGACGCAGTTGCCCGTGTCCGTCCAGTTCGGACTCCCGGACGGCTGGGAGCCGGTGCCGGCCGAGGACGTCGCGTTCGCCGCGATGCGCTCGCCCACGGCCGGGATCATGCTGACCGGTGGGGTGTGGCCGGTGTGGGTGCCGTTGCGCGAGGTGGCCGCCGAGGCCGTCGCGGACCTGCGGGAGACCGCGTCCGAGGTGACCGTGCTCAGCGGCGACGAGATCGGCTCCGGTGGTTTCGTGCAGGAGCTGCGGTTCACCGTCGACGACGAGACGCTCGTGCGCAGCGAGGTCTACCTCGTGATGGGCGAAGGCCCGGGCCGGCGCGCGGTGGTGCGCGCGGCGCTGACCTGCACGCGCGAGGAGTTCGACGTCCTCGCCGGCGACTTCCGCGCGTTCGTGGGCTCGCTCGGCCCCGATGCCTAGCGCGGCCGGTACCCAGCGCGAGCGATACCTAGTGCGGGCGGGGCCGGACGGTCACGTCGGTGATGTGCGCGTCCGGGCTCGCCGTGACCGCGGACAGCACCGCGGCGGCCACCGAGTCCGGCCGCAGGTACTCGCCCGGCGCGTACTGCCTGCCCTCACCGGCGACGATCGCCTGCTGCATCTCGGTGTCGGTGCGGCCCGGGTAGACCGAGGTGACCCGGATGCCCGGCTCCTCCTCGCGCAGGGCGTCGGCGAACGCGCGGACCGCGTGCTTGCTCGCCGCATAGGGGCCCCAGCCGGCGCGGGCGGACAGGCCCTGCCCCGAATTGATCACCACGACGTGCCCGTGCGCGGCGCGCAGGGCGGGCAGCAGCAGGCGGGTCAGCTCGGCCACGGCGACGACGTTGACCTCGAAGTTCGTCCGCCACGCCGACGGGCCCGCCTGCTCGACCGTGCCCAGCTCGGCGGTGCCGGCGGAGTGGACCAGGACGTCCAGCCGGTCGATGCCGTTGACCGCCGCGCGGACACCGTCGAGGTCGCCCAGGTCCACCTGCCACGGCTCCGCGTCCGGCGACTCCGCGGCCTGCTCGGCCAGCGCGTCGACGTCGCGGCCGCCGAGCAGCACGCGGTGGGTCCGGCCGAGGGCGCGGGCGACGGCGGCGCCGATGCCCCGTGAGGCGCCGGTGACGAGGGCGAGGCGACTTTCCGACATGTCCCCACGGTAATTCGTCCTTGACGAACGTCCACGAGTGGCATGCAATGCGGATCATGTCGACGAGGACGATCGCCGAGGGCGACCGCGTGCTGCGCAAGGTCGCGCTGCGGATCATGCCGTTCCTGGCCCTGCTGTACTTCGTGAACTACCTGGACCGGGTCAACATCGGGTTCGCCGGGCCGAACGGGATGAACAAGGATCTGGGCCTGTCCGCGACCGCGTTCGGGTTCGCCTCCGGCATCTTCTTCCTCGGCTACCTGACGCTCGAGGTGCCCAGCAACCTCGCGCTGCACCGCTTCGGCGCACGGCGCTGGCTGGCGCGGATCATGATCACCTGGGGGATCGTCGCGACGATCCTCGCGTTCGTGCCCAACCCGACGACGCTGGTGATCATGCGGTTCCTGCTCGGGGTCGCCGAGGCGGGCTTCTTCCCCGGCATCATCCTGTACCTGACGTACTGGTTCCCGGCGGCGCAGCGGGCCAAGGCGGTCGCGTTGTTCATGGCCGCCGTGCCGGTGTCGTCGGCGATCGGGTCGACCGTGTCCAGCCTGCTGATCGCGCACGGGCACGGCATCTTCGGGCTGGCCGGGTGGCGGTTCATGTTCCTCGTCGAGGGCATCCCGGCGATCCTGCTGGCGTTCGCGACCTGGTTCTACCTCACCGACCGGCCCGAGCAGGCGAAGTGGCTCACCGACGACGAACGCCGGTGGCTGACCACGGAACTGGACAACGAGCGCCGCGCGACCGAGGCCGAGCACCACTGGCCGCTGCGCAAGGCGCTGACCCACCCGCGCATCCTCGGGCTGGCGTTCGTGTACTTCGCGATCGCCTACGGGCTGTACGCGCTCGGGTTCTTCCTGCCGACGATCATCGCCGGGTTCGGGCAGCAGTTCGGGACGAAGCTGTCGACCGTGCAGGCCGGGCTGGTCACCGCGATCCCGTACGTCGTCGCGGCGGTGGTGATGGTGGTCTGGGCGCGGCACGGCGACCGCACGGGCGAGCGGAAGTGGCACGTCGCGCTGCCGATGATCATCGGCGGCGTGGCCATCCCGATCGCGCTGTACCTGGGCAACCCCTACGCCGCGATGGTGGCGGTAACGATCTGCGCCGTTGGGGTGTGCGCGGCGCTGCCGACGTTCTGGGCGCTGCCCTCGACGTTCCTCTCCGGCGCGGCGGCCGCCGGCGGTATCGCGCTGATCAACTCCCTGGGCAACATCTCCGGCTTCGCGGCGCCGTACGTGACGGGGTGGCTGCGGGACCTGACGGGCACCCAGCGCACCGGGCTGTGGGTCGTGGGCGCCTGCATGGTCGCCGGTGCGCTGGTCGCGCTCGCGCTGGGGGCCCGCCCGCGGTCGAACCGCCAGAGCTAGCGACCTCCGCGCGAGAGGTGTCGGGGCTCGGTTGATGTCTCTGGCCGGTTGTCTGTGGTTGAGCAGCGGTATCGCGTGGCACTGGCGGTGGAGCGTGGCGAGCCGAAGACGTTTGGCGGCGGCGCAGTTCGGGGTGTCCCGGCAGACGCTGCACACGTCGTTGTCGCGGTATCGACGTGATGGTTTGGCCGGGTTGCTGGACCGTTCGCACCGCCCGGATTCGTGTCCGCATCAGGCGAGCGCGGAGGTCGAGGTGCCGCTGGCGGATGGGACCGAAGCCAAGGTGGTCACCGGGGTCGACGATCATTCCGGTTCTGCGTGATCGCCAGCGTGGTGGCCGGGTGACCTTCTGGGCCGATCACGACCTCATCCACCTCACCATCGCCGGAGCCAGGATCACAACGGTCCGCTCTCACCTCTCCAGCGCCGACCTGGCCGCGCTCGCCGCCGGAGGCCGCCCGGCCGGGCCCTCACCCCTACCCCGATAAGCCCGACACCACGCACTGGAGGTCGACCGCACCGTCAGCCGTGGTGGCCTGGTCGCTCTCAGCGACCACCGGCTACTCGCCGCCGAAATCCTGCCTGGACGCCGCGTCAGCATCCGCATCGAACCCGCCACCCTGATGTTCTTCGACCCTGCCACCCGCGAACTGCTGCGCACCCGCCCAAACCCACTGACCTACGAGCAAGCCCGCACGCTGCGCGGAGCCCGACCCGCCGGGCACCACCCCGGCCCCGCACCGGTCACCGTCCAACGCCGCGCGTCCAACAGCGGCGTCATCATGGTCGCCGGCCAGAAACTCGCCCTCGGCCGCACCACCACCCAGACCGTCCGCCACTGGAAAGCCAACGCCACCGGCAACCTTCGGCATCATGAACACCGCAGCGTCCGCATGGCGGGGGAAGGCACCACGATGACCGTCCATGCCACCTACGGCAGCAGCCACACAGCCCACGAACTCGCGCAACTACTCGCCAACCGCCTCGGCCTGGACTTCGTCGAACACGACAGCTACTACCGCGGCTCCTACCTCGCCGCCGACATCCCAACCGGTCGCATCGAGATCCAACCCAACGCGATCCCAGGCGATGACGGGCACCACGAACCCTTCGACGAGGACTACCCCACCACGCCCACGTTGCTTCTGGTCACCGCCGAGGAACCGGATACCACCACGGCCTGCCTCAACTCCATCGACGGCCTGCACCAACTCACCCGGGAAGCCCGATGACCAGCAACAGAAGCCGACAATCACCTGAGACACGACACTTCCGCGCTAGAGGTTCTCAACCCGGGGCAGCCGTGCGACTCGAGGGCTGTGCCGGTACGCCGTTGCGGGTGCTCAGCGCCCTGAGTGCGCACTGTGGGGCGACCGGCTGAGCAGGGGAAGCCACAGCGTGTCCACGATCTCGACGATCGCCTCGTCCGGCACCGCGCCCATGCGCATCAGCATGTCGTGGCGCACCAGGTCGAAGGGCAGGTTCACCAGGCGTGCGGATCGCGGCGTGTCGGCGAGCTCGCCGCGTTCGACGGCGCGGTCGACGAGCCGCTCGAAGGGGGGCGTCTGGTCTGCGGGGCGGAGGCGGCTGCGTAGGTCGCTGAAGGTGGTGCCGGTCTCGCGGAAGTAGTCCGCCAGCCGCACGCGCAGGAGTATCACCGTGCGGGCCCGCTCGGCGTTGACCGCGCGCAGGAGGGTGAGGGCGTCCTGGCGCAGGCTGCCGGTGTCAGGGATGTCCAGCGGACGCCAGTGCCGGGCGAGTGTGGCGATGAGGAGGTCCTCGCGCTGCGGCCAGCGGCGGTAGAGCACCGGTTTGCTGGTGCCGGCGCGCGCTGCGACGGCCTCGAAGGTGAAGCCGTGGTAGCCCTGCTCGACCAGAACCTCCCAGGCGGCATCGGTGATCGCCTTCTCCAGGGCGGCGCCCCTGCGTCGCGTGGGGGTGCTCGCCGCACGCCGCTCGCTCACCACTACCCCCGTGTCCATTTTCGCGCCGTTCCTGGACGTGCTCGCCGTCGGCGTCCACCCCGCCACCCGGGGCATCGCCGCGGGCAAGCACTACACGAGCCCGAAGAACCTGCCCGCACTGGCCGGAGCCGACGCCGTCGTGCGCCGGGCGGACGGCAGCCTCGCCCACGTCTCGGCGATGGGAGCCGGAACACTGGCCGAGCGCATCGTCATCGACCCGGCCACGGCGGTCCCGGTGCCCGACGGGGCAGACCCGGCGGTCCTGGCCGCCACCATGAATCCGGCCCTGTCCTCATGGGCCGCGCTGCGCACCCGCGTACCGTTCCAGGCCGGACAGTCGGTGCTGGTCCACGGCGCGACCGGCAACGCCGGCTCGATGGCCGTCAAGGTCGCCAAGCACCTCGGCGCCGGCCGCGTGATCGCGGCCGGACGCAACCGAAACCGCCTGGACGAGCTGAAGGCCGAGGGCGCGGACGCCATCGTCGCGCTCACTCCCGATGAGGACGCGACCGCAGCCGCGTTCGCCGAGGCCGCCGCGGAGGTCGACGTGGTCCTCGACTACGTGTGGGGAGCGCCCACCGAGCTCGCCATGCGTGCCGTCCTCGGCGCCCGCACCCAGCGCACCCGCCTCCTGGACTGGGTGCAGATCGGCGGCATGGGCGGAGACGCGATCACCCTGTCCGGGCACGCCCTGTGCTCCACCGCGTTCCGCGTCCTGGGCAGCGGCTTCGGCTCGGTGGACATGCAGGTCATGCAGCGGGAGTTCACCGAGCTCGTCGCCGCGATCGCCGCAGGCGCCATGGCCGTGCGCCCGCACCCGTTCCCGCTCGACCAGGTCGAGGCGGCCTGGGCCCACGAGGACGAACCCGGCGAGCGCACCGTCATCCTCCTGTGACACACCAACGACCCCGTGGGCCGACACAGGCCAGCGACGCCCGCGGCGGAGCCGGTCAGCGGCGCTTGCGCCAGACCGACACGACGGCGGGACGCGGCAGGTTGGAGCCGCCGTCCGGCCAGTGTGACTGCGGCTTCTCGACGGTGCCGCCCTCGCCCGGGTGCTGCACCGCGACCGTCACGAAGTCGTTCGTCACGTTCGGGCCGCAGGTCTCCGCGCCGATGGGCACCGTGAGGAACTGCTTGACCTGACCGCGGTTCGGGCCGTCGACGGGCACCGCGAACAGGCCGTCGTTCATCCCGAGCGCGTTGCCGTCGGTGGAGATCCACAGGTTGCCGTACGGGTCGAACGCCACGTTGTCCGGGCAGGAGATCGGGCTGACCTGGTCCTTCGGGAACCCGCCGAAGTAGGTGTCGGCCGTGGCCGGGTCACCGCAGACCAGCAGCAGGCGCCAGGAGAAGGTCAGCGAAGCCGCGTCGCCCCGGTCCTCGCCCCACTCCAGGATGTGGCCGTTCTTGTTGCCCACCCGCGGGTTCGCCTCGTCGGCGCCCGCCTTGCCGGCCGCGCCGCGGTCGGTGTTGTTCGTCAGGGCGGCGTAGATGCGGCCGTTGACCGGGTTCGGTTCGATGTCCTCGGGCCGGTCCATCTTCGTCGCGCCGGCCTTGTCCGCGGCCTGGCGCGTGAAGACGTACACCTCCTCGGCGGTGAAGCCCTCCACAAAGGACCTGTCGCCGCTGGCCAGCGGGATCCACTCGCCCCGGCCGTCGAACTCGTGGTCCGCCGGGAGTTTGCCGGTGCCGTCGATCTCGCTCGCCGGGCTGTCGCCGGTGAACTTCGCGACGTACAGGGTGCCGTCGTCGAGCAGGGCCGAGTTGTGCCGGCGGGCCAGCGCGCTGGTGCCCTTCTTGTACTTGCCCTTCGACACGAACTTGTAGATGTACTCGAAGCGTTCGTCGTCACCGGAGTACACGGCGACGCGGCCGTCCTTGGTGATCTTGACGTTCGCGGCCTCGTGCTTGAACCGGCCCAGCGCGGTGTGCTTGACGGGCGTCGAGTCCGGGTCGTTCGGGTCGATCTCCACGACCCAGCCGAACCGGTTGACCTCGTTGGGCTCCTGCGGCACGTCCCAGCGCTTGTCGAAGCGCTCCCACTTGCGGGTGCTGGTGCCCTTGCCGATGCCGTACCGGGTGAGCCGCGCCTGCGTCACCGGGTCGGCGACCTTCTCCGAGTTGGCGAAGTACTGGTGGAAGTTCTCCTCGCCGGACAGCACCGTGCCCCACGGCGTCACGCCGCCGGAGCAGTTGTTCTGCGTGCCGCGCACCTTGGTGCCGGTCGGGTCGGCGGAGGTCTTCAGGTACTTGGACCCGGCGGCGGGGCCACGCACCTCGAAGGTGGTGTCCAGCGTGATGCGGCGGCCGTAACGGCTCGGCACGACCTCGAGCCCGCCCTGCGGCCGGCGCACCACCTGCACTACCGACAGCCCGTGGGCCGCCCAGCCGATCTTGACCTGCTCTTCGGTCGGGTTGTCCGCGCTGTACTGGCCCGGCGGGAACATCTGGGTCTCGGTGGTGTACTCGTGGTTGACGACCATCAGGTAGCGCCGGCCGGCCGCGTCCTGCGGGATCAGGCCGACGAAGTCGTTGTTGTAGCCGAACTGCTCGGCCTGCGCGGACGCAGTCTGCTTGGCGATGTCGAACTTCGGGGCGCCCGGCACGACCGGGTCGCCCCAGCGGATCACGACGTTCTGGTCCCAGCCGTCCGGGATGACGACCGCGTCGGCCTTGTTCGGCGCGACGGGCGTGAAGTCCGTGCCGGGCACCGGGCGGCCATTGCCCCCGCCGGCCAGCGCGGGCGGCACGGCGGCGGACGCGGTCGCGCCGCCGCTCAGCGCGGCGAAGGCGCCGGCCGTGGCGGCCATGACGGCGCCGGCCTTGAACGCGCCGCGACGGGACACGCCCTTGACGACGTCACCGAAGTATTCGTTCGACGACTCGTTCGGGGCTTCGTGGGCGCACTGGTTGCCACAGCGGTAGATGCACGTGGTGGCCGCTCTGCCACTCGTGTGGGTAAGGAGGGGCAGCAAGCGCCCGGGCGTGAAAGACACCTGGTCTCCAGTCACTCGGTCAGGGGAAACGCTCGTGACGTTAAGCGACGGAGATCAGGTGTCCTCAAACTACAGGTAAACAGAGATCAAAGCTCTTCCCCGACCAGGGCGGCCTCCGCCGGCACCTGGTGCGGATCCGCACCCTTCGTCCGGACCGCGAGGAGCCCACCGGCCAGCACGCACAGGATCGCGGCGATGACGAACGGCGAGTGCTCCGACCCGAGCCACTCGGCGACGTGACCGACGAGGGTCGCGGCGGCGGCACCGCCGAGCCAGCGGCAGAAGTTGTAGCCGGCGCTCGCGACCGGACGCGGCGCGTCGCTGATCGACATCGCGGTGCCGGTGAACAGGGTGTTGAGCAGGCCCGACACCAGCCCGGAGAGGATCACGCCGACCACGACCACCGGCTTGCTCGGCACCACGAGGACCACCATCAGGACGGCGTAGCCGAGCACCGACACCACGGTGGCGTGCCGTTCGCCCAGCCGTCCGGCGAGCTTCGGCGCGAGCACCACGCCGGCGACCGCGACGCACAGGCCCCAGCCGCAGAAGATCAGCCCGACCGCGACGGCGCTCCAGTCCAGCACGAACGGCGTCCAGGCCAGCACGGTGAAGAAGGCCGCGGTGTAGAACGCCGATCCGATCGAGGTGCGCAGCAGGCCACCGTGCCGGAGCGCGCGCAGCGGGTCGAGCAGCTTGATCGGGTTGCGCTTCTCGTGCTTGTCGCTCGCGAGGAAGATCGAGCACAGCGCGAGCGCCGCGGCCATCAGCACCGCCGTGCCGACGAACGGGCCGCGCCAGGAGATGCTGCCCAGCAGGGCGCCGAGCAGCGGCCCGACGGCGAGTCCGACGCCGAGCGCGGCCTCGTACAGCAGGATCGCGCCGGACTGCCCGCCGGTGGCGGCGCCGACGATCACCGACAACGCCGTGGCGATGAAGAACGCGTTGCCCAGACCCCACACGGCCCGCAACGCGACCAGCTGCTCGATCGAGCCGGCCGCGGCGCACAGCGCGGTCGCGATCACGATCAGCGCCAGTCCGGTGAGGACCGTCCGCTTCGGACCGAACTTGGCGCTCGCCGCGCCGGTGACCAGCATCGCGATCACCTGCACCCCGAGGTAGGACGAGAACAGCAGGGTGACCTGGGACGGCGTGGCGTGCAGCCCCTCGGCGATGGACAGCAGGATCGGGTCCACCAGGCCGATCCCCATGAACGCGATCACCGCGGCGAACGCCGTGATCCACACCTGCTTGGGCTGGCCCTTGAGCGCGTCCAGCAGGCTCCCGTGTTGGTTGCTCATCCGAGCAACTCCTCCTTCTTGACCGGATCGATGAGCCTTCGCAGGGCCGGCAGCGCCGCGTCGATCGCGTCACGGTCGGCCGGATCCAGGGCGGCCAGGCGCTCGCGCAGGAACTCCTCGCGGGCGACGACCAGCTCGCTCACGTACCGGGTCCCGGCCTCGGTGGCCTCGATCAGCACCGCCCGGCGGTCGAGCGGGTCGGACCGCCTGCTGACCAGGCCGAGCCGTTCCAGCCGGCGGATCAGGTCCGTCATGGACGGCTGGCGCACACCCTCGAGCTCGGCGAGCACGCTCATCCGGCGCGGGCCGCCGTGCACCAGTTCGCTGAGCACCGACCCCTGGGGCAGGGTGAGCCGGTGCTGCGGGGTCAGCCGCCGGACCATGTAGTACAGCCGGAAGACCAGCGGGCGCAGCTCGCGCGCGAGCTCGGCAACTCCTGGATTCACTTAGCTATCCTAAGCTTTATTGCTTAGGGTGTCTAAGTTAATCGGCTCACACGGTCCCGGTCGGACCGAGCCCCGGGTACGGTCACGAGCATGGACGCGGTGGTTTTCGACCTGGACGGCGTGCTCGTCGACTCCGAACAGACCTGGGACGAGGTGCGCCGGGCGGTCGTCGCGGAGTACGCGGGCAGCTGGACCGCCGGTGCGACCCGCGCGATGCAGGGCATGAGCACGCCGGAGTGGGCGCGTTACCTGGTCGAGAAGCTCGGTGCGAAACTCACGCCGGAGCGGATCGCCGAGGTCGTGATCGACGGGATGGTCCGGCGCTACGCCGATGGCCCGCCGGTCCTGCCCGGCGCGGCGGACGCGGTGCGCGCGATCGGCGAGCGGTACCCGGTGGCCATCGCCAGCTCGTCACCGCCGGTGCTGATCCAGGCGTTCCTGGAGGCCACCGGCCTCACCGGCCTCGTCCGGGTCGCCCTGTCCAGCGAGCAGGTGGCGGCGGGCAAACCGGCGCCGGACGTCTACCTCGAAGCCGCGCGCAGGCTCGACTTCGCCCCAGCCCGCTGCGCCGCCGTCGAAGACACCACCAACGGCCTCAAGGCGGCGCTGGCCGCCGGCATGACCGTCTACGCCGTGCCCAACCCGCACTTCCCGCCGGACCCCGCCGTGCTCGACCGGGTCCACGCGGTGCTGCACACCGTCGCCGACCTGCCCCGCGCACTGCTGGCATGAGGAGGGGCCCGGTCGGCGGAACCGGGCCCCTCCTCGGCAAGCTCAGCGCTCGATGTCGCCGGTGATGAACTTCTCCACCGAGTCGCGCGCGGTCGAGTCGTCGTACTGGACCGGCGGCGACTTCATGAAGTACGAGGACGCCGACAGCAGCGGGCCGCCGATGCCCCGGTCGAGGGCGATCTTCGCGGCGCGCACCGCGTCGATGATGATGCCCGCCGAGTTCGGCGAGTCCCACACCTCGAGCTTGTACTCCAGGTTCAGCGGCACGTCACCGAACGCGCGGCCCTCGAGGCGCACGTAGGCCCACTTGCGGTCGTCCAGCCACTGCACGTAGTCCGACGGTCCGACGTGGACGTTGGCCTTGCCGAGGTCGCGGTCGATCTGCGAGGTGACGGCCTGCGTCTTGGAGACCTTCTTGGACTCCAGGCGCTCCAGCTCCTTCATGTTCTTGAAGTCCATGTTGCCGCCCACGTTGAGCTGCATGGTGCGGTCGAGCTGGACACCGCGGTCCTCGAACAGCTTCGCCATCACGCGGTGGGTGATGGTGGCGCCGACCTGGGACTTGATGTCGTCGCCGACGATCGGGACACCGGCGTCGGTGAACTTCTGCGCCCACTCCGGGTTGGAGGCGATGAACACCGGGATCGCGTTGACGAACGCCACACCCGCGTCGATCGCGCACTGCGCGTAGAACTTCTGGGCCTGCTCGGAACCGACCGGCAGGTAGGAGACCAGGACGTCCACCTCGGCCTCGCGCAGGGCGGCGACGACGTCGACCGGCTCCTCGTCGGACTCCTCGATGGTCTCCTGGTAGAAGCGGCCGAGACCGTCCATGGTCGGGCCACGGAGAACCGGCACACCCAGCGGCGGCACGTCGGTGATCTTGATGGTGTTGTTCTCGCTGGCGAGGATCGCGTCCGACAGGTCCTGGCCGACCTTCTTCGCGTCCACGTCGAACGCGGTGACGAAGTCCACGTCGCCGACGTGGTACTGGCCGAACCGGACGTGCATGAGGCCGGGCACCCGCGAAGCCGGGTCGGCGTCGCGGTAGTAGTGCACCCCCTGCACCAGCGACGCCGCACAGTTCCCGACGCCAACGATGGCCACCCGTACGCGGCCGCTGTTGTCGCCCATGCCGGTTTCTCCTTCGTTCAGTGATGTCTTGCCGATTTCGGATGCGGTCTCAGCGTTGAAGCCCGCGTTCTTGCTCGTCCTGTTCGTGCGCGATCAGTTCGTTCAGCCAGCGCACCTCGCGCTCGCTGCTCTCCAGCCCCAGGCGGTGCAGCTCACGCGTGTAGCGGTCGATCTTCTCCTCGGCGCGGGCGAGCGCCGCCCGCAGCCCTTCACGGCGTTCCTCGACCCGGCGGCGCCGGCCCTCCAGGATCCGCATCCTGACATCGGCGGGTGTCCGGGAGAAGAAGGCCAGGTGGACCCCGAACCCCTCGTCCTCCCAGGTCTGCGGTCCCGCGTCGGCGAGCAGCTTGGCGAAGTGCTCCTTGCCCTCCGCTGTGAGCTTGTACACCGTGCGGGCCCGCCGGCCCCAGCCCTTGACGGGCTCGTCACCCTGCCCGACGTCACTGTCGGCTTCTTCGATGAAGCCCGCCCGCTGCAG
This sequence comes from Amycolatopsis thermophila, assembly GCF_030814215.1. Taxonomy (NCBI): domain Bacteria; kingdom Bacillati; phylum Actinomycetota; class Actinomycetes; order Pseudonocardiales; family Pseudonocardiaceae; genus Amycolatopsis; species Amycolatopsis thermophila. Next base: position 2,310,913 of record NZ_JAUSUT010000001.1, on the reverse strand, counting down.
CCGCCGCAAGGTCGGATACAGCGAACCGTACGAGAACGTGCGGAACATGCCGAGCGTGTCGTGCAGCCGTTTGCGCAGCACGTAGCCGTGCATCGGTGCCTCGTGCAGCAGCCCCAGGATGGCGAACTCCAGCACGGTGCACCCCCTTCCGAGGACTCCCACGACACTCCGGCAACCTAACGCCCGATTATATCGGGCCGATACATCGAAGTGGTGTAGCCAACACCAATGATCACCCAATGCGACCTGAACCACACGGGTGAAGTTCACCAGAGCGTTATCGAAAACCCGGCGTGTCGGGCGGGTGGTCCAGTCCGTTAGACCGCACAGCTCATGGCGGACGCTCGACGGCCACGTACTCTGTCACCGTGCAGAACCAGCGACAGGTCGTGGACTACGCCTTGCAGCGCCGTGCGCTGCTGGCCGGTGTCCGCTCCGGTCGCGTCGCCACGCGAGAGGTCTGTGACGCCGACCCGTACCTGCTCAGAGCCGCCCGGTTCCACGGCGTGCCGAGCGAGGCGCCGTGCCCGCTGTGCGGGAAGGCGGGCCTGACGAACGTGTCCTGGGTGTTCGGCGACCAGCTCCGGCAGGTCTCCGGTTCGGCCAGGACACCGTCCGAACTGGCCCGGCTGAACAACCTCGTCGGGGAGTTCAACGTCCATGTAGTCGAGGTGTGCCGGACGTGCCGCTGGAACCACCTGGTGCGTTCGTACGTCTCGGGCAACGGGACCCCGCACGGCCCGTCCAGGAGGACCGCCGGGCAGTGAGGGGAACCAGCGCAGCGACGGCACTCGATCACAGAACGGCGCCCGGTGTACCGCCGGTCTGGGAGGCTCATTCGTGAACGACCACCGCAACCGCTCCTGGCCAGGTCAGGAGCCCGAGGAACCCCGTCGTGCCCAGTGGCCGCGCGAGGGCGAGCCGGCGTGGCCGGGCGGCAACGAGCCGCCACGCCGGCCGGCACCCCCGCGCGGGCCGCAGCCGCCCCGGGGTCCGCAGGCCCGCGGGCCGCAGGGCCCGCAGTGGCCCGGCGAGGGCGGTGGTCAGGGCTGGCCGGGTGGCGACGACCCGGACGCCCCGCGTGGCGCACGCCGCGTCCCGCCGGCCGGCCGCCGGATGCCCCCGCCGCCTCCGCCGCGGCGTCCCGGCCCGCCGCCGCCCGGCGCCGCGGGCGCCCCCGATGACCGGCCGATGCGCGGCCGCTACCGCCCGCCCGCCGGTCCCGCCGCCGCGGCGGGCGCCGGTGCCGCCGCGGGTGCCGCGGGCCGCCGTCCCGGGGTGGGCGACTCCGAACCGGGCCTGCTGACGCACGCCGAGCTGCACCACGGCTACGGCGACGACCACCGCGGGTACGGCGACGACCACGACGACTACGACGACGAGCAGGCCGGCTTCAACGAGTTCGGCCCCGACGACGACGAGGACACCCCGGACGAGGGCGAGAAGGGGAAGAAGGGCAAGGCCGCACTGACGCCCAAGCAGCGCAAGAAGCGCCGGTGGAAGATCATCCGGCGCACGATCTACGCCCTGTTCGGCCTCTTCGTGGTGCTGCCCGCCATCGCGTTCACCATCGCCTACTTCCTGGTCGACGTGCCGACGCCGGACGAGGTCCTGGCCCAGCAGAGCCAGGTCGTGACGTACTACTACAGCGACGGTTCGGTCATGGGCAAGGAGGTCCCGGACGGCCAGAACCGCCAGCTGCTCAAGCCCGGTCAGATCACCGACACCGTCAAGCACGCGGTCTACGCCGCCGAGGACGCCACCTTCGAGACCAACAACGGCTTCGACATCACCGGCATCCTGGGCGCGGTCTACAACAACCTGACCGGTGGCTCGGGCGGTGGTTCGACCATCTCCCAGCAGTACATCAAGAAGGCCACCGAGAACGAGGCGCCCACGCTCACCCGCAAGGCGACCGAGCTGGTCAAGTCGTTCAAGATGAACCAGACCCAGTCCAAAGAGGACATCATCACGGCCTACCTGAACATCGTCTACTTCGGACGTGGTGCCTACGGGATCGAGGCGGCCGCGCACGCGTACTTCGGCAAGTCCGCCGCCGAGCTGAACCAGTCCGAGGCGGCCCTGCTCGCCGGCCTGATCCAGGGCCCCGGCAAGTCGGAGAACGCCGAGTACACGACGTGGCGCTGGAACTACGTGATGGACAACATGGTGAAGTACAACTGGCTGCCGCAGGCCGAGCGGCAGGCGGCCCAGTACCCGACGCCGTTGCCCAAGGACCAGACCAAGCCGCAGGCGATCACCGGCAACAACGCCTTCATCCAGGGCCAGGTGGAGTCCGAACTGGACGCCGCGGGCTACTCCAAGGAGAAGCTGCAGGCCAACGGCTACAACGTCTACACGACCATCGACCCCAACGCGCAGAGACTGGCCGAGAAGGCCGTCAACGACTACATGCAGGGGCAGCCGGACACGCTGAAGAAGGCGCTGGTCGCGGTGGATCCGAAGACCAGGGGGGTCATCGCCTACTACGGCGGTCCCAACGACAAGACCGACTACATCGACTGGGCGAACACGGCGCGCAACCCCGGGTCGTCGTTCAAGACGTTCGACCTCGTGGCGTTCCTGAAGATGGGCAAGGGCCTGGGGGAGACGTTCGACGGGAGCACCCACCGCCAGTTCGGGGTGCTGCCCAACGGCAACCCGCGCTACATCAACAACGCCGGCGCGTCCAACAGTTGTTCGGACAAGTGCACCGTCGCCGAGGCCACGATGCGCTCGACCAACACCGTGTTCTTCGACATGGTCGCCAACGTGACCGGACCGCAGGCCGTGGCCGACGCGGCCAAGGAAGCCGGCGTGACCTCGCTGAAGGCGGTAGACAACAACATCGCGCTCGGTGGTGGTTCCACCGCGGCGACGCCGCTGGACATGGCGACCGGCTACGCGACCATCGCCGACAACGGCACCTACCTGGACCGGCACTTCGTGCAGAAGGTCACCGACTCCAGCGGTGAGGTCGTGTACCAGCCCTCCAGCAACCCGAAGCCGGCCTTCGCCGAGGGCGACGCGAACAAGAGCAAGCAGATCGCGGGCAACGTCACCAATGCGCTCAAGCCGGTCATCGGCTTCTCGAAGCTGAGCTGCCCGAGCGGGCACGAGTGCGCGGGCAAGACCGGTACGCAGCAGTACGACGCGAGCGCCGGCAACGGCTCCGGTTCGGAGAAGGACAACTCGCAGGTGTGGATGGTCGGCTACACGCCGTCGATCTCAGCGGCCTCGTGGGTGGGTAGCGACAAGAACACGCCGCTGCGGGACAAGAACGGCGACCCGGTCTCCTCGACCGGCCTGCCGGCCAAGATCTGGCAGCAGTTCATGAACGACTACCTCAAGGGCAAGCCGAGCGAGAAGTTCCCGTCGGTGTCGCCGATCGGTAAGACGGCCACGGCCGCCGACGACTCGTCGTCCTCGAGCCGGCCGGCGCCCCCGAAGACGAACAACCCGTCGACCCCGTCCTCGCCGCCGCCCAGCCCGCCACCCTCGCCGCCCTCCACCGAGAGCAGCGAGACCTCGCCGACCCGGACCAAGCCGACGTGGTCGCTGCCCAACCCGGGCGACAACTTCGGGCCGACGACCACACCCGGCAACGGCTGATCCGGGGCTCACGCCACAGGCCGTAACATCGCGCGGGTGTCCAGCCCGACCGACGAGACCACCCCGGCCGACCCCGCGCCGGCGTCCCTGGACGCCGGTCAGCGGGTCGCGCCGAGCCGGACCGAACCGCTGGTGGCCGCCGCGAGCAGACCGATCGGCGGGCCGCTGGGCGAGCACGCGGCCGTGGGGCGGCACTGGTTCTGGACACCGCAGCGGGTCGGGCTGGCGCTGGCCGCGCTGGCCCTGATGCTGTGCTGGTTCGGCAAGGCCAGCTGCATCCAGCAGTACGTCGACGACACCGGGCAGACGCAGCTGGACTGGCGCTCCGGGCGGCCCTACGTCGCGATGTGCTACTCCGACATCGTCCCGCTCTACAGCGCCGAACGGCTGGACCAGACGGGCACCTTCCCGTACCGGACGAGCTGGATCGACAACCCGGGCACCCCGAACGCGCACATCCGGTACATGGAGTACCCGGTGCTGACCGGGCTGTTCCAGTGGGTCAACGCGAAGACCACGCAGGGCTGGAAGGCGGTGGCCGACGCCGGCTGGCTTCCCGGCGGCCTGCCGGTGGCGATCTACTTCGACATCACCGCGTTCTGGCTGGCGGTGGCGTGGCTGGTCACGGTGTGGGCGGTCGGGCGGACCGCGAAGCGGAGACCGTGGGACGCGTGCCTGGCCGCGATCTCCCCGCTGGTGCTGGTGCACGCGTTCACCAACTTCGACACCCTGGCCACCGCGTTCGCCGCGACCGGGCTGCTGGCGTGGGCGCGGCGCAAACCCGCGCTCGCCGGCCTGCTGCTCGGCCTGGGTGCGGCCGCCAAGCTGTACCCGCTGTTCCTGCTCGGGCCGCTGCTGATCCTGTGCATCCGGGCCGGGAAGCTGCGGCCGTGGGGCATCACCGCGGGCACCACCGTGGTGACCTGGCTGGCGGTGAACCTGCCGGTCGCGCTGACGCTCAACGCGGGCTGGCAGGAGTTCTTCCGGCTCAACGCGCAACGCGGGATGGACCCGGACTCGATCTACAACGTGATCTCCTACTTCACCGGCTGGGCGGGCTTCGACGGCCCGCTGGCCGCCGGGCAGACGCCGACGTGGCTGAACATCGTCAGCGGCGCGCTGTTCCTGGTGTGCTGCGCCGGGATCGCCTACGTCGGGTTGTCCGCGCCGGTGCGGCCGCGGGTGGCGCAGCTGTGCTTCCTGGTGGTGGCGGCGTTCCTGCTGACCAACAAGGTGTGGAGCCCGCAGTACTCGCTGTGGCTGGTGCCGCTGGCGGTGCTGGCGATCCCGCGCTGGCGGCTGCTGCTGGGCTGGATGCTGCTCGACGCGCTGGTGTGGGTGCCGCGGATGTTCTACTACCTGGGCACCGACCACAAGGGGCTGCCGCCGGACTGGTTCCTCGGGTTCGTCGCGCTGCGGGACCTGGCGGTGCTCGGACTGTGCGTGCTGGTGGTGCGGGAGATCTACCGCCCGGGCGAGGACCTGGTCCGCCTCCCCGGCGACGACGACCCGGTCGGCGGCGTGCTGGACGGGGCCCGCGACGTAGCGGTCGTGCACCGCCGCCGGGCCCGGCACGCGGTGTGAGTCAGCAGCCGCGCGGCACGCCGGCGGTCTGCGGAGTCAGCCGAGCTTCTCCCGCAGGTAGGCGATGTCCTCGGCCTGGCCGTCGGCCGGGGTTTCGACCACCACGGGTGCTCCGGCCGCCGCCGCGACGGCCACCAGTGCTTCCGGGTCGATCGTGCCGTCCCCGTGCACCACGTTCGCGTGGCGGTCGCGGGCGGAGCCGAACTCGTCGCGCGAGTTGTTCAGGTGCACCAGGTCGATGCGGCCGGTGATGGCCCGGACCTTGTCGACCACGTCGTCGAGCTCCCAGCCCGCGGCGTGGGCGTGGCAGGTGTCCAGGCAGAACCCGGCGCCGAACTCGGCCACCTCGTCCCACAACCGCGCCAGCACGTCCAGCTCGCGTGCCATCGCCCCGTCGCCGCCCGCGGTGTTCTCGATCAGGATCGGCACCGCGAACCCGCCGTCGGCTGCCTGCCGTTCGAACAGCTTGCGCCAGTTCGCCAGGCCCTCCGCCACGTCCTGGCCCCGGCCGACGTGCCCGCCGTGCACGATCAGGCCCTTCGCGCCGATCTCCGCCGCGGCCGCCGCGTGCTGGGCGGCCAGCTTGCGCGACGGGATGCGGATGCGGTTGTTCAGCGAGGCGACGTTGACGATGTAGGGGGAGTGGATGAACACCTCGACCCCGGCCGCCTCGATCTCCGCCCTCGGCGGCTGCGGAACCGGTTTCTTCCAGCCCTGCGGGTCGGCCAGGAAGAACTGCACCACGTCGGCCGCGCGCTCCTTGGCGGCCGAGAGCGGGTCGTCGTCGCGGACGTGCGCACCGATCTGCATGAGGCCACGCTACCGGCGGAATCCACCCCGTTCTCCCCAACGGGCCGGACCGTGTGCAGTACCGTGAGCGCGGTCCGTGACACCTGAATGCGAACGCTGGGGGACGCATGCGGAAGACCGCGCGCCGCGCCGCAATCGCCGGGCTCGTGCTGGGCGCGTCGGCCCTGCTCACCGCTCCGGGCGCCGTCGCCGACGAGGCCGATCCCGCGCTGGCCGGCAGCTGCGGGGCGACCCTGCAGAAGGACCCGGGACACGCCCTCACGCTGGACGCGGGCGCGCCGCTGAACCTGCCCGGGGCCCTCACCGCCGGCACCGGATCGGACTCCGCGCCCACCGGCCCGGACCAGCGCGACCCGATGGTGTCGCTGCCGGTCGCCGACCTCCTCAAGGCGCTCGACGTCGGCGACGCCCCGGTGGCCGGCGACGTCGCGACCCACCAGCTCTGCCCGGGCGTGCAGAACACGGCGAACGCGCTGTCCGCGGCCACCCAGAGCCTCCTGTCCGGCGAACGGCTGAGCCCGCCACCGGCGGGCGACCCCGGCCACGAGGTCCCGCCGCCGCCTGCCGGCGGGACGCCGGCACCCGGTACGCCCGCACCCGGCACCGCGGCACCCGGCGGCGCCGGCGGGGTCGTGCCCGTCTCGTTCTTCCCCGGCGGGTTCGTCATCGGCTCGTGGCCGGCAGCGCCGTCGCCGCCGCTGCCGGCGATGGTCCAGCCCGGGATCGTCCCGCCGGCGGCACCCGCGCTCGTCCCACCAGCTGGGACGGAACCACCGCTGGTCACTCAGAACTCGGGAACGGCCGAGGCCATGCCGGAATCCTCCGCGCCCGCCCGGTTGCCGCTGATCATCGCGGTGTTCGCGCTCGCGCTCGTGGCCGCGGCGCTGACCCGGGCCTGGACGCGGCGGGTCTGACGGCCACTTTCCGGCATGCGAGCGTCACACCGGTGCTCTAGCGTCGTTGAACCATGCAGCGATGCACTGGAGGACGCTGATGCAGAGCCGGACACGCAGGACCGCCGCCGCAGGTGCCGCCGCCTTCGTACTGGCCGGATCGGCCGCGCTCGCCCTCCCGGCCACCGCGAGCGCCGAGACCAAGACCGCCCAGTGCGGTGACACCGTCACGGCCGCGCCCGGGGACGTCATCAAGACCCCGCTCGGCCCGAAGACGGTCACCGACGGGCTCACCTCGATCGTGGGCGGCCTGCTCGGCGGGCTGTGCCAGATCACCGTCAAGGTCGTGGACACCGTCGTCGAGCCGCTCCCGGTGGCCGGCCCGCCGGCCGCGAGCGCGGTGAACGGGACCGTCGCCGGCACCACCAACGGCCTCACCAGCGCCGCGAACAAGGCGGGCGGGCTGCTCAGCGGCGGGACGCAGCCGGCCCCGCAGAACCCGCCCAGCGGCGGCGGCAACCAGCAGACCCCGCCCGGCAGCACGCCGGGCCGCACGTCGGGCGGCGCGCAAGCGGTGATCCCCGGCTCGACCAGTCCCGTCCTGTCCGGCGATCCGGCGACGTTCGACCTCCTGCCGTTCGGCACGGGCAGCGCGTACGCCCCGATGCGCAACTACGCGGGCCTGCCGTTCGCGCTGTCGGGTCTGTGGGCACCGTCGCCGGGCATCCGGTACGGCGGTCAGATCCCCGGCTACGCACCCCAGTACGGCGCGCTCGGCCAGCCCGCGCCCTCGAACAAGGCCGTGCAGAACGCCGGGCAGGCGGAGGCGCTGCCCGGCGAGGCCGGGGGCGGCGGCTCCGTAGCGCTACCGATGCTGATCGCCGTCGTCGCCCTGTCGGGTGTCAGCGCCGGTCTGGTACGCACGTGGGTCCTCCGCGGAGCTACCGCTTAGTATCGTTCGGGTCCGCTCGTCGTTAATCCCTTCCAGGGACACGCCTGCGATCACTGGAGGACCGCGCTCGTGCGCAAGACCCGCCTGATGAAGACCACCCGTAGAGCACTGACCGTGACCGCCGTCGCCGCGGCCGTCGCCGGCGGCTCGCTCCTCACCACCGGCACCGCGTCGGCCAGCACCGTGCTTTCGCAGGCGTGCACGGGCAGCGTGGTCGGCGCGCTCAGCGACCAGGTCGCGGTGCAGGGCAAGGACGTCGCCGACCTGGTCAAGGTCGGCGCGCAGGAGCAGGAGTGGTTCCTGCACCTCAACGGGGTGGACCCGCAGAAGATCGCGGACACGATCACCGCGAAGGGCGCGATCACCGTCGGCAAGGTCCCGGCCGACGCGGCCACCGGCGCGATCACGGGTGACGCGGTCGCCTCCGCCGTCGTCACCACGCTGAAGAACGCCGGCGACCCGTACGCCGTCGGCCTCGGCATCGGCGGCGACCAGCAGCAGAAGACGCTCGACGCGATCCAGCGCAAGGTCGCCGGCAACTGCGGGCTGACCACCTACGCGAACAACTACACGCAGCCCGGCCTGCCCGCGGCGCAGCAGCCCGCCCTCGCCACCACAGCGCCCGGCGCGCCCCAGGGCACGACCGTCCCCGGCATCGCGGGCACCGGTTCGGCCACCGCCCCGCCGCGCAACTACGGCAACATCCCGGCGGCCGTGCCCGGCGTGGCCGGCGTCGCGACCCCGCCCGGCGCGCTCTACCCGTCCACCGCGACGCTGCCCGACCAGGCACTGCCGCAGGTCGGCGTGCTCGGCGGCCCGTCCGGCAGCAACGGCGGCCAGGCCGACGTGCGCAACGCGGGCAACGCCAGCGCGATCGGCGGCGATCCGGCGGCGGGCAACGTCCAGCTGCCCATGCTCCTGGCGGTCGTCGCGCTGGCCGGCGTGAGCGCCGCGCTGGTGCGGACGTGGGTGCTGCGCAAACTGTCGTAGCCGCCAAGTAGACTCGGCCGTTGACAAACCCTCCTGCCACGGAAAGCCCGTGGCCGCGAGCCCACAGGAGGTGAGTGGTTGTGTCTCGCCATTACGAGGTAATGGTCATCCTCGACCCCACGCTCGACGAGCGTAAGGTCGCCCCGACCCTGGACACCTTCCTCAACGTGATCCGCACGTCCGGCGGAAGCGTGGAGAAGGTCGACGTGTGGGGCCGTCGCCGGCTCTCCTACGAGATCAAGAAGCACGCCGAGGGCATCTACGCCGTGCTGGACCTCAACAGCGAGCCCGACGCGGTCAAGGAGCTCGACCGGCAGCTGTCGCTGCAGGAGACCGTGCTCCGCACCAAGGTCGTCCGCAAGCCGGTCCCGCGCAAGGCCGCCAAGGCCGCCGCGAAGGCCTGAGGCGTAGCCCATGGCTGGAGACACCGTCATCACAGTGGTCGGCAACCTGACGTCCGACCCGGAGCTGCGGTTCACCCCGTCCGGTGCCGCCGTCGCGAACTTCACGGTGGCGTCCACGCCGCGCACCTTCGACCGCCAGAGCGGTGAGTGGAAGGACGGCGAGGCGCTGTTCCTGCGCTGCAACATCTGGCGGCAGGCGGCGGAGAACGTCGCGGAGAGCCTCACGCGCGGTGCCCGCGTGGTCGTGCAGGGCCGGCTCAAGCAGCGGTCGTTCGAGACCAAGGAAGGCGAGAAGCGGACCGTCGTCGAGCTCGAGGTCGACGAGATCGGCCCGTCGCTGCGCTACGCCACCGCCAAGGTGAACAAGGTCAGCCGCGGCAGCGGTGGCGGCGGCTACAGCGGCGGCGGAGGCGGCGGCTACGGCGGTCCCGGCGGGGGTGCCCCGGCCGACGACCCGTGGGGTTCCGCCCCGCCCGCGGGCGACAGCGGCGGTTTCGCCGACGAGCCCCCCTTCTGATCAACCACTCGTTCTCAGATTCCCAGGAGCATCACCGTGGCCAAGCCACCCATCCGCAAGCCGAAGAAGAAGGTCTGCGTGTTCTGCAAGGCCGAGCAGAAGGGCCACCCGGAACTCATCGACTACAAGGACACCAACCTGCTGCGGAAGTACATCTCCGACCGCGGCAAGATCCGTGCCCGCCGGGTGACCGGCAACTGCAGCCAGCACCAGCGCGACATCGCCACCGCGGTCAAGAACTCCCGCGAGATGGCGCTGCTGCCCTACACCTCGACCGCGCGCTGAGGGGGGACCACATCATGGCGAAGATCATCCTCACCACTGACGTGGCGAACCTCGGCGGCCCCGGCGACATCGTCGAGGTCCGCGACGGCTACGCCCGCAACTTCCTGCTGCCCCGCGGCTACGCCATCGTGGCGTCCAAGGGTGCCGAGAAGAACGTGCAGACCATCCGTCGCGCGCAGGAGTCCCGCCGCATCCGCGACCTCGACCACGCCCGTGAGATCAAGGCCGCGCTGGAGGGCCTGGGCACCGTCGAGCTGACCGCGAAGGCCGCCGAGGGCTCGAAGAAGCTGTTCGGCTCGGTCACCACCGCCGACATCGCCAACGCGATCAAGGCGGCGGGCGGCCCGCTGCTCGACAAGCGCGTCCTGGAGACCGACGGCCACATCAAGACCGTCGGCAAGCACGCGGTGAACGCCCGCCTGCACCCCGAGGTGCAGGCCTCGGTCCGCCTCGAGGTGAAGGCCGGCCAGTAAGGCGCGGAAAGCAGTCGAACCGGGCAGGTTCCCGCAGCGTGCGGGGCCTGCCCGGTTTTTGCTGTTCAGCCCCGGGAACCGGGAGCGCTGCGCTAGCATCCAAGCTGGCGATCAGTGGGAAGAGCGTAGGGGGTTCCTGACGATGACCGGTGAGAAGCCGACCGACCGGCTGACCGAGGTCCCGCCACCGGCGCCGATCATGGTGGGCGGCAACGGCTCGCCCGGCGGCTACCAGTTCTCCCCGGACGAGGTCCGCGGCGTGATCAGCAAGTGGAAGGAACTGCTGACCGACCTGCAGACCGACCTGTCGAACGCCAACACGATCGCCGAGGTCAAGCCGCCGGGGCAGGAGTTCGCCAGCGGCGACTTCGTCCACCGCGCCGCGAAGGTCTCCGGCGAGACCCTGCAGCTGCAGCACCAGCGGATGGTCGACTACGTCAAGAACTACATCAACGCGCTGGAGAAGGCCGCCGGGATCGTCGAGGAGAACGAGGCCGACCAGCACAAGGCCGTGGGCGGGTACAAGGTCGTCTGATGACCACACGCACCACCTGGGTCGGGGCCGCCGCGGTCGCCGCCGCCCTGCTCACGGGCTGCTCGAGCGGGGCCGACACGGGAAACGCCCCGACGAGCACCGCACCCGCGGTCGACCCCGCGCTGCGCGTGCCCGCGCCGCTGCCGGCGGGCCCGATCGTCAGCGACCCCTGCTCGGCGCTGTCCCCGGCGCAGACCGCCGAGATCGGGCTGGCGAGCCCCGGCGAGCTGTACCCGAGCCCGGGCGGACAGGGCTGCCGGTGGCAGTCGCAGGCCCACGACGCCAACAAGATCTTCATCGCACCGCTGGGCGACCAGCAGACGGGCCTCACCGGGGTCTACGCGAACCGCGCGCAGGACGAGTACTTCGAGCCGGTCACCGTCGAGGGCTACCCGGCGGTGTTCGCGGCCAACGCCGACCTGCGCGGCAGCGGCACCTGCGCACTGTGGGTCGGCGTGACCGACCAGCTCGTCGTGAACATCAACTCGAGCATCCTCGACGGGCCCAACGCGACCGACCCGTGCCCCGTCGTGCAGAAGGTCGCGGCAGCGATGGTGCAGCGCCTGAAGGGGGCCGCGTGATGCACACCGACTTCAGATTCGCCGGCAGGAGGGGACGTTCTCATGGGTGACAACGACTACAAGGCCGGGCGGGTGGTGGCCGGCGCCGCGGTCGGCGCCGCCGTCGGTTCGGTGGTGCCGGGTGTGGGCACCGCGATCGGCGCCGGTGTCGGTGCCGTGGTCGGTGGCCTCGCCGGGCTGATGAGCACGCCGGACGCCGAGCACCACGAGGCGAACATCGGCGGCCGCACCATCGACGCGCGCAAGATCTGGGAGCAGATCCACCCCGGTGACGCGAGCTCGCTGACCGCGGGCGCGAACGCGGCGAAGACGCTCAAGGGCGTGCACGAGGACCGCGCGAAGCTGATCCAGCAGATCAACGACATGATGGACAACGCCTGGAAGGGCATGGCCTCCGGTCAGGTCCAGGCCGGCGCGCACCCGCTGGGGATCTGGCTGCAGGACTCGGCCACCAACCTCGGCAAGAGCGAGACCTACCTCAACGACCAGGCCAGCGCCTTCCACACGGTGCACTCCAAGGTCGAGGAGATCCCCGCGCAGGCGCCGGACGGCGGCTTCCTCGACGGCCTCAACCCGTTCTCCGACACCGACGAGCAGATCGAGCAGTACAACCAGCGCGGCAAGGCGAACGTCGACGCGTTCAACAACTACTACCAGGCGAGCATGACCAACGCCGGTGGCATGCCGCAGTACAACGCCTGGCAGGGCAACGTGTTCTCCAACGGCAACCCCGGTGGCGGGTTCCCCGGCGGTGGCGGCGGTGCCGGTGGCGTCCCGGGCGGCGGCGGTGCGGGCGCGTTCAAGCCGGCCGGCACGGGCGACCTCCCGCAGTTCAGCAGCACCACGCCGTCGGCGAACCTGCCGCACACCGCGACGAACGCGGCTTACCCGCCCAACACCGGCGTGGGCTACAACCCGGCGTTCGACTCGACCAGCGCGTCCGGGTACACCCCGCCGTCCACGAGCGGCTTCGGCCCCGGTGGGGGCGGCGGCGGGTTCGGGCCCGGCGGTGGTGGCGGCGGCGGCGGTCTCGGTTCGGGGGCCGGCGGCGTGGGTGCCGCGGGTTTCGGCGGGATGAGCGCGGGCGTCGGCTCGGGTGCGACGGCCGGAACGGGTGCCGGTGGTGCCGGAGCCGGTGGCGCGGGTGCCCGTGGGGCCTCCACGCGCGCGGGCCGGGCGGGCGCGGCCGGGACGCCGGGCATGGGCGGCCGGGGTGGTCACGCCAATGGCGAGGACGACGAGCTGCACGAGAACAAGTACATGGTGGGCGACGACCCGAACGAGCTGTTCGGCACGGATGAGCTGACGGCGCCGCCCGTCATCGGCGAATGAGGCCCGCCGCGATGGTGATGAACCAGCCACTGACGATCACCACGCCGACGCTGCTCAACCTGATCCAGCGCCGGGGCGCCGACCCGCACAACACGCTGGCGTCGATGCCGGTCTGGTACGACGAGACCGCCCAGCGGACCATCGACCAGCAGGTCAACCTCGTGCTCCAGCACCACGGCCTGATGGGGCCGCGGGGGCTGGACCGCGAGTTCGGCGCGATGATCGAGTCGATCGCGCGGCCGAACATCGAGTTCTACGGCTGGTTCGAGGGGACGTTCCCGGACGCTCCGCAGAACTTCTCGCTGTTCGCGGGCAGCGGTGCCGGTGGCGCCTTCGTCCTCTCGCGCTACATCAAGGAGGACGTCGTGGTGATGCGGCCGGAGCGTCCGGACCGGCTGCTGCCGACGTTCGTGGACCAGATCCCGCACGTCTCGCCCGGCGGGAGCAGCCCGCTGGTGGCCTCCAAGAGCGAGGTCTACGGCGGCGGCCGCCGCTCGTCCGGCGAAGAGATGAGCATCATGCGCGGCGGGGGCCGGAGCGTGGCCGAGCCGGGCAAGGAGATCAAGCGCATCCTGGAGGCCCCGCGCGTCGCCGGGGGGAGCCTCTACGCGGCGGCCCGGACGCGGGCCGGCACCCGCAAGCGGTGCGAGCGCGCGCTCAACTTCATCGACACCGCCGAGGGGCGCTGGCTGATGGAGGAGCGGCCGGGCACCGGTGACTCGTTGATCGTGCTCACTCCGGGTACTCCGCAGGCCATCGGCGAGCGACTGCACAACGCCATGCGCGCACTGGTCTGAACCGGCGAACGGGCCACCCGCGCGGCAGAGCGGGTGGCCCGTTCGTTTGCCCGGCCTTCATCCACAGGTCGAGACCCCGTCGATGGCGCGACACGCCGAAGATCGAGTCCGCGGCGACACGCCGAAGTTTCTTCACCAATGTTGTCCACAGGTTACCCACAGGGTTTGACCTGCGCCTTTCCTGGCGGTGCCCCTAGTTGCCCCCAGGTTGTCCACAGCGAACGGCGGACCTGTGACTGGTTCGCGGCGCTCCTCCACAGCCTGTCCACAGAACGGTCCCCAGGCAGGTTTGCCCTGCTCCGTCCGAGCGATCTACCGTGCCGCCGGAGTAGTCGCGCTCAGTCGCCACGACACGGGTGGCGCCGGTGCGTCCGCTCCCCGCACTCCGGCCGGAGATCCGGCATAATCGAACTGGTGTTCGCAGTCTGGGAGGTAACCGCGCGGTGGCGCTGACAGACGACCGTGGTCCGGCTTATCCGTCCGATCCCGGACCGGAGGATCCCGGGGCGCGCTACGGCGAGTTCGACCGTCAGCCGCCCCAGGACATTCCGGCCGAGCAGTCGGTGCTCGGCGGCATGCTGCTGTCCAAGGACGCGATCGCCGACGTCGTCGAGGTGCTCTCGCCCAACGACTTCTACCTGCCCAAGCACCAGGCGGTCTACGACTGCGTCCTCGACCTGTACGCGCGCGGCGAGCCGGCCGACCCGATCACCGTGTCCGCCGAGCTGGAACGCCGCGGTGAGCTCGCCCGCGTCGGCGGCGCGCCGTACCTGCACACGCTGATCGCGACCGTCCCGACGGCGGCCAACGCCGGCTACTACGCGCAGATCGTCGCGGAGAAGGCGATCCTGCGGCGCCTGGTCGAGGCCGGCACGCGGATCGTGCAGTACGGCTACGGCGCCGCGAACGACGGCGGCGACATCAACGAGGTGGTCGACCGGGCGCAGGCCGCGATCTACGACGTCACCGAGCGCCGGGCGAGCGAGGACTACGTCGCGCTGGAGGAACTGCTCCAGCCGACCATGGACGAGATCGACGCGATCGCGTCCCGCGGTGGCGTGTCGCAGGGTGTGCCCACCGGGTTCGCCGACCTCGACGAGGTGACCAACGGCCTGCACGCCGGGCAGATGATCATCGTCGCGGCCCGTCCCGGTGTCGGCAAGTCGACACTGGGCCTGGACTTCGCGCGGTCGTGCTCCATCAAGCACGGCATGAGCAGCGTCATCTTCTCGCTGGAGATGAGCCGCATCGAGATCGTCATGCGCATGCTCTCCGCCGAGGCCCGGATCCGGCTCGCGGACATGCGCAGCGGCCGCATGTCCGACGACGACTGGACGCGGCTCGCCCGGCGGATGAGCGAGATCAGCGAGGCGCCGCTGTTCATCGACGACTCGCCGAACATGACCATGATGGAGATCCGGGCCAAGGCGCGGCGGCTCAAGCAGCGCAACGACCTCAAGCTCGTCGTCGTCGACTACATGCAGCTGATGACCTCGGGCAAGCGGGTCGAGTCGCGGCAGCAGGAGGTGTCGGAGTTCTCGCGTCAGCTCAAGCTGCTGGCCAAGGAACTCGAGGTGCCGGTGGTCGCGATCAGCCAGCTGAACCGTGGTCCGGAACAGCGCACCGACAAGCGCCCGATGCTGTCCGACCTGCGTGAGTCCGGTTCGCTGGAGCAGGACGCCGACATGGTCATCCTGATCAACCGCCCGGACGCGTGGGAGCGGGACGACCCGCGCGCCGGCGAGGCCGACCTGATCCTGGCGAAGCACCGCGCCGGCCCGACCAGCACGATCGTCGTCGCGCACCAGCTGCACTACAGCCGCTTCGCCGACCTCGCCCAGGGCTGACGCCGGGCGGCGCCCGCGTGCTCGGCGCCACGTCGCGCACCCGGTCCCGGATGCCGGCCACGGCGCGCTTGGTTGGATGACCCGCATGATCCGGTACTTCACCGCCCGCGACGGGTGCCGCCTCGCCTACCGCGAGGTGGGCGAGGGGCGGCCGCTGGTGCTGATCCACGGCTACTTCTCCACGTCGCAGGTGAACTGGGTCAGCTACGGGCACGCCGAGCACCTCGCCGGGCTCGGGTTCCGCGTGATCATGCTGGACCTGCGCGGCCACGGGGAGAGCGCGAAGCCGCACGACCCGGCCGCCTACCCGCCGGACGTGCTCGCCGACGACGGGTTCGACCTGCTCGGGCACCTCGGGCTGACCGGCTACGACCTGGGCGGCTATTCCCTCGGCGGCCGGACGACGATCCGCATGCTGGTGCGCGGCGCCCGGCCGCGGCGGGCGGTCGTCGCCGGCATGGGGTTGCACGCCGTCGAACACACCGGCGGCAGCAACGCGCACTTCCGCGAGGTGCTGACCAACCTGGGTTCGTTCGAGCGCGGAACACGGGAGTGGCGGGCGGAGGCGTTCTTCAAGCAGATCGGCGGCGACCGCGAGGCGTTGCTGCACATCCTCGACACGTCCGTCGACACGCCCCGCGTCACGCTGCAACACCTCGAGACGCCGACGCTCGTCGTCGCCGGCATCGACGATCCGCACAACCGCACCGCGCCCGACCTGGCGGAGGCCCTGCCGCACGGGCGCTACGCGACTGTGCCGGGCAACCACCTCAGCGCGGTCGCCCAGCCCGAACTGGGCCAGGCGATCGGCGAGTTCCTCACCTCATAGCCCCGGCGAACCGGGCTGGGCGCCGACAGCTCGCGATCGAACCCGGACGGTGCCAGGTCGGCCGGGCCAACGTCCTGCTCGCGCGGACGCGCGGGGCCGATCCCGGCAGCCCGCAGGCACTCCCCGCACGGGCCACGTCGGGGCGGCGCACACGCACCCGTCCCGCACCGCGCGCGGGGACGGGCCGGCCGTGGTGCGGCGGAAACGCCCATCAGGGCACGGCCAGCCCGGCCCGCCGCAGCGCCTCTTCCACCCGCAGGCGTTCGACGTCGCGTTCCACGCCTTCCGGCAGCTCGTCCAGCCAGTGCCGCAGGTCGAGCGCGGCGCACGCCTGGCCGAGCAGGGCGTCGTAGGCCTGGTTCGTGGCGCGGCGGCGCACCATCGGCGCGTCCGGGGCGAGGTCCGTCAGCGAGCGGTGCACGCGGCGCAGGTCCGCGGCGACGCGTTCGATCGGCGGCCCGGGCGGGGACGGTTCGCTCCGCCGGCGACGGACGGCGGCGACCGCCTCCGGCGTCTTGCTCGCGAGCCAGAACAACACCGGCGGCGTGGCGCAGACGACCAGGTAGATCGCCACGTTGACCACCATGGCTCAGGATAGGCGCCCGCCGCGGGCCCGCGGCCAGTCTGTACCGGTTCCGCGGGCGGGAATATCGCGCGGGCGCCGGGCGTCGGCTACAGTAGTAGTTGAACTTTCAAACATGGAGGCTGCGATGAGTGCGACTCCCGTGCTCTACCTGAGCCACGGCGCGCCGCCGCTCGCCGACGACGCCCTGTGGACCCGTCAGCTCGCCGGCTGGTCGGCCGACCTGCCCAAGCCCAAGGCGATCCTCGTCGTCTCGGCGCACTGGGAAGAGGCTCCGGTGACCGTCGGCGCGACCACCACGGTCCCGCTGGTCTACGACTTCTGGGGCTTCCCGGAGCACTACTACACGGTGACCTACCCCGCGCCGGGCGCGCCCGAACTGGCCGCGAAGGTGCGCAAACTGCTCAACGGACCCGGCACCGAGGTGCACGAGGCGCCCGACCGCGGCCTCGACCACGGCGCCTACGTGCCGCTCGTCGAGATGTACCCGGACGCGGACGTCCCGGTGCTGCAGATGTCCATGCCCACGCTCGACCCGCGCCGGCTGTTCGACCTGGGCCGCAAGCTCAAGCCGCTGCGGGACGAGGGCGTGTTGATCATCGGCAGCGGGTTCTTCACGCACAACCTGTCGGCGATGAGCGTCGGCGTGCACGGCGAACCGCCCTCCTGGTCGACCGAGTTCGACGAGTGGGGCGCGGAGACGTTGCGCGCCAACGACGTCGACGCGCTGCTCGACTTCCGCCGCAAGGCACCGGCCGCGACGCTCGCGCACCCGCGCATCGAGCACTTCGCGCCGCTGTTCGTCACGCTCGGCGCCGGCTCGGACGACGAGAACCCGCGCACGGTGATCGACGGCTACTGGTACGGCATGGCGAAGCGGTCCGTCCAGATCGGCTGAGAAGACGGGAAAACGGGCCCGGGAGCAAGCACCACGCTCCCGGGCCCGTTTCGCGGTCAGGGCATCAGCCCTTGATGTTGATCCCCTTGCCGCTCACCACGTCGGTGATCTGCTGGAAGACGACCGTCGGGGCGTCGCCCAGCTGAGCCGCGGACGGGAGGTCGGCGTTGGGCAGCAGGCCCTCGACGCTCGTCGGCAGGGCCGGCAGCTCCGGCAGGCCCGCACCCGGCAGCGCCGAGCGCTCGGCGCGCGCCGGCAGGGCGGGCAGCTGCGGCAGCGAAGTGGCACCCAGCTCCGGCATCGTGATGGGCAGCTCGATCTGCGCCTCACGGTCGGCGACCTGCACGTCGGTGGCGTTGTGGACCGTCGTGGTGGTCACGGCGATCAGGCCGGCCGGGATGTTGTACACCTGCGCGACGACGCCCACCGGGATCTGCTTGGCGATCCCGGACAGGGCCTTGGCCGGGCCGGACGTGGTGTCCGTGCCGCCCACCTTGCCGGTGGTGGCGTTGTCGGCGACCGCGTGCGCGACACCACCCAGCGAGGCGGCGTTGCCGAACACCTGCGCCACGGCGGCGGCCGGGACGTCGAAGATGTCACCGGACAGGGCGCCACCCTCGCCCGAGGTGGCGATGTCGCCGCCCGAGGTGGCCTCGGTGTCGTTGATGCCGGTGGCGTGCGCGACACCCACCAGGCTCGCGGCGTTGCCGAAGACCTGGGCCACCGGCAGCAGCTGGCCCGCGACCACGTTGCCGGCGATCGAGCCGCCGTCACCGTTGGTCGCGGCGTCGCCGCCCGCGGTCGAGGTGACGTCGTTGGAACCCTCGCCCTTGACGACGCCGCCCCACACCGCGGCGTCCCCGAAGGCGGAGGCCACGGCGCCGACCGGCGCCTCGACGATGTTGCCCGCGACCGAGCCGCCCTCACCGGTGGTGGTCAGGTCGCCGCCCGCGGTCGAGTCGGTGACGTTCTCCGACTCGCCGAAGCCGTTGCCGATCCACGCGCCACCGATGCCGTGCACCTGGGCCGGGAGCGAAACCGGCGCCGCGGCGATGTTGCCCGCGGCGAAGCCCTCCTT
Source organism: Amycolatopsis thermophila (assembly GCF_030814215.1). Lineage (NCBI taxonomy): Bacteria > Bacillati > Actinomycetota > Actinomycetes > Pseudonocardiales > Pseudonocardiaceae > Amycolatopsis > Amycolatopsis thermophila. The sequence goes on along the minus strand of NZ_JAUSUT010000001.1, from coordinate 2,291,913 downwards.
GCCGGTCGCCTTGCCGTTGCCGCCTGCGGTGGAGGTGGTGTCGGTCGTGGCCGCGCCGGCACCCTGGCCGATCCACGAGCCACCGATGCCGAACACCTGCACCGGCGCCGAAACCGGCACCTGCACCAGGTTCGCGCTGGCGGCGGCGTTGTCGTCCTGGGTGTTGCCATCGCCACCGGAGGTCACGGTCTTGGTCTCGGAAGCCTCGCCGGCCCCCTGACCGATCCACGAGCCGCCGACGCCGAAGATCTCGGCGGGCAGGGCCACCGGAACCTGCACGGCGTTGCCCGAGCCGGCCGAGTCGTTGCCCAGCGTCCCGGTGTAGCCGCCGGCCTTGACGTCCTTCGTCTCGGTCGCGCTGCCCGAGGCGTTGCCGATCCACGAGCCACCCACGCCGAACACCTCGACGGTGCCCGCGGGCGGGGCCGACACGCTGTTGCCGCCGAGGAAGCTGCCGTTGCCGGAGGTGAAGGTGTCGGAGCCGGCCTCGGCCGCGGTGGTGTTGTCGCAGCCGCTGGCGTGCGCGTTGCCGATCCAGGTGCCCCCGACGCAGAACGCCTCGACCGGGACCGCGACGGGCGCGTCGGCGATGTTGCCCGAACCGGCCGCGTTCTCACCGCTGGTGCTGGTCGTGCCGCCGGACTTGGCGTCGCTGCCCAGGTCCACGCCGCCGCTCTGGCGCGCCGCGCCACCGCCGACGAGCGAGTTGCCGATCCAGGCCGCGGCGTTGCCCGCGACGGTCGCCGGCACCGCGGGCTGCGGCTGCGCGACGTTGCCCGCCAGGAAGGAGTCGTCCCCGTCGGTCTGGATGTAGCTCTGACCACGCGGGCCGGGCGCGGTGTCGCCGGCCTTGGCTGCGGCGTCGTAGGCGCCGGCCGGGACGTCGGCGTCGCCGCCCCACGAGACGGCGTTGCCGGACACCTTGGCGGGCAGGGCAACCGGCACCCCGGCGACGTTGCCCGAGCCCGCGCCCTTCGAGCCGTGCGTCTTGAGCGAGCCGCCGGACTCGGCCTCGCTGGAGCCCGCGAAGTCGGTTTCGGCGTGGCCGAGGAACCAGCCCAGCGCGTTGCCCGACACCTGCACCGGCGTCGCACCCTGCGGGGCGATCACGTTGCCGGCCAGGCCGCCGTTGGTGCCGTCGGTGTCGACGTCGCTGGTGGTCGACGCGGACTGCGTCGCGCTGCCGGTCGTGTGGCCGCTGCCGACGAGGCCGAGCGCGTTGCCCGAGATCTGCACGGGCAGCGCCCAGTCGAGCGCCACGACGTTGCCGGCGAGACCGCCGTGCGAACCGTCGGTGCTGACGTCGGAGTTGTGCTCGTAGTTCTGCTGGGCGTTGGAGTCGACGGTCGCGTCACCCAGCACGCCGAGCGCGTTGCCGCTGATCAGGATGGGCAGGGCCGCGTTGGCCGAGACCTTGTTGCCGTGGAAGGGGTCGCCGTTGTCCTGCACGGACGGAGCGGCGTCCTGCGCGACCGCGGCGCGCTGCGAACCGGGGTGCGTCGCCTGGCCGACCTTCTGGGCGACCCCGCTGGCGGCGTCGGTGGCCTTCGCGACCACGCCGTTGGTGGCACCGAGGGCCGGGGCGGCGGGCTTGAGCGCGCCGGTCTTGGTGACCGGGGCGGAAGCCTTGTTCACCGCGTCGGTGACCGGCTTGGTGCTGATCTCCTTGTGGAACTCGGGGAGGTTGACCTGCTTGCCCAGGGTGCCCAGGGCGTTGTCCTGGATGTCGACCGGCACGCTCAGGTTGACGTCCAGCGGGCCCGCCGGACTGTCCGGGTTGACGTTCTCGTCGGCAGATGCGATGCCGGTACCCAGCATCAGCAAGCCACCCGTGACCAGCGCGGTTTGAATGCCACGCTTTGCCCAGGTCTGCATCGAGGGTTTCTCCTTTTCTTCGGGTTCCCTTGCGGGGCTTGAGGGTCGGTGCGCGAACGGAGCACCGGGGATCGCGGGCAGGGGTGAGGAAGCCCGCGAAGGCTGGAAAAGCGGGGTGCTCTGGATTCGCGCGCGACGCCGGTCCGAAGAAAGGGCACGGCGGAACAGGGCGGCGCTTGGAGCTACCCCGCGCGGAAATCAGTCAGGAGTGACACCGGGCTGCTCGCCCGGCTGAACCGGCGTGTGCCGGAAGGCGAAGCGGACGGCAGTGCGGTCGTCCGTTCCGCGCACGGCCGGGCCGCCGGCGGGAACGCCGAACAGCAGGCCGTCGATGTGACCACCGGTGGTGGTGGCACCACCGGGGAGGGCCGGCACGCCCACGGGCGCGAGCGGGCCGTGCAGCGGCGAGTACGGGGACCCGCCGTGCTGGTCGCCGTGGCGGCTGTCGCCGCCCTTGCCGGAGGGGGACACGCCGGCGGCGTCGTGGCGCACGCCGCCGGCCGTCGCCTTCGCGACCGGGCCGACCACGGCGAGGGCCACGGGCGGGGCCTGCGGCGCGGGCAGCGCGGCCGGCTGATCCGCGCTGTCGCCGGTCAGGCCGGGCAGCTTGATCAGGCTCTTGCCCGACGGGTGCAGGAACTCCCACACCTTCTTGATGCCGGTCACGCCCTGCTGCGGGGCCAGTGCCTGGCCGATCACCTGCGGCGCGTCCTGCGGCTTGCGGCTGATGTGCTCGGCGGTGCCGAGGGTCCGCTCGACCGGGTGCAGCACCGCGTCGCGGGTGAAGGAGTGGACCGTCTGGCGCATGTCCGCCGCGGCCTCCTCGCCCCGGGCCGGGTCGGCCGGGCCGCCGGCCATGCCGTACTTGAGGGCGGTGGCGGTGGCGTTGCCGACGAGGTCCGAGGCGCCCCAGGTGAGGTCGTCGGACGCGGCGACCACGCGGTCGGTGAACGGGGTGGCGTCGTCGTCGCCCGTCTGGACGTCGGCGGGAGCGGGCGCGAGCTGGGCGGCGGAGGCGGTGGCGTCACCGATCAGCCAGGCGGCCGCGGTGCCGAGCACGGCACCGGCGATCACGAGCAGGGCGCGGACGAGCCAGCGCACGGCGGATGCCGTACCCCGTCCCGTGGCCGCGTTCGCCTGCAACACCGTTCTCCTGCCGAGGAAGTTGATCGCGGTTCTCCGCTGGCCCGTGTTCCCTGCCGGGCCCAGTCCGAAACGTATTCACGTCGATACGTACCGCTCGTGCAGTCGAGGTAACCAAAACTTGTGGCGCTCTCGCATCTGCCACGCGACTTGATCGCACGATCGTGTGAAGAACACAGGGTGTGGCCGGCTGTGACGAACCGTGATCGCCGACACAGCGGGCCCGGCGCGCCCGGGACACGAACATCCCGGGCGCGCCAAGGGGAATCAGCCGAGCGCGCCCTGGACGATCGACGGGATCGCCCCGGCCCACGCGGAGCTGACCAGGCCGGCGGCACCGGCGCCCGCCAGCGCGCCGGACTGGTTCCACGCGTTGACGTAGTCGGCACCCGACGGGTGCGCGGGCACCTCCACCGGAGCGGTCAGGCCGCTGTCGTCGCGGACGCCCACGGCCCCCGCCGCCCCCTCGACGATCGACGGGATCGCCCCGGCCCACGCGGAGCTGGCCAGCCCCGCCGCACCAGCACCGAAGCACGCGCCGGACTGGTTCCACGCGTTGACGTAGTCGGCACCGGACGGGTGCGCGGACACCTGCGCCGGGCAGCTCACCCCGGAGGCCTCGGACGCCGACGCGGTCCCGGAGAAGCCCATCGCGAGCATGCCGGCCCCCACCAGCACGGCCGCCGCGGTCGTCTTGCGGAATTTGCTGAACATTTCGTGCACTCCTCGTTCGTTCGGCCGGAAGTTCCACGCACTCCCGTCGCAAATGACGTTAAACGTGGAATGAAAGCGATTTCCAGACCGAGCACCCGGAAGTGTGAAGAAACCGTTTCCGGGCAGCACAAAAGGCCGCTTCACCAGGGGATTTCCTGACCTGAGCAGCTGGGGAAAAGCCGAGAAAACGGCGCCTGAAAGGCGCGGTCAGCGCGTCGGTGAAATCACGCGGGCGAGACCCTCGGAGGCCCGCAGAAAGTCAATTCGAGGAAACGAACCGAGGCACGGCGCACCAGCGTGCGCCCGGCTCCCGCCGTCGTCCGTCGCGTCATGGAGAAGTGCCTCCTCGTCGCGCTGGGTCTTCAACGCGATCACGCCATGTCGATCTTGTGGAAGATTGGCATACCGGCGGAACTTGTGGCGACACGAACACGAGCGTGTGCCCGATCGGGTGACAGGCCACCCGCGGTCCCGGCCCGCGCGCGTTGCGCTGCCGCATTCGCCCGGCTCGATAGGGTGGTCAGGTGAGCGAGCCGCAGCCTCCGAAGTACGGATTCCTCAGCGACGACTCCGTCGTTCCGCGCGGCCTGCGGGTCAGCGCCGCCTTCAGCTGGCGGTTCCTCCTGGTGGCCGCCGCCGCCTACCTGATCCTGCGGCTGCTGGCGTTCCTGTCGGTCGTGGTGATCCCGGTGGCGATCGCGCTGCTGCTCGCGGCGCTGCTCGCCCCGGCGGTCGCGCGGCTGGTCCAGGTGAAGGTGCCGCGCGGGCTGGCGACGGCGATCGTGCTGATCGGCGGGCTCGCGGTCCTCGGCGGGCTGCTCGCCTTCGTGGTGATCAACGTCTCCGACGGCCTGCCCGCCCTGACCAGCCAGGTCAACAACAGCCTCAACCAGATCAAGGACTGGCTGATCAACGACCTGCACCTGAAGCAGGAGCAGATCCAGCAGTTCATCGACAACTCGATCAGCTTCCTGCAGAACAACCAGGCGGCGTTCACCAGCAGCGCGCTCACCACGGCCACGACGGTCGGGGAGATCCTCACCGGTTTCGTGCTGACGCTGTTCGTCACGATCTTCTTCCTGGCCGGTGGCGAGAAGATCTGGAGCTGGCTGATGCTGGGCATCCCGGGTCAGGTCCGGCAGCGCGTCGACGTGGCGGGCCGGCGCGGGTTCGCCTCGCTGGTCGCGTTCGTCCGCGCCACCGCGGCGGTCGCGGTCGTGGACGCCGTCGGTGTCGGCATCGGCCTGGCGATCCTCGGGGTTCCGCTCGCGGTCCCGCTGTCCACGCTGGTGTTCCTCGGCGCCTTCATCCCGATCTTCGGTGCCGTCATCACCGGCGCGGTCGCGGTGCTCGTCGCGCTCGTCACCAAGGGGTTCGTGACCGCGCTGATCGTGCTGGCCATCCTGATCGCGGTGATGCAGCTGGAGAGCCACATCCTCCAGCCGCTGCTGCTCGGCCGGGCGGTCAAGCTGCACCCGCTGGCCGTGGTGCTCGGCATCGCCGCCGGACTCGTCATCTACGGCATCCCGGGCGCGCTGCTGGCGGTGCCGCTGATGTCGATCGTCAACGCCGGGGTGCGCTCGCTGCTGCACGAGACCAATCCGGACCCGGCCGACGTCGACGTGCTGCACGACATCGAGGCCGCCGTGCCCGACGTCGATCCCGCCGAGCGGGACGAGGAACCCGGCGAGTCGTGAGCCGCCGGTTCGGGCCGACCGCGCGCGAACCGGCCACGCCGCTGTGGTGGGGCACGATCGGCCTGCGCGTGCTGACACTGCTGTTCGCGTTCGGTGCGGTGATCGTGCACCGGGCCGACTACGAACGGCCGTGGCTGGCCTGGACCGTGCTCGGCGCGATGACACTGTGGACGGTCGCGACCGCGCTCGTCTACGCGCGGGAAGCGCTGCGGTGGCGGTGGCGCTGGTTCGTCCTGGCCGACGTGGCGGTCACGTGCCTGCTGATGCTCACCTCGCCGTGGATCCTGACCGACGAGCAGAACGCGGCCGTCGCCCCGCTGATCACGACCGTGTGGGTGGCCGGTGCGCCGGTCGCGGCCGGTACCCGGTTCGGCGGGGTCGGCGGGGTGGTCGCGGGGCTGGTGGTCGCGGCGGCGACGGGCGTCGCGCGGGAGGGGTTCACGCTCGACGTCGCCCGCGACGGCGTGCTGCTGGTGGCCAGCGGCCTGCTGATCGGGATGAGCGCGTCGACCGCCCGCAAGTCCGCGGCCGTGCTCGCCGAGGCGCTGCGCACCGAGGCCGCCAACGCCGAGCGCGAGCGCCTGGCCCGCGACATCCACGACAGCGTGCTGCAGGTGCTCGCCCGCGTCCGGCGGCGCGGCGCCGAGCTGGGCGGGGAGGCGGCCGAGCTCGCCGAACTGGCCGGAGAGCAGGAGATCGCTCTGCGCGCCCTGGTGTCCACCGGGCCGGTGCGCCACGTCGCCGGCGAGACCGACCTGCGGGCCGCGCTGCAGCTGCTCGGCTCGTCCAAGGTGCAGGTCGCCGCGCCCGCGGGGGAGGTGGCCCTGCCGTCGCGCACGACCGACGAGCTGGTCGCCGTCGTCCGCGAGGCGCTGTCCAACGTCGACAAGCACGCCGGGCCCGCGGCGAAGGCATGGGTGCTGCTGGAGGACGTCGGCGGCGAGGTCGTCGTGACGGTGCGGGACGACGGGCCGGGCATCCCCGAGGGGCGGCTGGCCGACGCCGAATCCGAGGGCAGGCTGGGGGTGGTCCGGTCGATGCGGGGACGCGTGGCCGACCTCGGTGGCACCATCTCCCTGGACACCGCGCCGGGGCGGGGGACCGAATGGGAGATCCGGGTGCCGAGGACATGATCAGCGTGATGGTCGTCGACGACCACCCCATCTGGCGCGACGGCGTGGCGCGGGACCTGAGCGAGAACGGGTTCGACGTCCGGGCCACCGCGCCGGACGCGGCCGCGGCGGTGCGCATCGCCACCGCGGTGCGGCCGGACGTCGTGCTGATGGACATGAACCTGGGCGGCACCTCCGGTGTGGACGCCACCCGCGCGATCACCACGTCGCTGCCCGACACCCGCGTGCTGGTGCTGTCGGCCAGCGGCGAGCACAGCGACGTGCTGGAGGCGGTGAAAGCGGGGGCATCGGGGTACCTGGTGAAGTCGGCGTCGGTGCAGGAGCTGGTCGAGGCGGTGCGCCGCACCGCGGAGGGCGACCCGGTGTTCACGCCCGGGCTGGCCGGGCTGGTGCTCGGCGAGTACCGGCGGATGGCCGACGCACCGGCCGGCGGGGTGACGCCGCCGCGGCTGACCGAGCGGGAGACCGACGTGCTGCGTCTGGTGGCGAAGGGCCTGACCGCGCGGCAGATCGCCGAGCGGCTCGTGCTGTCGCACCGGACGGTGGAGAACCACGTCCAGTCGACGTTGCGGAAGCTGCAGCTGCACAACCGCGTGGAGCTGGCGCGGTACGCGATCGAGCACGGGCTCGACAAAGATTAGGGGTTTTCCCGGATCCTGACCCGGGGTCCCGGACCTAGCCTGGGTGGCATGGGCGAGGAGACCGAGACCAGGGCGCTGTCCCCGCGCGACCTGCGGGTGTCGGACGCGGAGCGCGAGCACGTCGTCGAGGTGCTGCAGAAGGCGATCGGCCGCGGCATGATCGACCTCGACGAGTTCACCGAGCGGACGGACACCGCGCTGGCCGCCCGCACCCGCGGTGAGCTGAACCAGGTGCTCGCGGACCTGCCCGGTCTCACGCATCCGGACGTCCACTCGTCCGCCCCGCCGGTGTACTCGCCGGACCAGCGGCTCGAGCTGAACGCGAAGTACTCGTCGCTGGTGCGCAACGGACACTGGCTGGTGCCGCCCGAGGTGGTGGTGCGCAACCGGTACGGCGCCACGAAGCTGGACTTCAGCGAGGCGCAGATCTCGACCCCGGTGGTCCGGGTCGAGCTGGACTGCAAGTGGGGATCGGTCGAGGTGACCATCCCCGAGCACGGGTCGGTCGACCTCAACGCGATCACCGAGATCAAGTACGGCTCGCTGCAGGACAAGACCGCCTCCGACGGCAAGCCGGGCAACCCGCGGCTGGTGTTCGCGGGCCGCCTGCACGGCGGGTCGCTGGTGATCCGGTACCCGCGGCGCGGCTTCTTCGGCCACTAGACGAGTAATGCGCACGGTCCGGTAGCGTGCGGGCCATGTCGAGTCCTGAGGCGGACACGGTGGGGGCTTTCGGTCACGCCGTCAGCCCCCTGAACCACTGAGCTCGTAGCCCCGTCGTCGCGCCGCGTCCAGCGGTCTGGCGAGTGTGCTCTCGGGGCCGGCCGCGGTGACGAGATGACCTCCTCGTGCTTCTCCTCACCTCGGAGCCACTCGATGCCTCTCCCGCTGTACCTGCTCGCCGTGGCGGTCTTCGCCATGGGCACCTCGGAATTCATGCTCGCCGGCCTCCTGCCGGACATCGCCTCAGACCTCGATGTCACGGTCGGGACAGCCGGCACGCTCACGTCGGCCTTCGCGGTCGGCATGATCGTCGGTGCGCCTGTCGTGGCCGCGCTTGCCCGCAACTGGTCCAGACGCTCCAGCCTGCTCGGGTTCATCCTCGCTTTCGCGGCAGCTCATGCCTTGGGCGCCACCACCACCAGCTTCCCGGTCCTGTTCGCCACCCGGGTCGTCGCCGCGCTCGCGAACGCAGGGTTCCTCGCCGTCGCTCTGACGGCTGCCGCCACGCTGGTCCCGTCCGGCCGGAAGGGACGTGCGCTGGCCGTGCTGCTGTCCGGCACGACGGCGGCCACGATCGCCGGTGTCCCTGGTGGTTCGGTGCTCGGCACGTTGGTCGGCTGGCGGGCCACGTTCTGGGCGGTCGCCGCTCTCTGCCTACCTGCAACTCTCGGCATCCTCAAGGGAATCCCAGCAGGGGGTGATGAGGATGAGGCGATCGGCAGGCCGGCGTTGCGAGCGGAGCTCACCCAGCTCACCAGGCCGCGGTTGGTGCTGGTGATGCTGCTCGGCGCGCTGGTGAACGCCGCGACGTTCGGAAGCCTCACCTTCCTGGCTCCCGTGGTGACCGGCAGCGCCGGGCTGGGCGAGTTGTGGATCTCTGTCGCTCTGGTGCTCTTCGGTGCCGGTTCCTTCGTGGGCGTCAACGTCGCCGGCCGACTGTCCGACCGGCGCCCGGGTCCGGTCATCGCGGTCGGCGGTCCGTTGTTGCTCATCGGCTGGCCGGCCCTGGCGATGCTGGCCACCGAGCCGGTCGCCCTGTTCATCCTCGTGTTCGTGCAGGGCGCCCTGTCGTTCGCGCTGGGCAGCACGCTGATCACGCGGGTCCTCTACGAGGCCGCGGGAGCTCCCACCCTGGCGGGCTCGTACGCGACCGCGGCGCTCAACGTGGGCGCCGCCGCGGGCCCTGTCATCGCGGCGGCCACCCTCGGCACCGAAGCCGGGGACCTGGGGCCGCTCTGGGCGAGTGGTCTCCTTGTCGCGGTCGCACTGCTCATCGCGTTACCGCTCCGCACCGCTCTCACGGCCGGCCGGAGCACCGAGGTGCTCCGGTGACCTGCGAGCGCGCCGCGGGCCGGTGGCGACCACGACGGCGGGCGCGCTCCCCCGGAGCCCGGGGCCGCCGAGGCGGCCGCGGGCCACCGAACCGGTGCGGCCGGCGTTACCCCCGTGCGGCAGCGCGAGCCGCCGTGGGGTCCGGCGCGGCGAGTGCGGCTTGCGCCACCGCCTCGCACTCCGCCAGCGTCACCGTGGCCAGGCTCGCCCCGACGGCGCGGACCGCGGCCGCGTTCATCGACAGGCTCGTCATACCGAGACCCGTGAGCACGCGCGCCAGCAGCGGGTCGCCCGCCGCCTCGCCGCAGACGCCGGCCGGTTTCCCGGTCTTCGCCGCCGCCGAGCCGACCAGCGCGATCAGCCGCAGCAGCGCGGGCTGCCACGGGTCGTTCAGGCTCGCCACGGCGCCCAGCTGCCGGTCCGCCGCGAACGTGTACTGCGCCAGGTCGTTCGTGCCCAGCGACACGAAGTCCACCGCGGCCAGGATCTCCTCGGCCGCCAGCGCGGCCGCCGGGATCTCGATCATCACCCCGGCGCGTGCGATCCCCGCCGCCCGGACGCGCTCCGCGAACCACGCCGCTTCCTCCGCGGTGGCGACCATCGGCGCCATCACGGACACCTCCGCGCCGGAGTCCTCCGCTGCACCCGCGATCGCCTCCAGCTGGCGCTCCAGCACGTCCGGCCGGTCGACGGCGACGCGCAGGCCCCGCACGCCGAGCGCCGGGTTCGGTTCCGCCTGGGGGGACAGGAACACCAGCGGCTTGTCCGCGCCCGCGTCGAGCGTCCGCACGATCACCGGCTTGCCCGCGAACGGCTCCAGCACCGCCGTGTACGCCGCCCGCTGCTCACCGACCGACGGCTCGGACGGCGCGTCCAGGTAGGAAAACTCGGTGCGGAACAGGCCCACCCCCTCGGCCCCCGCCTCGGCCGCGGCCTTCGCGTCCGATGGCGAACCGACGTTGCCCAGTACCTTCACGCGGTGGTCATCGGCCGTGGCGCCGACCCCGTTCCACTCCGCCGCGCCCTCGCGCACGGCGGCGACGACCGGGGCGCCGGCGTCGACGACCTCCACGGTGCCGGTGTCGCCGTCCACGAGCAACGCCCGCGCGTTCAGCGCCAGGACCCCGCGCACCGCCACCACCGCGGGGATCCCCAGTGACCGCGCCAGGATCGCCGTGTGGCTGGTCGGCCCGCCCTCCTCGGTCACGAGCGCGAGCACCTGCTCCGGGTCGAGGCCGGCCGTGTCGGCCGGAGCCAGGTCCCGCGCGACGAGCACGCTCGGCCCGCTCAGGTCCGGCACGCCGGGCGGCGCCACGCCCTGCAGTTCGGCGATGACGCGGTCGCGGATGTCCTCGATGTCGCGGACCCGCTCGGCCATGTAGCCGCCCGCCGCTGCAAGCGCTTTCGCAAACCCGTTCGCCGCCTCGTACACGGCGCGCGGCGCGGGCTTTCCCTCGGCCGTCACCAACCGTTCCGCCTCGCTGATCAGCGCGGGATCGCCGGCCATCGCGGCCGTCGTCTGCAGGATCGTCGCGGCGTCGCCGGTCGCGCCCCCGGCAAGCGCTTCCAGGCGCTCGACGACCGCCTGGGCGGCGGGTGCGATCCGCGCGGCCTCCGCCGGCGGATCGGTCGGCGCGGGAGTGCTCGCGGGAGCGGCGGCGGGTTCGGCCACGGCGACGACCGGGCCGCTCGCGCGACCCGGGCTCACCGGCACCCCGGACAGCCTGGTTTCCGACATGGTCTAGACCATACCTTCCTCAATGCACCTCGTCACGCGCGTGCCGCACGCACGACCAAGCCTCCAGGTCCCGCACGGCGGAAGGCAACCCGCAGACGCGGGCTATGCAAACGTGAAGAATCTTGTAACTTCTGGGGCGAATGATGCGACACTAGGATGAGCGTCCGCGACGTCACCCGATTGGGGTAATTGCGAGATCGGGGCGTCCCGCGAGGGGTTGCGCGGGCTCTCACTTGGCGTCCGGCACCGGTTGCGCCACCGGAACGCCGGGCATCGGGTCGCTGGTACCGATCGCGTAGCCCCCCGAGCGATCGGTACCGGCGGCGCCCGATTCCACCCGGATTGCGGCACTGACCTTCTAGAATGCCGGGATGGACAAGCCGACCCGACGGGGTCGCGAGCGCGCGGCGACCGACCAGGACATCCGCCGGACCGCGCGCAAGCTCCTCGTCGAGCGCGGACCGGAAGCCGTGACGCTGCGGGCCATCGCCCGGGAACTCGGCATCACCGCACCCGCGCTCTACCGGTACTACGGCTCACGCGACGACCTCGTCGAGCACCTCCGCCTCGACGTCGTCGCCGATCTGGCCGCCGAACTCGCCGAGGAACTGTCCGGGCTGCCCGACGACGGCGCGGTCCAGCTGTTCGCGATCTGCCGGGGGTTCCGGCGCTGGGCGCTGACCCACACCAAGGAGTTCACGCTCGTGTTCGCCTCACCCACCGGCGAGGTCGGGTCGGCCGCGGGGAGCGTGGCCACCCTGAACCGGGCGAACGAGCCGTTCGGGCGGATCTTCCTCACCGCGGCCGGGCACCTGCTGGCCAACTTCCAGCTCGAAATCCCGCCCGCGGAGGCCGTGCCCACCGAGCTGCACGACGACCTCACCGCCTTCAAGGACGACCTGCTGGCCGTGCTCGGCGAGTCCGGTGTCGACTTCCCGCCGGAGAAGCTCGACCTGGGCACGACCTACGTGATGATCCAGTTCTGGGCGCGCCTCTACGGTCACGTGACGCTCGAGGTGTTCGGCAACTACCCGATCCCGATGTCCAAGCCGGACGCCGTGTTCGACGCCCTCCTGGCCGATCTCGCGAGGGAGATCGGCCTCGACACGGCCTAGCGGTACCTGACCGGGTGCCCGCCGATGCCCGGCTAGAGGACGACGTTCACCAGGCGCCCGGGCACCACGATGACCTTGCGCGGCGTGCCGCCGTTCAGCAGCGCCGCGATCTTCTCGTCGGCCAGGGCCGCGGCCTCCACGGCGTCCTTCGCCGCGTCGGCCGGGACCTGGATGCGCGCGCGGACCTTGCCGTTGACCTGGATCGGGTACTCCACCGTGTCCTCGACCAGGAACTTCTCGTCCGCCAGCGGGAACGGGCCGTGCGCCAGCGAGTCCTCGTGGCCCAGCCGGTGCCACAACTCCTCGGCGATGTGCGGGCACAGCGGCGCCAGCATCAGCACCAGCGGCTCGACCAGCTCGCGCGGCGTCGACTCGGCCGCGCCGTAGACCTTGGTGAGGTGGTTGTTGTACTCGATCAGCTTCGCGCCGGCCGTGTTGAACCGCAGGCCCGAGTAGTCGTCGCGGACGCCCGCGATGGTCCGGTGCAGCATCCGGCGGTCGTCATCCGTCGGCTCCGCCGTGGACACCCGCAGCTCACCGGTCTGTTCGGACACCACCAGGCGCCACACGCGCTGCAGGAACCGGTGGGCGCCGACGACGTCCTTGGTCGCCCACGGGCGGGAGTCGGCCAGCGGGCCCATCGACATCTCGTAGAACCGGAAGGTGTCGGCCCCGTAGTCCGCCGCCATCTGGTCGGGCGTGACCACGTTCTTCAGGCTCTTGCCCATCTTCCCGTACTCTTGCTTGACTTCCTTGCCCTGGTGGAAGAACTTGCCGTCCTTCTCCTCGACCTCCTCGGCCGGGACGTAGAAGCCGCGCTCGTCGGTGTAGGCGTAGGCCTGGATGTACCCCTGGTTGAACAGGCGGCGGTACGGCTCCTCGGCGCTGACGTACCCGAGGTCGAACAGCACCTTCTGCCAGAACCGCGAGTACAGCAGGTGCAGCACCGCGTGCTCGACACCGCCGACGTACAGGTCCACGCCGCCCGGGTCGTTCACGCCGTGGTCGGCCGGGCGCGGGCCCATCCAGTACTGCTCGTTGCCCGCGTCGACGAACCGCTCGGCGTTGTCCGGGTCGATGTACCGCAGCTGGTACCAGCACGAACCGGCCCAGTTGGGCATCGTGTTGGTGTCACGGCGGTAGGTCTTCGGGCCGTCGCCCAGGTCCAGCGTCACCTCGACCCAGTCGCTCGCGCGGGACAGCGGCGGCGACGGCTCGGTGTCGGCGTCCTCCGGGTCGAAGGTGCGCGGCGAGTAGTCGTCCACCTCGGGCAGCTCGACCGGCAGCATGCTCTCCGGGATCGCGTGCGCCTGGCCGTCCTCGTCGTAGACGATGGGGAACGGCTCGCCCCAGTACCGTTGGCGCGAGAACAGCCAGTCGCGCAGCTTGTACTGCACGGTGCCGGTGCCGTGGCCGTTCTCCTCCAGCCACTCGATGATCGTCTTCTTGGCGTCGTCGACGTTCAGCCCGTCCAGGAAGCCACTGTTGATCGCCACGCCGTCACCGGTGAACGCCTTGCCGTCGAAGCCCTCGGTGGGCTGCACCGTGCGGATGATCTCCAGGCCGAACTTCTCCGCGAAGTCCCAGTCGCGCTGGTCCTGGCCAGGCACCGCCATGATCGCACCGGTGCCGTAGCCCATCAGCACGTAGTCGGCGACGAAGACCGGGATCTCCTTGCCGTTGACCGGGTTCACCGCGTACGTGCCGACGAACACGCCGGTCTTGTCCTTGCTCTCCTGGCGGTCCAGTTCGGACTTCCGGGAGGCGGCGCGGCGGTAGGCGGCGATCGCCTCGGCCGGGGTGGCGGCACCGCCCGTCCAGCGCTCGTCCACATCGGACGGCCACTGCGCGGCCGCCAGCTCGTCGACCAGCGGGTGCTCGGGCGCCAGCACCACGTAGGTGGCGCCGAACAGGGTGTCCGGACGCGTCGTGAAGACCTCGATCTTGTGCTCGCCGGCGGCGAAGGCGACGCGCGCACCGTGCGACCGGCCGATCCAGTTGCGCTGCATCGACTTGACCTTCTCCGGCCACTCCAGCCGGTCCAGGTCGTCGACCAGGCGGTCGGCGTAGGCGGTGATGCGCATCATCCACTGGCGCAGGTTGCGGCGGAACACGGGGAAGTTGCCGCGCTCGCTGCGGCCGTCCGGCGTGACCTCCTCGTTGGACAGCACGGTGCCCAGGCCGGGGCACCAGTTGACCGGCGCCTCGGAGATGTAGGCCAGCCGGTGCTCGTCCAGGATCGCCAGCTGCTCGGCGCGGGTCAGCTCGCGCCACGCCCGGCCGTCCGAAGAGGGCACAGCGCGGCGCCCTTCCGCGTACTCGGCCTCCAGCTCGGCGATGGGGCGGGCCTTGCCCTGCTTCTCGTCGTACCAGGAGTTGTAGATCTTCAGGAAGATCCACTGGGTCCACTTGTAGTACTCCGGATCGATCGTCGCGATCCGGCGCCGCTCGTCGTGACCCAGACCCAGCCTGCGGATCTGCCGCAGGTAGGTCTCCATGTTCTGCTCGGTGGTCTTGCGCGGGTGCTGGCCCGTCTGCACCGCGTACTGCTCGGCGGGCAGGCCGAACGCGTCGAAGCCCATGGTGTGCAGGACGTTGCGCCCGATCATCCGGTGGTAGCGGGCGTAGACGTCGGTCGCGATGAAGCCCAGCGGGTGGCCGACGTGCAGGCCCGCCCCGGACGGGTAGGGGAACATGTCCTGCACGAAGAGCTTGTCCGAGGGAACGCTCCCGCCCGTGGCGAGCGAACCGGCCGGGTTCGGTGCGTGGAAGGTGCCGTGATCGGCCCAGAAGTTCTGCCAGCGCAGCTCGACCCGACCGGCCAGCTCGGCGGTGTACCGGTGGCCGGGCGTTTCCTCGATTGCTTCACTCACCCAACCATGGTAAGCGGCCCGGCCTGCCCGGTTATCGGCGCACCGCGAATGCGATGACCTGCGTGATCTGGCTCGCCGAGAAGTTGTCGTCGCTGACCAGCACGAGGGTGCGGTCGCCGCCCGGCAGGGTCGGTCCCCAGGTCATGCCCTCGACGTTGTCGACCTTGGACAGCGGGAAGTCGGCGAGGTCGAGCAGCAGCTTCTTGCGCACCGGCTGCACCTTCGCGCCCACCAGGGAACCGGTGTGCAGGACGTTGGTGGCGCCGCGCGTGTCGATCTCGTAGATCCGCACCTTGTTGCCCACGCCGGGGACGAACGACCGCTCCATCACGAGGTAACGCGCCGGGTCGAGCGGGTCGGCGGCGAGGATCGAGGAGACGCCGGTGCTCCCGCCGGCGCCCGGGGCGAAGACCGGCTCCTGCGGGTAGGCGTACTGCGCCAGGATCGCCCCGGTGCGGGCCTGCACCGTGATCCGCGACAGGGCGCCCTGCTCGGCCGTGGGCACCGGGCCGTCCTGGAGCAGCGGGCCCTCCAGCGCGCTGACGACGAGCGTGCCGCCCGCCGCGTAGGTCAGGCCCTCCAGCACCAGGTTCTGCCGCGGGCCGGAGTCCGGCAGCATCCGCTCGTTGTCCGGGATCGGCAGGGCGCGCACGTACGCGCCGTCCCGCTCGGACAGCTGGATCGACGGGTCGGCGAGCACCGTCGCGGTGCGGTCGCCTTCCTGGCTCCACAGGTAGTTCCCGGTCCACGGGTCGGTGCGGATGTCCTCCGGGTCCACGCCCTGTGCCGGGTAGGTGGTGCCGTCGGCGCGCCGGAGCGGGTGCGTGCCGGTGAAGGTCACCGTGCCGACGCCGCGGGTGCCCACCGGGATCTTCGCCGTGTAGAAGCGGGCCGGCTGCAGCGCGGACCGGTCGTCGCTGATGAAGACGTACTGGCCGGTGCGCGGGTCGTAGTCGACGCCGGACAGGCCGCCGACGGTCGTCCCGTCGAAGGTGGGCGCGTGCGGCACGAGCTGCTCACCGAGGAAACGGACCGGGGCGGGGGCCGCCTCGGCGGGGGCGGCGGTCAGCAGGAGGCACCCGGCGAGGGCGCCGATGAGGAGTCGCTTGGACATGGCGTGCAGCACAGCGCACCCGGGTGTCCGGCGGGTAGCGCGAACATCACGCTTATCCTCGACAGCGTGCTGGTAGTCGCGTTGATTCCCCTCGTGCTCGGTGTCGTCGTCGGCTGGGGTGGCCTGCTCGGCTGGCGGGAGAAGCTGCCGCGCGACCGCGGCGCCGGGGTGCGCACCGTCGCCACGCTGCGCTCCGACGAGGCCTTCCGGGTCGCGAACCGGGTCGCCGGACTGCCCACGATGGTCGCCGGCGGGGTCGGCGTCGTGGCCGGGATCGCGGGACTGCTCATGCCGGGCACCGGGGGCGTGCTGACCGCGACCGTGATCGGGCTCGCCGGGATGTTCGTGCTGGTCGCCGGTGGCGGCGTGCTCGGCCACCGGGCCGCCGCGGCCGTTCCACCGCCCGCGCCCGCCGCGCCTGCCGGGTGCTCCGGATGCGCGTGCGGTGGCTGCGCCGTGCAGCGCGCCTAGTTCACCTAGTTCCGCTGCAGGTCACCGGGATGGGTGGCCAGCAGAGCCGTCGGGACACCCTGACGGCGCAGCACCTGACCCCACAGATCACGCTCGGGCGTGGCCAGCACGTCGCTGGGCAGCGCCGGGACGATGAGCCAGTCGCCGCGCTCGATCTCACCGGCCAGCTGCCCGGAGTCCCAGCCCGCGTAGCCGGCGAACACCCGCAGCCCGCGCACCTTCGGCACCAGCGCGTCCGGGTCGGCGTCCAGGTCCACCAGCGCCACCGGCCCGCGCACCCCGATCAGCCCCGGCACGCCGGCCGCGGTCTCCCCGGCGCGCAGCGCCGCCAGGCACAACGCGGTCTTCTTCTCCACCGGGCCGCCGACGAACACCGACTGCGGTTCCACCACGTGCCGGCCCCAGCTGGGCAGCACGTCGTCGACCGGCACGTCGCTCGGCCGGTTCAGCACGACCCCGAGCGTTCCCTCCTCCCGGTGGTCGATGATGAACACCACCGTGCGGCGGAAGTTCGGATCGAACATCGTAGGAGCGGCGACCAGGAGCGTTCCCGGTTCAACCTCGGCGTCCGCTGGCACGCACCCATGATCCCACTCCGGCGAACCCGGCCCGCAACACGGGAACAAGCCGGCACCGCCGCCCGTTGAACCGAGTGGCCGGCGCACTCCGTGTCCCCCGGGCTCACTGAAGAAAAGCCTTTGTGGAATACCGTTCGGCAGGAGCCACACTGCGCGATGCCGCCGAGAGGCGACCGAGTGCGCCGGCCTCCTCATCTTCCCCTCCGTTTCCGGCTCCCGGCACCGTAAGCTGGGGAGTCGTGACAGCGAGTGCGCAACCGTCGGTCGTGAAGGTGCCACCACGCGCGTTCTTCGCGATGGCGGGCTTCCGCACGCTGCTGTTCACCCGGTTCGCCGCCCAGTTCTCCGACGGCGTGTTCCGCGCCGGGCTGGCCGGTGCGGTGCTGTTCAACCCCGAGCGCGGCGCCGACCCGCTGACCATCGCCGGCGGGTTCGCCGTCCTGCTGCTGCCGTACTCGCTGATCGGACCGTTCGCGGGCGCGCTGCTGGACCGCTGGGACCGCCGCCGCGTGCTGATCGTGGCCAACCTGCTGCGGGGCACCGCGATCGTCGCGACGGCCGTCGCGGTCGGGCTCGGCTCCGCCGGGCTCGGGCTGTTCGTGCTCGCGCTCGTCGTCGAGGGCGTCTCCCGGTTCGTCGGCTCCGGGCTGTCCGCCTCGCTGCCGCACGTCGTGCCGCCGCAGACGCTGGTCACGGCCAACGCGCTGGCCACCACGCTCGGTTCGCTGGTCGCGGTGCTGGGCGGCGGGTGCGCGATCGGGCTGCGGGCACTGCTCGGCACCGGGAACAGCGGGTCCGGGTGGACGACGGCCGTCGCGATGCTCGGCACGCTCGTCGCGGCCGCGATCGCCCGCCGGTTCAGCCGGGGGCGCCTCGGCCCGGACGCGGTCGACGAACCGAGTGACGCCGTCGTCGCGGTGGCCCGTGGTCTCGCCGACGGCGCCCGCGCCGCGCGGGGTGCGCCCAGCGTCGTCGCCGGGTTCGTCGCGCTGCTCGCGCACCGGGCGTCCTACGGCATCTCGCTGCTGCTCACAGTGCTGCTCCTGCGCTACACCTTCACCGACTACGGCCTGCTCAAGGCCGGGCTGCCCGGACTGGGCCAGCTCGCCGCCATGGCCGGCGCCGGGATCCTGTTCGCCGGTTTCCTCACCCCGCGCCTGGTCCGCCGGCTCGGCCGCCGTCGGGCGATCCCCGGCGCGCTGGTGATCGCCGCGGCCGCGCAGGCCGGGCTCGGCCTGCCCATGCGACTGCCGACCGTGCTGGTCGCGTCCTTCGTGATCACCGCCGCCGGGCAGGTCGTGAAGCTGTGCCTGGACTCCTCGATCCAGCACGACGTGCGCGACGAAGCCCGCGGACGGGTGTTCTCGCTCTACGACACGCTGTTCAACATCACGCAGGTCGTCGCCGTCTCGGCCGCCGCGGCCGTCGTGCCGCTGCACGGCCGGTCTGTGTCGCTGCTGCTCGTCGCCACCGTGCTGTACCTGCTCGGCGCCGCCGGATACGTGCTGATCGCCCACCGCACGCGAACCGGATGACGGGATTTCGCCGATTGCGCCGTCCGGCGGAAGACGGGCCACTAGAGTGGCGGCCGTGAGCACCCCGGGGGACGACCGCGCGCAGAAGGAAGCCCGCAACGCGGCGATGCGTGAGACCGTCGACCAGTTGATGGACAGGTTCAACCAGCAGACCGCGCAACTGCGTGAAGCGCAGCAGGCCGCGTCCGAGCTGACCGCCGAACTGTCCTCGCCGGACGGTCTGGTCAAGGTCACCGTCGACGCCCAGGGCACGCTCGCCGACCTCAAGCTCGCCCCCACCACGTTCGAGCGGACCCGGCCGGACGCGCTGGCCCGCACGATCAGTGACCTCGTCCGTCGCGGGATGCTGCAGGTCAAGCAGCAGCAGGCCGAGCTGTTCCGTCCGCTGACCGCCGACCTGCCGGACCTGTCCGAGTTCATCGAGGGCGCGCCGTCGCTGGCCGGCCTCATGCCGGACATCCCCGACTTCCTCGAACCCGAGCCGGAACCCCGGCCGGCCGAGGACCCCGAGTCGCAGACGATCCTGCGCCGCGACGCGCCCCGAACTCCTCCGCCCGCACCGAAACCGGCGGCGCGCCGCGCGCGTCCAACGGGTGACGACGACGAAATGCCGGACAGCTGGATGACGCGGGGTGACCGATGACGGGAGCGGGTGCCGGCCACGAGATGGATCCGGACACCGTCCGGAGTGGAGCCGGGAAGTTCCCGCCCGCCGGTGACCTGCTCAAGCAGGCGGGCGAAGCGCTGAAGACCGCGCTCGCCGCGCAGGGCGCCTGCTGGGGCAACGACGAGTCCGGCCAGGCGTTCGCGAAGGAGTACGAGCCCGCGGCGAAGAACTGCACCGAGGCGTTCGGCAGCCTCGATCAGGCGCTCAAGGACGTGGCGAAGGCCGTGAAGAAGGCCGCGGACGCCACCGAGGGCACGCACAAGGACGCCGAGCAGGCCGTCAAGAACGCCGGGCAGGCGTAACCATGGGGATGGAGTTCCCCGAAGACGTCAAGTGGCTCCTGCCCATCGTCGTCGGCGAGCACTGGCCCGAGGGCGACGAGGACAAGCTCCGCGAGGTCCGCGACGCGTGGCTGGCCGCCAAGGACGCACTGGGGCCCGTCGTCGACAAGGCCAACGGTGCCGCGTCCGAGGTGCTGAGCACCTGGACCGGCCAGCCCGCGGTCGAGTTCCAGAAGATGTGGGACAAGTTCGTCACCGGCGACGAGGCGTACTTCACGAACCTGAGCAAGGCGTGCGAGGCGCTGGCGAACTCGGCGGACTCGACGGCGCTCGACGTCGAGTACACGAAGTACATGATCATCGCCTCGCTGATCATCCTGGCGATCCAGATCGCGGCGATGATCGCGGCCGCCGTGGTCACGTTCGGCGGGTCGACGGCCGGGATCGTGCCGGCCCAGATGGCCACGCGGATGACCGTGCAGATGGTCTTCAAGCAGCTCGTGCAGAAGATGCTGCAGGAGGGCTTCCGCAAGGTCGCGATGCAGATCCTCAAGCGGATCGCCAAGGAAGTCCTGATCAACGTCGCGATGAACGTGGCGCTGGACGCCGGCATCCAGGGCCTGCAGATGGCCAAGGGCGACCGCAAGGACTGGGACGTCGACAAGACCGTGGGCGCGCTGGCCAGCGGTGTGGCCGGTGGCGTGGCCGGCGCGGCGGGGCACGCCGTGCCGAAGGGGTTCACCAAGGGCCTGCAGGACAGCGTGGCGGGTCAGATCGCCGACCGCGCGGTGCGCGACGCGGCCCGCGGAGCGGTCGAAGGCGTCGCGACGACGGTCGGGCAGGCCGCGCTGACGGGTGACCTGAACAACCTGAAGGCCGGCGACATCGCGATGGGCGCCTCGGCGGGCGCCGTGGACCGCGGTGTCGGAGGCGCGAAGGATCAGATCAAGGACATCGGGAAGTTCAACGCCGACATCGCTGCGGGCAACATCAAGGTCGACACGCCGCACACGTCGGGCCTGGACTCGGGCGGGTCTTCGTCGCACTCGTCGGGCGGCTCGTCCGATTCGGGTTCTTCTTCGTCGCACTCGTCCGACTCGGGTTCATCTTCGTCGGGGTCGTCCTCGTCGGGCTCGTCCGCGCCGGCGTCGCGCGAACCGGCGATGGCGGGCGCCTCGTCGTCCCACTCGGAGGGTTCGTCGGGCTCGGTCTCGCACGCGATCGCGAACGACCGGGTGAGCGGGCAGGCAGCGGTGGTGGCGGACCGCCCGGCGACCGAAGCACCGCGGTCCACTTCGGATGGTGGGACCGGGCAGGGACCCGCCGCTTCGACAGCCGCGCCGGCGGCCGCCGCGCCGAGCCACACCGGAGGAGGGGCCCCGGCATCGACGGCCGGGGCGAGCGGCGTCGGTGGGGGTCCGGCGACAGGGTCCTCGGGCGGTCCGTTGGGGTCGGCCGGCTCGTCCGCCGGGTCCTCGGGCGGCTCGGCCGGTGGTTCGTCCGCCGGATCCTCCGCTGGTTCGTCGGCTGGACCGTCGAGCGGGGCCGCGGCGAGCAGCGGGGCCAGGATGCCGGTGCCGGCCGGCGCGAGTCCGGTTCCGCAGCCCGGCGGGTACGGGCCCACCGGCCCGACCACACGCCCCGACGCCGTGAACACTGCCGGCAACGCGAGCGGCTTCGGGCCGACCGGGGGTGGGCCTTCCCCCCAACACGGCGAGCGCGGGTCCCAGCAGGGGCAGCCGCAGCAGTCGCAGATGCCACCCGCCGCGCCGATGCAGGGTTATCCCGGCGGAGGGCAGCAGCCGTTCGCGCCCCAGCGCGGACAGCAGGGCGGCCCGCAGGGATATCCCCAGGGACAGCCGCCCCGCGGGTCGACACCTGCGCGGTACGGCCCTGCCGGGCCGGCGCAGGGAGGCCCTGGGCCCGTCCAGGGTGGCCCACGAGGCCCCGTGCAAGGCGGCCCGCAAGGCCCAGTCCAGGGTGGCCCACGAGGCCCGGTGCACGGCGGCCCGCAAGGCCCCGGCCCACGAGGCCCCGTCCAGGGCGGACCCCAGCACCCGATGCACGGCAGCCCGCAAGGTCCCGTCCAGGGCGGACCCCAGCACCCGATGCACGGCGGCCCGCAAGGTCCCGCCCAGGGCGGCCCACGAGGCCCGGTGCACGGCGGCCCTCAGGGGCCGGTCCAGGCTGGCCCACGAGGCCCGATCCACGGCAGCCCACAGGGTCCCGTCCAGGGTGGCCCGCAGGGTCCCGTCCAGGCCGGACCCCAGCACCCGATGCACGGCGGCCCGCAGGGTCCCGTGCAGGGCAGCCCATGGGGTCCGGTGCAGGGCGGTACTCCGGGGCCGGTGCAGGCCGGTCCCGGCCACGGTGCCCCGCCGGCGCACGGTGAGCGTCCGTTGGGGCCGCAGCAGGGCGGCTACGGGAACATGCCACCGCAGGGCCAGCACGGTCCGGTGGGCACGCAGCCCTATGCGGTCCCGCCACACCAGGGCGTGCCGGCCGACCCCCAGCACGGCACACCGCGGGCCTACGGACCGCCTTCGCAGCAGCCGCCGCACGGCGGTCGCCCCGGTGCGCCCGCCGACCCGCGATGGTTGCTGGCGCGCCCGCCCGAGCAGGCCCCGCCGGTCCACCAGGCCGGCCCGCCGGCCGAGACCCCGGTGCCACGCGAGACGGCCGCGCCCGAGGTGGCACGTACTGCGGGGCAGGCGCCCGAACGCACCCCGTTCGACCCGGCCGACGACGCCGCACCCGTGCGCGACGAGGCCCGGCCCACCGAGGAGGCACCGGCCGCCGAGCGCAGCCCGTTCGATCCACCGCAGGACGCCGCCACGCCGGTTCGCGACCACGCCCCGACCCGGGAGCAGAGCCCGTCCGACCAGGCCACGTCCCGCACGGAGGAAGCACCGGCCCCAGTGCGCGAGGAGGCACCCGCCGCCGAGCGCAGTCCATTCGACGAAGCACCGTCGCGGACCGAGGACCCCGCCCCCGGGCGCGACGAGGACGCCGCCCCGGCGGACAGTCATGCGCCGGACGAGGCACCTGCGCGCACCGAGGACGCGCCTCCTCAGCACGACCGTCCAGTGGTCGACGAGCCGTACGTCGACGACCCGAACTTCCGCTCCCACGACCGCGCCGACTTCGACGCACTCGCCGAGAGCCAGCTCGAGTCCGGCATCGTGGACCCGCGGACCGGCAAGCTGACGCACGAGCACGAGCTGCTCGAGGCGCTGGACATGCGGGACGCCGACCCGAACCTGGCGCACATGTCCGACCGCGGCGCCTATGCGGTGCACAGCTACACCTCGAGCGAGGTCTTCGGGATCGTCAACGAGGCGCTGCGCACCGGGCGCCACCTCGACGAGGCCATGCCGCAGATCCGCGCGATCGTGTCCGGCCTCAACGAGATGCCCCCGTACCAGGGCGAAACAGTGCGCCGCGTGAACGTGCGCGGGGAGGCGGCGGCCATCGTCGCCGGCCGGTACGAAGTCGGCCAGGTCGTGGTCGAGTCCCAGTTCCTCAGCTCGAGCCGCGTCGACGGTCCGCCCGCCCCCAAGTGGCCCGGTGACGTCGAGATGATCATCGAGGGCAAGACCGGGCGGCACATCGAGTCCCTCGCGTCCAACAAGAACGAGCGCGAGGTGCTCTACAAGCCAGGCACCCAGCTGGTCGTCAAGGACAAGGTCGAGGTCGAGACGCCGAGCGGGGGCAAGAAGTGGGTGATCCGCCTCGAGGAGATCACCCCGGACGACCCGCGCTTCCTGCCCCCGGACGCCGCCAAGCAGGCGATGGCGCACAACCGCGAGACCGCCTTCGCCCAGGAGGCGGAGATCAAGGCCGCCGAGCGTCGCGATTTCGCGCGCATGTTCGGCGGTCCGGACGCCGTCCCGGCGGCAGATCGCACCCCGGCCGACACCACCCCGGCGCCGCAACCGCCGAAGATCGGTGTGCCGGAGAACGGCTGGGGTGACCTGAACCGGCCGACGGACGTCGTCAGCGAACCCGCCATCCACGCCGGGAGCACCCAGCCGCGGGTCGAGTTCGACGGCACCGAAAGCCGGAACGTGCACCAGGAGGTGCGTTTCCTCCGCGACCAGCTGCCGGAGATCGCCGACGTCAACACCCGCGAGTACTACTCCGACTCGATGCCGGACCGCTACCGCACCAACTCCGCCGAGTCCGTGCTGGCGTTCGAACTGCGGATGGAAGGCATCGAGGCTGTCGCGCAGCCCGCCGGTGATCCGCCGCGTGGCCGGGACTTCCTCGCGCGGCAGCTCGGCGGGGAGTTCGCCCCGCACCCCGACTACAACAGCGTGGTCCGCGAAATGGCGGGGCAGCCGGTCGGTTCGCGGGCCGTGGTGTCCGTGCGGACGCCGACCGGTGAGCGCGCTTTCAGCGTCGTCCACACCGAGCACGGGGTCGCGTTCGTCGATCCGATGTCGAACCGGCTCGCCGACCTGCCGGCGCAGCACCACGGCGTCGACCTGATGCACACGCGCAAGGGCGACGAAACCCCGCTGGCGCCGCGCGACGAAACGGCTCCCGCGTCACCGCCCCCCAGCCGCATCGCCGAACTCCTCGGCGGCGGCACGCCCGAGCACCACCGTTCCACCGACACGAGGCCGGACGCCCCGAGTCTGCGGAACCGCCTCGACGGCGAACCCCCGGTGCAACCGGGCGCCTGGAACCCGTTCCGGCGCTCGCAGCCCGAGTCGCCGGCCTGGGTGCCGCAGCAGCCGAGCCCAGGGCCGCACACGCCCCACCCGAGCCACCAGGGCCCCGCCCCGCTCTACCCGGACCAGCACGGCGGGCCACCGGTACACCCGGACCACCAGGCCGGGCCGTTCCAGCAGCACCCGAACCAGTCGCACACGCACCAGCAGCAGGGCCCGTTCCAGCAGGCCCACGACCCGCTGCAGGAACTCGCGCAGCAGCACCAGCAGCACGGGTCATTCCAACCGGCGCCGGACCCGCTGCAGGGGCTCGTGCAGCAGCACCAGCAGCACCAGCCGCTGGCGCAGTCGACGCCGCTCAACAGCCTCCCCGCGATCCACGCGGGCACGGCGGACCCGCAACAGGCCGCCGCCTACATCGCCCAGCGGCACCCGCAGCTGGGGCAGGTCAACCCCAAGTTCAAGAGCCTGTTCGCCTGGAACCGCGGCTACATGACGAACTGCACCAAGTGCTGTGTCGCCTACGCACAGCGCCTCATCGGCATCGACGCGACCGCCGACCCGGTGCGTCCCAAGGACCTCACCTCCATGGACCGCATGCGCTGGATGGAGGAACAGCTCGGCGCCCAGTGGCAACACGGGCTCGGCAACTACGACAACGTGATCCACCACATGAGCAACATGCCGGTGGGTTCGCACGGTGTCATCTACGTCGGCTTCACGGGCGTGAACGGTGAGGACCTCGCGCACGTCGCGATCGTGGCCAACACACCCGAGGGCGTCGCGTTCGTGGACCCGCAGAGCGGTGGGCTCATGGCGCTGCCGGACCCGGCGACTTCGGTGAGCCTGCTCCCGTTCGGTTCGCTGATCGGCAGCAACGGCCTCGCCGCCGGTCCGCAGTTGGCGCAGCCGCACAACGCCATCACGACGCCCCTGCCACACACGCCGCCGCCCATGCCCCCGGTTCCGCCCATGCCACCGGTTCCGCCCGCGCCGCCGGTCCACCACGCGCCGCAGCCTCCCGCGCCGCCGGTACCCAACAGGCCGCCGGCGCCGTTCGTGCCACCCAAACTGGTGTTCAACACCGACCCCACACCCACCGTGCCGGACACACCGCACGTCACCGACCCGACCACACCAACACCGCCGGCGCCGTTCGTGCCACCCAAACTGGTGTTCAACACCGACCCCACACCCACCGTGCCGGACACACCGCACGTCACCGACCCGACCACACCGGACGTCCGGCTGGCGCCGCCGTCCACGACGCCCGACACCGTGGTGAGCCCGATGTCGCCCACCCCCGACACCCCGCTCGCCGACACCCACCCGGACGATCCCCGGATCGCCGCGCCGTCCGAGCCCAGGGCGACGGTTCCGGACGCACAGGACCCGCGCGTCGCGCACGGACAGATCCCGCACCACACCGCGGAACCGGTCACCGGCGACCCGGCACCCGAGCGCGCGGAGCCGGTCACCCGCGACGACATTCCGGTGGTCCACGAAGAGACACCACCCGGCACCGGTGACGCGGACCCCACCCCCGGGCAGGCCGACGCCGAGCCACCGGCCCACGACGACTCGCCGGAACGCGGCCGGGCACCGGCCGACCGCACCGATGACCCCGGCGGCAACCACCCGGACCGCGACCGCGTGGCCGACGACCTGCCGCCGGGCGACGACACCGTCGTGGTGGACGGGCAGCGGATGCCGATCGACGACGCGATCCGGCGGCTCGTCGACGAGCACCCGGAACTCCGCAACGCGATCGACAACAACCCCGGCCTGGGCCGTCTGCTGGCCCGGAACCTCGGCATCCTCGTCAACCTCATCACCTACCCGGACGCCATCCCGGTGCTCGAGGACGCCAACGACGAACAGCTGCCGATCGTGCAGATCCCGTCCCACGTGTCGTTCGACGGCAGCACCCCGCCCGACCACCACACGCCGCCCGGTCAGCCGGGCACGCCCGATCAGCCACCACACCCGCAGGCGCCAGCCTTCGGGACGGTCAGTGCGGGCGGCATCGGTGAGCAGGTCCAGGCCGGGTTCGACCCGTCCCGCGCGTCCGACCCGGCCTACACGAACAGCTACCTGCGCGGCCAGCTGGACCAGGCCCGGACCGCGCAACAGGAGCTCGACTCGGCGCTGCGCGACGTCGCCGCTGCGACCGGGGCGACCGCGCTGCCGTCGACCGCTCCCAGCTGGGAAGCCGCCCAGGCGCAACTCGCGGGCTTCGACGGCGACGCCTCCCGAGTGACCGGCCTGGCCTCGGGGGGTCTGCAGGTCGCCGACGGCGCGGGCGCGTACCGGGCAGCCGAACGGCTCGCCGCGCAGCCGGGCATGCGGGTTCTCTCCGCCGACGACCGCCTGGCCGACGGCGGCGCTCTGACCATGCACGTCCGCGCCTCGAACGGTCAGGTCGCGGAGGTCGCCATCACGCCCGGGGCCGTGCCGTTCATGCCCGGCATGCCCGGGATGGCCCCGCTCGCGGCTGCCGGAGGGTCGGGACGCGGACGGCACCGCAAGCCGGAGGGTCCGCGCGAGTCCATCGTGGACGATGTGGAGGAAGGTCCGACGCCGCGGTACTTCAAGGTCTTCAACAAGACCTGCAAGGTCGACCGCGACGGCGACGGTCACCTCACCGGCTACCTGCTCAACGTCCGCACCGGCGAGTTCGAGGAGAACGACGAGGTCCTCGGCCGCGTGCTGCAGGAGAGCCTGCCGTCGAACACCCGCGAGCTGAGCGAGGCGGAGTTCATCGCGGAGACCGAACGCGAACGCGCGTTCTACCTGCGTGGTGAGGGTCCGGTGTTCGCTCTGTACGAGACTCTCGGCGCGATGCACCGGCAGGCCAAGGAAGAAGGCCGGGCGCTGACCGCGCAGGAACAGGCGTTCGCCGAGTCCGTGCAACGACGCACGTTCGTCATGTGGGAGGCGGAGCTGTCCCGCCGCGCGGCCGGGCAGCCCGCCGGTTTCCAGTGCACCTCCATCCTCGCCTGAGCTGGTTACAGTGAGCGGCGATCCGGAGATGCGCAGGGAGGCGACGGCAACCGTGGAGCCACACCGGCCGCTGCTCGTGCGCCTCGGCACGCTCGCCAGGGCAGGCGCACCGGCGGGGTGGGAGCGCATCGAGCTGCGCTTCCGCCAGCTCGGCGAGCACACGGAGCTGGAAGCGCTCGCGTTCACCCGGGGCGCGGGCCACGCCTACCGGGTTCCCGCCGACCTGACCGAAGTCTTCAGTGAGCTGCGCGCCGCGATGTACGAGGCCGGACGGGGTGCGTGGCTGCAGGCCCGGTACGCACTGCGGCCCTCCGGAGAGTTCGACCTCGAGGTCGACGCGACGTCACAGCCGGGGTTCCGGCATCCCCCGGACGACCTCGTCCTAGTGCTCGAGCACGAGGGCAAGGCGTTCCCCCGCGAACCGGAACACGTCCCCGACTGGTGGCGGCGCGCGGCCGGCATGGCGCTGGGCATCCGGTTCCGGCACGCCCGCGTGGTCGATTCCTACGAGAACACCGACGCGCCGGTACTCGGCAGGCCGCCGGTGCCGGAGGACGAAGTCCCGGCGATCCTGAGCTACCTGGAGCGGCCGCCGGCCGTGCTGGTCGGCAGCGGTCTGGGGCCGGACATCTTCAGCGGCGGCACCGAATCCGACGTCCCGGAGAGCTACCACACGGACGGCACCTGGATCTGGCACGCGTCCGTGCCCCACTACCTGCGCAAGTACGGCACCCCGCCGGAACCCGATTTCCTCGCGCACATCCGCGGTCAGGACTTCCAGCCGCCGTACGTCGACAAGTTGACCCGGCGGACGGCGGCGGCCGAGTTGCTCGGGCGGCCGCGCCCGAAGGCCGATCCGGACGAAGCCCTGCCGACGAGCGGTGACATCGCGGCCGACCTGGAAACCCGCACGGACCCGGCCCTGGAGGACCCGGCGCTGCTGGTCGTGCTGGCGCACCGGCTGTCCGAGCACGGCGTCTGGCCCGAGGCCTACCGGCTGGCGGCCCGCGCGGACGGCGCGTGGTGCCTCAACCCGACCGACCGGGGCTGGGAGGTCGCGCGCTACGCCGGCGGCGCCCCGGTCCGGCCGCAGTACTTCGACCGGGCGGAGGACGCCGCCCAGCACCTGCTCGGCGCGCTGCTGTTGCATCCGGCGCGGACGACGGGCGGTGCGGAGACGCCGCTGGAGACGTCCGCCGAGCTCGCCGACTGGCCGATCCAGCCGGTGGACGGCGACCCGCCGCTCACCTTGCTGCGCAACAAACGTCTCGTCCGGCTCACGACCGGCACGGTCGTGCTGCGGTTCGGCGACGCCCGCGGCAACCTGGTCCACCACGACGAGACCCGGTTCCCCGCGACTTCCCTGCCCATCGAGCGGGAACGCGAGGAGCGGCGCTACCGGGTCAGACGCCCGGTTCCGGTGGTGCTCGGCATCGCGGTGCCCTGGGCGAACCTGCCCGGCGGTGGCGTGGGATACGTCCTGCCGAAGCGGCTGAGCGAGCACGAGGCCGACGGAAGCCTGGAAAGGATCGAGTAGTGGAATCGGCAGAAGCCGTCGCCAAGGTCGAGGAGTGGCTGCGCGACGTCCACGGCGCCGACGCGGATGTGCGCGTCGACCACGACCACGTCCTCCGGGTCGTGGAAGGGTGGTACGTCCCCTACAACTCGGTCGGCTTCCTCGACGGCGGGGACATCGGGGCCCGGATCATCCCGCCGCCCGCGCTGATCGTGCGGGAGCCGGAGGGGGACCTGCGGCACGCGTCGCCGCTGCCGGGCGGGCCCAGCATCCCCGTCCAGTACCACGACCGCGACCACTGGGCCGAGATGATCGACCCGGAGTACCTCGACGCGGGCGTGGCTCACCTGGGCATACCGCTCACGGCGATCACGGGCTGGCAGCGCTTCACGGCCGACGGCACCGAGACCGAGGAGACGCGGCCGAACCCCGAGTACCGGACGGGTCCGCTCCGCCGCGGTTACCCGGCGCCCTGGACGGCGCTCGACTACCTCGTCGAGTTCCGCGACGTCGGGTGGCTCGACCAGCGCCGGTTCGTGATCGGCCTGCTGGAGCACAGCCTGCTGGTCCCGGTGGCCGACGACCAGGTGCGGTACCAGTCCGTGACGGACGGCCGGCGAACCGTGGAGTTGTGGACGTCCACGCGTTACCTCCCGCCCGGGATCCGGGAGTGGATCTGGCTCGACCCGGTGAGCCTCGTCGAGCAGGTGCCCGAGGCGGATCTGGTCGTCCACGGTCCGTGGCAGCTCCCGGTCACGACGACCACCGAGGAGATCCGCGCGGCTCAGGCGGAGTTCCCGCGCCGCAGCGAACGGATCTACACCACCGGCAACTGCCCCGAAGCGCTGCCCGAGGTGAGGCGGTGGGCGGCCGACGTCGCGGCCCGGATCGGGCTGCCCGACCCCGTCGAGCCGCCTTCCGACGCCGCCGACCACGCCCGGGCACACGGGTTCGAACTCTCCGCCGAGGAGTGCTACCGGGTGGTGAGTGGCCGGACGTGGTCCCGCCGGCTCGCCATGGTCCTGCCGCCGAATCGACCGTCCGAGCCGGCGGCGTTCGGCCTGACACCGGGGTACGACGACGACGGCAGGCCGACGCTGCGGACGGACTCGTTCGGCAAGTTCGCCGACGTCGGCCAAGACACGAACTTCAGCTGGCAGCGCCTGCTCGGCGCCTACGTCGGGTTCGCCCTCGGCGAGGCACTCGGCGCGCCGGTCGACCGGCTCACGATCGGCGAGATCGAGCGCAGGCACGGGCCGTCGGGTGTCACCGACCTGGCGGCACCGGCCCAAGCCGGACCGATGACCCAGCGGCTGTTGTTCCTCACCGAGGCGTTCCTGCGCACCCCGGCCGACGCGGGTCCGGACATGCTGGCGGCGGCCGCGCGCGAGGCGGTGCCGCGGTGGCAGTACACCCAGGGGCAGGCCGCCGAGCCGGACGGCTGGATGCCGCGGCTGCGCGAACTCCATGCGATCCGGCAGCCGGATCCGGCCGACCTGCGGTCGGGTCCTGCCGTGCTGCTCGGCGCGCTACCGGGGGTGCTCACGCTCGGCGGCCGCGGCGACGTGCCGTTCGGCGGGTCCGAGCGGGCCGTCCGCGCGTTCGCGGCGCTCCCGGAGTCCGGCGAAGGCGATCTGACGGCTGCCGTGTTCCTCGGCCTGCTGCTCGAGCGCTCGTTGGAACGCCCGTTCAGTCCCGCGCTCTGGGTTTCGGCGGGAACGGTTCTCAAGGACCGCGGGGGTCCGCAATGGGACGTCGTCCGCAACATGGCTCAGCGGTCCGTGATCGCGATCCCGAAGTCCGGGATGCACCGGATTCCCGAGCCCGGTGAGATCGGCGACGGGTACGACGCGCTCTCCGTCCTCGGTCGCGCGATCGCCGCCGTCTCCGGTTTCGAGAACAACCCGGAGGCCGCGTTGCTGCGGGCGGTCAACCACTCCGGCCGCAGCGCCCTGACCGGCGCCGTCGCGGGTGCGCTCGCGGGCGCGCGCAACGGCGTGCCCGATCTGCCGCAGAAGTGGGTGGACCAGCTCGAGCTCAGGCCCCTGATCGAACGGGTCGTGACGGACGTGGCCCGCAGGTTCGAAGGAATCCCGGAGGGGGAGGAAGGGCAGCGATGGCTTCGGCGCTATCCGGCGATCCGGCCGTGACGGACGAGCGGTTCACCGACTGGAAGGTCGTGCTGGACCCCGAGTACTGGCGACGCGAGTTCCCCGGTCTCGAGACCCCGCGGCCGGCCATCGTGCGCTGGATCGAGGTCGACGAGCGCGAGCAGCCCACCGGGAATGTGCAGGAGAACCCCGACCACCGTCCCGGACCGGCGTGGATGGGGTACCCGTGGTTGAGCAGCGCCGCCGCCAAGGTGATGGCCATGCGCCGCGTCGGCTGGATCGACGACGTCACGATGCGACGGCTCCTGTTGGACTGCGAGGTCCTCGTGCCGCTCCAGGAGGACGGGCAGCCGATCCGCATGCGCGGGCGGAACGACGAGGTCGTCATCCCCGCCTACAGCTCGAGCACCACCGTCCCGTCCGGCTACCCGCGCTGGCGCCGCATCCGGCCGCGGGACCTGCTGCAGCCCGGGTCGCACGAGGGCTGGCTCGAGATGGACGCGGGCCGGATCAGCGCCGACACGGTCGACCTGAGCCGTGAGATCAACGCCCCGGATCTCGACCGCGACCCTGGGCGCTACACCGACGAGATCGCGCCCGAGGTGTCCCCGGCCGTCACGGAACTCGCCGCGGAGCTGGCTGAGGAGTTCCGCCTCGACCCGCCCGGCCTGGTCGCCCTGCGGCTCAAAGCGGTCGGCGGCTGGGCTCGGGACAACGGTTTCGAGCTGAGCACCGAGGAATGCCGGCGCTACGCGGGCGCCTACGCCCGGTACGTCCGTAACCTCCGGCTGCGCAGCGACAACCAGCCGGTCGACTGGCCCGCGGACCTGGCCGGGAACGGGCTGATCACGCACTACGACAACAGCGGCCGCCCGGAACCGGTGCCGTGGACGCTGGGCAAGTTCGAGCCCGCCGGCATCCGCTCCGGCGTGTTCGCCTGGCACCGCGTGCTCGGGGCGTACGTCGGGTTCGCCATCGGCGAGTGCGTCGCGCTCGGTTCGGGCGACACGCTCGGACCACTCACCCGGCAGGTGCTGCGGCACACCGAGACCGTCCTGCGCGGGCTGCCGTACACGGCGCTCGACGCGAGCGTCCCGGCATCCTTCCCACCTGCGCCGAGGCCGGGCAGCTGGCTGTCGGCCGCGCTGGGCGCCGGGCCGGAACTGCCGCCGAACCCGCTGACCGCCGCCCTGGCCGTGACGATGACGGGGGGAGTCCGGTTCGAGGACAGCGGTTTCCCGGTGCAGCGGGAGCTCGCCCACAAGCTGACGGGCGCGGGCGACGACACCCTCACCGCCGTCGAACTGCTCGTCCGAGTGTTCACGAAGCTCCTCGGCGAGGGTGAGTTCGTCTTCCCGCCGCACGTCCACCTGCAGGAGATGCGGGCGTCGGGACCGGCTCCGTTCGCCGACATCGCCGGCATCGTTCTCGCCCTGCGGTCCGGGCGTGAGGTGCCGGACGTCGAGCAGATGGAGACACTGGGTACCCCCGGCAGCGCGTTGACCGTGGCCGCCCGCGCGCTGTTCGCCGCCACCAAACGGCACCACGAACCGCTCGCCGCGATCCAGAGCGCCGCGGCGCAGTCCGCCGACGGTCCGCTGGCGGCGGCACTGGCCGGGGCCCTCACTGGTGCTCGCGTCGGGGTGCCCGGCCTTCCCGCGGACCTCGTCGGCGCCCTGGCACCGCTGGGACTCCTGGACAACATCGCGAGCGACGTGTTCCGGCACTTCAACCGCAACGGCGTCGTCCGCGACCGGTCGATGCAGGAGTACTGGGCGCAGCGCTACCCGAAGGAATGACGGTCGATGCGGCGCGCTGGCGGGGCAGTCTCCTCGCCGGCGCGATCGGTGACGCCCTCGGCGCGCCCGTCGAAGCTCTGCCGTTCGCGCGGATCGAGGAGCTCGCCGGGCCCGGTGGGGTCACCGACTACCTGGACCACCGCGACGGCGCCGGGTCGATCACCGACGACACGCAGATGACGCTGTTCACCGCGGAGGCACTGATCCGCGCCCGCGGTACCGACCTGCGGCCCGCGCTCCAGGCCGCCTACCAGCGCTGGCTGCACACGCAGGGCGTGCCGTGGGAGAAGGCGCGCGGGCCGCGCGTCACCTCGCCCGGGCCGGACGGGTGGCTGGTCACGAACCGGGCGCTGCACCACCGGCGCGCACCGGGGTCGACCTGCTTCTTCGCGCTCCGGGCCTACGGGCGGGGCGTTGCCGCGCCCAACGACTCCACGGGCTGCGGCGGTGTCATGCGGGCCGCGCCGGTCGCGGTGTGGTCGGACGATCCGGCCGCGGTGTTCGAGGCCGGGGTGATCAGCGCGGCGATCACGCACGGCCATCCGAGCGGGCAGCTCCCGGCGGGCGCGCTCGGCGTGATCGTGCACCAGTTGATCCGCGGTGCCGCACTGCCCGCGGCGATCGATGTCGCGCAGGACCTGCTGCGCCACCGGCCGGGGCACGAAGAGACCCTCGCGGCGCTGGACGCGGCCCTCGCCCTGGGCGGCCCGCCGTCACCGGCGAAGGTCGCGTCCCTGGGCAGCGGTCACACCGGCGAGACCGCGCTCGCGATCGGCGTGTATTCGGCGCTGGTCACCGATGATCCCGACACCGCCCTGCTGGTGGCCGTGAACCACGACGGGGACAGCGACTCGACCGGTTCGGTGTGCGGGAACATCGTCGGCGCGCGGTACGGCGAACAGGCGCTCCGCCGGGACTGGCTCGCGCGGTTGGAGCTGCGGGACGTGATCGAGCGGCTGGCCGCGGACGCCCTGCTCGGATTCGGTCCGAATCCTCCCGACGGGGAAGGTTGGTACGCAGCGTATCCGCCCGGCTAGATTTGACGGGCGTTCGACGAGCAGGGGGTACTCGTGCGGTATCGGGTCGAGTTGGCGGAGCGTCCGGACGGGCTGTACGCCGTCTGGCAGGGCCGTGTGTTCGCTGCACAGCGGTCCAGCGCGGACGCTTCGGTCCTGCTCGTGGCCGCGCCCGGCGAGGACGCCCCCGCGGATTTCGACACCGAGCACGAGTCGCGCCCGGCGAAGGTCGTGCCGGAGGCCGAGGTCGCCTCGACGTTCAGCCTCCAGACCCACTGCCTCTTCGACGACGACATCTACCGCATCGCGCCGGGCGAGGGGCTGAACCTGCGCTGGACCGGGACCGACGAGGTCCGCGCGCAGCAGCTCGGCCTGCACGACTTCGGGGTCACCGCCACCGAGGCCGAGATCACCGCGATCTGGCAGGAACGCCACGACTTCACCACCGGCCCGCGCACGGCGGGCACCGGTGATCCGCAGGAGCTGGTGCGCGACATCGCGCGGTTGCTGCGGACCGTGGTGCCCGACGGCTGGGAACGCATCGCGGCGCAGTTCCGGCAGGTCGGCGACTACGCGGAGATCGAGGTGCGGGCCGTCGGCGAGGGCGAATCGGTGTCGCTGCCCGCCTCGCCGCGGCTCGGGCAGCTGTTCAGCGACCTGCGCGCCGCGATGTACCAGGAGGGCGCCGG
Organism: Amycolatopsis thermophila; assembly: GCF_030814215.1. NCBI lineage: Bacteria > Bacillati > Actinomycetota > Actinomycetes > Pseudonocardiales > Pseudonocardiaceae > Amycolatopsis > Amycolatopsis thermophila. Next base: position 2,257,473 of record NZ_JAUSUT010000001.1, on the reverse strand, counting down.
GACCTGGTTCAAGGGCACGCTGACGCTGGTCGCGCCGTCGGACTTCACGTTCGACTACGACGCGCGGGCGGAGCCGAACTGGCGCCAGTCGCCGGCGGGACGGCCGACCGCGCGGGCGTACGAGGCGGAGCTGGAGCACTTCCCGCGCGAACGCGGCGCGGTCCCGGACTGGCTCGCCGCGAAGGCCGGACTCCCGGTCGACGTGGCGTTCCGGCACGCGGCCGTCGTCGACGCGCAGAACCCGGGGGAGCCGCCCGTGGTCAACCGGCAGGCCCTGCCGCCGGACGAGGCGCGCGCCCTGTTCGACTACCTCTACCGCGCGCCGGTCGTGCTGAGCAGGCCGTACCGGCTGCCGGACCTGTTCGCCCCCGCCAACCCGCCCGACGTGCCGGACGCGTTCCACACCGACGGCGAGTGGATCTGGGCCGCGGCCGTGCCGCACTACCTGCGCAAATACGGTCTGCCGCCGCAACCGGAACTGACCGAGCGCATTCGCGCGCTGGGGTACCGGCCGCCGGCTGTGCCGCCCCACCTGCTGGCCGCGGCCGAGGCGGAACTGCAGGGCCGTCCGCTGCCGACGCAGCCCGACGCGGGCGAGGTGGACGCGGTCACGCTGACCGAGCGCGGCGGCGACCCGCCGTACGGGCTCCGGGCGTCCGAGGTGCTGACCGTGCTGGAGCGCCGGCTGGCCGAGCACGGGATCAAGCCGTCGGCGTACCGGATCGGCTCCCGCGCGGAGGGGGCGTGGAGCCTGCGGCGGACCGAGTCGAGCTGGGAGGTCACCGGCCCGGACGGCGCCGAACCGGCCGCGTTCTCGCGGGTCGAGGAGGCGGCGCGGTTCCTGCTCGGGTCGCTGCTGCTGTACCCGGTGCGGGTGGCCGACGACGAGGGCGAGTGGCCGATCGTGCCCCTGCGCGGCGAACCACCGCTGACCTTCTACCGCGCGAAACGCCTGGTCACGCTGCCCATCGGCACGACGCTGGTCCGGTTCGGACCGGAGACGGGGAACCTGGTGCACGAGGAGACCGCCCGCTTCCCGGAGACGTCGCTGCTGCCCGAGCGGGAGGTCCAGCGGGCGCGGTACCGGATCACGCGCCCGCTGCGGGCGCTGACGGGCGTCACCGAGCCGTGGGGCGCACTCCCCGGCGGGGCCGTGGCCTACTTCCTGCCCCACCCCGTCGGGCAGCACGTCGAGACCGGTGCGCTGGAGCGGATCTAGGAGTCGCCCCTCTCGAGCAACTCGCTGATGCGGGCCATACCGCTCGCCATCATCGCGAAGCCGTTCCGCACCTCGGTCTCCAAGCGGCCCAGCCGCTGACCGTGGTCGACTTGCGTCTCGCGGAGCGCGTTGAGAACGCGTGTGTGGGCCTTGAGCTCCGCCTTCACTTCACCGACGTCGTGGGACGCGCCGGCAGCGAGGACTCTCGAGGCCGCGGCTTCGTCGCGGGCGAGACGGGCGATCTCCAGCGCTTCGATGGCGAGCCTCCGGGTTTCGTTCTGTTCATCGGTCATGCGCGGCAAGTTATCCACCCGGAACCAGCCCCTTTCAGCGCGAACGCGCCATACCGCGCGATTCCCCGTCAATCATCGCGGCATCCAGAGGGTCACGCGAGTTCCGCTGCCCGGGCTCGACTCGACCCGCGCGCGGCCGCCCGCTTCGGCCAGGCGGGCCGTGATCGACTCGCTGATGCCGAACCCCGGGGGCCGGTCCGTTTCGTCGAAGCCGACGCCGTGGTCGCGGATCACCACGGCCACGCCGCCGTCCCGTTCCTCAGCCCGCACGACGACCCGGTCGGTTCCGCTGTGCTTCAGCGTGTTCCGCAACGCTTCCCGCGCGGCGTCGCGGATCGCGACCTGCCGGACCTCGGTCAGGGTGTCCGCGTCGAGCTCGGCCATGACCAGCTGGGCGCGCAGGCCGTCGCGGGCCATCTCGGCCGCGAGAGCGGCCAGTTTCTCGCCCAACGGGCTCGGTCCGTCCGTCCCGGATTCAATCGTCTGCCGCAGTTCCATCGCCTGCGCGCGGGCCAGCCGCCGCAACTCGCTGAGCTGGTGCTCGCTGCTGCCGGTGCCGGGCAGGGTCATCGTCTCCAGGGTCTGCAGCACCGTGTCGTGCAGCATGCGCTGCTGCCGCGCGCGCTCGGCCTCGCGCCCGTGCCGGATGCCGTACGCCAGGGCCAGCCGCGTGCCCAAGCCGAGCAGCACCAGCGCACCCGTCGCCGTGACCAGGACACCGGCGATCGTCCCGAGTCCGGCGAAGGCTTGTTTCACGTTGAACACGCCCGAATTGAGCCACCACGCGACCCCGGCCAGCGGAATGCTCAGCACCACCAGACCGAGCCCGTACCCCAGGCCGAGCGCGAGGGTCAGCAGCGCGACGCCGCCGAGCAGCTGCTTGCCGGGCACCTGCATCGCCGTCGCGAAGGCCGCCCCGGGCACGCTCGCCGCGACCACCAGGTCGGCCGCGACCGTGACCACCACGTCGGCCACCAGCAGCCACACCGCGCCGCGGCTGTGGAACGGCGCCGACCGGAACAGCCAGCGCAGGCCGTGGGCGTTCCACGCGATCACCACGGCCGCGACCGCCACGACCAGGCCCACCCCGCCGTGCCCGTCGGCGAGGAACGCGGCCAGCGCCCCCGCGACGGCCAGCACGCGGTAGATCAACGGCACCATCGCCACGTACCGGGTCGCGCGGAGCAGCAGGTTGTCCGGGGCCGCGAGGTCGACCGGGCCCGCCATGCGCCGCATGCGCCGCAGCGGGGACGCCGGCGCCGGATCGGCGACCTCGTCATCCAGTCCGCCGGTCACACCGGCCATCGCGGGCGCACCCCGCCGGAGCAGGGTCCCCAGGTAACTCACCGCGCGCGGTGCGGACATCACGACCTCCCGGTCGTCTCGGCGCACCCGTAAGTTACAGCCCGTTCTCCTCGGCCCAGCGCCGCAACTCGGCGACCGCCTCGTCGTGGTCGAGCGGGCCGCGGTCCAGGCGCAGTTCCTTCAGGTGCTTCCACGCCTTGCCCACCATCGGTCCCGGCGGCAGGCCGAGGATCTTCATGATCTCGTTGCCGTCCAGGTCGGGCCGCACCTTCGCGAGGTCCTCCTCGGCCTGGATGCGCGCGATCCGCTCCTCGAGCTCGTCGTAGGTCCGCTGCAACGCGGCCGCCTTGCGCTTGTTGCGCGTCGTGCAGTCGGCGCGGACCAGCTTGTGCAGGCGGGGCAGCAGCTCGCCGGCGTCGGTGACGTACCGGCGCACCGCGGAGTCGGTCCACTCGCCCTTGCCGTACCCGTGGAAGCGCAGGTGGAGGAACACGAGCTGGCCGACGTCCTCGATGATCTGCTTCGGGTACTTCAGGGCCCGCAAACGCTTGCGGGCCATCTTCGCGCCGACCACCTCGTGGTGGTGGAAGCTCACCCCGCCGCCCGCTTCGAACTTCCGGGTGGCCGGCTTGCCGATGTCGTGCAGCAGCGCCGCCAGCCGGAGCACGAGGTCCGGCTCGGCGTCCGGGTCGTCGCGGCGTTCCAGCGCGATCGCCTGCTCGAGCACGGTCAGCGAGTGCTGGTAGACGTCCTTGTGCTGGTGGTGCTCGTCGATGGCCAGCCGCATGCCCGGCACCTCGGGCAGGACGTGGTCGGCGAGACCGGTATCGACCATCAGCTCCAGTCCGCGTCGCGGGAACCGGCCGAGCAGCAGCTTCGACAGCTCGGTCTGCACGCGCTCCGCGGTGATCCGCTCGATCTCACCGGCCATCTCGGTCATCGCGGTGACCACGCGCGGCGCCGGCTCGAAGCCGAGCTGCGCGACGAACCGCGCGGCGCGCAGCATGCGCAGCGGGTCGTCGGCGAAGGACTCCTCCGGTGTGGCCGGCGTGTCCAGCACCTTCCGCCGCAGCGCGTCCAGCCCGTCGTGCGGGTCGACGAACTGCTTGGTCGACAAGTCGATCGCCATCGCGTTGACCGTGAAGTCGCGGCGCTTGAGGTCGCCCTCGATCGAATCGCCGAAGGTGACCTCGGGGTTGCGGCTCACCCGGTCGTAGACGTCGGCGCGGAACGTGGTGATCTCCAGCGTCGATCCGCGCTTGGTGACGCCCACTGTGCCGAAAGCGATGCCCGCCTCCCACACCCCGTCGGCCCAGCCCCGGACGATCTTCAGGATCTGCTCGGGGCGCGCGTCGGTGGTGAAGTCGAGATCGGCGGACAGCCGGCCGAGCAGAGCGTCCCGCACGCTGCCGCCGACCAGGTACAGCCGGTGACCGGCCGCGGCGAACCGCGCGGCCAGTTCGTCGGCCAGCGGGGAGATCCGCATCAGCTCGGTCACCGCGTTCCGCTTCGCGGTCAGTTCGTTCACCGGGATCGAACCGCCTCCGGGGTCGACTCAACCATGACAGACACGAGGAACCAGCCTACCCATCGACCGGGAGTGAACGGTCAGCTACGCAGTACCGGCCGGGGCGGGCCGCTACGCACTAGCATCGCAGCATGTCTGGATCGGCCGGTCGTTCCGGCGGGGGTAAGCCGCGACGCCGGTCGCGACGCCGCCGCGGCCGGCGGATGACGACCTCCGTGGAGACCTCCGCCGGCGGCCTGGTCGTCGACCCGGCCAGGGAGAACGCCGTGCTGATCGGCAGGCTGGACCGCCGCGGCAAGCTGCTGTGGTCGCTGCCCAAGGGCCACATCGAGGACGGCGAGACGGTCGAGCAGACCGCCGTCCGCGAGGTGAAGGAGGAGACGGGCATTTCCGCGGAGGTGCTGCGCCCGCTCGGGACGATCGACTACTGGTTCGTGGCCGACCGCCGCCGCGTGCACAAGACGGTGCATCATTTCCTGCTGGAAGCCACCGGCGGCGAGCTGTCCGACGAGGACTCGGAGGTCACCGAGGTGGCCTGGGTGCCGGTCGCCGAACTGGAGACCCGGCTCGCCTACACGGACGAGCGGTCACTGGTCCGCAAGGCCAGGGAGCTGTTCGACGAAACGCGAGCGACAGAAGGAGCGTCGGAGTGAAGCGGTTCGCCGCCACCGGGCTGGTTGCGTTCCTCCTCGCCGTACTCACGCCGTTCGTCGCAGGAGCGCAGACCGGCGACTCCGCGAGCCGCCTGCGGCTGGACGTCTCCCAGCTGAACCCGCGCGTGGTGACCACGACCTCGACGACGCTCAACGTCACCGGCACCGTGACCAACGTCGGCGACCGGCGGATCAGCGCCCTGCAGGTCCGGCTCGAGCTGGGCGAGCGGATGACCTCCGAGCGCCAGGTGCGCACCGCGATGGGCGGCACGCCCGCGGCACCGGCGTCGAGCACCGACTTCCTGGACATCGAGCCGTCGACCCTGGAGCCGGGGCAGACCGGACAGCTCAACGTCACGGTCCGGCTGGACGGCACGCGCGGTGGGCTGCGCCTGACCACCCCGGGCCTGTACCCGCTGCTGGTCAACGTCAACGGCACGCCGGCCTACGGCGGCGCGGCGCGGCTGGCGTCGCTGAGCATGCTGCTGCCCGTCCTGTCCGCGCCCGGCAAGAACGCGACCACACAGAACACGGCTCCGGCGCAGTTCACGATGCTGTGGCCGATCGCCGACACCCGGCCGCGGATCGTGTCCGCGCCGCTCGGCGGCACCGCCGTCCTCTCCGACGACGTGCTGGCGGGCGAGCTGCGCCCCGGCGGCCGCCTGTACGGGCTGGTCGCGTCGGCGGCTGCGATGCGCGACGACCCGCAGGTGAGCCGTGCGCTGTGCTACGCGATCGACCCCGACCTGCTCGACACGGTGGACGCGATGTCCCGCGGCTACCAGGTCCGCACCGGGACCGGCACGGTGGCGGGCACCGGCGCCGAGGCCGCCAAGTCGTGGCTGGATTCGCTGCGTTCGCTGGTCGCCGGGCAGTGCGTGGTGCAGTTGCCCTACGCCGACGCCGACCTCACCGCGTTGTCCAAGGTGCGCGGCGGTGACCTGCTGCCGTTCGCGCTCGACACCGGTTCACACGTGCAGGAGCTGCTCGGGGTCGCGCCGCAGGACGGCGTGCTGTGGGCCGACGGTGCGCTGGACCAGGGCACGCTCACCGCGCTGGACAACCGGGGCGTCCGCACGCTCATCACCGACCCGCTGACCAGCACCCAGTCGGCCGGCGGGGTCACCCTGGACGGCACCCGCCTGCGCGCCCAGCAGGCCGACTCACTGGTGCTGTCCGGGCTTACCGGTGATTCGGCCGGCTCCGACGAGGCCACCTCCGCGACCCCGGTCGACGACCCGGACATCGCGACGCAGAACGGCCTGGCCGCGCTCGCGTTCCGCGGTGGGCTGTCCGGCGCCGCGTCCCGGCCGGTGCTGGTCGCGCCGCCACGCCGGTGGAACGCCTCCCAGGGCGACCTGACCGGGTTCCTGCGCGAGGTCGGCGACTTCGTCGACCGCAACCTGCTGACGCCGCAGTCGCTGCCCGCGCTGCTGTCGACCGCGGTCGCGGGCAGCGCCAAGATGAGCTACACCGCCGAGGACGTCGCCACCGCGACGCCGGCATCGGTGACCGACGAGATGGCCTCGATCGAGGGCACGATGGGGGACCTGCAGGGCGCCATGCAGGTCGACCCGGCCGCCCAGGTCCAGCCCGCGCAGCTGCTCGAACCGCTGCGCTTCGCTCTGGTGCGCAACACGTCGGCCGCCTGGCGCCCGCAGCAGGGCGCCGCGGAGGCGTCCGCCGCCGACTCCCGCGCCGAGCTGGACGCCCTGCTCGGCAGCGTCACCGTGGACACCCCGGCGCAGCCGATCTCGATGGCGTCCGGGTCGGCGCCGCTTCCGGTGTCGCTGAGCAACAAGCTGCCCGTGCAGATCGTGGTGCGCATCCAGCTGGCGAACAACCCGGGCCTGCGCGCCGAGCAGGTGCCGGACCGGCTGCTGCCGGCCGGGCTGACCGGCGGCGAGCGGATCCCGGCCGAGGCGCTGCGGGCCGGCGTGTTCAACGTGACCGTGTCGCTGACCACTCCCGGCGGCACGCCGCTCGGCCATCCCGCCCGGTTCGAGCTGCGGTCGAACGAGTACGGCGTGGTGACGCTGGTCCTCACGATCGCCGGTGCGGCGGCCCTGGTCCTGCTCTCCGCCCGGCAGATCTACCGTCGCGTCCGGGCCCGCCGGGCCTGACCGACTACCCTGGGGTGCCAGAACCGGACCGGCGAGGATTGGGCGCGCGTTGGACAGAGACCCGGGGTGGCCACCCGAGCGTCCCGCCGACCGCGCAGCACGGCGTCCGCCGCCTGATCGCGCTCGGCAGGACCAGATCCGCCGCATCCCACCTGCTGCGGACGGCAGGCCGCGTCCGCAGCAGGTCAACCGCCAGCAGGGGCAGCTGCCCCCGGACCGGGTGCAACCGCCGCCGCCACCGCGCCGGCAGCCGCCGCCGACGGGCCGCCAGGCGCCGCCGGACCGGCGGCAGCCCGTCCGGCCGTGGCGGCAGGAACGGGAGCGCCACCAGGACAGCATGCCGTTCGGCGCGCCACCGCTGCCGCCGAACGACCCCGACGCGACGATGCTGATCCCGCGGATCAGCGGCGTGCAGGGCGGCAACCGCTGGCCGGTGGCCGACCCGGACGTGCTGCGGCCCTACGACGCGCTGGCCACGCGGATGATGCCGCGCATCTCCGCCTCGCCGGGCACCGCGTTCGGGGAGGGGCCGGGGCTCGACGCCACCGGGTTCCACGCGCCGGTCGAGGCGCCGGAGAAACCGGCCGCACCGTCGCTGGCGAAGTCCAGCAGCCGGATCGCGATCGCGTCGCTGATCAGCCGGATCACCGGGTTCTTCTGGAAGATCATGCTGGTCTGGGCCGTGGGCACCACGGTCATCAACGACTCGTTCAACATCGCCAACACGCTGCCGAACATCGTCTTCGAGCTGCTGCTCGGCGGCGTGCTGAGCAGTGTCGTGGTGCCGCTGCTGGTCCGCTCGCAGGACGACAAGGACGGCGGCACGGCCTACACGCAGCGCATGCTGACCGTCGGGTTCGTGCTGCTGCTGATCGGCACGGTGGTCGCGGTGGCGGCCGCGCCGTTGCTGACCTCGCTGTACCTGGACGCCAACGCCACACCCGCCGCCACCGGCCTGACCAACGCGTTCGCCCGGCTGCTGCTGCCGGAGATCCTGTTCTACGGCCTGTTCGCGCTGCTCTCGGCGATCCTCAACGCCAAGCAGATCTTCGGCCCCCCGGCCTGGGCGCCGGTGGTGAACAACCTGGTCGTGATCTTCACGCTCGCGGTGTACATCCTCACCCCGGGCGAGATCGTCCCCACCTACCCGGTCGACGCGAGCCAGCCGAAGCTGCTGCTGCTGGGCATCGGCGTGACGATGGGCATCGTCATCCAGGCGATCATCCTGGTGCCACCGCTGCTGCGCACCGGGTTCCGGTTCAAGTGGCGCTGGGGCATCGACAAGCGCATGAAGGAGTTCGGCGGGCTCGCGCTGTGGATCCTCGGCTACGTCGCGGTCAGCCAGATCGGCTTCACCGTCAACACGCGGGTGCTGACCAGCGGCGACCCCGGCGGCGTCACGATCTACTCGAACGCGTGGCTGCTGTTCCAGCTGCCCTACGGCGTCATCGGCGTCTCGCTGCTGACCGCGATCATGCCGCGGCTGTCGCGCAACGCCGCCGACGGCGACACCCGCAAGGTGGTCGCCGACCTGTCCTACGCCTCCCGCATCTCCACGGTGATGCTGGTGCCGATCGCGGCGGTCATGTCGGTGATCGGCACCTCGATCGGTGTCGCGCTGTTCAGCGGCGGCGAGAACACGCCCGAGCAGGCCGGCCGGCTGGGCGAGGCGCTCGCGATCTCGGCGTTCGGCCTGCTGCCCTACGCCCTGGTCATGCTCCAGCTGCGGGTGTTCTACGCGATGAAGGACGCTCGCACGCCGACGCTGATCATGGTCGTGATGACGCTGGTCAAGATCCCGCTGCTGTACCTGTGCCCGGTACTGCTGTCGGACCAGAACATCGTGCTCGGCGCGATGATGGTCAACTCGCTGACGTTCGTGGTCGGCGCGATCATGGGCCAGGTCTGGCTGTGGGTGAGCCTGGGCAACCTGCGCAGCAGGCGGGTGCTCGGCGTGATCCTGTTCACCGTCGTGGCGAGCGCGCTGGGCGTGGTCGCCGCGGTGCTGGCCGGGTTCGTCGTGCCGGACGTCGGCGGACGGCTCACCGCGTGGATCAAGCTGATCCTGCAGGGCATCGTCGGTCTGGGCGTGTCGTTCGGCGTACTCGCGCTGCTCAAGGTGGACGAGCTGAGCCCGGCCACGAAGAGAATCACCCGTTTGATCAAGCGCGGGTAACGAACGACGCACCGATAACCCTGTCTCACCCCTCGTGTTCACGTACCCTCGTCCACAGGCGTGGGAGAGAGAGCGTGGGGTGAACGAGAAGCGGAGCGAGCAGTCCGGTCCGACCCGGACGGGTGTCCGCGCGCGAGGGGGTTCCCTCGCGCCGGGCAGCGTCGTGGGCGACGGCCGGTACCGGTTGCTCGCCCAGTTCGGCATCGACGAGCGGGCGGGCGCACACCTGTGGCGTGCGCGGGACGGCCAGCTGCGGCGGGACGTCGCGCTGACGCTGCTCGTCGGCGACCCGGCGGACGCGGAAGCCGCACGTCAGGCCCGCAAGACGCTTGAGCGCGCGACACACGCGGCCAAGTTCAACCACGAGGCGGTCGCCCGCGTCCTCGACGTGCTCACCCTCGGCAGCGGCATCACCTCCGGTGAGGGCCTGCTGGGCGTGGTCGTCACCGAGTGGACCAAGGGCACCGATCTCATCGACCTGGTCGCCGACCGGCCGGTCCAGCCGCTCACCGCGGCGCGGATGGTCCAGCGGCTCGCCGAGGCGGTGGAGCGCGCGCACCACTCGGGTCTGGTGCTCGGCCTCGACCACCCGCAACGCCTGCGCCTGACCACCGAGGGCTCGCTGCGCCTGGCGTTCCCCGGGCCGCTGCCGGACGCGACGCTGCGCGACGACGTGAAGGCGATCGGCGGCATCCTGTACCTGCTGCTCACCGGCCGGTGGCCGCTGCCGGGCGGCCCCGCCGCCGTCCCGGCCGCACCGCACGCGCCGAACGGCCGTCTGGTCCCGCCGCGCTCGCTGCAGCCGTCGGTACCGCAGGAGCTGTCGTCCCTGGCGGTCCGCACCGTCGAGGACGGCGGTCCGGGCGGCATCCGCACCAGCGCCGCGATCGTGCGCGCGCTGGAGATGGCCGCCGAGGCCGAGGAGCGGACGCAGCTGATCAAGGCCCAGATGGAGGCCGACGGCGACAGCACGATCTGGACCACGAAGAAGCCGGTCAAGGACCGGGCGCGCCGCCGCAAGCTGGCGCTCGGCGTCACGGTGCTGGTCGTCGCCGCGGTCGGCATCCTCGCCTGGCTCGGCATGCTGGCCATCAGCTTCTTCCAGGACGACCCCAGCTCGGGCGGGCCGCCGATCAACGTGGCCAACCCGACCCCGACGGCATCGGCCTCGGCGCCGGTCAACCCGTCGCCGAACCCGCCGCCCGCCACCGCGGGCCAGCCGCAGATCGGCGGGCCGGTGGGGCCGGAGAGCGTCACGGTCTACAACCCGGACGGCAACGGCGACAACACCAGCCGGGCCCGCAACACCGTCGACGGCGACAAGTCCACGATCTGGCGCACCGATCAGTACCGGCAGCAGTTCCCGGCGATCAAGGAGGGCGTCGGCCTGCTCGCGAGCTTCGACAAGCCGATCAACCTCGCCAAGATCACGGTCACCGCGGACAGCCCGGGCACCTCGATCGAGATCCGGCTCGCCGACTCGCGCAACCCCGAACTGGCCGACACCCGCGTGGTCGGTCAGGGCACGCTGAACGGGCCGACCACGGACATCACCCTTCAGCAGCCCCAGCAGGCGCAATACGTGATCATCTGGATCACTCGATTGAGTGACACGGACAAGGGCTACCAGTCCCAGATAGGCGAATTGACGTTCCTGCCCGCCCAGTAGTGTGCTGCGGGTGACCGCAGCTGCACCAACGGACGCCGACCTCCTCGCGGCGCACGCGTCGGGTGACCCGCACGCGTTCAGCGAACTGGTCCGGCGGCATCGGGACCGCATGTGGGCGGTGGCCCTGCGCACCCTCCGCGACCCCGAGGAAGCCGCCGACGCCCTGCAGGACGCCTTCATCTCCGCCTTCCGTGCCGCCGCGAACTTCCGGGCGGAATCCCAGGTCACGACCTGGCTGCACCGGATCGTGGTGAACGCGTGCCTGGACCGGGTCCGGCGCAGGCAGGCCCGCCCGACGGTGCCCCTGCCCGAGACCGGGGTGAACGAGCCGGCGACACCACGCGACAGCATGGCCGACCGGGAGACCCGCCTGGTCATCAAGGAGGCGCTGGCGCAGCTGCCGGAGGACCAGCGGATGCCGATCGTGCTGGTCGACGTCGAGGGTTACTCGGTGAGCGAGACCGCGCGGATGCTCGGGATCGCCGAGGGCACGGTGAAGAGCCGGTGCGCGCGGGGACGCGCCAAGCTCGCCAAAGTTCTCGGCCATCTCCGGAACCCGGATGCAATAGCGAACGTCCCAACTTCCGAAAGCAAACGGGAGCGCGGCGGCCGGTCTGGGGCACAGCGCGAGAGGGAGGGACGATGACGGACGAGAGTCGGGGGATCGAGGCCGCCGGCCCGCCCTGGTCTGTCGACCTGCTCGCCGACCTGCACGCCGGTGCCCTCGACGAGGACCAGGCCGCGCGGTTGTGGCCGCGGGTGCAGGCCGATCCCGAGGCGCGCGCGATCATCGAAGCCCTGGAGCTGACCACCGCCGACCTGGCGAACCTGGCCACCGAGGTCCCGCCGATGCCCGCGGACGTCGCGGCCCGCATCGACGCGGCGATCGCCGACGAGGCGCGGCGGGCGTTCCCGCCGCAGCAGCCCGGCCTGGCGCCGGTGGTGAGCCTGGACGCGGCCCGGCGCCGCCGGAACAAGCGCATAGGCTGGATCAGCGGGGTGGTGGCCGTGGCCGCCGCCGCGGTGGCCGCCGTCGCGATCGCCATCCCGAGCGGTACATCTCCTTCCACGGGCGGCAACGTGGCGGCGCCGCCACCGACCCGGAGCGCGGTCGCGCAGCCACCGCTGAACCTGCGCGGCGACCAGGCCGCCAGCGCGGTGGGCCAGATCGACGGCGTCTTCGACTACGGACCGCTCGGCAACGCCGACGGCCTGCAGGCGTGCCTGAAGGCCGCCGGATTCGCCGACACCGCCAAGCCGGTCGGGGTCCGCCAGGGCACCATCGACGGGCAGCCGGCCGTGCTGACGCTGCTGACGACGGGTCAGCTGGCGAAGTTCCGGCTGGTCGCCTTCACCCCGGCCTGCGGCGCGGGCAACGCCGGCGTCCTGCTGGACAAGGTCATCGGCTAGTCGCGGTCCGTGACGCGGGCGACGCGTGTCACGGCGGGAACACCGGACCCTACGATCGTGTTGAGCCTGGTACGCAGGTCACGACGAGTCGGAGGTCTACGGGTGGCAGCGGAAAACGTTCGGAACCTGATCATCGTGGGGTCGGGTCCGGCCGGGTACACGGCAGCGGTCTACGCCGCGCGTGCCCAGCTGGAGCCGCTGGTGTTCGAGGGTTCGCAGTTCGGCGGCGCGCTGATGACCACCACTGAGGTCGAGAACTACCCGGGCTTCCGGGACGGCATCCAGGGCCCGGACCTGATGGAGGAGATGCGCAAGCAGGCCGAGCGCTTCGGCGCGGAGCTGCGTGCGGAGGACGTGGAGCAGGTCGAGCTGGCGGGCGACGTCAAGTACGTCACCGCCAACGGCACCCGCTACGCGGCCAAGGCCGTGATCCTCGCCATGGGTTCGGCGGCCCGCTACCTGAACGTGCCAGGTGAGCAGGAGCTGCTCGGCCGCGGGGTGTCGGCCTGTGCCACCTGTGACGGCTTCTTCTTCCGCGACCAGGACATCGCCGTGCTCGGCGGTGGCGACTCCGCGATGGAGGAGGCCACCTTCCTGACCAAGTTCGCCCGGTCGGTGACGATCGTGCACCGGCGTGAGGAGTTCCGCGCGTCCAAGATCATGCTCGAGCGCGCCCGTGCGAACGAGAAGATCAAGTGGGCGCTGAACAAGCAGGTCGTCGAGGTGCAGGGGGACACCACGGTGTCCGGCCTGAAGCTGAAGGACACCGTCACGGGCGAGGAGTCAGTGCTCGACGTCACCGGCTTCTTCGTCGCGATCGGCCACGACCCGCGCAGCGAACTGGTCAAGGGCCAGGTCGAGCTGGACGCGGAGGGCTACGTCCTGACCAGGGGCCGCACCTCCTACACCAACGTGCCCGGCGTCTTCGCCGCGGGCGACCTGGTCGACCACACCTACCGGCAGGCCATCACGGCCGCCGGCTCGGGCTGCTCCGCGGCCATCGACGCCGAGCGCTGGCTGGCCGAGCACGCCGGCACCGAGAACGCCGAGGTCGCGCCCGAACTGGTGGGCGGCGGCTACGGCTCCACGAACTGACCGAAGGCTCGTACCAAGTAGGGAGATGAAATGTCCGACACCGTCAAGGTGACCGACCAGTCCTTCGCCGATGACGTCCTGACCAGCGACAAGCCGGTCCTGGTCGACTTCTGGGCGACCTGGTGCGGGCCGTGCAAGATGGTCGCTCCGGTGCTCGAGGAGATCGCCTCCGAGCACAAGGAGAAGCTGACCGTCGCCAAGCTCGACATCGACGAGAACCCGGGCACCGCGCGTGACTACCAGGTCATGTCGATCCCGACGCTGATCCTGTTCCAGGGCGGCAAGCCGGTGAAGCAGATCGTCGGCGCCAAGCCGAAGGCCGCGCTGCTGTCGGATCTGTCCGACGTTCTGGCCTGACCCAGGCAACCTGAACCCGGGGGTGGACGTCTTCACAAGACGGCCCCCGGGTTTTCCATGCCACCCGCCCGGATGACGCACCGACCGGCCCCGCGCGGTCACGGAGAGTTCTCAGGGCAGAATGGGAACCCGAGGCTAGCCCGAGATTGTTTGTGCCGCATCGGTTCTTGATCGATGCCCAAGGAAAGAGCGAGGAGTGCATGCGGGTGCTCCGCCGCGGCGACGTCGGGAACGACGTCGCTGAGATCAGGTCGATGCTGGCCTCGATCGGCCTGCTCCGGCCGGAGGACGGCAACCTGTTCGACCACGAGGTCGAACGGGCCGTTCGCGGTTTCCAGCAGCGTCGTGGTCTGCTCATCGACGGGGTCGTCGGGCCGGCCACCTACCAGGTGCTGCGTGGTGCGACCTTCCACCTGGGCAGCCGTCCGCTGGCCTACCTGATCTCCGCGCCCGTGCACGGCGACGACGTGTTCGCGCTGCAGGACCGGCTCACCGAGCTGGGCTACGACGCGGGCCGTCCGGACGGCATGTTCGGCCCGAAGACCGAGAAGGCGCTGCGCAACTTCCAGCGCGACTACGGCCTGGTCATCGACGGGATCTGCGGTCCGGCGACGGTCCGCGCGCTGCGGCAGCTCTCGCCGCGCGCCCGCGGTGGCCGCCCGGTGCTGCTGCGCGAGCAGGAGCAGGTCCGCCAGTCCGGCCCGCGGCTGCGCGGCAAGCGGATCGTGATCGACCCCGGTCACGGCGGTGCCGACCCGGGCGTCGAGATCGGCGGCCTGCGCGAGGCCGACCTGGTGTGGGACCTGGCGCGCCGGCTCGAGGGCCGGATGAAGGCCACCGGCATGGAGGCGCTGATCTCCCGCGGGCCGGACACCGGCCCGGCCGAGGCCGAGCGCGCCGCGTTCGCGAACAACGCGGGCGCGGACCTGTTCCTGTCGCTGCACTGCGACCGCAACTCCTCGCCGCACGCTCAGGGCGTCGCGTCGTTCCACTGGGGCAACGGGCTGGGCACCACGTCGACGGTGGGTGAGCTGCTGGCCGGCTACCTGCAGCGCGAGGTCGCCGCCCGCACCGGTCTGCTGGACTGCCGCACGCACGCCAAGACCTGGGACATCCTGCGGCTGACCCGGTGCCCGGCGGTGCGGATGGAGATCGGGTACCTGAGCAACCCGGGCGACCGGGCGAAGCTATCCGACCCGGCGTTCCGCGACATCGTCGCCGAGGGCATCCTGATCGCCGTGAAGCGGCTGTACCTGCTGGGCGAGGGTGACCAGCCCACCGGCACCTTCACCTTCGCCGACGTGCTCGCGCACGAGCTCGCCAAGGCCGAATAACCCGCACGAGCACACCCAGGGGTTGTCCACAGGAAGCTGTGGACAACCCCTGCTCTGTGGACGCTTTCTGTGGATAACTCGGTCAGGCCCGGGCCGTGCTGGGCTCCGCCGTGGTGATGCTCACCTGGCCCAGGAGCCGTTCGAGGGCCGCCTCGACGTCTTCCTTCCAGGACAGGGCCGAACGCAGCTCCAGGCGCAGCCTGGGCCACTTGGCGTGCGGCCGCACGGTCTTGAACCCGACGGCGGTGAGGAAGTCGGCCGGGACCACGCAGGTGTGCCCGAGCAGCTCGTTGTCCGCGTCGCCCGGGCTCGCGTCACCGAACGCCTCGATCGCGCGCACACCCCGCCGGGTCAGGTCCTTGGCGACGGCCTGCACGAGGGTGCGGCCGAGCCCGCCGCCGCGGAACTCGGGCAGCACGTGGAAGCTGGTCAAGAGCACCGCGTCGGCGCTGGGCGGGGACGTCGGGAACGCGATCGACCGCGGCACCAGGTTCGGCGGCGCGTACAGCACGAACCCGACGGGCAGCGAGTCGCTGTAGATGATCCGGCCGCAGGCGCCCCACTCCAGCAGCACGGACGAGACCCAGGCCTCCTTCTCGACCTCGGTCTGGCCGAACTCCTCCGCCTGGGCGCGCAGGTGCGGCGCGAGCTCCCAGTACACGCACCGCCGGCAGTGCTTGGGCAGGTGTTCCAGGTTGTCGAGGGTGACGCCCACGACGCGACGCGACACCTGATCCCTCCCCCGGTTCGTTGCGGCCGGCCCGACGAGTCGCAGGGCGTGGCACAACCACACAGCCTGCTCGGCCGTCTCTGAGAATAGGCCCCTGTGACCCACGCCGAAAGGCCGGGAATATCACAAGGTCGAGTGGTTACACTCGAGAAACTGACCATCAACAGCAAGCGAAGTGCGATGACTGCGAACCCACCCGAGCACACCGGCCGCCGCGATCTCGATCCCCACCTCGCCCGTTACGCCGCCCGCACGGCCGGCATGACGGCGTCGGAGATCCGAGCTCTCTTCGCGGTAGCCAGCCGGCCCGAGGTGGTCTCACTCGCCGGCGGGATGCCGAACCTCGCCGCACTGCCGCTGGACACCCTCTCCTCGCAGGTCGGGGAGATCATCGCCGAGGACGGCCTCGTCGCCCTGCAGTACGGCTCCGCGCAGGGCGTGCCCGCGCTGCGGGAGCAGATCTGCGAGGTCATGGCGATGGAGGACATCTCGGCCCACCCCGATGACATCGTGGTGACCGTGGGTTCCCAGATGGGCCTGGACATGGTCACCCGGCTGTTCTGCGACCCGGGCGACATCGTGCTCGCCGAAGGCCCGTCGTACGTGGGCGCGCTGGGCTCGTTCGCCGCCTACCAGGCCAAGGTCGTGCACGTCGTGATGGACGACCAGGGGCTGGTGCCGGAGGCGCTGCGCGAAGCTCTCGCCACCGCCGAGCGCGCCGGCCAGCGGGTCAAGTTCCTGTACACGATCCCGAACTTCCACAACCCGGCCGGCGTGACGCTCGCGGTCGAGCGGCGTGCGGAGATCCTGGCGATCTGCCGGGCGCACGGCGTGCTGGTGGTCGAGGACAACCCGTACGGTCTGCTCGGCTTCGACGGCCAGACCTACCCGGCGCTGCGGTCGCTGGACCCCGACAACGTCGTGTACCTGGGTTCGTTCTCCAAGACGTTCGCCTCGGGCCTGCGGGTCGGCTGGGTCCTCGCCCCGCACGCCGTGCGGGAGAAGCTGGTGCTGGCCGCCGAGTCGGCCACGCTGTGCCCGCCGACGTTCAACCAGATGATCGTGTCGCGGTACCTGGCCACGCACGACTGGAAGGGCCAGATCAAGACCTTCCGCGAGAACTACCGGGAGCGGCGGGACGCGATGCTGTCCGCTCTCGAGCAGCACCTGCCGTCCGGCTGCAGCTGGACGCACCCGGACGGCGGTTTCTACGTGTGGGTGACGGTGCCCGAGGGCGTCGACACCAAGGCGATGCTGCCGCGCGCGGTGACCGCGCGGGTGGCGTACGCGTCCGGAACCGGTTTCTACGCCGACGGTTTCGGCAGCAGGCAGATGCGGTTGTCGTACTGCTACCCGACTCCGGAACGCATCAAGGAGGGCGTGCGGCGCCTGGCCGCCGTGCTCGAGTCCGAAATGGACCTGGTGCGCACGTTCGGTAACGTCAGCATGCGCGCGATCCCGGGGCCGGAGACGCCGTCGCCGGACACGGCCTGATCGCCGCACGGCTTCGTCCATTTTAGACTGTGTATTGAGGAGAGTGCCGGCGTGGTTATGCCGACCGTCGCCGTTCTCGCGGGCGGACTTTCGCACGAGCGTGATGTCTCCCTGCGGTCCGGCCGCAGGCTGTCCGCCGCGCTGCGGGAGCAGGGCCTGACCGTCGAGGAGTGGGACACCGACGCGAGCCTGCTGGACCGGTTGCGGTCCGACCGGCCCGACGCGGCCGTCGTGGCGCTGCACGGTGGCCAGGGGGAGAACGGGTCGGTGCAGGCCGTCCTGGAGATGCTGCGGGTGCCGTACGTGGGCACCAGCTCACGTGGGTGCCGCCGCGCCTGGGACAAGCCCACCGCGAAGGCGCTGCTGTCCAGCGCCGGGTACGCGACGCCGGACTGGATCGTGTTGCCGCACAGCACGTTCCGCGAGCTGGGCGCGCAGGGCGTGCTCGACGCGATCGTCGACCACCTGGGCCTGCCGCTGATCCTGAAGCCCGACCAGGGCGGGTCGGCGCTGGGCGCCCAGGTCGTGCGGGACGCGTCGGAGCTGCCGGCCGCGATGGTCGGGTGCTTCGCCTACGGCGACACCGTGCTGGCCGAGCGGCTGGTGGAGGGCGTCGAAGTCGCGGTGGCCGTCGTGGAGCGCGACGGCGAGCCGGAGGCCCTGCCCGCGGTCGAGATCGTGCCGGAGAGCGGCGTGTACGACTACACCTCCCGCTACACCGCCGGGCTGACCGACTTCTTCGCCCCGGCCCGGCTGCCGGAGGAGTCCGCGAAGGCGGTCGGTGAGCTCGCGGTCGCCGCGCACCGGCTGCTCGGTCTGCGCGACATCTCGCGGACCGACGCGATCGTGACCGCCGACGGCACGGTCCAGTTCCTCGAAGTGAACTCGTCGCCGGGACTGACCGAGACGTCGACGGTGCCGATGGCGATCGAGACCTCCGGCGCGTCGCTGGGGGCGGTGTTCGCCGATCTCGTCGCGCGGGCGATCCGCCGGTCCGCCTGACCGCCGTCAGTCAACCGTTGAGGGCCACCTTCCCGCGGGAAGGTGGCCCTCAATGCTGTCAGATCAAATCATCACCGTGACGAAACACCCCGGTGTGATCACCCATCCGTTTCGACCGCCCGATTTGCCCGATTCGGGTCCATGAGGGCGACGATCCGTTCCAGATCGTCAACGGAGCCGAACTCGACGACGATGCGGCCCTTCCGCCGGCCGAGGTCGACCTTGACGCGGGTGTCGAAGGTGTCCGACAGCCGGTTGGCCAGATCCTGCAGACCGGGTGCCTGCATCGGCTTGCGGGGAGCGGCTTTGGGCTTGGCCGGCCCCTCGCTCTTCTTGAGCGTCACCGCCTCCTCGGTCGCCCGGACCGACAGACCCTCGGCCACGATCCGGGTCGCCAGCTCCTCCTGCGCCTCGGGGTCGTCGAGCGAGAGCAACGCGCGGGCGTGCCCAGCCGACAGGACCCCGGCCGCGACGCGGCGCTGGACGGGGAGGGGGAGCTTGAGCAGGCGGATGGTGTTGGTGATGACGGGACGGCTGCGGCCGATGCGCGAGGCGAGTTCCTCGTGGGTCACCTCGAACTCGTCGAGCAGCTGCTGGTAGGCGGCGGCCTCCTCGAGCGGGTTCAGCTGGACCCGGTGGATGTTCTCGAGGAGGGCGTCGCGCAGCATCGCCTCGTCGGCGGTCTGCCGGACGATCGCCGGGATGTGTTCGAGCTCGGCCCGCTGGGACGCGCGCAGCCGGCGCTCGCCCATGACGAGCTCGTACTCGCCATCACCGAGTTCACGCACCACGATCGGCTGCATGAGGCCGAACTCGCGGATCGAGTGCTCCAGCTCGGCGAGCGCATCCGGGTCGAAGACCTGCCGCGGCTGCTTCGGGTTGGGCTTGACCGCGCTGGTCGGGATCTCGCGGTAGACAGCGCCGGCCACCTCACCACTGGGGGCGACCTCGCTGTTGGCCGCGAACCAGTCCTTTTCGCCGTTGCGGGACGGCTTCTCCGGACGGGCCTGAGCGGTCGGGGCGTTCTCCCCGGCGGGCGGCCCGGTCGGGATCAACGCGGCCAGGCCGCGGCCAAGACCACCCCTGCGTTCGGTCATAACGTGCCCCTCCTCGATCCATTGCTGCTGCCGCGCTCCGCGATCTCCCGTGCCGCGTCGACGTAGCTCATCGCGCCCCGCGAGCCCGGGTCGTATGCCAGGACGGTCTGGCCGTAGCTGGGCGCCTCGGACACCTTGACGTTGCGGGGGATGACGGTCTTGAGGACGACGTCGCCGAAGTGGTCGCGCACCTCGGCGGTCACCTGGTCGGCCAGCTTGGTGCGGCCGTCGTACATGGTGAGGAGGATCGTCGAGACGGCCAGGCTGGGGTTGAGGTGCTTCTGCACGAGCTCGATGTTGCTGAGGAGCTGTCCGAGGCCTTCGAGTGCGTAGTACTCGCACTGGATCGGGATGAGGACCTCGCGCGCCGCGACCATCGCGTTCACCGTGAGGAGGCCGAGCGACGGCGGGCAGTCGATGAAGACGTAGTCCATGCCCAGCTCGTTGACGACGTCCCCGGCGAGCGCCTCCTTGAGCCGCGATTCGCGGGAAGCCACCTCGACGAGTTCGATCTCGGCGCCGGCGAGGTCGATGGTGGCCGGGACGCAGAACAGGTTGGGGGACTGCTCGCTGACGGCCATCGCCTCGCCAAGGGGGAGGTCACCGAGGAGCACGTCGTAGATGGAGGGGGTACCGGAGCGGTGGTCGACGTTGAGGGCGGTGCTGGCGTTGCCCTGCGGGTCGAGGTCGATGACGAGGGTCTTGAGGCCGTGGACCGCGAGGGCCGCGGCGAGGTTGACCGCGCTCGTCGTCTTCCCGACGCCGCCCTTCTGGTTGGCGACCGTGAGGACGCGGCGCTGATCGGGCCGGGGGAGGGAGTTGGGTTCCGGGTGCAACACGCGAGCGGCGCGCTCGGCCTCTTCGGCAATGGGGGTCCAGTCTGACGCAGGCGGGGTCACCGGCCGAGCCACCTTTCCGCAATCGACACTGCTGGTTTCACGTGGAACATGGGTCGCTTCATGCTGATCTGGCCTCCACAAGCCATCCAGTACGCCATCTTGTCATCCCGCACGCCGCGGTCGCCGAACACTGCGCACGCGCTCCACCCGCACCACGGTCGTCGGTGTCTCGAGTACGCCGACCCCGCATTCAGAGACCGTGGGAGCACCCCCACCGACACGGGCAACCGCCGTCGCATCACGGGCAACTTCGTCCCGGGCACTAGCTCCCTTGACTGCGAGCATCATGCCACCCTCGCGGACGAGCGGAAGGCACCAGCCCGCCAACCGCGCGAGGGGCGCCACCGCCCGCGACGTGACGACGTCCGCCGTGCCCACCTGCTGTCGAACCGACTTCTCTTCGGCCCGACCCCGCACGACGGTGACATCCAGCTTGAGCGTCTCGGCGACTTCGTTCAACCACTCGGCACGCCTCGCCATGGGCTCGACGAGGACCACGTCGAGATCCGGCCGCGCGATCGTCAACGGGACCCCGGGGAACCCGGCACCCGACCCGACATCGATCACGGTGGACCCGGAGTCGATCCGCTCCCCGACGACGGCGGAGTTGAGGAGGTGCCGATCCCAGAGCCGCTCAACCTCCCGCGGCCCGATCAACCCCCGCTCGACGCCGAACCGCTCGAGCATCTCAGCGAACTGAACGGCCCGCTCCAGCCCGTCTCCGAACACTCGCCCCGCCACCTCGGGCACCGGCACCACTCGCCACCCCTCCATTCCGCGTTTCACGTGAAACGACGCCAGACACAATTCTCCACGAGGGAATCACCATCGCGGGGAGGCGGACCGCAACTGTGGACCGTTTCACGTGAAACTCGCGCGGGGGGCGGGGCGGTTCCACGTGAAACGGCTAGCACCGCAGCGCCCGGACTGTCTCGCCCTCGTGCACTCAGTCATGTCGGCCCGACGTCGCCGAAACCATCGGCGAGGTCGCCGTCGCGCACCGCTCCGCAACCGCGCGCCGCCGGAAACACGGGGCGCACCGTCCGCCGCCCGAACGCGAGCAGAGAAAGAGGCGGCCCACAGAATGACGACCACATGCAGCTTGGGCTCTTCACCCTGACTTGCGCTCGAGGCTCATCGGCCGAAACCACCGGCGACGTCGCCGTGGCGCACCACTCACGTGAAATGGCGGGCCCCGCAGCCACCCCGCCGCCGAACGCGGGCAGAGAAAAAGGCGGCCCACCGAAGTGGGCCGCCTCCTCGAACCAACCAGACGCTACGCGTCCAGCATCACCACCACGCGCCGCTTGGGCTCTTCGCCCTCGCTCTCGCTCTTGACGCCCCCCACGGCCGCAACCGCGTCGTGCACGACTTTGCGCTCGAACGGGCTCATCGGCTGCAGCCGGACCTTCTCGCCGGTCGCCTTCACCGTCTCGGCGGTCGTGCGACCCAGCTCGGTCAGCTCGGCGCGACGTCCGGCACGCCAGCCCGCGATGTCGAGCATCAGCCGGCTCCGCGTGCCGGTCTCCTGCTGCACCGCGAGCCGCGTCAGTTCCTGCAGCGCCTCGAGCACCTGGCCGCGGCCGCCGACGAGCTTCTCCAGGTCGTCGCCACCGTCGATGCTCACGATCGCCCGGCCGCTCTCCACGTCGAGGTCGATGTCCCCGTCGTAGTCGAGCAGATCCAGCAGCCGCTCGAGGTAATCACCGGCGATGTCGCCTTCGCGGACCAGCAGGTCCTCCGTCGAGGAACCCGACTCCTCCACAGCGGGCGCCTCGTCGTCAGCGTCGATCGCTTCGACCGTCTCCGCCATCGTCATCTCCTTTCACCGGGCTCCAGCGCTCAGCGGCGCTTCTGCCCCGAGCCCTTCTGTCCTGAGTTCTTGCCGCCCTGCGAAGGCTTCTTGCGCTTCTGCGCCGAGCCGTTCTGCGGGCGAGGTCCCTGCTGCGGGAACCGGTGCGGCGAGCCGGCCTTCGAGCCCGGCTTGTTCTGCCCCGTCGCCGGTTGGCCGTCGCTCGACGACGTCTCGGCCGGGGCTTCGTCGTCGGTCGCCTTCTTCTGCTGCTGCGCCGGCTTCTGGCCCGGCTTCGGCTTGGCGCCCGGGCGCGGCGCCAGCGAGTTGCGCTTCTCCGCCGCCTCGGCCTTGCGCGCCGCCTCTTCCTTGTCGATGCGCGTGTACACCAGGCGCTGCTGCATCAGGGTCCAGCCGTTGTTCGCCAGCCAGTAGAAGAGCAGACCGATCGGGAAGAACGCGCCGAAGACGAGCACACCCAGCGGGAAGATGTACATCGTCAGCTTCTGCATCATCGCGGTCTGCGGCGTCAGCGAATCCGGGTTCAGGTTCTGCCGCTGCGCCGAGTGCCGCGCCGTCAGGTGCGTCAGGATCGACGCGAGGATCATCAGCGGGATCGCGACCGGCGCCACGTTCCAGTGCCAGCCGCCACCGGCACCACCGAGCATGGAGGTGTTGTGGATCGCCTCGCCGATGTTGACGCCGAACAGCTTCGCGTTGACGTAGGACTCGACGCCCTGCTGGTTGAAGAAGTAGTTCTCGGTCTTCGGCTGGCCCGGGTGCGGGTTGATCGAGAACGCGCGCAGCACCCAGTTCAGACCGATGAACACCGGGATCTGCAGCAGCATCGGCAGACAGCTGCCGAGCGGGTTGACGCCGTGCTCCTTCTGGAGCTTCTGCATCTCCGCGGCCTGGCGTTGCCGGTCGTTCGCGTACTTCTTCTGAATCTTCTTCAGTTCCGGCGCGAACTCCTGCATCTTCTTCATCGACCGGACCTGGTTCACGAACGGCTTGAACATGATGCCGCGGACCGTGAAGGTCAGGAAGATGATCGCGAGGATCCACGCGATGGCGTTGTCGGCCCCGAAGACGAACCCGAAGACCTTGTGCCAACACCACAGGATGAAGGACACGGGGTAGTAGATGAAGTCGAGCACTGAGCTACTCCTCGGTTGACAAACCAGGTCTCTGGTGGCGCCACGAGAACACCTCAGGCACCGGGTCGCGGCCGGGCATCGTCCACGGGCCGCAGCGCAGCAGCCGGCGGAGGGCGAGGTAACTGCCCTTCGCGGCGCCGAAGCGGGTCAGGGCCTCGACCGCGTACGTGCTGCAGCTGGGGTAGAAGCGGCAGCTCGGCGGGAGGTAGGGCGAGATGAACCGGCGGTAGAACCGCAGCGGGAGCAGCAGGACCTGGGCCACCGGCCCGGGGCGCTCGACCGCGTGCGCGCTACCGCTTTCCGTGCTGGCGTCATTCACCGGCGTGGCCCCTCGTGTCCGCGGCCGTGTCCGGCCGGGGTTGCGCCGGGCCGTCCGACGGGCGGCCCGGGAGCAGGCTCAGCCGTTTCAGCGCCGCGTCCAGATCGGCACCGAGTTCGGCGCTGGACGCGGTGGCCGCCGGCGGCAGGGCCCTCACGACCAACGAACTGCCGGGCGGCACGGTTCCGAGACGCTGCAGGACGAGGTGCCGCAGACGACGGCTCACCCGGTGGCGGACCACCGAGTTGCCGACGGATTTGCTCACCACAAAACCCGCCCGCGGCGTTCCCGCGGACGGGTCGGTGGACTGCACCGCGTGCACCACGAGGCGGCGCCGGCCTGCCCGAGCACCCCTGCGCATGACGTCGCGGAAGTCCTCACTGCGCCGCAAGCGGGCGGCACGGGGCAGCACGTCGCGCCTCGAAGCGGCGCTATCAGGCGGACAGCTTCTCGCGGCCCTTGCGACGGCGGGCCGACAGGATGGCGCGACCGGCACGGGTACGCATCCGCAGCCGGAACCCGTGGGTCCGGGCGCGTCGACGGTTGTTCGGCTGGAAGGTGCGCTTACCCTTGCTCACTGCTTACTCCTGGTCTCGACATACTCGGCGGCAGGCAGCGCCACCGATCAGCTCGGGGGTGTCTCGAATCGCGCGCATGCGAACGAACCCGTCGCGCGCGGGAGACTTATCGAGGGTACGCACCCCTTCGGGGCCGGGCACAACCGGCCCCCGGAACCACTCGGGGGGACCGAGTGGCGACGCGCGGTGAGGCATGGGATCCTGGCTTCCTACGGCGTCTTGTGGGACCGCGCGAAGCTTTGTTAGCGTGTCTCCTCTTGAGTCACCCGTTCGAGGTGCTCGGCGCCGCCGTCGGAAGGTGTGGAGGCTCTGGCTGGCGTAGGTTCGCACCCGCAGGTGGAGTGGCTGCGGGCCGCCGTACATTAGTGCACAGCTGTGGACAACTCTGTGGATACTTGCTGCACGCGGTGACCAGGGGGACCGCGCGGCGCCGCTCGACCGAGTGAGCGGGCGCCCGGCAAGAGTGGTTCGAGGTTCGGTGGGGTTCGTCCGGGGTGACGAGGGGAGGGGACGAAGTCGGTGTCCGAGCACCAGTTGAACCTGGGCGTGGTCTGGGACCAAGTGGTCCGGGAGCTGTCGGACGGCACACTCTCGCCTCAGCAGCGAGCCTGGATGCGGGTCACCCGCCCGATCGGTCTGCTCGACGGAACCGCCCTGCTCGCCGCCCCGAGCGACTTCGCCAAGGAAGCGATCGAGCGGGCCCTGCGCGACCCGATCACCCACGCGCTCTCGCGCCGCCTCGGCCGCCCGGTCTCGCTTGCCGTGAAGGTCGACACCGCGGAGGTCAGCCCGCCGCCCCCGCCACCTCCCGTGCCCTACCCGTCACCCGCCCGGGTGGAAACCGCTCCGGTCGGGGTGACCGAGATCCCGGTCATGCCGCCGAAGATGCCGCAGATGCCGCCGCTCGACGACGGTCTCCTGCCGCCGCTGCGTCAGGTGCGCGCCCACCGGCCGGAACCGGTGAAGGCGGCCCTGCCCGAGGACGACGGTGACGAGGAAGTCGACGAAGAGGGCGAGGCACTGGCCGCCGCGCACGAGATCTGGCCGATGTTCTCCGGCCAGCCGAGCGCCGGCCAGCCCTACACCGCCCCCGCGCAGCCGGAGACGTCGAAGACCCGGCTGAACGAGAAGTACACGTTCGACACGTTCGTCATCGGCGCGTCCAACCGCTTCGCGCACGCGGCCGCGTTCGCCGTCGCCGAAGCACCGTCCCGCGCGTACAACCCGCTGTTCATCTGGGGCGAGTCGGGGCTGGGCAAGACGCACCTGCTGCACGCGGTCGGGCATTACGCGCAGCGGCTGTTCCCGGGGATGCGCGTGCGCTACGTCTCGACCGAAGAGTTCACCAACGACTTCATCAACTCGCTGCGCGACGACCGCAAAGTCGCGTTCCAGCGGCGCTACCGCGACATCGACATCCTGCTGGTCGACGACATCCAGTTCCTGGAGGGCAAGGAAGGCACCCAGGAGGAGTTCTTCCACACCTTCAACACGCTGCACAACTCGAACAAGCAGATCGTGGTGTCCTCGGACCGGCCGCCGAAGCGGCTGGAAACCTTGGAGGACCGGCTGCGCACGCGGTTCGAGTGGGGCCTGATCACCGACATCCAGCCGCCCGAACTGGAAACGCGCATCGCGATCCTGCGCAAGAAGGCGGCGCAGGACCGGCTCGCGGTGCCGGGCGACGTGCTCGAGTTCATCGCCTCGCGCGTCGAGGCGAACATCCGCGAGCTGGAAGGCGCTCTCATCCGCGTCACCGCGTTCGCGTCGCTGAACCAGCAGCCGGTGGACGTCAGCCTCGCGGAAATCGTGCTGCGCGACCTGATCCCGGATTCGCAGGCTCCGGAGATCAGCGCGCCGACGATCATGGCGACGACGGCCGAGTTCTTCGACGTGACGGTCGACGACCTGTGCGGCCCGGGCAAGACGAAAGCGCTCGCCACGGCGCGGCAGATCGCGATGTACCTGTGCCGTGAGCTGACGGACATGTCGCTGCCGAAGATCGGGCAGACGTTCGGCGGTCGAGACCACACGACGGTCATGCACGCGGACAAGAAGATCCGCAAGGAGATGGCCGAGCGCCGGCGGATCTACGACCAGGTGCAGGAGCTGACCGCGCGCATCAAACAGCGCGCTCGTCAGTGACGCGCCCGGCGCACACCGCTTCGATCGCCACGATCGCGCGCGCGATCGGCCACTGCCCCTCGCTGCCCCGCCGCACGCACCCGACGATCCGACGTGACGGACGTGGGTTGCCGCGCAAGGGAATCCGGACTACCTCGTGCTGGGGTGGCAGCGGCGCGAGCCGCGGCACGAGGCACACCCCGAACCCGGCGGAGACGAGGGCGGACACGGCGAACCACTCCTTCGCCTCGTGCGCGATCCGCGGCGTGAAACCCGCGGCGGCGCAGGCGACCTGGAGGAGCGTGTACGTGTCGTTGTTGCGCGGCTTGACGATCCACGGTTCGCGCGCGGCGTCGGCGAGTTCGACCGCGTCCTGACGCGCCAGCGGATGTCCCGCCGGGACGAGGAGGTCCTGCGGATCGTCGAGCAGCGGCCACTGCGTGAAGCGCGGATCGCCGGCCGGCGGTGCTTCCGGTGTCGGCAGCACGACGGCGATGTCGGCTTCTTCGGC
The DNA here is from genome assembly GCF_030814215.1 of Amycolatopsis thermophila. Lineage (NCBI taxonomy): Bacteria > Bacillati > Actinomycetota > Actinomycetes > Pseudonocardiales > Pseudonocardiaceae > Amycolatopsis > Amycolatopsis thermophila. The sequence continues at coordinate 2,230,608 of NZ_JAUSUT010000001.1, read as the reverse complement.
GAGCAGCAGTTCGTAGCAGTCCGCGCTCTCCTCTTCCAGTACGCGCGTCGTGAGGCGGGGGTGGTCCGCCCGCAGCCGCGCGGCCGCGGGCGTCAGCAACGCCGCGACCGCGGACGAGACACCGCACAGCCGGACGGTTCCCCTCTCGTCGCCGGCGGTCAGATCGGCGCGCGCGCGTTCCCATTGCGCGAACAGGGAATCCGCGTGCTCGAGCAGGACCACCGCGGCGGGGGTCAACCGCACCCGCCTGCCCTCGTGCCGCAGCAGGTCGACGCCGACCTCCTTGGCCAGCAACCGCAGCTGCTGCGACACCGCGGACGGGGTCAGGTGCAGCGCGTGCGCGGCCGCCGTCACGGTGCCGTGGTCGGCGAGCACGCGGAGGACGCGGAGACGTCTCAGGTCGATCATGTAGTCGAGGCTAAAGAGTTCCGTGCACGAAGTCTCGATGGATCTTCACGGTGCGGGGGCCAAGACTGGGAAGGCATGCGAGCCACCCCGGTACTCCTCGTCCTCGGCAGCGTCGTGAGCGTCCAGGCGGGCCAGGCGTTCGGCAAGCAACTCTTCGCCCAGGCCGGTCCCGGCGCCGTGGTGGCGCTGCGGCTCGGGTTCGCCGCGCTCGTGCTGCTCGCGATCCACCGGCCGTCGTTGCCGTCGCGCCGGGAACTGGTGCCGGTGCTGGGTTTCGGCGCGGCGATCGCCGGGATGAACCTCATCTACCCCGCGCTGCTGTTCCTGCCGATGGGGGTGGCGAGCGCGTTGCAGTTGCTCGGTCCGCTCGCGATCGCGGTCGCCACGGCACGACGTGCGCGGGACGTGGCGCTCTCACTCGTCGCCGGGTTCGGCGTGTGGTTGTTCCACGCGCCATCGGGCACGACGATGCCCGCGGCGGGTGTCGCGCTCGCTCTGCTGTCCGCCGCGTCGATGGGTGGATACCTGTTGTTGAGCCGGAAGGTCGGCGCGAGTGTCCAGGATGGATCGATGCTGGCGCTCGCCGTGACGGTCGCCGCGGTGCTCGTGATGCCGTTCGGTGCGACCACCGCGGTGTGGCGCCCTTCCTTGCTCCTGGCCGGATTCGGCGTCGCCGTGTTGTCGGCCGTCGTGCCGTACTCACTCGATCTGGCCGCCCTGCGGAGGATTCCACCCGGCACCGTCGCGGTACTCGAAAGCCTGGAGGCAGCGGTGGCGGGACTCGCCGGCGCGGTGCTCCTCGGCGAGCGGCTGCCGTTCGCCGCCTGGGCCGGAATCGCTTGTGTGACAGCGAGTGCGGCCGCGACGGGACGCGCTGCGGCGCGAAACCTGTGATCCCCGTAACGAGACGGCATCGATCGCGGCGACCGCCGTCACCCACTGGGTGGGTTCCACGGCGACCGCGTCTGTGCGCGGCCATGGGGACGAACCGGCCCACAACTGGGGACAGTTCTGTGGACAGCTGGGGACAACTGTGGATCACTTGGGGAGGCTTCGAAGTTGTCCACGGACGGCCCGAGTTGTCCACGGGAAGTACTCCACAGATGTCCACACCCCGCCGCGCGAGCGGACCTGCGACGACGGCGGTTGTCCCCAGAATCCACAGCCCCTATTACTGTCACTGCCCTTGGTTTTTTCTCAAGAAGTCCTTAGAACGAAAACAGGGGGCTGTGGACATGGGGACAACGCGCCGGACGAGATCGTCTTGTCGACAAGTCGATGGCCTGCCCCGAGTGACGCCGGTGCCGCTCACGTTCTAACGTGGGTATCCACACCCAGCCCGCTCGTCGTTGGCGACATCGGCACCGGGCCACACCACACTGCGAGATCCCCGGTCAGCGCGTTCCCTCGCGGCCTGCCCGGGGACGTTTGTCGATCTTCTCGGGCCGCGTGAGGGGCTCGGCTGTCGAAAGGATGGGCTCATGAAGATCCGCGTCGAACGCGACGGGCTCGCGGACGCCGTCGCGTGGGTGGCACGCAGCCTGCCGTCGAGGCCACCGGTCCCCGTCCTGGGCGGTGTCCTGCTCGACGCCGGATCCGACGGGTCGACCGACGCGCTCACCGTCTCCGGCTTCGACTACGAGGTCTCGGCCACGGTCGGCGTCCCGGCGACCATCGCCGACGGGGGGCGGCTGCTCGTGTCCGGACGGTTGCTCGCCGACATCACCAAGGCGCTCCCGGCCCAGCCGGTCGAGATCTCCGTCGACGGCTCCCGCGCGTCCATCACCTGCGGCAGCGCCCGGTTCAGCCTGCCGACCATGCCGGTCGAGGACTACCCGCAGCTGCCGGCCCAGCCGACTTTCGCCGGTGAGGTCGCGGGCGAGGCGTTCGGCCAGGCCGTCACCCAGGTCGCCGTCGCCGCGGGCAAGGACGACACCCTGCCGATGCTGACCGGCATGCGGCTGGAGATCTCCGGCAACTCGCTGACCCTGGTCGCCACCGACCGCTTCCGCCTGGCGATGCGCGAGTTCGCGTGGGAGCCGGCCGAGGGGCTGGCCGACGCCGCGGTGCTGGTCCCGGCGCGCACCCTCGCCGAGGCGGCCAAGTCGCTCGGCACCGCGGGCAACAAGGTGTCGGTCGGCCTCGCCAGCGGCGAAGGCCTGCTCGGCCTGTCCGGCAACGGCCGCTACACGACCACCCGCCTGCTCGACGCCGAGTTCCCGCCATACCGGCAGCTCCTCCCGAACCAGCACTCCTCCCGCGCGGTGATCGAGGTGTCCCCGCTGTCGGAGGCGATCAAACGCGTGTCGCTCGTCGCCGAGCGGGGTACTCAGGTGCGGCTGGAGTTCGGTGACAACTCGCTGCGCCTGTCGGCCGGCGGCGACGACGAGGGCAGCGCCGAAGAGGAGCTGCCGGTGGAGTACGAGGGCGAGCCGGTGACCATCGCGTTCAACCCCGGTTACCTCGTCGACGGTCTCGGCGCGCTGCACCACGACCGGGCCGAGCTGACCTTCACCACCCCGAACCGTCCGGCTTTGATCAAGCCGGCCGACGAGCAGGGCCAGGTCGTTCCTGGTTACCTCTATCTACTGATGCCGGTCCGCCTACCCGGCTGACCGCGACGGAAGAAGTACGCACGAAGGGGAGTTCCATGGTTCAGCTGGGACTGGTCGGCCTCGGCCGGATGGGCTTCAACATGCGCGAGCGGCTGCGCGCCGCCGGGCACGAGGTGGTCGGGTACGACCGCAACGAGGCGGTCTCGGACTCCTCGTCCCTCGCCGACATGGTGTCCAAACTGGACGCTCCACGCATCGTCTGGGTGATGGTCCCCGCCGGCGGCCCGACCCGGGAGACCGTGGCCGAACTCGGGGACCTGCTCGCCGAGGGCGACCTGGTGATCGACGGCGGCAACTCGCGGTTCACCGACGACACGCACAACGCCGAGGTGCTGTCCGCCAAGGGCATCGGCTACCTCGACTGCGGTGTGTCCGGCGGGGTCTGGGGCAAGGACAACGGCTACGGCCTGATGGTCGGCGGTGACAAGGAGCTCGTCGAGCGCGCGATGCCGATCTTCGACGCGCTGCGCCCGGAGGGCCCGCGCGAGGAGGGCTTCTCGCACGCCGGCTCGGTCGGCGCCGGCCACTACGCGAAGATGATCCACAACGGCATCGAGTACGGCCTGATGCAGGCCTACGCCGAGGGCTTCGAACTGCTCGAGGCCGCGAAGGTCGTCGAGGACGTGCCGGCCGTGATCAAGGGCTGGCAGCGCGGCACCGTCGTCCGGTCCTGGCTGCTCGACCTGCTGGTGCGCGCCCTGGACGAGGACCCGGAGCTGGACGACCTCGAAGGTTACGTCGAGGACTCCGGCGAGGGCCGCTGGACGCTGGAGGAGGCCATCAACCACGCGGTGCCGGCGCCGGTCATCTCGGCCGCCCTGTTCGCGCGGTTCGCCTCGCGGCGGAAGGACTCCTCCGCGATGCGGGCGGTCGCCGCGCTGCGCAACCAGTTCGGCGGGCACGCCGTGAAGAAGGTCGGCGAGTAGGCACTCAGCCGTGCACGTACGGCATCTGCAGGTCACCGACTTCCGTTCGTGGGAGCACGCGGACCTGCCGCTCACCCCGGGCCCGACGGTCCTCGTCGGCCAGAACGGCCGCGGGAAGACCAACCTGCTCGAGGCGATCGGTTACCTGGCGACCCTCGGCTCGCACCGGGTCGCGACCGACGCCCCGCTGGTGCGGCACGGCTGTGAGCGGGCACTCGTGCGGGCGGCCGTGGTCAACGAGGACCGCGAGCTGACCGTCGAGCTGGAGATCAACCCCGGCCGGGCGAACCGGGCGCGGGTCAACCGCGGCGCGGTGGGCAAGCCGCGCGACATCCTCGGGATCCTGCGCACCGTGCTGTTCTCCCCGGAGGACCTGGCGCTCGTGCGCGGCGACCCCGGTGAGCGGCGCCGGTTCATGGACGAGCTGCTGGTGCAGCGCGCGCCCCGGTACGCGGGGGTGCGCGCCGACTACGAGCGGATCCTCCGCCAGCGCAACGCGCTGCTGAAGACGGCGGGGAAGAAGAAAGGTGGCGCGCGCGACGACCCGTACGCGCTGTCGACGCTCGAGGTGTGGGACAACCACCTCTCGGTGGTCGGCGCCCAGCTGCTCGCCGCGCGGCTGGACCTGGTCGCCGACCTCGGTCCGCACACGACCGCGGCCTATGCCGGCGTGGCACCCGACTCGCGGCCGGCGCAGATCGCCTACCGGTCGAGCCTGGGTGACGCGCTGCCCGAGGGATATGGCGTGCCGGACGGGAAACGCGCCGAACCGGAGGTGCTCAGCGGTATCCTCGCCGAAGCGATGGCCGGGGTCCGGCAGCAGGAGCTGGAGCGGGGGATCAGCCTGGTCGGGCCGCACCGCGACGAGCTGGAGATCGTGCTCGGGGAGGCCCCCGCGAAGGGCTACGCGAGCCATGGTGAATCCTGGTCGTTCGCGCTCGCGTTGCGGCTGGCGTCCTACGAGCTGCTGCGGCGCGAGGCGGGCGAGCCGGTGCTCCTGCTCGACGACGTGTTCGCCGAACTGGACCGGCGGCGGCGGTCGCGGCTGGCCGAGGTGGCCGCCGGTGCCGAGCAGGTGCTGGTCACCGCGGCGGTGGACGAGGACGTGCCCGGCGAACTGGCCGGCACCCGGTTCACGGTCGCCGACGGGGAGGTGCGCAATGCCTGATGAGCCACAGCGAGTGACCGGGACCACACGAGTTACCCACCGATCTGGGGACAACTCTGTGGATAGTGTGGATAACACGGTGAACGAGTTATCGCCCCGCGTGACCAAGCGGCCGAACGGGCGATCTTCGCGAGTCCCGGAACCAGGGGAAACGCCCCAGGCGAGTGGATCAACCACGGACAGTGACAGCGCGGCTGGGCCGGACGGGAACCCTACCGGACGTGACCTCGTCCGCTCCGCGCTGGCCGCCGCCCGCGCCAAGGCCGACGCCCGCGGCACCGAGCCGGGGCGGCGCAAGATCGAGCTCGGCGGCCAGCACCCGCGCCGCCGCCGCTGGTCGGGGCCGGGCGCGGACGCCCGCGACCCGCAACCGCTGGGACGGCTGGTCACCCGCATGATCTCCGAGCGCGGCTGGCAGGAGCGCGTGACCACCAGCCGGGTCTTCGGCGAGTGGGCCCGGCTGGTCGGCGAGGACGTCGCCGAGCACGCCCAGCCGGTCTCGCTCAAGGACGGCGAGCTCACCGTCCGCGCCCGCTCGACCGCGTGGGCCACCCAGCTCCGGCTGCTGCAGGGGCAGCTCATCGCCAAGATCGCCGCCGGGGTCGGTCACGGTGTGGTCAAGCGCATGCGCATCCACGGGCCGACCGCCCCGAGCTGGCGGAAGGGACCCCGGCACGTCCCGGGCCGCGGGCCGCGCGACACCTATGGGTGACTGAGCGCGTCATATCGCGGCCCGACCCCCGCCGGATAGCACCGGACCCGTCCGCACTCGCGTTCGGGCCTCTGTGACGAAATCAGGGGTGTCCTTGCCGCATGTCAGCGGAGCTGGCCAAGTAGAATGAACGGCGAGTGGGGAGTCCCTTGGGCAAGACTGAGGAGAAAGCAGGCCCGTGGCAGCTCAGCAGAACGACTACAACGCGTCCTCCATCACGGTGCTCGAGGGTCTCGAGGCGGTCCGCAAGCGACCCGGCATGTACATCGGCTCGACCGGTGAACGCGGCCTGCACCACCTGATCTGGGAGGTCGTGGACAACTCGGTCGACGAGGCGATGGCCGGCTACGCCACCAAGGTCGAGGTCACCCTCCTGCCCGACGGCGGCGTCCGCGTCGTCGACGACGGCCGCGGCATCCCCGTCGAGGAGCACCCGGTCCACAAGAAGTCGACGCTGGAGATCGTGCACACCGTGCTGCACGCCGGCGGCAAGTTCGACAGCGAGAGCTACGCGGTGTCCGGCGGTCTGCACGGCGTGGGCGTCTCCGTGGTGAACGCCCTGTCGAAGGCGCTGGACGTCGAAGTGTCCCGCGACGGCAAGAAGTGGCGGCAGCACTACGACCACTCCAAGCCCGGCCCGCTGCAGGAGATCGGCACCGCCGAGGGCACCGGCACCTGCACCACCTTCTGGGCCGACCCGGACATCTTCGAGACCACCACCTACAACGCCGAGACGGTCTCGCGCCGCCTGCAGGAGATGGCCTTCCTCAACCGGGGCCTGAGCATCACGCTGCGCGACGAGCGGGTCACCGAGGAGGAGACCGAGGCCGACGTCGACGGCAAGCAGGCGCGGGTCAAGGAGCGCGTCTACCACTACCCGGGCGGTCTCGAGGACTTCGTCAAGCACATCAACGGCTCGAAGGACCCGATCCACTCCAGCATCATCTGCTTCGACGCCAAGGGCGACGGCCTCGAGGTCGAGGTCGCGATGCAGTGGAACAACTCGTTCACGCCCTCGGTGCACACCTTCGCCAACACGATCAACACCCATGAGGGTGGGACCCACGAGGAGGGCTTCCGCGCCGCGCTGACCCGGGTGGTCAACGCCTACGCGCGGGACAAGAAACTCCTCAAGGAGAAGGACGAGAACCTCTCCGGCGACGACGTGCGCGAGGGTCTCACCGCGATCATTTCGATCAAGCTGGCCGAGCCCCAGTTCGAGGGCCAGACCAAGACCAAGCTGGGCAACAGCGAGGCGAAGTCGTTCGTGCAGTCCAAGACCAACGAGTGGCTGTCCGACTGGTTCGAGCGCAACCCCACCGAGGCCAAGACCATCATCAACAAGGCGCTGTCCAGCGCGCAGGCGCGGATGGCCGCCCGCCGGGCCCGTGACCTGGTGCGCCGCAAGGGCGCGCTGGAGATCGGCGGCCTGCCCGGCAAGCTGAAGGACTGCCAGTCGACCAACCCGGAGGAGTGCGAGCTCTACATCGTGGAGGGTGACTCCGCGGGTGGGTCGGCCAAGGAGGGGCGCGAGTCGCGGTTCCAGGCGATCCTGCCGATCCGCGGCAAGATCATCAACGTGGAGAAGGCCCGGATCGACCGGGTGCTCAAGAACAACGAGGTCCAGTCGCTGATCACCGCGCTGGGCACCGGCATCCACGACGACTTCGACATCTCCAAGCTGCGCTACCACAAGATCGTGCTGATGGCCGACGCCGACGTCGACGGCCAGCACATCCGCACCCTGCTGCTGACGCTGCTGTTCCGCTTCATGCGCCCGCTGATCGAGCACGGCCACGTCTACCTCGCGCAGCCGCCGCTCTACAAGATCAAGTGGCCGCGGTCGGAGCCGGAGTACGCGTACTCGGACAAGGAGCGCGACGGCCTGATCGCCGCCGGCGCCGAAGCCGGCCGCAAGCTGCCGAAGGACGACGCGATCCAGCGGTACAAGGGTCTCGGCGAGATGAACGCCGAGGAGCTGTGGGAGACCACGATGGACCCGTCCCGCCGTCTGCTGCTGCAGGTCACGCTGGACGACGCCGCCGCCGCGGACGAGCTGTTCAGCGTCCTGATGGGCGAGGACGTCGAAGCCCGCCGGTCGTTCATCACCCGCAACGCCAAGGACGTCCGCTTCCTCGACGTGTAGCGCGCCCCGACTCGTTCTTTCCCCTCGTCAGTAGAAGGACCTCATGACGGAGACCATGCCGCCGGAACACGACCGCACGGAGCCGGTCGACATCCAGCACGAGATGCAGCGCTCCTACATCGACTACGCGATGAGCGTGATCGTGTCGCGGGCGCTGCCGGACGTGCGCGACGGGCTCAAGCCGGTGCACCGCCGGGTGCTGTACTCGATGTACGACTCGGGCTTCCGGCCGGACCGCGGGTACAACAAGTGCTCGCGCGTGGTCGGCGACGTGATGGGCAACTACCACCCGCACGGCGACTCGGCGATCTACGACGCCCTGGTGCGGCTGGCCCAGCCGTGGTCGATGCGGTACCCGCTGATCGACGGCCAGGGCAACTTCGGTTCGCCGGGCAACGACCCCGCCGCCGCGATGCGGTACACCGAGTCGCGCCTCGACCCGCTCGCCATGGAGATGCTGCGGGAGATCGACGAGGAGACCGTCGACTTCTCCGACAACTACGACGGGCGTACGCAGGAGCCGGACGTCCTGCCGGCGCGGATCCCGAACCTGCTGGTCAACGGCACGTCGGGCATCGCGGTCGGCATGGCAACCAACATCCCGCCGCACAACCTGCGCGAGGTTGCCGAAGGTGTCGTCTGGGCGCTGGACAACCCGGAAGCGGGCGAGGACGAGACCCTCGCCGCGCTGATGCAGCGGATCAAGGGCCCGGACTTCCCGACGAAGGGCCTGATCCTGGGCACCTCCGGCATCGAGGACGCCTACCGCACCGGCCGCGGCTCGGTCCGGATGCGCGCGGTGGTCGAGGTCGAGGAGGACGTCAAGGGACGCACCACCCTCGTCGTCACCGAACTGCCGTACCAGGTCAACCCGGACAACCTGGTGGAGAACATCGCCACCCTGGTGCGCGACGGCAAGCTGACCGGTATCGCCGACATCGCCGACGAGTCGAACAGCCGGCGCGGCATGCGGATCGTGATCACGCTCAAGCGTGACGCGGTCGCCAAGGTCGTGCTGAACAACCTCTACAAGCACACGCAGCTGCAGTACAACTTCGGCGTCAACATGCTGGCGCTGGTCGACGGCGTGCCCCGCACGCTGCGGCTGGACCAGGTCGTCCGGCACTACGTCAAGCACCAGATCGAGGTCATCGTCCGGCGGACCCGGTTCCGCCTGCGCAAGGCCGAGGAACGCGCCCACATCCTGCGTGGTCTGGTCAAGGCGCTGGACCACCTGGACGAGGTCATCGCCCTGATCCGCCGGTCTCCGACGGTCGACGAGGCGCGCACCGGCCTGATCGAGCTGCTCGACATCGACGAGATCCAGGCCACCGCGATCCTGGACATGCAGCTGCGCCGCCTGGCCGCCCTCGAACGCCAGAAGATCGTCGACGAACTGGCGAAGATCGAACTCGAGATCGCCGACCTGCAGGACATCCTGGACAAGCCCGAGCGGCAGCGGCAGATCGTCAAGGACGAGCTGACCGAGATCGTCGACAAGTACGGCGACGACCGGCGCACCCAGATCATCCCGTTCGACGGGGACGTGTCGGTCGAGGACCTGATCGCGGTCGAGGACGTGGTGGTCACCATCACGCGCACCGGTTACGCGAAGCGCACCAAGACCGACCTGTACCGCTCGCAGCGCCGTGGCGGCAAGGGCGTGCAGGGCGCGCAGCTCAAGCAGGACGACATCGTCCAGCACTTCTTCGTGTGCTCCACGCACGACTGGATCCTGTTCTTCACGAACAAGGGCCGCGTCTACCGCGCGAAGGCGTACGAGCTGCCGGAGGCCAACCGGGCCGCGCGCGGCCAGCACGTGGCGAACCTGCTCGCGTTCCAGCCGGACGAGACGATCGCGCAGATCATCGAGATCCCGAACTACGAGGTCGCGCCGTACCTGGTGCTGGCCACGAAGAAGGGCCTGGTCAAGAAGACGCGGCTGAGCGAGTTCGACTCGAACCGCTCCGGCGGCCTGATCGGCATCAACCTGCGCGAGGGCGACGAGCTGGTCGGCGCGGTGCTGGCCGGCCCGGAGGACGACCTGCTGCTGGTGTCGGCCGAGGGCCAGTCGATCCGCTTCCACGCCACCGACGAGACGCTGCGCCCGATGGGCCGGCCGACGTCCGGTGTGCTCGGCATGCGGTTCAACGACGGTGACGAGCTGCTCGCGCTGAACGTCGTCAAGCCGGACAAGTTCCTGCTGGTCGCCACCGACGGCGGCTACGCCAAGCGGACGCCGATCGAGGACTACCCGGTGCAGGGCCGCGGCGGCAAGGGTGTGCTGACGATCCAGCACGACCGCAAGCGTGGCAGGCTGGTGGGGGCGCTCATCGTCGACGCCGACGACGAGCTCTACGCCATCACCTCCAGCGGCGGGGTCATCCGCACGCCGGCCGACCAGGTGCGCAAGGCGGGCCGGCAGACGAAGGGCGTGCGGCTGATCAACCTCGGCGAGGGGACGACCCTTCTCGCGGTGGCACGCAACGCCGACGAGCCCTCGGGCGTCGGTAATGGTGAAGGCAACGGAGGAACCGAAGAACCCGTCTCGGAAGAGAGCTAAGTGACGACGCCGGAGAACCCCGAACAGCACGGTGCGCAGGCCGGTGAGGCGGGCACCCCGCCGTGGCAGCGGCTGAGCCGCGACGCCGGTCAGGGCACGACGACCGACCCGAAGGCCGGTGGCTACCGGGACGGGTGGTCGTCGGAAGGCCAGGCCGAGAAAACTGTGTTGTACTCGAACGGTGACGATCAGCCGGTCGTCACGGGTTCGGCGGCGCAGGGACTGTTCGGCAACCCCGCGGCGCGTGACGATGCGTTGGCAGGGTTGAGGGGGCAGGAAACGGTGAGCGTGGCCAGTGCCGGCACCAAGGGGCGTTCGGCGCCCAGCGCGCTGCGCCGACCCGGCCGCGGCCCCCGGCGGGCGAGCCTGCAGATCAAGCGGTTCGACCCCTGGTCGGTGCTGAAGCTGTCCCTCGTGCTCGGCGTCGCGCTGTTCTTCGTGTGGCTCGTGGCCGTCGGCGTGCTGTACACCGTGCTCGACGGCATGGGCGTCTGGGACAAGCTGAACGGCACCTACTCGTCCCTGGTGTCCGGCGATCAGGCCGGGGTCAGCAACGAGCCGCTCATCAGCGCCGGGCGCGTGTTCGGCATCGCGGCCATCCTCGGTGCCATCAACATCGTGCTGCTCTCCGCGCTGGCCACCGTGAGCGCCTTCATCTACAACGTGTCCGCCGACCTGGCCGGCGGCCTTGAAGTGACCCTGTCGGAACGCGAGTAGAAGGCGTGTTGTAGTCTTCTCTCCGTTCCCAGGGCCCATAGCTCAGGCGGTTAGAGCGCTTCGCTGATAACGAAGAGGTCGGAGGTTCAAGTCCTCCTGGGCCCACAGCAGCTCAGCCCCCGTCTCCCAACCAAGGGAAACGGGGGCTGAGCGTCATTCTGGGCGACATTGTGGCCAGATCGGTGGCCAACGCCCTCAGCTCGCGAAGATCCGGTCCATCGCCTCGGCTCCGTGCTCGATGACCGGCCGGAGCTGGTGCCGGTAGACCAGCTCGGTCACGGCCGTCCCGTTGTGGCCCATCAGGCGCGAGATCTGCTCGATCGGTACGCCGCTGTCCGAGAGCAGCGAGACGAAGCTGTGCCGTAGCTCACGGGGCGTCCAGTCCTTCGCCTCCAGCCCCGCCTTCTCGACCACCTTCCGGAACGCCCGGCGGACGTTGGCGGCGTCCAGCTCGGTCCCCACGGCTGAGGAGAACACCAGGCCGGTCTCCTGCCACCGCCCGCGCGCGAGCGTCCGCATGTAGTCCTGCTTGACCTGGTGGGCCCTCAGGGCCTCGACACAGCGCTTCGGCAGGGCGAGCGAGCGGCGGGACTTCCGTGTCTTGGTGTCGCCGTGCTCGCGGACGGAGCGCCACACCATCATGTGCGGGGGAATGGGCGGGTTCGCGTCCGGTCGGCCGACGAGATCGACATGTGACCAGGTGAGCGCGCGCATCTCCTCGGTCCGGGCGCCGGTGAGGAGGGACACAACGACGTAAGCGCGCATCGGTGTCCCCTCCGCGGCCCGCAGCACCGCTTCCGCCTGTTCGAACGTCAGGGACTTCGAGGGACGTCCGGCGCGGCCCTCGGGGACCTCGCAGAGGAGAACGACGTTGCGGCGCACCTTCTCGCGCTTCTGGGCCCGCTCGATGCTGCGCCGAAGCAGCGACAGCACCTCCCGAAGCGATCGCGTGGACAGCACCTTTGCGCGATCGGCCAGCCATCGGTCCACGTCGTCGGCCGTCAGCTCCCGGAGCTTCCGGGCGCCCAGGCCGGGGATGATGTGCGTGTTCGCGAGGTTGGTGAGCTTGTCCACCGTGCCGGTGCTGCGGCGCGGCAGGCCGTACGCGAGGAAGTCGCGGACCGCGTGCGCGACGGTGTACTTCCGGTCTTCGGTGATGCCCTCTTCGAGGTCTTTGAACAGCTCTTTGAGCTTGTTCTTGGCCTCGGTCTTGGTCTTGGCGTAGGCCCTTCGCGTCCGGCGTTTTCCGGCCGGGGTGTAGCCGATGGTGACCTCAGCGCGCCAGCGCTGTCGGGATTCCTCCCAGAACAGTCCCCCGTCGCCGTTGCTACGCTGCTTCGCCACTCATGACCTCCGATTCGTTGATGAGGAGTTGGACGTAGTCGCTGATGGCTTGGGCCGGGATGAGCCGGGCTCGCCCCTGTTTGACCGAGCGGAGACGTCCCGCGCGAATCTGCTCGTAGATGACGGATCGGCTCATCGAGAGCAGGCGCATGGCCTCGGTGATGCGGTAGAGCTGCCGCTCAGGCACCGGTGGCGTGTCCATCGCATTCCTCCTTCGCGCGGGTGGTCAGGGCCGGGGTGGTGTGACAGCCGGTCGGGGTGTCACACCTGCTGTCACTCCTGTTCTCGCAGGTCAGAGTGGATTGAGTGACAGAGTGACAGCTGTGACAGGCTGGGGTGGTCCTGTGGCTGTCACTGCCGGGCTGAGTGACAGCGGCGACGGGTGTCACTGGTGGTGTCACTCCTGTTCTTGCTGGTCAAGGGCGGTTGAGTGACGGAGTGACAGGTGTGACAGCTCCGGGGTGCTGTCACTGTCACTCGCGGGTTCGGCCGGGAAGTACGTGCCGCCCGGGGCGGCGCGGAGCTGCCCGTCCTTCGCCATGCGGGTGCAGGTCTGGCGGACGGTGTTCGGGTTGAGCTGCAACGCGTCGGCGATCGCCGCGGGCTTCTGGCCGGGGTAGTCGCGAACGAACCGCTTGATCTGGGCGCGCGTGTCGTGCATCTGGTAGTCCGCGGCCGGGCCGTCCAGCTTGGTCCAGGCGCCGGACGTGGCGTCGAAGCTCATGGCGTACTCGGCCTCTTCGACGTCGCGGCCGGTCACGTGCAGCACCCCGTCCGCTTGGCCGCGGGCCCGCTTGAGCACGAGCGTGGCGTCCACGGCGCCGGTCAGGCCGTTGGTGCCCGATACGGTGTCCTGGAAGTCCTCCGCGCTCTGCTTGCGCACGTGGTGGATGAGCAGGAACGGCACGCCGTAGTGGTCGGCGAGGGTCTTGAACCGGACGGCGGCGGCGTAGTCCGCGGCGTAGGCGGACATGCCGGCCGGGTCCGCGCCGCGCATCTTGGCGAAGGTGTCGATGATGACCAGGCGAGCGTGCGGGTTCTCGTCCAGCCACTCGCACAGCAGCGCCTCACCGCCGTGGTTCATGGTGGGGCACGCGGTCTCCAGCGTGAGCAGCGGCGCGGCCCGCCCACCCGCAGCGAGCATCTGACGACGGCGGCGCTGCAACCGCCGTCCGGTGTCCTCCAGCGCGCAGTACAGCACCGGCCCGCGCTCGACCTCGATGCCGCCCAGGACGGGATCGCCGTTGGCGATGTCCGCGCCGAGTCCGAGGGACAGCCAGGACTTGCCGAGCTTTGGTGCTCCGGCGAGCAAGTTGAGCCCTTCGCAGAGCAGGCCGGGCACGGCCCACCGCGGCTCCGGGAAGTCGACGGCCATGAGTTCGGCGTCGGTCCACCGGGTCTTGCGCGCGGGCTGGTCGGGGACCGAAGCGAGGACGCGCGGTGCGGGCATGATCAGTTGCTCCGTTCGGTCACATGCGGTCGAGGTTGGGGTGTGTGAGGCTCTTGTCCATGCCGACCGAGCCACCTCACCCGGATTCGCCGCGTGCGTTCCTGGTCGCGGCGATCCTCACGACCGCGTTGCTTGTGTGCGAGGTGACGTTGTGGGTGCTGTGGTCCGAGGACTTGTCGCCCTGGTGGCAAGGGGCGATCACGCTTCTGTTCGCGTTCTGGGCGCTGCGCTCGTGGCTGCGCTACGTACGCCTTCGTCGCGCGAGCAACGGGCATGATGGCTCCTCCACGGTTGATTGATCAGGCGATGCGGCGCGGCCGGTTGTGCCCGGTCCTCAGGCCGGACGCGATGGTCTTGCGGGCCTGCCGCTCGGTGTAGGCGCCTTCGGCAACGTGCCGCCCGGCTGCCGTGAGCAGCACGGTTTCGTGTTCCTCCGCGGACAGCGCGCCACCGGCGACCAGTTGTCCGAGGGCGACCGCGGCGGCGAAGAGCGTGGCGTTGCGCTGGTTCTTCGGGGCCTGGTGGACCTTGGCGCACTCGGCCCGGATCGCGGCCTCCAGGTAGCGCGGTCGCGACGCCTTCGGCCGGATCGGAGTCACCGGCGCGGCCGGCAGCGGCGCCGGGGTGAGCCGGTCCGCCAGCCACTCCGGGAGCGGAGCCACGTGCCCGTCGTAGATGGACTCGTAGGCGCGGCCGTTGATGATCGAGCCGGGGCCGACGACGTAGCCGCCCCAGGCGCGGGTGTCGATCTTCCAGCCCAGCCCGCGGCCGCGGTCCCCTTCGGTGTTGCGCAGCTCGATCCCGTCCGGCGCGGCGTAGTACAGGTGCAGGCCCCCGGAGGGGGTGCGGACGGTCAGGGTGTCGCCGGGCAGCTCTTCCCCGGCCTGGATAGCGAGATCGGCGAGCACATCTTCACCGGAGCGATCACCGTTGGAGCGCCACGGCTCCGGGATGTCGGCTTCGGTCTCACCGGGCTTGAGCGTGTCGAGGTCGATCACGCACAGCCCGGACGGGCCGGTCGCCACACCGACGTTGTACGGGGCGCGGGACCACGCGGCGCGGATGCGGTCAGGATCGGTCGTGGCGCGCCGCTCCCATCCGAGGTGACCTCCGGTGCAGGCGCCGGTGCCCGGGCAGTCGGTGGCGCCATGCAGGGCGGGGTACTTGCGGCCGGGAGCGAGCGGGAAGACGTGCCAGCCGCGGGACGCGGCGTCCAGGGCAGCGGCGAGCAGAGCGTCAGCGGTGCGGGTGGTCATCGAGAGCCCTTTCGGGATGAGGTGGCTTGGTGCTGCCGGGCCGCCCGGAGGCGAGTCGGACGGGCGGCCCGGCAGGGTTCGGCGTGCTACTTGCCCTTGCGGGCCTTGTGCTTGGCTTCGCACTCAGGGCAGGCGGGGCTGGTGAACCACGGCGACTTCGCGTCCCGGCCGGGGATGGTGAGCCCGCAGAGGGTCTTCACGTCGCCGGTCCACCAGGACTTGGTTCCGCGGTGCACGAGGGGCTTGTTGCTTGCCATCGGTGGTGTGTCCTTTCGCGACGGTGGGTCTACTTGTTGGCGCAGATCGAGCACATGACCTGGTCGGCGGGGATGCGGGCGCCGCAGTCGGAGCAGGTGGCGACGAACCGGGCGATCAGGCGAGCGAGGCGGGCGGTCAACGGTCCTCCAAAAGTCACTGTGTGTGATGACATGAGGGCGTGAGAGGTCACGGCGATCACCTCCGGTTTGTGTCGTCGAGTGGGTTAGGTTGCGGGGTTAGGTCGCGGAGAGCGGGTTAGGTTTCTAACCCTGTGGGTTAGATGCCCCGGATAGCCGCTGGCCTGCGAGAAGTTAGGTGGGTTAGGCGAGTTAGGTCGCCTCGCAGACCCGGGATTCGGGCTGGATTCCCGAGGTTCTCGCGGGGGTGCAGCCGGGTCTAACCCGGGTGGTCGGGCTACTCGTCGTCGTCCAGGTCTTCGGTGGCCGCGACAGCGAGAGCTTCACGGATAGTGACCGGATCGATGGGGTAGCGGTTCTTCGAGCTGGGCACCTTGACCCCGATCGCGGCCAGCTCGGCGCACAGCCGGGTGCCGGTGAGGCCCTGGTACGGCGGCCAGTCCGGGGCCAGCGCGGACAGCAGCGGCGCCACCTTCGCGGCCGGGATCGGGTCGTTCCCCAGGACTTCGTCGAGGTCTTCGAGCAGGTCCCGGGACACCGGCGCCTCGATCTGCGGGGCGGGCCGGTCGCCACCGGGCAGGCCGCGGCCGTCCTGCTCGATCGCGGCCATCGCGCGCTCGATGATCGGGGTCACCTGGTCGTTGTCGCGGGACACGTCCAGGAAGTACACCTGCACGATGTCGCTGCGCTCGCCGGTGAAGCCCTTCACCACGGCAGTCCCCTTGTCCGTGCCGGGGATCAGCTCGGTGGCGCGGTGGCCGGCCGCGTAGGCGCCCTGCCCCAGCAGCGCGTCGTTGGCGACGTGGTCACCGACGGCGAAGGCGATGCCGTTGGAGCAGTTCCGGGTCACGTCGCGGGGCATGGAGTCCTTGGTCGGGGCCTGGGTGGACACCAGCATGTGGATGCCGCGCTTGCGGCCCAGCCGCACGATGTCCACCAGCAACTTGGCGATTTCCTTGCCGTGCTTGGGGTGCTGGATGGCAACGTGGGCCTCTTCGAGCAGGCAGAACAGCGGGTGCAACCCGACGTTCTTGGACGCCAGCTCGCGGGTGACCGCGGGGACCTCGAACTTGATGAGCAGTTCACCGCGGGCCTGCACTTCGGCGTGCAGTTGCCGCAGGTCAGCCAGGATCTGCTCGATCTTCTCGTCCTCGGCGCCCATGACGTAGCGGGAGCAGCGCGGCTTGAACGCCTCGAAGTCGAAGTTCGCGTCCGGCACGTAGATCCGCAGCTCAGCCGTGGGATCGAGGGCGGCACCGGCCATGATGACCCGGGCCGCGGAGCTCTTGCCCTGGCCGGGCATGCCGCCGGTGATGGTGTTGCGCTCCATCAAAGGGGCGCTGATCGGCGTGCCGCGCAGGGTCTTGCCGAACGGCACCCCCTTGAACACGTCCACCAGACCGTCGCTGAGCAGCGGATACGGTCCCGCGCCCTCCGCCAGGGCGCCCTTGTCGGCGACCCACAGGTCCAGGATTCCGGCCTCCGACCCGGTGGTGGGCCAGACCTCCTTCGCCAGCCGGTGCAGGCCGGTGGCGAGGTCGGCGCGGCGGCGGGCGATCTTCTCGGCGGTGACCCCGGCCGGGAGCCGGATCACGGCGTGCGTGCCGCGCCCGTCGGCCCGGGCGGTGGTGAGGTACTGGAGCGGGAGGCCCTGCTTGAGGTAGGCGGTGATCTGCGGAATCCGCAGCGCCTCCAGCGCCCGGGCGATGGTGGTTTCGTCGATCGCGGCGTCCAGGTCGGCCTCGCGGGCGGTGGCGAGCCAGGCCGGGGACTGGCCGCGCTTGCGGCCCTCGCGGTAGGCCGCGAGCAGCACGAACACCGGCAGGGCCATCAGGAACGGCGTCCACGCCACGGCGATCGCGGTGAAGATCCAGCGGATCGCCGAGAGGACCCCGGTGATGACGTCGATGAACGCGCCTGACCCGGAGAGCTGGACGAAGATGCCGACCAGCAGCGTCAGCGCCACGCACCCGGCCAGGCTGCCGAGCAGGACTTTCGCCACCCCGAACGCGACGCCGGGCAGGTCCTTGAGGCGCTGGTGGCGGCGCTCGGCGGCGGCCTCCTTGCGCTCGGTCCACTCCGCCAGGGCCTCACGGTCGCCCATCGCCTCCGCGGCCTTGATCTGCCGCCGGTAGACACCCATCGTGGAGGCGTCCCAGGCGCGCTTGGCCCACGACTCCACACCCTGCACCGTGGTCACCCCCGCGGCCAGGACGGCTTTGCCGGCCGACTTGGTGACCTGGTGCGTGGCGGCCGTCTTCACCCCGCGGTAGACGGTCAACGCGTCCTGCCGGTAGAGGGCGTAGCGCTGGCGGGCCTTCTCGCGCTGGAGTGCGCGGTAGTCGGCATCGGTGATGATCTCGCCCTCCAGCACCTCCGTGCTGGACTCGGCGGGGTCGCTGTCGCTGCGGTGGGTCGGCAGGTAGTGCACGCGGGCCAGCTCGGCGTCCTGCTCGTGGTTGGTGGTCATCGGGCCTCACCTCGCTTGTAGTCGTCACGGAGCTGGCGGGCGCGCGCCGCGCCGATCTTCAAGGTCTTGCGGATCGACTCCGCCGACGTTGGGTCCACCTGTCCGGCCTCGATCGCGGCGTCCAGCTCGGCGCGGAGCTGGTCGAGCGAGCGGCCCGGCTTGCGGTCGATCACCGGTCGATTCGGCCTCGACTCACGCAGGTCAGGGCCGTGGTCGAGGGTCGCGACCGCCCCGCCCTCGATCGAGTCCCGCGGCGTCGCATCCGGCTCGACCACCGGCCGCTCACCGGCTGCCGTGGTGGCGAGCAGGTCAGCCAGCTCGCGGTCCCAGTCGGCCGACTCCGCGACCGGCAGGCCGGGCACAACCGCCGTGCGCAGGCGGCGGAACCGGGTGATGACGTAGCGGCCGGGGGCGTACACCAGCCGGGCAGACCCGTCCGCGTCGATCTCCGCGACTGCCTGCCGGACCGCAGCCTTGCGAACGCGACCGATCTTGCGCGCGGCTGCCCGCTCGATCCGCGCGGTCTGCCGCTCGGCCCGCGAGCGGGGCGGCGCAGCGAGGGTGAGCTGGTGGGCCACCACCCCGGAGACCGACACCAGGCCCATCACCACGCCCGACTCCCACGCGGTGGTCAGGCCGTGCAGCAGGTTCGAGGCGAAGGCGAACCCGGCGAAGGTCCACACCCCCACCTGCAACCAGCCCACCGGGCGGCCCGGGTGGCGACGGCGGGCGACCAGCACCGCCACCGCGAAGGCCCACATGCCCAGCTCGGTGATGCCGGGCAGCAGCACCCCCAGCCCGGACCGGTAGACGTCGTGGCCGTAGGTGGCCATCGCCGGGGCGGCCAGCACGAAGGACAGCAGCGCGATCGGGTAGATCAGCAGCTCCACCACGTTCGCCCCGCACCAGGCGCCCAGGGCACGCCAGGCGGCCTTCCGGCGCGCCGAGCGCTGCTCCCGCTCGATCCGGGCCTGCTCGGCAGCCGCGGCCTGGTCCTCGCGCCGCTGCTGCGCGAGCGCGGCCCGCTCGGCGATCCGCACCTGTGCCGCCGCGGCGGCCTGCTCGCGCTGAATCTGCGCGTCCACCAACTTGTTCGCGCGGCGCTCTTCGGCCCAGCTCATCACGCCTCACCGTCCTCATCGGACCTGCTGGTCTGCTGGCGGCGCAGACGCAGCTCGTTGGCCGCCCAACCGAGCGCGGCCAGGCCAGACGCGACGTAGAAGCCGTCCCACACGGTCAGGGCGAGCCCCAGCGGCACGGCGACACCGGCGAACTCGATGGCGTGCCAACCGATCCAGGACACCGCCCGGGTGGTGCGGGTCGGGTTGGTGGCGTTGTTGTAGATCGCCAGGTCAGCCGCGCGGCGCGCCTCGACATCGGTCGTCTGTCCGCTGTGGCCGGCAGTGGGCTTGTGCTCAGGCGTGGACATTGATGGCCTCCTCTCGCGAGACGGGGGTGGGGTGGAAGAACTGGTTGACCGGGCCGGTCGGCGGCTTGCTCGCGTGCCGCGTCACGAACGCGTCCAGGCGGCGCATGCTGATCTCCAGCACCTTCGCGATCAGCACCAGCGGAATCCGGACCAGGTGCAGCACCAGGAACAGCAGCACCGACCCGGTGAACACCAACAGCGCGAACGTCCCGAATCGGCGCAGAACCTCGAACATCGACATCAGGACTCACCCCGCCCGATCCCGTCCAGCTCGCGCAGCGCCAGCGCCTCCAGGGCGTCGGCCTCACGGTGGTGATCCCGGCTGCGGAGGATCGAGGGCTGCGAGGCCCCCAGCGGGACGTGCCGGGTGATCTCGGCCTGCTTGGCGGCCTGCTCCCGGTGCCAGGCGGCCCGCTCGCGCAGCCGTCCGGCGACTTCCCGGGCCGCCACGGTCGAGATCAGTTCGTTGAGCGCCTGCGGGGTGTAGGTGACCAGCTCATCGTCGATCGCCACAGCTAGCCGGGCGGCCGCGGTGCTGATCCGGGCGCGGGCCTTGCCTACCATCGGGGTCCTTCCCTTCGAGTCGTTACGCGAGTGGTTGGGGAGTCCCGGCACGGCGTGCACGTTCTTGGCGGAGTGAGCCGCCGTGCCGGGGTCAGCCGAAACGGGTGCCACGCTCATCAGGCCGCCGCCACGCCGTTGAACCGGACCCGAGACCGCAGGGCCTCACGGGTCGCCCGACGCGCCGCCCGGCGCGCGCTCACCAGATCGGTCAGCTCTCGCGACACCCGGAACGCCTCGACCCGCTCCGCGGCGGCCCACTCGCGCTCCGCCTCCTCAATCAGCGCGTCGATCTCAGCCACCTCAGCCGCCATCGCCTCATCCCGCGCCACAGCGGCAATGTCCTCATCGACCAGCGGAAACAGCGCGTCGACGGCCGCGGGGCTGGTGATTCGTGCGAACTTCATTGCTCTCCTGTTCGTTGAACTTCGAGGACTTCTGTCCTAGGCCAGTTGGCCTGAGTGAGACAGTAAGTAGGACAGATGTGCTTGTCAAGGGTCTGGCCTAGGACAGCGCTAGACTGGGTGCGCTGCGGAAGGGGATTCGATGGTCGTGACCAGGGAAGACATCGCCGGTCAGCTACGTGAACGCATCCTTGCGGGTGATCTCAAGCCGGGGGAGCGGTTGCCCAGCACTCGCGAGCTGGTCGCGCAGCACGGCGGTTCTCGCACCACGGCGAATCAGGCACTTCGGCTGCTCGCTGCGGAAGGTCTTGTCGCCCTGAGGGAGAAGAGTGCCGCGGTTGTGCTCGCTCCCGAGGATGCTGGGAAGACGCCAGAGTCCCGGCTTGCTGACGCTCGGACTGAGCTGCTGGAACTTCGCGACGAAGTCCGCACGATCAGGCACCAGTTCGAAGACCTGGAGCGTCGGTTGTCTGCTGCCTTGGGGCGTCTCGGCTCGTGACGAGTCAACAGGCTCGGCTATGCGGCGAGCTGCCCGGTGAAGGCGGCAATCCCGTCGATGATGCTGCCGATGCCAGCGGCGAGTGCCTTGGCCCAGTTCGCCGCATCGGTCGGGTGCTTCACAACGAAGACCAGTAGCGCGAGCGCGATCAGGGCGCCCAGCACCTTCGGCAGCAGCCCGCTCCCACCAGTCGGGACCGGAATCATGTTGCCCTTCTTGCCCATCGCTACCTCCCAGGTTCTGTGGCTCGGCGGTTTCCGTTGCCATGCCTCAAGATTCGTCTGGTTCCGGCTTCTTGGGGAGATGAGTCCCTGGTGAGTCGTTGGTGATTCGCTCGACTCACCAGGGGCTGACCAGGCACAATGCCCGCAAGGGAGGTGACCGTGGGGGACAGCGGGGCAACCGAGAGCAAGCTTCGCCGTGCTCGCCTTGCCGCCGGGATGACGCAAGGCGAGGTCCGGGCCAAGCTCACGCAGGCTCGCCGTCGCCGGGGCAAGATGCCCCCGAAGGAAGCCAGCTTGAAGCGGATGTACACGTCGTGGGAGACCGGCGCGGTGATCCCGACGGACTGGCGGGACGAACTGTGCGAGGTATTCGAGCTTCCACCGGCAGCGCTCGGGTTGGTCGAGACCACACCGCCACCTGCGCTCGACCTCCCGAGCACATTCGAGGTGGTCCGGCTCGACCCAGCGGTGATTTCGCTGCTAGACCAGCAGACGAACTTCTACCGGCTACAGGACCGGCTGCTGGGGGCGGCGATCATTCCGCAGACCGAAGCCCACGTCCGCAACCTTGAGCAGATGCTGCGAAATGCGCTGCCGAGCGGCCACCTTCCGACAGCGGCGGTGACGCTCGCTGAGGCGGCTGCGCTCGCCGGTTGGCAAGCGCTCGATGCGGGCGATCTCCGGAAAGCGTGGGACCTGCACGACATCGCGAAGTCCGCAGCACGGCAGGGGGAGAACCCAGCCGTGCTCGCGCACGTCACGGCGCAGCAGGCTTACGTGCTGCTCGATGCCGGCCGGGCCGCCGACGCGGTGGAGCTGGTCGAGTACGCGAGCGAACCCGGCCTGCTCGGACGGGTCCCCGCACGCCTTCGGTCGTGGTTGGCCGCGGCGCACGCCGAGTTCCTGGCCGCGGCGGGGGACCGATCCGGCGCGATGCGGCGGCTCGTTCAAGCGGCCGACGTGCTGCCAGCTGGCGACAACGACCCTGAGTTGCCGTACCTGATGCTGAACGGCGCGCACCTCGCCCGGTGGCGAGGCAACTGCTTGGCGCGGCTCGGCGAAGACCAGGCGATCGAGGACCTGACGGCCGCGCTCGATGGGCTCACCACGCTCACCTCACGGCGAGCAGAGGCGGGGCTTCGTGTGGACCTCGCGCTTGCCCTGCGGAAGCGCGGCGACCTGGACGAGTCGCGCGTGCAAGCCCGACAAGCCGCCGAGCTGGCCGGCACAACAGGCTCAGCCCGGCAGCGAGCCCGGATCGCGGAGCTACTTGCCGCCTAGCGCGAGGACGTGAAGCAGGCCGATCAGAGCGCCTGAGTTCCCGACCTGACCAGCGCGAATCAGGTCGGGAACGTCGCGGAAGGGCACCCACTGGAAGGTGCCTTCGTTCTGCTCGGTTGGGTCCGCCACCCGCTCCACGCCCCGGACGACGAAGAGGTGGTTCGGGTTGCGCAGCATGCCCACCGCAGGCTCGAACGTGATCAGCGGCTCGATCGACCGCGGTCGGTACCCAGTCTCTTCCTCGATCTCGCGGACGACGGTCTCCTCAGGCGACTCGTCGCCGTCGATGATGCCGCCGGGTACTTCCCAGCTCCAGATGTCCGGCGCGAACCGGTGCCGCCAGGCCATAAGGATGTGCTCACCATCGTCATCGAAGACGATCGACATGGCGACCGGCGGGAACCACACGGTGTGGTGCTCGAACCGTTCGCCTGATGGCTGCGAAATGTCGGCCAAGCCGACCTTGACCCACTCAGTGTCGTAGACCGATCGTGTCCCGTGGACGATCCACCTGTCCGCCGTCGAACCAGCTCGGTTGTGCTGCCAGTTCGGTCGAGCATTGCTCGCGGTCACTGAGTGAACCTCCTGGACTTAAGGATCAGCGCCCGTAGTCTCCCACGCCCAACGCTCCGTGGCTAACGTCTGTTCCTAGCAAGCAAGTAGCGATCGGATATCACGACACGCCGAGCGTGTGCGACACGCCGGGCGAATTACGAAGCTGTAGTTCTCAGTTATAACCCGCGGCTGACCAGGCGTTTTGCAAAGATGCGCCAACCGTGTCCACATGTTAGCCACAGCTTCGCTGTCAAACTGTGCCCAAATCGGGCTGCTTATCCACAGTCCATCCACAGATGTGTCCCCACCCGTGTTTGCGTGGTGCGCTCCAAGCGGTGCAACATTTGAGGGTGGCTCCCTTCGAGTGGGAGCTGTCGCGGGTCCAAAAGACGGATCCCGGTGGACGAAAGGTGCGAAGTGAACGGCCAGGGGACAGGGGTGTACGACGGCTATGCTCCCCGACGCGACCTCCTGCAACCCGCGTTGCCGACGACGAAGCTGGCGGACTCGGGGGACGACGTCGTACCTGTGATCGAATCGAAGAACCCCTTGCTTGTCGACGCAGGGGCGCCCAGAAGTTCAATGCAACAAAAAACGTCTCGGAACTTGACAGTTCCGAGACGTGAATGGTATTATCGAACAAGCGGGCGATTATGCCTGCGAGCGACACACACCAGTACTTCAATGCCGACACGTTGAAGCTACCCCCGATCGAGTGGGGTGTCAATCAGGTTCACCTGGTTGTGACTGGATGCACGACAAGCGTGCGCGTGGTCGCTCCTACCAGTTAGGAGACAGTGTGAACCACACTGATGCCGCCAGAATTGGCGGCTTTCAATTCCTGGGCTTCGTCCAGGCTGGTCCTCGCAAGAGGGCAAAGGTCGTTGCTGAGCAGCGCGAACTCTATCTCAACCCCCAAGGGCCTGCGTGGATCTACTACGGCCAGCTCTTTGCCGGCTTCCGGAGCGCGCTCAACGCTCCCGACCCTCGCAGCAAGCTCGATCTTGTCGTTGATCGGGCCGCAGCGGCCGATCCGGCCAGGGGGAGGGCCTACGCCGAGGCACGGGATGGTTTCCTCCGCCTGTTGCCTCGTGGTGCGACCGGTGTCCCCAGTAAGCAGCCGAGTTGGCGGGACGGAGAATTGACGGTCGAGCTGCGCAACATGCTCGGTCTGCGACTCCGTGATGGGAAGCTGCTTTACGTCGCTCCTTACGTCAAGGGACCTGAGCTCACACAGGATGACGCCGACGTGCTGCTCTACATGATGGAAGAGACGTTGGAGCAGGCTCTCCCCGGTGGAACTCCTGTCGTGTGGGACGTTCGGCGCGCGAAGCCGTTCAAGTTGCGACAGAACACCAATCGACAGTCGCTTGGTTGCCATGTCCGCGGTCAAGCGGCGGCCTACATGGTTGCCTGGCGTATGGCTGCCTGATGCCCTAGGGGGAGTCCTGGCATTGTCACACCTGTCACTCTGTCACTCTGTGCGTTCTGATCTGCGAAGATAGGAGTGACAGGGGAGTGACAGGCGGGGTGTGGCACCTCTCCCCACACTAATCTCCTGTCACAGGGTCACTGAGGCTGGAACATAGGGGGCTGCCCCCCAATGTTCCAGCCTCTTTCGCCTGGTCAGAGCGCTACCAGTGGGCGACAAAGTGAGCGACAACCACCCCATTGCCCGGCAGACGTCGGTGGACGTCCACGGACGCTGCTGACCAGCATGAATGCGGTTCCGGGCGAGCTAGAAAAGTCTTGATCTTGGCCTGATAACGAAGAGGTCGGAGGTTCAAGTCCTCCTGGGCCCACAGAACGGATCAGGCCCCGTCTCCCAACAGGGAGGCGGGGCCTGAGTCTTGTGGTGGCACCCCGGCCTCATCGGTTCAGCCCGGAACGCGTTTCGGTTGCTGGGGGGCAGCGGGCAGTGGCCAAGGTCAGCGTCATCACGGCCGTCCACGACGGCGGGCACCACTTCTCCCGGAGGGCTGGACGTGGGAGTGGTGCCTGCAGGAGGACGGGAACACCGGTGTCACCGGCGCGCTGCCCGCCGACGAACGGATCCTGATCGGCACGGGCTTGCCGGGGCGAGCCGGGGTCGCGCGGACCATGGCGCTCGCGAGGGCGACCAGCGAGATCGTGCGCACGCTCGACGCGGATGACCTCCTGCTGCCGGGCGCGCTCGCGCGGGACGTCCAAGCCCTGAGCCGGGTCGCGTGGTGCACGTCCGCCTGCGTCGACCTGCTGCCGGACGGCTCGACCCGCCCCGGCCCGGACGACCCACCAGGTGGTCCCGTGCCGCCCGGGCGGTTCTTCAAGCACGAGGCCCACGACGCGGATGGCGGCCGGCCGGGAACCGCTGGTAGAGCCACCGCGTTGCGGCGATCACGGCGTCCTACGACACTCCGGGACCGGTGACGCTGGTAACGGAGGGGTCACGAACCCCGCTCCCGCTGGTTTAGGGTCGACGACTGGACCTCTTCCGAGTGAGCGAATGGAGACCGCCGATGTTCAGCCGCCTGCGTCGACGCGACGGACGTCACGGTGAGCCGGTCACCTTCGCGGCCGGCGCCGGTCTGGTGAGTGCCCGCCTCCGCGACGAGCACGGCAGCCCGCTCTCCGGCGGCGAGATGGTGCTCCGCCACAAGCGCAGCCAGCGGGTCACCCGTGCCGTGTCCGACGACTTCGGCCTGGCCGTCGTCACCGCGGCCACCGGCACCTACGAGGTCGCGGTGTCTTCGGGCGGCTACCGCGAGGTCCGGCACACCGTCGACGTCGCGAGCGGCGACCACACCTCGCTCGGCGACATCGAGCTGCAGCCCGACGCGACCGTCCGCCTGCCCGATCCGGGACGCTGGGTGATCGACCCCGACCACACGTCGATCCGCTTCGTCGCGCGGCACATCGGGTTGTCCCGCGTCCACGGCCGCTTCACCCGGTTCCACGGCAGCATCCACGTGGGCGAGCGCATCGAGAACTCGAGGATCGAGGTCGTCATCGACGCGGCCAGCATCGACACGGCCGCCGAGAAGCGGGACGAGCACCTGCGTTCACCCGACTTCCTCGACGTCGAACGCTTCCCGAAGATCCACTTCTTCAGCGACCGGGCGCGGCGCGCCGCCGGCGACCGGTGGCACATCGACGGCACCCTGAACCTGCGCGGCGCGAGCCGCGGCGTGCGGCTCGACGCGAGCTACCTCGGCCTGCGGTCGTGGAACGGCGACCGGCTGGGCGCGGTCGCCAAGACCGAACTGCACCGCGAGGACTTCACCATCAACTGGCAGCAGACACTCGCGAAGGGCCTGGTCGTGGTCGGCTCGACGATCGAACTCCGCCTCGACGTGCAAGCCGTGCGGGACGCCTGAGCCGCGACGTCGGCGACCACGCACGGAGCGGTCGCGGCCGGCTCCTCGACCGTTTCGATCGCGGCGGCGCCGGCATGGCCGCCGTGCGTGGCGTTCCCACAAGGTCAACCGTGGTTCCACGTGGAACGGCCAGGACAGACGGGGAACCCTGCCGCGTCTGACCTGGCCGTGTCGTGGGGTGTTGCTACTGCTCGCGGCGCTCTCGCGCCTCGCCGAGGGCCGCTTCCTCCCGCGCCCGGTCGGCCTCGGCTTCCTTCTCGCTCACGCGCTGCTGCGCGTCGGCCTTCTCCTGCTGCGCGCGGCCCTCACGCTGGGCGGAGTCGTTGCCGAGGAACGTCCCGGCCGTCTCCTTGACCTTGCCCTTCAGGCCTTCGACCGCGCCCTTGATGCCTTCCTGACGGTCTTCCTTGTCAGTCATGAACTGCCTCCTTGGTCGCCGTCACGACTCGGCTACCCGGAGGATGCGGGCACTAACCACATCACTCCGGGGCGAGCGCCGGCTTGACTGCACTGCGGCCGAATCGGACTTTCGGCCGTTCCACACCGCGCGGAGCGCCGGGGCGGGGGTGCAGTAGCATCGTGAGGTCAGCCGGACCGTTCGAAGAGGGGCCTGAAGGTGAAGAAGCTGCTGGCGCTCGCCGTCGTCGCGGGCGGGGTGCTGTTCGTTATCAAGCGCAACAAGGACGCCAAGGCTGAAGCCGACCTGTGGCGCGAGGCCACAGCCCCGACCGAGCGCCCGCTGGCCGCCGTCTCCACGAACGGCAGCGCGCCGGCGAAGGCCGCCGAGGCCGGCACGAACAACTGAACTCGCGCGAGCCCGAGCGGCTCGCGTCCGGGGCTGTAGCTCAATTGGTAGAGCGCTGCTTTTGCAAGGCAGAGGTCAGGGGTTCGATTCCCCTCAGCTCCACTCGTGGCAGGGTTCGCGCTCATGAGCGGCGCGAGCGGTCCCCAGCCGATCTCCTCGCCGACGACATGCTCAGCCGGTGACGAGATACGTCCGAAATGGACGATGGGGACCCGCTTCCCCCGGTCGTCCTGAGCGCACGCGGCTTTTCCGCGGCTGAGCCCGGCAGTATGCATGCCGGTGAGCCGGTACGACCGGCCGCGGGAGGCGCGGGAGCTGCGCACAGAGGGTGGGGTTGTGGGAGCGGCAGCGGCCGAGTGGCTGGTTCGCCGCGGCGGCGTAGACCAGCGCGCGATGCGGGACGGCGAGCGGCTGCTGCGGACGTCGGAGAACTCGCCGCCCTGGACGAACACGTCGCCCTCGTGCCGGCCGAAGGTGGTCACCCGGCCAGGGCCGGAATACTCGACGAGGTCTGCGCGCGCCACCCAGCGCGGAGATCGCCACGCCGCCACGCGAGTTTTCTGTGACATCTCGGGCGGATTCGCCCCGTTCGGGCGGCTGATCCTGGACAATCGGGCCACTGTTCCTTGATCGCTGGGGTTCGCTTGTCCACTTGGTTCGTCTGGCTGCTCGCTGCCGTGGTACTCGTCGTGGCCGGCGTGGTCGCGGTCGTCCTGCCGCGGCGGCGGCAGTGGCGTCAGGAGACCGGCGCGGCGTGGTCCCGCGCCCGCGCGGCGGTCGCCACCGCGCAGATCAGCCGGGACGCCGCCACGGGTGACGATCCCGAGGCCGCGCAACTCCTCGCCCGCGCGGAACGGATGATCGCCGACGGTGGGGGTTCGCGGGCCGCCGACACCGCCGCCGGGTACGCCCGTCGCGCGGATCGGCTGTGGCGGGGTGAACGGTGATCCCCCGGAAGCTCGAGTGGCTGCGCTGGGGCTGCCTCGCCGCCGCGATCGTCGTCCTCGTTGTCTTCCTGGTCGCCCAGAAGCAGACCGTCGACGTCAGCTATGGCCAGTCGCCCGCCTCGAGCGCCTACGTCGAAGGCAGCGCCGGCGAAATCAGCGACGCGTCGGTGCCCTCGTCGGAGGAGATGACCGCCCTCCTGCGGGCCAACTCGGTCGTGCGGCTGCCCGGCTCGATCGCGCAGTGGGACGAACAACGGGTCCGCGACGCCATCGGCACCAAGGACGTCCGCATCCTGGTCGCTCCGCCCGGCCTCACCGAAGACGAACGCGATCGCGTCAAGGACGTCGAGGCCACCATCCACATCGTCGGCACCGAGGTCACCAGCGACGCCGGCCAGGCGGTCGCCGACCGGATCACCGGCTGGCGCGCCCAGTTCGCCACCGGCGACGTCACCAGCCTCCTGCTCCTCCTCATCGCCAAGGCCACCGACCAGCCCGAACCACCCGACACCGACACCCTCCGGTTCCGCGAGCCGACCCCGGCCGAGCTCGCCCCGGTGACCGCGGACCTGCGCGCGACCGGCACCCACATCGCGCCCGGCGCCACCCTGACCGGCCTTCCCGACAGCGCTGCCACCGCCTTCCCGGGTGGCGCCCTCTTCGTCGTCCTGCCGCGGCAACCGGCCGGTCAGCCGGTCCCGGACTACGGCACCGCGCTGACCGCCGTCTTCCCGGACCGGCCCCTCGTCGTGATGATCGGCGACTGGGTCGAGTACCACGGCCCGCAGGCGGCCGACTTCGCCGAGGTCGCCGCCGCCAGCTTCTACAGCCGGTTCGGCGACCGGCTCAGCACGTACGCCTACCCGCAACGCAACATCCTCGGCGCCTACCTCGCCCGCGTCACCGACGTCCGCTACTCCGGCCTCTTCGACCGGCCCCTGCCGTACCAGCCGTTCGACCCGCTGCGCGTCGCCCTGCCCGCCCTGCCGTGGGTCTTCGCCGGGTGCGCGCTCGTCTTCCTCGTCCTCTCGGCCCGCACGATCCGGCCCCGCGCCCCGGCACGCACCGGTTCGCCGGCTCGCCTGGCCGGGCTCACCGCGCTCGCCATCGAGGTATCCGGTCTCAGCAGCGACCCGTCGCTGACCAGGGCGATCGCCACCCTGCAATCGGCCGGCGAAGCACTCGGCCAGAACCTGCCGGACAGTCACGTCGCGGCTCTGCTCGACGACGCGGCCGCCGAACTCGACCACGTCGCCCGGACCCTGGGCCGCCGCGAGTACCGGCCGGCCGTCTACCTGCGGGGCAGGCTCGCATGACCCGGTTGTTCGGCTTCTTCCGCACCGCGTTCGGGTTCGCCGTGCTGGGTTTCCTGGTGTTCGCCGGCTGGGCGTTGTGGACCGCCGGGCTGTTCGACGGCGCCGTCGCCCGGGACGTCCGGACCACTTCCGTCCACGTCGCCGACGGGGTCGGGGTCGACGAAACGGCCGCCGAACGGATCATCGGCAACCGCAGGCTCGTCGTGGTCTTCGAACAACCCGGGAGCGACCTCCGCGAGGTGTGCGACGACGTCGAGGACGCGGCCGAGGGCACCGTGGTGCTGATGCTGAGCCAGGGCGACGACGAGTACGACACCTACGGCTGCACGCTGCTCGGCGGCGACACCGCACGGGACATCGGCCGCGCCTTCGTCATCGAGTCGGTCATCGCCGACGGCGTCGACCAGTTCACCGACCGTCCCCTCGAAGCGCTCAAGGTGGTCGCGGTCAACTACGACCAGCTGGTGCACGCGGGCCTCGTCCCCGACGGCAGCCGGGAGATCAGCCCCTCGCTGCCGCGCTACCTCACGGCCGCCGCTGCGATCGCCGCGGTCGTGCTCGGCGCGGCCGCCATCCAGCTCGCGGCCCGCCGCGCGGCGAAGTTCGCCGTGCTCCGGCAGGAACAGCGCGAGGCCACCGGTGACGCGCGCAGCACACTCACCGCCGGTGCCGCCGTGCTGGCCCAGCAGATCATCGACCTCGACGCGCGCCATTCCGGCGACAAGCGGTACCGGCGGATCATCGACGACTACGTGCGGTTGCTGGCCGACATCCCGAAGGCGAGCACCGAGGCGCACTACACCGCGCTGGCCGGGCGGGTCGACGCGCTCAGCGAGCGGTGCCGCAAGCTCACGTAGAGTTGCGGTGATGGCAGGCAGAGGCACGAACCGCAGGCGTGACACCCGGCGCCCGGTTCCCGGGCGGTACCCCGTCCGCTTCGGGCTCGCCGAACTGCTCGCCGACGCCGACCGCGCCAACGCGTGGCTCCTCACCGTCGACGAGGTCGCTCAGTCCTATGTGGATCTCGACGATCCGGCGCACCTCGAGTTCGAGTACGTCCGGCGCATCGGCGACGTGATCGACTGCCTCGACGCGGGACCGCTCGACGCCCTGCACCTCGGCGGCGCCGGATGCACCGTGCCGCGCTACATCGCGGCGACCCGGCCCGGCTCGCGGCAGCTGGTCTTCGACGCCGACGAACCGCTCATCGACCTCGTGCGCGAGCAGCTCGACCTGCGCAGCGTGCCGAACCTGCGCGTGCGCATCTCCGACGGACGGGAAGGCGTCACGACGCGGCGGGACGACTCGGCCGACCTCGTCGTCGCGGACGTCTTCCAGCGCGCCCGGATGCCCGGCGACGTGGCGACGCTGGAGTTCACCGGCGACGTCGACCGGGTCCTCCGTCCGACTGGCACCTACCTCATCAACGTCGCCGACGGGCCGGGCCTGAAGTTCGCCCGGCGGGTGGTCGCCACGATCGGCACGGTGTTCCCGCACGTCGTGATGCTCGCCGATTCCGGGGTGCTGCGCGGGCGCCGGTTCGGCAACGTCGTGCTCGCCGCGTCGCGCAAGGACCTCCCGCTCGCCGGGATCAGCCGCCGCGCCGCCTCGGCGGCCTTCCCGGCCCGCGTCACCAGCGGCGCCGACCTGGACCGGTTCCGCGGCAACGCCAAGCCGATCACCGACGACGAGGCCGTCGACACCCCGCGCCCGCCGTGGAACGTCTTCGGCCTGCCCCCGAAGACCTAGGTGTACTGCGGCGTGGCCGCCGAGCGCGTTGTGGCTGGTGTGTTCGGCACAGGTGGGCCGGAGTCCCGCTGCAGGAAAGCGGCGCAGCTGTCGCCCTACTCGTCCGGCAGGATCTCGGAGTAGGCCAGCCGGGAGTGGTTATCGATAGCGCGTGGACGTAGTCGAAGCCGATTGTGGTGGTGCGGTCGCGGGTGGCTCCAACCCGCCGCCACCCACGTCTTGGCCAAGTACACCTAGGACCTGATCTGCGCCAGGTGGTTGTAGGCCGAGGCGCGGGAGATGCCCAGCGCGGCCGCCACCTCGGGCACCGCCTTCTGCAGTGCGAACAGCCCGCGCTCGTCCAGGGCGCGGAACAGGTCCAGCCGCTCGGTGCGCGTCATCCGGCTCACCGGCCGCCCGAGCTTCAGCTCCTCCTCGGCCACCACGGCCCGGATCAGCTGCCCGACGTCGTTGGTGAACGTCGTGGTCGCGTCGGGCAGCGCGGTCACCGCCGCCAGCTCGCCGAGCAACACCGCCGCGTGCCGCAGGTCGGTCACATCCACGTTGACGCACAGCGCGCCGAACACCTCACCGTCGCGGTCGCGCAACAGCAGCGTCGACGCCTTGATGACGCGGCCGGCGTCGGTCCGCGTCAGGTAGTTGATCTGGTCCCGCGCGTCCCGGCCCTGCTTGAGCAGGCTCAGCCCGAGCTCGCTCATCGCACCGCCCGGCGCCCGCCCGGTGACCTCGCCGGCGACCGCGACGACGGAGCCCTCCGGCCGGCGGTAGTCGTGCAGGACGACCTCGCAGTTGCTGCCGAACGTGGCCGCCAGGCCGTCGAGCACGGGTCGGAGCGCGGCGAGCACCGCGTCGGCATCGGTCACCTGGGCATGATGTACAGAGCTTGGATCGATTGTCTAGCGCGCCTCGCCGACCAGGATGTCGACGGCCCTGTCATTGCGGGTGGTCTCCCGCGCGATGTCCTCGTCCGGCGGGTAGAAGCCGGGGAACGGGCCGGTCGGGTACATCTCGAAGGTGTAGCTGAGGATCTTGTGGGTGCCCCACATCCAGTCGTTGATGTCGCCGTCGGTGACGTAGAGGTCGCTGGACTGCTTGGCCTGGTAGCCGTTGGTCCCGGCCATCCGCTGGCCGACGTCGCGGAAGCGGGCGTTCTCCTCGGCCGTCATGCCCTCGCCGGTGTCGTCCTTGGTGTGCCCGAACGGCCAGAGCACCAGTTCTGAGTAGGTGTGGAAGTCGATGTGGGCCTTGATCCGCTGGGTTCCGCCGACCACGCGCGAGTCGACGAACCGCGACACCGCCTGCGTCTCCGGCTCGGAGAACGCGGCCGGGCCGTGGTAGGTCTCCGACGCCGGCCGCGAACTCGAACCGTCGCAGCAACCCCACTTGTAGCCCCAGTTGCGGTTGAGGTCCGCGCCGATCTCGTCGCCGCCCGCGACGGGCTTGCGGTTCTTGCGCCAGTACTTGTAGTCGGTGCCGGAGATGTCGTACTCGGAGCCGTCCGGGTTGACGTTGGGGATCACCCAGATCACGTGGCCGTCCACCATCGCCCTGACGTTCGGGTCGGTCGCGTACCCGTCGGTGAAGCGCTGCACGATGTGCAGGCACATCTCGGTGGTCAGGTGCTCGCGGGCGTGCTGGTTGCAGGTGAACAGCACTTCCGGCTCGCCCTCGTCCGCCGCGACGTCGTCGCTGATCTTCAGCACGTTCAGGTCGCGGCCCTCGAAGGACTTGCCCACGCTGGACAGCGCCACGAGGTCCGGGTGGTTCGCGGCCGCCTTCTGCAGTTCCGCCGTGACCTCGGCGTAGGTGTGGTAGCCCTCATCGCCTGCCGGGAAGTCCGCCGCCGCCGCGCGAGCGGGTGCGGCCGCAGTCAGCAGGGCGGCTCCGGTCACCAGGGCCAGCAGAGTGCCGGCGGCCCGCCGTGAATACATTTCGCCTCCGGACGAACACGAAGAGTAGCGCTTCTCTTACTCTGCTGTAGCGGCGCGTCCCCCACAACCCGGGGAGCACCGGATGGTTGACTGGCCGGGCCATGCGACGAGTACTGCCCACCCTGTTCGCAGCTGCCGCGCTGGCCGGCTGCGCCGCGCAACCGGCGCCGCCGGCGACTCCGCCGTCCTCGAGCGCGCCAGCGACGACCGCCGTGCAGCTGCCGCCTGAACCCGCGCCCGTGCGCGCCGCCAAGTGTCCGTACCTGGACAGCCAGTTCGTCGCCGACGCGAACGGGCAGCGGGTGTCCAAGGTCGAGATCTCCGCCGACCAGCCGCACCCGGCCTGCTTCTTCTACGCGCTGACCGGCAAGGTCCAGCTCACCGTGCGGGTCTACACCGGCGATCCGGCTGTCGCGAAGGCGCTCGTCGATCAGGCCGCCCCGGTCGCCACCAGCAACCCCGCGACCGATCCGCCAGGGTGGCAGGGCGGTTACGCAGCGAAACCGGACGGCGCGGTATATGCCGTGGCCAGGGCCGGTACGGCGGTCATCGTGACGACCAACCAGCAACAGACGGTGAAGGCGAGAACCGTTGCCCGGCAGGCGATCGCGGGCCTTTAAGGCCGCCAGGGTGCAGTGTCAAGTTGATCTTGTATTACCCTGATCGCACCTCGCAGCCGGGAGGACCAGCACGCGACCGGTCGAGACCCGCGGCCAGCCCTCGCGTGCCACGGACTGCGAGTCCCCCCGTGTACCTCGATGTGAAGAAGGACAGACATTCGTGGCTGACACCCTCAAGGAAATCCTGCTCGACTCCAGCAGGCGTCCGGCCGTCGTGAGCGACCTCGAGACGCTGGTCGACGAAGAGGTCTCGGACAAGGGCGGCGTGTCCGGCGCCGTCATCAAGACCGGCTTCGCCGCGGTCAAGAAGATCAAGCCGGGCATCATCGGCTCCGCCGTGGACAGCCTGCTCGACGACTTCGCCGCCGCGCTCGAGCCGTTCTACGCCGACTACCGGGCCCAGGGTGGCGCCGACTTCGGTGCCTTCCTGTCCGGCCGTGGCGACCAGGCCGCCGACGCGCTGCTGGGCGTCACCGACGCGCGCGCCGCCAAGAGCAGCCGTGACAGCATCAAGAAGGTGTACGAGAAGCTGCGCCCGAACGGCAAGAAGAACGTCGAGGAGGCGCTGCCCCGCCTGGGCAAGCTGATCGACAAGCACGCGGCCGCCGCCTGAGGCGGGTCACGGACGCACCACGGCCGCTTCCCCGGTCAACCGGGGAAGCGGCCGTTCGCGTGTCCGGGGGAGGGCCGGGCGTGCCCGGGGCAGGCGGAAGTGCCGCTCGACCCGCGCCGAGCGGCACCTGCCGTGGACGTGCTAGTTCGGCTTCTCCGCGGGCGACGGGCTCGGCGCGTGCTGGCCGTTCGCCGTCGACTCCGGAGTGGCCGGCGGGGTGGCGCGCGGCGGCTCGGTGGCCACCGGCGGCTCCTGCTTGCCGCGCAGCGCGACCGCCGCACCCGCGGCCAGGACGCCCAGCACCAGGAAGAGCGGCCACTTGCGGCGCCGCTTGGTGCCCTTGGCGGCGAGCCTGGCCTCCTCGAGCGCGGCCTGGAAGTCCTTCTTGGCCTGCTTGAAGTCCTTCTTCGCCTTGCGCTTCGACTGGCCGGCGGCCTTGGCGGCCTGCAGGGCGGCCTTGCGGGCCTTGCGGCCCGGCTTGCGCAGCTCGGCCAGCCGCTCGGCGGCCTCCTTGCGC
This sequence comes from Amycolatopsis thermophila, assembly GCF_030814215.1. Lineage (NCBI taxonomy): Bacteria > Bacillati > Actinomycetota > Actinomycetes > Pseudonocardiales > Pseudonocardiaceae > Amycolatopsis > Amycolatopsis thermophila. Next base: position 2,195,631 of record NZ_JAUSUT010000001.1, on the reverse strand, counting down.
GCCTGCTTGCTCGCCTTCGCCAGGTCCTTGCGGGCCTGTTTGCCCCGCTTCGCGGCCTCCTTGCGCGCCTCTTCGGTGCTCTCGGAAAGCCGCTTCTCGGCCGCCTGAGCGGCCTGTGCGGCCACCTCGGCGCCCGCCTTGCCGACCTCGACGGCCCGCTTGCTCAGGCCGAGCAGGCCGGCCCTGGCCGACTCACCCACCGAGTCCGCAGCTCGGGTCATGGCCTTTCACCTCGACAATCGTTTCGTCTCACGTTCCCATCCCCGTAACCATCCTGCCCGTTTCCGGACGATCCCGCTGCGGATGGCACGATGAAGGCGTGACCCAGAGCAGTGAATCCTCCGTTGGTGCGAAGGCGACCGCCGTCCTGCACACCAACGCCGGGGACATCCGGATCAACCTTTTCCCTGATCACGCCCCCAAGACGGTGGCCAACTTCGTCGGCCTCGCCGAGGGCACGAAGGAGTACCAGCGCCCGAACGCCAAGGGCGAGAACTCCGGCCCGTTCTACGACGGCGCGATCTTCCACCGCGTCATCTCGGGCTTCATGATCCAGGGCGGCGACCCGACCGGCACCGGCCGCGGCGGACCGGGCTACCAGTTCGGCGACGAGTTCCACCCCGAGCTGCAGTTCGACCGGCCGTACCTGCTGGCGATGGCGAACGCGGGCCCGGGCACCAACGGCTCGCAGTTCTTCATCACCGTGGCCAAGACGCCGCACCTGAACTTCAAGCACACGATCTTCGGCGAGGTCGCCGACCAGCAGTCGCGGGACGTCGTGGACTCGATCGCGAACACCGCGACCGGCCCGGCCGACAAGCCGCTGCAGGACGTCGTCATCGAGAAGATCGACATCCAGCGCGAGGGCTGAGGGTAGGTTGGAGGCATCGTGAACATGCCTCCGCACCCGCCTGCCTCGCAGCCGCCCCAGCAGTCGGCCCTGCCCGGTTGCTGGTGGCACCCGTCGCGCCCCACCGGGCTCACCTGCGTCCGGTGCGGCCGTCCGGCGTGCCCGGACTGCCTGCGTGAGGCGTCGGTCGGCTACCAGTGCCTCGACTGCGTGCAGACCGGGCGCCGCGAGCAGAACGTCCAGCGGTACACGCCCCGGACGGTCGCCGGTGCGCAGCTTTCGCACCGGCCGGTGGTCACACCGGTCCTCATCGGGCTCAACGTGGTGGCGTACGTGCTCACCGCGGCGCAGGCGGGCAGCCTGACCGGCAACGAGACGGCCCGGTTCTTCGGCGACGGAGTGCTGTGGCCGCCGGCGATCGCCGGCCACGGTGAGTGGTGGCGCCTGCTCGCGTCTGGCTTCCTGCACTACGGGCCGATCCACCTGGCGGTCAACATGCTCGCCCTGTGGATCCTGGGGCGGGACATGGAGACCCTGCTCGGCCGGGTCCGCTTCGCCGCGCTCTACCTCGTGTCGCTGCTGGGTGGCGCCGTGTCGGTGTACGCGTTCGACGGGGTCGAGCGCGGCACCGCGGGCGCGTCCGGCGCGATCTACGGGCTGCTCGGCGGCATGCTGATCGCCGTCATCCGGCTCCGGCTCAACCCGGCCTACGCGATCGGCACGATCGTGCTGAACCTGGTCCTCACCGTGTCGATCCCCGGTATCTCGCTGCTGGGCCACCTCGGCGGCCTGGTCGTGGGAGCGCTCGTCACGGCAGCGATGGTGTACGCGCCGGCGAGGGGACGCCGGTACTGGCAGGGCGGCGCGGTGGCGGTGCTGGTCATCGCGTTGGTGGTGCTGGTGTTCGTGCGGGACGCGCAGCTGGCGAGCGTGGTGTGCGGGTACCGCGGCGGCGAGCTCTACTGCGGCAAGCCGACCGGTTAGGGCTTCAGCGCGGTCAGGGTGTCGAGCACGTCCCGCGGGTCCGCGCCGAGTTCGAGCCATCCGAACACGTAGAGCTGCTCGCCCGCCTCGATCTCGAGCGTCGCCGCGTCCCGGCCGAGTCGGCGCGTGGTGCGCACGCGGGCGGTCACGTCGGGCCAGTCGAGGTCGTGCTTTCCCGTCGTGGTGCGGATTCGCAGCCCGCGCGGGTCGGCGGTCAAGCGCGGCCGCACGAGCAAACCGTGCAGGGACAACGCGGTCAGCGCGACCGCCGCGACCGTGAAGAAGACCGTGCTCATCCGGTCGCCGGCGAGGACCGCGGCGACGATCGCGAAAACCGCGGCGGCACAGCCGGTTCCGACCAGAACCGGCCGCGGAGCCCAATGCGGGGACGAGTTATCCACAGTGGTTATCCACACTGGGGATGAGTCACAGTGCTGTAATTACCGGTCAAGCCGCTGTTCGGGGCAATCGCTGTGATCTTCCGCTCAGCGCCACTTCATGGTCATCAGCAGACCGATGATCATCAGGCCGAAACCGACGGCGAAGTTCCCGTTGCCCAGGTCCGCCATGAACGGGATCTTGTCCTGCGCGATGTACTGCACGACGATCCACGCCAGACCGATGATCATCAGCCCGAACATCACGATCTTGTAGAACAGGCTGGACGGCCCCGCGGCGCGCACCTTCACCGGCGTGCGCCGGTCGGTCGGCGGCGTGTACGCCGTCTTCTTGCGAACCTTGGACTTCGGCATCGGGAACCTCGCGTGTTCGTGTCCGGCCAGGTGGTGCGCATCCACCCGTACGTTCACACGTTAACGTAAGCGTCCCCGAGAGAGGAGCGCGCGTGGCTGTCCTCGACGCCCCGCCACCGGCGAAGTCGCGCGGTGGCGCCGCCCGCACCGCCCGGGTCGTCGGCGAAGTGCTGATCACCGCCGGGCTCGTGGTGCTGCTGTTCGTCGTCTACGAGCTCTACGTCACCGATCTCTTCTCCGCGCGCAAGCAGGCCAGTGCGACCGCCGCGCTCGACGACGACTGGGCGCAGGGCCGCACGCTGCACGCCGACCTGATCGACGGCGAGGCGTTCGCGAAGATGTACATCCCCAGCTTCGGCGCGGACTACCACTTCACGATCCAGGAGGGCACGGACGCGAAGGCGCTGGAAGTCGGGCCGGGGCACTACAAGGGCACCGCGCTGCCGGGGGAGCCGGGCAACTTCGCCGTCGCCGGGCACCGCGTCGGCAAGGGCGCGCCGTTCAACGACCTGGACCTGCTCGCCTCGTGCGACGCGATCGTCATCGAGACGCAGACCGACTTCTTCGTCTACCGCGTGCTGCCGCACTCCGACGAACTCGCGAACTGGAACGCCGCCAAGGCCGCGCGGCCGCAGTGCGCGAACGTCGGGACCCTGCGCACCGACGCGGCGGACGGCGGTCCGTACGGCCAGACCTACGGGCGCGAAATCGTCACGCCGGACCAGGGCGACGTGGTCGCGCCCGTGCCGCACCGCACCACGGACGTGCTGCCGCCGTCGCAGCAGGTCTCGTTGCTCACGCTCACCACGTGCCACCCGCGGTTCTCCGACAAGCAGCGGCTGATCGTGCACGCCGTGCTGACCAACCAGTACCCGAAGACGCCGGGTGCGACCTACGACCAGCTCCTGCAGGCGATCGGAGGGGCCTGATGTACGCCTGGATCTGGCGCCGGCTCCCCGGCCCGGCCGCGGTCAAGGCCGTGACCGCGCTCGTGCTGGTGCTCGGCGTGATCGCGTTGCTGCTGTTCGTGGTCTTCCCGTGGCTCGACCCGATGCTCCCGTTCAACCAGGTCTCGGTGAACTAGCCGCGGGAGACGCGGATCATTTCCGCGCGCTCGACGACCTTCACGCGCTCGCGGCCCTGCGGCTCGCCCAGGGCGCGTTCGTGCGCGTCCAGCTTGCCCCAGCCCTCCCAGGTGGTGAACTCGACGCCGCGCTCGGTGAGGAAGTCCGTGATCGCGTCCGGGTCGGACTGCGTGGGTGTGGGCAGCTCGTCCGCGTCGGCGAGCAGGCTGCGGATCGTCTCGGCGGCGTCGCCCTTGGTGTGCCCGATCAGGCCGACCGGGCCGCGCTTGATCCAGCCGGTCACGTACACGCCCGGCACCTGGTCGCCGTCGATGTCCAGTACCCGGCCGGCCTCGTGCGGCACGGTCCCGCTGTCGTGGTCGAACGGGATCTCCGGCAGCTCCGAGGACAGGTAGCCCACCGCGCGGTAGACCGCCTGCACGTCCCAGTCGTGGAACTCGCCGGTGCCGCGGACGTTGCCGTCGCCGGTCAGCTCGGTGCGCTCGGTGCGCAGCCCGGTGACCTTGCCGTCGCCGAGGATCTCCGTCGGCGAGTGGAAGAAGTGCAGGTGCAGGCGCTTGGGCCGGTCACCCTGGTCGCGGATCGCCCACTCCTGGAGCGTCTTGACCACCATGTCGACCTGCTTGGACTCGCGGATCGCGGCGATCGAGCCGTCGTCGAACTCGATGTCCTCGGGGTAGACGATGACCTCGACGTTCGGCGAGTGGTCGAGCTCCCGCAGTTCGAGCGGGGTGAACTTGGCCTGCGCGGGCCCGCGGCGGCCGAACACGTGCACGTCGGTGACCTTGCTGGACTTCAGGCCCTCGTACACGTTCGCCGGGATGTCGGTGGACAGCAGCTCGTCGGCGGTCTTGGCGAGCACGCGCGCCACGTCGAGGGCCACGTTGCCGACGCCCAGCACGGCCACGCTGGTCGCCTCGAGCGGCCAGGTGCGCGGCACGTCGGGGTGGCCGTCGTACCAGGACACGAAGTCGGCGGCGCCGTAGCTGCCATCCAGGTCGATGCCCGGGATGTCCAGCGCGCGGTCGCTCATCGCGCCGGTGGCGAAGATGACCGCGTCGTAGAACTCGCGCAGGTCGTCGAGCTTGATGTCGGTGCCGTAAGCGACGTTGCCCAGCAGGCGGATGCCGGGCCGGTCGAGCACCTTGTGCAGGGCGGTCACGATGCCCTTGATGCGCGGGTGGTCGGGCGCGACGCCGTACCGGATCAGCCCGAACGGCGCCGGCATGCGTTCGAAGAGGTCGATGCTGACGTCGGTGCCGGACTTGTCGAGGATGTCGGCGGCGTAGATGCCGGCGGGGCCGGCACCCACGATGGCGACGCGAAGAGGACTACGGCTCACCCTGCCACGGTAAAGATAGGTCACCCTAACTTTCACTGTGATATGAATTGCGGTCCAGCATGTGGACACAAGTAGGGTGGGTGCCATGCGGGTACTCGTCGTCGACAACTACGACAGCTTCGTCTACAACCTGGTCCAGTACCTGGCCCAGCTCGGCAACGAGTGCACCGTCTGGCGCAACGACGTGGTGGACCTCGACCGCGTGCCCGAGTTCGACGGGGTGCTCGTCTCACCCGGCCCCGGCACGCCGGAACGCGCAGGTCAGAGCGTTGACGTGGTGCGCCGGTGCGCGGACAGCCGCACCCCGCTGCTGGGTGTGTGCCTCGGCCACCAGGCGATCGGCGTAGCGTGGCACGCCACCGTCGACCGCGCGCCCGAGCTGCTGCACGGCAAGACCAGCGAGGTGCGTCACCACGGGGCCGGCGTGCTGGCCGGCCTCCCGGACCCGTTCACCGCGACCCGCTACCACTCGCTGACCGTGCTGCCCGAGACGATCCCCGACGAGTTCGAGGTCACCGGGCGCACCGAGTCCGGCGTGGTGATGGGCATGCGGCACCGCGAGCTGCCGGTCGAGGGTGTGCAGTTCCACCCCGAGTCGGTGCTCACCCAGGGCGGTCACCGGATGCTGGCGAACTGGATGGCCACCGCCGGTCACCCGGTCGAGCCGCGGGTGGTGGACGCGCTGGAGCGCGAGGTGACGGCGTTGCAGAAGGCCGCCGCTGCGTGATCCGGCTGCTGGGGGTCGGCAAGCGCTACGGCGACGTCCCGGTGCTGACCGGGGTGGACCTCGAGGTGCGACCGGGCAGCGTGGTCGGCATCGTCGGCACGAACGGCTCCGGCAAGTCGACGCTGCTGCGGATCATCGCCGGGCTGGCCCGTCCGTCGTCGGGCACGGTCACCGGCCGCCCGCGCGTCGGCTACGTCCCGGACCGGTTCCCGGCGTCGACGCGGATGAGCGCGGTCGCCTACCTCCGGCACCTCGGCCGGATCTCCGGCTCGTCCGAAGTGGACCCGCGTGAGCTGCTGGAGCGGCTGGCGCTGGCCGGCGACCCGAAGGCGCCGCTGCGGCACCTGTCCAAGGGCAACGCGCAGAAGGTGGGCCTGGCGCAGGCGCTGCTCGGCGAACCGGATTTGCTGGTGCTGGACGAGCCGTGGTCGGGCCTCGACCCGGACGCGCACGAGGTGCTCGGCGAGATCATCGCCGAGACCAGCGCCCGCGGGGCCGGGGTGGTGTTCAGCGAGCACCGCGACGAGCGCGCCCACGCCCACGCGACGGAGGTGTTCCGGCTGACCGGCGGGGCGGTCGAGGTCGTGGACCGCGCCGCCCGCGTGGTCCTGCGCGGCTCCGGCGCGGTGGACCTGCCCGGGGTCCTCGCCACCCACCGCGACGGCGACCGCGTCGAGCTGACGGTCGCCGCGGAGAGCACCGACGAGCTCCTGCTCAAGGCGCTCAGCGGCGGCTGGTCCGTGGTGCGGGTCGACACCCCGGCGGTGCACCCGTGATCCGCTACCAGCTCGCGTTGCTCGCGCACTCGCAGCGGTGGCTGCCGCCGCTCCTGGCGTACGTGATCATGCTCGGCGTCCTCTACAGCGATCCGGGCTCCGAGGCGCGGCCGCTGTTCGGGGTCAGCGCCGGCGCGCTGACCGTGGTCGCGTGCTGGCTGGCGATCGCTCTGATCGACGCCGAGGACCCCACGCAGCGGCTGATCACCCGGGTGCACGCCGGCGGACTGTCCACAGTGATCACCGGAATCGTGGCGGCGATCGGCCTGTGCTGCGCGGTGCTGATGGTGGTCCCCCTGCTGTGGGCCGCGCTGGTCCACACCGGATTCACCGCGGCGGTGCTGGTGGACGGCGTGCTCGCGCACAGCGCCTGTGCCGCGGCCGGTGTCGCCATCGGACTGCCCTGCTCGCGCCTGGTGCTGCCGCGGATCGGGTACACGGTGCTGACCGCGCTGGCGGCACTGGGCGTCGTGCTGCTGACGCGGTGGGTGCCGGTGGTGAACCCGATGCTGCGCGCCCTGCTGGGCACCGGGTCGCGGTCCGCGGTGGTGCTCGGACTGCTCGGCGGTGTCGCCCTGCTCGCGCTGAGCGCTGCCGGTACCGGCTGGTGGGTGCGCCGCCGCGGCTGAGTATCGTGCCCGGATCGGCAGTGGGGGTGACTCGTGGCGTCTTTGTTGTTGGTGGAGGACGACGACGCGCTCGCGGAGGCGATCTCGCTCGCGCTGGGCGGGCTCGGCCACGACGTCGCACTCGCGGGCTCCGGTGAGCGCGCGCTGTCCGAGCTGTTCGACGGCTCCGGCGGGGTGGACGTGGTCCTCCTCGACGTCATGCTGCCCGGCATCGACGGGTTCGAGGTGTGCCGCCGGATCCGCGCCCGCAGCCTGGTCCCGGTGATCCTGCTGACCGCCCGTGGTGACCCGGTCGACGTCGTCGTCGGGCTCGAGGGCGGCGCGGACGACTACGTGGTGAAACCGGTCGAGCCGCGGGTGCTCGACGCGCGGATGAAGGCGGTGCTGCGCCGCGGCGCGCCACCGGCGGATCCGCTGGTCCACCTCGGACACCTGGAACTGGACACGGCCGGCATGACGGTCCGCGCCGACGGCGAGGACCTGCACCTCACCGCGACCGAGTGGAAGCTGCTGATGGAGTTCGCGAACCACCCCGGCCAGGTGCTCAGCCGCCAGATGCTGCTCAAGCGGGTGTGGGACTACGGCTACGTCGGCGACTCCCGGATCGTCGACGCGGCGGTCGCCCGGCTGCGGGCCAAGATCGAAAAGGATCCGGGACGGCCGGAGCTCCTCCGCACGGTCCGCGGGATCGGGTACCGCCTGATCCGGCCATGAGGCCGCACTTCGGGTTGCGCGCGCGGATCGCGGCGGCGGTGGTGCTGGTGACGCTCGCCGCGACGGCCGCGATGGCCCTGGCCGCCTACCAGCTCCAGGCGAACGACACGACGAGCCGGTTCCACTCCGCCTCCCGCGCGGACTTCGCCTCCGACCTCGCCCAGACCCGGTTCGTCGCGCAGGAACTCTCCCCGGACCACGTCGTCGGCTACATGACGCGGGAGAGCGCGGTGGCCTGGAGCGTGTTCGACTACAGCGGCGACAGCCTCGTCGTGCACGGCACGGCCCCGCCGGTCGAGCTGCCGGGCTGGCTGCTCACCGCGGCCCGGCGCAACGCGGACCCGATGAGCCTGCAACCGGCCGACACGCCCTACCTGGTCCTGGCCGGGTCGCCGGTGGACGACCTCGTGCTGGTCGAGTACTACACGCTGGACTCGTTGCGGGCGGACCTGTCCAAGCTCCGCCGCAACCTGGCCGGGATGGCGTTGCTGGTCGCGGTGCTCGGGGTCGCCGGCGCGCTGGTCGCGGCGAAACGGATCCAGCGCCCGGTGCGCGCGGTCGCCAACGCCGCGCTCCGCCTGGGCGACGGCGACCTCGGCACCCGCCTGGCCGTGCGCGGCCGCGACGAGCTCGCCGACCTGGCCGGCTCGTTCAACGCGATGGCCGAGCGCGTCGGGACCTCGATCGCCGAGCTGCGCGCGAAGGAGGAGCAGCAGCGCCGGTTCGTCGCCGACGTCGCGCACGACCTGCGCACCCCGGTGGCCACGATGGTCGCCGCGGCCGACGGCGTGGACAGCCCGAACCCCGAGGCCCGCGCCCGCGCCGGTCAGCTCCTGGCGGTGCAGTCCCGGCGCCTGGCGACCCTGGTCGAGGACCTGCTGGAGATCTCCCGGTTCGACGCCGGCGTCGCCGACTTCCGCGCCGAACCGGTCGACCTCGCCGACCTGTGGGCCGAGGCGATCGAGCTGGCCGGCGGGACGGGCATCACGCTGAAGACCACCGGTGAGGTCGTGGTGCAGGGCGATCCGCGGCGGCTGCACACGATCGCCCGCAACCTGCTGACCAACGCGCAGACGCACGGCGCACCACCGGTCACGGTCACCGTCGGCGGGGGCGGCCGTGACGAGGTCACCGTGGAGGTCGCCGACTCCGGCCCCGGCGTGCCCGGCGACCTGGGGCCGCTGGTGTTCGACCGGTTCGTCCGCGGCGACCGGGCCCGCACCGCGACCGCGGGCAGCGGCCTCGGCCTCGCGATCGCCCAGGAGAACGCCCGCGCCCACGGCGGGCGGATCGAGGTGTCCACTCGCGACGGTGCGGTGTTCACGCTGCGGTTGCCGCGCGAGGTCAGTGAACCCCGAGCGCGGTCTGCCCGGGCGTGAGCGTGTCCCCGCAGCGGCGCAGCCCCCACGCGTTGATCTTGCTCTCCGTCGCCGCCACGTTTTCGTTCGCGTAGTCCTGCGCCGCGGCGAGCAGGCCCGGATCGGTCACCGCGTCCCGGCGGACGAAGTCGCCGCCGTAGTCGGCCGCGTCCGGGTAGGTGTAGATCGGCACGTAGTCCCGCGCGAGCCGCGGGTCGGAACCGACGCCGGTGACCGGGCCCCAGTACATCCGGAAGTGGATGAAGGTCGGCTTGACCTCCTCGAACACGTGCTCGCGCAGCGCCGCCATGTCCTGGTCGTGGTAGTGGTCCGCGATCTCGTCGTCGACCAGGCCGGCCAGATCGACCACGTGCAGCCGGCTCGTCAGCGAGGTGCCGCCCAGGTCCGGCTCGAGCACCGAACCCTCGCGCACGCCGAGGATGTCCGCGTACTGGTTGAACATCCGGCCGAACCGGTCGGCGACGAAGCACATCGGCAGCGTCGGCTGGCTCTGGAACTTCTCGTTCGCCCGCTCGAGGCTCGCCACGGACGGGACGAGCGTCACGACCAGCGCGCCGCACAGCAGCACCCGGCCGCGGGCGCGGGTGTTGCGGAACACCTCGGTCGCCGCGAGCGCGCCGATCAGCGCGGACAGCGCCCACACTGGCGTGGCGAAGCGGAACTGGGCCATCCAGTCGGGCTCCAGCACCGCGTACGCGGCCAGCGCCAGCCCCAGCGGCACGAGCAGCGTGATCAGCCCGTCGCGCCACCACGACGACCGCGCCAGTGTCAGACCGACCAGGACCACCAGCACGAGCACGGCCAGCGCGCCCGCGTACTGCACCAGGTCACCGGCGCGGGTCAGCTGCCCGATCTCCGGCAGGCCCTGCCGCTTGGCGACCGCGGTGTTGGCCACCAGCCGCCCGAACTCCAGGTACCGCCACAGCACGTAGGACCCGAACGGCACCGCGAACGCGGCCACCGACACCAGCGCGTGCCCGAGGCTCGGCTTCAGGTTCGCGCGGCGCAGGTGGATCAGCACGACGACCGGGTAGACCCCGGCGTAGATCGCGCCCTCCGGGCGGGTCAGCGCCGCGACCGCCGCGAGCACCCCGGTCGCCGCGGCCACCCGCGAGGTCCGCAACCGTCCGGAAAGGACGGCCCGGAACGTCACGACGGCGAGCGTGACCACGGCCAGCGCGTACAGCGGGTTCTCCAGACCGGAGAACGCCCAGATCACGAACGACGGGATCGCGGCGAGCACCGCGCCGCCCGCGAGCGTCACCACCCAAGGGCGCCGGACCACCATCGCGGCCGCCGCGTGGAAGGCGACCAGGATCCCGGCGCAGCACAGCAAACCCAGCGCCTTGGGGAACAGCACGTAGTCCGGGATGCCGAAGAACGTGCCGCGGTCGAACAACCCCACCAGGCGGCCGAGCGCCAGCAGCGCCGTCCAGGTGGGGTTCGAGTAGCCCTCCACGGGATCCGCGCCCGGCTGCACGACCGGGCCGAGCCCGTCGGAGAGGTTGCGGGCGTAGGCGAAGGTGATGGCCGCGTCGTCGACGATCCAGTTGCCGTAGCGCGCGGCCTGCACCGCGATCAGCGCCGTCCCGCCGGCCACCGCGACGGCCGCCTGCCACCGTCCCGAGCCGCCCCGCACCGGTGGCGGTTCCGTCGCGCGGGCAGGGGACATCGCGGGAGCAATCACCATGACGGCAAGTTATCGGTCTTGTGTGCCAGAACTGTCACAGTCGTTCGGTGGTTCTGTGCCAAAAGGACGGGCCCGCCTCCCCGGTGGGGAAGCGGGCCCGTGGCACCGGAACCGTCAGAAGTTGTTGTGGCCCGTCGGCGGGAAGATGCCCCCGCCACCCGGGGTCGACGGCGTCGAGCTGTTGCCGCCACCGCCGCCGCCGTTCCTGGCCTCGCCGATGAACAACGTGATCGTGTCGCTCTTCTTGATCTGCTGGCCCGCCGACGGGTTGGTGTTGGTCACCTTGCCGACGTTGTCGTCGTCCTCGTCCAGCTGCTCGGCCTGGTACTGGATCGTGCCGTCCCAGCCGAGCTGCTGCAGGATCTGCTGCGCCTCGTTCTGGGTCTTGCCGATCAGGTTCGGCATCTGGATCTTCTGACCCGACCCGTTGGACACCGTCAGCTCCACCGTCGAGCCCTCGGGCTGCTGGCCGCCGTTCGGCTTCTGGTTGACGACCTGGCCCTCCGGCTGGTCGGAGTCCGTCTCCTTCTTCGTCACCTTGAAACCGAGCGCCTCCAGGCCCGCCTTGGCGACGTTGTACTGCTGGCCGGTGTAGTCGGTGATGTCCACCATGTTCGGCGTGCGGCCGATCGTGATGGTCACCGTGCTGCCCTGGGCGACCTGCGCGTTCGCCGGCGGGTTCTGGCTCTGGACCTTGCCGTACTGGTCCGGGTCGTTGACATCGACCTCCTGGATGTTCTGGTCCAGGAGCAGCCCGGCCTGGTTGAGCAGCGACTTGGCCTCGTCCTCGGTCTTGCCGTTGAGCGCGGGCACCGCGACGTTGCCGGGCTTCGCGCCGACGAAGATCGTGATGCGCTGGTCGAGCGCGACGCTCACCCCGGCGGCCGGGTCGGTGTTGATCGCCTTGCCGACGTCGTCGCCGCTGCACGTCTCGGTGCCGTCCGTCCGGCGCAGGCAGGGCTTGTCCATCAGCGTCACGTTGCTGAAGCCCTTGTTGCGGATCGTCGCCTCCGCCTGCGCGGACTGCTGCCCGCGGACGTCCGGGATCAGCGCGGTCTCCGGCTTCGAGTCGAACGCCCCGGTCAGCCACAAGATGAACGCGATCAGGCCAAGACCGATGATCGTGAAGACGATCGCCGCGATGATCTTGCGGCGCTTGCGGCGCTGCTCGTCCTCCTCCAGCGCGTCCGGGTCGTAGTCGGCGGCGTGACCGGGTGTCCCGGCGATCACCTGCGTGCGCTCGTCCGGCGTCATCACCATCGGCGCGGACGGCCGCTGTCCGGACAGCGTGCGGACCAGGTCGGCGCGCATCTCCGCGGCGGACTGGTACCGGTTCGCCGGGCCCTTCGCCAGCGCTTTCAGCACGATCGCGTCCAGCTCCGGCGACACCGCGGGGTTCACCGCCGACGGGGCCTTCGGGTCCTCCCGCACGTGCTGGTAGGCGACCGCGACCGGGGAGTCACCGGTGAACGGCGGCTCGCCGGTGACCAGCTCGAACAGCACGCAGCCGGCGGCGTAGACGTCGCTGCGCGCGTCCACGCCCTCGCCGCGGGCCTGCTCCGGCGACAGGTACTGCGCCGTGCCGATCACCGCTGCGGTCTGCGTCATCGCGGCCTGGCCGTCGTGCATCGCGCGGGCGATGCCGAAGTCCATCACCTTGACCGCGCCCTGGTCGGTGATCATCACGTTGGCGGGCTTGACGTCCCGGTGCACGATGCCGTGCCGGTGCGAGAAGTCCAGCGCGGCGCAGACGTCGGCCATGACCTCCATGGCGCGCTTCTGCGACAGCGGGCCCTCGGTCTTGACGATGTCGCGCAGCGTCCGTCCCCGGACGTACTCCATCACGATGTAGGGCAGCGGACCGTACTCGGTCTGGGCCTCACCGGTGTCGTACACCGCGACGATCGCCGGGTGGTTCAGCGCCGCGGCGTTCTGCGCCTCGCGCCGGAACCGCTCCTGGAACTGGGGGTCGCGGGCGAGGTCGGCACGGAGGATCTTCACGGCGACTTCACGGCCGAGCCGGACGTCGGTGCCGTGGTGGACCTCGGACATGCCGCCGTAACCGAGCGTGTCGCCCAGTTCGTAGCGGTTGGACAGCATCCTGGGTGCAGTCATCGGAGAAAGCCGTTCCGTTCCGTCCAAGGTGTGCTCATCATGCCTCGTAGGTCGTCTCTTCGGGGGGAGGGAGTTGCCGCGTGCCGGGGACCATGTCGGTGGTGCCGACCTGACCGCCGGGGAGTTTGCCGGTCCCGCTGCCGCCCCAGTCGGGCAGTAACACCAGCAGGGCCACCACGATCCCGGCCACCAGTACGGCCAGCAGCACCCACACGGCGATCGGAACCCGCCGCCGCGGTGGCACCGGCATCGGCAGCACCCCGCTCGGGTGCGGCATACCGGGTGGGCTGACCGGCTGCATCGCCGGCTGGGAGGCCGGGCCGACGGGTGCCACCGGACCGACGACCGGCGCATAAGTCTGCACCAGGCCGGACGGCGCCGGTAGCGCGTGCCCGTTCCGGACCGCGGCGATGGCGGCCGCGAACTCGCCGCCGCTGTTGTAGCGCTGCCGCGGGTCCTTGACCAGGGTCGCCTCGATGACCGCGCGCGCGTGCGGTGGCACGTCCGGCGGCAGGGGCGGCGGCAGGTCGCGGATGTGCATCATCGCGACCGTCACCGCGTTCTCGGACAGGAACGGGCGGTGCCCGGCCAGGCACTCGTACCCGCAGACGGCCAGCGAGTAGACGTCGCTCGCCGGTTCCGCGTCGTGGCCGAGCGCCTGCTCGGGTGCGATGTAGTGCGCGGTGCCCATCACCATGCCGGACCTCGTCACCGGTGCCGCGTCGGCGGCCTTGGCGATGCCGAAGTCGGTGACCTTCACCGTGCCGGTCGGGGTGACCAGGATGTTGCCCGGCTTGATGTCCCGGTGCACCAGACCGCGTTCGTGGGCGGCCTGCAACGCGTTTCCGGCCTGCTCGAGGATGTCCAGCGTGCGGTCGGCCGCCAGCCGTCCCTCGCGCATCAGGATCCCGGCCAGCGGTTCGCCGTCCACGTGCTCCATCACCAGGTACGCGATGGCGTGCTCGCCGGCGACGGTCTCGCCGTAGTCGTGCACCGCCGCGATGCCGGGGTGGTTCAGCGACGCCGTCGTCCGCGCCTCCGTGCGGAAGCGGTGCAGGAACTCCGCGTCCTGCGACAGTTCGGCCTTGAGCACCTTCACCGCGACGATGCGGTCCAACCGGGTGTCACTGGCCTGCCAGACCTCGCCCATCCCGCCGACGGCGATGCGGTGGACGAGCCGGTAACGATCGGCCAGCAGCTGACCGGTGGACAGCATGCGCTACCCACCCCCGAGCTGGGCGTTGATCGCGGCGCGGCCGATCTCGGCCGCCACGGTGCCACCGGTCGCGGCCAGGCCGCGGTTACCACCGGACTCGACGATCACCGCGACGGCGATCTGCGGGTCGGCGGCCGGCGCGAACGCGGTGTACCAGGCGTGCGGCGGCGTGGCCTTCGGGTCGGTGCCGTGCTCGGCGGTGCCGGTCTTGGAGGCGATCTGGATGTCGCCGCGCTTGCCGCCGCCCTTGGTGTTCGCCTCGGAGGCGATCATCATGTCGGTCAGCACGGCCGCGTTCTCCTTGGACAGCGCCGGCGTGCCGGTCAGCTTCTCGGGAGAGAACGTCTGCAGCGTCTCCGACAGGTCGGCGCCGAGCAGGCTCTTGATCAGCTGCGGCTTCATCGCCATCCCGCCGTTGGCGATCGTGGCGGACAGCATCAGGTCCTGCAGCGGGGTCAGCCGCACGTCGCGCTGGCCGATGCCGGACTGGTAGAGCGCGCCCTGCGAGTCCAGGTCGCCCAGCGCCGACGGAGCCACGGCCAGCGGGATCGACAGCGGCGTGCCGATGCCGAAGTTCGCCGCGGTGGCCCGCAGCTTGTCGGCGCCCAGCTGACCGGCGAAGGTCGCGAACGGGACGTTGCACGAGTAGGCCAGCGCGTCCTTGAACGTCGTGCCCGGGCACGACTCGCCGCCGTAGTTCTCCAGGGTCACGTTGGTGCCCGGCAGCTTCACGTTCGGCGCGTTGCTGACCGGCGTGGTCGCGGTGGCGCCGTTCTCCAGCTCGGCCGCGGCGACCAGCAACTTGAACGTCGAACCCGGCGGGTAGGTCTCCGAGATCGCCCGGTTGACCATCGGCTCGGCCGGGTCGTCGGTGAACCTGGTCCACGCCTCCTGCTGCGTCGTGCTGTCGTGCGAGGCCAGGGCGTTCGGGTCGTAGGAGGGCGTGGACACCATCGCCAGGATCTCGCCCGTCTTCGGGTTCATCGCGACGGCGGCGCCGGTGTAGCCCTTCTGCGTCATGAGGTTGTAGACGGCCGACTGCACCGCGGGGTTGATGGTGAGCTGCACGCTGCCGCCGCGCGGGTCGCGGCCGGTGACCATGTCCGACAGGCGGCGCACGAACAGCCGCGGGTCCGAGCCGTTGAGGATGTCGTCCTCGGCCCGTTCCATGCCGGCGGAGCCGTAGCGCACCGAGTAGTAGCCGGTGACCGGCGCGTACATCGGGCCGTTGGTGTACCGGCGCTCGAACTTCAGCTTGTCGTCCGTGGCCGTCACGTCGGCCAGGACCTGGCCGTCGAACTGGGACACGATGCTGCCCCGCTGCCGGGAGTACTCCTCCAGCAGCACCCGCCGGTTGCGCGAGTCGGTGCGGTAGTCGTCGGCCTTCACCACCTGGATGTAGGTGATGTTGGCCAGCAGCAGCACCACCATGGTGAGCATGGCGATGCCGACGCGGCGCATGGGCTTGTTCATGCCGTCGGTTCCCCTGTCGCGTTGCCCCCGGCCGGCGGCCGCTGCACCATCACCGTGTGCGCCTCGGCCAGCGGAGCCTGCTGCTGCGGCTGCTTGGGCCGGGGTTTCTGGGACGGCCGCCGCGCCGCGTCCGAGATGCGGAGCAGCAGGGCGACCAGGATGTAGTTGGCCAGCAGCGACGACCCGCCGTAGGACAGGAACGGTGTCGTGATGCCGGTCATCGGGATCAGCTTCGTCACGCCGCCGACGATCACGAACACCTGCATGACGATCGTGAACGACAGGCCGCAGCCGAGCAGCTTGCCGAAGGTGTCCCGCACGGCCAGCGCGCTGCGCATGCCGCGCGTGGCCAGCAGCAGGTAGACCACCAGGATCGCGGCCAGCCCGACGAACCCGAGCTCCTCGCCGAGGCCGGCGGTGATGAAGTCGGTGTTGGACTCCGGCACGATCTCCGGCCGCCCGGCGCCGAGGCCGGTGCCGCCGACCCCGCCGGTGCCGAGGCCGAACAGGCCCTGCGCGATCTGGTAACCGCCGCCCGGGTCGGAGTACGTCGCCAGCGGGTCGATCCAGTTCGCGACGCGCTGCTGCACGTGCGTGAACAGCTGGTAGGCGATCAGGCAGCCGACGATGAAGAAGCTCAGCCCGGTGAGCACCCAGATCGCCCGCTCGGTGGCGACGTAGAGCATCACCAGGACGATGCCGAAGAGCAGCAGCGACGTGCCCAGGTCCTTCTCGAACACCAGGACGAGCAGGCAGACCGCGGCGGCGATGAGCAGCGGGCCCAGGTCACGCGCGCGGGGCAGCTCGACCCCGAACACCTTCTTGCCCGCGATCATGAACAGGTCGCGCTTGGCGACCAGGAACGACGAGAAGAAGATCATCAGCAGGATCTTCGAGAACTCGGCCGGCTGGATGGAGAAGCCGGGCAGCTTCACCCAGACCTTCGCGCCGTTGACCTCGGACAGCGAACTGGGCAGCACCGCGGGCAGCGCCAGCGCGACCATGCCGATCAGGCCCGCGGTGTAGCCGTAGCGGGTCAGCGTCCGGTGGTCCTTGACCACGATCAGCACGGCGAGGAACAGCGCCAGCGACAACGCGGTGAACAGCACCTGCTTGGGCGCGTCGGCGGCGAAGTTCTCCCCGGAGCGGGTCGCCTCCTCCGCGTTGGCCAGGTCGATCCGGTAGATCATCACCAGGCCGAGGCCGTTGAGCAGCGCGACGCACGGCAGGATCAGCGGGTCCGCGTAGGCCGCCCAGCGGCGCACCGCCGCGTGGGCGACCGCGAACAGCCCGAGGTAGGCCAGGCCGTACCAGACGATCGCCCAGGACAGCTCCTGTTCCTGGTTCGCCTGCACGAGCACGAACGCGCACGTGACGATGAACGCGGCGAAACCCAGCATGGCCAGTTCGGTGCCACGCCGGGTGGGCATCTCCCGCGGGGGATTGCTGGCGTAGAGGGCGGCTGCCTGATCCGACAGCGGTGGCTGGCTCATCAGCCTCCACCACCTGGCACCGTCGTCGTCGCGCAGTCCCTCCCCGCCTGCTGGCTCGTCGGTTCGGTCGGCACCGTCGGCACGCCGGGGATCGTGGTCTGGGTGCAGTCCCGCAGCGTCTTGTAGCGCAGGAAGTTGTCGATGTAGTCGCGGGCGTCGGCCAGGCTGTCCTTCTTCACGCCGTTGCGCACCGCCGCCTGCGCGTCCTGTTGCAACTGCGGCACGGTCAGCTCGTCGCACACCTGGTCACCGGACGGGCACGAGCCCTCCGCCTGCTGGTGCAACGGGATGCCGAGGATGCTGCCGGGCACACCGCGGAAGATCGCGACCTCCTGGTTGGCGCCCTCGCCCACGTAGTACTGGCTGAGCACGAAGTAGCGGGTGGCGATCGCGCCCGCGCCGAGCACCACGAGCACCAGCAGGACGCCGACGATCCAGCGCCACCTGCGGCGCTTCTTCGGCTCCTCCGGCGGCGCGATCATCGGCGGCGGCGGTGGTGGCGGCTGGGTCAGGGCCCGCGCCCGCGCCGCGGGGGAGTCGCCCTGGTGGTCGTACTGGTCGCTGCCGTCACCGGCGGCGCCGCCCACGATGGGGGCGTTCTCGCCGTAGTCGACGTCCACCACGTCGGCGACGATGACCGTCACGTTGTCGGTGCCGCCGCCCTTGAGCGCGAGCTCGATCATGCGGTCGGCGCAGTCCTGCGGGTCCGGGATGCGGATCGCCTCGGCCAGCGTCTCGTCGCTGACCATGCCGGACAGGCCGTCCGAGCACAGCAGGTACCGGTCGCCCGCGCGGGCCTCGCGCACCGTCAGGCTCGGCTCCACCTCGTGCCCGGTGAGGGCCTTGAGCAGCAGCGAGCGCTGCGGGTGGGTCGCCGCCTGGTCCGCCGTGATGCGGCCCTGTTCCAGCAGCTCGTTGACGAAGCTGTCGTCACGGGTGATCTGCGTCAGCTGACCGTTGCGGAACATGTACGCCCGCGAGTCCCCGACGTGCACCATGCCCAGGCGCGAACCCGAGAACAGCATCGCCGTCAGCGTGGTGCCCATGCCGTCGAGGTCGGGGTCGTTCGCGACCAGCTCGCTGATGGCCGCGTTGCCGCCGGCCACCGCGTCTCTGAGCATGGTCAGCAGGTCGTCGCCCGGTTCGTCGTCGTCGAGCGGGGCGAGCGAGGCGATGACGACCTTGCTGGCCACCTCACCCGCGGCATGGCCACCCATGCCGTCGGCGAGTGCGAGCAGGCGTGGACCCGCGTACACCGAGTCCTGGTTGCTGGAACGCACCAGGCCACGGTCGCTGCGGGCCGCGTAGCGAAGAACGAGTGTCATGGGCGAAGCTCGATCACCGTCTTGCCGATCCGGATGGGGACACCGAGGGGTACTCGGAGGGGTGCAGTGACCTTAGCCCGGTCCAGATAAGTCCCGTTGGTCGATCCCAGATCTTCCACGTACCAGTCCGTGCCGCGCAGCGACAGCCGGGCGTGCCGGGTGGAGGCGTAGTCGTCGTCCAGCACCAGGGTGGAGTCGTCGGCGCGGCCGATCGTGATCGGCCTGCCGTCGAGCGTGATCCGGGTGCCGGCCAGCGCCCCGTGGGTGACGAGCAGCTGGCGGGGCGTCTTGGCGTTGCCCCGCGGCTTCTTCTGCTCCTTCGCCCGGCGCAGGCCGGGCATCGCCACCTTCAGGCCCGACGCGGCGTACAGATCCGAGCGCACCACCCGTAGGGCAGCCAGCACGAACAGCCAGAGCAGCACGAGAAAGCCCACTCTGGTGAGTTGAACGACCAGCTCCGGCACGTGTCTCCGCCTTCTGTTCTCCCGACCGTGGCACGCGTGCGCCACGGCGTCCCGCAGGGGTCATTCTGCGGGACACGGGATTTCGGGTGCTAACCCGGGCAGGCGCAGGTTACCGGCGCGCGTGTCAGCCCTGCGTGCGGAACACCAGCGAGGAGTGGCCGACCCGGATCACGTCGCCGTCCGCGAGCTGCCACGTCTGCACCGGGGTGCCGTTGACCGTGGTGCCGTTCGTGGAGCCGATGTCGGCGAGCGTCGCGCTCTGGCCGTCCCAGGTGATCTCCAGGTGACGCCGGGAGACACCGGTGTCCGGCAGGCGGAAGTCGGCGTCCTGGCCGCGGCCGATGACGTTGCCGCCCTGCTTGAGCGTGTAGTTCCGGTTCGAACCGTCGTCGAGCTGCAGGACCGCCTGGACCTGGCGGCCGGCACCGGGAGCGGCGGGCGGCGGGGCGTAGCCCTGCTGCGCGTACGGGTCCGGCGCGCCCTGCGGGGGCCCGTAGCCGCCCGGCGGGGTGCCGTAGCCCGGCTGCTGGGCGTAACCCTGGTCATAACCGCCCTGCGGCTGGCCGTAGCCCTGGTCGTAACCCGGCTGCTGGGCGTAACCCTGGTCATAACCGCCCTGCGGCTGGCCGTAGCCCTGGTCGTAACCGGGCTGCTGGGCGTAGCCCTGGTCGTAGCCGCCCTGCGGCTGGCCGTAGCCCTGGTCGTAGCCCGGCTGGCCGCCGTAGCCGCCCTGGTCGTAACCGGGCTGACCACCGCCGTACCCGCCCTGGTCGTAACCCGGCTGGCCGTAGCCGCCCTGGTGGTCGTACCCGGGCTGTCCCTGCTGTCCGTAGCCGTACTGGCCCTGCTGGCCGTACGGGTCACCCTGGTCGTATTGGCCTTGGCCGTAGCCGGGGGGCTGGCTCATTGCTGGGTCTCCTGCGTTGCTGGGTCGTGCTGACCGTCCTGCACCCGCGACGTTACGCGCGCTGACGTCGGGGTCGACGGATGAACGGGTCTTGAATTGTCCAGTATGCAGCGCGTCGTTGCGCTCGAGCGAAACTACGACGTCACCATAGGTGTCCCAGCCGTGTTCGGCGAGGTGCTCCGAAACGGCTTCGGTGAGCACCCGGGTGACGCGCAACTCATCGCCGGCCATCCGGTCGTAGTCCGTCGGCCCCAGCGACACGATGTAGTGGTTGGGGGCGAGCAGCCTGCCACCGGCCAGCTCACGAACGTTGTCCTCACCTTCGCGTTCCAGGGCTTGCGCCACCTCTTGCGTGACGACGTTGCCGCCGAACATGCGTGCGAAGGTGTTGCCCACCAGGGATTCCAGGCGTCGATCGAAGCGCTCAACGCGGCCCACGGAACCCAAGCCCCCCTTCGCAGCATGTGCTTTCGCACCGATCCTATCGGGATCCGCGCCCTCGGACACGACCCCCGGTGAAGGGCCCCGAACGGGCCTGCTAAAGTTCCTTTCGCTGTCGCAGCAACTCGGGCGAGTGGCGGAATGGCAGACGCGCACGGTTCAGGTCCGTGTGTCCGAAAGGACGTGAGGGTTCAACTCCCTCCTCGCCCACCCGCTGACCCGGGCTCTGGATCCCAGAGCCCGGGTTTTTTCGTTCGGCTACGGTGTCCAGTCCGCGTTGGCGCCGCAGAGCAGGACGCACGTCAGCTCGCCGGGCACGTTCCCGGCCAGCCACGCGGCGAAGGGCACCGCGGCGGCGGGTTCGACCGCCAGCCGGAACTCGTCCCACAGCCGGTCGCGCGCGGCGACGATCTCCGCCTCCCCGACCACCAGCGACGCCACCGGCGCGCCCGACAACACCGCGAACGGGACCTCGCCGACGCGGGTCGCGCCCAGGGCGGACGCGGCGACCGAGTCCACCTCCGCGTCGACCGGGTGCCCGGCCGCCAGCGCCTGGTGCAGGCACGAGCAGCGCTCCGGCTCGACCGCGACCGTCCGCCGTCCGCCGGAACCGAGCGCGACTCCGGCCGCGAGCCCGCCGCCGCCCACGGCGACCGCGATCCCGTCGACCTCGGGCGCGTCCTCGACGATCTCCGCGGCCACGGTGCCCTGCCCGGCGACCACGACCGGGTCGTTGTACGCCTCGAGGTAGCGGGCACCGGGCGCCTCGGCCAGCTCGTGCGCGGTCGCCGCGGCGTCGGCGTAGCGGGACCCGGCCCGCACCAGCCGCGCGCCGGCGGCCTCGATGCGGCGCGCCTTGTTCTCCGGGACGTTCGCCGGGACGACGACCGTCGCGGGCAGGCCGAGGATCGCCGCCGCCGTCGCCACCCCGATCCCGTGGTTGCCGCCGGATGCCGTCACCACCTGCTCCGGCCGCTCGCCCGCGAGCAGCGCGTTCAGCGCGCCGCGCAGCTTGAACGAGCCGGTGCGCTGCAGGTGTTCGAGCTTCAGCACCAGGGGGTGGCCGTCGACCTCGGCGCGCAACAACGGGGTGCGACGGACATACGGGCGGACGCGCTCGGCCGCGGCGGTGACGTCGGCGACATCCGGGACGACAGTGGTGGTCATGTCTCCACTGTGCGCACCCCGGGCGTAAGCCGCCAGCGCTTTCCGATGGCCCGACGTTAGCAATACTTACGGCATGCTCGTCGCCGAACGACTGCGCGTCCTCGTCGAGGTCGCCCACGCCGGGTCCATCGCGACCGCGGCCCGGAACATGGGGTTCACCGCGTCCGCGCTGTCCCAGCAGCTGGCCCGTCTGGAACGGGAGGCCGGGTGCGCGCTGGTCGAGCGGCGGGCGACCGGCACGTCGCTCACCGAGGCGGGCCGCGTCCTGGTGCGGCACGGCGAAACGATCGTGGGCGAGCTGCGGGAGGCGGAGCAAGCGCTTGCGGCGCTGCGGAACCGTCCGCCGGCGGACCTGGTCGTCGGCACCTTCGCCACCGCCGGCCAGGTGCTGTTGCCGCCGGTGGTGGGGGAGTTCCGGCGGGCGCACCCGCAGACGCGGCTGCGACTGGCCGACCTGGAGCCGCCGGACGGCTACGACCGGGTGGTGTCCGGCGAACTGGACCTGTTGATCACACACCGCTACCCGGGCCGGGAGCTCCCGCCGGCGCGCGGTCTGACGAGGGTGCCGCTGCTGGCCGACCGGTTGCGGCTGGTGCTGTCCCCGCGGCACCCGGCGGCGCGGAAGACGGAGGTCGCGCTGGTCGATCTCGCCGGCGACGACTGGATTTCGGCGGACCGCCCGTGCCTGGACCTGCTGGCCGCGCAGGACGGGGTGGAACCGCGGATCGCGTACGAGACCAGGGACTACGCGGCGATCCTCGCGCTGGTCCGGGCCGGCCTGGGCGTGGCGCTCGTGCCGGCGAGCGTGGCCCGCGGCGCCGGCGGGATCGTGGTGCGCGACCTGGCCGGGAGCGCGCTGGACCGCGAGATCTACGCGGTGCACCGCCCCCGGCCGGCCGCGCACGTGTCGGCCGCGATCGGCCTGCTGACGCGCGTGGCGTCCCGGCTCAGCTGACGCCGACCAGGTCCACCACGAAGACCAGGGTCTCGCCCGGCTTGATCACGTCGCCCGCGCCGCGGTCGCCGTAGGCCAGGTGCGGCGGGATCACCAGACGCCGGCGGCCGCCGACCTTCATACCCTGCACGCCCTGGTCCCAGCCCGGGATGACGTGCCCCGCGCCGAGCGGGAAGCGCAGCGGCTCGCCGCGGTTCCACGACGCGTCGAACTCCTCGCCGGTGGCGTGCGAGACGCCCACGTAGTGCACGGACACGACGTTGCCCGCGGCGGCTTCGGCGCCGTCGCCGACGCTGAGGTCCGTGACCTCCAGGTCCGCCGGGGGCGGCCCGGTCGGCTTGTCGACCTCCGGCCGTTCCAATGCCATGCTGTTCCTCCCTGTCGTCGGTCGCTGCACGGTACCCACCGGTGCCGGGAGCCGCATTTTCAGCTCGTGGTCCAGTGCTGTAATGAGCAGCGTGAACCTCGATGACCTGACCCCGCGCAGCCGCGCGGTGGCCGCCGGGCGGCCGGACGAACCCGGGCAACCGCTGAACACGCCGCTGGTCCCGGCGAGCACCTACCTCGCCGGGGCGGACTTCAAGTACGCGCGCGAGGACGGCACGCCGACGTGGGCGGCGCTGGAGGAGGCCGTCGGCGCGCTGGAAGGCGGGCACGCGACCGCGTTCGCGTCGGGGATCGCGACCGCGGCGGCGGTGCTCGATCTGCTGGATGTCGGCGCCGAGGTGGCCGTGCCGGTGTACAGCTACGCGGGCACACGCGGGTTGCTGGACCACGCCGCGAGCAAGGGGCGGCTCAAGGTGCGGCGCATCGAGCCGTCGGACCGGCAGGGCTGGCGGACCGCCGCTCGCGAGGCGGACGTCGTGTGGGTCGAATCACCGACCAACCCGACGCTGGACCTGATCGACATTGCCGAGCTGACCGGGCAGCGGGCGCGCGTCGTGGTGGACAACACGTTCGCCACCCCGCTGGGCCAGCAGCCGTTGTCGCTGGGCGCGGACATCGTGGTGCACAGCGCGACGAAGCTCATCGGCGGGCACAGCGACCTGCTGCTCGGTCTCACGATCGCGGCCGACGACGGCGTGGCGCGGGAACTGCGCGACGCCCGCACCCGGCTCGGGGCGACGCCCGGTGCGCTGGAGGCGTGGCTCGCGCTGCGCGGGCTGCGCACGTTGCCGGTGCGGCTGGCCGAGCAGTCCCGGACGGCGGCCCAGCTGGCGGAGCGGCTCGGCGCGCACCCCGCGGTGACGCGGGTCCGCTACCCCGGCCAGGGCACCATGATCGCCTTCGAACTGGCGGACGCCGAGGCGGCGGACCGGCTGTGCGGCGCGCTGCGGCTGATCCGGCACGCGACGAGCCTCGGCGGGGTGGAGAGCATCGTCGAACGCCGCGCGATGTGGCCTGGCGACGCGCACGTGCCGGCCGGCCTGGTGCGCTTCAGCGTCGGCCTGGAAGACCCCGAGGACCTCTGGCGGGACCTGTCTCAGGCACTGACCTGAGCGCGGCGCGTGAGCTGGTCCGGATCCAGGTGCCAGGCGTGCACGACGTGCGGGTGGATCCGGATCACCTCCCGGCTGAACCACGCGCCGCCGTACGACGGCGGTTCGTGGTCGGTCAGCAGTTCGGCCGTGCCGCGGATCTCGATGCCGCGCCCCCAGCCGGGCTTGACCGCGCCGGGCTCGTCCGGGGTCATGTCGTCCACGACGAACGAGACCTCGGGGTTCGTCTCGAGGTTGCGCCACTTCTGGCTCTTGCTGAGGTTCGGGCCGCCGATGTCGATGGTGCCGTCCTGGTTGAGCTGGAAGCCCACCGGCCGGACCTGCGGGCGCCCCTTCGCGTCCACGGTGCCCATGCGCCCGAGGCGCTGGCTTTCGAGATAAGCGCGCTCGCGCTCGGTGAAGACCATGGCACGACGGTAGAACCTCCAGTTAAGTGGAGGTCAAGCGGTCACCGGGCGGCCCGCCCCACGGCCGTGGCCGGGTAGGGGAAGTCCCGGGGTGGCTTGGCTTCCCGGTCCACCCACCGGCGCATCGCGGCGTCGCAGATGGCGTAGCCCCAGTTGATCAGCCCTTCCTGGGTCGCGTCCGGCACGCGTCGCAGGCGGGTGGGTGAACCGGCCAGTGCGAGGGTTTGCCGCACCGGCGCGGGCAGGGCGTCGGCGACCTCGAAGTTGCCGATGTCGCTGTAGCTGCCCCAGTACGCGCCCCGGAACTCGCCCTCCACATAGGACTCGATCAGCGACGAGGTGCGCAGGGTGCGGACCTGGTTGTCCATGATGTCGACCGTGCGCAGCAGCTGACCGGGCCACGACCGGGAAACCGACCGCATCCGGTCCATCCGCTTGCCCGCGTCGCTGACCAGCACGGTGTCGCAGTGCCCGATCACCGCGTCCAGGCCGAGGTTGTCGAACACCCCGGCGTCGCTCAGCTCGATCCGGCTGTCCTCGCCCGGGACCGGGGTGGTCAGCACGACCGGCGACAGGAACGGCGGGAACGCCGACGACGCGGCCACCGCCGTCGCCAGCTGGACGGGCGGGTCCTGCTGCCGTTCGCGGTAGAACCACCACTGGTCGCCGTCCTGCAGATCGGTCGCGGTGAACACGAAATGCGGTCCGCCGGCGGGGAGATCCGGCAGGAGCACGTCGCCGAACAGGTGCTTCCGGTAGGCCGCCGCGAGAACCTCCCCGGTGCTGCGGCCGGGCGTCGCCAGGCCGCGCAGGATCACCGGCACGTCCAGGGTCCGGCCGGCGAGCGCGCGCACGGGCCGCACGACCTCGTCGGTGAAGTTCGCCGCCACCTCGCCGGTGAACTCCAGGCGCGGCCACGCGACCGCGAGCGCGCCGGCCGTGATCGACCCGCCGGAGACGCTGGAGATCCGCGTCAGCCGCGGCAACCAGCCCAGTTCGTTGATCCGCCACAGCGCGCCGAGGTGGAACAGCATCGCCCGGTAGCCCCCGCCGGACAGGCAGAGTCCAACCCCAGTCCGCGTCATGCGAACGGGTGTACTACGAGTCGATCACCGGTGGCAAGGAGTGACCTGTTGCCAAGGGCGCCCCTCGCCGCTAACGTACAACCATGTGGTTGTAAGTCAGTTCGACGACGCGGAGATCGACCGGATCTTCCACGCACTCGCCGACGCCACCCGGCGCGACATCGTGACCAGGGTGCTGCGGCAGGAGGAGTCGATCTCGCAGCTCGCCCGCAGGTACGACATGAGTTTCGCCGCGGTGCAGAAACACGTGGCGGTGCTCGCGCGGGCGTCGCTGGTCGTCAAACAGCGCAGCGGGAGGGAGCAGCTCGTGCACGGCAATCCCGAGGTGCTGCGCAAGGCGGCCCGCCTGCTCGACGAATACGAACAGATCTGGCGCCACCGCGCCCAGGCCATCGAGGACATCCTGTCCGAGGAGGACGCATGACTGTCATCAGCTCGCACAAGGACACCGCGGCCCTGACCCTCACCATCGTCGCCGAGTACGGCGCCGCCCCCGACCGCGTGTGGCGCGTGTGGGAGGACCCGCGCAAGCTCGAGCGGTGGTGGGGCCCGCCGACCTGGCCGGCGACGTTCGAACAGCACGACTTCAAGGTCGGCGGACGCGCCGCGTACTTCATGACCGGCCCGGACGGCACGAAGGCGCACGGCTGGTGGCAGATCACCGCGATCGACGCCCCGAACCGGCTGGAGTTCGACGACGGGTTCGCCGACGACCGGGGCGAGCCCACCAGCGAGATCCCGCCGATCCACTGCACGGTCACCCTGGAGCCGCACGGGGGCGGCACCCGGATGACGACGGTCAGTTCCTTCGCCGGTGTCGAGCACCTGGAGAAGATGATCGAGATGGGCATGGAGGAGGGCATGAAGCTCGCCGAGGGCCAGATCGACGCCCTCCTCGCCGAGGACTAGGCCCGGAACTCGCAGCGGATCATCGACGGCACTCCCGCGCCGGCGGCTTTTCACGGCCGCCGGCGCCTCCCACGGCCCGAGCCCGTTCAGTCCAGCAGGTGCTCCAGCACGACCCGTTCCGCCGCGCTGACGTACTCCGCGTAGTAGTCGTAGAGCGCGCGTCGCGCGAGTTTGGCCGCCAGTGGCCCGTCGCCGGCTTCGACCGCGCGCAGCACTTCCTTGTGGTGCGCGACCGAGGCCCGCATCAGCGCCTGCCGGTCCGAGGAGTTCTCCAGCTTGCCCGCGATCAGTTCCAGCACCACGCCCCGCACGACCTTGCCGCACACCACGATGAGCGCGTTCCGGCCCGCCCGCGCGACCACCTCGTGGAAGGCCACGTCCGCCCGGCTGAACGTGGCGTAGTCGTCCAAACTGGACGTCATCGCCTCGAGCGCGGACCGCAGCTCGGCCAGATCCGACTCCGTGCGCAGCTCTGCGGCCAGCCGGTACGCCGAACCCTCCAGGATCATCCGGAACTGCACCAGTTCGGCCAGCCCGAGCGTCTCCGCACGCGCCAGCCGGTCCAGCGACTTCTGCAGGGTCGCCGGCGACGCGGGCAGGATCTCCGGCCCGCGCGGATCGCCCGGACGCGACCGGATCACCTCGCTCGCCTGCAGCACGCGCAGCGCTTCCCGGATCGTCGAGCGGCTGACGCCGAACCGGGCCATCAGCTCGCGTTCCCCGGGCAGCCGTTCGCCCGGCCGGAGCCGGCCGGTGAGCACGGCCCGCTCGATCTGCTCCACGATCCGCTCGTAGGCGCGGACCGGGCTGACCGGCTCGAAGTCCATCGTCGTCTTGACCTTCACCCCATCTGGTGCAAACCTAGGCTACTGGTCGGACCAGCATACTGACTCGGGGTGAGGATGAAAGTCCGAATTTCCGCGGCACTCGCACTCCTGCTGGTCGTTTCGGCCTGCTCCGCCGGATCGACGGCCTCGGTCAGCTCGGGCCCGGACACGCTCGCGGTCGGGTTCACCGCCGAGCCGGCGAACTTCGACTTCACCCGCACCGACGGCACCGCCATCCCCCAGGCCCTGCTCTACAACGTCTACGAGGGCCTGGTGAAGCTCGACCCGACGGGCAAGATCGTCCCGCTGCTGGCGCGATCCTGGACCGTCAGCGACGACCGGCGCACCTACGACTTCCAGCTCCAGCCCGGCGTGAAGTTCAGCAACGGCGCCCCGTTCACAGCCGACGACGTGCGGTTCTCGATCGACCGGGTCAAGACCGACTGGACGATCTCCATCAAGTCCAAGATGGACGTCGTGGACCACGTCGAGGTGGTCGACCCGCTGCACGCGCGCGTGGTGCTGAAGAAACCGAGCAACGGCTGGCTGTTCGACATGACCGGCCGTGTGGGCGCGATGTTCAGCCCGACCGGCGTCGCGGACCTGGCGAACACGCCCGTCGGCACCGGGCCGTACCACGTGCAGTCGCGGCGGCGCGGCGATTCGATCGTGCTCGCCGCCAACCCCGCCTACTGGGGCAAGCCGCCGGCCTACAAGACCGTGATCCTCAAGTACATCAAGGATCCGACCGCGCTGAACAACGCCCTGCTCAGCAACGGCATCGACGTCATCGCGCAGATCACCGCGCCCGACTCGATCCCGCAGTTCGAGAACGACACCCGCTTCACCGTCCTGCAGGGCACCACGAACGGCGAGGTCGTGCTGTCCTTCAACGGCCGGAAGGCCCCGTTCGACGACGTGCGCGTGCGCCGCGCGCTCATCCTGGCCGTCGACCGGAAGGCGTTGCTGGACACCGCGTGGGCCGGCCGCGGCACGGTGCTCGGCAGCATGGTCCCGCCCACCGATCCCTGGTACGAGGACCTGTCCGGCTACTACCCGCACGATCCGGCGCAGGCGAAGGCCCTGCTCGCCGAGGCCGGGCAGAGCAACCTGTCGTTCACCCTGCGCGTGGCGAACCTGCCCTACGCGACGGCCGCCGCGCAGGTGGTCGCCTCCGACCTGGCCGACATCGGCGTGCACGTGACGATCGAGCCCCTGGACTTCCCCGCGGTGTGGCTCAAGCAGGTCTTCACCGACCACGACTTCGACGCCTCGATCGTGCAGCACGTGGAGGCGCGCGACATCACGACCTTCGGGAACCCCAAGTACTACTGGGGTTACGACAACCCGCGGGTCAGGCAGCTGATCGCGGACGCCGACGCCGGGACACCGGAGCAGCAGGTCGCGGACATGCGCGAGGTGGCTCGGACGATCACCGCCGACGCGGCCGCCAACTGGTTGTTCCTGTACCCGAACGTCGTGGTGGCGAAGAAGAAGGTGACCGGACTGGCCGCGAACCAGGTCAGCGAGTCCTTCGATCTGACGGGACTGGGCTGATGGGGCGCGGGCTGATGGCGTTCACGATCGTGCGCCGCGTGGCGATCCTGGTGGTCAGCGTGCTGGTCGCCTCGATCGTGGTGTTCGCGTTCATGGCGGTGCTGCCCGGCGATCCGGCGCAGGTCGCGCTCGGCGTCAACGCCACCCCGGAGCTGCTCGCCAAGACGCGCCACGACTTCGGCCTGGACCGGCCGGTCGTCGAGCAGTACCTGAGCTGGATGGGCGGCGTACTGCACGGCGACTTCGGCCGCTCCTACGTCACCGGCGAGGCGATCGGCCCGCAGCTGATCGACCGGCTGGGCGTGACGTTGTGGCTGGTGGGCGCCGGAATGCTGGTCGCGGTGGTCCTCGCCGTGCCGTTCGGCGCGCTCGCCGCCGTGTGGCACCGGCGCTTCGGCGGAACCGCGATCTCCGGTCTCTCGCAGCTGGGCGTGGCGGTGCCGGCGTTCCTCGCCGGGATCCTGCTCGTGCAGGTCTTCGCCGTGCAGCTGCGCTGGCTGCCCTCGGGTGGGTGGACGCCGCCGGACCAGGACACCGGCGAGTTCCTGCGCGGGCTGGTCCTGCCCGCGCTCTCGCTCGGCATCGTGCAGGGCGCGGTGCTCACCCGTTACGTCCGCTCGGCCGTGCTGGACACGCTCGGCCAGGACTACCTGCGCACCGCCCGCTCCAAGGGGCTCCGCCCGTACCCGGCGCTGATGCGGCACGGCATGCGCAACGCCGCGGTGCCGGTGGTGACCGTGCTCGGACTGCAGCTGACCACGTTGCTGATCGGCGCCGTCGTGGTGGAGCGCGTGTTCGTGCTGCCGGGCCTGGGCAGCATGCTGCTGGACTCGGTGTCGGCGCGGGATCTGCTGTCGGTGCAGGCCATCGTGCTCGTGCTGGTGGTGGCGGTGCTGGTGGTCAACTTCGTGGTCGACCTGCTCTACGTGGTGATCGACCCCCGGCTGAGGACGGCTCGATGAGCGCAGCAGTCAAGGGACGGACTTCACCGGCGCTGATCGCGGGCGCGGTCCTGGTCGGGCTCGTGGTGCTCGCCGCGCTCGTGTCGTTCGCCTGGACGCCGCACGATCCGCTCAAGGTCGAATCGACCGCGCGGCTGCTCGGTCCGACCGGCGAGTTCTGGTTCGGGACGGACAAGTTCGGCCGGGACGTGTTCAGCCAGATCCTGGTCGGGGCGCGCACCACGCTCTACGTCGGCGTGATCGCGGTCGGTGTGGCGGCGATCGCCGGGACGCCGCTGGGGATCCTCGCCGGGATGTCGAACCGGTGGCTCGGCGAGTTCGTCATGCGCGTCAACGACCTGGTGCTCGCCTTCCCCGCGCTGCTGCTGGCGATCATGCTCGGCGCGGTCTACGGCGCCAGCACCGTCACCGCGATGATCGCGATCGGCGTCGCGACCATCCCCTCGTTCGCGCGGGTGGCCCGCTCCGGCACGTTGCAGGTGATGAGCACCGAATACGTGCTCGCGTCGCGCGCGGCCGGCCGGTCGCGGTTCTTCGTGGCGCGACGGCACGTGCTGCCGAACATCGGCGGGCTGGTGATCGTGCAGTGCTCGGTGTCGTTCGGCATCGCGGTGCTGGCCGAGGCGGCGCTGTCGTTCCTCGGTTTCGGCACCCGGCCGCCGACACCGTCCTGGGGCCGGATGCTGCAGGAGTCCCAGGAACTGCTGACCGTGCACCCGCGGCTGGCGCTGGTGCCGGGCCTGGCCATCGCGGTCGCGGTGCTCGGGTTCAACCTGCTCGGTGACGGCCTGCGCGACCGTCTCGACCCACGGCTGGAGCGGCGATGACCCTCGAGGTGGCGCAGTTGTCCGTGTTCACCGGTGCGCGACAGCTCGTGCACGACGTGTCGTTCGAGGTCGGCCGGGGTGAGCGGGTCGGGCTGATCGGCGAGTCCGGGTCCGGCAAGTCGCTGACCGCGTCGGCGGTGATGGGCCTGCTCCCGGAGGGGCTGCGCGCGACGGGCTCGGCGAAGCTGACGGGCACCGAGCTGCTGGGGGCGTCCGAGCGCGAGCTGTCGGGCCGGCGTGGGCGGGACCTGGCGATGGTGTTCCAGGAGCCGATGACCGCGCTGAACCCGCTGATGCGCGTCGGGCGTCAGGTCGCCGAGTCGATACGCCTGCACGGCGACAAGTCGAGGCGTGCGGCACAGCGGGCGGCCGTCGCCCTGCTGGACGCGGTGAAGCTGCCCGATCCGGAACAGCTCGCCCGCGCCTACCCGCACCAGCTCTCCGGCGGCCAGCGGCAGCGGGTCATGCTGGCGATAGCCCTGGCCAACGACCCGGCGCTGCTGATCTGCGACGAGCCGACGACCGCGCTGGACGTGACGGTGCAGGCCCAGGTGCTCGACCTGATCCTGGCCGGCGTGGCGGAGCGGGACACCGCACTGCTGTTCATCACGCACGACCTCGCGGTGGTGGCGAAGGTGTGCACGCGGGTGCTGGTGATGCACGAGGGCCGGATGGTCGAGGAGGGGTCCACTTCGGACGTTCTCACCCGGCCGGCGCACGACTACACCAGGAAGCTGCTGGCGGCGTCGGACCTGGAGGCGGCGTGATCGAACTGCGGGAGGTCCACCGCACGTACCGGCGGCCGCGCGAGGTGCACGCCCTGCGCGGGGTGTCGGTCGAGATCGAAGCCGGGCAGCGGTTCGGCATCGTCGGCGAGTCCGGCTCGGGCAAGTCGACGCTGGTGCGCCTGCTCGCCGGGCTCGACCGGCCGAGCGCCGGGGAGATCCGGTTCGCGGGCCGTCGGATCGACGGCCTGCCCGAGCGGAAGCTGCGGTTCCTGCGCGAGGCGCTGCAGGTCGTGTTCCAGGACCCGATGGGCTCGCTCGACCCGCGCATGCGCGTGCGGGACATCATCTGCGAACCGCTCGGCCGCCGCGATCCGGACCGCGTCGCGGAGCTGCTGACCGCGGTCGGGCTGCCCGCGGACGCGGCGGGCCGCTACCCGCACCAGTTCTCCGGCGGGCAGCGGCAGCGCATCTCGATCGCCCGCGCGCTCGCGCCGCGGCCGCGGGTGCTCGTCGCGGACGAGCCGGTCAGCGCGCTGGACGTGTCGGTGCGCAAGCAGATCCTCGACCTGCTCGCCGAGCTCACCGACCGGTTCGAGCTGACGCTCGTGTTCGTTTCGCACGACCTCGCCGTGGTACGACGGGTGTGCGACACGGTCGCCGTGATGCGGCACGGGGAGCTCGTCGAGCTGGGCCCGGTGGAACAGGTCTACGACGATCCGCGACATCCCTACACGCGGGAACTCCTCGCCGCGGCGCCGAACCTGCGTGCGGAACTGGCCAGGTTGCAGGGAGGACGATGATGTTCGACCCCTATCCCGACGGACTGCCGATCGGGTCCGACTGGGTGTCCACACCGGACACCGCGGAGATCAGGTTCCCCTACGACGGCTGCGTGGTCGCGCGGGCGCCGGTGGGCACGGCCGACCTGGCGCACCTCGCGGTCAGCGAGGCGGTGCTGGTCGCGCGGCAGGTGGCGAAGCTGCCCTCGCACGTGCGGCGCGAGGTGCTGCTGGGCGTGCACCGGTCGCTGCTGGAATGGCGCGACGAGCTGGAGGGCCTGCTGGTCGTGGAGACCGGCAAGCCGCTGGTCGACTGCCGCGTCGAGGTCGCGCGCACGCTGGTGACCTGGCAGGCGGCCGCCGAAGAGGTCGCCCGGCTGCACGGCGAGACGGTGCCGCTGGACCTGCTGCCCTCCGGCGAGGGGCTGACCGGGTTCTGGGTGCGCAAGCCGATCGGCGTGGTGGTCGGGATCGCCGGGTTCAACTACCCGTTGCTGCTCGCGTCGCACAAGATCGCACCGGCGATCGCGGCCGCCTGCCCGGTGATCGTCAAACCGGCACCGCAGACGCCGCTCGCGACCCTGTGGCTGGTGCACCTCGTGCGCGAGGCCGCGGCGGCCGCGGACGCGCCGCTGCCGATGGTCCAGCTGGTCACCGGGGACGCCGAGGTCGGCTCGGCCCTGGTCACCGACCGGCGGATCGGCGCGGTGTCGTTCACCGGGTCGGCCGCCGTCGGGCACCGGATCGCCAAGGACGCCGCGCCCACGAAAACGCTGCTGGAGCTGGGTTCCAACGCCGCGCTCGTGGTCGCCGGGGACGCGGACCTGGACGCCGCGGTGGACGCGGTGCTGCGCGGCGGCTTCTACGCGTCCGGCCAGGCGTGCATCTCGGTGCAGCGGCTGCTGGTCGTCGACGACGTGGCCGACGTGTTCACCGAGCGGCTGCTGGCCCGGATGCCCGAGGTCGTCGTGGGCGATCCGCGGGACGAGAAGACACGGGTGTCGGCGCTGATCGACGAACGGTCCACGCGCCGCGTGCTCGACTGGATCTCCGCGGCGGTCGCGGCGGGCGCGAAGGTGGCCGCGGGCGGTGAGGCCGTGGACGGGATCATCCGGCCGACCGTGCTGACCGACGTGCCCGACGGCGTGGACTGCTGGGACGAGGAGATCTTCGGCCCCGTGGTGTGCCTGCGCCGGGTGCCCGACGTCGAGACGGCGTTCGCGCTGGTCAACGACTCGCGGTACGGCCTGCACGCGAGCGTGTTCACCGGTTCGCTGCGCACCGCCGTGCGCGCGATCGACGAGCTGGAGGTCGGCGGGGTCGTGGTGAACGAGGTGCCCGGGTTCCGGTCGGACACCATGCCCTATGGCGGTGTGAAGGACTCCGGCATCGGCCGCGAGGGGCCGCGGTTCGCGATCGACGAGCTGACCGTGACGCGGATGGCGGTGATCCGGGCGTGAACTACGAGAAGCTGTTCCGGCTCGACGGGAAGCGGGCCGTGGTGCTCGGCGCGGGCAGCGGCATCGGCCGCGAGTCGGCGCTCGCCCTGGCCGCGCACGGCGCCGAGGTGGTGTGCGCGGACCGCAACGCCGCCGCCGCCCGCGAGGCCGCGGGTGAGATCGGCGGCCGGTCGTACGAGATCGATGTGCTCGACCCCGGTGCCGTCGACCGCGCGGCCGCGGAGCTGGGCGAGATCGACGTCGTCGTCCTGACCGCCGCCACCAACGTGCGCAAACGCCTGCTCGACTACCGGCGCGAGGAGTTCGACCGGGTTGTCGCGTTGAACCTGGGTGCGACCTTCGACGTCGTCCGGGCTTTCGGCGCGGGCATGGTCGAGCGCGGGCGCGGCAGCATCATCGGGTTCTCCTCGATCCGCGGCACCACAGTGGAACCGGGCCAGGGGCCGTACGCCGCGACGAAGGCCGGACTCGTGCAGCTGTTCCGCACCGCGGCCGCCGAGTTCGGGCCGTCCGGGGTGCGGGTCAACGCGATCGCTCCGGGGGTGGTGGAGACCCCGCTGACCGAGCAGATCAAGGCGAGCCCGGACTGGTACGCCGCCTACGCGGGCAAGAGCGCGCTCGGCCGCTGGGCGAAGGCGTCCGAACTGGCCGGTGCCGTCGTCTACCTGGCCTCGGACGCCGCGAGCTTCGTCACCGGGGCGGTGCTGGCCGTCGACGGTGGCTGGACCGCGGTCGACGGCCGCTACACACCGCCGGAATGAGGAGGGACCGTCCGTGGAGTTGACCGGTCTGACCGCGACCGACCTGCTCGCCGCCTACCGTGCCGGGACGCTGTCCCCGGTCGAGGTCACCGAGGCGGTGCTCGCCCGCATCGACGCGCTGGAGCCGTCGCTGCACGCGCTCTACGCCTACGACCCGTCGCAGGCGCGGGACGCGGCGAAGGCCTCCGAGCAGCGCTGGGCCGCGGGGGAGGCGGGCCCGCTCGACGGCGTGCCGATCACCTTGAAGGAGAACATCGCGACCCGGGGCACGCCGGTCCCGCTGGGCACCGCGGCCACCGAACTCGTCCCGGCTCCGGCCGACGCGCCCGCCGCCGCCCGTGTCCGCGAGGCCGGCGCGGTGCTGCTCGGCAAGACCACGATGCCCGACTACGGGATGCTGACCTCGGGGTTGTCGAGCTTCCACACCGCGAGCCGCAACCCGTGGGACCTGGCGCGCACGCCCGGCGGGTCCAGTGCGGGCGCCGCCGCCGCGGCTGCCGCCGGGTACGGGCCGCTGCACGTGGGCACCGACATCGGCGGCTCGATCCGGCTGCCCGCCGGGTGGTGCGGCCTGGTCGGGCTGAAGCCGAGCTTCGGGCGGGTGCCGGTGCACCCGCCGTTCCCCGGCCGCGTCGCCGGGCCGATGACCCGGACGGTCGCCGACGCCGCGTTGCTGATGGGTGTGCTGTCCGCGCCGGACAACCGGGACCACCTGAGCCTGCCCCCGGCGGAAATCGCCTGGTCCCAGCTGGATTTCGACGTCACCGGACTGCGGCTGGGGCTGCAGCTGGACGCCGGCGTCGGCCTGCCGGTGGAGGACGACGTGCGCGCCGCGGTGCTCGCCGCGGCCCGCCGGTTCGAGGCGGCCGGGGCCGTCGTGGAGCCGGTCGAACCGTTCCTGACCAGGGAAATGCTCGACGGCCTCGACGACTTCTGGCGGGTCCGGGCGTGGTGCGACATCAGCGCGCTGCCGCCGGAACGCCAGGCGCTCGTGCTGCCCTACATCCTCACCTGGGCGCAGGGCGGCGCGGAGGTGTCCGGGGTCGCGACCTACCGCGGCTTCGCGCAGATGGACGCGATCAGCGTCGCCGCGCTGCGCGCCACCGAGCCGTACGACTTCGTCCTGTCGCCCACCTGCCCCGTTTCCGCGCCGCCCGCCGAGTGGGCCTCGCCCACGAACGACCCGGCGCGTCCGTTCGAGCACATCGCGTTCACCGTGCCCTACAACATGTCCGGGCAGCCCGCGGTGTCGTTGAACTGCGGTTATACGAGTGGGGGACAGCCGGTCGGGCTGCAGGTCGCCGGACGGCGGTTCGACGACCTCGGTGTGCTCCAGGTGGCTGCAGCATTCGAAGGAATTCGCGACCCGCAGCGTTCTCCGGGGGTGTGATTACGCGCCATCTGCGGGACGATCGAGCCATGCGGATGGTGTACACCGGAGCGGACGAGGAAGAGTTCATCGACGCCCGGCAGCGGCTGCTCGTCGAGCTGGACGCCTGGTCGCAGATGCGGCAACGGGTCGTGGATCCGGTCGTCGCCGGGGCCATGCTGGACTTCCGCTTCGAACGGGACGGCCTGCTCGGCCGCTGGAGCCGTGACGTCCTCCGCAACGCGCTGCTCGTGTGGTTCCCCCGCAAGGTCGTGCTGCTCGACCCGCACTCCTCGACGGTGCTGTCCACCGTCGAGGCGCTGATGGACTTCTTCGACGACGCCGACCTGCTGGACGAGCGCAGCGAGGACCCGGTGCTGCTGCGGTCGTACCTGACGGCGATCGCCGACCGGTTCGACGCGGCGATGGGCGAACCGTCCAACTTCGGGCTCGCCAAGTTCTGGGCCGTCGCGATGGCCGAGCACGGCATCGACCCGCTGAACGAGGTCGCCGCGCAGGCGTTCATCGACCGGGTCCGGCGGGGCGAGGTCGAGGTCGACCAGGACCTGCTGCACGACCTCGCGTACCGGCACTACCAGGGCGACCCGGACGCCGAGGTGGCCGCGCCGTCGCCGGTGTTCCCGCTGGCCAGTGCGGAGCGGCTCACCGCGGAGGCCGAGGTGACGCCGGTCGT
This sequence comes from Amycolatopsis thermophila, assembly GCF_030814215.1. NCBI lineage: Bacteria > Bacillati > Actinomycetota > Actinomycetes > Pseudonocardiales > Pseudonocardiaceae > Amycolatopsis > Amycolatopsis thermophila. The sequence continues at coordinate 2,159,283 of NZ_JAUSUT010000001.1, read as the reverse complement.
GCCGCAGCTGCGCCGGTTCGTCGAGTGGGTCGGCGACGGGCGGGATCTGGCCGAGGTCGGCGCCCCGGCCGAGTTCGTGACGATGGCCAAGCGCGCGGGCGTGGTGCGGGTCTACCGCGGTCGGCTGGTGCGGGTGAAGAAGGCCGCGCGGCGGCTGGCCGACCCGGTTCAGCTGTGGCGGGCCGCGGTGGGGTCCGTGCTGAGCAACCCGCTGGCGGCGGAGATGGTCACCGAGCTGGCCACCGAACCGGCGACGATCCCGATGCTGGTGGAGATGCTCGGCGGGGACGGGGGCACGATCCTGCGCGTGGTACGCCGGCTGGCCGAGTACGGGCTGGTGGAGGTGTTCCCGGCGGGCGAGGAGTACCTCGAGGACCTGCTGGACTTCGCCGGCGTGGACTACCTGGACGACGTGCCCGAGCAGGAACGCCAGGTGGTCCAGCTGCTGCCGCTGGGCGTGCAGGCCGCGTACGAGCTGCGCGTCGCCGAGGGCGAGCCGGTGCTGACGGTCGCGGACCTGGCGGGCGAGACGGCGGAGGTCCTCTTCGCCCGGCTGGCGCCACTGGACCCCCAGATCCTCGACGACGGTGCCCGCACGTGGTTGCGGGCGAGGGAACCGGAGCGGGCGATCGCCGAGCTGTCCGCGCTGGCCCGCCGCACCGACGATTTCGAGCACCGGATGCTGGCGTTCCGCCTGCTGGCGCGCCTGGGCGGCGACGGTGTCGCGGCGATCGCGGCCCTGCGGGACCACTCCGCGGCCGGCCCGGCGGCACTGGCCTGGCTGTTCGACGCCGGTTTGATCGACCGCAGCGAGGTCGCGGGCCGCGAACGCACCTACTCGAAGGTGGACCTCCTGGCCACCGACATCCGCACCGAGGGCCGCGAAAAGGCGCTGGCGGACTTCGCCGCGCAACCCCGCCCGGACCAGCTGCTGTTCCTCGCCGGCGCGACGATCTGCGGCCACCCGAGCGCACGGGAAGTCCTGGAGTCGGTCGTGGTGGCCCACCCGGACCGGGCCGTGTCGAACGCCGCGCGCAAGGCACTGGACTGGCTGCACGAGGAGTCGTAGCGGCGGGCGGGGTCCGGCGAGCGGGAAAGGCGGACTCAGCCCTTCGCCGCGATGGCCTCGGCCAGTGCGAGGATCCGCTGCGCGTTGTCGACGTGCAGGTTCTCGATCATCCTTCCGTCGACGGTGACCACGCCGCGACCCTCGGCCTTCGCCTCCTCGAACGCGGCGATGATCTTCCGCGCCTGGGTGATCTCGTCCTCCGACGGCGCGAACACCCGGTTGCACGGATCGATCTGTCCGGGGTGGATCAGCGTCTTGCCGTCGAACCCGAACTGCCGTCCCTGGCGGCACTCCGCTTCGAAACCGTCGATGTCCTTCACGTCGTTGTAGACGCCGTCGAGGATCACCTTGCCCGTCGCGCGGGCGGCGAGCAGGCACAGCGACAAACCGCCGAGCAGCGGCGCGCGGCCCGGGACGAATTCCGCCTGCAGTTCCTTGGCCAGGTCGTTCGTCCCCATCACGAGCACCGCCAGGCGCTCGCTCGCGGCGGCGATCTCTTCCGCGTGCAGCATCGCCACCGGGGTTTCGACCATCGCCCAGATCTTGGTGTGCTCGGGCGCCCCGGAGAGTTCCAGGGCGCGCTCGACGTTGTGCACGTCGGCCGCCGAGTCGACCTTCGGCACGACCACCGCCGCGGGACCGGCCTGGGCCGCCGCACGCAGGTCCGCGTCGTGCCACTCGGTGTCCAGCCCGTTGACCCGGATCGTCACCTCGCGGTGTCCGTACTCACCGGAGGCGGCCGCCGTGCACACCCGCTCCCGCGCCGCTTCCTTCGCGTCGGGGGCGACCGCGTCCTCCAGGTCGAGGATCAACGCGTCCGCCGGCAGCGTCTTCGCCTTCTCCAGCGCCCGCTCGTTCGCGCCCGGCATGTACAGCACGGACCGCCGCGGCTTCACCTCGGTCATGCCAGCGCTTCCTCCGTCGCCTCGTCGTACGCCCGCTTCAGCTCGGGGTCGCGCCCGGCCAGCTTGTCGGCCAGTTCCGCGACCACCCGGCACTGCTTGACCGAGGCGTCGTCCTGCATCTTCCCGTCGATCATGACCGCGCCGGTGCCGTCGCCCATCGCGGCGATCACCTTGCGCGCCCACGCCACCTCGCCGGGCTCCGGCGAGAACACCCGCTTCGCGATGTCGATCTGCGCCGGGTGCAGCGACCACGCGCCGACACAGCCGAGCAGGAACGCGTTGCGGAACTGGTCCTCGCAGGCCACGACGTCGCGGATGTCCCCGAACGGCCCGTAGTACGGCAGGATCCCGTGCAGCGCGCACGCGTCCACCATCCGCGCGACCGTGTAGTGCCACAGGTCCTGCTGGTAGGTGGTGCGCCCCGCGGTCAGGTCGTCGCCGACCGGGTCCGTGCGCACCAGGTAGCCGGGGTGACCGCCGCCGACGCGGGTCGTCTTCATGCGACGGCTCGCCGCGAGGTCGGCCGGGCCCAGCGAGATGCCCTGCATGCGCGGGCTCGCACCGGCGATCTCTTCGACGTTCGCCACGCCGCTGGCCGTCTCCAGGATCGCGTGCACCAGCAGCGGCCGGGTCAGCCCGGCGCGCGCCTCCAGCTGGGCGAGCAGCCGGTCGACGTAGTGGATGTCCTGCGCGCCCTCGACCTTCGGCACCATGATCACGTCGAGCTTGTCGCCGATCTCGGTGACGAGCGTGATCAGGTCGTCCAGCACCCACGGTGAGTCCAGGCTGTTGACGCGCGTCCACAGCTGCGTCGAGCCGAAGTCGTTCGCCTTGGCGATCTCCACCAGACCCCGCCGCGCGGCCTCCTTGCGGTCGGCGCGCACGGCGTCCTCGAGGTTGCCGAGCAGGACGTCGACCTTCTTCGCCAGGTCCGGGACCTTCGCCGCCATCTTCTCGTTGCCCGGGTCGAAGAAGTGGATCATCCGCGAGGGCAGCGCGGGGATCTCGCGCACGGGATCCGGCGCCCCCACGGCGAGGGGCGCGAAGAAGTCCTTCGGCGAGCGCATCGGTCCTCCTAGGCGAACGGCCGGTGTAACCAGCGGGTAACCCTAACCTCGAATCTAGGGGAACCGCTGCGGCGAAGCTCACCTCGGAGTGGTGTGCGAACGCGTGACTGGGTGGTGCCGGATTTCACCGAACTGCAACTGCTGGGTGAAGGCGGGTTCGGCGAGGTCGTCCTCGCCCGACACGATCCGTCGGGCACGCTCGTCGCGATCAAGTACCTGTTCACCCGGTACCTGACCGACCCGGCGCGGCTGGGGGCGTTCCGCCGCGAGGCCGAGCTGCTGAGCCGCGTGCGGAGCCCGCACGTCACCCGCCTGTACGAGTTCCACGAGGGCCCGCGCGGCGCGGCGATCGTGATGGAGGCCATCCGCGGGGTCTCGCTGCGCGACGTGCTCGGCCACGACGGCGTCCTGCCACCCGAGGCCGCGCTGGCGGTCCTGAAGGGTTCCCTGCTCGGGCTGGCCGACGCGCACCGGGCGGGCGTGGTGCACCGCGACTACAAACCGGCGAACGTGCTCGTCGGCCCGGACCGGGAGAGCAAGCTGGTCGACTTCGGCATCGCCGTGCTGGCCGGCAGCGCGGGCGTCCCGGTCGGCACCCCGGCCTACATGGCGCCCGAGCAGTGGCGCGGCGCACCGGCGACGCCGGCGACCGACGTGTACGCGGCGACCTGCGTGTTCTTCCAGAGCGTCACCGGCCGCCGCCCGTTCGAGGGCACGACCACCGACGAGCTGCGCGACCTGCACGAGCACGCACCGGTACCGCTCGACGCGGTGCCCGGGCCGTTGCGCGGGCTCGTCGCGCGGGGCATGGCCAAGGACGCCGAGGGGCGCCCGCCCGCCGCGGCCGAGTTCGTCGCGGAACTGGAAACCGCCGCGGTCGCCGGGTACGGGCCCGACTGGGAGGAGCGCGGCCGGAACCGGTTGGCGCAGCGCGCCGGGGCGCTGCTGGCGTTGTCGCCGCTGGCCCTGCTCGGCGCCGGGACCGCGGCCGCGCCGGGTGCGGCGAGCGGGCTGGCGGCGGTCGGCACCGGCATGAGCCTGGGCGCGAAGATCGGCGCCGCGCTGGTCGCCGTCGCGGTCGGGGTCGGCGCGGTGGTCGGCACGGTCGCGGTGATCGGCGACGGCACTTCGCTGCCGCCGGTCGCCGCCGCGCCGCCCGCCGAGCAGCAGACGGCGGTGCAGGTGGCCCTGCGGACCCGCGCGGAAGCCGGCGCCGGCTACCACGTCGACGCCCAGTACGCGGCGGTGAGCGGGATGCGCGACCAGGCGCTGCAGGCGCGGATCAACGCCGCGCTCGCGAAACCGCTCGACGACTTCATCGACTACGTCCGGTCCGGGCTGACCGATCCGTCGGAGGACCCGCCGGTGCAGAACACCGTGCTCATCGGGTGGCAGACCGAGCCAGTTCGGCAACCACGGCGGTTACACCACCCTGTGGCTGGACCTCGACCTGACGACCGGTGAGGTGATCACCGCGGGGGACGTCTTCGACGGCATCGCCGAGGACCAGAACGCGATGAGCGCGCTGGAGGCCCGGATCATCGCCCGGTCGCCAGAGGGCTACTGCGACGGCGGCACCCCGTTCGGCGAGCGCACCCCGCTCGGCCCGGGGGACCTGCGGCCGTGGGGGATCCTCGACGTGCCCGCACTCCAGATCGGTTTCCGCCCCGACGGCGTGGTGTTCGGCCTCGCCACCGACGCGCGGAACTACCCGATGGCGTGCGGCTACCACGAGGTCGTGGTTCCCTATTCCGAAGTCGCGGACCTGATGACCCCGCTGGGACGGGAACTTCTCCCGTGATCCGTTCGTTGTCCACAGTGGAACGTGAAAGACGTTGCTCCGTTCGGCGGTACCGGAAGCCGGGCGTGCGCACCGCTCACCGGGTCGTCACCCGTTCGGAAGCAGTGTCGGGCTGAAGTCCCGATACCGCTCATCGACCGGTCACCGACCGTTGGGCGCCGCCGATCGCAGGCGCTCCCGTTGTTCACAGATCAACCGGCCCACCCCTGGTACCTCTTTCCCTGTGCCTCTTTCCACGAGGTGCGGGTAGGGAAGCAGCGGTAAGAGGAGGCGGATCGTGGCGGTTACACCAGGGCACACCGGAAACTCGGTGGTGGCCGGCGGACGATCGTTTCCGACCCGGGTGGTGCCGCCCATCGAACTGCCGGCCAGCGTCAGCCAGCTGGCCCAGGACGCCGCCGCGCAGCTGGGCTGGCGCGGGGTCGTCCTCCCCGAGGTGACGATGCTCGGCCGCCGCGTGTGCGTCGTGGCCAAGCTGCGCACCGACACCCACGCCGAGCGGATCGCGATGGGCGTGGGTCCGGTGACCGACCGCGCGACCGTCGCCACCTGGACGTGGCCCGAGTTCGCCCGGACTGCCCCGGCGCCGGCCGCGGAGATCGTCGGCGTCCTCGCCGTCGCCCGCCACTGGCGCACCGGCATGGCCTCCGCGGTGCCGTTCAGCCGCTACGGCGACGCCGCGATGGTGCTGCCGACCTCGGCCGTGCTCAGCCGCGACTACCTGGACAACTGCCTGCCGCGCGCCCGTTCCTACGGGGTGGCCGTGGTGACCGCCGACGAGAACGCGCGGGTCGACCTCGACGTCGACGTCCGCCGCGAGCGTCTCCTGCTGTCCGAGGACGCGGTGTCCCGCTGGGTCAACGAGATGGTCTACGAGCAGCTCCTCGCCTCCTACGACCTGCCCGTCGCCTGACCCGCGCCTAGAGTCGGTCCCATGCGAGTTGTGATCGCGGGAGGACACGGCAAGATCGCCCGTCACCTGGAGCGGCTGCTGGCCGGCACCGGTGACGAGGCGGTCGGCATCATCCGCAACGTCGAGCAGGCCGCCGACCTGCGCGACCTCAGCGCCGAGCCGGTCGTGCTCGACCTGGAGTCCGCCGCGGTCGACGAGGTCGCCGAAGTGCTCAAGGGCGCCGACGCCGCGGTGTTCGCGGCCGGTGCGGGCCCGGGTAGCGGTGCGGCGCGCAAGGAAACGGTCGACCTCGGCGCGGCGCGCCTGTTCGCCGACGCCGCCGAGCGCGCCGGTGTCCGGCGGCACATCCAGATCGGTTCGATGGGCGTCGACCGCCCGGCCCGCCCGGGCACCGACGAGGTGTTCGCCGCGTACCTGCGCGCGAAGAAGGCCGCCGAGGACGACCTGCGGGCGCGCGACCTGGACTGGACCATCGTGCGCCCCGGCCGCCTGACCGACGAGCCCGCCGTCGGCGAGGTGCACCTGGCCGATCGCGTCGACTACGGCGAGATCCCGCGCGAGGACGTCGCCGCGGTGCTGATCGCGCTCGTCGAGGAGCCGCGCTCGTTCCGCCGCACCCTCGAACTGGTCACCGGCAACACCCCGGTCGACGAGGCGATCACTCGCTTGTAGACGGTCCACTGTGGATCGCTCAGGCGAGCGGGCCCAGCACGCGGTCGAGGTAGGGGTTGCGGAACACGCCCGCCGGGTCGCAGCGCTGGGCCATCTTCACGAAGTCGTCGAAGTGCGGGTACCGCTCGCGCAGCGCGGACGCGTCCAGCGTGTGCATCTTGCCCCAGTGCGGGCGGCCGCCGACGGCGGCGACGATCGACTCGAACCCGGCGAAGTACTCGCGGTAGGGCATGCCGACGAACTGGTGGATCGCGATGTAGGCGGAGTCGCGGCCGTGTGCGGTGGACAGCCAGATGTCGTCCGCGGCCGCCACCCGGACCTCGACCGGGAACGCGACCGGGTTCTCCAGCCGCGGCACCAGCGCCCGCAGCTCGCCCAGCACCTCGTGCACTGATTCACGGGGAACCGCGTACTCCGACTCCACGAACCGCACCCCGCGGTGCGTCACGAACACCCGGTGCGAGGTGTCCGAGTACTCACGGGCGGACAGCACCGACGACGCGAACCGGCCGAGCGGCCGGACCAGTCGCGGCACCGCGCGGCCGATCCGGCACAGCGTGCCGAACGCGACGTTCTCCACGATCTCGTAGTCGAGGAACTCGCGAGCCCGGCTCAACGGCCGCTTCACCTCACCGGCCGGCAGCCGGTTGTTGCGCTTGACCAGCGCGTTCTTGCCGTACGGGAACCAGTAGAACTCGAAGTGGTCGTTCTCGGCGGCGAAGGTGTCGAAGCCCTCCAGCACCTGCTCGAGCGGCTCCGGCCGTTCCTGCGCGGCGAGCGCGAACGCCGGCTCGCACTGCAGGGTGACGTTCGTGATCACGCCCAGCGCGCCCAGCCCGACGCGGGCGGCGGCGAACAGGTCCGGCTGCCGGTCGGCCGAGCACGTCACGACCGAGCCGTCCGCCAGCACCAGTTCCAGCTGGACGATCTGGGTGGCCAGCCCGCCGAGCCGTGCGCCGGTTCCGTGCGTGCCGGTGGACACCGCGCCCGCGATGGTCTGCGCGTCGATGTCGCCGAGGTTCGTCAGCGCCAGGCCGAGCCCGTCGAGTTCGGCGTTGAGCTGCCGGATCGTGGTGCCGGACCGGACGGTGACGCGGTGGTTCGCGGCGTCCACGGCGGCGATCCCGGTCCACCCGGTCAGGTCGATCGCATCGGTGTCGGCGACCGCGATCGGCGTGAACGAGTGCCCGCTGCCCCAGGCGCGGACGCGGCGCCCGTCGACCGCGACCGCGGTGACGACCTCGGCGATCTCGGCCGCGCTCCGCGGGGTGTGGATCCGCTGCGGGTCGGCGCTCGCGGTACCCGACCAGTTCTGCCACCGGCTCATGTCGTGCTCACCCGTTCGGTTCCAATGACGAAACGGTAAGTGAAAGGTATTCGCGTTTCAAGGGGTTCTGACGTACCGTCCTAGCATGACGACGACCGCGACCGCGTACGACTCGGCGACGAAGGATCTCGATCCGCCGCTCGCCGTGGTCGACCTGGCCGCGTTCGACGCCAACGCCGCCGACCTCGTCCGTCGTGCGGCCGGGACGCCGATCCGCCTGGTCAGCAAGTCGGTTCGCTGCCGCTGGCTGATCGAGCGGGCGCTCGCGACGCCCGGCTTCGCGGGCCTGATGTGCTACTCGCTGGCCGAGGCCCTGTGGCACACCGGCCTCGGCACGAGCGACGACATCCTGGTCGCCTACCCCACGGCTGATTTCGGTGCCCTGCGCGCGCTCGCGGCCGACGAGAAGGCGCGGTCCGCGATCACGATCATGGTCGACTCGACTGCGCACCTGGACCTCGTGGACGCGGCGCTCGGGCACGACCACCCGGAGATCCGGGTGTGCCTGGAGCTCGACGCGTCCTGGCGGCCGCTGCCGTTCCTGCACGTCGGGACCCGCCGGTCGCCGGTCTTCACCGCGCGACAGGCGGCGGCGCTGGCCCGCCGGATCGTGGCGCGGCCCGGGTTCCGGCTGGCCGGGGTGATGGCCTACGAGGGACAGGTCGCCGGCCTCGGCGACGCCACCGGCAGCCGCCTGAACGACATCGCCGTGCGCTGGATGCAGCGCCGGTCGTCGGCCGAGCTGTCCCGGCGCCGGGCGGATGCCGTTGTCGCCGTGCGCGAGGTAGCCGACCTGGAGTTCGTCAACGGCGGCGGCAGCGGCAGCATCGAGCTGACCCGCGCCGAGCAGGTGGTCACCGAGGTCGCGGCGGGGTCCGGGCTGATCGGCTCGACGCTGTTCGACGGGTACACGCGGTTCCGTCCGCAGCCGGCGGTCCTGTTCGCGCTGCCGGTTGTCCACAAGCCGACGCGGAACATCGCCACGCTCTTCTCGGGCGGCTTCGTGGCATCCGGGCCGGCGTCGGGCACGCGCCTGCCGTCCCCGTTCCTGCCGGAGGGCTTGGAGCTGCTGCCGTTCGAGGGCGCGGGCGAGGTGCAAACCCCGGTGACCGGGAAGGCGGCACGCGACCTCCGGGTCGGCGACCGGGTGTGGATGCGCCACGCCAAGGCCGGCGAACTCGCCGAACGGTTCGACGAGTACCACGTCGTGGTGGACGGCCGGGTCGAGCGCACCGTGCCGACCTACCGGGGCGAACACCAGAACTTCGGCTGACTTGTCCACATGTCCACAACCCTGTGGACAACTCGGCTCAGTTGAGCGCTTCCGTCGCCTTCCGCAGCTCGTCGAGCGTCTGCCGGGCCAGCTCCGCGAAGCCCTGCTCGTTCGCCGGATCGACCCAGCGCGCGAAGGCGGTCCGCCAGGCCACGCTGCCGATCTCGGCGGCGAGGTTCGCGACGAGGTCCTCGACGCCGCGGTTCCGCAGCGCGTCCGCCATGGCCGCGGTGAGTGTCGTGCTCTTGAGCAACTCGCGCTCGCGCAGGTCGGTGTGCGCTTCGACGACGGACTGGCGCTGCCGCACCCACTCCCGCCGTTCCGGCCCGAAGGCCACCGACAGGGCCTCCAGCGCGGCGCCGATCGCGTCCAGCGGTGAGGCGGAGCCGGGAGCGCCGATGATCGCGTCGGTGAGGAGCCGGCTCAGCAGCTCCTGGCCGGAGAACAGCACTTCACGCTTGTCGGCGAAGTGGCGGAAGAAGGTCCGCTTCGTCAGCCCCGCCCGCTCGGCGATCTCCGCGACCGTCGTGCTGTCGTAGCCGTGCTCGACGAACAGGTCGAGCGCGGCCCGCATCAGCCGCTCCCGCGGGTTCGGCTCCCATCGGCCCATGCCTCCAGTCTAGGTGATGACACCGAGTGTCATACAGTGCTACTGTCGTGATGTCACCAAGTGACATCATTGGGTTCAGGAGGAACTTCTCATGCGTGTTTTCGTCACCGGAGCGAGCGGCCACGTGGGTTCGGCTCTGGTTCCCGAACTGCTCTCGGCCGGGCACGAGGTCGTCGGGCTGGCGCGGTCCGACGCGTCGGCCGCCGCGCTGGCCGCCGCCGGCGTCGAGGTGCGCCGTGGCGACCTGCGGGACCTGGACGTCCTGCGGCAGGCCGCGGCCGAGGCGGACGGCGTCATCCACCTCGCCTTCGACCACGAAGCCATGATCAGCGGGGACTTCGCGTCCGCGGGCGACGCCGATCTGGCCGCCGTCCAGGCGTTCGGGGACGCGCTGGCCGGCACCGGCAAGCCCTTGGTGATCACCTCGGGCACGGCGATGCTCGCCGCGCCCGGCCTGGCCCGCACCGCCACCGAGGACGACGTGCTGCCCGGCGGCTACCGGATCGACTCGGAGAACGCGGTCGTCGGGTTCGCCGACCGCGGCATCCGGTCGTCGGTCGTGCGGCTCCCGCCGAGCGTGCACAGCTCACTGGACAAGCACGGCTTCGTCCCGATCCTGATCGCGGCCGCGCGGACGGCGGGCCGGTCCGGCTACCCCGGCGACGGTGCCAACCGCTGGCCCGCGGTCCACACGCTCGACGCCGCGCGCCTCTACCGCCTGGCCCTGGAGAAGGCCCCGGCGGGCTCCCGGCTGCACGCCGTGGGCGACGAGGGCGTGCCGCTCCGTGAGATCGCCGAGACCATCGGCCGCCACCTGGGCCTGCCCGTGGAACGCATCCCGGACGACCGGGCGGAGGCCCACTTCGGCTTCCTGGCCCGCTTCGCCGCGATGGACAACCCGACGTCCAGCGCGCGCACCCAGCAGCTGCTGGACTGGAAGCCGGAGCAGCCCGGCCTGCTCGCCGACCTCGACGCGGGCCACTACTTCCAGGCCGTCTGAGGGTCCCCGACCCGCACGGACACCGTCGCTACTCCCCGAGGCGCGAGGCCAGGTACCCCTTGATGAGGTGCTTGGTCTCGCCCACGATCTCCGCGTCTCCCTGCGGGTCGCGGTGAAAGGCGAGCTTCAGCAGCCCGTCCGCGGCCTCGATCGCGACCGTCATCGCCAGCGACAGGCGGGGCGTGTTCAGGTCGATGTACTTGCCCACGAGGTCGGCCAGCGAGTCCGCGATGACCCGGTTGTTGTCCCGGCTGTCGTCGAGCAGCTGCCGGTCCACGACGTCACCGAAGTGGACCTTCGAGAAGCCCGGCACGGTCCGGTGCATCTCCAGGTAGATGTCCAGCACCGAATCGACCACGGCCCACCAGTGCCCCGGGTCCTCGCGGCTCAGCCGCTCGCTCACCGCCTGCACGAACCGGTCCAGGTTGCGCTGCGTGAGCGCCCGCACGACCGCCCGCTTGTCGGGGAAGAACTGGTACAGCGATCCGACGGCGACCCCGGCGCGCTTCGCGATCAGCGTGGTGGTCAACGCGTCGTAGCCGACCTCGTCGATCAGCTCCGCGCTCGCGTCCAGCATCTGCTCGACTCGCTTCGCGCTGCGCTGTTGTACGGGCTGCCGGCGAAGCGGAGTCGTCGTCGCCTGGGTCTCCGACACGTTGTGCTCCTTCTGGTGCTCTGAACAGGGACTTTAGCGCGCCGGACCGCTTCCCCCCGGTCGAGGGAACGGCTAGCATTTGAGAAATTTTCATATTGGCCCGGACGAAGGGACGGCGCCCCGTGGAGAACCTCACCTTCCCGCCCGGCTTCCTGTGGGGCGTGTCCACCTCGGCCTTCCAGATCGAGGGCGCCACCAGGGAGGACGGTCGCGGACCGTCCACCTGGGACACGTTCGCGCCGGGCCGCGCCGACGTCGCGTGCGACCACTACCACCGCTGGCCGGAGGACGTCGCGTTGCTGACCGAGCTCGGTGTGGGTGCCTACCGCTTCTCCTTCGCCTGGCCGCGGATCCACCCGGCGGGGTCCGGGCCGCCGAACCCGCGGGGCCTGGCGTTCTACGACCGGCTGCTGGACGCGCTGTGCGAGGCGGAGATCGCGCCGGTGGCCACGGTCTACCACTGGGACACGCCGCAGCCGCTCGAGGACGCCGGCGGCTGGCTGTCCCGGGACACGGCGTACCGGTTCGCCGAGTACGCGGCGGTCCTCGGCGAGCACTTCGCTGATCGCGTGCGGATGTGGATTCCCCTCAACGAGCCGATGGTGACGACGGTCTACGGATACGCGATCGGCGAGTACGCACCCGGCCGGACCCTCCTGCTGGACGCACTCCCCACCGCACATCACCAACACCTCGCCCACGGCCTCGCGGTCCAGGCTCTGCGGGCCGCGGGTGCGACGAACATCGGCACCGCCAACCATCATTGTCCAGTTTGGCCCACTTCAAACGCGGAAGCGGATCTCGCCGCCGCCCGCTGGCTGGACGCATTGTTGAACCGGACCTTTTCCGACCCGGTGCTACTCGGGAGTTATCCCGCGGAAATCGCGCCGCTGCTGCCCGCCGGACACGCCGATGACCTGCCGATCATCGCGCAACCACTGGATTTCTACGGCGTCAACTACTACGAGCCGCAGGGGGCGGCGGCACCGGGCGAAGGGAACCCGCTGCCGTTCGAACTTCGCCCGATCGAGGGTTTCCCGCGCACCACCAACGGCTCGCCGATCGTGCCCGCCGCGCTGCACGAGCTGCTCGTCCGCCTGCGCGACCGCTACCGCGAGCAGCTGCCGCCGATCCACATCACCGAGAACGGGGCGAGCTTCGACGGAATTCACGACCAGCAGCGGATCGACTTCCTGGAGGCACACCTGCGGTCCGTCCACTCCGCGATAACGGCGGGAGTTGAAGTCCGCGGGTATTTCGTCTGGTCGCTGCTGGACAATTTCGAATGGTCCCGGGGATACGCGCCGCGGTTCGGTCTCGTGCACGTCGACTACGAAACCCTGCGCCGGACCCCGAAGGACTCGTTCGCCTGGTACCGGAAGCTGGTGCGCACATGACCGGAACACGCACGCCCGACGCGCTCGCGGAACCGACCGTCCCCGTCCGGCCAGGGTGGATCGGCCTGCTCTTCGGCGCCAACATCGGGCTGTGGCTGGGCATCTACGCCCCGATCCAGGTGCTGCTGCCCGAACAGGCCGAACACCTGGACACCGCGCACAAGGAGCTGGTGTTCGGCATCGTCACCGGGGTCGGCGCGGTGGTCGCGCTGCTGACGAACCCACTGGTCGGACTCGCCTCGGACCGCACGCGGTCGCGCTTCGGCCGACGGCACCCGTGGACGCTCGCGGGCGCGCTCACCGGCGCGCTCGGCCTGGTGGTGCTGGCGATCGCGCCGAACGTGGTGGTGATGGTCGTCGGCTGGTGCCTCGTGCAGGCCGGGCTCGGCGGCATGCTCGCCACGCTCACCTCGGCGGTCCCGGACCGGGTGCCGGTCGGCCAGCGGGCGCGGATCGGCGGCCTGGTCGGGATCAGCCAGATGCTGGGCACCGTGCTCGGCGCGGTGCTGGTGACGGTCCTGGTCACCAGCCTGCCCGGCGGGTACCTGGCGTGCGCGGTGGTCGTGGTGGCCGGGGCGATCGCGTTCGTGCTGCGGACCAGGGACATCCCGCTGCCGCGCGACTGGCGGCCCGCCGCCGGCTGGCGGGCGGTGCTGCGCGAGCTGTGGGTTTCGCCGCGGCGGCACCCGGACTTCGCGTGGGCCTGGGGCTGTCACTTCCTGATCAACCTGGGCAACGCGCTCGGGACGTTCTTCCTGCTGTTCTTCCTCAAGGACTCGGTGCACCACCCGGACCCGGACACCGGCCTGCTGATCATGATGGGCCTGTACGGCGTCGCGCTGGTGATCGGCGGTCTGGTGGTCGGGCCGCTGTCCGACCGGACCGGCCGGCGCAAGCCGTACGTGCTGGCCGCGTCGGTGGTGATGGCCGCGGCGGCGGTCGTGCTGGTGCTGTGGCAGACCTGGCCCGCGGCGCTGGCGGCGTCCCCGCTGCTCGGCATCGGGTTCGGCGCGTACTGGGCGGTCGCGCTGGCCATCCTCACCGAGGTGCTGCCCGCCGCGCAGGACCGCGCCAAGGACCTCGGCGTCATCAACATCGCGAACGCGCTGCCGCAGGTGATCGCGCCGCTCGCGGCGACCGTCATCCTCGCGGAGCTGGGCGGGTACCCGGGGCTCTTCGCCGCGTCGGCCGTGGCCACCCTCGCCGCCGGCGCGCTCATCCTCGGGGTGCGCTCGGTCCGCTGACATGACCGAGGGCTCCTCCGGGAAGCCGGAGGAGCCCCCGGCTCCTTACCTTTGGGCCCGCGGGCCGGTGCCGGTCGGGGGAGGGGAGTGCAACGGCACCGGTCCGCGGAGTTTCGGGGCCACGGGGGCGGGGTGGTCAAGCTGCGATCTGCAACTTCGCGGCCTGACCATGATCAACAAGATAGCGGCGCACGGGGGTTCGCGCCAGGGGTTGCGGCCGAGTTTTTCGGATTAATCGGCGAACGGTCAGTGGTTCGCGACCTGCGGGATCAGCGCGTGCCGCCCCGTCGACTCGCCCGGCGCGGCACCCCGTGATTGGGCAGGCAGGCTCGGCTTCCGCCGCCACGGCCGCCGCAGGTCCTTCTGCGGGGCGAGGCCACCGGCGACGAGGTGCTCGTGCGCGACCTGCCACACCGAGCACGGCGCCTTGCAGCGGTGCCAGCGGGTGGAGCACGTCGGGCAGTCGCCACGCTCGTCGGGCTCGTGGGCGGTCAGCATCGCGCGCCAGCCCTCGGTCAGCCGCGGCAGTTCGGACCGGGCCACCGAGACCAGGGACTGCGCGTCCGCCCTGGTGGCGAGATCGGCGAGCATGTCGAGGCGTTCCCACACCGCGTTGCGGAGGACCTGCCCAAGGATCTGATCCATGGAAATCTCACCGTCACCTTTCCGCCAGTTTGGCGGCTTCGTTCAAGGCCGCCTGGAGCTGGCCGAGCTGGCCCGCGGTCAGGCGGGCCGTTTCCCCCGGAGGTCCGACGAGGACCACCTGGTTGTCCTGGACGAGCACGGTGACGCAGCGGTCGCGGTTGATCATGTCGCCGCACTGCACCCGCCACACCAGCTGGCCGCCCTCGTAGCGGCGCAGCTGCGCGGCACGCGGGTCCGGGGCGGGCATCGCCGGCCGGCTCGTGACCGGCGCACCGGCCGGGGCGAAGGAACGCCGGTGGACCTGGGCGCGTGGTGCCGAGATCGAGTTCATGAACTCCACCGCGTCTTCTCCGCTCTGTCGGTCGGGCTCGCTGTCCGTGTTCGTCGTAGCTCTGCGTGATCGCGGGGCGTATCCGCTCGGTCACACCGAACTCGAGAACTAGATTGCGATGAACCGCAGCCGAAGAGAAGACGAACGGGCCCCACAGCGGCGACCGGTGCGGGCGAGCCGGTGAACGGTCGCCGGAGTTCACCCCGACCGATCAGGACTGCCGCAACGACGTTTCCCAGGGTTCAATGGGTATGCCTACGCTGCGAATCGACGCCCGACAGGACGGTGAGGGGGCGCAATGGACGCCGGTGACAACGCTGATGCCCGCCAGGGACACCCGATCAGTTCGGATGCCTGGGAGAAGCGGGAGATGCGGGAGGCCCTGGCCTCCCGGGACATCAGTGCGGTGTACCGGAACCTGCGCAAGGAGGGCATCTCCCAGCGCCAGATAGCCGCGCTCACCGGTCAGTCCCAGTCGGAGGTCTCGGAGATCCTCAAGGGCCGCCAGGTCATGGCCTACGACGTGCTCGCCCGGATCGCCGACGGCTTGGGTGTCCCCCGTGGATACATGGGCCTCGCCTACGACGAGGCCACCGAGATTCAGGTCGTCGGCGCGGCCGACGAGCAGCAGGCTGAGGAGGACGAGTCCGTGAAGCGGCGGAACTTCCTCGCGCACGCCGCCCAGGTCACGATGGGGGCGGCGATCCTGGGTTCCTCGCCCAGGGCGTGGGCGGCGAGCCCCGCGAGGACGCCGGCACCCGGCCACATCGGCATGACCGACGTGCGCCAGGTCGAGGCTGCGACCAGAGCGCTGCGCGCGCTCGACTACCAGTACGGCGGCGGGTTCTGCCGGGACGCCGTGGTGGCGCAGCTGTCCTGGGGACAGCAGATGCTCGACTCCTCCGCGGCCACCCCGGTCCGCTCGCGCCTGTTCGTGGCGCTCGCGGACCTGCACAGCCTGGCCGGCTGGACGTCGTTCGACAGTGGACTGATGGACTCCGCGCGCGGGCACTTCGCCAACGCGCTGGAGCTGGCCAAGCAGGGCAACAACGACCACCTGGTGGCCAACATCCTGTACCGGATGGGCCGCGTCTACCTGCACCAGGAAGCGCCCAACGACGCGCTCAAGCTGTTCCAGCTGGGACAGATCGCGGCGCAGGAATCCGGTTCCGAGCTGGCGATCTCCGTGCTGGCGGCGAACCAGGCGTGGGCCTACGCGATGATGGGCAACGAGGACCAGTCGCTCAAGCTGCTCGGCCTGGCCAAGGACGAGTTCGCCCGCGCCAACGTGGCCGAGGCCGAGGACTGGGTCAAGTTCTTCAACGAGACCGACGTCTACGCGATGATCGGCACCGTCCACACGGTACTGGCGCGCGGCGTCGACACGAAGCACACGCAGTACGCGATCCCGGCGCTGACCAGGGCCATCGATGCCTACGGCGAGGACATGCAGCGCAGCAAGGTGTTCAACCAGGCCGCGCTGGCCACCAACCACCTCATCGAGGGTGACATCGACCACGGCGCGCGCATCGGCAGGCTGGCGCTGGAGTCCGCGGACGGCATCAAGTCCGCCCGGGTCAAGGACCGGATGGTGCCGATGAAGGAGGAAGCCGCCAAGCGGCGCAACAACCCGGACGCCCGCGACCTCGACGAGCGCATCAGCTCGTTCTTCGCCGCCTAGGACCATGCACGCGGTTGCGGACGGCGAACTGGACGGCCGGTTCACGAAGGAGAAGCTGGCCGCCGCGCTGGCCGAGGCCTGCGCCCTGCTCGGTCTGGACCACCGCGGCGCGAAGCTGCTGCGGTTCACCAACAACGCCGTCTACGAGCTGGCCGGCGCGCCGGTGGTGATGCGGATCGTCGGGTCGCGGGCGCTGCGGCACCGCGTGTCGAAGGTCGTCGAGGTCGCCCGGCACTTCGAGGCCCACGACGTGCCCGCGATCCGCCTGCTGCCCGGGGTCGGCCAGCCGATCCACGTCGGCGCGCACGTCGTCACCGCCTGGGTGCGGGTGCCCGCGGGCGAGCGCCGCGCGACCGCCGCCGACCTGGGCAAACTCCTGCGCCGGGTGCACGCCCTGCCCGCACCGGAGGGTGTCGGCGAGTGGGCGCCCCTCGCGGACGTCCGGGCCCGGGTGGCCGACGCCGAGGAGCTCGACCCGGACGACCGGCGGTTCCTGCTGCGGCGCTGCGCCGAGGTCGAGGCCGCGCTCGACGCGCTGGACTTCCCGCTGGAGCGGTGCCTGATCCACGGCGACGCTCACCCCGGCAACGTGATCGTCGGCCCGGACGGTCCGGTGCTGTGCGACTTCGACTCCGCGTGCGTCGGCCCGCCGGAGTGGGACCTCACGCCCCTGGCGGTGGGCCGGGAGCGGTTCGGGGACCCGGCCGGGCGGTACCGCATGCTCGCCGACGTCTACGGCTTCGACGTGACCCGCTGGGAGGGGTTCGCGGTCCTGCGGGCCGCCCGCGAGCTCAAGCTCGTCACCAGCGTCCTGCCGATCCTGCGCAGCCACCCGCACGTGCGCGGCGAGCTCCGGCGTCGGCTGGGCGACCTCCGGTCTGGCCGCGTGGACACCGGCTGGGCCCGCTACCGGTAGCCCACATAGTGGGAGCACGCCGGACATTTACCGACCGCAGGAGACCGCTCGTCGTATGCGTGGTCGCGCATGCGGACCGTAGGAAATTCGGTTCCGCTAGTCACCCCGGCCGGATTAATCCTTCGCCCACGCGTGCAAGTTGCAGCTACTGACGGTTAACTGACCGGCGCCCGGGTGAGGACGACGGCGAAGCCGAAGGCCAGCCCCATGACGGTCAGCTCGAACGTCGCCCAGGTCGCCAGGGCGGTCCACTCGTGCCGGACGATCCGCGGCATCAGCTTCCAGCGGACCATCCCGCCGAGCACCCCGATGCCGGCGGCGCACAGCACCTTGAGCACCACGAGCTGGCCGTACGGCGTGGTGAACAGGGCGCTGACCAGGTCGATCGTCGGGTTGAGCAGCAGTTCCACGACCGCGTTGAACAGCCCGGTCGCGACGGTCAGCGCCAGGCACAGGGTGGCCAGCTTGGAGAACCGCGGCAGGGCGTGCGCGAGCAGCGTCCGGTTGCCGGTGAGCAGCACGACCATCGCGCCGAGACCGCCGGTCCACGCGACCGCGCCCATGACGTGCAGCTCCATCGAGATCATCGTGTAGTCGTGGTAGTCCCAGTTCGCCGCGTGCCCGGTGACCGGCAGCGGGA
This sequence comes from Amycolatopsis thermophila, assembly GCF_030814215.1. Taxonomy (NCBI): domain Bacteria; kingdom Bacillati; phylum Actinomycetota; class Actinomycetes; order Pseudonocardiales; family Pseudonocardiaceae; genus Amycolatopsis; species Amycolatopsis thermophila. Next base: position 2,141,137 of record NZ_JAUSUT010000001.1, on the reverse strand, counting down.
GCAGGGCGAACAGGCCGAGCCCGACGCGCACCTCGGCCGGCACCTTCTCGCCGTGCCGCAGGGTCAGCACCCCCAGCCCGACCTGGACCAGCGCGAGCGCGGCGGTGACGAGCAGCGCCTTGCCCGCGCCGATGTGCACGACGTAGTCCCAGATGTCGGCGAAGCTGACGGTGGTCGCCCGCGGCCGGTACTCGGCCGTCTGCAGGACGAGCGTGACCAGCGCCGTCATCGTCCAGACCAGGGACGCGGCCAGCGCGATCGGCCGGGCGCGCCGCATGATCGGCTCGGTCAGTTTGGGCCGGTCGTAGCCGGCCAGCACGGACAGCAGCGCGATCCCGATCGTCGTCACGGCGGACAGGTCGAGCAGCACCCGGACGATCGGGATGGCGACCGAGACCACCTCGCTGACCTCCGCCACACCCGGTACCCGGGCGGTCGTGGTCAGGGCGACGCCGATCAGCGCACCGGCCAGTGCGGCGGTGACGAGGGCGACGATCGCCTGGTAACGGACCTGTGAGGTGGCCCCGGCCGCCGTGGTCATGCCGCGACGCCTCCCCACTGCGCTCCGTGGACCGCGGCCGGCCCCGCGATGCTCGTGCGTCGGTGTCGCGGGGTCACGCCTTGTCCCTGCCCATCCGGAGAGCCAGCGTCAGCCCGATGGCCAGCAGGACCACCGCGCCGAGGATCCACACCCACACCGGGACACCGCCGCCGGCGGACGCGGCGGGCTGGGCCGTGTCGGCACCGGTCGCGGCACTGGCCGACGCCGGGGTGCCGGTGCCGGTCTTGGTGAGGGTGAACGGGATCTCACCGGTCACCGGGTGCCCGTCGGCGGACAGGATCCGGAAGCCGACGGTGTACTGACCGGCCGGGCCGAGCGGCCGGACCGCGACCGACACGACGTTGCTGCTGATCTCCACGTCGCCCTCGGCCCACTGGGTGTTGCCCGGACCGACGACCGAGACCTGGTTGACGTCGCCACCCTGCACCGGCGCGTCGAAGGTCAGCGTGACCTTCGACGGACCGGTCTCGAGCGAGGCGTCCTTGGCCGGGTCGGAGGAGACGAGCACGTTGTGCGCCAGTGCCGGGGTCGCCGTGACGACCATCGCCACCAGCGCCGCGGTGACCGTGACGAGCAGGCGGCGCATCACTTCGCCGCCTTCCGCCCGCGCAGGACCGCACCGGCGCCGGCGCCGAGGCCGAGCGCGCCGACGACCAGGCCGGCGCCGCCGAGCCACCGGGCGGTGTCGTCGGTGGAGTCGCCGGACGCGGTCGTGGCGGAGGTGGTCGTCGCGTCGTGCGAATGACCATCGGCCGACGCCGCGGCCAGTTCGACCGTCGGGGCCGGGTGGTCCGGCTCGGCCGCGCCGTCGGCCGCGACCTGGTCCCAGCTCACGGTCTCGCCGTTGTCGTAGGTCTGGATCGCGGGCAGCACCAGTTCGTCGACCGCGGGCAGGGAGCCTGCGGTGATGTTGAAGTCCTGGTACTGGGTCTCGCCCGGGCCGATCTTCGCGCCCGGCTGGGCGGTGAAGACAACCTTGGTGACCGCCTCGGTGACGTCCAGGTTCTTGCCGTTCTTGACCGGCGTGGGCAGCGGGGTCTTGGTGACCTCCGCCGTCCAGCCCGGGATCGGCTGGTAGCGCACGGAGCTGATCGCGTACTCCGGCTTGAAGTCGATCTCCAGTTTGACGGTGGCGGCGTCCTCTTCCTCGTTCGGCACGCGAACGGTGATCGCCCCGTAGCCGCCCTGCTGCGGCTGCGAGCCGAGGACGTCGGCGGTGACGTGGGCGGAGGCGATGCCGGCGCCGAGCAGGCCGGCGACGCCGACCGTGCCCGCCAGTACCGCGCCACGACGGATGAACGCAGGGTTCATGGTGGGAAATGCTCCTGGGTAAGTGGTGGTCAGCGGATTTCGCTGAGGTGAAGGGCTGCTTGCGTCCCGCGCACCGGCGGGCCGCGCCTGGCGTTGATGCGCGTCAGCAGCACCGACACCTGCGGCACGCCCGGCGCCGGAGCGGGCGCGGCGTGCGGCGGAGGGGGTGCGGGGGCCGGTCCGAAGAGGACCGGCAGGAGAAGGGCCAGGCGCGTCGCGGCGACCTGCAGCAGCGCTTCGGCGTGGGCCAGCAGCAGCGCGGTCACCACGGTCGCGCCCGCGTGCGCGGCGAGCATCGCGGCGGGCATCGAGCCGGGGTGCGGCATCAGCTCGTCGAGCACGACGTGCATCAGCAGTTGCGCGGACCCGAGCACGGCGAGCACGCCGAGCGGTCCGCGGGTCCGGTCGGCGAGCGCGGTCCCGGTCCACCCGACGAGCGCCACGAGCAGCAGCGTCAGCGCGGTGTCCGGGAGGCCGCCGTGGGCCAGCGCGTGCGCGCTGATCGCCAGGCCGCCGGAGGTGACGGCGAGCAGGATCCCGCGCACGCCGCGTAACGCAGCGTGCCGATCCTGTCGCGTCCTCACCGGAACAGGGTAGGAGAACACCGGTGATCTTGGCGACGGTGTCCCGTGTGGTGAACGCGGTGTGAACAGCCGGATCGTGTTTTGATCGACTTGTCAAGCGGTGTCGGTGGTTGAGACTTTCACGTTTTTCGGTAACGGTGTACGGGTTGTAGGCCGGACGAGTGACCGGATCGGGAGGAGGCGGGCCGCAGGGGATGAACCTGTTCGAGTACGTGGCCGACCGCTGGAGCAGGCTCGGGCTGCAGGCCTGGCTCCACGTGAGTGCCGTGGTGCAGTGCACCATCGTCGCCGCCGTCATCGGTGTGCTGATCGGAATCGCCGTCTACCGCAGCCCCATCGGATCGGCCCTGGCCACCGCGCTGGCCAGCACCGTCCTGACCATCCCCTCGTTCGCGCTGATCGGGCTGCTGATCCCGGTCGTCGGCCTCGGTGTCGCGCCCAGCGTCATCCCGCTCGTGCTGTACGCGCTGCTGCCGATCGTGCGCAACACCATCGTCGGGCTGGCCGGTGTGGATCCCGCGGTGACCGATGCCGCCAAGGGCATCGGGATGAGCCGGTTCGGCGTGCTCACCCGCGTCGAGCTGCGCCTGGCCTGGCCCGCGATCCTCACCGGGATGCGGGTGGCGACCCAGATGCTGATGGGCATCGCGGTCATCGCCGCCTACGCCAAGGGGCCCGGCCTGGGGTCCGAGGTGTTCGCCGGGCTGACCAACGCCGGCAGCACGAACTCCATGAACCAGGCCCTCACCGGCACGATCGGCGTGGTCATCCTCGCGCTGATCCTCGACGGCATCTACGTCCTGATCGCCCGCTTCACCGTTCCCAGGGGTGTCCGTGTCTGAAACCATCGAATCTCCCGGCAAGACGGACTCCGGTGCGGTGTCCGGCGTCGAGATCCAGCTGGAGAACGTCACCAAGCGCTACCCCGGATCGCGGGAACCGGCGGTCAAGGACGTCACGATGACGATCCCGGCCGGCCAGATCGTGATCCTGGTCGGACCGTCCGGCTGCGGCAAGACGACCACGATGCGCATGATCAACCGGCTGATCGAGCCCACCTCGGGCCGGATCACCATCGGCGGCGAGGACGCGCTGAGGCTCAACCCGGACCGGCTGCGCCGCAAGGTCGGCTACGCGATCCAGCAGGCCGGCCTCTTCCCGCACTTCACCGTCGCGCAGAACATCGCGGTCGTGCCGGGCCTGCTCGGCTGGGACAAGAAGAAGATCGCCGACCGCGTCGACGAGATGCTCGACCTCGTCGGGCTCGATCCCGCGCAGTTCCACGACCGCTTCCCCCGCCAGCTCTCCGGCGGCCAGCAGCAACGCGTCGGCGTGGCCCGCGCGCTCGCCGCCGACCCGCCGGTGCTGCTGATGGACGAGCCGTTCGGCGCGGTCGACCCGATCACCCGCGGCAACCTGCAGGACGAGCTGCTGCGGCTGCAGGCCGAGCTGGGCAAGACGATCGTGTTCGTGACGCACGACTTCGACGAGGCCGTGAAGCTCGGCGACAAGATCGCGGTCCTGGGCAACCAGTCGAAGATCCTGCAGTACGACACCCCGGACGCGATCCTGGCCAACCCGGCCGACGACACGGTCGCCGGGTTCGTCGGCGCCGGCGCCTCGCTCAAGCAGCTCACCCTGCTGCGGGTGCGCGACGTCGAGCTGAAGCAGGACACGGTGACCGCGTCGACCACCGATTCGCCGGCCGACCTGCGGCAGAAGATGACCGAGCAGCGCCGCACCTACGCGCTGGTGCTCGACCACCGCCGCCGCCCGGTGCGCTGGGTGCACGTGCGCGACCTCGGTGCCGCCACCTCGCTGGAGCGCGCGGGCAAGCCGATCGGCGACTTCGTCAGCCTGCAGTCGACGCTGCAGGACGCGCTGGAGGCGATGCTGGTCGAGGGCGGCGGGGTGCCGGTCACCGGTGCCCGCGGCGAGTACGCGGGCATGATCGAACTGGACACGGTGATGGGCACGATCCAGCGCCTGCGCGAGGAGCACTCCGACGACGGGGGGCCGGCGTGAGCACCACCGTCGACAAGGGGTTCACCACCGAATCCGGTTCGCGCCGCGCCGAGCGGGCCCGGCTGCTGGTGCAGCCCGCGGTCGTCGTGGTGGTCGTCGGTGCGGTCGTGATCTGGGCCCTGACCAGGGACAACGACGCCATCGAGGCGCAGAACCTGAACCCGGCCCGCCTGCTGGAGGCGACCTGGCAGCACCTGCTGATCACGATCGCCGTCGCGGTCATCGTGGTCGCGGTCGCGGTGCCGCTGGGCGCCGTGCTGACCCGCACCTGGGCGCGGCCGGTCGCGCCGGTCTTCCTGGCGATCGCCAACATCGGGCAGGCCGCGCCCGCGCTCGGCGTGATCGTGCTGTTCTTCCTGTGGACCAGCTGGGAAGGGTTCTGGTGCGCGGTCCTGCCGATCGCGTTCTACTCGCTGCTGCCGGTGCTGCGGAACACGATCGTCGGCATCAACGCGGTCGACCCGGCGCTCACCGACGCCGGCCGCGGGATCGGCATGTCCGGCCGCGCGGTGCTGTTCCGCATCGAGCTGCCGCTCGCGGTGCCGCTGATCCTGGCCGGCCTGCGGACGTCCCTGGTGCTGGCGGTCGGCACGGCGACGCTGGCGTTCTTCGTCAACGGCGGCGGGCTCGGCGAGCTGATCGACACCGGGTACAAGCTCAACCGCGTCCCGGTGCTGGTCACCGGCGCGATCCTGGCGGTCGGCCTCGCGCTGCTGATCGACTGGCTGGGCGCGGTCATGGAACGCATCTTCGGACCCAGGGGGCTGACGTGAAGCACCGGCTGAAGGCGGTCTTCGGGGCCGCGCTGCTGACGACCTCGCTGACCGCGTGCGGCCTCGACGTCAACGCGGCGCTGCCCTACGAGGTGCAGCCCGGCTCGATCCGCCCGGTGCCGAGCCTGGAGGGCGTGAACATCGCGGTCGGGTCGAAGGACTTCACCGAGAACATCCTGCTCGGTTACATGGCGGAGCTGGCGCTGTCGGCGGCGGGCGCGCACATCACGGACCTGACGAACATCAGCGGGTCGAACTCCGCGCGGCAGGCGCTGATCAACGGGCAGATCGACCTCTCGTGGGAGTACACCGGCACGGCCTGGATCTCCTACCAGGGCAACACCGACCCGATCCCGGACGAGAAGGGCCAGTACGACGCGACGAAGGCGGCCGACGAACAGAAGTTCGGCATCACGTGGCTGGACTACTCGCCGGTCAACGACACCTACGCCTTCGCCACCACCGAGGCGTACGCGCAGCAGCACAACCTGCGGTCCAATTCGGACATGACGGAGTTCCTCAAGCAGCACCCCGAGCAGGGGATCTTCTGCGTGGAGACGGAGTTCGCGAGCCGTCAGGACGGGTTCCCGGGCGTGCAGCGCACCTACGGGTTCCCGGCCGCGGACGTCAAGACGTTCGGCACCGGCGCGATCTACTCGGCGGTCGCGAGCGGCACGTGCAACTTCGGCGAGATCTTCACGACCGACGGGCGCATCGCCGGCCTGAACCTGCGCGTCCTGGCCGACGACAAGCGGTTCTTCCCGCAGTACAACGCGGCGGTGACGATGAAGCAGGAGTTCCTGCAGGCCCACCCGGCGGTCCGCGAGGTGCTCGAGCCGGTGTCCAAGGCGCTGGACAACCAGCAGATGATCGAACTGTGCAAGCAGGTCGACGTCGACGGCCGGGACGCCGGTGAGGTCGCCAGGGACTGGATGATCTCGAAGGGCTTCATCAAGTAGGGCCGTCACCCCGGGGTTTCGTGCCGTGCGCGTGGCGGCGGGGGACCTGGTCCACGTGATCGACGTGGACGGGGGCCAGGTCGGTGACGTGTTCGCGTTCGTGGCGCCCGCGGACGGCGGGCGGAACCGGCCGAGTTCCACAGACGGCCACCGGGGCCGACAAGGTCACCGCCGTCACCCAGCCGCTCACGGCGATCGGCGTGGGTCGGGGCGTTTCCTGGGTTCCGTACTCGGCCGACTACAGCCGCTTCGTGCGCCGCGGGTGGCCGGCACCTCGCGCTGACGAAGCGGCGGGCCGGGGCGCTAGACGCCGAGCCGTTTGAGGACCTTGGCCTCGATCTGCTCCAGCTCCTTCGCCACGGCCTGGTGCGCGGCCTTGCGGCGGGACGCCGGCATGCGTTCCGCCGCGCGGACCGCGGCCGTCAGCTGCTCGAGCGTGGCCTGCGAGTCCTTGGCGAACCGCACGTCGTCGTCGGTAGCGCGCTCGGCCTGGCGGACCTCGCTCAGCGCCTCCGAGGTCCCGGCGATGCGCGCGAGCAGGTGCGCGCCGCGGCCGGTGAACTCCGACAGCTGGTCGAGCGGCACGCCGAGGCGCCGGGCCTGGTAGTGGTCGTAGGCGTCGCGGACCGCGCTGGCCGCCTTGACCGCGAGCGGGGCCAGCGCGGGCACGACCGCGGGGACCACGATCTTCGCCACGGCGACCGCGTTCTTGGCCTTCTTCGGCGTGATGCCCGTCTCGGCCGGCGTCTTGGTCTTCTTGCGAGCCATGGGCTGAATGTAGCGGCACGGACGAGCTCGGGCATGTCCGACACGTAATGCGCCGGTCACACTCGGCGCGGAATTGTCGGAGGGGCTCTCTAAAGTGGTGGTGTGGATGCTGAGGTGCTGCTCGAAGCCGGTGCGGTGAGCCGCTGCCGTCGTCGTGTGCACCTCGAGCACGACCCGGCGATGCGTGACACGGTGCTGGCCCCGCCCGACCCGTCGGCCGAGCAGCGCATCGCCGACGCGGCGGCCCACCGGGCGGAGATCCGGCAGCGGCTGATCGCGGCCAACCCGGGCGCGAGCTGGGTGGTGGTCGACCGCGAGCTGCCGCCCGCCGAACGCGTGGCGGCCACCCAGCAGGCGTTCGAGCAGCGCGTCGACTACATCTGGGGTGCGCTGCTGCCGGCCGACCGCGCCGGTCACCGCCGTGGCGGGGCCGAGCTGCTGGTGCGGGACGGGGGCGGCTACCTGCCGGTGCTGGTGGTGCGTCACCGCATCACCGACCCGGGCGCGGGGGCGGTCACCACGCCGCCGCACGACCTCGACCCGCGTCACGCGATCCCGGACCCGTCGCGCAAGGTCCGCTCCCACCCCCGCGACCAGATGCGGCTGGCGCACCTGCGCCGGATGCTGGAGGCGCACGGGCTGGCCGCCGGGCGGCTCGTCGGCGGCGTCATCGGGCTGGACGCCGACGTGGTGCTGTGGCACGACCTGGCCGCGGCCACCTGGCCGAACGGCCGCACCGCGCTGACGGAGTACGACCAGCGGTTCGCCGACCGCCTGGCCATCGCCGAGTCGGCCCGCAGCGGCGGGCCCGCGCTGGCCGAGCCGTCCCGCGTCCTGGAGTGCCGCTCGTGCCCGTGGTGGCCGACGTGCGAGGGCGAGCTGACCGCGATGCGCGACGTGAGCCTGGTCGTCCGCGGCGAGGACGCGATGGAGCTGCGCCGCGCCGGCGTATCCACTGTGGACAAGCTGGCGGCGCTCGACCCGGACGACGAGCCGCCGATCGTGTGGACGTCCGGCCCGTTCGCCGACGCGGTCGCGCTGGCCCGTGCCTGGTTGGCGGACCTCACCGTGGTGCGCCGCGTCGAGCGCGTCGAGGTGCCGCGCGCGGACGTCGAGGTCGACATCGACATGGAGTCCTTCGGCGAGTCGGGCGCCTACCTGTGGGGCTGCCTGCTCAGCGGCGCCGACATCGGGCTGGAGCAGGGCTACCGCGCGTTCGTGACGTGGCAGCCGCTGCCCACGGCCGACGAGGCCCGCTCGTTCGCGGAGTTCTGGTCCTGGCTGCGGGAGGTGCGTGCCCGCACGCTGGCGGCGGGCCTGACCTTCCGGGCCTACTGCTACAACGCGATGGCCGAGAACCGGTGGCTGTTCGGCTCGGTCGAGCGCTTCGGCCAGTACCCGGGGATGCCGCCCAAGGACGAAATCCGGTCCTTTGTGGACTCCGAGGAGTGGGTGGACCTGTTCCGGAGCGTGTCCGAGCAGTTCCTGTGCTCGCGGGGCAAGGGCCTGAAGGTCGTCGCGCCGGTCGCCGGCTTCACCTGGCGCGATCCGGAAGCCGGTGGCGAGGCGTCGATGCGCTGGTACCGGCTGGCGGTGGGCATGGACGGTGACGAGCCGGACCAGACCCAGCGGGAGCGGATCCTGCGCTACAACGAGGACGACGTGCGCGCCACCCACGCGCTCCGGCACTGGATGACGGACACCGCGAACAGCATCCCGTTCATGGGCGATCTGTAGGCACCAGGCGCAGGTACCGACCCAGGTGCGCGGCCGCGTCCAGCATCGCGACGCCCTGCGCGGTGAGTTTCCCCTGCCACGCCCGCAGAGCATCGGCCAGCCCTTCCGTGCCGCCCGCGTCGCGGATCTGCCGCACCACCCCCGCGATGTGGTCCAGCAGGTAGCCACCGCGCCGGAGCAGGTGCGCGAGTTCGGCGTCCCGCACGTCGCCAGGGCGGTAGATCCGGTAGCCGGTCGCCGGGTTCCGGGCGGGCGTGAGGATCCCGGCCTCCTCCCACTTGCGCAGGGTCGCCGGTGTGACGTCGAGCCGTCGCGCCAGCTCGCCGATCGTCCGTGCCGGCTCGTGCGCGGGAACCGGGGCGCCGGTCGTCAGGTGACCGACCGCGTTCCGCACCGCGCCGAGGGTTTCCCGGTCGCGCAGCAGCTGGGCGTGGCCGCGGTCGACGAGCGTCAACGCGGAGTCGAGCCGGCCCTCGTTGACCGCGTTCATGATCCGGCCGGCCGTGGCGTGCCCGTACGCGGGGACGAGCGCGAGGAAGGCGCGCAGCGCCGCCGCGTGCAGGTCCGTGTAGATCCGGTACCCGCTGGGCGTGCGGTCGGCGGGCGGGAGGAACCCGTCCCGCTCGTAGTTGCGGACCGCCTGGGTCGAGATGCCGTGCTCGCGCGCGAGGTCGGCGGGTTTCAGGGTGACCACGGTTGGAGACTTCACCGCCTCTCGTCCTGGTGAATCCGAGAAAAGTTTCAACCGTGCTTTCAACGATACGATCAAAGCTCATGGATGTTCGAGAACTCGTCACCCCGCCCGTCGATTTCCTCGCACTGGGCGAGCCCGCGCACCTGGAACCCGCCATCGCGCGGATCCGCAACGACCTGTTCGCCCAGCTGGCCGGTCTCGGGTTCACCTCGATCGCACTGGAAACCGACCGCGTCAGGGCGCTCGCCGTGAACGACTTCGTCCAGCGCGGCACCGGCACCCTCGACGCCGTGATGCGCGAAGGTTTCTCGCACCGCTTCGGCGAACTCGACACCAACCGCGAGCTCGTCGCGTGGATGCGGGAATACAACGAAGGCCGTCCGGCCGCGCAGCGACTCGCCTTCCACGGCTTCGACACGTCGAGCGAGACGATGGAGGCGCCCAGCCCGCGCGCTTACCTCGAACACGCCCGCGACTACCTCGGGCTCGACCACGACGTCGCGGCCCTCGCGGGCGACGACGAGCGGTGGAACCGCACCGAAGCGATCATGGACCCGGCCCAGTCGCCCGGCGCCACCCCCGAGGCCGCCCGGCTCCGGGCGATCGCCGACGACATGCTCACCGCCCTCTACGCCGACGCGCCCGCGTTGATCGCGAAAACCTCACGGGACGCCTGGTTCCGGGCGAAGGCCCACCTCACCGCGGGGCTCGGTCTCCTGCGCCACCACCGGCAGGCGGCGGAGCGCACCGACCAGAGCACGCGCTGGAACCGCATGTGCGCCTTCCGCGACGCCATGATGGCCCGGAACCTCCTGGACGTCCGGGAGGCCGACTCCGGGCGCGGCCCGACGTTCGTGTTCGCCTCGAACCGCCACCTCCAGCGCAACCGCAGCCACATGCGGATGGGGCCGATGGAGATGGACTGGGCGGGCGCCGGGTCCATCGTGTCCGCGCTCGTCGGCGACCGGTACCGGCTGATCGTCGGCAGCCTGGGCAGCAGCAAGGCGATCGAGCTCGGCGAGCCCCGGCCGGAGACGTTCGAGGGCCTGCTGCAGCGCCGCGTCGGCACCTGGGACCTGATCGCGGCGAGCGACGTCGTGCCGGGCGAAACGCGCACCGACACCGACCCCATGCAGGGCTACTTCCCGCTCGACCAGGAGACGGTCGACGGCGCCGACGCGGTCCTGCACGTCCGTGCGGGCACGGACATGCAGGCCCTGTCGCTGCGTCAGCGCGGCGCCATGCGCAGCGAGCCGTCCATGCGGATGACCTCGCCGTTCAGGTAGTCGTGCTCGACGATGTTCACGGCCAGCTGCGCGTACTCGTCGGGACGGCCGAGGCGCTTCGGGAACGGCACACCGGCGGCGAGCCCGGCGCGGAACTCGTCGGAGACCGTCGCGAGCATCGGGGTGTCGATGATGCCCGGCGCGATCGTCATGACGCGGATGCCCTGCGACGCCAGGTCGCGCGCGGCGGGCAGCGTCATCCCGGCGACGCCGCCCTTCGAAGCCGAGTACGCCACCTGCCCGATCTGCCCGTCGAAGGCGGCGACCGACGCGGTGTTGACGATGACGCCGCGCGCGCCGTCCTCGACGGGCTCGGTGCGAGCGATCGCCTCGGCGGCCAGGGTCACCACGTTGAAGGTGCCGATCAGGTTGACCTCGATGACCTTGCGGAACAGGCCGAGGTCGTGGGTGCCCTTCTTGGACAGGATCCGTGCGGACGGCCCGATGCCGGCGCAGTTCACCACGATCCGCAGCGGTACCGACGAGCCGGCGGCCTGCTCCACCGCGGCCGCGACCTGGTCACCGTCGGTCACGTCGGCCTCGACGTAGGTGATGCCTTCGACCTTCTCGGCCTTCTCGATCCCGGCGGCGAGGTCGAGCGCGAACACGTGCGCACCCCGCGCGGCCAGTGCCCTCGCCGTCGCGCCGCCGAGGCCCGACGCGCCACCGGTGACGATCGCCGCCGTGTCCTTGATCTGCATGAATAGGTCCTTCCGTGGCCGGCCACTCTGCTCTGCCCACGAGGTTAACGGGCGTTCGCTTGGGTTCGGCGTGGCCCTCCTCACCCGTAGCTCGACGTATTCGGCGCGGACGACTTCCGTTAGGACTGCGGTCAACTCCGGCTGTCACCGTCGGCTCATGAGCGGAGCTCGCATCGTCGTGATCGGCACCGGATACGTCGGACTGACCACCGGGGCCTGCCTCGCCGCCCTCGGACACCAGGTGACCTGCGTGGACGTGGACGACGTGAAGGTGGCCCGGCTCGCCGCGGGACGGGTGGACATCCTGGAACCCGGCCTGGAGGAACTGGTCACGCGCGGGCTCGCGGCCAGAAGGCTGCGGTTCGTCGTCGGATCCCGCCAGGCGGTCGCCGGCGCCGACGCGGTCTACCTGTGCGTGCCGACCCCGATGGGCGCTGGCGGCGCGGCCGACCTGCGTGCCGTCGAAGCGGTGATCGCCGAGATCGCCGATGTCCTGCCCGCCGGCTGCGCGGTGGTCACCAAGTCGACCGTCCCGGTCGGCACCGCCCAGCGCATCCGCGCCCTCCTCGGCCGCGACGACGTCGCCGTGGTCGCCAACCCCGAGTTCCTGCGGGAGGGCACCGCCGTCGCCGACTTCATGCACCCCGACCGCATTGTCGTCGGCTCCGACGACCAGGCCGCCGCCCGGCGCATCGCCGGCCTCTACCGCGACCTGTCCGCCCCGAGCGTGGTCACCGACGCGGCCAGCGCCGAACTGGTCAAGTACGCGGCGAACTGCTTCCTGGCGATGAAGCTGTCCTACGTCAACGCGATCGCCGAGCTGTGCGACCGGCTCGGCGCGGACATCGTGTCGGTGACCGAGGGGATGGGCTACGACCGCCGCATCGGCCGCGCGTTCCTCAAGCCCGGCCCCGGCTGGGGCGGCTCGTGCCTGCCCAAGGACACGCACGCCCTGGTGCAGGTCGCCGAGTCCGTCGGGTTCGACTTCTCGCTCCTCACCGCCGCGATCGTGGAGAACATCGCCCAGCGCGACCGGATCGTCGCGAAGATCGCCGGTGCCGTCGGCGGCAGCCTCGCCGGTTCCCGGATCGGCGTGCTCGGCCTGGCGTTCAAGGCCGGTACCAACGACCTCCGCGACTCGCCCGCCCTCTCGGTGGCCGCGATGCTGGCCGCGCACGGCGCCGAGGTCACGGCCTACGACCCGGCGGTGCGCGAGGCCCTGCCCGGTATGACCGTCGTCGACGACCCGTACCAGGTGGCCAAGGACGCCGACGCGGTCGTCGTGCTCACCGAGTGGGCGGAGTTCACCAAGCTCGACTGGGGGTACACCGCGGACCTGATGCAGGGCGACGGGGTTGTCGACACGCGGAACCTGCTGGAACCACGGGTCATCGTGGACGCCGGACTGTCCTATGTGGGCCTCGGCCGCCCGCGCCCGGCCCGCGTCGCCCTGCCGGGCTGAGTCACGGCTGCCAGAGCCAGAACTCGATGCCCTGGTCGTCCACGCAGTCGGCGGTGAGCCCGTAGGGCTTGCGGTCGACCTCGGTGACCCGGCCGCCGGCCGCGCGGACCCGGTCCACCGCGGCGTTCACGTCGTCCACCGCGTACATCAGCTTCCAGCCGACCTGCCGTCCCGGGCCGCCCCACAGGCCGCCCTCCAGGCCCGGTCCCTCGAAGCGCCACGCGCCCTCGACGCTGCCCGGCGCGAACTGCCAGCCCAGCACCGCGCCGTAGAACGCCTTCGCGGCCTCGTCGTCGGGGACCTGGAAGGTGAAGTACATGGCCTCGCCGTGCCGCGCGGTGTCCTGGCCGCTCGCCCGGACCGGTGCCTGGGAGACCAGCCACCGCTGGCCGAACGGGTCGCGGATCGAGCCGGACCGGCCGTGGCCGCGGTCCTCGACCGGGTTCAGCAGCTCCGCGCCCCGCTCCACCGCGCGGCGCACCGCATCGTCCACATCGGATAGTTCGATCCGGATGCTCGCGCCGCCCGCGGCGGCGACGTGCCCGATCTCCGCGAACTCCTCGGCCAGCATGAGGACGCTGTCGCCGATCGCGAGTTCGGCGTGCCCGATCCGGCCGTCCGGCATCAGGATCGGATCACCGCGGCGCTGCGCGCCGAACACCTCGACGTAGAAGTCCAGTGCCCGCCGCGCGTCGGACACGGCGAGGTACGGGGTCAGCGAGTGCAGTTCCGCCCGTGCGGGCGCTTCTGTGCCGGTCATGTCTCCTCCGTTCAACACAGCGCGACGCAGGCGCTCGCGCAGCTCGGCGGCGAACCGCGGATCGGGGTCGACGGGCTGGACCGGGGCGCGGAGGGAGTCGAAGGGGTCAGTCATCACGCACCTCCTTCTCCCGGTAGGCGGCCCGGAACGCGGCACGCGCCCGGACCAGCAGCGCTTCCGTGGCGTGCACGGTTCTGCCCAGCACGTGGGCGACCTCGGGGACGCGCAGCCCGTCCAGGTACCGCAGCGTCAGCGCGGCCCGGTGGTGGGGGCCCAGCGACTCGAGCACCTCGCGGGCCAGCAGTGCGTCGAGTTCGGCGTCCCACGGGTCCACCGACTCCGGTTCGGACTCGTGCACCACGCGCAGTCCCCGCTCCTCGCGTTCCCGGCGCCGCCAGTGGTCGACCAGCTTGTGCCGGGCGACGCCGATGAGCCACGGCGTGCTCACCGGCGCGGCGCCCGGGCTCCGGCACGCGCTGACGGCACCGAGGAACGTCTCCGAGGTCAGCTCCTCGGCGACGCCCCGGTCACCGCAGCGCGCGAGCAGGTAGCCGTACACCTCCGGCAGCGCCGACGAGTAGATCTCGAGCAACGCGAAGGCCGGGTCCGGTCGTACCCGCGGTTCGCTCACATCCCCATCGTCGTCCGGGGGAGCGGTTCTCCGACGCCCTTCGCGCGGATTTTCAGCCCCGCGGGTCCGGCAGCCGGCGCGCGGCGAGCGCGACGCCCACCATCATGATCGCCTGCAGGCCGGTGACCAGCAGCAACGCGCCCTCCATGCCCCAGGTGCCGGTCAGCGCCGCGAACAGCGTGCCCAGGGTCGCGACCCCGAGCGCGAGCGAGCTCTGCTGGGTCGTGGTGAGCATCCCGCTGCCGGCACCGGCGCTCTCCGCCGGCACCCGCGACAGGACGACCCGGAACAACGTCGGGCCGGTCAGCCCCTGCCCGGCGCCGGTCACCAGCATGCCCGGGGTGAGGGTGAGGACGGTGACGTCCGGCCAGGCCAGCAGCACCGCGCCGATCAGCGCGAGCAGCCCGATCACCTGCACGGTCGTGCCGACCACGACGACGTTGCGCCCGATCCGGGCGACCAGGCGGCTGCTGACCAGGGACATCACCAGGAACGCCACCGCCATCGGGGTGAGCGCGAGGCCCGAGGACAGCGGCCCGAGGCGCAGCCCGTCCTGCAGCACGAGTGCGTAGACGAACAGGAACCCGCCGAAGCCGGCGAAGAACGGCACGGCCACGGTCAGCCCGCGTCGCATGCTCGGCATCCGCACCACCGACGGCGGCAGCAGCGGCGTCACGCCCCGCGCCTCGAGCCGGCGTTCCACGGTCACGAACGCGGCCGCGGCGAACGGGAACGCGACCAGCAGCGCCCAGCACCACGCGGGCCAGCCCAGTGCGCGGCCCTCCATCAGCGGCACGAGCAGGGTGAGCAGGGTCAGGCCGAGCAGGCCGGTGCCCCAGAAGTCGACGCCCAGTGGGTCGTGCGCCCGGGTCTCCGGCAGCAGCCGCCGGGCCAGAACCAGGCCGAGCAGCCCGATCGGCACGTTGACCAGGAAGATCGGCCGCCAGCCGGTGCCGGCCAGGTCGGCGGACACCAGGACGCCCCCGAGGAGCTGGCCGACGACCATCGCGATGCCGCCGGTCGCGCCGTAGTAGCCGATCGTGCGCGACCGCAGCTCGCCGGTCGTGGTGGCCTGGATGATCGAGAGCACCTGCGGCACCATCAGCGCGGCCGCCGCGCCCTGCGCCACGCGGGCCACGACGAGCACGGTCGCGGTCGGGGCGAGCCCGCAGATCAGCGAGGTCAGGGTGAACGCGGCCAGTCCGAGCGAGAACACGCGGCGGTGGCCGAGCGCGTCCCCGAGCCGCCCGCCGATGACCAGCAGCAGCGCGAACGTGAGGCCGTAGCCCGCGACGATCCACTCCAGGGTGGCGGTGGTCGTGTGCAGGTCGGAGTTGATGGTGGGCAGTGCGACGTTGACGATGAACAGGTCGATGGGTGCCAGCGCCGCCCCCAGGAGGACGGTGGCGAGCCCACCGCGGGTGAGTGCCTGCCGGGTCTCGGCCGGCGCCAGGGTTGTCGTCATGACACCCACGTTCGACCCCGCCGCAACCTGGTACCAGTAAGTGTTCATCCTGGTACCAGGACTACCTGGTAACAGGATCGGGAGGGTGCCAAGCTGGGAGCATGACCACCGCTCTGCGCCTGTCCGCCGACGAGATCCGCCGCACCGAGCTGGCCGCCTTCCTGCGCAGCCGCCGGGAACGGATCTCGCCCGAGCAGGTCGGTCTGCCCTCCGGCGGCCGCCGCCGCACGCCGGGGCTGCGTCGCGAGGAGGTCGCTCAACTGGCCGGGGTGGGGGTGACCTGGTACACGTGGCTCGAGCAGGGCCGCGACATCCACGCCTCCGAGCAGGTGCTGAACGCGATCGCACGGACCCTGCAGCTGGACCCGCACGAGCGCAGCCACCTGTTCACGCTCGCCGGCGCGCCCGAGCCGCCGATGGAGAAGGACTGCAGCGCGGTGTCACCGCAGATCCGCGCGATCCTCGGCCAGCTGGAGCCGTTCCCCGCGGCGGTGCAGAACGCGCGCACCGACATCCTCGCCTACAACCGCGCCTACAACTGGCTGATGGACGTCGACAGCGTGCCGTTCGAGGAGCGCAACTCGATGCTGCTCTGCTTCACCAACCAGCGGTGGCGCTCGCGGCTGCGCGACTGGGAGGACGGCATGCCGCGCACGGTCGCGCAGTTCCGCGCCTCGATGGCCGAGCACATCGCCGAGCCGGGCTGGAAGGAGCTGGTCAAGCGCCTGCGGCGGGAGTCGCCGGAGTTCGAGGCGCAGTGGAACCGGCACGACGTCCAGCCGATGCGCAACCTGACGAAGGTCTTCGTGCACCCCGAGGCCGGCATGCTGAGCTTCGACTACACGCACCTGTGGTTCGGCCGCCGGTCCGAGGTCCGGCTGACCACCTACACCCCGGCCGACAGCGAGACGGCGGCGAAGCTGCACGCCGGCGTACTGCCGCCGTCGTAACCCAAGAGCCGCTTTTGGACGGACGCGCGCGGCGGCCGTCTGCCGTAGCTTCGGGGACGTGCGTGTTCCCCGCAGGTGGCCGGGCCCGGTGGACCTGGTGCTCACCCTCGTGCCGATGGTGTTCGTCCTCGGGGCGACCACCGCGGCCGGCCGGTTCCAGGACGACCGGCTCGACCTGCCGGGCTACCTGTGGCTCGCCGGCGCGGCACTGCCGTTGCTCGCGGTGCGTCCGGCTCCGCTGCCCGTCTTCGTCGTCACCGCCGGCCTGACCTGGGGTTATTACGTATCGGACCAGCCCGGCGGCCCCGCGATCGTGGTGCCGACCATCGCGCTCTTCGTGCTCACCCGCACGCGGGGACCGCTCGTCGCGGGCATCGTCGGGGGCGCGGTCGTCCTGGCCGGGCTCCTCGCCTACCTGGTCACCGGCGGCACGCTCGTGCTCGACGCGCGCGCCGGGCTGGTCCTGGTCTGGCTCGCCGCCGTCCTCGGCATCGGGACCGCGGTGCGCAACCGCGGCGCCGCCAAGCAGGCCGCGGAGCAGGAAGCGGCGGAGCGGCAGTCCCGGCTCGCGGAACAGGAACGCCTGCGCATCGCCCGCGAGGTGCACGACGTCGTCGCCCACAGCCTCGCCATGATCAACGTGCAGGCCGGTGTCGCGCTGCACGTCGCGGACCGCCGCCCGGACCAGGCGGTCGCCGCCTTGCAGGCGATCAAGGGAGCCAGTGCCGCGGCACTGGCCGACCTGCGCGCCACCGTCGCCGTCCTGCGGTCCGGCCAGGGGCTCGGCCCGGCGCCCAGCCTGCGCCGGCTCGACGAACTGCTCGACCACACCCGCGCCACCGGACTCACCGTCCGGGTGCACGGCTCGCCCGGCGACCTGCCCGCCCCGGTCGACGGCGCGGCCTACCGCATCCTGCAGGAGTCGCTGACCAACGTGGTCCGCCACGCCAACCAGCCACGCACGGTGGACATCCGCTTCGCCCGGCAGGACGGCCGGTTCCGGCTCGTGGTGCGGGACGACGGCCGCGGCGCCGGGACCCCGACCGCCGGCAACGGCCTGCGCGGCATGCAGGAACGAGCCGCGACCCTCGGCGGCAAGGCGGAGGCGCGCGCCGTCGACGGCGGCTTCGAGGTGCGCGCCGAACTACCCCTGGAGGAGACATGATCCGGGTCGTGCTCGCCGACGACCAGGCGCTGGTGCGCGCCGGGTTCCGCGTGCTGCTGGACACCGAGGACGGGTTCGAGGTGTGCGGTGAGGCCGCGGACGGCGCGCAAGCGCTCGCGCTCGCCCGGGAACACCGCCCGGACGTCGTGGTGATGGACATCCGCATGCCCGGGGTCGACGGGCTCACCGCGACCCGCGAGATCACCGGCGACCCCGAGCTGGCCGACGTGAAGGTGCTGGTCCTGACCACGTTCGACGTCGACGAGTACGTCTTCCAGGCGCTGCGGTCGGGCGCCAGCGGGTTCCTGCTCAAGGACACCGAGCCGGTCGAACTGCTGCGCGCGCTGCGGGTGGTCGCCTCCGGCGAGGCACTGCTCGCGCCGACCGTGACCCGGCGGCTGATCAGCGAGTTCGTCGGCCGCCCGGAGAACCGGCGCATCGACACCGCGGCCGTCCGCCAGATCACCGACCGCGAGCGCGAGGTGCTGGCGCTGGTCGCCGGCGGGCTGTCCAACGACGAGATCGCCGCGCAGCTGGTCATCTCCACGGCCACCGCGCGCACGCACGTCAGCCGCATCATGACGAAACTCGGCGCGCGTGACCGGGCCCAGCTCGTCGTGCTCGCCTACGAGTCCGGCTTGGTCACGCCCCGCGGCTCACGGCCGTGACGCAACACCACGACGAGCCGCACCAGGAACACCACGCCGATCAGGCCGACGAGGCCGATCTGCACCCACATGCGGGCCTCCTTCCCGCCCCCGATGCTGTGCTCGGTAGGCGCGCGAGGGTGGGAGGAGGTTGCGTGACACGCCGAACTCACCCGTTGGAGGCGACGGGTTCACCGGCGAGGATGCGCGTCAGGGACCAGACGCGGTGCGGGTCGAGGTCCACCGGGCGCGGGGCCGGATCGGGCCGCAGCCGGCTCAGCAGCACCTGCTGGACCAGGGCGCTCGGGCGGCCCTGGGTGGCCAGCCGCCGCCAGAAGACGTGGTCCTCCAGGCCGTCGGCCAGCGGATCCGTGGTCCAGCCGCCGAACGCGTCGAGCACGCTGCGGCGCACCAGGTACCCGCTGCCGAGGTAGGGCAGCTCGGCCAGCCGGCGTTCCTCCGGCGGCAGCGCGGCGACCAGGCCCTCGACCGGGTCGGCGACCGGGCAGTGCACGACGTCGACGCCGTCGGCGGCTTCGACGAACCGTTCCAGCAGCCGCCGGGACGCCCGCATCCCGCCGTCGAGCACCAGCAGCCACCCGGCGGACGAGCGCTCCAGCAGCCGGTTGCGGGTGTAGCCGCGGCCGAGGGGAAGCTCGTGGCGCAGCAGGTCCGCCGGGCGCGGGCGGGGCCGGGGCGCGACGCCGTCCTCGCCGAGGAGGATCCGGCGTGGCAGCACGGTGCCGGCGAGCAGATCGCGCACCAGCGGGTCCGGGTCGCCTTCACCCGGACGGCGGACCAGCAGCACGTCCACATCCGCCCGTTCGGCGTCGGGGAACACCGGGGGCACCGGCGAAGGCAGCCACTCGACCCCGGACGTGCCACGGGCGTCCGCGGTCTGCTGCCCGATCCGGGTGGCCAGCGGCGGGTTCTCGGCCGGGGCGCCGAGCGAGCGGGTCCCGGCGAACCGGACGTCCCACGACGGGGTGTCGATCGCCATCGGCCGCGGCCCGGGCACCGTGGACGTCTGGGAGCGCGGTGCACCAGCGGGTACGCCGGGCGCGGCCGCCAGGACGCTCTCGGCCAGCTCCACCAGGGTTTTCGCGGACGCCAGCGGGTCCAGGGCGGTGCGGACGAACTCGTACCCGGCCATCCGCAGATCGCGTTCCCGCTGCGGGTCCGCGGCCAGCGCGGCGGCCGCCGCGCCCAGCGACTCCGGCCGCGCGACCACCAGGTGCGTGCCTGACACGAGCGGCGCGAGGTCCGTCGACGGCTCGGTCAGCACGACGCAGCCGTTGCACAGCGCCTCCAGCACCCGCACCCACTCCAGGGCCCGCGACCGCTCGCGGTGCAGGTTGAGCAGGAACCGCGAGTTCGCCAGGTGCGCGAACTTCGCCTCGCCCGGCAGGAAGTCGACCCGCTGCGGGCCCATCGGCTCGTGCGGCGGCGTGAGCAGGCGGACGCGCAGGTCGGCGAGGTCGCCGGCGTAGGACGCGAGCAGCTTCGACCGGCGGCGCTCGGCGGTGCCCAGGTAGGTCACGTCGATCTCGCGGGCGCTGTCCGGGTCACCGCCCCAGCCGTCCCACAGCGGGCTGTACCCGAGCTGGAAGTGCTCGGCCGGGATGCCGCGGCGGCGCAGCTCGGCGGTTGAATCGTGGTTGATGTCCACCGCGCCGGCCAGGGTGGGCACCAGCGCCGCGCTGCGTTCGAACGTGGCCGTGCCCGGGTGTTCGACGCAGAAGGCGATGGTGCGGCGGCGCTGTTCCCCGGTCGGCTGGTCGGCCTCCGGCGTGACCACGAAGTACTCGTGCGGCACGACCACGTACACGGTGTCGGCGTCCGCGTCCGGGTAGCGCCCGGTCGCCGTGGTGGCGCGGAACCCGGCCCGGCGCACCGCGTCTGCCACGACCTCCAGCAGCTCGGCCATGAAGCCGGAGCCACCGGTCGCGGACACGAAGCAAAGCTGAGCGGTCATGACGTCCGCCGCCGCACGGCCCGCAGCGGCGCGGTGACCCGCCAGCTCACCGTCGCCCGCGTCGCCTCCAGCTCCCGCGCCAGTTCGGCGGCGCGCTGCTCGGCGGCGACCGTGCCGCTCTCGGCGAGCGGGACCTCGGCCGGCGCGGCACCGGAGAGCTGAAGTTCGGCGTCCAGCAGCCGCAGGCGCAGCCGGTCGCGCTCGGTGCGGGTCTCGGCCAGTTCGGTGCGCAGCGCGTCGCGTTCGGTGCGGGCGACCAGCACGTCCTTCGCCAGCGCGTCGGCCTGCTCGGCGCGCTCGGTGACGCCGGACAGCTTCTCGACGTCCCGGACCAGGCTGTCCCGGTGTTTCGTCAGCTCGCGGATCTGCAGCTCGGCCTCGCGCAGCTCGGTGCGCAACCGTTCGCGCTCCTCGGTGAACGCGACCCGCTCGGCCCGCAACCGGGTCAGTTCGGCTCGCACCGCGCCCGGCAGCTCGTCGGTCATCCCCGCTCCTTCACCAGCTCGGTGAGCACATCGGCGTACTCGGCGGCGTAACCCGCCGGGTCCAGCCAGCCGTGCAGCTTGTCGTAGGCGTTCGCGGCGATCGCGCGCCGCCGGTCCACCGGGGTGTCCAGCGCGCGCAGCAGCGCGACGGTCAGCGCGTCGGCGTCGTTGGGCTCGAACAGCCAGCCGCTGTGCCCGTCGGTGATCATCTCCCGCGCGCCGAACACGTCGCTGGCCACGACCGGCAGGCCGCAGCACACCGCTTCCAGGATCGACCGCGGCAGCGACTCCACATCGGAGCTGTTGACGAACAGGTCCGCCGCCTCGAACCAGGGCGCCGGGTCGCGCTGGATCGGCACCAGCTCGACCAGGTCCGCCAGCCCGGCGCGTTCGGTGAACTCGGCCAGCGCCAGCCCGTACGGCGAGGGGTGGTGGCCGACGATGCTCAGCCGGATGCCGGGATGCGCCCGCCGCACCCGGTCCATCGCGCTGATCAGCAGGCCCTGTCCCTTGCGCGGTTCGAGCACGCCGACGTTGAGCAGCAGCGTGGTGTCCTCCGGGATCCCCAGCTTCCGCCGCGCGGCGCGACGGTCGCGTTCGGACACCTGCCCGCC
This sequence comes from Amycolatopsis thermophila, assembly GCF_030814215.1. Classification (NCBI taxonomy): domain Bacteria; kingdom Bacillati; phylum Actinomycetota; class Actinomycetes; order Pseudonocardiales; family Pseudonocardiaceae; genus Amycolatopsis; species Amycolatopsis thermophila. The sequence goes on along the minus strand of NZ_JAUSUT010000001.1, from coordinate 2,119,583 downwards.
GTAGGACACCATCGGCGTGCCGTAGCGGATCGTGCGGCACCGCGCCGGCGTGGAGAACGGCAGGAACATCTCGCGCGTGGCGTCGGCGACGAACAGCAGCCGGTCGGCCTCCCGGAGCGTCGCCACCCAGCGGTCGCGCACCGGCGGCAGCAACCCGGCCGGACCCCAGTTCTGGAACGAGAAGTCGGCCAGGTCGAAGCTCTCGTGCAGCACCCACGCGGTCGGCAGCCCGGCGCGGATCGCGGCGTCCGCGGCCGGGAACGCGCCGAGGGTGTTGACCAGCGCGACGGAGGCGTCCGTGCCCCGCGCGAACTGGGCCAGCTCGGCGATGTGGCCCTCGTAGGAGGCGACGTCGCGCACGCGGTACGGCGAGGTCAGGTGCACGTCGATGCCGTGTGCCGCGCAGTCCTCGCGCAGTTCGCCGTCGAGCTGCGTGACGACGGTGATCCGCCACCCGTGCCGCGTCGCGAGCCGGTTCAGCAGCTCCTGCAACCACAACTGCCCGCCACCGACGGCGAGGCTGTGCGTGAAGACCAGCACGTGCCGCGGATCGGTGCCGCCGCGCGGGCGGGTCAGCGCCTTGCGCGTGCGCTCGGCGAGGTGCGCGGCGAGGGCCACGTCCTCGTCCTCGGCCGCCGGGTTGGACAACACGATGTCGCGGGCCTCGGAGATCCACTCGCCGGACAGTTCGCCGCGGACGCGCACGCGGACGGACAGGGTGCGGTCCTCGCCCGGGGGCAGGTCCACCGGGACGCGCGCCTCGAACCCGCTGACCCCGGCGTCCGGGAAGTCCGGCAGGTGGTCGGCCACGTCCGGCCGCGGCAGGCGCGTGCGCGCGCGCACCGGCTCGGCGCCGTCGACCAGCACCTCCACCACCGACGGGGCACGCGAGTCGAGCAGCACCCAGCCGTGCGCGAACACGACGTCGCCGTCCGGGCTGTCACCGTGTTTCGGGGTGTCGATCTCGTACAGGCGCAGCGGTTCCTCGTCGGCGAACCTGCCGACCTCGACGACCGCGCTGGTCAGCACGTCCCCGTTCGCGGCGCGGACGACGACCTCGTGCCGTCCGCTGGGCACCGGATCGGGCGTGCGGATCAGCAGACCGGTCGTGCCCGGCGGTTCGGTGCCGGTCGCCGACGGCCGCACCTCGGCCGCACGCGGTCCGATGTGGACGGTCACGGTCTCGCCCGCGGTCACCCAGCCGCGGAGCTCGAACAGGTGCCCCACCGGCCGTCCCGGCCGCACCAACCCGGCCGCTGCGTTCATCGTCCCGCCTTCAACGTCTCTTCGGCGTCCTTGACCAGGATCAGCACGTCCTGGTGGCCGTCCCACCCCGCTTCGATGTACCCGGCGAGGCGTAACCGCGCGGTGAGGACGTGCCCGGTCACCCACGCCGGCGTGCTCAGCGAAATGCCGTACCCCGGCTGGCCCGGGTAGTCGGCGTAGCCGAAACCCCGCGATCGGTAGTCCGCCAGCACGCGGTCGTGATCTTCCGCCGTGAGGCCGTACTCGCCGCCGTTGGCCATCCGCCACGCGACGCGGCGGCCGTGCGTGGTCACGACCGCGACGCCGCCCGGCGCCAGCGCGCGCTCGAAGTAGCCCAGCAGCGCGTCCCACGCCTCGATGTCCAGGTGGGTCAGCACCGAGCCGGACCAGATCAGGTCGATGTCGCTGACCTGCGGGATCTCGTCGATGCGCACGGACGCCGGCAGCCCGGTCGCGCCGAAGAACCGCACGCAGTGGTCGACGCCGTCCAGCTCGATGTCGGAGGCGATCAGCTCGGCGGCGGGGAACGCGACGCGGAACGCGCGCAGCACCCGGCCGTACCCGCAGCCGAAGTCCAGCACCCGCTGCGGCGCCGGGCGCCCGGCGGCCTCCAGCCCGTGCAGGCACGCGCGCAAGGCCTGACCGGCCACGGCGAAGTAGTGCTCGGTGTTGCCGCGGAACATCGAATCGCCCGGCGCGATGATCCGGTCGACGCGGGCCATGGTGCGCGCGACCCGCGCGTCCAGTTCGGTCGGCCCGGCGGGCCGGTGGCCGGTCTCCTCGGCCAGGCGCCGGCGCCAGGCCAGGCGCATCGCGTCCCGCTCGTGGTCCAGACCGGGGCCCGCGGTGGTGCCGCAGCGGCGGATCGCCTGGAACTCCGCCTCGCGCTCGGCGGCCGCCTCCACGAAACCCGCGGGCCGGCCGAGCAGGACACCGAGCCACGCGGCCAGGTCACGGACGCTCGTGCCGGGCGCGGCACCGGTCCAGCCCCGCGCCGCCAGCTGGTCGGCGAGCAGCAGCAGGCCGCGGTCGAGCACCTCGTCGGCGGTCGTGCCGGCGCGCTCCCACTCCAGGTCGATGGCGCGCAGTTCGCCGGCGACCAGCACGTTGGCGGGGACGAGGTCCCAGGAGACACCGGCGCGCACCAGGTCCGCCCACGCGGTCAGCAGTTCCGCCGCGCGCCACGGCTGTTCGGCCAGGACCTCGGGCAGCGTCGGGGCGTCGACCACGACGTCCGTCCACTCGCGCACAGTGACCGGGCCGGGTTCCTGCGGCAGCAGGGGAGTGCGGCGGATCTCGTCGCCGACCACGTCCGCCCGCGTGCACCAGCGGGCCGCGCGGTCGGTGTTGAAGTAGGTGGCGAGCACGCCGTCCGGCCACAGGCGCGCGGCGGGTTCCCCGTTCGAGGCGAGGAAGAGCAGGCCGTCCACGGTGTCCAGGCCGAGGCCGCCCTCGACCAGCTCGGCCCAGCGCTCGTCCCGCCCGGCCAGTTCGATCGCCAGCCGCGGGTGCTCCTCGAGCAGTTCCGGGGTGAACACCGCGCGCGTGACCCGGTGGTCGGGCAGGCAGCCGAGGACCTTGTGGACGGTCAGCCCGGCCGCGCTCAGTTCCCGTTCCCACGCGCGGCGCGACTGCCCGCCCGGCCGGTTCACGCCCAGCCGGTTCGGCACCGCGAGGCAGAGCACCCCGCCCGGTTCGAGCCGGTTCGCATGCTGTGCCCCGGGCGCGACGACCAGGTCGTAGGACTCGTCCGGCACCGCGTCCAGCACCCGGACCCCGGGCAGGTCCGCGGTGCGCGCGGCGACGGCCTCGGCTCGTGCCGGGTCCGGCTCTATCGCGTCGACCCGCGCCACCCGTTCCCCGAGGTACCGCGTCACCGCGCCGTAGCCCGCGCCGACTTCGAGTACGCGCGCACCGGGCGGTAGCCGGAGCGCCCGCAGCACGTTGGCCCGGCCGTGGTCCAGCTGGTCCCGTTCGGCCGGGGCCAGCGCCGCGAAGTGCAGCTCGTCGGACAGCGCGGAGTGGTCGGCGGCGTTGCGGATGATCTCGGCGACCAGGTCGCTCACGATCAGCCCACCGGATAGGGCAGCAGCATCGAGCGGACGGTCCGCTGGTAGGCACCCGACAGCGCGGCCTCGTCGGCCAGATCGCCCTGGGTGACGTTGACGCGGATCAGGTTGTTGCCCGACACCCAGGTGCCGCGGTACACGATCGGCGAGGCGACCAGCTTGTGGAACACCACCTGCGACGGGATGCTCGGCAGCTGGTCGCTGATCAGCACCAGGCCGTTGCGCACGTAGTACTGGCGCAGCTGGCCGGCCAGCGCGGTCGCCGTCCCGTTGCTGTCCAGCGGGATGACCATGACCGAGATCTTCTCGTTGCCCGGGCCGCTGGCGTCCGGCTGGCGCTGCGACCCGCGCCACGCGACCTCCTGCACCGAGCGGGTGCTCAGCAGCGCGGCCTCACCGGAGTCCATGATGCCCAGGTCGACCAGCCTGCTCGTGGCCAGCAGACCGCTCTGGCCGTCCGGCGTGCCCTCGGTCGGCGGGATCTTGTCCAGCAGCGGCTGGTACGGGTCGTTGCTGTTGACGCTGGTCGGCGCGGGCGCCGGGTTCGTCGTCGGCCCGGCCTGCTCGTCGTCGCCGCCGGAAGTGGTCAGGAAGATCGTCAGCCCGGCGGCGACGAGCACCACCACGACCGCGACCGAGATCCACGCGATCTTGCCCTTGCCGCCCTTGGACGGCTTGTCGTCGAAGGCCTCCGGGCCCTGCGCGAAGCCGCCGACCGGGCTGATCGGCGGGAAGTCCGAGCCGCCCCACGGCGGGGTCGCGTCGGACTCGGGCGCGTTCCACGGCTGCGGGCCGGACTGCGGGAACCCCTGCGGCGGGGAGGCAGGCACCTGCGGGAACCCCTGCGGCGGGGAGGGGTTGGCGACGTACTGGGTGCGCTCCGGGTCGGCCGGCGGGCGGGCCTGCCAGTTGGGGGTCACGGCCTGGGTGGGTTCGGCCGAGAAGTTCTGCGGCTGCGGCGTGCCCTGCGGCGGGCTGATGGGCGCGATCACCTGCGTCGAGTCCGCGGAGTTGTCCGCCGGCTGCGACTGGGGCTGAGCCGGTTGCGCGGGCGGCTGGGGCGGCGCCGGCTGCTGCGGCTGGGGTGTGTTCTCGCTGTAGGAGACGGCGGACGAAAGCACCTGGTCCCGGCGGACGCGGTAGTCGTCCGCGGAGAGACGTCCCGAGGCAAGCTCCTCGTCCAGCTTGCGCAACTCCTCCTGCCAGGACACCCGGTAGCCCCCTAATCTGCTCATGACGAGGCGGAACGCGTCCGCCGGATAGCGCTACGGTGACGACGCACATTGTGCACGCCTACCCTGCTCATCGCCGGTGAGGGTCGATTCGTGACCTTGCTCTGGTTGGGTGTGATCACGAGGGGGGCGAAATGGCGGCACGCTGGCCTGCCGTGGCCGCGGTCGCCGGTGGCACGGCGCTGATCGGCCTGCACGGGTGGGCCTACGGGAACTGGATCAACGACGACGCGGGGATCACCTTCGCGTACGCCCGTGACCTGGTCGAGGGCGCCGGTCCGGTGCTCCAGCCCGGCGCGGAACCGGTCGAGGGGTTTTCGAACCCGGCCTGGCTCGTGCTGCTGGTGCTGGGGAAAGTGCTGCGTCTGTTCGATACGGGCGCGATCTTCGGTGTGCCCGATTACGTCGTTTTTCCCAAGGCGCTCGGATTGCTGTGCTGCGCGGGAATTCTCGCCGCGTGCCACTTCGCCGTGAAACGCCTCACGAGGTGGGCCTGGCTGGTGACGTTGTTCGCCGGCGGGCTGCTCGCCGCGATCCCGTCGTTCGTGGTCTGGTGCCTGTCCGGTCTGGAGAACCCGCTGTACGCGCTGGCCGTCGCGTGGCTGGCCGCGCTGCTGTTATCGGCTGTGGCGGACGGGCGGGTGCACGCGGTCCGGATCGGACTGATCGCCGGGCTCCTGGCCGCGCTCGCGGCGCTGACCAGGCCGGATGGGATGATCTTCGCGGCGGCGTATCCGCTGGTCGCGCTGGTGTTCCTGCGGCGGGTGCGTGCGCTGGCCGGGGTCGGGGTGTCGCTACTGGCGTTCGCCGCGCCCTACGGCGGATATCTGCTGTGGCGGCACGCGGAGTTCGGGCGCTGGGTGGCGAACACGGCGGTGGCCAAGAACCAGCAGCCGCCCTCGGTGGCGGATCTGGCGCGCGTGGCGGAGCCGGTGGAGTACCTGGGCTGGCCGGTCGTGCTGGCCGGGTTGCTGGCGGTGGGGTTGGCGTTCTGGCTGGTCCCGGCGTTGCGACGGCCGTTGGTGGGGTGGCTGGTGCCGCTGGTGCTGGCACTGGCCGCGTACTGCGTGCTCAACCCCGAGCCGGGCGGCGAGTTCCGGTTCGCGACTCCGTTGTGGACGATGGCGGCGCTGGTCGCGGCGGTGTGCGCGGTCGAGGTGATGCGGGCGCTGTCGGTGCGGTGGCGCGCGGTGCTCGGGGCGGTGCTGGTGGCGGCGACGCTGCCGAGCGCACCGGCCCTGGCCGATTCCGGACGCGGGTTCGCGAGTGGTCCGGTGGTGCCGTTGTGCCAGATCGTCGAGCGGTACGGGCGGCTGTTCAACGGGTACGCGGACGTGATCGGCCTGCGGGAGGGGTCGGTGTTGTTGCCGGACATCGGCGGGACGGCGCTGACGAGCCGGTTGCGGGTGGTGGACTCGGTCGGTCTGGCGGACGCGCGGATCGCGGATCTGGTGTCGTCGGGTGACTTCGCCGGGCTGCGGGACCACGTGTTCGACGAGCTGCGGCCGACGTTCATCCATTCGCACGTGCCGTGGAGCGGGCTGACGGGGATCACCGCGGACCCGCGGCTGGCGCGGGACTACGTGGCGGTGGTGCTCGACGGGACCGGTCGGAACGGCGACTGGGTGCGGCTGGACGCCCTCGACGGCGACGACCTGGTGCGGCTGCGCGCGTACGCCCGCGCCACGGTGCCCGCGGTGGAGCAGGCGCGGGCCGGGCAGGTGACCGGCCGCTGCGGTGACGTGCTGCGGCCGGGGCAGGTGCCCTAGCTCGGCGGGAGCGCGGTGCCCAGGGAGGTCTTGGTCTGGGCGAGGCGTTCGGTGAGGGCGTTGGGGTCGCCGTCGAGGCTCTGGGAGACCCAGATCGCGACCGCGTACTGGCCGGAGGTGTACCAGGTGCCGCTCATCTGGCCGGTGGCGTTGCTGCCGGTCACGGTCTTGGCGTCGGTGGAGCCGCCGGGGACGGTCTGCAGGCCGGCGGTGAGGGCGTGGTCGTAGAGGCCCTTGGTGATGGTGGCGGCGTGTTCGGGGGTGCCGGCGGGGATGACCAGGACGAGGTAGCCCTGGGGGCCTTGGGAGGAGCCGCGGAAGACGACCTGGGTGGCGCCGTTGGTCTTCATCAGCTGTCCCTCCTCGCGGGAGTACAGCTTGAGGTCGACGCCCTGGTCGACGGTCATGATGGAGTTGTGGGGGTTCGGCGTGCCCGGGAGGGTGGGCAGCCGCGCCTCGACGGCCTCCGGTGAGGTGGCCGAGGTGGTGGGCCTGGTCGCGGCGGTCTTGGTGCCGCCGGGGTCGCGCAGGAACCAGACGCCGGCCGCGACGAGCGCGACGACGAGGACGACGCCGAGCGTGACGAAGAGCCACGTCGGCTTGCGCTTGGGCGGTGTCTGCAGCCGTGGTGCCGGGTCGAAGGGCATCTGGGGGACCGGCCCGGTGTTCATCGGGGGCGGCGCCATGGCGGGCAAGCGCCGCGACGGCGGCGGCACGGGGTTCGTGATGACCGTCGGGGCGTCCTCGATGGAGGGGAAGCGCATCGAGTCGGTGGCCCGCTCGTCGGCCGGGCTGGGCGCACTGGTGGGGCGGCTGGTGGCGAGCAAGGCGGCCGAGACGCTCTGCGTGGGGCCCTCGGTGTCGAACGGACTCGCCGGTTGTTCCGGCCCCTCCGCCTGCGGCTGGGTGGTCGGCCCCGTCGCTTGCTGCGACCCATCCCGGGGGGCGGCCTGCTGGACGCCGTGCTGCGGATCAGCCTGCGGGGCGTGCGCGGCCTGTGGGGCCTGCGCGGCTTGCGTGGTGGCTTCCGCGCCGGTGGGCGCCTGATCCTGCGACGCCGCCGGCTGCGCGCCCTGCTGCGTGTCGGGTTGCGGCTGGCCCTGGGGCCCGCCCTGCCACTGACCGCCTTGCTGCTGCGTGTCGGATTGCGGCTGGCCCTGCGGCTCACCGTGCCACTGACCGCCTTGCTGCTGCGTGTCGGATTGCGGCTGGCCCTGCGGCTCACCGTGCCACTGACCGCCTTGAGGCGGCCAGGGCTGCCCCGGTGCGAAGTGAGGCTGCGGAGCCCCCAGGGCCTGGTAACCCTGCGACGCGCCCGGCGCCTGGTAACCCTGCGGAGCCCCCGGCTCGGCCCCCTGCGCCGGGTAGCCGTACCCCGGGTACGGCCCCGCCTGAGCGGGATTGGCGCTCTGCCACTGCGGCTGGCCCCCATCAACCCGCCCGAGCGGCGATGAAACCGGCGCAGGCGCACCCCCACCCGACGCCGCGGCGAGCAGCTCGTCACGCATCTTGCGGTGCTGGTGCTGGGTGATGGTGCCGTTGGCGAGCTCGGCGTCCAGACGGCGCAGCTCATCCTGCCAACTCATCCAGGGGCTCCTCGGTAACTTGCGCGCAGGTGGACGTCACCGAAAAGATAGCGCGATCAAGCCCCCGATGGGTGCGGATGTGCCCGATCCACCATCACCGTGCCTTGGGGAGCAGTGGCTCGACCTTCTCGGCGAACGCCTTCGCGTTGGGGCAGGCCTCCGAGTCCTGGCTGTAGCGCGCCATCGAAACCGTCACCATCGCGCGAGCGTGTTCTGTGACCGCGATCGCGATCGCACACCCGCCAGTCGGGATGTTCGCCTGCAGGGCGTCACGGCCGTTTACCGAGAGGCTCACCTCGCCCTCGTTCGCCGCGGCGAACTCCGGCAGCCCTTGCACGGGATCCAGTGCCAGCCCGTACGTGGCGAAATCGTATTTCGTGACATCGCACTCGTTGCGGCTGCTGATGTTCTCCCCGGGGCCGAATCCTTGATCCGCGGTGAGCTGCTCCACTATCCGACACGCGTTCAGACCGGCGAAAACGTCAGTGCTCGAGCTGGGCGCGCTCGAAGCCGGTGAGGCTGTGCCACTCACCGTGCTGGTACAAGCGGTTGTGGCGAGGCCGAGGCAGGCCAGCCCGGCGAGTGTCCAGCCGACTCGAAGGTGAGTGCTCAACGGGTTTCCTGGTTCTTGAACCTTGACAGAGCGTCGGTAGCGGCTTCGTTAGAGGCGTCGTATTTGCTGATCGCGATGTCGATGGCTTCGTGTAGAGTTTCCAACATCTCCCGGGCCGCTCGGTAGACCTGGACGAGAGATTGGTCGTCAGAATCCATCGCCGTGAGAAAATGCACGGCGACCTGCTTGGCGTACGAGTCGTTGCCCAGTTTTGGGGCTTGCTGGAGGCGGTAGATCTTCGGGCTGATCCTGCCCAGTTCGGTCCGCATCTGCTCGACGGCCCGCCGCAGGTGGGAACCGGTCTCTTCGTCCACCGCCCAGTTTCCGGCCTGCGCCTCGGCCAGCATGCGTTTCGCGTCGGCGTTCATGGTGTTCAGCTGCTGCTCGCCGCCGAAGACGTCCGCTACCTGGGCGGCTACGCCGTTCGCGTCGTCGGTCATCGTCCCTCCCTCGCTCATCAGCACCGTAGCGTGACCCCTGACGCGCTGTCACAGCGTCCGCCGCGTCGGATTTCGGAAATCAACGGGACGCTCGCTGAAGCTTCGGCAGCAACGGCTCCACTCGTTCAGCGAACGATTCGGCGTTAGGGCAGCCCTGCGCGTCCTGGCCGGCATCGGACATCGTGACGAGCACCAGTGCGCTGGCGTGCTCCCCGACCTCCATCGCGACAACGCATCCGCCGGTGGGGATTCCCGCCTGCATGGCGTTCCGCCCGTTGATCGACGTGTTCACCACGCCGGCGTTCGTCACGGCGAACTCGGTGAGGCCTTGTACCGAGTCCAGCACCAAGCCGTATGTGGCGAATTCCGGCTTCGTGGCGATGCACTGGTTGCGGTTGCTCTTGTTCTCTCCCGGGTTGAACCCCTGTCCCGCATTGAGTTGATCGAGAAGCCGGCAAGCATTGAGATTGGCGAACACATCCGCCTGCTTGGTCGTGCTCGTGGTAGGTGCAGGCGATGCCGTGCCGGCGACCGTGCTCGTACAAGCGGTCGCGACCAACGCGAGGCAGGCCACGAACGAGCCGGCCTTCATTGGCCCCTCGCTAGCGCGATATCGACCCTCTTGCCAGGGGTTCGGTCATTCGGACCGCACTGCTGATCCGCGCACGCATGCTCCGTTCCGTCCCGGAAAATGTCGGCCGTCACCGCGTTCTCGGCAAGATTGGCTCGACACGTTCGGCGAATGCCTTGGCGGTCGGACAGGCCTGTGCGTTGTCCTCGAAGCGCACCATTGTCGCCACAACGAGGGCGCGAGCGTGCTCCCCGATCCCGATGGCGATCGCGCATCCGCTGGCCGAAGTGTTCGCTTGCATGGCGTCGCGTCCGTTGATCGAACTGTTCACCACCCCGGTGTTCGTCACCGCAAATTCACTGAGCCCTTGTGTGGAATCGAACGCCAAGGCCAACGTCGCGAAGCCGGACTTGAGAGCGACGCATTGGTTGCGTGCACTCTTGTTTTCACCGGCGTTGAATCCCTGTCCGGCGGTGAGTTGATCGAGGAGCTGGCACGCGTTGAGACCCGCGAATGCATCCACTTCGGTTGTCGCTTTGGTTGTCGTCGCAGGTGACGCCGTACCCGCTACCGTGCTGGTGCAACCGGTCAGCAACGAAGCAATGCACGCGATGCCGGCGAACGCCCCAGCAGTACGAGCTTGCTTTTCCATTGAACTCCTAAAACTGGACCGTCACCGGGTTTTCGGAAGCAACGGCTCGACCCTCTCGGCCAAGGCCCGGGCATTGGGACACGCTTGAGCGTCTTCGCTGGCTCGCACCATTGTCACCAGTGCCATGGCTCGCGCATGCTCTGCCACCTTGATCGCGACCGCGCAGCCTCCGGTCGGAATATCTGCCTGCATGGCATCCCGACCGTTGATCGAGGTGTTCACTACGCCTGTGTTTGTGGCGGCGAATTCTTCCAGTCCCTGTACGGGATCCAGCACGAGGCTGTACGACGCGAAGCCAGGTTTCAGAGCGCCGCACTCGTTGCGCCGAGTTTTGTTCTCGCCAGGGTTGAATCCCTGTCCGGCGTTGAGTTGCTCCAGGAGCTGGCACGCCTTGAGACCCGCGAATGCATCCGCTTCGGTTGTCGCGTTGGTTGTCGTCGCAGGTGACGCCGTACCCGTTACCATGCTGGTGCAACCGGTCAGCAACGAAGCAATGCACGCGATGCCGGCAAACGCCCCAGCAGTACGAGCTTGCTTTTCCATTGAACTCCTAAAACTGGACCGTCACCGGATCTTCGGCAGCATCGGCTCGAGCCGTTCGGCGAAGGTTCGGGCGTTCGGACACGCTTGTGCGTCCTGGCCCGCATCCGACATCGTGGCGACGACCAGCGCGCGAGCGTGTTCGGTGACCTCAACCGCGACCGCGCACCCACCGGTGGAGGTGTTCGCCTGCATCGCCTCGCGCCCGTTGATCGAGATGTTCACCGCGCCGGCGTTCGCAGCAGCGAACCGGAAAGGCCTTGAACGGAATCCAGCGCCAGAGCGTACGACCCGAAGCCGGGCTTCGTGGCGTTGCACTGGTTGCGCGCGCTGATGTTCCGCCCAGGTTCGAATCCCTGCCCGGCGTTGAGCTGATCCAGCACCTGGCACGCGTTGAGACCGGCGAACACGTCGGAGTTCGTCGGGGTCGTGCCGGTGCTCGCACTGGCGGCTGGTGAAGCGGTGCCGGTGACCGTGCTGGTGCACGCGGACAGGGACAGAGCGATGCCGAAGACGCCCGTCACGGCCGTGGCGACGAGAATGTTGATCCTCACCGAGATTCCTGGTCCTTGAACGTGCTGAGAGCGTCGGTCGCAGCCTCGTCCGAGGCGTCGTATTTGCTGATGGCGGTGTCGATGGCCCGGACAAGGGTGGCCAGGGTTTTGCCGGCTGCTTCGAACACCCGGACGAGGGCATGCGTTTCGCGTCGGCGTTCATGGTGTTCAGCTGCTGTTCGCCGCCGAAGACGTCCGCTACCTGGGCGGCTACGCCGTTCGCGTCGTCGGTCATCGTCCCTCCCTCGCTCATCAGCACCGTAGCGTGACCCCTGACGCGCTGTCACAGCCTCCGCCGCGTTCGGGATTCGGAAATCAACGCGAAGTTCACTGAACCTTCGGCAGCAACGGTTCGACGCGTTCGGCGAAGGCACGTGCGCTCGAACAGAGTTGGGCCTGATCGGCGACGTTCGGCAACGTCGCGATGACCAGCGCTCGAGCGTGTTCGCTCACCCCGATCGCGACTGCGCACCCGCCGAGTCCGGTGTCTGCCTGCATTGCCGCGCGTCCATTGATGGAGATGTTCACCACTCCGTTGTTCGTCCTGGCGAAGTCGCTGAGGCCTTGCGCGGAGTCCCACGCCAAGGCATACGATCCGAAACTCGGTTTCACAGCTACGCACTGGTTTCGAGCACTTTTGTTCTCGCCGGGGTTGAACCCCTGTCCCGCATTGAGTTGATCGATAAGCCGGCAAGCATTGAGATTGGCGAACACATCCGCGGAGGGGGAACTGCTACTCGTAACGGGTGCGGGGGACGCCGTTCCGGTCACAGTGGTGGCGCAGGCGCTCACCGTCAGCGCAAGGCTGGCAAAGCCCACGAAAGCTCGGGCAATGCGGAGATGGGTTTTCACTGACGATCCAGGTTTCTGAAGGTGGAGAGAGTTTCGCGTGCCGCTTCGTCCGAAGCGTCGTACTTACTGATTGCTACGTCGATCGCCTGGTGAAGGGTGCGGAGCAAATCCAAGGCCGCGAAGTACACTTTGACAAGTGATCGACTGTCGGAGTCCATGGCGAAGAGAAAGTGCGCGGCAGCCTGTCTAGCGTACTTGTCATTTCCAAATGTCGGCGCTTGTTGCAGCATGTAGATCCTCGGGCTGATATCGCTCAAGCGCTGCTGCATCTGCTCGACGGCGCGCCGCAGGTGCGTTCCGGTCTCCTCGTCCACCGCCCAAGCACGTTCAGCTGGTCCTCTCCACCGAAGACGTCCGCTACCTGCGCTGCCAGATCGTTCTCGGTCATGGTCCTCGCCTCGCACCGATGAAACCGTAGCGTGTGAGGTGCCGCCCTGTCACAGCTTCGATGTGACCGGTCGCAGAGAGCTACACCGCTTCCTCCAGGTAGGCCGCCGCCTGGAGGGTGAACAGCGCGGCGTACTCGCCGCCCGACGACATCAGCTCCTCGTGCGTTCCCTCCTCCGCCAGCTTGCCCCGGTCGAACAGCAGGATCTTCTCGGCCTGCCGCACCGTCGAGAACCGGTGCGAGATGTACAGCGTCGTCCGGCCCCGGGACAGCGTGCGCAGCCGCGCGAACAGGTCGTGTTCCGCGGCGGCGTCCAGTGCCGACGTCGGCTCGTCCAGCACCAGGATCGGCGCGTCCCGCATGAAGGCCCGCGCCAGGGCGATCTTCTGCCACTCCCCGCCGGACAGCGACACCCCCTGGTCGAACCACCGGCCCAGCGGGCTGTCGAACCCGCGTGGCAGCCGTGAGATCCGCTCCCCGACCCCCGCTCTGGCCGCGGAATCCTCGATCCGCGCGCGGTCGTCCAGTGCGGACAGCTGCCCCAGCCCGATGTTCTCCGCCGCCGTGCCCTGGTAGGTCACGTGGTCCTGGAACATCGCCGACATCCGCGTCCGCAGCTCGTCCGGGTCGAACGCCCGCAGATCCACCCCGTCCAGCAGGATCCGCCCCGCCGTCGGGTCGTACAGCCGGCACAGCAGCTTGATCAGCGTCGACTTGCCGGCCCCGTTCCGCCCCACGACGGCGACCGTCTCACCGGGCCGGATCTCGAACGAAACCCCGTCCAGCGCCCGCTCGTCGGAACCCGGATAGCTGAACGACACGTCCTGGAACTCGATGTGCCCCCGCACCGGCTCCGGCAGCGGCACCGGGTCCGGTGGCGGCGCGATCCGCGGCGACGTCGCCAGGAACTGGTACAGCGTGTCCAGGTAGAGGTTGTTCTCGTACATGCCGGAAAACCCGTTGAACAACCCCTGCACCGACGTCTGCACCGCCGCCGCGGCCGCCGTGTACAACGCCAGGTCCCCGATCGTCAGCCGCCCGGCCACCGCCTCCAGCGCGATGTACAGCGCGATCCCCGAACCGGCCAAGGTGGACAGCAGGCTCCAGGCCGTTCCCACGAAGTTCCGCCGCATCGTCAGCCTGCGTTCGCGCGCGTAGTAGTTCTGCCCCAGCCGCCGGAACCGGTCCACCAGGTAGGGCCCCAGCCCGTACAGCTTGGTCTCCTTGGCGTAGGTGTCGGTGGTGACCAGCGAGTTCAGGTAGTCCATGCGCCGCCGGATCGGTGACATGAACAGCGTCAGCAGGAACGCCCGCGACCCGTACTTCGACTGCGAGATGAACGCCGGAACCGGCGCGAGGAGCGCCACCGCCGCCAGCAGCGGGCTCACCGACACCAGCAGCGCCACCATGCTCGCGAACGTGATCGACGTCCGGATCAGCCCGAGCGCCGACGTCAGCATCGACACCGGCCGCTGCGGCGCCTCCTGCGACGCCTGCCGCAGCTGGTCGTAGGACTCCGAGTCCTCGAAGAACTGCAGGTCCAGCCGGCTCGCGTGGGCCATGACCCGGTGCCGGATCGACAGCGTCATCCGTTCCTGCAGCAGTTGCTGGGCCGCGTTCGTCAGGGCCGTGCTGATCGCGGTCGCCGTGAACACGCCGAACTCCAGTGCGGCCAGTTCGACGATCCGCCCGGTACCGCTGCGCCCCTGCACGGCGGCGACCACCGCGTCCAGCAGCAGTTTCGCCACGTAGGCGGTGCCCGTCGGCATCAGGCCGCTGACCAATGCGGACAGTGCGATCAGGACGGTCATCACCGGGCCGGCCTCCCAGGCCAGCTTGATCACCCGCGGCAGTCCGCGGACCGTCCCGCCCGCGGACCGCCGGAAGCGCTGCCACCGTGACCGCAGGTCCTTCGGCTCGTCCTCGCGCACCGGATCCGGGATGTCGACCGGACCGGTCAGCCCGCTCTGCGCGACCGAGCTGCTTGCCTTCCGCAGCATCCGGCGCACCCCGATCGGCGCCCCGCCCCCGTGCATCATGCGCTCACCGCCCCGTGCAGGAACACGTCGATCAGCTCCGCCGTGGACAATCCCGTCTGGTCGTCGCGACGGCGCGAGAACAGCAACGACATGAAGACCCCGGCCAGCTGTTCGGCGGGCAGCCGCAGCCGGTCTTCGGGGGTGAACAGCTCGGCGATGGCCTCGCGCATGGCGGCGAACGACGCCGTCCGCGAGCCCTTCCGCGGCTCGCCGCGCTTGAGCCGGCCGGACGAGTGCAGCGCCGACATCAGCGCGCCCATCCGCTCCAGGTGCGCCGACAGCGCCTCCGCGGCTTCGGTGAGCCGGCCGGGCAGCGGCTGGTCGAGCGGGATTTCGGCGATCGCCGCCAGCGCGCTGTCCGGTTTGAGCGCCTCGGCCACGCAGGCGTCGATCAGCTCGTCCTTGTCCTGGAACGCGCGGAAGATCGTGCCCTCGCCGATCCCGGCGGCGCGGGCGATCTGCGCGGTGGTGACGGCCGCGCCGTGCTCGACGACGAGCGGCAGCACGGCCTGCACGATCATCCGGCGCCGGTCCTCGGGGCTCATGCCGGGTGCTCGGCGTCTGGGGGGAGCGGTCATGCCGCCCAGTGTGCGGAGTGAGCACTCACTCCGTCAAGGGGATGACAAGGGGGCCGCGCCGGCCACGGCGCGGCCCCGGCGGAACTCAGTACGTGATCGCCATCGCCGGATCGGCCAGCAGCGCGCCGACGTCGGCGAGGAACTGCGAGCCCTGCTGCCCGTCGACCAGCCGGTGGTCGAAGCTGAGCGAGAGCTGCAGCACCTTCCGCACCGCGAGCTGTCCGTCCACCACCCACGGCGCGTCCTTGATCGCGCCGAAGGCCAGGATCGCGGCCTCGCCCGGGTTGATGATCGGCGTGCCGGTGTCGACGCCGAACACGCCCACGTTGGTGATCGTGATCGTCCCGTCCAGCATGTCCGCGGGCGGCGTCTTGCCCTCGCGCGCGGTCGTGGTCAGCTCGTCCAGCGCCCGCGCCAGCTCGGGCAGCGACATCGCGTCCGCGTCCCGGATCTTCGGCACCACGAGCCCGCGGGGCGTCGCCGCGGCGATGCCCAGGTGCACGTAGTCCTTGTAGACGATCTCGCCGGCCGCCTCGTCCCACGACGCGTTCACGTCCGGCGTCCGCTTCACCGCCATGCAGACCGCCTTGGCGGCGAACGCCAGCGGCGTCAGCCGCACCCCGGCGAAGTCCGGGTGCTTCTTCAGCCGCTCGCGCAGCTCCATCATCGGCGTGACGTCGACGGTCAGGAACTCCGTCACGTGCGGCGCGGTGAACGCGCTGGACACCATCGCCTGCGCGGTCGCCTTGCGAACGCCCTTGATGGGCACCCGGCGCTCGCGGACCCCGGCGGACGGTTCCGGCGCGGCCGGTCGGGCGGCCCGCTCCACGTCCTCGCGCGTGATGACACCGCCTTCCGCCGACCCGGTCAATGTCGACAGGTCGACACCGAGGTCCTTGGCGAGCTTGCGCACCGGCGGCTTCGCCAACGGCACGTACCCGCCCCGCGCGGGCGGGGCGGGTGTGGTCGGCGACGCCTGTGCCGCCGCGGCGGCGGGTGCGGCCTGCGGAGCCCGCCGCGGCCGGCGCCGGGCCTCGGTGATCTTCGACCCGTAGCCGACCAGCGGCTTCATCTCCTCCTCGGCGGGCGCGGCGGCCGAACCGTTCACGGCCGCCGCGGACTCCGGAGCGGACGAAGCGCCGGCGGGGTCGACGTCGACGGTCAGCAGCGGCGCCCCGACCTCGACGGTCGCCCCGGGCTCGGCGAGCACCTCGGTGACCACGCCGGCCCACGGGATCGGCAGCTCGACCGCGGCCTTGGCGGTCTCCACCTCCGCCACGATCTGGTTGACCGTGACCTCGTCACCGGGCTGGACGCGGATGTTCAGGATCTCGGCCTCGGTCAGGCCTTCGGCGGTGTCGGCGAGCAGGAACTGCTTGTACTCGGGCACCCCGCCTCACCAGCCCATCGCGCGGTCGACGGTGTGCAGCACCCGGTCCAGGTCGGGGAGGAAGTGCTCCTCGAGCTTGGACGGCGGGTACGGGGTGTCGAACCCGGTGGCGCGCAGCACCGGCGCCTCCAGCGAGTAGAAGCACTCCTGCTGCACGCGCGCCGCGATCTCGGAGGTGACCGACGACTCCGCCGAGGCCTCGCTGACGGCGACCAGCCGTCCGGTGCGCCGCACGGACTCGAACACCGGCCCGAGGTCGAGCGGCGAGATCGTCCGCAGGTCGATGACCTCCAGCGACCGGCCTTCGTCGGCGGCCGCCGCCGCGGCGTCGAGGCACACCTTCACCGACGGCCCGTACGCGACCAGCGTGCAGTCGGTGCCCTGCCGAACCACGCGCGAGGCGAACAGCGGCCCGGCCGGCTGCGAGGTGTCCACTTCGGACTTGAGCTGGCCGTTGTGGTAGAGCCGCTTGGGCTCGAAGAACAGCACCGGGTCGTCACACGCGATGGCCTGCTGGATCATCCAGTACGCGTCGGTGGGGTTCGAGCACGACACGACCTTCAGGCCGGGGATGTGCGCGAACAGCGACTCCGGCGACTCGGAGTGGTGCTCGACGGCACCGATCCCGCCGCCGAACGGCACCCGCACGACCACCGGGACCTTGATCTTGCCCTGGGTCCGGTAGTGCAGCTTCGCCAGCTGGGAGGAGATCTGGTCGAAACCGGGGAAGATGAACCCTTCGAACTGGATCTCGCACACCGGACGGAACCCGCGCACGGCCAGGCCGACCGCGGTGCCGATGATGCCCGACTCGGCCAGCGGGGTGTCCAGCACGCGCTGCTCGCCGAAGTCCTTCTGCAGCCCGTCGGTGATGCGGAAGACGCCGCCGAGCTTGCCGACGTCCTCGCCGAGGATGACGACCTTGTCGTCGGCTTCCATCGCCGCGCGCAGACCCATGTTCAGGGCCTTGCCGATGGTCAGCTTCTGCGCGGTGGGAGCCGCGCTGTCCACTCGGGACTGAACCGGGGCGGCCATCAGCGCTCACCCGCTTCCACGAAACCGGCGAGGTAGGACAGGTACTCGTCGCGCTGGGCGTCGAGCACCGGGGACGGTTCGGCGTAGACGTTCGCGAACACGCGTTCCGGCGGGGGTTCGGGCATGTTGAAGCAGAACTCGCGCAGGTCCGCGGCGAACGCGTCGGCCTCGGACTGGATCTGGTCGAACCACGCCTGGTCGGCGTGACCGTTGCGCGCCAGGTGCACGCGCACGCGCTCGATCGGGTCCTTGTGCTTCCACACCTCCAGCTCGTCGGAGAGCCGGTAGCGCGTCGGGTCGTCGGTGGTGGTGTGCGCGTCCATGCGGTAGGTGAACGCCTCGATCAGCACCGGGCCGTTGCCGTGGCGGCATTCCTCGAGTGCCCACCGCGTCACCGCGAGGCAGGCCAGCACGTCGTTGCCGTCGACGCGGATGCCGGGGAAGCCGTAGCCGCGGGCGCGCTGGTACAGCGGCAGCCGGGACTGGCGCTCGGTCGGCTCGGAGATGGCCCACTGGTTGTTCTGGCAGAAGAACACCAGCGGCGCGTCGTAGACCGCGGCCCAGACGAAGCCCTCGTGCACGTCGCCCTGCGAGGTGGCGCCGTCGCCGAAGTAGACGATCGTCGCTTCATCGGTGCTCGACGGGTTCCCGTCGCCGTCTGTGTTGCCGACACGCCCCTCGAACTTCTGTCCCATGGCGTAACCGGCGGCGTTGAGCACCTGGTTGCCGATCACGATGGTGTACGGGTGGAAGCCGTGGGCCTTGAAGTCCCAGCCACTGTGGTCGGTGCACCGGAAGATGCCCAGCAGTTCCTTGAAGTCGACACCGCGGGTGTAGGCCACGCCGTGTTCGCGGTAGCTGGGGAAGGCCATGTCCTGCGGCTTCAGCGCGCGGCCGGAGCCCACCTGCGCGGCCTCCTGGCCCAGCAGCGGGACCCAGATGCCCAGCTGGCCCTGGCGCTGCATCGCGTTGGCTTCCCGGTCGGCCCGGCGGACCAGCACCATGTCGCGGTAGAGCCCGCGCAGTGCTTCCGGATCGATGTCGGAGATGTAGCGGTCGAACTGGGGTGAGGCGATTCGCTCGCCTTCGGGGGTGAGCAGCTGAGTCACCTCAGCACCACCCGCGTCCGTGTTTCGCAAACCGGCGATCACCTGCTCCCGCGATGGTTGGGCGGCCTGTGCGGCCGGTCCTTCGCCGGGCTCCGGGTGCGTCCACTGTTCGGGGGACGGCATGGCGTTCTCCTCGGTGTCCTGCCACGAGGCCGCTTGTGGCGGCCGCTGGTGGCTGTGACCGGCGGCCACCGGCGTTTCGGGTCCGAAGCGCTCGGCAGCCGTCGGCCGTGACGGCTTACGGGGACATCCTGACACGAAGACGGCCCCGCAGTGCAGATCCGCGCCTGATTTGTTGCCCGTAAAGCGGCCCCTGAGCTGGGGAAACGCTAGGAAGCCCGACGGACGAGCCACCGATATTCGGCCGTGCGGGCGCGCGCTCACCTGCCCGGATCCGACCTGCGGCCACCTCCGTCGCGCCACGCGCTCCGGAGGCGGCCCGCCGTCCTCGCCGTGGTGACCTGCGTCACGTGCCCCGGTTGCGGGTTGGCCGTGGTGAACTGGTACCGCCGCGCCTCCGGTGACGTGACGTTGTCCTCGAGCGTGGCCAGTCCGACCGGCGGCCGGCTGGCAGAATGACGCGGGTGGAGCAGACGACCGTGCGTGAAACCGTCCAGCGCCTCTGGGCCGACGAGGTTCTGCCGAGCCTGTCCGGCCTGGTGGAGATCCCCGCCCTGTCACAGGCGTTCGACCCGGACTGGGCCGCCAACGGGCACCTCGCCGCCGCGGTGCGGCACGTGCAGGAGTGGATCAGCGGCCGCGGGCTGCCCGGCGCGACGCTCGACGTCGTGCAGGTGGACGGCCGCAGCCCGGTGCTGCTGGTCGACGTCCCGGCGACGCCCGGCGCGGAGGACCGCGGCACGGTCCTGCTGTACGGCCACCTCGACAAGCAGCCGCCGGTCGGCGGCTGGGCCGAGGGGCTCGGCCCGTGGACGCCGGTGGTCCGGGACGGCAGGCTGTACGGCCGCGGCTCGGCGGACGACGGGTACGCCGGCTACACGGCGACCGCCGCGCTCGAGGCCGTGCACGCGGCCGGCGGTGCGCACGCGCGGTCGGTGATCCTGCTGGAGACCGGTGAGGAGTCGGGCAGTCCCGACCTGCCGGTCTACCTCGAGCACCTGTCCGAGCGGCTGGGGCGCGTGACGTTCGTGGTGTGCCTGGACTCGGGCGGCAACGACTACGAGCGGCTGTGGCTGACGACGAGCCTGCGCGGGCTCGCGCAGGTGCACGTCACGGTGCGGGTGCTGGAGGCGGCCGCGCACTCCGGCCTGGCCAGCGGGGTGGTGCCGAGCTCGTTCCGGGTGCTGCGGCAGTTGCTGGACCGCATCGAGGACGCGGCCACGGGTGCGATCAAGCTGGCCGAGCTCAACGTCGAGATCCCCGCGAACCGCCGCGAGGAGGCGGCCGCGACCGTGGCGGTGGCGCCCGGGGCGATCCGCGGCTCGTTCCCGCTGCTGCCCGGCATGAGCCCGGTGTCGGACGACGAGCTGGAGCTGCTGCTGAACCAGTCGTGGCGGCCCACGCTGTCCGTGATCGGCGCGGCGGGCTTCCCGGAGCCGGCGAACGCGGGCAACGTCCTGCGCGACTCGACGACGCTGGCACTGAGCTTCCGCCTCCCGCCGACCGCGGATTCGGCGGCGGCGCTGAACGCCGTGGAGAAGGCGCTGACCTCGGACGTCCCGTACGGCGCCGCGGTGGAACTGTCCGGAGTGGAGGCCGCGGACGGCTGGAACGCGCCGGACGCTTCGCCGTGGCTGGCCGCGGCGCTGGAGAAGGTGAGCGACGAGGTGTTCGGGGCCCCGTGGCGCAGCGTCGGACTCGGCGGATCGATCCCGTTCATGGGCCTGCTGGGCGAGAAGTACCCGGAGGCCCAGTTCCTGGTCACCGGTGCGCTCGGCCCCGACTCGAACGCCCACGTCCCCAACGAGTGGCTGCACCTGCCGCAGGCCCAGCGTCTGACGGAAGCGGTGGCGCACATGCTGGACGCGCACGCCCGCGGCTGACCCGGCCGCTCCGCCGCGCTCCTGGTCACCCGTGTGTTACCGGCCGGTTACCGGGTGGACCCGAAATGCGGCCGTGACCACTCGACGCTGTCCGTGACCGCCGAGTAGTGGCAGGATGCGTGCACTCAATAAGTATGACCTACTAGGAGTAAACCGTGTCGCGTCGATCGTTACGCAATGCGCTTGTTCTGTCGGCCGCGCTGGCTGTCGCCGCGACCGCGACTGCCTGCGCCGAGAAGGTCGGCTCCGGCGGCGACACCCAGGCCGGCGGGCAGATCACCTTCAAGGAGTTCGGTTTCCTCACCACCTGTACGCACCTGCCGTACGCGCCGTTCCAGTTCACCGAGGGTGACAAGACCGTCGGGTTCGACGTGGACCTCGTGGACCTCGTCGCGCAGAACCTGGGCGTCCAGCAGAAGATCTTCGACACCCCCTTCGAGGGCATCGAGTCCGGTGAGTCGCTGAACACCGGCCAGTGCGACGTCGCCGCCGCGGCGATGACCATCACCCCGACCCGGCAGTCCGTGATGGACTTCTCGGTCGGCTACTTCGACGCCAACCAGGCGCTGCTGGTCAAGAAGGGCTCCGGCATCGACAGCCTGGAGAAGCTGCGCGGCAAGAAGCTCGGCGTCCAGCAGGGCACCACCGGCGAGGACTACGCCAACCAGAACAAGGCCCAGTACGGCTACGAGGTGGTCCAGTTCGAGGACCTGGCCCTCGAGCAGAGCGCCGTCAAGACCGGGCAGATCGACGCCGGCATCAACGACAACGCGGTGCACTACGAGTTCCTCAAGACCAACCCCGACGTCGAGGTGACCACCGAGTTCAAGACCGGCGAGCAGTACGGTGTCGCGGTCCGGAAGGGCAACGGTGCGCTCCTGGCCAAGGTCAACGAGGTGATCAACGCCGCCAAGGCGGACGGCCGCTACGACGCGATCTACCAGAAGTGGTTCAACAGGCTGCCGGAAAGCAAGTGACCGCGCACCGCTTCTGCGAGGAGTTCTCCCGTGGCGATGTCTCGCCGTAAGCGCGCCCAGGCGTTCCGGGCCGCGCAGTACGCGCTGCTGGTGATCGTCATCCTGGTGCTGGTCTTCGTGGCCGACTGGGGCGAGATCCAGCGCGCGTTCTTCAACGTGGACGCCGCGAGCAAGCAGTTCCCCGGCATCATCACGACGGCGCTGGTCAACACCATCGTCTACACGGCGCTGGGGTTCGTGTTCGGTCTGGTCGTCGGTCTCGTGCTGGCGCTGATGAAACTGTCGTCGGTCGGGCCGTACCGCTGGATCGCGACGATCTACATCGAGTTCTTCCGCGGTGTGCCGGCGCTGCTGGTGTTCATCACGCTCGGATTCGGTGTGCCGCTGGCGTTCGGGTTGAAGTTCGACATCTACTCGACCGTCATGCTGTCGCTCGGCCTGGTCGGCTCCGCCTACATGGCGGAGACGATCCGGGCCGGCATCCAGGCGGTGCCCGCCGGGCAGCGCGAGGCGGCGCGGTCGCTGGGCATGTCCCAGGGGCGGGCGATGATGTCGATCGTGATCCCGCAGGCGTTCCGCATCATCCTGCCGCCGCTGACGAACGAGCTGATCCTGCTCACCAAGGACTCGTCGCTGATCTACCTGCTGGGCCTGGCCCGCGACGAGTACGAGCTGACGAAGTTCGGCCGCGAGGGCCTCAACGCGACGGGGTCGCTGACGCCGATCCTGCTCGCCGGCCTGTGCTACCTGATCATCACGCTGCCGCTGGGTTACCTGTCGCGGTACCTGGAGCGCCGCACCGGGCGCAAGAGCGAGCGGGGACTGGAGGTCGAGGCGTGAGCGGCGACGTGATCGTCCAGGTGACCGGGCTGCACAAGGCGTTCGGCAGGCTGGAGGTGCTCAAGGGCATCGACCTCGAGGTGCGGCAGGGACAGGTCGTCTGCATCATCGGGCCGTCCGGTTCCGGCAAGTCGACGCTGCTGCGCTGCGTCAACCTGCTGGAGGAGCCCAACGGCGGCACGGTCGTGGTGAACGGGTTCGAGGTGACCGACCCGGACATCGACATCGACCGCGCGCGGCGGGGCATCGGCATGGTGTTCCAGTCGTTCAACCTGTTCAGCCACCTGTCGGTGCTGGACAACCTGACCATCGCGCAGCGCAAGGTCCTCCGGCGGGACAAGGCCGAGGCCGAGCGGGTCGCGCTGGAGAACCTGCGCAAGGTCGGGCTGACCGGCAAGGAACGGTCGCTGCCCACACAGCTGTCCGGCGGCCAGCAGCAGCGCGTCGCGATCGCGCGGGCGCTGTCGATGAACCCCGACGTGATGCTGTTCGACGAGCCGACGTCCGCGCTGGACCCGGAACTGGTCGGCGACGTGCTCGCCGTGATGCGCCAGCTGGCCCGCGACGGCATGACGATGCTCGTGGTCACCCACGAGATGCAGTTCGCCCGCGAGGTGGCCGACGTCGTGCTGTTCATGGACGGCGGGGTGGTCGTCGAGCAGGGCCCACCGGACCAGGTGATCGGCGACCCGCAACACGAACGCACGCAGGCGTTCCTCTCGCGCGTGCTGAACCCCGCGCACGTGGACGAGTAGTAGCGCCGGGAACCCCTCGTCCGCGACGATCGTCCAAGCCGGGTGGCGATCGTCGCGGGGAGGGGTGCACGGATGCCGGGTGGTCAGCCGGGTCAGGTCGAGCGCGAGCTGCCTGCCCTCGATCCGTTCCGCGGAATTCCCGATCGGCGCTACCACCTCGCCGCCGAGGAGCTGCTCAAACCGCTCCTCGAACCCGGCAGCGGCGGCAGCCTCCTGCGCTGGCGGCGGCAGGCCAGCAACGCCCCGATCGTCGCGGTGGAAAACGCTTACATCACCGGTCGTCTCGATCTGCGCGGCGCGGACCTGGACTGCCTGTTCCGGTTCGAGAACTGCCGTTTCGAGTACCCGCCGGACGTGCGCGAGGCCAAGATCCTCGGGCTGGTCTTCCGCCGCTGCTGGCTGCCCGGCCTCAAGGCCCGCAACCTGCGCAGCCGCAACGACGTCCGGCTCATCCGTTGCGTCGTGCAGGTCCTGCCGGACAACGTCGACCACGAGACGGCCGTGCAGCGCGGCGACACCCGTGAACGCGGCGTGCCGGACGCGGCCATCAACCTCACCGACGCCGTGGTGGAGGGCTCGGTGGTCCTGACCCGCACCGAGGTCGACTACCCGCAGGGCCGCGCGATCCAGGCCGACCGGCTCAAGATCGCCGGCGCGCTGCTGGCCTACCGCATGCAGACCGACGGCGAGGTCCGCCTCCCGGGCATGCTGACCGGCGGTAACGTCAACTTCTCCGGCGCCCGCCTGCGCAACCCGGACGGTTTCGCGCTCGACGGCAACGGCGCGCACATCGGCGGCAGCCTCCTGTGCGAGGTCGACAGCTACGGTGCGGCCAGCACCCGCCAGCCGTTCTCCGCGCACGGCGTGCTGCACCTGCCGAGCATGCGCGTCAACGGCGACATCGTGCTGCGCGCCGCCGAGCTGGAAAGCGACCAGCAGGGCCGGATCGTGGTCGAGGCGTGGAAGTCCAGCGACCCCTACGTCGACCCGTGGCCGGCGCTGGTCGGCGACCGCTGGCAGGTCGACGGCAACGTGGAGCTGTCCGACGGCCTGTCCGCGATCGGCACGCTGCGCATGATCAACGCCCGCATCGGCGGCACCCTGCGGCTCGCCCGCGCCCGGATCACGGTGCCGCGCGGCGCTGTCGAGCCGTTCTACGACCGCGCGCTGCACCTCGACGGCTGCCAGATCAGCGGTGACCTGGAGGCGACCGGTCTGGAGATCCCGTCGGGGCAGCTGCGCATGGCGGACGTGACGGTGCGCGGGAACATGCTCGCCGGGCGGGCGCACCTGAGCCACGCCAAGCGGGACGTGGTGTCGGCGCGCCGGATGAAGGTGGCCGGCAACTTCCACCTGCACGAGGCGACCGTCGAGGGCACGCTGCGGTTGCAGGGCATCGAGGTCGGCGGAAGCGTTTACCTCTACGGCACCGACGTCACCAAACCCGCGGTGCGCAACCGCACCAGTTTCTCGGTGGACCTGCGCACGGTGCGCGTCGGCCGGGACATCACCCTCACCAACGCCGGTGAGCAGCCGTTCCACGCCGAGGGCGGCGTGAACATGGACGGCGCCACCGCGGGCCGGCGCATCGACTTCACCGGCGCCGTGCTGGGTTCGTTCAACAAGCACGCGATCGCGCTCGACGCCAGCGATGTGGGCGCCGACGAGTTCCTGCTCAACTTCGGCGAGCCCGCCAGCGGCACTGTCGTGCTGCGGCACGCGCACTGCCAGACGCTGGAGGACAACGACGCGTTCTGGCAGGCGGAGGGCGGGATCGAGCTGGAGGACTTCCGGTACGACGTCCTCAAGCGGCCGATCGACATGAAGGACGACGCCGCGGTGCGGGACCGCATCGAGCGGCTGCGCACCGCGATGGCCGGGTACCGGCCGGGTCCCTACGACCAGCTCGCCGCGATGTTGCGCAACAGCGGCAACGAGGAGCACGCCTCGACGGTGCTGTTCAAGAAGCAGCAGTACCGCTACGAGGCCCTCGCCCGGGGCTACCGCGTCCTCGGGCCGGGCGTGCGGTTGTGGAGCTGGCTGCAGCGGTGGATGGTCGGGTACGGCTACCGCCCGGTGCGGGCGCTGGCGTGGCTGATCGCGTTGCTCGCGGCCGGCAGCGTCTACTTCGGCGCCGGCACCGACCCGTGCACGAGCGACCCGGGCCGGTACATGGTCAGCGGCCCGCGGTGCGCGGTGGACCAGCAGGAGACGGGGCTGGAGTGGAACCCGGTGTTGTACACGGCGGATCTGCTGGTGCCGATCGTGGATTTCGGCAACAAGGGCCGCTGGTACATGCACGACCTGGACAAGTGGGTGAGCAACGGCTTCACCGCGATGGGCTGGATCCTCGCCACCACCGTCGCCGCCGGCGCCGGCCGAATGATCCGCCGCGATTCCTAGCCCGGAGACCCGCCCACCCACACGATGAGGTGAACTCGACCAGCCACGACGGAAAACCGGCACCGCGTCGAAATCGAGTAGCGGAGCCATCCTGGTGGGGCCGGCCCTGCGCGTACATGAGCATGGATGCCCGGCAACCAAGGCCACCAACGAACGAAACCGGCACCGCGGCGGGGGGTCCAGGGGGAAGGCGTCCCGGGCGGGCCCGGCACCGCGGCGACGTGCAAGCGGTCCTTCCGGTGTTGACCAAGGCCACCGACGACGAAACCGGCACCCCGGCGAAATCGAGGGGCGAAGCCATCCTGGTGGGCCCCGGGCAGGGATGCTCGGCAACCAAGGCCACCAACGAACGAAACCGGCACCGCGGGGGGGTCCAGGGGGGCGAAGCCCTCCCTGGCGGGGGTTTGGGGGTTCGACCCCCAATGCGATGGCGAGCACCCCCGGCGAAGCGTGAAGCGCGAGCAGGGGTGCGCCAGGTGCGAGCGGACGACGGGATTCGAACCCGCGACCCTCACCTTGGCAAGGTGATGCGCTACCAGCTGCGCTACGTCCGCATGCCCCGTCGAGCGGGGCGAGGCCCAGTCTATACCGGTGCGATTCGCCGGGTTGACGGGGTGGTCGTTCGGGGGTGATCTTGGGTGGTGGGGAGGCGTGTCGCCTGTCGGAGGGAACCTGGTCACTCCGGGAGTACAAGGGGTGACGCCGAGCGTTTCGCTCCGTATGGTGTCTCCATTCAACCGAACGGGTTAGTCCCGCGGGGGAGGAGGTGGCTGGCCGCATGATGGACGACGCGGCGGTGCCGGAACAGCGCTCGGCATCGGAGGACGAGGCCGCGCTTCTGGGCCGGCTTCGTGCCGGTGAGGACGCCGCGTTCCGGGAGCTGTTCGAGCTGCATGCCTCCGCCGTCCGCCGGCTGGCCCGGGGTCTGGCCGCCGATTCGTCCGAGGCGGAGGACATCACCGCCGAAACGTTCTTCCGCGTGCTGCAGGCGTTGCGCCGCGGGAACGGTCCCAAGGAGCACATCCGCGCGTACCTGCTGACGGTGGCGCGCCGCGTGTCGTGGGAGTGGCACGGTGCGCGCCGCGATGTGCCGGTGACCGATGACGAGCTGACGCACCGCGCGGGCGCGGGTGCCGACGCGCACGCCCGCACGGCCGAGCACAGCCTGATCACGACCGCGTTCACGAGTCTGCCGGAGCGCTGGCGGACGGTGTTGTGGCAGACCGAGGTGGAGGGCGAGCAGCCCGCGGTGGTGGCGCCGAACTTCGGGTTGAGCGCGAACGCCACGGCGGCGCTGGCGCGGCGGGCCCGGCAGGGTCTGCGCGCGGCCTACCTGCAGGCGCACCTGGCGATGAACCGGACTTCGGACGTCAGCTGTCGCGGGGTGATCGAAAAACTGGGCGGTTACACGGCCGGCAGTGTGACCGGCGCGGAGGCCCGCCGGATCCGCGGTCACCTGCTGGGGTGCGCGTCGTGCCGGGCGATGCACGCCGAGCTGCGGGACGTGTGCTCGTCGCTGCGCGCGCACGCCGGTGTGGTCGCGATGCTGGTGCCGGCGTCGGTGGCCGTGGCGGGCGGTGCGGCCGGTGGTGGCACGTCGTGCGGGGTGCTGACGACGCTCAAGACGATGCTGGTGTCGAAGCTCAAGATCGGGGTCGTGCTGGCCTCGACCACCGCCGCGGGTGTCGTCGGGTTCGCGGTCGGGCCGGCGGTGGTCGACGAGTCCCAGCCGATCGGCCTGCCCGCGCAGGGCGGGGTCGAACTGCGCATCGCGGAGCCGGAGTCGCAGCTGAGCTCGCCGCCGTCGGTGCTGATCGCGCCGGACGAGGTGACGGTGCCCTATCCGGGCGCGCCCGCGGACGAGGCGCCCGTGCAGCAGCACCAGCAGGCCCCGCCGCCCGTCGAGCCGACGAAGCCCGCCGACCCGCCCGCGCATCGGACGGCGGAGGGGACGAGCACGGGCAGCGGCCGGTCGGACCCGGTCGAGCCCACGCGGCCGTCGGAGCCGTCCTCCAGCGGTAGCGCGCGCGACGACCTGCCGACCACGGACGGCACCACCTACACGACCAAGGACAAGCCGGACTCCGACGACAAGCCGGGCAAGGGCTGGGGTCGCGACAAGCAGAAGCCGACGGCGTCCGAGCCGGACCACGGGCCGGGCTGGTGGTGGTGGCTTCAGCAGGACCGGGGCCGCGGTGACGACCGCTCCGGCCAGGGGTCCTCCGAGTAGTCGATCTTTTTCCGCGTCTCGCGCCCCGGCCCGCGATCACGCTACGGTTGTCCGGGCGAACGACCGTAGCGGGAGGCAGCGAAGATGAACCGCGTGGTGCGGGGAGGCGACGGCCGCGAGTGGGTCGTCCGGGCGCAGATGGAATGGCGCCGCCCGGCAACCGCCGAGGACTTCGAGCGGGACATCTCCGGCAGTTACGGCCCGGGCATCGCGATGCTGGCCGTGTGCATCCTGCTGGCCGTCATCCTCGTGGCCTGGCTGCCCGACTCCGTCGTGGTGCCGCCGTGGGTGATCTACGGCCTGCTGCTGATCGTGGTGTTCTTCCCGCTGCGATGGGTGCTGAACCGGCCGTGGACGGTGGTCGCGGAGACCGACGGCGGCGTCACCGGAGAGCCCCCGCCGGAGCGCTGGGTCGGCATCATCTCCGGCATGTTCAGCGTCCGCGGTGAGCTGACCAGGATCGCCAAGACGATCCAGCGGGAGGCGGGCCCGGACTTCGAGGGCCCGCTGCGGCCGATGGAGTAGCGATGCCGGAGTTGCCCGAGGTCGAAGCGCTGGCGCACCACCTGCGCGAACACGCGGTGGGGCGGCTGGTCAGCCGCGTCGACGTGGCGTCGCTGGCCGTGCTCAAGACGTTCGACCCGCCCTACACCGAGCTGCACGGGCGGGAGGTCACCGGCGCGGGCCGGTTCGGCAAGCACCTCGACCTCGACTGCGATGGCCTGCACCTGGTGGTGCACCTGGCGCGTGCGGGCTGGCTGCGCTGGGCGGACAACCTCTCGCCCACGCCGCCGAAGCCGGGCAAGGGCCCGATCGCGCTGCGCGTCCACTTCGGAGACCGCGGGTTCGACCTGACCGAGGCCGGCACGAAGAAGGGCCTGGCGGTGTGGGTCGTCCGCGATCCGCACGAGGTGCCCGGCATCGCCCGGCTCGGCCCGGACGCGCTGTCGCTGGACCGGGAGGCGCTCGCCGGGCTGCTGGCCGGCAAGACCGAGCGGCTCAAGTGGGTGCTGACGAACCAGGCCGTGATCGCCGGGATCGGCAACGCCTACTCCGACGAGATCCTGCACGCCGCGAAGCTGTCGCCGTTCGCGACCGCGGGCAAGCTGCCCGACGAGGCGCTGGACCGGCTGGCCACGGCGATGCACGAGATCCTGACCAGCGCCGTCGAGCGGTCGGTGGGCCAGGACGCGGCCCGCCTCAAGGGCGAGAAGCGCTCCGGCATGCGGGTGCACGCCCGCACCGGCCTGCCTTGCCCGGTGTGCGGGGACACGGTGCGTGAGGTGTCCTTCGCCGACAAGTCGTTCCAGTACTGCCCGACCTGCCAGACCGGGGGCAAGCCGCTGGCGGACCGGAGGCTGTCGCGGCTGCTCAAGTAGCGCGTCACACCACAGGGTGGCGAAGTCAGCACAGAAAGTGCGCTGAAGAGCTTGCACCCGGCTGCACGAGCGCAGAGCATTGACGCCGTGCCCGGTCTGCCGATCTCGCAAGTCGTCCCGTGGAGCGTTGCGGGTGTGCTGCTGATCGCGTTGATCGTCGTGCTGGTGCGGTCCCGCAAGCCGAGCAGCACCATCGAGGACGCCGTGCTCGAGGCCGTCGACCACATGTCGCGCGCCACGCCGGACCTCCGCGAGGGCTTCGACCAGGCGAGCGCCGACCGGATCACCTCGCAGCTGCTCGAGCTGCTCAAGTGCGTCGCGGTCGGCATCACCGACAGCGAGGGCACCCTCGTCTCGTGGGACGGCGAGGCCAACGACCACTACCTCGACCTCAGCGGCGCGGTGATGACGTCGATCCGGAAGGCGCGGCGCGAGGTCGTCTCGCACGACGACGTCCCGTGCGACCACCGCGGCACGTGCCGGATGAAGACCGCCGTGATCGTGCCGCTGCTGGTGGAGGACGAGGTCGAGGCCGCGCTGATCGTGGTCGGCCGCTCCACCGGCAAGCGCCTGGTGCAGATGGCCGACGCGGTGGCCCAGTTCGTCACCACCCAGTTCGAGCTGGCCCGGTTCGAGGAGTCCAAGCACCAGCTGCAGCAGGCCGAGATCAAGGCGCTGCGGGCGCAGATCTCGCCGCACTTCATCTACAACGCGCTGAACACGGTGTCCGCGCTGATCCGCACCGACCCGGAGGAGGCGCGCGAGCTGCTGCAGGAGTTCGCCGACTTCACGCGCTACTCGTTCCGCACCTCCGGCATGTTCACCA
This sequence comes from Amycolatopsis thermophila, assembly GCF_030814215.1. Classification (NCBI taxonomy): domain Bacteria; kingdom Bacillati; phylum Actinomycetota; class Actinomycetes; order Pseudonocardiales; family Pseudonocardiaceae; genus Amycolatopsis; species Amycolatopsis thermophila. Next base: position 2,089,487 of record NZ_JAUSUT010000001.1, on the reverse strand, counting down.
CGCTCGCCGACGAGCTGCGCAACATCGACCGCTACCTGACGATCGAGCGGGCCCGCTTCGGCGGCCGTCTCGAGGTGCGGCTCAAGATCGCGCCCGAGGTGCTGTCGGTCGTGGTGCCGTTCCTGATCATCCAGCCGCTCGTGGAGAACGCGGTCCAGCACGGACTGGCGAACAAGCCGACCGGCGGGATGGTCACGGTGACCGCGTCGGACTACGGCACCGAGGCGTTGATCAGCGTCGAGGACGACGGCATCGGCATGGACCCGGCCCGGCTGGCGGACCTGCGCAACTCGCACCGCACCGGCGCGCACGTCGGCCTGGGCAACATCAACGCCCGCATGCGCCAGCTCTTCGGCGACGAGTACGCGCTGATGGTCGAGACGGCACCGGGCGCCGGGATGAAGGTGACGCTGCGGGTGCCGAAGTTCGCGCCGGGCGTGCGCACCGACCTGCCCGACTACGCCGCGGCGCCACCCGAGCCCGCCCGCAACGGTCGTCTGCACAAAACCGGGGGAGTCCGTAACCTGGCGCCATGACCAGCGTGACGGACAGGCTGACCAGCAGGATCTCCCGCATCGGCGACCGGGGCGACCGCACGGACGTGGTGGCCGTGGTCAAGCTGCACGGGGTGATCACGCCGACGCCCTCGCCGCTGGCGCGCGGCACCATCAACCTCGCCGGCGTCGAGTCCGCGCTGACCCGCGCGTTCGACCACGACCGGCTCAAGGCGGTCGCGCTGCTGATCAACTCGCCGGGCGGGGCGCCGACCCAGTCCGGCCTGGTCGCCGAGCGCATCCGCCAGCTCGCGGCGAAGAAGCCGGGCGTGCCGGTGCTCGCGTTCTGCGAGGACGTCGCCGCCTCCGGCGGTTACTGGCTGGCCTGCGCGGCGGACGAGATCTACGCGCACCGCACCTCGATGGTGGGCTCGATCGGGGTGATCAGCGGCGGTTTCGGGTTCACCGGTCTGCTGGACCGCTTCGGCATCGAGCGCCGCGTGCACACCGCGGGCGAGAACAAGAAGCGGCTCGACCCGTTCGCGCCGGAGAAGCCGGAGGACGTCGAGTGGCTGAAGAAGATGCACGCCCAGCTGCACGAGATGTTCGTGGACTGGGTGAAGGAGCGCCGCGGGGAGCGGCTCGCCGACACCGAGGAGCTGTTCACCGGTGACGTGTGGCTCGGGGCGAAGGCCGCCGAGCTGGGTCTGGTCGACGGGATCGGGAACCTGCGCCAGGTCGTCGAGCAGCGCTACCCGGACGCCGAGATCGTGGTCGCGGAGCCGAAGAAGCCCCTGCTGGCCCGGCTGGGCATCGGCGCACCCGCGGCCGCCCAGGCGCTCCTGGACGCGGTAGCACAGCGAGTTGCCTGGTCACGCTACGGAATCTGAGCCGCTCGCCCGCAAGCGGTATGGACATGACCGCGTCCGGTAGGCAGGATGCGAGTCACTGTGAGTGCGCAACAAGACACGAGAAGACTGCTCGTCCTCGCGGTGGACGACGAGCCCCACGGGTTGAACCTGCTGGTCGACACGCTGCGGAACAACCCGCACATCGGCCGGGTGTTCACGGCCGTCGACGCGTCCGAGGCGCTGCGCGTGCTGGCCTCGGAGGACCCGGAGATCCGTGAGCGCAAGGACCGGGGCCTGCCCGCGATCGACGCGGTGTTCGCCGACCTGCAGATGCCCGGCCTGTCCGGCATGGAGATGGCCCGGGTGTTCTCGGCGATGAGCCCGGCGCCGGTGCTGGTGTTCGTCACCGGGCACGCCCACGAGGCGGTCAACGCGTTCGACCTCGGTGCGGTGGACTACCTGCTCAAGCCGTGCAGCCAGCACCGCCTGGACCGCGCGGTCGAGCGGGTGCTGGAGAAGCTGAAGACGGTGACCGCGCCCGGTCCGAGCGCCGCCGCGGCCGCCGCGGCGGACGACGACGAGGTGATCCCGGTCGAGCTCGCCGGGACCACCAAGCTCGTGCCGCGCTCGTCGGTCCGCTGGGTCGAGGCGCAGGGCGACTACGCGCGCCTGTTCACCAAGGACGGCAACAGCCACCTCGTGCGCATCCCGCTCACCCAGCTCGAGGAGCGCTGGGAGAAGGCCGGCTTCGTGCGGATCCACCGGTCGTTCCTGGTGGCGTTGAACCTGATCACCGAGCTGCGCATGGGCCAGGGCGGTTACCAGGTCGTGATCGGCAACGAGGAGAAGCTGCTCCCGGTCTCCCGGCGCCACACCCGTGAGCTCAAGGACCGTCTCACGGGTGGTCGATGACCGAGGAGTACTTCCGTCGCGCCGACGGTGTCCGCGAACCGGATCCGACGCTGGGCAAGAACTACCAGCCGGCGTCGGTGGAACCGGTGCCGCCGGCGCCGCCGCCCGAGAAGCCGGCGGAGCCGGCCAAACCGCCGAAGCGGCAGCGGGTGGTGCTGGCCGACCCGCGCTCCCGCCGGACCACCCCGACGCTGCGCGCCCGTCTGGAACTGGAGCAGCAGACCAGCTGGGGCGAGCTGCTGATCCGCGACCTGGTCAAGCACCAGTTGCGCACCGCCCTCGGGTTGAGCGCGGTGGTGCTGGTGCTGCTCGGGGCGCTGCCGCTGGCGTTCTACCTGTGGCCGGGTTTCGCGGCGCTGCGCGTGGTCGGCGTGCCGCTGGCGTGGCTGCTGCTCGGGCTGTTGCCGTTCCCGTTGCTGCTGCTCGCGGGCCTGACCTACAACCGGCTGGCCGAGCGGCACGAGCGGGACTTCGTGGACATGATCGAGTCGTGACCGGTCCGTCGGCCCGGAGCGCGGGCAGGGGACAATCCGCATCGTGCAGCTGAATCCGTGGGCGCTGAGCGGCATCGCGACCGTCGCCGTGCTGACCTTCTACCTGGGTCACCGCTCGTCCCGGTTCGCCAACACCACCCACGACTTCCTCGTCGCGCGCCGTACCGTCCGGTCCCGCCGCAACGCCGCCGCCATCTCCGGTGAGTACCTGTCCGCCGCGTCGTTCCTCGGCATCACCGGCATCATCCTCAAGGATGGCGCCGACGGGCTGTGGTTCCCGATCGGCTTCACCGCCGGCTACCTCGCGCTGATGCTGTTCGTGGCCGCGCCGCTGCGCCGGTCGGGTGCCTACACGCTGCCGGACTTCCTGGAGGCGCGGCTCGGTTCGGTCGCCCTGCGCCGGTGCGGCACGTTCTTCGTGGTGTTCGTCGGGATCCTGTACATGGTCCCGCAGTTGCAGGGCGCCGGGCTGGCGCTGACGACGGTGCTGAACGTGCCCGGCTGGGTCGGTTCGCTCACCGTGTTCGCGCTGGTGGCCATCAACGTCATCGCGGGCGGGATGCGCGCGATCACCGTGGTGCAGGCGTTCCAGTACTGGCTGAAGCTGTTCGCGATCGCGGTGCCGGCGTTCGTGCTGTGCGCGGTGTTCCTGGTGGGCGGGAAGCCGGGACCGGCCGGTGCGCTCGGATCGCCCGCGCCGCCGGTGTTCGCGTCCGAGACCACTGTGGACGTCCGCACCGACGTCGCGTTCGACGTGCACACGCTGACCCAGGTGATGATCCGGCACCCGGGCGAGGCGGCCGCGCACGAGCAGGTCTGGGTGCGGGGTTCGACGCAGGAGCTGGCGAAGGGCACCGAGGTGCGGTTCCCGGCCGGCACGCCGGTGCCGACGGTGTCGGACGCGGAGGTCGTCAACGCCGAGTGGCTGCGGCCGGGGTCGGACGGGCTCGAGGACCTGCTGCAGACGTACTCGCTGATCTTCGCCACGTTCCTGGGCACGATGGGACTGCCGCACGTGCTGGTGCGCTTCTACACCAACCCGGACGGGCGGGCGGCTCGACGGACCACCGTGCACGTGCTGCTGCTGCTCGGGCTGTTCTACCTGTTCCCGACGATCCTCGGCGCGCTGTCCCGGATGTACGTGCCGGAGCTGCTGGTGACCGGCCAGACGGACGCCGCCGTGCTGCGGTTGCCGTCGGCGATGGTGCCGGGGGTGGCCGGGCAGATCCTCGGGGCGGTGGTGCTGGCCGGCGCGTTCGCGGCGTTCCTGTCGACGTCGTCGGGACTGCTGGTGAGCCTGGCGGGCGTGGTGTCGACGGACCTGTCGAAGGGCCGGGTGCTGGACTTCCGCATCGCCGCCGGGCTGGTGGGGCTGGTGCCGCTGGCGCTGGCGTTGTTCCTGCGGCCGGAAGACCTGTCGCTGAGCGTCGGGATGTCGTTCGCGCTGGCCGCGTCGACGTTCTCGCCGCTGCTGCTGCTCGGGGTGTGGTGGCGCAGGCTGACCTGGCCGGGCGCGATGGCGGGCATGATCATCGGCGGCGGGCTGGTGCTGGGCGCGCTGGTCGTCGGGATGGTCAGCCGGTTCACCGGGGACTGGGCGCCGTGGTTCGCCGGGCAGCCCGCGCTGGTGACGGTGCCGGTGGCGTTCGCCGTGACGGTCCTGGTGAGCCTCGCGACGCCGAACGGCAAACCGGTCGACGTGAACGCCGTGATGCTGCGACTGCACGCCCCCGACCGGCTGGGTTTCATGCGTGACCGGGCGGTCGCGCGCTTCGGTCAGGCGGAGGAACGAGCGCGCATGAGCCGCGGCCGGCACCGCAAGTAGCTGCCGCCACGCCGGCAGGCCCGGCGGCGGCCTTGACATCCCCCGTTCTGCAACCCCGTCAAGTCCGCCGAGGCGCGGCCGACCCGGATCCCTCCCCGAACGGGCCGTGTGCTAGCCACCGCAAGTGACCAACCGGGTACCCCTCGCACAGTTAACCCGTTCAGCGGTTGTCTTTACCCTCGGTTGACGCTGGGGAGAATCTTGCTCATTTGGTTATTCCCGAATTGGACATACCCGCGTTAAACCGGCGTAAGATCGTCAACTCTCCGTAAGATCATTCACTCGAAAGGATTAACAACAAGTCCGACGTTTCAGGGCAAGATCTACCCGCATCACACGACCCGAAGAGGTAGAGACCATGGACAGGGAGGTTGTCCCGTGAGCACCAGCGACCAGGGCCTCGTCGACGAGACGGGCCCGGGCGACAACTGGCAGAAGGTGCAGGCGAGCCCCGAGTTCGCCCAGCTCCGCAAGAGGTTGCGGACCTTCGTCTTCCCGATGACCGTCCTCTTCCTCATCTGGTACCTCGTCTACGTCCTGCTCGCCGCCTACGCGCACGCCTTCATGTCGACGAAGCTGATCGGCAACTTCAACGTCGGCCTGCTCATCGGTCTCCTGCAGTTCGTGTCGACGTTCGTCATCACCGGGTTGTACGTGCGGTACGCCAACCGCAAGCTCGACCCGGTCGCCGACAAGATCCGTGGCGAGATCGAAGGAGGCGCCCAGTGATGCACCTGGCCGCGGGCGTCGAGGGCAGCAACCCGACGCTGAACATCATCATCTTCGCGATCTTCGTCGCGATCACGCTGGTCATCGTGTTCCGCGCCAGCCGCAACACGAAGACCGCCTCCGACTACTACGCGGCCGGCCGCTCGTTCACCGGCCCGCAGAACGGCATCGCGATCTCGGGTGACTACCTGTCCGCGGCGTCGTTCCTCGGTATCGCCGGCGCCATCGCGATCAACGGGTACGACGGGTTCCTCTACTCCATCGGGTTCCTCGTCGCCTGGCTGGTCGCGCTGCTGCTGGTCGCCGAGCTGCTGCGCAACACCGGCAAGTTCACCCTCGGCGACGTGGTCGCGTTCCGCATGCGGCAGCGGCCGATCCGCGCCGCGGCGGCGGTGTCGACCCTCGCGGTGTCGTTCTTCTACCTGCTCGCGCAGATGGCCGGGGCCGGCGGCCTGGTCAACCTGCTGCTCGGGATCACCGGGGAGTGGGGCCAGAACGCGGTCATCGCGATCGTCGGTGTGCTGATGATCGTGTACGTGCTCATCGGCGGCATGAAGGGCACCACCTGGGTTCAGATCATCAAAGCCGTCCTGCTCATCCTGGGCGCGCTGGCGATGACCCTGTGGGTGCTGGGCAAGTTCGGGTTCAACTTCTCGAACCTGCTGCAGGGTGCTGTCGACAGCGGTGGCAAGACCGGCGCGGCGCTGCTCGACCCGGGCAAGCAGTACGGCAAGACCGGGACCAGCAAGCTGGACTTCCTGTCGCTGGGCATCGCGCTGGTGCTGGGCACCGCGGGCCTGCCGCACGTGCTGATGCGCTTCTACACCGTGCCCACGGCGAAGGACGCGCGGAAGTCGGTCGTCTGGGCGATCGTCCTGATCGGCATCTTCTACCTGTTCACGCTGGTGCTGGGGTACGGCGCGGGCGCACTGGTGGGCCCGGAAAAGATCAACAAGGCGCCGGGCACGACGAACTCGGCGGCGCCGCTGCTGGCGCTCGAACTGGGCGGCCCGGTGCTGCTCGGCTTCATCTCCGCGGTCGCGTTCGCGACGATCCTCGCCGTGGTGGCCGGCCTGACGATCACCGCGTCGGCGTCGTTCGCGCACGACGTGTACGCCAACGTGATCAAGAAGGGTCAGGTCGACAGCAAGCAGGCCGAGGTGCGGGTCGCCCGCATCACCGCGCTGGTGATCGGTGCGCTCGCCATCGTCGGCGGCATCCTCGCGAAGAACCAGAACGTGGCCTTCCTGGTCGCGCTGGCCTTCGCGGTGGCGGCCTCGGCGAACCTGCCGACGCTGCTGTACTCGCTGTTCTGGAAGCGGTTCAACACGCAGGGCGCGCTGTGGAGCATGTACGGCGGGCTGGTGATCACCATCGTGCTGATCGTCTTCTCGCCGGCGGTGTCCGGCGGGTCGAAGCCGATGATCAAGGGTGTGGACTTCCACTGGTTCCCACTGGAGAACCCGGGCCTGGTGTCCATCCCGGCGTCGTTCCTGCTGGGCTTCCTCGGCACCGTCCTGTCGAAGGAGCGCAACGAGAAGAAGTACGCCGAGATGGAGGTCCGTTCGCTGACCGGCGCTCACGCCGAGAAGGCGACGACGCACTGACACCCCGCTGGCGGAAAGAAGGCCACCTCCCTCGCGGAGGTGGCCTTCTTGGGTTCGGGGTTCACGTGCAGTTGATGGGGTTGCGTGTCAGTATGTGAACGTGCAACCAGGTGACATTCCGACCGCGTCCGTCTCCGAACTGCCCGCGGACGGGCTGGTGTTGCTGGACGTGCGCGAGCAGGACGAATGGGACGCCGGCCACGCCCCGGGCGCGGTGCACATCCCGCTCGGCGAGCTGCCGGCGCGCACCGACGAGCTGGCCCAGCTGCCCGACGACAAGCCGCTGTACGTGGTGTGCCGCACGGGCGGCCGCTCCGCGCGCGCCGCGGCCTGGCTCAACGCGAGCGGCTGGGACGCGATCAACGTGGCCGGCGGCATGAAGTCGTGGGAGACCGAGGGCCGCCCGGTCGTCGGCGAGCACGACGGTCCACCGGAAGTCCTGTAGGTCCGGCGTGCACCCGTCCCCGAGGCCGTACCGCCCGCGACCCCGTGTCCGCTGGGTGGCCAGCCCTCCGCCGGGTGCGATCCGGCCCCGGCCGGCCCGGCCGGCCGAGCGCTACGACGGCCCGCCGTCGTACCACGTGCCGCCGCGCTGGGGCTTCCCGCACCTGGCCTGGCGGGTGCCGACGGCGGTGCCCGGCACGCCGTCCGGCTACCCGAGCCCGGTCGAGCGGGTGCGCGTGCTGCACCGCAACGCGGTCACGATCCTGTGGTTCATCACCGGTCTCGCGGCCATCGCCGCGGGGGCGGAGTTCTGGCGCTACGCGCTGCTGGTGATGAGCCGCACGTCGGCCCTGCACGCCGCGACCGTGGCGTTCTCCGACGCGCTGGAGATCATCGCGTCGCTGCTGACCGTCGTGTTCGGACTGATCGGCATCGCGGCGACGCTGTGGTGGCTGCTGGTCGCCCGCGGTGCCGCCGCGGAGGCCGCCGGGCAGGAACCGGCCCGGTCGACGCGCGAGGTCGTCGCCGGGGTGCTGGTGCCGGGCGTGAACCTGGTGATGGCCGGCTCGATCGTCGCCGAGCTGGAGCACCTCGTCCTGGGCCGCCCGCCGTCGCGGCGGCCCCGCCCGTCGCGGCTGGTGCTCGCCTGGTGGGCGGCCTGGGTGGTCAACGGGGTGCTGATGGTGCTGGTGATCGCGTGGCGCTTCAAGGACGGCGTCCAGGCGATGGCCGACGCGGTCCTGCTGACCGGCCTGCTCAACACCTCGGCCGCGGTGCTGGCCGGGCTGAGCGCGGTGCTGGTGTACCGGTTCACGACGCTGCTGGCGCCGGTCCGCCCCGGCCGGCTGCGCCCGCTGCAGGTGCGCTCGGTGAAGGGCGCGCCCGCGCCCGAACTGCGCCACGCGCGCCCCGCCGGCGCGGCCCGCTAGGGCGTTCTGACAACGCCTTGGTCCAGGTGATCACGGCATGCTCGCCGCGGACCCGGTCGGGCGACAACCAGCCGAAACTTCTAGACCGTCACCGGCAGGTTCCTCAGCCCGCGGATCACGAACTCCGGCCGCCGCTCCGGCTCGGCCGCCAGCCGCAGGCCGGGCAGCCGACGGGTGAGCGCGGACAGCGCCGCCGCGATCTCGATCCGCGCCAGCGGCGCCCCGATGCAGTAGTGGATCCCGGCGCCGAAACCGAGGTGCGCGCCGTCGGTGCGCCCGACGTCGAGCGCGTCCGGGTCGGGGAACACATCCGGGTCACGGGCCGCCGCGCCGAGCAGGGCGGCGATCTTCTCACCCTTCGCCACGCGGAACCCGGCGATCTCGACGTCCTCGGTCGCGGTGCGCTCGAACAGCTGCAGCGGCGCGTCGAAGCGGATCAGCTCCTCGACGGCCGTGTCCAGCAGGCCGGGGTCGTCGAGCAGGCGCCGCCACTGGTCCGGGTACCGGAGCAGGGCCCACACGCCGTTGCCGATGACGTTGACCGTGGCCTCGTGGCCGGCCATCAGCAGCAGCACGGCGGTGGCGACGACCTCGTCCTCGGTCAGCCCGGCTTCGATCAGGTCCGTGATCAGGTCCTCGCCCGGTTCCCGCCGGCGTCGTCCGGCCAGCTCGCGCAGGAAGGCCACGAACTCCGTCGCCGCCCGTTCGGCCGCCACCCGGCCGGACTCCGGCAGGCCGTACTCGTACATCTTCACGATCGCGTTCGACCACGGCACCAGCCGCGGCCGGTCGGCCTCGGGCACGTCCAGCAGCTCGGAGATCACCGCGACCGGCAGCGGCTGGGCGAGCGCGTCCAGCAGATCGGCGGACCCGCCGGCGGCGATCGCACCGGCCAGGTTCTCGACCAGGCCGTCCGCCAGCTTCGCCACCGTCGGCCGCAGCCGCTCGACGTGCCCGCGCCCGAACGCCGACGAGATCGACCGGCGCAGGCGCGTGTGCACCGGGGGTTCGTTCTCCAGCAGCGAGTTGCGGTGCAGCAGGTTGAACGAGACGAACTGCTCGGGCGGGCTCGCGTCGGTCCAGATCCGGCCCAGGCCGCGGTGCCGCAGCACGGCCGACGCCGCCCCGTGCGACACGGCGATCGCCAGGCCGAGGCCGTCGTGCCGGTGCACCGGCGCTTGTGCGCGCAGGCGGGCGAACTCGGGGTACGGGTCGGCGAGGAAGGCCGGGTCACGGGGATCGAACACGACCCGAGCCTAATCCCCGATCCGGGGCGGTGTGCGTGGTTCGGTAGCGTCTGCGACCAGGCTTACGAGGAGGCGAGATGGGCAAGGGCGCGCGCAAGCGGGGTCCGAAGAAGGACAAGGCACCGAAGATCCGCGACGTGTTCGTGGCGCAGCCGTTCGAGGGGCTGGCCGCGGAGCCGGAGCTGATCGCGCTGCGCGAGTTCGTGCCGTCGGCCACCGCGCCGCTGTCCCTTGTGGACGCGGGGGATCGGAAGATCACGCTGGCCACCGTGCTGCCGATGGCCGCCGCCGCGTTCGTCCGCACCGACGGCGAGGTGTTCGTCGGGCTCCAGGTGCAGACCCGCAGCAGCGACGTGAGCCGCGACCTGGGCCGCGCGATCCGGTGGGCGCTGACCGCCGAACCGGGCGACGTGCTGCCGGTTCCGGACACCACGAGCGCGCCCGCCGACGGCGAGCGCCTGCAGGACCTGCTGGTGCCCGACGCCGAGCTGGACGTCACGCTGCACCCGAACTTCGACTGGTGGCTGCCCGAGGACACCGACCCCAGCGGCGACGTCAAGGTGTCGCTGGAGCGGGCCAACGAGGCGATCATGCCGACCGAGCGCCTGGGCACCGGCTCGTACTGGGTGCTCGCCGGCGAGAAGGCGCACCTGCGCTGGGTGCGCCGCGAGCCGGAGGGCCGCCTGATGCAAGCGCTTGCGCGGCTGTCCGCGGCGGGCGAGCTGTCCCTCGGCGAGGGCTCCCGGTACGCCGGGTCGTTCCGGGCGCACGGCCTGCTGGTGCCGGTGTGGGACCTGGACCCCGAGGCGCACGCCCGCGAGTGGGCCGAGCCGGCGCAGCAGCTCGGCGACCGGCTCGAGGAGGCCCTGAAGTCGGTCGACGCCGAACCGCTCACCGCGGCGGAGCGCCGCGCCCGCGACGGCCTCATCGGCCGCCAGCTGACGCTGCGCTAGTGATCCTGCACCTCTGCGGCGCGGACGAGTGGACGGGCGCGGACTACCGCGCCCCCTCCCTCGACAGCGTCGGCTTCATCCACTGCTCCGACCCGGGCACGGTGGCGATCCCGGCGAACGCGCTCTACCGCGGGCGCACGGACCTGGTGCTGCTGGAGATCGACCCGGCCCGCCTGGACGTCCCGCTGCGCTGGGAAGCGGGCGATCCTCCGCACCCGGAGGGCATCCTCTTCCCGCACGTCTACGGCCGCATCCCGGCCGCGGCGGTCGTCGCGGTGCACCCGTTTCCCCCGGACACCGACGGCGTCTTCCGGTTGCCCGCGAGCCTGGCGCAACGACACCCGCGCTGAAGCGTCCCCGGATAGTGCGGACAACCGGAGGGGGCGTCCATGCGTGGTCTCGGTGAAGGGGCAAGACGAACGGCTGACGGAGGCGATACGGTGACCTCGACCGTGCCGGCCATCACGTGGGGAGTGGGCCGGCCGGTGGGGAGGGGGTCATCGGTGAGCGACGAGCTCGCGGACTTCGGAGAGTTCGTGCAGGCGAGCCTGCCCGGCCTGCTCCGCTACGGCCACGCGCTCACCGGCAACCCGCACGACGCCGCCGACCTGGTGCAGACCGTGCTGGAGAAGATCGGCTCCCGCTGGACGCACGTGCAGCGCAAGACCGCCGACCCGCTGGCCTACGTCCGCCGCGCGATGGCCAACGCCCACATCAGCCGCTGGCGCCGTCTGCGCCGCGAGAGCCTCGTCGCCGAGCTGCCCGAGCAGCGCACCGACGAACCGGTCGACCCGTTCGAGCACGAGCCGCTGTGGCAGGCGCTGCGCGAGCTGCCCCCACGCCAGCGCGCGGTGATCGTCCTCCGCTACTACGAGGGCCTGTCCGAGTCGGAGATCGCCAGTTCGCTGGGCGTCAGCACGGGCACGGTGAAGAGCCAGGCGAGCAAGGCCATCGCCACGTTGCGCACCAAGATCGGCTCGGTGTCCGGGGGGAGGGACGAGCGGTGAACCCCGACGACGAGCTGCGCGCCGAGCTGCGGCGGCTGTTCGACGACGAACGGCTCGCCGTCCCGGCCCCACCGCGCGCAGGTGACGCGATCGTCGCCGGTGCCCGTCGCCGCCGCCGTCGGCGCAACGCCCTGGCCGCCTCGGGTGGCGTGCTCACCGCCGCAGTGCTGGTCGCCGCGGCTCTCGCGGTCACCCGCCCGGAGCCGGCCGTGCGCGAGGCCGCCCCGCCCCCGTCCGCCGCCCCGCGGGTGCCGTCCACCTCCGCGCCCGCGCCGGTCATCGTGCCGCCGTCGTTCCCGGCCGAGACCGTCCTGCCGCCCAGCAGCGGCGCGCCGGTGCCGCCCGAGGCCCCCACACCCGCTCCCACCGTGACCCGGTCACCGAAGCCGAGCAGCACCTCTGGCACACCGCGGCCGGCGCTCCCGGCCCGCGCCGTGCTCGGCCCTACCGGCTACGGGAAGCTGCGGCTCGGGATGACCTTCGACGAGGCCAAGGCGACCGGGATGCTCGCCGGCGCCGGGACCGCTCCCGACCAGTGCGCCACCTACCGGCTCACCGAAGGCACCGGGAACATCGCGAGTGTGACGATTTCGCCGTCCGGTGGAGTGGTGGCCTTCACCGCGACCGGCGCACGCACTCCGGAAAACACCGGAACCGGCTCCACGGTCGCGGAACTGAGGAATGCCTACCCTGATCTCACCGCCGGTGCGGGCAATTACAGCACGACCACCGAATCGGGTGACCATTACACGTTCTACGTCGATTCCGGCGACACCGTCGTGAGCTGGGAGTTGACCGGCTCGCCCGGCTGCTGACACGGGAAGAGCCCGGGCACGGTGGCCCGGGCTCTGCTGCGCTCCGCGGTATGGCGGTCTTACAGGGCGCCACCGGCGACCGGCGGCATGCCCGGGTCGCCGCCGTCGCCGACGTTCTCGCGGGCCAGCCAGTTCTCCACCTCGAACAGGTTCCCGGCGGCGCGCTTGACCACGTTGAGCAGCGTGGACATCTGCGACACCTCCTCGACCTGCTCCTTGAGGAACCACTGCAGGAACTGTTCGCCCTGGTAGTCGTCCTCGGCGCGGGCGGCCTTCACCAGGGTCCGGAAGTCGGCCGCGACCTCCTTCTCCTGCTCCAGCGCGAGCTCGACGAGCTCGACGGCGTCGGCGAAGTCGTTGCGCACCTCGCCGGTCGGCGGGATCTCCACGTGGTGGTCGGTGTCCATCAGGTACTGCACGATCGCGAGCGCGTGGTTCCGCTCCTCCACCGCCTGGCGGTAGAAGTGCTTGGCCAGCTGGGGCAGGTCCTCGTTGTCGAACCAGACCGCCAGCGCCACGTACTGCTGCGAAGCGTTGAACTCGTTCTGCACCTGCTGCTGCAGGAGCTCGTAGAACTTGGAGCGCGGTTCTTTCTTGAGCATCGCCATAACCCGAGAATAGGCCATTACGATGATCGTTAACCATTTGGGCCTGGTGATTCCCGTTTCGTTTGGCTAGGCTTACCGAGATGAGGAAATGCTTATTCAGGTTAGCCTTTCCTCATTAGCCGATCGGGTCGCGGACCACCGGGCACGACATGCACCGCGGGCCGCCGCGCCCGGAACCCAGCTCGGATCCGGCGATGGCCAGCACCTCGATCCCGGCATCCTCGAGGCGCGCGTTGGTCTCCACGTTGCGCTCGTAGCCGACCACCACCCCCGGCGCCAGCGCGAGCGTGTTGTTGCCGTCGTCCCACTGCTCGCGTTCCGCGGTCACCGGGTCGAGTCCGGTGTCGATCACCCGCAGCTTCTCGATGCCCATCGCCTCGGCGGCGGCGTGCAGGAACGGCTCCGGCCCGTCCACGCGCAGGGAGCCGTCGCCGTCCGGGCGGAGGGTGAACGCCACCAGCTCGTCCCGCGCCAGCGGGTACATCACCACGGCGTCCGGGGCGACCATCGTGCAGACGGTGTCCAGGTGCATGGTGGCGCGGGCTTGCGCGATGGGCACCGCGAGCACGGTGTGCGCGATGTCGTCGGCGAACAGCGACCGGGCCAGCGACTCGGCGCCGGCCGCGGTGGTCCGCTCGCCGATGCCGACGGCCAGCACTCCCGGCGCGAGCAGGAGGACGTCACCGCCCTCGACCGGCGCCGAGTGCGCGCCGTACGCGCGGGCGGCGTGCGAGAAGCGCGGGTGGTAGGCGTAGACGAGGTCGAGCAGCGCGGTTTCCCGGCGGCGGGCGGGCATGGCCAGCGACGAGATCGCCACGCGGTCGCCGATCCACACCGACGAGTCGCGGGTGAACAGCAGGTTCGGCAGCGGGTCGACGGCGAAGTCGTGCCGGTGGTGGATCTTGCGGACCAGCGAAGCGCCCTCGGCGGCGGGCAGCTCCTCGAACGTCAGGCCGGCCATCAGGACCTCGGCCAGCGTCGCGGCGTCGACCGCGGACAGGTGCGAGCGCAGCGCGTCACCGAGGTCCTCGCCCAGGCGCAGGTCGTCGACCGCGGCGTGCACCCCGGCGGCGTGCGCGCGGGAGTCGGCCAGCGCCTCGCGCAGCACGTCGGCGAGCAGGAGCACCTCGACGCCGCGGCCGCGGAGGACCTCGGCGAACGCGTCGTGCTCCTCCTGCGCGCGACCGACCCACGGGATCGAGTCGAACAGGAGCTTGTCGTTGTTGCGCGGGGTGAGCCTCGTGAGCTCGTTGCCCGGGCGGTGGAGCAGGACGGCGCGCAGGGGCCCGACCTCGCTGTCCACCCTGGGGGTTTCGTTGGTCACGGGCCGAGCGTAGTGCGCTGAGCGGGTGTTCAGGGGAGCCAGCTGAGGTGCCCGCGGAGCAGCGAGTAACCCACGAAGGAGACCACGTCGAGCAGGGTGTGCGCGATGATCAGGGGTACCAGCCGGTTGGTCCGCTGCCAGATCCGGCCGAACACCAGTCCCATCACCAGGTTGCCGACGAACCCGCCGAAGCCCTGGTAGAGGTGGTACGAGCCGCGCAGCACGGCGGCGGCCAGCAGCGCGGTGTTCTCGCGCCAGGCGAGCTGGCGCAGGCGGGTCAGCAGGTAGCCGATGACCAGCACTTCCTCGGCGAAGGCGTTGCCGAAGGCCGATAGCGTCAGCGCGATCGGGCGCCACCAGGTGTCGCCGAGCCGGGACGGGACGACGGCGAGGTTGACGCCGAGCTTCCAGCCGATGAAGTAGAGCGCCAGGCCGGGGATGCCGATGAGCGCGGTCAGCCCGATGCCCCACCGGGTGTCGCGGCCCGGGGCCGTGCGGTCCAGTCCGACGTCGGCGAGCTTCAGGCCACCGCGGACGAGGAGGTAGGCGCCGAGCGCGCCCCAGCCGACGAGTTGCACGGCGGACAGCAGCTGGGCCAGCAGGTCCAGCAGGTCGACGGCGCGTTGCGGCGCGTTGAGCGCGACGTGCTGGTCGGACAGCGGTGCGGGTTGCAGGAGCGAGTCGATCAGGGAGAGCAGGCTGCGCGCGCCGGACAGGCCCAGGGTGATCGAGAAGACGACGACCAGCTCGACCTTGAGCCGTCGCGCCGTGCCGGCGTCCACGGGTTCGGGCAGGGCGGGACGTTCTGGGCGGAGCCAGGAGTGGAGCACGTTCGCACGCTACCGTTTGTGGACATGGCCAAGATTGCGACTGCCGACCGCGTGGACCGAGCCGGGCTGCTGGAGTTCCTCCGCACCCGCCACCGCGCGATCCTGATGACCACCCGTGCCGACGGGACACCGCAGCTGTCGCCCGTGACAGCCGGCATCGACCCGGAAGGTCGTTTCGTCGTGTCGACGTATCCGCAGCGCGCGAAGACCCGCAACGCCCGCCGGAACCCGGCGGTGTCGGCCTGCGTGCTCTCCGACGACTGGAACGGCCCGTGGGTGCAGTTCGACGGGCAGGCGGAGGTGCTGGACGCGCCCGAGTCGGTCGAACCGCTGGTCGAGTACTTCCGCTGCATCTCCGGCGAGCACCCCGACTGGGACGAATACCGCGCGGCGATGGTGAAGCAGAACAAGAGCCTCATCCGGGTGACGATCGAGCGCTGGGGCCCCATCGCGACCGGCGGCTTCCCGCCGGAGGCCGCCTGAGCCGGCCATGGGTTGGGCTGGCGGTGGGGTGAGCTGGTTGGTGGCTCCGGCTGCCGGTGGCTGAGCGGCTGCCGGTGGTTGAGCGGGTGCCGGTGGCTTCAACGGCTGCCGGTGGTTGAGCAGCTGCTGGTGGTGGCTTCAACGGGTGCCGGTGGTTGAGCGGCTGCTGGTCGTTGAGCGGCTGGTGGTGGTTGAGGGGCTGCTGGTGGTTGAGCACTTGCCGGTGGCTGAGCAGCTGCCGATGGCTTCAGCTCGCCGTCGGCTTGAATGCTGCGGCAGCCGCGCGCGGGCGAGCGCTGGGCTCCCCATGCGCGAGTGGTCCACTGGCCCCGGCGCCAGCGGGCCCACTCGTGGTGGGGTGGGGTCGCCCACCGGCGGCGGCGGCGCGACGGGATCTTTCGTGCCAACGCGAGCGGACCACCTCTAGCAATGCGAGCGGGTCTTTCGTGACCGTGCGTGTGGCCCTCCGGCAGCAGGCACGGTGGCCCACCGGTGCGGGCGTGACTGGCACGTTTGGTGCGGGTGCGAGCGGATCATTGACGGGCGCGGGCACAGGTGGCCCACCGGTGTCGCCGCGACTGACCCAATGGTGCATCCACGCGAAGGGTCGGCGAACAGCGTCGGCACGAACGGACCTTCCACGGCCGTGCGAACGGCCGCCCCCTGACTTCCCGCGCCCACACCGCCGCGGCCCCACGGCCGGCCCCCGCACTGCCCGCACCGGCGGCACCCACCGCGCCACCCGCGCCTGCCGCACCCCGCCGCCACCAACCCACCCCTCAGGCCCACGAAGATCAGGGCTGTACCCGCAGCTGGTTCTTCGCCAGGAACGGGCATCCCACCAGCCGCCGCAGTTCGGGTCCCAGCTGCGCCGGACTCTGCACCGGCCGGCCGAACGCCAACCGCACGTCGTGGTCTCCCGAGGGTGCCTCGACCCGCAGCCGCAGCCCGAACTGGTCCAGCCCCAGCGGCCGGATCCGCCCGCCGCGCAACTCCTCCGGCACGTGCCTCGCCAGCTGGGCCACCACATCCGCGTGGTCGCTCTCCAGGTGGCGCAGCCAGTCGGCCTCGTAGCGGTGGAACGGGTCCGGCGCGGCGGCGCTGAACACGTGCGGCCGCAGCGAGTGGGTGCCTTCGGCGTCGGCGAGGACGAGGGACGCCGGCGTCAGCCGGAGCAGGCTCAGGCCGTGCCCCAGGTCCAGCAGCCGCGGGTCGGGGCGCGTGTCGGCGATCGACACCGCCCTCGCGCGCGCCGACTCCGCACTCAGGCAACGCAGCCAGCCGGTGATCCACAACAGCCCGCGAACCGGCTCGCGCAGGTCGACCGGCGCGTGGTCGGCCAGCTCGAACACCACCGCCAGCTCGCCCCGGTCCGCCGCCCGGACCCTGGCCAGCACCGGGTGATCGTCGGGCAGCAGGACGCTCACACTGCCGCTCGCGTGAACGTGGTGCAGCTCGGGCACCACCCGGTCGCCGCCGGCGGGGTTCCCCGTCGTCGGCAGCAGCGCGCCCGGCCCGTGCCGCACGGCGATGGTCTTCGCACGCTCGGCCGGGGTCGGTGCGGGCGGACGTCGGATCTCGATCACTGGGGCACCTCCTACTTAGGTGAGCCTAACCTGAGTGACGGAGGAAGGGAAGTCGATCGGTAACGTTGCCGGTCGCCGCGCGACACGGGAACCGTGGAATCCACCCGTCACCGCGTCTACGAGCCGCACCTCGGCGAACCGGCCGCGACTGACCCCCTCGAGGTCGCGATCCTGGACAAGACGCGCAGCCACCTCATCACCACCGGCGCGTTCGCCGCTCTCGCCGCGGCGCTGATCCTCCTGTTCCTGCCCGGCGGCGCCGGGCGGGGGACGGTGGCGGGCGCTTGCGCCGCGCTGGCCGGGCACCGCGTCCTGCTCCTGATCCGCCGGGTGCGGCCGCTGGCGAAGCTGCTGGAACTGCCGACCGTCGTGCTCACCCCCGGGCCCGGTCAGCTGCGGGTCTCCGGCACCACCGTGAGCATCGCGCTGCCCGGCCCCGGACCGCGCTGGGCGCGGGCCCGGATGCCCCGGTCGAAACAGCTGGTCCTGGCCCGCGAACGACGCGTCTTCATGCTCGGCCCGGACCGTCGCGGGCGGCTCGTGCTCGCCGCGCCGGGCAGCATCGCCGGTCACTTCGGCCGCGTCCGTCCCACACCGGCAGCCGGTTCCGGGGAACCACCGGCCGGCACCACCGTCTCCGCGGCGTTCCTGGGCGAGTCGCAGCGACGAGCCGCACTCACGATCGCCCTGGCCCCGGTCGCCGGGGCCCTCGTCTGGGTGATCGCGGAGATGTTCCCCGGCGGCAGCCCGGTGGGCGGCGCGATCGGCGGCGGCGCCGCCTACCTGGCGTTCGCGATCGTGCGGCTGGTGCACGTCCGGCGCCTGGCCCGCGCCGCGCGGACCGGCGACTGGACCGAGCTGGGTGCCACCCTGGACACCCCGATCACCCCGGGCTCGCCGGGCACCGGGCACGCCACCGGCCGGGTGACCATGCCCGACGGCACCGTCGTGCACGCGCGGTTCGGCCGCCAGCCGCTGGACCTGCTGGTCAACGTGCGCGCCACCGGCCGGTTGTGGGTGCTCGGCACGCCGGAGCGGGGGACGGCGGTGGTCGCGGGGCTGCCCGATCACCCGGTGCTGGGGCCGGTCCGGCTGGGCTGACAGGTAACGCGACCGGCCACCCGATCGACTCGGAGGTGTGGACTTCACCCAGGAGCGCGTGGTCGCGTACGAACCTCACCCCGGCGAGCCCCCCGCCTCGGACGCGCTCGAGGTCGAGATCCTCGGCAAGCAGCGCCGCCGCCTGATCAACTCGCTGGTCGTCTACGTCGTGCTGGGTGCGGTGCTGCTGGTGCTGAACCCGGACGTCGTCTCGTTCAGCCTCGTGGGCGTCCTCGGAGTGGTCACCCTGCTCGTGCTCTGGGCGCTCGTCTTCCGGTTGCGGCCCGCGCGCAAGCTGCTGCACTACCCGGCGGTCCTGCTCACGCCCGGTCAGGGGCAGTTGCTGGTCAAGGGCTCGACGGTCAGTGTCGCGCTGCCCGGCCCCGAACCGCGGTGGGTGGTGGTGCGCCTGCCGCGCTCGAAGCGGATCCTGCTCGCCGGCACGCGCCGGATGTACCTCATCGGGCCGGACCCGCGGGGCCGCGTCATGGTCGCCCTCCCCGGCGGGATCACCGGGCGGTTCGGCCGGGTGCGGCCCGCGCCCGCGACGGGATCGGCGGAGCCGGTGGTGCCGTCGCGACACCTCGTCCCGGCCGCGCAGGACCCGGTGGTGACCGCGTTCATGCGGGAGGTATGGGCACGGGCCGTGGCGATCGTCGTGGTCCTGGTGGTGGTCGCGGCCGGAGTCTGGGCCGTCGGTTCCACGGCGTTCGACGGGCACGCCACGGGCACGCCGATGACCGTCCTGGCGGTGGTCTACGTGGTGCTCGCGCTGACGATCCCGCTCCGGACCGCGGGGCTCGCGGCCGCGGTGCGGTCCCAGCACTGGCAGGAGCTGTACGCCGAGCTGTACACCGCGATCGAGCCGGGCGCGACGGGCGGCAGCGGCAAGGCGGAGGGGCGCGTGCTGCTCGCCGACGGCGAGGCGAAGGTCCGGTTCACCCGGCAGCCGCTGGACCTGCTGGTCAACATCCGCGCCAGCGGCAGGCTGTGGGTGCTCGGCACGCCGCAGCGGGGCAAGCGGGTCGTGGTGGGCCTGCCCGGGTATCCCGTTCTGGGACTGGTGAAGCTGGGCTGACCGTCCGGGGGACGAACACATGTGTCCGGTACCCGTACGCTACTAGCGTGTCCCCTGTGTCAAGCGCTGTGGAACTCACGCCCCCCGGCCCCCGCGGAATTCCGCCCCTCTTCGCACGGCTCGTAGACGACTCCGCGCTCTTCCCGCCCGGAACGGCCACGATGCCCGACGCGCTGCGGAACTACCTGGCCGGCCGCGAGGGTGACCACGCGGGCCTGCTCGGTGTGTTCCTGTGCCAGGCGTCCCGCCTGCCGGAGCTCATCACCGAGCTGATCAAGATCAAGCCGAAGGATCCGCTGCCGCTGTCGCTGATCATCGACACCGGTCTGGGCGGGGTGCCCAAGGCGATCTCGATCGTCGAGTCCCGCAGTGAGCTGCTGTCGCTGCGCATGGTGGAGATGCCGGCGCCCTCGGACGTCGACGAGGTGTGGCTGGAGCGCGTGTCGGAGTTCGTGCCCGAGGACGTGATCCGCGTGGTCGAACCGCGGCGCGGGGTGGGCTGGCTGGACGGCGTGCGGCGCGTGATCGAGCACGGCAGCTGGCCGAAGATCCGCTGCGGCGGACAGTCCAGCGAGAACTTCCCCAGCATCGACGAGGTCGCCGACTTCCTCGCGGTCGTCAGCGGTTCGCCGGGCGCCTCGTTCAAGGCGACCAACAGCCTGCACCGCGCGGTCCGCCACGAGGACCCCGGGAACGGCATCGCGCACCACGGTTTCCTGAACCTGCTCGTCGCGGTGGCCCGCAGCCTGTCCGGCGGGGACGTGCGCGGCGCGCTCGCGTCGACCGACGGCGAGGCGCTCGCCGAGGAGGCGCGGTCGCTGTCGGAGCCGGCCGCGAAGGCGGTGCGCGCCCTGTTCGCGTCCTACGCGTCGGCCAGCTTCGCGGAGCCGGTCGCCGACCTCGAGGCGCTCGAGCTGCTGTAGTGAGCACGGAAGGCTCGCTGACCCTCGACCGCGGCCTGGCGCTGCTGCAGGCGGTGGCGGACGCCGACGGTGAGGCGGCCACCATCTCCGAGCTGGCCACCGCGATCGGCGCGAGCCGCGCGGCGGTCTACCGGCTGCTCGTGCCGTTGTCCGCCCGCGGGCTGGTGTGGCGGGACGGCAGCAAGGTGCGGCTGGGCATCGGCCTGTTGCGGCTGGCCGGGCAGGTCGTGCCGCAACTGCGGGAGGCGGCTCGCCCGGTGCTGCGTGAACTGGCGGAGAAGGCGGGTGCGACAGCGCACCTGTCGATCGCCGAAGGTGACCTGATCGAGCCCGTCGTCACGGTCGAGCCGACGTGGACCGACTTCCACGTCTCCTACCGGGTGGGGGCTCGCCACCCGATCGGTGTCGGCGCGGCCGGCAAGGCGCTGACCCTGCGTCGCGGGAGCCGCGGATGGGCTGCGGTCACCGGCGAACCCCGGCGCGGGACCTCGGGGATCGCCGCGCCGGTCCGCGGTGTGCCCGGGCTGCGGGCGAGCGTCGGCGTGATCGCGCTGGGTCAGCTGGACGCCGAGACCGTGGGGCCGCAGGTGGTGGAGGCGGCCGCGGCGGTCGCCGAGGTGTTGCGCGGTCACTGACGGGCGCGCCGGTACTCCGCGGCCGCGGCCTCGTAGCGGCGGTGCTCGGCCTCGTGGTCGGGTGCGCCGTCGGGGTCGCTCGAGGTCACGAACTCCTGGAGCGCCTGGTTGGCGCCCACCGCCAGCTCGCCCGCCTGCGGCAGCATCGACTTTTCGTAGCGGCTGATCGCCGCGTCGAGCGTGGGTTCGCCGGCGATCGCGGCCGCCAGCTCGGCGCCCTCCAGCATCGCGAGGTTCACCCCGTACCCGCCGAACGGCGACATCACGTGCGCCGCGTCGCCGAGCACGGTCGCGTCACGAGCCTGCTCGCCGAACGGCGGCGTGCGGTGGATGACCTGATCGAGTGGATCCGCGCGCAACCCGCCTCGCCCGGTCGAGGCAACAGCGCTTCCGGCACCCTGGCAGGTGAGGTACCGGGCCGGGGCAAATGGCGGCATCGCCGACACCTTCAAGGACGGCACCGGCGGCTCCGCGGGTCTGCGGCCTCATGAACTGCTGGAAGCAGCGCTGGCTACGTGCATGACCATCTCCGCGCGGATGGCGGCAGCGGACCTGGGCCTCGACCACGGCGAGGTGAGCGTGCGCGTGCACCTGGAACGCGAAGAATCAGCGACGAGGTTCCGCTACGAGCTCGCCCTCGACCCGGTCGAACCTCACCGGCCGACAGTCATGGAACGCATCGAACGCTCGCCAGTACGTGCCACGCTCAGCAAGCAGCTGATCTTCGAACCTGTCTGATCAGCGCGCCTCAAGGCAAGGTCAACCGATCCGGTACTGGCTCCTGATATCTACAGGCTCTTAGGCGAAGGCCTGCCACACGGCGAGGACGGCGAAGACCGCGAAGGCGAACCCGGCGATGCGCTGCAGCAGCTTCGGCTTGAGGCGGCCGCGCACCTTGTGCCCGACGAACACCGCGACCGACGCCACGGTGATCAGCGCCAGCAGTGAGCCCACGCCCACCATCAGCGGGTGGCCGTAGCGGGCGGTCAACCCGGCCGTCGCCAGCTGGGACGCGTCGCCCCACTCGGCGGCGAACAGCACGCCGAACGAGGTGGCCGCGGCGCGCACGAAGGTCACCGGCTTGACGCCCTGGCGTGCGGCGTCCTCCCCGCTTTCGTCCGCCGCCGAGAAGCCCTCCCGCAGGAGCAGGACGGCCCCGATCCCGAACAGCGCCGCGACGACCGCCGCGATCAGGCTCTCCGGCAGCAGCGTCAGCGCGCGCCCGAACAGGACCGCGATCGTGGACTGCACGGCGAAGGCCAGCGACACGCCGGCCAGCACCGGCCATGCGCGGAACCGGGTGGTCAGCACGAGGGTGGCGATCATCGTCTTGTCCGGCAGCTCGACGGCCAGGACAAGTACGTACGCGCTGAGCAGTGCCAGCAGTGCGGTACTCACGGTGATTCCACGCCCCTTTCACTGACACGATAAAGGGGGAGTGGGGAAATGGCCAGCACATCGGATTCGCGAATTGCCGGTTTTCGGTTCACCAGAATTATTTCTGGGACGAGCTAATTGTGGGTTTCGCTGCGCCGAAACCCATCTTGAGCTCGCAGCAGCCGTTACGAGGGGCCCCCGTGTGTCGGCGAGGTATCCGTATCCACCGGCGAAGCGCGAATCGACTTTGCGCAGCTCGTGCGATCGCTGATCAGGAACGAGCGCCCCGCTTGTCAAAGCCGTGTCGGGGGGCGGGACCTTGGTCCCGGGAAGATCAGGACCCCGGGACCTGATGCCGGGCCCCGCGCGCGAGCAGGCTGGATGACGTGGACGTGCTCCAGTTGGCGCGGTGGCAGTTCGGGATCACCACCGTCTACCACTTCCTCATGGTCCCGCTCACGATCGGGCTGTCGGTCCTCGTCGCGGGGATGCAGACCGCCTGGGTGCGCACCGGTGACCAGCGCTACTACAAGATGACCAAGTTCTGGGGGAAGCTCCTGCTGGTCAACTTCGCCATGGGCGTGGTGACCGGCATCGTCCAGGAGTTCCAGTTCGGGATGAACTGGAACGCCTACTCCCGCTTCGTCGGTGACGTGTTCGGGGCGCCGCTGGCGATGGAGGGCCTGGTCGCCTTCTTCGTCGAGTCGACGTTCCTCGGCCTGTGGATCTTCGGCTGGGACCGGTTGCCGAAGAAGGTCCACCTGGCGTGCGCGTGGGCGTTCTCGCTGGCCACGATCGCCTCGGCGTACTTCATCCTCGCCGCGAACTCGTGGATGCAGCACCCCGTCGGCGTCACCTTCACCGACGGCAAGCCGAGGCTGAACTCGATCTGGGCGGTGCTGACCAACAACACCGCGCTGGCCGCGATCCCGCACACGATCGCCGGTGCGTTCTCGGTCGCCGCCGCGTTCCTCGTCGGCATCGGCGGGTGGCACCTGTGGCGCAAGCGCAGGAGCGACGACGAGCACCGCGCGGTGTGGCGGTCGTCGATCCGGCTGGGCGGCTGGACCGGGATCGTCGCGTTCGCGGTGCTCGCGATCACCGGTGACTTCCAGGGCAAGCTGATGTTCGAGCAGCAGCCGATGAAGATGGCCTCGGCCGAGGCGTTGTGCCACACGGAGCAGCCCGCCAGCTTCTCGATCATCGCGATCGGTGACGTGACCTCGCAGAACTGCGAGGACGTCAAGACGTTCAACGTCCCGGCGCTGCTGTCCTTCCTGGCGCACAGCGACTTCACCACCGAGGTCAAGGGCGTCGAGGACCTGGTCACCGAGTACCAGGCCGAGTACGGCACCAACTACCCGGACGACCCGCAGCTCGGTGAGCTGGCCGGCAAACCGGTCGACTACGTGCCGAGCCTCCCGGTGACCTACTGGGGTTTCCGGATCATGATCGGCTTCGGCGCGATCTCGGCCGGCACCGGCCTGCTCGCGCTCTGGCTGACCCGCAAGGACCGGATCCCGGACACCAGGTGGTTCCCGCGCCTGGCTCTGCTGGGCATCGCGACACCGTTCATCGGCAACAGCGCGGGCTGGATCTTCACCGAGATGGGACGGCAGCCGTTCGTCGTGGTGCCGAACCCGTCCGGTGTGGACGGGGTGTGGATGTTCACCGCGCAGGCCGTCTCGCGCATCTCCACCGGTGAGGTGTGGACGTCGCTGATCGCGTTGAGCAGCCTCTACGCCGTGCTCGGGGTGGTCGAGGTGTTCCTGATGCGCAAGTACGTCCGGGGCGGGATCGACGGTGTCATCCCGCCGGAACAGACCGACGAAGAGGGCAAGGACGCACTTGCCTTCGCCTACTAGGGAAGCGCCATGAGCCTGGAAACGATCTGGTTCTGCATCATCGTGCTCTTCTGGCTGGGCTACCTGTTCCTGGAGGGCTTCGACTTCGGCGTCGGCATGCTGCTGCCGGTCCTCGCCCGCAACGACACCGAGCGCCGGGTCATGATCAACACCATCGGCCCGGTGTGGGACGGCAACGAGGTCTGGCTGATCGTCGCGGCCGGCGCGATGTTCGCCGCCTTCCCCGGCTGGTACGCGTCGCTGTTCTCGGCCACCTACCTGCCGTTGCTGGTCGTGCTGCTCGCGCTGATCGGCCGCGGGGTCGCGTTCGAGTACCGCGGCAAGGTCGACTCGCAGCGCTGGCGCCGCAACTGGGACCGCGTCATCGTGATCGGCTCGTGGGTCCCGCCGCTCGGCGTCGGGCTGATCCTGACCACCACCGTGCTGGGGCTGCCGCTCGACGCGCACGGCGACCGGATCGGCGGGGCGTTCGAGGCGGTGCGGTGGGACACGCTGCTCGGCGCGCTCGCGGTGGCCGGGTTCGCGCTGGTGCACGGCGCGGCGTTCCTGGCGCTGAAGACCGCGGGCGACCTGCGGGAGCGGGCGCGGGTGTTCGCGGTGCGGGCCCTGCCGGTCGCGCTGGTGCCGATGGTGCTGCTGCTGGCCGTGGTCCAGTGGCGCGACGGTGCACTGTGGACGCTCGTGTCGCTGGCCGTCGCGGTGGCCGCCGCCGTGGTGGCGTGGCGGAAGCTGGCGGCCGACCGGGACGGGCAGGCGTTCGCCGCGCTCGGCGTGACGATCGCCGCGTCGGTGGTCACGCTGTTCGGTGCGCTCTACCCGGACGTGCTGCCCTCGACGCTCGACGCGGCGAACTCGCTGACCGTCGCCGGCACCGCGTCCAGCCCGTACACGCTGGAGGTCATCACCTGGGTCGGCGCGTTCGGCGCCCCCGCCGTGCTGGTCTACCAGGGCTGGACGTACTGGGTGTTCCGCAAGCGGATCAATGCCGCCCAGATCCCGCCGGTGCACACACCATGAGCTTTCCCGGACGCTCCGTCCTTCCCGCACCGGTGTCCACAACGGACACCACGCGTCCGGGAAAGGGTCCGCTCGGCGCGCTGCCCTTGTTGTCCGCGGCCGCGCGCCGGGCGCTCGCCCTCTCCGGCCTGCTCGCGCTCGGCAACGCCGCGGCGCTGGTCGCGCAGGCGTTCCTGCTGGCATCCGCGTGCGCCGCGGTGGTGGCCGGGCACGGCGTCGTCGCCGGTCAGCTGATCGCCCTCGGCGGGGTGGTCGCCGCCCGCGCCCTGATCGCGTGGGCGTTGCGGGTGGTCGCCGCGCGGGCCGCCGCCGGTGCCAAGGAGGAGCTGCGCGCGAAGGTCGTCGACCGCGCGCTGCGGCTCGGTCCGGAGTGGATCGCGCGGCGCGGCCCCGGCGAGCTGACCGCGTTGACCACCAAGGGCCTGGACGCGCTCGACGCGTACTTCACCGACTACCTGCCCGCGCTCGTGACCGCCGCGGTGGTGCCGCTGGGCGCGGGCGCGGCCGTGCTGTTCGCGGACTGGCCGTCCGCGGTGATCATCGCGCTGACCGTGCCGCTGCTGCCGGCGTTCGCGATCCTCGTCGGCAAGTACACCGCCGACCGGTCCGCCGCCGCGACCGACGCGCTGCAGCGGATGTCCGGTCACCTGCTCGAACTCGTGCGGGCCCTGCCGGTGCTGGCCGCCTTCCGCCGCGCGGAGGCGCAGGCCGAGGCGGTTCGACGGGTGTCCGAGCAGCACCGGCGCGCGACGCTGAAGACCCTGCGGGTCGCGTTCTCCTCGGCGTTCGTGCTGGAACTGGCCGCGACGCTGTCGGTCGCGCTGGTCGCCGTGGCCATCGGCATGCGCCTGGTCGGCGGCGACCTGCCGCTCGCGATCGGGCTCGGCGTGCTGATCCTGGCGCCGGAGTGCTACCAGCCGCTGCGCGCGGTCGGCGCGGCCTTCCACGCCAGCGAGGACGGCGTCGAAGCGGTCCGCCGGGTCACCGACGTGCTCGCCGAACCGGTCGCGCCGGAGGGGACCGCGGTGCCGGGGCGCGGGGAGGTGCGGGTCGAGGGCCTGCGCGTGGAGCGGCGCGGCGGTTTCGCGCCGGACGGGGAGACGTTCACGCTGCGCCCCGGCACGCTCACCCGGCTCGACTCGCCCAGCGGCGCCGGTAAATCGACCACGCTCGCGGTGCTGCTGGGCTTCGTGCGGCCGTCCGCGGGGACGGTGCTCGTCGACGGCGTGCCGCTGTCCGAGGTCGACATGCCGGCTTTCCGCCGCGACGTCGCGTGGGTGCCGCAGAACCCGTCGTTCACCGGCGGCACCGTGCGTGCCGAGCTGGGGCTGGCCCTCGCCGAGGCGCTCGATCCGGTCGAGGTCGACGCGCTGCTCATCGAACTGAACCTCGCCGGGCTGGCCGACGCGCCGGTCCACGAGCTGTCCACCGGCCAGCGCCAGCGGGTGGCGGTCGCGCGGGCGCTGCTGCGGGTCCGGCACGGCGCGTGGCTGCTGCTGCTCGACGAGCCGACTGCGCACCAGGACGCCGCCAACGCCGCCCTGGTCGACGCCGCCATCCGGTCGACCCTGCCGCTCGGCACGGCCGTCCTCCTGGCCGCGCACCACCGGCAGAGCGCACTGCCGGCACTCCGGCCCGCCGAGGCCGCCCCGCACGTCGCCTCGGCGCCCGTCGCGAGGAAGGAACCGCTCCGGGGAGTGGTGAGCCGCCGGCTGGTCGGTGGTGCCGGCGTGGGGGCGCTGGCGTTGCTGGCCGGGGTGGCGCTGACCGCGACCTCGGGCTGGCTCATCGCCAAGGCCTCGCAGCAGCCGCCGATCCTGACGCTGACCGTCGCGGTCGTCGGGGTGCGGGCCTTCGGGCTCGGCCGCGCGGCCCTGCGCTACCTGGAACGGCTGATCACGCACGACGCCGCGTTCCGGATCGCCGGGCGGCTGCGGGTCCGGCTGTGGCGGGGGCTGGTCCGGCTCGGGCCCGCCCGCGCGCTCGGCCTGCGGTCCGGCGAGGGGCAGCGGCGGCTGGTCGCCGACGTCGACACCGTCCGCGACCTGCTGCCGCGCGTGGTCACGCCACCGCTGATCGCGGTGCTCGTCCTGGCCGGGGCGATCGCCGTGCAGACGATCCTGCTGCCGGCCGCCGGGCTCGTCCTGGCCGTCGCCGTGCTGGTCGGCGCCGTCGCCGCGCCCGCAGTGGCGTTGCGGCTGGAAAGGCGGGCGACCGCGACCCTCGCGAGTGGACGCCGGACGGTGAGCGCCCACGTCCTCGGCCTGTTCGACGCCGCCGCCGAGCTGATCGCGTTCGGGGCGCACTCGATCCGCCGGGCCGAACTGGCCGACGCCGACGGCCGGCTGGTGCGCCAGGCCCGGAGCCAGGCCTTCGGCGCGGGCGCGGCCGACGCGCTCATCACGCTGGTCACCGGTGCCGCCGCGGTCGCCGGGGTCGGGCTGGCCGCGGGGGCCGGCATCGAGCCGGTGCTCGCGCCCGTCCTCGCGCTGGTGCCGCTCGCGCTGGCCGAGGTGCTCGCGATGCTCCCGCCGGTCGCCCAGCACTGGGATCCGTTGCGCGCCTCGATGGCCCGCATCGCCGACGTCGAGAAGTCGCCGGCGCAACCGCCGGTGGACACCGGTCCGATCGCGTTCGAGCACGCCGACCTCGGCTGGACCACCCCGGTCCTGACCGACGTCGACCTGCGGATCCCGGACGGCGCGCACGTCGCCGTCGTCGGGCCGTCCGGGGCGGGCAAGTCGACCCTGCTCGCCGCCCTGCTCGGGTTCCTGCCCGCCCAGCGCGGTCGTCTCACCACGGCCGCCCACGTCGCCTGGGCGCCCCAGGAGCCGCAGCTGGTCTCGACCACCGTCGCGGAGAACCTGCGCCTGGCCGACCCGCACGCCGGCGACGACCGGTTGCGCGAAGCCCTGCGGCTGGCCTGCCTGGACCTCCCGCTCGACACCGTCCTCGGCGGCGCCGGCACTGGCCTGTCCGGCGGCCAGGCCCAGCGGCTCGCGGTCGCGCGGGCGCTCGTCGCGGCGCCGCGGGCGGACCTCGTGCTGCTCGACGAGCCCACCGCGCACCTCGACGAACCGACCGCCCGGCGGCTGCGCGCCAACCTCCGCGTCGCGCTGGCCGGCAAGACGGTCGTGCACGTCACCCACCACCCCGAGGAGGCGGCCGAGGCCGACCTCGTCCTGGAGGTGGGCGACGGGCAGGTCAGCGCGCGGATGCCCGTCCTGGAAGGCGGCTACGCTTGACCCTGCTCATGGAACCCACGCTCGCCGCCCGCGCGCTGTCCGCGGCCACGGAGATCACCACCGCCGCCCTGTCCGGCGGCGACCCCGACGCGGTCCTCGACTCGGTGGTGCACCGGGCCGCCGAACTGGCCGGTGCCGACCTGTGCCTGGTGATGGTGCGGGCGGACGACGGCAAGGTGTCCGTCGAGGCCGCCCACGGCACCCACTACGAGGACCCGCGCGGGGTGGTGCTGCCGGCCGAGTCCGCGGCCGGTCAGGTCGCCCGCGGTGGCGTCACCGTGGTGGCCGACGACATGACCGTCGACCCGCGCACCGCCCCGTACGTGCCGTCCGAGCTGCGCCGGTTCGGGCCGTTCGCCGCCGCTCCGTTCGGGTCCGGTGGCCGGGTGCTGGGCGCGCTGGCCGTGTACCGGGAGCGGTCCGGCCGGCCGTTCGACGAGGCCACGGTCGAGGTGCTGACGGCGTTCGCCGCGCAGGTCGGCGTCGTGCTGGCGCTGGCCGAGGCCGCGAACGACCGGCACCGCATCACGCTCTACCAGGAGCGCGAGCGCATCGCGCGCGAACTGCACGACGTGATCGTGCAGCGGTTGTACGCCGCCGGGATGCAGCTCGAC
Source organism: Amycolatopsis thermophila (assembly GCF_030814215.1). NCBI lineage: Bacteria > Bacillati > Actinomycetota > Actinomycetes > Pseudonocardiales > Pseudonocardiaceae > Amycolatopsis > Amycolatopsis thermophila. The sequence continues at coordinate 2,060,494 of NZ_JAUSUT010000001.1, read as the reverse complement.
CGCGTGCGCCGCCGGATGCGCAAGCGGTTCGCCGCCACCGACGCGACCCGGCTCGGCGAGGCGATCGACCAGCTCGACCAGACCATCGAGGAGATCCGGCACACCGTGCGCGAGCTGCGGTCGCCGGAGCCCGAGGCGGAGAAGCCGCCGTCGACCGACCTGGCGGAGTCGGCGCGCGCCGAAGTGCGGATCGCCGGGGAGCTGCTCGGCTTCCCGCCCACGCTGGAGCTGTCCGGCGAGCTGGCCGACATCCCGGCCGAGCGGGCCGACCACATCCGCGCCGCGCTGCGCGAGGCGCTGTCCAATGTGGTCCGGCACTCCGGGGCGAGCGAGACCAGGGTGACGCTGGTGCGCGACGCGAACGAGGTGCGCCTGCGCGTGCGCGACAACGGCGCGGGCGTGCCGCAGGACGTGCAGACCCGCGGCCTGCGGCACCTCGAGGAACGCGCCAAGCGCGCGGGCGGCAAGTTCTACCTCAACTCCTCGCCGAGCCTCGGCACGCTCGTCGCGTTCGAGCTGCCGCTGGACAAGCGCGCCAGTTGATCACGCGACGCCGTCGCGACGTCCGCGGCCACGCCGAGCTCGCCGAGCATCTCCGCCGCGGCGGCCATTTCCGCGGTGCGCCGCTGGGCGTGCTTGTGGCTGCCGGTGACCAGCCGCTCCACCGTGGCGGCGCTCGCGTTGCTCAGCTCGTCCTCGATCACCCCGCGCAGCCAGTCCTCGACGCCCGCCGTGCGGGCCGCCTCCAGCGCCTCGACCACGGCGGCCGACATGCCCTTGAAGAACACGCTGCGCAGCAGCTTCCGTTCCGCGGCCAGCCCGGCCTCGCCGGGCAGCACCTCGACCGACGCACCGAGCTCGCCGAGGATCTTCGCGACCCCGTCGGCCGCGGGTCCGGTGGCGAGCATCGGTACCTTCAGCCCGCGACCGGGTACCGGCGCCATGATCGCCACGTCGGCGAAGCCGACCGCGGACCCGGCGGCGATCGCGGCGAGCTCGCGCTTCTTGCCGGGCGAGGCGGTGTTCAGGTCGGCCCAGATGCCGCTGACCTCGGGCAGGCCGGCCCGCAGCGCGCCGACCGCGGCCGCCGAGCTGTTGACGCTGAGCACCAGGTCGGCGCCGTGGGCTGCCTCGGCCTCGCTGCCGAACTCGGAGTCCACCACCGGGTCGTACCCGCGCACCACGGCACCGGCCGCGCCCAGGTCGCGGGCGAACTCGGTACCCGCCTCCCCGAGGCCGAGGACGGCGATGACGGGCGGCTTTCCGGACATAAGGGGCTCCTCCTCGACGACCGGCTACCATTCGAGTAGACGATCTTCTCGACAAAATTGTCAACAATGCGAGCGGGAGTGTGCGTGGCAGAGCAGGCCGAAGCCGAGAAGCCGGTGGTGGACGCCATCCGGGAGGCGATCATCCGCGGCGAGTTCGTGCCGAACCAGCGCCTGGTCGAGGCCGACCTCTCCGCGCAGTTCGACGCCAGCCGCGCCAACATCCGCATCGCGCTGCTCGAGCTGACGAACGAGGGCCTGGTCGAGCGCGTGCAGAACCGCGGCGCGCGGGTGCGGGCGGTGTCGCTCGAGGAGGCCATCGAGATCTCCGAGGTGCGCATGGTCGTGGAGGGCCTGTGCGCGGAGAAGGCCGCCGAGCGCATCTCGGAGGAGGAGATCCGCGAGCTGCAGGCGCTCGGCGAGGCGATGCGCAAGGCCGTCGCGTCCGGTGACGTCGTCGGCTACTCGGGGTTGAACCAGGAGCTGCACCGCCGGGTCCGCGAGATCAGCGGCCAGCACACCGCCGGTCAGGTGCTGGAGCGGCTGCGCGCGCAGAGCGTGCGCCACCAGTTCCGGCTCGCGATGCGGCCGGGCCGTCCGTCGGTCTCGCTGCCGGAGCACCTGGCCATCATCGACGCGATCTGCGCGCACGACGGCGCGGCGGCGTCCGCGGCGGTCCGGACGCACCTGAGCAGCGTGATCGGCGCACTCCGGGAGTCCGAGCAGGCCTGAGCCGCCTACGACGTGCACATCGACGTCGGCCGGACGTGATGCCGTGGTGCGCTGGGGCGTCCCCGGGGCGCGGTTCGTCTGGCTGCCCACTGTGGACAGCGCGAACCAGCGGCAGTGCCAGGACCGCTAACCGGAGGGCGCCAAGCCGCCCATGTGGGCGCAGGTGCAGGCCGATCTCGCCGCCGCCGGCATGGCGGCCGACCCGGTGGACGTCCTTCAACTCCGCGGCCGGACGGACGCCTTCCACCTGGCCAAGTTCCCGGACGCGGGAACACCGGCGGAGAAGGTCCAGGCGCTGGTGGGCCGCAAGATCGGCATCACCGGGCCGGGCAGCGGCACCGAGGCGCTGGTGAACCCGGGCAGCGCGGCGGCCTCCGCGATCGAAGTCCGGGCGGGTGGACGCGCTGGCGTTCTTCCAGCCGATCGGGCAGCAGGCGGAGGCGGCCCGCCCGCGCGCGGTGACGTACCGAGCCTGAAGGGCGCCTTGCACGGCTGCGTGTGCAGCACGCGCAAGCTGCTGGACGGAAGAAGGCCGAGTTCGCGGCGTTCCAGCGGGCGCTGGCCGATGTGCACGGGCTCTCGCGCGGGAGTTGCTGGGGAGTCGACCGACGGTGCGACCCCGGACGTGCGGGAGGCGTCCTACGACACGGCGCGGTGAAGAAGGCGCCGGAGTACCGTGCGGTGCTGGCCTGCGGCGTGGGGTGGCTCCGGCCGTCCCACTCCTCAGGCCACGCCTTCCAGCGTCTCCAGCATCACCTTCAGCAACCCCGCCAGCTCGTCCTGTTCCGCGCTGCTCAGGTTCGCCAGCGCGACCTTCTCGCCGTCGAGGTGTTCCGGCAGCAGTTCGTCGATCAGCTCGACGCCCCGCTCGGTGAGCCGCACCTGCACCACGCGCCGGTCGCGTTCGCTCGCGGTCCGGGACACCAGGCCCAGTCGTTCGAGCCGGTCGAGGCGTTTGGTGATCGCGGCGCCGGAGGACAGCATCTCGCGGCTGATCTGCCCGGGGTTGAGGACCTCGTTGCGCCGCAACGCGCACAGCACGTCGAACTCGGGGCGGTTGAGGTCGTGGGCCAGCAGGAGGTCGTCGGTCGCGCGGCGGATCAGCGACGCGAGGCGCAGCACGCGGCCGACCACGGCCATCCCGGACGTGTCGAGGTCCGGGTGCACGTCCTGCCACTGGCGCCGCACCCTGTCGACGAGATCACTCACCGCTGAGCTCCTTCGTACACGAATTGTTCGGTAGTATTTTACTCGTGAATGATTTTGGCCGCCACGACCTCCTCCGCGCGCTCTCGCCGCGCGGCTGGTGGCGCCTGCGCCCGGTGGACCGGGCCTGGGTGTCCGCGTTACGGGCCATGGTCGGGGCGAACATAGTCCTGGTCGCCGTTGTGATCGCAGGGCACACCGAGCTGGCCCCCGCCGCCGCGTTCGGTGGGATGACCGCGGTGCACGCCCGGTTCGAGCCGTACCCGGTGCGGGCCCGCGTGCTCGCTGTGATCGGCGCAGGTCTGACGGTCGCGGTCGGCCTCGGCGGGATGGCTTCGGCGGCCGGGTGGGGGCCGCTGCCCGTCGCGATCCTCGTCGCCGCGGTCGCGGCCGCCGCGAAACTGTTCACGGACGGTATCCGGTCGGGCCCGCCCGGCGGGCTCATGTTCGTCTTCGCCGCCGGCACCACGTCCGCGTTCCCGGTCAGCTGGCCGGGTGTCGCGGCCCAGGTCGGTGCCGCGGCCGCCGGGGCGGTCGTGGCCTGTGCCGTGGCGTTGTCCGGGTGGCTGTTCTTCGACCACGACCGCACCCGGACGACCTCGTGGCGCGACGGCCTGCGCGCCGCCCTGCACCGGTCGTCGCACGAATGGCCGCGGGCGCTGAAGGTGTTCGCCGCCGTGCTGGCGGCCGGGCTGCTCGCGCACGCGCTCGGACTCGGACACCCGTACTGGGCGACGGTCGCGGCCGCCGCGATCCTGCAGGCCACGCACCTGCAGCACACGATGCACCGCTTCCTGCAGCGGGTTTCCGGCACGATCGCCGGGGTGCTCGTCGCCGCGTTGCTGCTGACCCTCGACCTGCCGCAACCGGTCCGGCTCGTGCTGATCGTCGTCGCACTGCTCGGCGCGGAGCTGACCGTGATCCGCAACTACGCGGTCGCGATGGTGTTCGTGACACCGCTGGTGCTGCTGCTCGGTTCACTGTCCGCGCCCGTCGACACGGTCACCGTCACCACCGACCGGCTCGTCGACACGGTGCTCGGCGCGCTGATCGGGCTCGTCGCCGCGCTGGTCCGGCCCGGCCGGGGCTACCAGCTGGCCTGACTACTTGCCCCGGCGCGCCACCCACGCGACGGCCTGCGTGCGGCGCTGCATGCCCAGCTTGGACAGCACCGACGTGACGTGGTTCTTCACCGTCTTCTCGGCGAGGAACAGGCGTTCGGCGATCTCCCGGTTGGACAGGCCCTCGCCGATCAGCTCCAGCACCGTGCGCTCCCGGTCGGTGAGCCGGGCCAGCTCGTCCTCCGCCGGGTGCCGCAGCTTGTCGAGCACGCGGGCGGTGGTGACCGGGTCGAGCAGCGACCGCCCGGCGGCCACTTCCCGCACGGCGTTGACGACGTCCTGACCGCGGACCTGTTTCAGCAGGTAGCCGGACGCGCCGGCCATGATCGCACCGACCATCGCCTCCTCGTCGTCGAACGCGGTGAGCACCAGGCAGTACGGCGGGTTCGGCCGCGCCCGCAACTCCCGGCACAGCGCGACGCCGTCACCGTCCCCCAGGCGCACGTCGACGACGGCGACATCGGGTTCGACGTGCATGGCCACCGCGAGGGCCTCGTCGGCACTGCCCGCCTCGGCGACCACCTCGATGTCCGGCTCGTCGGTGAGCATCTCGCGCAGACCGCGCCGCACGACCTCGTGATCGTCGACGAGCAGCACCTCGATGGCCATGCGTCCAGCCTAGTCAGCCCGGCAGCGGCCGGACGGTCCCGGCGACCGGCCGCGGTCCTCACGCGGCCTGCCAGATCCTCCGCGAACTCGCGATCGGGTCGCTCGCCACGGAGACCGGGACGTCCCAGATCCGGGTGAGGCGGTCGTCCTTGTCGTACTCGGGCCAACCGGGGTCGCCCGTGGTGGCGAACGACACCCACGCCTCGCGGATGCCCGCCGACAGCACCTCGGCCTCGGGCGGCGCCGGGTTGCCCAGCAGCATCTCGGCGAGCGGACCGGCGAAGTTGCCGAACGTGAGCGGCACGTCGAGCCCGTGGCAGGAGCGCAGGATGCCGCCGAGCGCGGGGGATTGCCAGGTCAGCTCGTAGCACCAGCTGCGGCCGGCGTGGTTCTCCGCGGACCACAGCGTCGGCATGCGGAACGTGCGGTCGGACAGGATGAGGACGTGCAGGTCGGCGTCGGAGACGCCGGGGTGGGCGGCGCGGTACTCGGCGACCGCGCCGGCGGGCAGGCCCACGGCGTCGGCGGTCGCGGCGGGGTCGGCACCGGAGAGGTCCTGGCCGGCGACGAAGAGGGTGAACTCGTCGCGGGTGAAGCCGGCGACGAGGTCCACGTCGGCGCGGAGGGTGCGCCACGGCAGGTCGGTGAGCAGGTCGCCGTCCACGACCGGGCCGAACGGCGTGATCTCGCCGGGCACCATCTGCACGGCGTGGATCGCCTCGGACGGGACCTGGGCGAAGCCCTCGACGGTGGCCGGGACCCCGAGCGCGTCCGCGATGCGTTCGGTGGTGCGCCGCACGCGGTTCTCGGAGAGGAACCCGTGGGCGATGCTCTGCCCGATCGCCTTGCCGAACAGCCCGCGCGCGGCGTCGGACGCGGTGAGCGCGGCGACCGAGGTGCCGCCCGCGGACTCGCCGAAGACGGTCACGTTGCCCGGGTCGCCGCCGAAGACGGTCACGTTGCCCGGGTCGCCGCCGAAGTTCGCGATGTTCTCCTGGACCCAGCGCAGCGCCGCGAGCTGGTCCAGGAAGGCCCGGTTGGCGGGCGCCCCGGGCAGCCAGCCGAACCCCTCGAGGCCGACGCGGTAGTTGAACGACACGACGACGACTCCCGCGCGGGCCAGGTTGGTGCCGTCGTACTCGGGCTGGCGCGCGGTGCCCATCAGGTATGCGCCGCCGTAGATCCAGACCATGACGGGCAGGTTCGCCCGTCCCGGGTCCGGGGTCCACACGTTGACGCTCAGGCTGTCGTCCCCGTCGCCCGGCCGCCACGCCGACGGCACCCCGGGGAACAGGTTCCCCTGCGGCGGCGCGGCGGAGAACTCGAGCGCGTCGCGGGTCCCGTCCCACCGCGGAGGCTCCGACGGCGCCGCGAACCGCGCGGCACCCGTCAGGGGCCCGGCGAACGGAATGCCCTTGAAGGAGCTGACATCCCCGTCGGTACACCCCCGGACGGCACCGGAACTCGTCTGCACGATGGGATCCACGGGTTCGTGGATATCACAGCTCCCCGGAGGGGGTCACTCACAGGCGACGCCGTCCTTGTCCCGGTCCAGACCGGCGCGGTACCCCGGTTCCCCGACGTGCAGCGGGGCGGCACCCGCCGCGCGAGCCGCGTCGCAGTTCGCGTAGTAGACGCTCGTGTCCGGTTCGTCGGCCGGGTTCGCGGTGGTCGGCTTCGGTGCCGTGGACTTCGGCTTGGCCGGGGGCGGAGCGGCGGTGGTGGCCGGCGGCGCGACCGGCGGCGCGACCGCCGGGGTCGTCGGGCTGCCGTTGCACGGCGGCCCCCACAGCCCCGCTTTCGCCGCACCGGCCGCACTTTCCGCGGCCCGCAGGACGTTGGCGTACGACTCGGCGACCGCGTCCGCCGCGAACCGGGCGTACCCGCCCTGCAGCGCGGCGATCGCGTAATCCGTGCCGTCCGCGAGAACGACGTGGGCCAGGGTTTTCCCGCCCTGTTCGACGACCGACTGCAGGGTCACTTCCTGGCCGGCCAGAAATGCGGTCGCCCAGCTCGCGGTCTCCGTTCCGTAACAATCGGCGGCCGGCTGGATCCCGGGGACGTAAACGGTTTTCGGGATTCCCGCGGTATCGCTGACGATCACGCTCGCACCCTGCACGCTGGTGACCCGGTAGACCGGGTTCGCGGGAGGGCTGCTGCTGGTGGTGGTAGTGGCGGCGGTCGTGATCGTCGTGGTCGTCGGCGCGGGCTGCGCGACCGGTTTCTCGCCGGGCTTTCCGAACACGGCGCCGAGCACGAAGAGCACCGCGAACACGGCGAGGACGATCTTGATCCAGGCGGGCATGCGTCGTTTCGGCGCGGCGGGAACATCGGGCACGGCTCTTTTCTCGCTGCGAACCGCGAATGCGTTACAGAATCGCCGAAGATCACGATTGTGTGTCGCCCGGAACGTTTCCGCGCCCGGCGCGATGAAGTACGCGTCAATCCGCGACCAGGGAAGCCCCGAATGCTCATCGATATCGTTCCCATGTCCGCTTCCGGCTCGTTCCCGGCCGCCGGCACCGAGTTCACCGCGATCGCCGTCGAGACGGCCGGGCTCCGGTCCGGGCCCGTCATCGAGGTCGCGGCGGTCCGGGTGCGCGCCGACGGCACCGTGCTCGGGGAGTTCTCGACGCTGGTCAACCCGGGCCCCGGGGTGGATCCGGGACCCGCGGGCGTGCACGGGATCTCCCGGGCGCAACTGGATTCCGCGCCGTCGTTCGGCCAGATCGCCGGGCACCTGCTCGACCTGTGCGAGGGCAGTGTGCTCGCCGGCCACGACCTGGCGTCGGAACAGGGCTTGCTGGCCGCGGAGTTCGACCGCATCGGTCTGCGGTTGCCCACCCTGCCCGGCGTGTCCGCGCTCGCCGCGGCACGCGCCGCCCTGCGGTTGCCGAACTACCGGCCGGCCACGGTGGCGGAGGCGCTCGGCCTCGGCGGTTTTCCCGCGCACGTCGCCGCTGCCGGTGCCCGCGCCTGCGCGCGGATCGTCGCCGCGCTGGTCAGCGTGCACGGCCTCGCCTTCGAGCGGCGCTTCGACCTCCCGCGGCTCCCGCGTCCGGCGGTGACCGGGCGCGCCGTGAGCCGCCCGGAGCCCGCCCACGCCGGCACCTGGGTGTCCGGACTGGTCGACCGCATCGGGACCGGCGGCTCGCCGTACGAGGACCTGCTCGCCGACGTACTCGCCGACCATTACCTGTCCGACGCGGAAGCCGCGGAACTGGCCGCGCTGGCCGCGCGCTCCGGCATGGCCACCGCGGACGTGCGGCGCGCACACGTGGACTTCGTGACCGCGATGCGCGCGATCGCCGAGTCCGACGGCATCGTCACGGCCGAGGAGGAACGCGACCTGCGGCACGTGGCCGCGGCGCTGGGGGTACCGGATGTGGTGGCCGATCTCCGCCGGACCACGTCCACCGCCAGGAAGCGTGTTCTCGTCCTCGGCAGCAGCGCGTCGGCGGACTCGCTGCGCGCGGCGGTGCTGGCGGCCGGGTTCCCGCTCGCGAAGAACCTCACGGCGTCGGTGACGCATCTCGCCGTCGCCGAGGACGTGCCCGCGAGCGAACCGCGGCTCGCCCGCGCCCGCGAACTCGGGGCGAGCGTGGTCGACGTGCCGGCCGCCTGGCGGGTGCTCGGCCTGCTCCCCGATGTCCCGGCGGCGCCCGCGGCGCCACCGCAACCCGTGCTGCCGCTACCGGTCGTCGCGGCGGCGCCCGCTGTTCCGCGGCCGACCGTCACGCTGCCGGCGGCCGCCCCGCCGCCGGTTTCCGGTGAGCGCCGGTGGATCGCGTGGATCATGATGGGTACCGGTCTCGTGCTGATGTTCCTGACGGTGATCGCCCTGTTCGGCGGTGCCGGGCTGGCCACCGGAATCCCGGTCGGCGCGGTCGGGGCCGGCCTGCTGGTCGGCGGCTGGGTCGTGGGCGAACCGAGGGGCTACCCGGCCATCTCCTCGAGGAACGCCTGAGTCTCCGCGTCCACCGAGTACACGCAGGTTCCCCGCATCCCGCGCGTCAGCAGCACCTTGTAGGTGTTGCGCACGAGACGGCCGAACTCGAGGTCGCCGGCCTTCCTGGCCGAGGGGTCGTGGGAGTACTCGCGGCGCGCGACCCACCGCCCGTCCCGGACGACGAAGTCCGGTCCGAAGATCACGCCCGACCAGTCGTACTCGAACCCCTGAGCGGTGTAGATGCAGCCCACCTGCCCGAAGCCCCGCTCGTCGGAGGCCCAGTAGTACGACTCGGGCGCGTCCGGGACGCGCCGGCCGGGCTTGGCGTTCCACGGGCGGCGCCACCCGCCGATCACCACGTCGTCGACCAGGTGCTTGCCCTCCGGGCCGGTTGCGGGATCGCTCCACGGCCAGCAGTAGCCCGCCGACAGCCGCCCGGTGCCGCCGTGGTCGTCCATCCGCTGCCGCAGCCAGGCTTCCAGAGCGGACGGGGTGGTGGCGCTGGCGAGCGTGAAGTCGTCGTCCCCGGCGAGCTTGCTCCACGGCACCGGCGGCAGCCGGTCGAGGCCGAGCAGCCGCGCGACCCACGTGTCGAACGCGTCGGACCCGCCGCAGCGGAACTGGCCGTCGAGGTGCACGACCTCCAGCCGGCACCCGAGGTGCTCCGCGGCGGCGGTGATCTCCGCCAGGGACCCCATCTCCCCGGGGCGCACGGTCTGGTTCTCGTCGAGCAGGAAGACCGGAACGGACGCCGCGTTGATGAGTTCGTCCACCTGGCGCCCGGCCTTCTCGCGCAGGTGCCGCTTGGTGTAGCGGTTCACGCTGGTCTCGCGGATGCGGTGCGCCTCGTCGCAGATCAGCACGTCCAGCTCCCGCGCCGGCGAGTCCACGTAGTTGTTGAAGTACTTGAACAGGGTCTGCACGCGCCGGTTCCGCGCGCCCGCGACCTTGCGCATGGTGTTGGTGAACGCGCTGGACCCGGTCGCGTGGTGCACCCGGCGGCCCGTGCGCGCGAGTTCCCCGAGCAGGCTCAACGCGATCACGCTCTTGCCCGACCCCGGCCCGCCGAGCACGACGACGACCGTCCGCGTCTGCGCCGCCCGGGCCCGCTCGACCGCCCGCGTCACCAGTTCGACCGCGACCTGCTGCTCGTCGAGCAGGATGAACTGCTCCCGGTCCTGGATCTCCCGCGCGGCGAGGTCGAGCAGCGGCTTGGTCGGCGCGTGCTCGTGGCCGAGGAACTCCGAGGCGGACCGCCGCGCCGCGTCCCGGTCCGCGCACGGGTCGAGCACCGCGCGCAGCCGGTCGGCGAGCTCGGCCTTGTCGTCCATGGTGAACAGCGCGCCGAACTCGCTCGGCCGGTACTGCCGAAGCGAGGAAACTCCCGCCGAATCCGCGTTGTGGAGGTAGGCGATCCCGTGCACCGCACCGGGACGATCGGCGAGGGCGGGCGTCGAGTCGACCAGGTACTCGCAGTACCGCCGCACCTGCTCGACCGGGTGGAGGACCGGCTCGCGGTACGCCTCGATCGCGACCAGGTCCGCCGCGAGCAGTTCGGCCCTCGACCACTGCTTCAGCTCGACCAGGACGTAACTGGGCTCGCCGGTGCGCGGGTGCACGCCGCAGAGCACCGCGTCCACGCGCTTCGGGCTGTGCGGCAGTTTGTGCTCGAGCAAGACCTCCACGTGCCCGAGCCCGGCGTCGACGAGATCGGCCAGGAACGGCGGCAGGCTGCGCTGCCACGAGCGCAGCTCGCCCGCGCCGACCCGGTGCTCCCACCGGAACCCGGCCTGCTCCCGCAACGTCTCGTGCAACCGGCCGGCTTTCGCTTCCGCCAGAAGATGATCGGCGCTGTGCCGAACCAGAGCCACTTCGTTTCCCCCACTGGGCACGCGTCATCCACGTGCGGGTGGGGGCAGCGACGAAGTGGGACTCCGGTGCCCGTCGGGCCGCGACTGCCAGGTTAGTCCAAACGATCAACGGGGAAGCGCGACTCGTTGCGGTCGACCTTCGCGGCGGCGGCCGCGAGCAGGTCGACGCCGAGGACGTCGGCCAGGCGGGCCAGGTAGATCGTCACGTCGGCCAGCTCGTCGAGCACCGCGGCGCGCGAGGCGGGATCGTCCAGCACCGACGAGGACTCCGACGGCGTCAGCCACTGGAACAGCGCCGTCAGCTCGCCCACCTCGCCGGACAGAGCCATCACCAGGTTCTTCGGCGTGTGGAATCGTTGCCAGTCCCGTGCGGCGGCGAACTCGGCCAGCCGCTGTTGCAGATCGGTGAGCGTCACAGGCGGCAGTATCCGGTGCCGCACGACCCGATCGGGTTGCGGTATCACTGTGGGTATGTCGCCGATACCCGAGCTGCAGCAACGCCAGATCGATCGCTGGTGTGAGCGGCGGGTTCCGGCAGGTCAGCGCGGCGAGTACACGGTCCTGTCCCGCTGGCGCGGGCGAATCGTCACGCTTGTCGAACGGCGCGCCGAATGGGCGAACGGCGGGGCCGCCGAACGGCCTTTCGCCCAGCTCCGCTATGGCCTCGACGAGATGTGGTCGCTCTACTACCTCGCCGACGCGGGCCGCTGGCGCCCGTATCCGCGCAGCGTTCCGGAGATCTCGCCCGTCCCCCTGTTGGACGACCTCGATCGTGGCGCGTCGACCGGCTACTTCTTCCAGTGGCTCAGCCCCTGTTGACGCTCACAGCGCGTCACCGAAGTCGACGCTCACGGGTGACGATCTCCTCCCTTCGGGTGCGGCAGGATTGTTCGCATGACCACGGCCCCGGATCTGCGTGCCTACCTGCGCACTCTCGATGCGGAGACGCTGGCCGAGCTCCTGCTCGACCAGGCCGGCCGTGACCCTCGGTTGCGGCACGAGCTCGAACTGCGCGCGGTCGCGCACGGCACGGTCGGGCCGGTCCTCGACACCCTGCAACGACTCCTCGACGCGGGCACCCGGGCCGACCTGACCCCGCTCGCCCGCCGCATGGCCGACGGCGGCGCCACCGGCGCCGAACTGCGCCGCGCGATCGGCCTCTACGCCCGCGCCTGCGCCGTCCACCGCCCGGACCCGCGCGAGCTCGCCGGCTGGATCCTGGAAACCCAGTTCGACCGCCCCGGCTGGCCGGAGATCAACCTCGCCGACTTCGCCGCCGCCCTCGGCGAGGAGGGCCTCGAGCACCTCCGGGCCGCGCTCGACACCAAGCCGCCCACCGAGACCACCCGCCGTCTCACCGAACAGCTCGCCGAGGTCACCGGCGACGTCGACACGCTGCTGGCGAGCCTCACCGCCCAGCCGCCCACCCCGGCCACCACCCTGCGGATCGTCCGCCTGCTGCGCTCGGCCGGGCGCCACGGCGAAGCCATCGCGCACGCCGCGCGCACCGTCGTCCACCCGCGCGAAGGTGTGCTCGCCCTGCGCCGGGCCGAATTCCGCCGCAACCCGTCCGCGGACACCTACCACGCGCTGCGCGCCGCGGCCGAGGAGCTGGACCGCTGGCCGGCCGAACGGGACGACGCGCTGGCCCGCCTCGCCGAGTGCGACCCGGCCGAGGCCATCCCCGTCTACCGGCGGCATGTCGAGGAGCTCATCCAGCTGCGCGACCCCGATGCCTACCGCGAGGCGGCGCAGCGGCTGCGCGAGCTGCGCACCCTGCACCGGCGCGCGGACCGGGTGCCCGAGTTCGGCGCGTACCTGGCCGACCTCGTCGATACCCACAGGCGCAAGACCCGCCTGCTGGTCGAAGTCCGCAACGCGCGGATCGCGGTGCCCAGGGTGGTTTCCGGCCGGAAAGCTGCCACCATGGGCGCATGAGCCCGGTCAGCCGGGGGCGCAAGCCCACGAGGAAGACCAAGAAGCGATCCGGTGTGTCCGAGGAGCGCAGGCAGCTCCTCAAGACCGTGCTCGCCGACGCCGAGGACGCGCTCGCCGAGCGGGACCCGATCGAGGTCGAGCTGATCGCCTCGACCATCCTCGGCGACTTCTGGCAGCCCTTCGACGCCGGGCGCGACGTCGTGGTCCCGCTGATCGACGACGCCGCCCGCAAGCCCAGCCCCGCCTCCCGCGCCCTGCTGCGCATGGTGCAGCACCTCGCCCTGACCGAGGAGCAGCGCGACCGCGCCGCCGCGGCGGCCGACGCGTTCACCGCCATGCCGGAGCCGCCGTGGGCCGGGGCCCTCCGCGAGCTGACCGTCACCGGGTGCTGGCAGCAGGCCGACGTGTTCGGCGACGGCGCCACCCTGCTGTTGCGGTGCGACCGGGCCGGACACGACCACGGGATCGTCGCGGAGGTCGAGTTCAGCGGCGGCGGGATGGGCGACGTCTACCTCACCGACGAGCCCGACGCCCTGCTGGCGGGCATGCGCGCCGGAGCCGAGGCCAGCGAGGTGATGGTGACCGGGCAGATCCCGCTGCCCCGCGCCCGCCGGATCCTGGAGGACGCCGTGGCGGTCAACGACCACGCCGCCGCGCTGCTGCCGGACGGCCTGGCCGAGGACCCGCTCACCCCGTTGCGCGCCCTGCTGGCTGCCCGGCTGCGCGTGATGCCGCCGGCCGAGCCACCCGAGGAACCGAGGGCCTACAGCGAGGCCGAACGGGACGAGCTGGTCCGTGCGTTCCTCGACGAGGCCGGCGGGCCGCGCGACGACCGCTGGTTCACCGACTGCGTCCGGTTCGTCGTGGACTACGGCTGCGACGACGACTTCGGCCGTCCGCTGCGGGTGGGACCGGGCAAGTTCGACCTCCTGCTCGAGGACGTGCTCAACACCGAGGGCTTCCCGCCGGACTTCCTCGAGAAGTTGCCGGAGGTCCTGCCGTCGTGGGCGCGGTGGGCGGGCGCCCGGTCGGGTCTGCGGCCGGCGGCGATCGACCGGCTGCTGGAGGAGCTGGACGAGGTCGTCGAGGAGTTCCGCGACCTGCTCGCCGAGGAAGACGCCGATTTCGATCATGAAGCGGAGGGTGTGGCCCCGATCGCCTTGCGCCGCGAGTAGGCCAGGATGTGCGGGGTGACGGATCTCCGCGCGTACCTGAAGTCCCTCGATCCCGAGACGCTCGCCGGGTTGCTGTACGAGCAGGCCGAGCGCGATCCGGAGCTGCGGAGCCGTCTCGAGGAGCGCGCCGGGACGCCTGGCCGGGACCCCGAACCCAGCGCGGTCGGCCCGGTGCTGGACACCGTGCAGCGCCTGCTCGATTCCGGCACCCGCGCCGACGTGGCCCCGCTCGCCCGCCGCACGGTGGAGCGCATCAGCCGGGACGAGGGCGACGGCCCGGAGCTGCGGCGCGCGCTCGGCCTGTACGCGCGGGCCTGCGCGGCGCGGCCGCCGGACCCCGTCGAGCTGGCCGACTGGCTGGCCGGGTTCGCCTTCGACGGGCCGGGCATCGAGCTGCCCGACTTCGCCGCCGCGCTGGGCGAGACCGGGCTGGCCCACCTGCGGTCCCACGTCGACAAGGCGCGGCGCGACTCGGCGACGCGGGCCGTCGCCGAGCGGCTGCACGAGCAGCTCGTGGAGATCTCGGGTGACGTGGACGGCCTGGTCGCGATCCTGTCCCGGCAGCTGCCGCGGATGGAGGCGAGCCTGCGGATCGTGCGCGTCCTGCGGGCGGCGGGCCGCACGAGCGAGGCGATCACCTACGCGGCACGGGCGCTCAAGCAGGACCCGGCCGCGACCGAGCTGGCCGACGACGTGCTCGGCCTGCAGCGGGCGGAGTTCGAGCGCGAGCCGACGCCGGAACGTGCCGACGAGCTGATCGGGGCCCTGGCCGCGGCCGGCCGCTGCGACGAGGCCGCCGAGCTGCTGGAGGTCCACCGCCGGCACGTCGAGGAGCTGATCGGCCGCAAGACCGTCGAGCACTACCGCGAGGCCGCCCGCACGCTGCGCCGGCTACGCACCCTGTACCGCACGGTCGGCCGCCCCTCGGAGTTCGCGCCCTACCTCGCCGAACTGGTCGCGACCCACCGCCGGAAGGTCCGGTTGATCACCGAAATCCGCAACGCCCGCATCGCGCTGCCCAAGGAGTGAAACGCCGGTCCCGCGCGCGGGGCGGGGCGCCGCTGGTGCCACTATGGGCCTCATGACCGAGGTGCCGCAGCTGGAGACCCCCTTCGACGAGGTCCTGAACGCCTTCGCCGAGCTGGGGAACGACGCCGATCCGACCCGCGTCGAGCTGGTCACCTCCGAGATCCTCGGCGAGTGGTGGGAGGCCGACGACGACCTCGCGGCCGGTCTCATCGACCTCGCCGCGTCCACGCCGGAGCCGGAGCGCCTGGTGGCGCCGCTGGCCGCACTGCGGGTCCTGGCCACCGACGAGGACCAGCGCGAGGCGGCGGGACTGGCGCTGGAGAAGTTCGGACTCCCCGAGCCGGCGTGGGCGTCCCGGCTGAACCGGGCCACCCCGGGCGAGTGCTGGCGCACCACCGACGTCTACGGCGACGAGAGCTCGGTGCTGGTGTCGTTCGGCGACCACGGGCTGGTCGTGTCGATCAACTACGGCAGCTTCGGCGGCTGGGTCACCGACGCGGCGATCGTCGAGTCGCCGCGGGACGTGCTGGCGGAGCTGCGGGGCGTCGAAGGCGCCGTGACCAGCGAAGAGATCAGTGCGGAGACCGCGCACGAGGTCATCGCCGACGCGTTCGCCGGCACCGAGTGGCAGGCCGAGCCCGAGGTGGGCGAGGACTTCGTCCGGTTCCGGGCGCTCGCGCTGGCCCGGCTGCGCACCCTGCCCGAGCCGGCGGAGGCCGAGGAGCCGGAGCCGCTGTCGGTCGAGGAGCAGGCCGAGGTCATCGACTCGTTCTTCGCCGCCGCCGGCGACGAGATCGGCGACACCGAGGACGCCCGGGTGGTCGCGCTGCGGCTGATCGAGTTCGGCATGGAGCACGACCCGCACCGCCCGCTGCGCGTCGGCCCGGCCAAGCTGGAGTCCTTTGTGGATTTCGTGGACGACGGGCAGATCGAGCTGACCGGGGAGCAGGACGCGGCGATGGCCGAGTTGCTGCCGGTGTGGGCGCGGGTGTTCGGCGACCGCGACGGCCTGCCCGAGGACGCCCTCACCGCACTGGTCGAGGCGGTGGAGGACCGGCTGGACGACCGCGAGCCGGATTCGGAATCCTCATTGGACGCCTACCTGGCCGGTTCGGAGGACCTGACCCCGGAGGACGTCCAGGACCTGCTCGAACGCCGCCAGTTCGCGCTGCCGTCGCTGACGGTGGAGACCGAGGACGACGAGGTCGAGCTCGACCCGTCCGACCCCGAGGAGCGCCGCATGCTGGTGCTGGCCGAGTTCGCGGCGGAGTTCGAGGGCGACGACGACTCCGAACTGCGGGCGGTCGCGCTGACCACGGTCGTCGACCAGCTGTGGGACGGCGAGCCGGCCGAGGCCTGGGCGGCGGCGCAGCGACTGACCGAGGCCGGCCTGGAGCGGGACGAGGTGCTGGCCGAGCTGACGGCGGTGCTCGAGGAGCACCTGACCTACACCGAGGACGACGAACTGGAGTTCGACCTCGACGACTACACCGCGGCGCTCGACGAGCTGGACGCCGGGCCGGAGGACTGACCGGGGCCGGCGGCGCCCGTCACGGAGGGTCAGGGGACCGCGGCTGGGCTGTCCGGGACGACGGCGTCGATCCGGCGGCGACGGCTGCGGCGGTGCTCGGCGAGGGCGTCTTCGAAATCGAGGACGAACGCACCGAACGCCATCACCAGCAGCACCGTGATCCCCAGCACGGCACCGATCCACGTGGCGATGATCCCGAGCATCGGCGTGCCTCCTCCCTGGTCAGGGCGTATTTCCTGTAACCAGGGTGCGGTTTGCGAGGTGCGCGCGGTATCGGCCAACCGGTTACCGCTCGGGTGGCGGACTCAGCCATTCGGCCGAGGAGGCGCCTACAGTTTGCGCAGGCGCACCCGGTTGATGCTGTGGTCCGGGTCCTTTCGGAGCACGAGCGTCGCCCGCGGCCGGGTCGGCAGGATGTTCTCCACCAGGTTCGGCTCGTTGATCGTGCGCCACAGGTGCCGCGCCTCGCCGCGGGCCTCGACGTCGTCCAGGGTCGCGAAGTGGTGGAAGTGCGACGCCGGGTCGGCGAAGGCCGTGCTGCGCAGCTTCAGGAACCGCTCGACGTACCAGCGCTCGATGTCCTCGATGTGCGCGTCGACGTAGATGGAGAAGTCGAACAGGTCGGACACGGTCAGGCTCGGGCCGGGCTGCAGGACGTTCAGGCCCTCGATGATGAGGATGTCCGGCCGCCGCACGACCTGCTCCTCGCCGGGCAGGATGTCGTAGGCCAGGTGCGAGTACACCGGCGCGCTGACGGCATCGGCGCCGGACTTGACGTCGGAGACGAACCGCAGCAGCGCGCGGCGGTCGTAGCTCTCCGGGAAGCCCTTGCGGTGCATGATGCCGCGGCGGACCAGCTCGGCCTTCGGGTAGAGGAACCCGTCGGTGGTGACCAGGTCGACGCGCGGGTGGTCGGGCCAGCGGGCCAGCAGGGTGCGCAGGATGCGGGCCGTGGTCGACTTGCCGACCGCGACACTGCCGGCGATGCCGATCACGAAGGGCACCTTCGTGCCGCGGCAGTCCTCGCCGAGGAAGGTCGTCGTGGCCTCGTACAGCCGCTGCCGGGCCGCGACCTGCAGGTTGATCAGGCGGGACAGCGGAAGGTAGACCTCGGCGACCTCGGTGAGGTCGATCTGCTCCCCAAGCCCCCGCAGCCGGCGCAACTCCTCGGCGGTCAGTGGCAGCGGGGTGCTGCGACGCAGTTCCCGCCACTGCTCCCGATGGAGCTCGACGTACGGGCTGAGCTCACGTACCCGTGGCATTCCCACACTCCTTGCCCGTCGCTGGGCTTGGCTGGCGTCGACATCTCCGTAACGCAGCTTCAACGGTAGGGCTTACCGCGCGTGAATGCGCTGTGACCTTCTACACGCACACCCGGCCAGGGGGTTTCCCGCCCCCGGCCGCGGTGGGGGACGGCCCGCGCAGCACGTCGTCGCTGAACGGCGGTCAAGGACCGGGGTGAACGCCGGTCAAGGTGCGCTACCTCCGGGAAGTTCCGCTCACTTCCGCCGGAAGACCTCCTCCCACGCGGCCGCCACCTGGCGCGCGCACGTCTCCGGGGTCACGCCGCCCACGCCGGTGCCCAGGCCGGGCATCGCGATCGTCTCGATGACCGATCGCACCGCCACGCCCTGCTCGAGGATTCCGTCCCGCCACTGCAGGAACACCGCCCGAGCCGCGAGGTAGGGGTGCACCGTGTCGGCGGGCAGGCGTTCGCCCGGTTCGCGCATCGTCGGTGCGCTGATCAGCCACGCGGGGGCCGGTTCGCCCGTCGGCACGACCACCGCGTCGCCCACGGGGAGTTCTCCGCCGTGGTAGGCGAGGATCGTGCTGCGCACGTTCTGCTCCACCGCCGGGAACGCCCGCGCGTAGACCGCGTCGATCCCGCCGCGCATCCAGCCGAAGGAGTTCGCCGGGCTCACCACGGCGTCGGCCACCACGTCCAGCACCGAACCCCGGTGCACGCGCACGGATCCCGTCATGGTGTCCACAACGGATCGCCATGCGCGGGCGAGTGGTTCGTCGACGGCACACAGCACCAGGGCGGGAGTTGCGGGAGCGACCTGGTCCTCCGTTCGCTTGCCGGTGGGTTGGGTGCCCGATTCGGCAGTCACCCCTACACCATGCCAAAAAACGGGACCGCACGTAACCGCGTGGCCCACTCGAATGCCTGAACAGACCAGCATCCCGCGCGGTGCGTAGCCTGTCCGCGTGTCACGGATCGCATACTTCGGGCCGGTCGGGACGTTCACCGAGCAGGCCGCCCGCACGCTCACCACCGCCGGGGACGAACTCCTCGCCGCCGAAACGATCCCGCAGGCGCTCGACGCCGTGCGCACGGGACGGGCCGACGCGGCGTGCGTGCCGGTCGAAAACTCCGTCGAGGGCGCGGTTCCCGCGACGCTGGACGGCCTCGCCGAGCACGACCCGTTGATCGGTGTTGCGGAAGCCTTGCTACCGGTGCATTTCAGCGTCCTCACCCGCGAGGACGTCGGCGAAATCCGTACTGTGGCGAGCCATCCGCACGCCCTGGCCCAGGTGCGCCACTGGCTCGAAGCGAACCTCCCCGGAGCGCGCGCCGTGGCCGCCGGATCGACCGCGGCGGCCGCGGTCGCCGTGCAGGCGGGCGAGTTCGACGCCGCGGTGACGGCACCGGTTGCCGTCGAACACTATCCGCTCAAGGTGCTGGCGACCGAGGTCGCCGACGTGCGAGACGCCCGCACCCGCTTCCTGTTGCTGCGCAAACCCCCGGTGGCACTGCCCGAACCCACCGGCGCCGACCGCACGTCGCTCGTCGCCGCGGCCGCCAACCGCACCGGCACCCTCGCCGACCTGCTCACCGAACTGGCGACCCGCGGCATCAACCTGACGCGCCTGGACGCCCGCCCCAACAAGCAGAACTTCGGCGAGTACCGGTTCTTCATCGACTTCGAGGGGCACGTCGCGGAGCCGCGGATCGCCGACGCGCTCGCCGCGCTGCGCCGCCGGTGCCGTGATGTCCGGTTCCTGGGCTCGTTCGCGCGCGCCGACGGCGTGCCGGCCACCGTCGAACCGGACGCGCGCAACGAGGACTTCACCGACGCCGCCGGCTGGGTCGCCGCGGTGCAGAGAGGAGAGCAGGCGTGAAGCTGTACCTGGTCCGGCACGGGCAGACCCCGGCCAACGTCGCGAAGAAACTGGACACGGCGCTGCCCGGTCCGCCGCTCACCGAACTGGGGCGCGAGCAGGCGCGGCAGCTGGCCGAGAAGCTCGCGACCGAACCGGTGCAGGCCGTCTACGCCTCACACGCGACCCGCGCGCAGCAGACCGCCGCGCCGCTGGCGGAAGCACTGGACCTGCCGGTCGAGCGGGTCGAGGGCGTGCACGAGATCGTGGTCGGCGATCTGGAGGGCCGCAACGACCAGGCGGCCATCGAGCAGTACATGTCCGTCGTCCGGGCGTGGACGCGCGGGGAGCTGCACGTGCCGATGCCCGGCGGCGAGACGGGCGAGCAGGCCCGGGACCGGTTCACCACGGCGATCCGCGACCTCACCCGCAGGCACGACTTCACCCGGTCGACGGGAGTCGTGGTGCTGGTCAGCCACGGCGGGCTGATCCGGCTCGGCGCGGAGTGGCTGGCCCCGAACGTGCGGCCCGAGCTGGCCGACCAGGGCCTGATCCCGAACACCGGCATCGTGGAGCTGGAGACCGGCCTGGACGGTCGCTGGCAGTGCCTGAGCTGGGTCGGAATGCCCATGTAGGGGACATTTCGACGGGTGGCCCCACCTCCCTTGTTGTAGTTTCACCGCATGTCGCCGCGGCTGGTCGGCAAATCGCGTGACCGGCGCAACCCGGCGTGTGGACCGGACGTCCTCCGGGTAGTGCTCCGATCAGCACAGGGAGGGGAAAGATCGTGGTTCGAGTGAACGCACTGCGGATCGGGCTGGGGGTGTCGGCGGCCGCGCTCGCGGCTGTCGTGGCGGGTTGTGGCACGGCCGGCACGGAGAACACCAACCAGGCGAACGCGCCGACGACGCCCGCGACCACGTCGAGCGCGCCGTCCGAGAGTCCCGCGACCAGCCGGCCGGACGCCGCCACCAGCACGAAGAGCGGCGACACGCTGTGCAAGTCCGCCGACCTCAAGCTCACCCTCGGCCAGGGCGACGCCGGTGCCGGCACCGTCTACCGGCCGCTGGTCTTCACCAACACGAGTGACCACCCGTGCGTCATCCAGGGTTTCCCGGGCGTCTCCTACGTGGCCGGGGAGGACGGGCACCAGGTGGGCCCCGCCGCGGTGCGGCAGGGCGAGAAGGGCGGCGCGTTCACGCTGAACAAGGGCGACACCGCGTTCGCCGAAATCGGCTTCGTGAACGTGCAGAACTACGACACGGTGACGTGCCAGCCGCAGCCGGTGCGCGGTCTGCGGGTCTACCCGCCGCAGGAGACGGCGTCGATGTTCGTCGAGGTGTCCACGACCGGGTGCGCGAGCGACAAGATCCCCGGTGACCAGCTCACCGTCAAGACCATCCAGAAGGGCAGCGGCGAGTAGCGCTCAGATCGTCGCGCAGAGTTCGCGGGCCTGTCCGAGGTGGCGCTGACCCTGCGGATCGGCGAAGTTGAGGCTCAACGCCATCCGCCGAACGCCGTCGATGTGGTCGGCGAGGTCGTTGTAGGTCGAACTGACCTCGGCGGCCGCCGCCGCGAGCGCGTCGGCCGCCATGATGTGCTGCAGCACCCCCGGTCCGAGCGTGCCGCGGCCGACCCGGCCCTCGGGCAGCGGATCGGCCCGGGCCAGCGCGGCGCACGCGGCCTTCGCGTCGGCGGTCGGACCGTCCACCGCCGACGTCGACGCCCAGAGCACCCCGATCAGCCCGGCGCCCACCGCGAACCCGGCGACGCCCACCAGCACCAGCCGGCGCTGCGCCGCCACCGGCTCCTCGGGATCCCTGATCCGCATAGGACATTCCAGCACTCGCCGGGCGCGGGCACCAGACGCGGATCGGCCCCCATCCGGGGGTGGCAAGGGGTGGCGACGGCGGGAAACATACGGCTCATGACGAGCACTGCCGACCTGCTGTCCCGGTACGACCGGCCCGACGCGTGCGTGGCCCGGCTCCTGTGCGACGACCACCCGGCCGACGACGTCGCGATCACGGTGGTCGAGCCCGACCTGACCAGCCGTGACCTGACCTTCGGCGAGCTGCGGGACGCGTCCGCGCGCTTCGCCACCGCGCTGGCCGGTCTCGGGATCGGCCGTGGTGACCGCGTGGCCACGCTGATGGCGAAGTCCGCGGACCTCGTCGTCGCGGTGCTCGGGATCTGGCGGCTCGGCGCGGTGCAGGTGCCGCTGTTCACGGCGTTCGCGCCGCCCGCGATCCAGACCCGGGTCGGCGGGGTGCGCGTGGTCGTCGCGGACCCGTCGCAGCGCGCCAAGCTGGCCGAGGTTCCCGGCGAGCGCCAGGTGATCGTCACCGGCGAGGCGAGCGGGGACGACCTCGCGTTCGCCGACCTGCTGCGTGCCGAACCGCAGCCGGAACCGGAGACCGTGGGCGGCGACGGCACGATCGTCGAGCTGTTCACCTCGGGGACGACGGGTGCGCCGAAGGGTGTGCCGATCCCCGCGCGGGCGCTGGCCGCGTTCCGGATGTACCAGGAGTACGGCCTGGACCACCGCGCGGACGACGTGTTCTGGAACGCCGCCGATCCGGGCTGGGCGTACGGCCTGTACTACGCCGTGATCGGCCCGCTCACGCTCGGGCAGCGCAGCCTGCTCCTGCACGCCGGGTTCTCCCCGGAGCTGACCTACTCGGTGCTGGAACGCTTCGGCGTCACCAACTTCACCGCCGGGCCCACCGTGTACCGGGCGCTGCGCAACGCCGACGTGCCGGTGCCGGACGGGCTGAAGCTGCGGCACTGCTCGTCCGCGGGCGAGCCGCTGAACCCCGACGTCATCGAGTGGGCCGAGAAGGTGTTCGGGGTGCCGATCCTGGACCACTACGGCCAGACCGAGCTGGGCATGGTGATCGCGAACGGCTGGCACCCGGACATCCGCGGCGAGCTCAGGCGCGGGTCGATGGGCCGCGCCCTGCCGGGGTGGCGGGCCGAGGTGCTGCGCGCCGACGCCGACGAGCCCGCGCCGGCCGGGGAGCAGGGCCGGGTGGCCATCGACCTGGACGGCAGCCCGCTGATGTGGTTCACCGGCTACCGCGACGCCCCCGACCGCACCGCGGAGCGGTTCTCCGCGGACGGCCGCTGGTACCTGACCGGCGACGTCGCCACCAAGTCGGCCGACGGCTACTTCACCTTCGCCTCCCGCGACGACGACGTGATCCTCATGGCCGGCTACCGCATCGGGCCGTTCGAGGTGGAGAGCGTCCTGCTGCAGCACGACGCCGTCGCCGAGGCGGCCGTCGTCGGCTTGCCGGACGAGCTGCGCGGCGAGGTGCTGGTCGCGTTCGTCGTGCTGCGTCCCGGCGCCGAGCCGGGGGACGCGCTGGTCGCGGAGCTGCAGCAGCTGGTCAAGACGGAGTTCGCCGCGCACGCCTACCCGCGTCAGGTCCACTTCGTCGACGAGCTGCCGAAGACGCCGAGCGGCAAGGTGCAGCGGTTCCTGCTCAGGAAGAGCTGACCGCCTCCCGGTCCAGCGAGAAGCGCACCAGCAGGAGCGCGGCCAGCGCGGCCAGCGCGACCTGAGCGGCCCCGGACACCGCGAAGGTCGCGCTCGCGCTGCCGAGCACCTGCGTCAGCGCGCCACCGGCGAGGGCGCCGAGCGGGATCGCGCCCCACACGACCGTCCGCCACACGCCGAGCACGCGGCCCAGCAGGTCGCCGGGCACCAGCGTGTGGCGCGCGGTCGCCAGCACCACGTTCACCGCCACGACCGCGGCCGCGAACAGGCCGAACAGGGCGGCCGACGCGATCGGCTGGTGCACCACGCCCATCAGGCCGAACCCGGCGCCACCGGCGCAGATGCCGCCGACGAGCACCGGCCGCCGCCCGGCGCGACGGACCAGCCGGGGCGCCACCGCGGCACCGGCCAGCCCGCCGATGCCACCGACGAACGTGAACAACCCGAACGCGGCGTCGCTCAGCCCGAGGTCCTCCAGGGCGTACAGCACCAGCTGGGCCTGGGCCATCTCGCTGGTGAAGCTGATCAGCCCGGCGATCACCACCAGACGGCACAGCAACGGGTGGCGCACGAGCCACCGCAGCCCGCCGGCCAGGTCCGTGCGCAGCCGGGTCGGCTCGGCGGGCGCCCTCGGCCGGAAGCTGCCGGCGAGACCGATCAGCAGCGCGGCCGCGATCGCGAACCCGGCCGAGGTCAGCAGGAACGGGAACGCGGCGAACACCGCGAACGTGAGACTGCCGACCGGGCCGCCCAGGAACGTCTGGCCGAGGATCTCCGCCGCCTGGAACTTGCTGTTCGCGCTCTCCAGCTGGTCCGGCCGGGCGAGCGCCGGGATCATCGCGTTGCCCGCGCTCTCCGCCACGGTCTCCGCCGCCCCCAGCAGCAGCGCGGCGACGTAGACGAGCCAGATCGACAGCGTGCCGGTGCACACGAGCACGGCGGTCAGGCCGACCACCACCCCGCGGGAGACGTTGGCCAGGAGCACGGCGCGTTTGCGGTCCACGCGGTCGGCCAGGGTCCCGGCGAGCACGCCGAAGAGCAGCCAGGGCAGGAACTGCGTCGCGGACAGGGCGCCGATCTGGACCGGATCGCGGGTCAGGGTGGCGGCCAGCAACGGGAAGGCCACCTTGCCGATCCCGTCGGCGAGGTTGCCCACCGCATTGGCCGACAGCAGCCAGCTCAGCCGCCGATCGGGCATCTGTCCTTCATGATCACCCTCGGTGCTGTCCCGGTTTCCCTGTGCGGTCGATGTTGCCACGGGGGACGGGTGCGGGCGATGTCGATCACGCGGATGAGGGGGAAAGAGCCCCCTTGCGGGGGGGCCGGCGGGGGGCGAGAACCACCCGGGCGGGTCTGACGAGGAATTGCCGCGCGGGCCAGTGGCGCCCACCCCCGGTGGTCGCCCCGGGGTTTGCTGCTAGCCCCAGCCGAGCTGGTGCAGGCGGCTGTCGTCGATGCCGAAGTGGTGGGCGATTTCGTGCACCACCGTGATCAGCACTTCCTCCACCACCTGGTCCTCCGTCTCGCACATCCGCAGGATCGGCGTCCGGTAGATGGAGATCCGGTCCGGGAGCACGCCGCCGTAGTCGCTGCTCCGCTCGGTCAGCGCGACGCCGTGGTAGAGGCCCAGGATGTCGGGCGCCTCCTCGTTGTGGTCCTCCACCAGCACGACCACGTTGTCCATCGCGCCGGCCAGCTCCTTGGGCACGGCGTCCAGCGCGTCGGCCACGAGCTCTTCGAACCGGGCTTCCGACATCTCCACCGGCACGGTCTACCTGCCCGTGCTCGGCGGCGCGGCCGGGGCCTCGGCCTTGCGGATGCTGCCCGTCACCGGCGCCAGGCCGCTCTCGTCCGGCAGTTTCGCGCCGACCTTGCAGTTCACCAGCGTCGAACCGGCGTCCCAGCTCTCCTGCTCACGCACGTCCCACCCGAGGATCAGCTTCTGGGCGGCCAGGTCGATCTGGCCGGCGTAGTCCTGCACCGCCTTGTTGCACTCGGTGTCCAGCCACGTCTTCTGGTCGTTCTGCGAGGGATACCCGTCCGGGAACTTCGTCTTCAGGTCCAGGGTCGCGACGATCTCGTAGGAGTGCGGCTGCGCGCAGTCGATCGGGTTGCCGACCGTCTTGCCGACCAGCGCCAGGCACGTCCCCGGCTCCCACACCGCCGCCTGCGACTGGTCCGCCGCCTTGCCGGTGATCGGTTCCAGCTTCCCGCCGGGCGCGGCCCACTGCAGCACGCACCGCATCTCGCGGTTCCCGTCGGCCCATTCGTCGTTGCCCGGCCGCAGCGCGCTGACCGTGAACTTGCCGAACGGGTCGAGCTGCCCGCCCAGGTACGCCGACACGCCCTCGCTGCACCGCTCCAGCGCGATGTCCCGCCACTGCTCGACCGTCGGGGCCGGCGCCTGCGGCGGGTACTTGTCGCCGATGTTCACCACGCCCGTCACCTCGTACAGGTGCGGCTGGGCGCACGGCACGACGTGGATGTCCGACACGTCCGGCGCCGTCCACGTCACGCAACTGCCGGGCGGCGCGGTGAACGCGGCCTTCGCCTCGGGCGACTCCTCGACCTTCCCGCCACCGGTCACGTCGCCGCCCCACGAGAAGGCGACGCTCAGCGACAACGCCAGGATGGCGCCCAAAAAGACACCCGCCATCACCAGCCGGGTGCGCAGCGTGCCTTTTTCCACACCATCTCCGAGCATCGCGTCCCATAATGCCTGCGTCGTGAGGACGGGACACCCCTCGGGTGGTTAGGGTGAGCGCGATGACAGACGACGGTGCGCCGGGAGGGCAGCAGCCCCCGGAAGAACAGCCCCCGCGCGGCTCGATGCGGTTCCAGGACCCGTCGACCGCGAAACGGCGGGAGCCGACACTGGCCGAGCAGCGTGCTCGGCGGCAGGCGCTGGAGGACCAGGCCCGCCAGGAGGCCGCGGAGCGGGACGCGCGCGCCGCGGCGGAGCAGAAGGCCGCCACGCGCCGCAAGCTGCTGATCGGCGGCGGGGTCACCGTCGGCCTGGTCGCCGTGGTCGCCACCTGGTACGTCGCGGGCAGCGGGGAGACCGTCAACGCGCTGTGCACCGACAGCAACAACGTCGTGCAGCCGGACGAATACTGCGACGACAACTACGCCACCACCCACGGCGGGTACTACAACTCGTCCACGGGCTTCTGGTTCATTCCGATACCCGGCGGCGGCGGGTACAGCCAGTACCGCTACAACTACGGCGGCACCGGCACCATCGGCAGGCCGGTGACCGGCGGCACCTACACCAAGCCGTCCGGCAACACCACGGTCAAGACCAGTTCCGGCAAGACCGTGCAGCGCGGCGGCTTCGGCATCAGCGGCAAGAGCAGTGGCGGTAGCAGCGGCGACAGCGGCGGGAAGAGCGGGGGATCCTAGGGTGCGAAGGGGGACCGCCCAGCCGCGGCGGGACTGGCAGCGCATCGTCGAAGAGCAGGGCCTCGTGTTCGGCACCCCGGCCCGCTACGGCACCGGTCAGGACCGGCCGTACTGGGACGAGTCGGTGCACTACGTCCTCGAGATGGACGAGGTGCTCAGCCTCGAAGCCGACGTCGAGCTGCTGCATTCGATGTGCCTGGAGGCCGTCGACCACGTCGTCCTGACCGAGCGCTACCGCGAGTTCGGCATCCCGGAGTGGGTGTGGCCGCACATCGCCGAGTCGTGGAAGCGCCACGACCCGCACGTCTACGGCCGGTTCGACCTGCGCTACGACGGCCGCGGCCCGGCGAAGCTGCTGGAGTACAACGCCGACACCCCGACCTCCCTGCTGGAGGCGGCGGTGCTGCAGTGGCACTGGAAGACCGAGGTCTTCCCGGACGACGACCAGTGGAACTCGGTGCACGAGCGGCTCGTCGAGCGCTGGCAGGAGATCCGCGGGCTGCTGCCCAGCAACGAGCTGTACTTCACCTGGTCGGCCGCCGACCCCACGGGCGAGGACCACATCACCACCTCCTACCTGCAGGAGACCGCGGCCGAGGCCGGCCTGGACACCGTCGGGCTGGCGATCGAGGAGATCGGCTGGGACCCGGTGCTCAAGCGGTTCGTCGACCTCGAAGAGGCCCCGATGAACACCGTGGTCAAGCTCTACCCGTGGGAGTGGGTGGTCGACGAGGAGTTCGGCCGCTTCGCCGCCGAGTCGCTGCCGCAGACGCTGTGGATCGAGCCGCTGTGGAAGATGCTGCTGTCCAACAAGACGCTGCTGGCGATCCTGTGGGAGAACTACCCGGGCCACCCGAACCTGCTGCCCGCGTTCGTCGACCAGCCCGGCATCCTCACCGAGTACGTGCGCAAGCCGAAACTGGGCCGCGAAGGGGCGAACGTGCAGATCGTGGCGCCCGGCTACGAGACCGAGACCGGCGGCGTCTACGGCGCCGAGGGGTACGTCTACCAGGCGTTCGACCCGCTGCCCGAGTTCGACGGGTTCCGCCCGGCGCTGGGCGCGTGGATCGTCGGTGACGGCTCGGCGGGGCTGGGCATCCGCGAGACGGCCGGCCTGGTCACCGACGACGGTGCCGCGTTCGTCCCACACCGCATCCCGCAATCGTGATAAACCACCCGCGATCACTCACATCACCTGACTGGGAGACCCCGTGACCCACACCCTCGCGCTGTCGAACACGTTCGGCTCCGATCTCGTGCGCGGGATCGGTGCGATCCTGCTGTACGGCGTGATCGGGCTGCTGCTGATGCTGGTCGGGTTCTACGCGATCGACTGGACCACGCCCGGCAAGCTGTCCACCCTGGTGCGCAACGGGCTGCCGAACGCGGTGATCGTCACCGGCTCCGGGATGCTGTCGATGGCGTTCATCGTGGTCGTGGCGATCTTCAACTCGGCCAGCGACCTCACCGAGGGGCTGATCACCTCCCTGGTCTACGGCCTGCTCGGCATCGTCGTGCAGGTACTGGCGGTGCGGCTGCTGGAGTGGTCGACCCGGATCGACATGCGGGCCACCATGGAGAGCCGGACGTTCGCGCCGGCGAGCATCGTGGTCGCGGCCGCGCACCTGGCGCTGGGTCTCGTCGTCGCGGTCTCGATCAGCTGACGCGAAGCCCCTAGGGTGGGTGTGTGCGCCTGCTGAGGACTCCCGAAGACCGGTTCACCGACCTCCCCGACTTCGACCACCCGCCGCTCTACTGCGACCTGGAGAGCGACCACGACGGCATCGTCCGGATCTCCTACGTGGAGGCCGGCCCGTTCGACGGTCCCGTCGTGCTGCTCCTGCACGGCGAGCCCAGCTGGTCGTTCCTCTACCGCAAGGTGCTGCCCGTGCTGGCCGACGCCGGCATCAGAGCGATCGCGCCCGACCTGATCGGCTTCGGCCGCTCCGACAAACCGGTCGACGCCGCCGACCACACCTACGCCCGGCACGTCGAGTGGATCCGCTCGTTCGCGCTGGACGCGCTCGACCTGCGGGACGTCACGCTGGTCGGCCAGGACTGGGGCGGCCTGATCGGGCTGCGCGTGGTCGCCGAGAACCCGGACCGCTTCGCGCGGGTGGTCGCGGCCAACACCGGCCTGCCCACCGGCGACCAGGACATGCCGCGCGAGTGGTGGGCCTTCCACGACGCCGTGCAGAACGCGCCGGTGCTCGACATCGGCCGGTTCGTGCAGTCCGGCTGCCGCACCAAGCTGAGCGACGCCGAACGCGCGGCCTACGACGCGCCGTTCCCCAACGAGATGTACAAGGCCGGCCCGCGCGCGATGCCCGGGCTGGTGCCGACCAGCCCCGACGACCCGGCGAGCGAGGCGAACCGGCGCGCGTGGTCGGTACTGTCCGACTCGGACATCCCGCTGCTGTGCGCCTTCGGCGACAGCGACCCGATCACCGGTCCGATGGCGGCGGTCCTGCGGCGCACGATGAAGGGCGCGGCCGGCCAGGACCACCGCACCCTGGAGAACGCCGGGCACTTCCTGCAGGAGGACAAGGGCGAGGAGCTGGGCGGCATCATCGCGCGCTTCGTCACCGGCTGACGGCTTTCCCGATGCGGCGTTCGCGGCGGTGGGCGCTGGGAACGCCACATCGGGGGAGCGGCGTCAGCGGTTGCGGTGCCGGCCCTTGCCGTCCTCGTCGATCTCGACGCGTTCCTTGCGGACCTGGCCGGAGACGGTCTCCTCGTCACGGACGGTTTCCTTGGCCAGCCGCACCTTCTCCACCGGGACGGTCTCCTTCTCGACCTTCGGGCGCTCCTCGTGGAGGGTGACTTCCTGCTCCTCGTCGGCGATGCGGGCGCCGGTGCGGTCGCCATCGGTGATCGGTTCGCGTTCCAGCCGCACCTCTTCGTGCGTCACCGGGACCTTGACCTGCTGCTCCTCGGTGACGGTGTACTTGCGCAGCCGGACGCGGCCGGTCTCGACGCGCTCGGTGCCGACGTTGAGCCGCTCCTCCGAGCGGGTCATCGACTCACCCGCGGTGCCGCGCCTGCCGGGCTTGCCGGGCTGTGGCTTCGGCGGCTGGTTGCCCGTGGTGCCGCGGTTCTCCCGGCTGCCGCGGGGCGCGGGCATGTCGTAGAACCGGTACAGCTCGGCACTTTCCTGTTCGGACAGATGCCGGTCGCCGTCCGTCTGCGGTGCCTCGGACACCTTTTCCTTGGACACCTGGACGTGCACGCCGTCGCGGTCCATCGTGGCGCCCTGCAGCGGCACGAAACTTTCCTTGTGCCCGAACATCCCGGTGCGGACCGTGACCCACTCCGGCTGCTGCGTGTCGTCGGCGACGTAGACGGTGCCGACCTTCCCGATCTTGCGGCCGTGGTTGTCCACGACCGCGTTCTCCATGAGTTCTTCCGGACGCATGGTGCCAGTCATGGCTCGCTCCTTCCCCGTTGTTGAGCCAAGACAGGTGTTCACAGCCCGGCGGGGGTGCGAAACTGACACCATCAGGGATCACTCACGTGAGGGTCCCCCGCGCGTCGGGGAGCTTGTCCAAGGTGGACAGCTGACTCGGTCGCCCGGGGAAGCCGCCCGGATTTCCCGAGGAGCTCTCGTTTTCCGGGTGCTGTTCGCCCCGGCCGAGCGGGCTCAGGAAGTGCTGCCGTCCGGGTTGATGACCTCGAAACGCGTGTACGGCACCAGCGCCTCGGGGATGCGGATCGACCCGTCGGCCTGCTGGTTGTTCTCCAGCACGGCCACCAGCGTGCGCCCGATCGGCAGCCCGGACGCGTTCAGCGTCGCGATCTGGGCGCGCTTGCCGTCCTTGCCCTTGCCGCGGATGTTCGCCCGCCGGGCCTGGAACACGCCCGTGTCGGAGGCGCTCGAGATCTCCCGGTAGGTGCCCTGGCTGGGCAGCCACACCTCGATGTCGAAGGTGATCTGCGCCGAGAACCCGGTGTCACCGGCCGCCAGCTTGATCACCCGGTACGGCAGGCCGAGCCGCTGCAGGGGCGCCTCCGCGTGCGCCAGGATCTCGTCCAGCGCCTCGCGCGACCGCTCCTCCTCGACGAACTGCACCAGCTCGACCTTGGAGAACTCGTGCTGCCGGATCAGGCCGCGCGTGTCCTTGCCGTACGAGCCGGCCTCGGAACGGAAGCACGGCGTGTGCGCGGTGTACCGCAGCGGCAGGTCCTCCAGCGGCAGGATCTCGCCCGCGTGCAGGTTGACCAGCGGCACCTCGGCGGTCGGGATGAGGAACAGCTCGCGCTCGGCGACACCGGTGCGGAACAGGTCCTCTTCGAACTTCGGCAGCTGCCCGGTGCCGGTCATGGTCTGCCGGGTGACCAGCGACGGCAGGCTGAACTCGGTGTAGCCGTGCTCGCCGGTGTGGATGTCCAGGAAGAACTGCGCCAGCGCCCGCTGCAGGCGCGATCCGGCGCCCTTGAACACCGCGAACCGCGGCCCGGACAGCTTGGTCGCCCGGGTCAGGTCCAGGAACCCGGCGCGCTCGCCGAGGTCGACGTGGTCCAGCGGCTCGAAGCCGAACTCGGGCGGCGTGCCGACGCGGCGCACCTCTTCGGCGAACTCCTCGGTGGCGCCGTCCGGGATCTCGTCGAGCGGCAGGTTCGGGATGCCGAGCAGGAACTCGTTGAGCTCCGCCTCGACCTCGCGCTGCTCCTCCTCGAGCCGGCTGATCCGGTTCTTCAGCTCACGCGCCCGCTCGCGCAGCGCCGTGACGTCCTCGCCGCGCTTGGCGGCGGCGCCGACCTCGGCGGCGGCCTTCTTCGACTCGGCCCGCGCCTGGTCGCCCTCGCCG
Source organism: Amycolatopsis thermophila (assembly GCF_030814215.1). Classification (NCBI taxonomy): domain Bacteria; kingdom Bacillati; phylum Actinomycetota; class Actinomycetes; order Pseudonocardiales; family Pseudonocardiaceae; genus Amycolatopsis; species Amycolatopsis thermophila. The sequence goes on along the minus strand of NZ_JAUSUT010000001.1, from coordinate 2,029,248 downwards.
ATCACGGAGGACCGCCTGCTCACCAGCTTGCCCAGGTGGTCGGTGTCGAGCACGTAACCGCGACGGCGCAGCTTGGCGGCCGCGTCCACATCGGGGTCGAGCAGCTGGCGGGGGTCGTGCATCAGTACTCCAGGTACGAGCCGGTACGGATGCGCTCCAGCGTAACGAGGCCGACCAGCGGGTTTCGCGCAACCCGGTCACGCCGGGCGCGGCAGCCCCACCGGCACGACCGGGGCCGCCGGATCGGGCAGGCCCGCCGCGCGCAGTGCCGACCACATGGTCACCTGGTTCGCGGTGAGCACCGGGATGCCCAGCCGTCGCCGCAGCGGCTCGATCACGTCGAACGTCGGCACGTTCGTGCAGCTCACGAACAACGCGTCGGCGCCGGCGGTGTCCAGTTCCGCCACCGCGGCCAGCACGTGCGCGTAGGTCGTCTTCCAGATCCCGCCCAGCATGTTCAGCCCGATGCTCGCGGTCGCGGTGATCCCGTACTCGGCGAGGAACGACAGCAGACGGCCGGTCACCGCGTCCACGTACGGCGTCACGACCGCGACCCGGCGCGCGCCCAGGGCCTCCAGCGCGCTCACCATCGCGCCGGAGGTGGTGATCGCGCGGGGCGCGCCGGCATCGAGCATCGCCGCCACCAGCGCGGCCTCGCCCGCGGCGCCGTCGACGAAACTGCCCGACGTGCACGCGTAGGCGACGACCTCCGGTTCGGGCACCAGCAGGTCGCGGGTGGCGCGGCGGACACCGTGCGGGTCGGCCAGCGCCTCCGCCAGCTGCACGGTGACCGGCTCGGGCAGGTAGGGCAGGCGGGTCGTGTGCAGGCACGCGTGCTCGGGCACCCACCGCCACAGTTCGCGGTCGAGGGCGAAGTCGAACGGCGCGATCACGCCGATCCCGGTCTGGACCGGCAGGGTGATCTCGAATGGATCAGCGGCCATCACGACGTCTCCCTCTCCTCGGGGCGCCCGCCAGGCTAGGTTCGGCGTGGGACAACCGATGACGCCGCGCGTTACCGAGCGGTTAAACCTTGCTCCGGGAGGCTTCAGTGAGGTGGCGGATCGCCGCGGTGGTGGCCGCGGCCGGCCTGGCCAGTGCCTGTACGACCACGGTCGCCGGGACACCGCAGCCGGCGCCGGGGCGGGTGACCGTCGCGCCGGCGAGCTCCACCGACCCGTGCACCCTGCTGACCACCGACGAAGCCGCCGACCTCGGCCTGGGCCCCGGCACGCCGATCCCCGGCCAGCCCAAGCAGCGGGTGCCACCGGGCTGCGACTGGAAGTCGCTCGACCCCGCCGCGAGCCTCGACGACTCCCTGCAGGCCTACTACGGCACCGACCAGACGATGGCGGAGTACTTCGCCTCCCGGCCGGTCGGCGAGGAGGAGCTGGGCGGCATCACCTGGCAGCACTACTCGTCGATCATGGGCGACTGGCTGTGCAACCTGGCGGTCGAGCTCGGCGAGACGGAGTTCGTCGTCATCACGAGCCAGAACCTGGGCGACCCGGGCAAGTCGTGCACGGTCGCCGAACGCGCCGCGCCCGTGGTCGCCGGGCACCTGCCGCAGCGCTGACCGGCTGGTTCACGCCACCTGGTCGGCCACGTACTTCGCGATCTCCAGCGCGCTCGTCGCCGCGGGGGAGGGTGCGTTGAGGACGTGCACCTGGTGCGGCGCGGTTTCGATGAGGAAGTCGTCGACCAGCGAGCCGTCCGGGCGCAGCGCCTGGGCGCGCACCCCGGAGCCGTGCCGCACGATGTCGTCCGGGCCGACCGCCGGGACCAGGCGCGCGAGGCTCGCCGCGAACCGGCGTTTGGACAGCGACCGCAGCACCTCGTCCAGCCCGGTCGGGTAGGCCCACTTCTTCGCGAGCCGCCACGAACCGGGGAAGCGGGCGACGTCGGCGATGTCGGCGGGGGAGATGTCCCGCCAGCGGTAGCCCTCGCGCCGCAACGCCAGCACCGCGTTGGGGCCGGCGTGCACGCTGCCGTCGAGCATCCTGGTCAGGTGCACGCCCAGGAACGGCAACGCCGGGTCGGGCACCGGGTAGATCAGCCCGCGCACCAGGTGCCGCCGCTCCGGCCGCAGTTCGTAGTACTCGCCGCGGAACGGCACGATCCGCGCGCTCGGCCGCAGCCCGGCCAGCTCGGCGACCCGGTCGGACTGCAGGCCGGCGCAGTTGACCAGCGCGTCCGCGCGCAGCACCTCGTCGCCGGTGGCGACCTCCACGTTCGTGGTGGAGCCGCGCCGGATGCCCCGCACCGCCGTGCCCAGGCGCAGGTCGGCACCCCGTTCGGTGAGCAGCCGCACCAGCGCGGTGCACACGCGGGGGAAGTCGATGATCCCGGTCGAGGAGACCCGCAGCGCCCGCACGCAGGACACCTCGGGCTCGTACTCGCGGGCCTCCGCGGCGCTGATCAGCTTCGCCGGCACGCCGTTGGCCTCGGCCCGCTCGGCGAGCACGCCCAGCGCGGGCAGCTCGGCCTCGCTGGTCGCCACGACGAGCTTGCCGCACACCTCGACCGGCACCCCGTGCTCCCGCGCGAAGTCCACAATGGACCGATTGCCCGCGACGGACATCCGCGCCTTGGCCGAGCCCGGCTTGTAGTACAGGCCGGCGTGCACGACGTTGGAGTTGTGACCGGTCTGGTGCGCGGCCCAGCGGTCCTCCTTCTCCAGCACGGTCACCGCCGACCCGCGCCGGGTCAGCTCCTCCGCGACCGCGAGCCCGATGATCCCGCCACCGACGACCACAACCCGGTTCACCACGCGACCAGCGTATAGCGGATCAGCCCGGTACCGCGCGGACAGCGCGCGCGACCGTGCCGGGCCCTCGGCCGGGCCGGGTTCCGTTGTCCACTGTGGAAGAGCCCGTCCGGTGGCACGGTGATCGCGGTCATGCGCGCCTGGACGCGGCACGGCCATCGGTCAGACTGTACGGATGACCCTGCTGGCTCCGGGCGCCCGGCTCGTGGACGCGGAAAGCGGCACCGTCCTGGACGGCGCCGCGCTGATGACCGAGGTCGAACGGCAGGCCGACGCACTCGCGGCCCTGCCCGACGGCGTGCTGTTCGCCCGCACCGCCGTCGATTCGGCCAGTGTGCTGCGCTACCTCGCGGCGGTCGAGGCGTCACGCGCGGTCGCGCTCATCGACCCCAAGCTCGACGTGCCGCTGCTGACCATGCTGATGGAGCGGTACCGCCCGGCGGCGGTGCTGGACGCGCCCGCGGCGGAACCACCGGCCGGGTACCGCGCCGCGGACGGGCACTGGCTGCGCCTCGACCCCGACGGCATCCGCCCGCACCCCGACCTCGCCGTGCTGCTGCCCACCAGCGGGTCGACCGGCAACCCCAAGCTGGTCCGGTTGTCCCGGAAGGCGATCCTGACCAACGCGCACGCGATCGCCGACGTGCTCGGCATCGACGAGCGCGAGGTCGCGCCCACGACGCTGCCGCTGCACTACGCCTACGGGCTGTCCGTGCTGAACTCGCACCTGATCAGCGGCGCGACCGTGGTGGTGGAGCGGGACGGCATCCTGGGCCGTGGCTTCTGGGACACCGTCGCCGCGCACGAGTGCACCTCCGTCGCCGGCGTGCCCTACCACTACGAAATGCTGCGGAAGCTCAAGTTCGACCCGGCGGCCAACCCCGGCGTGCACACCCTGACCCAGGCTGGCGGGCGGATGCGGCCCGAGCTGGTCGCCGAGTTCGACACGCTGATGCGCTCGGCGGGCGGGCGGCTGTTCGTGATGTACGGGCAGACCGAGGCCGCCCCGCGGATGTCGATCATGCCGTGGGACCGGCTCGCCGAGAAGATCGGCTCGGTCGGCCCCGCGCTGCCCGGCGGCAGGTTCGCGGTGCGGCGGGCCGACGGCGGCGACACCACGCACCCCAAGATCACCGGCGAGATCATCTACCGCGGGCCGAACGTGATGATGGGCTACGCCGAGAACGCCGCGCAGCTCGCGCTGGGCGACGAGTGCGACGGCGTGCTGCCCACCGGCGACATCGGGTACCTCGACGAGGAGGGGTTCCTGTTCATCACCGGCCGCCTGAAGCGGATCGGCAAGGTGTTCGGCAACCGCATCAACCTCGACGACCTGGAACACGCCACGCGCGCGACCGGTCTCGGGATCGACATCGTGGCCGCGGTCCCGGCCGACGACAAGGTGGTGCTGTACGCGGAGGGCGCGACGGCCGAGACCTGCAAGGCCGCGTCCCAGGCGCTCTCCGACCGGCTGCACCTGCACGCCTCCGGCTTCGACGTGCGCCCGATCGACACGATCCCGTTGCTGGCCAGCGGCAAGATCGACTACCAGACCCTGGCCGACGGCATCTGACCCCGCGCGAGTGACACTCGCTCCGAAGGGGCTCCGAAACGAAACAATTCGTGCGCCGGAACGATATTCACGCCAAGGGTGGAGCGGCGTCACGGAGGGTGAGAAGGTGCCTGGTGCCCTGGTCGCCGCGTGGCTGGCGCTGGCGGGAGTCGCGGTGGGGGTGTGGCCGCGCGTCCAGACCCGCCAGGCCCGCCGGGTCTGGATCGTCCTCCTCGCGCTGGTGTTCGCCCTGGTCCTGCAGCTCGTCGTGGCGACGGTGCCGGACGGGGCGTTCATCACGTTCCGCTACGCCCGCAACATCGCCGAGGGTTACGGCGCGGTCTACACGATCGGCGAGCGGGTCGAGGGCCTGCCGAACTTCGTGTGGCTCGTGCTGGTCACCCTGCCGCGGGCGATGTTCGGGGCGGACGTCGTCACCGGCGCGGTCGTGCTCGGCGTCCTGTCCACGCTCGGGTGCGTGGTGGTCGCGTACCTGCTGGCGAAGCGGTTCGCGGGCGGTGCCGGTGTGATCGCCGCGCTGCTGACCGCGGGCGCGAGCCTGCTGGCCGCCCACGGTCAGGCGGGCACCGAGACCGCGCTGTTCGTCCTGCTCGTGCTGACCGGGTGCCTGGCGCTGGTGAGCGGGCACCCGCTGGTCGGCGGCGTCCTCGCGGCGCTGGCCGTGATGACCCGGTCCGACGGCGTCGTGTTCGCGCTCCTCGGCGAGGTGTGGCTGCTCTACACCGCGGTGCGCCGCCGCTCGAGCTGGTGGGCGCCCGCCGGGTACCTGCTGGGCGCGCTGGTGTTCCTGGTGCCGTGGTGGGCCTGGGAGGCCACCTACTACGACCGGGTCGGGGCCGCCTGGCCCGATTCCGCGCACCTGCCGTACGGCTTCCTCCTGTGCACCCTGCTCGCGGTCGGGGCGGCCGTGCTGTTCGGCAGGCTCGGCACGCGCCGCCGCCCCTCGCCGCACCCGCGCCCCGGCCTGGCCGAGCGGCGTGCGGTGCCCGTCGTCGCGCTCGTGCTGTGCGCGGTCAGCGTGCCCGCCGCGTTCGCCGCGCGGCAGGTCGTCCACACCGACCGGCTGCGGTCGTCCCAGACCACGGAGATCGGGCACTGGTTGCGCGACAGCCTGCCGGCCGGTTCGACCATCGACACGTTCGGCAACGCCGCCCTCGCCTACCGGGCCGGGGCGCGGATGACGATCACCGGTGTCACCGGACGGGAGCCGGACGACTCGGTCGCGCCGGTCGCCGACTTCGGCCTGCCGGTCCTCGCTGCGCCGCTCGCCTGGTACGCGCCGGGGCAGGACTGCGAGATCGCCGCCAGGTACGCGGAGCGTTACGACGTGGCCACGTTCCGCCGCGCCGACACGAGCTGGCTCACGATCTACCTGCGCGGCGACGCCGAAACCCGCATCCTGGCCCTGCTCGCGGGCGACGAGCGCTGGACCTACGTGCCCTGCGGCTAGAACCAGCGCTCGAGCACCTGGGCGACGCCGTCCTCGCTGTTCGGGCTGGTCACCTCGTCCGCGACGGCCAGCACGTCCGGGTGCGCGTTCGCCATCGCCACGCCGTGCCCGGCCCACCGCAGCATGTCCACGTCGTTGGGCATGTCGCCGAACGCGATGATCCGTTCGACCGGCACCTCGAACCGCTGCGCGACCTCGGCCAGCCCGGTCGCCTTCGTGATGCCGTGCGCGGCCAGCTCGATCAGCCCGCCACCGGCGGAGAAGGTGATGTCGAACGACCCGTCGAGCACCGCGCCGGCTGCCCGCGCCATTTCGTCCGACGTCATGTCCGGGTGGCTGACCAGCAGTTTCACCGCCGGGCGCCCCACGATCTCCGCCCGCGACACCGGCACGCCTTCGCCGTCGCCCCACGGGTTGTGGTAGCCGTGCTCGATCACCAGGTGCTGCACGTCCGGATCGATCGCGTGCCTGCCGACCCGCTCCGCGGCGAACCCGCAGCCGGGCAGGACCCTGGCCAGCTCCTCGACGGCGTCGGTGAGCAGCATCGGATCCAGCGCGCCGTGCACGCCGACCACCTCGTCGGCGCCGATGTCGTACAGCACCGCGCCGTTCGCGCACACGGCGTAACCGGTCAGCCCGCCGGCCTGGGCGACGGACGGGATCCAGCGCGGCGGACGCCCGGTCGCGAGCACGACCGGGACCCCCGCCTCGTGGACGCGGCGCAGCACGTCGACGGTGCGGGGCGACATCCGTTCCAGGGGGTCGAGCAGCGTGCCGTCCACGTCCGACGCGATCAGCAGGGGTTTCTCCACACCCCCATTGTCCCCGGGGTGCGGATGGCCGGGTTGTCGGCGGTGGCCGATAGCGTGGGTCGGTGCGCGTTGGCATCGTGATTCTTCCCGAGGACCGGTGGTGGGCGGCCGAGCCGAAGTGGCGGGCCGCCGAGGAGTACGGCTTCGACCACGCCTGGACCTACGACCACCTGGGCTGGCGGTCACTGGTCGACGGCCCCTGGTTCTCCGCGGTGCCGACGCTGACCGCCGCCGCGATGGTGACCTCCACCATCCGCCTCGGCACGTTCGTGGCTTCGCCCAACTTCCGCCACCCGGTGCCGTTCACGCGCGAGCTGATCACCCTCGACGACGTGGCCGACGGCAGGCTCGTCCTGGGCATCGGCGCGGGCGGCCTGGGCTACGACACCAAGGTCCTCGGGGGCGCGGAGCTGACCCCGCGGCAGCGCTCCGACCGGTTCGCCGAGTTCGTCGAGGCGCTGGACGGCCTGCTGATCACCGACGGGTACGACCACGACGGGACCTATTACACGGCGCGCGGCGCGCGGAACCTGCCCGGATGCGTGCAGCGGCCGCGGATTCCGTTCCTCATCGCCGCGAACGGGCCGCGCGCGATGAAGGTTGCCGCAACTTATGGTGGCGGCTGGGTGACCACCGGGCGGGCGGCCGAAACGCTCGACGAGTGGTGGCGCGGCGTCGCCGAGCTGTCGCGCCGGTTCGACGAGGTGCTGGCCGCGAACGACCGCGCGGGCGAGGAGGTGCACCGCTACCTCAGCCTCGACGCCGCACCGGTGTTCTCCCTGGTCAGCAAGCAGGCGTTCGTCGACGCGGCGGGCCGCGCGGGCGAGCTGGGCTTCACCGACGTGGTCGTCCACTGGCCGCGTTCCGCCGGCCCGTACGCGGGCCGGGAATCGGTGCTGGAAGAAGTGGTGTCCGACGTCCTGCCGGGCCTGCGCGGCACGCGATAGACAACGTGGGTGCGGTTGCCCTCGGTAGCGTCGGTACCCTCGCTTCCCGTGAGCGAGCACACGAGCAACACTGACTCCACCGACGCCGGTTTCGCCGGGTACGACCTGGTCGTCGTCGGCTCCGGCTTCTTCGGGCTCACGGTCGCCGAGCGTGCGGCCAGCCAGCTCGGCAAGCGGGTGCTCGTGCTGGAGCGGCGTTCCCACCTGGGGGGCAACGCCTACTCCGAGGCCGAGCCGGAGACCGGGATCGAGGTGCACCGCTACGGCGCGCACCTGTTCCACACGTCGAACAAGCGGGTCTGGGACTACGTCAACCAGTTCACCGAGTTCACCGGCTACCAGCACCGCGTGTTCGGCAAGTACCGCGGGCAGGTCTACCCGCTGCCGATGAACCTGGCGCTGATCAACCAGTTCTTCGGCCGGTCGCACACCCCGGACGAGGCGCGTGAGCTGATCGCCGAGCAGGCCAGCGAGATCGACAGCAAGGACGCGCAGAACTTCGAAGAGAAGGCCATCTCGCTCATCGGCCGCCCCCTGTACGAGGCGTTCTTCCGCGGTTACACCGCGAAGCAGTGGCAGACCGACCCGAAGGAGCTCCCGGCCGGCAACATCACCCGGCTGCCGGTGCGCTACACCTTCGACAACCGGTACTTCAACGACACCTACGAGGGCCTGCCGGTCGACGGTTACACCGCGTGGCTGGAGCGGATGGCCGACCACGAGCTGATCGACGTCCGCCTGAACACCGACTACTTCGACGTCCGCGAGCACATCCCGGCCGGCACGCCGACGGTCTACACCGGCCCGCTGGACCACTACTTCGGCTACTCCGAGGGCCGCCTGGGCTGGCGCACGCTCGACTTCGAGCAGGAGGTCGTCCCCACCGGCGACTACCAGGGCACGTCCGTCATGAACTACAACGACGAAGACGTCCCCTACACCCGGATCCACGAGTTCCGCCACTTCCACCCGGAGCGGGACTACCCGAAGGACAAGACGGTCATCGTCCGGGAGTACTCCCGCTTCGCCAACGAAGACGACGAGCCGTACTACCCGATCAACACCCCGGACGACCGCGCCAAGCTCGAGCGCTACCGCGAGCTGGCCAAGGCCGAGGCGCGCGAGCGCAACGTCCTCTTCGGCGGCCGCCTGGGCACCTACAAGTACCTGGACATGCACATGGCCATCGGTTCGGCGCTGTCGATGTTCGACAACAAGATCGCCCCGCACCTGACCGACGGCGCCCCCCTGGACGGGAGCATCGATGCTTGAGAAGAAGCCGGAGCGCGCCGCCGAGATCCAGGTGCTCTCCAGGGTCCAGGGCGCGCTCAAGCGCCCGGTGACCGTGAAGGCCGCCCGCGGCCTGTCCCACTTCGGTGAGCACGCGATCGGATGGTTCGCCGCCGGTCTCGTGGGCGCCGCGGTGGACCGCGAGCGCCGCAAGGACTGGCTGGTCGCGGCCGCCGGCGTGGTCGCCGCGCACGGCGCCTCGATCGCGGTGAAACGCGTGGTCAGGCGGCCCCGGCCGGAGGACCCGAGCGTCGAGGTCCTGGTCGGCACGCCGAGCCGGCTGAGCTTCCCGTCCTCGCACGCCACGTCCACTACGGCGGCGGCGGTGCTCTACTCGGGATTGACCGGGCGTAACCTGGTTCCCGCGCTCGTCCCGCCGATGTTGGCGTCCCGGCTCGTGTTGGGGGTGCACTACCCGACCGACGTGCTCGCCGGTGCCGCTCTCGGCGGTGTGGTCGGAGGTCTGCTGCGCAGGAAAATCCGCAAAAAGGGGTAGGGAACCACCCGTGACCAAATCAGTGAACAACGCCGCGGAAGCCGAGATCGTGGACGAAACCAGCGAGAAGGCCGAGGCGAAGACGGCGGAGACGGCGGCCGAACCGGCCCCGTCCGTCAAGCGCGGCCCGGTGGGAATGGTCCTCGGCGTCGCCAAGACCGCGCGGCCGAAGCAGTGGGCGAAGAACGTCCTCGTCTTCGTCGCGCCGTTCACCGCGGCCCAGATCACCAACGGTTCGGTGCTCCTCGACGCGGTCATCGCGTTCGTGGCGTTCAGCCTGGTCGCGTCGTCGGTGTACCTGATCAACGACGCGGTCGACGTCGAGGCGGACCGGGCGCACCCGACGAAGCGGAACCGGCCGATCGCGGCCGGGATCGTGCCGGTGCCGGTCGCCTACGTGGCCGCGGTGCTGTTCTTCGGCGTCGGGCTCGCGCTGTCGTTCCTGGCGAGCCCGGAGCTGGCGATCGTGCTGGGCGTCTACGAGGCGGTGCAACTGGGCTACTGCTTCGGGCTCAAGCACCAGCCGGTGATCGACCTGGCGATCGTCGGGTCGGGCTTCCTGATGCGCTCGATCGCCGGTGGTGTGGCCGCCGGTATCGCGCTGTCGCAGTGGTTCCTGCTGGTCACGGCGTTCGGTTCGTTGTTCATGGTCGCGGGCAAGCGCTACGCCGAGATCATGCTGTTCGAGCGCACCGGCGCGAAGATCCGCTCGTCGCTGAAGAAGTACTCGGCCAGCTACCTGCGCTTCGTGTGGGCGACCGCGGCGGCGATCCTGATCATGTCGTACTCGCTGTGGGCGTTCGAGCTGCGGGAGGGCGCCGACCAGTCGGTCTGGCCGGTCATCTCGATGGTGCCGTTCGTGATCGCCGTGCTGCGCTACGCGGTCGACGTCGACGGCGGCACCGCGGGCGCGCCGGACGAGATCGTGCTCAAGGACCGCGTCCTGCAGGTCCTGGGTGTGCTGTGGGTCGCCACCCTCGGGGTCACCTTCTACCTGTGACGACCACCTTGGCCCGTCCCGGCGACGACACGGCGACCGAACCCGCACCGCGCCACCCACTGACCCGGCTCGGACCCGGCCGCACCCTGGCCGAGCTCGTCCTGGGCACCGTGGCGGCGGTGGTCGTCAGCCTCGTGCTGCAGTTCGGCGCGAACAAGCTGAGCGTCGACCCGGGCACGTACGTGCCGGACGCGCTGGTGAACCTGGCCGTCGCGGTGATCGTCGTGGTGCTGTTCGGCTCGCTGTGGTACAGCGGCGCGGCCCGCTGGCCGTCGTGGGTGCGCGTCGGTGGCAGCTGGGTGGCGCTGACCGCGCTGTCCACCCTGCTGCTGGCGATCCCGCTGCAGGGCACCCGCTTCTTCCTGGGCGGGTCGAGCGTGGACAACACGTTCCGCCTGCAGTACATGGAGCGGCTGACCGAGACCGCCGGCCTGGCGGACGTGAACTACCACGGACTGGCCGCCTACTACCCGGGCGGCTGGTTCTGGCTCGGCGGGCGGTTCGCGAACCTGCTCGGCCTGGAGGGCTGGGCCGCCTACAAGCCGTACTCGATCACCTGGGCCGCGGTGGCCGGGGTGGTCGCGTTCGTCCTGTGGAGCCTCGTCGTGCGGCGCCGGATGGCGCTGCTGGCGTCGGTGGCCACGGTGCTGGCCGGGTTCGTCGCACTCGGGCCCGAGGAGCCGTACGCGTGGCCGACCACGGCCTGGCTGCCGCCGATCCTCGTGCTGACGTGGGCCGTGCTGCGCCGCCGCGAGCGGGTGCCGGCCTGGACGCTCGTGCTGATCGGCGTCTACCTCGGGTTCTCCGGGGTCACCTACACCCTGCACCTGGTGTTCGGCGTGTTCGCCGTGGTGGTGCTGGCGCTGGTCGCGCTCGCGCTGGACGTCCGCGACGGGGAACCCGTCGGGGCGGTGCTCAAGCGGCTGCTGCTGCGCCTGGTCGGCATCGGGGTGGTCACCGGCCTGCTGTCGCTGATCACCTGGGGCCCGTTCATCCTGGCCGGCGGGCTGGGCAAGCCGAACGTGGCGGCGCACTTCCTGCCCGAGATCAGCGCCTACTTCCCGATGCCGTTCCAGACCGCGAGCTTCTTCGGCGTGCTGTGCCTGGCCGGGCTGGTCTGGCTGGTGGTGCGCGCGCGCCGCGAACCGGTCGCGCTCGTGCTGCTCGTGCTGACCGCGCTGGTCTACCTGTGGTTCGCGCTGTCCAGCCTCGCGCTGCTGGTCCGCACGACGCTGTTGTCGTTCCGGTTCATCGTGACGGTGGACGTGGCACTCGCGGTCGCCGGGGTGTTCGCGCTGGCCGAACTCGTGCGGGCCCTGCCGAAGCTGACCGAGCACGTCCGCCCCGTGCGGACGGTGGCGTTCGTGCTCGCGGTGCTCGGCGCCGTGTCGGTGACGCAGACCGTCGTCGGCACCACGATGAAGGACACGGTCGACACCGCCGAGTCCGACTACTACCCGGACGGCTGGAACGCAAACTACGGCCACGACCCGGCGCAGGACGGGTACTGGACCCCCCAGCTGATCGCCACGATCGGTGAGCTGACCGGACGACCGCCGACCGGCAACATCGTGCTCTCGGCGTACGACCGGCTGCTGTCGTTCCAGCCGTACTGGGGTTTCCAGCAGACCACGCCGCACTACGCGAACCCGCTCGCCGGGTACACGCAGCGCAACGACGAGATCCGGTCCTGGGCGACCGCCCGGGACTCCGCCGGCCTGATCGCCAAGCTCCGGACGAACCCGCACGAGGCGCCCAACGTGTTCGTGCTGCGCCGCGCCGCCGACGGCACGCTCGTCATGCCGATCGCGACCGACACCTTCCCGCGCGCGGTCCCGTTGCGTGTCGACGACATCACGTTCGCGCCGGAACTGTTCTCCGGGCCGGGATTCGAGCGCCGCGACGTCGGGCCGTTCGCGGTCATCGTGGACCGTTCGGCGCAGCCGATTAGCTGAACGTGTGAGTTTCTCGTAAACTGCTGCGCACACACCAGTCAGTAGTCGGGTAAACGCAAAGGGGGAACCGGCGTGACCTACCCCCTGTACCGCAGCGGCACGATCGCCGTCGTCGACGGCGTGTCGTACCCGGTTTCGTATGCGGCGGGCGAGAACTACGTGCACTTTCCGCAGCTCCGTGAGCCCTGTCACCGGCCGGAGCTCACCGGGGCGGTTCCGGTGGAGATGTGTGAACGCGTTTTCTCGGTCCAGGTCTACGCGACCTACCGGGACCACCGCGTCATGATCGACACCGCTTTCGACAACGGCACCGCTCGTGTCCTGGACGCCGAATGGGACCAGGAATGGGCGACGATCAACGGTTTCGTGCAGGAACATTCCTACGAGTACTACAAAACCGTCGACCTGCGTGACCTCCGCCAGTACGCCGAACGGCAGAACGACCTGCTCTTCACGCGCTGGCGCGCGGCCCGGTTCCCGCGCCCGGTGGACGGCATCCCGCTCCACGGCGGCTGGCCCAACGGGCAGGCGGCGGTCGTCGCCGGTCGCCCGCGGTCCGGGGTGCTGGAGACCGAGGGCGGCCGGGTCGCCGAGGTGACCACGCGCGCGGAGTACCTCGGGTATTCGTGTGAGGTGGCCGGGATCTCGCTGGACGGTTCGGTCGGCGTCTACTACCTGGGCACGGATTTCGAGCGCGCGGAGGCCGACGGGTTCCGCCCGGACGAGAACCTGCGCTGGGCGAAGACCGTGCACGTGTTCGACCTGAGCCGCTACCACGAGATGCACCGGGACCTGCTGTTCGACCAGTGGCGGGAGTCGCGGGATAGCCTGGCCCGATGAGCCAACGACGAAACCGGGTCCGGGCGTGTGCGTGAAGTGACCCAGGTTCTGCACATTTCGGACGAGGTCGACCGCACGCCCGGGCCCCGCCGGGGCGTGCGCCGCGATCCCGCGTTCTGGCTGACCGGGCTGCTCGCGGCCGTGGTCGGCGCCGCATTCGTGCTGAGCGGCCTGGGCTGGAACCAGGGCAAGCTGATCGCGCCGCTCGACGACGTCTACATCCACCTCCAGTACGGCCGCCAGCTCGGCCTCGGGCACTTCTTCCAGTTCAACACCGGCGACGACGTCAGCGCGGGCGCGAGCAGCCTGCTGTACGCGCTGGTGCTCGGCGCGGCCTGGGTGCTGGGTTTCCAGGGCACGTTCTTCCTGGCGTTCGCGGTCGGGTTCGGTGTGCTGTGCTTCGCGCTCACCGCGGGTCTGGTCACGGTGCTGGGCGGGAGACTGGTGTCCCGCCCGGTCGGCGTGTGGTCCGGTGTCCTGGTCGCCGTCAGCGGCCCGCTGGCCTGGGGTTCGGCCAGCGGCATGGAAGTCGGGCTGGTGGCGCTGCTGGTGGTCGCGACGCTGCTGGCGTTCGTGACCGAGCAGCCGTGGGCGCGGTTCCGGTGGACGCCGGTGCTGGGCGCGTTGCTGGCACTGGCGCGCACCGAAGGGCTGATCCTGGCGGTGGCGCTGGTGTTCGCGGCGCTGTGGACGCTGTGGGTGGACCGGCGCGTGGCGGGTGCGCGCCGTACCGTGCTGCGTGCACTGTGGACACTGCTGCCGGTCGCGGTCGGTGCCGCCCAGCTGCTGTTCTACAAGATCGCCACCGGGACGGCGACCGCGAACGGCATCCAGTCGAAGTCGTTCCTGCACGACCGGCCGGTGTTCTGGCTCAGCGAGTTCGCCGACCGCACGCTGGCCAACGTGCGCGCGTTCGTGGGCAACTTCCTCGGGTTCGAGGCGCAGGACTACGCGTTCCCGGGTGCGCTGCTGGTGTTCGCCGCCGGCATGGTCTACGTGTTCCTGACACGGCGCACCTGGCGCCCGATGCTGTACGCGGTGGCCGCGGGCCTGCTGCTGATCCTGGTGTCGGTGTCCACTCTGAACACCGCGCTGGTGCACGAACTGCGGTACGTCCAGCCGTTCCTGCCGGTGTTCGTGCTGTTCGTGGTGACCGGTGTGTACGGGCTGAGCCGCCTCGCCCGTCAGACGCGGGTGCGCCGGATCGGGCTGCACGGCGCGCTGGTGGTGGTGCTGGTGCTGACGCTGGTGGAGCTTCCCGGCTGGTCGATCCGGTTCGGCCGGGCGACGGCGGCGATCCGCGACACCGACGTGTCGGTGGCGCAGTGGATCCGCGGGAACCTGCCGCCGGGCGCGACGGTGGCGGTCAAGGACGTCGGCGCGGTCGCGTACTTCGGTGAGCACCGGGTGCTGGACCTGATCGGGCTCGGCACCAACGGTTTCGCCGCGCCGGCCAACAACGGGACCGGTTCGCTGTACGAGGCGCTCAAACACCTGCCCGCGGCGCAGCGGCCCGGCTACTTCGCGGTGTACGACCCGTGGCCGGGGCCGTCGATGGAGCCGCTGAAGGACGTGGGCGTGCTGAAGACGCCCGCGGAGATGAGCTTCGACGTGCAGGCGGCGCCGGACCTCGGCGGGCGGCTGATCGTGCCGTTCCGGCGGATGAACGTCTACCGGGCCGACTGGTCGCTCGCCGGCAGCGGCGACGAGCAGGCGGTGCCGGGCGAGCTGCGGGACTACGTCAACGTCGGTGACCTGACCAGCGAGGGCGACCACGGGTACCAGCCGGTTCTGGCCCAGGTGGGCACGCAGCCGTGGACGTCGCTGGGCCGGGTGGGCGACGTGGTGGACAGCTCGCGTTCCATCGTCGGCGGCGAGGCGTTCACGGCGCACAACCTGGTGCCCGGCCGCCCCCTGACGATCACCTCGCGCACGGCGATGCACGGCACGGTGTTCGACATGCGGGTGCTGGTCAACGGCGCCGAGGCCGGAACCTGGATCCGCGACGAGCGCGACGGCGTCTGGTCGACCTACACCTACACGATCCCCGGTGAGCTGATCACCTCCGGGTCGGTGCGCATCGAGGTCCAGCAGCCCCGCCCGCTGCTGAACCCCTACCCGGACTACACCTCGTACGGCTACTGGCTGAGCCAGTGACGCGAAAACGCCCCGGCCACCTCGCGGTGACCGGGGCGTTTCTCGTCGGGAACGATCAGATCGGCAGCTTGCGGAAGATCGGCCGCGGCACGTGGCGCAGCACCGACATCACCGCGCGGAACGGGGCCGGCGCCCACACCAGCTCCTTGCCCTTGCGGGCCGCGTCGACGGCGATGTCGGCGACCTGCTCGGCCGTCTGCTCCAGCGGCGCCTTGCCCAGGCCCTCGGTCATCTTCGTCTTGACCTGGCCCGGCCGCACGACCGTCACCTTGACCCCGGACGGCGCCAGCGCCTCGCCCAGGCCCAGGTAGAACCCGTCGAACCCGGCCTTCGTCGAGCCGTACACGAAGTTCGACCGCCGCACGCGCTCACCGGCCACAGAGGACAGCGCGATCACCGTGCCGTGGCCCTGCTTCTTCAGCCGCTCGGCCAGCGCGACGCCGACCGACACCGCCGCGGTGTAGTTCACCGTCGCCAGCTCGACCGCGACCGCGTGGTTCTGCCACGCCTCCTCGTTGTCGCCGAGCAGGCCGAACGCCACGACGGCCACGTCGATGTCACCGTGCGCGAACGCCTGGTCCAGCACTGCGGGGTGGGACGCCGTGTCCTTCGCGTCGAAGTCCACTTCGGACACCTCGGCGCCGGCGGCGCGCAGGCTCTCCGCGGCCTGCTTGCGCCGCTCGGAGGCCCGCGCGGCCAGCACGACGCGCAGCTCCGGCGCCTCGCTCAGGTACTTGCGCGCGATGGCCAGCGCGATGTCCGAGGTGCCGCCGAGCAGCAGCAGCGACTGGGGGTTGCCAACAGCGTCGATCACAGTTCAAGCCTCCGGCTCATGTCGGACGCGAACACGCCCTCGGGGTCGACCGACTGGCGGACCTTGCGCCACTCCTCCAGCCGCGGGTACATCTTCGCGAAGGTCTCCGGCGTGGTGCGGGAGTCCTTCGCGGTGTAGAGCCGCCCGCCGGCGGCCAGCACGTCCTCGTCCATCTCGGTGCAGAACCGGCCGAGGCCGTCCTTGATGGGGAAGTCCACGCTCAGCATCCAGCCCGGCGACGGCCACGACAGCGGCGCGCGGTTGCCCTCGCCCATGCGCTTGAACACGTTGAGGAACGAGTAGTGCCCGGACGTCGCGATCTTGCGGCACAGGTCCTTCAGCGCGTCCTCGCGTCCGAACGGGATGGAGAACTGGTACTGCAGGAAGCCCTTCGACCCGTAGGCGCGGTTCCACTCGCTCAGCATGTCCAGCGGGTGGTAGAACTGCGTCAGGTTCTGGATCTTGCCGCGCGCGCCGCCCTTGGGCACCGTGCGCTGCCAGACGTTGTTGAGCATCCCGAACGTGAGCTTGTTGCCCAGGCCGTTGGGGAAGATGTCGGGCAGCGTCATCAGCTGCGGCGCGTCGAACTTCAGCGGGTTCGCCCGCAGCTTGGGCGGCAGCTGGTCCAGCCGGGCCAGCGAGCCACGGGAGAACGTGGCACGGCCGAGGCGGCTGTCGGCGTTGATCAGGTCCGGCACCGACATCGAGTAGTCGTAGTTGAGGTCGGAGCCGTTGGTGAACAGCTCCAGCGTCTCGTCCAGGTTCGACGTGCGGTCCGCGTCGACGACGAAGTAGGCGCTCTCGGTCTTCTTCATCCGGATCTTCGCGCGCACGATGATGCCGGTCAGGCCGATGCCGGCGACCGTGGCCCAGAACAGCTCGGACTCGGGGCCGTCGGGGGTCAGCGTGCGGATCCGGCCGTCCGCGGTGACCAGGTCCATCGACAGCACGTGGTTGCCGAAGCTGCCCGCGCTGTGGTGGTTCTTGCCGTGGATGTCGTTGGCGATCGCGCCACCGATGGTCACCTGGCGCGTTCCGGGCAGCACCGGAACCCACAGCCCGTGCGGCAGCGCGGCCTTCATCAGCTGGTCGAGGCTCACCCCGGCGTCCAGGTCGACCTCGCCGGTGTCCGGGTCGATCGAGTGGATCGTGTTCAGGGCGGTCATGTCGATGACGAGTCCACCGGCGTTCTGCGCCGGGTCCCCGTAGGAGCGGCCGAGGCCACGGGCGATCACGCCGCGCTCGCCGGCCTGCGCCACCGCGCGGGCGATCGTCTCGACGTCCGGCGTGGTCAGCACGTCAGCGATGGTCGGGGCGGTGCGACCCCACCCGGTGAGTGTCCGCCGCTCGGTATGCGGTGTCGTGTTCACCCGGACCAGGGTAACGATCCCCGGGGGGCGGCTTTCGCGGAGGCGCTTCTACACTTTTCCGGTCCCGGAAAATCGCACGCTGGTGAGGTAGTGCAGTGGTGTCTACGGAACCGCAGGAGCAGGCAGTGACCGCGAAAAGCCCCGGCCTGCTCGGCCAGTTGGTGCGATTCGCGGTCATCGGCGGGTTTTGCGCGCTACTCGATCTCGGTACCTACACGGCGTTACGGGCGCTCGGCCTTGATTACGCTCCGTGGGACACCGTCGCTCGCGCGATCAGTTTCATCGTCGGCACCACCACCGCCTTTTTCCTTAACCGGAAGTTCACGTTCTCCGCCGGCCGCAAGCAGGGCGCCGGCCAGGTCGGCAGCTTCGTCCTGCTTTACGGCGTCACGTTCTTCGTCGCCGTCGGCGTGAATGCCCTGATGCTGCACGTGCTCGGGGAGTTCCGGTTCAAGCCGACGGTCGCCTGGGTGATCTCCCAGGGCACCGCCACGGCCATCAACTTCGTGATGCTCAAGTGGGTTGTCTTCCGCGAAGAAGGTGTGACCGATGTTTCGCCGGAGTCCGGCGCGTGATTCCTCCACAGGCGACCCGTGTAACTTGGCGGACGCGAGTCGGATTCCCCTGGAGGACTGAGAACTGATGGCCGGCAAGACTGCGGCGGGACGGCCTGCCGCCGCGAAGGCGAAGACCAACGGAGCCCAGGCGAAAGAGGACCAGACCACGTTCGCCGAACACGTTCCCGAGGGTCGCCTGACCGCCCAGCGCGGGCTCTACGCCGGCCCGTCGCCCGTCGTGTCCAAGGACCTCTACTCCGAGGTGCTCGAGGGCGTGGTCAACCGCGGCCGGGACGGCGTCACGCTGGAGCCGTCGGCGCGGGTCTCCGGCAACACCTACTTCGGCCGGTTCCCGGCCAGCTACTGGCAGCGCTGGACGAAGGTGCGCCAGGTGCGCGTCGAGGCGGTCGTGAGCGGCGCCGGCCAGCTCGCCGTCCGCGCCTCCGACTCCGAGGGCGAGCCGCGCACCATCGAGGCCCGCGAGGTCGAGGGCGCCGACCAGACCGTGGTCGCGTTCGACGCGAAGATCGACAAGTTCTACGACGGCGGCGCGCTGTGGCTGGACCTGGAGACCCAGGCCGGGCAGCGGCTGACCGTCGAGCGGGTGCGCTGGACGGTCGAGCCGCCGGCGAAGATCCGCCCGACCGCGGTCACCATCTGCACGATGAACCGCGCCGACGACTGCCTCAAGAACCTGCAGGCACTGGCCGGTGACCTCCAGTCGCTGGACACCCTGGACGCCATCTACGTCGCCGACCAGGGCACCGACCGCGTCGACTCGCGCGACGGGTTCGCCCAGGTCGCGGCCGACCTCGGCGACAAGCTGCACTACATCACCCAGCCCAACCTCGGCGGCGCCGGCGGCTTCACGCGCGGCCTGTACGAGGTCGCCGGGCACACCGAGACCGAGCACGCGAACGTCCTGTTCATGGACGACGACGTGCTGCTCGAGCCGGACCTGGTGGTCCGCATGACGGCGTTCTCGAACCTCGCGGCGAACCCGATCATCGTCGGCGGCCAGATGCTCAACCTGCTGCACCCGCACCAGCTGCACGTCGGGGCGGAGTACGCGCGGCTGAACTCGCTCGAGCCGGGCGTGCCGGTCGAGCACAGCCTGCACACGGCCGACCTGCTCGGCGTGGACGAGGAGACCGGCAAGCCGAACCGCCAGGAGAAGCGGCTCGACGCGGGCTACAACGGCTGGTGGTCGTGCCTCATCCCGTACGAGGTGGTCAAGGCCGTCGGCTACCCGATGCCGTTCTTCTTCCAGTGGGACGACGCGGAGTACAGCTACCGGGCGCGGGCGCACGGCTTCCCGACGGTCACGCTGCCCGGCGCGGGTGTGTGGCACGCGGACTTCCACTGGAAGGACTGGGACGAGTGGCACCGGTACTTCAACCTGCGGAACTCGATCATCACCGCGGCCCTGCACAGTGACTTCAACCTGGCCGTGGTGTGCCGGACGCTGATGGCGCAGGTCGTGCGCTACCTGCTGGGCATGCAGTACGGGCTGACGCACACGCTGATCAAGGCGGTCGAGGACTTCCTGGAGGGCCCGTCGATCCTCGAGGACGGCGGCGTGGCCGCGATGCAGGAGATCAGGGCCATCCGCGCGCAGTACCCGGAGACCAAACGGCACGACGCCACCGAGGTGCCCGGCATCGCGTCGAACGACATCGGGATCATCAACGCCGCCCCGCGCCCGGCGCTGCAGCGGCTCATCCTGATCAAGCGCGTGGTCGACCGGCTGCGCGGCCGCTCCCGCTTCGCGCTGGGCGCCGTGCCCAGCGACGAGGCCACCTGGTGGCACCTGGCGCTGTTCGACACGGCCGTGGTGACGGACGCGTCCCAGGAGGGCGTGCGCGTGCGCAAGTACGACCGCGAGCGGATGTTCGAGCTGGGCAAGCGCGCGGTGAAGACGCTGAACCGCCTCCGGAAGGAGGGCCACGCGGTGCAGGAGCAGTACAAGCGCGCCCTGCCGCAGCTCACCAGCCGCGAGAACTGGAAGCGCCTCTACCGCCTCTGAGGTTCCCCCGGCCCCGCTCGCCCCGGTGAGCGGGGCCGGTTTCGTTCCGGGGCTTTCTGGGCGACGATGGGACGGATGACCGGCTTCACGAACCTGCCCGCCGACCTGCCCGTCCCCGAGGACGACGGCGCCGCCGCGCACCTGCCGGGCGCGCGGGTGCCGCCCCTGGAGCTACGCGCCACCGACGGCGAGACCGTGCGCCTCGACGCGCTCGCGGGCCGGACGGTGGTCTACGCGTACCCGCTCACCGGCCGCCCGGGCACCGACCTGCCGGAAGGCTGGGACGCGATCCCCGGAGCGCGCGGATGCACCCCCGAGGCGTGCGCCTTCCGCGACCACCACGAGGACCTGCTCGCCGCCGGCGCGGCGGGCGTGTTCGGCCTGTCCAGCCAGGACAGCGACTACCAGCGCGAGGCCGTCGAACGGCTCCACCTGCCGTTCCGGTTGCTGGCCGATCCGGCGCTGAGCCTGGCTCGCGCGCTCGGCCTGCCCACCTTCGAAACAGCCGGTCTCACCCTCTACAAGCGGCTGACGCTGATCGTCCGCGACGGGGTGGTCGAGCACGTCTTCTACCCGGTCTTCCCGCCGGACGAGCATGCCGGGCAGGTGCTGGCCTGGCTGCGCGCCCACCCCGGCTGACCGGCTGCCGGTCAGTGCAGCCCGAACACCTTGTTCTTCCGCTGCAGGTCGTCGATGTAGGCGACGGCCACGTGCGCGAAGTTGACGGTGACCTTCGAGCCTTCTCTGGTCGTCACGGTCTGCACGGATCCGTGTTCGAGGTGCAGGTGGAGGTCCTTTTCGAGCTCGTCGACGCCCTCGGGCGGCAGGGCGAACAGCAGCGGTTCACCACCGGTGGCGAGGTGCAGGACGAGCGCGGGTTTCTCATCAGCCATGCCACCAGCACACCAGGAGCCGATCTTGTGCGGCAACAGAGTTCGCGCACAGCGCAAGCCGCCTCAGTAGCGGAAGAAGCGCTCCCGCTGCCCCTGGCGCACCAGCTTCAGCCACTGCACGAACGCGCCCGGATCCCGCTTGACCCCCACGAAGTACAGGCCGAACCGCAGGATCTCCAGCGCCCCGATCTTGCGCATCCCCGGCTGGGACAGCAGGTACCCGCGATTGCGGTAGGTGTAGTAGCGCTTGACCTCGTTGTCCGGGTCCTGCGCGTGGAACCGCCCGCCGAGCATCGGCTTGAACTCGTCCGACCCGTCGGGGTGCAGGTACGACACGCGCAGCGACGTCCCGAACGGCAGCCCGGACCGGACCAGTCGCCGGTGCACCTCGACCTCGTCGCCCCGCACGAACAGCCGCAGGTCCGGCACGCCGACGACATCCAAAGTGGACGACCGGAACAGCGCGCCGTTGAACAGCGACGCGATTCCCGGCAGGAAGTCGGTGCCGAGCTCGGACGACGAGCGCTTCCAGGTCAGCCCGCGCCGCAGCGGGAACGCCAGCTTCTCCGGCGCGTTGATGTTGGTGACCATCGGCGAGATCTCGGCCAGACCGCGCTTCTCGGCCTCCTCCAGGAGCACCGACAGCACCGTCTCGTCCGCGGGGCGGCCGTCGTCGTCGGCCAGCCACACCCAGTCGGCGCCCAGCGCGAGCGCGTGCAGGATCCCGAGCGCGAACCCGCCCGCACCGCCGAGGTTGTGGTGCGAGGGCAGGTACGTGTACCGGCCGGGGAAGGACTCCACGACGTCGCGCGCCGGCTGGTCCGGGCCGTTGTCCACGACGACGAGGTGGTCGACCGGGCGGGTCTGGGCGGCGATGATCTTCAGCGAGTCCGCGAGCAGGTCACGGCGGTGCCGCGTGACGACCACCGCCGCCACGCCGCCCGGTCGCATCGGAGCCTGCTCCGGACCGCTCATGTCACTCCCCGCCCTGGCCCACCGGCGCGGCTTCGAGCCGCGCGGCGGTTTCCGTGCTGATGTTCTCGAACGGGTCGCGGCCCTTGTACGCGGTGAGCACCTCGCGCAGGCCGCCCCGCATCCTCATCCGGCCCTCGTCCATCCAGATGGCCGTCGTGCAGAGCTCCAAGAGTAGGTCGTCGGCGTGCGAGGCGAAGACCAACATGCCGGAGCGGTTCACCAGATCCACCAGACGGTCCCGCGCCTTGTTGAGGAACGCCGCGTCGACCGCGCCGATGCCCTCGTCGAGGATCAGGATCTCCGGGTCGATCGTCGTCACCACACCGAGCGCGAGCCGCACCCGCATACCGGTCGAGTAGGTCCGCAGCGGCATCGCGAGGTAATCACCCAGCTCGGTGAACTCGGCGATGTCGTCGACCCGCTTCTCCATCTGCTTGCGCGTCATGCCGAGGAACAGGCCGCGGATCATGATGTTCTCGAAGCCGGAGATCTCCGGGTCCATGCCGACGCCCAGGTCGAACACCGGCGCGACCTTGCCCTCGACGCGGGCCAGGCCGCGCGTGGGCTCGTAGATGCCGGACAGCAGCCGCAGCAGGGTCGACTTGCCGGCGCCGTTGTGGCCGACCAGCCCGACCCGGTCGCCCTCGCGCAGCGACAGGGTGATGTCCTGCAGCGCCTCGATGATCGGCACCTTCGACTCGGTGCCGATCTTGCCGCCGACCTTGCCGAGGACCTTCTTCTTCAGCGAACGCGTCTTGGCGTCGAAGATCGGGAAGTCGACGTAGGCGTTCTGCACATCAATGCTGACCATGGTCTGTTCTCACACCCAGTAGGAGACGCGGGCCCGGTAGTTGCGCATGGCGACGAGCGCGAGCAGCCAGCCCACGATCGTGATGCCGCCCACGGCGACCCAGCTCCAGATGCTGACGGCCTGCCCGATCAGCGGCGCGCGCAGGATCTGGACGAAGTGGTAGATGGGGTTGAGCTTGATGATCGGCTCCGCCCAGCTGACGCCCTGCCGCGCCCCGCCCTTGAGCTGGTCGATCGGCCAGACGATCGGGGTCAGGTAGAACAGCAGCTGGACCAGGGAGTTGATCACCTGCGGCAGGTCGCGGTAGCGGGTCGAGACGATGCCGAGCAGCAACGTCACCCACAGGCCGTTCACGGCCAGCAGGAAGAACGCCGGGATCGCGCTGAGCGTGTACCAGCCCAGGCCGGGGTGGCAGATGAGGTTCGTGTCCGCGGTGCAGTGCCCGCTCTCGGTCGTCAGCGAGTAGCCGTGCGCGAGGTTGCCGAAGAAGATCGCGACCACGACCACGATGACGATCAGGTTGTGCGCGAACATCAGCGTCTGGCGCCACACCGTGCGCAGCGCGTAGACCGTCAACGGCGCTTTGATCTGCTTGATCAGGCCCTCGTTGGAGATGAACGTCTCCATGCCCTCGGTCAGGCAGCCCTGGATGAACGCCCAGACGATGAACCCCGCGCTGATGTAGGGCAGGAACGTCCCGATGTTCATGTTGAACAGCTGCGAGTACAGCAGGCCGAGGCCGAGCGCGATGACGCCCTGGCTGATGGTGATCCAGAACGGGCCGATCACCGACCGGCGGTAGCGCTGCTTGATGTCCTGCCAGCCGAGGTGGCTCCACAGTTCGCGCTCGCGGAGGCCTTCCTTGATGTCGGCGACGGCGCGCCCGAAGGTGCGGCTGTCCGACAACGGCGGCAGCTCCGCCGCGCGGGCGAGGTCGTCGCTGGTCTGGTCGACCGTGCTGATGGCTTGCACGGGACCTAGCGTAGCGAGCGGGACACGCGCACTCCGGGCAGGGCGGAGACGTCCGATTCCCCTGGTGACACTGTGAAATCACCGTGTGGCACGGTGGGTCACCGCGCGCCCGGGTGGCCGCCGTCGCCGCGGGCGCCGAACCTGGTTACAGTCGTCGCCTCGACGACGAAGGGTGATCGTGGTGGACCTCGCCGAAACCGTCCCCGACCAGGCGCGTCGCACGCCCGTCCGCGGCTGGGTCTGGGCCGGCGTCGCGGCGCTGCCGGTCGCCCTGACCGTCGCGTGGATCGGTCTCGGTTTCGACGTCCGGTACGTGCTCGGCGGCCTGCGGGTCACCGGCGGCTCGACCGACGTGTGGGTGGACCGGCCGCTGGCCTACCGCTGGCTCATGGACGGCCTCGGCGCCGTCGACGTGGGCTCGGTCGGTACCGGCGAGGGCCTGGTCCGGCTGGTCGCGCTGGCCTTCGTCGCCGGTGCCGCGTGGTGGCTGCGGGCCGGGCTGACGCGGTGGGTGCGGCCGGGGGAGGCCTCGGCCGTCGCCGCGGCCGTCGGGCTGGCCCTGGCGCTGGCGCCGAACTGGGACTTCCTGCAACCGGAGTGGGTCGCGGCCGTGTTCGCGGTGGCCGCCGTCGGGGCCGCGCTGACGCCGTCGACCGCGGTGCTCGCCGGGCTCCTGCTGGCGCTGGCCGTGCTGGTCAAGTACACGACGCTGCCGACCGCGCTGATCGCCCTCGGCGTGGTCGCGGTGCTCGACCGGCGGCGCGCGCTGGTCGCCGGTGCGACGGCGGTGGTGTCCGGGGCCGCCCTGTTCGGGCTGAGCCTGCTCGCGCCGCGCGAATGGCGGTGGCTGCGCGAGGCGTGGCTGTTCGACGAGGCCGCGTCCCGGAGCGCCGGGGCGGTCGTCCGGCTCGCCGCCAACGAAGCCGTGCTGGTGCCGATGGTGGCGCTGCTGCCGGCGAGCCTCGTGGTGCTGCTGCGGGTGTCGCGGCGGCGGTGGACATGGCTGGTGCTGACCGTGCTCGCCGTGGCCGCGGTGCTGGGCGCCGCGGTGGTCCAGGGGCAGTGGGCCCAGTACCACCTGGCCGCGCTGGTCCCGTTCGCGGCGGCGTTGTGGGCGCTGGCGATCGCGCGGTGGACGCTGGTGCACGGGCGGCCGCCGTGGACGCTGGTCGGGGCGACGGTCGTGGTCCTGTTCGCCGCGCGGGTGTTCCTCGGCGCCTCGTTCGCCTGGCGGTCCGGGCACGGCCTGGTCGCGTTCGGGCTGCTGGGCGGCCTGGTGGTGCTGTCCGCGCTGGCCTGCGCGGTCGAGCCGGGGCGCCACGGGCGGCAGCTGCTGTCGGTGCCGGTGCTGGTCGGGCTCCTCGCCCTGACCGTGCCGGTCCTGCCGACCACGCCGTACTCGTTCGACGGCGTGCACGCCGACTACACCAACGCCGGCCGGGTCGACATCGAGCACAAGTTCACCGAGGAGCTGCTGGCGGTGCGCGACCGGATCGGCGCGGACACGCCGGTCGTCTACCTGGCCTTCGGCGACATCGCCTACTTCCTCGGCAACCCGACGCCGTGCGCGTACCCGTCCCCGGCCCACCTGCGCAGCGGCACCTACCAGCAGTCGCTGCGGGGCACGGCGAGCTACGCGGAGAACGTGGCGTGCCTGTCCGACGAGTCCGTCCGCTACGTGGTGCTGCAGCCGTTGTGGATCGACTCGAGCGAGTTGCCGCCCGAGATGACGGCAGCCGTGCTGGAGCGGTTCGACTGCACCCGTGCGCTCGTCGACGACGACGTCGCGGTCTGCCCGCGCGCCGGCCGGTGACCGTCGCGCGGGCAGCGGTGAGCTACAGGTACTGGCCGGTCCCGCTGATCCCCGGCGGCTGACCCTCCGCGCCGCCGCGCCCGGCGGGCAGGCCACGGCGCATCTGCTCCAGCTGCACCCGCGCGGCCATCTGCTGGGCGAACAGCGCCGTCTGGATGCCGTGGAACAGGCCCTCCAGCCAGCCGACCAGCTGGGCCTGCGCGATCCGCAGCTCGGCGTCGGACGGGGTGCTGCCGTCGGTGAACGGCCGGACCAGTCGCTCGAGCTCGTCCTGCAGCTCCGGCGCGAGCGCCTGCTCGAGCTCCTTGATCGAGGTCTGGTGGATCTCGCGGACGCGGTCGCGGCTGGCGTCGTCCAGCGGAGCGGCCCGCACCTCCTCCAGCAGCTGCTTGATCATGGTGCCGATCCGCATGACCTTCGCGGGCTCCTCGACGAGGTCACCGACCGACTCCTGGCGCTCGTCCTCCCCCTCCGTCGGGATCCGGGCGGTGCCGACCGGGGAACCGTCCGGACCCACCACGACCACGCGGTGGGGCTGCTCGTCGGGCGAGGGCGACTCGGAAAACTTCGGCTCCGTCATTGCTCCATCCTGGCTGCTTCGGCAACGCGCTGGGTTCGAGCCTAGCGGTCTCGCGCATCCGCGGCGGGCAACAGCCCAACCCCGGACGCACCGCGAAACTACTCGTCCGTACGGTGTTGTCCATGGCGTTCGACGTCGCTCGAATTCGTGGGTTGTTCCCCGCGCTGGGTGACGGCTGGATCCACTTCGACGGCCCTGCCGGAATGCTGGTACCCGAACAGGTGGCCTCGGCCGTGTCGACGGCGATGCGCGCCCCGGTCTCCGGTCCGGGTGGCGCGTTCCCGGCGTCCCAGCGCGCGGAGAGCATCGTGACCGCGGCCAGGCGGGCGGTGGCCGACCTCGTGGGTGCCGATCCGGCCGGCGTCGTGCTCGGATCGAGCGCGGCGGTGTTGCTGCGTCGACTTGTCGACGCCCTGTCGGAGCGCTGGACGCTGGGCGACGAGGTGGTGGTCTCGCGCCTGGACGAGCAGCCCAACATCGCGCCGTGGCAGCACGCCGCGAAGCGCGTCGGGGCGGTCCTGCGCTGGGCCGAGATCGACATCGAGACCTGCGAGCTGCCGGCCTGGCAGTACGAGAACCTCGTCAACGCGCGCACCAAGGCGGTCGCCGTCACCGCCGCCTCCGGGTCGGTCGGCACCCGGCCGGACGTGCCGACCATCGCCGAGTTCGCCAAGCGGGTCGGCGCGCTCGTGGTGGTCGACGCGACCGCGGCGGCCCCGTTCCTGCCGCTGGACCTGAACGCGCTGGGCGCCGACGTGCTCGTGGTGTCCGCGCAGGCCTGGGGCGGTCCGGCGGTCGGCGCGCTGGTGTTCCGCGACCCCGACCTGCTCGAACGGCTGCCCTCGACCTCGCTCGACCCGGACGCGCGCGGCCCGGCCCGGCTGGAGCTGGGGCCGCACGCGTACCCGCTGCTCGCCGGGCTGATCGCGTCGATCGACTACCTCGCCGGCCTGGACGACGCCGCCACCGGCTCGCGCCGGGAGCGGCTGGTCACCTCGCTGGGGTCGGCGAAGTCCTACCACGCCGGCCTGCTGGCGCAGCTCAGCACGGAGCTGCGGGCGCTGCGGCACGTCATGGTCATCGGCGACGCGATGCGGCGCGTGCCGGCGCTCGCGTTCACCGTCATGGGCAAGAAGGCGCACGAGGTCGCCGAGTACCTGGCCTCGCAGGGCCTGTGCGCGTTCGCCGACGTCGGCACGTCCGGTGTGTTCGCCGCGCTGGGCGTCGGGGAGGTGGGCGGCGCGGTGCGGATCGCGCTCGCCCACTACTCCAACGTCTTCGAGGTGAACCAGCTGGTGCGGGTGCTGGACGAGCTGCGCTAACCGCGCACGGACAGCAGCACCTTGCCGAACACGCCGCCCTCTTCGAGGGCCCGGTGCGCCTTCGCCGCGTCCGACATCGGCACGACCTGGCCGACGATCGGCCGGACGGTGCCCTGCGCGACCAGCGGCCACAGCCGTTCCCGCACGTCGGCGACGATGCGGCTCTTGTCGTCGACCGGCCGAGCGCGCAGGGTGGTGCCCGCGACGCTGGCGCGTTTGCCCATCAGCTTGCCGATGTTCAGCTCGCCCTTGACGCCGCCCTGCATGCCGATGATGACGAGGCGGCCGCCGGTCCTGAGCGCGGAGATGTTGCGGTCCAGGTACTTGGCGCCCATGTTGTCGAGGATGACGTCGGCGCCGCCGGTCTCGTTCTGGAGCTCCTCGACGAAGTCCTGCTGCTTGTAGTCGATCGCGATGTCGGCGCCCAGCTGGCGGCAGCGGTCCAGCCGCTCGGGCGAGCCCGCGGTCACCGCGACCGTCGCGCCGAGGGCCTTGCCGACCTGGATGGCGTGGGTGCCGATGCCGCCGGCACCGCCGTGGACGAGCAACACCTCGCCCTCGCCGAGGTTCGCGTGCATCACGACGTTGGACCACACCGTGCAGGCGACCTCCGGCAGGCCGGCCGCGGTGATCAGGTCGACCTCGCCGGGCACGGGGAGCAGCTGCCCGGCGGGCACCACGACCCGTTCGGCGTAGCCGCCGCCGGCGAGCAGCGCGCACACCTCGTCACCGGTCTGCCAGCCCTCGACACCCTCGCCGAGTTCGGCGATCGTGCCCGAGCATTCGAGGCCGAGGATGTCGCTCGCGCCGGGCGGCGGCGGGTAGTTGCCCTGGCGCTGCAGCAGATCCGCCCGGTTGACCGCGCTCGCGGCGACGTCGACGAGTACCTCACCGGGGCCCGGTCGCGGGTCGGGGACCTTCACCCACTCCAGGTTGTCCGGGCCGCCGGGTTCACGGAGCTTGATCGCATGCATGGCCCGACCCTATTGCCGGGGTAGACCGAATGCACGATTGACCTTCCGGGCGATCGGGACAAAAGTGACTGCCCATGTCGCTTCGGTCCAAGAGACCCTTGGCCACCCTGGTGCTGACCGCCGCGTTCGCGACGGCCGCCACCCCGGTCGCCACCGCAGCCCCGTCCCGGCTACCCGACCAGCTCGTCAAGAAGACCGATGCCGGTGCGATCAACCGGCACCTGATCGCGTTGCAGCGCATCGCCGACAGCCACGGCGGCAACCGCGCCGCGAGCACCGAGGGGCACGCCGCCTCGGCCGAGTACATCGCCGGCAAGCTGGAGGCCGCCGGGTACGCGGTGACGCGGCAGGAGTTCCCGTTCACCTACACCGAGACGGTCGCGCAGAAGCTGGCGGTGGGCGGTGCGGAGGTGCCGATCATCGTGATGACCTACTCGCCGTCGACCCCGGCGGGTGGGATCACGGCGCCGCTGGCCGTGGTGCCGGTGGACGCCAGCCCGGGGTGCGAGGTGTCGGACTACGCCGGTGTGGCGGGCAAGATCGTGCTGGTGTCGCGTGGTTCGTGCCCGTTCGCGCAGAAGCAGGCGGCCGCGGCGGACGCGGGCGCGGTCGGCGCGGTGATCTACAACAACGAGGCGGGCCCGCTGAACGGCACGCTCGGCGATCCGGCGTCCGCGCGCATCCCGACGGGCGGCATCTCCCAGGCCGACGGGCAGGCGCTGGCCGGGCAGAACGGCGCGACGGTGACGCTGGACCTGCGCGAGTTCCAGGAGCAGCGCACGTCGTACAACGTGATCGCGGAGACGAAGACCGGTCGCAAGGACAACGTCGTGATGGCCGGCGCGCACCTGGACAGCGTTCCGGAGGGGCCGGGCATCAACGACAACGGCACCGGTTCGGCGGCGTTGCTGGAGATCGCGTTGCAGCTCGGCGGGAAGCCGAAGGTGGAGAACGCGGTCCGGTTCGGGTTCTGGAGCGCGGAGGAGTTCGGTCTCGTCGGGTCGACGCACTACGTGGACTCGTTGAGTGCCGAGCAGCAGCTGGACATCGCGCTGTACATGAACTTCGACATGATCGGCTCGCCGAACGCGGGGTATTTCGCCTACGACGGCGACGATTCCGATGGGGTCGGGTCCGGGCCGGGTCCGTACGGTTCGGCGCAGATCGAGCAGGCCTTGACGGGCTACTTGAACGGTCGCGGTGTCCCGACGGAGGGCACCGACTTCGACGGGCGTTCGGACTACGGTGAGTTCATCGCTGTCGGGATCCCGTCAGGAGGCCTGTTCACCGGCGCGGAGGACACGAAGACACCCGAGCAGGCCGCCAAGTGGGGCGGGCAGGCGGGCGTCGCGTACGACCCGTGTTACCACCAGGGGTGCGACAACCTCGGGAACGTCGATCGGGTGGCACTGGACCGCAACGCCGACGCGATCGCCTGGACCGTGGGCACGTTCGCGCTGAGCACGGAGTCCGTGAACGGCGTCTCGCCCGGCGAGGCAGCCGCAAAACCGCACCGCCAAGCCGTGGCAGCGAAGGCGGCGGAGCTGTCCGCGGCGTGATCCCTTTCACGGTGTGGCCGTCTCGCGGTGTGGCTCTCTCGTGCTGTGGCTCTCGTGGCGAGGCTTTGCCGCGGCGGGGCTCTCTCGTGGTGGAGTTTTGTCGCGGCGGCATCGGTTTCGCGGCGTGTTCCCTACGTGGGTAGGGGCTGGCGTGGCGTGATCATTTTCGTGGTGGGGTGCCGCCCTGGCAGCGGGTGGCGCCCCACCACGTGGTCCACGTGGTGGCTGCGAGCGGCCGATTGCGCCCGCGTGAGTGATCCTTCGGTTGCCGCCCGAGATGCCCGTTAGTCCTCGTGCGACTGGTCCATCGTTCGCCGCCTGAGGTGTCCGCCGGTCGCCGACTCAGTTGTCCGGTCGTCGCCCCGCGAGTGGCCCGTCGGTCGCCGAATGAGTTGTCCGGTCGTCACTGCACGGGTGGTTCCTTCGGTTGTGGCGTGGAAGGTTCCTTGCGTGCCGGAGCGAAGTGACCGTTCGCTGTCGCGCGAGATGTCCGCTTGAGTGCAGCCCGCGTGGGCTCCGCTCAGTTCGTCGCCGCGCGAGGGGTCCATCCGTTGCCGCGCGAGATGCCCGTTAGTCGCCCCGCGAGTGGTCCTTCGGTCGCCGAATGAGTTGTCCGGTCGTCACTGCACGGGTGGGTTCCTTCGGTTGTGGCGTGGAAGGTTCCATGGTGTGCCGGGCGAGGTGTCCGTTCGCTGTCGCACGAGATGCCCGCTCGTGGGCGGCCCGCCTGGGTTCCGCCCGGTTCCTCGTCGCGCGGGCGGTCCATCGGCTGTGGCGCGAGATGCCCGTTCGTGCGCGTGCGGTGTTGGTCGCCGGGCGAGGTGTCCGTTCGCTGTCGCACGAGATGCCCGCTCGTGGGCGGCCCGCCTGGGTTCCGCCCGGTTCCTCGTCGCGCGGGCGGTCCATCGGCTGTGGCGCGAGATGCCCGTTCGTGCGCGTGCGGTGTTGGTCGCCGGGCGAGGTGTCCGTTCGGTGTCGTACGAGATGCCCGCTCGAGTCGGCCCGCGTGGGCACCGCGCCGTTCCTCGCCGCGCGAGCGGTCCATCGGCTGCGGCGCGAGATGCCCGTTCGTGCGCGTGCGGTGTTGGTCGCCGGGCGAGGTGTCCGTTCGCTGCCGCACGAGATGCCCGCTCGTGTGCAGCCCGCCTGGGTTCCGCCTGGTTCCTCGCCGCGCGAGCGGCCCATCCGTCACAGCGCGAGATGCCCGTTGTCACCCCACGACTGCTCCATCTGCCCCCACGAACCGACCGACCCGATCGGGCGTCAACCCAGGTTCTTGGTCCCGAACGTGTCGCACCGCGCCGGGTCGCCGGTCTGGAAGCCGGTGCTGAACCACTTCTCCCGCTGCGCCGACGTCCCGTGCGTGAACTGCGACTGGTCCACCCTTCCGCCGCCGAGGTTGGACTGGATGTAGTCGTCGCCGATGCGGGAGGCGGTGTCGAGGGCGCGGGCGATGTCGTCCTGCGTCACTTCCGTGATGAGCGGCTTCCCGGATGACGACGGCGTGGTGGTCGCGTGGTTGCCCCACACGCCGGCGTAGCAGTCGGCCTGCAGTTCGAGCCGCACCGAACCCGACGTCGGCCCGGTGTCGTTGCCCACGCGGCGGGAGGTGCCGAGCAGGTTCTGCACGTGGTGGCCGTACTCGTGGGCGAGGACGTACGCCTCGGCGAACGTGCCGCCCTCGGCGCCGAACCGGGTGCGCAGCTCGTCGTAGAAGGACAGGTCGATGTAGACCTCGGAGTCGGCCGGGCAGTAAAACGGGCCGACGTCGGAGGTGGCGCCGCCGCAGCCGGTGCGCACGCCCCCGCTGAAGAAGTTCGTCTGCGCGGCGCGGTAGGTGCGGCCGGAGCGGGCGAACTGGTCGCTCCAGTAGTCCTGAATGGAGTTCACGATGGCGACGATCGCGCAGTCGTGGTTCGCGTTGGCGTCCGCGCCGGTGCGGCATTCCTGCGCGAGGGTGCCGTTGCTGACCTGCTGGCCGGACCCGAGCTGGCCCAGGGTGCCGGCACCACTGGGGCTCACGCCGCCGACCTGGGAGAGCACGAAGTAGATGATCACGCCGACGATGCCGAGCCCGCCACCGCCGAGCGCGACGCGGCTCCCGATGCCGCCTCCGCCGCCGCGGAGGTCGTCGACCTCGGACGTGTCCAGCCCGGCGCCTTCGTCAAACCTCACCGCGAACTCCCTCACACAAGCCTGGGTGCGGACCACAGCGGTCCGCACCCAGGGTTACCGAGGTTGTTCATTGTAGTCAGCGGCCAACTACTTCGCGGGCCGGCGAGTCGCACTGCTGTGCGGACACGGAGACCGCACTGAGGCAGGCTCGAAATCGCCGTCGTGCGCAAGCGATGGTCGAGGCGCATCGAGATGGAAACCCGTGCTGCTCACAGTCACAGCCGGACTGGGTTCACCGCATCCCGGCTGTGGGTCCACAGCTGTATCCGGTAGTCAACCGCGAGGAACTTCTCGTCATTGAACCACCTGACCCTCTCCCGGCGGACGGCTCGGTGGGCCGCACCCGGGTAGTGCGTCCCGGGGACCGGTGACCGATCCGCCGTTGTCCCCAGTCTGCGCCTGTGCGGCCGATTCCTCAACCGAGCCGTTATCCCTCGTTGGTTGGTAATTCGAGTTCCGGGCTACTGTTCGGTACATGAGCGAGGTCCGTTGGCTCACCGAGCCGGAGATGTCGGCGTGGCGCGCGTACATCGTCGCCACGCTGCGGCTGCGCCAACGCCTGCACCGCGAGCTGGCGGACGCGCACGACATCTCGCTCACCGATTACGAGGTGCTGGTGTGCCTCGAGATGGCGCCGGAGAAGCGGATGCGGATGTCCGAGCTGGCGACGACGATGGGTTCGACGAAGAGCCGGCTGTCGCACCAGATCGCCCGCATGGAGGCCGCGGGGCTGGCCCGGCGCGCCCCCGACCCCGACGACAAGCGCGGCGTGGTGGCCGAACTGACGCCCGGCGGGGAAGCCCTGCTGAAGGAAGCCGCGCCGACGCACGTGGACGGCGTGCGGGCCCACCTGATCGACCTGATGACCCCCGAGGAGCAGGTGGTGCTCGCGAGGGTCTTCTCCCGGGTCGACGAGCACCTCGCCGGCCTGGGCGGCTGAGCCGCTACCCTGAGCACCAGGGAAGCGTGGCAGAGCGGCCGAATGCACTCGCCTTGAAAGCGAGCGTCGGGAAACCGACCGGGGGTTCAAATCCCTCCGCTTCCGCAATAGGGACCTGACCAGTGCAAATCCGGGTCTGACGTACTCGCCCGAGTACGTCACTGAGCGAGCACAGCGCTTCCAACACGCTCGCTTGGTGACATTTCGACACCAAGGTGGAGAACATGACGGGCAAGTACAAGTACGCACCTGGCCTCTGGGGGGTCCTCGCACAGGAGTACCGCCGCGCCCTCGAATCGGACAACAAGTCCGAGAACACCATCCGGATCTACCTCGGCGTGATCTACCAGGCAGGCACCTGGGCATCCGAGCTGGCCGAGCCCAAGGATCCGACGACGATCACTAAGAGTGAGCTGCGCGACTACTTCGCGAAGGTGCGGAAGGAGACCAGCGCCGGGAACGCGCACAACCACTACCGCAGCCTCAACACCTTCTTCGAATGGCTCGTCAAGGAGGAGGAAATCGACGTCTCGCCGATGCTCAAGGTCAACGCGCCCGACTACGAGCCGCCCCTGATCCCGATCATTCACCGGGACAACGTCGCGAAACTGCTCGCCACCTGCGAGGGCCGCGACTTCGTTTCCCGCCGCGACGCGGCGATCATCAGGGTCCTCGCTGCCTCCGCCGGGCGGCGCGCCGAGGTGAGCTACCTCGACCTCGACGACGTGCGATTGGACACCGAGGAGATCAAGGTGTTCGGCAAGGGCAGGCGCGAGCGCATCATCCCCATCGGGGGGAAAACCGCCCAAGCGCTCAGCCGCTACATCCGGGTCCGGGCTCGGCATCCCCAGGCAGCGCTCCCCGCGCTGTGGCTCGGTTCCACCGGCCAGGGCGCCATGACCCACGAGGGCATCCGCGCCGTGGTCGCGCGCCGCGCCGAACAGGCCGGCATCGGACACGTCCACCCGCACATGTTCCGCCATGCCTTCGCGCACTACTGGCAGCTTGAGGAGGGCAACGAGAACGACCTGATGCGCATCATGGGCTGGAAGTCTCGCGAGATGCTGGGCCGGTACGGCGCCAGCGCGGCCGACGAACGGGCGCACGCTTCGGCCCGACGGCTCGCCCTCGGTGACCGCGTCTGACAGTGACACGGGTGCGCTGTGCTAGTGGGCATGACCAGCAGCTTGACCCCAGCGCAGCGCACCCTTCGCGCGCAGGTCGCAGCCCACACATCCTGGGCAAAGACGACCGACCGGGCCGCCCGCACCGCGCCGGCTCGCCGAGCCGCGCTCGCCCGATTCGAGAAGCAGGTCGATCCCGAAGGCAGGATGACGCCTCGACAGCGCGCCGATGCTGCCGAGAGCGCGCGAAAGGCGTTCTTCCTCGCGCTCGCTGCGAAGTCCGCCGCCGCGCGCCGCCAGCGCTAACTGACCTCGTTGTCGGGCTCGACCCCCGTTCCTTTGCACCGCGTGCACCGCTCGGTGCGTATCGAAACGCCCCACTGGGCGCTTCGGCGGACGGTCCTGACCTCGCCCTGGCCTCTGCACTCGCTGCACGGCGTGGGACGGTCGGGCTCGTCGTGGCTGCTTCCGGGGTGGTCAGCCATCAGTTCATTCTCCCGCGGCGTCGGCTACATCGGAGCCCGCCGCGAGAGTGAGGATGCGGCGAGCTGCCTACTCGATGGGGCCCGGCCGGTGCGGGGATCGGGGATCTTCGGGGAGGAAGTCACCCGCACCGGCCGGGGGTCTGATTAGCGCTGGTTGAGGGGGCGTGCACGACTCGCAGTCGGTGCCGTCGTGCTCGGACCGCGCGTGCCCGGGCGCTGCCGTTGACACGTCGTGTGGGACGGGAACGCGCGCGAGGCATGCGGTACACGGCATGCCGGCGGGTTGTTCGAGTTGTTCCAGCTCGCCCGGTCCGAAGCGGGCGCCACATGCCGCGACCAGTTCGTGAGGCTCTGGGCTGTCCGGGATCGGGAAGAGGTGCGCGACGCGTTTCGTCTCGCCGACCGTGCCGGGCAGAGGTCGGGCGATCACCAGGCGAACCGTCATCGACGGGCCGCCGGAACCCGAGGCCAACCGTGGGCCTCGTTCATGATCACGCGCTCGCGCACAGGGTGCCGCCAGAACCGAAGTCGGAAGCGTCGCACTGCACGGAGCCGGTGTCTACGGGTGGTGTTCATGGCGCACCTCCTGGGTTCGACTGGCAGCGGGCGGGACGTCGCTTGCGGCAAAGCCTGGCGCACCACGCCGCACAATTCAAGCAACTTCTCGCAATTCGCGCACAGCAACGTCCGATCGGGCTAGCGTGATCACGCAGAGTCAACGGCTAGTCGGGAGCTAGCCACGATCGGCGGGTGGCATTGTGCGAGAATTGCGCCGACGATGTAGGGCGTTGACCACCAGGGAGGAAGACATGAAGGTCACGTTCCTCGGCACCACGTCCGACACCGGCAACTGCCCCACCGTCTACGAGACCGACCGCGACACCTACCTCGTCCAAGGCGCCCGCGTCCTCGACGAGGAAGCACTCGCCGAGCTGCGCATGCGCGGCAACGGCATCCCCGACCACGAGACCGTCGTCGAGATCCCGAAGGAGCTCGTCGCGTTCTTCCCGGAGCGGCGATGAACCCGGCCGACCAGCTCAACGACCTGTTCCGCTCGTTCCGCATCTCCTCCTGGCGCTGGGAGTGCCAAGGCGACTACGCGGTCGACGAGGCCGCCCTCCGGCGCTGGCGCAACGGCCAGCCGGACGACCCTGCACGCAAAGCGCCGTGGCTCGCCTACATCCGGGACATCACCAGCCGCGGCGTGCGGTTCGAACGCGTCCGGATGCTGACGGAACCGCTCACGGAGTACCTGCGCTGGCTGCTGGAACAGACGCAGAGCAACATCGACGCCGGCGAGGACATCCGGTGGATCACCGAGAGCCAGGCACACGAGTTGCGGGCGCCGGACTACGACTTCTACCTGTTCGACGACGAGCGCGTGGCGATCATGAGGTTCGGCACCGACAAACTCCTCGCCGACCTCGAGGTCAGCACCGACCCCGCGGTCGTCGACGAGCACCGGCGGTACCGTGACCTGGTCTGGCCAGCCGCCGTCAGGCACGCCGACTACTACGCCACGAGGAGCCCTTGACCGAGATCAACGAGCGGCGGCTCGCATTGGGAGACGAGCTGCGTCTCCTGTGCGAGAGCGCGCACGTGTCCGGGAAACAGCTCGCGGAGAAGCTGGGCTGGCACCCGTCGAAGATGTCGCGGATCTGGTCCGCGAAGCAGGCCGTGTCGGACCGGGACCTGATCGCGATCGCCCGCGGCCTCGCCCTACCGGAGGGCAAGCTCGAGGAGTTGCGCGCCGAGCTGCGCGCGATCCGGCTGGACGAGGCCCGCTGGAACCGGCAGCTGCGCGGCGGGCACAGCCCCGTCCAGGAAGCGGTTGCCGTCAGCGAGCAACAGGCGGCCACCATCAGCAGCTTCGCGCTGACCCTGGTCCCAGGGCTCGCGCACACCGCCGACTACGCGCGCTGGGTCTTCCGGTCCCTGAGCGCGCTGCACGACTCGCCACCCGACACCGAGGCCGCCGTCCGTCGCCGGATGGAGCGACAGCACATCCTGTACGACGAGAGCAAGCAGATCGAACTGCTCACGACCGAACATCCGTTCCGGTACCCGGTCGCGCCGGCGGCGGTGATGCTCGCCCAGATCGACCGGCTACTCGCACTCCAGGGCATCGTGAGGTTCGGGATCATCCCGGCCGGGCGGCCCCTGCCGGCCGCGGTGGCGCACAGCTTCGTCGTGCGCGACGAGACGGTCGCCGTCGAGTTGGTGCACACCGAGGTCGTCACGAGCGACCCGGGCGACGGCGCGCTCTACCGGAAGTACCTCGACGCGCTGTGGGCGCAGGCGGACGAGGGCGACGATGCGCGGGCGTTGCTCAGCGAGTGGGCGCGCGAGTTCCGACGCCGCGGTTAGGCCCTGAGCCAGCTGAACGAGGCGAAGATCGCTTCGCTGACCGGCTGCGTCTGGTGGGTGCCCGCGTTGCCGCCGGTCATGTTGATCGCGATGGTGTCGTTGACGTCGAAGCGACGCTCCACCGAGCAGTTCACCTTCACGACCGCGCCGTTGACGGTGGTCCGGCCGTTGTTGTCGGCGTAGCGGATCGAGTTCGAGCCGGCCACCGCGCCAATGACGAGGAAGACTTCGGCCTCACCGGTGAAGGTGCCGGTCTGCACGCGCGTGTTGGCGGTGGCGCGCCACCAGCCAGCGCGTTTGACGGTCCAGACGGTCTTGGCGCTGTTGAGTACGAGGTCTTCGGTCTCTTCCTGGGCGAAGTCCCACACCATCGCGTTCGTCGAACCGCCCGCCAGGTTCGTCTGCGGCGAGTTCTGGATGTAGCGGGCAGTGTGCGAGTCCTCACTCCCGCCGCTTTCAAGGGTTTGGAGGCGCGCTTCGTGGTCGTCGAAGTTGTCCTTGACCTTCTGACCGAAGCCGCTGCGCGGGATGAAGATCCCGTTGATGACCGACTGGTCGATCGGGGAGAACGCCATCAGGCCGCCCACCTTCCCACGTCCCAGCCGGAGTCGGGATCGTCCCAGACAGCCGCGCCGGGCTGGCCGAGCACGCGCAGCGTCAGCGTGTCGACCGCCCCGCCCGCGCCGGATTCGCGCCTGATGCCGATCACCTGCCCATAGATCGTTCCCGTGATGCCCTCGTCCGAGGTCAGCTTGAGGATGTCCCGCAGCTGTAACCGCGGGTCCGCGGTCACCCGGATGCCGTCGATCAGCGGCGCCGGTGTGGCGATGTCGTCCAGCAGCACCTGCCCGATGGCGCTGATCGTCTCCGCGGTCTGCCGCCAGTCGTTGTCCGGCAGGGTGAGCACCCGGTACCCCTTGGCGGCGATCTCGGCCTCGTTGCGCAGCTCGACGCGGGTGACGCTGCGTTCGGAGTAGCGGCGGCCGGCGATCTGCCCGGACACGCGGGTCGCGCCCTTGTAGGCGCCCCAGTAGATTTCGAAGGTGCCGCCGTAGCGGATGAGGTCGAACGAGCGCTGGTCGGCGCGGGGCCGCACCGTGTACCACCAGCCGTCGTGCGGGTTGACCGATGCGTCGATGCTGGGGTCGAACTTGTACACCGCGGACGCCTCGGTCTGGAGGGGACGGTCGGTGGTGTAGCCCGGGATGTCCGCGACGATCTGCCGCGGTTTGGTGTCGAGCGCGACCACTTCGGACAGGGCGATCTCGTTCCCGGCTGTGAAGTAGTTGGGGGTGTAGAACTGCTTGGCGTCCTGCGGCCGGTACACGATGTCCACGACCTGGTGCCGCATCGTGCCGGACAGCGACAACGCGTTGCGGTACTGGTCCACCGACGGCATGACCACGAAATCGAGCAGGTCGTCGTCGTCGATGACGCGGGCGTTCGCGACGTCCGCGGGGACGGTGTTGCGCAGCTCGTAGTGCGGCGAGTAGTGCACGGTGCCGTACTCGTCGGTGTAGAGCGCGCCGAACTCCGACGCCGCGACCTCCTTGAGCACGTCCCACGCCGGCTTGTCGTAGCGGTCCGGGATCCAGGACAGCTCGGACAGCGTCGGCGTCACCACCGACAGCGGTCGCCCGTCCCGAGTGGGCGGGTGTTCCTGGCCGGGCACGTAGTCGAGCGCGGTCCCCTGGGCGTGGCAGATCTGGAAGTGCTGCGTCGGGATGTTCGGGTAGAACAAGACCACGTTGGACACCGCGTTGATGCCCACGCTCGCGGCGTAGCGGAAGCCCGCGGCCGGCACGGTGGAGGACGTCGTCGCGACCACCGCGCCATCCACTCGGGACTGCGCGGTGATCGAGGAGTTGGTGAACCGGACGGTGGTGTGGATGTAGTGCCAGCCCGCCGGGAGCGGGGTCCGGTAGTCCCACATCCACGACCGGGTGCCGCTGAGGTTGGTGGACTCCTTGACCCGCACGTAGAACTGACCGTTGCGGAAGACGTGGAACGACACCCCGCCGGCGACGATGTGGTTTCCGGCGGTGTCGTAGTCGTCGTCGAGCTGCAGCGCAGCGACCAGGTAGTCCCAGCCGGTGGAGTAAGTCTCGGGCGTCGCGGTGATGACGGCCTCGCCGTTGGACTCGACCCACACGCCGACTGTGATAGTGGCCGGGCCTTGGCTGGTGGTGGCGGTCGGCACGAGCGCCACTGCGTTGGCGCGGAACCGGATGCGGGACAACCCGGCCCCCGTCGCCGGCACCGGGTTGTAGACGGTGGCGAGCCCGTACTTCCCGTCCTCCCACAGACTCGGCACGAGCGTGGAGAGGGCCTGCTCGTAGTCGTTCGCGTACTCGCCACTGTCCGCACAGGAGCCGTAGCCGAAGCTTGGCAGGATCGCCCCGTTGCAGGACACGTATGCGATCGCGTTCGGCGCCGTCGCCGGCCCCGAGGGGCGGCCGGCCTGCCGCAGCGCCTCCTCGACCACCCACGTCGCGGAGATCGGGCGCGCCGTGGGTTCGACTGCGACCTGCGCGTTGTAGATGTCCTGCGACAGCGCCCACAGCGGCAGGGTGATCGACCGGCCCTGGAGGTCCACGATGTCGGAGGCGTTGATCTTGACCTGCATGTTTGTGCGGTCGATCGTGAAGTCCCGCAACCATCCGGTGAACTGGCGCACGGTGATGTCCCCGGCCGCCGTGGCGATGGTGCGCGAGTAGCGCATCGGGACGCCGGTGATCTCGACCTCGAACAGCGGTGACGCCGTCCACCACGGCGAGAACAGCTGGTGCGCGGCGATCCCCTGCTCAGCCAGGTACGCGTTCCACGCCGCGTCGACGTCCGGGTCGCCGAACTTCGCGCCACCCAACGTCACCTGCAGCTCGGCAGACGACGCCCCCGTCAGCGTGTTCACCTGCTCCGGCAGATCCGACACGATCGTCGCCGCGGTGTCCGTGATGCTCGTGGCGAGGAACGACAGGTCGGACCAGGCGTGGCTGTAGGCGCCGTCGCGGTTCCAGTCGAACTCGAGCAGATCCTCGACCAGAACGTCCGGCGCCGCGACCGCGGCGGCCAGGTCGGTGTTCGTCGCGAGCTGCATCAGAACTGCTCCAGCAGATCCAGCGTCACCGAGGCCTCCGGCAGCTTCTCGATGACGGTCTCCGGGCTGCTGATCGAGAACGCGCCGCAGTGCTCACCCGCCGGCCAGTCCGCGCCGATCGACTGTTCGTAGGCGAAACACGCAGCGGGCACGGTCAGCGTGCCGGTGCCGGCCTTGACGAGTTTCGGGGCGGCCCACACGGCGCCTGTGGGTGCGACCCCGGCAACGGAGCCCGACCCATCGGTGATCGAGCTGATCACGGCCCCCGCCCGCGTGTGGAAGGTGATGCCGGCGGTGTGGCCGGTGGCGGCGTGGCGGAACGCGACGGTCATGCCGGGCGCGACTGGCCAGCGGCTCCAGACGGGGTGGACCCAGCGGAGTTCGGCCCCGGCCGCGCCGCCCGACCACAGGACCGACAGGTCCGGCTGCGCAGCGAGGGTGCCCGAGGTGGCGTCCCACTGGCGGGTCGGGCCGCGGCCGATCGATTGGTGCGGTGCCAGGTAGTTCCTGGTGGACGGCTCGACCACGAAGAACGGACCGGGCCCGTAGAGCTTCCGAGCGAGCACGCCGAGCCAGTCGGCGTCAGCGGCGGGAATCCAGGGCAGCTCCAGCGACCAGCGGCGCGGCGTGTTGCGGCGCGACGTGGTGCGGATCGCCCCGGACAGCGCGGCGTGCTCGACCTGCGGCATGAGCCACTGCTTGGTGAGCCCGCGTTTCGGGTTCCGGATGCGCCGGAGGTCCCACGGGTAGCCGATCCACACGCCCGTGATCGTCGCCGTCCGCTGTCACGTGCGGGAGTTCAGCAGGCGACCGCGGTCGTTCGCGCGGGCGATCTCCCGCCCGTCGACCAGCAGCCGAACCGGCGTCGGCAAGACCGGGCGCTTCGCGAGCGCTGCCATCTCGCCCGCCATGCTCGCGACCGCCCGCTCGATCGCCGCGACGCGGCTCAGCGTGGCCTGTGCCGCGGCCTGCGCGGCGCCCCCTGTGCTCGCGCCGCCGCGTGGTGCTGGGACGCGCGGCGCGGTCGCGGCGGCGACGCTGGCGCGCGACTGCTCGAGCGCGCCGAGGATGTCCGCCGTGTCGCTGGCGGTGTACACCATGCCGTTGCCGGGCATGGTCACGAGCTCGGGGCCTTCCTCGCCTACGAGGTAGGTTTCGCCGGCCTTGACCGGGCCGCCCTGGGCGCGTCCGCCGGACAGCAGGCCGAGGTTGTCCAGCGAACCCATCGACGGGGCGGGCAGGGGGTTCGAGATGACCTGGAAGTACCAGTCGTAGAACTGGGACACCGAGTTGTAGGCCGGCGTCGGGTCGACGGTGAACGTGGTGTTCTTGTTGCCCGGGATGCTGTTCAGGAACTTGTCGCGGTAGTCGGCTGTCTGGGTCTTCGCGTTCTCGATGCCGGGCTGCCCGATCAGGGTCATGACCTGCTCAGGGGTGAGGGCGTACTTGTTCAGCAGCTCCTGCATGGCGTCGCGGGAGATGCCCATCGAGCCCGCGAGGTCCATCAGCCGGTCGTGCTGGGCGGTGACGACGTCATTCGCGGCGGCCATCGCCGCGGGCACGTCCTGGCCCTGCTGGATCGCGTAGTCGTAGGCGGCCTGGGCCGCGGCAGCGGTGGTGCCGGCGATGCCGTTGATCGTGTCGTAGAGGCGCGAGCCGTTCTCAGTGGTCGTGTTGATCGAGCCGTTCGCATTGAGAAGTGCGTCACCCCAGCCCTTCGACTTGTCGATGGATTGTCCGAACAGGTCGACGAGGTCGCGGAACTGGTCGTTGGTCCGCTTCACCGCATCCTCGTAGGTCGGGGACTGGCCGGACAGCGTGCGCAGCATGTCGATGATCGCGTGGCCGCGCGTCGCGACGTCCTTCGACGTGTCGGCCAGCGTCTTGAAGTCCGCGTCGAGATCATCGGCCGCGTCCTGGGCGACCTTCTGCTCGTACGACATGGCCTTGGTGGCGTCGGCAGTGCTGTTGATCTCGTTGAACAGCGCTCCCAGCGACTCGGAGAAGTCCTCGGCCTTGAACCCACCCTCGTCCGCCAGGCCCATCCAGTACAGGAAGTCCTGGCCGGCCTGGCCAAGCCCGTCGGCGACGTCGTACCACTTCACCTTCATGCCGTCGAGCTGGCCTTGGATCGCGGCCTGTGCGTCCTTGTTACCGAGGAACGCGTCGGTGAGCTGGTCGAGGTTGATGCCGAGGTCCTGCGCGGTCTGGCGAATCGTCTTCTGCGAGTCGATCACGCCCTTGCCGCCGTACTCCTGGGCGGCCAACTCCCGGACGTGGTCGTTGATGACGCCGTTGTTCTCCCGGATCGCGTCCGTCAGCGTCTTCACCGAGGCGCGGTAGGTCTCGGTGAGCTTCTGCCCCTCCTGCTGCTTCTGCCCGAACATGGCCAGCGCGCCGGTCGCGATTCCGATCGTGAGACCCCACGGGTTGAAGACCGTGCCGATCATCCCGGACAGGCCGGCGCCCCACTTCTCGCGGGTGCTGTCCGCCTTGTCCATCTCGGCCTTGATGCCGCGGATCTGCCCGGTCACCGCGCCGAAGGTGACCTTGTCGATGAGCTTGAGCGCGGTCACGAACGGCAGCACGGCGCCCGCGATGCCGCCGAGCGCGGGCGCGATGGGCCCCAGCATGGCCATCAGCCCGTCGAGGATGTCCAGCAGCGTGTTCCAGGAGCCGAAGAACGACGGGAAGAACCCGGTCGAGAAGTCCTCGAGGAAGTCCAGGAAGTGGTGCCAGGTGTCGGCGAGCTGCTGCACGAACGGGGCGCCCTCGGTCGCCAGCTTGGCGAGCAGCGTGCCGAGCGTACCGAGGCTGTCGCGCCCGATCTGTCCGACCGAGCTGAGGATGTCGCCGTAGGCGTCCATGCCGGGGACGGCGTTGTCGAAGAAGTCGCCCGTGCCGTCGGCGAGGTCGCCGATCAGCTCGATCATGCCGTTCG
Organism: Amycolatopsis thermophila; assembly: GCF_030814215.1. NCBI lineage: Bacteria > Bacillati > Actinomycetota > Actinomycetes > Pseudonocardiales > Pseudonocardiaceae > Amycolatopsis > Amycolatopsis thermophila. Next base: position 1,986,166 of record NZ_JAUSUT010000001.1, on the reverse strand, counting down.
TCGCCGGGCGCGCCTGGGCGGTGAAGTGCACCCAGTCGCGGGTGACGTCGACGACGGCGTCGCCGGAGGCGCGGACGAGGTCGGCGCCCTGGTCGAACGACGACCACAGGTCCGCCTGGAACCCAGGCGACTTCGCCAGGTCGGCGGCCTTGTCGGCGGTGTCGGACATGGCATCGCCGATGACCTGGATGCCGTGGGTGGCGACCGGTTCGAGCTGCTTGGATGCCTCCAGCAGGTTGGTGAACCCGGGCAGCGTCGCGGTCTGCACCTCGGCGCCGAGCCGGGTCGCCATGTCCTTCATGGACAGCAGCGTGTTGACGAAGTCGCGACCAGCCGGGGACAGCTTCGCCATCTCCTGGGCGAACTTCGACGTCTTCGCCGAGGATGCCTGCGCGGCGGCGGCCTGCTGTGCCTGCACGTCGGCGAGGCCCTGCACGGCGCGGGCGACGTTGCGGTCTGCGTCCTGCTCCCGCTCGCGCGCGTCGCTGATCGCCTTCGACGCGGCGACCTGGTCCCGCTCGGCCTGCTGCTGCGCGTCAGCCACGGCGCGCTGCGCGTCCGCCAGGCGATCGTTCGCCGCCTGCTCAGCCTCCTTCGCGGAGACGACCTGCTTCGATCCCTCGACACCGGCTGCCTGGGCTTCGGCGAGGTCCTGCGCGTCGCGGGCGTGCTCGCGCTGGGTGTCGCGGAGCCGTTCCTCGGCCTGCGCCAGGTCGTTCGCGGCGCGCCGCTTCTCCAGGTCGGTGGACAGGCTGTTGCTGTTGACCTCGTCGAGCCGCTTCCGTGCCTCCTCGACCGAGATCGCCGCGTCCTCCTCGGACAGGGCGTAGTCGGAGACCCGCTCGGCCAGGTCGTCCATGATCCGGGCGGCCTCGCGGCGGGCGTCGTTCACCGCTTCCGTCGCCCGGCGCGCGTCCTCAGCGGCCCTGGACTCGTTCCGCTGCGCGTCGGCGACCCGCTCGGCCGCGTCGACCGCGACCTCTCCCGCGCGACGCTCCGCCTCGGCCACGTCGTCGGCGGCCCGCCCGGCGGCGCGGCGCGCGTCCTCGATCGACTCCTCGGCGTTCCGGATCGCGATCGCGTTCGACACCGCCGTCGCTGCTGCGCTCGCGCTGGCGGTCTCCGCGGCCTTCTGGTCGTCGGAGTACGCCTTGAGCGCCTTCCCGGTCTGGAACGCCGCGGCAGCGGTGAGCCCGAACGCGCCGGCGAGCCCGATGAGCAGCGGCCCGCCCGCGGCGGCGCCGGCCATCGCCGCGGCGAACGCGGTGCCGACGCCCGACGAGATGATGCCGACCTTCGCTGCATCGCCCATCTGGCGGCCCAGTCGGGCGGCCTTTGCGGTCGCGCCGCCGTCCTCGACGTCGACGCCGAGGGTAAGGTTCTGGCGGCGCTGCTGCAGGCTGCGGAGCTTGGCCTCGGCCTTGCCGATCTCCGCGTCGACGTCGATATCGACCTTGCCGCGGGAGCCCTCCAGCTCGCGGATGCGGGCCTGCGCCTGCGCGATGTCCGCGTCGACCTGGACCACGGCTTCCTGGCGGGCCACCTCGTCGGTTCGGGCCTTGACCCGCTCCACGGCCTGCTTGAGCGGGGAGTCGTCGCCGTCGATCGACAGCGTGACCGAGGCGTCCCGCTTGAGGGCCTTGGCGTCCGAGCGGACGTTACGCGCGGTCGCACGGTATTTGCGGTCGTCGCCCTCGATGAGGGCGACGAGCTTCCCGACGTTCAAGGCCACGGACGCACAATGAGGTCGGGGTGTTACTCGCGGACGATCCCCAACTCGCGATCGATGTCCTCAATGGACGCGTCTCGCTCATCGTGATCCTGCCGCAGCTTCGTCCACAGGCGGGAGTTCGCGGGCAGGCCGAAGAGCCGGACGCAGAACCAGCGCATCGAGTAGCGCTGCAGCGCGCCCGGCTCCGCCAGGTCTACTCCGTAGTGGAGGTGGATTTCCGCTTCGATGAGGTCCCACTCGGCGAGGATTTCCGACCACGTGAAGCCGCCGCCCGCGAGCTGGCCGGCTTCTTCCGGCTCGATGAAGTCGGGGATGTCGTCGGCGGACTCGACGACGCCGAAGCGTCGGCCGGGGGGCGGCCCGTCGCCTCCCCGAAGTACAGGTCGAACAACCGCTGGGCGCCGGCCGGGCCGGTGGTGAACCAGGCGAACAGCACCTCGCCGACGTGCAGCATGTCGTCGAAACTGAACCCGGCCGCGGCGAGCACTGGGCGCTGGTCGCCGATCAGGTCGAGGTAGGCGTCGATGGTGCTGTCGTCCCCGCTCTCGCCCTCGTACGGGACGTCCTTGAGCGTGTAGGACAGGCCCTCGCGGCGGGCCTTGGCGGCGCGGCGGTACTCGGCGTTGAGCCGCATGAGCTGGATGCCGCGTTCCATCGGCACCGAGGCTCGGGCGAAGGTGAAGGTGGTGCCGCGGATGGTGAGTCGCGCGGTCTGGCCGTTGGTGTCGGCTTCGAAGTGGTCGAGCTGGGGGAAGGTGGTCACGGTCCTGGCGCTCCGTTACGGGGTGGTGGTGTGGGTGTAGGGGGTGAGGGCGCCCGACCCGGTCAGCGGGCAGTTGAACGGGGTGACGCCCTTCACCCCGCCGCCGGTGCCGGACCAGTTCGCCGTCGCGCGCCCCTGGTAGCCCTTGTTGTTGTCCGTGCGGTACATGCGCACGTCCACGTAGGCGTCCGAGCCGGTCGACAGGCCCTTCGCCTTGAGCGCGTCCTGGCCGGGGTCCTCGATCGGCTCGTCGTCAGGACCGGTGTAGCCCTCCCAGCCCTCGATGTTGACGTTCCACGACCGGAAGGTGGTGAGCGAGTCGGCCCAGCCCTCCGAGTCGAAGTCCGAGACGTCGACCTCTTCGGGGGAGACCTGCAGCTCGACGGTCGTCAGGCCGCGAACGGGGGTCCACACCGGCGTGTCTTCGGTGCCGGTGTTGATCTCCAGCCGCTGGAACCGGACCGCGCGCTTCTTCAGCGGTGCCGGCTGGGTGGGTGTGGTCACGGTGATACCTCCGGGAGTGTCTTGACCTGAAACGACACCGACCACCGTGGCCGGCCGTTCTCGTCCGGCCCGAGGTTCACGGGCGCGGATTCGTTGGCGTCGCACGAGAAGATGTGCTGCTCGTGCTCGGTGCCTGCCGCCCACACGACCGACGCGGTGTCGCGCAGGTCGCGCCGGATCGCTTCGGCAGCGTCGTACCCTGCTTCGTGCCCGGCGTCCTTCGCGGTCCGGACGACGATCTGCAGCTCGGGGTTGTCGTAGCCGGACAGGTCGTCGTCGGGCGGGAACGAGGGGTTGGGGTAGACGCACACCGCTTCGTCCGGTGTGGACGGCATGTCGACGACGAAGCCCCGGCGCGCGGAAGTCGGGCCTAGCTCGCCGTAGCGGGCATGGCCCAGCGAAGCCACATGCAGAGCCGCCGCCTTCACCAACACGTCATGAGCGTCGTCTGCACGTGTCACCAAACCGCAATCCGCTAGTCCGGGAATAGGGGAATTCCCCAAAATTGAGAATTCTCAAAACGCGGGATGTTGCGCTATGGTTCGTGTTGCAGGTTGAACCTGTCGTCATTCCGGAAATGTTGACATGTCGGACGTGTTGTCATGTTGGCACTGCATGCGAGAAGATGACGGAAGCCCGCGTGAGGCTGAGGATGTGGGGCCTGGAGCCGCCCGTAGAGACGGCCCCAGGCGGTGACGAAACTATCGCCGGTACAGCGCTCCTACCAGGGCAAACACCGGTGCGACAGTCACCAAGATCCGGGTGGCTGTGGTGTGCACGTGCACGGTCACAGCTATCCGGATCTCCTGCGGCTTACGCTTGCGCGTCATCGCCTAACCTCCTTCCTCTTCCTCGACAGCTGCCCGAGGAAGAGGAACGAGGCGTAGTTGTGACTTTAGCGTGTTCCATTCCGGCTGTCTCGTAACACCGGCATCCAGACCACAGAATTACTCGGTCTCGGTTTGGATGGCCTGCGCGATGTGCTCCTGGTAGCGGCCCGAGTTCGCCCGGAGCGGAGTCGCGAGGTATTTCGCGGTCCGGCCGTCCTGATGGCGCCACGTCGTCTCCTCGTGCTGCCGCACCGCGTACGCGGTGTCGTAGGACACCGCGCCCTGCACGGTCGGTCCGCTGGTGTCCATCGACGTCTTGGCAGAGCGGGACAGGTCGCCCTGGTCGTAGGGCACGAGGTTCTGCGACTCGCGTTTGAGGTCTTCGGTGACCTCCTGCACCCCGCGCACCAGCCCGGCGCGGATCGCGTCGTCGAACGCGTCGAGCGCCGCGTCGAAGTCGTCGGCCATCAGGACACCGACACCTCGTGATGCAGCACCGTGCCGTCGAACCACGTCGCCGTGTCGACCTTCTCCACTCGCCGCCAGTCCGGCGCGTCGCCGCCCTTCGCGAGCAGGTCACCGACCTTCGGGTCCAGCGCGGCCGGCGCGTAGATGATGCCGGTGAGCGTGACGACACGGCCGTCGGCTGTCTGGATCTGCGAGGTGGTGTCCTCCCACCGGGCGTACCCGGCGACGGGCGGGCCGTACTCGGGGCCGTCGTCGCCGTCGCCGAGGCTGGGGCGGATGAGCACCGGGTTCGGGGTACCGACGAGGGACAGCAGGCTCACCATGCGGCCACGCTCCCGCCGAGCATGCCGGCGGCCACGAGCGCGTCGATCGTGTCGAGCGACAGCCGGTTCTCGACGTCCATTGCCCGCTGCGACGCGCCGGACGACCCGGAGCGGGACGCGCCGGACGCCGACAGGGTCTTCGTCGAGATCGACCCGCCGGCGCGGAGGACGTCGGCCATGCCGCCGAGTGCGCCGTCGAGCGCGGCGCGGTCCGCGGCCAGCTTCCGGGCGTGCTTGATCTGCTCGGCCACGGCCGCGATCACGTGTGCCCGCACCTCGGGGTCCTCGGGGCGGTCCTGCTCGTTGAGCGCGGGGAATCGCACCACCTTCGCCGCCAGCAGACGGGTGACGCGGTCGATGTCGCGCTGCAACTGGTCGTCCGGGTAGCCGTCCGGCAGCTGGTCGACGTCGAGGTAGGTGCGCACTTCGTCGGGGGTTGCCCAGATCATCTCGTCATCTCCTCACTGGGACATCCGTTGGCGGTGTTGCCCGCCTTCCACTTCCACCCGGTGGCCGAGTCGATGGCCGCGGTGGCGATGTCGACCTGCGCGACGGGGACGGTTACGGGTCCTTCTGCTCGGTGCTCTCGTCGGTGATGACTCCTCGTTCGGCGAGCGCCGAGGCCAGCGACGCGACGGCGTGTTCGAGGGCGTCGAGTCGCGCGTCGATGTCGACGAGCGCGTCCCGGAGCCTGGGCACGTCGTCGATCCGGACGTACCCGGCCGCTGTGTGGCCGCTCACTCGAACGTCTCGCCGGGCGCGAACCGCAGACCGTCGGCCGGCGGCTTCGGGTCCTGAGGGATGGTGACGGAGCCGTCCGGGTTCTGCGGCGCGTAGGTCGGTGGCTTGGCCGAGCCGAGCAGCAGCGTGGTCAGCCAGGCCGGGAGCCGCGGTTCGACCCAGCGGACGAACGCGTACACGGCCGCGAGTGCGACGAGGCTGGTGACTTTGCCGCCGAGCCCGGTCAGCCAGTCGGTCACGAAGGCCGGCAGGCCGAGCGACACGAGCCAGGCGACCAGCGTGGCCCACGCGCCGGGGACGACGGTACGGATGATCGAGGTGAGCTTGTCGCTCATGGGATTCTCCTTCGGCCAGGCGCGGTGTTGGCCCGGCATCAGCCGACGCCCATCGTGGATTCGCCGGTGCACGACACGATCAGGCGCATGAAGGCCACGTCGTCGGCGATCTGGATCGGGCCGGGCCGGTCCTTGTGGAAGGTGCCGCGCAGGTCCGGGTAGCCGTGGTCGCCGACGCGGCCGTAGTCCGGCTTGTCGCTGTTGAGCGGGGTCCGCTTGATGTACGCCACGTCCAGGATCTCGCCCTGGTGTGGGGTGCCGTCCGGCTTGCTGTCGTTGATCTCCCACCAGAAGAAGTGGGGCTTGCCCGCCATGAACAGGCGGACGAACATGCGCTCGCCAGCGGGCAGATCCTTCTGCACGTCATCCTCCACAGGGGTTGCTGACGGCACGACGCTCGCGCCGCCTCCGAGCCCGAGCAGTCGGGCGAGGTCGTCCCGGGAGCCCCGGAACGCGTTGAGGTCCAGCGGCTGGTAGCCGGCGACCCGGCCGCTGCTGGTGAACTGCAGGATGGCGACGCCGAGCCCGCCGTAGCCGTCCCAGTAGTGCGCCGGGACGTCGGCCCACTCCTCGGCGAGCGTGCCCACCTGCATATCCGGGTAGCGGCTGGACCACAGCGGCGGCAGGCCGACCAGTGACGGCGAGCCCCACGTCTGCCAGTACCACTTCGGCAGGTAGATGATCGGCACGACGTAGCCGAGCCGGCGGAGGCCGTTGATGACGGCCCACGTCAGCTCCAGCGACGGCGCCGAGACGATCCTCCCCTGGTTGTCCTTAATGGACTCCACGTCCGGAATGATGGGCACCCGCTTGGGTACGGTCTTGACGATCAGGTCGATGTGTTGCTGCGCCGTGGAACGGGAGTCGATGAACCAGTAGGCCGCGTTGAGCATGCCGACGTTCTCGGCGATCGCCAGGTTGTAGGCGAAGTCGTCGTCGACCATGAACCCGCCCTGGCCGGCCTTGTGGATGCAGAACTCGACGCCATCGCGTCGCGCCTGGGACAGGTTGACCCGCCGGTCCTGGTGGTGGCTCTGGTCGAGCCCGAACGTGATGACCGCCATGCCCGCTACGTTGCGGGCCCGCTGTCACCTAGTCGGCTTGGCTGGCGGCGTGGGCTCGGTCGGCGGCTGCGACGTCCCTGGGTCGATGCATGCCTTGCCCTGGTAGGTCGAGCCGTTCGGCGCGGTGATCAGCGCGTCGCCCAGCTCGTAGCCCTCCGGGCACGTCGGCCCGTCCTTGCCGTCGACGCCGTTCGTGCCGTTCGCGCCGGCCGGGCCGCGGCAGGGTTCGCTCGGCTGACTGCAGAACGCGGCGACCTGCGCGAACACCTGATCATCGGACAGCGGCGGCGCGTCGTCACCGTCCTTGCCGTCCGTGCCATCCTTCGGGACCGGGATGCGGGTGAGCACCTGCGCGACGATGGCGTCGACGTTCGGGGTGGAACCGTCAGGACCGCGGCACGGGGCGGACGGCTGGCCGCAGTAGTCGAGCACCGCGGCGCGGGCGGCCTGCCGCACGGTGGCCGGGTCGACGGTCGGGGCGGGCGCGGCGGTGTCCGGGCCGGGCTTCACCTCAGCGGCCTGCTGGCACGCGCGGCCCAACTCGGCCGCCGCCTGGCCGCCCTTCGCGCACGCCTCCGCGACCCGGTCAGCGAGGGACTGCGCCTGCTCCTCGACAGCCGCCTTGTCCGTCGTGGTCGCGACCTGCGCCCACACCACCCAGCCGGCCGCCGCGAGCGCGAGCACGGAGATGATGAGAGCAAGGATTGTCGTCCTACGCATCAGGCGGCCTGATCTGTCGGAGCGCGGCGGCGAGCTGGTCCTCGGTTCGGCGGCGGAGTTCTCGCTCGTCGTCGAAGCGTTTGTCGAGGGCGTCGTACTTCTCTCGGAGTTCGGCGACATCCGCCTTCACCTCGGCCAGTTCGGCATCGTGCGCGTCATTGATGCGGGCGAACTCGGCGGCGTGCGCCTCCCGCATGCGGTTGATCTCGTCGGCATGGCGCTTCTCACCGGTCAGCCACAGCCGGGTCAGGACGGCGATGATCACCAGCAGAATCCCGGCGCCGCCGTAGGTGGGCAGGGGGCCGAGGTCGCTCAGGTCCAACGGTCATTCTCTGTCGCGCGAGGAGGAGACAGCAGTGTCAGCGGCGTCGTCCGGCTCGACGGTGTCGGCGGGCTCGTCCTGCTCGTCGGCACCCGGCGCGGGCACGTCGACGTAGCCGAGCCGCCGGTACACGGCTTCCAGGCCGGACCCGGCAGAGGCGTAGTGCGGGTGACCGCCCACGCGCTGCGCTAACCACGGCATGCGTCTTCCTCCGTCTCCATGATGACAGGGTGGGAACCCCCGGTGCGTGACCACCTTCCCCAGGCGATCCACCACCACGGACCTCACGCCCGGGGGTTCCCGGCTCCCTACTCGGCGAGCTTCGCGTCGATCCGCGCGCGCAGCTCCTCGGCCGTGCCGGAGTCGTCAAGCTCCAGCTCGCGGGCCTGCGCCTGCAGCTCGGCCTGCTCCTGCTCGGCCTCGGCCAGCCGCTCGACCAGCTCGTCCTTGTTGCCGGAGACCGGCTTGCCGAGGGCTTTCAGCGCCTCCTGCAGCTCGGGCTTCGACCGCGGATCCTCGGCCGGCTTACCGCCGTCCGGGTCCTGCTCGTTGTCCTGCGCGCCCTGCGGGGTGAGGCCCTGCGTGGTCTCGGCGTAGCCGACGTTGCCGTCGTCCATCTCCGGGCCGCGCTTCGATGCCTCGACCTGGCGGGCCTGCGTGTGCCGTCGGTACAGCATCGGCGTCAGGCCTGCGGGGCGAACTTGGCGACGCCCTTGCGCCGGTTCGGACGGAACACGCCGTAGTGCACGTTGGTCGTGATCACGTTCGAGCGGGCGAGGATATCGCGGTCGGTCTCGACGATCGGGCGCCGCTTGTACGCCAGGATCAGGCTGTTCCGGCGGATGAGCAGCGCGCCGGTCGTGGCGACCCGGTTCGACACGAGGATCGGCACGCCCCAGAGGGAGCCGATCGCGCCGTTGAAGAGCGTGGCGTTCGCGCCGGCCTTGTCGCCGGTCTGGACGCGCTCGTCCTTCATGACCTCGATCTGCTCCTTCGGCGAGATCACGACGCCGGCGAAGGCGTCGGACCACTCGCCCTCGTCCAGCTCGCCGAACGCGGCGATGCCGTCGAGCATGTTGTCGACGGTGAACGGGACTGGGGTGGCGCCGCCGACCGTGACGAGCCCGTTTCCGGGCGAGGCGGCGACGGTCACGAGGTCGTTGTCGATCTTCTGCGCGACGCCCTGGGTGAGCTGGCGGCGCGCCTCGCGCTCGGGGTTGCCGACCGGGTAGAGCCGCGCGCGGTCGGTGAGCTCGACGCCCTTCGCGGCTTCCTTGATGGTCATCGACTCTTCGTCGGTGTCCATCTTGGTCGGCACGATGACGTCGGTCTCCGCGATGTCGGCCGCGTCGCCGATGTACTGCCACCACGGGTACTTGATGCGGTCGCCGGGCTGGCCTTCGAGTCGGGTGTCGACGTTCGCGAGCGGCGCGAACCGGATCGCGTTGGGGATGTCAGCTTCGAGCATGTCGGCCCAGACCTCGGGGATGATCGGTTCGAGGTCGGCACTCGTGGTCTGCGCCACGGGGAATCTCCTTCGGACGGACGATTCGCTCGTCTGCGCCCGAGGGAGTGCTCGGGTACTGCTCCTCCTGCGCTTGCGCGCCCCGTCCCGTTTACCGCCCGTCGGCGCCCGGTGGAGTAGCCGGGGAATCCCTCCGGATGTGAAGGTGGCCGGACGGTGTCACCGCCCGGCCGCGCGTCACTTCTTCGCCTCGGCGGCGAGCTGCTTGTACAGGCCCTCGTTCTCCCTGTACAGCTTCGTGCGCTCGTCGACGTCCATCGCCTTGAACTGCTCCAGCGTGACCGTCTGCTGCTGGCCGCCCGAGCGGTCCCCGCCGGAGGCGTTCGGCAGCGTGCCGCCCTTGAACTCCGGGTACTCCTCGACGCCCTTCTCGACGGCGCCCTTGATCGCGGCGGCGACCGCCTTCTCGTCCGAGCGGTCCACCCCCTTGAGCGCGCCCGAGATCTCGCACAGCTTCACGAACGCGTCGACCCGCTTCGGGTTGATCCCGGCGGCGGCGGCGAGCACCTTCGCCTCGGCTCGGTCCGCGCGCTCCTGCGCCTGAGTCGCGGTGGTCTGCGCCTGCTCGAGCGCCTTCGCCGGGTCGACCTCCTCGTCCGGGGCGAGCCCGAGTGCCTGGGCGATCTTCTTGTTCTGGTCGGCCTGCTTCTGCTGCCAGGACTGCTCGGCCTTGCCCAGCCGGTCGGAGATGATCCGGTCCAGGTCGGCCTGGGTGAACGTCTTGCCGCCATCGCCGTGCTGGCCGTCGGCGGGCTGCTGGCCCGTGCCGGCGGTGGGCTGCTGGCCCGCGGGCGGCTGCTGCTGCCCGTCGCCGCCGGCCGGGGGCTGCTGGACGTTCTGCTTGTCGTCGGTGGTCGCGCCGGTGCTGGTGGAACCGGCCGGAGTGGTGGTGGAATCAGTCACGGCGCCCACGGTGCGAGCGCCGTGTCACCCCATCAGCTCGTCGGCGTCGGGGATGCGCTCGGCTCCGACGGAGAGCTCGAGGCCGTGCTGCTGGGTGATGGGTACGTCGAAGGCGGTGCCAGCGTGGTCGGCGGGTTGCTCGTGCTGGTCGGCTGTGCACTGGTCGTCGCCTCGGGCGGCATCGTCGTACCGGGTGGTTTGGTGCTCGAGCGGGATGTCGAGGTCGTCGGCGGGGCGGTCACCCGCGTCACGTCGATTCGGCAGGACTGGTCGTCCGGCGAGCACTCGACGGTGCCGCTCACCTTGCAGGCGGTCAGCACGGCGGCGGTCGCGGCGACGGCGGCGATCAGGGCGCAGGTCTTCGTCTTCACCCGCCGATCGTCAGCGCCGAGTGTTACGCCTCGCGCCGAGAACCGTCCGGGCCGAGGCCCATGATCTCGCGAGCCCGCGCCTGGAACTCGTCCTCGGCGTCGGCCGACGGGTTCACATCCAGGTAATGCAGGTTGTAGTCCGACGGCGACTTCGCCCGCGCCCGTCCGCGATCGAACTCGGCCCGGTCGAGGTTGCGGCGCGCCCACTCCTGATGCCAGTCGGCCAGCTCGTTCAGCCGGCGCCGCTTCTCCGGCGACGGGGGCACAGCACGGCCGTCGCGAGCCATCACAACCACCGCCTTCCCTGCCAGTCCGAGCCGAGCATCGCCCGTTTGCCGATCCAGTCGTCCGACCCGTCCGTGCGGCCAGCCTGGCTGATCTCGTAGGCGGTCGGGTACTCATCGCTGCCGAACGGGTAGGTGTACGCCCGGTCCAGGATAGCTTCCGCCGCGGCGATTTCATGGCGCGCGCGGTCGCGCAGTTGCTCAAGCTGCTGGCGGCGCGGGCCGTCGACGTGTTCGCCGAGCTGGACCGTGATGTCGTCCATCGACCGGTGGAGGTCGCGCAGCTCGTATTCGAGCAGGTCAATGATGGTTTCGGCGGCCTCCGCGTCCGCGAAGTCGAAACCTTGCCGCGCCCAGGTGTAGCCGCCGACGTCGATGTCCGCGTGGACCTCGACGTACTCGACGCCGGACTCGCGGTACCAGTCGTAGAGGAACCCGTTGAACGCTGTCGCGAAGCCCTGGCCCTGGTACTCCGGCTCCAGCTCAAGGTAGTTGTGATCGACCCACAGCGTGCCGTCGTCCTCGCGGTAGAAGCCGCGCACCACGTACCCGGCTTGCATGCCGTCGGTGTGGTGAATGTTCCCGCCGATGATCAGCTTGTTGGTGCTGAAGCGGACCTCGTTGATGTCGACGAGGAAGTCGCCGAACTCCTGGTCCTCGAACACCGAGTAGACGTCTTCGCGGATGCGGTCGCGCTCGGCGTCGTCCGGGGACTCGCGCGGAATCAGGTCGTCGATCAGCGGGCGGCGAGGCTCATCCCGCTCGGGCTCGGGCGGGGGCGGAGGTGGCGCGGGTGGCTCGTCGCGGTCGCGCGGCGGCTCGGGCGGCCGGGTGTCGTCGACGGGGCGTTCGCGGTCGCGGCGGCGTAGCTGCCCGGTGGACTCGGTGTGCGCCTTGATCGCGGCTGAGTTGTCCCGGATCTCCTTGCGCAGCTTCCGGGCGGTGGCGTTGTCGCGCCCGAACTGCTCGGCCGCGGTCAGTCTGCGTTTCAGCTCGCGGGCCCGCCGCTCGAGCTGCCGCAGCTTCTGCTGCTGCTCGTAGCCCTCAGGATTCGCGTCCGCCTTCGGGACCCGGGTGAGCCCGGCCGCGTAGGGGTCGGCGCGGTGCGTGCAGTTCGGATGCCACAGCCCGGCCGCCCGCGCCTCGGCAAGCGGCGCCACCACCCGGTGACCGTCGACGCGCTCGCCGACCCGGCCGCCGGAGATCGACAGCAGCTTCCCTTCCCACGGCCGGCACATCGGGCACTCGCGCGGCGAGTCGGAGATGACGACCAGGTCCCGGCCCTCAACGACCATGCGATCGAGTTGGCCTTGCACCGCGGCGTGCCCGGCGACGGTCCGGCCGGCCATGCGGGCGTAGGTGTCGAGGTGCCAGCGGCGTCCCTGGTCGTCGAGGAACCGGTCCCGGCCCTGGGCTTGGAGCCGGTCGACGACCTGGGCGACCGCTTCGCGGCGGACCATCGTGCCGGTCTGCATCAGAAGCTCGGTCTCGACCACGGCCCGCTGGTACAGGTCCAGCTCGGCGCGCAGCACGGGCACGAACGTGCCGCGGAGCTGTCCGACGTAGCGTTGCGCGAGCGTCAGCACCTCGTCCGTGCGAGTCCGGATCGACGACACGTCGAGCGTGGTCGCCGCCCGGCGCCCGAGGTCGTACGCCTCTTCCAGGGCGCGGCGCGCCATGCCCGGGGTGTCGGTGTCGAGGCGCTGCACGATCGCCAGCAGCTCGTCCCGCACCGCGAGCACTTCGCGGCCCTTCCGCTCGGCCCAGCCGTCCTCGGTGATGCCGCGGGCGAGCCGGCGGGCAACGGCTTCGATCATGCGCTCTGCGGCGAGGTCCCACACGTCGAGCAGCGTCTTGAGGACCGCGGCGGCGTCGGCCGGGTTCACGCCCATCAGGGCCGCGACCGCCGCGCCCGTCGCCGGGCCCGGCTCAGTCACGACAGGTCTCGTAGAGCGCCCGGTTCCAGCGGGCGTCGGCGAGGGCGTTGTGCTCGTCCTGCTGCGAGGGCTTCTCCGGGCGCCCGGCCTGCTCCCACAGCTGCATCAGCTCGTGGGTGAACATGGGCATGCCGTCCGGGAGCTGCATCATCGTGCCGAAGAGCTGGCAGAGGGCGACGTGGTCGTAGGCGCCGTAGTAGGCCCACAGCTCGGGCTCGTCGCCTCCTGCGAGCAGGAAGTCACGGACCTGCAGGGCGATGGCGGCCCGTCGCCGCATCTCTGGAGCCTGCCAGTCCAGCCGTCCGAGCGGCCCCCGCCCAGCGCAGTGGAGGATCGCGTCGCCGTGCAGGCGAGGCAGAGACGGGACGACGTTGTCCGCGAGCCACTGGTTCCGGGTCACGATCCGCCACGGCGCCCACCAGCGGCGGCCCGCGATGCGCTTCCATCGGAAGTCGCGGTTCACCGCGTAGTACTCGCGGCCGTCCTCGCAGACGATGCCGATCGAGATCAGCTCGATCGTGCGGCCGTCTTCGAGGAACTCGGTGTCGTAGAAGTACCTCACGCCTGCGGCTCCTCGTCGTCAAGCTGGTCGGGGGTCTCGAATCCGCTCGGCGCCGGGGCGGTCGCGCGCTCGGCCTTGATGCGGCCGACCTCTTCCTTGACCTGGGTGTCGTCCCAGTCGGGGTGAGCCATGCGCACGGCGATCTCGGTCGACATCGCCTCGGCCATGCGGAGGGTGTTGATCGTCTCCGCGGTCTCCTTCGGATCGGACTGGTCGGTGTCGCGCCAGTCCAGCTTCGGCCGCTCGGTCGGCCGCTCTCCGCCGAAGTCGGTCGCGGCGATCAGCATCAGCGTCTCGGCGGTCCGCTCGATCGCGCTGCGCGCGTACCGGCGCTTCCGGTTCCGCGTGGTGTACGTGCGCCGCTCCCGCAGCCGGCGCGAGGTGCCGGAGATCTGCCCGTCGACGTCCTGGCCGAACGTCTGCGGCGCGTATCCGGCCCGCGACACGATCTGCTCGACCAGCGCCATCGCGGTGTCGGCGTGCTCCTGCACCCGCAACTGGAACTGCACGTGCGTGATCGGCGTGACCTTCCCGCCGTCGTCCGGCGGCAGGCCCGGCAGCGGGGTGAACACCTTGGCGTCCTCGTCGAACACCTTCGTCGGGGTGCCGCGGCGGAGGCGACCGAAGAACCGGTCGGTCGCGGTCTGCACATGCCCGGTCGACCGCGGCGCCGGCGCGATGCCGTCCAGCATCTCGGAGGACACGATGACCCGGCCCTTGCCGAGGTCGAGGTCCCGCATCCACGAGTCCCACGTCGTGTCGAGCATGTCGAGCGCCGACTCGATGCCCTGCAGGTCGGACCGGCCGAACGGGAGCCGGTCGAGCGGCTGCGGCAGGTCGTTCGGGATGTAGTCGACGAGCAGGCCCCCGTCCGGCCGGATCGGGGTGGTGTCGATGAGCCCGCCATCCTCGCCCGCGGCGAGCGGCGCTGTCTCGGGCTGGTCGGCCAGCGCCACGGCGCGGCCGATGTTCGTCGCGGTGCCCTTCCACAGCTCGTGCCGGATCTGGCCGCGCTCATGGTGCTCCAGCCACCGCCACCAGAACCCATCCCGCTCGCCCAGCTCGGTCACGAACGTGACCTGCCACAGCATCCCGAACCGGAACTCGGGCAGCGCCTCGTCGACGGGGACCGCGGTCAGCAACGGATGGTTCGCGACAGCCTTGTCCCACGCCGGCCGCAGGAACACCCCGCCGAGCGCGGCGTCGACTTCCCCGGCTTCAAGCAGGGAGTTCGTCCACCCGATGTCCTGCGCCAGCTCCTCCCACGAGTCCTGCAGCGGGCCGAAGTCGAGCGCCTGGGTGTCGCCGAACACCAGCTCGGCCGAGGTGCGGGCGATGTCCGCCGCCAGCGGCAGATGCACCTGCCGGTCCTCGGGGTGCCGGTCCCGCTTCGCCCAGTACCCGTTCGGCGCGGTCGCGGGCGCGTGCTTCCGCAGCTCGTCGAAGTCGCCGGACCACCAGGCACGCCACGACGGCCAGCGCTTCCGCATCTTCGCCGCACCGGGCGGCGGCCACTGGGAATCCGGGCGAATCAGCACCGCGCGAGCGTCGCCGCACGGTGTCACGCGGTAACGGAAAGCGGCCGAACGCGACATACCCGATCGAGACGAGGCAACAGGGGGACCCGATGAAACTCAGCCGGCGCGAGATTGCCATCTTCGGCATCGGCGTAATCGTGGCGGGTGCGGTGATCGGGGGCGGCATCGCGCTCTTCACTTCCGGTCACGATGAGCCGGCGGCCGCCTCGCCGCCGACTCAAGCGGTCATGCGGCCGTCGACCACGGCAGCCCCCGTGCCGACCACCACCAGCACCACGACGACGACCAGTTCGTCGGTGCGGCCCAGCAGTACGACCACCACGCCGCGCTCGGAGTACCCGAAGTTCGTGCCGAAGAGCCAGGTCGACCACCGGTACACGCAGTGGGTCGAAGGTGACCGGATGGTCATGCTTGCCCCCGGCGTCTACGCGGAACCGCCACCGGACGGCGTGCTGGGCACGCTCGACGACTACTCCGCCTACCTCGGCAACTGCACGGCCATTAAGCGGTACTCCGAGCTTCACCCGGGCGGCTCGACATGCTGGGGTTAGGCCGCGGCCGCGAACTCGTCGTCGGCCGCGAGGTCGGGCAGCCACCCTCGCCATACCGGCGCTGAAGCCATCACCCCGTACCGGAGCGCGTCGGGGCCGTGGTCGTCCGCCTTGACCGGGCGTTCTTCGCCGCGCTGTAGCGCGGCCTCGTCCCACACGTAGCCGCACAGCTGGTCCCACAGCACCGGGCAGCGTTCCCGATCGATCACCAGCCGACCGCCGGCCAGCAGCGACGCGGTGTTGCGAATGCCGACGTCGACCCGGTTGTCCGCCGAGCGGAGCCCGGGCCAGCCGTCGGCGCGCATCTGGGTTCGCAGCGACGCGGCCGAGGGGTCGAGCACGGCGAGGGTGGGGATGTCGCGGTCGTAGACGAGCGGCCCGGCCCACGCGGTGAGGCGCTGCGAGATCGCGGCGTCCGTGAGCTGGCCCTTGGCGCGGCCGTCGTGCACCCACTCGGCAACCGCGTGGAGCCGGTCGTCAGCGAGGACGAGCAGCACGGCGTGCGTCGGGTTCGAGGTGCCGTAGTCCGCGGCGATCCATGCCCGCTGCCACCGCTTCGGGTCCGGCGCGGGCGCGGTGTGGAAGTCCTCGTCGAGCATGTCGTAGATCGCGCCCTCGGCTGCGACCCACAGGCCGTTGATGAACCGCTTGTACCAGAGCCCGGTGTACTCGGCCTTGAGGCTCGCAACGTAGGCGGGATCGAGAGACGGGTTGTCGTCGAGCTGGAAGTGCACCGCGAACAGGTCCAGCTCGGCGGCCCGGTCGAGGAACTTCTTCTTCAGCCAGTGCGCCGGGTTGTCCGGGTTCGTGGTGGCGAACAGCTTCGCCCCCGGCACCGACAGGCGGCCGAGGGTCTGCGACCAGAACGCCTCCGGGAACAGGGTGGCCTCGTCGACGTAGGCGCCGGCGAGGGTGAGGCCGCGGATCTTCGACTCGGCTTTCGCGTCGTTGGCGCCGATCACCTCGACCTGCCGGCCGAGGATGCGGCAGACGTTCGCGCCGCGGGTGTAGGTGATCGCGGCGGGGTGCATCGAGGCGATGACGTCGAGGACGTTGCGGGCGATGGTGTCTTTGGTCTTGCCGAGCACGGCGAGCGGGCCGGGCGGAGCGTTGCGCACGTACAGCAGCCACCGCAGGATCGAGGCGATCGTCTTGCCGGACCGGATGCTGCCGTGCCAGATGTTCAGCCGGCGGTCGGCGTCGAGGATGCTGTCCTGCTGCTTGATCGACAGCCCGGGACCGGTCACTCCTCGCCCGCCCGGCTGGCGGCCTCCCTGCGCAGGCGGGCCTCGCGCAGCCCGGCTTCGATGTCGTCGAGGATGCCGGATGCCTGCCCGGCGCCGGCGAGGTCGGATTCGAGGCGGGCGAGTTGGGTGGCTGAGGTGGTGAGGTTGGAGACGGCCTGGCCGATGTTGCGCCAGTCCTCCGGGCCGTTGTCGACCTCTTCGACCTCGGCGCCGATCATGGTCTTCACGACGACGGAGTGTGAGTCGAACCGGCGGGCCAGGATCTCCCGTGCGGCCTCGAGCGATTCGAGTTCGAGGGCCTGGCGATGCTCGGCGACGCGGGCGGCGTTGCTGGCGTTGGCGGCCTCGGTGCGGGCGGTGCGGTCCTCCCAGAGGTGCGACAGGCCAGCGTCGCGGGCGACGTTGTAGATCGTGCCCTTCGACACGCCGAACTGCTCGGCGAGCGCCCGGTGTGAGGGCGGGCCGTCGTCGGCGAGCATCGCTTCGATGATCGCGGCGCGCTGGTCTTCGGGGATGGTGGGCACGTCCGCAGCGTGCGCGGGTCGTGTCACGCACAGGCTGGCGTTAGCCGTGGGTGCGGCGGGCGACCTTCTTCGGTGATCGGCGGCGGTAGTCGGGGTTGTGGCCGGGTGTGCCGGGCAGGCGGCCTTGGTCGTCTGGGAGGAGTTCGGCGGGCCCGCCCCACTGCCATCCGTGCCACGGGATGAGTTCCCAGGTCAGGATGTCGTCGCCGAGCACGCGGCGCGCGTGGTCTTCGTTCTCGAAGTAGCGCATCTCGCCGGTTCGCCGGTGCCTCGCGTTCATCGTCGTGATCGACGCCATCCGCGCTGCCCTCCTGCTGCCCTCCTGTGCGACTGCGCCGGTTCGGGAGCTTCCCCCTCCCGAACCGGCGCCACCGCGACGGTAGAACAGGTGTTCGATGATCGCAACGGGGGTGTTGGTCGCCAGCTCGGGGGGGTACATGATCACTCGTCCTCGGCGCTTCAACAGCAAGGCGCCGAGGACCCCGTCACCCCGCGCGTCGGATCTCGGCCGGGTCACGGTCCGGACGAAGCCCGCGCCAAGACGGATGGCGCAGCCGGTTGTCTCCCGTCCACTGCCGGTGCTCGACCTCGCCGACCAGCACGGGTTCCACCCAGCGAGCGCGCCGGGCGAATTCGCGCGGCACCGGAACCTCGAATGGGCTCACCTGGCGGGCGAGCGGCGCGAGGCGGTCTCGCATCTCGCCGAGCACCTGGTCCGTGAACCCCGTGCCCACGTGGCCGACGTACACCAGCTGCCCCTGGTCATCCTGCACGCCGAGCAGCAGCGCGCCGAGCGTGCCGGCACGGCGGCCCTCGCCAGGCACCCAACCGCCGATGATCACCTCCTGCGTCTGTCGCAGAGGCGTCTTAATCCAGTCCCGCGAGCGACGGCCGGGCGCGTACGGCGAGCTGACGCGCTTCGCCACGATCCCCTCCAGTCCGCTCTGCGACGCGATCTCCAGCAGATCCGGTCCAGTCACCTCGTCGCCTAGGTAGTGGTCCGGCACCCGGATCGTGGGCGGGGCGTCGAGGGCGAGTTCGGCGAGCTGCCCGCGGCGGTCCTCGTACGGCTCGCGGGTCAGGTCCCGGCCGCTGTCGTGCAGCAGGTCGAACACGAAGAACGCGACCGGGTGGGACTCCAGCAGCTCGGGCCGCGGCCGAGCGACATGCATCCGGGACTGGAGCCGGCCGAAGTCTGGTCGGCCCCGATCGTCGAGCGTGACCAGCTCGCCGTCCAGCAAGAGCGGCCGGTCCACCAGCTCAGGCAGCACGCGCAACTCCGGGTAGGAGCTGGTGATGTCGCGCAGGTTGCGGGACCGTGCTACGACCCCGCCGGTGTCCACCGCCACCATGGCGCGCACGCCATCCCACTTCCACTCGAACGCCCATCCGGGACCCGCGGGTGGCTGGCCGGGCGTCGCGAGCATCGGCGCGACCGGAGCGGGCAGGGTCATGTGCTCATCTTCGATGCCGCTTCCGCGCATCGCACGTCGATGTCACGATCAAGTGAACAGCTGGTGGGTCTCATCTATGTGGAGGTGCACCTGGTGGGTCTCATCTATGTAGAGGCGTAGCTAGTGCAGTTCCTGAGAATAAACTCTGGAAGATATGTACGTAGCAAACTTGCGGGGTTTGTATTGCGGAAGCTGTCAGAATAAGACTTTGCGCGACAGCTTGAGACAATTTGCGACAGTTTAAGACGCTGCGCAACTATGCGCGACTAAAGCCGCACCTTTGCTCGTGGTTGCAAGCATGACGAGACCGATGCAAGGCTCTGACCTGTATGAATGAGTACACAACACCGTACGCCGACTTCCGTCAAGGTGGCCGACCGAACGCTCCCGAGGTCCCGTTTCCGAAAGCGCGGAATCGGTGATAGCCTTGGTCGCGGCGAAGGGGATCGCGGCCACAAGATCGCAACCCGACCGCCGTGACGGCCGTCAACGACAGGTGGCCCAGGCGCGTGAACCTGGGCCACCTCTATCACTCGCGGGTACCGGCCCGCGAGATAGTTGAGAACGAAAGCCCATGGAGGCCATTATGTCCCAACCCCCCGATGATATACCCTGGATGACCGCGCTCGCGTTCCGTCGTCAGTGCGGACTCTCGACCGTAGGCGCAGATGTCGCGCGTCATGGCCGCGAAGCCACGGCGCGCTGCAAGGAGCTGGGCCTCGAGCCCCGAAAGCTCTTCGACGAGCGGTGGGGCGAGGTGAACAGCTACCCCTGGTTCGTGCTGGCCTACGCCACGGCCAGGTAGTCGGCGCGAGGGTATGACGTCCTGTCCCGTGCCGGCGCGGGACAGGACCACCGCCCCAAGTTATCCACAGATCGACGGACGGTCTGGCGGCTGCCGTGTCGCATGTGCCAGCGTCGAGGCATGGAGCACACCCCGCGGCTTCGACCGCTGCAGCCCACCGAGCCCGTCGCCACTCGCTGGCTTGACGCGAACCATGTCCTGCTGGCCCTCGCGCTCGCGGAGTGCGACTGCGACTCGGCCGAGCGATCCGGGCTCGTTCGGGCATAGACCGAGGTGTGCAGGCTGGCCGGCGTTCCCGATGTCCACCCGGCGTCGGGCGGCGCCGGGACGTAGGACACCGATCATGCCCTTCTGACGATGGGAGAGAGCGAGTGGGCCGTGACGAGCCGCAACGGCAGACCGCGCACACGTCCAGCACGTAGTACCCTCGCGCGCATGGCGAGGCGCGGTTCGTCGGGTCGTACGGCACTGATGGCGATCTGTGCGGCGTGCTCCGCCGGGCTCCAGGTTGCCGCAGGCCTGGTTGGCGCCTCGTTGGCTGCAGTTGCGTTTATGCTGCTGACCGCGATGACTGCCGCTGCAGCCGCGTTGCTGGGGACGATGCCGCTTCAAAAAAAACCGAGCCCCTGGGGGAAAAATCCCCTGCTGTTTCAGCAAACGGGATGACGTACTGGCCGGCGCCGACCCACCGGTGCCCGACCTTGACTGGCGTGTCGAGCGCGATCGGCTGCTGCCACACCTCGCGCTGCTCGGCCTTCCGCCGGGCCCGGGCGCGGCGCTCCCGTTCGTAGATGGTGTGCGCCTCCCGGCATTCCGCGCAGGTGCAGCCCCACTTCGCGTACCGGCTGTTCGTGCCGTGCTCCGGGACGACGGCTGGCCGGGGGAACCCGTACTCGCGGGCCAGGACGGTGCGGTCCTTGCGGTCGAGGCCGCCCCAGATGCCCCACGGTTCACCGCGGCGCAGCGCGTCTTCAGCGCACAGCATGCGGACGGGGCAGGCAGCGCAGATGACGCGGCACGCCGCTGCGTGCGCGCCCTTCGCTTCGACGAAGTCGAGCTCGGGGAAGATCTGGCACGCCCCCTGCGCGTGCCAGTCGGGGACCTCGCGGGGGAGGCGGGGCGGTTCGGCGACGGCGGTCATCGGTCCTTCCACAGCATCAGGCCGGCCGCGGCGAGGACCGCGAGCACGGCGGCGGCGACGAGCGCGGCGACGAGTAGGCCGGGGTCGACGGTTCGTTCGAGGATCACGGCGCACCGTCCGCAGGCTGCAGGTCGTAGACCGCGAACACGGGTGTGCCGGTGGCGTGGGCGGCCTGGACGAGGTCGTTGTCGAGGCCGGTGCCGGGCGGTACGGGCCCGGTGATGCGGTGCTCGAGGTCGGGGTCGGTGGTGAAGCCGACGATGTCGCCGTGGGCGCGGACGAACTGGCGCCAGCCGTACTCGCCGGGCCTCACGGCATGATCCAGAGGACGAAGCCGGTGAGGGCGGCGCCGGTCGCGGCGATCGCAGCGACGGCCGTCCCGAACAGCAGCAGCGCGGCCGCCAGCGCGCACGCGGCCGCGGTGGCGGTGACGAGCGCGAGCGCCCGGAGAGCGATCACGGGGTCACCTCGATTTCAAGCCACAGCCGCCGCTCGCCGGGGCCGGGGTGGATGACGGGCATCCGCTTGTCCATGTGCTGCGGGGTGTCGTCCGGGACGAGTTCCAGCCCGATCCAGCGGCGGTTCCGGCCGCGGGCGAGCGCGTCGCACGCGGCCTTGAGCGTCGGCACGAGGTTGTCGGCGTCGCGGCGCCGGTTGTCGCCCGGCTGGTAGTGCAGGGTGACGGTGAGGTGGCGGCCGGTCGGGATGCCGGCCTTGCGTGCAGCGTCGCGGACGCCGAGCCGGATCACCTGCGTGCGCTGGGCGCGCTGGGTGTAGTGCCAGCGGTCGTTCTCGGACAGCGGGGGTTCGAGCGGGCCGCCGACGCGGCGCCGCATCATCGGCACGTCGATCTCGAACCGGAGCGTCGTCGCGGTCATCGGCGCGGCTCCTGGCGTTCGGGAGTAGCGCCGCGAAGTGTGTTGGCGATACTGCCCGTGTGAGTGCCTGGCTCGAAGCAGCAAAGATCGGCGGACCGGCGATCATCACCTTCTTCCTCGGTCGACTCTCGACGCGGCTCGATCGGAGGCGGGAGGCGAAGCAGGCGGAGGCGGCGAAACGACCTGAGTTCGCCATCCACCGCGTCGACGGCGACCTCTATCGGCTGCTCAACGTAGGCGAGATGGACGCCACGGGGGTCCGGTTCGACCTCGCCGGAGTGGAGCCGGATCAAGTTCGCGAGGGCCCCGACGGGATCGACCTGCCGATCCGAGACGGACACGAGTTCTACATCATCACGGCCGAAGAGCTGCCCGCTCCATCGCGTCTGCTCGTCATCTGCGATCAGCTTGACGCGCCCGGACCTGTCGCGGTTCCGCTGTAGCTCATGCACCAGAGCGCACCTCCGGGTTCGGCACTGGGCACGGCGTGACGCGCGGGTCCAGGTGGATGACGAAGCGCTGCTTCGGAAACACCTGGACTTCCAGAGCGGGCTGGCCGCACCGTCCACACTCGACACCGCCCATCGGGATCACCGACTGGGGTGGATGGGTCACAGCCATCGTGATCGTCTCCGTTCCTCGGCGCGAATGGCGTCTTCGATCGCCTGCTGGTAGTCGGCGGTGGCGCGGCGCTGCTCGAGCTGCCGGAGCGCCCGCCAGGACAGGCCGGACTGGGGGTCGACGCGCACGGCGTCGACGAGCGCCCGCACGGCCCGGATCGCGGCGGCGACCGGGCCGGCGACGCGGTGGCGCGGCGTCATGCGGAGATCCCCGGGTAATCGGGGCGCTCGCGGGCTTCCTGTGGCCGGGACACCTCGGCGGGGCGGGTCAGGGTCTCGACGAACAGGTCCGGCGCGAGCCTCCGCACGTAGCGGGCGCGCTCGTCCTCGGTGGCGAACCAGTGCTCGGTCCCGCGCCAGCGCGCGCCGTACTCCAGCGGCTCGGGTTCGGGCTGTGGCTGGGAGACCCGGGTGGTTTCGGCGTACTCGCGCAGATGCTTCACCCGGGCGAGGAGGGAGCCCATCGGCAGGTTCCTCGACATGCCCAGCTCGTCAGCGAGGCCGTCTCGTTGGGCGATGAGGAGGAGCGAGCCCGCGCGCGCCATCTCCTCGCGGTACCAGCTCGCCTCGGCGTGGAGCCACCGCAGCTGCTCGTTCTCGGCGCGGAGTCGGGTGGTGTCGTCGTCTGCAGCCCCCTGCCCGGCGAGGACACCCGCGCTGGCGAGCTTGTGGGCGTCCTCGACGCAGTGGCCGGGGCAGTCGTCTTCGCAACCCGACTCGTGCAGGACGTGTGCAGCACGTCCGATCACGTCCGGGTCTGCGGCCCCCTGCTTACGCCAGCCGTGCTCGGCCATCAGCTTGAGCTGCAGCACGATGTCGGCGGCGGACATGCTCTCGGGGAGTTCGAAGTGGTCACGGAGTTCGGCCATCTCCGAACGGATCTGCCAGTCGTAGCCGAGGGCCTGGTCTTCGCGCTGTTCGTCGTGGGTGGTCATCGGGTCTCCTCGGGGTTCTCCAGGGGTGGGGTTGGGCGAAGGGTCAGGCGGCGAAGAGCGGGAGTTGCTGGGTTCCGAGGGCGGCGGCTACGCGGCTGCCGAGCCAGTGGGCGATGCCGACCGGCACCGCGTTGCCGATCTGCCGCTTCACCTCGGCCGCGGTGCCGACGAACTCGTAGTCGTCGTCGAAGCCTTGGGCGCGGGCGCACTCGCGGTTGGTGAGCATGCGGTGGTGGGGGCGGCCGTCGACGATGGTGGCGACCGCATGGTGGTTCCCGCCGGCGGTGATGGTGGCGAGCTGGTGGCGGTCAGCGCGGCGGGGGCGGGCGTGGCGCCGGTAGGTGACGAGGTGCGGCACGCCTTCGGTGTCGATCTGGTCGATCTGGTCGGAGACGTACAGGCGGCGGGCGACCTCCTTGCCGGGGTCGGGGTCGAGGATGTCCGCAGCAGTCACCGCAGGCATGGAGGGCGCGGTGAGGTCGACGTCGAGGCCGCGGGTGGCGGCGACGAACAGCCGCTTGCGGTTCTGGGCGTGGCCGAAGTTCTTCGCGTCCAGCACCAGGGTTTCCGTCTGGTAGCCGAGGGCTCGGAGCCCGTCGAGCCACCACGGGAACAGCGTCCAGTCGAGGAACTCGACGACGTTCTCCACGAGGATCGCCGGGTAGTGGTGGACTTCGGCGGCCTCGATCACGGCGAACGCGGTAGCCCGGTCGATCGCGCCGGCGTCGGCGCGCAGCCGCTCCACCTCGGCAGGCGGACGCTTCCGGCCTCCGGAGCGGGCGTGCCACACGCACGACGGGGACGCCCACAGCAGGTCGGTGCTGGGGAAGGTGCGCCAGTCCACCTCGGACAGGTCTTTGATGCGGTGCTCGGTGTCGGGGTCGTTGAGCTGGTGGGTGGCGACCGCGGTTGGCCAGTGGTTCGCGGCGATGGCGACGTGCCAGCCGGCGCGGCGCAGCCCTTCCGACGAGCCTCCGGCCCCCCCGAAGAGGTCGGTCGCGGTCTTCACGCGGGCCTCCGGGTTCCGGTCAGGTGGCTGCGCCGTTGCAGAGCCAGGCGAGGGCGGCGAGCACGGTGAGCGCGGCGAGGAAGGTGTAGGCGAAGTGCTCCGGGTAGGTGAGCGGCCGGCGCATTCACTCGCCACCACCGTCCGCGGAGCGGTCGCGGAGCTTCCCGCAATAGCAGGCGCCGCAGTTCGCGACGTCGGTTCGGCACATGCGGTCGATCCGTGCCCAGGGGACACGCCGGTCGCTGAAGCCCACGGCCCACGTGGCCAGCTCCGCCCAGCACTGGCCGGGCAGCCGGTCGAGGAGGCGGGCGATCCGCCAGCGCGCGGCCTTCCGGGCGCGGCCGAAGTTCAGGCGGGCGCTCATCGCTGCCCCTCCTCGGTGAACGGAGGCAACTCGACGGTGACGACCGCTGGCGCACCATCGGTGCCCGGCGTGCTGGCGATGCTCGGTAGCGCTCGCGCGGCGCGCTGGCAGCGGACGCACTCGGGGTAGTCGTTGACGTCCCACCACTTGTCCGACCAGTGCCACGTCGAGCTGCCGCACAACGCTGGCGTCTCGCCGGCGCCGTACCGGCCCTCGGAGCGGTTCTCGACGCCGATCACGGGCACGAGGTGCTTGCGCCGCCCGTTCCCTCGCCGCACGGACACGACCTGGCGCGCCCACACGTGCCCCTCCGGGATCGGGGTCTTCTCGACGCCCCACCTCGGGGTGTGCTTGCAGTCGTCGACGAGCTGGTGCACCTCCTTGCGGAGGCCGAGGCGAACCTTCCAGCCGGCCTTGGCGTCGCGGCGGCGCTGTTCGGCGTTCGGGACGAACGCCTTCATCGCCTGCTCGGCGGTCGCGAGGACGTCGTCACCTCGGCCGATGACGGTGATGCCGCAGGGGCAGCCGCACGGCGCGATCAGAAGCCAGGAGCAGTCGTCGGCGGGCAAGGCCTTGCCGTCGACCTCGAACATCAGGCTCATCGGTGCCCCCAGCGGATCGAGAGGCCGAGGACGGCGAGGAGCACGACGAGCCCGGCCAGGCGCAGGGGGAGCGGCATCAGGGCCGCGATGTCGGCGCTCACCGGCCGCCGTCCGGGGTGGACGCGAGCAGCGGCGCGCACCGCCACTCGACCTTCTCGACGGTCTCGGTGACCTCGACGTGCGGCACCTCGGCCAGCTTCTCGGGGTCGGGCACCGTGCGGGTCACGGTCTCGGTACCGACGACGACCCGCTCGCACACCTGCTCGCGGTAGGCGAGCGCCTTCGCGGTCACGGCCCCGAAGTCGATGGCCAGGTTGTACATCGAGTCGGTGACGTCCTTGTGCACCGTCGCGCCGAAGCGCGCGGCGGCGGCCGCGATCGGGCCCATGTCCGCGGCGTTGTCCGGGTACCAGACGTTGATGCCGTGGATTCGCGAGTCGAGCTGCGGGTGCTGTTCGATGAAGTCGGCCAGCTTGCGCAGGCCCTCGGCGAGCTGGATGTGCTGCGGCTGCTCGGCCGCCTCGCTCGCGGTGTCGGTGCGGTTGGTCAGGCCGCTGGTGATGGTCATGGTCGTCTCCCGTGTTCTGTCACCGGAACTGGTGCGCTGTCCACGCTACAGCGTTCTGTGCGCGCACGCAACAACGTTCCGTCAAGAGAGCGTCGCGGCGCCGCTCGTGGCCTGCTTCCAACGCGCGGTGTGCGGGATCTTCGTCGCCACGACCTCGCCGGTCGCCAGCTTCCGCACGCACCGCTCGCCCGCCGGCTGCCCGCACCCGAGCGGCTTTGCCGGGCACGCCACGGTCATCGCCTCGGCGTGCAGTTCCTCGAGCGCGGGGGAGTTCCGCCGGCCACCGTGCGGATCCAGCCCGCCCGCGGTGATCTCCCGGTACGCGGCCTGCGCGTCCGCCTTGAGCGACGCCGCGTGGTCACGCTCGACCTGGTCGTGCCGCCGCTGCCGCACCCACGTCACGATGTCCGCCGCCACGATCCGACGCCGCGTCGCCATCTCCGACCGGTTGAACGCGGTCACCGCGTCCAGCGCCTCCGCCAGCGTCACGTCATCCAGGTCGGTCGCCCACGCCGCGATATCACCCTCGCCCACCGTGCGCTGGTCCCGCGCCGCGATCGCGGTCAGCAGGTCGATCGTGTCGTTCCGGTTCACGAGGCAGCTCCTTCGATCACACGCAGGTCAGGGGACGGCCCGCCCTTGAGGGCCTGGATCTCGGCGAGGCGAGTGTCCGTGGTGGACGCTCGGCGCGGAGCAACGCGCGCGGGCCCGGGCGTGTGGGCGTCCACCACCTGACCTGCTCGTTCTTTGAGGATGTCGGCTACGAGGTTGGGCAGGATGCGTGGTCCGATGCCGGTTCGGGTGTTCCAGCGGTGGAGGGCGGCGGTGATGGTGGGTTCATCGGTTTCGGTGAGGAGGTGGGCGGTTTCGATGGCGAGGGCGGTGCGGACGGCGCTGGGGGCGTTGCGGCCGATGGCGTGGTCGACGAGGCGGTAGGCGCGGGCGCTGTGGCTGCCGGTGACGCCGGGGCCGGGTCGTGGTTCGTGCGCGTTGGGTTGGTGAGCTGAGTGATCAAGGTGAGTAGTGTTCTTCTCTTCCTCTACCTCTGCCATCGGTTTGCCATCGCTGTCGCTATGGCTGTTGCTATCGGTTTCCGGGGGGGTTTTCGGTGGGTTCTGCCTGTGGTTTCCCCAGCGTTTCGCTGCGCCCTTGCGGCCGCGTTCGGCGTGTGACCTGCGGGATTCTTCGACTTCGTGGCGGGAGCGCTGGTGTTCGAGGTAGTCGTGGATGTATGCCTGGCCCTTGGGAACTTCGGGGCACTTTTTGCACGTGTGGCCGGGCTCGTGGATGAGGGAAACCGTGGTGAGTTTCCGCATCTTCTGGGTGGAGATGCCGGCGAGGGCGGCGATGGCGCGGAGGGGGATGAACCCGTCGGTGGTGTTCTTTCCGGCGTAGCCGAGGGCGACGATGTAGGCCCATGCGGCGGCGGGGTCGGCGAGTTCGACGAGCTTCGGGTGCGCGTAGATGTCGGCCGTGACGCGGACGAATTCGCGCGGGTCGGTGGGGCGGTTGGTCACGCGGCGTGCTCCTGTCGTGCTCGGGCGCGCGCCTTGGCGCGGCCGACGGTGCGCCGGTCGATGCCGAGCTGGGCGGCGATCTCGCGCTCGGTGTAGCCGTCCGCGACGAGCTGCATGATGTGCTGCTCGCGGGCGCTGGCGGTGCGGCCTGCGTCGGTGAGGCCGGCGCGGGCGAGGGCGCGGCTGACGGTGTTGAGGGAGACGCCGACGCGGAGGGCGATGGCGCCGTGGGTGAGGCCGCCGTCGCGGCGGAGGCGCACGATCTCGTCGTCGTAGCGGTAGGGCCCTGCGGGGAGGGTGACGTCGGTCTTGCCGTGGTCGGGGTGGAGGGTCTTGGTGCCGCCGTGCTGGTTGATCCAGGCGAGCTGCTGGCTCTCGGGCTGGTCAGGGTCGATGCGTGCGACGGCTTCGATGAGCGCGGCGAGGATCCGGCTGGGATCGTCGTGCCCGATGAGGTTGAGCCAGCCCCAGACCTGGCGGGGGTCGATGTCTCGGAGGTCGGCGATGAGGCGGCGCACGTCTTGGGCGGCGGTTTCGGCGCGCTGCACGGCGTTGCCGGGCAGGTCGGTGGGGCAGGCGGCGAGTTCGCGCTGTTCTCGGGTGGCGACGTTCGTTCCGGTGTTGCCGTTCACGGTGGTGGTTCTCTTTCCTGGCAATGGTTCGGGCCGCGCCCTGGTGCTTGTGGGCGCGGCCCGAGGTGTGCTGGGGTGCGGGGCTACTCGGGTCGTCGGGGTGATGGTGTGGCCGGGGTGTCGCCGTGCGGGTTGCGGCGCCACACGCTGTTGCGGCTGGCGCGACGGGATCTTCGGGCGCTGACGCTGTCGGCGATGCGCACGATGCGGCGCTGCTGCGCCCACACGCCGAGCACGCTGGACACGAGGTTCGGGTCGTAGGTGGCGCCGTGGGCGTCGTGAGCGACGAGCCGGTGCACGTCGTCGGCGGTGAACGTCGCGCCGGACCGGGCGAGGGTGGCGACCGCGGTCTCGACGCGGTGCCGGTCGTCCCGATAGGACTTCTGGCCGGCGGCGAGGTTCGCGGCTTGCCCGCCGTGCCGGTCGGCGAGGGGCAGGGCGAGCTGGTCAGCGGTCATCGAAGACCCCGTTCTTGATGAGGGCGGCGAGCATCTGGAGGTGGTGCAGCACCACGTCGAACAGCGCGTCGTGGGCGGCGTTCGGGCCGTGGTGCTTGGCGACGACGGCGAAGTGCGCGTCCAGCACGTCGTGTGATGCGTCCTGGTCGCCGTTGAGCTGGAACGTGACCGCCTGCGCGGCGGCGAGCGCGTTCGGGTCCGTGTCCCCGGCGCCGACCTGCTCAATCGCCCAGAATCCACCGCGGGGCATTGCGCCGCGGTGCGCCTTCTTCATCGCGCCGGCGACGAGGACGGGCCCGATCCCGGCGAAGTACCGGAGCCGCAGGGACGCGATCATGGGGTCGTCGGTGAAGTAGTCGACGAGCATGTCGGTGACGCGGTCCACGTCGGCCCGGATGTCGTCGCTGGGGCCTGCGATGGCGGTGGCGATCTGGAGGTACCGGTCGGTGATCTCCATCGCTTCGGCCTCGTTGGGCGGGTTGGTGTGGTGGGGGAGGTTCACCGGAAGTACCGTCCTTCGATGTCGAGGTGGTCGCCGTCGTGGTCCTTGGGCTGGACGCACTCGGTGTCGGTCTCGCTGGTGCCGCACAGCACGTCGAGCGGGGCGGCGTCGACGGCGCGGAGGCCGGGCAGGTCGATGTGCGTCGCGGCGGCGAGCAGCGCACCGGCCGCGATGCGGGCCTGCTCGGGAGTGAGCGCGACCGACGGGCCGTCACCGTCCCGGTAGACCGAGAGCAGGATCGTGCTGTCGTCGGGCTGGATCGGGTCGATGACGAGGTCGCTGGTGGCGTTGATGCCGCGGATGGTGAGACCGTCGCCGTAGCGCTCCGGCTCGTTGAGAATGGCGCTCATGCTGCTGGGTCCTCCCTTATGGACAGTGGGGGCTGGGGTGAGCTGGTGATGTGCCAGTGGTCGCCGTACAGGCACGGGTACTTGCGGGTGGGGAGCCGGGCGCCGGGGCGGCACTTCGACCACATGGCCGAGAGCGCCGCCTCGGCCGCCTCCGGGCTGGCGTACTGGCGTTTGCCGGTGCAGCCGAGGCGGTGCATCACTCGTCCTCGGGCTTCGCGACGAACATCAGCTTCGTGCTGGTGCTCGTCTTCGTAGGCGGCTCGGCGCCGATCTTGCGGTACTCGGCCCGGACCGCATCCGCGTCCAACCGGGTCGTTTCGCTGACCTGCCACACGAGGTTCAGCTCGAACCCGACGTCGACCGGATCGGACTTGCCCGCGTCGTTCGGCCGGAGCGCGTCAAGCGCGCCCTTGGCCTCCTCCTCGCGCGCGGTCGCGTCCTTCTTGTCCTGCCGGGCCCGGTACAGTTTCTCCGCCCAGCCCGCGGCGTCCTGGTCCTCGACGAGCAGCACCGACCGCAGGTCGCGGCCCGTCACGGCGCCGTCCCAGCAGGTGTCGAAGAACGGGCAGTGCTGGCAGAACGGGCCGTCCGGCGCGTAGTCACGGTTCAGCCACTCGAGCGGGGTCTCGCGGACCGTGCGCAGCCAGTCGAGCGCGTCACGGACCTGCTGCGGATCCGGTTTCCCGGCCCAGCGGTACAGCTCTCCCGTGTCGCGCGCGATGTAGTCGATCACGATGCGCCGCACCCGGACCTTCATCCCGGACTGCGCCATGAGCGCGGCCGCGTACCCGTTGACCTGCCACAGATGCGACCGAGTCGGCCCCTCGACCTTGATGTGCTCCAGCCACCGCGACGAGGTGGTCTTGACATCGACCAGCGTTTCGGTGTCGGCCTCGTAGCGGTCAAGGTGGCCCGGGATGCCCGCGAACTCGACGGGGTGCTCGACCAGGTCGTCCGGACCGGCGGTCTCGTTGAGCCGCTGCTGCACTGCTTCGTGGATCGCGGTGCCCAGCACGGCCTGGACCGAGCCGCCCGGGTTCGTGGGCTCGGTGCCGGCCAGACGGTATCCGGCGCGGCGGCGGCAGCCGCCGACCTCGGACCAGCCCAGCTCGCGCTGTCGCGAGCGCGGGCGGGTCCGGTCCCATTCGAGCAGCAGGTCCGCGGTGGTCCGCTCCGCGAGCCGAGGCGCGACCGCGGTCACGACTCGCCACCGTCTTCGATGAACACGGCGTCGATCGGCTCGTCCGGGGCGGGCGCGGTGTGCTCGCGCTCGATCTCGCGCAGCTCGGCGAGCATGTCCTCGTCCGGCTGGCCCGGGTTCTGCGCAGGCAGCGGGTCGGCCTCGGCCTCGTTCTCGCCGTGCCCGACCTCCATGGGCGTGAGCTGCGAAGCGCGCTCGGCGTGCTCGCGGTCAGCGCGCTCGGCCGCGACCTGCCCGAGGGTCGGCCGCGCAGGACCGGGGTCGGGGTCCTCCGCCCCGAAGCCGAGGGCGACCTCCGGGCAGATGACCGTGGCGCAGTTCGAGACCGCACGCCACAGCAGCATTCGCTGCGGGTAGGACTTCCACACGTCCTTGTTGGTGAGCTTCGCCGCGACCGCCTGCGCCCAGGTGAACGTCTCGGTGTGCTGCTCGCCGGTGTCCTTGCGGCGGATCGTGAACGTGCAGTGCTGGTCGTCGTGGTCGGCCTCGTAGCGGTGACCGGTGTCCGGCCGGTGATCCTCGGCGGCGAACCCGCACTCCTTGCACGGCACGAACGCGCGGTGCCCGGCCTCACGGACCTTCGACAGCCACAGCTGCCCGGCCATCGACGGGCGGCCGTTCACTACGTAGATCGACTGGACCGCCTGCATCGGGGTCAGGTCGAGCTGCTGGCCGTACAGGATGATCGCGAGCACGTTCGCGGGCTTGCCGATCAAGTCCTTCGGCAGCAGGCTCGACTGCGCGAGCGCCTGCGCGTACCGGTACGCCTGATCCAGGTCGTTCAGCTGGCCAACCAGCGGCACCGGAACCGGGGCCTTCTTCGCCGGGGCGTGCTGCTGCGCCTGCTCGGGGACGGCGACTTCGCTGCTGGACATGGGATTCCTTCCGTTCGAGGTCGGCATCAGCGGGGCCCTCCGGCGTGCTCGACGTAGATCGGGGCGTCGTCGCTCTCAGTGCGCTCGTCGAGGGCGGCGCGGAGGACAGGGATGAAGCAGAAGAGGCACACCTCGGCCTCGTCCTGCTCGTGCTGGAAGCCCGGGCCGGGGCGCCGGGTGATGCGGAACTCGGTGATGCGAGGCTGGTCCGGGCACCACTCGCAGTCGGCGTGGACGAAGTGGGGGTCGTAGCCGAGCGTCGCGCCCATCGCCTCCAGGGCGGCGGCGAGTTCGCTCGTCGCGGTGTCAGTGGGCTTGTAAGCTGTGGTCATCGGTTTCCCTTCGGGGAAGTCGTCTCCCAGAGCCCTCGCCGTCGGTTTGGTCGCTGTGCGGCGGGGGCTCTCTGTTGCGTGGCTGGTGTTCATGCGGTGGCCGAGATCTCGAACAGGTCCTCGAACCTGAGTTCGGGGAAGGCCACGAGCGCGCCCGCGATGAAGCGCGGGCCCGGCTCGATCTGCCCGGCCCGGACCCGGACGACCGTCGAGCGGGCGACGCCCATCGCCCGAGCGAGCGCGTAGTCCGACGGGAAGTGCTTGAGCCGGATGGCCTTGTCCAGTTCCCCGGGACGGAGCTTGATCGTGTGCAGCGGGATCACCTCGTTCGTTCTGCGGAACGCTGTGCTGTCCGCGTACGCAACAGTACAGTCAGCGTGTGCGTGCGCGCAACAATGTTCCGTGGAGGCATCTAGCGGCGTGTTGCTCCTGCGCGCGGCCTACTTACACGCTTGTAGTTCGTCGACCTGGACACATGCCTGATGCTCCGGCGTGACAATGTTGCGTCTGAGCACGTAACATCGGCGCCTATGGAACAGGGCCTTCCCACCTGGTCTTCGTACGTGCAAACCCTGCTGGACGAGCGCGGCTGGTCCGGGGTCGACTTCGAGAAGCACTCGGGCATCTCCCGTACCCGCCTGGTCGACTGGCGCAAAGGCAGCGTGCCGTCGCCAGACATCGTGCGCAAGGTCGCGGAGACCGCCGGCAAGCCCGTCATTCAGGCCTACGTCGCGGCCGGCTACCTCACAGCCGAAGAGGCGCACCAGCGCGCCGCGGCGCCCATCGACCTATCCCGTCTCACCGACGACCAGCTCCTCGCCGAGATACGGCGCCGCATGGCTGCGGCCGACACGGGGCGCACGCTCAGTCGCGCCGAGGTCGAGGATGAGCCGGGCCGGTTCACCACCGGCCGCCCGAAGCGGGGAACGAGCGCGGCGAAGCGCTAAGACGTGCCGGGTGTCGGGGCGTGACGCGAAGATCCACAAGTTACCGGCGAGGTTGGGCTGGCTGAGTGATCTATACAGTGTTCAGCTAACGCTGCGGCCTGTGTGTTCGAAATCTGAAATATGTCCGACGAGATCCGTGACCTCCTCATGGCGGTCCTGCACCGGGAAGGCCACATCACCCTGGTCCGCGCCCCCATCGAGCACTACGAAGCCGCCTACGACGCCCACACCCAAACCCTCCGGATCGACCCCGAGGCCGACCCCATCCCTGCGATGATCGACGTCCTCCGGGATGTGGTGTACGGGCCCGCCGAGCGGCGACTCGTCGGACTCGCCGGCGACGGCGGAGACGTCACTGCGTGCGGGCTCGTCCCGGCACCGGCGACCGACGAGGACCAGCGCCGCCGCCCGCGGCTCGTGAGCGTGCCGAACCCGACGGTGTGAAGCGCGGACGCAAGATCAACAGCTGTACGCTCAATTCGAGCACTTGCGCTTGTTGATATCCTGCAAAGACGCAGGCGAGCACAGCGCTCAATGCCGTTCAGCTTGAAAGCGAGCGTCGGGAAACCGACCGGGGGTTCAAATCCCTCCGCTTCCGCGTCTCTGAAGAGGCAATATGCCGGGCGAGGCATAAGTCCTCGCCCGGCTTGGCTCTCGACGGTTGCAGTAGCCGCTGAGCCGGCCGACACGGCTACGCGAGCCCCCCAGTCGTGGCCCGTTGAGCACGCGGCCGTCGGTTAGATCCACGAGAATCTCTTCTGCGGAGTCTCGTAGGTCGTAGCCGGTGCAGTGGATGCCGTCAGCGGTCACCTCCTGCACGCGAAGGTTGTCGAGAACCAGCCGGGGAGACGGCCACGCGATGCCGCCCGGTCCTATGGCGACGATGTTGGTGAACGAGACGAGCAAGAGCAGCGAGAGACCCGCAGTACCAGAGGAGGACCCTGGCCGGCGGAAACGTCGGGGACAAGCTCCCCGTTCCGCTCGAAGTTGAACGCAGGAGCTGACCACACGCCAGCCGGTGGAAACTCCGGATTGACCTCGGTTTGGTAGGCGCTGCTGACCCCAGGTGGTGCAGCCCCCAAGTGAGATCACTCATGACCGCATTGTGCCGTGTTACAGACCGCACCTGTTCGCGCTGCGGCGACGAACACGGGTACGTGATTCAGAATGCCACCTGTTGGCTGGGCTGCCGCGATCGGTGCTCCGCACGGTGCTTCCGCGTCTGCCAACAGGCATATGCCGGGCGAGACGAATGCACTTGTCCGGCTTATCGCCGCGATGTTTGCAAATGGGTCGCTGAAAGCGGATGTCACGGTTACGCGCGATGATCCCGCGGCGGCCCGCTGAGTACGCGGCCGTCGGTCAGGGTCACGTAGTCGGGTCACGGCGGGCCGGCCCGCTCACTGCGCTGCGCGCCAGAGCAGCGCGACGCCGTGGCCGGGGAGCAGCCAGGACCGCACGTCCAGATCACTCAGTTCCTCCGGTTTGAGCCACCGCGCCGAGGCGGTGTTCGACCGGAACGTGAACGGCACGACGCGGAACTCGTAGGCGCCGCCGCCCTCGAGGTCCAGTCCCTTCGCCGACATCGAGATCCGCTCGACGTAACACGGGTACGACGCCTGCCAGTAGCAGTAACCGTCGTCGATGCGCTGCAGCGCCGTCGCCCGCAGGGACAGCCGCTCGATGGCGCTCACCGTGTGGTCCTCGCCCGCGATGTCGGACAGGTCGCATTCGAAGATGCGCAGGTCGGACAGGTAGTCGAGCGTGTTCTGGCGGGGGAGCGGGCCCAGGTCGGTGCGGAAGAACGTCAGGTAGTCCGCCCACTGCTGGTACTTGACCTCGCGCAGTTCGACCTTCCCGGACGCCGCCACGTGGTGCCGGCCCACGTGGTCGAGGTAGTCGATGCTGATGCGCACCGACGGCAGCATGTCCTCGACCGAGCTTTCGAACAGCGAGCTGTCGGGCACGAACCACGTTTCGAACAGGGGGAGCTGGCAGCCGGCGCTGATCGAATCCCGCAGCAGCGCGTTGCACGTCGCGAAGATGATGAACCGGTCGACCGGCACGTTCTTCTTGAAGCTGTAGGTGGCGGCCGTCGTCAGGTGATAGATCTCGTGGTCCACCGCGCTCAGCTCGAACGTGACACCGGTGTGCGTGCTGATGGTGAGGTCGCCGCCGTACGGGCGCAGGCCTTCGCCGCCCAGCACACCGGTCACCACGTCGCGGTTGGCCTCGTTGTCGCCGTAGATGGACTGCAGGAACGTCTCCATCACCTGCTGCGGGAGCAGCGCTTCGACGATCCGCGGCCCGGAGATGCGGGCCAGTTCGGTCACCAGCCGCGGGTGCACGAACAGCTCGTAGCCGCCGATCCCGCACCCGACCACGATGACCAGCGGGAACACCGCTTCGAGCACGTCGTGCAGCGCGGTCGGCCACCCCGGCCGCGCCCGCCACGACACGACCGTGATCAGGGCGGCGACGCCCACGACGACGAGGACGAACGCGGTGCGGAGGACGCCGGTGCGGGGTTTCGGGCGCGCATCACCACCAGGCCGCGGTTGTTCCCCAGCTGTCACAGCCTCTCCGCCCGGTCCGAGAGAAACCATGATCGACGGAGAGGCTGTTCGGGCGAAAGCGGCCGATAGGCTTAATTCACTCGCGGCGCCAGTGCGGCTCGTCCTCCAGCGCGTAGGTGGTGAGGGTCGCCCGCTCGCCGGCCGGCGTCCCGGTCTGCGCGGCCAGGTCGTTGTACAGGCCGAGCAGGTGCGTGGCCATCGCCGCGCGGGCGCCTCCCTCGTCGCGCCGCTTGAGGAACCACGTCACCTGGTTGTGGTCGTTCGCCGACCGGACGTGCACCTCGGAGGTGCTGTAACTGTTGCGCCGGTACCCCCGAAGCTGGGGCACGAGCGACCGGTACAGCTGGTCCAGCAGCTCGTTGTGGCTCGCCCGCACCACCGCCGCGTGGAAGTCCTCGTCGGTCTGCAGCAGCTCGTCCTTGTCGTCGATGGACGCGGACTGGTGCAGTTTCGCCAGCTTCGCGATGTCGTCCAGCTCGCCCTGCGTCGCGCGCGTCGCGGCGAGGCTCGCCGCCGTCGTCTCCAACGCGATCCGGACCTCCATCAGGTCCGCGTCGCCGACGCGGCGGTCGAACACCAGCGGCTCGTCGTGCTCGGAGAGGTCGGTCGACCGGACGTACCAGCCGCGGCCCCGCATCACCTCGACCACGCCCTGGAGCTGCAGCCGCTGCAACGCGGTGCGCAGCGAACTGCGCGCCACCGCCATCCGCTGGGCGAGCTCCGGTTCCGTGGGCAGGCGGTCGCCGGCCTTGAACTTGCCGCTCTTGATGAGCGACCTGATCTTGTCCTCGATCAGTTCGGGCAGCGGCTTGCGCGTGTTCGGTGAGAGAGCCCAGCTCTCGTCATCCATCGTCAACCTCTCGCAAAGCTCCTAGGCGGTCCCCGAGCTTCGGAAAACCATAACGCCAGCTGATGCCTGACGCAAGTTGTCTGTCAACATTCGTCACTTGACAGACAACCGACGACACGAGATCCTACCGGTGCCGACAACGGGTGAGCGGCCGGGCCACCAGCCCGGCATCCACCCAGGCCAGTGAGGAGGTGTCGTCGTGACCTCGGAATCTCTGTTCGCTGTGATCTTCTTGGTAGCTCTTGCGGTGACCATCATCGGGTGGCGGACCGTCATCGTGATGACCCTGACCGCGGGGTTCGTCCTGGCGATTCTGGGCGTGGTCGAGGTCGTCTCGGTCCTCGGCGCAGGCGCCTAGGGGCGGACGAGGGGGCGGTTTGCGTCTGTTGTCTGACAGCCGCCCCCGGATGTGAGGGACCCGCCACCGAGTTGTACTCTCGCGCGGTCCATGGCGGTTCCCTGCTAGCGGAAGCCACGCGTTTCGGATGTACTCCAGACCTGCCTGGCCCGATGCCACGGCCGTGCACGCGGCACTGGCGCCCGCCCACGCGGTCATCGAGGAGCGCCGGGCGCTGTACCGGATGGCGCTGGAGCTCCTCGCGCCGGGCCACGAGCAGGTCGCTCCGTCCCAGCTCGACAATCCCCTGTTCCGGTTCCGGATCGGCGAGGCGCTGGCCGGGCGCCTGCCCTTCGCCGCGGCCGACGACGACCTCGACGCCGTCGTCACCGATCTGCCCGCGGGGCCGGCCCGGCTCCGCGTCGCCACCGGCGCCGGCGCCCACGACCTGCTGGCCGGCGCCCTACGCGTCATCCACGCGCAGAGCCTGTCCACCCGGCGGCCCCCGCGGCCGTTGACCGGGGACGACGAGGTCGTGGCGACCGTCGCCGCGGGCGTGCGCAAGGTGCGCGAGGTCAGCCCGGACCTGGCCGACGACCTGCTGCCGCACGTCGGTCTGCTGGTGGTCCTCGACCCGGAGACGTCGGGCGGGCTGGTTTCGGCGTCGTCGCGGCTCTTCCCGGGGCTCATCCTGATGGATCGGCCCGCCTCGCCCTACGACGTCGCCGAGGCGATCGTCCACGAGGGCGCCCACGTCAAGCTGTTCGACTTCGCCATCACGCGCGACTTCCTCGGTGCCGACGTCGCCGAGGGGCGCGTGTTCCGGCCGTCCTGGTCGTCCGCGGTGTGGCCGGTGGAACAGGTCATGGCCGCGTTCCACGCCTACACCTGCCTCGCGCAGTTCGGCGAGGATGTGGCGCGGCGCGGGGAAACGGCGCAACTCGGCCCGGACTCCCTGCTGTCCCGCGCCCGCGAACGCGCCACCGAGATCGGCGCCTGGCTCCTCGGTGAAGAGGACGCGCTGGAAATCGACGCCAAGTGGCTCCTGCACGCCTTGATGTCCGACGAAAGTGGACCCGAACCACCGTCGCGCGTCACCCGTCCGGTGCTTTCCGGTCGCTACACGCTGGATCCGTTGCTGCGGATAGCCCGGGTGGAGGCCACCGGGCGGGTGCTCGCCGGCCGTCCCGGAAACCCACCGGAACTCCATTGGCTGGACGGTGAAGCGGCCGAAATCGTGCTGAGGCTGAGCCGTGCGCCCGCTGGGCACACCCCCGGGGAAATCGGTGCCGGACGAGCGGACGTCCTCGCCGCGCTGGTGGACGCCACCTTGGTGCGTGCCACCCGGCGCACCGGAGTACCGTCCTCTTCGGACGGAACATTACGTCGGAAAGGAACCTGATGTCAGCCCAGTGGGACCCTCGCCGGAGGAACGACGACCGGCCCGGCGAAACGACGGTGCCCCGACCGGAGAACGGAACTGTGTTCCCGCATTCCGGCCTCGCCCGTCAGCCTCATGGTCAGCCGATCACGCGGGTGGACTTCTTCCGGCGCATGCCGACCGGGGGTACCGCCTACCTCAAGCCCGCCGACTCCACCGACGACTGAACGGCCGGGCTCGTCATTGCC
Source organism: Amycolatopsis thermophila (assembly GCF_030814215.1). NCBI lineage: Bacteria > Bacillati > Actinomycetota > Actinomycetes > Pseudonocardiales > Pseudonocardiaceae > Amycolatopsis > Amycolatopsis thermophila. Next base: position 1,948,340 of record NZ_JAUSUT010000001.1, on the reverse strand, counting down.
TGGCGAGCCCGCAGCCACGCCGAAACCGTCAGACGCTTCCGTTCGCCATCGCCTCGCAGCTGCGCAGCACCACCGCCGCGGCTCGGCGCTCCCGGGCGCTCAGTTCCGGGTTCTCCGCGTGGTCCCGCCACCGCCGCACGGCGAGCAGCACCGGGTCCGCCCCCAGCCGCTCCGCGCGTGACGTGCCCGTGGCCCCGATCAACCGCAGTGCCTCCGACTTCACCTCCGCCGGGAAGACCGTCCGGCCCGTGCGCAGCGCGGCCGTCAGCCGCAGCTCCCGGAAGTCGTGCGCGCCGGCCAGCAACCGTTCCAGCTCCGTCGCCAGTGGTGCCGCGGCCGGCCGCGGTTCCATGCGCAGCACGACTTCCAGCCCGATCAACGCCGAACGCGCCTTGAGGACTTCCCGCCGCGCCGCGAAGTACCCGTCGATCGCGTCGCGCAAGTCGGTCAGGCCACTGCGGGGAACCAGCTGACCGGCCAGCGCGGGCAGCGTGTTCGCGCCGCGGCGGATGAGCGTCAGCGCCAGCCGCACGCCGAACAGCCCGAAGCGCTCGATCAGCGCGGCCCGGCCGGCCGCGGCCACCGGCGCGGGAAAGTCCTCCGCCACGAACCGGTCCGCCGACAGCAGCCGCGGCTCCAGCTCCTCGCGCGGCACGCCCGCGAGCGCGCCCAGCGCCTGGAACTCCGCCTCGGTCAGCGTGCGCCCGGCCGCGGCGAGCAGCCCGGCCACGGGCACGACGTCCTGGCACAGTCGCTCGACCTCGGGCGCGACCCGGTACCGGCGGGCGACCTGGCGCGCCGAGATCACCGCGTCGACCCGGCCGCCGCCCAGTTCGTCGGCCCTGGACAACACGACGAGCGCGTTCACCGCCGCCGCGCGGGCCACCGGGTGGTCCTGCAGCGTGTGCAGGAATTCCAGGTTCGCCTCCGACGGGCGCCGCACGAGGTACAGGACCGCGTCGGCGTCCATGCAGATGCCCTCGATCGTGCTGGGCGCCGCGCCGCCGTCGATCGCCGGCGTGTCCATCAGCATCAGCTCGTCCGGTGAGCGGCCCGGTGACGTGCGGAACCACGTCATCTCGCCCTGCCCCGGCTCCCCGGCGAGCGCGGTGACGAGCGTCGTCCGGCCGGACCCCTGCGGGCCCACGACCGCCAGCCGCAGCGGGTCGTCGAACCTCGTCAGCTGGCGCTGCAGCCAGCTCGTCGCCCGCGGGCTGTCCTGGTAGACGTCGACGGCCTCCTGCAGCACCGCCCGCGTCGTCGCGGCCAGGCTCACGCCGTGATCCCCCGCTGCGTCGGCAACTGCGCCGGCGCGGCCAGCGCCTGCGCGCGGCGGCGGAGCGCGTTCAGCTCGTCCATCATCCGCCGGATCTCGTTGGCCCGGACGGTCCGCCGGGTCGTGTCGTCGTCGATGGCCTGCTTGTACGTCTTCGCGGTCTCGGTGATCTCGCCGCGCAGTTCGTCGGCGATCGCGTTGAGCCGGTCGCGCAGCGCGCGATGGATCTGCCGCGCGGTGTCCTTGCTGTGCTTGCCGTAGCGCAGGAAGAAGTCGTCGACGTACCGGTGGGCGGCGGTCTTCGCGGAGTGCTGGCGCCGCTTGAGCCGGTTGCCGCGCTCCTCGAACACGCTCTTCGCGCCGAACGCCGCGCCGGCGCCGAGGGAGATCGGGTTGATCAGCGGCAGCCCCGCGATCGTCGTCGCGAGACCGAACATCAGCAGGCCGCTGTAGGACCCGCGCATGCCAATGAACAGCTTCTGCCCGACGCTGAACCGTTCCACGCGCGGCATCCGCAGATCGCCGACGGCGTCACCGGGCACCTCGCGCGGCAGCGAGTCGGGGAGCGCGTCCTCGCGGTGCGGGGCGACCTGCCGCGCGATCTTGCGGGCGATCCACTCGAACCGGTCGAGCAGCCACTCGGAGTTGGTCTCGGCGACCGCGGTCAGGTTCTCCCGCAGCCACTCCTCGAACTCGGTCCACGTCTTCGCGGGGTCGGCGGTCTCGAAGTACTCGTCGACCTCGACGAGGATCTTGCGCGTGCGGTCGCGCAGGTCGAACTCGACGTCGGAGATCAGGTCGGACACCTCGTCGGACAGCAGCGTCTGCCAGCGGCTCGCATCGCGCTGCAGCTTCTCCAGGCGGCGCCCGGCGGCCTTCCAGCGCGCGACGGTGTCGCCGTTGTCCGGTTGCTGCGTCGCGGCGAACTCCTCGTGCAGCTCGTTCTGCAGCACCTCGACGGTCGTCGTGCTCAGCGCGGCGACCGAGCGGCGGGCGAGCAGGTCCGACTGACCCGGCAGGTCGCGGTGCAGGCACTTCACCAGCTCACCGAACCCGGACTCGGCGTTGAGTGCCTGATCACCGGTGCGCGCGGCGGCCAGCCGCAGAGCCGCGGACACCGGGACCAGGGACGCCATCAGCCCGCGTTGGTCGAGGCGCGCGCGGTTGCGCTGGGCCACCGCGCGCCAGCCGGGCACGAGGTCGATCTTGGTGAGCACCACCAGCACCGTCGGGCACAGCCGGATGACCTGCTCGAGCAGCCGGATCTCGGACGCGGACAGCTCGCTGGTGGCGTCGGTCGCCATCAGCACCGCGTCGGCCGAGTCGACGGTCTCCATGGCGGCCTTCGGCGGTGTGTCGACCAGCGCCAGCCCGCCGGACAGGAGGGCGCGCGGGAGGCCGATCTCCGCGCGGACGATCGGTGGCCCGCTCACCGCGGTCGCGTCCCGGTTGGCCCGGCTCGTGACCGATTCGACGGCGACCGGCTCCCGGCCGGGGCCTTCGATCGCCCGCGCGCCGGCCGTCACGACGGTCGCGGTCGGGCTCTCGGCGTGCGAGACGACGGCCGGGACGGCGGTCGTGGCGTCCTCGCCCACGGCACACACTGGCGCGTTGACCAGGGCGTTCACCAGCTGGCTCTTGCCCTGGCCGGTCTCGCCGATGACGACCACCCGCAGCTTCTCGTCGAGCAGCTGCGCTCTGCGTCTGCGGATCCGCTCCACGAGGTCAGGACGCCGTTGGGTGGCGCAGACGTGGGCGGTGTCGTCCAGTACGTCGAGCCAGGGCGGTGCAAGCACGCGGAGGAGTGTGCCGTGTCGTGACCAAAACGTGAAGCGGCGGGGTCCGTTCTGAGACGAACCCCGCCGCTTCATCGGTGAGCGGTAGCCGCGCCGTTGCGGCTACCGGTCAGTGACCCAGGGGAAGGTCACCAGGCAGGTTGCCGAGGTCAGCGGCCTCGGGCAGCGGCGCGTGGTTGAGCGGGCCGATGGTGTCGGTCAGCGGGCTGTCGGTCACCGACACGACCTCCTTGACCGGGTCCGTCGACAGCGCGTGCTCGACGTGGTGGGTGACCTCGGGCAGCGGGTTGGCGATCGGCAGGTGCGGCAGGCCCTGCGGCAGGTCCGCGTGGCCGTGCACCGGCAGGTCCGCGGGGGCCGCGGCCGGGATCTCGGCCGGCACGTCGGCCGGCAGCACCGCGGGGACACCCGGGGCGGCCGGCAGGTCCGAGCCCAGGTCAGCGGCCAGGTGCCCACCGTCGGACACCGCGGTGCCGGCCTGCGCACCGGCGTCGGCCACCTGCTGGCCGAGCAGCGGGTTGCCCTCGGTCAGGTACTCGCCCAGCGTGGCCGAGCCCTGCGCGATCTTGCCGCCGATCAGGTCACCGCCGATGGAGACGTAGTCGGCGATCGGACCCGCGGCGGGCTCCGAGCGGCCCAGGACGTGCGAGTCGAGCGAACCGGCCAGGTCACCGGCCTCGTCGAAGCTCGGGACGTCGGCGGGCAGGCCGTCGAAGCCGAGGGTGTAGGTGCCCAGCGGCGAGGCGCTGCGGGCACCGGCGAGGACGGCGTCGTCGTCGGCGGTCAGGCCGGACTGCGCGGCGGCGTAGTCGTTCGCGACGGCGAAGCCACCGGTGAAGCCCTCCGTGCTGCCCGTGGCGCTGCCGACGAACGAGCCGGCCGGGCTGGCGGCGGTGCCGGCGGCACCCGCACCGTCCTCGGTGGCGGCGACCGCGCCGGCACCCTCCGCCAGCTCACCTTCGTAGGTGACGGTGCCGGCGTAGCCCTCGGCGGAGCCCTCGCTCGCGGTGTCGAAGCGGCCGACGCCCGGAACGTCCAGGTCGGGGGCGGTGAACGGCGCGTCGCCCAGCGAGGGCGCGGCCACCGGCAGCGAGCCCAGGTCGTCGAAGTCGACCGGCAGGCCGCTGGTGTCCGGCACGTCACCGAGGCCGAGGGCCTCGGTGACGCCGGTCACGGCGCCGGTGTCGACGGGCAGGGCGCTCGTGTCGACGGGCAGGGCGCTCGTGTCGACGGGCAGGCCGGTCAGCTCGCTCGGCACGTCCGCGCGCTCGGTGCTGACGGTCGGCAGCGACGGCAGCTCACCCAGCGCGGGCGGCTCGACCGGGAGGCCGGGCAGCGCGCCACCCAGGCCCTCCACCTCGGGCAGCGAGACGGGCAGCTCGCCCACCTCGGGGGCGTCGACCGGCAGGGCGTCGACGGGGAGCGCGTCCACCGGCAGGGCGTCCACCGGGAGGTCGGCGCGGGGCAGGTCGGCCGGGACGGCGGGGGGCTCGAGGGGCAGGTCACTCAGCGCGGGCACCTGGACCGGGATGTCGCTCAGCTCCGGCAGCGTGACCGGCAGCTCGGCCGAGTCCAGCGGCAGCTCGCCGAGCGGGAGGTTGTCGACCGGCAGCGCGTTGACCGGCAGGTCCTGGCGGGCGACGTCCAGCGGGAGGGCGTCGGTGGCCGGCAGGTCGAGCGGCAGGTCGCCGAGCTGGGGCAGCGCCACCGGCAGGTCACCCAGCTCCGGCAGGACGTGGGCGTTCGGGCCGCCGAGCAGCTCGCCGGCCAGCGGCAGCGAGGAGGTGGAGACCGTCGGGTCCAGGGGCAGGTCGGCGCGGGCCGGTACGTCCACCGGCAGCGCGTCGGCGACGCCGGCCACGGCCTGCAGCTGGGCGATGGCGCCCTGCAGGCCGGTCACGCCGGCGTCCAGCGGCAGCGCGGACAGGGCGTCGGCCAGCGGCGCGGGCGCGTAGTCGGCGACCAGCGGAGCGACCTCCTGGATGTCCTGCGGCGTGACGTCGCTCAAGCCGGCGGCGGCGAGCGCGCTGGTCGGGTCGGCGGCGAACGCGGACCGGGCAGCCTCGTCGTTCAGCAGGTTCAGCACGAACTCGTGCAGGTTCTGGGCGGGGAGAGACAAGAAAATCTCCGCGGGATCTCGGGGGTCGGAAACGGACAAGGCGCCCAGGGTGCACCGCAGGACGCCTAGGCAGAAGCTAGTGACCATTCCGTTACCCGGCATCGGGGATCACGCCGCAACCTTCGACGGGGTGATCGGGGCCACCGGTTAGGGGATTAGGGGATGTGACCCCAACGGGCGACTTTGGTACGAAGGGGCGACCCCGTGAGTGAGGATTCCACACCTATGCGTCACGTCCTCGGCATCGACATCGGCAGCACCGGCATCGCTGCCGCCGTGTGCCGTGACGTGGGCGAACGCTGGTCCGAGCCGGTGGTCGTGCCGCCCGTGGAGGCGGTGGTGCATGTCGCGGGCGATGCCACGGTGTCGGTCGGCGCGGAGGCGCTGCGGCAGTCGGTGACCGAACCGGACCGGGTCGCCCGCGGTTTCGTGCGCCGCATCGGCGACGACGTTCCGTTCCTGTTGGGTGACGAGCTGTACACGCCGGAGGCGCTCACCGCGGCCGTCGCCGGGTGGGTCGTCGACCAGGTCGCCGCGGACGAGGGCGAACCCGCCGAACGCATCGCCGTGACCCATCCGCCGTCGTGGGGCGTGTACCGGCGCAAGCTGCTGCTCGACGCCCTCGGCGCGGCCGGGCTGCCGCCCGCGATGCTCCTGCCGGCCCCGGTCGCCGCCGCCGAGGGGCACCTCGCACGCGAGCGGGTCGACCCGCAGACCGTGCTCGGGGTGTGCCGGATCGGGGGCGAGCACGCCGATCTCGCCGTGCTCCGCCGGGGACCGTCCACGTTCGACCTCGTCACGCACGCCGAGCCGGCCGAGCCCGCGGCCGGGAAGGTGCTCGACGACCTGCTGTTCGACCACGTCCGCGAGCGGTGCGGCGACGTGGCGCCCTCGGCGCTGCGGCTGGTGTGCACCGAAGCGAAGGAACGGTTGTCCACGCTGCCCGAAACAGACCTCGGGCCGGTGCGGGTGACCCGCGCCGAGTTCGAGCGCCTGGTCCGGCCGGCCCTGCTCGCGACGCTCGAGCCGCTGCGCCGGTACGAGCGGCTGAACGGGGTCCTGCTGGTCGGCGGCACGGCCGCGGTCCCGCTGGTGGCCCACCTGGTCGCCGAGCTGACCGGTTGCCGGGTCGTCACCGAGCCCGAACCGGCCACTGCGGTCGCCCGCGGCGCGGCGCTGGTCGCGCGGCTCGCGGAAGGTGCGGCGGTGGAATCCACCGCGCTCGTGCCGAAGGTGACCGGCTTCCCCGACCTCGAACCCGACGACCTGTACGACGACGAACCCGTTCCGCCGCGGCCGCCGGTCGTGCTGACCCCGCTCGAACCGCCCCGCCGCCGGTTCGTGCCCTCCCGCCGCGGCGGCTCCCGAAGCGAGGACGACGAGTGATCCTGCTGGACGAACCCACCGAGCGGGTCTGCGCGGCGATCAAATCCGGTCAGCTCGCGCCGGTCCGCCTCGCGATCGTGGCCCCCGGCGGCTACGGCAAGACCGCCGTGCTCGACCACCTCGCCGGCGCGCCCGGGGTGCGGCTGGTCGACGACGCCCACCTGCTCGGCGAGGCCGAACTGTCCGACGTGGCCGGTCACCTCGACGACGACACCGCCGGGCTGGTCATCGCGGCGCGCCCGCACCCCCGGCCCGCCGGGCTGAACCAGGTGCTCGGCAGGCTGAAGGGACAGCTCGTGCTGCGGCCGTTCGACCGGCTGCGGACCGAAGCGTTCCTGGCCAGGGCCGGGCGGCCGCTGCAGGTCGAGGCCGTGCAGTCGCAGACCGGGGGCGTGCCGGGGTTCGTGCGGCTGCTGGCCGGGGGCGACGGCGAGCTGGTCGCCGCGTTCCGTCACGAGCTGGACCAGACGGGCGAGGACTCGCTGTGCTACCTGCTGGCGGTCGAGGCCGGGGCCGACCCGGACCTGCTCGCGGCAATGAACCTGCCGGCGTCCACCGCGGAAGCCGTGCGCGCCACCGGGTTCCTCGGCCCGGACGGCCGGCTGCTGCCGGTCGCCGCGCGTGCCCTGCGTGAGCTGGTGCCCGCCGACCGGCGGATCGCGTTGCGGCTGCGGCTGATCCGGCGGCAGCTCGAGCGCGGCGGGCCGGTGCTGAGCCTGGTCCGGCCGCTGATCGGGACCGGGGTGACCGGGGCGGACGTGGCGTCCGCGTTCGAGGTCGCCGCGGCGGAGGCGGCCGGTGAGCCGGCCCTGGCCGCGCGGTTGTACGAGGCGGCGGTGCGGGCCGGGCGGCCCACGGCCGCGGTCGGCTCCCGCTGGGCCGAGGCGGTCGCGCGCGCCGGGGACTTCGACACCGCGCTGCAGCTGGCGGACGAGGTGATCGCCTCCGACGACGCCCCGGACCGGGCGGAAGGCGCGCAGGTCGCGGGTGCGGCGCTGGCGCACCGCGGTCAGCTGGCGCGTAGCGCGGAGCTGTTCCAGTGGTCGGACACGGCGGCGGCCCGGTGCTTCGCGGTGATCGGGCTGACCGGGTCCGGGCGGCTCGCCGAGGCCGAGAAGCTGTTCGCGAAGTCCGGTGTGGACGGTCCACCGACCCTGCTGGCCGGTGCGGTGTCCTCGGCGGCGCAGGGTGTCCTGGAGTCGGTGACCGGTCAGCCGACGGTCGCACTGTCCACTTTGATCCGGTCGGCGGAGATGCTGGAGCCGGTGTCGGACCGCGTGCTGCTGCCGGACAGCCCGGCCGCGCTCGGCGCACTGGTGGCGTTGCACTCGGGTGAGGCCGCGATCGCCGAGCCGCTGCTCGAGCGAGCGGTCTCGTCGGGTGTGCTGGTGCCGCGGCACCGGCTGCTGCTGGCGTGGATCGCGATGCTGCGCGGGGACGAGGAGGGCGCGAACACGCAGCTGCGCTCCGCGGGGGAGCAGTTGTCGCCGCGGGACTGGCTGTTCGCGGTCGGGCTGCGCGTGGGGCTGGCGCGCCGGGCGAGCGACCTGGCGGGACTGCGGCGGATCTGGCTGCAGGCCCGCGAAGCGGTGGTGCGCCACCCGGTCGACCTGTTCACCTTCCTGCCGTTCGGCGAGTTCGAGGTGGCCGCGGCGCGGCTCGGCGAGCGGGACCGGCTGGCGCCCCACCTGCACCAGGCGCGGGAGTTGCTGGCCGGCCTGGGCGATCCGCCTTTGTGGGCGAGTGCGTTGCACTGGAGCGGGCTGCACGCGGCGGTGATCGCCGAGCAGCCGGAGGAGGCGGCGTCGCACGCTGCCGCGCTCGCGGAGGCGGCTTCGGCGGGCCCGTACTTCGCGACGATCGCCCGTGCGGCCGGGTGCTGGCTGAAGGTGCTGGGCGGTGAGGTCGACGGGGCCGAGGTCGAGGCGGCGGCGCGGGACCTGCACGGGGTTGGCCTGTGCTGGGACGGGGCGCGGCTGGCGGGGCAGGCGGCGATCCGGACGTCGGACCGCAAGGCGATGGTGTCCCTGCTGGACTGCGCCCGTGTGCTCCAGGGCAGGCCGGGCCGGGAAGCGGTGGAGCACACGGGCGGTGTGCGGTTGAGCGAGCGGGAGCGGCAGGTCGCGGAGCTGGTGGTCGCCGGGCTGACGTACAAGCAGATCGGCGACCGGCTGTTCATCTCGGCGAAGACGGTCGAGCACCACATGGCGCGGATGCGGCAACGGCTGGGCGCCTCCAGCCGCGGCGAGCTGCTGGCTGAGCTGCGGGAGATCGTGCAGGTGGCGTCCTAGCGGACGACCTGGACGGTGTCCCCGGCCGAGAGCGTGCTGAAGAACTTCTGCGACGCGGCGGTCGACAGGTGGATGCAGCCGTGCGAGTACTTGGACAGGCTGCCCTGGTGGAAGGCGATGCCGGGCTGGAAGAAGACCGAGTTCGGCATGGGGGCGTCGAACTCGCGGCTGTGGTAGTCCTTGACCTTGCCGGAGACGCTGAAGGTGCCGACCGGGGTCGGGTTGCTGGGCATGCCGGGCATGATCTGGACCGGGCCGTAGACGACCTTGCCGTCCCGCAGGAGCCACGCCTTGCGCGCCGAGAGGTCGACGCACGCGTCGACGGTGGCGGCGCAGGGGACGCCGGTGGGAGCCTGGGCCTTGGTGGTCGTCGTCGTGGTGGTCTTCTTCTTCGTGGTGGTCTTGGGGGTCGTCGGCGAGGTCGTGGTGCTGCTGGTCGGCGTCGAGGCCGGGGTGCTGCTGCTGGTGGTGGCCACCGCCGGCGGGGGCGAGGTGGTCGTGCCGGGAGCGGCGGTGGTCGCGGCGATCTGCTGCACGTCCGCGGCCTGCTCGGTGCCGCCGCCGCACGCCGTGAGCACCAGAGCGGTCGCCACGGCGGCCACACTCAGTACGATCTTCTTCACGCCCACGTGGGTCCCCCAGGTTCGAATGATCCCTACCTGGCGATAGACGTTGCCGGGGGCGCCGGGGTTGAGCCCGCACAGGTCACGATCTTGTTGCACCGGGGTTCGGGGTGCGTTCGGGTCGGGTTTGGCTGGGTGCCTCGGGGGTTCGCGGCTGCCCGGCTGCCCGGTTCCCGGTTGCCCGGCTGCCGGCTGCCGGGTTGCCGGTTCCCGGCCGCTCGGTTCCCGATTCCTGGTTCCCGATCGCCGGGTTGCCCCGGTCGCCGGGTTGCCCCGGTTGCCCGGTTCCCGGTTGAGGGCCGGCCGTCGGGTTGAGTGCTGCTCGTCGGGCTGAGTGCCGGTCGTCGGGCTGAGTGCCGGTCGTCGGGTTGAGTGCCGGTTGGCGGCTTGGGTTGTGCTGCCTACGCGCGCGGCCCTGCCTTTTCGGCTTAGCCGCACCCGGCTCCGCTTGCTTCCCCGCGTGCCCGGCTTGGGCCCTATCCAGGCCGATGTGCGTCGTACCCCGGGCTGGCGTGCCTCGTGCTCCTACCTGGGGGCTGGCTTGCCTCTGCGCGTGCCTCGGGCTGGCTTGATTCGTGCCCGCGCCCCGCCTTGCCCACCGCCTGGCTGGCCCGCTTGCGTTGTGCCGCGTGCGCGGCTTCATTCCTGCTCTCCACCTTTGGCAGCGCTTTGCTCCAGGCCGCCCCCTGCTTCCCCGGCTCAATTCTCCCTCGCCCCACGCGTGCAACCGCTCGCCGAGCGCGCGCCTGGCGGCCCACCTCACGGCATCGGGCACGATGGGCTCATGCGCTACGTCATCATCGGAGCGGGTGCGGTCGGCTCGACCGTCGCCGCCCAACTGCAGCTCGCCGGTCTGCCGGTCGTGCTGGTCGCTCGCGGCGAGCACGGGGCCAAGATCCGCGAGCGGGGCCTGCGGTACTTCCGGCCGTCCGGCGAGCAGCTCGTCCGCGTGCCCGTCGCCGAGAGTTCCGCGGAGGTCGAGCTCGCGCCCGACGACGTTCTGGTGGTGGCGACCAAGACCCAGGACACCGAGGAGGTCCTGCAGGAGTGGTCCTGGCGGCCCGCCGGGCCCGGTGTCGCGGCCGATCTGCCGGTCGTCATGCTGCAAAACGGCCTGGAGAACGAGCGAGCCGCGCTTCGCCGGTTCGCGACAGTGTTCGGGGCGGCGTTGTGGATGCCGGCGTCCTACCTGGAGCCGGGCGAGGTCAGCGCCCAGGGCGCGGAGAAGACCGGAATCCTGTGGCTCGGACAGTGCCCATCAGGCGACGACCCGCGCCTCGACGCGATCGCCGCCGATTTTCGGAGCGCCGGCTTCGGTGTCCAGCTCGTGCCGGACCTGCTGCGCTGGAAGGCGGGCAAGCTGCTCGCCAACCTGGGCAACGCCGTCGACGCGCTGTTCGGCAACAGCGAGCGGACGGCGGAGCTCGGCAAGGACCTCCGCGCCGAAGGCCGCCGCGTTCTGGCCGCCGCGGGAATCGATCCGGCCGATTTGCGCAAAGAGTCCGGAATAGACACCACTCAGGCGGATGCGGTGGAAATTCCCGGACGCACCCGCGGCGGCAGCTCGACCCGGCAGAGCCTGGCCCGCGGCACGGGCTCGGTCGAGGGCGATTTCCTCAACGGCGAGATCGTCCTGCTGGGCAGGCTGCACGGCGTGCCGACCCCGCTCAACGCCGCACTCCAACGGCGTCTCGCGCTCGCCGCGGCCCGCGGCGAAGCCCCTGGTTCGGCGGATCCCGCCGAACTCGCACCGTCCCGTCCGCCGGTGCTCATCAGCGCGGACGAACTCCAGCGGCAACTCGAGTCGGCCAACCCGCCCGTTCTGCTGGACGTGCGCTGGGCGCTGGGCGACCCGAACGGTCACCGCCACTTCCTCGACGGCCACATGCCAGGTGCGGTCTACGTCGACCTCGATACCGAACTGGCCACACCGCCCTCATCGGCCGAGGGACGGCACCCGCTGCCGGACATCGAGGCACTCCAGGCCGCAGCCCGCCGCTGGGGCATCCGCGCCGGATCCTCCGTGGTCGTCTATGACAACAACGGCAACCTCGCCGCCGCGCGGGCCTGGTGGCTCCTGCGCTGGGCCGGCGTCGTGGACGTGCGGCTCCTCGACGGCGGCCTCGCCGCCTGGGGGAACCGGCCGTTGGAGACCGGCTTCGGGTGTCTGCCCGAGCCGGGGGACGTCGTCCTCGAACCCGGTCACCTGCCCGTTCTCTCCATCGACGAGGCGGCCGCACTGCCCGGCCAGGGGATGCTCCTCGACGCCCGGGCCGGCGAGCGCTACCGCGGCGAGCAGGAGCCCGTCGACCCGCGCGCGGGCCACATCCCGGGCGCCATCAGTGCGCCGACCAGCGACAACCTCGCCGCGGACGGACGCTTCCGTCCGGCCGACGAGCTCGGCGCACGTTTCCGCGACCTCGGCGCGGCGGGACCTGTCGGCGTCTACTGCGGTTCCGGCGTCACAGCGGCCCACGAGGTGGCGGCGCTCGCCATCGCCGGGATCGACGCTGCTCTGTACCCGGGTTCGTGGTCCCAGTGGTCGAACCAGCCCGACCGCCCCGTGGCGACCGGCCCGAACCCCTAGTCGTGCGCGGCGTGCTGCTCGGACTGGACACCGCGCCTCACGATGACCAGCCTGAGCAGCGCGTACACGATCGCCGAGACCACGAACCCGACGTAGTACGCGAGGTCGGCCCCGTGCGCGGCACTGGCCACCGGCCCGGTGAACACGCTGGTGTTCATGAACGGCACGACGCCCGCGCACCCGAGGGCGAACGCCACCACTGCCGGCCACCCCGGCTGAGGTGTGGCGACTTCCTCCAGCACGTCGAACCGCCGCCCGCGCCGGGTCCGGCTCCACCAATCCAGGGCCACCACCCCGACGAACGGTGGAATCCAGTACCCGATCACCAGGAGCACGTCCTCGAACTTCGAGGCGAGGTCGCCGTCGTGCATCCACATGATCAGCGCGAACGCGATCACCGTCACCACGACGGCCGACACCGGCCGCCGGACCCGCACGCCGATCGTCTGCAGCGCGAGTGAGCCGCTGTAGTCGTTCATCGCGTTCGACGAGACGGCCGTCAGGGCGATCACGACCAGCGCGATCGTTCCCAGCACCCCGCCACCCAGCAGCGCGCTGATCCCGGCCGTGGTCTGGTTGGTGAGCGTCTCCCCGGCCGCGAGCCCGATCGCCTCGCCCCACCCGAAGGACAGGGTGAGCCCGAGCAGCGTGTACACGAAGGCCTGGGGCCGCGAGGTGGTCCGCGGCAGGTACCGGCTGAAGTCCGACGCGTAGCTCGCCCACGAGATCGACAAGCTGAGCGCGATGGTGCTGAACAGGACGAACGCCCCGGCAAGGTCGGCGCCGGACACCGAGTCGGACGTCACGACCGGATGCCCGCCCACCAACTTCACCGTCAGGACCACGAAGAACACCGCGGTCACCGCCGTCATCACGGCCTGCACCCGGTGGATCACCTCGTAGCCGAGAACACCCACCGCACACTGCAGCAGCAGGATGATGGCGACGGCCACCCAGAACGGCATGCCCGACAGCTGGGCGAGCGCTTCACCCCCGAACAGTCCGACGAGCGCGTCCCAGGCGATCGAGTTCAGCCACTGCACCAGCCCGGGCAGCACCACGGTCCGCCGGAACGGCAGCCGCGCGAGCGGCAGCTGGGCCGTTCCCGTGAGGGGGCCCCAGGTCGTGAGGTAGGCCACCGGCACAGCCCCGATCACGGTGCCCAGCAGCAACGCCACCAGCCCCGTGCCGAACCCGAGCCCGAGCGCTCCACCCAAGGTGCCCGAGAACACGGCGGTCATCGTCAGGTTCGGCGCGAAGAACACCGTGAGCAGACGCGCCGGTCGTCCGAACCGGTTGCCGGCGGGCACCGGCATGATGCCGTGTGACTCGAGCACGAGGTCGCCCGACCTCGCTGGCATCCTGCCGCCGAACACCTCGGCGGTCAGCCCTGTCCTGTCCATGGACTTCACCGTCTCACACCACAGGCAGTCACCATCCTTCCTGGTAGTTGTAGACCCATGCGCTTGCGGCCGAGTACCTCGCACTGGGGAGCCTTCTCCGCCGGACTCGACGAGAACGGCGTTCTCCGGGTCGCCCCACATCCGGCAGACCCAGCGCCCTCGCCCCTGCTCGGCAACCTTCCCAGCACAGTGACCGACCCCACGCGGATCGCCGCGCCCGCGATCCGACGCGGCTGGCTGGAGCGAGGCCCCGGGCCCGATCCGAAGCGCGGTCAGGAAGACTTCGTCGAGGTCGGGTGGGACAAGGCGCTCGACCTGCTCGCGGCAGAGCTCCGCCGAGTGCGAGCCGAGCACGGCAACGAGGCCATCTACGGCGGCTCCTACGGCTGGGCCAGCTCCGGCCGGTTCCACCACGCCCAGAGTCAGCTGCACCGTTTCCTCAACGCCTTCGGCGGCTTCACCTCCTCTCGCAACACCTACAGCAACGGCACCAGTTCAGTGCTGCTCCCGCACGTCGTCGGCAGCGCCGCCGACGTCCTGCGCAACGGGTCGAGCTGGCCGACGATCGTGGCGAACACCGAACTCCTGGTCGCCTTCGGGGGCGTGCCCGAGAAGAACGTGTTCGTCACCCCTGGCGGCGTCACCCGTCACCACACCCCCGGTTTCCTCGCGCAGCTCGCTGAGCGGGGCGCCGACGTCGCCCTGATCAGCCCGCTCCGCAACGACCTGCCGGACCGGCTTCGAGCCCGGTGGTACCCGATCCGCCCGGCGACCGATACCGCTCTCATGCTCGCGCTCGCGCACACCCTTGCCACCGAGAACCTGCACGACCGGCAGTTCCTGGACCGGTACTGCACCGGCTACCCGGAGTTCGAGCGTTACCTCCTCGGGGTGGACGACGGCATGCCCAAGGACGCGGGGTGGGCCGCCACTCTCACGGACATCCCGGCCTCCGACATCGTGGATCTCGCCCGTCGCATGGCCAGTCATCGCACGTTCATCACTGTCACCTGGTCCCTTCAACGCATCGAGCACGGTGAACAGCCCGTCTGGGCCGCGATCGCCTTGGCCGCCATGCTCGGTCAGATCGGCCTGCCCGGCGGTGGGTTCGGGCACGGTTACGGCTCGATGGGCGATACCGGCGACATCGGCCCCGACTTCCGGGTGCCGTATCTGTCCCAGGGCGTCAACCCCGTCCGGCAGTTCATTCCGGTGGCCCGGATCGCGGACATGCTCCTCAACCCCGGGATGGCCTACCAGTACGACGGCGCCGAACGCTCCTATCCGGACATCCGCCTCGTGTACTGGTCCGGCGGCAATCCCTTTCACCACCACCAGGACCTCAACCGCCTGCGGAAGGCCTTCACCCGGCCGGACACCGTGGTGGTGCACGAGCCGTTCTGGACCGCGACCGCCCGCCACGCCGACATCGTCCTGCCCACCACCACCGCATTGGAACGCGAGGACTTCGGCGCGGGCCGCCGTGATACCCACCTCATCGCGATGCACCAGGTAGTCGAGCCGTACGCGCAGGCCCGGGACGACTACGCGATCCTCGCCGGGCTCGCTACCCGGCTCGGAATCGGTGACCGGTTCACCGAGGGGCGCACGCCATGGGAATGGCTGCAACACCTCTACGGCGCATGGCGAGACCACTTGATGGACAAGGGTTTCGCCGTACCTTCCTTCGCCGACTTCTGGCACGCGGGTGAGTACCGGTTGCCCCAAGAGAACCCGGATCGGACACTGTGGGCCGATTTCCGCGCCGATCCCATCGCCAACCGTCTCGCCACGCCCAGTGGCAGGATCGAGATCAGTTCAAAGCGTGTGGCGTCGTTCGGTTACGACGACTGCCCCGGTCACCCGGCGTGGCTCGAGCCCGTCGAGTGGCTCGGAGGCGAGCGCGCTGCGTCTTTCCCGTTGCAGCTCATCGCGAACCAGCCCCGAACTCGTTTGCACGGCCAGTTGGACGGTGGAGCGGTCAGCCAGGCCGGGAAGATCGCCGGGCGGGAAGCCGTCCGGCTGCACCCCGCCGACGCGGAACCGCGTGGTATCGCCGACGGGGACCTCGTCCGCATCTTCAACGACCGGGGCGCCTGCCTGGCCGGGGCGGTGTTGGACACGAATCTCCGTCGTGGTGTGGCGCAGCTGCCGACCGGCGCGTGGTTCGACCCTGTCGGCACGTTGTGCGTCCATGGCAACCCCAACGTGCTCACCGCGGACATCCCCTCTTCGCGGCTGTCGCAGGGGTGCACGGGCCAGCACGTCCTCGTCGAGATCGAGCGTTTCGCCGGCGAACCACCTGGTATTTCCGTGCGTCGGCCACCGGTCATTTCGCGTGAGAGCGAGATGTGAGGCCGTGCGGCCGGTCCGTTGTGCTCCATGATTGCTCCTCGGCGTGATTTCGTAGACGTACCAAGGGATTCGGCGCACTCTCGGCGCCTGCGACATCTCCGACCATACACGAGTATCGAATCTTTGTTCCCCTCCTTTTGGGAGATCTTTGTGGCTCTCTGCGCAATATCTTCCTTTCGGTAGATGGCGCGTATCGTCGGTCTCCTGCATTCTCGGATCACCGGCAGACGGAGGAGATTCGACATGGACACCACGACGCGAACCAGCCGGCGTTGGGCCGCGGAGCTGGGATGGCCCATTCCGGTTCTGGGCGCGATGTGCGCGGTACTCGCGGGAACGCCACCGACGTCAGTGCTTCCCGCCGCATCCGCACTGACCGTTCTCCTGGTGGCGATGGGGAATGCGCTGCGTCGTCGCCGTGGCCCCCGGTTCGTCGTCGCGACAGCGTCCGTGGCCGCAGTGGCGTCGGCGACGGCCACTTTCGGGCACAACGGAACGGGAGATCGCGGGCTGCCCACCTGGCTGCTCGTGGAGACGATCTTTCTCGTGTGCGTGCTCGTGCAGGTGGTTCGAACGGCGCCGAGGGCTCACGCCGTTTTCGCCGGAGGTGCAGTCGTAACGGTGATCGTGCTGGCGCCGTTGCGGCTCGACCTCGGGGCCCGGGCGTCTCCGTGGACCGTGAACGTCGGCGCCTGGTGTTTCTGCTGGGGACTTCTGGCGGCGAGTGGTATCGCGATCGGTCTGTACCTGCGGTCGCTTGACGAAGCGCGTGAGGAGTCCGTGCGGTCGGCGCGGCGTGAGCAACGGATGCAGCTCGCCAGGGACTTGCACGACTGGGTGGCTCATGAGGTGACCGGGTTGGTGCTCGAAGCGCAAGCCGCGCTCATTCCGGGGAACACGGAGGACGCTGTCGGCCGCGCGTTGGTGAACATCGAGGCGGCCGGGGTCCGGGTTCTCGGCTCGATCGACAAGGCGCTTGTGTGGCTGCGCAGCGACGGGATCGCCGCCGATCCGCCCCACGACGAGCGACTACCGACACTCGCAGATCTGCGTGCGCTCGTGGGGCGGTTCGGGACGCTCGGCTCGACGGAGGTCCGGCTGGAGCTCGATGACCAGATCTCGGAAGTGCCGGCGGAGGTAGCCGGCATCGCGTATCGGATCGTGTTGGAGGCGCTCACGAACGTTCGCCGTCATGCTCCCCGGGCACGTGAGGTTTCGGTGGACGTGCACGCGAACGGCCCGCATCTCATCGTTCGGGTGACGAATGACGGCGTCCGACGACCGGGGCTGCTCAGGCGCTCACAGGCGGGCGGTACTGGCCTGCGCGGTCTGGCGGAGGGCGTCACGGCGCTCGGCGGGACAGTGTGGGCGGGGCCGGCGGGCTCGGCGGGTTGGGCGGTCCACGCCGTGCTTCCGGTGTCGTCATGACGGCGATCCGGGTCCTCATCGCGGACGATCAGGAGGTGGTGCGGCGGAACTTGAGGCACATTCTGGAAGCCGAGGACGACCTCGAGGTGGTCGGCGAAGCGGCTGACGGCGAGGCGGCCGTCAAGCGTGCGCGCGAGGTGAAGCCTGATGTGGTGTTGGTCGACGTGCGCATGCCGCGGCGGGACGGGCTGTCCGTCACCCGGCTGTTGGCCGGTCCGGACGTCGCGGATCCGATGCGCGTGGTGGTGATCACCACATTCGAGCTGGACGAGTACGCGCACGGCGCGCTGCGGAACGGGGCGTGCGGGTTCCTGCTCAAGAGGTCCGGGCCCGCTCTATTGGTCGAAGGGGTGCGCGCGGCGATGTCAGGTGATGTGCTGATCAGTCCGCAGATGACGCTGCGCCTCCTGCGGCAGTCCAGACGCGCGGGATCAAGCGGCCGCAAGGGTGCCTCGTTGTCGAGCCGGGAGCAGGAGGTGGCGCGGCTCGTTGCACAGGCCCGGACGAACGTGGAAATCGCGCAGTTGTTGCACATCTCGGCGGGCACCGTGAAAACGCACCTCAGGAGCATCCAGCGAAAGCTTGGGGCGAGGAACAGGGTGGGGATCGCGGCCTGGACGTGGGAAACACGCGGGGAGGGAGGTGAGCGGTGAGGAACTGACAAGTGGTGCCGCCTGGAGAGTGATTACCGTGCGCAGAAGGTATGGGATGTGTGATCACCCGATGGGGCGATCTTTCACCGTGATTGAGGAAAGTGAGAGTCGCTCGGCATTGGCGAAGTCATCGCGCTGGTAGCTTTTGGCGAGCCGCCACTTGCTCGGTGGGCAGTCGAGTGATGCCCGACGGGTGGCAAGGCCATGGGGAAGGTCCACGCCGTGCCGATGGAGGGTGTAGATGGCGCGCACGATCCTGCGTGACAGGTCGCGCGAGCTCGTGCGCAGCGTGCAGCTGGCGGATCGTACGGGCATCGTCGCGGCGAGCGCCCCCAAGCAGGCCGGCGCGCACTGGGATGAGGAGTCGAACGACTCTGGCTTCGCGACGGTGTCGGGGCAACTCGACCTGGCGGCGTCCGCGACCGAGGTGGCTGCGGCCGGTGACGAGCGACGGCTGCTCCGGCGAGTTCGACGGAATCTGCTGGTAGCGGCGGCGTCCGTCGTGCTGCTGGCCGTCGGCTGGATCGCGGGGGACACCTTCGACCTCGACCACGGCTCTGAGCCCAGGCCCGCCGTCGCCGCCGGACCCGTGCCGAGCCCGGTGCCTGCCGACCCGGTGCAACCGGCGCCGATCAGCACCGCACCTCAGCTGCCGATGCCGAGCCCGCCCGTGACGACCGTCCCGGCGACGGCCAAGACGACGGAGCCGACTCGTAAGCAGGCACAGCCCGCCGCCAAGTCGAGTTCGGCGCCGGACAACGGCGGGGCGCGGGCGGACACCGACGCGGACGCACCGAGGCATGGAAGCCCGACGGGGCAGATCTTGGACGAGCAGATCCAGCGGCTGATCGCGGCGTGGTCGTGGGCCCGGGTGGACTCCTCGCGTGACCTCGACGAGGTCCAGGACCGATCGGTGCGGTCCTTCGGGTCGTTCGGGCACTGACCAAATGCGCGGCAGGCGTCAATCAGGGGCCGCTGGCCGCTGATTCCGCGACCCGACAGCCTTCAGGTTTCGAGCGGTCGGCGGGAGGCCGAGGCGCCGGGGCTCGGTGCCTGCGACGGGGTTGTCGGTGCCGGTAGCTGGAGTTTGCGCGGGTTCGTGCAGCAAACGTGCGCGGGGTGGAGTGCGGGAACAGCGTGGTGCGCCGGAGCGACAGGTCGCGACGATGACGGCCTGCTGCGGGTTGCTGCGCTGAGCCTTGGCCGGCGTCCGGGAGTGCTCGGCCGACCCTGGGCTGCCTCCCCGGATAGCCCGGCTGCGCCACGGTTACCGCCTGGGAGGGGGTCGCCTGAGCTTCGGCTGGCGCTCGGGACAGCTGAGCATTGGCTGCCGCCTGGGAGAGCCCGGCTGGGCCTGGGCTGGCGCGCGGGACACGCCCGGCTGCGCCACGGTTACCGCTGGGGAGCGGATCGCTTAGGCCTGGACTGGCGCCCGGGAGAGCCCGCTGAGCGTGCTCGGCTGCCGCCTGGGAGCGGTCATCAGAGCCTCGGCTGGCGCTCGGGGTAAGCGGTGCCTGGCCGGCTCGGCGCACATCTGGCGGGATCGGCGCGTACCTGGCCGGATCGGCGGTACCTGGCCGGCTCCGGAGGGCAGCAGAAGCGGCCGGAGCCGACCTGGCACCGCGGGTGCGCGGCGCCAGGTCAGACGTTGGTGATCTCGTCGATGAAGGCGTCCACGTCGAAGCAGTCGCTTTCCGTGCCCAGGGGGACGAGTTCCGTAGCGGCGTCCAGGAAACGCTCGACGTCCTCGCGCTCGATTTCCACCAGCGCGTACCCGTCGGGCGACTCGATCTCCAAGATCAGGATGCCCTCGTCGGTGGAGAGGTCGGGCCGGACCCGCACGTCGCCGATGCCGGAGGGCTCACGCAGACCCGTGACGAGCAGCTCACGGGCGAAGGTCCACTCCACCCAGCGGCCGCGCTCCGTGCGGAACGCGATGTTCACGGCAAACGGCTCGCTCGCCACGTACGACAGTCTAGACAGGACTGGAGCACTGGAGCCGTTGAGTGACACGAACTGGCTCTGGGTGACGGTATCGGTGTTCACGTGCCACCTCTCGCGGTCTTGGTCCGCGCTCCGGGCGCGAACAGGTCGGACAGCGATGAGATGTGAGCGGGCGCCGAAAATGATGCCTCGCGGACGACTTTCACGCGATCCGGTGCAAATCCCTTGATCCTGTAACACGCGTGGCCGGCGGGGTCAGCCGCCGTTCAGGGGAACGCTCAGGCTCACCTTGACACGGTCCATCGCGACGCTCGTGGTGAAGTGCCGCACCTCACCGTTGTCGAAGAACATGCGGCGCGTGAACGCCTCGAACTCGCCCATATCGCGGCAGTGCACCACCAGGATGAAGTCGGCCGACCCCGTAACGTAGTAGCACTGTTGCACAGCGGGATCGGCCAGGACCTGTTTCCGGAACGCGTCGAGGACTTCCAGCCGCTCGCGTTCCATCTCGACCATCACGATGAAGGTCATGTCGACCCCGACCGACCGCGGCTCGATCACCGCCACCTCGCGCGAGATGACCCCGGCCTGCCGCAGCCGCTTGATCCGGCGCTGAACCGCGGCGGCCGAAAGACCCACCTCGGCGCCGATCGTCTCGGCGATCGTCCGCGAGTCCTCTTGCAGGCGTCTCAGAATCTCGTAGTCGAGTTTGTCCAGGTCAACGGCGGGCACCACCGCATCGTAACCAAAACCGGGCCGGCGCCGGACTCACTCGAGGGGCATGAAGCGGATGTCGTGGGCAACTTCGCCGGCAGCGAAACGCAGCAGCCGCGCCCCGGCGCTCTCCAGTGCCGCCCTGTCCTTTGTGGAGATTCGCCCGTACGGCTCGATCTCCAATGAAGCGGCGCCACGCTCGCGAGTGATCCGCCAGGTGCCCCGCACCAGGCCGTCGACGAGGAACGTGCCCGGGAACACACCGTTCGGAACCCCGAACACCCGCTTGCGGGCGCCTTCCGGCAGCACCCGGCTTCGGTCGGCGTGCGAGAGCAGGAGGTTGTCGAACTCGGCGATGAACCGTGGTGGCGCCGGGGTCGCGGGATCTGGCCGTGGGGCGTCGGGCAGGTCGAACAGCTCCCGTCCCTGCTCGGACCGGAAGACGCACAGGCGCGGACGCAGGCGGTCCACCACTTCGCTGAGCCGGGTGAGCCCGCTCCAGGCCTGCACGTCGGCCACGCTCGCCGGCCCGAACGCCGCCAGATATCGCAGGACCAGCTCCTCCAGCTGAGCCAGCCGGACCTCTGGGCTGGATGGCGGCTGTGAGTGGTGGGTGGGGGCTGGTTGGGCCGGCTGGGGTGGCAGGGAGTCGGCGGTGGCTGGCGGCTGTGGGTGGTGGGTGGCGGTGGATTCGGCTGGCTGCGGTGGCAGGCCGTCCAGGGTGACGGGCGGCCGTGAGCGGTGGGCTGGGGTGGATTGGGTCCGCTGGGGCGGCACGGTGTCGTGGCTGGAGGGCGTCTGTGGGTGGTGGGAAAGGGCCGGCTGGGGTGGCGTGGCGTCGGCGGTGGCGGATGGCGGTGAGTGGTGGGTGGGGGTTGATTGGGCCGGCTGGGGCAGCAGGCCGTCGTGGTTGACGGGCGGCTGTGGGTGCTGAGTGGCGACGGAATGGGCAGAGTGGGGCGGTTGGGCGTCGGCGGTGGCGGGCGGCTGTCGGTGGTGCGGGGCGGTGGGTTGGGCTGGTTGCGGTGGCAGGGCGTCGTCGGTGGTGGGCGGCCGGGGGTGCTGGGTGGCGGCGGGTTGGGCTGACCGGGGTGGCAGGGCGTCGTGGGTGGTGGGCGGCTGTGGGTGGTGCGGGGCGGTGGGTTGGGCCGAGTGGGGCGGCTGGGCGCCGGAGATGGGGGCTGGAGGGACACCGAGCCAGTCCTCCGCGTGGGCCAGCGTCGTTCGGCCGCTGCGGCCCCATACTGCGCGTGGCGGGACCTGCACCAGCGGCAACAGGCCACGGGCCGCGTGGGCGAGGGCGGCCGGTGGGGTGTCCGGCCACTGCTCCGCCAGGAGCTTGCCCAGCTCAGCGGGCGTGCGCGGCGACTCGGCCAGCAGGGCCCTGGCCCGGGCGGCCACCGCGGACAGGTCGAGCGGCGCCAGGGCCTTCGCGTAGGAGGCGTTCGTCCGGATGTCGCGATCGAACAGCGGCTGCACCGCCGCGCGCAGCCACCCCCAGTCGTCCGCCGCGACGAGGTGCACCGTTCCGCGCATCAGCGCGATCCGTACCACCTGCCGGTCGAGCACTAGCTGTCCGAGCTGCTCCGGCCGGAACCCGTGCAGCCGCGACCACAACCCGTAATACGGCGGAAAGGGCGCCTGCGCCTGCAGCCCGCACAGGTGACGGATCGCCTCGAGTGGCGTCAGCTTCGCCCGTCGCAGCAACAGCTGGCGGGCGAGCAGGGCGCGGTTCAGGGCCCGCGGCCCGAGCGTCTCCGGCATGGCCGAACCCTAGAACCTACCCATGACAGTTCCGGTCCGCGTAGCCCTTTCCGGGCCTGGTTTTGTGACCTGGAACACAACTCACCGGTCTACCCAGGGGTAGCCCCTACAAGGGATTCATGCATGAAGGACACCACGCGGTCCTTGCCGGCCTCGGAGCCTGGCTGCCGCCGCGGGTGGTGGACAACGACGACCTCGCCCGGCACCTGAACACCTCCGACGAGTGGATCCGCACCCGCACGGGAATCGGCGAGCGTCGCATCGCCGACCCGGACACGTCCACTGTGGACATGGCGGTGGGCGCGGGCCGCAACGCCTTGCGCAGCGCCGGTTCCGACGTCGTCGACGCGGTCGTGCTCGCGACCGCCACCCCGGACCAGCTGTGCCCGGCGAGCGCCCCGCAGGTCGCCTCGGCCCTGGGGCTCAGTGGTGTCGCCGCGTTCGACGTCAACGCCGTCTGCAGCGGGTTCATCTACGCCCTGGCCACGGGCGCGGGCCTGATCGCGGCCGGGGTGGCCGGCCGCGTCCTCGTCGTGGGCGCCGACGCCTTCAGCCGCTACTGCGACCCCGCCGACCGCAGCACGGTCCCGATCTTCGGCGACGGCGCGGGCGCCGTCGTCCTGCGCGCCGGCAACGCGGACGAGCCCGGCGCGCTCGGGCCGTTCGACCTGCACAGCGAGGGTGAGCACGCCGACCTGCTGATCGTCCCGGCCGGTGGCGTCAAACAGCGCCGGTCGGACAACCCCCACGACCACTACCTGACGATGCAGGGCACGGCGGTGTTCCGGCACGCCTGTGCGCGGATGGCCGAATCGGCCCGCGCCGTGCTCGCCCGCTCCGGGCTCGAAGTGGGCGACGTCGACCGGTTCGTCGGCCACCAGGCCAACATCCGCATCCTCCAGGCCACCGCGAAGCAGCTGGGCCTGGCGAACGACCGGGTGGTGGCCAACATCGAGCGCGTGGGCAACACGAGCGCCGCGTCCATCCCGCTCGCCCTGGCCGACGCCTGCGACGACGGTGACCTGCAGCCCGGCCACCGGGTGCTGCTGACCGCCTTCGGCGCCGGCCTCACGTGGGGGTCGACCCTGCTGACCTGGCCGGACGTCAAACCCGGCGGCGAGGCCTAGTTCGTCCAGGTCTTCGTGGGCGCCTCCCGGCCGCGGAGGTGGAGCGCCTCGTGCCGGGTCCACAGCGCCTGCTCGCTCGGTGAGCTCGCCGACCAGACGGTGTCGC
This sequence comes from Amycolatopsis thermophila, assembly GCF_030814215.1. Classification (NCBI taxonomy): domain Bacteria; kingdom Bacillati; phylum Actinomycetota; class Actinomycetes; order Pseudonocardiales; family Pseudonocardiaceae; genus Amycolatopsis; species Amycolatopsis thermophila. Next base: position 1,924,768 of record NZ_JAUSUT010000001.1, on the reverse strand, counting down.
TGGCGAGAACCCGGCCGGGGACGTGCTTCGCGTGCTCGGTGAGCCGCGCCGCCTCGTTCACCGCGTCGCCGATGACCGTGTACTCCAGCCGGCTGCTGCTGCCCAGCTGACCCGCGAACACCCGACCCCACGCGACACCGATGCCGAGGTCCAGCTCCCCGGCCTCCCGCACCGCGTCCCGGATGGCGCGGGCCGCGGACAGGGCCGCCGTGGCCGGGTCGGAATGCCGCGTCGGCGCGCCGAACACGCACAACGCGGCGTCGCCCTGGAACTTGTTGACCAGGCCACCACGGGCGTCGACGGCCGACACCACGCTGTCGAACAACCGGTTCAGCTTGCGCACGATCTCCTCGGGCGGCAGCCGGTAGGCCAGCGCGGTCGAGTCGACGACGTCGACGAACAGCGCGGCGACCTCCCGCACGTCACCGGTGAGGGAGGCCCCGTGCTCGAGGGCGTGCCGGGCCACGTCGATGCCCACGTGACGGCCGAAGAGGTCCCGCAGCCGGTCCTGCTCGCGCAAGCCGGCGACCATGCTGTTGACCGACACCTGCAGCGAACCGATCTCGCTGGCGTCGTCCACGCGCACGGACACGTCCTTGCGGCCGCGGGTGATCAGCCCGACCGCCATCCGCAGCCGGTGCAGCGGCGCGGCGACCGCGCGGGCCAGCAGCGCGGTGCCGATCGCGCCGGAGACCAGACCGACGATCGACAGCATGATCAGGCTGGCGGTCTGGTCGGCCTTCCCGATGTCCGGCGGCGCGGCCACGATCAGCACGCCGAGCAGCGGGACGCCGCTGGCCACCGCCCACGTGATCGCGAGCCGGGACAGGACGCTGACCGACACGGCGTTGCGCGGCGGGCTGACTTCGAGCGCCCGGATCAGGATCGGGCGCGCGACCCACTCCGCGAACAGGTACATCAGGCCGACGGTCAGGAGCCCGCCGAGACCGACCGCGAGCGTGACGCCCAGCGCGTCGAGCGCGGAGCCGAGGACGGCGGTGAGGGTGCCGAGGACGACGGTGCCGCCCAGCCAGAGGGTGCCGCTGACCAGGGCGAGGTCACGGGGCAGCCGGAGCGCGCGGCGCGCTTCGGCCGCGTCCGGACGGCGCCCCTGCGCGAACCACACCGCGGTGCGGCGGTGGAGCAGGGCCGTCCACGCGGAGCCGACGAGCACCGAGAGCAGGACGTACGCGGCGGCGCAGGTGAGCAGAACCCAGTTCCGGCCGCCCATCTCGGCGGGGATGCCCTGCAGGAACAGCAGCAACCCGACGGCCGCCGCGCCGCACACACTCGATCCGACGCCGAGCACCACGAACCCCAGCCCGGTGCGCAGCACGACGCGGAACTTCGCGAGCTGGGCGAACTTGGGCACGTCCGTGATCGTATTGCCCCGGCGTGGCGGGAGCGCGGTGTTCGGGGGATGGATCGTTGGGTCGGCGCGTTGGGCGGTGGCGAGGCGGGACGTGGCGACACGTCAGGGGGCGACGGTGCGCCGACGCTCGGGGCGGCCGTGGACGGGAGCGCGGTTGCGTCGCCCGGCGTAGCCGGACGGTGCGGCGATGGCGCGAAAGTGCGCTGCTCTCAGGAGGCGCGCTTGCGCGAACGGCCGGGGGTCGCCTCGCGGATCGCGGTTTCCAGCTCGGTTCGGTTGAGTTTCGACCGGCCCTTGATGTCGAGTTCCCGGGCCATCTGGTCCAGCTCGGCCTTGCTCAGCTCGGACAGGTCGGGCTCCGCCTTGCGGGAACGGCTCGGGGACGCTGCCTTGCCCCCGCCGGAGGACTTCTTGCCACCACCCGAGGAAGCCTTGCCACTCCCCCTGGAGGCCTTGCCGTCGCCGGAGGAGGCCTTGCCGCCCGGCGAACCCTTCCGCTTCTCCACGCTGCGGGACAACGCCTCGAACAGGTCGACCACCTTGGTCGGCTCCGCGGGCGCCTCCTCGACCGACACCGTGCGGCCGGCCTTCTTGTCGTCGATCAGCTTCAGGACCCGTTCGTTGTACTGGTCGTGGAACGCGTCCGGCTTCCAGTCGTCGGCCATCGAGTCGATCAGCGCCACCGCCATCTCCAGCTCGCGCCCCCGCGGCGAAGCCTTCTCCGGTAGCTTCTTCAGCTCCTTCGACGGGTCCCGCACGTCCTCGGCGAACAACAACGTGTCCAGCACCAGCACGCCCTCCGCGCCGGCGCGCACCGCGGCGATGTGTTCCTTGCCGCGCATCACGAAACGAGCGATGCCGGCCTTCTTCGTCTCCGCCATCGCCTGCATCAGCAGCCCGTACGCGCGCCCGAACTCCTCCTTCGTCGGCGCCAGCCAGTAGCTCTTCTGGAAGTACAACGGGTCGATGTCCTCCAGGTCCACGAACGACTCGATGTCGATCGACCGCGACCGGCCGGGCGCGATCTGGTCCAGCTCCTCCTGCTCGACCAGCACGTAGTCCCCGTCGCCGAGGTCGTAGCCCTTCACGATGTTCTCGAAGGCCACCTCCTCGCCGGTCCGCTCGTTGACGCGCTTGTACCGGATCCGGTCCGACGTCCCGCGCTCGAACTGCCGGAAGTGCACCGTGTGGTCCTCGGTCGCGCTGTAGAGCTCCACCGGCACCGTCACCAGGCCGAAGTTGATCGCGCCGCTCCAGATCGCTCGCGCCATGAACGCCTCCTACGTCAGCCGGTGCAACCGGTCGAGTGCCTTCCGCGCCGAACCCGCGTGCGCCCCCAGCTCACGCCACGGATCGGCCTTGCGCGCCAGCCGACGGGGCACTCGCCGCACGTCGAAACCGTCCGGCGACACCCGCCCCAGCTCCGCCCAGTCCAGGGGCGTCGCCACCGCCGCACCCGGCCGGGCCCGCAGCGAGTACGGCGCGACGAACGTCTGGGCGTAGCCGTTGCGGTTCACGTCCAGGAAGATCCGGTCGCCGCGCTTGTCCTTGCGCGGCTGGGTCGTCAGCCGCGCCGGGTCCTCCGCCGCCAGGAAGTCCGCCACCTCGCGGGCGAACGACAACACCTCGTCGTGGCCGCTCGTGCAGTCCAGCGGCGCCACGACGTGAAACCCCCGCCCACCGGTGGCCTGCACGAACGCCGACAGCCCCAGCGCACCGAGCACGTCCCGGGACCGGCGCGCCACCCGCCGCAGCTCGGCCACCCCGACCCCGGGCGGCGGATCCAGATCGATCACCAGGAGGTCCGGGCGGCCGGGATCGTGCACCGTCGAGGTCCAGACGTGGAACTCCAGCACCGCCTGGTTCGCCAGGTACACCAGCGTCGCCGCGTCGTCGCAGATCACGTGGTGCACCGAGCCGCCGTCCCGCGTCGGCACCGCCTCGACCCGCATCCAGTCCGGGAAGAAGTCCGATGCCTCCTTCTGGAACCAGCCCTGCTTGCCGATGCCGTCCGGGAACCGGCGCAGCGTCAGCGGGCGGCCGCGCAGGTGCGGCAGCATCACGTCGGCGACGCGGCGGTAGTACGACACCACGTCGCCCTTCGTCACCGGCCCGTCGGGGTAGAGCACCTTCCCGGGCCGGGAAACCTCGATCTCGTCCGGATTCACGGCTGCTCCCGGACCACTTCCGCGGCCGGCTTGTCGTTGCGGAGACCCGTGAACCGAGGATGCCGCAGCTTGCCGTCCCCGGTCCACTCCGAAAACCGGACCTGCACGACCAGCTCGGGTTCCACCCACCGCGGCCCGCGCTCGGGGACCGGTTCGTCGAACGGTGACCGGCGGCGTTCCAGCCCGGTCAGCCGCTTGGTCAGCTCACGCAACGTGGTCTCGGTGTAGCCGGCCCCGACCTTGCCCGCGTACCGCAACCGCCCGCGGTCGTGGTAGCCGACGAGCAGCGCGCCGAACCCGGTCCGGGCCCCGCCCGGCGCGCTGAACCCGCCGACGACGAACTCCTGCTCCTTGACGCACTTGAACTTCAGCCAGTCGTTCGTCCGGCCGGACCGGTACGGGGCGTCGGCGCGCTTGGCGATCACGCCCTCCCAGCCGTGGGCGCAGGCGTGGGCGAAGTACTCCTCGCCGGTGGTGTTGCGGTGGTTGGCGTAGCGCAGCGCGCCGCCCCAGTCGAACGCCCTGCGCAGCAGCTGTTTGCGTTGCCGCAGCGGCAGCCCGGTCATGTCGTGGCCGTCGAAGACCAGCAGGTCGAACAGGTACAGGTACACCGCGACCCCGGTGGCCTCGATGCGCCGCCGGTCGGTGAGGTGGATGCGCTGCTGCAACCGCGCGAAGCTGGTCTGGTTGCCGTCGAACGCCACGATCTCGCCGTCGGCGACGAAGGAGGAGGCGCCGCGTTCGGCGAGTGCCTCCCCGAGCTCCGGGTACCCGTCGCTGATGTCGTTGTGGTTGCGCGACCACAGCACGGGCGCGCCACCGTCACGGGAGCAGATGGCGCGGACCCCGTCGAGCTTGCGCTCGAACAGCCAGTTCTCGCGGGAGAACGGCTGCTGGGTCAGCGTGGCCAGCATCGGCGCGCGCCACCCGGGATCGGTCATGATCGCCGGTTACCCTGCGGAGCAGTCCGCAAAACCGCAGGTCAGGACTCCCCGTCCTGCTCGGTCAGCCCTTCGCGCAACCGCTGCAGGGTGCGGGCGAGCAGCCGGGACACGTGCATCTGCGACACGCCGATCCGCTCCGCGATCTGCGTCTGCGTCATGTTGTGCACGAACCGCAGGCCCAGGATCTTGCGTTCGCGCTCCGGCAGGTCCTGGATCAGCGGCAGCAGCGCCTCGTGGTTCTCGACGCCTTCCAGGCCCGCGTCCTCCTCGCCCAGCGTGTCGCCGAGCGCGAGGTTCTCGGTGTCCCCGGAGAGCACCTCGTCCAGCGACATCGAGTGGTAGGCGTTGCCCGCCTCCAGGCCCTCGTAGACCTCGTCCTGGCTGACGCCGAGGTGGTTGGCGATCTCGCTCGGCGTGGGCGCCCGGCCCAGCCGCTGCGCCAGCTCCGTGCTCGCGCTCGAGATCGACAGGTGCAGTTCCTTGAGCCGGCGCGGTACGCGCACCAGCCAGCCCGTGTCGCGGAAGTGCCGCCGCACCTCGCCCATCACCGTGGGCACGGCGAAGGACAGGAAGTCCGACCCGCGGCTCGCGTCGAACCGGTCGACGGCGTTGATCAGCCCGACCGTGGCCACCTGGACCAGGTCCTCCTTCGCCACACCGCGCCCGGAGAAGCGCTGCGCGATGTGCTCGGCCAGTGGCAGGTGCCCGGTGACGAGCTCGTCGCGCAGCTCGGCGCGGCGGGGGTCATCGGCCGGCAGGCTCGCCAGCTCCTCGAACAGCGGGGCCAGGTGCCCGTATTCGTTCGAAGAGGTGGGTTGCGTCGGCTCGGTCCGGGAACCGGTCACGCGCCTGCCCCTGGGACGTCGACGACGACGCGCCGCTTGGCGAGTTCGATGTCCACCTGGTGCCCCTGGCCGTTCGACTTCACGTGCGTGTCGACCGAGTCGGTGAGCGTGCTCAGCACCCGCCAGCCGAACGACTTGGTGCTCGGCGCGCTGCCGCTGTCGCTCAGCACGGTGCCCTGGAACCGCAACTCGTCGCTCTCGACGACGAAGCGGCAGCGCATGGTCGAACCGGGCAGGGCCCTGGTGATCAGGGTCGAGCACGCTTCGTCCACGGCCAGCCGCAGGTCGGCGATCGAGTCCAGGTCGAAGTCGGCGCGGGTGGCCAGCGTGGCCACCACCGATCGGACGATCGGCAGGTGCGCCAGGTCGGCACCGAGCCAGAGTTCGATCTCGTTCTGCGCGCGCAAGGACGGTGGCTCCCAGTCCGTCACGTTCACCTCACCGTCGTTCGAGTGATTCTCCGGGACCATCATGCCTCGAACGAGGTAAGTTCGCTCGGTCCGGTTACCGTTCGGAAGCTTTCCGTAGCTGCGGATTTGCCTGTTCTCCTCACCGATGGCGCAGGATCGCGCCGAACCCCTCGACGAGCCCCTCGTCGACGTGCACCAGGTCCGCGTCCACGGCGATCGCCGCGGCGGGAACCGCCTCGTCGGCACGGCACCGGTGGACCTCCGTCGCGCCGTAGGCCTTGAGCTCCTCCTCGCCGAGCGCGATCTGCGCCGGGCTCGATCCGGTGCACACCACGTCCTCGCCGGGGTCACCGACGAGGAGAGTCTCCACATTGGCCTCCCGCAGCGCGGCGGTCACGGCCTCGAGTCCCTGCACCGCAAGGCCGTCCGGCTGGTCGAGCGCGCCGTGGAAGCGTTCGACGACGTCGGTCAGGACGCGCTGGCGCACGGCCTCGGCCAGCTCGTCGGCGACGTCGGAATGGGTGGCTTCGCGGGCGCGGGACTTCGCGGCGGCCGGCAGTTCGTCGATCACGGCCGTGCGGCCCTGCACCTCACCGGCGACCACGATCAGCTCCGCGCCGGTGCGTTCGGCCAGCCGCGCGACGGCGGCCGCGACGTCGGCCACGTTGTGCCGCTTGACCTCTTCGGTGCGGTGCTGCATCCGGTGGTGCGCCTCACCGCCGCCGCGCGTGTGGTGCACGGGGTGGTCCTGGCCGGTCACCACTTCCGAGGCGACCTCCCGGCCGTGCGCGTCGTAGGCCTTCACGGTGGCGCCCACCTGGTCGACGTCGGCGACCACGTGCGGCAGGCCGAGCTCGCCGTAGCGCGCGAGCGGCAGCAGGTAGGGCAGGTCGGACACCCGGGCGATGGTGGCGGCGGGCGGATTCGCCAGGTGCTCGTCGACCAGCACCTCGCCGCCCGCGGCGAGCAGGGCGCGACCACTCCGGCCGGTCGCGCGGGGGCCGTCCAGGATCGCCGACTCCAGTGCGCTGACGGCACCGTCGGGCGCGTGCTGGGCGGTCAGCGCGTCCTTGAGCTCACGCCACTTCAGTTCCAGCTGCTTCTCGGCGTCTTCGGTGTCGTGCGAGTCCTCGAAGTAGACGGACGTGAACGGACCCGTCGCGGTCACCAGGGGGCGCAGCGTCGTCGTGTCCATGCCCGCTTCTTACCCGGGTGCACCCGGTGTGAAACGCCGCTGTTTCATGAGGGGATGACGTGGTGGGAGGCTCTGCTCGTGTTCCTGGCCGGGGTGTGGGCCGGCACGATCAACACGGTCGTCGGGTCCGGCACGCTGGTGACGTTCCCGGTGCTGGTCGCACTGGGGTACTCGCCGGTGACCGCGACGACCTCGAACGCGATCGGGCTGGCGCCGGGCACGATCAGCGGCGCGATCGGGTACCGGCACGAGCTGACCGGGCAGGGGCGCCGCGTGGCCCGCTACGCGGTCCCGTCGTTCCTGGGGGCGATCTGCGGCACGGTGCTGCTGCTTTCCTTGCCGCCCAACGCGTTCGAGACCGTCGTTCCGGTGCTCGTCGGTCTCGCCGTGGTGCTGGTGATCATCCAGCCGCGGGTGTCGGCGTGGGTCGCCCGCCGTCGCGAGGCCGGGAACGGCGGCCGTGCGCACACCCCGCTGCTGTTCTTCCTGATCTTCCTGGTCGGCATCTACGGCGGCTACTTCACCGCGGCGCAGGGCGTGATGCTCATGGCGTTCATGGGCATGCTGCTCACCGACCCGCTGCAGCGGCTCAACGGGATCAAGAACGTCCTCGCCGCCGTCGTGAACGTGGTCGCCGGCGTGATCTACGCGTTCATCGCCCCGGTCAGCTGGCCGGTGGTCGCGCTGCTCGCCGTCGGGTCGACCGCCGGCGGGCAGCTCGGCGCCAAGATCGGGCGCCGGCTGCCGCCCGCGGTGCTGCGCGGCGTGATCGTCGTGGTCGGCATCGCCGCGATCGTGCAGCTGCTGATCAACCGGTGAAGCTGCACGCCGCCTGCAGGAACGCGTCGTTCTCCGCACGGGTGCTGATCGTGATCCGCACGCCGTCACCGGCGAATGCCCGCACGACCACCTTGTTCGCCAGCGAGTGCTCGGCGAACTCGAGCGCCTTCTCGCCCAGCGGCAGCCACACGAAGTTGGCCTGCGTCTCGGGTACCTCGTAGCCGGCGGCGGTGAGTTCGTCGGCGACGCGCTGCCGCTCGGTGATGATCTCCGCGCAGCGTTCGCGCATCTCGTCCTCGGCGTCGAGCGACGCCATCGCGGCGATCTGCGCCAGTGAGTTGACGCTGAACGGGATGTAGACGCGGCGCACCATCTCGGTCAGCGACTCCGGCCCGACCAGGTAACCGACGCGCAGGCCGGCCAGCCCGTACGCCTTGGAGAAGGTCCGCAGCACCACCACGTTGTCGCGGGTGCGCGCGAACTCCATCCCGTCCGGCACGTCGGGGTCGGCGACGAACTCGCGGTAGGCCTCGTCGAGCGCGACGACCACGTGCGGCGGGACCTGGTCGAGGAACCGGACCAGGTCTTCGCGCCGGCTGACCGTGCCCGTCGGGTTGTTCGGGTTGCAGACGAAGATCAGCTTCGTCCTGGGCGTGATCGCGGCGAGCATGGCGTCCAGGTCGTGCGCGTGCGAGGAGTCCAGCGGCACCTTCACCGAGGTCGCGCCCGCGATCTGCGTGACGATGGGGTAGGCCTCGAACGACCGCCACGCGAAGACGACCTCGTCACCGGGCACGCACAGGGCCTGCGTGAGCTGCTGGCACAACGCGACCGAGCCGCAGCCGACCGCGATCCGCTCGACCGGGAAGCCGAACTTGCGCGCCAGCCGGTCCGCCAGCGCGGTGACACCCATGTCCGGGTAGCGGTGCACGTCCGCAGCCGCCTCCGCGATCGCGGCGCGCACGCTCGGCAACGGGCCACCGGGGCACTCGTTGCTCGCGAGCTTGATCGCCCCCGGCACCGTCCGCCCGGCGACGTACGCGGGCAGCGAGCCGAGATCGGGACGGGTCTGGACGGACATGGCTGGCTCCTTCGGTCGAACGCGCTGCTGCCACGTTATCCCGAACACTCGACCACATTCGGTGTTGACTCCCGTTCACCCGGAGATGGTTGAGTAGTGCGATGACGCAGACGCACACCGAGCACCACGAGCGGGACGACGGCCGCGCGATCGACCTGACGTTCGCCGAACCCGACAACGTCGTCCGGGGCGGACTCGTCGTGCTGCACGAGGTCGGCGGGGTCACCGGTGGTGTGCGCCTGCTGATCGCGAGCCTGGCCGCCGAGGGCTGGCTGGCCGCCGCACCGCACCTCGAGGACGAGCCCACGCCGGAGGGGGTGCTGGCCGCCACCGACGTCGCGCTGGCCTGGCTGGTCGACCGCGGTGTCCCGGCCGACCTGCTGGGCGTCGTCGGGTTCGACATGGGCGGCACGGCCGCGTTGCTGGTCGCCGCGAATCGCAAGCTGGGCGCCGCGGTCAGCGTCGGCGGGCAGAGCGTGGCGGAGAAGCCGGCGCTGATCGACATCGCGCGCGAGCTGGTCAGCCCGTGGCTCGGCCTGTACGGCGACGCCGGCGACGACCTGAGCGCCGCCGAGGTGGAGAAGCTGCGCGAGGCGGCCGCCGGAGCGCGCGTGGCCACCAACGTCGTCCGCTACCCGGGGGCCAACCACCGGTTCGACGCCGACCCGCAGGCGGCGGTCGAGGCCTGGCAGCGCACGTTGAGCTGGTTCGACGCCCACCTCCGCTAATACGCTCCCGGGGTGACCACCGATGTTGCTGACACCCCGGAAGTGTTGTGGCGCCCCGACCCCGAGCGGGTCGCCGCGAGCCGCATCCAGGCGTTCCGCGACTGGCTGCGCGCGGAGCGTGACGTGGCCGTCTCCGGCTACGACGAGTTGTGGCGGTTCTCCGTCGACAGGCCCGAGGAGTTCTGGGGCGCGGCGGCGGAGTTCCTCGGCCTCCGCTGGCACGCCCGGCCGAGCGCGGTCCTCGCCGACGCGCGCATGCCGGGCGCGCGGTGGTTCCCCGGCGGCACCCTCAACTACGCCGAACACGCCCTGACCGGCGCCGACGACGACCTCGCGGTGATCTTCGAGCGCGAGGACGGCCTGACCGCCCGGCTCACCTACCGCGAACTGCGCGAGCAGGTGGCCGCGGCCCGGGCGGCGCTGGTTGCGCTCGGGGTCGGCAAGGGCGACCGCGTCGTCGCGCTCGCGCCGAACTGCCCGCAGACGCTCGTCGCGTTCCTCGCCACCGCGAGCCTGGGCGCGATCTGGTCGTCCTGCTCCCCGGACTTCGGCGTCCGGGCGATCAGCGACCGGTTCACCCAGATCGAGCCCAAGGTGCTCGTGGCCATCAACGGCTACGTCTACAACGGACGGTCCTTCGACGTCCGGCCGACGGTCGGGCAGCTGCGCGAGCAGATCCCGTCGCTGGCCGCGACCGTCCTCGTCGACTACGCCGGTGGCGGCACGGTCGACGGTGCGCTCGGCTGGGACGCGCTTCTCGCCGAGCACGCGGGCGCGGAGATGGCGTTCGAGCCGGTGCCGTTCGACCACCCGCTGTGGGTGCTCTACTCGTCCGGCACGACCGGGCTGCCGAAGGGCATCGTGCAGGGCCACGGAGGGATCGTGCTCGAGCACCTCAAAGCGACGGTGCTGCAGATGGACCTCGGGCCGGGCGAGCGGTTCTTCTGGTTCACCACCACCGGCTGGATGATGTGGAACTTCCTGCTCGGCGGGCTGCTCGCGCGCTCGACGATCGTGATGTACGACGGCAGCCCCGGCCACCCGGACCTGAACCGGTTGTGGCGCCTGGCCGCCGAGCAGCGCATCACCTACTTCGGCACGTCCGCGCCGTTCATCCAGAGCTGTCTCAAGGCCCGCGTCCACCCGGGCGCCGACTTCGACCTGTCCGCGTTGCGGGCGCTCGGCTCGACCGGTGCGCCGCTGAGCGACGACGGGTTCCGCTGGATCGCCGACGAGGTCGGCCGGTCGGTGCAGATCTGCTCGGTGTCCGGCGGCACCGACCTGTGCGCCGCGTTCGTCGCGGCCGCGCCGGACGTGCCGGTGTGGCTGGGCGAGCTGTCCTGCCGGGCGCTCGGGGCGGCGGTGACGGCGTTCGACGAGGACGGGCGGGAGATCGTCGACGAGGTCGGCGAGCTGGTGGTGACCAAGCCGATGCCGTCGATGCCGGTGTTCTTCTGGAACGACGAGGACGGGTCGCGGCTGCGCGAGGCCTACTTCGACACCTACCCGGGCGTGTGGCGCCACGGCGATTGGATCAAGATCACACCGCGCGGCTCGGCGGTGATCTACGGCCGCAGCGACTCCACGCTCAACCGCGGTGGCGTGCGGATGGGCACCGCCGAGTTCTACCGGGTCGTCGAGGGCTTCGACGAGATCGCCGACTCGCTGGTGATCGACACCACGCGCGCGGGGAATACGGAGGGTGAGCTGCTGTGTTTCGTCGTGATGGCTCCGGGCGCCGATCTTGCCGCCGTCGAGCCGGAACTGCGTGCACAGTTGCGGCGCGCCCTGTCGCCACGGCACGTGCCCGACCGGTTCGTCGAGGTGGCGGAGGTCCCGCGGACGCTGAACGGTAAGAAGTGTGAGGTGCCGGTCAAGAAGATCCTGACCGGCGTCGCGCCGGAACGGGCGGTCAGCCGGGACGCGCTCGCCAACCCGGCCGCGCTGGAGCCGTTCGTCGAGCTGGCCAGGGGGAGTTAGGGGGCAGGGGTTGACCGGGAGGTCGTTGGCAGGGGAGCGGCACGCCACCGCGGTCTGGCGCGTGACCGGGGTGGCGTCGGTGTTCGCGATCACCTGGGTCACCAGGCTGGTCGGGCTGCTGGCGGTGGTCTCGGTCGTGGTGCCCGCCGGGCGGCGCGGCATGCGCGGCCACGTGGCCGAGTGGCTGGAGCTGCCCCAGGAGGCGAGCACCGCGGGAGCGGCCGTCGTGCTCGCCGTCGGCGTCCTGCTGATCCTCCTCGCGTCGGGGCTCAAGCGCCGCAAGCGCCGGGCCTGGCAGCTCGCGCTCGCGGCGAGCGTCCTGCTGGCCCTGTCGCACCTGGGGTTGCAGCACGTGTTCGGCGCCGGGGTGGTGTCGGTCGCGCTGGCCGTGACCCTGGTGCTGAACCGGCGGCACTTCGTCGCCCAGCCGGACCCGGTGACCGGCAAGTGGGTCGCGCTGCGGGTGTTCGTCCAGCTGCTCGTGGCCGGGTTCGTGATCAACGTCGCCCTGCTGTCGGTGTCCCCGGCGCGGATCGTGGAGCCGCTGCCGTTCCCGGACCGGATGGCCGAGTCGGCGCTGGCGCTGTTCGGCATCAGCGGGCCGGCCGTGTTCGGCGTCGAGTGGATGGACGACCTGGTCGCCACGGTCGGGCTGCTGTTCGGGCTGGGTGCGGTGCTGCTCGCCGCGTACTTCCTGCTGCGCTCCGCCGAGCCGGCGCCGCACCTGAGCGAGGACGACAAGGCGCGGCTGCGGGCGCTGCTGGACAAGCACGGCGCGCGGGACTCGCTGGGTTACTTCGCGTTGCGGGACGACAAGTTCGTGGTGTTCTCGAAGTCCGGCAAGGCGGCGGTGACGTACCGGGTGATCGCCGGGGCGGCGATCGCCTCGGCCGACCCGCTGGGCGACAACGAGGCCTGGCCGGGTGCGATCGAGGAGTTCCTGGCCGTGTGCCGCCGGCACGGGTGGGTTCCGGCGGCGATGGGCTGTTCGGAGCTGGGGGCGACCGCGTGGGCGCGGTTCGACCTGGACGTGCTGGAGATCGGCGACGAGGCGGTCGTCGACGCCGAGACCTTCACCCTGGACGGGCGCGCGATGCGCGGGGTGCGCCAGGCGGTGGCGAAGACCAAGCGCGCGGGCTACAGCGTGCGCGTGCGACGGGCCGAGGACCTGGCCGACGGCGAGCTGGCCGAGCTGGAGTCGCTCGCGGCGAAGTGGCGCGGGAGCGACACCGAGCGCGGGTTCTCGATGGCGCTGGGCCGGATGGGTGATCCGGGATCGGTGCTGGTGACCGCGGAGCACGAGGGCGTCGTGCGCGGGCTGCTGCAGTTCGTGCCGTGGGGGACGGACGGGCTGTCGCTGGACGTGATGCGCCGCGACCGCACGGCCGACAACGGCATCAACGAGCTGATGATCTCCGAACTCCTGCTCGCGGCGCGCGATCACGGAGTGAGGTACGTCTCGCTGAACTTCGCGGCGTTCCGGAAGCTGATGGAGCAGGGGCGGCGCATCGGAGCCGGCCCGGTGGCGCGCGCGTCGGCGAAGTTCCTGGGATGGATGTCACACTGGGTGCAGATCGAGACGCTGTACCGGTTCAACGCCAAGTTCCGGCCCGCGTGGGTGCCGCGCTACCTGGTGTACCCCGGCGTCCGGGAGCTCCTGCGCGTCGGCGTGGCCGTCTTCGAGGCCGAAGGGCTGGCCGGACGTTCCCCCAGGTTGCGGCGGTTGTTGCGGAGATGAGGGGGTCCTTTGCCGGGGCGTTCGGGGGCTGTGTACGCTATCTCAGCAGTGGTCGTGATCCGGGAGGCTTCGCCTAGTCTGGTCTATGGCGCCGCACTGCTAATGCGGTTGGGGGTAACCCCCCCTCCCGGGTTCAAATCCCGGAGCCTCCGCAAGGCACTCGGACCCCGAGTGCTAGAGTGAAAACTGAACAAGCGCCCGTAGCTCAACGGATAGAGCATCTGACTACGGATCAGAAGGTTAGGGGTTCGAATCCCTTCGGGCGCGCGTCTGGTTGAGACAGCAGTACCAAGAAGCCCCCTGGCGACAGGGGGCTTCTTGCTGTCCGGGGTCGATCAAGGCGGAAGGAGTGTCAGGCCGGGTTGCCAAGCTATCGCCAACTTTGCCTCACGATGCCGGCTTGTCGACGATCACGACGTTGAGAGCATTCGCACTCGCCCAGGAGGCCTGTCCGCGGCCCATGTAGTTGTTCAGGTCATCAAGGCGGCCCCTGCGGGGCCGCTGACCCGGCCCTCATCCTGTCGAACCGCCAGACGCGGGCGTGCGGCTGGGGCCGGTCCCGCGTGGCGGTTCGACGGAGGCCGGGCGGCCCCGCAGCCGCCGCAAGAGGAAGAACAACGATGCCCTCGCCGGGCAGGCAGGCGCCGGGATGACCGGGGGAGTGCAGGCCCGGTTGCGCTGGCAGGGTGGGCGCTTGGTGGTCATCCCGTCGCCTGATCTGATGGGTACCACGCCGCGCTGGGGCCGCAAGTTCGGCCGGCGGTTGAGCACGGAGGTTGCGGCCCCGACACGGCGTGATCGAGACGCCATCAGGCGACGGGATGACCACCAACCACGGCTCACAGGCCGAAGGCCGCGCCTTCGAGCAGGATGACCACACCGATGGCGATCAGCACGACCGGCAAGACGATATGGCCCCAACGGGACAGTGCCCGGGCGATCAGAGGGCGGCTGGCCAGAAACCAGCTCAATGCGCACCAGAGCGCGAGTCCGGTAAGGAATACGGCAACGTAGCCAACCATCCGGCCGATACTGGCAACAGCGAACACCGGAACGTAGACGCCGATGTTGTCCCCGCCGTTGGCAAAGGTTACGGACGCGACCTGAAGTATCCCCGCTCCCGGGTTCAACTTGCCGCCCCCGACCGCTGTCGCGTGCCGGTCTCTCCACGCCTTCCACGCCGCGCGTAGCCCAAGCAGCAGCGGCAGCAGCCCCAGATATGGGGGGATCGACTCTGGCAGCAGACTCGCACCCAGTGCGCCGATGACCGACACCAGCAGAATCGCACCGAAACCGAGGTATTGACCGAGCGTCACCCTCAGCGCCGCCGAGCGGTTGCCCGCCGCCTGGCCGAAAAACACCACCAGCACCAACATGTCATCAATATTGGTCGCCGCGAACATGCCTGCGGCCTGCCCCAGTAGCCCCCACTCCACTCCGCGCACCTGCCTCACCGCTACGCGTCAGCCCGCGTCGTCGAAGTTACACGAAAGCGGCTGAACGCCTCTTTGTTCCGCTGCAACCTCTCCGGCGGTACAAATCCGGTACAGATGGCAGCGGACAGCGAGTTCACGAAACTACTGGGGCAGTGTGACACCCGGCTTGAGGCGCATCTCGAAGAAGTCCAGCAGACTGTCGGCGATCAAGCCGGATATCGCGTCGACGGGCGACTCGACGCCAATCTGAGCTTCCATCTCCCCAGGAATCACTGCTTTGACTTACGTGCAAATGGTCGTCGGCTGGGCGTCGCCCACCAATGCCTCCCACATCGCCACCCCGCCGCAGGTCACCGAAGACCCGAAAAAGGTCAAGGGGTCGCAGGTTCAAATCCTGTCACCCCGACGGTCACTCGACGCCTCCTGATCCGGGCGAAAGCCCAGGGAGGCTGTGTTGTGTCCATGCATGGTCGACTTGCGGGCAGTCGACGGGACACCGAAGTTTCCGTGACTCAGGTGACCGTCGCCCGCCCGCTGTTCGGGTCCCATACCATCTTGGGCGTGGCGCGGGTGAGTCGCGGCGAGAATCAGGACCTGGAGTGGCGCAGGGCGCTCGACGCGGGCCGGTCCGCCCTGGAGGCGGGTGACCTGGCTGAAGCTGACGAGTTGTTGGCCAGCGCGGCGGCCGAATCCGAAGTACCGGAAGTCGACGAGGCCAGGGCTCAGCTGTCAGAGGCCAGAGGTGATCCTGCGGGGGCGCGGGGTTGGCTTGAACGGGCGTTCCGTGGTTACCGCAACGCAGGCCAACGGCCGTCGGCCATCCGGGTGGCGGCCGGCCTGGCTCGGGTCCATTACGGCTTCCTCGGAAATTTGGCGGCGGCGAAGGGCTGGCAGGCCAGAGGCCGGCGGCTGGCCGCGGAGCACGGCCCGTGCTTGGAGGAGGGGTACTTGGAGTTGGCCCTGCTGGCCTGCTGGGAGTCAGACATC
Source organism: Amycolatopsis thermophila (assembly GCF_030814215.1). NCBI lineage: Bacteria > Bacillati > Actinomycetota > Actinomycetes > Pseudonocardiales > Pseudonocardiaceae > Amycolatopsis > Amycolatopsis thermophila. The sequence goes on along the minus strand of NZ_JAUSUT010000001.1, from coordinate 1,909,104 downwards.
GACGCGCTGACGGCCGCCTCCGAGCGGGCCCTGAGGATCGCTCGCGACTTCGACGATGTCGATCTGGAAGTGCGGGCCCTGGCCGACAGCGGGCTGGCGTTGGTCTCCGCTGGCCGGATCACCGAGGGACTGTCCCGCCTGGACGAGGCGGGCGCGGCGGTCACGGCCGGCGAGGTGGCGAATCCGCGGATGACGTCGGCGGTGTTCTGTGCCATCTTGTCGGCCGCGGCCCGGACCGGTGATGCCGCCCGGGCCGGGGAGTGGACCCGCCTGTTCGAGGAACATTGGAGCGAACGTGGTCTGACGATGGCCGCCTACCAGGTCAGTCATTGCCGCAGCGAGTACGGCGCGGCCCTCTGCACGTGCGGTCGATGGGATCAAGCTGAGGTTCTGCTACAAGAGGCGGTCGAAGCGGGGCGGCGATCCTCACCGGTGACCCTCTGGGAGGGCCTGTCGAGCTTGGTGTCGCTGCGGGTTCTTCAAGGGCGCGTGGAAGAAGCCGCCGCGCTGCTCGAAGGCTGGGAGGACCGGCTGGAACTGGCCGAGGCGTCCTGCCGCGTGGCTTTGGGCCGCGGGGAGGCCGACCGGGCGGTGGCTACGGCCCTATCCGCGCTTCGCAAGATCTCTGGGGACCGGCTGCGGGCCGTGCCACTGTGGGCGCTGGTCGTGGAGGCGGCCGTTGCCGGCGGAGACCTGGATCGGGCAGCGGAGGCGGCCGAGTCGCTGGCCTTGGCGGCGTCGCAGACCGAGATTTCGTCGCTGGCGGCCGAGGCCCGCCTCGCCGTCGCCCGAGTGGCAGCCGCCCGCGGGGAGTCCGAAGCGGCGGCGGCCGAATGCGAGGCCGCGCTCGCTTGCCTGGGGGACGTCGAGAGGCCGCTACTGGCGGGTGCGGTGCACCTCGAGCTCGCTCGGGTCGTCGCCAGCACCGATGCGTCCTGGTCCGAGGTCGAGGCCCGGGCTGCTTTGGCCATCTTCAACCGGCTCGGCGCCGAAATGGCCGCGGCCGCGGCCCGATCGCATCTTCGGACCCTCGGTGCCCGGGTCGCCGACGGCGGGACCTCCGCCTTGGCGGAGCTGACCGAGCGGGAGCTGGACGTGGCCCGCCTCGTCGCGGCCGGGCTGTCCAACCAGGAGATCGCCCGCCGGCTGTATCTGAGTCCCAAGACGATCGAGCACCACGTGGGGCGGATCCTGGCCAAGCTGGGGCTGCGCCGGCGGGGTGAGGTGGCCGCCGCCCTGGTCAGGATCGGGGGCCGATAGGGGAAACCCCCGATGGCAGCCGGGCCCGGCCGCCGCATGCTCCTCCTACACGGTGGTACGCAGCAAATAGGAGGAGATCATGACGGCAACGGCATTGGGATATGTCGGCATCAACGCCGAAGCCCCGCAGGAGTGGGCCGGCTACGCCGAGTTGTTCGGGCTCAGGCCCGAACAGGACGTGTCGGGGGCGGTCCGCCTACGTGCCGATGAGCGCTCCCAGCGGATCATCGTCGAAGCCGGGCAATCGGGCCTCGGCTATCTCGGATGGGAAGTGCCCACCCCCGCCGCCCTGGAGGCGACCGCGAACCGCCTCGACGACGCCGGCGTCCGCCTTCGGGAGGGCACGCCCGCAGAGCTCGACCTCAGACGTGTCGATCGGCTGCTCTGGTGTGCTGACCCATCAGGTAACCGGGTCGAGTTCGCCACACCGGTCGCCCGCTCGGACCGCGAGTTCGAGCCGGCGGCGGGGGTGTCGGGCTTCGTCACCGGCGAGCTCGGGGTCGGCCATGTGGCCCTCTGCGTCACCGACCTGGATGCGTCCCTGCGGTTCTATCGCGACGTGATGGGCTTGCGGATCTCAGAGCAGATGCCCGGAATCGGCGCCGCGTTCTTGCGGGCCGGCGGCCGCCATCACAGCCTGGTCCTCTTCGACGTGGGCATCACCGGTATCGACCACCTCTTCGTGCAAGCCGAAAGCATCCATGACCTTGGCCGGGCCATGGACTCTGCCCGCCAGAAGGGTGTCAACCAGTCGGTCGCCTTGGGCTACCACCCACCCGACGGCACCATCAGCGCCTACTTCGCCTCACCGTCGCGGTTCCGCCTGGAGTACGGCTGGGGCGGCCGGACGGTGGACGACACCTGGATTCCGGGCAGCTGCGACGAAACACCGTGGGGGCATGACGGCCTCCTCGACTCCATCCACGACGCCCTGGCTGCCGGCGGCCGCCTGGGCTCACCAACCGTGGGGACGAACCGGTGACCGCCGCACTCTCGGCCCCTCCATCTCGGGTCGTGCCAGCTGACAGCCGGCAGAAGCATCCGCTCGCGCCGAACCGCTGGCTGCCCAGGGCCGCGTTGCATGTGAGCCTGGCGGCGCTGCCCGTGCTGGGCATCTCCGCCGACGTGTTCGGAGGGATATCCCGGCATACCCTGGCCGAGTGGGTCCTGCTGCCCCTACTGGTAGCCGCCTGTTCCGCACCGCTTGGCCCGTCGAGTAGAGGAGTGGGGTCATGCGGACAGCCGTAGTGGGCGGCGGGCCAGCCGGGCTGCTTTCCGCGCTCATGCTCGCCCGAGAAGGCCACGACGTCGTCGTCTTTGATCAGGACAACCTGGCTCCCGTGCCCGATGTCGAAACGGCCGCCGAAGAGGCTTACCGGCCAGGCGCCCCCCAAGCCGTGCAGCCCCACATCGTCATGAGCCGGTGCCGCCTCGTTCTGGCCGAGCGGCTACCCGATGTCCTGGCCGACCTGATCCGTGCCGGAGCCATCGAGGCCCCGCTGGCGGATCGGCGGCCGCCGACACTCCGCCAGCTGCCCGCCCGACCGGGCGATGAACGGCTCGCCACGATCATGGCTCGGCGATCCACCTTCGACTTGGTCCTGCGCCGAGCCGCCGCCCGCCAGGACGGTCTTGAGATCCGCGCCGAGCGGGTCAGCGGCCTGTCGGCCCAGGCCGGCCCGGTGCCGCACATCTGCGGCGTGCGCACCGCGCAGGGTGAGATACCAGCCGACCTGGTCGTCGACGCCTCGGGGCGACGCTCACCCATCGACAAGTGGCTCCAACACCACGGCGCCCGCCCAGCCGAGAAACTCTCGGCCGAATGCGGCGTCACCTACTACGGACGCCACTACCGGTTACGAACCCAGGCCGCCCTGCCCGGCCCTCTCAACACCCGGGTGGTAACGGCTTTCGACGAGTTCACGGCCGTGCTGTTCTGCTCCGACCACGGGGCCGTGCAGACCGCCGTGGCCCCCTTGACCGCGGACCACCGCTACCGGCCCCTGGCGCATGAGGACGCGTACGACGCGGTGCTGCGCGCCTTGCCGACCCACGCCCCGTGGATGCCTTACTTGGATCCGATCAGCCCGGTCCGCCAGATGGTCGCACCCCACAACACGCTCCGCCGCCTCGTCGTCGACGGAGCACCGCTAGCCACGGGCCTGCTCACGGTAGGCGACGCGGTGTCGACCACCAACCCCACCTTCGGGCGCGGATTGAGCCTGGCCGCATGGGGAGCCGCCGACCTCACCGACGTACTCGCCGAACATCCCGACGACGCCATCGCGCAGACCCTCGCCCTCGACGCCCGGATCGCAGAACACGTCGCCCCGTACTACCAGGACCAGGCCAGAACCGACCTGGCCAGGCTCGCCGCCTTGCGTCACGTTGTCCTCGGTACCCCGCCCGCTCCTCGGGCGAGTGGTGACCACCCGGTCGGCTTTGCCCAGCTGCGGGCGGCGGCCGCTGTTGACGCCACCGCGTTTCGCGCTTACTGGGAGCTCATGGGCATGCTCCGCAGCCCTTCGGATATCTACTCCGACCCCCATATTCTCACCGCCATCTCGAAGAGCGAGAGCGACATACAACCTCCCACCCCTGATTCAGCCATGTTGCAAGCGGCTCTACGCCGCCCATCCTCGGCCCACTCCCGCTCAGCCAGGCAACCCCCAGCCACGCTCCCGGCCAGAACCGACGGCAAGGTGCGGTGAAGGAGGAACGGTGATTCAGGCAGCGTGATCTTAGCGGAGCTGCCCCCGGTGGCTACCGCACGCAAGGCCTTCGTCAATCGTTCGTCCGTGGATTTGGACAGCACCCAGCGGACACAACCGTGATCACTATCGGCGGGAAGTGACGGCACTCGGCGGCGCGGCCATCTGCCGACCCCTGATCACCACGATGGGGGAGGCTTAGCGTTGGTGTGGCGGCGCGGGTGGGATCGAGCTGGTATCGGGCGCCGATTGTGGCCAGACGAGCAGCACTGGGCAGGGAGCGTGATCGACGACGAACCGGCTGGCCCGGCCGAGGCTTTTCGGGCCTGGTCGGCTGCGGTCGCCGTCGCGAGCCAGGATCAGCAGTTCGGCGGCCTTGGCGGCGTCGAGTACCTCCTGCTCGGGTCGTCCCCGGCGGTGTAGCCGCGTCGAGGGACGGTGCAGGCGGTGCGCGGCGGCGGTGAGCAGCTGCTTGGCCGCGCTCGCTGCCAGTTCCTCGACGTGCCGGCCGGGGTCGCGGTCGGGGTGGCCGCGACCGAGGAGGCCGGTGTAGGCGCCGTGCGCGGCGGCGGGGATCTCCTCGACGGTGACGTGGAGCAACGCGATGTCGGAGTCGGCCGGTGCCAGCGTTGCGGCGGCATCGACGCAGGCCATCCAGGTGCCCTCGACGATCCAGACGATCACGGTCATGGGTCAGCCTCCGATCAGGTGCAGTGCTGCCCACAGGCCCAGAACCGCCACGATCAGCGCGGTGGGGACGGTGAGTAGCCCGAGTCGGGTGAACTCGCCAAGGTCGGGTTCGGTGTCGTGTTCGTGCAGGACGCGGCGCCACAACAGCGTTGCCAGCGACCCGACGTAGGTGAGGTTCGGGCCGATGTTCACGCCAATGAGGGTCGCCAGCACCAGGCCCGGCCCCGCCACGGCGGCCAGGGGCAGCAGCACCAGCACGGCGGGCAGGTTGTTGATGACGTTGGCCAGCACGGCGGCCACCGCGGCGGTGCCCAGCAGCGCCGGCAGGGTGGCACCGGCGGGAATGAGGTGCCTGACGGTGCCGGCCAGGCCGTTGTCCACCACTGCGCGCACGACGATGGCCAGGGCCAGCACGAACGCCAGGAACGGCACGTTCGCGGCTCGCAGGATGCCGGTCGGTGTGGTGCGATGCTGGGCTAGGGCACGGACGGCGAGCACCAGCGCGCCCGCGAACGCGGCCCATGCGGGGTTGATCCCGGCCAGCGAGGTCAGCCCGAACCCGGCCAGGGTGCATGCGACGACGACGAGCACGAACACCGGCACCTCCGGCTCCGTGGGCTCCCGGGGTCTGGCCGGGGTGGGTAGCACGCTGGCGCCGGCGCCCAGGTCGGTGGCGAAGAAGCGGCGGAACACGAGGTATTCGGTGGCGATGGCCGCGATCCAGGGCAGTGCCATGAGTGCGGCGAAGCGGGTGAAGGACAGTCCGCTGGCTGCGAACGCCAGCAGGTTGGTCAGGTTGGACACGGGCAGCAGCAGCGAGGCCGTGTTGGCCAGGTGGGTGCAGGCGTAGGCGTGCGGTTTGGGACGGGCACCCACCTGTACGGCGGTGGCGAACACGACCGGGGTGAGCAGCACGACGGTGGCATCCAGGCTGAGCACCGCCGTGATCGCCGACGCCGTCACGAACACCAGCACCAACAGGCGGCGTGGCCGGCCTCGGCAGGCGCGGGCCATCAGCGCGCCCGCGTCCCGGAACAGGCCCTCGTCGTCGCAGAGTTGCGCGAGGACCAGCACCGCGGCGAGGAACCCGACCACCGGCGCCAGCCGTGTCAGCTCCGCCTCGGCGTACGGCAGCGAGATCGCCCGGATCGCCACGAGCAACACCGCGGCGGGCACCGCGACGACAACCTCGGGCCATCCCCGCGGCCGGGTCACCGCGAAACCCAGCACCACGAGCAACAAGACCACCGCGATGGCCTCGGTGAGGGCCGCGCTCAGCGCAACACCCTCCTATCCGCTGCTGGTTGGGTAACGCTGGAACGGCTGGTCGGGCTGGTGCTCGGCCATGGGAGTCCTTCCGTGCGCTAGCGTGTGGCAGCGCGGGTATGCGCCAAGCGATAGGAACCCGTGCCGGTTTCGATGATGTTGCCGCCGAAGGTGAGCTGGTTGACAATCCGGCGCACAGCCGCGGGTCGGTGAATGTTTTCGTCCAGCCACCGAAGCTGTCGTTGGACGCGATGGCCAGCGAATTCTTCTCCGCACGCTCGGTCAAGACCTGGAACGACAGTTCCGCGCCAGGCCGATCCGGTTCCATGTAGCCCAGCTCATCGATGCATAAAAGATCAACCCGCCCGTAGCGGGCGAAGGTCTTGGTCAGGATCTTCTCATCGGCCGCCTCGACCAACTCGTTGACCAGTTTGGTGGCCAGAGTTTACCGGACCCGGAACCCGGCCATCGCGGCCTCGATCGGTTCAGCCGCCAAACACGCCGTGCGCAGCGAACGCGGCACGCGTCCGACGGGTCTGGAAGGGGGCAAGCCGCGAATTGGTGAGCGGAGTGGATCAATCCCGTCACGATTCAGCCCAGCGTTGACCAAGCCGCTCCGGCGGCCGACGGTGACAAGCCGAGTGCCGGTCGAAGCTGATCTCGGCAGATCCGGCTGGCGATCTCATCACCGACCGCAGGACGAGCGCATCGACGCAGGTGAAGGCAGGAATCGACGAACAACGGCGAGTGTCGGCGATCGCGGAAACGGCATCGGAAGGTTAGGGGTTCGAATATCTTCGGGCGCGCGTCTGGTTGAGACAGCAGTACCGAGAAGCCCCTGGCGACAGGGGACTTCTTGCTGTTCGGGGTTGATCACGGCAGCTCGATCGGTCCGGGTGGAGGCCGTCCAGGCGTCGCCGCTCGGTGGGGACGTGTTGCTCCTGGCGACCCCGCAAGGTCGGCCGCCGAACGTGACTCCTTCGAGCGAACTTTCTCGGCGCGTCGCGGTGGTGCCCGCTTTGATCGAGCTCAGGCAGCCGTCGCACCGCTTGAGGAGGAGTCGTGGCAGGTCGTCCGGATGGCCGGACCCGGGTGGTCCGCCGGCTCGTGCCGGTCCTGGTCGCCGCGCTCCTCGCGCAGGTGCCCGGGGTCGCCTCCGCCGCCGAGGCTCTCCTCCCCGACCTCGGCATGGCCCGGCTCACCGACGTCAAGCTCGTGACCGCGGCGGGCCAGCGGCAGCTCCGGTTCTCCACGACGATCGTCAACGTCGGGCGCGGACCGTTCGAGCTCGTCGCGAGCCGGTCGTCCGCCCGATCGTCCTTTGTGGTCTCCCAGCGGGTCGTGCACGCGGACCGCTCGCAGGTGACCACCGGCGTGCCGGCCGGTCTCGTCTACGCCGGCGACGGCCACAACCACTGGCACGTCAGGGATCTGGAGAGTTACCAGATCGTGCGGCTGGACGACGGCAGCAAAGTGGGCACCGGCATGAAGGGCGGCTTCTGCTTCTACGACAACGACCCCTACCGGCGCGCGCTGCCCGGCGCGCCACGGTCCTCTGTGTACTCCCGCGCCGGGTGCGGCCAGGAGGACTCGCTGACGGTCTCGATGGGCCTGTCCGTCGGCTGGGGCGACCGCTACGCGTGGACGCTGCCGGACCAGTACATCGACGTCACCGGTCTCCCCGACGGCCGGTACCGGCTGATCGCCACGGCCGACGCGCAGGGCAGGTTCGTGGAGAGCGACCGCGGCAACAACACGACCTGGGTGGACCTCGTGCTGACCACCCGCAAGTCCGGCGCCACGGTGCGGGTCATCGCCTACGGGCCGACAGCCTGACCCTCGGCTGTCCCGGGCGCGCGCCCCTCAAAGCTTGACGACCAGGGCGGACAGCCGCCAGGTGCCGGGGTCCGGGGCGCGTTCCACGGTCACCGGGGCCAGTGGCCGGCGCAGCAGGGCGTTGAGCGCGACCTCCGTCTGGACCCGCGCCAGTGAGGCTCCCAGGCAGAAGTGCGGCCCGTGACCGAAGCCGAGGTGGCCGCTGGCGGGTTTGGTCACGTCGAGGACGTCGGGCGCCGGGAAGCTGCGGGGGTCCCGGTTGACCGCTGCCACCGCGGCGACGATCGCGTCGCCGCGGGGGATCCGCACGCCGTGGAGCTCGACGTCTTCCCGGGCGTAGCGCGGGATCGTCAACAGCGTCGGACCGCACCAGCGGATCAGTTCGTCCACCGCGTGCGGCATCAGGCCGGGGTCGGCGCGCAGGGCGGCCAGCTGGCCGGGGTGGTCGAGCAGCGCGGCCACCGCGTTGGCGATCAGGTTCGCCGGCGTCTGGCCGGCCAGCACGAGGTGCCACACGAGCGTCACCAGCTCCGCCTCGGTGACCCCGTCGACCGCCAGCAGATCGCTCAGGATGTCGTCACCTGGCGACTCCCGGCGCCGCGCGATCGCCGCCCGCGCACCGGCCATGATGCCCGGGATCGACGCCGCGAACGCCTGACCGTGGCCGGAGGCCACCGCGGCCCCGTACTCGCGCCAGCGCGGACGGTCCGGGTGCGGGATGCCGACCAGTTCGCAGATCACGTCCATCGGCAACGGCCGCGCGAAGTCCCGCAGCAGGTCGGCCTCGGCGCTCAGCTCGTCGATCAGCCGGGCGACCAGCGGCTCGATCCGCGGCCGGAAGTCCAGCGCCCGCCGGGCCGAGAACGCGGGCGACACCAGCCGCCGCAACCGGGCGTGCTCGTCGCCCTCCATCTCCGACATCGTGCGCAGGTAGGGGCGGCAATGCTCCGGAACGTCCGGCCGCTGGTAGCTGTCCGGGCTGAGCTCGAATCGCCGGTCAGCGAGCATCGCCCGCGCGTCTTCGTGGCGGGTCACCGCCCACACCGGGCCGAACCCCGGCGCGCTCACCCGTGCCAGCGGCGACTCCCCCCGGGCGCGGCCGTAGGCGGTGAACGGGTCGGTCAGCACTTCGGGATCGGTCAGGGAGATCTCGGGAACCACGCACACTCCAGATGTTAATTCCAGATGTTCAGATCATCTGGATGAGGACGATATCTTGGACGCCCACCCGAGGCAACGAGGAGGTCCGTGTGGCGCGGCTGACCCGAGCGGAAACCCAGGAGCGCAACCGCGCGAAAGTGCTGGTCGCCGCGCGGGAGGAGTTCGCACGGCGGGGATTCCGGGACGCCAAGGTCGACGTCATCGCCGAACGCGCCGAGCTCACCCGCGGTGCGGTCTACTCGAACTTCCCGGGCAAGCGGGCGCTGTACTTCGCGGTGCTGGCCGACCTGGCCGCACGCGCCGAGGCCGCGCCGCACTCCCGTCCGGGCGCGGACGTGCGATCGGCGCTCGGGGCGTTCGCGCGGGACTGGATCGTGCGCGACGCCGCGCTGGGCCGCGACCTGTCCGCCGAGGTGATGGCCGACGAGCGGGTCCGCCTGCCGTTCACCCAGCTGCTCGAACTGGGCGCGCTGCTGCTCGCGCTGGCCATGGAGCGGCTCGACCCACCGCCGTCGGATGGCCCGCCGGCGCGGTACGTGCGGCGGGCGCGCACGGTGCTGACCACGCTGCACGGCGCGCGTCAGCTGACCGTCGCCGCACCCGGGTTCGTCGAGCCGTTCGACGTGGTCAGCACGTGCGAGCAGCTCGCCGACCTGGCTTTCAACGACTTCTGGGCGGCGCCCCAGCTGGCTCCGCCCGCGCGCCGGGCCGACGAGCCGTGGACCGCCGGTGAGGCGTTCGACCTGGTGCGCGGAGCGCCGGTGCCGATCCCGTCCGACGGTGTCGTCGCGGTGCTGGGCCTGCACCGGCTCGCCGCGGCCGAGGAGGCGGTCCGCGCCGGCGCCGACGTGACGGTCGTGGTGGTGACCGGCGAACCCGCCGAGCTGGGACCGCTGGCCCGGCTGGTGCTGACCGAGGTGGCGGGGTGCCTGCGCCAGGCGTTCCCGGCCTCGGCCTGGCCGCGTCTGCGTGTGGTGTGCGACGAACGGGGTGAGCTGGGTGCGGTGGCCGGCGCGGCGGCGGTCAGCGACGCGACCGAGGTGGCGGTGCGCGTGGAACACGGCCGGATCGTCGCGCGCGCAGACGGGTTCGGGGCGTGTCACGCCGTGGCGGCCGCGGACGTTGCGTCCGGCGGCTACCGCCGGGACGATGTGAAGTCGTGACGACTGTGGAGCCTTCGCTGCGCTACGGCCAGGCCGCGGGGCGATGGGTCCTGCTGGCCACCGTGCTCGGGTCGGGGGTGACGTTCCTCGACGCGACGGTCGTCAACATCGCGTTGCCGAGCATCGGCGAGGATCTCGGGGCGAGCACCGCGGGTCTCCAGTGGACGATCAACGGCTACACGCTCAGCCTCGCCGCGCTCATCCTGCTCGGCGGATCGCTCGGCGACCGGTTCGGGCGGCGGAAGATCTTCGTGCTGGGCGTCAGCTGGTTCGCGACCGCGTCCCTGCTGTGCGGGCTCGCGCCGAACACCTGGACGCTGATCCTCGCCCGGGTGCTGCAGGGGGTCGGCGGCGCGCTGCTCACGCCGGGTTCGCTGGCGATCCTGGAGGCCTCGTTCCACCCCGACGACCGGGCGAAGGCGATCGGCGCGTGGTCGGGCCTCGGCGGGATCGCCGGCGCGTTCGGCCCGTTCCTCGGCGGGTGGCTGGTCGAGGTGGCGAGCTGGCGGCTGGTGTTCCTGATCAACGTGCCGCTCGCGCTGGTCGTCGCGCTGGTCGCGCTGCGGCACGTGCCGGAGACCCGCAACCCGGAGGCGGCGCGGCAGCTGGACTTCACGGGCGCGGCGATGGGGGCGCTCGGGCTGGCGGGGCTGAGCTACGGCTTCACCGCCTGGCCCGCGCTCGGGCCCGGCTCGCCTGCGGTGGTGACCGCGCTCGCGGTCGGCGTCGCCGGGATGGCCGCCTTCGTGGTGACGGAGCGGCGGTCCCGTCACCCGATGCTCCCGCTCGGCCTGTTCGCGTCGCGCCCGTTCACCGCGGCGAACCTGGTGACGTTCGCGGTGTACGCGGCGCTGGGCGGCGTGTTCTTCCTGGTGGTGCTGAACCTGCAGGTCGTGGGTGGGTACCCGCCGATCGCGGCCGGATCGGCGACGTTGCCGGTGACCGCGCTGATGCTCCTGCTCTCGGCCCGCGCGGGCGCGCTCGGGCAGCGCACCGGTCCACGGCTGCCGATGACCGTCGGGCCAATCGTGTGCGCGGTGGCCCTGGTGCTGTTGTCCCGGATCTCCGCGCACCCGGACTACCTCACCGACGTCCTGCCCGCGGTGATCGTGCTGGGGCTGGGCCTGTCGTTGACGGTCGCGCCGCTGACCGCGACCGCGCTCGGCTCGCTCGACGACCGGTACGCGGGCATCGCCAGTGGAGCGAACAACGCGATCGCCCGGACGGCCGGGCTGCTGGCCGTCGCGGTGTTGCCGCTGGTCGCGGGCATCGGCACGGGCAGTCTGACCGATCCCGTGGCGCTCGCGCCCGCCTACCGCATGGCGATGCTCGTGTGCGCCGGGCTCCTGCTGGCGGGCGCGCTGATCGCGTTCGCGTTCGTGCCCGGGCGCGTGAAGCCGGCGCCGCGCAGCCCGGTCAAGGTCCACTGCGCGGTGGCCGGCACCCCGCTGCACCCGAAGGAATGCCGGGAGCCCTCCGGTCGTTGACATGTCAGCGAGAAGGGAGCGGGTCATGAAGAGCAGGAGTTCGCTCAGGTCGCTCAAGCGTCAGCCGGGCTCGATCGTGGTTCGGCGGCGGGGACGCGCGTTCGTCATCAACAAGCGCTCGCCGCACCTGAACACGCGGCAAAGCTGAATTTTTCCGATGTGGGCCCGTCCATTCGTGGACGGGCCCTTTTCACGGCGTTTATCGTCATCAGCGATGAGCGGCAGAGGAATTGCGGTGGTAGTCGGCGCGACCGGCGGGATCGGCGCCGAAGTTGCCGCTGCGCTGGCTGATCGCTACACGCTGTGGCTGGTCGGGCGCGACGAAACCGCGCTCAAAGAAGCCGCCGAAACGTTACCCGACGCCCATTTCTGGACGGTCGACCTCTCCGGTGATACGGACATTTCCGGTATTCCGCCGAAATTGACTTCGGTCGACGTTCTGGTGCATTGTGCCGGGATCATCGACTTGGGGACGGTCGCGGCGACACCGTCGGTCACGTGGCGGGAACTGTTCGCCGTCAACCTCTTCGGCGTGGTCGAGATGACGCGGGTGCTGTTGCCCGCGTTGCGGGCCGCCCGCGGGCGCGTGGTCCTGGTCAACTCGACGGCCGTGCACGGCTCGCCCGCCAACCGCGCCGCCTACGCGGCCAGCAAGACCGCCCTGCGCGTGTTCGCCGAGGCGCTGCACCACGAGGAGCTGCCGCACGGGGTTCGTGTCAGCAGCATCTACCCCGGCCGCGTCGACACGGCGATGCAGCGGTCGGTGCGCCGCGCGGAGGGCGGGCCCTACGAACCCGAGCGGTACCTCGGCCCCGCGTCGGTCGCGGCGGCCGTGCGCGCCGTGCTGGCCGCACCGGCCGACGCGCACCTGACCGAACTGGTCCTGCAGCCCGAGTGGCGGCCGTGATCTTGCGGCCGGACCGCGCCGTGCGGTGGTATGGACGGCATGAACCAGACCGACGGTGTCGTCGTGATCGCGACCATGCAGGCCGCTGAGGGCAAGGAAACGCAGGTCGAGGAGGCGTTGCGGGCCGCGGTGCGCGCGGTGCACGCCGAGCCGGGCTGCGAACGGTACGCGCTGCATCGCGATCCGCGGTCGCCGTCGACGTTCGTGATGCTGGAGAAGTGGGCGTCCGGATCGGCGCTGGGCGCGCACGGCAAGGGCGCGGCGCTCGCCGAGCTGACCGCGGCCCTGGACGGGCTCCTGGCCAAGCCGATGGACGTGCAGGTCCTCACCCCGCTGCCGGACGGGGACCCGCAACGGGGCGCGCTCTGATCCGGGGTGCGCGTCGCGCCTGGACCTCCACGACCACGGGGTGGTCGGCCGGTACGGAGCTCGCCCGCGCCGAGGCGGGGTGGGCCGGCTCCAGCGGCTCGCCGAGCCCATGACCGGGGATCCTCGCGCCCCGCTCGGCATGGCGCGCATCCGCGGCCGCTGCTGGTGAAGGCGGGCAGGCGTGAGTTCACCGGCCGGCTGCTCGGCCGTTCGGCGCCGAGCAGCGTGGTCGATCTCGACGGCTCGGGCTCGGTGCCGAGCGCACCAGCCCGGCCTGGCGGGCGTGGCGCGCCCACGCCGCCGCCGTTCGGCGCCCGGGGTGCCGTGCGCTTCGTTGAGCTGGTCGCCTGCGGTGGTGGTCTGGTGATGTGCCCGGGTGCTCGGGGTATGGCGGGGCCGATCCGCGCCGGGGTGCCGTGCGTCTCGATGAGCTGATCGCCAACGGTCGCGGTCCGGTGACGTGCCCGCGCGCTCGCGGTGTGGCGGAGCCGTTTGGCGTGCGGATGCCGTGCGCCTCGTTGAGCTGATCGCCAGCGGTGGTGGTCTGCTGATGTGCCCGGGTGCTCGGGGTGTGGCGGGGCCGATCCGCGTGCGGATGCCGTGCGCCTCGACGAGCTGATCGCCAGCGGTGGCGGTCGCGTGACGTGCCCGGGTGCTTGGGGGTGTGGTGGAGCCGTTTGGCGTCTGGGTGCGTGTGGCTCGATGAGCTGATCGCCCGCGGTCGTGGTCGGGTGACGTGCCCGCACGCTCGCGGTGTGGCGGAGCCGTACGGCGGCGGAACCGCCCCGGAGTCCGGGTGACGGCTTCCGGCCCGACAGGAGCCGTGCGTTCTTCGCCCGCGGTCAACCCGTTTCGCGCCCGGTCCTGCCGGCGGCCCCCTTTCTGTCCTCAGTGGACGATGAGTTGTCCACAGAATTGTCCACCTGTGGATCGGTTTGTGGACAACCACTCAGGCCGGAGTGGCGTACCGGGCTTCCTGCTTACCGCGCGTGCGCGCGGCAATCCGCCGGGCGCCGGTCATGTTCATGCGCCACGTCGCCATCGCCACGCTGACGCGGAAGTGGTTGGCCACGGAGTGATCCGACCAGCCCTTGAACGCCGCGACCCGGGCGGCGTCGGTCGGGACGAGGAGTTCGCCGGAGAGCTCGGTGGCCTCCTCCTCGATGCCCGCCACCGCCGAGCGGCAGCCGTTCTCGTCGGTCAGGGTGAGGCCGAACGGGTGCTCCAGCAGCACGTGCGCCATCTCGTGCGCGATCGTGGACCGCCTGCGCCGCAACGGGTGCACGTGGTTCTCGATGATCACCGCACCGCTGGGCTCGAGCGGGACCAGCGCCGCGGAGAACACGTGCGGGCGCTCCTCGGTCAGGTAGCGCACGGACGCCTCCGGCAGGACCGGGTTGCTCAGGTCGTACACCTCGATGCCGTACAGCTCGGCCAGCGCCCACGGGTCCAGCGGCGCGAAGACGTCGAGGCCCAGCTCCTCCCGGACCTCCAGGGCGAGCTCCCTGGCCTCCTTCTTGAAACCCCGGCGGAGGGTCATTTCAGCTCCTCGTTCTTGGCGCGGATGTGTCGCATCGTCAGCCCGACCACGTCCAGCAGGTGCTGCTGGTCGGCTTCGCTGAGTTCGTCCTCGGCCCGGAGCAGCGGCGCGAGCCGCGCTTCCAGCGAGGGGCGGCGGCGGTTGTCCGGCAGGCCCTCCGGCCACACCATGAACGACTCGGCGGGCATGCCGAGCCATTGCACGAGCGCGATGAACCCGTCCAGGTCCGGCCGGTGACCGTTGCCCATGCGGCTGACCAGGGACGCGCTCACCCCGGCCTCGGCCGCGAGCTGCCGCCACGACAATCCGCGCGACTCCCGCTCCGCGTCCAGGGCCGAATAGAGCCTGCCCGTGTCCAGCCGTCCGCCCATGCGCACCTCCACGTCTCTTCGCGTCGCAGTTTTGCCGAACCGTTGCGGGAGTGCAACGGAGGTGTAATACTGGGATGGTGTTGCAGGTCTGCAACATCAGAGGAGGGGGTTCTCTCATGGCACGGACGGTCTACTGGGTCTCGCCGATGATGGGCAGCTGGGACGTGCGGCGCGGTCAGGTCGTGGTGTCGCACCACGAACGCAAGCGGGACGCGGTGCGCGCGGCCGCGAAGCTGGCGCGCGCCGATCGCCCGAGCGTGCTCCGCATCCAGCGGAGGGACGGCTCGATCGAGAGCCGGCGGCTCTACGGCAACGATCCGCTGCCGGCGCCGGGATGAGGTGTGCCGCCGGTTCGGGGCGGGCTGGTGGTGGTCGAACATGGGTTCGACCTTAGGGGTGGGGTCTGACAATTCGGGGTCGTGCGGACCCGGACGTCAGGAGACCCTCCGCTCGGGGTCCGAAGTGGACAGGTAGCTCTCCACGGTCGCACACAGGATGTGCACCGCGACGAGGTGTGCCTCCTGCACGGTCGGCGCCGTGCCGGGCAGGCACAACGCGTCCTCCACGGCGTTCGCGAGCGGGTTCGGGCCCGGTCCGGTCAGTGCCCACACGTTCGCCCCCGCGCGCACACCCTCCTCGGCGGCCCGCGTCAGGTTCCTGCTGCGGCCGCTCGCCGACAGCAACAGCACGACGTCCCGGGGCCGGGCGTGCGCCCGCACCTGACGGGCGAACACCTCGGCGTGGTCGTACTCGTATTCGTCGCCCACCGCGATGAGGCTCGAGGCGTCTGCGTGCAGCGCGATCGCCGAGAACGGCGGGTGGTCGTCGT
This sequence comes from Amycolatopsis thermophila, assembly GCF_030814215.1. Lineage (NCBI taxonomy): Bacteria > Bacillati > Actinomycetota > Actinomycetes > Pseudonocardiales > Pseudonocardiaceae > Amycolatopsis > Amycolatopsis thermophila. The sequence goes on along the minus strand of NZ_JAUSUT010000001.1, from coordinate 1,893,514 downwards.
GGTAGCGCCCCAGCAGTTCCGCCGTGAGCTGCTGGGCTTCGGCCGCGGACCCCCCGTTGCCCGCGGCGAGGAGACGGTGGCCTTCGCCCAGCCGTTCGGCGAGGATCCGTCCCCAGCGCGTGAGCCGTCCCGTCTGCTGGCGGAGCGCACTCAGCGTCTCGTCCAGGATGTCGAGATGTCCGCGCGCCACGTTCGGGAGAGTGGTGATCGCGCTCATGCGCTGGGGATTTCCCGCCGTTCAACGCCTAAACTTCGCCGCCGCGCGAGTGGCGGCCAGACCCAGGAGGAGGAAGACCGCCGCGACCCAGGCCAGCCGAGCGCCCGGCGCGAAGCGCAGTGCTCCCGCGCCCAGGACGCCGGCCACCGAGACCGCGAGGTAGATCGCGGACGCGTTCAGCGACACCACCAGCGCCGGTGTCGCGGGCGCTGCCTCGATCAGCTGGTGCTGTTGCGGGACCATGACCGACCACGACACGAGGCCGTAGACGACGACGGCGATCAGGGCGCCCGCGAAGGTCGCCGACGTCCAGGGCATGAGGGCGAAGTCCAGTACGCCCAGCGCCATGGCGACCGTGATGACCCGGGCCGGGCCGAAACGGTCGGTCCACCCGCCGGTGACGACGTTGCTGATCGTGCCGGCGACTCCGGCGGCGAACAGCAGGACGGTGAGGCGCACACCGTCCCCGCCGGTGGCGTCCTCGACGATCACGCTGAGGTAGATCGTGACCAGGTAGATCCCGGTGAACAGGGACACGGTCGCGGAGAGGACCAGCACGACGGTCCGGTCGCGCAGCGGGGCCAGGCGAGCCCGCAACCCGGTGACCGGCGGGTTCGGCACCGGCGGCAGCCACAGTGCGACACCGGCCGCGGCCACCACGCCGAGCGCGGCGACCAGCCACATCGTCTCGCGCCAGCTCGCGACGGTGCCGAGCAGCGTCCCGATCGGCACGCCCAGCGCGGTCGAGGACACCAGGCCGAGCGTGACCAGCGACATCGCGCGGCCGCGGCGGTGGGCCGGGGCCAAGGCGGCCGCCGACGTGGAGGCGGTCGGTGTGATCGCGGCCGCGCCGGCCGCGGCGATCACCCGTGAAGCCAGGGCGAGGCCGTAGCCGGGGGCGAGGGCCGTGACGGCGTTGCCCACCACGAAGACGCCGAGCGCGGCCAGCAGGACGGTCCGCCGCGGCCAGTTCCCGGTGACGGCGGCGAGCACCGGGGACAGCACGGCGTAGGCGAGCGCGAACACCGAGACGAGCTGACCGGCTTCGCCGATGCTCACGCCGAGCGACCGGGCGAGCTCGGGCAGGACGCCGTTGACGACGAACGCGTCCGTGCCGACGGCGAAGGTTGCGAGCGTCAGGACGCCGACGCGGGCGGGCAGACGGGAGGTGGTGACCACGGGTTTCCCCCAAAACGGTACTGATCGGTTCCGTCTGGACGGTACTGATCGGTTCCGTTTCTCGTCAAGATCGGTTACCGTGGAGACATGCCGACCAGGGCCCGGGAACGCCTCATGCGGACCGCCGAGGAGTTGTTCTACGCGGACGGAATCCGCGCGGTCGGGGTCGAACGGCTGCTGGAGGAGTCCGGGGTGGGGCGCGCGTCGTTCTACCGGCACTTCGCGGGCAAAGACGACCTGGTCGAGACGGTCCTGAGCGAACGCGACCGGCAGTGGCGGCAGTCGCTGGCCGACGGGGTCGCGGCACGCGGCGGCCACCCGCTGGCGGTGTTCGACTTCCTCGCCGAGCGATTCGAGCGGGCGGGCTACCGCGGGTGCGCGTTCATCAACGCGATGGCCGAGGTCGGCCACGCGGACGCGGCCGTGTACCGGCTGGCGCGGGCGCACAAGGGCGCGGTGACGGAGTACCTGGCGGCGCTGCTGGAGGAGGCGGGGTACGGCGAGAGCGGGCCGCTCGCGGCGCAGCTGATGCTGCTGATCGACGGCGCGCTGGTCACCGCCCTGCGCGAGCGCAGTGCCGAACCGGCTCACCGCGCGAAGGCGATCGCGGCCGCGTTGCTGGCGTGATCGCCGTGGCGAGCCGAGCCCGGCCTTCCGGAAGCGGGCGGTCCGTTACGGTCTGCTCGCCCGGGGACTGGCCCGAGGCGCCGGGTCGGTGAGGGCCTGTCGAGGTGAGGTCAGGACTTCACCAGGCGCGCGATCGCGTCGCTCGCCTCGCGGACCTTCACCTCGGCTTCCCGCCCGCCGGCCTTGGCGGCGTCCACCACGCACGTGGACAGGTGCTCGTCGAGCAGTTCGAGCGAGAACGACTGCAGTGCCTTCGTCGCCGCGGAGACCTGGGTCAGGATGTCGATGCAGTACTTGTCCTCTTCGACCATGCGCTGCAGGCCGCGGATCTGCCCCTCGATCCGGCGCAACCGCTTGAGGTAGGCGTCCTTGTCGCCGCTGTAGCTCGCCATGCCGCCTCCGCTCTCGAAAACTCCGCCCATCATACCCGGTCCAGGTATCCGTATCCTTGCGTCGGAGGGAGGCATCTGTTCATCTGATGATCTGAACAGGTATGGGAGGTTGCGGTGGGTGATCGGATCTCGCTCGGCGGGCGTGAACGGGCCTCGGTCGCGGGGATGGTGGCGTTCATCCTCGCGCTGAACGCGATCGGCTGGGGAGTGCTGCTCCTGCTGGTCGTGCCCCAGCACTTCGCGATCGGCGAGTCCGGGATCTTCGGCGTCGGGCTCGGCGTCACCGCCTTCACGCTCGGTATGCGCCACGCGTTCGACGCCGACCACATCGCCGCCATCGACAACACCACCCGGAAGCTCATCACCGACGGGCAGCGGCCGCTCAGCGTCGGCTTCTGGTTCTCCCTCGGGCATTCCACGATCGTGTTCGCCCTGTGTCTCCTGCTGTCACTCGGCGTGCGCGCGCTGGCCGGCGAGCTCGAGGACGACTCGTCGACCCTGCACGAGGTCACCGGCGTGATCGGCCTGTCCGTGTCCGGCGCGTTCCTGTGCCTGCTCGGCCTGGTCAACCTGGTGGTCCTGATCGGCATCCTCAAGGTCGCCCGCGAGATGCGCCGGGGCCGCTTCGACGAGGCCGAACTCGAGACCCGCCTCGCCCGGCGCGGTCTCGTCAACCGCGTCCTCGGCCGGGCCACCGCCGCGGTCCGCAAACCGTGGCACATCTACCCGGTAGGCGTACTGTTCGGCCTCGGGTTCGACACCGCCACCGAGGTCAGCCTGCTGGTGCTGGCCGGCGGCGCCGCCGCGTTCGCCCTGCCCTGGTACGCCATCCTCGTCCTGCCGGTCCTGTTCGCGGCGGGCATGACGCTGTTCGACGCGGCCGACGGGTTCCTCATGAACCACGCCTACGGGTGGGCCTTCGCCAGGCCCGTGCGCAAGATCTTCTACAACATCACCGTGACGGCCCTGTCGGTCGTGGTCGCCCTGGTCATCGGCGTCATCGAGCTGATCGCCGTGCTCGTCGACCAGGCCGGCATCACCGGCGGGCCGCTGCGGTCGATCGCCGAGCTGAACCTGGACCACGTCGGGTTCGTCCTCGCCGGCGTGTTCCTCGTGACCTGGGTGGTCGCCTGGCTGGTGTGGCGACTGGGCCGCATCGAGGAACGCTGGTCGACCGGCGTCGACTGACTCCCGGTACGGGTAGGGGGTATGATCTTGGCATGACTGAGACCGTCTACACCGTCACCGGGATGACCTGCCAGCACTGCGTCGCCTCCGTCACCGAGGAGGTCGGCAAGATCGAGGGCGTCGCCGACGTCAAGGTCGACCTGCCGACCGGTGCCGTCACCGTCGTGAGCACCGGTGAGCTGAGCGACGACGCCGTGCGCGCCGCCGTCGACGAGGCCGGGTACGAGCTCGCCGCCCGGTGACCCGATGACCGCCGCGCCCGAGCTCAGCGAGGTCGAACTGGCCATCGGCGGGATGACCTGCGCGTCGTGCGCCAACCGCATCGAGCGGAAGCTGAACAAGCTCGACGGCGTCACCGCCACGGTCAACTACGCCACCGAGAAGGCCAAGGTCAGCTACCCCGCCGACGTCGACCCGCAGCAGCTGGTGGACACGGTCGTGGCCGCCGGGTACTCGGCCACGCTGCCGCGCCCGGACGAGGACGAGGACACCGTCGCGGGTCTGCGTGAACGCGTGCTCACGGCGGCTGCCCTGTCGCTGCCCGTGGTTGTCCTGGCGATGGTCCCGGCCTGGCAGTTCGACTACTGGCAGTGGATCTCGCTGGCCCTGGCCACGCCGGTCGTGTTCGGTGCCGGCCTGCCGTTCCACCGCGCCGCGTGGACGAACCTCCGGCACGGCGCGGCGACGATGGACACGCTGATCTCGGTCGGCACCCTCGCCGCCTACGTGTGGTCGGTGTACGCGCTGGTGTTCGGGATGGCCGGCGAAATCGGGGCCCGGCACCCCTTCGAGTTCGCCATCGAGCGCGGCAGCGGTGAGGGCCGCATCTACCTCGAGGTCGCCACCGCGGTCACCACGTTCATCCTCGCCGGGCGGTACTTCGAGGCCCGCGCCAAGCGCCGCGCCGGCGCCGCCCTGCGGGCGCTGCTGGAGCTGGGGGCCAAGGACGTCGCGGTGCTGCGGGACGGCGCCGAGGTCCGCATCCCGGCGTCGCAGCTCGCCGTGGGCGACCGGTTCGTGGTCCGGCCGGGCGAGAAGATCGCGACCGACGGCGAGATCGAGGACGGCACGTCGGCGGTCGACACGAGCATGCTCACCGGCGAGTCCGTGCCGGTCGAGGCCGGGCCCGGCGATGCCGTCGTGGGGGCGACGGTCAATTCGGGGGGACGGCTGGTCGTGCGCGCCACCCGGGTCGGCTCGGATACGCAACTCGCGCAGATGGCCAAGCTCGTCGAGGCGGCGCAGACCGGGAAGGCGCAGGTCCAGCGCCTGGCCGACCGGGTGGCCGGCGTGTTCGTGCCGATCGTCCTGGTGCTCGCACTGGGCACGCTGGTGGCCTGGCTGGCCTCCGGCGGGTCCACGACGGCGGCCTTCACCGCGGCGGTCGCGGTGCTGATCATCGCCTGCCCGTGCGCCCTCGGCCTCGCCACGCCGACCGCACTGCTGGTCGGCACCGGTCGGGGGGCGCAGCTCGGGATCCTCATCAAGGGCCCCGAGGTGCTGGAGTCCACGCGCCGGATCGACACCGTCGTGCTCGACAAGACCGGCACCGTCACCACCGGGCGCATGTCGCTCGTGGACGTCCGCGTGGCCGACGGCGAGCGCCGGGACGAGGTGCTGCGCATGGCCGGTGCCCTGGAGCACGCGTCCGAGCACCCGGTGGCCAGGGCCATCGCGGCAGCGGTGGACGACCACGCGCCGGTGTCGGAGTTCCGCAACGTCGAGGGCCGCGGCGTGCAGGGCGTGGTCGAGGGCCGGGCCGTCGTGGCCGGGCGGGCCGCGCTGCTGGACGACTGGGGTCTGCACCTGCCCGACGCGCTCGCCGAAGCGAGGGCCGAGGCGGAGAAGCTCGGCCGGACCGTGGTCGGTGTGGGCTGGGACGGCCGGGTCCGGGCGGTCCTGGTGGTGGCCGACACCGTCAAGCCGACCTCCGCCGAGGCGGTGCGCCGGCTGCGGGCGCTCGGCCTGCGTCCCGTGCTGCTGACCGGCGACAACGAGGCGGCCGCGCAGGCGGTCGCGCGCGAGGTCGGCATCAGCGAAGTGATCGCCGAAGTGCTGCCCGCCGACAAGGTCGACGCGGTGAAACGCCTGCAGGACCGGGGATGCCGGGTCGCGGTGGTCGGTGACGGCGTGAACGACGCGGCCGCGCTGGCGCAGGCCGACCTCGGACTGGCGATGGGCACCGGCACCGACGTGGCCATCGAGGCGAGCGACCTGACACTGGTGCGCGGCGACCTGCGAGCCGCGGCCGACGCGATCCGGCTCGCGCGCCGCACGCTCGGCACCATCAAGAGCAACCTGTTCTGGGCGTTCGCCTACAACGTGGCCGCACTACCGCTGGCCGCGCTCGGGCTGCTCAACCCGATGATCGCCGGTGCCGCGATGGCGCTGAGCTCGGTGTTCGTGGTGAGCAATTCGCTGCGACTGCGCACGTTCTCGTAAGGAAAACACAGTACCGCGCTTCCCTGGCGTCCGATTACGGTGACGGTGTCGGATTCTGGGGAGGCGTGATGCCGGACGCGATCGTGATCGGAGGCGGCCAGTCCGGCCTCGCCGCGGCGTACGCGCTGCGGGAGGCCGGGCTCGAGCCGCTGGTGCTGGAAGCGGGGAGCGAGCCCGTCGGTTCGTGGCCGCGTTACTACGACAGCCTCACGTTGTTCTCGCCCGCACGCTACAGTTCCCTGCCCGGTAAGCGATTTCCGGGCGATCCGCGGCACTACCCGCACCGTTACGAGGTGGTCGGGTACCTGCGCGACTACGCGTCCGCGCTGGACGCCGACATCCGCACCGGGCACCGGGTGGAATCGGTGCACCACAACGGGAGTTTCGTCGTCCGCGCCGGTCACGAGTTCGAGGCGCCGGTCGTGGTGGCCGCCAGCGGGTGGTTCGGCCGGCCGCACGTCCCGGCGTTGCCGGGGCTGGACTCCTTCGCCGGCGCGGTGATGCACGCCGCGGACTACCGCGAGCCGAGTGCGTTCGCCGGGCAGCGGATCATCGTCGTCGGCGCCGGCAACTCCGGCGTGCAGATCGGCGCCGAACTGGCCGACCACGCGTCGGTGACGATCGCGACGCGCAAGCCCGTGCGGTACGCGCCGCAGCGGCCCCTGGGGCGGGACCTGCAGTTCTGGCTCACCGTCACCGGTGCCGCCCGCCTTCCCCGGAGCGTCAAGGGCGACCCGCCGACCGTGCCGGTGCTCGACACCGGCTACTACCGCGGCCGCATCCGCGACGGCCGCCCCGATCGCCGCCCGATGTTCACCCGGCTCGAGGGCCGCCACGTGATCTGGTCCGACGGCCGCCGCGAACCCGTCGACACCCTCCTGCTCGCCACCGGGTACCGGCCGGACATGCCCTACCTCGACGGTCTCGGCGCGCTGGACGAGCGCGGCGTGCCCCGGCACCGGCGCGGCGTCTCCACCTCGGTCCCCGGCCTCGGGTACGTCGGACTGGAGTGGCAGAGCACCCTGGTGTCCGCGAGCCTGCGCGGCGTGGGCCGCGACGCGCGGTACGTGGTCCGCCGCCTGGCCGCCATGAGGTAGAAGGGACGGTGTGACCGATCGAAACGGGGCGTTGTCCGGCGTTGTCGTCGCCGACTTCAGCCGGGTGCTCGCCGCGCCGTACGCGACCATGCTGCTGGCCGACCTCGGTGCCGAGGTGATCAAGGTGGAACGGCCCGGCGCCGGTGACGACACCCGCGCCTGGGGGCCGCCGCACGCCGACGGCGAGGCCGTCTACTTCCGGTCGGTCAACCGCAACAAGCGCTCGATCGCCCTCGACCTCGGCGACGCGGACGACCTGGCCGCCGCGAAGGCCCTCGCGCGGCGGGCCGACGTGCTGGTCGAGAACTTCCGCCCGGGCACGATGGCCCGGTACGGCCTCGGCTACGACGACCTCGCCGGGGACAACCCCGGCCTGGTGTACTGCTCGATCTCCGGGTTCGGCAGCGGGGCGGGCGCGGCCCTACCCGGCTACGACCTGCTCCTGCAGGCCGTGGGCGGGCTGATGAGCGTCACCGGGCCCGCGCCGGGCGAACCGACGAAGGTGGGTGTCGCGCTGGTCGACGTCCTCACCGGCCTGCACGCCGCGGTCGGGATCCTGTCCGCGCTGCGCCACCGCGACGCGACCGGTGAGGGGCAACTGCTCGAGATCAGCCTGCTCGGAGCCCTGTTGTCGAGCATGGTCAACCAGAGCGCGAACCACGTGATGGCCGACGTCGTGCCCGGCATCCTGGGCAACCGGCACCCGTCGGTCGCGCCGTACGAGGTGTTCCAGGCCGCCGACCGGCCGATCGTGATCGCGGTGGGCAACGACCGGCAGTTCGCGGCGCTCACCGGGGCGCTCGGCATCCCCGAGCTGGCCGGCGACGAACGCTTCGCTACCAACGCCCAGCGGGTCGCGCACGTCGCCGAACTGGCCGACCTGCTCGGCGCCCGGCTCCGCACCGGAACGGCCGACGAGTGGTTCGAGCTGCTCACGCCCCTGGGGGTGCCGTGCGGCCCGGTCAACGACCTCGCCGAGGCGTTCCAGCTCGCCGACCGGCTCGGGCTCGCGCCGCGCGTGCCGCTGGGCGGGCTCGACGTCGTGCGCAACCCGATCGGCCTGACCAAGACGCCGCCGACCTACCGCCAGGCGCCGCCGAAACTCGGCGAGCACACCGACGAAGTGCGCGCCTGGCTCAAGGAGGACTAGCTGTAGTGCCCGGGGAGGTTGTGAACGGCGGGACACGTAGTTGATGATCTTGAGGTGAGGGAGGACCTCCGGGTTCGGTGTGGATCACCACAATCTGCACCGCTCCTCAGGAGGTCCTCGTGTCCCACCGTAACGCTCCGCTGACTCCGACCGGCAGGCTGCGTCTGGCTCGGTGTGTCGTGGAGGAGGGGTGGCCGTTGCGGCGGGCGGCGGAGCGGTTCCAGGTGTCGGTGGCCACCGTGCAGCGGTGGACTGATCGCTACCGTGCCGGGGGTGAGGCCGGCATGGTCGACCGGTCCTCACGTCCGCATCACAGCCCGCATCGGACACCGACCCGGACCGAGCGGCGGATCATCAAGGTCCGGGTGGTGCGCCGGTGGGGGCCGGCGCGCATCGCTGCCCTGCTGGGGTTGGTCGCCTCCACCGTGCATCGGGTGCTGACCCGCTACGGCTTGGCGCGGCTGGCCGATCTGGACCGGGCCACCGGGCGGGTGGTGCGCCGCTACGAACGCGCCGCCCCGGGCGAGCTGGTGCATGTCGACATCAAGAAGCTGGGCAACATCCCCGGCGGCGGCGGCCACAAGATCTGCGACCGCGCCACCGGCAACCAGCACCGCAAGGCCACCACCACCGCCCGCTACCCGCACGGCAAACCCCAGATCGGCTATAGCTACCTGCACAACGCCGTGGACGACCACTCCCGGCTGGCCTACACCGAGATCCTGCCCGATGAGACGAAGGCCACCGCGGTCGCGTTCTGGCACCGAGCGCAGGCGTTCTTCGCCTCCCACGGCATCACCGTGCAGCGGGTACTGACCGACAACGGCTCCTGCTATCGCTCACGCGACTGGCGCAACACCCTCACCCACGCCGGTATCCAGCACAAACGCACCCGCCCCTACCCGCAAACCAACGGGAAAGTGGAGCGGTTCAACCGCACCCTGCTCGACGAATGGGCCTACGCCCAGCCCTACACATCAGACACCGCACGGCGCGCCGCGTTGCCCGACTTCCTCCACCACTACAACCATCACCGCCACCACGCCAGCATCGGCGGCCCACCCACCACCCGCATACCCAACCTCACGGGACAGAACATCTAGCGCGTGTCTGACAACGCCTTGGTCCAGGTGATCACGGCACGCCATCACGAGTAGCCGAGTCCGTGAGTCGCTAGCGGTTCGGCAGCAGTTCCTGCGCCTTGGTCTTCAAGCCCTCGACCAGGACGTGCCACGCGTCGCGGTCGCCCTTGAGCATCGCCTCCGTGGTGGACTTGATCTGCTCGAACGTGGCGTGCGGCGGGATCGGCGGCACCTCCGGGTCGCAGCGCACGTCCAGCAGCGACGGCCGGTCCGCCGACAGCACCCGGTCCCACGCCGCGCCCAGCTGGTCCGGCGAATCGACGGCGACCGCCTCGAACCCGAGCGACCGGGCGAACTCCGCGTAGGAGAACTCCGGCAGCGACTGGGAGTCCTCGAACTTCGGCGAACCGCCCATCGCGCGCAGTTCCCACGTGACCTGGTTGAGGTCGTTGTTGTGGAACACGCACACGACCAGCCGCGGATCCGACCACAGGTGGTGGTAGCGCTGGATGGTGAGCAGTTCGGCCATCCCGTTCATCTGCATCGCGCCGTCGCCCTCGAGCGCGATCACCGGCCGGCCGGGACAGGCGAACTTCGCCCCGATCGCGTACGGCACGCCCGGCCCCATCGTGGCGAGTGTCCCGGACAGCGTGCTGCGCATCCGCCCGCGGATCTTCAGGTTCCGGGCGTACCAGTTGGTCGAGGAACCCGAGTCGGCGGTGACGATCGCGTCCTCCGGGATGCGCTGCGACAGCTCGTGCACGACCCGCATCGGGTTGACCGGGTCCGCGTCGACCATCGCCTGCTGCTCGACGGTCTCCCACCAGGACGCGACGTTCTTCTCGATCGTCTCCCGCCAGCCGCGGTTCTCCTTGCGCCGCACCATCGGCAGCAGCGACCGCAGCGTGCCCTTCGCCTCGCCGACCAGGTTCACCTCGGTCGGGTAGCGCATGCCGATCATGCTGCCGTCGATGTCGATCTGGATCGCGCGCGCCTTGCCGAACTCCGGCAGGAACTGGCTGTACGGGAAGTTCGACCCGACGATCAGCAACGTGTCGCAGTCGCGCATCATCTCGTAGCTGGGCCGCGTGCCGAGCAGGCCGATCGAGCCGGTCACGTACGGCAGGTCGTCGGGCAGGACGTCCTTGCCCAGCAACGCCTTCGCGACACCAGCGCCGGTCAGCTCGGCGATCTCCCGGACCTCGGCGGCGGCGTTGCGCGCGCCCTGCCCGATGAGGATCGCGACCTTCTCGCCCTCGTTGAGGATCTCCGCGGCGCGGGACAGTTCGTCCTCCGGCGGGATCACCACCGGGTGCGGGAACCCGGGCGGGCTCGAGGGCACCTGCTTGAACGCGTGCTTCGGCGCGGTGTACGGCTCTTCCTGCAGGTCGGCCGGGATGATGAGCGCCGTCGGCGCCCGCTTGGCCAGCGCCGTGCGGATGGCCCGGTCGAGCGCGTTGGGCAGCTGCTCGGCGACGTTGACCTCGACCAGGTACTCGCTGGCGACGTCCTTGAACAGCGGCTGCAGGTCCACTTCCTGCTGGTAGGACCCGCCCATCGCGCTGCGCGCGGTCTGCCCGACGATCGCCACCACCGGCACGTGGTCGAGCTTGGCGTCGTACAACCCGTTGAGGAGGTGGATGGCGCCCGGCCCCGAGGTCGCCATGCACACCCCGACGTGCCCGCTGAACTTGGCGTACCCCACCGCCTCGAACGCGGCCATCTCCTCGTGCCGGGCCTGGACGAACCGGGGGTGGTTGTCCGCCTTGCCGAACGCGGAGACGATGCCGTTGATCCCGTCTCCGGGGTAGGCGAAAACCTGCTCCACGTCCCATTCTCGCAGGCGCCGCAGCAAGTGGTCGCCGACCGTCTCCGACATGGAAAACTCCTCACGCTCCTCGGCTCAGTCCCACCAGGGGCTTACCCGTGGAGCCGCGGGCCGACACCTCCGGAACGGCGGTGCTGATCGCCTGCAGCGGAAGGCCGTCGTAGACCTGCAGCGTCTGCAGGTGGTGCAGCATGATCCCCTCGCGCAACGCCCACGGGCACACGTCGACCTTGCGGATGTCGAGCGTGTCCATGGTCGCCTTCGCGACGATCGCGCCGGCCAGGATCTGCCGGGCCCGCGGCGCGGAAACCCCGCGCAGGCGCGCCCGTTCCGACGTCTTCATCTCGGCCAGACGCGGGATCCACGCGTTGAGCGCTTCGACGGTGAGGGCGCGCCGCACGAACGGCCCCCGCCGTTGCGGCGGCGCCCCGGCCAGACGGGCCAGCTGCTTGAACGTCTTGGACGTGGCGACCGCGCGGGCCGGCACACCCTCCCACCGCAGCCGGTCGGCGACCTCGCGCAGCATGTCCCGCACGTGCCGCCGCAAGGCCTTGACCTGCTTGACCGACGGCGGGTCGTCGGGCAGGAACATCCGCGTCAGCCGGCCCGCGCCGAGCGGCAGGGAGAGCGTGAGCTGCGGTTCGGCGTCCCGGCCCAGCGCGATCTCCAGCGAACCGCCGCCGATGTCGAGCAGCAGCAGGCGTCCCGCCGACCAGCCGTACCAGCGGTGCGCGGCGGCGTAGGTGAGCCGAGCCTCGTCCTCACCGGTGAGGAACTGCGGACGCACGCTGGTGCGCTCCTCGATCCGGTTGATGATCTCGTCCCGGTTCTTCGCGTCGCGGATCGCCGACGTCGCGAACAGGAACAGCTGCTCGACGCGGTGCAACCGGGCCGCTTCCAGCGCCGCCTCCACCGCGTCCACCGCGCGGCACACCCCGGCCTCGGCGATCGCGCCGTCCTCCTCGATCTCCTCGGCCAGGCGTGTGGGCTCTTTCACCGCGAGCGCGGGCAATGGCGGTGCGCCCGGGTGGGCATCCACGATCTGGAGCTGTGCCGAGTTCGAGCCGATGTCGAGCACGCCGAGTCGCATAAGGGCCTATGTACCCCGTTTAACCCTGCGCCACACGGATATTCGTGAACTCATGGGAACGTTCAGGTACAGCGCGACCGCCGACCTGCCCGCCGACGAGGCGTTCGCGTTCATCTCCGACGCGCCGAACTTGCCGAGATTCCTCCCGCAGAAGCTCGCGGAGGGCTGGCTGCGCGCGGACGCGGCGAACCGGGAACTGGCGTGGGGCACCGAGAGCGACGGTGACGACTGCGGCGAGCTGCACGTCATCGAACGCGGCCCGGCGCAGTGCGAAATCACGATCAAGCTGCACACCGACCGCACCGACGAGGACCAGGTGCGCACGGAGATGGAGCAGGCGGTGGCCGCGCTGACCCACCGGGCCGCCGCGGGCGCCGACGAACAGCGCGAGGACAAGCACGCGGGCTGGGTTTGACCCGCGCGTGGTGCTCTAATCGGGCGCATGCGTGAACACGTGATCGTGTCGTCCACGACCGACAGCGAAACGACGGCCCGTGAGCTGGCGGCGCAGGCCGTCGAGGCGCGGCTGGGTGCCTGCGCCCAGATCGTGGGCCCGATCCTGAGCGTTTACCGGTGGGACGGCGAGGTGCAGGCCGACCCCGAGTGGCGCGTCGAGATCAAGACCGCGGCCGACCGGGTGGCGCCGCTGGTCGAGCTGATCAAGGAGCAGCACAACTACGAGGTCCCGGAGATCATCGCGACCCCCATCGAGGGCGGCAGCTCCGAGTACCTGGAATGGCTGGTGAGCGAGACCCGCGCCGGTTGATCGTCGAAGGGGAACTGGTCGCGCTCTCCGACTGTACGAAGTGGACGGTTTCGGTGCCCCGTCGCTCACCCGCCGGCCGAGCGACGGCGTGGCGGGATACCGGGACGTGATCTCCCGCGGCGGTGTACCGCCTGGTCCAGGGGCCGGGGTTCCGCTCGCCGACCGCGCCGCTGGGAACTTCCGGGGGCCGCGCGTAGTTTCGAGGGCATGGCGAGAAAGATCCGGTGGGTGGTGCCCGCGCTGCTGGGCGCGGCTGTGGGTGCGCTGTGGGAGATCCCGGTTTCCTTCGGCGGCAGGCCCGATCCCGAGCGCATGCGGCGCTCCCCGCAGTTCCACGACGGGCGTTTCCGGAACCTCGCCCCGCCGCTGGTGCAGCCCACCCGGGCGCGCGACCTGGTCGGCGAGATGGTGTTCGGCAAGCAGCAGCGCAAGCCGACGGGCCCCGTGCCGCTGGTGCCCGCGGGTGCTCCGGCCGACGCCGGGTTGCACGTGACCTGGTACGGGCACGCGTCGTCCCTGATCGAGATCGAGGGGCGGAAGGTGCTGGTGGACCCGGTGTGGGGCCGTCGGGTGTCGCCGTCGCGGTTCGTCGGGCCGAAGCGGATGCACGAGCCGCCGCACGAGTTGTCCGCGCTGCCGGAGCTGGACGTGATCATCGTTTCGCACGACCACTACGACCACCTGGACCGGCCGACGGTGGTGCGCCTGGCCCGTACCCAGAACGCGCCGTTCGTGGTGCCGCTCGGGGTGGGCGCGCACCTGCGGCGGTGGCGGATCCCGGCGGACCGGATCATCGAGCTGGACTGGGACGAGTCGGTGTCGGTGGCGGGGGTGGAGATCACCGCCGCGGCCGCCCAGCACTTCTCGGGTCGCGCGTTCACCCGCAACAACACGCTGTGGGCGTCGTGGATCGTGTCGCGGTCCGGGCGGAAGGTGTTCTACACGGCCGACTCGGGCTACTTCGAGGGCTACCGGACGATCGGCGAGAAGTACGGCCCGTTCGACGCGGCGCTGGTGCAGATCGGCGCGTACCACCCGGCGTGGCCCGACATCCACATGACGCCGGAAGAAGGAGTATCCGCGCACCGCGATGCGCGTGGTGGGCTGCTGATCCCGGTGCACTGGGGCACGTTCCGCCTGGCGATGCACGGCTGGAGCGAGCCTGCCGAGCGGGTGTGGAAGGAAGCGACGGCGCACGGGGTGGCGCTGGCCGTGCCCCGCCCCGGGGAGCGGATCGACGTGGACCAGCCCCAGCCCCTCAACCCCTGGTGGCAGCCGATCGGGTAGCTGCGCGCCGGCAGGCACCCAGCGCCGCCGAGGCCGAACGCCGCCACATCGCCGACCGGCTCCGGGGTCACGCCTCGCTGCGCACCATCGCCGCGGAGCGCCCGGGACCGCGCCGGCGCCCGCCAGGCCCGACCCGGATTCTTTTGATCTTCACAGCTGCGCCTCGCACGGCGAAAAGACAGGCGCTCCATGCGCGTCGACCTGGGCTTTCCCCCGGATCTTTGATCGTCGGGGCGACGCGGCCACCGGTCAGGGGCGCACCCTCGACAGTCCCACCCGGTCCGCGGCCCGGCGGATCTTGAAGAACGTGTTCCGGAACCACGCCATCAACGTCGCCCGCGCGTCCGGGTCCAGTTGTTCCTCCCCGGCGGCTTTGACGGCCTTGTAGTGGTCGATCAGGGTGTGCAGCCAGGCGTCGACGTCCCGCACGCTCTCCAGCTGCACCATGCCGCCGGTCTCCGGCAGCCGCCGCAGGAATTCTTCGTGCGTGTTGCGGACCCAGTGCGACAGCTTGAGGTCGATCTCGGGGATGACGACGGGCGGGTCCAGCTTGAAGGCCAGTCGCGAGCGCCAGCCCAGCAGCTCGCGCTCGACGGGGTGGTCCCAGCGGCCCGGCCGGCCCAGCTGGTGCCCCGCGATGCGGCGCTCGGCGAACCACAGGAAGTCCTCCGAACCGCGGCGGAGGGTGCTGATCATCGACGGCGCGAGTGCGCCGATCACGGTCCGATCGACGACGTCCCACGTCGTGCCGCCCGCGAACGGGCTGTCGATCTTGAGGGTCTTCACGGTCCGCACCCTTGATTACTGCCCTATCTTCCCGTTTGTCCGCAACCCGCCATCCGTGTGCTTTACCTCATGCCGAGCCGGCGGTCGATGCTGATCTCGATCACGATCCGTTCCGGATGGGGCGTCGGGTGGCGCTGGTACCGCACGGCGTACCGGGCTTCCGCGTCGGACACCGACTCCGGATCCTCCCGCACCACAGCGGTTCCCTCCAAAGTCGACCAGCGGCGGCCCTCCACCTGGCTCACCGCGACCCACGCGGACCCGCTCGCCAGCACGTTGCGCGCCTTCACGCTCCCACGCCGGCAGATCACCCGCGCTGTGGTGAAGTTCTCGTCCACAGTGACCCCGACGGGCACCACGTGCGGCCTCCCGTTCGGACGCAGCGTGGTCAACATGCACACGCGTCGTTCCGCCCAGAACGCCCGCAGATCGTCACTGGGCGCCTCGGTGGTCGTGGTCATGCGCGTCCCTTCGCGTCGGCTGGGGTCCATCTTGCCAAGATCTTCTCCATGATGGGCTCCACCCACGCGCTCACCGGCTGGTGCGCCGGTCTCGCGCTCGCCCCGGCCATCGGCGCCGGCTCCGTGCACCAGGCGCTGGCGTTCGCCGCGACCACCGCGGGTTTCGCGCTGCTGCCGGACCTCGACCACCCCGGCGCTCGCGCCTCGAAACTGCTGGGGCCGATCACCGGCCTGCTGTGCTGGCTGTTGCGCCACGCCTCGGCGGGCCTGTACTCGATCACGAAGGGTCCGCGCGACGAGCGGCGCAAGGGCAGCCACCGCCACCTGTCGCACACCATCCTGTTCGCGGCCGGGCTCGGTGCCGCGACGACGGCGGGCACGCGCGCGGGCGGCTGGTACGTGGTCGCCGCGGTGGTGGTGTTCGCGCTGCTGCTCGCGGCCGACGCGCTGGGCGACTGGCTGCTGCTGGTCGCCGGTGGCGGGGTCGTCTGGTGGGCGCTGACCGCGAGCGCGGAGGCGGAGCTGTCGCAGCTGACCGGCTGGCTGGGGATCGCCGTCGCCACCGGGTGCTTCACGCATTGCCTCGGGGACGCGCTCACCGAGGCCGGCTGCCCGTTCCTGTTCCCGGTGCCGATCGCCGGGGAGACCTGGTACGAGCTGCGCCTGCCCAGGTTGCTGCGGTTCCGCACCGGCAAGGGGGTGGAGAAGTTCCTGATCGTGCCGGTGTTCACGGTGCTGGCCGTGCTGCTCGTGCCCGGCGCGTGGCCCGGACTGGTGGGGCTTTTCGCGGAACCGACCGTCACCGCAGGCGGCTAGAATCGGACATGATGACCACCTCCGCGGGCCGAACCGGACTGCGTGCCGACGCGCGCCGCAACCGCGCGCGTGTGCTCGCGGCCGCGCAGGAGGCGTTCGCGGATGAGGGGCCGTCGGTGCCGCTCGACGAGATCGCGCGCCGCGCGGGGGTCGGCGCGGGCACCGTCTACCGGCATTTCCCCAGCAAGGAGCTGTTGTTCGAGGCCGTCGTCCTGGACCGCATCGAGTGGCTGGCCGAGCAGGCGCGGGAGCGGCTCGGTGCGCCCGACCCCGGCGCGGCGTTCTTCGAATTCCTCGACGTGGTCGCCGAAGAGGCGCTGCTGAACAAGGCCCTGTGCGACGCCCTCGAGGAGAGCACGGGCATCCCGGTCAAGGCGGCGTCGGACGAACGGCGGGAGTTCCGCGCGGCGTTCGCCGACCTGCTGCGCCGGGCGCAGGCCGCCGGCGCCGTCCGGTTGGACGTCGAACCCGGCGACCTGACCGCCCTGCTCGCGGGCTACCTCGCGATCCGGCGCCAGGCCCCGCAGGGCCGCCCGCTGGCGCGGATCATCAGCGACGGTCTGCGCGCCTAGCGCTGCACGGCCATCTCGCCGAGTTCGGACCAATCGTCCTGGGGCACCTCGAAGTTCACGATCCGCGGGGTCTCCGCCAGGTGCGGCGGCAGGTGCTGCTGCGCGGCCTTGAAGTGGTCCGACTGCACGTGCGCCGCACCGGCGTCGCCGTCGCGGAAGGCCTCGACCAGCACGTACTCGTTGGGGTCCTCGACACTGCGGGACCAGTCGAACCACAGGCAACCGGGCTCGGCGCGGGTGGCGAGGGTGAAGTCGCGGGCGATGGCGGGCCAGTCGTCGGCGTACTCGGGCAGGATGCGGAACTTCGCGGTGATGAAAATCATGGCTCTACCGTAAGGGCAGCGAGACCGGCCCGTCACCCCCCGCGACCGTCCTCATCGGACCACGCGGGTCACGGCGTCCCGTTGACCGCGAGGGCCATGTACTTCACGTCGAGGTACTCCTCGATGCCCTCGGCGCCGCCTTCACGGCCGAACCCGGACGCCTTCACGCCACCGAACGGCGCCGACGCGTTCGACACCAGCCCGGTGTTGAGGCCGACCATCCCGGTCGCCATGCGCTCGCCGACGCGGATCGCGCGGTCCAAATCGCGCGTGAACACGTACGCGACCAAGCCGAACTCGGTGTCGTTGGCCAGCCGGACGGCTTCGTCCTCGTCCTCGAACGTCGTCACCGGCGCGACCGGGCCGAACACCTCCTCGCGCAGGATGCGGGCGTCCGGCGGGACGTCGGTGAGCACGGTCGGCGCGTAGAAGAACCCGTCGCCGTCCAGCGCCTTGCCGCCGGTGGTGGCGCGGGCGCCGCGGGACACCGCGTCGTCGACCAGCTCGATCACCTTGTCCCGCTGTTCGGCGCTGATCAGCGGCCCGACCTTCACCCCGTCTTCGGTGCCGTGGCCGACCTTCAGCGACGACATCGCCTCGGTCAGCTGCCGCACGAACTCACCGGCGACCGACGAGTGCACGTGGAACCGGTTCGCGGCCACGCACGACTCGCCGTTGTTGCGCATCTTCGCCGTGACGGCGCCCCGCACCGCCGCGTCCACGTCCGCGTCCTCGAACATCAGGAACGGCGCGTTCCCGCCCAGTTCCATCGACATCCGCTGCAGGTTCGGCGCGCACTGCTCGACGAGCTTGCGGCCCACCTCGGTGGAACCGGTGAACGACAGCTTCCGGACCCGGGGATCGGCGAGCGCCGGGTTGACGACGCGGCCGGCCGACGTGCTGGGCAGGACGCTCAGCACACCGTCGGGCAGGCCGGCCTCCTTGAGCAGACCGGCGAGGTTGAGCATCGACAGCGGGGTCAGCTGCGCCGGCTTGACGATCATGGTGCACCCGGCGGCGATGGCGGGCCCGATCTTGCGGGTGCCCATCGCCAGCGGGAAGTTCCACGGCGTCACCAGGATGCACGGACCGACCGGGTGCTTCGACACGAGCACCCGCCCGCCGCCACCGGCCGGGCTGCGCGCGTAGCGCCCGTCGATGCGCACGGCCTCTTCCGAGAACCACCTGAAGAACTCGGCGGCGTAGGTGACCTCGGCCCGGGACTCCTCGATGCTCTTGCCCATCTCCAGGGTCATCAGGCGGGCCAGTTCGTCCGCTCGGTCCGTCATCAGCTGCCAGGCGCGGCGCAGGATCTCACCCCGTTCACGGGGCGGCGTGGCCGCCCAGTCCTCCTGCTGCGCGGCGGCGGCCTCGATCGCCTCGGCGACGTCGGCGTCCTGCGCGTCGGAGACCTCGCACAGCTGCTGCTCGTTCCCCGGATCCTGGACGGCGAACCGGCTGCCGTCGGCGGCGTCCCGCCACTGCCCGGCGAGGAAGAGCTGGTGCGGTACCCCATCAAGCGTCATGCCCGGTGACTACCCGAGCCCACCTCCCGGTATGCCTGCGGCGCCCGCCCGGACCCGAGCGGGACCGGGCGGGCGCCGCACCGAACGGATCAGCCGATGTCCCGCCGCCGGAAGCCGGTCAGGCCCGCGGCCAGCGTGACGACCGCGATCCCCAGCAGCCAGGCGAACGGCGTCACGGTGAACTCCGCACTCGGCAGCTTCGGCACATGCGTGAACGGCGACAGGTCCAGCAGCACCTGCGGCGCCTGCACGACCGGCCCGAACAGCGACAACATCAGGAACAACGCGGCCACCGCCCAGGCCACCGTGGACAGCTTCGGGGCGAACCCGAACACCACCACGGCGATCCCGACGACCACCCACACCGCGGGCACCTGCGCCACCGTCGCCCCGAGCACGGCGGGGAGCTGACCGGCGACGTCATCGACGCGCAGCCCGTGCAGCAGCCCGGCGAACAGGCCCGCGACCACCAGCAGCAGGGTCGCCCCCAGCAGCGAGAAAGCCAGGTGGCTGCCTGCCCACGACAGCCGGCGCACGCCGGTCGCGAGCAGCGGCTCCAGCCGCAGCGCGGTTTCCTCCGACCGCATCCGCAGCGTCGCCTGCACCGCGTACAGCGCCGCGATCAGGCCGAAGATGTTCGCGATCGCCGCGAGGAACGTGTCGACGAGGTTCTGCGCCCCGCCCAGCCGCTCGAACATCTGCTGGGCCTGCGCGCTGTCGCCGACGACATCGCCGATGCCCGCGGCCAGCGACCCGAACAGCGCCCCCATCACCGCGAACCCCACGGCCCAGCCGATCAGCAGCCCCCGGTGCATCCGCCAGGCCAGCGCGAACGGCGAGCGCAACCCGCGCGCCGCGACGGCCGGCCCGGGACGCGCCGGCAGGATCCCCATCCCGACGTCGCGGCGCGGCAGCAGCAGGCACGCCACCGCCCCCAGCACGACGGCCGCGGCGACCAGCGGCAAGGCCACGGCGAACCGATCACCCGCGAACGGCCGGATCCGGGTCGACCAGCCGAGCGGCGACAGCCACGACAGCCACGAGATGTCCGTCGCCGAGTCCCCGACCGCGCGGAGCAGGAACGCGGCCCCGAGCACGGCCGCGGCGATCCCGTTGGCGGTGCGCGAGTACTCGGCCAGCTGGACCGCGATGGCCGCGACCGCGGCGAACACCAGCCCGGTCAGGGTCGTCCCGAGCGCGAACGCCACCGAACCGCCCGCCGGGAGCCCGGCGCCGACCAGGCCCAGCGCGACCAGCAGTCCGGTCGCGACCGCGCCGATGCCCGCCGTGATCAGCGCTGCCGCCAGTGCGGCGTAGCGGCCGGTCACGGTCGACGACAGCAGTTCCTGCCGCCCGGTGTCCTCCTCCTGCCGGGTGTGGCGGGTGACGGTGAAGAGGCAGGCCAGCGCGGCGAACAGGGGCAGGAACACGCCGAACCGCCAGGCCGTGAACCCGCCCGCCGTGGACAGGTCGAACGGCGGACCGTAGAGGAGCCTGATCGAGGGGTTCGCGCCCATGCCGGCCGTCAGCGACGCGCGGCTGGCCTGGTCCGGGTACAGCTGCCCGTAGGCCCCGGCGGTGCTCGCGGGGAGGAGTCCGATCACCAGCACCCAGACCGGCAGCACGATCCGGTCCCGCCGCAGGGCGAGGCGCACCAGGTGCCGGGTGCCCACCAGCGCGGTCACCGTGCGCTCGCTTCGGTCGTGTAGTGGCGGAGGAACAGTTCCTCCAGGGTCGGCGGCTGGCTGGTCAGGCTGCGCACGCCGACCTCGGTCAGCTGCCGCAGCACCTGGTCCAGCGAGTGGGTCTCGACGTCGAACCGCACCCGGTTGCCGTCGATCTTCAGGTCGTGCACCTCCGCCAGGGTGCTCAAGCCGTTCGGGTGACCGGCGAGCTCCGCCACGATCGAGGTGCGCGTGAGGTGCCGCAGTTCGCTCAGCGTGCCGGTCTCGACGGTGCGGCCGTTGCGGATGATGCTGACCCGGTCGCACAGGGCCTCGACCTCGGCGAGGATGTGGCTGGACAGCAGCACCGTGCGGCCCTTGTCGCGCTCCTCCTGGATGGCGTACTGGAAGGTGGCCTCCATCAGCGGGTCGAGGCCGGAGGTCGGTTCGTCGAGGATCAGCAGCTCCACGTCGGACGACAGGGCCGCGACGATCGCGACCTTCTGCCGGTTGCCCTTGGAGTAGGTGCGGCCCTTCTTCTTCGGGTCGAGGTCGAAGCGCTCGATCAGCTCGTCGCGGCGGCGCTTGTCGAGGCCGCCGCGCAGCCGCCCGAGCAGGTCGATGACCTCGCCGCCGGACAGGTTGGGCCACAGGTTGACGTCTCCGGGGACGTAGGCGAGCCGCCGGTGGAGGCTCGCGGCGTCGCGCCAGGGGTCGCCGCCGAGCAGGCGGGCGGTGCCCCGGTCCGCGCGCAGCAGACCGAGCAGGACGCGGATGGTGGTGGACTTCCCGGAGCCGTTGGGGCCCAGGAAGCCGTGCACTTCTCCGGTCTTGACCTGCAGGTTCAGGTCGTCGAGGGCCTTGGTCGCACCGAACGACTTGTGCAGGCCCTCGATGGAGATGGCGTTGTCCATGGGAGCGAAGCTACGTCTATTTCACAAAGTTGTGAAGTTAGGAAAACGTATAGATTGACTGAAGGGCTGGTCGAGTCGGGAAGGATGGTCCGCATGCGGGACGAGGAGCGGGTGCGCCGGTACGTCGAGCGGCTGGCCCTCGTGCTCACGCAACTCGGCATCCAGCGCATGGCCGCGCGGGTGTTCGCGGCGCTGGTGGTCACCGACGACAGCCGCCTCACCGCGGGCGAGATCGCGGAGAAGCTGCAGGTCAGCGCCGCGGCCGTGTCCGGTGCCGTGCGGTACCTGGAGCAGGTCGGGATGATCGAGCGCGAGCGCGAGCCAGGCGCGCGGCGCGACCACTACCGCGTCTCGGACGACATGTGGTTCGCGAGCCTGCGCAAGCGGGACCGCCTGATGGAGATGTGGCGGGACACGGCCGAGGAGGGCGTCGAGGCGGTCGGCGCGGACACTCCGGCGGGCAAACGGCTCGCCGAGATGCGCGACTTCCTCGCGTTCATCATCAAGCAGCTGCCGACGCTGCTGGAGCGCTGGGAACAGGAGCGCGCGGCGCGCTAACGCAGCTGCAGGCCGAGCCGCTCCCGGAGCGCTTCGCGCTGTTCGTCCGTGACGAGGACGACGATGGTGTCGCGTTCGCGGTACGCGCCGTCGAAGTCGACTTCGCGGAACTGCCGGCCGTCGCCCGGGGAGAGCGCGGCGATGGCTTCGACGGCCGCGGCGTGGTCCAGGTAGTCCTCCGCCAAGTGCTCGGCGTCGACCGATCGGGGTTCCCCGTTGCGTTCGAAGTGCAGGACGTCGTCTCCGTCCGCGCCGTCGTCGAGGTGCACGCCGGAGACGGTGACCGCGCCGCCGGTGAGCGCGGCCGCCTTGCGCAGGAGGCTTTCGTAGGACTCCTCGAGGACGTCGACGTCGTCGGCGTGCACCGAGACCGCCGCACCGAAGTCCTCGAGCGCACGGGCCACCTCGAAGGGGTCCAGGGGGGTGCGCACCTCGCTGCTCCGGTCGAGGATGTCGCGCGTGTGCTCCGGTGACGCCAGGCCGGTCTCGCGGAGCACGGCGGCGACGGTCTCGTAGGTGATCCCCATGGGGGCAGTCAATCAAGCCCGCACAACGGCTTTCACCAGACGGCGGGCGAGCGCGGCCGGGTCGGCGGCCTGGGTTTCCCAGTGCCGCGGAAAGCCCTGCTGGAAAGCCGCGCCCACAACAACGGCGCGATCGCCTCGGGGTCCGATGTGGACGGCAACCGGCCGGGCTTCTGTTCCGCCTTCAGGTAGTTCGCCCATCGGGACACCGGGGTGCGCGGGCCCGCGCGTAGCCCTGCTCGCGCATGCTCCGCGCGGCCACAGCGCCACCTGCCGCGACGGGGACGGCTGGTTCACCCGCCTGGTCGTCAAGCCGATCCTGATGCGCGTCCTGCGCGAGGGGTGTGCGGACATGGGCGAGGCGGAACGGCGGGTGTTCGCCTCCGGTCTCGACTGGGCCATCGTGCGTCCGCCGAAGCTCACCGACGCGCCGGACGCCGCCCGCATCGCCAGCGCGTCCAGCGGGAACGTGCGCGGCAGCTGCACGATCTCACGCGCCGGCCTGGCCGAGTACGTGCTGCGCGCCGCGGCGGACCCGCGGCTTTCGGGGGTGGCCGCGTCGGTCGCCAAGAGCTAATGTGTGCGGGTGTCAACTTCGAAGAACCTGCTGGCCACGGTGGCGACGGCCGGGCTCGCGCCGTGGCTGGTGGCGCAGGGCCTGCGCGTCCGGCGGACGACGCCGCGGCTGCCCGGCGCGTCCGGGCCGCTGACCGGCCTGGTGCCCGGCCCGGACCCGCTGCGCCTGCTGGTCCTCGGCGAGTCCACTGTGGATGGCGTGGGTGCGGACACCCACGAGGAGGCGCTGACCGGTTGGCTGGCGTCGGCGCTGGCCGACCGGTGGGGGCGTGGGATCTCGTGGCGCGTCGCGGGCCGGACGGGGGCCAACGCGCGCACGGTGCGCGCCGAACTGCTGGCCGGGGCCTGCCGGGAGCCGGCCGACCTGGTGGTCGTGGCGCTCGGGGTGAACGACACGATCGAGCTGCGCTCGGCGGCCCGGTACCGGCGCGACCTGCTCGCGCTGGTCGTGGACGCGCGGCGGGTGCTCGGCCCGGTGCCGGTCCTGCTCGCGGGCGTGCCGCCGCTGGGCGCGTTCCCGGCGTTGCCGCAGCCGTTGCGCCTGGTGCTGGGGTTGCGGGGTGCCGCGCTCGACGCTGCCGCGGCGACGCTCGCGACCCTGCCGGGGGTGACCTACTGGCCGGTGCCGCGCGAAGTGGTCGACCCCGCGCTCTTCGCCGCCGACGGCTTCCACCCCGGGCCGTCCGGATACCGGCTGTGGGCCGAGCAGCTCGCCGAAATCGCCTACGGGCAGTCCCCAGGAGGCCGCGCATTGGTCTGAACGGGTGAAACTGGCGGACGCCGACCAGGTGCTTTGGAAAAAGTTCTGCCGCTGTGTATCTGGCGAGGGGCCTGCGGCGTCATAGGGGCGTTGGCTGGTTGACCACCTCCTGGAGGAACGCATGAGTTCGCCCCGGCCCTTCGCCGAGGAAATCGCCGCGGTGCGCGATTCCCTTGCCACGATGGGGAATCCGTGGCAGGCGGGGGAGACGGTGCTCAGCCGGCTGGCGAGCGAGTCGCGCCGGGTGCGACTGGGGGTGCCGGCCCCGAGGGCGGCCGAGGTGGACGCGCGGGCGGAACTGCCCGTGCGGATGCTCGAGGGCGCGCTCGGGGCCGCCGGCCAGAGGTGCACCGCCCGGCACGCGCCGGGCAGCACGCTGCCGGCCTCGTTCGACCTGCGCGACGTGTGCGGCCGCAGCTACGTGACACCGGTGAAGGACCAGGGGGAGTCCGGGTCGTGCAGCGCCTTCGGCACGGTCGCGGCGCTGGAGGGGACGGCCGCCTACAAGCGGCGCAACACGGGGATGCGGCTGGACCTGTCCGAGGCGCACCTGTTCTACGGCTTCGCTCCCGCGCACCGCAAACCGGGTGACACGGGCTCGTGGCCGGACGACCTGATGGGTGACTGCGCCGCCAAGGGCGTCACCTTCGAGGACTACTGGCCCTACTCGGACGAGGGGACCGGCGCGCTCAACCCCAACTGGGTGAACCGCGTCGCGCGCGCCGAAGGGGTGGTCGACCTGACGCGGGACCCGGCCGCGATCAAGCACCACATCTACGGGTTCGGGCCGGTCACCGCCTGCATGGTGATCTACGACGACTTCTTCCACTACACCGGCGGGATCTACCGCGCCACCACCACGGAGAGCAACGGCGGCCACTGCGTCGCGCTCATCGGGTGGGACGACGAGCAGAGCTGCTGGATCGCCAAGAACTCCTGGGGCACCGACTGGGGCGAGGCCGGTTTCTTCCGGATCGCCTACGGCGAGGCCTTCATCGAGGACTACCCGGAACCGCGGCCGACGACGATCGGCTGCACCGGGGTCACCTTGCGCGCGTGGCTACCGCCGCAGCGTGCGTTGCGCCTGTTCTCGGCCGGCGCCGGGGAATGGGTGTGTCTGGAGCAGCTGGGCTGGGTCCGGCTCTCGGGGGACGCCGGCAGCGTGGGGCGTCAGCTCGCGCTGCTCGCCGAGGCGCGGGCCGGCGGTCATCCCGTCAGCCCGTTCCTCGACCACGGCGTGCTGACCCGCGTCGCCACCACGTACTGAAGGGGAGCGAAGGATGACCACGAGCAAGAGCGAGACGCCGGACACCGGCCCGCAGGACGACCCGAACGCCGAGCTGGCGGCCCTGACCGCGGACGCCGCTCCGGGCGGAGCCTACGACCCGAACACGCCGCCGCCGGGTGGGGTGTATGACCCGAACACGCCGCCGCCGGGTGGGGTGTATGACCCGAACATGCCGCCGCCGGGTGGGGCGTATGACCCGAACACGCCGCCGCCGGGTGGGGCGTATGACCCGAACACGCCGCCGCCGGGTGGGGCGTATGACCCGAACACGCCGCCGCCGGGTGGGGCGTATGACCCGAACATGCCGCCGCCGGGTGGGGCGTATGACCCGAACATGCCGCCGCCGGGTGGGGCGTATGACCCGAACCCGCCGCCGGGTGGGGCGTATGACCCGAACATGCCGCCGCCGGGTGGGGCGTATGACCCGAACATGCCGCCGCCGGGTCGGGCGTATGACCCGAACATGCCGCCGCCGGGTGGGGCCTACGACCCGAACACCCCGCCCGTCAACGGGAACGGCTCCGCGCCGGCCCCGCAGCCGCAGGCCAGCGGGGTGTGGGTTCGCAACCGGTCGATCACCAGCCTGTGGTCGACCAGCGCGGCCCCCGGCGTATGGGTGTTCGTCGCCGGCCTGGGCTGGAAGCGGCTCGCGTCCACGGGGGACGGACGCAGCTCGCTGACCGTCCTGGCCCTGCTGGCCCGCGACCACGGGCTCGCGGTGTCGTTCCACGAGAACTCCGCCGGTCAGATCGACCAGCTGCTGGTCTGATCGACGGGAGACCGGCGGTGGCCGGCAGCCGAGGGGGCCGCCGGCCACCGCCACCCCGGGGGGAGCAGCCAGTGACGCAGATCCGGCTCGTGCAGGCGGATTCGGGGGGAACGGCGCAGCTGCGTGTGGGGGACACGGTGGAGCTGCGCCTGCCGGAGGTCCGTTCGTCGGGCTACCGGTGGCGCTGGTTGCTGCCGGACGCGGTCCGCGTGGTGGCGGACGACCACGTCCGGCCGGGGGAGGTGGCCCGCGGGGAGGGGCCACCGGGCGAGGGGGGCGTGCGCCGGCTGGCACTCGACGTCGTCGAGGCCGGCCGGCATCTGCTCCGGGCGGAGCTGGCGCGGCCGTGGGAGGCGAAGCCGCGCCGCTCCGTCACGTTCGTCCTGTCCGTGACTACTCCAGAAGAGTGATGTGTGTATCTGCGGCGAGCATCCGTCCTCTGCACGGTGACGGAGCCGGAGATACTGGCCAGCGCTGACCCGAGGAGAACCACGCGAAGTGGGGGCGAACGCGGTGACCGAAGCGAGGACCGCCGAGGCGGACCCGTCCTGGGAAGGACTCCGCGGACCGGAGCTGTTCGAGGCGTGCCTGGAGGCCGCCCGTGCGGGGAACAAGCGCGCCCTCAACCGGCTGGTCGCCGAGCTGACCCCGCTGGTGTGGAACGTCGCGCGCGGTCAGGGTCTGGACACGCACTCGGCCGAGGACGTCGTCCAGACCGTGTGGCTGGCGCTGGTCAGCCACCTGGACCGGCTCCGCGAACCGAAGGCCCTCGCCGGGTGGCTGGTCGTCACGGCCCGCCACGAGGCGCAGCGCGTCCGCGGCCGCAAACCGCCGCCGGTGCCCCTGACCGACGAGCTGGCCGAGACCGTGGCGAGCACGGAACCGGTGCCGGAGGCCGAGGTGCTCCGCACCGAACGCGACCAGCGGTTGTGGCTGGCCTTCCAACGGCTTCCGCAGCGGTGCCAGGAGCTGCTGCGGCTCACCGTGCTCGCCGGTCGCGCCGAATACCGGCTCGTCGCCGAAGCGCTGCAGATGCCGCGCGGCAGTATCGGTCCCAACCGTGGCCGCTGCCTGAAGACGATGCGCGAACTGCTGGACATCGAAGGGGGCAGCGCATGAACGACATCGAGGTGCCCGGGGGTGGGGCGTTCCCCGACGACGAAGCACTGCTGGCCGATCTCGGCCGGGTGCTGGCGGCCGTCGACCCGCCGCCCGACGGCCTGGTCGAGCGCGTGCAGTTCGCACTGGAGCTGGAGAACCTCGACTTCGAGATCGCCCAGTGGCAGCGGGCCGAGCCGTCGCTGGCCGGCGTCCGCAGCATCACCGACGAGGGCACGATCACGTTCACGGTCAGCGATCTCACGGTGATGATCAACCTCACCCGGATCGGGCAGTGCCACCGCATCGATGGCTGGCTCGTGCCGGCGGCTCCCCACGGCGTGGAGGTGCGGGTGGCCGAGCACGGTTCGTCGGCGACGATCGCGGACGAGGGCGGCCGGTTCGTGCTCGACGAGGTGCCGCGCGGGACGACCCAGATCGTGATCTCGGTGGGCGGGGCCAGCAGCCGCCGGACCGTCGTCACACCCGCCGTCGTGCTGTGACTCAACCGGCTGCGCCACCGGGTCCGCGGATGTGCTCAGATAGGACGCGTGGCAGGTTCCGGTGCAGCGAGTGGCGTCATCTCCGTAGCCGCTGAACTGCACCGCCGCGCCGCGGACGCCTCCGGCGACTTCCAGAACGTGGAGGCGGTGCGCCTGCTCACGCGCGCGCTCAAACGGCTCGACGCCGGTGACCCGGCCGATCCGGATTGGATCGTGCTGCGCACCCGCATCCTGATCAGCCTGGCCCTCGCCGAGGCCGAGGTGGGGTCGGCGGAGGCGGGTTTCGCGCACCTCGACGAGGCCGCGCGCCTGCCGCCCCGCCTGCCGGACGGGCCGCGGCGCCGGGAACTCGCGATCGTCGTGGAGGCCCAGCGCGCTCTGGTGCTCGGCCGGATCGGCCGGTTCGCCGAGGCGGTGAAGCTGTTCGACAGCATCGTGCCGGCGCTGGAACGCGATCTCGAGGACAACGCACTGCCGTTGACGCGGAACCTGATGAACCGCGCGCTGATGCACGTCGCGATGACCAACTCCGAGGCCGCGCTGGCGGATCTGCGCCGTTGCCTGCAGCTCGCCGTCGACCACGGCCTGACCCGCATCGAGGGCAAGGTGCGGCACAACCTGGGCGAGCATTCGCAGCTGATCGGCGACATCCCCGGCGCGCTGCGGCACTACGAGGAGGCCGCGCGGATCTACCGGTCCGCCGCGCCCGGCTGGCTGCCGCGCCTGCGCGTCGAGCAGGCGCGGGCGCTGCTCGCGGCCGGGCTCGCCGACGACGCCGCCCGGCACCTGGACGAGGTCATGCCCGAGCTGCGGGAGAGCCGGGCCTCGCAGGACATCGCCGAGGCCGAGATCGCCCGCGCCGCGGCCGCGATCCTCGACGGCGACTGCGGTCTGGCGCGGCAGCTGGCGTCGGCCGCGCACCGCCGGTTCCGGCGCCGCGGCAACATCCCGTGGGCCGAGGTCGCCGCGCTGACCCGCCTGCGCGCCGACGCCACCGAGATCCTGGGCGGTACCCGCCGCCCGCCGGCGAAACTGGTCGCCGGCCTCACCCGGCACGCCGACCGGCTCGCCGGGCTGGGACTGCGGGACGAGGCGGCGGTCGCGCGGCTGCTCGCCGTGCGGCTGCTCCTGCGCCGGGGCGAGGCCGCCCCGGCCGGGGACCTGCTCGGCCGGGTGCCGAAACCGCGTCGCACCACGCCGATCGACCACGTCATGCTGCTGCGGTTGTGCCGGGCGGAGCTGGCTGTGGCGACCGGTCGTCCGCGGGCCGCGCTCGCGCAGGCGCGCGGCGGGTTCGCCGAGCTGAGCCTGGTGCGCGACCGCATGGGCGGGCTCGACCTGGTGTGCGGCACGGCCGTGCACGGCCAGGAACTGGGACGCCTCGCCGTCGGGCTCGTACTGGCGAACACCCGCGGGCACGCCGGAGCGCGACGGCTGTTCGCGTGGCAGGAACGCACCCGCGCGCAGGTGTACCGCTACGAGCCGCTGCCCGCGATCGACGATCCGGTGCTCGCCCGGCTCATCACCGAGATGCGGCAGGTGCAGCGGCTAGCGCAGCAGAACCGGCTCGACGGCAAACCGGTGACGGCGCTGGAGCAGCGCTACGCCCGGCTGCAGCGCGAAGCCGGCCGTCTCGGCTGGTACACCAGCCCGTGGGGCCGCCCGCGCCCGGTCAGCTCGCCCGAGGAGGTGGCCGCCGAGCTGGGCGACCGCGTGCTGGTGAGCCTGTTCGGGCAGGACGGCGAGCTCTCCGCGGTCACCGTGCGGGACGGCCGGTTCCGGCTGGTCCGGCTGGGTGGTCTGGACGAGGTCGTCGAGATCACCAAGCAGCTGCACGCCGACCTGAACGCGCTCGCCCCGGACCACCTGCCGCCGCCGCTGGTCGCGGCCGTCACCGCGTCCGCCGAAAAGCGCGCGAGCATGCTCGACGAGCGGCTGGTGCGGCCGCTGGCGGAGGTGATCGGCGACCGCGAGCTGGTGATCGTGCCGACCGGTCCGCTGTATGCGCTGCCGTGGTCGGCCCTGCCGTCGCTGCGTGGCCGTCCGCTGTCGGTCGCGCCGTCGGCGACGGCCTGGGTGACGGCCGTGCGCCGCGAGTCGATCGACCCGGTCGTGCTGGTCGGCGGGCCGGGTGTGCCGGGTGCGATCGGCGAGGTCAAGCAGCTGCGGTCGGTCTACCCGAAGGCGACGCTGGTCGACGGTCCGGCGGCGACCAGCTCGGCGGTGCTGGAGGCGCTCGACGGGGCCGGGCTGGCGCACCTGGTCGCACACGGCGCCCACGAACCGGCGAACGCGTTGTTCTCCCGGCTCGAACTGGTCGACGGCCCGCTGTTCGCGCACGAGACGGCGCGGCTGCGGCGCCCGCCGGACCGGGTCGTGCTGGCCGCGTGCGAGCTGGCGATGAGCCACATCCGGCCGGGCGAGGAGGCGCTGGGGTTCGCCGGCGCACTGCTGGCGAGCGGGTCCCGCACGGTGGTCGGGGCGATCGCGCGGGTCGGGGACCGCGCGGCGGCGGAGGCGATGGCCGACCTGCACCGGCGCCTGGCGTCCGGGACGCCCCCGGCACGGGCGCTGGCCCACGCGACCGCCGCCGATCCGCTGCGCCGCCCGTTCCTCGTCCTCGGCGCCGGTTAGCGCTCGGCGGCCTTCACCAGCCGCGCGGAGAGGAACCTGATCGCCGTCCGCAGCCCGGCCAGCACGACCGGCCCGCTGCCCGGGACCTTCTCCTGGAACGAGCCGCGCCAGGTCAGCCGCGTGCCGGTGCCCTCGGGCTCGAACAGCACCTCGCCGCGGTAGCCGCGCACCATCGCGGGCTCGGCGAAGGTGTAGACGTGGCGGCGGTCCTGTTCGTACTCGAGCGTTTCCTCGCGCATCAGCAGCGGCCACGCGCCGACCGCCCGGATCGCGCCGACGCCGCCCACCGGATCGGCCCAGCGGTCCCAGCGGGACACGACGACGAGCGGTTTCGCCCACTCGGACCAGCGGGCGCCGTCGGTCTCCAGCCGGAACAGCGCCGCGGGCGGCGCGCTGCTGGTGCGGGTGACCTCGAAGGAGAACGTCTTGGCGGGCATCGGCGACCTTTCCGCTCGGGTAGGGGTTACCGAGCAGTAAACCAGGGGCTTACCGGATGCGGGTGCGCTGACCTTGGGGTTTCATGGGTCCATGGGCATCAACTTCAACGACATCAAGAAGAAGGCGCAGCAGGCGCTGGACCAGAACGCCGACAAGATCGAGAGCGGCATCGACAAGGCCAGCGGCTTCGCGAAGTCGAAGTTCGGCCAGCACTCGAGCAAGATCGACAACGTCACGACGAAGGCGAAGGACTTCCTGCACAAGCAGTCCGGCGGCGGTGAGCCCGGCCCCGGTACGGCGGGCCCGACGGGCGGCCCCGGGCCGGCCGGGCCACAGACGGGACCGACCGGACCGACCCAGCCGTAGCTCCTACCGCACCTCGCCGATGGCCGTGTCCGCGGTGAGGGAAGTGATGCGGCCGCCGCGTTCGCCGAGCGCGCGCAGGCCGTCCCGGGCGTCCGGCGCGCTCAGCGTGACGCGGACGCCCGACGGTGTGGCCTGCCTGGCCTCCGCCAGCGCCCGCGCGCCTTCGTGACCCGAGTTGATGCTGACCGCGAGGCCGCCGGTGGAGGCGAGCGATCCGCGCATAGCGCCGAGCCGGCCGAGTGCCTCGTCGAGCACCGGGAGCAGCGCTTCGCGGTTGCCTTCCGTCATCGCCCGCACCAGCTCCGGGCGGGTGGCCGCCACGCGGGTGCCGTCGGTGTAGGAGCCGGCGGCCAGTGCCATCGCGACCGGGCCGCCGTCCGCGCCGACCGCCGCCAGGACCGCGGCCAGCAGGTGCGGCAGGTGCGAGATCCGGGCGACGGCCTCGTCGTGGGTGCTCGCGGTCAGCGGGACGACGTGCGCGCCGACGTCGAGCGCCAGCCGGGCGACCTCCGCCCACGCCGCCAGGTCGGTGTCGTCCTCGACGCACACCACCCACGCCGCGCCGTCGAACAGCGTGGCGCCGCCCGCGCGCCAGCCCGACTCCGCGGTGCCCGCCATCGGGTGGCCGCCGACGAACCGGGCGTTCGGGGCGAACGCCCGCGCCGCGGTGAGCACCCCGGTCTTCACGCTGGTCACGTCGGTGAGCAGGCACGACGGGGCGCACTCGCCGACGGTGCGCAGCACCTCCTCGATCGCGGTGAGCGGGACGGCCAGCACGACCAGCGCGTCCCGCTCGGCGGCCGTCCGCAGCGCGGCCGCCACGTCGGTCGAGGCGTCGAAACCCTCAACGACCGCCGCCTCGGCGTCCGCCTCCGCGGTCGTGGCGCCCCAGACCCGCCGCCCGGCCGCCGCGGCCGCGCGCAGCACCGAACCGCCGATCAACCCGAGCCCGATCACGCATACGTCTCGCACGGGGCCTCATCCTGCCAGGGCGTCGAGCGCGAAGGCGGCGTACATCGCGACTCCCGCCGGGAAAGCGCCTTCGTCGTG
The DNA here is from genome assembly GCF_030814215.1 of Amycolatopsis thermophila. NCBI lineage: Bacteria > Bacillati > Actinomycetota > Actinomycetes > Pseudonocardiales > Pseudonocardiaceae > Amycolatopsis > Amycolatopsis thermophila. Next base: position 1,861,543 of record NZ_JAUSUT010000001.1, on the reverse strand, counting down.
GCGCACCCGGTTGGAGTGGTTGGTCGGCGCCTCGGCCGGGTCGACGTCCGGCGGGCACGCGCCGAGGAACGTGAAGGCGCCCGGAACCCGTTGCAGGACATAGGAGAAGTCCTCGGCGCCCATGATCGGATCGGCCATCAGCTCGGCCCGGCCGAGCACCCGCTGGGCGAGGTCCAGCACCCGCAGCGCCGTGTCCGGGTCGTTCGCGGTCACCGGGTAGCCGGGCTCGATGTCGACCAGCACGCGGCAGCCGTGCGCCGCGCCGACCGCCTCGCACACCTTCGCCAGCTCGGCCTTCACCAGCGACCGGGTGGACTCGGACAGGGTGCGGATCGTGCCGAGGAGCTCGGCGGTCTCCGGGATGATGTTGGTCGTGGTGCCGGCCGCGATCCGGGTCACCGACACCACCGCCGGGTCGAACACGCTGATCCGCCGCGTCACCATCGTCTGCAGGGCGGTCACCATCGCCGCCGCGGCCGGCACCGGGTCGATCGCGTTGTGCGGGCTCGAACCGTGGCCGCCCTTGCCGGTCACCTGGACCGAGAACGTGTCGTTGGACGCCATCAGGGGGCCGGGCCGGGTGGTGATCAGCCCGGACTCGACGTGCGCGAGCAGGTGGATGCCGAACGCCCGCTCGACCCGCGATCCGGCGGCGTCGAGCACGCCCTCGTGGATCATGTGCCGCGCGCCGTGGTAGCCCTCCTCGCCGGGCTGGAACATGAACACGACCGAACCGGCCAGCTCGTGCCGGTGGGCCGACAGCAGTCGCGCGGCCGAGGCGAGCATCGCGACGTGCCCGTCGTGCCCGCAGGCGTGCATGGTTCCGTCCACTTCGGAAGCGAACTCCAGCCCGGTGTCCTCCTGCAGCGGCAGCGCGTCCATGTCGCCGCGCAGCAGGACCGCGGGGCCGTCCTTCGCGCCGCGCAGCACGGCGGTGAGCGCGGTGGTGGACCTGCCCTCGACGATCTCCAGCGGGAGGCCGTCCAGCGCCCGCCGGATCGCGGCCTGCGTGCGCGGCAGGTGGAGGCCCTGCTCGGGATGGGTGTGGATCTCGCGGCGCAGCGCGACGGTGGCCGGTTGCAGAGCGTCAGCTTCGGAGAGCAACGCGGCCAGGCGGGTGTCCGGCAAAGGGGGCAACTCGGTGGGTCCCGTCATCATCCGATCCTCGCAGAGCGACTGCACCGGTGATCCGTCCAGGTATACGGTGTGCGCTATGTCGGTGAAGGAGCCGGTTGCGGGATTCGCGGTGGCCGTGGTCCGGGAGGACGGCAAGTGGCGCTGCAGCGCGCTCGACGCCGGCGCGCTCTCGGGTCTGGATGCCGCTATCACCGAGCTGGCCAAGTTGCGGTCCACCGGGGCCGTGTTCGGCCTGCTCGCGGTGGACGACGAGTTCTTCGTGATCGTGCGGCCGAGCCCGCGCGGCCCGTCGCTGCTGCTGTCGGACGCGGCGGCGGCGCTGGACTACGACATCGCCGCCGACGTGCTCGACGTGCTGCGCGTCGACCCGCCGGACGAGGAGGACGACTCGATCTGGCCCGAGGGCGACCTCGACATCCTCGCCGACGTCGGCCTGCCCGGCCCGGAGCTCGAGGTCATCGCGGGCGAGGTGGACCTCTACCCGGACGAGCAGCTGCAGATGATCGCGCAGCGCTGCGGGTTCGGCGACGAGTTCACCGCGCTGCTCGACGAGATCTGACGTGTCCGACGCCGAGCTGGTGTCCGCGGCGCTGGCCGCCGCACGGGAGGCCGGCCCGGACGTGCCGATCGGCGCGGCCGTGTTCGCCCCGGACGGCCGCCTGCTCGCCCGGGCCCACAACGCCCGGGAGGAGCTGGGCGACCCCACCGCGCACGCCGAGGTCCTGGCGCTGCGGGAGGCCGCCGGAGTCTTCGGCTTCGGCTGGCGGCTGGACGGCTGCACGCTCGCCGTGACGGTCGAACCCTGCACGATGTGCGCGGGCGCGCTGGTGCTCGCCCGGATCGCGCGGGTGGTGTTCGGGGCCTGGGAGCCGCGCACGGGTGCGGTGGGTTCGCTGTGGGACGTCGTGCGGGACCGGCGGCTCAACCACCGGCCCCAGGTGCGCGGCGGCGTGCTGGAAGCCGAGTGCGCGGCGCTGCTGGCCGAGTTCTTCGCCGGTCACCGGGACGTGTGACCGGCCGGGTGGCGGGGTAGCCCGGTGGGGACCGCAGCGAAGGAGGGTCGATGAACGTCGTGAAGAACCGGATGACGAGCCGGAGCCGCCAGGCCAAGGGCGGTGCGCGTGAGCTGTTCGGCCGCCTGACCGGCAACCGGCGGCACCAGACGGCCGGCCGCGCCGAGCGGATTCGCGGCGCGGTGCGCGAGACGACGACCGAGGTGGCGGACTGGGCGGCCACCGCCGCCCGCGACGCGCAGCGCCGCTTCCGCGCCAGGTGAAGGAGTGCCTGCAAGCCGCTCGGAGGCGTCTAGTAACCTAGTCGGCGGTAGCGTGTCCGAGCGGCCGAAGGAGCACGACTCGAAATCGTGTGACGGTTGACCCCGTCCGTGGGTTCAAATCCCACCGCTACCGCCGGTACGAACGCCGGGTCTCCCTCGGGAGGCCCGGCGTTCGTCGTTCGCGGGTCCGGGCCGGGCGACCGTAGCCGATCCGTACGCGGCGCTCTCACCTGCGGTTTCGCCATCCAGCAGCGTCCGGTTCCCGGCCCGGCGGGTTCGTAGTGTCCCGGTTCGTGAAACTGCCTCGAATGCTTGGTGTGATGGTGCTGGCGGCGGGTGGCGTTCTCGCCTCGGCGGGCAGCGCCTCGGCGATCGTCGAGCCGCCCGCGGGTGGCTGGGACCACACCTGGAGTGCTTACGGCGCAACGGTCTACGTCGAAGAGCACGACGACATCATCTCGCTCTGCGACAGCTCGGCGAACGGGCACGCCGCCACCGCCCGGGTGGAGTGGCTCTACCCCAGCGGCAACGCCTACTGGATGGTCCCGGCCAAGGGCGGCAACGGAACCTGTTCCACGCAGAAGGCGAGCACCGGCGCGAACCTGCCCGAGGGCGAAACGATCTACCTCGAGTTCTCCGGCGACGGCACGAACTACCGGAAGGTGTCCTTCTTCAACGACCACTGATCGCCCTCCGTCCGTTGTAGGCCGGGTGGACGAACCGTTACCGGTTGTTGCTGCCGAGTCTTCCTTCGTCTCACCTCATCGAGGGAAGATGCCTCGACTGATGATCAGACGAGGGGACTCAGGGTGACGACCACTCGAAGAATCGGCGTGCTCGCCGCCGCCGCGCTGGCCGGGCTGACCGTCGCTGCGGCACCCGCGTCGGCGGCCGCCGCGGACGTCCTGATCGCCGAGGTCTACGGCGGCGGTGGCAACAGCGGCGCGACGCTGACCGGTGACTTCATCGAACTGGCCGGCGCCGCGGCCACGACCCTCGACGGCTGGAGCGTGCAGTACCTGCCCGGCTCGCCCAGCGCGTCGAGCAAGTGGCAGGTGACCCCGCTGACCGGCTCGGTCGCCGCGGGCGGCCGCTATCTGATCGCGGAAGCCACCGGATCGGGTGGCACCGTCGCGTTGCCGGCCGCGGACGCGGCCGGGTCGATCGCGATGTCCGCGACCTCCGGCACCGTCGCCCTGGTCCACGGCACCAACCCCCTGACGTGCCTCACCGCGGCCGGCTGCCTCGCCGACCCCGCCGTGCACGACCTCGTCGGCTTCGGCTCGGCGACCGTCCGCGAAGGCAGCCCCGCCCCCGCGCCGGGCAACACCAGCTCCGTGTCCCGGCAGACCCTGACCGACACCGACGACAACGCCGCTGATTTCGCCACCGGCGCCCCTACCCCGGTCAACACCAAGGGCGAGACCTCCGGCGGTGACGCGGGCGGAACCCCGGCCGCGATCCACGACATCCAGGGCAGCACCCGCCGCTCGCCGCTGGCCGGCAAGAAGGTCACCGGCGTGACTGGCGTCGTCACCGCGCTGCGCACGTTCGGCTCCGCCCGCGGGTTCTGGATGACCGACCCGCGGCCCGACGCCGACCCGCGCACCAGCGAGGGCGTGCTGGTGTTCACCGGCTCGACCACGCCCGCGGTGGCCGTCGGCGACGCGGTCACGGTGTCCGGCACCGTCACCGAGTACTACCCGGACAGCCCCACGAACTCGATCTACCAGTCCACCACCGAGATCACCGGTCCGCAGTGGACTGTCACGTCGACCGGCAACCCGCTGCCCGCCGCCACCGCGATCACGCCGACGACCGTGCCCGGTGCGCTCGCGCCCCAGGCCGGCGGCAACATCGAGGGCCTGCCGCTGGAGCCGGCCGAGTACTCGCTGGACTTCTGGGAGGCGCACGAGGGCGAGGTGGTCAGCGTCCAGGACGTCCGCGTCGTGGGCCCGTCCACCGACTACAACGAGGTGTACGTGACCACCAAACCGGACGAGAACCGCACCGGCCGCGGCGACGCGGTCTACACCGGCTACGACGAGCCGAACACCGGCATCCTCAAGATCGAGTCGCTGATCCCGTTCGCGCAGCGCCCGTTCCCGCAGGCCGACACGGGCGACACGCTCACCGGCCTGACCTCCGGGCCGATCGAGTACGACAGCTTCGGCGGCTACACCCTCCAGGCCGGCGTGCTGGGCGAGGTCGAGGACGGCGGCATCGAGCCGGAGACCACGCGCACGCAGTCGCCGGGCGAACTGGCGGTCGCGACCTACAACGTCGAGAACCTGTCCGCTGTGGACGACCAGGCCAAGTTCGACCAGCTGGCGAACGGCATCGTGGACAACCTCGCCGCGCCGGACATCGTGACCCTGGAGGAGATCCAGGACAACAACGGCGCCGCGGCCGAGGGCGACGGTGTGGTGGCCGCGGACCGGACGCTCCAGCGGTTCACCGACGCCATCGTCGCCGCGGGCGGGCCCAGGTACGAGTGGCGGCAGATCGACCCGCGGGACATGACCGACGGCGGCGAGCCGGGCGGCAACATCCGCGTCGGGTTCCTGTTCAACCCGCGCCGGGTGTCCTTCGTGGACCGCCCGGGCGGTGACGCGACGACCGGCGTGTCCGTGGTGCAGGAGCGCGGCAAGCCGCACCTGTCGGTGTCGCCGGGCCGGATCGACCCGGGCAACGCCGCGTGGCAGAGCAGCCGGAAGCCGCTGGCCGGCGAGTTCGTCTTCCACGGCCACACCGTGTTCGTGATCGCCAACCACTTCAACTCCAAGGGCGGCGACCAGCCCGCGCACGGCCGCTACCAGCCGCCGGCCCGGAGTTCGGAGGTGCAGCGCGGGCAGCAGGCGCAGGTGCTGCGCTCGTTCGTCGACCAGCTGCTGGCCGCCGACCGGTTCGCGGACGTCATCGTGGCCGGCGACCTGAACGACTACCAGTTCTCGCCCGCGCTGCGGACGCTCACCGCGGGCGGTGCGCTGACCGACCAGATCGGCCGGCTGCCGGAGGACGAGCGGTACAGCTACGTCTACGAGGGCAACTCGCAGGTGCTCGACCACATCCTGACCTCGCCGGCGCTGCGGCGGGTCGACTACGACGTGGTCCACATCAACGCCGAGTTCGCCGTGCAGGCCAGCGACCACGACCCGCAGATCATCCGTTACCGGCCGGCCCTCTGACGTGCCACAGGCCGCCGTCGCGTCCCGCGGCGGCGGTCAGCGGTGCAGTTGCTTCGCGCGGCGCTGGGCGGCGCGGGCCGCCTGCAGCATCGCCTCCGCCAGGTCCGACGGCTTGACGTGCTCGAACAGGGCGGCGTTGATGGCGACCTCGAGGACCTCGCCGCTGGCGGACACCCCGACCTCGACCAGCCCCCAGTCGTCCTGGGCGGTGGTCACCTGCTGCGCGGCCTGGCGCTGCCGGGCGACCGGACGTTCGCCGACACCCTCGGACTTCTTGGTCAGCTCGCGGTTCACCGGGTCCTCTTCCTCTCGGCTGGCTGCTACGACGCGACCGACTCCCCAGCGGTTCCGTGAGGAACCAACCACAGCCGCGCAACGTCCGACGATCATGAACTGGGTACGCGCGACCGTCGACCACCTGTCCCGCCGCGAGGTCTCGCCCGTGGTGCCGGCGACCCTGCGGACCGACCTCAGGTGGGCCCGGGCGTACGTCCGCCGCCCGATGCCCAAGCCGGACACACTGGAACCGGAGAGCTGGATGCGCCCGGCGAACTAGCGCCGCGCACGGCGGCCCGCGCCAGCGTGTGCCGGCCCGCACCTGCGCGGGTGTCACGTGCGCCGGTGGGTGTGGCCCGATCGCCGAGGGCGCGGTGGCCTGGTGTTGCGCGCGGCGGCCTAGCGCCCCGCGCTCGGCAGGGGTCTCCCGTGTGCCGCTGGCTGCGGCCCGGTCGCCGAGCTAGCGTCGGGCGCGCCAGTGCGGGTGTTGCGCGCCGGAGCGTGCGGCCCGGCCGCCGACAGCGCGGCGGCCTGGCGTTGCGCGCCGCGGGCCTAGCGTCGAGCGCCTGCGCGGGCGTCACGTGTGCCGATGGCTATGCCCGGCCGCCGAGGACGCGATGGCCCGGTGTTGTACGGCGACCTAGCGCCCCGCGCTCGGCACGGGTCTCCCGTGTGCGGCTGGCTGCGGCCCCGCCGCGAGCTAGCGTCGGGCGCGCCAGTGCGGGTGTTGCGCGTCGGAGCGTGCGGCCCGGCCGCCGACAGCGCGGCGGCCTAGCGTCGCGGGCGCCTGCGCGGGCGTCACGTGCGCCGGAGCGTGCGGCCCGGCCGAGCGCCCGGCGAGCTAGCGTCGCGCGCGCCAGCTCAGCGACAGCACCGCGTCCACCAGCTCCTGGTACGCCTCCTTGACCTCGCGCAGGTAGAGGTCGAGCCGGGAAGCGTAGGCGTGCGGCGCCGGCGCCGGGTCGGCGCCCACCTCGAGCCACGGCAGGCGGCTGACGTTGTCCTGCGCCATCCGCCACCAGTGCTGCGCGCCCTGCACCGTCCGGGCCTCGCGTTCCCTGGCCTCCGCCACCGCGGCCTCGGCGGCCGCGATCTCGGCGTCCAGCTCCTCGGCCCGGCGCCGCTCCCACGCGCGCAGCTCCTCGGCCGCCTTCCCGGCGAGCCCGACGATCTGCTTGTACTCCATCGCGGCGTTCACGACTGGTGCTCCGGTCGGTCGAAGGGGATCATCACCTCGGGCGAGACGTGCGTGCTGCGGTCGAAGAACAGCGCCCGCCCCGGCCGCGGCGACCAGTGCACGACCTGCCCGGCCGCGAACTGGCTCAGCTCCGCGCCCTGCACGTCGAGCGCGGCCCACGCCCCGATGTCGTCGGTGCCGGCGAACCCGAGTGTGTCCTTCAGCCGGGCCGTGCTCCGCCACCAGCCGATCGTGTGAATTCCCTTGCCGGGGCCCTGCTTGAGAACCACCCGGAAGTGGTCGAGCCCGCTCTTCAGCTGGCCGGGTGATTTCTGCTCCAGGATCGGCAACGCTCCGTCGACGCCGTAGAGCAGCAGGATCCGCGCGTGCTCGGGCGGCTCCTCGGCCAGCTTGGCCATGTGCTCACCGAGCTCGACATCACTGAGCCGCACGACGCGGTGCCCGTCCGCCTCGAGTCCGTCGGCCAGCTCACCGACCGCGGGCGCGCACCGGTCGACCATGCACGCCACCAGGAACTCGACCTCGTGCCGCGGGTACTGCTTCGCCAGCGACCGCGCCGCGGCGTCCATGATGGACAGTGCCTCGGCGATCGCGGTGCCCATGATCGCGAGGTTGCGGCCCGGCGCGCCGGTCAGCTCGACCTCGCACGCGGTGTCGGCGACGTCGATCGACTGGCCCAGCAGCGCGCGCGGCACCCCGCCCGGGCTGAGCGCGGCGAACGCCGCCGAGTGCTCCAGCAACGGCGAGTGCGCGCCGTCGAACAGCCGTGGCCGCTGGTGCTCCTGCGCGTAGCGGTCCCACAGTTCGCGCTGCAGCGACGAGAAGATGTCCTTGCTGCTCGCGTCCGGCACGTGCGCGAGCTGGTTGCCGTGCGCGACACCGGAATCGTGGTTGATCACCGCGTGCCACTTCGGCGCGGCGACGGCCGCGTTGTTGGTCTCGGCGAGCACGCGTCGCGCCTTCGGCATCGCGATGCGCAGCGTGCACTGCTCGAACACGGCCGGCTTGCCCCAGAACGCGTCGATGCCCGCGATGTCCTGGCTGGCCAGGATCAGGTGGATGCCCTGGGCCCGGCCACGCCGGGCGATGTCCTCGAGCAGTGCGGTCGCCTGGTTGGTGACGCCGTCGCGACCCGCGAACAGGTACTGGAACTCGTCGATCACCGCCACGATCCGCGGCCAGCGCCCGTCCGGGTCCTGCTGGCGCAGCCCGGCCAGGTCGGTGACCTCGTGCTCCTTCGCCGCGGCCGAGCGGCGGCGCAGCTCGTCGGCGAGGAACCGCAGCAGCGCCAGGCCGAACTCGCGGTCGGTGTTGACGTTGACCCCGATCAGCCGGGCGTGCGGGAGCCAGCTCGCGTCGCGGCGGCCCGGCGCCAGCCCGGCGAAGGACACGCCCTCCTTGAAGTCCAGCAGGTACAGCGCGAGCTCGTCGGGTGGGTAGCGCGCGGCGAGGCTGCCGAGCAGGGCGTAGAGGAAGTTCGTCTTGCCCGAGCCGCTCGGCCCGCCGATCAGCGCGTGTGGGCTCGCGTCGCCGATCACGACCTCGACCGGGTCGCCCTCGTAGAACCCGACCGGTGCCCGCAGCTCGCGCGCGGAGTTCTCCTGGCCCAGCTCGGCCGGCAGCAGGTCGCGGAACGAGCGCGGGCCGCCCTGCTTCTCGATCAGCGCGTCGGCCAGGCGGCTCGCGGCGGCGCTGACCTCGGTCGACGGGATCGGCGGGTCCAGGTCGACGACGAGGTTGGGCCCGGTCATGCTGGTGGCCGCGTGGTGCTCGTCGACCATGCGGATGTTCTCGAACGAGCCGCCCAGGATCGTGGGGATGTCCACGGTGATCAGCGAGATCCCGGCGGCCAGCGCGGCGCCGGCGATGCGTTTGAGCTCCCGCAGTGGTTCCGCCGCCCAGGTCTCGCCGTTGCCGAACAGCACCACGACGCGCCACGGCTCGACGCGCTGCCCGAGCTGGTCGCGCAGACCACGCAGCGACGTGTGGCCGGCCTGCATGGTCTGCGCGTGGATGCGCCGGATGTGCCCGGTCAGCTCGTCGAGCAGGACGCCCAGCTGGTCGGGGTCGTAGAGCGTGACCGCGGAGGTGCGGGACAGCGGGTACAGGTTCGGCAGCACGGCGGTCAGCTGCGCGACGTCCCACAGGTGGATGCGCACCGAGCCCAGCTCCATCGAGCTGAGCACGCGCAGCAGCAGGCCTTCGATGAGCGATTCGATCGACTGCCGGGTGCGGACGGCCGAGGTGATGGCCAGGTGCGAGTCGTCCAGCAGCGGCACCATCACCGGGAACGGGCCGGACTCGTCCATTGTGGACGAGCCGATGCGCCACAGCGGCGGTGGTGAAAGCGGTTCCCGGCCCGGACGGCCCAACCACGCGCTCGGCGGCAGGCTCGCCGGCCCGGACGCGACGCGCGCGACGAGGTCCCGCAGCCGGGCGGGCACGGTGGCCGCGTCGGTGTAGAACGCGGCGCGCTGGGCGGTGAGCTTGTCCCGCACCCCGGCCATCATCGGGTGCCGCAGCGCGGCGGCGAGTTCCTCGTCCTCGGCCGCGGCGTCGATGCCGGCGCGCACGACCTGCTGTTCCAGCTGGAGCCGGGCCAGGTCGGCCTCGGCGATCTGGCGCCCGGCGTGCACGGCGCCCAGCACCATGCCGAGCTTCTCGCGCATGGTGCCCAGGGCCGTCACGACCCGGCGCTTCTGCTCGTTGGCCTTCGGCATGGCGCGCCTACAGCCGGGCCAGGTAGGTGTTCACCAGGTCATCCGCGGCGCGCAGCCGGTCGGCGTCCTTGCCGAGCCGGTCCACCGCCGCCGCGAGCTCCGGCGGCACCCAGGCGTCGGCCTGTTCATGGGCGTTCACGATCACTTCGCGTGCTTCGTCCAACAGTTCCACCGCACGGTTGGTGTGTGCGCTTGCCTCGGCCAGTTTGGCACGGAACTCGGCCAGCTGCGCCTGCAGCTCGGGGAGCGAGAACATCTAGAGGCGGGCGGCGTACGACTCGGCCGACGACACCGCGGCCTGGATCGTGTTCTGCTGCCCGTTGATGCCCTGCAGCGCCTCGGCCAGCATGCTGTTGGCCTGGGTCACCTCCGGCTGCGTGCTGCCCGAGGTGACCTGGCCCAGGATCTGCTGGGCCTCCTCGAGTGCCTGAGCGGCCTGCTGGAGGGCTGCGACGCCGGCGTTGCACTTCTCGTTCGCCATCGCGATCCCAGCGCGGATCTCTTCCACTCCGGCCATAATGACGCGGGTTCTCCTCGTGCTAGCGGTTCGTCGTGCCGCGTGTGCGGCCTGTCATCAAACTATCGGTAGCACGGACCAGACCATGAGCCCGGTCACTGGTGCATCCGGGTGATGTGGCGAGGGCCCCGGACGCGTTCACACGTCCGGGGCCCTCGCCGGTTGCCGAATGAGGGAACGCCGGGCACCTCGTGGATGCCCGGCGTTCCGTCGGAAGAGCGGAGGATACGGGATTCGAACCCGTGAGGGCTGTTACACCCAACACGATTTCCAATCGTGCGCCTTAGGCCGCTCGGCCAATCCTCCGCGGAGAAGGGTACAGCAGGCCGCTCACCTGGGCTCAGGCGGCCTCGGGCGGGGCTGTCCTCGCGGCGGGCTAGGCCGAAAAGCGGTCGTTGGGCGGTCGGCGAGTAGACGGGGCTCATGGTCGCAGATCGCCGTGAGTGCCTGCCGCTGGTCGATCTTCGGATCGGCCGGCGCTCAGTTGATGGGCAGTCTGGCGGGGGTGCAGACCACCTGCAGACGCGGTCACGAGATCCAGCGCGAGTGCGAGCGGCAGAAGCCGTACTTGGCCCAACCGGCCAGTTCCGAGCCTGTGACTGTCGACCGGCTCCGGCCGCACTCCACCGGCTTGACCAGCGGAAACGGGCCCGCACCCGACGGTTGGAGGCGGATTGGCCGGGCAGGCACCGCAACCAGCGAGCCTCGCAGGTGAATCCCCAGCAACGCCAGGGCCACGGCCAGGTGGGTGTTCAGGTCTGTCACAAACGGATCTTGAACGCCCTTCGTGCGTCTCCGGTTACCACCCAGACTTACACATCGCTCGTCTAGGCCGAACGGGTCAGCGTGTCCCCGTCGTCCGTCGCGCCGACGGGCCCGAACAACGCGCAGATCTCCTCCACGACCTGGCGGTGCGCGGCGAGCGCCAGGTGTCCGACCCCGGGTAGCACCACGTTGCGCACCTCGAGGTCGGGATGCTCGAACCGGCCGTGCCGGCTGGGCAGGATCAGCTCGTCACCGTCGCTGGAGAACGTGACGAACTTCGTCGTGCAGTGGGGAGCCGGCCGGGTCAGTTCGGTCAGCAGGTCGCTGCCCGGGCGGAGCTGCCGGGCCAGCGGCATCGGCGACAGCAGCCACGCGGCGACCGTGCCGCCGTGCGGGGTGCCCACCGTCACGACCGTGCCGACGCGGTGGTGACCGCCGAGCCGCTGCACGTAGTACCGGGCGATCAGGCCGCCCAGGCTGTGGCCGACCAGGTCGAGCTTCGCGGCGCCGGTGACCTCGCACAGCTGCTCGACCTGCTCGGACAGGCGAGCCGCGGCGGAGCGGACGTCCCGCAGCAGGAGGCTGTAGCTGAACGAGACGATCGGCCCCGCGCCGCAGCGGTCCAGCGCGACCTTCAGGTTCGTGAAGATCGCGGTGTTGTCGGCCAGTCCGGGCAGGACCACGAGCGGGCGCACGTCGCCCGGCGGGGCGCTCCGGCGCGCGGGGTGGATCGCCCACCGGCGTCCGATACCGGCCGGGTACCGCACCGCGTGCGTCACCGCGCTCGCGATCTCACCCGCGACAGTTCTCAGCATCGTCATCGCGCACCTCCGCCTCGAGGTGTTCGTCCCCTTGTTGCGAGGTTAGCCGCGGGGACCGACATTTTCGTTTCGCCGCCCCGGTCTCGGTTGCGTTTCGGGCGGTCAGTGGAACAGGGCGAGCTTCCCGGCGGCCTCCCTCGCGGCGGCGAGCAGCTCGATCTGCGAGAACTGGGCCGCCACGGCCGTCCCGACGACCTGCTCGGGCGCCGACAGCGCGGGCCGCGGCCCCTGCCGCGCCAGCAGGCTGGACCCGATCAGTTGCGCGGCCTTGGTCAGCAGCAGGAACGCCGAGTCGGGCGAGGACTCGGCGAGCCGCTCGGCGGAGGAGACGTGCTCGGCCTCGAGGTCCAGGAACGGCTGCGAGTTCGCCGCGGGCCCGCCGACGTGGTCGAGTTGCCCCGCGCGCACGAGCCGGCGGACCGTGTCGTGGCCGCTGAGCCCGGAGGTCAGCGGCGCCTGCCGGGGCCGGACGGGGGCGATCTCGACGACCGGGTGCCCGGGCCGTCGCTTGAGCCGCTGCTCGGCGCGCCGCGCGGCGGTGTGCAGGGGCTGCCCGTCGATTGGCGCGCCGGGCTGGAGGGAGACCAGCGGTGTGTCCGCTTCTGCCGTCCGGTGGTCGACAACGACGGGAGGATGGTCGGCCTGCGCGCCGAAAACGGCGTGGCCGGTTGCCGGGAGCGGCCGAAGTGGGGCGGTGATCATGGCCGATGGCAAGGGGACCAGGCTCGGCCCGCTGACGTAGGCGAGGAAGCGCAGCGTCCGTCGGGGAGTCATGAACGGTGACCGCTCACGGGTTCTTCGTGGGAGGGCTACTCTGCGCCCAGAACTCCGCCGTCCGCGCCTGCGCACCTACAACCCTTACGCCACATCGAAAACCGCCGCCGACGACTGTGCGAAGCGTACGCGACGTCGTTCGGGTGTCAGCGCTTCTCGTGCGCCCGGCCGGACTCAAGCCATGGCTTCGCTGCGCTGTGCGGAAACGGGATTGGTCGCGATTCCGGAGGCGACCCGGATGAGCGTCTTGGCGACCTTCTTGGCGTCCTGCATCGAAAAGCGGGACGAAGGGCCACTGACGCTGATCGCGGCGGGCAGGTGCGTCCCGAGGAGCGGGGCGGCGACACATCGCCCGTCCGCCTCGTTCTCCCCGTTGTCGATCGCGTAGCCGTTGCGCCGGACGCCCGCCAGCTCGGTCATGAAGTCGCCGACCGAGGTGATGGTCGCGGACGTGCGGCCCGGCATGCCCGCGCGGTCGAGCAGCGTCCGGACCCGGTCTTCGGGAAGGTGCGCGGCGATGGCCTTCCCGAGTGCGGTCGAGTGCAGGGGGTCCCGGTCCCCACGGGAGGCCGCCAGCCGAACGCCGCGCCGGCTCTCGACGATCTCGATGTAGATGATGTGGTCACCGTCGAGCAGCCCGAGGTTCGCGGTCTCGCCGTACTCGTCCCGCAAGGCTTCGAGCGACGGACGCGCGCGCTCGCGCAGGATCTCGAGGTGACGGGACTGCATGCCGACGAAGCCGAGACCAAGCCGGAACAGGTTGTTGGTTTCGTCGCGCTCGACGTAGCGGTGGTGCTCGAGCGTCCAGAGGTAACGGAACGCCGAGGACTTCGGCAAACCGGTTGTCTGCGCGACCTCGTTCAACGTGATGCCGTCGACCGATTCCTGGAGCAGGTTGAGGATGAGGCAAACCCGCTCGACGGCTCGCACCGAGTAGTCGCGTTCGTCCCTGACCTCGTCGTCGGGCAGGTTCGTCCCGTCGGGTTCCTGCTTGCGCCGCCGGGCCATGACCGCTCCTCGTTTCGATCGGCAACTCGGTTGTTTCAGATCCTAGTACCGAGTACGAGCGCAGGTCAGGGGCCAGCAGTGGAGGCACCAGGTTCGAGAAGGCCCTCGCCGCGGGCGCAGGACGGTGAGCCGTATCGACGGCGGAATTTCCGGAGTAGACGGAGGAAACCGATGTAAGTGGGCGACCCCGTGCTGCGGTGGAACCGGGCCAGCGGTTCAGTTCTCGACCTGGCCGGGCCACCACTGCTCGAGCAGGTCCATGCGCGCGTCGACCAGTGCGGGGTTTCTCAGGTCGACCAGGTGGACTCCCCGCCAGCGGTGGAACCCGATGCTTTCCAGCATCGCGCCGGCGCGCAGGCTGGACAGCTCGGCGCTGATGCGGTCGGCGCCGGGGTGCGCGAAGTCCAGTGGGGACACCCGGCAGGCGGCCAGGCGCGCGTTGGGGGCCAGGATGCGCAGCGCGCCGGCGATCAGGGCGGCGCCGAGGCCGTGTCCGCGCCAGGGTTCGGTCAGTTCGATGCGACGCAGGATGACCATGCGCGGCGGGCCCTGGCTGATGCGGGCGTCGAGTTCGGGGTGGAGTTTGCCCTGGTCCGGGTCGATCACCGTTTCGGCGATGAACTCCAGCGCCCATTCGCCGAGCACGACGGAGTCCAGCAGGTTGCGTTCCTTGGTGAGGTCGGCGATGACGAGCGCGATGTTGCCGACGTGGCGGAGGTCTTCCGGGCACACGTCGAGATCGGACACGTCGGCGGAGGCGTCCCATTGTTCCGGCTGTTCGTCTTCGTCGTCGATCCGCCACCAGAATCGCCGGTGGGTGAGCGTGAGTTCGATCGACAGCGGGTTCGCGGGCAGATCAGGAACCACGACCACTCCTCAACACCTCGTGAAACGCGTTCATGAATCTCCCGATGGCGCTCGCCGGCGCTCCTCGTCCGCGATGAAGGTGCCCTTGGAGCGGATCGTGAAAACCAGGCCGCGCTCGCGCAGGATCTGGGTCGCGTGTCGCGCCGTGCCAAGGGATACGCCGTATTCCGCGGCGAGACGGCGCTCGGCCGGGAGTGGTGTGTTGGGCCGCAGCTCACCGGCCTCGATCCGGGCGGCCAGGTGCTCGGCCATCATCTCGTAGATGTAGCCCGGGGTTTCGCTGGGGTCGAACTCTGGGACGGACACGAGAGGAAGGTAGAACGGCGTTAAACGGCCCGGATTCCACGGTTGCTCCAAGATGCGCCTGTGCGCGGTATGACGGGGTTGACCACGGGTGCCGGACAGGGGCGCCCGGCGTAACGCTACCGGGTGAGGGAATGCGTGTTCGACGACGAATTCGCCGGTTGTTCACGGTGCTCGCCCAACGGATTAGCCGCAATGGAGGCACTTTTCTCAACGGGCTTGATCCGGCGCGCTCAACGCGTCACGGCCGCGCCCGCGCAGGACCTCGAACCGGTCGGTCCCGGGCCAGCTGTTGACCCAGCTCGACCCCGTCACGTCCTTCGCGCGTTTCTTGAGCGGCGCGAGCAGCCGCGACACCTCCCGGTAGGACTTCGCGGCCGTGCCGGCGCACACCACCGTCGCGAGCGAAACCGTGACCGGCAGGTGTTCGGCGGTCCACGGTGTGCCCAGCAGCGTGTCCGCGACGATCGGGATCTCGTCGATGTCGCAGGCGATCAGGAAGTCGTCCCCGCCGACGTGGCTCACCGTGACGCTGCGCAGCTTCGCCGCCAGGTCCGTCAGCGCCCGCCCCAGCGAGCGGATCAGCTCGTCGCCCGCGGCGAACCCGGCCGTGTCGTTGACGCGTTTGAACGAGTCGACGTCCAGCCACGCCACCACCAGCGGACGCCCGGCGGCGATGCGGCGGTCCACCTCGCGCGCGACCGTGTCGCTGCCCGGCAGGCGGGTCAGCGGGTTCAGCGCGGCCGCCTCCTCGATCTTCGCCTCGGCCACGCCGTGCACGATCTCGGTCACGAACACCACGCCCAGGCACCGGCCGTCCTCGGCGACCACGATGATGTCGTCGCCGCGGCGGGTCAGGTCGGCGTCGGCGACCAGGTCGAGCAGTTCCAGCGCGCCGGCGCCGCTGCGGATCGTGCGGGGCGGGTCGGCCAGCCGGGCGGCCGGCTTGTTCGCGTGCAGCGCGTGGCCGAACGGCCCGGTCAGATCGAGCAGGAACCGCGCGCGGTCGATGGACCAGCGCGGCCGCCCGGCGTCGTCCACACCGACGACGCCGCTGGGCGCGTCGTGGTCGAGCAGCACCCGGCGCACGTCGTCGCAGGTCGCGTCGTCGGACAGGACGGTCGCGGGGTGCAGGAAGTCGTCCACGCGCGGGGCGGTCGTGGGGGTCAGGGGGACCGGCAGGGCCGGCGCCGGCGGCGCGGTGACGAGGCCGGACGGCATGACGCCGGTGCGGGCCGGGGAGAAGAGGTTGCCCTGCACGATCCGCACGCCGAGGTGCCGCACAGTGGCCAGTTGCTGCTCGTCCTCGATGCCGGTGGCGGCCAGCCGGACGCCCGTGCGCGAGGTGAAGTGCACCAGTGACTCCACGAGCGCCACCGTCGCGGCCTCACCGGGCAGGCGGCGCAGCGTCGTGCGGTCCAGCTTGACCAGGTCGACCTGCGCCTCGGCCAGCAGGTTGAGCGGCAGGTCGCCGCTGCCCAGCCCGTCGAACGCGAGTCGGAACCCCAGCTCGCCGAACCGGTGCAGCCCGGCCAGCAGGGCTTTGGGAGACACCCCGTGGAACGGCGCGCCGACCTCGAGCACGATCTCGCGGGGCCGCCGCCCGGTGCGCCCGAGCGAGTCCAGCAGCGGGTCTAGCACCAGGTGGGGAGCCGCGGCGGTCAGCGCGCACAGGTTCAGGTGGAGCGGCAGCAGGCTCTCGTGGGCCGACTCGGCGAGCACCGCCTGCGCGGCGAGACCGGCGTCGACGTCGACCAGGCGGCCGCGGCGGTGCGCGGCGCGCAGCAGTTCCCGGACGGGCCCGCCGGGAGGCCGGGCCAGCGCTTCGACACCGATGACACCGCCGGTGCGCAGGCTGTAGAGGGGTTGAAAAGCGAAGCCGACGTGATCCTCCGCTACTTCCACCCGGAAATCCTCGCGCGGGCGGGGCCAACGAGGACAGACCGGGCGCTGATTGTGTCCCAGCTCACCCGGCCGGCCCACCGTGGCGCGAACTGGCCCCTACCGTCGCGGCCCGCGGTGGTCACAGGCTTGTCTCGAATGTTCGCCGACGTCCGGGAGGACCGCCCGTGCCGCCGTTCATGGAGCCGTTTCGCATCAAGTCCGTCGAGCCCATCCCGTTCCCCACCGCCGGGGAGCGCCGCGACGCGCTCGTCGCGGCGGGGTGGAACCTGTTCCGCGTGCCGGCCGGCGCGATCACGATCGACCTGCTCACCGACTCCGGGACCGCGGCGATGTCGGCCGCGCAGTGGTCGGCGCTCATGCGGGGCGACGAGTCCTACGCGGGCGCGCGCTCGTTCGACCGGTTCGAGTCCGTGGTGCGCGACCTGACCGGCTACCCGGAGGTGCTGCCGGTCCACCAGGGACGTGCGGCGGAGCGGATCGTACTCGGCCTGCTGCTGCGACCCGGCGACATCTCGGTGAGCAACACGCACTTCGACAGCACCCGGGCGAGCGTCGAGGCCGCCGGTGCGCAGGCCGTCGACCTGCCGGTGCCGATCGCGCGGGGCGAGCCGGCCCCGTTCGGCGGCGACATCGACCTCGACCGCCTGCGCGACCTGCTGCGGCGCTCGGCCGACCGGGTGCGCTGCGTCGTGCTGACCATCACCAACAACGCGGGCGGCGGCCAGCCCGTGTCGGTGCGCAACGTGAAGGCCACCCGCCAGTTGTGTGACGAGCACGGCGTTCTGCTGTACCTGGACGCTTCGCGGTTCGCCGAGAACGCCTACCTCGTCACCGAACGCGAGGAGGGCTACCAGGGCCGCACGCCCCGCGAGGTGGCCCGGGTGGTCTTCGACCTGGCGGACGGCTGCTGGGCCAGCCTCAAGAAGGACGGCATGGCCAACATCGGCGGGCTCATCGCGCTGCGCGACGCCGGCCTCGCGCGCCGGGCCCGCGAGCAGCTGATCGCGTTCGAGGGCTTCCCGACCTACGGCGGGCTCGCCGGGCGCGACCTGGAGGCGCTGGCGCAGGGGCTGCTGGAGGTCATCGAGCCGGACTACCTGCGCTACCGCGCCGAATGCGCGCGCTGGTTCGGCGAACAGCTCGGCCTGGCCGGGTTGCCCGTGCTCCAGCCCACCGGCTGCCACGCCGTCTACGTCGACGCCGGGGAAATGCTGTCGCACATCCCGCCGCACGAGCTGCCGGCCACGGCGTTCGGCAACGCCCTCTACCTCGCCGGCGGGGTGCGGGTGACCGAGCTGGGCACGCTCGTGTTCGGCCGCCGGGACCCCGACGGCGGCCCGGACGTGCCCGCCCCGCGCGAGCTGGTGCGGTTCACCCTGCCCCGGCGCGTGTACACGCTGAGTCACCTTGAGTACGTCGTCGACGTGGCGGAGACGGTCAGCTCGAAGGCCGGCCGGCTTACTGGGTACCGCATCGTGGAACAGGCAGGTGCGCTGCGTCAGTTCACCGCGGTCCTGCGACCGGCCGCGTGACGAGGGGAAACGCCTCTGAGGGGTGGCCCTGCGCGCGCCGTGCAAATTGCACTTGGCAAATTAGCCCGTTCGTCGGTAGCCATTGAACAGCAAACAACGGACAGTGGTGCAGTGGACGGTTCTCCCCTTGGACGTCAGCCGGGGCCAGACCACCCGCGGAAGTGGTCGGCAGGCGCTCCTGGCCGGGCTGGTCGGCGGCGCGGTGTCGGACGCCGGCCCACGGCGTCTCGGATCGCCCAAGGCGACGTTGCACAGACGATCTGGACGTTCACCCGAAATGTGAAGGGGCCCCTCGTGCGTGATGCGGACAAAACAGTGCTCCGAACGGAGCGTGCCGGAGGGACGGCGCTCGTGGTTTCCGGGTCATGAGCGGGGAGGCTGCGGTGGTGGCCCGCGACTCGACGCCGATCGGCCGGCTGATCCGGTCGGCGCGGCACGAGCGCGGGCTCACCCAGTACCAGCTGGCGGACGCGCTCGTCCTGGTCTCGGGCAACGAAAGCCTGGGCCGTGGCGAGGTGTCCCGCTGGGAACGGGGCAAGCGCGTGCCCGGCCCGTACTGGCAGAGCCACCTGAGCCGGGTCCTCCAGCTGCCCCCGGACCAGCTGCGGGCCGCCGCGCGCGCGTCGAAACAACTCCGCTGGCACCAGTGAAAGACAACGCCCGAATTTCGGTTCCCGCTTCTGCCATTCTGTGCAGAGATCACGACGCACCGGTGCGCCGATGGTCGCCGGCGGTGCCGGGGTTGCTGGTGGAGGCGCTGACCGCCCACGGGGTGTACGACCTGCACACGACCGACAGCGAGTTCAACCTCGTCATCGCGCACAGCAAGAACGTGCTGCGCGAGATCATCAGGCGCAAGGACACCGACCACTCCACGCCGTTGCACAACCTGAAGCTGTGGATCTACGCCCAGCCCACGCCGTTCGACGACGAGTTGCTCGACCTGCTGGTGGGTGCCGGCTGCGCGGGCATCAACCTCGCGCCCGACCACGTGCGCGACGACGTGCTCGACGGCTGGAAGGTCTCCGGCGGCGGCCGCCGGTTCTACACCTTCGACGACGTGCGCGAGCTGTGCGCCAAGATCGCGAAGGTCGAGCTGCCGGTGATGGTCGAGGTCCTCCTGGGCATGCCGGGCGAGACGGCGGTGACGATGACCGAGGCCGTCAAGCGCACCCTGGACCTGCGGGTCGCGGTGGCGGGCTACAGCCTCGGCATCCGCGCGTTCCCGTACTCGCCGCTGGGCATCCGCCTGGCCGAGGCGTGCGGCGGGCGCCGGACGCTGCCCGGGCTGCAGTCGGACTCGGCGACTGAGCCGATCGTGCTCAAGCCGCGCGCCGCGTGCGAGAGCATCGTCGAGTACGAGCGCCAGTTCGCCTTCGACGCGGCCGGGCGGTTCCGGCCGGTGTACTACCTGTCGCCGGACCTGCCCGAGGACCCGAAGACCATCGCCTCACCCAACGGCCGCTGGGTGAACAGCGTGCAGATGCTGTGGGACCTGGTGCCAGCGTCGGAGTACCACCGCGTGATGCTGCCCACGCTGCCGGGCATCACGGAAAACGACAACAACTACGCCGACAACCCGTTCCTGCTCCGGCTGATCGAGCTCGGCTACACGGGCGCGTTCTGGTCGCACTGGCCGCGGCGGCGCGAGATCCTGCAGGGGGCCGCCTGACCAGGAACTATTTCGATCCGAATACGAGGTCTTGTCCCGCCGCGACGGTTACGTAGACTTTGCCGCGGCGAGAGAACGCCCCGGATCCCGCTGCACCGGCCGGGTCTCCTCAGCGTCGAGGAACCCGCCGGTGCAGCCGCCCCGGTTTCCCCTCAGCAGGCCTTCTTCGCGTGCAGCACCGCGGTCAGCGCGTCGGTCACCCGGTCCGCCGGCAGCGTCCCGTCCGCCGTCGCCTTCTCCAGCGCGTCGAGCACCGTCGAAACCTGGCCACCGGAGGACCACAACGCCTGGTCCGCGCCGGACTGCAGGGCCTTCACCACGGCCTGCGGGAGCGGGTAGCGCTGGGTGACGGCCTTCATCGCGCCCAGGTCGTCGGTCAGGACCGGTCCGGTGAAGCCGAACTCGCCGCGCAGCAGCTGGTAGGCCGCGGGCGACAGCGACGCGGGGTCGCCGCCGGTCAGGCCCGGCACGTCGAGGTGGCCGACCATCACCGAAACGTCGCCGAACCCGGCGAGGTCCCGGTACGGCACCAGGTCGTTCTTGCGCAGTTCGGACAGCGGCGGCGTGGTGACCTCGCCCTTGTGCGAGTCGCCGGTCGCGTGGCCGTGGCCGGGGAAGTGCTTGAGGACCGGCTTGATACCGCTGTCCTCGAGGCCCGCTGCGAAGGCCTGGGCGTAGCGACGGGCCTTGTCCGGGTCGGCGCTGAACGAGCGGTCGCCGATGACCTCGTCCGCGTCCGCGTCGGTGAGGTCCAGGACGGGGGCGTAGTCGACGGTCACCCCGCGCGCGGCCATCGCCCGGCCGCGTTCCCGGGCGAGGTCGCGGACCTGGCCGGTGGTCATGGTCGCGGCCATCTGACGGGCGCTGGGGATCGAACCGTCGAGGTCGTCGATGCGCTGGACCCGGCCGCCCTCGTCGTCGACCGCGACGGACACCGGCAGCCGCGCGGCGTTCTGGACCTGGGCCAGTGCGTTGTTCTTCAGCAGGGCGGTCGCGTTGCCGCCGAGGAAGACGCCGCCGAGCTGTTCGGAGCCCACGAGCTGGGCCGCGGACCGCGGGTCGGACGCGTCCACCCCGACGACGACGAGCTGGGCGAGCCGCTGCCGCGGGGTGAGTTCGCCGATCACGGTGGCGCACGCGTCCGGGCCCTGCGCCGAGGCGATCTTGGGTGGCGGCGGTGCGGTCGGCGCGGCGGCCGGTGGCTGTTGCCCGGTCTTGTCGCCGCTCGCGTAGACGACAACCGCGGCGAGCAGGGCCCCGGCGGCCAGGACGAGCAGCATGCGCCGGGTCAGGGGCGCGGACGGCCTCATCGGCTTTCGGTGTTCCTTCCGGGCGGGATGGGTTCGCGGCCACGGTAACCCAGCGGGGAGGGGGCCAAACCAGGTCATCGCTGGACCGGGTGAGGTGGTTCACGGCTGGGTACCCCGGAAGCATGCGATTCCCGCACGAGCGGCCTCGCACCCGCGAGGAGTACCAGCGGGGCCTGCCGGACTACCACGACCCGACCGCCGGCTTCGGCGGGGCGGCGCCCACCTACAGCGCGCTGACCTTGCGGATCTGGCTCGCCGCGATCGGGATCGTCCTCGCCCTCGGCGCCGGTGCGCTGTACGCCACGGCCGGCATGTGGTGGGTGACGGTCCTGATGTGCCTGGTGGCAGTGGGGCTGGTGGTCGACCTGGCGTGGGTCGTCCACCGCAAGCGCCGCGGCGAACCCGGTTGACGACCACCCGCCCCGGGTAAACGGGTGGCATGAGGCGGCGACACGAGTACCGCGACCGCCGCGAGGCGGGCGCGCAGCTGGGTGAGCTGCTGCGCGGGCACGAATGGCGCGATCCGCTCGTGCTGGGACTGGCGCGCGGCGGCGTTGTCGTCGCCCGTGCGGTCGCCGATGCGCTGGACGCGCCGCTCGACGTCGCGGTCGCCCGGAAGATCGGGGCGCCCGGCCAGCCGGAGTTCGGCGTCGGCGCCGTCACACCGGACGGCCCGCCCTACTACGACGAGCACTCGCTGTCCGCGCTCGGCCTGCGGCCCGAGCAGCTGGACCGGATCTGCCGCGCCGAACGCGCCGAGGCCCGCCGCCGCGCGGTCGTCTACCAGCGGGGGCGTGCGCCGCAACCGCGGGCCGGGCGGGACGTGCTGGTCGTCGACGACGGGCTGGCCACCGGTGTCACCGCGCGGGCCGCGCTGCGGGCGCTGCGCCGGGACCGCCCGCACAGCCTGGTGTTCGCGGCGCCGGTGTGCGCGCCGGAGGCCGCGGCGGCGTTGAAGAGCGACGCCGAGGAGGTGGTGTGCTTGCTGGCGCCGCACGGGTTCCGCTCGGTGGGTCAGTGGTACGCCGACTTCCGCCAGGTCGAAGACGACGAGGTCATCGAGTTGCTGGAGGGGGCATGACCGTTCCGCTCACCGTCGACCCCGGCCTCGAGGGCGACCTGACGGTCCCGGCGGACGCGATCGGGATGATCGTGTTCGCCCACGGTTCGGGCAGTTCCCGGCACAGCGCGCGCAACATCGCGGTCGCCCGCGAACTGCAGGACAACCGGTTCGGCACGCTGTTGTTCGACCTGCTCAGCCCGGACGAGGACGGCGGCGGCCGGCGGTTCGACATCGACCTGCTCGCCGAGCGCCTGCGTGCGGCGATCGCGGAACTCGGCAACCACGGTCGCGCGGGCGAGTTGCCGCTGGGCCTGTTCGGCGCGAGCACCGGTGCGGCGGCGGCCCTGCGAACCGCGGCCGCGGAAGGGGAGCGCGTGAAAGCGGTCGTCTCCCGCGGCGGCCGGCCCGACCTGGCGGGCGACGCGCTGAGCCGGGTGACCAGCCCGACGCTGCTGATCGTCGGCGCCCGGGACGAAGAGGTGGTGCGCCTCAACGAAACCGCGGCTCGCGAACTGGCCGGGCCGCACCGCCTGGAGGTCGTCCCCCACGCGACGCACCTGTTCGAAGAGCCGGGCGCCCTGGAGACCGTCGCCCAGCTGGCCGCCGCCTGGTTCAGCGACCACGTGCCGTGAGGCCGTGGACGCCTCGCTCGACCACGCGGCGGCGACGCCAGGTTCCTGCTCCAGGGCCCGGCGGCCCACTCCTTACGGCTTGCGGGCCACCGCGGCGAGGATGCGCGACTTCGACGGCGCGTCGGCGAACAGGGCGTGCTCGTCGGTGTGCCATTCGGGCGCGAAGACCAGCCCCGGCTCGACCAGCTCGAAGTCGCCGTAGAACTTCAGGAACTCCTCGCGCGAGCGGTACTGACCGGGATTCGTCGTGGTCTCGTAGTAGGCCTTGAGGTCGTCCAGCGCGCGGCGCTCCTCGTCGTCGGCCGGGTTCTCGTCGGTCAGCTGGCACATGATCAGCATCGACCCGGGCGCGAGCTGGTCGCGGTAGAAGTCGAGCGCCGGCTGCGGCTGCTGCTCGTCCTTGATGAAGTGCAGCACCGCGTTGATGACCAGCGCGATCGGCTCGTCGAAGTCGATCACCCCGGCCTGCGCGACCCGCTCCCACAGGTCGATCGGCTCCAGCAGGTCACCGGCGATCGCCTTGTGGCGTTCGGGGTCGGCGGTGTCGGCGAGCAGCAGCTGCGAGTGCGCCAGCGCGATCGGCTCGTTGTCGATGTAGACGACCCTGGTGTCGTGCTCCGGACGGGCCTCGTCGGCGACCTCGTGCACGTTGCCCGCGGTGGGCAGGCCCGACCCGATGTCCACGTACTGCCGGATGCCCGCCTTGGACGCGTACCGCACGGCGCGGCCGAGGAACTGGCGGCAGGCGACCGCGGAGTCGGGGATCAGCGGGAGCCGGGCGCGGACCTTGTCGCCGAAGGCGCGGTCGATCGCGTAGTTGTGGTTCCCGCCGATGAAGTAGTCGTACACGCGAGCCGCGGACGGCCGGTCGAGGCTTCCCTCGACGGCCCGCAGCACCTCGTCATCTGCCGCCATGATCAGAGTCTGCCACAACGCGGGAAACGTTCACCGAAGACCGACGAAATCGCCCAATTGCCCCGCCGTGTAGGCGAAATAGG
This sequence comes from Amycolatopsis thermophila, assembly GCF_030814215.1. Classification (NCBI taxonomy): domain Bacteria; kingdom Bacillati; phylum Actinomycetota; class Actinomycetes; order Pseudonocardiales; family Pseudonocardiaceae; genus Amycolatopsis; species Amycolatopsis thermophila. Next base: position 1,837,581 of record NZ_JAUSUT010000001.1, on the reverse strand, counting down.
CGTCCGCCGGGTCCGCGGTGTTGGCGTACTGGCCGAACAGTTCGAAGCTGATGGCCCCGAACAGGTGAGTCCAGGCGGTCATGAGCCGGACGAGGTCCTCCTCCGCGAGCCCGGTGTCCAGCGCGACCTGGACCTTGCGCGCCTGTTCCGCCAGTTCCGCGGGCAGCGGCCGCGCGGGCAGCGCGGGTGCGAGGTCGGCGGCCTCCAGGACACGGACCAGGGCCTGCGCCACGCGACCGGCGGGGGTGATCGTGTCCTGCGGCGCCTGGTAGCCGGGCACCGGGGAGCCGTAGATCAGCGAATACTCGTGCGGGTTCCGCTTCGCCCAGTCGCGGGTGCCGGCCCAGATGCGGGTCCACCGTTCGCGGGGCTCGGCGGACGGGTCGTCGGCGCGCTCCGCCGCCTCGCCGATCTCGTTGTAGGCGTCGATGATCAGCTCGGTGAGCAGGTGGTCGCGGCTGGGGAAGTAGCGGTAGAGCGCGGAGGACACCATGCCGAGCTCCCGCGCGACGGCGCGCAGCGACAACCCGTGCGGCCCGACCTCGCCGAGCTGGCGGCGTGCCTCGTCCTTGATCTCGCGGGTCAGTTCGGCGCGGGCCCGTTCACGCGCGGTCCTGCTGGCTGGCATGTGCGACAGTGTGCCACCTCGGAGATCGGCGCACAAATTCGAGAGCAGCGCTCTTGGCAGCCTGGTCGTGTAGGTGTTCACTGCTCTTAAGCGAGAGCGCCGCTCTCGAAAGCCGGAGGAGACACCGTGAACCGCTACATCAAGCCGGGCAAGGGCGACGGGTTCTTCAACGTCGCGGTGCAGTTCCTGACCAGGATGGGCGTGAGCCTGGCCGGCAGCCGGGTGCTGCTCGTACGGGGCCGCAAGACGGGGGAGATCCGGTCCACGCCGGTCAACCTCCTCACCATCGACGGGCAGCGCTACCTCGTCGCACCGCGGGGGCAGACGCAGTGGGTGCGCAACCTGCGCGCGGCGGGCGAGGGGCAGCTGCGCGTCGGACGCCGGACGGTGACGTTCCGGCCGGTCGAGCTGGCCGACGAGGACAAGCCGGTGATCCTGCGGACCTACCTCAAGCGGTGGAAGTGGGAGGTCGGCCGCTTCTTCGAAGGTGTGGACCACACCTCGCCGGACTCGGTCCTGCGGGACGTCGCGCCCGGTTTCCCGGTCTTCCGGATCACCGAAACCGCGTGAGGTGTTGTTCCTCGGCTCGGTCGCGATTTCTCAGTGACCGCCCCCGTGGGAAGCACCCCGGTGAACGTGGAAACGCCCCACCTCGGGTGGGTGCACGACGAACGGCCGCATCATGCCTTCGTCCTCGTGGTCGAGGATGTGGCAGTGGTACATGAACTCGCCGGTCGCGCCGGTGAAGTGCCCGGCCACCGTGATCCACTCGCCCGCGGCGACCTGGAACGTGTCCTTCCAGCCCTCCTCGTACTTCTCCAGAGACTTGCCTTCGCCCGGCACCGGGAGCGGCGCGGCGGTGCCACCGGCCGCCGAGTCGAAGCCGGTCACGGTGCCGGCCTGGTCGAGCGGGAACTGCCGCCGCGTCAGGAGTTGCAGCTCCGCCAGGTGGATGTGCATCGGGTGGGTGGGCCCGCCCAGGTGGACGAAGTTCCTGATCGCCCACCGGTCGTGGCCGATGAAGAACGTCGGCGTGTCGTCGAAGAGGTTCGCGACCATCCGGAACGTCCGCACCGCCCCGCCGGCCGGGTCGGTGAGTTGCACGAACCCGTGCGCTGGGAACCGCGCGGGCACCTCGGCCGGATCGGTGACCTCCTGCAGTTCCCACAACTGCGGGTGCGCATCGCCCGCGGTGCCGGGCGGGACGAGCGCCACGAACACGTGGTCGTGGTCCTCGGGCACCGTCGTGCCGTGCTGCAGCCGGACGTACGACCCGGACACCACCGGCGGCAGCGCGAACGCGTCGTGCCGGTCGCGTTCCTCCACCCGGAACTGCATCGTTCCTCCACCCGGAACTGCATGATGTCCGGCTCGGTGCGGTCGGCGAGCGTGTTCCGCAGGGTCAGGTTCTGCCCCCGGTACCGGCTGAAGTCGATCAGCACGTCCGCCCGCTCGGCCGGTGCGAGCACCAGCCCGCCCGCGGGCAGCGGGGCCGGCGCGGGCAGCAAGCCGCCGTCGGTGCCGATGATGCGCACCCCGTCGTGGTCGGCCACCCCGGTCTCGTCGACCAGCGTGAGCCGGTAGAACCGCGAACTCGACGCGTTGAGCACGCGGAACCGGTACCAGCGCGCGTCGACCTCGATGTGCGGCCAGATCACCCCGTTGACCAGGTTGAACGGTCCGGTGAACGGGATCGGCACGGCCGGCCCGGCCGGTCCGGCCGGGGTGATGAACGGGATCTTGAACAGCAGCTGCCCGGTCAGCGCGCCGGTCACCGGGTCGGTGTCGAGGTTGCGGTCGGTCAGGACCAGCGGGATCTCGCGGTCGCCCGCGGGCAGGCCGAGCGCGTCCTCCTCCGCGTCGCGGATCAGGTACATCCCGGCCAGCCCGGCGAAGACGTTGAACCGCGTCACCGCCATCGCGTGGTCGTGGTACCAGAGCGTGGCGGACTGCTGGCCGTTCGGGTACTCGGCGAGCTGGGAAGCGCCGCGCAGCACGGCGTTGTGCGCCCAGCCGTCGTTGCCGCCGCCGGTGCGCGCGCCGTGCAGGTGCACGACCGTCCACGCGGGAAGGACGGACACCCCGTCGATGATTTCCGTACCCGCCTGCGGCGTGCCGTCCAGGTTGCGGTAGCCCGGGGTGCGCGCCGGGGCGTTGATGTCGGCGAGCTCCGCCCGCTGCTGGACGGCGATCACCGGGATGGTGCCGTCGATCCGGTTGTTCCAGTTCACGCGCAGCCGGCGGCCGCTGCGCACCTCGATCGTCGGACCGGGGAACTGGCCTTCGTAGGCCCACACCTCGGTTTCCGGCAACTGGCTGTGCAGCCGCACGCGGGCGCGGGTCTTCGCGATGGTGATTTCGTCCTGGTGCCACCACGAGTGCGGCCGGATCAGCGGCGGCACCCGCAGCGGGTCGGCGAACTTGCTGAGGCCGAAGTGCGGCCCGGTGGCGGTTACCGCTGATCGCGCGATGACGTCGGTCATGAAGTCTTTCCCCCAGAAAGCCCCCGGTTTCGGCCGGAGAACCCGGCCCTTACCGACTCAGAGCGCCCGGTTTCCCGCCGGATACACGCGTCCGCGGGTTTGCCGGGACGACGACCGTGACCGCGCGGGCGATCGTGACCAGCAGGCCGATGTCCGCGGCGAGCGCGAGACGCTGGCTCAGCCCGACCGGCAGCACACCGGGCATCAGGTAGCTGACGCCGAACAGCAGCACCCCGCCGAGCGACAGCAGTGTCAGGCGCACGATCGCCGGGTGCGTGCGCAGCCGCTCGGGCAGCGTCCAGCCCAGCGCGGCCAGGCTCAGGAACGCGACGGTGCAGGCGTATTCGTGGATCTGCCCGCTCACCGGGTTGAACCGTTCGGGGTAGCTGGCGGGGAACAGCGCGGCCGCGACCAGGCCCGACGACCACGCCCAGAACAAGATGTGCGTTGCCGGGCCGAGCCGGTGCCCGGCCGCGCGCAGCGCCCCGAGCAGGGCGGCCGACCCGGCGGCGATCGCGATCATGCCCGCGCCGAGCAGGCCGACGCCCCCGTCGGAGAGCGCGTAGCTGGACAGCGTGTCCCACACCGGGTTCCGCCCGCTGACGACGTGCAGGATGAAGACGGTGAACAGTCCCCAGCCGATCGCGACGTGCGCCGCGAGCAGCCAGGGCCGGGCTCTGTCGCCCGGCGTGGCTCCGGAAATCCCCATGACAGGAGCCTTCCGCGACGGGGGCCGCGGAAGATCCGGAGAAGTCCCCGATCTTTCCCCTAGGGTCGGCCGCGCCGGTCAGCGGAACGAGACCAGCACCATCGCCTGGTCGTCGTGGCGCTTGACCCTCGGCCACCGCCGCGCACCGGGATCGCTGTCCTCCGCCGCGCGCACCGCGTCGAGCACCGCGTCCACGCCCTTCGCGCGGGCCAGCTGCAGCGCTTCGGTCCAGGTGAACAGGCCGTAGTCGTCCACACCGCAGGAAACGCCGTCGGTGGCGAGGATGACGGCCCCCAGCGCGGCGCGTGGCCAGCTGCGGATGATCGCGTGGTCGGCGGCGGCGGGATCGGCTTCGGCGACCCAGAACCCGTCGGCGTGGTTGCGCAGCGCCCGCACCGCTTCCCGCGTGCGCAGCTTTCCCGCGCGGCGCAGGGTGACCAGCCGCGAGTCCGCGAGCAGGTCGACCGTCTGTCCGAACGCGACGATCGGACTGTCCGCCAGCACCAGGGAATCCACCCGGTCCGCGGTCCAGCGCAGGATCGCGACGGTGCTCGACGGTGACCGTCCCGGCTGCAGGCCTTCGGCGTCCGCGACTCCGGCGATCGCCCGCCGCAGCACCGTGCGCAGGTCGTCGTCCCCGGTCAGCTCGCGCGCGAGCCGGGCCGCCAGCCGTTCCGCGTACCAGCCGCCGGAGGGCAGCGCCGGATCGAGCGAAGTCGCCCCGTCGAGCACCGCGACGGCGTGGTCGAGCACGACGACGTGGTCCTCGGTGGGGCGCGGCTGCCCGTCGAGGCCGACGCCGGGCCGTTCCGCCACCTGGATTTCCAGCACGCCCCGACTCTAACCGTCAACCAAGGTTGACACGCGGGAGCTGTCAACGTAGGTTGACATCATGACCAAGGCAACCGATCTGGCCGCCCGTGCCGGCGACCGCGATCCCCGGGTCGGCCTGCGCGCGGTGGCCGCGCTGCGGCGGCTGCTCGAGCAGCTCGAAGCCGTCCAGGTGCGCAGCGCGCGCAACCACGGCTGGTCGTGGCAGGAGATCGCGGCTGAGCTGGGCGTGAGCAGGCAGGCCGTCCACAAGAAGTACGGGAGGCAGTGATGTTCGAGAAGTTCACCCAGGACGCGCGGGAGGTGGTCGTCGAGGCCCAGCACGACGCCATCCGCCTCGACTCGCCGCGGATCGACCCGCTGCACCTGCTGGTGGCGCTGCTGCACTTCCCGGACAGCAAGGCCGCCCGCCTGCTGACGGGGTTCGGGGTCGCGCTCGACGACGTCGCCGCGGAGACCGCGCGGGTGCGCCGCCGGGGCGGGATCAGCGCGGCCGACGCCGAGGCGCTCGGGGAGTTCGGCATCGACGTCGACGCGATCCTCGACCGCGTCGAGCAGGTCCACGGCCCGAACGCGCTCGCGGGCGGGACGGGTGGTGGCAAGCGCCGGCACATCCCGTTCGCCGACGAGTCGAAGAGGGTGCTGCAGGTGTGCCTGAAGGAGGTGATTTCGTTGGGCGGCAAGGAACTGGGCAGCGAACACATCCTGCTCGCGCTGACCGCGCTGCGCGGACCCGCCGCCGACGTGCTCGCCCGGTTCGACGTGGACGCGCGGCGGGTCCGGCAGGCGCTAACGTGATCGACGCCAGGCGACGTGGGGGAGGAGGGCCTGGGTGAGGGGCCCGATCGCCACCGCGTAGATCACCGTGCCCGCGCCGACGGTCCCGCCGAGGAACCAGCCCGCCACCAGCACGGTGAGTTCGATCGCGGTACGCACAACCCGGACTGACCACGTGTTGCGGGCGGCCAACCCGGTCATCAGGCCGTCCCGCGGACCCGGGCCGAGCCGGGCGCCGACGTAGGACGCCGTCGCCACCGCGTTCAGCGCGACGCCGCCGAGCATCAGGGTGAGCCGCCAGCCGAGCGCGTGCTGCTCGGGCAGGACGGCCCGGACAAGGTCGACGGTCACCGAGACGACCAGCACGTTGAGCACGGTGCCGACGCCGGGCCGCTGCCGGATCGGGATCCACAGCAGCAGCACGCCCACCGAGGCGATGGCGACCACCGTGCCGAAACTGAGCCCGGTCCACCGGGCCAGGCCCTCGTGCAGGACGTCCCACGGGGCGAGGCCGAGCCCGGCGCGCGTCATCATCGCCATGCTCGCGCCGTAGAGGGCGAGGCCGGCCAGCAACTGGGTGAGCCGGCGCGCGGGGCGGATCGCCACACTTACCGGCTGGAGATCGATTGCGGTCACGGGCACCAGCTTGCGGGGGATTGGCCTGGCTTACCAGAGCCAATCGTGAATAATTGGCTTTCATGGATGCGATCGGCCGGATCTCGGCGCGCAGGTTGGCCCTCGTACTCGGCTCTTGGCGGCGTGGTGGCTCTCGTCAGGGGGCGGCGGACCTGGCCGCGGCGATCGAACTCGCCGTGCTGGACGGGCAGCTGCCCATCGGGACCCGGCTGCCGTCGGAACGCGAGCTCGCCGACGCGGTGGGCGCCAGCCGCACGCTGGTCGCAGCCGCGCTGGACCGCCTGCGCGAAGGTGGACTGGTCGCGAGCCGTCGCGGCGCCGGCTCGTGGATCACCTCGCCGGGCGGCCGGCCGCTCGATGCCGCACCGCCCGCCGGCCCGCAGGCGATCGACCTGGCCCGCGCGGCGTCGCCGGCCATCCCGGGCCTGATGGCGGCGGTCGACCGGGCGCGGCTGCTCCTGGTCGACGAGCTCGGCGGGCACGGCTACACCGGACGGGGCCTCCTGGTGCTGCGCGAGCGCCTGGCCCGCCGGTACACGGCCCGGGGCCTGCCCACGTCGCCCGAGCAGATCATGATCACCAACGGTGCGCACCACGCGTTCGTCCTCGCGCTGCGGATGCTGACCCACCCCGGCGACCGCGTGCTCGTCGAACAGCCCACGTACCCCAACGCCCTCGAGGCGATCCGCGCCGCGCACACGGCGCCGGTCCCCGTCGCGCTCGGCGAGCACGGGTGGGATCTCGCCGGCGTCGAGGCGGCGGTGCGTCAAACGGCTCCACGATTGGCGTACTTCGTCGTGGACTTCCACAACCCCACCGGGCGACAGCTCGACGACGCCGGCCGGGAGCGGCTGGGCGCGGTCCTGGCCCGCACGCAAACGTTTGCCGTCGTCGACGAAACGTTCGTCGAGCTGGACCTCGAGGGCGATCCACTGGACGGTCCGCATCCACTGGGCGCATTCGCCGGGAACTGGGTGATCACCGTCGGCACGGCGTCCAAATCGCACTGGGGCGGGCTGCGGATCGGCTGGATCCGGGCCTCGGAGGACCTGCTGACGCGCCTGTCGTCCGCGCGGTTCGGCTCGGACCTGGGCTCGCCGGTGTTCGAACAGCTCGTGCTGGCCGAGCTGCTGGACGCTCCGGGTGACGCGCTCGCGCACCGCCGCGCGAACCTGCACGACCTGCGGGACGTGCTGGCCGGGGAGGTGCGCCGGGAGCTGCCGGACTGGCGGTTCGACCTCCCCCGCGGCGGGTCGTCCCTGTGGTGCCGCCTGCCGGAACCGATGAGCACCCGGCTCGCGGTCGCGGCGGTCAACCACGGCGTGCAGGTGGTGCCGGGGTCGCGATTCAGCGCACAGGGCGGGCTGGAGCGCTGGCTGCGGCTGCCGTTCGCCCAGCCCGCGGAGCAACTGCGCGAGGCGGTCGGCCGGCTCGCGCTGGCGGCCGCGTCGGTGCGCAGCGCCCCGGCCGACGATCTCCCGGTGGCGTGAAAACAGCCGATGCACCGGACGCCTGCCTGCCGCTCCAGGGAGGAACAACGGCGAAGACGTCCGGCGCACCGGCTGTGAGCACCCGCCCCGGATCGCTCCGGGCCGGGCTTCCGCGGTGATCCGCCGGCACCGCCCCTCGACGTGCCGGCGGATCACCGCGGCTAGGCGCGCATTCGGGCTTCCGCTCGGCGCGGTGAGCAGAAGCTCCCAACACGTGCCCGGTGGGGCCCCGGCGTCGCGGGGGCATCGCGACGCCGGGACCGGTGCCCGATCCGGCCAGGCGCGGTTGGCCGGTCGGGAAGTCGGATGTGGCTTCGAGCCATGGGGAATCGCCCCGCTAGTTGATCTTGTTCTGGACGCGGGTCGCCGGTGTGAGCGTGCCGGGCGTCAGTCGGGCGAGGAGGGCGGCAGGCCCTCTTCTGTGCCCATACCCACGAAATCGCTGGTCAGCGCTCCCACGATCGGCTGAACCGGGCCGGCCGAGGCGCGGGTGCCCAGAACGGCCAGCAGGTCGCGGCCGCCGTTGCCGGAGTCGTGCGAGGCGGTGATGACGCACCCGGAATCGCCCGGTGCGCTGGGAACCGGCGCCGGCGGGGCGTTGTCCGCGCGCACCGGGCCCGCGACGTCGTGCGATCGGGACGGCTCCGGCTTGGGTGACACGGCCGGGGCGGGGTGGACGGTGCGGTGCACCGGCGCGGCGGCGGGCGGTTCCGCGGACACCGGCCGCGGTGCTGCGGCGGCCGGAGCGACTGCGGGTTCGACGCGGGCCGGCACCATCGCCGTGGTCGTCCTCGTGACGGGCTCGTCCCCGGCGGCTGCGGGGGCTTTCGGACTGATCGTCTGGACGGTGGTGTCCACGATCGTGGTAACCGGCTTCGTCGCGTTGTCAGCCGTTTCGGTGACGACGTTGGTGACGGTTCCGACGGTGGTGCCGGCTGTGGCGGTCACGGTGGTGAGTGTCGTGTCGACCGTCTTGGTGACGGCGCCGACGAGACCGGTCACCGTGCCGAGGAGACCCGGTTGGTGGTGCACCGCGGCGGTGTCCGGTTCGGACGGCGCTTCGTCGGCCGCGGCGGAGGGCGCGCCGAGAACGGCGCCGAGCAGCCATCCGGCGACCAGGAAACCGCCCGCGAACAGGAGCTTGAGTTCGATCGGCAGCGGCCGCGGGGCGTGGCGCGCGCGGGTCGCGTGCCGCATCACCACCACCACCGTCCACGAACGACTAGCCACAGTTTGTTTTGGTCTCCTCACCAGGCGCGTGGAATCGCGCCTGATTCCCGTACCGGTGGCGAGTGTTTCACCTCGAAAGCGATCGATCCAGCCCCGTACGGCGGAACCCTGGTTCCGCCTTCCGTGTGCTTGTTCGGGAATTGCTCACGCACTGTGTGCGTACATCTACTCAAATTCTCGCCTACCAGCGGTTTTCGGGAGCTGCGCGGCGGTCGGGCGCATCTGACTCGCGACTGGTGATCGCGAGGAGTTCCATGACCGATTTCGAGCTGATCGATCTGCTGGGCCGCGCATGGCGAGGTGACCAGGGGGCGTGGTGTGCGCTGGTGCGCGGGCTGTCGACGGTGATCCTGCGCGTGGCGCGGGCGCACCGGCTCGGCGACGCCGACGCGTCGGACGTCTGCCAGAACACGTGGGTGTCGCTGACGCAGCTGCGGGAGCTCCGTGACCCGTCCCGGCTACCCGGCTGGCTGGCGACTACGGCCCGGCGTCAGGCGCTGCGCGTGCTCGACGCCCGGCGGCAGGAGTTCCCGGCTGAGTTGCCGACGCTGGAGGGGCGACCTCCGGCGTTTCCCGGTGATCGCGAGCACGTGGACGAGACCGCGGGGGCGGTGCTGAGCGCCGAACGGAGTGCCCTGTTGCGCTGCGGCGTGGCCGGGCTGCCGGCCCCGCAGAGGCGCCTGGTGGAACTCCTGCTGGAGGATCCGCCCAGGACGCACGCGGAGATCGCCGCGGAGCTGGGTGTCGCGGTCGGGAGTGTGGGGCCGCTGAGGCGCCGCGCGCTCGACCGCCTCCGCCGGTACCTGGAGGCCCACGGCTACGACCACGCATGATCCTCCGGCTGGACCGGTGCCCGCTCGGCTGATCGGGTGACGCCCGACCGTGGCGCGGCGGATCCGCCCACCTGGGTCCGGCTGCCTGGCGAAAGAGGCCGCGTCGTCCAGCCCGGCCCCGGCGGTGGTTCGGCGGGGTGTGCGTGGTGGGTGTTGTCGCGAACCCACCACGCCGGCCGTCGCTCAGGCCCGGGGTCCTACCTGGTTCGCCGCTGCGCGTGGTGACGCTGTCAAGTCCCGGCCGCGCGGCTGCCGTCGTTCGTCGGGTCGGGGCCGGCTGTGGTCGCTGCCGTGCGTGGTGGGCTGTTTCGCTCGTGCCGCAGGGCTGCTGTGGTTCTTCGGGCCGGTTCGATCGCGCTCGCTGTCGTGCGCGTGCGGTGTGGTGTCGAGCCCCGGCGGCGCGGCGGCTGCCGTTTTTCGTCGGGTCGGGGCCGGCTGTGGTCGCTGCCGTGCGTGGTGGGCTGTTTCGCTCGTGCCGCAGGGCTGCTGCGGTTCTCGGGCCGGTTGCATCGCGGTCGCTGTCGCGCGTGCCGAGCGCGTCGAGCACCGGCCGCGCGGCGACGGCCGTCGTTCGTCGGGCGGGGCCGGCTGCGGTCGCGGCCGTGCGCGAGGGCGCTGCCGAGCACCCACCCCGCCCGGCAGCCCACAGCCTCGAACCGCGGGCGGCAGCACCATGCTGTCCCGATCAGCAGCGCCCGCGCCGCGCCTGCCCGTAGCGCGATTCCAGCCGACTTCAGGCCGCTCAGGTCAGCTTGTGCAGCCGTTCGATGGCCTCGTCCAGGACCTCGTCCCGCTTGCAGAACGCGAACCGCAGCACGTGCTGCCATTCCGCCGGGTGGTCGGTGAACACGCTGACCGGCACTGCCGCCACGCCGACCCGCTCCGGGAGTTGCCACGCGAGCTCGGCCGCGTCCGTGAAGCCCAGCGGACGCACGTCGGCGCACACGAAGTACGTCCCGAGGCTCGGACGGACCGTGAAGCCGGCCGCGGCGAGCCCCGCGGCGAGCCGGTCCCGCTTGGCGGTCAGCGACGTCCGCAGCGACTCGACCCACGGCAGCTCGTGGTCCAGCGCGTGCGCCACCGCCGGCTGCAACGGCCCGCCCGACACGAACGTCATGAACTGCTTCGCCGCGCGCACCGCCGCCACCAGCTCCGGGCTGCTGCACACCCAGCCGATCTTCCAGCCGGTGCAGTTGAACGTCTTGCCCGCGCTGGAGATCGACACCGTCCGGTCGCGCATCCCGGGGAACGCTGCCAGCGGCACGTGCTCGGCGTCGTCGAAGACCAGGTGCTCGTACACCTCGTCGGTCACCGCGATGAGGTCGCGCTCGCGGCACAACTCCGCGACCGCCGACAGCTCGTCGCGCGTGAACACGGTTCCGGTCGGGTTGTGCGGCGAGTTGATCAGGATCGCCCGCGTCGCCGGGGTGACCGCGGCCCGCAACGCCTCCAGGTCGAGCGCGAACCGCCCGTCGGCGCCCTCGACGAGCGACACCACCCGCCGGGTCGCGCCGGCCATCGCGACGGCCGCCGCGTACGAGTCGTAGTACGGCTCGATCACGACGACCTCGTCGCCGGGCTCGGTCAGCGCGAGCAGCGCGGCCGAAATGGCTTCGGTGGCGCCGGCGGTGACGAGAATCTCGCTGTCCGGGTCGTAGGACAGCCCGTAGCGCGCCCGGTGCCGCGCGATCGCGGCCCGCAGCTCCGGCCGTCCGGGGCCCGGCGGGTACTGGTTCGCGCCGCCGAACAGGGCGTTCTTCGCGGCTTCGAGCATTCCGGACGGACCGTCGGTGTCCGGGAACCCCTGCCCGAGGTTGACCGCTCCGGTGCGGACGGCGAGCGCGGTCATCTCCGCGAAGATGGTCGAGGTGAACGGCCGCAGCCGGGGGACGAGAGCTGGTTCGCGCATAATCGCCGATCCTCACGGACAATGGCCCTGTGGAGCAACCGACCCCTGCTGACAGCAGCCTTCCCCCGGTCCCGGACCAGGAGGGCAAGCGGCGGGCGCTGCGCCGGATGAAGCTGGTGGCGCTCGCGTTCCTGCTCGGCGCCACCGTGATCTTCCTGCTCACCACGTGGGCGCAGTCCGCGGGCTGGAGCGGCTGGGTCGGATACGTGCGCGCCGCTGCCGAGGCCGGCATGGTCGGCGCGCTGGCCGACTGGTTCGCCGTCACCGCGCTGTTCCGGCGGCCGCTGGGCCTGCCGATCCCGCACACCGCGATCATCCCGAACAAGAAGAACATGATCGGGACCAGCCTCGGCGAGTTCGTCGGCACGAACTTCCTGTCCGAACACGTGGTCCGCGACAAGCTGCAGCGCGTCGAGGTCTCCCGGCGGTTCGGGGAGTGGCTCGCCAAGCCGGAGAACGCCGAGCGGGTCACGTCCGAGATGGCGACCGTCGTGCGCGGCGTGGTCACGGTGCTCAAGGACGAGGACGTGCAGGCCGTCATGGAGCAGGCGGTCGTGCGCCGCGTCGTCGGGCAGCAGTGGGGGCCGCCGCTGGGCAAGCTGCTGCAGCAGGTCTTCGCCGACGGCGCCCACTACAAGCTCGTGGATCTGATGTGCGATCGGGCCTACGAGTGGGTGCGGGACAACCACGCGACCGTCCTGCGGGTGGTCTCCGACCGCGCGCCGAGCTGGTCGCCGAAGTTCGTCGACACGATGCTGGCCGACAAGGTCTACGGCGAGGTGCTGTCCTTCGCGTGGGCGGTCAAGACCGATGTCAACCACCCGATGCGCCTGGCCCTCGACAAGTTCCTCGTCGAGTTCGCCCAGGACCTGCAGAACGACCCGGAGACCATGGCCCGGGCCGAGCAGGTCAAGCAGCAGATCCTCGACCACCCCGACGTGCAGAAGCTGATCGGCTCGGCGTGGAGCACCGCGAAGGGCATGCTGCTCAACGCGGCCGAGGACCCCTCCAGCGAGCTGCGCCGCCGGGTCCGCGAGGGGCTGCGGAACCTGGGCGAGCGACTGGTGTCGGACGAGGGTCTGGGCGGCAAGGTCGACGGCTGGGTCCAGGGCGCCGCGGCGTACGTCGTGCGCAACTACTCGACCGAGATCACCACGATCATCACCGACACGGTCGAGCGCTGGGACGCCGAGGAGACCTCGCGCAAGGTCGAGTTGCAGGTCGGCCGCGACCTCCAGTTCATCCGGATCAACGGCACCGTCGTCGGTGCCCTCGCCGGCCTGGTGATCTACACCGTGGCCCAGCTGCTCTTCTGACCTGCCCGTTTCCCAGTTGTCCACAGGTGGCCGAGTTGTCCACAGGTGTGCTGTGGGTAACTCAACCGGGTGGTCAGCTCTGCCGCTGCCGCCAGCTGCGCGCCTTCTCCCGGTTCCCGCACACCTGCATCGAGCACCAGGTGCGTGACCGGTTGCGGGATTCGTCGTAGAACGCCCACCGGCAGTCGTCCGCCGGGCAGATCTTGACGCGTGGCCACTGGCCGAGCACCACCAGCCGCGCCGCCGCCGACATCACCGCCGCCACGGCCTCCCGCGCCACCAGTTTCGGACCACCGGCATCCAGTTCGATCTCCACCGGAACCGTCAGCGGGGCCGCGTCCAGCGTGTCGCCGACAGCCGCGCGCAACGCCGCGCGGGCGGACCGCGCCAGCGAGACCGGGCCCGCTTCCAGCCCGCGCTGGCGGGTCCAATCGCGCCAGCCGGCCGCGTGTGTGAGCACATCCGTGTCGTCCTCCACGTCGAGGGTATTGAGGAAATCCACCACCAGGGACACGTCCGCCGAGCTCACGTCACCAGTGTAAGCCGGACGGTGGTTGCGCAGGTCCTGTGTAACTCGCATACTCCTTTCACTGGTTATCCACGTCACTGGGAGGAACTGTCATGAGTGCGGTACCGAGGCTGGGTGCGATCGTTCTGGACTGCCCCGATCCCGCGGAGCTGGCCGGGTTCTACGCGCGCCTGCTGGATCTGCCGGAGCCGAAGGTGGACGACGACGGCGACTGGGCCGACCTGAACGGCCCGGGGGGTGTGCGCGTCTCCTTCCAGCGGGCAGAGTCCTACCGGCCGCCGGAATGGCCGGGACAGGACGTCCCGCAGCAGCTCCATCTCGATCTGGACGTCACCGATCTCGAAGCGGCCCATGAGCGTGCGCTGTCGCTGGGCGCGAAACTGCTCGACGACGCTCCCCGGACCTTCCGGGTCTATGCCGACCCCGCAGGGCACCCGTTCTGTCTCTGTGCCTGCTGACCCCCTCTCGGAATAAGCCTCCCGCGGGCGGTGTTGTACGGACTGGTCGATCCGGTCCGTGTCCCCCGGGCCTCACCTCATCGCCGTCACGGAACACCAGTCCGGCTGGAGCCGTGTCGCGCCTTCCGCCGAGAGGCGACCGCCGGATCGGCCCGCATGAGCCCCCAGTGCCAGACACCCCCACTCGCACTGGGGGCTCTTGCTATACATCGGGTGTATAGACGGCAACTATACACGGTGTGTATAGTGATCGCCATGGGGATCGGACACGCACTTCTCGGCCTGCTGGAAGCAGGCCCGCGGCACGGCTACGAGCTCAAACGCGCCTACGACGAGCGCTTCGGGCACGACCGGCCGCTTCACTACGGGCAGGTGTACGCGACGCTCGCGCGGCTGCTCCGCAACGGGCTGGTCACCGAGACCGGCGTCGAGCCGGGCGGCGGGCCCGAGCGCAAGAGTTACGCGATCACCGACGCCGGGGTCACCGACGTCGAGCAGTGGCTCTTGACGCCCGAAAAGCCCGAGGTGTACCTGCAGAACACGCTGTACACCAAGATCGTGCTCGCGCTGCTGTCCGGCCGGGACGCGGCGAGCGTGCTCGACACGCAACGGTCCGCGCACCTGGAGGTCATGCGCGAGCTGACCCGGCGCAAGTCCGGTGGCGACCTGGCGGACGCGCTGATCTGCGACCACGCCCTGTTCCACCTGGAGGCGGACCTGCGCTGGCTCGAGCTCACCGCGGCCCGCCTCGACGAGCTCGCCCGGCAGGTGGCGGAATGAGCCTGCTCAGCGCCACCGGTCTGCGCAAGTCCTTCGGGCCCACCGAGGCGTTGCGGGGCGCCGACCTCACCATCGAGGCGGGCGAGATCGTCGCCGTGATGGGGCCGTCGGGGTCCGGCAAATCCACGCTGCTGCACTGCCTCGCCGGCATCGTGCCGCCCGACCAGGGCCGCGTCGCCTACCGCGAACGGGATCTGGCGACGATGTCCGACGCCGACCGGTCTTCCTTGCGCCGCACCGAGTTCGGATTCGTCTTCCAGTTCGGGCAGCTCGTCCCCGAGCTGTCCTGTCTGGAGAACGTCGCGTTGCCGTTGCGGCTGGGCGGGATGAAACGCAAGCCGGCCGAGGGGCTGGCGCGTCAGGCGCTCGACCAGTTCGGCCTCGGTGACCTGGCCGGCAAGCGGCCCGGGGAGGTGTCCGGCGGCCAGGGGCAACGGGTGGCCGTCGCCAAGGCGCTCGTCACCACACCGAAGGTCGTGTTCGCCGACGAACCGACGGGCGCGCTGGACTCGCTCAACGGCGAGCACGTCATGCGCCTGCTGGTCACCGCGGCCAAGGACCTGGACACCGCGGTTGTGCTGGTCACGCACGACATGCGGGTGGCGGCGTACTCGGACCGCGAGGTGGTGGTCCGTGACGGCCGGACCCCGGCGCAGGTGGTCGCCCCGTGAGCTGGTTCAACGACTTCGCCCTGGGCTTCCGGCTGGCGGTCGGGAGCGGCCGCGCCTTCCGGGCGAACCTGCCGCGCCTGGTGCTGAGCACGATCGGCATCGGGTTGTCGGTCGCGATGCTGCTGCTGCTCGCGAGCACCGTCACCGCGCTGGGCGACCGGAGCGGGCGGTTGGCCGGCCGCGAGCCGGTGACCACGGCCGGGCCCGCGTCACTGTACCTGACCAGCCAGATCGACGAGGTGGGCGAGCGCCAGCTGACCACCACGTCACTGGAGGTCACCGGTCCCGGGGCGCCACTTCCGCCAGGGCTGGCCGCGATCCCGCGGCCGGGCGAAGTGGTCGTGTCCCCGGCCCTCGCCGAGTCGATGAAGACGGATCCACTGTTGCAGGCCCGATTCCCGCAGAGGCCGGCCGGCACCATCGCGCCTGCCGGACTTGCCGGGCCGGACGAGTTGTTCGCCTACGTCGGCACCACCGGGTTGGCGGCATCGCAGTGGGGGTCCGCGGTCACCGGTTTCGACGCGGGCGGGGTCCAGGACAGCTCGTCGCCGCAGCTGATCTTCCTGTTGGTCGTCGCCGTCGTCGTGCTGCTGGTGCCGATGCTGGTCCTGCTGAGCACGGCGAGCCGGATCGGTGGCGCGGAACGGGAACGCCGGCTGTCCACCCTGCGCCTCGCGGGAGCACGGCGTGGCCAGGTGCACCGCGTTGCGGCAGGGGAATCCCTGGCCGGAGCGCTGGCCGGGGGAGTGCTGGGCCTGGGGATCTACCTGGCGGTGCGTCCTCTGGCGGCGGGGCTGGAGTTCGAGGGGATCACCGTCTTCCGCCCGGACTTCGTGCCGGGCTGGCCACTGGGGGTGGTGGTGGCCCTGCTCGTCCCGGTGCTCGCCGTCGGGCCTGCCTGGTTCGGGCTCCGGCGGCTCGTGGTCGAGCCGCTCGCCGTGTTGCGCAACGCGAAGCCGGCCCGGCGGCGGCTGTGGTGGCGGCTGGTCCTGCTCGCGGTCGGCATCGTGCTGCTGGTGCCGGACAAGCTGCTGGGCGTGTCACCGCGGCCCGCCGAGACCCTGCCGTTCCTGCTGCTCGGCTCGACTTTCCTGTTGATCGGCGTGCCCGCGGTGATGCCGTGGATCACCGAGCTGGCGGTGCGGCGGGTCCGCGGAGGAAGCCCGGCGTGGCAGCTCGCCGTCCGGCGGCTCCAGCTCGACAGCGGCACACCCAGCCGCGTCATGGCCGGAGTGGTCGTCGTGCTGGCCGGGGTCGTCACCCTGCAGATCGTGGTCGGTTCCGCCACCGCGAACGCGAACCGCCCACGAACGTCGGGTGGCGTGGTGAACCTCCAGGTCGAACCGTCTGCCGAGGCGGAGGCCCTGCGCCGCATCGACGCGACGCCGGGAGTGCTGGGCAGCTATCGGATCCAGCGGCTCGAGACGATCGATGGTGCGGGGCGGCCGGCGGACTTGCTGGTGGCGCCCTGCGAAGTGCTGGCCCGCTACTACGGAGCGACCACGTGTGCGGACGGCGATGCGTTCGTGGTGAACGGTTCCGGGGTGCGGCAGGGTGCGGAGATGCCCGTCATCGGCGCCCGGTTCGTGGTCCCGGCCGGCAGCGCCCCAGTGCCGCCCAGTAAGGCCATCGCCACCTACCGCACCGTCGTGGCGGTCACCCCGGCGGTGGCCAAGGCCCAGCACCTGCCGGACACCGGATGGATGCTCCTGTCCTTCGTCGAACCCGGTGACACCGGCGTACTGGAGCGGGTGCGCGCGGCGCTCGGTCCGCTCGGATGGCGGGCGTCGGTACAGGGCGAAGGCGAGTACCTCGGCGGCGACGGCGAGGACTTCCTGGCGGCGGTGACCGGGCTGCTCTACGCCGGAGGTCTGCTGGGACTGGGCATCGCCGCGGTGAGCCTCCTGGTGCTGCTGGCCGGGCAGCTGAGCGAACGGCGGCGCTCGTTCGCGATGATGCACGCGTCCGGTGTCCCGCTCGCCGTGTTGGGGCGGTCGTTGCTCTGGCAGAACGCCGTTCCGCTCGTGTTCGGGGTCGCCGTCGCGGTCGGGGTCGCGATCGGTACCGGCGGCCTCATCGTGCGGCTGCTGGGTGCCGACATCCCATTGCGGGTCGATCCAACGTTCATCGGTGTCGTCGTCACGGTCGCGGTCGTGCTGGTGTTCGCGATCACCGGGGCGGCCTTGCCGGCACTACGTTCGGTGACGCGAGTGGAGGCGTTGCGTATGGAGTAGCGGTGTGTCGGCGTCCGGGCACATGGAGCCGAGGCGCTCCGGGCGGGTCCGATCATGCGTATGGTGACGTATGTGATTTGTCCGAAGTGTCAGAACATGATGCGGACCGTCAACAAGAACGGCGTCCACATCGAGCAGTGCGAGGGCTGCCGGGGCATCTTCCTGGACCGCGGCGAGCTGGAGCAGATCGTGGGCGCGGAAAGCGCCTACTACGGCGGCCCCGCCGCCGCTCCTCCGCCGTACCACGGGGCTGGGCACACGGCGCCGCACCGGGACTCGCCGCGGCCGTACGGCGGGCACGGCTACAGCGACTCACCGCGCCCGTACCGCGGTGGGCACGGGTACGGCGACTCGCCGAGGCCCTACCAAGGCGGCGGGTACTACTCGGATTCGCCGCGTCCCTACGGTCACCGGGGGCACCGCAAGCGGAGCTTCCTCGAGCAGCTGTTCGACTGACGCGGTGCCGGAAGCGATGCTCGATCCCCGCATCTGCCCCCGATGCGGGGACCTGGCCGAAACTCCGTCCGTCGCGGGCAACGAACGGTTGTGCCAGCGGTGCGGCCACCGCTGGCCCTTCCGCCGCCTCCCGCTGTTCGCGCTGACCGGTCCCAGTGGGGCGGGCAAGTCGACCGTCGGGCCCGCCCTGGTCGATCGGCTCGGCGGGCGCGTGACGGTCCTCGAGCAGGACGTCCTGTGGGTCGCCGGGCTGCGCGACGACGTGGACGGGCACCCCATGTTCCGCCGCACCTGGCTGCGGATGGCCGCGATGGTGCACCAGAACGGCCGTCCGGTCGTCCTGTGCGGGACGGTGGTGCCGCCCGAGTTCGAGAACCTGCCCGAGCGTTCCCTGTTCAGCGACATCCACTACCTGGCACTGGTCGCCGACCCGGACGCGCTTGCCGAACGTCTGCGCGGCCGTCCCGCCTGGCGCGGCTGGGACGAATGCCGCATCGCCGAGATGCTCGAGTTCAACGTGTGGCTGCGGAAGAACGCGGAAACCCTCGACCCGCCGGTCGCGCTCTTCGACACCACCACGGCTCCGCTGTCGGCGACGATCGGCCACGCCGCGGGGTGGATCGAAACACGCCTGCCTCAGGCGAGCGGCCAGCGGTGATCGCTGTCCGGGTCGTCGAGCCAGATCTCCTGGCGTTGGGGTGTCACGCTCACGCCGAACCGCTCCCGGCCGGGTTCCCCCAGGGCGAGCCACTGCTCGTGGGCGCGTTCGGCCAGGTCCCACAGCCGGCGCGGGCCGCCCTGGGCGACCAGCAGTCCGCCCGCGAGGGTCGACACCCGGGCCCATGAGCCGTCCTCGTGCACGAGGAAGGTGTCGGCGCCGCGGAACACCGGCACCACCCGCGGAAGTGCCAGCCCGGCGAAGAACTCGAACCGGCTCGACGGATACAGCACGACGTCGGGGGAGAGGTTCGTCAGCCGCGCCGGCCCGGACACTGTCGGCAGCAACGCCGGATCGGCCACGCGGTGTGCGCGCAGAGGCATGAACCGGCCGTCCCGTGTGAGCACCCGTCCACGGGCCTCCCCGCCGGGCATCACGATCAACCGCACCAGACCGGCGCCGATCGGGCGGTTGAGCGTCGTCACCACGATGCCGCCGGGAACCGTCTGCTCGAGCCACGCGTCCGGGACCGACGAGACCGAACACGTGCACAGCACGCGGTCGTAGGGTGCCTTGTCGGGAAAGCCGTCCGCGCCGTCGCACACGCCGGCCGTCGGGTGGTAGCCGCACAGCGACAGCCGTTCCCGCGCGAGCCGGACCAGCTCACCGTCGATGTCCACTGTAGACACAAGCGACGAGCCGAGCCGCTCGCACAGCAGGGCGGCGTTGTAACCCGTGCCGGTGCCGATCTCGAGCACGCGGTGCCCGTTGCGCACGGACAGTTCCTCGAGCATCGCGGCCATGATCCCCGGCATGCTCGACGAACAGGTCGGGCTGCCGCGCACCGGACCGTGCCGGCGTGCCCGCTGCCAGGCCCCCGGGTCGCCGTCGAGCTGGGTGACCAGCACCTCGTCGGCGTAGACGTGGTCGAGCCAGTGCGAGTCGGTCCGGTCGACTGCGGCCCACCCGCCCGCCTGGGATAGGAAGTAGCGGGGCACGAACGCATGCCGCGGCACCCGCCGGAACGCGTCGAGCCACGCCGGATCGGTGAGCACGCCGTCCCGGCGCAGCGACTCGGCCAGCCGGTGCCGCAGGCGTGCGGTGCTGTGCACACCCACACCGTAACGGGTGACTCAAGTAACACCCGATGGTTGCAAGCAGAGTGCTTGCAATAGCTAGCACCACGGCGTAGCGTTGGTTTTGTCGCGAGGAGATGGACTGAACATGTCGGAGGACAACGGCCACGAGAACTCGGTGGGCGGACCGGTGGACAAGGTCGCCGACATCGCCTCCGGGATCGGCGAGTACATCCGCCAGCAGCGCAGCAACGCCAAGATCTCCTTGCGGCAGCTGGCAAAGCTCGCGGGAGTGTCCAATCCGTACCTGAGCCAGATCGAGCGCGGGGTGCGCAAGCCCAGCGCGGAGATCCTGCAGCAGATCGCCAAGGGGCTGCGGATTTCCGCGGAAGCGCTCTACGTGCAGGCCGGAATTCTCGACCTGCCCAACGGCGGACCGGTGACCGACGCGATTCGCGCGGACGCCGAGCTCACCGAGCGGCAGAAGCAGGTCCTGCTCGACGTGTACGAGTCGTTCCGCCGGGAGAACGCGGCGGCGGGCGGCGACCGGGGACCAACCACAGACATCGCCAAGGAGTGAGCAGAATGCCCAGCACCAAGAACGCCATCGAACAGCTTCGTACTCCGCTGCTGGCCGCACTGGGCGCCGGCAACCTGGCCGGCCAAGCCGTCGTCGACGCCGTGGGCAAGGCCCGCGAGCGGGTCGTCGAGGGCAGCGAGGCCGCGCGGAAGAACATCGAGGAGCTGCCGACCGAGGTGACCACCCTGCGCGAGAAGCTCGACCCGGTCGAGCTCCGCAAGCTCATCGACGACTACACCGAGGCCGCGCTGAAGCTCTACAACAAGCTGGCCGAGACCGGTGAGCAGGCGTGGGACAAGTTCCTGGCCGAGCCGCGGGTGAAGGGCGTCGTCGAGCAGGTCGAGGAGGCGCTGGCCACGGCGCAGGGCCGGGTCGGCGAGGTGAGCACCGAGGCGCGCGAGAAGGTCGAAGAGGTGCTCGGCCTGGTCGCGAAGCGGACCCGCGCCAGCGGCGAGAAGGTCGCCGAGGCCGCGGACGAGGTCGCGGACAAGATCGAGGACGAGGTCCAGGAGGAGCAGGCCAAGCCGGCCGCCGCCAAGACCACCACGGCGAAGGCGCCGGTCGCCCGCCGGAACAGCACGCCGGCCAAGCGCCCGGCGAACGCGACCACGCCGAAGACCACGAAGTAACCAGTCAGTGCGAACAGTTGTCCGCCCCCGGGGCGGGGCGGACAACTGTTCGACCCGGGACAGGGCGACGAAGGTCCGAGCGGGGTTGGCGCGAACAACGGTCCGCCCCGGTGGGTCGGACCGGACCCGGGATAGGGCGACGAAGGTCCGAGCCGGGTTGGCGCGAACAACGGTCCGCCCCGGTGGGTCGGACCCGACCGGGACAGGGCGACGAAGGTCCGAGCCGGTTCGTGCGAGTATCGGCTGCACCGGCTGGGGGGCGACCAAGGCCTGACCCGGTTAAGTCGACCAAGGGCCCCGGGCCGGTTGGTGTGAATACCAACTGCGTCGGTTAGGGCCAGTCAAGCGCGCGAACAACGGTCCGGTCTCTCGATGACCGGGCCGTTTTCGTGTTTCGCGGCTCTTCCCGAGGGGGCGTCGTTCCCCGCTGGCGCCGATCGGGGCGGCCGTGCTCGTGCGGCAGGGCCTCTCGCGCGTGCGAGCGGGTTCCGTGGGCGCGGGCCGGTGGCGGTGACGTGAGGGGGCCGAGCGTGCTGGTGCGTGCCGGGCCGGTGGCGGCCATGCGACCAGGGCCGGGTGCGGCGCGGCGGATCGCGCCGGGTGCGGCCCGGCGGGGAGCGGCCAGGCGCGGCCAGGCCGGGAGCGGGCCGAGCGTGCCGGGTGTGGCTGGCGAGGAGCGGCCGGCGAGAACCCGCCACCGGTGACGGGGCTGCGTCTTCATGGCATTCTGGACAGAGGGAATCCAACGGCAGGGGCGAAGGGACGTAGGCTGGGACGGTGCCGAACATCGCGTTCTGGATCATGCAGGTCATCGGCTGGGTCGGCACCCTGGCGGGTATCGGCGCGTTCATCCACGCCCTGCTGCAGCGCTCGGACGCCTACCAAGCCGCCGACCGCAAGACCAAACCCATCTGGCTGGCCATCACCGGCGCCGGCACGGTGGCCATGGGCCTGTTCCGCTTCGGGAGCGTCGGCAGCCTCTTCTGGATCGCCGGCCTGGTCGCCGTGCTCGTCTACCTCGTCGACGTCCGGCCGCGGCTCATCGAGGTCCAGCGCGGCGGCAAGAACTGGTAGACCCGGCCGGGTCTACCGGCCTCGTCGGGGACCGGGCGCCGCGGTACGCGCACGCGATTCCCTATCCTTGCCGGGGTGAGGACCTGGACCATCGCCGGCACGCTGGACGTCCAGCCGGCCACCGAACGCACCGACCTGCTGGCCGAGCCCGTCGCGAAGGCGCTCGCCTCCCTGGACGACACCCAGATCGGCGTTGTCGCGATCGACCCGGATCTGGCCGACACCGCCGCCTTCTGCGAGGCGTACGGCTCGCCCCTCGAGGCGTCCGCCAACTGCGTCGTCGTCGCCGGGAAGCGGGCCGGTGAAGTCCGCTACGCGGCCGCGCTCGTGCTCGCCACCACCCGCGCCGACGTCAACGGCGTCATCAAGCGCCGCCTCGACGTGCGGAAGGCCTCGTTCGCCCCGATGGACGACGCCGTCGAGCTCACCGGCATGGCCTACGGCGGCATCACACCCGTCGGATTGCCCGCGGACTGGCCCATCCTCGTCGACAAGGCCGTCGCCGACTCGCCGGAACTGGTCATCGGCAGCGGCATCCGCGGCGGCAAACTCCTGGTCACCGGCGAGCTCCTCGCGAACCTGCCCGGCGCCGAGGTGATCGAGGACCTGGCTAAACCGGTCGCGTAGACAACCCGGCCCGGCGCGACAGGGCCAGGCCCCGCGGCACGGCGAACCGCTCCAGCAGGGCGAACACGCCCTCGCACGCCAGCGCCAAGACGATCACCGCGAGCCCGCCCGCCAGGATCTCGCCGTAGCCGCCCGCGCCCTGCGCGAACCCGTCCACGATGAAGCGGCCCAGCCCGCCACCGTCGTTGACGATCGCGCCGATCGCGACCGTCGCCACGAGCTGCAGGAACGCCACCCGCGCGCCCGCCAGCACCACCGGCAACGCCAGCGGCAGCTCGATGCGCAGCATGACCTGGCCCTCGGTGTGCCCGATGCCGCGGGCCGCGTCCACGGCCTCCGGCTCGACCGAAACCACGCCCGCGTACGTGTTGGTGAACAGCGGCGGCAGGGCCAGCGCGACCAGCGCGAAGAGCAACGGCCAGAACGACGTGTCGAACTCCCAGCGGCTCGCCAGGTACCAGAACAGGATGATGAGCCCGAAGCTCGGGATGGCGCGCCCGATGTTGACCGCGCTGCCGGCCAGGAACGCCCCGCGCCGGTGATGGGCGAGCACCAGCGCGGGCGGGACCGCCAGCGCGGCCGCGATGACCAGCGACAACGCCGAAAAGCCCAGGTGCTCGAGCGTGCGGTAGGGGATGCCGGCGGGGTCGGTCCAGCTCCAGCGGTTCGGTTGGCCCAGCCAGTCCAGGGCCTGGTCGATGGCGTTCACGCGCGGGCCGCCTTCCGTGTGGGCGGGTGGGGCCTCGTGGTGGCGCCGGTCCGGCTCCGGCGGGCCGGCCGGCCGTGGTCGATGGCGTTCACGCCCGCCCCGCCTTCCGGGCCCAGGGCGCCAGCGCCCGCTCGCTCAGCCAGAGCAGCGCGTCCACCAGCACGGCCAGCACGATGGACAACCCGATCCCGACGATGATCGCCGTCGGGTTGGGGGTGGTCGTCTGGATGCCCTGCCGGATGAAGAAGCCCAGGCCGCCCATGCCGAGCATCGCGGTGACCGTGACCAGCCCGATCGTCGTGACCGCCGCCACCCGCAGCCCGGCGATCACCACCGGCAGCGCGAGCGGGAGCTCGACCTGCAACAACAGCCGCAGCCGGGTGAAGCCCATCCCGATCGCGGCCTCCCGCACCTCCGCGGGCACCTGCTGGATCCCGGTGACGATGTTGCGCAGCAGGATCAGCAGCGTGTACGTCGCCAGCGGGATGACCGCCGTGGTGAACGACAGCCCGAAGAACGGCACCAGCAGCGCGAACGCGCCCAGGCTCGGAATGACGTACAGCGCACCAGCCGTGCCCAGCGCGACCGCGTAGAACCACCGCCACCGCAGCGACAGCACGGCCAACGCGACGGACACCACCAGCCCGATCGCGAGCGCCGCGGTCGTCAGCGCCAGGTGCTCACCCAGGCGCTGCACGATCTCGTCCGCGTTGCGCTCCACCCAGCGCCACTCGAACAGCGGCCGGTCGCTCGCGGCCAGCACGTACTCGCTCACCGGGCGAGCATACGGGCGGTGACCGACACTGTCCGGGAGCCGATCCCACGATGTGGTTTCTGTCGGTGGTCGCGGATAAGGTCGCCACGTTGCACAGCACTGGGAGGGTGAACAGGTATGCGATGGACGACGAGCCTGCGGGCGGCGGGGGTGCTCGCGGTAGCGGTCCTCGGTTTGACGGCCTGTGGCGGCGGGAACGACGGCGGCGGCTCGGCCGCACCGGGCAAGGGCGGTGCGCCGATCGTGGTGGCGTCCTTCAACTTCACCGACAGCCAGATCCTGGCCGAGGTGTACTCGCAGGCGCTGGAGGCGAAGGGCTACCCGGTCCAGCGGAAGTTCAACATCGGCTCGCGCGAGCTCGTGTACCCGTCGCTGAAGTCGGGTGAGCTGCAGTTCATCCCCGAGTACCAGGGCGCGGCGATCAGCTCCGGCTTCAACGAGCAGGCGCCGACGGACGCCGCGTCCGAGCACGCCAAGCTCGCCGAGCTGTTCAAGCCGTCCGGCGTCGGCCTGCTCGACTACGCCCCGGCGGAGAACAAGAACACCTACGTCGTGAAGTCCGACCTGGCGCAGCAGCAGGGGCTGAAGACGATCAGCGACCTGAAGAAGCTGGACAAGGTCGTCCTTGGCGGCCCGCCGGAGTGCGGCACCCGCGCCAACTGCTTCGTCGGCTTCCGTGACGTCTACAAGCTGAACGTCACGTTCTCGAGCATCCAGGAGTCCGGCCCGCGGGTCGAGCAGTTGCGCTCCGGTGCGGTCACGGTCATCCCGCTCGACTCGGTGAACCCGCTGGTCGGCAGCTCCGACTTCACCGCGCTGGAGGACGACCAGCACATCGTGGCCACCGAGAACATCGTGCCGGCGGTCAACCAGAAGGTGCTCGACGAGCGCGGCCCGGACTTCGCCGCGGCCGTCAACGCGGTGAGCGCCAAGCTGACCACCGACCAGCTGCGCGAGCTGAACAAGCAGGTGGACGAGGACGGCGACCAGGTGGCCGACGTGGCGAAGGACTGGCTGTCCCAGCAGGGACTCCGCTGATCGCTAGAGTCGCGGGCGACGGGACTTCGAGCAACGAGGAGGTCGCTATGGCGAAGGTCACCGCCAGTGCGGAACGGACGATCGACGCGCCGGCCAAGACGGTCCGGACGCTGGTCGCGGACTACGCCGAGACCAGGCCGAAGATCCTGACCGAGCACTACCGCGACTACGAGGTGGTCGAGGGCGGGACCGGCGCCGGCACGAAGGCGAAGTGGAAGCTGCAGGCCACCTCGAAGAGGGTGCGGGACGTCGCGGCGAGTGTGTCCGAGCCGGAAGCGGGCACCCTCGTCGAGACCGACGCCAACTCCAGCATGGTCACGACCTGGACGGTGCGGCCCGCGGGCGAGCGCAGCGTCGTCCGGGTCGAGACCAGCTGGGAGGGCGCCGGCGGCATCGGCGGCTTCTTCGAGAAGACCTTCGCGCCGGCCGGGCTCCGCCGGATCTACGACGGTGTCCTGGGCAAGCTCGCCGAGCTGGTGTGAGGCTGTCACCTCAGCCGAAAGCGGAATCGGCGCCCCGGTTAGTGCGTTGGAGCCGGTGGAACACATCCACGACCCCAGGAGCACATCGTGACGACCGCCACCGAGATCCGGCTCGCCTCCCGTCCGCACGGCACGCCCACGCTGGACAACTTCGACATCGTCGACGTCGAGGTGCCGCGCCCCGGCGAGGGCCAGGCGCTGGTCCGCAACCTGGAGATCAGCGTCGACCCGTACATGCGCGGCCGGATGAGCTCGGCCAAGTCGTACGCGGCGCCGTACGAGGTCGGCAAGGTGATGCTCGGCGGCGCGGTCGGCGAGGTCGTCGAGTCCAACACGGACGCGTTCGCGCCGGGCGACCTGGTGCTGCACGGCTTCGGCTGGCGGTCGCACGCCGTCGTGCGCCCGGACCAGGCGTCGAAGATCGACGCGGGCGCCGCGCCGCGGGAGGCCTACCTCGGTGTGCTGGGCATGACCGGGCTGACCGCGTACGCCGGCCTGACCGAGATCGCGCGCTTCCGGCCCGGTGACACGGTGTTCGTGTCCGGGGCGGCCGGCGCCGTGGGCTCGGTCGTCGGCCAGCTGGCGAAGCTCAAGGGCGCGAAGCGGGTCATCGGCAGCGCGGGATCGGCCGGGAAGGTCCGGCACCTGGTCGAGGACCTCGGGTTCGACGCCGCGTTCAACTACAAGGACGCACCGGTCGCGAAGCAGCTCGAAGAGGCCGCGCCGGAGGGCATCGACGTCTACTTCGACAACGTCGGCGGCGAGCACCTGGAAGCCGCGATCAACTCGGCCAACGTGCACGCCCGCTTCGCCGTCTGCGGCATGATCTCGGTCTACAACCTGACCGAACCGCCGGCCGCGCCCCGCAACCTGATGCAGATCGTCGGCAAGCGGCTCGACATCCGCGGGTTCCTGGTGGGCGACCACTACGACCTGCAGGCGAAGTTCCTCGAGGAGGTCGCGCCGCTGGTCCGCTCCGGCGAGCTCAAGCACGAGGAGACGATCGTCGAGGGGCTGCGGAACGCGCCGCAGGCCTTCCTCGACCTGCTGGCGGGCGCGAACACCGGCAAGATGCTCGTCCGCCTCTGAGGACGACGTACGGCCGGTGACGTACCGCCGGGAGACGACTCCGGGCGGACGTAATCCCGCCCGGCCCGGCCGAGGATCGGCGGTATGACCGCACTCCTGGACACCCGGCGCATCTGGGCCCGGGGCAGAACCGTCGACAAGGCCGCCTACGTGGTCGCCGCCGTCCTGTTCACCAGCGGACTCGTGCACCTGGTGATCCTCGTGGCGAGCGGCACCACGTGGGAGGGCCCGCTGTCCTACCGCAAGGCCATGACGTTCGGCCTGTCCTTCGGGCTGACCCTGGCCGGTCTCGCGTGGGCCACGTCCTTCCTGACCATCCGCCGCCGCACCGCGCTGCTCGGCGCGTTCACCGCCGTCAGCGTCGTCGAGGTCGCCCTGGTGACCCTGCAGGTCTGGCGCCGGGTGCCGTCGCACTTCAACTTCGAGACCGGCTTCGACACGGTCGTCTCGTACACGCTCGCCGCGGGCGGCGGGGTCATCATCGTGACCGTGCTGGGCTTCGCCGTGGCCGCCTGGCGCACCACCACCCTCAGCCCGAGCATGACGCTGGCCCTGCGGTTCGGGTTCGTCGTGCTGTTCGCGGCGATGGTCGTGGGCGCGATCATGGTCGCCGACGGCGTCACGCTGGCCCGTGGCGGGCAACCGCAGCTCGCCTACACGACCGCGGGCTCGCTCAAACCGGTGCACGCCGTCGCCCTGCACGCGATCCTCGTGATGCCGGCGCTGGCCTGGCTGCTCAGGTACACGTCATGGCCGGAACGCCGCCGCACCAGGACGATCCAGGCCGCGGCGGTCGTCTACACCCTGCTGATCGCCGGCGCGATCATCGTCAGCTAGAACACCACCGTGCGGTTGCCGTGCACCAGGACCCGGCTCTCCAGGTGCCACCGCAGGCCCCGCGCCAGCGTCACCTTCTCGATGTCGCGGCCCTTGCGCACCAGGTCCGGCACGGTGTCGCCGTGGTCGACGCGGATCACGTCCTGCTCGATGATCGGCCCGGCGTCCAGGTCGGCGGTCACGTAGTGGCACGTCGCGCCGACCAGCTTCACCCCGCGCCGGTGCGCCTGGTGGTACGGCCGGGCGCCGATGAACGACGGCAGGAAGCTGTGGTGGATGTTGATGGCCCGCCCGGCCCACGCCCGGCACAGCTCGGGCGGCAGGATCTGCATGAACCGCGCCAGGACGACGGCGTGCGGGTCGTGCTCGTCGACCAGCTTGCGCACTTGCGCGAACGCCTCGGCCTTGTCCCCGGCGGGGAACGGCACGTGGTGGAACGGGATGCCGTGCGCGCGCGTGATGTCCGCCAGGTTGTCGTGGTTGCCGATCACCGCGCGCACGTCGACGTCCAGTTCGCCCGCGGCGACCCGGCCCAGCAGGTCGTAGAGGCAGTGCCCCTCCTTCGACACCAGGATCACCACGCGGCGCCGCTCGGCGGTGTCCTCGACGCGCCAGTTCGACTCGGCCGACAGCGAGGACGCGATCTCGGCGAAGCGCGCGCGCAGTTCGTCCACACCGAAGGGCAGCGAGTCCGCCCGGACTTCCTGGCGGGTGAAGAACCAGCCGGTGTCCGGATCGGTGTGGTAGGCGGCCTCGACGATCCACCCGCCGGCGTCGGCGAGGAAGGACGCGACACGCGCGACGATGCCGGTGCGGTCGGGGCAGCCGAAGGTGATCACATAACGTCGTTCGGACACGGCCCCATCTTCCCCGCCGCACCGGCTCAGGGTGCGGCCAGGGGCTCCAGGAGACGCAGGTCACCACTGACCGACGCGTGGCTGGGCCGCCCCCACACCCGCCGGTACACCGCGTCGGCGGTGCCCGCGACGGTCACACCGGCGTCGAACGCGGCCGTCACCGGGTCGATCGTCGCCGGCTGACCGGGGTGCAGCACGACCCGCCACATGCGCCCGGCGTCGGCGGCGTGCACCAGCACCGAGCCGGAGACCGCGAACTGGTCCCACTTCACCCGCGTGGGCAGCATCCAGGCGATCAGCTCGTCGATGCCGTCGGCGGCGAACTCCGGGTCGAACACCAGCGACGGGATCGCCGACGGGTCGCCGCTGCCGGCCAGGGCGTGCTCGGCGTCGAGCCGGTGGATCGCCGCCTCGTGCGCCTGCCGCCGGGCCCAGGACCCGACGGTCTGCGCGTAGCGGGTGAACGGCAGCCACGCGGGCGTGGCCGGGTCGGCGAGCTCGGCCACCATCCCGGTCATCTGCTCGGCCGAGAAGTCCAGCAGTTCAGTCCAGTTTTCGGGCGGCTGCCCGCGCCGCACGTTCTCCCCGGTCGGGTCGGCGATCGCCGAGCGGACCCAGGAGTGGACCTTCGCCAGGTGGGCGACGAGGCGCTGGACAGTCCACTTCGGACACGTCGGCACGGGTGCCTCCGGCCCCGCCTTGACCGCCGCCGCCCACAGCTCCCGGCTCTGGTGCTCGATGATCGCGAGATACGAGGCGTGCTCCATGCCGTGAGCGTATCCGCCGCACGACCTCGATGACACCGACCACGAGCAGGCCGATGCCGAACGACAGCAGCAGGCCCTTGGCGGGCTTGCCCTCGAAGCCGGCGCCGCCGATGGCGCCGATGACCACGCTGTAGACCGCCCAGATCCCGGCCCCCAGGGCGTCGAGCGCGACGAACCGCGCCCAGGGCACGCCCATGCTGCCCGTCGCGAGCCCGCTCGCGACCCGGCCGCCGGGGAGGTACCGGCCGGCGACGATCAGCAGGCCGGTGTTGCGCTCGACCTGGCCGCGCGCCCACTCGTACCGGTCCTGATCGCCGGCTCGCAGCCACCGGGTCAGCGCCGGTGCCGCCCCGCGTCCCACCGCGTGCGACAGGCAGTCCCCGGCGAGTGCGCCGGCACCCGCGATCAGCGCCAGCAGCGCCAGCCGGGGCACGTCGGTGCCGAGCAGGACGGCGACCGCGATCACCGTCGTCTCGCTCGGCATGAACGGCAGCAACGCGTCCAGCCCCGCCACGGCGAACACGATCAGCCACAGCCAGGGCGACCCGAGCGTGCCCTGGAGCAGCTCACCGAGGTGGTTCAGGGCGTCAAGCATGGGCCGGGACCCGGGTGCACCGCACCGCGTCCTGGGCGCGCGCGGCCAGTTCGCGCCGGTTGCCGAACGGCTCGAGCGGCGGGTGCGCGGTGAGCCGGATCCTCAGGTCGCGGGCCCGCGCGACCCGGTTCAGCGACGGCAGGAGAGCGTCGTCGCCGACGAACGCCGCCACCGTGCTCGGCTGCCCGCCCTGCGAATACCCGAAGGTCACCGGCCGCACCGGCGCCCCGGCGTCGATCGCGGCCTGGAACGCGGCCCGCCGGAACGTCCCGCCCTCGCCACCGCACCAGGTCGTGCCCTCCGGGAACACCACGACGGGTTCGCCGGCGCGCAGCGCGTCCGCGAGCCCGGCGACCACCGCCGGCAGCTCACGCAGTTCGCGGCGCGCGACGAACCGGGTGCCGCAGTCCTGCGCGAGCCGCCCGATGACCGGCCACGAGCGCACCTCGCGCTTGGCGAGGAATCCCACCGGGTCGACGGCGAGGATCGCGACGATGTCCAGCCACGACACGTGGTTGGCCACGATCAGCGTCCCGGTGCCGCCCGGGACCCGCAGCAGGTCGGTGTTCGCGTCCAGGGTGACGCCGAGTGCGCCGAGGACCCCGCGGGCGTGCGGCCGCAGGTTTCCCCGCCGCACGCCGGCGAGGGCCGAGCCCAGCGCCAGCCACCGTTGCACGGTCAGCAGTGTGCCGACCGCAGGCAGCCGGTGGGTGACGCAGCGAGGGGTACAAGGTGAAGAAACGTCCCACGCGCTCATGAATCGTCCCCGAGGAAGTAGCGCCGGTAGCGCTCGTTGATCTGGTCCACCGCCAGGACGGTGAAGAAGTCGGCGACGGCGAAGTCCGGGTCGTGCGCCGGCGGGCCGCACACCCACGCGCCGAGGCGCAGGTAACCCCGCAGCAGCGGCGGCACCTGGGCGTAGCCCGGGGGCCGTTCGCCGCGGGGGAGCGGGATCCACGGCCGGTGCGGTTCGACGCGCAGTTCACCCGCCGGCTGGTGGTTGGCCTGCGCCAGCGCCCACGTCGCGGCCGCCGCGGCGCCGCCGTCGGCCAGCGACACCGACGCGCACCCGGCGAGGTAGCGGTAGCCGTGGCGCACCACGTAGCGGGCCATCGCCGCCCACATCAGGTTGATCACGCCGCCGGAGCGGTGGTCCGGGCGCACGCACGAGCGGCCGGTCTCGACCAGGAACGGCCGCAGCGGCGTCAGACCGTCCAGGTCGAACTCCGACTGTGAGTACAGCCGCGCCGAGCGGCCGGGCGGCAGCAGCCGGTAGGTGCCGACGACCTCGCCGTCGCACGACACGGCGAGGTGCTCGCACACGTCGTCGAACTCGTCGACGTCGAGCCCGCCGGTGTGCGGGGCGGCCCCGAACTCGGTGGTGAAGACACTGTGCCGCAGTTCCTGGCACGCCCGAACGATCCGCGGGTCCGTCGTGATGACGGCCTCGTACTGCTTGCTCGCCAGCGTTGTGGTCATGCGGCCGATCGTGTCGCCGCGACGGCCGCCTGAGCCAGGGACTTCCGGCAAGATCAGGGACAACCCGGGGAACGCCCGTACGTGTTGTCCCTCCGGTGGGAGTAGGGGTAGCCCTACCGCGGCGCGACCCGTTCCCACGGCACGGTCAACTCGCCGAGCCGGATCCGCCGGGGCCGGGTCAGCACCGGCCAGCCGCGCAGGGCGAGCAGGCGCACGGTCTCCAGCCAGCGGGAGCGGGCGCCGAACGCCTGGTGCGGCGCGGCCGTCGCCCAGCAGGTGTCCAAGGTGGACATCAGCTCGTGGATCCGTTCACCGTCGATGTTGCGGTGGATCAGCGCCTTCGGCAACCGCTCGGCCAAAGTGGACGGACGGTCCAGCGACTCGAGGTGGCAGGAAAGGGTCAGCGTGCGCGGCCCGTCCGCGTCGAGCGTGACCCAGGTGGACAGCCGGCCGATCTCGTCGCAGGTTCCTTCGACGAGCAGCCCGCCGGGTGCGAGCCGGTCGAGGATCAGCTTCCAGGCGCCGGCGACCTCGTCCTCGGGGTACTGGCGGAGCACGTTGAACGCCCGCACCAGGTGCGGCCGGGTGCCGGCCAGCTCGAAGCCGCCCTGCCGGAAGTCGAGGACCGGCGGTCGCGCGGCCGGCCGGGCGCCGGCGACCCGTTCCGGATCGATCTCCAGGCCGAGCACGCGCACTCGCGGGTGCACCCGGCGCAGCCGGGCGGCCAGCTCGACCGTGGTGACCGGGGACGCGCCGTACCCGAGGTCCACGACGAGCGGGTCCGGCGCGCGGCGCAGCGCGGCCGACACCTCGGGGGTGCCGGCCAGCCAGCGGTCGACGCGGCGCAGGCGGTTGGGGTTCGTGGTTCCTCGGGTCGGCGCGCCAACTAAGCGCGCGCGAGCCATTCGCGGCTGAACTGCGCTTCACGCGCGAGCAACTTGGTCAGCTCACCGGCGACGAAGCTCTCCAGCTTGCC
The DNA here is from genome assembly GCF_030814215.1 of Amycolatopsis thermophila. NCBI lineage: Bacteria > Bacillati > Actinomycetota > Actinomycetes > Pseudonocardiales > Pseudonocardiaceae > Amycolatopsis > Amycolatopsis thermophila. The sequence goes on along the minus strand of NZ_JAUSUT010000001.1, from coordinate 1,805,363 downwards.
GCCGACCAGCGGGATCTTGACCTTGACCTCGCCGTGGGTCTCCACCACGGTGCCGTCACCGGTGGGGCGGATCTCGGTGCGCGCGGTGATCTCGCCAGGCATCCCGCTCACCGTCGCCCGCGCCGTGCCCGTGTAACCGTCGCCGCTGCGTGTGAACGTGTGCTCCCGGTCGACGTAGAGGTCGCCGGGCTGGAGCTTGCGCACGATCTGCGGCAGCTTCTCCGCCTCGATGCCCTGGCGCAGCTTGTACCGCGCGCCGTTGTCGTCGGCGGAATGGCTGAGCAGGGCGCTGTTCTTGCCGCCGATCTCGGCGAGGCGGGCGTTCAGCGCCTCTTCCCCGGTCTCGGCGTGGAACACCTCGGAGACGCCGTACGCGTACTCCGCACGGTGCTCGATACGGGATGCCATGAGGCCAGACAGTACCGTTTGTCCTCGTGAGCCGTCTCGAAACACCGACCCAGACGACCCTGGCCGAACACACCACGCTGCGGCTGGGCGGGCCCGCCCGCGCGTTCGTGGTGGCCGGGACCACCGACGACCTGCTGGCCGCGGTGCGTTCGGCCGACGGCCCGACGCTGCTGCTCGGCGGCGGGTCGAACCTCGTCGTCGGCGACGACGGCTTCCCCGGCACGGTGGTCAAGATCGCGACCCGGGGCTGGCGCATCGACGGCGACGAGGTCGAGGTCGCGGCCGGGCAGAACTGGGACGAGTTCGTCGCGGCGACGATCGAGGCCGGCTTCGGCGGGCTGGAGTGCCTGTCCGGCATCCCCGGCTCGGTCGGCGCGACGCCGATCCAGAACGTCGGCGCCTACGGCTGCGAGGTCGCGGACCTGCTCACGTCCGTCGAGTGCTACGACCGGCGCACCGGCGAGGTCCGCACGATGACCGCCGCCGAACTCGGCTTCGGCTACCGCACGAGCATCCTCAAGGGCGCGGACTGGGGGATCGTCCTCAGTGTCCGCTTCGCCCTGCGCGGGGACGGGCTGTCGGCGCCGATCCGCTACGCCGAACTGGCCCGCACCCTGGGCGTCGAGCAGGGCGCGCGCGTTCCGGCGGCGCAGGCGCGCGAGGCCGTGCTGAAACTGCGCCAGGGCAAGGGCATGGTGCTCGACGCGTCCGACCACGACACGTGGAGCGCGGGTTCGTTCTTCACCAACCCGATCGTCGCGGAGATCCCGCCCGCTCTGGCCGACGTGGAGATGCCGCGGTACCCGGCCGACGGCGGCGTGAAGCTGTCCGCGGCCTGGCTGATCGAGCGGGCCGGGTTCGGCAAGGGCCACGCCGGCCCGGGCGGGCGGGTTTCCCTGTCCACCAAGCACACCCTGGCCCTGACCAACCGCGGGGGCGCCAGCACCGCCGACCTGCTGGCGCTGGCTCGCGAGGTCCGGGACGGCGTGCGCGCCCGCTTCGGCGTCACGCTCCGTCCCGAACCCCTGCTCATCAACTGCGCGTTGTAGTCACCCGGTCAGACACGGTGCGAGCGGGTGCCGTCGAGCTGCGCCCGCGGCTTCATGACGATGGTGTCCAGGTTCACGTGCGACGGCCGGGTCACGGCGAACGCGATGACGTCGGCCACGTCCTGCGCGGTCAGCGGCGTCAGGCCCTGGTAGACCTTCGCGGCGCGCTCGGTGTCGCCGTCGAAGCGGTTGGCGGAGAAGTCCGTCTCGACCATGCCCGGCACGATCTCGGTGATGCGCACCGGGTCGCCCAGGTGCTCCGACCGCAGCGTGCGGTGCAGGGCCGACTGGGCGTGCTTGGCCGAGGTGTAGCCGGAACCGCCGTCGTACACCTCGTGCCCGGCGATCGACGTGACGGTCACCACGTGCCCGTCGCCGGAGGCGATCAGCTTCGGCAGCAGCGCCTTCGTCATGCGCAGCGTCCCCAGGACGTTGACCTCCCACATCCAGCGCCAGTGGTCCTCGTCGGCGTCCTCGACGCGCTCCAGGCCGCGGGCACCGCCCGCGTTGTTCACCAGAACGTGGCAGTCTGGAACCTGCTGGACAAAAGCGGCAACCGAACCGGGGTCGGCGACGTCCAGTACGTGTGCGGTTCCGGACAACTCGGCGGCCAGCTTCTCCAGGCGGTCGAGACGGCGGGCCCCGAGCACCACGTGGAATCCGGCACCGGCCAGGGCCCGGGCGGTGGCCTCGCCGATGCCCGCGCTGGCGCCGGTGATCACTGCGGTTCGCTTGGTCGTCATACCGCACATACTCCCAGCGGGGGACACGCCCGTAACACGGCAGGGCCGGGCGCCGGTGGACGTCCGGGGGGAATACGGAGTGCGGAGGTAGCAGGGTGATCGAGAGGCGCACGGTGTTCAAGGCCGCGCTCGCCGCCGGAGCCGCGACGATGGCCGCGGCGTGCACGGGCGGCGGGGACGACGGCTCGGCGGGCACCGGCGGTGGTGGAGCGACGTCGCCGGCGCGGCCGGTGGCGGTCATCACCGCCGAGCCCGCGGTGGACGCGAAGAACGTGTCCGTGCTGCAGCCGGTCACCGTGCGGGTCGCCCAGGGCACGCTCACCGACGTCAAGCTCACCAACCCCGACGGCAAGGCGGTCGAGGGCAAGCTCAGCGACGACAAGACCAGCTGGACCAGCAGCGAGACCCTCGGCTACGACAAGACCTACACCTACAACGCGTCGGCGACGGGCACCGACGGCAAGCCGGTCACCCTGACCGGCAGCTTCACCACCCTGAAGCCGGCCTCGACCGTCCGGGTCACCCTCAACCCGGCCGACGACGCGACGGTCGGCGTCGCGATGCCGGTCAGCGTCAAGTTCACCAGCGCCGTGAAGAACAAGGCCGCGGTCGAGAAGGCGCTCAAGATCGAGACGTCGACCGAGGTCGAGGGCTCCTGGGGATGGCTGTCCGACCAGCAGGTCGACTGGCGGCCGAAGGAGTACTGGCCGGCCAACACCACCGTCAAGGTCGAGGCGAAGCTGTACGGGACGGACCTCGGCGGCGGCGCCTACCCGCGGGCCGACGTCACCACCGAGTTCAAGATCGGCCGCAACCAGGTCGTCAAGATCCACACCCCGGACCACAGGATGAACGTGTACCGGGGCGGGACCCTCGCCAAGAGCTACCCGTGCAGCAACGGCAAGGACTCGGACGTGAACCTGAACACACCCAACGGCACCTACATCATCATGACGAAGGAGCCGAGCGCGATCTTCGACAACGCGCGCTACGGCTACACCAACGTCAACAAGAAGTGGGCGTGCCGGATCTCCAACCACGGCGAGTTCATCCACGAAAACCAGGACAACGCGGCCAACATCGGCCGGGTCAACAGCTCGCACGGCTGCGTCAACCTGCTGGAAGCCGACGCGAAGGACTACTTCGACTCGGCCCTCATCGGCGACCCCGTGGAGATCACCGGGTCGAAGCTCGGGCCGGTCGTCAACTCCGACGTCATGGACTGGCTCGTCAGCTGGAGCGCCTGGCAGGCCAAGTCCGCGCTGTGACGGTCTCGCACCGCTGGGAAGATGTCGGGGGCCCGTGAGCGTTGTCGTTCACGGGCTCCGCCCTGAAGCGGACAGAGACTGACACGGGAGTGGACCAGGTGACGATCTCGCTGCGCGGATCACGACGGACGCAGACGATCTGGCCGCGCAGGGTCGCGGTGCTGTCGGTGCACACGTCGCCCCTGGAACAACCCGGCACCGGTGACGCCGGCGGGATGAACGTCTACATCACGCACACCGCGGTCGAGATGGCGCGGCGCGGGATCGCCGTCGAGGTGTTCACGCGCGCGACCTCGTCCGAGCAGCCGCCCGTCGCCGAGCTGGCGCCCGGCGTGCTGGTGCGGCACATCCCGGCGGGCCCGTTCGAGCCGCTCGGCCGCGACGAGCTGCCGGCCCAGCTGTGCGCGTTCACCTCCGGCGTGCTGCGGGCCGAGGCCTTCCACGAGCCGGGCTACTACGACCTGATCCACTCGCACTACTGGCTGTCCGGCCAGGTGGGGTGGCTCGCGCGGGACCGGTGGGGCGTGCCGCTGGTGCACACCGCGCACACGCTGGCGAAGGTCAAGAACGCCGCGCTCGCCGAGGGCGACAAGCCGGAGCCGCGGACGCGCGTCATCGGCGAGGAGCAGGTGGTCGCGGAGTCCGACCGGCTGGTCGCGAACACCCCGGTCGAGGCGCGGCAGCTGGTGGACCTGTACCGCGCGGACCCGGAGCGGGTGCACACGGTCGCGCCGGGCGTGGACCTGGACCGGTTCGTGCCCGGTTCACAGGCCGGTGCCCGCCGTCGGCTGGGGTTGCCACGGGATGCGGTGGTGCTGGCGTTCGCCGGCCGGATCCAGCCGTTGAAGGCGCCGGACGTGCTGCTGCACGCGGCGGCGTACCTGCTGGAGCGGCAGCCGGAGCTGCGGAGGCGGCTCGTCGTGCTGGTCGTCGGTGGTCCGTCCGGGACGGGTCTGGAGCAGCCGCAGGCTCTGCGTGAACTCGCGGTGTCGCTGGGTATCCAGGACGTGGTGCGGTTCCTGCCGCCACAGCCCGGCGAGCGGCTGGCGGAGGTGTACCGCGCCGCGGACGTGGTGGCGGTGCCGAGCTACAACGAGTCGTTCGGGCTGGTCGCGCTGGAGGCCCAGGCCTGCGGGACGCCGGTGGTGGCGGCCGAGGTCGGGGGTCTGCCGGTGGCGGTCGCACACGGCGTGTCCGGGCTGCTGGTGCCCTCGCACGGGGCGCGGGACTGGGCCGGCGCGCTGGCCAGTGTGGCGCTGCGGCCGGAGCGGCGGGCGGAGCTGGCGGAGAACGCGCTGGTCCACGCGCGGCGGTTCTCGTGGGCGCGCACCACGGACGCCCTGCTGGACACGTACGCGGCGGCCTCCCGCACGCTGGCCGCGCTGCACGAGGAGGTCGCGGTATGACGATCGACAAGGTCGTCCGGTCTGCGCTGGACCAGGCCGGGTTGTCCTACGACCGCAAGGACGAGGGCAAGTACTTCGTCACCTTGCCCGGCACGAAGAAGCTGCAGACCAACTGCTGGCTGATCGAGCGGGAGCACGCCTTCGCGGTGGAGGCGTTCGTGTGCCGCCGGCCGGACGAGAACCACGAGCAGGTGTACCGCTTCCTGCTGCGCCGCAACGCGAAGCTCTACGGCGTGCACTACACGGTGGACGCGCTCGGGGACATCTACCTGGTCGGGCGCTTCGGGCTGGACACGGTGACCGAGGAGGAGCTGGACAAGATCCTCGGGCAGGTCCTGGAAGCCGCGGACGGCGACTTCAACACCATTCTCGAGCTGGGCTTCGCGACGTCCATCAAGCGGGAATGGGACTGGCGCGTGAGCCGGGGCGAGAGCCTGGCGAACCTGCAGGCGTTCAAGCACCTCATCGAGCCGGAGCAGACCCACGAACCCGGCAGTTTGACGGACGACTGACAAGCACCGGCGCTGGTTCAAAACCGTCGCGCCCAGCGCCCGCCAAGGCGAGAAGCTCGCACCGTGGGGGTTTGGGGGGTCGCCCCCCAAAGACAATCGGCGAACGCCCGCCCGGCGGCGAGCGCAGCGAGCGCGCCGGAAGAGCGGGCGGAGCGGCTTGAGGGAGGGGGAGTCGCGAACTCAAGCCGCCCCGCGAACGCTCCCGCCGCTTCTGGACCCGGTGGCGAGGGGGAGTGCCAACGGGGCCGGCGGGGCCGCAGCCCGGCAGGGGGAGACAGGCTGCGGTCGTACCCCGCGTCCGGCTGGGGAGTGCGTGGAATTCCAGCCGAGCGGGACGTAAGCCAACTTGTCAGATGTCCACCAGTAATCACAAGACTACTGGTTACTCCGTTCGAGTGATTCTCACTGTCTGTGTTAACCGTATGCAGCAAGTGTCACTTTCCTCAGCGGTGTTCAATCAGCGAAAGAGTCGGCGCTGCGTCACCTACCGGGTGGTAACACACTGTGTGTAGAGGGGCTGCGACCTGGGGCGTTGCCCGGTCGCGCGCGGTGACGTGGCAGGCTGTCAACCATGGCCGAACTTGGGACGCTGGTGCTGCTCCGCCACGGGCAGAGCACCTGGAACGCCGAGAACCTGTTCACCGGCTGGGTCGACGTGCCCCTGTCCGAGCTCGGGCAGCAGGAGGCCCGCAAGGGTGGTGAGCTGCTCGCGGAGGCGGGGCTGCTGCCGGACGTCGTCCACACGTCGCTGCTGCGCCGCGCGATCTCCACCGCCAACATCGCGCTCGACGTCGCCGACCGGCACTGGATCGACGTGCGCCGCGACTGGCGGCTCAACGAGCGGCACTACGGCGCGCTCCAGGGCAAGAACAAGAAGCAGGTGCGCGACGAGTTCGGCGAGGAGCAGTTCATGCTCTGGCGCCGCTCGTACGACGTGCCGCCGCCCCCGATCGAGCGTGGCAGCGAGTTCAGCCAGGACACCGACCCCCGCTACGGGCCCGACGCGCCGCTCACCGAGTGCCTCAAGGACGTCGTCGCCCGGCTCCTGCCGTACTGGGACTCGGCGATCGTCCCCGACCTGCGCGCGGGCAAGACCGTGCTCGTCGCCGCGCACGGCAACTCGCTGCGCGCCCTGGTCAAGCACCTCGACGGCATCTCCGACGAGGACATCGCCGGCCTCAACATCCCGACCGGGATCCCCCTGCGCTACGACCTCGACGACAACCTCGAGCCGGTGACCCCCGGCGGTACCTACCTCGACCCGAAGGCCGCCGAGGAGGCCGCCGCCGCGGTCGCCAACCAGGGCCGCTGACGTAACCCCGGAAGCCCGGCTCCCCCCGGGGAGCCGGGCTTCCGCGCACTCAACGGCCGATCCGCCGCCACAGCACCACCGCGCCGGCTACGAACACCACGACCGCGCCGAGCGCGATCGCCCCCTTGATCACCAGGTCGGCGAGCAGGTGGTGCACCACCCCGGCGCTCATCGGCGACGCCGGTTCGCGATCTGCCGCGTGGCGAGCTCCGCCGCGGTCCGCGCCACCCGCCGCGCCTGATCACCCCGGCCCCGCCGGTGCAGCACGAGCACGACCGCGAACGCAACCAGGGCGATCGCCACCACCACGGCCGCGATCAGGGCGAACCGCACCAACAGCACGGTGAGCACCGTTTCCATGACCTGCCCCCTCCTTTATATCCCACTTGTGATAAATCGAAGTTAGCACAACTGTGATACAAAGACCAGGTGCCGAAGGTGGTGGATGCGGACAGCCGTCGCGCCGAGGTCGCCGACGCCCTGTTCCGGCTGGCCGTGCGCGAGGGGCTGCATCGGGTGTCGCTGCGGACCGTCGCGGTGGAGGCCGGGTTGAACGTCGGCTCGGTGCGGCACTACTTCGACAACCAGGCCGACCTGATGCGCTTCGCGATGCGGTCCGTGATCGACCGGGTGTCCGCACGCCTGACCGCCAAGGTCGAATCTCTCGGCGACGTCGGCGCGTTGTCCGCCGCCGAGCGCCGCGCGAAGCGGGTCGAGCTGCTCGCCGAGCTGCTGCCGCTCGACGACGTCCGGCGCGCGGAGGTGACGGTGTTCCTCGAGTTCGCCGGCGCGGCGCGCACCGACCCGGGCCTGGCGGACCTCGCCCGCGAGTCGGCGCTCGGCACCCGCGCACTGGTCCGCCGCGCCCTGACCGCGCTCGACCTGCCCGATCTCGACGCCGAGGTCGTGCGGTTGACGGCGTTGCTGGACGGCCTGAGCCTGGGCGGGGTGCTGCATCCGGACCTGTGGCCCGCCGACGCGACGCTGGCCGTGCTCCGCAACCACCTCGAGGCGCTAGACCAGTCCTAGTTCCCGCGCCCGAACCCCGGCCTGGAAGCGGGACGTCGCGCCGAGTGCGGACATCAGTTCGGCGACCCGCCGCCGGTAGGTGCGCACGCTCAGCCCCAGCGCTCGCGCCGCCGTCTCGTCCTTCGAACCGGTCGCCAGCTCGTCGAGGATCCGCGGGGCCAGCGCGCGCAGCTCGGCGAACCCGGCGTCGTACACAGCCAGGTCGGTGCCCGCGCGCCAGGCCGCGTTGAACAGCGACGTGACGCTGCTGATCACCTCGGGGCTGGTGATCACCGAGTAGCCGCGGTCCACGCCCACGACGTCGGCGGCGAGGATCGCGACCTTCTGGTCGAGCACGATCGTCTCGTTGATCTCGTCCCGCGTGATCCGGATCCGGGCGCCCAGCCGTTCCCGCTCGCGCAGGTGCGCCACGCCGCCGGCCTGCAGCAGCGACGCGGGCCGGTACAGCTTCCGCACGGTCCGGCCGGTCATGTCCTGCCGGCCCGTGGGCACCTGGTGCGCGGCCGCCCACGTGTGCAGGTCGTTGGCCGCGCAGAAGACCTCCCGCGCCGACGCGAACAGGTGGGCCGTCCGCGCGAACAACTCGGTTTCGCCCCTGATCAGGACGCCCGCAGACTCCATGACGACCAGTGTGGCAGCAAGTTGCCAATCGCGGACGAGCCGAGCGGACCGGACCAACCTGGAGTCATGACCGAAACGATCAACGCCGGCGCGGCCGGCACCTGGCAGCTGGGCGACCTCACCGTGAACCGCATGGGCTACGGCGCGATGCGGCTGGCCATCTCCGGTGGCGGCCGGATCGACCGCGACCAGGCCATCGCCGTCCTGCGCCGCGCCGTCGAGCTGGGCGTCAACCACATCGACACCGCCGCCTTCTACTTCTCGCCGCTGCGCTCGGTCAACGAGCTGATCAGCACCGCGCTCAACCCCTACCCCGACGACCTGGTGATCACCACGAAGGTCGGTCCCGTGCGCGGGCCCGACGGCGAGGTCCTGCCGGAGGCCCGGCCCGAGCAGCTGCGCCTGCAGGTCGAGGAGAACATCCGCCAGCTCGGCCGCGACCACCTGGACGTCGTCAACCTGCGCATCGGCGCGACGCTGGACCGCGGCTCCGGGTCGCTCGCCGACCGGTTCGGCGCGCTCGCCGAGCTGCGGCAGAAGGGCCTGATCCGGCACCTGGGCATCTCCAACGTCACCCCGGAGCACCTGGCCGAGGCGCAGGACATCGCCCCGGTGGTGTGCGTGCAGAACCAGTACGGCCTCACCGCGCGCCGCGAGGACGACGACTTCGTCCGCCTCTGCGCCGAGCAGAAGGTCGCGTTCGTGCCGTTCTTCGCCATCGCCAGCGGCGCCGAGGACGAGACGGTGGCGGCGATCGCGCGGGACCACGGCGTCAGCCCGGCGCAGGTGCGGCTCGCGTGGACCCTCCACCAGGGTCCGAACGTGCTCGCCATCCCGGGCACGGGCAGCGTCGGCCACCTCGAGGAGAACATCGCCGCCGGATCGCTGCGGCTGTCCGAAGAGGAGCTCGCGCGTCTCGACGGGGTGAACGGTCACGGGCCGGCGCTGGGTGAGTAAACGCAGGTTGAACCGGGTGCGAACACGGGGCGTGAAGGTGTCACGGCAATCACGAGAAGGCAGCCAGGACTAGGCCAAACGGTCACCTCCATGCTTACGATTCACCCGTGAGTGCGCCCGGTGCGGTCCTGCTGGCCGTCGGCTGTCTGCTGGTCGGCCTGGTCGCCGGTTTCCTCGTTCCGCAGGTGCGGAAACGGCGGGCTCAGCGGCGGCCGTCCGGTCCCACCGTCGCCGAACTGCTGCTCCGGCTGGTGCGCTCGTCGAACAACGGCATCCTGGTGCTCAACCGCTTCGGCGACCTGGTGCTGTTCAACCGTCGCGCCGAGGCGCTCGGACTGGTGCAGGCCAATCGTGCCGACCCGCGCGCGCGGGTCGCGGCCGAGCAGGTCGAGGAGACCGGCGACGCGATCGAGATCGACCTGTCGCCGCTGGAGGCCCGCGGCCGCCAGCCGGAGGCCGTGGTCGCCGAGATCCGGCCGCTGGGCGAGGGGTTCACGGTCGTCGAGGCGGTCGACCACTCGGAGGCGGCCCGGCTGGAGGCCGTCCGGCGCGATTTCGTCGCCAACGTCAGCCACGAGCTGAAGACGCCGGTCGGCGCGATCGCGCTGCTCGCCGAGGCGGTGCTGGACGCGGCCGAGGACGTCGAGGAGGTGCGCCGCTTCGGCGGCAAGATCCTGCACGAGTCGACCCGACTGGGCACGCTGGTCAGCGAGCTCATCGCGCTGTCGCGCCTGCAGGGCGCCGAGCGGCTGCCCGACCTGAACGTGGTCGAGGTCGATGCGGTGGTGCGCGAGGCGCTGGGCCGCACCCGGCTCTCCGCCGAATCGCGCGAAATCGAGATCACCACCGACGAGCCGAGCGGCCTGCTCGTCGAGGGCGACCGGACGCTCCTGGTGACGGCGTTGTCGAACCTGCTCGACAACGCCGTCAACTACTCCTCGCCGGGCAGCCCGGTGTCGATCAGCCGCCGGCTGTCCGGCGGCCTGGTCGAGATCGCCGTGACCGACCGCGGCATCGGCATCGCCGAGGAGGACCAGCAGCGCGTCTTCGAACGCTTCTACCGCGCGGACAAGGCGCGCTCGCGCGCCACCGGCGGAACGGGACTCGGCCTGGCCATCGTCAAGCACGTCGCCGCCAACCACGGTGGCGAGGTGAAGCTGTGGAGCAGGCCGGGCACGGGATCGACGTTCACACTGCGGATCCCGATGCACCAGTCCGGGCGCAACGGGGACGGAACCCCCGAAGCCCGCGACAAACACACCCCCACGCAGCTGTCGCGGCTCGTGACCGCCGCCAAGGACGGCCGGACCCAGGGAGGAAAGTAGTGACGAGAGTGCTCATCGTCGAGGACGAGGAGTCGTTCGCCGACCCGTTGGCCTTCCTGCTCCGCAAGGAGGGTTTCACGGCCGCGGTCGCCACCACCGGCCAGCAGGCCCTGGACGAGTTCGACCGCAACGGCGCCGACATCGTCCTGCTCGACCTCATGCTCCCGGGCATGAGCGGCACCGACGTCTGCAAGCAGCTGCGGCAGCGCTCGGCCGTGCCGGTGATCATGGTGACCGCGCGGGACAGCGAGATCGACAAGGTCGTGGGGCTCGAGCTGGGCGCCGACGACTACGTCACCAAGCCGTACTCGGCGCGTGAGCTGATCGCGCGCATCCGCGCGGTCCTGCGCCGCGGCGGGGAGACCGGCGGCGACGGCGAGCTGGCGCCGCTGGTGCTGGCGGCCGGCCCGGTGCGGATGGACGTCGAGCGGCACGTGGTCACGGTCGACGGCGACGAGGTGTCGTTGCCGCTCAAGGAGTTCGACCTGCTCGAGTACCTGCTGCGCAACGTGGGCCGGGTGCTCACCCGCGGCCAGCTGATCGACCGGGTGTGGGGCGCGGACTACGTCGGCGACACCAAGACGCTCGACGTCCACGTCAAGCGGCTGCGCTCGAAGATCGAGCCCGACCCCGGCTCGCCGCGCCACCTGGTCACCGTGCGCGGTCTGGGGTACAAGTTCGAGTCCTGACAAGCAGAGGTGGCCAATCCGGCACTTTGCGGCCGCACACGAGGTGGCCCGGTACCGTAGGGCTTTGTGCGCCTAGGGGTCCTCGACGTCGGTTCGAACACCGTCCACCTGCTGGTGGTGGACGCGCACCGTGGTGCGCACCCGACGCCGATGCACTCCGAGAAGACCGTGCTGCGGCTGGCCGAGCAGATCACCAGGAACAACCACCTCTCCAAGCAGGGTGCCCAGGCGCTGCTCGAGGCCGTCGAGAGCGCGAAGGCCGCCGCCGCGAAGCTCGGCTGCGAGGAGCTGATGGCGTTCGCCACCTCGGCGGTGCGCGACGCCGACAACGGCAACGACGTGCTGCGGAAGGTCGCCGACGAGACCGGTGTCGACCTGACCGTGCTGTCCGGGGTTGACGAGGCGCGGTTGACTTTCCTCGCGGTCCGCCGCTGGTTCGGCTGGTCGGCGGGCCGGTTGCTCGTGCTCGACATCGGGGGCGGTTCGCTGGAAGTCGCGATGGGCATCGACGAGGAGCCGGAGCTCGCCGAGTCACTGCCGCTCGGCGCCGGCCGCATCACGCGCACCCGGTTCGCCCACGACCCGCCGACCCGGTCCGAGCTGGTGGCGACCTCGGCGTGGCTGGAGGACCAGCTGGCCCCGCTGGCGAAACGGGTCGCCAAGCTGGGCACGCCGGACCGTGTGGTGGCGACCTCGAAGACCTTCCGCTCGCTGGCCAGGCTGACCGGGGCGGCTCCCTCCGCAGCCGGTCCCCGGGTACGCCGTACCCTGTCCCAAACCGCACTGCGGCAGCTCATCGCGTTCATCTCCCGGATGGAGGCGGCCGACCTCGCCGAACTGGAGGGGGTCAGCGCGAGCCGGGCGCACCAGCTGGCCGGGGGCGCCCTGGTGGCCCAGGCTGCGATGCGGGCGTTGTCGCTGGAAGAACTGGAGATCTGTCCCTGGGCGCTGCGAGAGGGCGTCATCCTGCGGCGACTCGATCACTCCAACGGTGACGAGGCGACTGTTCGCCGCGGCAAAACCACCGGTGACAGCAACCGGCTGGACCTCGGTGAGCTCGATCAGGCACGGTGAAAGGCGGAAGGATGCGTAAGGCGGTGGTGGGCGTGTGCGGTACACGAGCCCGCGTCTTGTGGCCCTACGCGCTGGTTGGGATGACACGATGAGCCGAGAGAGCCGGGAAGACCGCTCGCAGAAGACCGTCGCCGAGCTGCTCGCCCTGCACGGCGGGAACATCGAGGGCCGGCGGCGTCGCCGGCGCGCGGCCGACGACGAGGACGTGGCGCCGGAGGAGAACGACGGCCCGCGCCGGGCCCGTGACGTCACGGAGACCGGTCCGCAGGCGATCATCGACCGGGTGCGCGCCAACGGTGCGCCGCCGCCCGCGAACGGTGCGCCGCCGGCCGGCCGCAACGGCGGACGTCGTGCGATGCCCGACTCGCCGGGTCGCCAGGACTCGGGCGGGTTCCGCCGCCCGGAGCCCGGCCCGCCGCCGGTGCCCCCCGGTCCGCCCGTACCCCCGGCCGTTCCCCCTGGTCAGCAGAGCTCCGCGGCCATGCCGCGGCCGGTCCCGCCGCCGGAGAACCCGGGCCAGCAGAGCTCGGCGGCCCTCCCGCGGCCGGTGCCGCCCGAGGCGCCGGGTCAGCAGGGCCCGCCCGCGATGCCCCGGCCCGACAACGGCGTGCTGCCGCGCCGCGGCCAGCAGGACTCGGGCGGGTTCGCGCGCCCGAACACCGGCGCCCTGCCGCCCCCGCCGCAAGAGTCGATGCCGCTGCGGCGCCCGCACCCGCAGGACTCGGGCTTCCTGCGCCGCCCGCCCCAGGAGTCGGGCGCACTGCCGCTGCCGCCGCAGGAGTCGGGTGCGCTGCCGGTGCCGCCGCCCGCGGACGCGGCCCCACCGCCGTTGCGCCGCCGGCCGGCCGAGGAGACCGCGACCGGGCTGTCCGCCCGTCTGGACGGCCTCGACGCGCCGGTCGACCCGGACGTGCCGCCCACCGGCGGCCGCGCCACCGGGACCTTCCCGCCGCCGCGCCGTCCCCGGCGCGCCCCGGCGCGGGTCACCCCGCCGCCGGACCCCAGCACGGAACAGTTCGAGCCGGTCGGCGAGGTCACGCCGCCGGCGGACCCGCTTCCCGACGGTCCGCCCGCCGGCCTGGCCGCCCCGCCCGCGGGGCTGCAGCGGTGGCGCCGCCGCCGCGACGAGGTCCAGAACGAGGACACCGAGGTCGGCATCATGCCGCCGGTGCCGGCCGCGGGCGAGCACCCGTCCGGGTTCGCGTCCCCGCCGCCGTTCGCGCCGGGCCGCCCGCCGCAGCAGGACGAGCCCGACCTCGAGGCCACCGGGTTCCACGACCCGTTCGCCGACGAGGACAACGACGTCGACGAGTTCGGCGACTTCGGCCCCGCCGAGGAGGCCGCCGGGGAGTCGTTCGACTACGAGGACGAGCCCGAGGACGCCGACGCCGAGCCCGCCGGGACGAAGGCCGGCCGGGACACCGAGCCGTCGCCGGCGAAGCAGTGGCTGTCGATGGCGGGCCAGCTCGCCGCCGGTGTCGTCGGTGGTGCCGCGGTGTGGCTCGGCTTCAACTGGCTGTGGGGCCAGATCCCGGCCGCGGCGCTGATCGCCGCGCTGGTCGTGATCGTCGGGCTGGTGTGGATCGTGCGGCGCATCCGCCGCGCGGACGACATCCAGACCACCGTGCTCGCGGTGCTGGTCGGTCTCGTGGTGACCGTCTCGCCCGCGGCGTTGCTGTTGTTGTCGAGGTAGTGCGAGCGTGCCTGTACCGATCGGTCTGTCCACCGCGTCGGTCTGGCCGTTGCGGGCCGGCGCCGGGTTCGAGCTGGCCCACCGGCTGGGCTACGACGGCGTCGAGGTGATGGTCTGGGTCGACCCGCTCAGCCAGGACGTCGGCGCGCTGCGGCGGTTGTCCCGGGAAACCGGCGTGCGGGTGCTGTCCGTGCACTCGCCGTCGCTGCTGATCACGCAGCGGGTGTGGTCGCCCGACCCCGTGGTCCGGCTCCGGCGCAGCGTCGAGGCGGCCATCGAGCTGGACGCGCGCACGGTCGTCGTGCACCCGCCGTTCCGGTGGCAGCGCCGCTACGGCGACATGTTCGCCGACCTGGTGGCCGAGCTGGAGGACGAGACCGGCGTCGAGATCGCGGTCGAGAACATGTTCAAGGTCCGGCCGCCGGGTGGCCGCCGCGACGCGCGCGTGTCGGCGTTCCGGCCGTCGATCGACCCCACGGAGGTCGGGTACCGCCACTACACGCTCGACCTGTCGCACAGCGCGGCGGCGGGCATGGACGCGATGGACCTCGCCGACCGGATGGGACCCGGGCTCACCCACGTGCACCTGGCCGACGGGACGGGTGTCCCGAAGGACGAGCACCTCGTCCCGGGCCGCGGCACACAGCCGTGCGCCGAGCTCCTGGAGAAGCTGGTCGCGGCCTCGTTCACCGGACAGGTGGTTCTCGAGGTCAACACGCGCCGGGCGGTGAGCGCGGCGGACCGCGCCCGCGATCTGGCCGAAGCCCTGCTGTTCGCCCGCTTCCACCTGGGCCAGTGACGGTCGTTACAAGATCAACTTTGTTCGTCCCGCGCCGCGGCGGATCATGGGCTTCCGATAGATGAACACGTAAAGTTTCTGTCGTGAACCCGCTGCGCTCGCTGATCCTCGCCGCCGCCGGAAGCGAGGTGGTCCGAAACCTCGTGGCGACCACGCCGGGAACCTCCGGGGTCGTCGAGCGATTCGTCGCCGGGCGCACGGTGGCCGACGCGGTCACCTGCGTGGGGCGGCTGGTGGACGACGGGCTCTGGGTGACGCTCGACCACCTCGGCGAGGACGTGACCGAGCCGGGCCACGCCGAGGGGACCGTGCAGACCTACCTGGCGCTGCTGGACCGGCTCTACGACGAGGGCCTGTCCGCACGGGTCGAGGTGAGCGTCAAGCTGTCCGCGCTCGGCCTGCGGCTCGACGAGCGGCTCGCCCTGGACAACGCCTACCGGGTGTGCGCGGCGGCCGAGCAGTGCGGCACCACCGTCACGCTCGACATGGAGGACCACACCACCACCGATGCGACCCTGCGCGCCCTCACCGAGCTGCGCCGCACCTGGCCGTGGGTGGGCGGGGTGGTCCAGGCCTACCTGCGGCGCACCGAGGACGACGTGCGGGCGCTCGCGGTGGCGGACTCGCGCATCCGGTTGTGCAAGGGCGCCTACGCCGAGCCGGACGACGTGGCGTTCTCGCGCGCCCACGAGGTCGACCTCGGGTATGTCCGCTGCGCGAACCTGCTGCTGGCCGGTGACGGTTACCCGATGTTCGCCACCCACGACCCGCGGTTGATCGCGATCCTCGCCGAACGCGCCCGCTGGTACGGCCGCAAGCAGGGCAGTTACGAGTACCAGATGCTGTACGGCGTGCGGCCCGACGAGCAGCGGCGCCTGGCCGCCGAGGGGGAGACAGTGCGGGTTTACGTGCCCTTCGGGGAGCACTGGTACGCCTACCTGATGCGGCGGCTGGCCGAACGGCCCGCGAACCTGGCCTTCTTCCTCCGCGCGCTGGTCAGCCGTTCGTGAGCGCGGTGGAGGTACCGGACCCCAGGGCCTTCGAGGTGGCCTGCGCGGTCCGGTCGCTGGGAGACGGCACGCTGACCGCGGACCTGCGGCACGAGTGGTCCATCGGTGGCCACCCGCACGGGGGGTTCCTGATGGCGTTGATCGCCCGCGCCGCGCTGGCGATCCTGACCGAGCGCGGTGAACCCTCGACCGACCCGCTCGCGGTGAGCGCCGAGTTCCTGCGCCCACCCGCGGTCGGCCCGGCCCTGCTGCGCACGGACATCCGCAAGGTGGGCCGCCGCGCGACGGTCGTGTCGGTGCGCCTGGAGCAGCGCGGGCGCAGCTGCGTCGAGGCGATGGTCACCGCCGGGCGGCTGCCCGCCCGCCGCGCCGAGTGGACCGACCTGCCCCAGATGCCGGCCGAGCCACCGCCGCGGGCGATCCACCTGACCGGCGAAACTTCGGAGGGCGCGTTCAACCTGTCCAAGGGCTGCGAGGTGCGGATCGATCCGGCGACGGCGGGCTACCTGGCCGGCCGCCACGGCGACCCGCCCCGGCTCCGGTTGTGGGTCAAGCCGCGCCACTCCCTGCCGGACCCCTACTTCGCCCTGCTCGCGGCCGACATCAACCCGCCCGTGGTGTTCAACCTGGGACGGCTCGGCTGGGCGCCGACGACCCAGATGACGGCCCTCGTGCGGGCCCGCCCGGCGCCGGGCTGGCTGCGGGTGCAGGTCGACTGCCGCACCGTGCAGGAGTCGTGGTTCGACTCGGACGCCACGGTGATCGACTCGGCCGGACGGCTCGTCTGCCAGGCCAGGCAGCTGGCACTGGCGCCCGCGCCCTGACGCCCCTCCCGAAGTGGGGCCCGGAGCGCTTTGGCACGCTGGTGGCATGACGGTGACTGCGGTTCTGGGTGCGGGAAAGATCGGTGAGGCGCTGCTGGCGGGCCTGCTGCAGGGCGGTCGCGGCCCGGAGGAGCTGCTGTTCACCGAGCGGCACCCGGAGCGCGCCGCGGAGCTGACCGAGCGGTACGGCATCGCCGGGGTCGAGGTCGGTGAGGCGGCCAAACGGGCCGACGTGCTGGTCGTCGCGGTCAAGCCGCAGGACATCGAGCCCGTGCTGGCCGAGCTGGCGCCCCTGGTGGGGCCGGGCTCCCTGGTCGTGTCGCTGTGCGCGGGGCTGCCCACCAGCCTGTACGAGCGGCGGCTGCCCGACGGCGTACCGGTCGTGCGGGTGATGCCGAACACGCCGATGGTCGTCGGCGAGGCCATGAGCGCCGTGTCGCCCGGCAGGTACGCGACCCCCGAGCACGTCGCGCTGGTGAAGGAGATGCTGGCGACCGTCGGGGAGGTCGTCGAGGTGCCCGAGTCGCAGCAGGACGCGGTCACCGCGCTGTCCGGGTCCGGTCCGGCGTACTTCTTCTTCCTGGTCGAGGCCATGATCGACGCCGGCATCCTGCTCGGCCTGCCGCGCGCGGTGGCCGAGAAGCTGATCATCCAGTCCGCCGTGGGTGCGGCGAAGATGCTCGCCGAGACCTCCGAGCACCCGGTCATCCTCCGCGAGGCCGTCACCTCGCCCGCCGGCACCACGATCAACGCCATCCGGGAACTGGAGAAGCACGGCGTCCGGGCCGCGCTGCTGGCCGCCATCGAGGCCGCGCGGGACCGTTCCGTGGAACTCGGCAAGGCGCACGAATAAGGCCTGCGCACCGCCCCTGACTAGGCCGAACGGACGCCACCGTCCGGGCACTTTCGCGGGAAAGTACCGGCCGGCCGTCGCATTGGTCCCAGGTGTCCCGCTACCCTCAAGGGTGAAGCACGTGCGTGTCGGTACCGCCCGGTGGGGAAGCCGAGCGGCACGACACGTGTCGAAGGGCACGGTGACGTATGCCGTCGAACAACAAGGACGTGCCCGCAGTCGGGCAGGTCCAGTTCCTGACGGTCGCCGAGGTGGCCACGCTGATGCGGGTCTCCAAGATGACCGTCTACCGGCTCGTGCACTCGGGCGAGCTACCGGCCGTACGCGTCGGCAAGTCGTTCCGGGTGCCCGAGAAGGCAGTCCACGAATACCTGGAGAGCGCCTACTTCGACGTGGGTTGACGCTCCGCGGCGTCGGAAGAACGCACTAGGCCGGGGGCCCGCGCTCACGCGCGGGCCCGCCCGGTAACCTTGAAGACCGCTCGTGCCTGTAGCGCTTCAACTCTTTGGACGTTGCGCTGGGCAGCGTGTGAAGAAGACGAACCGTGAAGGAGCACCCGTGGGCTCGGTGATCAAAAAGCGCCGCAAGCGCATGTCCAAGAAGAAGCACCGCAAGCTGCTGCGCCGGACGCGGATGCAGCGTCGCAAGCAGGGCAAGTAAGCCCTCGGTGCACCACTGCCCACGCGGCCCGTCCGGATCACCGGGCGGGCCGCGCGCATTCGGGCGATCCGTACGAAAGTCCCTGACCTGGGTTAACAGCGTGTGAGGGCTCCTGACTCGGGCCAGGTTCCGGGGTAGCATCGGCGACTGCCGCGAACACCACATCCCACACCCTTGTCAGGGGGTTTCATGGCGTCCAACGTCGTGCTGGTCACCGGGGTCGGCGGCGAACTCGGAGGCAGGCTGCTGGTACGGCTGGGCAACAACCCGGACCTCGAGCGGGTCATCGGCGTCGACACCGCGCCGCCGCCCCGGAAGATCCTCCAGCGCCTCGGGCACGCCGAGTTCGTCCGGGCCGACATCCGCAACCCGCTGATCGCGAAGGTCATCGACACCGCCGGGGTCGACACCGTCGTGCACTGCTCGACCACCGTGCACCCGGCGGGCCCCGCCCGCCGCCCGGCGATCAAGGAAGTCAACGTCATCGGCACCATGCGCCTGCTCGCGGCCTGCCAGCGCGCGCCGAAGGTGCGCAAGCTCGTCGTGAAGTCCACCGCCGCGGTGTACGGCGCGGGGCCCCGCTCGCCGGCCGTCTTCACCGAGGACTCCGAGCTCATCCCGGCCTCCTCCAGCGGCTACGCCAAGGACGCCGTCGAGATGGAGGGTTACGTGCGCGGCCTGGCCCGCCGCCGGCCGGACCTCACCATCACCACCACCCGCTTCACCAACGTCATCGGGCCGGACGTGGACACCGTCCTGGCCCGCTACTTCGCGCTCCCCGTGGTGCCGACCGTGCTCGGGTACGACGCGCGGCTGCAGCTGCTCCACTCCTCGGACGCGCTGGCGATCCTGGAGCGGGCGACCCTGGAGGACAAGCCGGGCGTGTTCAACGCCGGCGGCGACGGGGTACTCACACTGTCGCAAGCGATCCGGCGCGCGGGCCGGGTCGAGCTGCCGGTCCCGCGGGCCATGGTGGGAACGGTGGCCAAGATGCTGCGTGGCGCGAGGGTGGACTTCTCGCCGGACCAGGTGCGCCTGCTCAACTACGGGCGCGTCGTCGACACGACCCGGCTGACCGAGGTGTTCGGCTACCGGCCGCGGTGGTCCAGCGAGGCGGCCTTCGACGACTACGTCACCGGGCGCGGGTTGCGTCCCGTGCTCGACGGTGACCAGCTGGCCGGTGCGGCCGGCAAGCTGCTGGCGGCAATCCGATGACCAGAGAGAGGAAAGCGGGGCAAGACCAGTGACGACCAGCGGCGTGGAAGCTCAGGTCATCCCCCTCCACGCACCCGGCCGCGAGAAGCCGGTGGACGTTCCGCCCACGGCCGGGCAAACTCCCGCCGACGCTCCCGTCGTGGCGTTCCCGGCGAAGAGCGCGCCGCCCGAGGAGACGCCCGCCCCGCAGGCGGACCCGGACCCGGTGGCGCGGCTGCTCGGGTTCCTGCGCAACCGGCTGACCGGCCACTACGCGGTCGACGAGTTCGGGTTCGACCGCGAGCTGACCGACACCCTCGTCCTGCCGCCGTTGCGGCTGCTGTACGAGAAGTACTTCCGGGTGAGCACGCACGGCGTGCAGAACCTGCCGTCCGAGGGTGGCGGGCTGATCGTGTGCAACCACTCCGGCACGTTGCCGCTGGACGCGGTGATGACCGCGATCGCGGTGCACGACGAGACGCCGGACCACCGGCACCTGCGGATGCTCGGCGCGGACCTGGTGTTCCAGACGCCGCTGCTGGGGGCGCTGGCGCGCAAGACCGGCCAGACGCTGGCCTGCGCGGCCGACGCCGAGCGGCTGCTGTGCTCGGGCGAGCTGGTGGGCGTGTGGCCGGAGGGCTTCAAGGGCATCGGCAAGCCGTTCTCGGCGCGGTACCGGCTGCAGCGGTTCGGCCGCGGTGGGTTCGTGTCGGCGGCGCTGCGGACGCGGGTGCCGATCATCCCGTGCTCGATCGTCGGCGCGGAGGAGATCTACCCGAAGATCGGCGACCTGAAGCCGCTGGCCCGGCTGCTGGGGTTGCCGTACCTCCCGGTGACACCCTTCTTCCCGCTGCTCGGGCCGCTCGGCGCGATCCCGCTGCCGACGAAGTGGCACATCGAGTTCGGGGAGCCCATCCGCACCGACTCCTACTCGGAGGAGGACCTCGACGACCCGATGCTGGTGTTCTCGCTGACCGACCAGGTGCGCGAGTCCATCCAGACGGCGCTGTACCGGCGGCTCGCGCACCGGCGTAGCCCGTTCAAGGACTGACGCCCGCATGCCACGATGGTGGCATGGACTTGATCAGGCGGATGGGGTACGCGGTGGGCCGCGTGGTGGGCGGAACGCTGCGACTGGTCAACGCGATCACCGGCATCCCCGCCGGCGGGTGGACACAGAGCCGCCACGGGAACGCCCGCGACCAGCGGCGCCGGTAGGGCACGGCCCGGCGCCGCGTCAGCGCGGTCTCCCGCGCTGGGCCCGGAACACCACGAACAGCAGGCGCAGGCCCAGCAGGGCGCTGATCACCAGCAGGTTGTAGCCGAACACCTGGTTCAGCGTCAGCTCGGGCAGCACGCGCGGGCCGCCGGTGCTCGCCAGCAGCAGCACGGCCATCAGGCCCGTCGCCGCGCCGGTGAGGGCCAGCAGCACCTCGTGCAGCATCCCGAACACCACCGCCCGGTCGCGCTCGTCGGCGAACGTGCGGACGTTCACGCTCAGCCGGCCGTGCTCGAGCGCCGCGGTGAGCCGGTCCACGCGGCGGGGCAGGCGGCGCAGCACCGGCAGCAGTGTGAGCAGCTCCTCGGTCGCCGCGCCGCGCAGTGAACCGGGCTGCAGGCGTTCCCCGACCAGCGAACCGGCGAACGAACGCGACGCGGCGAGGATGTCGAACCCCGGCGACAGCAGGCCGAGGGTCCCCTCCATCGTGGCCAGCGCGCGGAACACCGCCGCGATCGCCGGTGGGATCGACAACCGGAACTCGGCGATCACCCGGAACAGATCGGTGAACATGTTCGCGTCCGGCGACCGGCCGTCCGACAGGTGCTTCGCCATCAACGCACCCAGCGCGCGCTCCAGGCGCTGCTCGTCGATCTCGTCCGGCCGGTCCACGATCTCCAGCAGCCCGTCGCGCAGCCCTTCGGCATCACCGCGGTCGACGGCGGCGAACAGGTCCGCCAGCCCGGCCCGCAGCGACGAGTCGAGACGCCCGACCGAGCCGAAGTCGAGCAGGCCGAGCGTGCCGTCGCCGAGCAGCAGCACGTTGCCCGGGTGCGGGTCGGCGTGGAAGACGCCGTGCAGCAGGACCTGCCGGAGCAGCGAGTCCAGGAGCCCGCGGGCGAGCGTCGCGCGCTTCTCGGCGGGCACCGCCCCGATGCCCTCGCGCACCGGCACGCCGTCCAGGCGGCGCATCACCAGGACGCGCTCGCCGGACAGGTCCGCGTGCACGGCGGGCAGCGTCACGGCCGAACCGGTCTCGGCGGCGGCCACCGCGGCCAGGTTCCGGGCCTCGACGCGGAAGTCCAGCTCCTCGGTCAGCGCGGCGCGGAACCCCTCGGCGAGGTCGAGCACACCCAGGGACCGGGCCCACTCCGCGCGCACCTGCAGCGAGTTCGCGACCCGGAACACGATGTCGAGGTCGCGCTCCACGACCCGGTCGATACCGGGCCGGCGCACCTTCACCACGACGTCCTCGCCGCTGTGCAGCCGCGCGCGGTACACCTGCGCGATCGACGCCGCGCCGAGCGGTTCCGGGTCGAACTCGGCGAACACCTCGCGCCGCGGGCGGCCCAGCTCGGCCTCCAGCTCGCGCTCGACCTCGGCGAACGGCACCGGCGCGACACGGTCCTGCAGCAGGCTCAGCTCGTCGACGAACGCCTGCGGCAGCACGTCCGGCCGGGTGGACAGCACCTGGCCGAGCTTGACGAACGTCGCCCCGCCGTCTTCGAGTGCGCGCCGCAGCGAGCGGGCGAGCGTGGCGTGCCGCCCCTGGTCGGTGACACGCCGCCCGGTCAGGTACGGCCCGATGCCGTGCCTGACCGCGATCCGCGTGATCTGCGAGTACCGCCGGGCGCGGGTGACCCGGCGTCGCACCGACTGGGCACGCCCGATCAGGCCGAGCCCGCCGCCGCTGGGGACGGCCATCTCGGCGAGGAACAGGAAGACCAGCGTCGCCAGGAACGCGCACCCGGCGAGCGGCACGAGGAACCCGAGGTAGATCGCGACGGAATGGCGCGTGACGGGCACGATCTGCTGGGCCAGGAAACCGGCCACGATCCAGCCCGCCAGCGCGCCGAGCAGCGCCCGGATCGTCCCGATGCGCACCCCCAGCACCCGGCGCGCGGCGACGACGAGCGGCCACAGCATGAGCAGGTAGGCGGGCAGGCTGACCAGGCCCAAGAGCACGGTTGACATGGCGTTTCCCCCGGATCGCGACGAGTCGTGAGATGGAACCACACCCCGCCCGCTTCGTGGGGATCGCCTGATCCGGATCCCTCACGTGCTCGCTACGCTGACCCCAGGAACAAGTGCAGGAGGCGGTGTGCGTGTGGCGTAGCAGGGGTGACGGCCCGGAGCGCGAACGGCTCGCCGAGATGGCCGGTGAGGCGTCCGCGGAGGCCGCCGTGGCCATGGAGTCGCAGCTCGACCTGCCCCCGGCCCCACCCGACCTGACCGCCGCCGCGTTCTTCGACGTCGACAACACGATGATGATGGGCGCGTCGATCTTCCACTTCGCGCGCGGCCTGGCGGCGCGCAAGTACTTCACGACCTCCGATCTGGCCGGGTTCGCGTGGCAGCAGATCAAGTTCCGGGTCGGCGGGCGCGAGTCGCACAGCGGGGTGCAGTCCAGCCGCGAGCAGGCGCTGTCGTTCGTCGCGGGCAAGACGGTCGCCGAGATGAACCAGGTCGGCGAGGAGATCTACGACGAGCTGATGGCCGACAAGATCTGGTCGGGCACGCGCGCGCTGGCCGAGATGCACCTCAACGCGGGCCAGCGGGTGTGGCTGGTGACGGCGACGCCGGTCGAGCTGGCGGCGATCATCTCGCGACGGCTCGGGCTGACGGGGGCGCTGGGGACGGTCGCGGAGCACGTGGACGGCGTCTACACCGGACGGCTGGTCGGCGACCTGCTGCACGGGCGGGCCAAGGCGCACGCGGTGCGCGCGCTGGCCGCACGGGAGGGCCTGAACCTGCGCCGGTGCACCGCGTACTCGGACTCGTCGAACGACATCCCGATGCTGTCGGTGTGCGGCACGGCGGTGGCGGTCAACCCGGACGCCGGCCTGCGCGAGGTCGCGCGCGCCCGCGGCTGGGAGATCCGCGACTTCCGGACCGGCCGGAAGGCGGCGAAGATCGGGGTGCCCTCCGTACTGGGGGCCGGGGCCGTGGCGGGCGCGGTCGCCGCCGGGATGGCCTACCGGCGCCGCTGACCAGGACGTCGGCCCCGCGCGGGGTAACCTCGGCCCCGGTGGTGCGCCACCCCGGACGAGCCGTCGTACCCGGCCGGACAAGACGACGGGGAACAGGCTGTTTTCGTCGTCGGAGGTGCGTGTCGTGGCGTGGGTCGTGCTGATCGTGTCCGGATTCCTCGAGACCGCGTGGGCGGTGGCCCTCAACGCCGCGCGGGGGTTCACCCGCCCGCTGCCGAGCGTGCTGTTCGTCGTCGCGCTGGCGGCCAGCATGGCCGGGCTCTCGTACGCCATGCGGACGATCCCGATCGGCACCGGGTACGCGGTGTGGGTGGGCATCGGCGCGATCGGGACCGCCGTCTACGGCATGGTGGCCCTCGGCGAGCCCGCCACCGCGGCCCGCCTGGTGTGCCTGGGACTCGTCGTCGGCGGGGTGGCCGGCCTCAAGTTCCTGCACTGACCTCAGCCGAGGCCGATCCCGGGCAGTCCGGGGATCAGCGGCGGGATCGAGATCAGCGGCGGCGGGGAGGTGGTCGAGGTGTCCGGGGGACGCGGGCTGGTCGGCGCGCTGATCGGCGGCCACTGGGCCGTCGGCGTCCCGGCGGTGCCCGACGACGGCACGGGATTGGTCGGCAGCGGCACGACGGGCGTGGCGCTGCCGGTCGTCGTGGGGGGCGTGGCGACCTCGACGGGCGCGGGGGACAGGCCGGTCACCGGCGGCCGCGGCTCCGCGGACGGGGCGCCGAGGACGGCGTCCGGCGGTTCGGCGCACTCGCCACCCGCCGGCACGGCACCGAGGTCGTCCGCCTCGCCGCTGGTGATGCGGTAACAGGAGAGCCGGTCCAGCAGGCTCACCGCGCGCACGTCGATGCGCCCGAGCAGGGCGCCGGCCTCGGCGAACCCGGCTTGCGCCCCGGCGGGCACGTGCAGGCCGTTCAGCTTCCCGCTCTGCTCGTGCACCCAGCTCCGCAACTGGCCGAGGCGGGCGGTGTCGCCCTGCACGCCGAGCACGGTGAGCTGCGCCGTTCCGGCCTTCGCCTCCGCGGCGAACGCCGACAACGATGTCAGGAACGCGTCGGCGCCGGGTGTCCCCATCGCGGCCAGCTCGTCGAGGCGGTTCGACGCGAACTGCAGGTGCTTGGATCCGCGCGCCGCTTCGTCGAAGGTCAACTGCAGTTCGGCCGACTCGCTCGCCCGCTTCACGCCGTAGAGCGGGTCGCCGGGCAGGGAGCCGCGGGAGAGCAGCAGCCCGACCCCGCCGGCGAAGACGATCAGCGCGGCCGCGGCGGCGAGGACCGTCGCCAGCGCGCGGCGGCGCCGGCTCGGCTCCTTCTCCAGCTTCCGCTCGATGTCCCGGTGGATGCGCGCCTTGGTGTCCTCGTCCGGTTCGACGGTGCGCCCCAGCCCGCGCAGACCGGAGATTACCTCCAGCTCACGCGCCGTCCACCCGGGTTCGCCCACATGTCCTGCAACGACGCAAACCGTCCGGTTGTTACGCGGTCAGCGCCACGCGTCCGGCAGGAGCTGTGCGAGCTTGCGCACGGCGCGGTGCTGGAGCGCCTTGATCGCCCCTTCGTTGCGCTTCATGATCCGCGCGGTCTCGGCCAGCGACAGGCCCTGGATGAACCGCAGCACGATGCATTCCCGCTGGTCCTCGCCCAGGTCGGCGATCGCGGTGAGCAGGGCGTCCCGCGTCGCGCTGGTGACGGCCTGCTGTTCGGGCCCCGCCTCGGCGACGGTCTGGCCGGTGAAGGCCGCGGTGCCCGAGTCGGCGACCTCGTCGGTGACGACCTCGAGCTTGTACCGGCTGGACTTGAGGTGGTCGAGCACGATGTTGCGGGCGATGGTGATGAACCAGGCGCCGACGTCGCGGCCCTGGTAGCTGACCGACGAGATCCGGCGCAGTGCGCGCAGGAACGTTTCGCTGGTGATGTCCTCGGCGAGCTCGCGGTCGCTCAGGCGGAAGTACACGTAGCGGTACACGACGTCCACGTACTGGTCGTAGAGCACGCCGAAGGCGGCGTTGTCGCCCTGCTGGGCGGCGCGCACCAGGGCCCACGGCCCCGCCTGCTCGTCCGGCACCTCGTCCACGCGGGCGACCGTGCCGACGTGCAGACCCGCTGGGCGGGCGGCAAGCCAGTTCGTCACGGCGACTCCTCTGTCCGACCCCGAGTGATCACCACCACTGAAGACGCGAGAAGCAGCATACGGGTAGTTACCCGGAAGTAGGTAGTGGTGGTGGTCTCGGAAGAGCGACGATCGGCGAGCTTCCCCATGACGGGTGAGCGAATGCCACACTGATTTCATGCACACGGGCAACATCGCCGACCTGCTCTCCGGCGCCGCGGAGCAGTGGCCGGACGCGGTCTCGGTGATCGACACGGCGGCCGGTCTCAGCCTGACCTGGTCGCAGCTGGACGCCGCCGCGGCCGGCCTGGCGCGGCGGCTCACCGGCCAGGGCGTGGGGCCCGGCGACCGCGTCCTGCTGCGGTTGCCCACCTCGGCGGACTTCGCGGTCACCCTGTTCGGTGTCGCGCGGGCGGGTGCGATCGCGGTGCCGGTCTCGCCGCTGTCACCGCGCCCGGAGCTGGACACCGTCCTCACGCACAGCGGCGCGTGCCTGGTGATCAGCCGCGATCCCGAGGACGGGACGCCGGACGTGCCCGTGCTGCGGCCGGAAATCGGCCCCGGTGAGGTTTTCCCCGCCACCGGCGGTGGTGAGGACATCGCCGTGCTGTCCTACACGTCGGGCACCACCGGACCGCCGCGCGGCGTGATGCTGTCGCACCGCGCGCTGCTGGCCAACCTCGACCAGCTGGGGAGCCTGGACCCGAAGCCGGTCGGGCACCCGGACCGGGTGCTGATCGCGATCCCGCTGTTCCACGTCTACGGACTGGGCCCCGGCCTGCTGCTGTCCACCGCGGTCGGCGCGACGGCGGTGCTGGCCGAGCGGTTCGACGCGCGTCAGGCGCTGCGGGCGTGCGCGGACCACCGGGTCACGGTCATCGGCGGCGTCCCCGCGATGTACGCCGAGCTGGCGGCGCTCGACCGGGACGAGCTGGGCCGGGGCCTGGCCACGGTCCGGCTGCTCACGTCGGGCGCGGCGCCGCTGCACCCGAAGGTCCTGGCCGCGATCCGGGAGAAGACCGGGCTGGGCGTGTACGAGGGCTACGGGCTCACCGAGACCGCGCCGGTGGTGACGTCGACGCTGGTCACCGGCTACCCCAAGCCGGGCTCGACCGGGCGTCCGCTGCCCGGGGTGGAGATCCGGCTGGTCGGGCCGGACGGCGACGGCGAGCCGGTGCCGCTGGACCCGGACGACCCGGACGACGTGTTCGACGACGACGGCGACGGCACCGGCCTGGTCGCGGTCCGCGGCGCGAACCTCTTCTCCGGCTACTGGCCGGACGGCGCGCACGGCCCGGACGCCGAGGGCTGGTTCCGCACCGGTGACGTGGGTTTCCTGGACAACGACGGCGACCTGCACCTGGTCGACCGCGCCAACGACCTGATCATCGTCAACGGCTTCAACGTGTTCCCGCACGAGGTCGAGGAGGTCATCGCGCAGCTGCCGGAGGTGGCGGAGGCCGCCGTGGTCGGCGTGCTCGACGAGCGCAGCGGGGAGGCGGTCAAGGCCGTCGTGGTGCCGGTCGCCGGGGCGTCGCTGTCCGAGCAGCAGGTGGTCGAGCACTGCGCGGCGAACCTGGCCGGCTACAAGGTGCCGCACACCGTCGAGTTCGCCGAGCGGCTGCCGCATTCGCCGACCGGGAAGCTGCGCCGCGTCCGGCTGCGGGGATGATTCCCCCATGGCCCACGAAGTGACCGTGATGACCCGGCAGGGCTGCTCCGCGTGCGTCGCGGCGGAGCGGGACGTCGAGCGGATCTGCGCCGAGCTGGGTGTGCCGTGGCGCGCCGAGGACGTCGACACCGACCCCGAGTGGCGGGCCGAGTACGGCGACCGGGTGCCGGTGATCCTCGTCGACGGCGCCGAGCACGGCTACTGGAAGGTGGAGGAGGACCGGCTTCGCGCCGCGCTCACCTGAACCGGGCCAGACTGGTGGGGTGAGCACGAACCCGGCCCAGCCCCCTCGGCTGTCCGCGCCCGTCGCCGGGCTGATCGGCGTGATCGCCCTGGTCGCGGCGCTCGGCGCGGGGCACCTGGTGGCCGCGTTCGTCGGCCCGAACGCCTCCCCGTTCTTCGCGGTCGGCAACGCGGCGATCGACGTGACCCCGGAGTGGCTCAAGGACTTCGCGGTCGACGCGTTCGGCACCGCCGACAAGGCCG
Source organism: Amycolatopsis thermophila (assembly GCF_030814215.1). Taxonomy (NCBI): domain Bacteria; kingdom Bacillati; phylum Actinomycetota; class Actinomycetes; order Pseudonocardiales; family Pseudonocardiaceae; genus Amycolatopsis; species Amycolatopsis thermophila. Next base: position 1,777,464 of record NZ_JAUSUT010000001.1, on the reverse strand, counting down.
TGCTGCTGACCGGCATGGCCGTGGTGGCGCTCGCGCTGGCGGTCGGCGCCGGGCTGGCCTCGCGCCGCCGTCCCGCGCCCGGCCTGGTGTTCGTCTTCGTGGTCGGCGTGCTCGGCGGCGTCGCCGTGGCCACGCGGCCGGACCTGGGGCAGGTCGCATTGCTGGCGCCGGTGGCCAGCCTGGTCGCCGGTCTCGCGGTGTTCGCCTGGCTGCACCGCAGCGCGCTGGACGGGTGGCACGAGTCGCCGGCGCGCCGGAACTTCCTGATCGCGGTGGCCGGGGCCGGGGTGGCCGGGGTCGCCGGCCAGCTGATCGGCACCAGCAAGGACGCCGAGGGCTCGCGCCGGGCGGTCGGCCCGCTCGTCCCCGCGCGGACCGCGCCGCCGGTGCCCGCGGGTGCGGACTTCGCGAAGTTCGGCACCCCGCCGTTCCTCACGCCCAACGCCGACTTCTACCGGATCGACACCGCGCTGGTGGTGCCGCAGGTCCGCACCGAGGACTGGTCGCTGCGGATCCACGGCATGGTCGACCGCGAGATCACCTGGTCCTGGTCCGACATCCGGGACCGGCCGCTGGTCGAGCGGATCGTCACGCTGTGCTGCGTGTCCAACCCGGTCGGCGGGCCCTACATCTCGACCGCGCGGTTCATCGGCGTCGACCTGGCCGACCTGCTCGACGAGGCCGGCGTGCAGCCCGGCGCCGAGCAGGTCTTCTCCACCAGCGAGGACGGCTGGACCGCGGGCACCCCGCTGTCCGCGATGACCGATCGCGGCGTCGGCGCGATGCTCGCGATCGGCATGAACGGCGAGCCGCTGCCGATCGAGCACGGGTTCCCGGCGCGGCTGGTCGTGCCCGGTCTCTACGGGTACGTCTCGGCGACGAAGTGGGTGCGCGAACTCGAGGTCACCACGTGGGACGCGCGCACGCCGTACTGGCTCGAACGCGGCTGGGCCGAGCAGGCGCCGATCAAGACGGAATCCCGGATCGACGCCCCGCACGGCACGGTGGCCGCCGGTCAGGTGCGCGTCGCGGGCATCGCGTGGGCGCAGCACACCGGGATCGACCGGGTCGAGGTGAGCGTGGACCAGGGGCCGTGGGTGCCCGCGGAGCTGTCCACCGAAGTCACCGTCGACGCGTGGCGCATGTGGTGGGCGGAGGTCCCGGCGGCACCGGGCAACCACCTCGTGCGCGTGCGCGCGACGGACCGCAGCGGCTACACCCAGACCGAGCGGATCGCGGACGTGGTGCCCGACGGCGCCACCGGCTGGCACACGATCACCTTCGCGGCGCGCTAGGTGTGCTTTCGGTCATGCCGCTGACCAGCCACTTTGTGCGTGCGTTCACAAGTGGCTACCGTATTGCCGGTACCCTCCGCGGTGGCCGTGCATCGAACCCGACTTCGCGGCCCGGGTCAAGGGGTAATCCGAAAGCTTGTCGAGGGCGTGGAACGAGGAGGCCGGCGTGGTGTCACAGCGTGGCCGGCGAAACGGTGCGGCCGTCGCCCGGAAGCTGTCCACCCCCGACGCCGACAACGCCCCCACCGCGGAAATGCCCGCGGTCACCGAGAACGGCACCGAAGAGGTCGCCCGGGTCCGCGCGATCCCGGAAGCCGCCGTCGCCCGCCTCGCGGTCTACCTGCGCGTGCTCTCCGCGATGGCCGAGCAGGGCGCGACCACCGTGGCCAGCGAGGAGCTCGCCACCAGCGCCGGCGTGAACTCCGCCAAGCTGCGCAAGGACCTGTCCTACCTCGGCTCCTACGGCACCCGCGGGGTCGGCTACGAGGTCGCGGTGCTGGTCGGCCAGCTCGAGCGAGTGCTGGGACTCACGCGACAGCACAAGGTGGCCGTCGTCGGAATCGGTAACCTCGGACATGCGTTGGCCAACTACGGAGGCTTCCCCGGCCGGGGTTTCCCGGTCGAGGCGCTGTTCGACATCGACCCCGACCTGATCGGCGTGCCGGTCGGCGGGATTCCGGTGTCACACCTCAACGACATCCCCGAGGTGTGCTCGGAGCGAGGGATTTCGATCGGCGTCATCGCGACGCCGCCGCCCGCCGCCCAGACGGTCGCCGACCGGCTGGTCCAGGGCGGGGTGCAGTGCATCCTGAACTTCGCGCCGGTGGTCCTCCAGGTGCCCGACCATGTCGAGGTGCGCAAGGTCGACCTGGCGGTGGAACTGCAGATCCTGTCGTTCCACGTCGCACGGCGAGCGGAGAACGTGGGTAACGGAATGGTGGTGCGGTAAGTGAGTGTCCTGGCCGTCGGGCTGTCGTATCGCACCGCTGACCTGCGGACGCTGGAGAAGGTCGCGATTCCGGCGACCGAGCTCGACAAGGTGCTGCACGAGCTGCAGCAGTCGGCGCACGTGAACGAGGTCATGGTCGTCTCGACCTGCAACCGCATCGAGGTCTACGCCGTGGTCGAGGCCTTCCACGGCGGCCTCGCCGACGTGTCCGAGGTCCTGGCCCGGCAGGCCGGCTGCGCCGCCGCCGACCTCTACGACAACCTGTACGTGCACTACGCCGGTGCCGCGGTCGAGCACATCTTCTCCGTCGCCTCCGGCCTGGACTCGATGGTCGTGGGCGAGACCCAGATCCTCGGCCAGATCCGCAACTACTACGCGGCCGCGCGCGAGGCCGGCACGGTCGGCCGCACGCTGCACGAGCTGATCCAGACGACCCTGCGCGTCGGCAAGCGGGTGCACACCGAGACCGGGCTGGACCACCTCGGCGCGTCCGTGGTGTCCGAGGCCCTCGGCGAGGCGCCCGACCTGGCCGGCCAGCACGCGGTGATCGTCGGGGCCGGCTCGATGGGCGCGTTGTCGGCGAGCCAGCTGCGCAAGGGCGGCATCGGCCGGATCACGGTCGTCAACCGGACCCTGGCCAACGCCGAGCGGCTCGCGGCCAACGTCACCGAGCAGGGCGTGCCCGCGGTGGCCGCCGGCATGGGCGAGCTGACCGCCGTCCTCGCCGACGCCGACGTCGTGGTCGCCTGCACCGGTGCCCAGGACGTCGTGGTCACCCCCGAGCACCTGCTCGCCCGCGGCGGGCGGCCGGTGGTCGTGTGCGACCTCGGCCTGCCGCGTGACGTCCACCCCGACGTGGACACCCTGCCCGGCGTGCGCCTGGTCGACCTGGAGACCGTCCGGAAGCGGATGGACTCGCTCGGCTCGGCGGGCAGCGCCAAGCAGATCGCCCGCGCCAACGGCATCGTGCTCGACGAGGTGCGCGAGTACCTCGCCGCGCAGCGCAGCGCCGCGGTCACCCCGACCGTCACCGCGCTGCGCAAGCGGGCCGCCGAGGTCGTCGACGCCGAACTGCTGCGGCTGTCCAACCGGCTGCCCGATCTCGACGCCGAGGTCCGCGACGAAGTCAACCGCACCGTGCGCCGGGTCGTGGACAAGCTGCTGCACGCGCCGACGGTGCGCGTGAAGCAGCTCGCCGCGGAAACCCAGGGCACGGACTACGCCAGCGCGCTCCGCGAGCTGTTCGGGCTCGACCCGGCCTCGCCCGCCGTGGTGTCCAGCCCGACCACCGAGCGCCTCCAGACAGACGGTGAAACCCAGTGACGAAGACCATCCGGATCGGGACGAGGAGCAGCGCGCTCGCCCTGGCGCAGACCGAGACCATCGCCGACGCGCTGCGCAAGGCCGGCGAGCGGGTGGAGGTCGTGCACGTCTCCACGCCCGGCGACCGTTCCAGCGCGCCGATCACGGAGATCGGTGTCGGCGTGTTCACCTCCGCGCTGCGCGAGGCCCTGCTGGACAAGCGGGTCGACGTCGCCGTGCACTCGTACAAGGACCTGCCCACCGCTCCCCAGCACGGCATCGTCCTGGCCGCGGTGCCACCGCGGGAGGACCCGCGGGACGCCCTCATCGCCCGCGACGGCCTGACGCTGGGTGAGCTGCCGTCCGGATCGCGGGTCGGCACCGGCTCGCCGCGCCGGATGGCGCAGCTGCGCGCGCTCGGCCTCGGCCTGGAGGTCGTGCCGATCCGCGGCAACATCGGCACCCGGCTGAACAAGGTCTTCGACGGCGAGCTGGACGGCATCGTGCTCGCCCGCGCGGGCCTGGTCCGCACCGGGCAGGCCGACGTGATCACCGAGACCCTGGACCCGATCCAGATGCTGCCCGCGCCCGCACAGGGCGCGCTGGCGGTGGAGTGCCGCGTCGACGACGTGGACATCGAACACCTTCTTCGGTCCATTGTGGACGACGAAGCGACACGGGCCGCGGTGACGGCCGAGCGGGCCATGCTGGCCGCGCTCGAAGCCGGCTGCAGCGCGCCCGTCGGCGCACTCGCCGAGGTGGTGGAGGACCTCGACGCGGACGGCTCGGTCATCGAGAACGTCTCGCTGCGCGGGGTCGCCGCCGCCGGACTCGACGAGGAGTCCGTGCAGCTGCTGCGCGCCTCGGCGGTCGCCGGCAAGAGCGAAGCGGAGCAACTCGGCCGTGACCTGGCCGCGGAGCTGCTCGACCTCGGAGCCGGCGCGCTGTCCGGCCCGGGCCGCGAATCACGGTGAAAGTTCCTCGAACGGTACGGCGCGTTCGCGCCGACTACTAGGAGAAAGACACGATGACCCCCGCGCGGACAACCGCTGGGCGCGTCGCCTTCGTGGGCTCCGGCCCCGGCGACGCCGGACTGCTGACCGTACGTGCCCAGGAGCTCCTGGCGAAGGCCGAGGTCGTGGTGACCGACCCGGACGTGCCCGCCGGCGTGCTCGCGGGCGCCAGCGCGGACGCCGAGGTCCGGCCCGCCGTCGGCGAGCCGGCCGAGGTCGCCAAGGACCTCGCCAACGAGGCCAAGGGCGGCCGCCTCGTGCTGCGCCTGTCCAGCGGCGACCCGCTGACCAGCGCCGCCGCCGTGGCCGAGGTGCAGGCCGTCGCGAAGACCAGCGCGGTCTTCGAGGTCGTGCCGGGCGTCACCCCGGGGTCGGCGGTGCCCGCCTACGCGGGCATCGCGCTCGGCGGCAGCTACACCGACGTCGACGTCCGCGGTGACGTCGACTGGGTGAAGGTCGCCGCGGCGCCGGGCCCGATCGTGCTGCACGCGACGTCGGCCCAGCTGGCCGAGGCCGCGGGCGCGCTGACCGAGCACGGCCTGGCCGGCACCACGCCGGTCGCGGTCACCGCCAACGGCACCATCAACACCCAGCGCACGGTCGACACCACTCTGGCGAGCCTGTCGCAGGACGCCGGTGAGCTGGTCGGCCCGCTCGTGGTGACCATCGGCGAGCAGGCCGGGCAGCGCTCGAAGCTGTCCTGGTGGGAGTCGCGGGCCCTCTACGGCTGGAAGGTCCTGGTGCCGCGCACCAAGGAGCAGGCCGGCGAGATGGCCGACCGGTTGCGCAGCCACGGCGCCACCTCGCACGAGGTGCCGACGATCTCCGTCGAGCCGCCGCGCAGCCCCGCCCAGATGGAGCGCGCGGTCAAGGGCCTGGTCGACGGCCGCTACCAGTGGATCGTGTTCACCTCGGCCAACGCGGTGAAGGCCGTGTGGGAGAAGTTCGAGGAGTTCGGGCTCGACGCGCGCGCGTTCTCCGGCGTGAAGATCGCCTGCGTCGGCGAGGCGACCGCGCAGCGGGTGCGCTCGTTCGGCATCAACCCGGAGATGGTCCCGCAGGGCGAGCAGTCCAGCGAGGGCCTGCTGGCCGAGTTCCCGCCCTACGACGACGTGCTGGACCCGGTGAACCGCGTCCTGCTGCCGCGCGCCGACATCGCCACCGAGACCCTGTCGGCCGGGCTCGTCGAGCGCGGCTGGGAGGTCGACGACGTCACGGCCTACCGGACCGTCCGGGCCGCGCCGCCGCCCGCCGAGACCCGCGAGATGATCAAGACCGGTGGGTTCGACGCGGTCTGCTTCACCTCGTCGTCGACCGTGCGGAACCTGGTCGGCATCGCCGGCAAGCCGCACACCCGCACGCTGGTCGCGTGCATCGGGCCGAAGACCGCGGAGACCGCGGTGGAGTTCGGTCTGCGGGTGGACGTCCAGCCCGAGGTGGCCGATGTGCCGCACCTGGTGGACGCGCTGGCCGCGCACGCCGCCAAGCTCCGCGCGGAGGGCGCCCTGCCGCCGCCGCGCAAGGCGAAGCGCACCCGCCGCTCCTCCTGACCCGGCTGCTCAGGGCCGTCCGTGAGATGTCACGGGCGGCCCTGAGTGCTGTCCGGGGCGGGAGTACCGTCGGTGGGGTGTTTCCCGAGCATCGTCCCCGCCGGTTGCGGAGCACGGCGGCGCTGCGTCGCCTGGTCAGCGAGACCACGCTCCGGCCGCGTCAGCTGATCCTGCCCATGTTCGTCGCCGAAGGGGCGGAGACCCCGCGGCCCATCTCGAGCATGCCGGGCGTCGTGCAGCACACGCGGGACACGCTCCGCAAGGCGGCGGTCGAGGCGGTGCAGGCCGGGGTCGGGGGCCTGATGCTGTTCGGCATCCCCGCCGAGCGGGACGCGACGGGCTCGGGTGCGGTGGACGACAACGGCATCCTGAACGTCGCCCTGCGCGACCTGCGGTCCGAGCTCGGCGACTCGACGGTCCTGATGGCCGACACGTGTCTGGACGAGTTCACCGACCACGGCCACTGCGGTGTGCTGGACGAGGGTGGCGCGGTCGACAACGACGCGACGCTGTCGGTGTACGCGGACATGGCGGTGGCCCAGGCCGAGGCCGGGGCGCACATGCTCGGGCCGAGCGGCATGATGGACGGCCAGGTCGGCGTGATCCGGCGGGCGCTGGACGAGGCGGGGCACGCGGAGACCGGGATCCTGGCCTACTCGGCGAAGTACGCGAGCGCGTTCTACGGCCCGTTCCGGGAGGCGGTGGACTCGCAGTTGACGGGCGACCGCAAGACGTACCAGCAGGACCCGGGCAACGCGCGCGAGGCGCTGCGCGAGATCGAGCTGGACCTCGAAGAGGGCGCCGACGCGATCATGATCAAGCCCGCGCTGTCCTACCTGGACATCCTCCGCCAGGCGGCGGACGCGTCGCCGATCCCGGTGGCGGCGTACAACATCTCCGGCGAGTACGCGATGGTCGAAGCGGCCGCGGCGAACGGCTGGCTGGACCGCGAGCGGACGATCCTCGAGGTGCTGACGTCGATCCGCCGCGCGGGCGCCGACATGATCCTCACGTACTGGGCCACCGAGGCGGCGGCCTGGCTGGACTGAGCCCGCGCCGCGGCGGGAGCCGACCGCGGCCGGAGCCCGCGCGGGCTGCCCCGGCCGGCAGCCGCCTTGGCTGCCGCGCTACCCGGGCTCGTTCGCCTGGGGCTGGAAGCTGCAGAGGGTGCGTACTGCCCCCGCGCTGCCGGCACACACCTGCTTGCGGTGGTTAGCGGTCGGGCTCGCCGCCGCCGGGAGGCGCCGCACGGCGGCTTGCCGTGGCCGGCGATCGCCGCCGCCGGGCTTCGGGCTCGCTCGCATGGGGCTGGAAGCTGCTGCGGATGTGTACTGCCGGGGCGCTGCGGCCAGTGAGGTTTGCCGCCGCGGGGAGTCGCCGCACGGCGGCTTGCCGTCGTTAGCGGTCGGGCTTGCCGCCGCCGGGAGGCGCCGCACGGCCGGCTTGCTGTGGCCGGCGGTCGCCACTGCGTCGGGGCTGACCGCGGCTCAGGGGCTGCAGTTCGCGGGATTGCCGTGTTGGGGGACCCGGCGCTCCGCCGGGCTCCGGGCTCGTTCGCCTGGAGCTGGGAGCTGCCGAGGGTGCGCACTGCCCGGGCGCTGCCGCCAGTCAGGCTCGCCGTCGCCGGGAGCCGCACGGCGGCTTGCCGTGGCCGGGGTCGCCGCCGCGTCGGGGCTGACCGTGGCTCAGGGCGGGCCGCCGTTCGCGGGAGTGCCGTGCTGGGGAGCCGGCGCCGCCGCGCTACCGGGGTTCGTTCGCCGGGGGGCTGGAAGCTGCCGCCGGTGCGCACTGCCCGCGCGCTGCGGCCAGTCGGGCGTGCTGCCGCGGGGAGTCGCCGGGAGTGTCGTGCTGGGGAGCGCCGCCGCCGCCCGGCGGGTCGACGAAGCCGGCTCGGGGCGCAGTAGTCTCTGATGGGTGACCGCAGCGAACGAATCGGACGACGAGCGCCGCGCCCAGGGGCTGCCCCCGGCGCCGAGCCTGCCGGGTGACGAGGTCGACCGGCCCGCCCCGCCGCGGCCGGTGCAGGTGTCGTTCTGGCTGTGGGTCGTCTCGGGCGTGGTCTTCGTCATCGGGTACGCGCTGTTGTTCTTCGGCCGCCAGGTCACCATCGACCGGCTGGTCAGGGAGAACACCAACCCGCAGATCAGCCCCGAGCGGATCGCCGACGGGCTCACCGTGCTGTTCGCGGTCCTGCTGGTCGGTGCGGTGTCGTTCGCGGCCCTGTACGTGCTGTTCGCCTGGAAGGCCCGCCAGGGCACCCGCTCGGCCCGCACCATCCTGACGGTCCTGATGGCGATCACCCTGATCTTCCAGCTGGTCCTGGGTTTCTACACGACCGTCACCCTGGTCGCGACGCTGCTCGGCCTCGTCGCGCTGGCGCTGATGTACATCCCGTCCGTGCAGCCGTTCTTCCCGAAGGTCGGTCGCCGCAAGCAGTGACCCGGTACACCGAGCGCGGAGCGAGCTGGCGGGCCCTCGCCTACGGGCCGGGGTTCGCCGTGCTCGGCTACCTCGCCGAGCTGTTCACCGGCACCACCCACGCGATCGCGTGGGTGTTCGTCGGCCTCGGACTGGCGGCGATCACCGCGCCGTGGATCCACGCGCGGCGGCGGTTCCTGACCGTCGAGGTCACCGACTCGTCCCTGTGCCAGGGCCGCGAGCAGCTGCCGCTGGACCGGATCGCCGAGGTCACCGACGTCGGCGCCCCGACCGGTGCCCGCGTCCTCGGCGGCGGCTGGTCCGTGCCGAACAAGTACGACGCGCTGCCCCTTCGCCTCACCGACGACACGGTCGTGCTGGCCTGGGCGAAGGACGTCGGCGCACTGCGGACCGCGCTGCAGGAGGCGCGTGCGACATGAGAGGCTGCTCACGTGACTGAACAGGCCCGGCTGAACCAGCCCGTGCGCGCGCTGGTCGCGCTCGCCGAGGTGGTGCTGGCCGTGGTGGCCGTGTGGGGCGCCTTCCAGCTGTGGGGCGAGGGTGTGCGGACGGTGGTGGTGACGCTCACCGACGGCACCGTGCTGACCAGCACCCGCTGGGTCGGCAGCTGGATGTCCGGCGCGATCGGGCTGGGTCTCGTCGCCGGGATCCTGCTGGTCGACGCCGTGCGCGAGGTCCTGCTCGCGACCCGCGTCAAGCGCCGCCGCAAGAGCCGCGACACCGACGACTTCGGCTACTTCGCCGGACACCTGAACCAGGCCTGACGGGTCTTTTGCAAGACTGGGGTCTGTGACGCAAGGAGTCGACAAGTCCAGGGCATGGTTCGACCGGGCCGCCGCTGCGACACCGGGCGGCGTGAACTCCCCGGTGCGGGCGTTCAACTCGGTGGGCGGCACGCCGCGGTTCATGGTGCGGGCCGAGGGTCCGCACCTGTGGGACGTGGACGGCAACCGCTACGTGGACCTGGTGTCCTCGTGGGGGCCGATGATCCTCGGGCACGCCCACCCCGCGGTCGTCGAGGCGGCGCGCGAGGCGGCGAGCTCCGGTTTGTCGTTCGGCACGCCGACGACCGGCGAGGTCGAGCTGGCCGAGGAGATCATCGGCCGCGTCGACCCGGTGCACCAGGTGCGGCTGGTCAACTCCGGGACCGAGGCGACGATGAGCGCGATCCGCCTCGCCCGCGGGTTCACCGGCCGCGCCAAGATCATCAAGTTCGCCGGCTGCTACCACGGCCACGTCGACGCGCTGCTCGCCCAGGCCGGTTCCGGCGTCGCCACGCTCGGCCTGCCGACCTCGCCCGGCGTGACCGGTGCCCAGGCCGCGGACACGATCGTGCTGCCCTACAACGACATCGACGCCGTGCGGCGGTCCTTCGCGGACAACCCGGACTCGATCGCGGCGATCATCACCGAGGCCGCCGCGGGCAACATGGGCGCGGTCGCGCCGGAGGCGGACTTCAACGCGCAGCTGCGTGACGTCGCCCACGAGCACGGAGCGCTGCTGATCATGGACGAGGTCATGACCGGCTTCCGGGTGTCCCGCTCCGGCTGGTTCGGGGTCGAGGGCGTGCCCGGCGACCTCTACACGTTCGGCAAGGTCATGTCCGGCGGGCTGCCCGCCGCGGCGTTCGGCGGCCGGTCCGACGTGATGGCCCGCCTCGCGCCGACCGGCCCGGTCTACCAGGCCGGCACGCTGTCCGGGAACCCGGTCGCCGTCGCCACCGGCCTGGCGACCCTGCGCGCGGCCGACGACGAGGTGTACCGCCGCCTCGACGCCAACTCCCAGCGCCTGGGCGCCCTGTTCACCGAGGCGCTGACCAAGGCGAGCGTCCCGCACCACGTCGCCTACGCCGGCAACCTGCTCAGCGTGTTCTTCCGCGAGGAGCCGGTGCGCAACTACCACGACGCCACCAGCGCCGACACCTGGCGTTTCCCGCCGTTCTTCCACGCGCTGCTGGAGCGCGGCGTGTACGGGCCGCCGAGCCCGTTCGAGGCCTGGTTCGTCAACTCCGCGATGGACGACGCCGCCTTCGAGACCATCGAGGCCGCGCTGCCCGCGGCCGCGAAGGCCGCCGCGGAGGCCGCGAAGTGACGACGATCGTGCACCTGCTGCGGCACGGCGAAGTGCACAACCCGGACGGGATCCTCTACGGCCGCCTGCCCGGGTTCCACCTGTCGGAGCGCGGGAAGCGCCAGGCCCTCACCGTCGCCGAGGCGCTCGCCGCGCACGACATCGTGCACGTCGTCGCCTCGCCGCTGCAGCGCGCGCAGGAGACGGCGGCGCCGATCGCCGCGGCGCACCGGCTCGACGTGCAGACCGACGAGCGGCTGATCGAGGCGGGCAACCAGTTCGAGGGCCAGCGCGTCGCGGTCGGCGACGGCGCGCTGCGCCAGCCGCGGCACTGGAGCAAGCTGCGCAACCCGTTCCTGCCGTCCTGGGGCGAGCCGTACGTGGAGATCGCGCACCGGATGTTCGCCGCGGTGCAGCGGGCCCGGGGCAAGGCCGAGGGGCACGAGGCGCTGTGCGTGTCGCACCAGCTGCCGATCTGGACGCTGCGCCGGTTCCTCGAAGCGAAGCCGCTGTGGCACGACCCGCGCCGCCGCCAGTGCTCGCTGGCGTCGCTGACGAGCCTGGTGTTCGACGGCGAGGAGCTGCGCGAGATCGTCTACAGCGAGCCGGCCGGCGCCACCGACCCGAAGGTGACCGGGGCATGAAACGACTACTGGCGGCGGTGCTGGCGGGTGCGTTCGCGCTCGCCGGGTGCAGCACCGGCAGCGATGCGGTGTCGCAGGGCAGCAACTTCCAGTTCGTCGCGCCCGGCGGCAAGACCGACATCACCTACGAGGGCGCCGACCGGCAGCCGATCCCGAAGCTGTCCGGCGAGGACCTGATGACCGAGGGCAAGACGATCTCGGTCGCCGACTACGCGGGCAAGGTCGTCGTGATCAACATCTGGGGCCAGTGGTGCGCGCCGTGCCGCACCGAGGCGCCGGAGCTGGAGAAGCTCGCCACCCAGACCCAGGCGCAGGGCGTGCAGGTGCTGGGTCTCGACGTCCGCGACGACGACCGGTCGGCGCCGCAGGACTTCGTGCGCAACCGGCAGCTGACCTACCCGTCGATCTACGACCCGCCGGGCCGCAGCCTGCTGAGCCTGTCCGGGTACCCGCGCAACGCGGTGCCGTCGACGATCATCCTGGACAAGCAGCAACGCGTCGCCGCCGTCTACCTCAGGTCCATCCTGGCCGCCGACGTGCTGCCGGTGGTCCAGCGGCTGGCCGCGGAGTAGCCGGAGCGCAGGAAGACGCCGAGCGCCAGCGCGCCGCCGAACAGCAGGAACGCGGTGCCGGCGACGGTCGGCGGGTGCGGCGTGTCGATGGCGTGCGTGTGCCGCGCCCACTGCTGGATCCCGGCGACGGCGGCCGCGGCGGACAGCGTCAGCGCGGACACCCCGAGCGCGGCGCCCCACCTGCCGGCGTCGCGGAGCACGACCACCAGCACCGCGAGCAGCCCGGCCGCCTGCACGACCGGCAGGTTCATCACCTCGGGACGGGCCGGCAGGTGGTCCATCGCGAGCGCGAGCGCCGCCGAGCCCAGCACGCCCACCGCGGCCGGCAGCACTCCGGCCCACCACCTGGAGTACAGCGCGGCCCACGGCGCGGCGGCCGTGAGCGCGCAGCAGAGCAGGAACGGCAGGGACCGCCAGGCGAGTTCGGTACGAGAGATCTCCCACACCGGTGGCGCTCCGGCCAGCACGGACAGCAACGCGTGGACACGCAGCGGAATCGTCATGCCGAGAAAGGTAGGGTGGCGCCCACGGCGTCCGCTTCGGACGATGGGCCGCGGCCGTCTCGGCCGATCGGCCGAGGCCAGCCCGGTGAACTCACACCGAACTCACTGCTTACCCTCGAACCGTGAACTCCGTGACCGAGCTGGCGACCTCCGGGCCGCTGCTGCTCGCCGCCGGGGTCGCCCTGCTCGCCGGCGCCATCTCGTTCGCCTCGCCGTGCGTCGTCCCGCTCGTGCCGGGTTACCTCGCCTACCTCGCCGCCCTCGTCGGTGCCGACGCGCCCGCCGTGTCCGCGGACGAGGGCCGCAAGAAGGGCCGCTACGCCGTCGTCGCGGCGGCCGGCCTCTTCGTGCTCGGCTTCACCGTCGTCTTCGCCGCGGGCGTGGGCAGCCTGGTCTGGCTCGCCGACGCCCTGCTGGTCAACCAGGACCTGCTGCAGCGCGTCGGTGGCGTGATCACCATCGCGATGGCCCTGGTCTTCCTCGGCCTGATCCCGGCGCTGCAGCGGGACGTCCGCTCGCACCGGGTCCCGCGTGGCGGGCTGCTCGGCGCGCCGCTGCTGGGCGCCGTGTTCGCCCTCGGCTGGACGCCGTGCATCGGCCCGACCCTGTCCGGTGTGCTGTCGCTGGCCGCGGGCACCGGCTCCAGCGGCGCCCGCGGGTTCCTGCTGGTCCTGGTCTACTGCCTGGGCCTGGGTGTGCCGTTCCTGCTGATCGCGTTCGGCGCGCGCTGGGCCGTGCGCGCCACCGACTGGCTGCGGCGCAACGGCCGCGCCGTCCAGATCTTCGGCGGCGTGCTGCTGCTCGTCGTCGGCGTGCTGCTGGTCACCGGCCTGTGGGGCGAGCTGGTCGGCTGGATCCGCAACGCCTTCGTCACGGACACGGTGCTGCCGCTGTGACCGCCACCGAAGCCCCGCCGGACCCCAAGCGGTACCGCAACTCGCCGGCCCAGCGCGTGCTGGCGCTCCTGCGCAACACCTGGCGCGGGCTCACCGCGATGCGCACCGCGCTGATCCTGCTGTTCCTGCTCGCGCTCGCCGCGCTGCCCGGCGCCCTGCTGCCGCAGCGCACGCTCAACGCCCCGAAGACCGCGCAGTACATCGCCGACCACGGCTGGTGGGGCACGCTGCTGGACCGCCTGCAGTTCTTCGACGTCTACTCCAGCGTCTGGTTCTCGGCGATCTACCTGCTGCTGATGATCTCGCTGGTCGGCTGCCTGCTGCCGCGCAGCGTCGAGTACTTCAAGGCGATGGGCGCCAAGCCGGTGCTCACCCCGCGCAACCTGTCCCGGCTGCCCCACTTCAGCCGCGCGACCACGCCGCGCGACGCCGACGAGGTCCTGGCCGCGGCGCGCACCCGCCTCAAGGGCTGGCGCACCGTCGAGCGCGAGGAGGCCGACGGGGCCCGCTCGATCAGCGCCGAGCGCGGCTACCTGCGCGAGACCGGCAACCTGGTCTTCCACTTCGCGATGCTCGGCCTGATCATCGCCTTCGCGCTGGGCAAGATGTACACCTACGAGGGCCAGGTGATCGTCCAGGCCAACGGGTCCCAGTTCTGCAACTCCGGGATCTACGCCTACGACTCGTTCACCCCGGGCCTGCGCGTCGACGGCACCGACCTGGAGCCGTTCTGCGTCAAGGTCAACGACTTCAGCGCCGAGTTCACCGAGGCGGGCCAGCCCGTCCAGTACAAGTCGCACGTGCAGTACCAGTCCGGCGCGGACCTGGAGACCGGCACGTGGCGCGACTACCTGCTCGAGGTCAACTCGCCGCTGCGCACCGCGGGCGACCGCGTCTACCTGCTGGGCAACGGCTACTCGCCGATCTTCACCATCACCTGGCCGGACGGCACCCAGCGCACCCAGGCGACCCAGTGGCGGCCCACCGACGGCACCGGGACACTGAACGAGGGTGCGACCAAGTTCGACCCGCCGGGCATCACCGACCCGTTCGAGCGGCGCACCAAGCAGCTGGCGATCACCGGCCTGTTCGCGCCGGACGGCCTGCTGCACGGCGGCGTGCTCACCGGCGGCGGCCCGCAGATGACCAACCCGATGGTCGCGGTCGACGTGATGCGCGGCGACCTCGGCCTCGACTCCGGTCAGAGCCAGTCGATCTTCTCGATCGACCAGTCCATGGTGGACGACGGGCGCCTGGCGCGGGTCGCCCGGTCGAACCTGACCGCCGGCCAGACGATCACCCTCGACGACGGCACCGCGGTGCGGTTCGACGGGGTGCAGCGCTACGTGTCGCTGCAGATCTCGCACGACCCCACCCAGACGTACGTGCTCGGGTTCGCCGTCGCGATGCTGCTCGGGCTCGGGTTGTCGTTGGTCGTCAAACGCCGCAGGCTGTGGGTGCGGGTCGTCCCGGACGGCGAGGCCGGGACAGGTACCGTGGTCGAGGTGGGCGGGCTCGCTCGCACCGACCAGGCGGGCTACGGCGAGGAGTTCACCCGGATCGCGGACGAGCTGCTCACAGGCAAACGGAGGTAAGCGGAGATGCCGGGCGCTGCTGTTAACGAGACGTTGTCCCAGTACAGCGACTGGTCCTACACGACGGCAACCGCCATCTACGTGCTGGCGCTGGTCTTCTTCCTCATCGAACAGTCATTCGGCGCGAAGGGCCGCCGTGCGGCCGAGCGCACCCGGGAGCGGGCGCGCGAACTGGTGGGCGCCGGTGGTCCGGACACGGTCGAGAGCCTCACCCCTCCGGCTGAAACTCCGGCGGCCCGCGCCACCCGCGGCCGCGCCGAGCGCATCGGCCGGATGGGCGCCGCGCTGACCGTCCTGGGCGTCCTGCTGCACCTCGCCGCGCTGGTGCTGCGCGGGCTGGCGACGCACCGCGTGCCGTGGGGCAACATGTACGAATACATCATGGCGGTGACGTTCATCGCCGTGGTGACGTGGCTCGTGGTGATCCGCAAGTTCCCGGCGCGGCACCTGTCCGGTTTCCTGCTGCTGCCGGTCGTCATCCTGATGTTCATCGGCGGCACGATGCTCTACACCGTGGCCGCCCCCGTCCAGCCGGCGCTGCAGTCGTACTGGCTGGTCATCCACGTGTCCGCGGCGGCGACGTCGTCCGGCATCTTCCTGGTGCCCGGCGTGGCCAGCATCCTGTACCTGGTCCGCACGGCCCACGAGCGCAACCCGGAGCGCTTCGCCCGGTTCGGCTCGCGGCTGCCCGCGGCCGACGTGCTCGACCGCATCGCCTACCGCACCACCGTCTTCGCGTTCCCGCTGTTCACCTTCGGCGTCCTGTGCGGCGCGGTGTGGGCCGAGGCCGCGTGGGGCCGGTTCTGGGGCTGGGACCCCAAGGAGACCACCGCGTTCATCGCGTGGGTCGTCTACGCGGCGTACCTGCACTCGCGGGCGACGGCGGGCTGGCGCGGCACCCGCGCGGCGGTCATCAACACCGTCGGGTTCGCGGTCACCGTGTTCAACCTGTTCTTCGTCAACCTGGTCACCACGGGCCTGCATTCCTACGCCGGGGTCGGCTGATGACCGAGCCGCGAGAGCCCGAGTCCTACTTCTCCGACGAACGCACCGACTCCACCTCGCACCCGGTCCCACCCCGCCGCCCGTGGCCGCAGCAGCCCGGCTACGACCCGAACCTGCCCCCGATGCAGCAGCAGTACGGGCAGCCGCAGTACCCGTACCCGCCCCTGCCGCAGCCCTCGCGGCCACGCCACACCGCCGCCGAGAGCCCGGTGCGGCCGCCTAAGCGCGTGCCGCAGTCCGGCTGGCGCAAGGCCGTCTACCTCGCCTCCGGCAAGCTGATCAACCCGGGGGAGAGCCCCGCCGAGCAGCGCCAGCGCGAGCTGGTCGCGCGCGTCAACCAGCCGCTGCGCGGGTGCTTCCGGATCGCGATGCTGAGCCTCAAGGGCGGGGTCGGCAAGACGACGATCACCACCACGCTCGGCTCGACGTTCGGGGCGCTGCGGGGTGACCGCGTGATCGCGGTGGACGCCAACCCCGACCGCGGCACGCTGTCGCAGAAGATCCCGATCGAGACCACCGCGACGGTGCGGCACCTGCTGCGGGACGCGGACAAGATCACGCGCTACAGCGACGTGCGGGCCTACACGTCACAGGGGTCGAGCCGGCTGGAGATCCTCGCCAGTGAGCAGGACCCGGCGGTGTCGGAGGCGTTCTCCGAGGCCGACTACCTGCGCACGGTGAACCTGCTGGAGCACTTCTACAACATCGTGCTCACCGACTGCGGCACCGGCCTGATGCACTCGGCGATGAAGGGCGTGCTGGACGCGGCCGACGCGCTGGTCGTGGTGTCCTCGGGCTCGGTGGACGGGTCGCGCAGCGCGTCGGCGACGCTCGACTGGCTGGACGCACACGGCTACGGCGACCTGGTGAAACGGTCGGTGACCGTGATCAACTCGGTGCGCCCCAAGGCGGGTTCGGTCGACCTGGACAAGCTGGCCGCGCACTTCGCGGCACGGACCCGGGCGGTGTGCCGGATCCCGTTCGACCCGCACCTGGAAGAGGGCGCGGAGATCGAGCTGGAGCGTCTGACACCGGAGACGCGGATGGCGTTGCTGGAACTCGCCGCCACGATGGCGGACGCGTTCCCGGGTAAGCGGTAACGAAATCCCGGGCCGGCCCGCACAGCGGTGCGGTCAGTCGTCGTCGGACTTCGGGGGCTTCTGCTCGCCGATCTTGCGCAGGAACTCGGGATCGTCGTCCGGCGGGACCGTCGCTCGCGAGGACACCCCCACGCGTTCGGGGCCGAACGCTCGCCACAACAGGACAGCGATGGTGAGCGCTCCGATCGCTGCGAGCAGGTAGATCATCCCCGCTCCCTTCCGAGTGCGTTGGCGCGGAACTGCTGCACCGAGGGTAACCCCTCGGGCGTGAGTTCTCCCTGAGCGCGCCGAAGCCCCGCGGGTTCCGGCGTCCTTGCCGGTCCGCGGGGTCATGCTGCTCGCCTCAGACGCGGGACGGCTCGCTCGCGTCCGTGGTGAGCTCGGCCAGCAGGGCGTTGACCTCGGACTCCCGGAAGCGCCGGTGTCCGCCCGGGGTGCGGATCGAGCCGATGCGGCCCGCAGTCGCCCACCGGGTCACGGTCTTCGGGTCCACCCGGAACAACGCGGCGACTTCGCCGGGCGTCAGCAGGCGCCCTCCCGTGCTCGCGGTCATTTTCCGCCTCCTTCACGACCACACTGCTAAACCGGAGGTCGAAGCCCCGGTTTTTCAACGCCGCAATCGTGTCATCTCACCCGCCAGGTACTCGAACGGTTGTCGAAGAGTAAAGGGTAAGTAATGGACAAAACGCCCAGCTTGCGTACGCTAAGCATCCTCCCGGCCAGCGGATGCCGGGACGGGGGAGCGGCCACCTAGGCTGGTCCCGTGGATGCCCTGGACCGCAAGATCATCGCCGCGCTGCGGCTCAACGGCCGCGCCACCTACGCGGAGCTGGGCAGAACGGTCGGCCTGTCCGCGTCGTCCGTGCACGAGCGCGTCGGCAAGCTCGAGGCGGCCGGCGTGATCACCGGCTACCACGCGACGGTGAACCCGAGCACGGTCGGGCTCGGCGTCACCGCGCTGGTCGGCATCCAGCCCACCGACACCGCCGACGACAACGACGTGGCCGAGGAGCTGGGCGCGTTGCCCGAGGTCGAGAGCTGTTACGCGGTGGCCGGGGACGAGGCGTTCGTGGTCAAGGTCCGGGTGCCGACGGTGGACGAGCTGGAGCACACGCTCGGCCGGCTGCGGCGGATCGGCGGCGTCGCCCGGACGCGGACCACCGTGGTGCTGTCCACCCGGTTCGAGGGCAGGCCGAACAACACGGTGCTCGAAGATCCGCCCCCGGCGGGCGCGTAGGCTCGGCAGACGTGAGCGAGACCCGTACCCACCTGGGCCGCGACCTGACGCTGTACCTGCTCGCGCGGTTCGGGCTCATCGTCGTCGTGGCGGCCGTGCTCGTCCTGTTCAAGGTGCCGCTGCTGGTCGCCTTGGCCGTCGGTGTCGTGGTCGGCCTGCCGGTCGGGCTGCTCGCGTTCCGCAAGCTGAACGCGCGGGTCACCGCCGGTCTCGCGGCGCGCAACGAGAACCGGGCACGGGAGCGGGCGAAGCTGCGTGCCCGGTTGCGGGGCGAGGATGCCGCCGGCGAATAGGGCGTGGGTGCGCGAGGCGATCCGCCTCATCGAAGCCGACGCCAACCGCAGCGCCGACACCCACCTGCACTGCTTCCCGCTGCCGCCGGAATGGGGCGTCGACCTGTACCTGAAGGACGAGTCGGTGCACCCCACCGGTTCGCTCAAGCACCGGCTGGCGCGATCGCTGCTGCTGTACGCGCTGGTCAACGGACAGATCGGCCCGGACACGACGTTGATCGAGGCGTCCAGCGGGTCGACCGCGGTGTCCGAGGCGTACTTCGCCCGGATGCTCGGCCTGGACTTCGTGACGGTGGTGCCGCGCAGGACGAGCCGGGAGAAGATCGAGCTGATCGAGTTCTACGGCGGCCGGTGTCACTTCGTCGACATCCCGTCCGCGATGTACTCGGAGGCCGAACGGCTCGCGGCCGAGTGCGGTGGGCACTACCTCGACCAGTTCACCTACGCCGAGCGGGCCACCGACTGGCGCGGCAACAACAACATCGCGGAGTCCGTGTTCGCCCAGATGCGCGCCGAGCGGCATCCGGTGCCGTCGTGGATCGTGGTGGGCGCGGGCACCGGCGGGACGAGCGCGACCTTCGGCCGGTACGTGCGGTACCGGCGGCACACCACGAAGATCGCGGTGGCGGACCCGGAGAACTCGTCGTTCTTCGGGGCGTGGGAGACCGGCGCGATGGACTACACGACGGGGATGCCGTCGCGCATCGAGGGCATCGGACGGCCACGCGTGGAACCGTCCTTCGTGCCGACCGTGATCGACCACATGATCCAGGTTCCGGACGCGGCGTCCCTGGCGGCGATCAGGTTGCTGCGGGAGCGCACGGGGCACTGGGCCGGCGGCTCGACCGGCACGGCGCTGTACGCGGCGTTCGAGATCATCGCGGGCATGCTCGAGGCGGGCCAGGTGGGCAGTGTGGTGACGCTCATCTGCGACGGCGGCGAACGCTACGCGCACACCTACTACAACGACGAGTGGATCGCCGAGCAGGGCTTCGACCTGGCCCCCCACACCGCGCGGATGGAGCGGTTCCTGGCCAGCGGCAAGTGGATCAGCTGACCGCGAGCCCCACCGCGGTCAGCACCGACCAGGCCAGCATCGCCAGCCCGGTGTCCTTCAGCACCGGGATCAACCGCGGCCCCGTGCCGCCGCTCGTGATCGCCCGCACCGGCGTCACGAACAGCGGCGCCGTGACCAGTGCGATCAACGGCCACGGGTGCCCGATCGCCAGCAGCAGCGTCACCACGTACGGCACCGCGATCAACGCCAGGTAGAACCGCCGCGTACCGGCGTCGCCCAGCCGGACCGCGAGGGTCACCTTCCCCGCCACCCGGTCGGTCGGGATGTCCCGCAGGTTGTTCGCCACCAGCACCGCCATCGAGAAGCACCCGACGGCCACCGCCGAGCCCAGGGCCTCCCAGCTGACCGAACCGGCCTGCACGTACACCGTCCCCAGTACGGCGGCCAGCCCGAAGAAGATGAACACCGCGACCTCGCCGAGCCCGGCGTACCCGTAGGGCTTGCGGCCGCCGGTGTAGAACCACGCGCCGAGGATGCACGCGGCGCCCATGGCGAGCAGCCACCACCGCCCGGTGACCGCCACCAGCACCAGCCCGACCACCCCGGCCGTGCCGAAGCAGGTCAGGGCCGCGGCCAGCACGAGCTTCGGCGCCGCGGCACCGGACCCGACCAGTCGGAGCGGGCCGACCCGGTCGGTGTCCGTGCCGCGGATGCCGTCGGAGTAGTCGTTCGCGAAGTTGACCCCGATGATCAGCGCGAGGGCGACGAGGAGCGCCAGCACGGACTGCCACCAGGAGAAGGCCCCCAGCTGGATCGTCGCCCCCACGCCCGCCACCACCGGTGCCACCGCGTTGGGCAGCGTCCGGGGCCGGGCACCCTCGATCCATTCCGTCACAGTCGCCATGACTGCATTCTCGTCGAGCGGGCCTACTCCCCGTCGACCGGGACGGACCAGGTCAAGGTGCCGGAGTCGGGTTGCGGTGGATCGGCCGCCGCGGTGCCGGCCACGGCGAGGACGGCGAAGGCGGCTCCGACGGCCGCGACCAGGAAACGTTTCAGTGATCTCATTGGCTTACTGAAAAACGGACCGCGCCCGATGTCAACCAACCGGGGGAAAAATCTGCTCCGCGACCGCCGTCCGGTCAATTTTGCCGGGCCCGCGCAGGGGGAGTGTGGTAACGAACTCGACCCGCTTCGGCACGGCCGCCGCGCCCGCTTCGGCGCGGACCGCGGCGCGCAACCGCTCCACGCTCGGCGCCTGGCCGTCGGGGATGACCGCCGCCGCCACGATCTGGCCCCACTCGGCGTCCGGCAGCCCGACGACGCACGACTCGCGCACCCCGGGCAGGGCCGTGATCAGGCGTTCCACCGTCGCCGCGGACACCTTGACGCCGCCGGTGTTGATCACGTCGTCCATGCGGCCGAGGACCTCGAGGCGCCCGCCGTGGAGCTGTCCCCGGTCGCCGGTGCGGAACCACCCGCCGTCGAAGGCGTCCGCGGTGAGGTCGGGCCGCAGCCGGTAGCCGTGGGTGAGGACGGGACCGGCGATGAGGACGCGGCCGTCGTCGGCGATGCGCACGTCGACGCCGTCGAGCGGCACGCCGTCGTAGACGCATCCGCTGGCCGTCTCGCTCATCCCGTAGGACGGGACGATACGGACACCGGCCTCCGCGGCCCGGGCGCGCAGCGCGGGGGTGGTGGCCGCGGCGCCGAGGATGATCGCGTCGAACGCCTTGGCCGCGGCCAGGCCGGGGCCGCCGGCGTCGAGCAGGCGGGTGAGCTGGGTCGGCACCATCGCGGTGTAGCGCGGCCCGTCGCCGGCGAGCACGGGGCGGGCGGCCTCGGCGAAGCGCTCGGCCCGGAACGGCCCGGGCGGCAGGGCGGCGAACGGCTGCCCGGCGAGCATCGAGCGGACCAGCACCTGCAGGCCGCCGATGTAGTTCGCCGGGGTCGCGAGCAGCCACCGGCCCGGCCCGCCGAGCCGGGCGTGGGTGGCCTCCGCGGACGCCCGGAGCGCCTCGGCGGACAGCAGGACGCCCTTGGGTTCGCCGGTCGACCCGGAGGTGGCGATGATCACCGCCGTCCCCGGCTCCACCGGCTCGTCCGGCCGCATCCCCGCGAGCAACGCGGGTGCCTTCGGATCACCGCCGTCCAGGGGGAGCACCGCGTCACCCCCGTCGAGCGCCGCGGCCAACGCCCCGGCCAGCTCGTCCACCGACCCCGGACCCCGTAGCCAGACCTCGCGCACGTTCGACCTCAGTAGTAGTAGGGGAAGGCCGACCAGTCGGGGTCGCGCTTCTGCAGGAACGCGTCCCGTCCCTCGACGGCCTCGTCCTGCATGTAGGCCAGCCGGGTGGTTTCGCCCGCGAAGACCTGCTGTCCGACGAGCCCGTCGTCGATCAGGTTGAACGAGTACTTCAGCATCCGCTGCGCCGTGGGCGACTTGCCGAGGATCTCCCAGCCCCACCGCAGCGCCTCGGCCTCCAGCTCGGCGTGCGGGACGACCTCGTTGACCGCCCCCATCCGGTGCATCTGCTCGGCGGTGTACTCGCGCCCGAGGAAGAAGATCTCCCGCGCGAACTTCTGCCCCACCTCGCGCGCCAGGTAGGCCGACCCGAACCCGCCGTCGAACGACCCCACGTCGGCGTCGGTCTGCTTGAACCGGGCGTGCTCGGCCGAGGCGAGCGTGAGGTCGCACACCACGTGCAACGAGTGCCCGCCGCCGGCGGCCCAGCCGGGGACCACCGCGATCACGACCTTCGGCATGAACCGGATCAGCCGCTGGACCTCGAGGATGTGCAGCCGGCCGGCCCGCGCGGGGTCGACCGTGTCGGAGGTCTCGCCGCTCGCGTACTGATACCCGGACCGACCGCGAATACGCTGGTCACCACCGGAGCAAAACGCCCACCCACCGTCCTTGGGCGAGGGACCGTTCCCCGTCAGCAGGACACAGCCGACGTCGGAGCTCATCCGCGCGTGGTCGAGCGCGCGGTACAGCTCGTCGACGGTGTGCGGGCGGAAGGCGTTACGAACCTCGGGGCGGTCGAACGCGACGCGCACGACGCGTTTGCCGGAGCGGGCCTCGACGGAACGGTGATAGGTGATGTCGGTGAAACCGAAACCCTCGATTTCGGTCCAGGCGGACGGGTCGAACAGCTCGGAAACCTGGGCGTCATGCACGTTTGGGAGAATAGGCCGTGTGACTGTGGTGACGGGTGACACGCCGGGCGGTGACCGGTGAATCCGTCGACCGCACAGGCCAAGGTCATCGTGGACGAGCTCGTCCGCAACACCGTCTCGCACGTGGTCCTCTGCCCGGGCTCGCGCAACGCCCCGTTGTCGCTGGCGCTGCACGACGCGGCCGCCGCCGGGCGCCTCCAGCTGCACGTCCGCATCGACGAACGGGGCGCGGGCTTCCTCGCGCTCGGCATCGCCGCCCGCACCGGCCGCCCGGTCGCCGTGGTCTGCACGAGCGGCACCGCGGCGGCGAACTTCCACCCCGCGGTCCTGGAGGCCGACCGGGCCGGGGTGCCGTTGATCGTGCTGACCGCCGACCGCCCGCCGGAGCTGCGGGCCGCGGGCGCGAACCAGGTGATCGAGCAGCAGCGGCTGTACGGCAACGCGGTGCGCTACTTCGACGAGCTGGCCGTCGCCGAGCGGCGCGGCGGCCAGAACGCGTACTGGCGCAGCCAGATCTGCCGGGCGTGGAACGCGGCGTACGGCGAGTGGCGGTGCGGCCCGGTCCACCTGAACGTCCCGTTCCGGGAGCCGCTGGTGCCCGACGGCGACAGCGAGTGGTTCGAGTCGCTGGAGGGGCGCCCGGGCGGGGAGCGCTGGACCGAGCTGCCGGACTTCGGCGCGCTGCCGTCGTTCGTGGTGCCCTCGGCGCGCTGCGGGCTGGTGATCGCGTGC
Organism: Amycolatopsis thermophila; assembly: GCF_030814215.1. Taxonomy (NCBI): domain Bacteria; kingdom Bacillati; phylum Actinomycetota; class Actinomycetes; order Pseudonocardiales; family Pseudonocardiaceae; genus Amycolatopsis; species Amycolatopsis thermophila. Next base: position 1,754,071 of record NZ_JAUSUT010000001.1, on the reverse strand, counting down.
GACAGCGGGGTGCGCGCGGCGAGCGAGTGGGGTGAGCAGCACGGCTGGCCGGTGATCTCCGAGACCGGTGGCCTGGGGCTGCTCGGGTCGTCGGCGATCTCGTCCGGCGTGTGGCTGCTCGGCGCCGAGGAGTTCATCCGGCGGCACCGGCCCGAGCAGGTGCTGTGCCTCGGGCGGCCGACGGTGTTCCGGCAGATCCAGCAGCTGCTGTCGGACGCCGACGTCGAGGTGCTGCTGGTCCGCCCGGACTCGGACTGGCCGGCGCCCGCGCACAACGTGCGGCAGGTCGGGCAGTGGTTCGACTCGCCGACCAAACCGGCCGACCCGGAGTGGCTCGCCGCGTGGCAGCGCGCGGACGCCGCCGCCACGGAGGCGCTGCACACGGCGTTGCGGCGCGAGCAGTGGCCGAGCGGGCTGCGGCTGGCGTCCGAGCTGGTCGACGCCCTGCCGCCGGACGCGCTGCTGGTCGTCGGCTCGTCGAACCCGGCGCGCGACGTCGCGCTGGCCGGTCGGATGCGGCCGGACGTCCTGGTGCACCGCAACCGCGGCGTGGCCGGCATCGACGGCACGGTCTCGACCGCGATCGGCGCGGCCTCGGTGCACCGCGGGCAGGCGTACGCGCTGCTGGGCGACCTGACGTTCCTGCACGACGTGAACGGCCTGCTGGCCGGACCGCCGGAAACCCGCCCCGATCTGACGATCGTGGTGCTCAACGACGACGGCGGCGGGATCTTCTCGCTGCTGGAGCAGGGCGCGCCCGAGCACCGGGACGCGTTCGAGCACGTCTTCGGCACCCCGCACGGCGCCGATCTCGCGGCGCTGTGCGCCGGGTTCGGCATCCCGCACGTGCTCGCCGGCACGATCGGGGAGTTCCGCGACGCGCTGCGCCCCACCCCCGGCCTGCGGGTCGTGGAGGTGCAGGTGGACCGGTCCCGGCACCGCGACCTGCACGCCCGCATCCGCGCCGCCGTGTCGGGCGCTCTCGGTTGACGGGAACCTCCTTCCGGACGTGTCCGGTGGGAGGTTTTCCCGCTAGCGTCCCCGCCATGCGTCTGCGAACTCGCGCCGGCCTGGGGGCCGTGACCACCGGAATCGCGATCGTTCTGCTCGCTTCGACAGCCACCGCGGCACCGGCGCCGGGAGCGTCCGGCGCGGGCGACCCGTACTACCCCTACGCGGGCAACGGCGGTTATGACGTCTCGCACTACGACATCCGCCTCACCTACCAGCCGGCCACCGACCAGCTCGCCGGCACGACGACCATCCTCGCGACCACCACGCAGGAGCTGTCCAGTTTCGACCTGGACTTCGGCCTGAAGGTCAGCTCGATCCGGGTCGACAACGTCCCGGCCGCCTTCACCGTGCTGCGGGAGGGTGAGCTGGTGGTCACGCCCCGCAAGCCGCTGGCGAAGAACCGGCCGGTCACCGTCGTCGTGACCTACGCCGACACCCCGTCGAAGGTCGTCATCGACGGCTACACGGCCTGGAAGAAGACCCCGGACGGCGCCCTCGCCGTGGACGAGCCGCAGAACGCGCAGTGGTGGTACCCCTCCAGCGACCACCCGACGGACAAGGCGACCTACGACGTCTCGGTCGAGGTGCCCGACGACGTCGCCGCCCTGTCCAACGGCACCCTCGTCCGCAAGACCGGGCAGCGGGCCGGCTGGACCCGCTGGAACTGGCGCAGCACGCAGCCGCAGAACACCTACGCCACCACGCTCGAGGTCGGGAAGTTCGAGGTCGGCCAGTCGACGACGCCGGGCGGGCAGCCGTTCGTCACCGCCTACGACCCGGCCACCGGTGACTCGCTCGGCGCGGCCAAGGCCAGCGTCGAGCGCACCCCGGAGATCGTCGAGTTCCTGGCGAGCCAGTTCGGCGAGTACCCGTTCGAGGCGCAGGGCGGCGTGGTCAGCACCGGCCTGACCTTCGCGCTGGAAGCCCAGACCCGTCCGGTGTACAGCCACAAGTTCTTCGCTTCCGGCGCGAACACGTCGGTGGTGGCGCACGAGAACGCCCACCAGTGGTTCGGCGACTCGGTGTCGCTGGGCCGGTGGAGCGACATCTGGCTCAACGAAGGCTTCGCCAGCTACGCCGAATACCTGTGGTCGGAGCACCAGGGCGAGGGCACGGCGGCCGAACTCGCCCAGTACGTGTACGACTCCTACCCGGCCGGCGACCCGTTCTGGCAGGTCCTGCCCGGCGACCCGGGCGCGGCGAACCAGTTCGACGACGCGGTCTACGACCGCGGCGCGCTGGCCGTGCAGGCATTGCGGACCGCGGTCGGCGACGAAGCGTTCTTCACGATCCTGCGCACCTGGGTGGCCCGGCACCGCGGCGACGACGCTCGCATCGCCGACTTCGTCGCGCTGGCCGAGCAGGTCTCCGGCAAGCCGCTGCAGCAGCTGTTCCGGACCTGGCTGTTCACCGCGGGCAAGCCGGCCACCGGCCCCAACGGCACCGCGACCCGGCGCGCGGCGGCCCGGCCGGAGTCCTACCCGGCGATCCAGCGGACCCACCAGGTGCTGGCGGCCGGAGACAGCCGTTAACCCGCACCTTCTATGCTCGGACGAGTGACGGTGAGAACTCTGTGGTGGCTGAAGGTCGGCCGTCGCTGCGTGCTCGCCGTCGCCGTCGTGATCACGGTGCTGTGCGCCGGGCTGCTGCTGGCCGCGATCCGCAACGACCAGGCGATCACCAGTCGGCTCGGCACGGCGACGGCCGAGGTGGACGCGGTCGCCTTCGACCGCACGATCATCCGGTTCGAGACCCCCGACGGGATCGTGCACATCCCGCCGAACGGCGTGCTCTACCCGAGCGGCCTCACGGCCGGTGACCTGGTGCGCATCGAGTACGACGCGGCGGACCCGGACCTCGCGCGCGTGGCCGGGCGCACCGCGACGCTGACCCTGCTGCCGCTGGGCACGACGGTCCTGATCACCTGGCTGGTCGCCGCCGCGGTGTCCTGGCTGATCCGCCAGCGGGAGCGGCGCGCGGTGCCGGCGGTCCCGGAGGTCGCCGTCGCGGACGGCGACACCCCGGTCAAGTCCGGCTGACCTCAGAAGCTCTGCCGCGGCGGCTGGATCTGCTGCTGCGGGTACTGCTGCATCTGCTGGGGCGCGTACCCCGGCTGCGGCGGCTGCTGCGGGTACCCGGCCTGCGGGTACCCGGCCGGCGGCTGACCGGCGCCCGGCACGGCCTGCTGCGGCGCGGGAACCTGCTGCTGGGCGGTCGCCTGCTGCATCGCCTGGACCTGCTTGGCCTCGTCCTTGGTCAGTTTGTTGGTCATGCCGCAGAACGTGCACACCGTGAAGTACTTCGAGCTGATCGGGAACAGCGGGATGAAGAACAGCGTGAACTTCGTGACGGCGCGGCGCAGCGCGTGGGCACTCGGGTTGTGGCAGTTGCCGCACAGGTAGGTGGCGGTGGCCAGCTCCTGGACGCTCCTGCGCCAGCCGTAGATGATCATGAGGATTCGCTCCCGGGTCCGTGGTCTCGTCGGACCTAGGACGCGCGGATCCCCTGTTCGGTTTCCTGCCACCAGGACAGAACTTCCCCGGCGACGCTCGGTGCGGCGACGAGCAGGCCGTCGGTCGGCAACGGGCTGTCCGAGCCGCGCCGGTCGAGCACGACGGCGCCCGCTTCGATGGCCAGCGCGACCGAGCCGGCCACGTCCCATTCGTGATAGCTGTGCAGCACGGCGGCGATCGCGTGCCCGAGGGCGACCTGCGCGATCGACAGGGCCGCCGACCCGAGCACCCGGACGCCCGCGTGGGCTTCGGCCGCGCGCTCGATGAACGAGCCCATGCCCGGCCACGGGCCCTTGCGGGCCAGTTCGGTGCACACGATCGACCCGGCGATCCGGTCGCGGTCGGCGAGCCGGACCGGCCTGCCGTTGGCGCGGGTGCCCCGGCCGCGGGCGGCGGCGTAGATCTGGGCGCGGTAGGGGTCGGCGACCACGCCGACGACCGGACCGGACCCGTCGACCAGCGCGAGGCTGTACGCGCACCACGGCACCCCGGCCACGTAGTTGGCGGTGCCGTCCACCGGGTCCACCACCCAGCGGTAGGTGGCCCGGTCGGCACCGGTGTCGGCGCCGAACTCGCCGCCCACCACCGGTATGCCCGGGAACTCCGCGGTCAGCACGCGGCGGGTGTGCCGCTCCAGGATGCGGTCGGTGTCGGTGACCCAGTCGAACGGCGAGTCCGCGACGTCGGGGTGGGCGCCCCGGCCCGCGGTCGCGGTGATCACGTCGGTGGCCTCGTTGGCCAGCCGTCCGGCGACCTCGAGCGCTCGCGACAGCAAGCCCGGTTCGACCGGCTGGGACGGGCGGGCGGAGAGGAGGGTCACGCCCGCCGAGTGTGACGGTGCCAAGTGTCCGGTACACGACACCCAGGTGAAGTGGAGAAAGCTTCGGGAAGTTCGGGCACCGTTGGCCCGGACGTCACACGTCCTTCTCCGGGCGAACCGGACCGGCTGCCACGGTGGGATCGTGCGCGTCGCCATCGTCACCGAAAGCTTCCTCCCCCAGGTGAACGGCGTGACCAACTCCGTGCTGCGGGTCATCGAGCACCTGTCCGGCACTGGGCACGACGTCATGGTGGTCGCCCCCGGGCTCAGCGGTCCCACGCACTACCGGGGCGCTCCGGTGGTGCGGATCCCGGCACTGGACCTGCCGGTGGTCAACTCGCTGCCGATCGGCCTGCCCACCCGCACCGTGCTGACCGCGCTCGCCGCGTTCGGCCCGGACGTGGTGCACCTGGCGTCGCCGTTCGTGGTCGGCGCGCGCGGGCTGGCCGCGGCACGGCGCCTGCGGGTGCCCTCGATCGCGGTGTTCCAGACCGACATCGCCGGGTTCGCCACCGCGTACGGGCTGGGGCTCGGCGCGCGGGCCGCGTGGCGGTGGGTGCGCCGCCTGCACGCCAAGGCGGACCGGACGCTGGCGCCGTCCACCCAGTCGGTCGAGGACCTGCGCGCCCACGGCGTCCCGCGCGTGCACCGCTGGGGGCGCGGCGTCGACGTCGGGCGATTTTCGCCCGCGCACGCCGATCCCGGACTGCGCGCGCGGCTGGCACCCGGCGGTGAGCTGCTGGTCGGGTTCGTCGGACGGCTCGCCCCGGAAAAGGAGGTCGGCCGGCTCGCCGCGCTGGCCGGGATGGACGGTGTGCGGCTGGTGATCGTCGGCGACGGGCCGGACCGCGAGGAGCTGCGCGAACTCCTGCCCGGCGCGGCCTTCCTCGGCGCCCGCTACGGCGAAGAGCTGTCCGCGGCCTACGCGAGCCTCGACGTGTTCGTCCACACCGGTCCGCACGAGACGTTCTGCCAGGCGGTGCAGGAGGCGATGGCTTCCGGGCTGCCGGTGCTGGCGCCGGACGCGGGCGGCCCGCGGGACCTGGTCCTGCCCGGCCGTACCGGTTATCTGCTGCCGCCCGATCCGGCGGGGTTCGCCGGGGAACTGGTGCGGCGCGTGCGGGACCTGCGCGACCCGGCGCTGCGCGAGCGGCTGGGGCACAAGGCCCGCAAGGTGGTGCTGGGCCGGACGTGGCCGGCCGTGTGCGCGGAGCTGGTCGGCCACTACGAAGTGGTCACCGGCCGCGTCGCGCGAGCCGCCTGATGCCATGCACATCGTCCAGCTGGCGAACTTCTACGGGCCCCGCTCCGGCGGCCTGCGCACGGCTCTGCACCACCTCGGCGCCGGGTACGTCGCCGGCGGCCACCACGTGACGCTGGTGGTGCCGGGACCGCGGCACGCCGAGGAGCAGCTGCCGACCGGGGTGCGCCGGATCAGCCTGCCCGCGCCGAAGATCCCGGGCACCGGCGGCTACCGCGCGGTCGATCCCTACCGCGTGCGGGCGCTGCTGTCCGCGCTGCGCCCGGACCGGCTGGAGGTGTCGGACCGGTTGACGCTGCGCGGGATGGGGGTGTGGGCGCACCGCCACGACGTGCCGAGCGTGGTGATCTCGCACGAGCGGCTGGACCGGTTGCTGGAGCAGTTCCTCGTGCCGGGACCGCTGGCGCGGCGGGTCGCCGACGTCGCGAACCGCCGCATGGCCGCCGGTTACGACGCGGTCGTCTGCACCACGTCGTTCGCGCGGGAGGAGTTCGACCGGATCGGTGTCGCCAACGTGCGGCAGGTTCCGCTGGGCGTCGACCTCGCCGCGTTCCGGCCCGGGTACCGGGATGCCGCGCTGCGGGGCGAACTCGCGGCCGGCGCGGACGCCGTGCTGGTCCACTGTGGACGGCTGTCGCCGGAGAAGCACGTGGAGCGCAGTGTGGACACCGTCGCGGAGCTGACCGAGTCCGGTGACCGGGTGCGGCTGGTGATCGCCGGGGACGGCCCGCGCCGCCGGGCCCTGGAGCGGCGGGCACGCGGGTTGCCGGTCACGTTCCTCGGTTTCGTGTCCGACCGGGCGCAGGTCGCCCGGCTGCTGGCCAGCGCGGACGTGTCGCTCGCGCCCGGTCCGCACGAGACGTTCGGGCTCGCGGCACTGGAGGCGCTCGCGTCCGGGACGCCGGTGGTGGTGTCGCGGTCGTCGGCGCTGCGGGAGATCGTCCGCCCCGGCTGCGGAGCCGCGGTGGCCGACGTGGCGCGGGCGTTCGCGACCGCGGTGACCGGGCTGCTGGAGAGCCCGGAGGACCTGCGACGTGCGGCTTCGCGGTCTCGGGCGGAGGAATTCGCGTGGCCCGCGAGCGTGCGGGGGATGCTGACTGTCCTAGGCTCCTGACATGTCGCGAGCCAGTCTGGACAAGGATCCGCACGAGGTCGCCGCCATGTTCGACGGCGTCTCGGCCGGCTACGACCGGGCGAACTCGGTCATGACCTTCGGGTTCGACCGTCGATGGCGCACGACGACGTCCCGCGTCCTGGACGCCCGCCGCGGCGAGCGGGTGCTCGACCTCGCCGCCGGCACCGGGGTGTCGACCGCCGAGTACGCGCGCAACGGGGCGTGGTGCCTGGCCGCGGACTTCTCGCTGGGCATGCTCCGCAGCGGCAAGCACCGCCGCGTCCCGATGGTCGCCGCCGACGCGCTGCACCTGCCCTTCGCCGACGAGAGCTTCGACGCCGCGACGATCACCTTCGGCATCCGCAACTTCGTCGACACCAAGGCCGCGCTCGAGGAGATCGCGCGCGTGGTCAAGCCGGGCGGCCGGCTGGTCATCTGCGAGGTGTCGACGCCCACGTTCCCGCCGATCCGGTTCCTCTACCGCCGGTTCATCCTGTGGATCATGACGCTGCTCGGCCGGTTCGCCTCGAGCAACCCCGAGGCCTACACCTACCTGGCCGAATCGATGCTCGCGTGGCACGACCAGCGCAGCCTGGCGCAGATCATCGCGAACGCGGGCTGGACCAAGGTGGAGTGGCTGAACCTGACCTTCGGCGTCGTCGCCATCCACCGCGCTCAAAAGCCCACCCGCCGGCCCGACCACCACCCCTGACGGAGACGCTTCGCGTCGCAGTGCTCCCGTAAACTCCGGGGCATGACCCAGGACGCACAGGTAATCGTCGTCGGCGCGGGCCCGGCCGGATCCACCGTCGCGACGTACCTGGCGCGCGCCGGGATCGACGTCCTGGTGCTGGAGAAGACCGAGTTCCCGCGCGAGAAGGTGTGCGGCGACGGGCTGACCCCGCGCGGTGTCAAACAACTCATCGACCTGGGCATCGACACCAGCCGGGAGGCCGGCTGGGTGCACAGCCGCGGCCTGCGGATCCGCACCGCGGAGCTGACGCTGGAGATGGACTGGCCGGAGCTGACCAGCTACCCGCCCTACGGCGTGTCGCGCACCCGCCAGGACTTCGACGACCTGCTGGCCAGGACCGCGGTCAAGGCCGGTGCCCGCCTGCTGGAGCGCACCACCGTCACCGGCGCGATCACCGACGAGCGCACCGGACGGGTCGTCGGCGTCGAGGGCAGGCAGGGGCCGGGCAAGACCCCGGTCCGCTACCACGCTCCGCTGGTCCTGGCCTGCGACGGCGTTTCCGCGCGACTGGCCCGTTCGGTCGGCATCGAGACCGACGAGAAGCGCCCGATGGGTGTGGCCGTGCGCCGGTACTACAAGAGCCCGCGGCACGACGACCCGTTCATCGAGGGGCACCTGGAGCTGTGGGACCGCAAGGACCCGCGCAACCCGCGGCTGCTGCCCGGCTACGGCTGGGCGTTCCCGCTCGGCGACGGGACGGTGAACGTCGGGCTGGGGATGCTGTCGACGTCGAAGTCGTTCCGGAACACCGACTACCGGGCGCTGCTGCGGCAGTGGCTGGACTCGACGCCGGAGGAGTGGGGCTACCGCGAGGAGAACGCGATCGGCCGGATCGGCGGCGCCGGCCTGCCGATGGGCTTCAACCGCACCCCGCACTACCGCGACGGCCTGCTGCTGCTCGGCGACGCGGGCGGAATGGTGAGCCCGTTCAACGGCGAGGGCATCTCGGCGGCGATGGAGTCGGCGCAGCTCGCGGCGGAGTTCGTGGTGCAGGCGCTGGCCCGGCCGGAGGGCTCGTCGCGGGAGCGCGCGCTGCGCGGGTACCCGCTCGCGCTGAAGGAGCTGATGGGCGGCTACTACCGGCTGGGCAACGTCTTCGCGAAGGCCATCGGCAAGCCGAAGGTCATGCGCGCGGCGACGAAGTACGGGCTGCGGATCAACCCGCTGATCCCGCTGATCTACAAGGGCCTGTCCGGCTGTTACGACGCCAAGGGCGGCGACGCGGTGGACCGGATGATCTCGATCGCGGCGAAGCTGACGCCCAGCGCCTGAGGTGGGGCAGGCCCCACCACGGGCCCGGGTGCGCACCGGCTGCCGCACCGGCTCGCGGGGCAACAGACTCGGCGGGTGCCCACCACAGGAACCGAAACCGGCAGTGACTTCGCCCGGCTGTCCCAGCGCGTCAAGCAGGCCGGCCTGCTGAACCGGCGCCCCGGCTACTACGCCGTGCGCGCCGGCCTGGTCACCGTCCTGTTCGCCTGCTCCTGGACGTTGTTCGCCTGGATCGGCGACTCGTGGGCGACCCTGGTGGTCGCCGTGCTGCTGGCCGTCCTGTTCGGCCAGGTCGCCCTGCTGTCGCACGACCTGGCGCACCGGCAGGTGTTCCGCACCCGCCGCCCGAGCGAGGTCGCCGGGATGCTGGCGGGCAACCTCGGCATCGGCCTGAGCTACGGCTGGTGGATGGACAAGCACACCCGCCACCACGCGAACCCCAACCACGAGGAACTCGACCCGGACGTCGCACCGGACATCCTCGTGTGGTCGCGGAACCAGGCCGGGGCGAGTCGCGGACTGCCCCGGTTCATCGGACGACACCAGGCGTTCCTGTTCTTCCCGCTGCTCACGCTGGAGGGTCTCAACCTGCACTGGTCGAGCATCCGCGCGGTGCGCGGGCCCGGGCTGCGGCAGCGGTGGCTGGAGGCGGGCCTGCTGTGCACGCACTTCGCGCTGTACCTGGGCGCGGTGTTCCTGGTGCTGTCACCGGTGAAGGCGCTGGTGTTCATCGCCGTGCACCAGGGGTTGTGGGGCGTCTACCTGGGATCGATCTTCGCGCCGAACCACAAGGGCATGCCGACCCTGACCGGCGGCGAGCGGGCCGACTTCCCGCGGCGGCAGGTGCTCACGTCCCGCAACGTGCGCGCCGGTCGCTTCGTCGACATCGCGATGGGTGGTCTGAACTACCAGATCGAGCACCACCTGTTCCCCAGCATGCCGACCCCGCACCTGCGGCTGGCGCAGCCGATCGTGCGGAGCTACTGCGCCGAGATCGGGGTGCCCTACGCGGAGTCCGGCTTGATCGGCTCCTACGGCCAGGCGCTGCGGCACCTCCACGAGGTCGGCGAGCCGCTCCGGCGGGCGCGGTAGATGATCCCCGTCACAGCCGTTCGTGCGTGATCTGAGCCGCAACCGGAGCGGGTTGCGCGTCCTCACCGTGGGTTACATCACACGATTCCTGCGCTGCGTGATCACGATGATCCTTTTAGTGCTGGTCTTGGGCTTATGGCCGCCTACCAGGGCGTCTTTTGGTTAGGTTGCCCTTATCCGAAACACCCCGAGACAACAATGTGAGCCACGTCCTACACTGCACCCATGCTTTGTGAACGGGTTCACAACTTCGCAGGGAAGCTTGTGAACTATTTCACAAGCGGCACGTTCGCAACGGCGCGGAAAGGACGGCATTCACCGTGCTGATGTCGCAGTCCCCAGGTTCCCTCGCGCAGGCCACCTCGTCGCCGGGGCTGGAGATGTACCTGCCCCTGGTCATGTTGTTCGTCCTCGCCGCCGGGTTCGCGGTGTTCTCCGTGCTGCTCGGCCCGCTGGTGGGCCCGCGCCGGTACAACCGGGCGAAGCAGATGGCCTACGAGTGCGGCATCGAACCGTCCCCGCAGCCGCTGGTCGGTGGCGGCCGCATGCCGGTCGCCTACTACATCACCGCGATGCTGTTCATCCTGTTCGACATCGAAATGGTCTTCCTCTACCCGTTCGCCGTCTCGGCGGACGCGCTCGGCCTGTTCGGCCTGGTGGAGATCGTCTTGTTCATCGCGACCGTCGGCTTCGCCTACGCCTACGTCTGGCGGCGTGGCGGGCTCGACTGGAACTAGGGGAGGGACGTCATGGGACTCGAAGAGCAGCTCCCCAACGGCATCCTGCTGGCCAGCCTGGAGAAGCTGGTCAACTGGGCCCGCAAGAACTCGCTGTGGCCGGCCACGTTCGGCCTCGCCTGCTGCGCGATCGAGATGATGACCGTCGGCGGTTCTCGCTACGACATCGCCCGCTTCGGCATGGAGCGCTTCTCCGCCACCCCGCGCCAGGCCGACCTGATGATCGTCGCCGGGCGGGTCACGCAGAAGATGGCTCCGGTCCTGCGCCAGATCTACGACCAGATGGCCGAGCCGAAGTGGGTGCTGGCGATGGGCGTCTGCGCCTCCTCGGGCGGGATGTTCAACAACTACGCCGTCGTGCAGGGCGTCGACCACATCGTGCCGGTCGACATGTACCTGCCCGGCTGCCCGCCGCGGCCGGAGATGCTCCTCGACGCGATCCTCAAGCTGCACGCCAAGATCGCCGACGAGCCGCTCGGGCCGCGCCGCGCCGCGCTCAAGGCCGGGCACCAGACCGAGCTGATCCCGTCGTCGATCAAGTACGCGAAGAAGTGATGCGGCATGGCTGAAGAAACCCCCGAGCCCGGCGGCGAGCAGTCGAGCGCCCAGCGTCCGGACGCCGGACTGGAGCCGCGCGGACCGCGCCCGGCGCAGCCGATCGTCGCCGGGCGCGAGCGCCGCGGCATGTTCGGCGTCCGCGACAGCGGTGACACCTCCGGTTACGGCGGCCTGCGGCTGCCCGCCTACCTGCCGCCGCCCGCGGAACGGCCCTACGGTGGCTGGTTCGACGAGTTCGCCGACCAGTTCTTCGCCGCGCTGGCCGAGAACGGCGTGCCCGCCGAGTCGGTGCACCAGGTGACCGTCGACCGCGGCGAGATCACCCTGTACGTCGGCCGCGAGCACCTCGTCGCGATGTGCCGCATCCTGCGCGACGACGCCGGGCTGCGGTTCGAGCTGTGCAGCTCGGTGTCCGGTGTGGACTACGGCCCGGACGTGCCGCAGCGGCTGCACTCGGTGTACCACCTGACGTCGATGACCTACCGGCGGCGCATCCGGCTGGAGGTCGCGGTCGACATCGAGGACGCGCACATCCCGTCCATCGTGGAGGTCTACCCGACGGCCGACTGGCAGGAACGCGAGGCGTGGGACCTGTTCGGCATCGTCTACGACGGCCACCCGGCCCTGACGCGGATCCTGATGCCGGACGACTGGGACGGTCATCCGCAGCGCAAGGACTACCCGCTCGGCGGGATCCCGGTGGAGTACAAGGGCGCGGAGATCCCGCCCCCCGATCAGCGGAGGTCGTACTCGTGACTACCGATCGAATCGCGGACGTCAGCACCGGTACGGACACCACGGACGCCGGCCGCGACAGCGCGGACAGCACCGCCGAGTACGCCGAATCCCGGGACACCACCGAAGGCCGCATCTACCACGTCAGCGGCGGCGACTGGGACGACGTGCTGGAGGACGCCCAGCACGACGAGCGGATCGTCATCAACATGGGCCCGCAGCACCCGTCCACGCACGGCGTGCTCCGGCTCGTGCTGGAGCTGGAGGGCGAGACGGTCACCCAGCTCCGGTCGGTCATCGGCTACCTGCACACCGGCATCGAGAAGAACTGCGAGTACCGCACCTGGACCCAGGGCGTCACGTTCGTGACGCGCATGGACTACCTGTCCCCGCTGTTCAACGAGCTGGGCTACTGCCTGGGCGTGGAGAAGCTGCTCGGCATCAAGGCCCCGCCGCGCGCCGAGCTGATCCGCGTCCTGCTGTGCGAGATCAACCGGATCGGCTCGCACCTGGTCTACATCGCCACCGGCGGCATGGAGCTGGGCGCCACGACCGCGATGACCTTCGGGTTCCGCGAGCGGGAAGAGGTCCTGCACCTGCTGGAGTACCTGACCGGGCTGCGCATGAACCACGCGTTCATCCGCCCCGGCGGTGTCGCGCAGGACCTGCCGGTGGACTGGAAGGAGAAGGTCAGCGAGTTCGTGCAGGTGATGGACAAGCGCCTGCCCCTGTACGACAAGCTGTTCACCGGTCAGCCGATCTGGCGCAACCGGCTCAAGGGCGTCGGGTACCTGCCGGTCGACGCGTGCCTCGCGCTCGGCGTCACCGGCCCGGTGCTGCGGTCCGCCGGCCTGCCGTGGGACCTGCGCAAGATCGAGCCGTACTCGCGCTACGACGAGTTCGAGTTCGACGTGCCGACCTCGACCGACGCCGACTGCTGGGGCCGCTACCTGTGCCGCGTCGAGGAGATGCACCAGTCGCTGCGGATCATCCGGCAGTGCCTGAAGAAGATCGAGCCGGGCCCGGTCATGGTGGAGGACCGCAAGATCGCGTGGCCCGCGCAGCTGTCGATCTCCAGCGACGGCATGGGCAACTCGCTCGAGCACGTCCGCAAGATCATGGGCCAGTCGATGGAGTCCCTGATCCACCACTTCAAGCTGGTGACCGAGGGCTTCAAGGTGCCGGCGGGCCAGGTGTACTCGCCGATCGAGTCGCCGCGCGGCGAGCTGGGCTTCCACCTCGTCTCCGACGGCGGCACCCGGCCGGTGCGCGTGCACGTCCGGGAACCGAGTTTCGTCAACCTGCAGTCCCTGTCGGCGATGTCAGAGGGCGGCCTGGTGGCGGACGTGATCGCGGCGGTCGCGTCGGTGGACCCGGTCATGGGAGGTGTGGACCGTTGAAGGCAGAGTCGACCGCGTCCGTTTTCGACGCGGACACGGTGGCCAAGGCGCGGGAGCTGATGGCCCGCTACCCGCAGTCCCGGTCGGCGCTGCTGCCGATGCTGCACCTGGTGCAGTCGGTGCAGGGGTTCGTCAGCCAGGAGGGCGTGACGTTCTGCGCCGAGCAGCTGGGGCTGTCCGAGGCCGAGGTCAGTGCGGTCGTCACGTTCTACACGATGTACAAGCGCAAGCCGTGCGGTGAGCACCTGGTCAGCGTCTGCACCAACACCCTGTGCGCGGCACTCGGTGGCGACGCGATCTACCGGACGCTGCAGGAACACCTCGGCGAGGACGGGAAACCGCTGGGGCACGAGGAAACCGCGGGCACTCCCGGTGAGCCGGGCTCGATCACGCTGGAGCACGCCGAGTGCCTGGCGGCCTGCGACCTCGCGCCGGTGCTGCAGGTCAACTACGAGTACTACGACAAGCAGACCCCGGACAGCGCGGTCGAACTCGTCGACGCGTTGCGGCGCGGGGAAAAGCCGCAGCCGTCCCGCGGTGCGCCGCTGGCCGACTTCAAGAGCGCCGAGCTGCAGCTGGCCGGGTTCTTCCCGGAGGACGAGCAGACCTACCGGTCGCAGGTGGACGGACCGTCCCAGGCGCCGGAGACCCTCATCGGCGCGCGGATCGCCCAGGAGCGGGGCTGGACCGCCCCGGTCATGGAGGACGTGCCGTTGCCGGAAGTGGAGAAGAAGTGATGGCCGACCCGCTCACGCCGGTGCTCACCAAGCGCTGGCTCTCGCCCAACTCCTGGCGCCTGTCCACCTACGAACAGCTGGAGGGCTACACCGCGCTGCGCAAGGCGCTCAGCGGCACGCCCGAGCAGCTGGTGCAGCTGGTCAAGGACTCCGGTCTCCGCGGCCGCGGCGGTGCCGGCTTCCCGGCGGGCGTGAAGTGGTCGTTCATGCCGCCCAACGAGGACAAGCCGCACTACCTGGTCATCAACGCCGACGAAGGCGAGCCGGGGACCTGCAAGGACATCCCGCTGATGATGGCCGACCCGCACTCGCTGGTCGAGGGCTGCATCATCGCCGCCTACGCGATGCGCTCGCACCACTGCTTCATCTACGTCCGCGGCGAGGCGCTGCACCCGTACCGGCGGCTGACCGCGGCGGTGCGGGAGGCCTACCGGGCCGGCTACCTCGGTAAGGACATCCTCGGCTCCGGGTTCGACCTGGACATCACGGTCCACGCCGGGGCCGGCGCCTACATCTGCGGTGAGGAAACCGCGCTGCTCGACTCGCTCGAGGGCCGCCGCGGCCAGCCGCGGCTCAAGCCGCCGTTCCCCGCGGCCGCCGGCCTCTACGCGGCGCCGACCACGGTGAACAACGTCGAGACCATCGCCAGCGTCCCGTTCATCGTCAACGGCGGCGCCGACTGGTTCCGCAGGATGGGCCGGGAGAAGTCGCCGGGGCCGAAGATCTACTCGATCTCCGGGCACGTCGAGCGCCCGGGCCAGTACGAGGCGCCGCTGGGCACGACCCTGCGCGAGCTGCTGGAGCTGTGCGGCGGCATGAAGGACGGCATCCCGCTGAAGTTCTGGACGCCGGGCGGGTCGTCGACGCCGATGTTCACCGCCGAGCACCTGGACATCCCGCTCGACTTCGAGGGCGCCGCCGAGGCCGGCTCGATGCTCGGCACGACCGCGGTGCAGGTGTTCAACGAGACGGTGTCGGTGCCGTGGGCCGTGATGAAGTGGACGAAGTTCTACGAGCACGAGTCCTGTGGCAAGTGCACGCCGTGCCGCGAAGGCACCTACTGGCTGGCGCAGATCCTGGAGCGGATGGTCGAGGGCCGGGGCACGGCCGAGGACATCGACACGCTGCTGGACGTCTGCGACAACATCCTCGGCCGGTCGTTCTGCGCCCTCGGTGACGGCGCGGTCAGCCCGATCACCAGCGGTATCAAGTACTTCCGCGACGAATTCCTCGCCCTGTGCGAGAGCAACAAGCGCGAGTTGGTGGGAGCACAGGCATGACGATCGCGCCGGAAAACCCCAAGACCGAGACGCCGGTGCCGGAAGGTCACGTCAAGCTGACCATCGACGGCGAGGAGGTCATCGCGCCCAAGGGCGAGCTGCTCATCCGCACCGCGGAGCGGCTCGGCACGGTGATCCCCCGGTTCTGCGACCACCCGCTGCTCGACCCGGCCGGGGCCTGCCGCCAGTGCCTCGTCGAGGTCGAGATGGGCGGGCGGCCGATGCCGAAACCGCAGGCGTCGTGCACGATGACGGTCGCCGACGGCATGGTCGTCAAGACCCAGCTGACCTCGCCGGTCGCGGACAAGGCCCAGCAGGGCGTGATGGAGCTGCTGCTCATCAACCACCCGCTGGACTGCCCGGTGTGCGACAAGGGCGGTGAGTGCCCGCTGCAGAACCAGGCGATGGCGCACGGCCGGGCCGACTCGCGGTTCCGCGACACCAAGCGGACCTTCCCCAAGCCGCTGCCGATCTCGACGCAGGTGCTGCTCGACCGCGAGCGGTGCGTGCTGTGCCAGCGGTGCACCCGGTTCTCCGCGCAGATCGCCGGCGACCCGTTCATCGACCTGCTCGAGCGCGGGGCGCACCAGCAGATCGGCACCGCCGAGACCGCGGACGTGTTCGACCTGGCGTCGCGGACCTCCTCGGGCGCGCCGTTCCAGTCGTACTTCTCCGGCAACACCATCCAGATCTGCCCGGTCGGGGCGCTGACCAGCGCGCAGTACCGGTTCCGCTCGCGGCCGTTCGACCTGGTGTCCTCGCCGAGCGTGTGCGAGCACTGCTCGTCCGGCTGCGCCGAGCGCACCGACTACCGGCGCGGCAAGGTGATGCGCAAGCTGGCCGCGAACGACCCGGACGTCAACGAGGAGTGGATCTGCGACAAGGGCCGCTTCGCGTTCCGGTACGCCACGGCGGCGGACCGGATCCGGCGGCCGCTGGTCCGCGACGCCTCCGGCGAGCTGCGGGAGGCGCCGTGGACGGAGGCGCTGCGGATCGCCGCGGAGGGGCTGGCCAAGGCCCGTGACAGTCGCGGCGCGGCGGTGCTCGCGGGCGGGCGGCTGACGCTGGAGGACGCCTACGCCTACGCGAAGTTCGCCCGCGTCGCGTTGCGCACCAACGACGTCGACTTCCGGGCGCGCGCGCACTCGCCGGAGGAGCTGGACTTCCTCGCCGCCCACGTGGTCGGCACAACGCCGGAGAACGGGGTGACGTTCGGCGCGATCGAGAACGCCCCGGCCGTGCTGTGCGTGGCGTTCGAACCGGAGGAGGAGGCGCCGATCGTCTTCCTCCGGCTGCGCAAGGCGGCGCGCAAGAAGGGCACCCGGGTCGTCCACTTGGGACAGTGGACGACGTCGTCGGTGCGCAAGACCTCCGGCGAGCTGCTGGCGTGCGTGCCGGGCTCGGAGGCCGCGGCGCTCGACGGGATCCCGGAGCACGCGCCGGACGTCGAGTCCGCCCTCGGTGCGCACGGCGCGGTCGTGCTGGTCGGCGAGCGGGCGGCCGAGGTGCCGGGCCTGTTCGCCGCCGTGCGGCGGCTGGCCGAGCGCACCGGTGCACGGGTCGCGTGGATCCCGCGGCGGGCGGGCGAGCGCGGGGCCCTGGAGGCCGGTGCGGCGCCGACGCTGCTGCCCGGCGGCCGGCTGGTCACCGACGAGGCGGCACGCGCCGAGGTCGAGGCCGTCTGGGGTGTGCCGGTGCCGGCCGAGCCGGGCCGCGACGCCGGCGACATCATCGGCGCGCTGGCCGGCGGGTACCTGTCCGGCGTGGTCGTCGGCGGTGTCGACCTGGACGACCTGCCGGACCCGGCAATGGCGCGGCAGGCACTGTCGCGGGCGGAGTTCGTGGTGAGCCTGGAGATGCGGGCGAGCACCGTCACCGAGCACGCCGACGTGGTCCTGCCGATCGCGCCGGTGGTCGAGAAGTCCGGCAGCTTCGTCAACTGGGAGGGGCGCCGCCGCCCGTTCGACGCGACGCTCGAGGGCACCGGCGCCCTCCCGGACTGCCGGGTGCTGGACACGCTCGCCGTCGAGATGGACGCGGACCTGTTCACCCAGACCCCGGTGGCCGCCTACGGCGACTTCGCGCGGCTGGGCACGTCGGCCGGTGCGCGTCCGACGTTCCGGGAGCCGGGCGTCGCGCGGCCGGTCCGCGACGTGGGGCCGGGCCAGGCGCGGCTGGCGAGCTGGCGGCAGCTGCTCGACGAGGGTTCGTTGCAGGCGGACGAGCCGCACCTGGCGGGGACGGCGCGCAGAGTGGTCGCGCGGATGTCGGCGAAGACGGCGGCCGGGCTCGGTGACGAGGTGACGGTGTCGACCGACCGGGGTGCGGTCACGCTGCCGGTGGAGATCGCCGACCTGCCCGACGACGTGGTGTGGCTGCCCGGCAACTCCGACGGCTCGCGGCTGCGCCGGACGCTCGGCGCCGGTCACGGGGCGGTCGTGGACATCGAGGGAGCGCGATGATGACTCCGTTCTTGGCGCAGGCCACGGACCAGATGACCAGGGCGGAGCTGCTGGCGGACGACCCGTGGTGGCTGGTGCTCCTCAAGGCGGTCGTGATCCTGCTGATCGGGCCGGTCCTGACCGTGTTCCTGATCGTGTGGGAGCGCAAGGCCATCGGCCGGATGCAGAACCGGCCGGGCCCGAACCGCGTCGGCCCGAACGGCTACTTCCAGTCCCTGGCGGACGCGATCAAGCTGCCGTTCAAGGAACAGATCGTCCCCGACGGCGCCGACCGGAAGGTCTACTTCCTGGCCCCGGTGCTGTCGGCGGTGCCCGCGCTGATCGCGTTGTCGGCCATCCCGTTCGGGCCGCGGGTGTCGATCTTCGGTGAGCAGACCGTGCTGCAGCTGGTCGACCTGCCGGTCGGGGTGCTGCTCGTCCTGGCCTGCTCGTCGGTCGGCGTGTACGGGATCGTGCTGGCCGGCTGGTCGTCCGGGTCGCCGTACCCGCTGCTGGGCGGGCTGCGCTCGGCGGCGCAGGTGATCTCCTACGAGATCGCGATGGGCCTGTCGATCGTCGGGGTGGTGCTGTACTCGCAGTCGATGGCGACCGGCGACATCGTCGCCGCGCAGTCCCACGGCTGGTACTTCTACCTGCTGCTGCCGAGTTTCGTGATCTACCTGATCTCGATGGTCGGCGAGACGAACCGGGCGCCGTTCGACCTGCCGGAGGCCGAGTCGGAGCTGGTCGGCGGGTTCCACACCGAGTACTCGTCGATGAAGTTCGCGATGTTCTTCCTCGCCGAGTACGTGAACATGGTGATCGTGTCGGCGTTCGCGACGACGTTGTTCCTGGGCGGCTGGATGTTCCCGTTCGTCGGGCTCGACTCGCCGTTGAACCAGGGCTGGCTGCCGATCCTGTGGTTCGTGATCAAGTTGTTCGCGTTGCTGTTCGGGTTCATCTGGCTGCGCGGGACGCTGCCGCGGTACCGGTACGACCAGTTCATGAAGCTGGGCTGGAAGGTGCTGGTGCCGGCGAACCTGGTGTGGATCCTGATCATCTCGACGATCCGCGCGATCCGGAACAACGGTGGTCTCACGACGGGGCAGATCCTGATCGGCGGGGCGATCGTGGTGGTGGTCGCGGTGGCGATCGCGCTGCTCGTGCCCGAGAAGAAACGCGCCGACGGCGATTCGGTGCCGGTCACCGGCGGCGGGTTCCCGTTGCCGCCGTTGGATCTGCGCGTGCCCGACGTGCCCGAGCGCGGTGCCGGGAAGCGGCGCCGCCGGGTGGCGGGTCGTACTTCGGAGCCCGCCCAGGTGGGCGCCGGGAAGGAGGGTTCCGATGGGACTGTTTGACCCCATCAAGGGTTTCGGCGTCACTTTCAGCACGATGTTCAAGAAGGTGGCGACGGAGGAGTACCCGGAGATCGGTGCCCCGGCCGCGCCGCGTTACCACGGGCGGCACCAGCTGAACCGGCACCCGGACGGGCTGGAGAAGTGCGTCGGCTGCGAGTTGTGCGCGTGGGCGTGCCCGGCGGACGCGATCTTCGTCGAGGGCGGCGACAACACCGAGGACGCGCGGTACTCGCCGGGCGAGCGCTACGGCAAGGACTACCAGATCAATTACCTGAGGTGCATCGGCTGCGGCCTGTGCGTCGAGGCCTGCCCCACCCGCTCCCTGACGATGATCAACTTCTACGAGCTCGCGGACGACGACCGCCAGAAGCTGATCTGGACCAAGGAGGACCTGCTGGCGCCCCTCCTGCCGGGCATGGAGCAACCCCCGCACCCGATGCGCCTGGGCGACGACGAGCAGGACTACTACGTGCACGGCCCGGAACTGGCCCGCGGCCGGGGCATCCCCGCCGGCGAGACGGTGGAGACCTCCCGCGAGGAGGCGATCCAATGACCGCCCCCACGATCGTGCCGCCGCGCGATCACGCTTCGCCAGTCCCGTTCCCGTCAGCCGTTCCCGGGGCCTGGCACCCGGTGCCGGCCTGGCACTCGGAGGCGGCCGGGCGCTCGGGGCCGGCCTGGCCGTCGGAGCCGGCCTGGCAGTCGGCCTCATCCGCAAGCCCCGGCCGGTGTGCCGGGCCCGTCCGCGAGGAGGTGCGGTGATGGTGCTGGCACAAGCCGCGGAAGCGGTCTCCACCGGGGAGGCCATCGCGTTCTGGGTGCTCGGTCCGATCGCCCTGCTGGGCGCCCTCGGGCTGATCTTCGCCCGCAACGCGGTCCACTCGGCGCTCTTCCTGGCCCTCACGATGTTCTCGCTGGGCATCCTCTACATGGTCCAGCAGGCGCCGTTCCTCGGGTTCACCCAGATCATCGTCTACACCGGCGCGATCATGATGCTGTTCCTGTTCGTGCTGATGCTCGTCGGGCGGGAGAGTTCCGACTCGGTCGTCGAAGTGCTCCGCGGGCAGCGTCTGTGGGGCGGCATCCTCGGCATCGGCGTCGCCGGGCTGATGGCCACCGCCCTCACGCGGGCGCTCGCCAACGTCACCCCGGCGCCACCGGCGAGCGGCACCGCCGGCGGGCTCGGGCGCCTCATCTTCACCGACTTCCTGTTCCCGTTCGAGCTCACCTCGGCCCTGCTGATCACCGCCGCCCTCGGGGCGATGGTGCTGGCGTTCCCCGAGAAGCGCGGGCGCCGGACGCAGAAGGAACTCGTCGAGGCCCGGTTCCGCGGCGAGTACGAACGCATCTCGCCCCTGCCG
Source organism: Amycolatopsis thermophila (assembly GCF_030814215.1). Classification (NCBI taxonomy): domain Bacteria; kingdom Bacillati; phylum Actinomycetota; class Actinomycetes; order Pseudonocardiales; family Pseudonocardiaceae; genus Amycolatopsis; species Amycolatopsis thermophila. Next base: position 1,733,624 of record NZ_JAUSUT010000001.1, on the reverse strand, counting down.
GGGCCCGGCGTGTTCGCCACCTCCCACTCCGTCACGACCCCCGCGATCCTGCCGGACGGCTCGGTCGCGCCGGAGTCGCTGTCCACGATCATCGAGTCCACGCCCACGGCCCGCCTGGAGGCCGAACGCAAGCAGGTCGAGGGCACCGAACCACAGCCCGACGCCCACGCACTGGTCGGGAAGGGTGACGAGGAATGACCCCCACCTACTACCTGCTGCTCTCCGCCCTGCTGTTCGCCATCGGCGCGGTCGGCGTGCTGGTGCGGCGCAACGCCATCGTCGTGTTCATGTGCATCGAGCTGATGCTCAACGCCGTGAACCTGTCCCTGGTCACGTTCTCCCGCATCAACGGGCAGCTCGACGGCCAGGTGATGGCGTTCTTCGTGATGGTCGTCGCCGCCGCCGAAGTGGTGGTCGGGCTGGCGATCATCATGGCCATCTTCCGGACCCGCCGCTCGGCCTCGGTCGACGACACCAACCTGCTCAAGTACTGAGAGGGCTACTCAGTGATCGCATCATCGTGGCTGCTGGTCGCGTTCCCGGCCCTCGGCGCGCTCGTCCTGCTGGCCGGGGGCAGGCGCACCGACGGCTGGGGTCACCTCCTCGGCTGTGCGACGGTCATCGCGTCGTTCGTGTACGGCCTGGTGCTGTTCTTCGGCAGCGACGGGCACGTCACCGACACCAGAATGTTCACCTGGATCGGCGTCGGCTCGCTCCAGATCGACTTCGGACTGCGGATCGACGCGCTGTCGCTCGTCTTCGTCCTGCTGATCACCGGCGTGGGCGCGCTGATCCACATCTACTCGATCGGCTACATGAAGGAGGACGGCGGCCGGCGTCGCTTTTTCGGGTACCTGAACCTGTTCGTGGCCTCCATGCTGGTTCTGGTGCTGGGCAACAACTTCGTGACGCTCTACCTCGGCTGGGAGGGCGTCGGCCTGGCGTCGTACCTGCTCATCGGCTGGTACTCGGACCGCCCGTCCGCGGCGACCGCCGCGAAGAAGGCGTTCCTGATGAACCGCGTCGGTGACGTCGGGCTCGCGCTCGCGATCTTCCTGATGTTCAAGTACCTCGGCACGGTCACCTACGCGGGCGTGTTCGACCGCATCGGCGAGGCCCCGCCGGCCGTGATCACCGCGATCGCGATCCTTCTGCTGCTCGGCGCGTGCGGTAAGTCCGGCCAGTTCCCGCTGCAGGCCTGGCTCCCGGACGCCATGGAGGGCCCGACCCCGGTGTCGGCCCTGATCCACGCGGCCACCATGGTCACCGCCGGCGTGTACCTGGTGGCGCGGGCCAACCCGATCTACAACGAGACCGAGGCGGGGCGCCTGATCGTCACCCTCGTCGGCGCGGTCACACTGCTGATCGGGTGCATCATCGGCTGCGCCTACGACGACATCAAGAAGGTGCTCGCCTACTCGACCGTCAGCCAGATCGGCTACATGATGCTCGCCGTCGGGCTCGGCCCGTTCGGCTACGCGCTCGGCATCATGCACCTCCTCACGCACGGCTTCTTCAAGGCCGGGCTGTTCCTCGGCGCCGGGTCGGTCATGCACGGCATGAACGACGAGGTCGACATGCGCAAGTTCGGCGGCCTGTACCGGCACATGCCGATCACGTTCGTCACCTTCGGGCTCGGGTACCTGGCACTCATCGGGTTCCCCTTCCTGTCGGGCTACTTCTCCAAGGACGCGATCATCGAGGCCGCCTTCGGCCAGGAGGGCTGGCGCGGCTGGGTGTTCGGCCTCGCGGCGATGCTCGGCGCCGCGCTGACCGCCTTCTACATGACCCGGCTGATGCTGCTCACCTTCTTCGGCAAGGAACGCTGGAAGGACCTGCGCACCGCAGAGGGCAAGGAGTTCCACCCGCACGAGTCGCCACCGGTGATGACCGGGCCGATGATCGTGCTGGCCCTCGGCTCGGTCGGCGCCGGCGCCTTCTTCGCCCTCGGCGACCGCCTCTCCACGTGGCTCGCCCCGGCGCTGGGCGAGCTCGGCGAGGCCGAGCACACCGCGATCCCGCACTCGCTCATCCCGTGGGTCACCGTCGCCCTGTCCGCGCTCGGCGTGCTGGTCGCCTGGCTCGTCGTCGGGCGCCGGGACACCCCGGTCGAGCGGCCGGAGAACGTCTCCGCCGTCGTCAAGGCGGCCCGCAAGGACCTCTACGGCAACGCGGTGAACGAGGCGCTGGTCGCCACGCCGGGTATGTGGCTCACCCGGTTCTCGGTCTACCTCGACAGCCGTGGCGTGGACGGTGCCGTCAACGGCCTGGCCGCCGCACTCGGTGGCGGGTCCGGACGGTTGCGCAGACTGCAGACCGGCTTCGTCCGCTCCTACGCCCTGTCGATGCTGGCCGGCTCGTTCGTCCTCGTCGCCGCCCTGCTGATGGTGAGGTTCTCATGACCTGGGTGCTTGCCCTCATCCTCTGGCCGCTGATCGGCGCGTGCGTCGTCACCGGGCTGCGCCGCAACGACCGGCTCGCCGTGCTCGCCGCGGTCGTGTTCTCCCTCGTTGAGCTGGCGATGATCATCCCGACGTGGGCGACCTACGACCCGGGTGGCGCCCGCCTGCAGCACACCAGCTCCATGGACTGGATCCCGAGCTTCGGCGTGCACATCTCGTTCGGCATCGACGGCATCGCCCTGGTGATGATCGCCGTGATCGCGTTCCTGGTGCCGATCGTCATCGGCGCACTGGGCACGGCGGACAAGCTGCCGCAGGACCGCAGCGCGGGTGGTTTCCTCGCGCTGATCCTGGTGCAGGAGGCCATCACCATCGCGGTGTTCGCGGCCACCGACGTGTTCCTGTTCTACGTGCTGTTCGAGATCATGCTGATCCCGATGTACTTCCTCATCGGCGGTTACGGCGGCGCGAACCGGCAGTACGCGGCGGTCAAGTTCTTCCTGTACTCCTTCCTCGGCGGTCTGATCATGCTGGCCTCGGCGATCGGGGCCTACTCGCTCGCCGCCGACAAGCTGGGCAACGGGACCTTCGACTGGGCGACGCTGGTCACGGTGGTCCGGGATGCGCCGGCGAGCACCCAGATCTGGTTGTTCCTCGGGTTCTTCCTGGCGTTCGCGATCAAGGCACCGCTCGTGCCGTTCCACACCTGGCTGCCCGACGCGGCCGGCGAGGCGCCCATCGGGGTGGCCGTCCTGCTGGTCGGCGTGCTGGACAAGGTCGGCACGTTCGGTTTCCTGCGCTACTGCCTGCCGATGTTCCCGCAGGCCAGCAAGGACCTGGCACCGCTGGTGCTGGTGCTCGCCGTGATCGGCGTGCTCTACGGTTCGATCCTCGCCGCGGGGCAGCAGGACATGAAACGCTTCGTCGCCTACGTGTCGATCGCCCACTTCGGGTTCATCGCACTGGGCATCTTCGCCTTCACCCAGCAGGCCACGGTCGGCGCGGTGAGCTACATGCTCAACCACAGCCTCGCGACCGGCATGCTGATCGTGGTGCTGGGCCTGGTGATCGCCCGGGGCGGGTCGACCCGGATCTCCGACTACGGCGGCATGTTCAAGCTGACGCCACTCCTGGGCGGCATGCTGCTGATCGCCGGTCTGTCCACGTTGTCCCTCCCGGGTACCAACTCGTTCGTCAGTGAGTTCCTGGTGCTGCTGGGCGCTTTCGAGACCCAGCCGGTGTACGCGATCCTCGCCACGGTCGGCATGGTGCTGGCCGCGGCGTACGTGCTGTGGCTGTACCAGCGCCTGATGACCGGACCGGTGCGGGGGACCGCGCTGGTCGGCGCCGGGGGCGGCCCGGGCACGGCCATGGCGCCCGAGCTGGGCGCCCGCAAGACCATCAAGGACCTGGGCGGCCGGGAGCTGGCGATCCTGGTGCCGATGGTCGTGCTGGTCATCGGGCTCGGCTTCTTCCCCCAACCCGTGCTGGACACGGTGACCCCGTCGGTCGACGCGACGCTTTCCGCACTCAACGGAGGCCAGTGAAATGCTCGGGATTCTGGCCCAGCAAGGGCAAATCACCGCACCGCACATCGAGTACCAAGCGATCCTGCCGGTGCTGATCGTGCTCGGTGCGGCGTGCGTCAGCGTGCTGTTCGAGGCCTTCCTGCCCCGGCACATGCGGTGGCCGTCGCAGGTGTTGCTCAGCCTCGTCGGTCTCGCCGCCGCCGGCATCGCGCTGGCCGTGTACGTCAGCGGTTCGCCGGTCAAGGGACTGACCACCCTCAGCGGCACGCTCTCGGTCGACAAGCCCGCCCTGTTCCTGTGGGGCACCCTGCTCGCGCTGGCGCTGCCCGCGATCCTGCTGATCGCCGACCGCTCGGTGGAACCGGGCGGTGCGTTCGTCGCGCAGGCCGCCATCCGTCCGGGCACCGTGCAGGACCGGGCCCAGGCCGGGTCGACCGGGATGCAGACCGAGGTCTTCCCGCTGGCGCTGTTCGCGCTGGGCGGGATGATGACGTTCTGCGCGGCCAACGACCTGCTCACGATGTTCATCGCGCTCGAGGTGCTGAGCCTGCCGCTGTACCTGATGTGCGGCCTGGCCCGGCGCCGTCGGCTGCTGTCGCAGGAAGCGGCGGTCAAGTACTTCCTCCTCGGGGCGTTCTCGTCGGCGTTCTTCCTGTACGGCCTCGCGCTGCTGTACGGCTACGCGGGTTCGGTCAAGCTCGCCGACATCGCCAACGCGGCGGCCGGTTCGGACCGGTCGGACATGCTGTTGTTCGCGGGCTTGGGCCTCCTCGTGGTCGGCTTGCTGTTCAAGGGTTCGGTCGGTCCGTTCCACACCTGGACGCCGGACGTCTACCAGGGCGCGCCGACGCCCGTCACCGGGTTCATGGCGGCCTGCACCAAGGTCGCCGCGTTCGGCGGGATCCTGCGCGTGCTGACGGTCGGGTTCGAGTCGACCAGCTGGGAGTGGCGCGGCGTGCTGTGGGCCGTCGCGATCATCTCCATGGCGATCGGCGCCGTGCTCGGCCTCACGCAGACCGACGTCAAGCGCATGATCGCCTACTCGTCCATCGCGCACGCCGGCTTCCTGCTCGTCGGCACGCTCGCGATGACCGACCAGGGCCTGTCCGGGACCCTGTTCTACCTGCTGGCCTACGGCTTCACCACGCTCGCGGCGTTCGGGGTGGTCTCGCTCGTGCGCGACGCCAAGGGCGAGGCCACGCACCTGTCCGCGTGGGCCGGCCTGGCCAAGCGGTCACCCGTGCTGGCCGGGGTGTTCACGTTCCTCCTGCTCGCTCTGGCCGGGATCCCGCTCACCAGCGGGTTCGTCGGCAAGTTCGTCGTGTTCTCGGCGGCGCTGCGCGACGGCATGGCGCCCCTGGTGGTGATCGCGCTGGTGTTCAGCGCCGTCGCGGCGTTCTTCTACCTGCGGGTGGTCGTGCTCATGTACTTCTCCAAGCCGGCCCCCGACGGCCCCACCGTGACGGTGCCGGGTGCGTTCACCACGGCGGCGATCACGCTGGGCGTGATCATCACCCTGCTGCTCGGGGTCGCCCCCGCGTTCGCGCTGAACTGGGCGGGAGCAGGATCCTTCGCCTTCTGAGGCATTGCCGCCGGAAGTGCCCTCCGCCCATCCGGGTGGAGGGCATTTTCGTGTGGTCAGCCGGAATCCGGCGCGGGGTGCCCGGACTGCAATGTGCGCAGCACGTCGCCGTAGGAGCAGGTGTGCCGGTGCACCTCGGGGCAGCGGCAGGGGTTGTGCCGGGCCAGCCGCATCAGCTTGCGGAGGTGCCGTCGGGCGAGGCCGTGTCCGCGGGCCTCGTCGAACGCCAGCCGGGTGGTCTGGTTGCGGCCGCGGCGGCCGGGAAGGGTTTGTTCGGTCATGTCCCGAGCATGCACGGAGAACGAGCGGAGTGGGAAACAGAACCGGATTCTGTGGATGGGTGGGGGCGATGTGGACAAGTCGTGGCGATTCGTGCGGTGGCGCGGGTTTTTGTCGGTGGCGTGTGCTAGCCGACCTGCACCTCAGGCCGGCCGCTCGGCGCCGGCGATCACTGTTGCTGATCAGCTGCGTCGCGATTTCGTCTATGCAGGCCGTGAAGTCCCGTCCCGCCGCGGTTTCGGTTCCCGCGACGTTGTCGAGCATCCACAGCCGCCACCGAACGCGAGCAGACCGATCGGCGTCCCAATCGCGTCCACATAGGACTCACGTTCGGCCGCGGCGGCAGGTTGCCGGCGTAGATCGTGCCGAACACCGTGACCCCGAAAGAACCCCTCGACGGGAACTCACCGCGGACGTCGCCACCCCGGCTGATCGCCGCGCCGCTGACCAGTGCGGTGACCATCATCCCGACCACGAGCGCCAGCATCCGCAACCCCGGCTCGGGCGCGCTCGCACCCTGCGCCAGCCGCAGGTAGGTGATGCCACCGAACATGGCGAACCCCTCGGTGGTGCTGCTGGTGCTGGTGGGGCTGCGGGCCGGGAGCCGATGCGCCTGTTCAGCGGGCGGGCGAGGCCCACTGGAGCGGCCCAGGTAGTCGATGCGCGGCTCGACCGCCGCCTGGCCAGCGTGGTGCCGTTCGTCGCCGGACCTTCCTCCGCGGACGGACTATGGCGCGGTCTGTCGCGGGTGGTCACGTCGTACCTGCTCGCCGAGACGATCATGATGGCGCTGATCGGCCAGTTCGGCGACGTCATCGGGCGCAAACGGGCGTTCCTAGGTGGGCGGCACCGCCGAGGCCGGCCACGATCGTCGGCAGCCGTGGTGGACACGAGCGCGGCCAGCAGCGTCTTGAGCATGATCGCCGCGACGACGGTGTCCGGGGCCTCCCGGCTGGTCACTTCGCGAACGTTAGTGCTGGTCAGAGCCGCCTGCGGGCTGTCTCACCCGATGATGTGGGTGGGCGCTGTCACGTGCATCACCAGCGCGGTTGCCAACCGGGCGCACGAACGCCCCGGGTGCAGCCATTACGCTGGTGAAGACCGGTCAGTGAAGTGCGGAGAGGGCGGACAACGTGTCAGTGCGGCACCGGGGTAGCACGATCGAGGAGCTGCGCGGGAGCGTGGGCCTGCGGATCGCCGACGAGCAGCTGCTGCGCACGATGGCCGCCGGCCTGGACGACGTGGAGAAGCTGCTGCGGGACACCGCGCGCAGCGAGGTCAAGGCCGTCCACGACGCGGCGTCGCACCTGGTCGAGGCAGGTGGCAAACGCTTCCGTCCGATGCTGACCCTGCTGGCCGGCGAGTTCGGCGAGGGCAACCACGACGACGTCGTGATCGCCGCGGCCGCCGTCGAGCTGGTGCACCTGGCCACGCTGTACCACGACGACGTCATGGACGAGGCGACCATGCGGCGCGGCGCGCCCAGCGTCAACGCCCGCTGGACCAACAGCATCGCGATCCTCACCGGCGACTTCCTGTTCGCGCACGCGTCGCGCCTGGTGTCCGACCTCGGCACGGACGCCGCCCGCATCCTCGCCGAGACGTTCAGCGAGCTGGTCACCGGCCAGATGCGGGAGACCGTCGGCCCCGGCGAGGGCGAGGACCCGGTGGACCACTACCTCAGCGTCATCGCGCAGAAGACCGGCTCGCTGATCGCGACGTCCGGCCGGTTCGGCGCCATGGTCTCCGGTGCGAAACCGGACGCGGTCCAGGCGATGCAGCGGTTCGGCGACATCATCGGCACCGCGTTCCAGATCTCCGACGACATCATCGACATCGCGTCCCCGTCCCACGAATCGGGCAAGACACCGGGCACCGATCTGCGCGAGGGCGTGCGCACCCTGCCGATGCTGTACGCGCTGGCCGACCCGGGCACCGACCCCCGTCTGGTCGAGCTGCTGGCCGGCCCGATCACCGAGGACGACCTGGTTGAGGAGGCCCTGACCCTGCTGCGGGCCTCGACCGGGCTGGATCGCGCCATGGTCACCCTGTCGGACTACGCTCAGCGCGCGAGGGCAGAGCTTGCCCCCCTGCCGGCCGGGCCCGCGCGGGAAGCCTGCGAATCCGTCGCGGACTACCTCGTCGCGCGAACGCGGTGAAGATCTTGAACAGGGCAGCGGCGCGCAGCGCCTCGGTTGAGGGTGGTGGCGGTGGGCGAGGGGCCGGCCACGTCATGCTTGCGCCGACGCGGCGTCACTCACAGTGGTAACCGCGCGGTAGGAAAGGAAGGGCGGCACCGATGTCCCTCTTCGGACAGGTCTGGCTGTGGAGCGCGGCGGCATTCGTGGTCGGGGTGCTGCTGACCTGGTTGTTCCTGGCACGACCGGCCCAGGCGAGAAGCAGGCACCTGGAGCGCAGACTCCTCGCCGCGCAGAGCGCGCCTGCCGCACAGCCGACGCGCACCTTCGAACGCGACCCGGAGCCGGTGTCCGCGCCGGTCGCCCGGAAGGACACGTCCGCCGAGCCTTCGCCCGCCGAGGAGCACCACGCGCCACCGTCGTGGCTGGAGCGGGACAGCCTCGCCGGGCGGTCGTACCAGCCGGGGTCGGAGATCGACGACGACTCGCTGTTCGACACGGAACCCGAGCCCGAGGACGAGCCGGAGTACCGCGGGACGGGTGCCCCGGAGCCGGAGGCGCACGGAGCGGCGACGGCCGAGGCGACCACCGTGTTCAACGCGTTCGGGCGGGAGCGGACGGGTGAGGCCGGGTCGCTGTTCGAACGCGACCAGGCGGGCGAGGCCGGGTCGCTGTTCGAACGCGACCAGGCGGGCGAGGCCAGGTCGCTGTTCGAGCGTGAGCCGGCTGAGGAGCGGGGTTCGCTGTTCGAGCCGGGGCCGGACGCGTCGGCCGCCGGGGCCGAGGGCGAGCGGACCGCCGGGCGGGGGTCGCTGTTCAGCCGGGACGACGCGCCCGAGCCGGAGCGCGGGTCGCTGTTCGACCCGGATCACGCGCCCGAGCCGGCGCGGTCGCCCGAGTCGGCCTTCACGCCGTTCGCCGCGCCCGAGGAGGAGCCGCCGGCGTACGCGTTCGGCGCCGACGAGCAGCAGCCGCACGCCGACGACGAGGCGGCCACGGAGACCACGCAGGTCCTGCCGAGGCGGCAGCCGCGACGCTCGGCGCACGCGTTCGACCCGCCGCGGCCGGTGCAGCCGTCCATGCGGACCGTCGAGCGCCGCGAACCGACCCAGTCCGAGGAGGGTGGGCGCAGCGGCTCGCTGTTCGAGCCCGGCCCGAGGGCGGCCAACGCCCCGGCGCCGCCGCCCGCGCGCAGCCACGGGGACGCCTCCGTGCCGCCGGGTCCGTTCGGCCCGGGTTCGGCCATGCCCCGGCCCGGGGGCGGCGCGCCGTCCGCGGAGTTCGTGGTGAAGGCGAGTGTGACCGCGTTGCGCTACTGCACCGCCGACTCGCCCCAGTACGGGCGGATGGTCGCCGAGGTGTGGTTCCGCTCGGCGGAGGACGCCGAGCGGGTCGGCTTCCGCCCGTTGTAGGGACACGACGAAGAGGGCCCCGCACCACAGGTGCGGGGCCCCTTTTCGTCGGACGAACTCAGTCGACGGTCCAGGTGTCCTTGCCGGTGAGCAGGGCCTGCAGGTCCGCCGGCTTGGCGGAGCGGGCCTGTTCGACCTGGGCACGGGCCTGGTCGTCGTAGGTGGGGCGGTACACCTGGCGGAAGATGCCGGTCGGGGTGTGGTTGAGGTTCTGGTCGCCGAGCCGGGACAGCCCGAAGGCGTACGCGGTGTCGGTGATGGTGGGGTCGTGGACGACCAGGTTCTCCTCCCCGATCTCCGCGACCTTGCCGACCTCGAAGCCGCCCCAGCGGGTCGGCGTGACGCCGTACTCGGCTTCCGGTCCGAAGCGGATCGGTTCGCCCGCGCGCAGCGGGATGATCCGCTGCGCGGCCTCGTCGGCGTCCTTGAGCACGTCGAACGCGCCGTCGTTGAAGATCGGGCAGTTCTGGTAGATCTCGACCAGCGCCGAACCGCGGTGCTGGGCCGCCGCGGTCAGCACCTCGGTCAGGCCCTTGCGGTCGCTGTCCAGCGCGCGCCCGACGAAGGTGGCCTCCGCGCCCAGCGCGAGCGAGACCGGGTTGAACGGGGTGTCCACCGAACCCATCGGGGTCGACTTGGTGACCATGCCCTGGCCGGACGTCGGCGAGTACTGGCCCTTGGTCAGGCCGTAGATCCGGTTGTTGAACAGCAGGATCTTGATGTTCACGTTGCGCCGCAGGGCGTGGATCAGGTGGTTGCCGCCGATGGACAGCGCGTCGCCGTCACCGGTGACCACCCACACCGACAGGTCGGGCCGCGTGGTGGCCAGGCCGGTCGCGATCGCCGGGGCGCGGCCGTGGATGGAGTGCATCCCGTAGGTGTTGAGGTAGTACGGGAAGCGCGACGAGCAGCCGATGCCGGAGACGAACACGATGTTCTCGCGCTTGAGCCCCAGCGTGGGCAGGAACGACTGCACGGTGTTGAGCACGACGTAGTCGCCGCAGCCCGGGCACCAGCGCACTTCCTGGTCGGACTTGAAGTCCTTCGCCTTCTGGGCCTCGTCGGTGGCCGGAACCAAATCCAGGCCACCGAGCCGGGGGAGACCGAGATCCGTGGCGGTCATCGGGCCAGCGCTCCTTCGATGATGTCGGTGAAGACGTGCTGCAGTTCTTCGGCCTTGAACGGCAGGCCGGCGACCTTCGTGTAGGACTGCACGTCCACGAGGTACTTCGCGCGCAGCAGCCACGCGAGCTGGCCGAGGTTCATCTCCGGCACCACGACCCTGTCGTAGCGGGCCAGGACCTCGCCCAGGTTCTTGGGGAACGGGTTGAGGTGGCGCAGGTGCGCCTGCGCGATCGGCATTCCCTGCTTGCGCACCCGGCGGCAGGCGGCGCCGATCGGCCCGAACGTCGACCCCCACCCGAGCGCCAGCACCCGCGCCTCGCCGGAGGGGTCGTCGACCTCCAGGTCGGGCACGTCGATGCCGTCGATCTTGCGCTGGCGCAGCCGGACCATGTGGTCGTGGTTGTCCGGGTCGTAGGAGATGTTGCCCTTGCCGTCCTGCTTTTCCAGGCCACCGATGCGGTGTTCCAGACCGGGGGTGCCGGGCACCGCCCACTCGCGGGCCAGGGTCTCCGGGTCGCGCACGTACGGCCAGAACTCGCCGGACCCGTCCGCCGCGTTCGGCTTGGACGCGAACTCGACCGACAGGTCGGGCAGGTCGTTCACGTCGGGGATCAGCCACGGCTCGGAGCCGTTGGCGTTGGCGCCGTCGGACAGGATCATCACCGGCGTCCGGTAGGTCAACGCGATCCGGACCGCCTCGATCGCCGCGGCGAAGCAGTCGCCGGGGGACTGCGGCGCGATCACCGGCAGCGGGGACTCGCTGTTGCGCCCGAACATCGCCTGCAGCAGGTCGGCCTGCTCGGTCTTGGTCGGCAGGCCGGTCGACGGGCCACCGCGCTGCACGTCGATCACCACCAGCGGCAGCTCCAGCATCACGCCCAGGCCGATGGTCTCCGACTTCAACGCGATACCGGGACCGGACGTCGAGGTCACGCCCAGCGCCCCGCCGTAGGAGGCGCCCAGCGCCGCGCCGATCCCGGCGATCTCGTCCTCGGCCTGGAACGTCAGCACGCCGAAGTTCTTGTGCCGGGACAGCTCGTGCAGGATGTCCGACGCCGGCGTGATCGGGTACGTGCCCAGCAGCACCGGCAACCCGGCCCGCTGCCCGGCCGCCACGATGCCGTAGGCCAGTGCGGTGTTCCCCGTGATCTGCCGGTAGGTGCCCTTGTCCAGCTTCGCCGGCGCCACCTCGTACGTCGTGGCGAATGACTCGGTGGTCTCGCCGTAGTTCCAGCCGGCCCGAAACGCCAGGATGTTGGCCTCGGCGATGTCCGGCTTCTTCGCGAACTTCTCGCGCAGGAAGGCCTCGGTGCCCTCGGTGGGCCGGTGGTACATCCACGACAGCAGACCCAGCGCGAACATGTTCTTGCACCGCTCGGCGTCCTTCTTGCCCAGCCCGGTGCCCTCCAGGGCGCCCTGGGTCAGGGTCGACATGGCCACCTTGTGCACCTGGAACGCCGACAGCGTGTCGCCCTCCAGCGGGTCGGAGTCGTAGCCGACCTTGGTCAGGTTGCGTTTGGTGAACTCGTCGGTGTTGACGATGATCGTGCCCCCGTTCGGCACGTCCCGCAGGTTCGCCTTGAGCGCGGCCGGGTTCATCACGACGAGGACGTCCGGCCGGTCGCCCGGGGTGAGGATGTCGTAGTCGGCGAAGTGCACCTGGAACGACGAGACGCCGGGGATGGTGCCCTGTGGTGCGCGGATCTCGGCGGGGAAGTTGGGCAGGGTGGCCAGGTCGTTGCCGAAGGCCGCGGCCTCGGAGGTGAACCGGTCGCCGGTCAGCTGCATACCGTCGCCGGAGTCGCCGGCGAACCGGATGACCACGCGGTCCAGCTTGGCGACTTCAGTGGGCCGGCTCGCCGACAGCACCCCGTTGCCGTTCGTGCTCGTGCTCATGGGTCAGGGAATCCCTCTCTCCCGACAGGCTGCGTCCTCGTCGACACGTGGCCGGTGGGCACACTTCCGCCGATACCTCCACCTTACTTCTCGTTTTGCGGCGGCGATCGCCGGTGTGACCCTGCTTACCTGTAACTTACGGTAACATCTACTTCCGCGCGGTGATCGCGGCCTGCATGGAAGCGAGACGTTCGGCGAAGTCAGGCGAATTCAGGGACTTCACCTGGGGTTCGATCTCGGTGTCCACTGCGCGGGAATGCTCGGCCATGGTCGAGGTTTGCCGCATCGAGAACTTCGTGGCGAGGACGACCTCGCGGGGCGCCCGCGCCGCCGGTTCCGCCAGTTCCAGTGCCGCCTCCAGCAACGCGTCGTGGTCTCCGTCCACGGTGCGCAACGTCAGCCCGGCCGCCTCGGCCGCCGCCGCGTCGAGGGACTGGCCGAACAACGTCATCGCCCGTGCCCGCTGGATACCCACCGCGCGCTGGAGCATCCACGTGAACCCGCCGCCGGGGTGCAGACCCAGCTCGAGGAACCGGGGGATGAACTTCGCCCGCGGCCCGGCGAGGCGGACGTCCGCGGCGAGCGCCAGGTTCATCCCGGCGCCGACCGCGGCCCCGCCGACCGCCGCGATCGTCGGCAGCGAGCACCGGGCCACGCTGAGAAAACCTTCGTAGACCGCCCGCAGGCCCTCCTCCTGGGCGCTGCCCAGCGTCGTCAGGTCGGCACCCGCGCAGAACGCCGGCGGGGTACCGGTGACGACCAGGGCGTGCACGTTCTCGTCCTGTTCGGCCTCGACGACGGCCTGCCCGAGCTCGGTGGACAGCGCCAGGGTCAGCGAGTTCCGCCGGTGCGGGGCGTCGACGGTGACGACGGCGACCTTGCCCCGTCGCTCGGACACGATGCGTTCGGTCATGACCGTCATCATGTCGCGGGGTTCGGCGGGCGCTCAAGGAGCCGGGACAGCACCACCGTCGACACGGTCCGGTCGATGATCTCGAGCCCGCGCAGGCGCTCCAGTGCCGTCTCCAGCTGGTGGATGTCGGCGGCGCGCAGGTGCACGATCGCGTCCGCGGCGCCGGTGACCGTGTAGGCGGCGACCACCTCGGGCAGCGGTTCCAGCCGGGCCCGGATGCGGGCCGGCGAGATGTTGCCGCGGCAGTGCACCTCGACGAACGCCTCGGTGCCCCAGCCGAGGGCCTCCGGGTCGACGACCGCGGTGAAGCCGCGCAGCACCCCGGTCTCCAGCAGCCGGTCGACCCGCCGTTTGACCGCGGGTGCGGACAGTCCGACGACCTTCCCGATCTCGGCGTAGCTGGCACGCGCGTTCGTGACGAGGCACGAAACGATCTGCTGGTCGAGCGTGTTCACACGCAATGTTTAGCAGGTCGATGAGCAAGAAACAGCGATTGATTGCTCCTGAATCGAGCCATACCGTGAAGTCATGACGACCCGGGTACCGACCACCCGCCGATACCTCATGTGCCCGCCCCGGTACTTCGCCGTCGACTACGCGATCAACCCGTGGATGGACCCCGCGCAGCCGGTCAGCGCCGAGCGCGCGATGGCGCAGTGGTGCGAGCTGCGCGACACCTACCGCCGTCTCGGGCACACGGTCGAGGAGATCGAGCCGCAGCGCGGGCTGCCGGACATGGTGTTCGCGGCGAACTCGGGCACGGTCGTCGACGGCCGGGTCCTGGGCGCCCGCTTCCGCGCCCCGCAGCGCGCCGCCGAGGCCGAGCACTTCCGGCGCTGGTTCGTCGAGCACGGCTACCGGGACGTCGTCATGCCGGAGTTCGTGAACGAGGCCGAGGGCGACTTCGCCTGGACCGGCCGGATGCTCCTCGCGGGCACGGGCTTCCGCACCGACCCGGCCGCGCACGCGGAGGCGCAGGAGGTGCTCGGCGTGCCGGTGCTGTCGCTGCGGCTGACCGACCCGCGTTACTACCACCTCGACACGGCGTTGTTCGTGCTCAGCGAGGCGACCGACACCACTCCGGCGCAGGTCGCGTACTACCCCGAGGCGTTCTCCGCCGGATCGCGGCGCGTCCTGGCGCGCCTGTTCCCGGACGCCGTGCTCGCGACCGGGGCCGACGCGGCCTGCTTCGGCCTCAACGGCGTGTCCGACGGGCGCAACGTCGTGCTCCCGGTGGAGGCGACCGCCCTGGCCGAGCGGCTCGTGGTGCGCGGGTACGAACCGGTGCTCGTCGACATCTCGGAACTGCGCAAGGCGGGCGGTGGACCGAAGTGCTGCACGCTGGAGATCCGCAAGTAGTTCCTGTGTCTCATTTCGGGCTCGGTGCGCGATCGCGGAGCCGGTATTTGTAACAGGTCCTTCGCGTCCCCCGAATCAGGGGGCATGACAACGTGCCGACTCTGCGGTTCCACGCACCTGGCCAGTGTCGTCGATCTCGGTGCGACGCCACCGTGCGAGGCGTTCCTGACCGCGGAACAAGTGGACGAGTCGGAAAATACCTTTCCGTTGCACCTGCGGGTGTGCACGGATTGCTGGCTCGCGCAGATTCCGCCGTTGATCACGCCCGAGGACACGTTCACCGAATACGCGTATTTTTCGTCGTATTCGCAGTCCTGGGTGGACCACGCCGGCAGGTTCGTCGCCGGCGCGGTGGAACGGCTGGGCCTGGATCGCGGCTCGTTCGTCGTCGAGGTCGCCAGCAACGACGGTTATCTGCTCAAACACGTTGTGGCACAGGGCATCCGCTGCCTGGGCGTGGAACCTTCGGTGAACGTGGGTCAAGCGGCCCGGGAGGCCGGGGTGCCGACCCTGACCGCGTTCCTCGGACCCGAGACCGGCGCGTCCGTGCGCGAGCAGTACGGGCCGGCGAACCTGGTGGTCGCCAACAACGTCTACGCGCACATCCCGGACGTCATCGGGTTCACCAAGGGCCTGCGCGCGCTCGCCGCCGACGACGGGTGGGTGTCGATCGAGGTGCAGCACCTGCTCACGCTCATCGAGAAGACCCAGTACGACACGATCTACCACGAGCACTTCCAGTACTACACCGTGGCTTCGGCGCAGCGGGCGCTCGCCTCCGGCGGACTGTCGCTTGTGGACGTCGAGCTGCTGCCGACGCACGGTGGGTCGATCCGCCTGTGGGCCCGGCCCGCCGAGGCCGCCGGTGAACCGAGCCGGCGCATGCTCGACGTGCTGGCCCGCGAGAAGGCGGCCGGGCTGCACGAGCTGTCCGGCTACACCGAGTTCGCCGCGCGGGTCGCCCGGGTGGGCCGGGACCTGTTGCGGTTCCTCATCGACGCGGCCGACGACGGTCTGACCGTGGCCGGCTACGGCGCGCCGGGCAAGGGCAACACCCTGCTCAACCACTGCGGAATCCGGCCGGACCTGCTCGCTTACACGGTCGACCGCAACCCCTACAAGCACGGCCGGTTCACACCCGGCACGCGGATCCCCGTCCTGCCGCCGGATCGCATCGCGGCGGACCGGCCGGACTACGTCCTCGTCCTGCCCTGGAACCTGCGGGACGAACTGACCCAGCAGCTGTCCTACGTCGGGGAATGGGGCGGCAAGCTCGTCTTTCCCATACCCCACCTGGAAATCGTCGAGGTGAACCCAACGTGAAGGTCGTCCTGTTCTGCGGCGGGTACGGAATGCGGATGCGCGGCGGCACCGCCTCCGACGTCCCCAAGCCCATGGCCATGGTCGGTCCCCGGCCCCTGATCTGGCACGTCATGCGCTACTACGCGCACTTCGGGCACACCGAATTCATCCTCTGCCTCGGCTACGGGGCCCACCACATCAAGGACTTCTTCCTCAACTACGAGGAGACCACGTCCAACGACTTCGTGCTCCGCGGCGGGCGGGCGGAGCTGCTGTCCACCGACATCGCGGACTGGACGATCTCGTTCGTGCAGACCGGGATCGAGTCGCCGATCGGGGAGCGGCTGCGCCGGGTGCGCGAGCACCTGGGCGGCGACGGGATGTTCCTCGCCAACTACGCCGATGTGCTCACCGATGCGCCGCTGCCGGCGATGATCGAGCGGTTCGAGCGATCGGACGCCGGTGCGTCGATGATGGTCGTGCCGCCGCAGTCGTCGTTCCACTGCGTGGAAATGGACGAGGGCGGCCTGGTCGGCTCGATCACCGCGGTCAGCGAGATGCCGCTGTGGGAGAACGGCGGGTACTTCGTGCTGCGCCAGGAAGTCTTCGACCACATCCCGGAAAACGGTGACCTGGTCGCCGACGGGTGCGCCGAACTGGCCAAGCGCGGCCGCCTGCTGGCCTACCCCTACCGCGGGTTCTGGAAGCCGACGGACACCGTCAAGGAGCGGTTCGCCCTGGACGAGGGCTACACGCGCGGCGTGCGTCCGTGGGCGCTGTGGGACAAGGACCGAGTGCCGGCGTGATCGGGCTGATCCCGGAGCGGCTCGAGCGGATCGTGGTGCTCGGCGCGCACTGCGACGACATCCCGATCGGCGCGGGCGGCACGTTGTTGCGGATGAGCCGGCCGGGGCTGCGGGTGGACGCGCTGGTGCTCTCCGGCGGCGGCAGCGAGCGCGAGGACGAGGAACGGGCCGCGCTCGCTGCCTTCTGCCCGGGCGCGGACCTCGACGTCACCGTGCTCAAGATGCCGGACGGGCGGCTGCCCGCGCACTGGGGCGAGGCCAAGAACGCCCTGGAGGAACTGCGGTCCCGCACCGATCCGGACCTGATCCTGGCACCCCGCACCGACGACGCGCACCAGGACCACCGCGGCCTCGCGAAGCTGGTGCCGACGGCGTTCCGCGGGCACCTCACCCTCGGCTACGAGATCGTCAAGTGGGACGGCGACCTCACCACACCCTCGGCGTACGTGCCGCTGTCCGGCGAACTCGCCGAGAAAAAGGTCGAATTGCTGCAACGACACTACCCCTCGCAGCGACATCGTCCTTGGTACGACCGGGAAGCCTTCCTCGGGCTGGCCCGCGTCCGGGGCATCGAATGCCAGGCGCGGTACGCGGAGGCCTTCCACGTCACGAAGATGCGTCTCCAGCTGGAGGGCTGAGCCATGCGTGTGCTGCTGACCGGGCACAAGGGGTATCTGGGCACGGTGATGGCACCGGTGCTCACCGCCGCCGGGCACGAGGTGACCGGGCTCGACTCCGGTCTGTTCGACGAGTGCGTGCTCGGCCCGGCGCCGCAGGACCCGCCCGGGCACCGCGTCGACCTGCGGGACGTCACCGCCGAGCACGTGTCCGGAGTGGACGCCGTGATCCACCTGGCCGCGCTGTCCAACGACCCGCTGGGCGCGCTCGCGCCGGAACTGACCTACGAGATCAACCACAAGGCGGCCGTCCGGCTGGCCCGCCTGGCGAAGGACGCCGGGGTGTCCCGGTTCCTGTACGCCTCGACGTGCTCGGTCTACGGCGCGTCCGGCGGCGCGGGTCTGGTGAACGAGGACGCGCCGCTGCGGCCGGTGACGCCGTACGCGGAGTCGAAGGTGCTGGTCGAGGACGACCTGCACGAGCTGGCCGACGACGACTTCACGCCGGTCTTCCTGCGCAACGCCACCGCGTTCGGCTTTTCGCCGCGGCTGCGGGCGGACATCGTGCTGAACAACCTGGTCGGGCACGCGTGCCTGTCCGGTGAGGTGCTGGTGCTCTCCGACGGCACGCCGTGGCGGCCGCTGGTGCACGCCGGGGACATCGCGCGGGCGTTCGCCGCCGCGCTGGTCGCGCCGCGGGAAGCGGTGCACGACAAGGCGTTCAACATCGGCACCGAGCGCAACAACGTGACCGTCGCCGAGATCGCCGAACAGGTCGTCGAGGCCGTCCCGGGGTCGCGGTTGCGGATCACCGGCGAGGCGGGCGCCGACCCGCGGTCCTACCGGGTCGACTTCTCCCGGTTCCGCGCGGCCGTCCCCGGGTTCAGCTGCGAGTGGTCGGTCAAGGACGGCGCGGTCGAGCTGGTCGAGGCCTACCAGCGGTACGGGCTGACCCACTCCTCGTTCGAGCAGACCTTCACCCGGCTCGCGCGGCTCAAGCACCACCGCGAGAACGGCGACGTCGACGACACCCTGCGGTTCCTGTGATGCGAACCGGGGCCGAGATGCACGCGCTGGTGGAGCGGTTGTACCCGCTCTGCCGGAGCATCACGGGCGACGGGGTCCGCGCGACGCTGGACATCATCGGTGAGCACATCCCGTTGGCCCGCCACGAGGTGCCCACCGGCACGCAGGTGTTCGACTGGACCGTGCCGCCGGAGTGGAACATCCGCGACGCCTACGTCGCCGACGCCGACGGCAAGCGCGTGATCGACTTCGCGGAGTCGAACCTGCACGTCGTCGGCTACAGCGTCCCGGTCGCGGCGACGATGACCCTGCGGGAGCTGCGGCCGCACCTGCACACGCTCCCGGACCGCCCGTCCTGGGTGCCGTACCGCACCAGCTACTACGCGCCGGCCTGGGGCTTCTGCCTCACGCAGGAGACGCTGGACGCGCTGCCGGAGGGGTCCTACGACGTCCGGATCGACTCGACGCTCGCCGACGGGCACCTCAGCTACGGCGAGCACGTCGTGCCCGGGCAGGTCGACGACGAGGTGATCGTGTCCTGCCACGTCTGCCACCCGTCACTGGCCAACGACAACCTCGCCGGCATCGCGGTCGCGGTGTCGCTCGCGCAGGCACTGGCCGCCGGAAAGCCGTGGTACACCTACCGGTTCCTGTTCATGCCCGGCACGATCGGCGCGATCACCTGGCTGGCCCGAAACCAGCACCGCATCGAACGGGTCAAGCACGGCGTCGTGCTCGCCTGCGCGGGCGACCGCGGTGACCTGACCTACAAGCGCAGCCGCCGCGGGGACGCCGAAATCGACCGGGTCCTGGAGCACGTGCTGGCCGGCCGTCCACACCGGATCGCCGAGTTCTCGCCGTACGGCTACGACGAGCGGCAGTTCTGCTCGCCCGGGTTCGACCTCGGCGTCGGCTCGCTCACCCGGACGCCCTACGCCGGCTACCCCGAGTACCACACCTCCGCCGACAACCCGGACTTCGTGTCACCGGCCGCGATGGCGGACACACTCGCGGTGCTGCGCGAGGCGTGCGCGATCCTCGACCGCAACCGCCGCTACACCAACCTCAGCCCGTTCGGCGAACCGCAGCTGGGCAAGCGCGGGCTCTACGACTCGCTGGGCGGCCGCAGCGACGCCAAGCAGGCCCAGATGGCGATGCTGTGGGTGCTCAACCTCGCCGACGGTGACCACGACCTGCTCGACGTCACGTGCCGGTCCGGACTCGAATTCGACGCCGTCTCCGCCGCCGCCACCGCGCTGCGGGACGCGGGACTGGTGAAGGAGTGATCGCGTGACCGTCGGCCGCCACCGCATGACCACCGCGAAGGCCTCGGGCCTGCGCGCGATGGCCGGGCGGCTGTCCTGGGGCCTGGGCGACCAGGCCGTGTCGAGCCTGACGAACTTCGTCGTCGGCATCTACGTGGCACGCGAACTGGGGGTCACCGCGTTCGGCATCTTCAGCCTCGCGTGGGTCACCTACGGCGTCATGCTCAACGTCTCGCGCGGCCTGGCGACCGATCCGCTGATGGTGCGCTTCAGCGGCGTCGACACCGGCGTGTGGCGCGCCGCGGTGGCCCGGTCGTCGGCGACCGCGCTCGCCGTCGGCGCCGCCGCCGGCCTGGTCAGCGTCCTGTTCGGGATCGTGGTGGGCGGGCGCATCGGCCCCGCGTTCATCGCGCTCGGCGTGATCCTGCCCGTGCTGCTGCTGCAGGACAGCTGGCGGTTCGCGTTCTTCGCCGCCGGTCAGGGGCAGAAGTCGTTCCTCAACGACGCCCTGTGGGGTGTCGCGATGATCCCCGCGATGGTGCTGGCCGACCTGCACGGCAGCGTCGTCGCGTTCCTGCTCGCGTGGGGTGGCGCGGCCGCGGTCGCCGCCGCCTTCGGCTACGCGCAGACCGGGCTGCGGCCGAGCCTGGGCGGTGTGCGCAGCTGGCTGCACGACCAGCGCGACCTCGGCCCGCGCTACCTGGTCGAGAACGTCAGCAACAGCGGCGGGTCGCAGATCCGGATGTACGGGCTGGGCGCGATCGCCGGTGTCGCGGCGGTCGGCACCGTGCGCGGCGGCGAGCTGCTGCTCGGCCCGTTCCTGGCCGTCCTGATGGGACTCGCCTACGTCGCCGTGCCCGAGGCCGCCCGTGTGGTGCGGCGCAACGTCCGCCGGCTGACCACGTTCTGCCTGGCCCTCGGCGGGAGCCAGGCGCTCGGCGCGCTGCTGTGGGGCGGCGCGCTGCTGCTCGTGCTGAACGACCACCTCGGCGAGTGGGTGCTCGGCGACGTCTGGCACACTGCCCGCGCGCTGATCATCCCGGCCACCCTGTCCGTCTTCAACGCCAGCTTCATCGGCGGTGCCGCGTCCGGTCTGCGGGCGCTGGGCGCGGCCAAGCGCAGCATGCGCTGCCAGCTCATCGCGTCCACGCTCTACGTCGTCGGCGGGCTGTCCGGCGCCGCGATCGCCGGGGCCGTCGGCTCCGGCTGGGGCGTCGCGTGTGCCACGTTCGCCGGTGCGTTCGTCTGGTGGAGCCAGTTGCACGTCGCCGTGCGCGAGCACGTCCCGGTACCGGAGGAAACGAGGACCCCATGACGAACGCACCGAGGCTGAGCATCGGCCTGCCCGTCTACAACGGGGAGAACTACGTCGCGGAGGCGCTGGACAACCTGCTCGCGCAGACTTTCACCGACTTCGAGCTGATCATCTCCGACAACGCCTCCACCGACGGCACCCAGGAGATCTGCGAGAAGTACGCCGCGACGGACGACCGCATCCGTTACCTGCGCCAGCCGCGCAACATCGGCGCCGCGCCCAACCACAACTTCGTGGTGCAGGCCGCGCGCGGCGAGCTCTTCAAGTGGGCCGCGCACGACGACCTGTTCGCGCCTCAGCTGCTCGAAAAATGCGTGCGGGCGCTCGAGGAGCACCCCGAAGCAGTCCTCGCGCACTCGTACATGGCGATCGTCGACGAGCAGGGCGAGGTGCTGGAGGACTACGACTACACGCTCGCCACCGATTCGCCGGACGCCGCGGAACGGTTCCGCAGCCTGATGTTCGTCGAGGGCGGCGACGACTTCTACGGCGTCATCCGGACCTCGGTGATGCGCCGCATCGCACCGCACGACAGCTACCACAACGCCGGCCGCAAGCTCGTCGGCGAGCTGGCGCTCTACGGGACGTTCGTCCAGGTGCCCGAAGTGATGTTCTTCCGCCGCGAGCACCCCGGTCGTGGCGACAACCTGGGCTCGGTGCAGAAGGTGTGCGCGAACCTCGACCCGCGCCGGAAGGGCCAGTCGACGGCGCGGTTGTTCGCCGCCTACCTCGCCGGGTACCTCACCGCGATCCGCCGGGCGCCGCTGTCGGCGAGCGAACGGCGCCGCTGCTACGGCGTCATCGCCGAGTGGCTCGGCGGCAAGCCACTGCGGAAGGTGGGGCTGATCTCGTGACGCGGATCGGGTTCTTCGGCATCCTCGGATCGGGCAACCTGGGCAACGACGGCTCGCTCGACAGCGTGATGGGCTACGTGCGCGAGCGGTATCCCGATGCGCAGCTCGGGTTCCTGGCCATGGGGCCGGAGCAACTCGCCGCACGCTACGGCGCGCCCGCGACCCACCTGCAGTGGTACGAACCGCACGCGGGCGACGCGACGGGTCTGCGGGCGGCCGGGCTGAAGGTGCTCGGCAAGTTGCTGGACCCGCTCCGCACGTGGGCCTGGGTGCGCGGGTTCGACGTGGTGATCGTGCCCGGCATGGGCGTGCTGGAGGCGACCCTGCCGCTGCGGCCGTGGGCGCTGCCGTACTCGCTGCTCTGGCTCGGCGTCACCGCCCGGCTCACCGGCACGAAGGTCGCGCTGGTCAGCGTCGGTTCGGACGTGGTGCGCAAGCGCGGGACCCGCTGGGTGATCACGCGCGCCGCGCGGCTGGCGCACTACCGGTCGTTCCGCGACGAGCATTCGCGCGAGGCCATGCGGCGGATGGGCGTGGACGTGCGCGGCGACGAGGTGTTCCCGGATCTCGCGTTCGGGCTCGACGACCCCGAGCCGCGGCCCTCGACCGGCGCGGTGGGCGTCGGCGTGATGGCCTTCCACGGCGGCAACGACGACCGCGCCCGCGCGGACGAGATCAACCGCGCCTACCTGGGCGCGGTGAAGCGGTTCGTGCGCCTGCTGGCCGACGAGGGTCGCCCGATCCGGTTGTTCACCGGCGACGTGGCCGACGACGAGGTGCCCGCGGAGATCGTGGCGGCCGTGCCGGGCGCGGACATCGTCGCCGAACCGCTGACCTCGCTGCAGGACCTGATGCGCCAGATGGCGGCGGTCGACGTCGTCGTCGCCACGCGCTACCACAACGTGCTGTGCGCGTTGAAGTCCGCGAAACCGACGATCTCGCTGGGCTACGCGCGCAAGAACGACGTGCTGATGGAGACGATGGGACTCGGCGGGTTCTGCCAGTCCGCCCGCGAACCCGACTTCGACCGGCTGGTCGCGCAGTTCCGCGAGCTCGAGGACCGGCGCGAGGAACTGGGTGCTGTCCTGAAAGAGCGAAACCGGGTGGTTCGCGAGCGTCTGGAGCGCCAGTTCGCCACACTGTCCGAATCGGTCATCGAGAGGAGCCGGGCATGAAGGCCGTGCCGGTCCCCGCCATCGCCGGGGCGTGGCTGTTCGAACCCACCCCGCACGTCGACGAGCGCGGGTTCTTCTCCCGCACGTTCGACCGAGAGGTCGTCGCGTCAGTCGGCATCGACCCGGACGGGTTCGCGCAGGACAGCCTGTCCCGGTCGGTGAAGGGCGTGGTCCGCGGGATGCACCTGCGGTCCGGCGCGGGCGAGTCCAAACTGGTCCGTTGCTCCTCCGGCGAGGTGTTCGACGTCGTGGTCGACCTGCGGCCCGGCTCGCCGACGTTCCGCAACGCGGAGTACTTCCGGCTCTCCGGCGAAACACAGGTCACCGTGTACGTGCCGGCCGGGTGCGCGCACGGCTTCCAGGCGCTGACCGACCCCGCCGACGTCTCCTACCGGATCGACCGGCCGCACGACCCGTCGGAGGACGTCGCCATCGCCTTCGACGACCCCGACCTGGCCATCCCGTGGCCGCTGCCGGTGACCCTGACCTCCGACCGCGACCGGGGTGCGCCCCCGCTGGCCGACGCGTTGAGAGCCCTGAGGTGACAGTCATGGACGCGCAGATCCTGCCCCGGTCGGCCGAGGCCAACGAGCGGCTGCACGCGCTCGTTCCCGGTGGTGCGCACACCTACGCGAAGGGCGACGACCAGTACCCGGAAGGTCTGGCGCCGGTCATCTCGCACGGGCGCGGCGCGCACGTGTGGGACATCGACGGCAACTCCTACATCGAGTACGGGTCGGGTCTGCGGTCGGTGAGCCTCGGGCACGCGCACCCGCGGGTGGTCGACGCGGTGCGCCGCGAGCTGGGTCGCGGCACCAACTTCGTACGCCCGTGCATCGTCGAACTGGCGGCGGCGGAGAAGTTCCTGGCCACGGTGCCGACCGCGGACATGGTCAAGTTCGCCAAGAACGGCTCGGACGTCACGACCGCGGCCGTGCGGCTCGCGCGCGCCGCGACCGGCCGTCCGGTGGTCGCGATCTGCGCCGACCACCCGTTCTTCTCCACCGACGACTGGTTCATCGCCACCACCGGCATGCCGGCCGGGATCCCCGACGAGATCGCCGGCCTGACCGTCCGGTTCCCGTACGGCGACCTCGCCGCCACCGAGGACGTCCTGCGGCAGCACGACGTCGCGTGCCTGATCCTGGAGGCCGCGACCGCGGTCGAGCCGCCGCCGGGTTACCTCCAGGGGCTGCGGGACCTGGCCGACCGGTACGGAACCGTGCTGGTGTTCGACGAGATGATCACCGGTTTCCGCTGGTCGGAGGCCGGTGCGCAAGGCTACTACGGCGTGGCGCCCGACCTGTCGACGTTCGGCAAGGCGCTCGGCAACGGCTTCGCCGTGTCCGCGCTCGCCGGCAAGCGCGAGCTGATGGAGCTGGGCGGGCTGCGCGACACGCGGGAACGGGTGTTCCTGTTGTCGACCACGCACGGCGCCGAGACGCATTCGCTGGCCGCGGCGATGGCGGTGATGGACACCTACGCCGAGGAGGGCATCGCCGCCCGGCTGCACGCGCTCGGCGAGCGGCTGGCGTCCGGCGTGCGCGACGTCGCCGCGGCGATGGGCGTCGCGGACCACGTCGTCGTGCGCGGCCGGGCCAGCAACCTGGTGTTCGGCACGCTCGACTCGCGGTTCCGGCCGTCCCAGCCGTACCGCACGCTGTTCCTGCGGCAGCTGGTCGCCGGCGGGGTGCTCGGACCGTCCTTCGTGGTCAGCAGCGCCCTGACCGAGGACGACATCGACCGGACCGTGGACGTCGTCGCCCAGGCCTGCGCTGTGTACCGCAAGGCGCTCGACGTCGAGGACCCGACGCCGTGGATCGGGGGCCGTCCCGTCAAACCGGTGTTCCGCCCCCACGCGTGACCCGGTCCACCACCCACGCGGACGGCGGCACGACGGCGAGCGCGACGCAGAACCCGCCGAGCGTGTCCGACGGGTAGTGCACGACCATGCCGTACTGCGCCCACGCCTCGATGCCGCCCGCGGTGACCGCGGTGTAGAGCACCACCGTCGTGCCCGCGCGCGGACCCAGCCCCAGCCGGTCGACGACGACGAACGCGAACACCAGCGCCACTGCCGTCACGATCGCCGTGTGGCCGCTGGGAAACGACAGGTGCGGGCCGTTGATGGTGCGTCGCGCCACGGGTTTCAGCACCGTCGTCACCGCGACCGACAGGCTGGGACCGAAGATCGCGAGCAGTGCCGACCGCTGGTGCCCGAGCACCAGGCAGAACGCGATCAACCCGGTCACGAGCAGTCCGGCGCCGACCGGCTCGCCCGCGAAATCGACCACCTGCGCCAGGAGCCGTTGCTGCGACGGGTACGGGACGGGGCCGCCGGACGCGTCGAGCGCCCACCGGTCGAACGCGCTCGGGGTGCTCCGGCCGTGCACCAGGAGCCCGACCACCACCACGGCGATCGCCGCCGGTGGCGCGAGAACCAGCATCGGGCGTCGCACCGCGGTGGGCAGCGAATCCCGCACGGACAGCACGGCTCGGGTCACCTGGGGGAGTCGGTCGCCGCACGAGGTTCGTTTCGCCGGCTGTTCCGCTGCGGTCCGCCGCGAGGAGGTGCTCGGTCCGCCGCGCGGTCCCCGGAACCGCGAACCCCGCGACCCGCGGGTCGCGTACTACTTCACCGGCGCACCTCCCCGCGCCTCGCGCAGGGCGTAGGTGAATCGGCTCAGGGGGGAGTGGTGGCGGGCCTCCGTGTGGTGCGCGTCGGGGAAGGCGAGGGCTCTCAGGTAGGCCGGTTTGTCCCTCCAGGGGAGCATCCGCAGCGTCGCCAGGGCCTGCGCGGCGAACGTCTTGTCCGGCTGCGCGTGCAGCCCCAGCCAGGATTCCTCGCGCGCGCTGGGCACGTACGCGACCGCCCAGCGGGCCAGCTCCCCGGGCACCTTGATGCCGAGCAACCGCACCGCGTCGGCCACCGCCGCGGCGACCACGGCCTCCGCACCCCACGCCGCGGCCGTCCGCAGCACCTCCGCCGGCGCGTGGTCCAGCACGCGCAGCATCTCCGCCACGTCCCGCAACGACCCCAGCCGCAACGGCCAGTTCCCGAGCGCCGCGTGGTAGCAGGCGTGCAGGAACCGGTTCGGCCGCGACAACGCCCGCACCGCCCGCCCCGCGACGGTGAACTCTTCGCCCGCGTCCCAGACCGCGTCGAGGTCGACCATCCGGCCCCACGGCCCCGGCACGAACGTCCGGTGCAGGTCCAGCTCGTACCCGGCCGGCGGCCGCAACGTCATGCCCTTGTCGAACCGCCGGTCGAACCCCGGCCGCGGCTCGGCCGGCGTCCGCTCGAAACCCGCCGTCCCCAGCACCGCGACGGACCGCGCGATGTCGTCCGCCCGCACCAGCACGTCCAGGCCGTTGACCGACCGCAGCGCCGGATCGGGGTAGTCGAGGTGCGCCGCTGCCGTGCCCTTGAGCACCCGCGACTCGATACCCGCGCCCTCCAGCAGCCCGAGGATCCGCAGCAGCTCACCCTCCAGGGCCAGCACCCGCATCTGGTTCTTCGCGTGCGCCGACGTCACCTCGCGCGCCTGCCCGCACGTCGCGGGGAACGCGCCCGCACCGATCGCCGCCGTCAGCAGACCCGTCATCCGGTGCTCGCGCGCCGCCTCCAGCAGCGCCGCCCACTCCTCGGACGGCAACGGCCCGGCGGGGAACGCCCGGTCGCTCCCCGGCAACCGGTACGCCGCGACGGCGAGCAACGCCGCCGGGTACTCGCTCTCCGCGCACAACCTGTGTCCCATGTGGACCTCCGCTCATCCCCCACGAGCCACGGCTGCACAGCTCGCCACAAGGGCAGTCGCCCCGGTGGGAAGCATCGTTACCCGTTGACCTTCACCCGATCGGCTACTCGGTCGATGATCAGGCCGGCCGCGGTGACCAGCGCGAGCGCGCTGCAGAACCCGCCCAGGGTGTCGGTCAGGTAGTGGACGCGCGACGACGTCTGCGACCACGACATCGCCGCGGCGCACAGCAGCGCCAGCCCGAGCACGAGTCCCGGTCCGGCGGCGCGGCCGAGCCGGAACCGGTCGGTGAGCAGCAGGCCGACGACGATCCCGAGCGACGTCAGCAACGCCGTGTGCCCGCTGGGGTAGGACAGGTGGTCGCCGTTGATCGTGCGGTCCACCAGCGGTTTCACCACCGTCGTGACCAGCCCGGTCGCGACGGGCCCGGCGACGGCGAGCAGGGCCAGCCGCCTGCGTCCCGCGGCGAAGCACACCGCCGCGAGGATCACCACGAGCCCGGCGGCCCACGCCGGATCACCCGCGGTGCCGATCACCCACGAGACGTCGAACCCGACCGACGGCTCGGGCACGCTGCCCTTGAGCGCGTCGTACACGCCCCGGTCGAGCGCCGTGCCGACGGTGTCACCGACGAAGACCACACCGAGCACGACCGCCACGACGGCGCCGGCGATGGCCACCAGCGTCAGCGACGTCCGCACCGCCGGCGGGATCGCCGGGTGTCGTGTCCACGGGTTCGTCGGCTCCACGTGGGGAAGTCGCCGGGGGCGCGTGGATCGTTTCCCCCCGCGGCACCCCATTGTGAACCTCGGCGGCGGGAACGGCGCGTTTTCCGGGCAGCTGGGCAGTGTGGGCGTGCTCGGTGCGGTGTGGCTCTGGTCAGCTCCAGATGTCGTGGTGCACGTTGAAGATGACGCGCGAGCCCAGCCGCTCCAGTTTGATCGGCAGTTCCTTCATCGACGACAGCCGCTCGCGCACCTCGCGCTGGTGCTCCAGCGGGCAGGTGACCAGCAGGAACCCGCCGCCGCCGGCGCCGGTCACCTTCGCTCCGGACGCGCCCGCCGCGAGTGCCACCTCGACGGCCTCGTCGATCTGCCGGTTCGACACGCCGGACGCCAGCGAGCGCTTGGCTTCCCAGCTCTTGCGCAGCGCGGTGCCCAGCGCGGACAGGTCACCGCCGCGCAGCCCGTCCGCCGCCTCGCCCGCCAGGTCTCGCAGCTGGTTGAGCTGCGGCAACCGGTCGCCGACGTTGGCGTTCTGCTCACCGAGGATCGTGTCGGCGCTGCGGGTGATGCCGGTGAAGAACAGCATCAGCTCGTCCTGCAGCTTGCGCCACTCCTCGCGGGGCATCTCGATCTGCTCGACCCCGACCGCGTCGCCGGGGCCGAACCGCAGGTCGCACAACCCGCCGAACGCCGCCGCGTACTGGTCCTGCTTGCCGATCGGCTTGCGGCACCGGTCGATCTCGATGGCGCACGCCCGCTCGGCCAGCTCCTCGGCGCTGACCTGCTTGCCCTGGTAGGCGAACAGGGCGTGCAGCAAACCGACGGTCACCGAGGACGAGGAGCCCAGCCCGGACCCCGCGGACGGGATGTCGGCGAGCGTGGTGATCTCCACGCCGCGGCGCACCCCGGTCATGTGCATGGCCTCGCGCACCAGCTCGTGCTCCAGGTCCTCGACCCGGGAGACGATCTCCTTGCGCGAGTAGTTCACGTAGATCTCGTCGTCGAAGCGCTGCTTCACCACGACGTAGACGTACTTGTCGATGGTCGCGTTGAGGACCCGGCCACCGTGCCCCCGGTAGTAGCTGGGCAGATCGGTGCCGCCACCGACGAGGCCGATCCGCAGCGGGGTCTGGGTGATGATCACGATGCTCGCCCGCCTTGCCATTCGTCCCGCGCCTGCGCCAGTGCCGCGGGGGTGCCGATGTCGAGGAACCAGGAGTCGCCGAGGGACACCGCGCGGGCGTGGCCGACGAGCTTGGGCAGCAGGTCGTAGCCGATGTCCCGGGGCGGCGGCCCGATGAGGTCGAGCACCGCCGGGGAGAACGCGTACATCCCGGCGTTGGCCAGGTCGCCCGGCGGCTCCGCGGGTTTTTCGGTGAAGCCCGTGACGAGCCCGTCGTCGACGGTGAGGATCCCGCACCGCCGCGGATCGGGCGCGTGGAACACCGACAGCGTCGCGATGGCCCCGCCCGAGCGGTGCGCGTCGATCAGCACGCGCAGGTCGAAGTCGGTGAGGTTGTCGGCGTTGAGGGCCAGGAACTCCGCCTCGCCGTCGACGAACGCGCGGTTGGCCCACAGGGTGCCGGCGCTGCCGAGCAGTTCCCGCTCCTCGCTCGTGCGCACGACCGGACCACCTCGTCGCTCCGCCAGGTGCGCCCGCACCAGCGGGGCCAGGTGGTGCAGGTTGACCAGCACCTCGTCGACGCCGGCGGCCTCGAGCGCGTCGAGCCAGATGTCCAGCACCGGGCGGCCGCCGATCTCGACCAGGCACTTGGGCGTGTGGTCGGTCAGGGGCCGCAAGCGCGTCCCCAGGCCGGCCGCGAGCAGGAACGCCTTCACGTCCCCGCCCTGCGCACCACGCCGAGCGAGCGCATCTTCGCGTCGGCCTCGGCCAGGACCTCGTCGAGGCCGGGCATGCCGCGCAGCCACTCCGCGTACTCGGCGACCGAGTCCGCCGGGGTCCGCGACGGCGACCAGCCGAGCTGTTTGAGCGCGTCGATGTCGGAGGTGATGTGCCGGGTGTCGCCGAAGCGGTATTCGCCGCTGATCCGGCCCGGCCGGTCCGACCCGTACTGCCGCCGCACGATCTCGGCGAACTCCTGGGTGGTGTACCCGGTTCCGCCACCGACGTTGAACACCCGGCCCGCCGCGCGGTCGTCGTCGAGGACCAGCACGTTCGCGTCGACGACGTCGTGGATGTTGACGTAGTCGCGGATCGCCTGCCCGTCTTCGTACAGGGTCGGCGCGCCGCCGAGCAGGTAGTGCAGGTTGAAGATGCGGCAGGCGCCGGAGTAGGCGTTGAACACCGACTGCCGCGGCCCCTGCACGATGCTGTAGCGCAGGGCGACCGTCGGGATCCCGTAGCGGCGGCCGAGGTTGATCGCCACGACCTCTTCGCCGTGCTTGGACATGCCGTAGGCGTTCTGCGGGTTGGCGATCCGCTCCGGGGTCGGCAGCACGTCGACCGGCCCGCCGCACACCGGGCAGCCGAGGTCCCACCGCGCCGCCTCGAGCTGCGATTCCGGTCGCATGTCCGGTGTCTGCTCGCCGTGCTCGGGGCAGGAGTAGAGGCCCTCGCCCATCGCCGCCTGCGAGGACGCCACGACGATCCGCGCCAGGTCGAGCTTCTCCGCCACGACGATCTCGTAGATCATCGCCGTGGAGGTGACGTTGACGTCGGTGAACTTCGCGAAGTCCGGCAGGTAGTCCTGGTAGGCGGCGAAGTGGTAGACCGCGTCGGTGCGGCGCAGCAGGTTGCGCACCAGGTCGGGGTTGCGGACGTCGCCCTCGTAGAACTCGGCGCCGGGCGTGAGGTGCTCCGGTGTGCCGCGGTGCACCGGAGCGGCGAGCACGTCGAGCACGGTCACCTCGTGCCCGAGCGCGACCAGCCGGTCGCAGGTGTGCGAGCCGATGAACCCGGCGCCGCCGGTGACGAGGATCCTCATCGCGCGTGCACCTCCCGGTACACGTCGAGGGTGCGCTGCGCGGTCGCCGCCCAGGTGAACTCGCCCGCGCGCTCCGGCCCGCGGATGCGCAGCCGCTCACCCTCCGGGCCGCACGCCTTGACGATCTGGTCGGCGATCGAGTCGGAGTCCGCCGGATCGGCCAGCAGCGCCGCCCCGCCCGCGGTTTCCGGCATCGCGGTGACGTTCGAGGTGACCACCGGGCACGCCGACGCCATCGCCTCCAGGATCGGCAGGCCGAACGTCTCGTTGTGCGAGGGGTACACGAACACGTCCGCCGCGCGGTAGAAGTGCACGGTCTCCTCCAGCGGCACCCCGCCCACCCACACGATGTCGTCCGCCACGCCGAGCCCGGCCGCCAGCGACTCCAGCGAACCGATGTACCCGGTGTCCCGCCCGGGCCCGACGACGACCAGCTGCCGCCCGCCCAGCTCCGCCTTCGCCGCGGCGAAGGCGCGGATCAGGCCCTCGCAGTTCTTGTACGGCCACAGCGAGGACACGAACAGCACGAAGTTCTCCCGCACCCCGTAGCGCCGGGAAACGTAGGAGAACGCCTCGTCCCGGTCACCCGGGTGGAACAGGTCGTGGTCGACCGCCTCCGGGATGAGCCGGATCTTCGCCGGGTCCACCTTCAGGTACTGCTGCACCTCGTCGACCAGGCTGCGCGAGTTGAGGATGATCGCGTCGGCCACCCGTGCCGTGCGCGGGTAGCTCAGCTGCCGGTACAGCCGCGCCGGCGGCGAGATCGCGTGCGGTGTGGTGTACGCGTGCAGCGTCTTGATGTGCACCACGAGCTTCGGCGCGGACTTGACGATCGGCGCCATCAGCGTGTTCAGCACGTCGATCCGGCCCAGTGGCAGCCGCACCGGCGAGTACACGTGTTCGGACAGGGTGCGCATGTTGCGCTTCTCGTTCGACCACGGGTAGGTGATGTAGTCGACGTTGCGCCCGTACCCGCTGTGCGTCGGCCGCGATTTCGGGCTCACCATCAGGTGGAACGACTCGCCGTCGGTGAGCCGCTTGGCCATCTCGGGGATCACGCGGGTCCAGAACCAGTGCGCACCCGAGGGGTTGACCGGGTCGTCGGTGAGCAGGTTGATCGCGACGCGCATGCGGTCAGAAGGTCTGGGAGGCAACGGCATCTGGGGTCATCCTCGACTGTCGGACGTACTGGGCCAGCAGGTGCATGCACGCCTGGTGGGCGTCTTCGACGACGCCGTAGTTGGCGGAGTCGACGTGGATGGAGACGTGGGCACGCCGCCGCGCCGGGCCGCCTTCGAAGCCGGTGAGCGCGATCGTGTGCATCCCGTGCGCCGCCGCCCAGTCCAGTGCCCGCACGATGTTCGGCGAGCGGCCCGAGGACGAGATGGCGATGAGCACGTCGCCGGGCCGCGCCTGGGACTGCAGCTGGTATTCGAAGACGTGCTCGTAGCCGAGGTCGTTGGCGATCGCGCTGAACAGCTCCACGTTGGTGCTCAGGCTCTGCACGCGCGCGGTGATGCCGGTGCTGTTGCGGACGCCCTTCACGTGGTCGCACTGCAGGTGGTTGGCGATCGACGCCGATCCGCCGTTGCCGCAGGCGAACAGGGCCGCGTCGCGGTCGTGCGCGTCGCCGAGCATCTTCGCCGCGCGGCTGACCTGCTCGAGGTCGACGGTGGCGAAGGCGCGGGACAGCTCGTTGACGTAGGCGCCGCCGTAGGAGTCGGCGCGGTGGAACCGGGCCGCCGGGAACTTGACCGGCCGCTCGTCCCGCGGCGTGGCGGGCAGCTCGCCGCCGCCGAGGATGAACCGCACCGCGGCGGCGAGGTCGGGGAAGGTGTCGACGTTGTCGACGGCGGAGCCGGGCGGGCCGACGTGCAGCGGCCGCGCGCCGATGGCGCGGGCCAGGCCGACGTCGGACGGGCTGTCGCCGACCACCCAGGACTTGCCCAGGTCCAGGTCGAGCGCCTCCGCGGCGGCCAGTGCCATGCCGGGCCCCGGTTTGCGGTCGGCGCTGCGGCGCGCGAAGGCCTCCACGATGCCGTCCGGGTGGTAGGGGCAGAACAGCCACAGGTCGACGTGGGCGCCGTGCCGGGCGAGCTCGGCGATCATGTGTTTGTGGACCTGTTCCACGTCGGCGATGCCGTAGTAGCCGCGCGCGACACCCGCCTGGTTGGTCACGACGGCGACCGGGATGCCGGCGCGGTTGAGCGCGGCGATCGCCGCGATGGACCCGTCGATGAACTCGACCCGGTCGACGGAGCCGACGTAGCCGCTGTCGACGATGATCGTGCCGTCGCGATCGAGCAGAATGCCTGGCTGGCTCACGGTTCGACCACCTCTTCCGGTTGCTTGGAGGTCGCGGCGACCGCGGGGTGTGTTACGCCCGCACGGGTCACGACACGGTCCTTTGTGGATCGGGCAATCCGGCTCGCCGGCCGGGCGCGGCGAGCAGCCCGGCCGCGACGGCCAGGTGGAGCAGGTACGGCGATGCGTCGCCGAGGCCGGCCTCGGTGTAGGAGGCCGCGAGGCAGTAGGTGATGAGGAACAGCGCGCACGCCCGCTGCGGCGACGGCGCGCGGGATATCGCCACCAGGACGAGCGTCACCAGGAACAGCGCCACGATCGTCACGCCGAGGTAGCCCTGTTCGTGGTAGACGGCGAGCCAGCTGTTGTCGATCGGCAGCCCGTCGAACGACTTGTTGGACAGCCCGGTGCCGAAGACCTGTTCGAACCACGTGCGCGGCGCGTCCAGCAGCCGGTCCCACACCTTCGCCCGGCCGGTGAGGTTGCCGAAGTTCTCCGAGTCCTGTCCGCGTAGGATCCACGTCTGCAGCAGCGGCCCGAGCAGCACCGTCGCGACGCCGGCCACCCCGAGGGCCCACGCGAACGTCTTGCGGGAGCGGCCGTTGGTGAGCCACATCGACAGCATCGCGACGAGGAGCCCGACGACCAGGCCGAGCGTGGCGGTGCGGGTGTGGGTCAGCAACAGCAGGACCACGGACGGCCCGGCCACCAGCGCGACACTGCGGGCGTCGGTGAGCCGGTTGATCCACAGCAGCACCGCCAGGCCCGCGGCGATCGCCGCGTACTGGCCGATCTGGGTCGGCGTCAACGGCCACAGCACGCCGGTCAGGCGGCCCTCGTTGAGCTCCGGCATCGCCGCCCCGGGGGAGATCACCAGGCCGACGGCGACCGTCACCAGCAGCGCGGTCAGGACCCGGATGTGCTGGCGGACGAACCGCATCGACCCGTTCATCCAGGGGCTGATCAACCACAACGTCCCGACGAACATGGCGAGGCGGGCGCACCGGAACAGCGAGCCGAGGCCGGACTCCATCCGCACGCTGCCGGCGAAGCTCGCGACCAGCAGCAGGCTCAGCAGCATCAGGTACGCGCTGGGGCGGATCTTCAGGCGCGGGTTGACGATCAGCGCGAGCGCGAAGGCGATACCGACCGCGCTCATGGTGAGGGCCTGCGTGACGGGGCGCGGCAGCGGGATGAGCGCCGACACCCCCTGGGTGGCGAGCGTGTTGAAGATCAGCAGCGCCCAGATCGCGCCGAGGATCTTCGCGGTGCGCGGGCCGTGCGGGAGCTCGTCCTCCAGCGGGCGGCCGCGCACTTCGGTGAGGCTCATCAGTTGCCGCCTCCCACCGCGAACGTGCTGCCCTGGTCCTGCCGGTAGGCGCCGCCCTGCCAGGCCAGCTGGTCGACCACCTGGCTGGCGTCGTGCGTGACGAACGTCCACGGCCCGACGTAGTGGTTGTCGTACCAGCGGTTGCGCTGGTCGAACGTGATCGCCTTGGGGACGAGATCGCCCTGGTAGGGCGACCAGTCCGGCGAGCTGCCGTAGTTGGACAGCACCGCCATCCGCGCGCACATCGCCTGGCAGCCGATGCTCTTCGGGTCGACCGCGAACCGGTTGTCGTGGATCTGCACGTTCTGCGTCTTCCACCGGCAGTCGGACCGCAGCGGGTCGGTGAGGATGCCCGGCGGCGAGCACTTGCCGACGTCCTTGACGACGAGCGTGCAGGTGCCGGTGGAGCTGTTGGCCGGGCTGTTGCAGAACCGGTCCGCGTTCTCCCACAGCGTGACGCCCGACCAGTTGTCGGTGAGGTCGTTGCCGTAGATGTCGATCTTGTCGGTGCGGGCCGGGACGCGCGGCTCGCCGCCGGACTCGGAGATGTAGATCGCCGCGACCGGGAAGTTGTCGTCGCGGTCGACGAACTCGCGCCCGCCGACCAGGTTGTTCCGCTTCAGGGTGTTGTCCCGGATGATCGCGTTGTAGCTGGTCTCGTAGAAGATCGCGGTGCCGTCGTTGTTCTCGATGAGGTTGTTCTCGATCAGGAAGTCGTTGTTGTTGGTGTCCGCCCAGATGCCGGGGCCGCGGTTGTAGTGGATCCAGTTGCCGCGGATGTCGGCCCCGTCGACCTCCCAGAACTTCATCGCGCCGGTGCAGCCGCAGCCCTCGGGGTACTTGCTCTCCACGTCGTCGGCGTTGTTGCCGACGAACTCGTTGCCCTCGAGCACGATGTCGGTGACGTCGCCGCAGCAGCCGTTGAGCCCGTACTGGCCGTTGTCCTTGAGGCAGTTGTTCTTCATGACCTGGCGGGCGCCGGCCATCATCCCCGCGCCCCGGTTGTCGGTGACCAGGTTGGACTGGATCAGCCAGTCGGCGCCGGAGTCGTGGTTGACCACGCCCTCGTTGTCCGGCGCGCGGAACCCGGTGACGGTCAGGTTCTCGATGGTCACCCGGCTCGCCTTGCCGGTGAAGGCGTACCGGTTGGTGTCCCGCCCGTCGACGACCGCGCCCGGCGCACCGACGTAGCGGTCACCGTCCTTCGGCGCGACCTGGTCGTACTCGTCGGTGCCGAGGGTGTGCCCGCCCGGTGCCAGCCAGAACGTGGTGCCCGGCGGGCTGGCCTTGGTCTTGGCCTGCAGGTCGCCCGTCACGGCCGGATCGACGACGACCGCACCGGCCGGCGGTTGCGCGGGGCCGGGCGGCAGCGAGCTGCACGTCCCGTGGGCGGTGAGCGCCACCGTGGTGTTGGCCGGCCCGGCGCTGGGGGTGCAGCCGAGCACGACGAGGGGGGACAGCACGCCGAGCAGGACGGTCGCCCAGCGGGCTCGTGCGGTCATGGGTGCGCGCACGGCGGAACCTCCGGCTAGTGGGAAAAACGCAGCAGCGTGGTGAGGGGTCCGCCGCGTCCGGTGAGGCCGCTGCCGACGAGGGTGGTGGCCGGTTCGCGGCGGCCGTAGCCGGGCGAGTACCAGCCGAGCGGGGGATCGGTCTGGCCGCGGTGCTCGGTCCAGGTCAGGCCGTCGGGCAGGTCGAGGACGGCGGCCTGCTCCTGGCCGCGGGAGGTCCAGCCGAGCAGGGCGGTGTGCCCGGACAGCTGGACGGTCACCCGCGGCCCGAGGTGGAACGCCAGCCGGGCGGGGTGGTGCCGGTCGGCGGTGATCTCGTCGCTGATCCGCAGTTCCCGCCCGGCCGGGGCGAGTTCGACGGTCCGGCGGTGCACGGCCGGGCGGTACCCGTCGTGCTCGGCGCACCACCGCGGCACGCCGCCGCTGGGGCGGGCCAGGACGCGGGTGGCCGCGTGCCTGGTCCACAGGAACGGACCGCCCGAAGTGGACTGGTCGGTGTCGTCCAGCTGAACCGTGTTGTGGCCGAGGGTGGACCGGAAGTACGCGCGCCACGCCGGATCGCCGTGGTAGCAGAACGTGCCCGGATCGGCGAGGATGTCGACGCCGTCGTGCCGCACCTCGATCGACAGGGCGTCGGCGTGCGCGTGGGCGGCGATCGAGAGGAACCCGTGCGGGCCGCCGTCGCAGCGGCACCAGATCTCGCCGCGGCCGTCCTCGGCCGGGGTGCGCAGCAGCGTGAGCCCGGCGTCGGCGAAGTGGTCGGGCCGGGTCCACGGACGGCCGTTGCCCCGGTGCGGCCGGGCGAGCGCGGCGAGCAACGCGGTGCGGGCGTCGCCGCCGCGGGGCGCGGGCCACCAGTCGAGGCGGCCGAACAGCGCGTCGCCGGTCGACAGCAGCGCGGACCAGCGATCGGTGCCACCGCCGTCGAGGATCAGCCCGTGGCCGTCGTCGCCGTCGCCCTGCCGGGGCGGGCGCAGGCGGGTGTCCACAATGGCCGCGAGCGCGTCGGTCATCCGCAGCAGGGTCCGCCACAGCGACTCGGGCACCGCGACCCCGGCGGCCTCGGCCTCGACCGCCGCGGCCACGCCGAGTTCGAGCACCAGGCCGTGGTACTCGGTGGCCAGTTCGCGGTTCAGGCCGGAGCCGAAGGTGTTGGCGTCCAGGTGCGCGTCGAGCGACCGCAGCGCCGCCGCCCGCCAGCCGGCCGATTCGGGGAACCACGGGAACGCGCTCGCGGCGGCCAGCTGTCCCGCCGTCTCGGCGATGGCGTGGTTGTTCGCGGACGATCCCCGGCTGGGGAAGGTGGCCAGCCAGTTCTGGTGGTGCCAGATCTGGTGCAGCGCCTCGGGGTTGTCCTCGAACAACCCGGCCGCGCCGGGCCACCCGTCCAGCAGCCGCCGCACCCACACCCAGGACAGCAGCCGGATGCCCAGCTCGATCCCGCTGACCCAGTGCACGCCCAGCAACGGCGGGTTGGCGGCCCACCACGACTTCAGGTGGTCGGCGACCCGTTGCGCGTACCGGTTTTCGCCGGTCAGGCAGTACGCGGTGGCCAGCACGGTCAGGTGCTGGTGGCGGGAGGGCTCCCAGATCTGCTTGATGTCGCCGACGACGTCCTCGTGCCGGTAGGGGATGTCGAAGGCGAACGCGTCCGAGGGCGCGCGCCGCCCGGTCTTCGGGTCGGCCGACCAGTCCGGGTTCGCCATGTCGTCGCGCGTCACGCCGAAGTACTCGGCGCGGCCGTCGAGCAGCTGGTCCGCGGTCGCCAGCACGCGGGCCCGCGCGTCCGGCGGGACCCGCACGCCCCCGGGCAGCACCGCGGTGAACCGGCGCCGTGGCAGGGGAGCGGACGGTTCGGGCGGGCCGGCGCGCAGCCGCCGCCGGTTCAGCACGTCCGCGGCGCGCCCGGCGACCTCGCGCGGCCCCATCCGCGACAGCCGGCGCAGGTACCAGGCGGGGTCCATCACGCGCCGGCCCCGAGTTTGACCGGCACGCCGGTGGCGAGGCTGGTCCGCACCGCGATGGTCGCCAGCGTGGTCGCGACCAGCGACTCGAGCGGCACCGGCATCGGGCCGCCCGAGGTGACCGCGGTGACGAACGCGTCGAGCTCGGCGTTCTGGCCCTTGTCGCGGCCCTTCGGGATGCGCGAGCTGGTCCAGCGCTTGCGCGCGTACACCGAGGCGCGGGCGAAGTCGTCGAACCTGAGCACCTTGCCGTCGGCGACGACGTCCAGGGTCTCCTTCGGGAACGTCGTGGAGCCGCTGGTGGCGTAGGTGACGGCCGCGGTCGAGCCGTCCGGGTAACGCAGCAGGATCTGCAGGTCCTGCTGGTCGGGCGTGGCGCACGCGTAGACCGACACCGGGTCGGCGTCCAGCAGCCAGCTGACGGTGTCGATGAAGTGCCCGCCCTCGCCGGCGAACCGGGTGCCCTCGGAACCGGCCTGGTCGTACCAGCTGCCGTGCTCCAGGCGCCCGGCGTTGACCAGGTAGCGCACCGACGCCGGGCCGATGCGCCGTCCGAAGCGGCCGCGCGCTTCGTGCAGCAGCGGCGCGAACCGGCGGTTGAACCCGACCTGCAGCCGGTCGTTGCCGGACTCCTCGACCGCGCCGAGCACCTTGCCCAGCTCGTCCTCGCTCAGTGCCAGCGGCTTCTCGACGAACACCGCCTTACCGGCCAGCAGTGCCCGGCGGGTCAGTTCGGCGTGCGAACTGTGCCGGGTCACCACGAACACGGCATCGATGTCCGGGTCGGCGAGTGTCGCCTCGACGTCGGTGGTGGCCTCGGCGAACCCGAACTTGCGCTTGGCGTTCGCCCCGGACAGCGCGGAGGTGGTCACCACGCGCCGCAGCGCGACGTCCTCGCGCTCGGCCAGGTGCGGCAGCAGCATCGAGGAGGCGTAGTTGCCCGCGCCGATGAAGGCGGTGCGGACCTTCCCCATCCGCTGGGAGGTGCGGATCGGTTCGCGCCGCGGCACCTCGGCGGTCAGGACCGGTTCTTCGGTGCCGGTGTCCGCGTCCGGGTACCGGAACAGCACGGCGACGGCCTTGAGCTCGCCCTCGTTGAGCCTGCGGTAGGTCTCCACGGCGGTCGAGAAGCCGGCGACGTGCGAGATCAGCGGCTCGACGTCGACCCGCCCGCGCGCGATCAGGTCGAGGAAGCACTCCAGGTTGCGGCGCTCGGTCCACCGCACGTAACCGATCGGGTAATCGCGGCCGTCCAGCTCGTACTCCGGGTCGTAGCGGCCCGGACCGTAGGAGCGGGAGAACCGGACGTCCAGTTCCTTTTCGTAGTAGGCGTTCCACGGCAGGTCGAGGCGGCACTTGCCGATGTCGACCACGCGGCCGCGGTCGCGCGCGAGCTTCGCGGCCAGCTCGACCGGTTCGTTCGTGCCGCCGCCCGCCGCCAGGTACACCTGGTCGACGCCGTGACCGGCGGTCAGCTCGCCGACCGCGACCTCCACCTCTCCGGAACCCGGGTGCCCGCACGCGGACGCGCCGAGCCGTTCGGCCAGACGGCACCGCTCGGCGTCCGGGTCGACGCCGACCACGCGCACGCCGGACGCGGCCAGCAGTTGCACCACGAGCTGCCCGATCAGGCCGAGCCCGATCACCAGCGCGGTGTCGCCGAGCTGCGGTTCCCCGCGCCGGACGCCCTGCATCGCGATGGCGCCCACCGTGGCGAACGACGCGTGCCGCGCCGGCACGCCGGCCGGCACGCGCGTGTAGAGGTTCTTGGGCACCCAGTTCAGCTCCGAGTGCAGCGCGTGTTCGTTGCCCGCGCACGCCACCAGGTCACCGACGGCGACGTCGTCGATCCCGGCCCCCACTTCTGCCACGACCCCGGACAGCGAGTAGCCCAGCGGCGTGTAGGAGTCGAGGCGGTTCATCACCTTGCGGTAGGTGGCGCCGACGCCGTTGGCCGCGACGCTCTGCATGACCTTCGCGACCTGGTCCGGGCGGGAGCGGGCCTTGCCCAGCATGGACATGCTCGCCTCGGACACCTTCATCATCTCGGTGCCGGTGGAGATCAGCGAGAAGGCGGTGCGCACCAGCACCCCGCCCGGCTTGCACGCCGGCGTCTCGACGTCCAGCAGCGCCAGCTCGCCGCTCTTGTAGTTCTGCACGACCTGCTTCACCAGGGGCTCCTTACGCTG
The DNA here is from genome assembly GCF_030814215.1 of Amycolatopsis thermophila. Classification (NCBI taxonomy): domain Bacteria; kingdom Bacillati; phylum Actinomycetota; class Actinomycetes; order Pseudonocardiales; family Pseudonocardiaceae; genus Amycolatopsis; species Amycolatopsis thermophila. Next base: position 1,693,903 of record NZ_JAUSUT010000001.1, on the reverse strand, counting down.
CTCGCTCGGCCGCACCGGCTTCGGTCGCGCCGCGGTACCAGTACTCGAGGGTCAGGACGTGCCAGAGGTGCTTGGACCGGTCCTCGCGGCCCGCGGCGTCCTCGTCGACCAGCCGCTGCAACGCGTCGCGGCGCAGCAGGCCGGATCGCACCAGCTCGCCGTCGTGCACGACCTCGCGCACCATCGGTGCCAGGTCGCGGCTCATCCAGGCCCGCAGCGGCGCGCTGAACAGGCCCTTGGGCCGGTACACGATCTCCTTCGGCAGGACCGACAACGCGGCTTCCTTGAGCGCCGCCTTGCCCTGCCGTCCGGCGATCTTGCGGCTGCCGGGCAGGCTGAACGCCGCCTTGACCACCTCGACGTCCACGAACGGCACCCGGACCTCGGTGGAGGCGGCCATGCTGGAGCGGTCGGTGTAGGTCAGGTTCAGGCCGGGCAGGAACATCCGCGCGTCGGCCAGGCACATGCGGTTGACGAAGTCGTTCAGCAGGTTGTCGTGGTAGGTGTCGGCGTGCTCGGTGAGCACGTCGTCCACCGCGCCCGCGAGGCCGGGGTCGACCAGGTCGAGGAGTTCTCCGCGGTCGTACATCGTGTAGCTGCGCCGGAACGCGGTCTCCTCGGGCAGCTCGGCGAAGGACAGGAACCGCTTGGCGAAGCGCACCGACCGGAACCCGCGCCGCGACGTCGCCACCGGCAGACGGTCCACAACGGACCCGATCGGCCTGCGCACCGCGCCGGGGATCTTCTGGTACCGCAGCGCGATCACGTTCGCCAGGTGCTTGCGGTAGCCGGCGAACAGCTCGTCCGCGCCCATCCCGGACAGCATCACCTTCACGCCAGCCTCGCGCGCGGCCGTGCAGATCAGGTAGGTGTTGATCGCCGCCGGGTCGCCGATCGGCTCGTCCAGGTGGTAGGCCAGGTGCGGCAGGAGTTCCTGCACGTTCGGAGCGATCTCGATCTCGTGCAGGTCGACGCCGAACCTGCCGGCCACGATCCGCGCGTAGCGCAGGTCGTCCGGCATCGCCTCGAACTTCGCGTCCTCGGCCCGGAAACCGATGGTGTAGGCCGAGATCCCGGGCTGGTGCTTCGCGGCGAGCGCGGTCAGGTAGCTGGAGTCGAGACCACCGGACAGGAACGTCGCGACCGGCACGTCGGAGAGCAGGTGCTTGCGCGTGGAGTCCTCGACGACCGCGGCGAGGTCGGCCGGCGGCCCGGCCTGCGCCTCGGCCGCCACGTCGCGCAGGTTCCAGTACCGGCCGGTGTCGACGCGGCCGCCCGGCCGGCAGCGCATCCACGAGCCCGGCGGGAGCTTGCGCGCCTCCCGGTAGGCGCACTGGCTGTCCGGCACCCAGTAGTAGAGCAGCGACGCGACCAGCGCGGTCTCGTTCACGTGCAGCGACCCGACCTGCCCGGCCAGCGCCTTCAGCTCCGAGGAGAACGCGATGCCGTCGCCGCGGCGGACGTAGAACAGCGGCTTGATGCCGAGCTGGTCGCGGGCCAGGAACAGCTCACCGGTGCGCTCGTCGAAGATGCCGAACGCGAACATGCCGCGCAGCCGGGTCAGGCACTGCACGCCCCACTTCCGCCACGCCTCGAGCAGGACCTCGGTGTCGGAGGTGCCGCGGAAGCGGACGCCCGACGACCGCAGTTCGGCCCGCAGCTCGGGGGCGTTGTACAGCTCGCCGTTGTAGGTCAGCGCCAGCCCGCCGGACACCATCGGCTGCGCGCCGGTCTCGGACAGGTCGATGATCGACAGCCTGCGGTGCCCGAGGTGGACCTCGCCGTCCCCGGCCCGGTGGCCGTACCGGCCCGCACCGTCCGGCCCGCGGTGGGCGAGGGTGCCGGTGAGCCGGTCGGTCAGCGGGCCGCCGTCGGGCCAGCGATAGGTTCCTGCGATACCGCACATGCGCTGGTCAGCCTTCGCGTTCGAGGGGGAGCTTGCCGTTCAGGCGCATCTCCGGGCCGTCGGCCCGGGTCGTCACCGGGGTGAACTGCTTGGTCGGGAGTTCGTGCACCGGGGTGAGGGTGACGGTCTGCTCGGCCCTCGGCGCCGTGGCCGGCAGCGGGGCGAACCACTTCGTCGGGGAGTCCTTCTTCGCGGTGGCGGCCGCCGTGAACTCCGCCCGGCCGCGCAGCGCCGTGTGCAGGCCGTCCCAGAGCGTGCCGTCGGTGCGGTCCCGCGGGTCGGGCGCGACGAGCACCACGCCGATGATCGGGATCCCCAGATCGGCGAGCTGACGGGCGACGGTGTGCAGCCACAGGGTGCTCGCCTTGCCCGCCCGCACGACCAGCACGGTTTCCGCGCCGAGGCGCCGCAGGTCCGTCCACGCGGTGCCGGCCGAGACCGAACCGACGCCGATGCGGCCCTCCTCGGGGGCGCTCCCGTCGATGACCCGGTCGGGCGCGAGCGCGGTGACGTCCCGGTGCGGCAGGTCGTCCACGATCTTGATCCCGTCGCCCAGCTGCTCGGCCATCTCCAGCGCGAGCTCCGCCGCGACCTTCGGGCACCCGAGTTCGAGCACCGACACGCTGCCGCCGTCCCGGACCGTGCGCGCCAGGGTCGCCGCGGCCCGTTTCCGTTGCGCCGCGACGCTTCCCCACGGGCCGCGGCGCGGCTTCGGCAACTGCGCGATGACCGACGCGCCGAGGTGCGCGGAGATCTCCCGCCGCAGCAGCGGACGGTCCCGCACCACGCTCATCACCGCCGCCAGGCCCAGCCCCGCGATCAGGCCGAACCCGAGCCCGATCCCGGCGTTGGTGACGAGCGGTCCCAGCGCGGATTCGGTGAGCGGGCGCGGCGCGTCCACGATCTGCGTGCCCGCGGCCAGCTCCGGCGTGCCGATCCGGGCTTCGTTGGCCTTGTTGGTGAAGTCCGAGACCCGCGAGGTCAGGTCGGCGCGCCGGGCGTAGAGCGACTGCAGCTCGGCCGGTCCGATCTGGCTGTTGCGGTTGGCCGACGACGCGATCTGCCGGTCGACGTCGGTCAGCTCGTTCTGGATCTGGTCCCGCTGGCCGAGCAGGGCCTGCGCCTCGGCGTCCGCGGCGGACTGCATGCGCTGGGCGTGGTCGGCGATGAACGCGTCGGCGAGCGCCTGCGCCTTCGCGACGGCCTCGCCGTAGCTGTCGGCCCTGACCTGCAGTTCCAGCACGTTGTTCGTCAGGCCGGTGCCGGCGTAGGACTTGAGGAACCGCTCCGGCGGCTCGGTCGAACCGAGCTTCTTCAGTGCCGCGTCGGCGATCCGCGTGGTCTGCAGGATCGCCACGTCGGTCTTGATGAGCGTGCCGCTGTCGTTCGGCGCGTCTTCGGAGTGCAGGACCAGCAGCCGGGTGACCGCGGTCGGCGGCGTCGGCGAGAGGAACGCGAGCACGGTGCCCGCGAGCAGGCCGAGCAGCGCGGCCGACAGCCACAGCCGCCGCCGTCGTCGGATCGCGATCAGCACGCGCTGGAGGTCCAGCAGCGGCTGCGCGTTCTGGGTCGTGTCCGGTGTCGTCACGCTGAACCTGCCAATGCTTCGTCACCGGCGGGCTGGTCGCCCTTCGGCTCGGGAACCGCGGCGGTGCGCTGGACGACCACGGCGCCCAGCACCCGCTGCCCGGCGTCGGCGGCGGCCTCGGTCAGCCCGACGAGCTCCCATCCCGTCCGGCTCCCGCTGGTGACCACCACCAGCACACCGGCGGAGTCGTTGTCGTCGGGCACGGTGGGCCGTTCCGGGTCGACCACCGCGACGCGCAGCTCGGGACGCTCGCCGCGGCCGGCCGCGACCAGCTGCGACACCGCGCTCCTCGCCACCGGATCGTCTTCGGTGACCAGGACGAGGACCCGGGGGAACACCCCGGAACTGTCGCCCAGCCGGGACAGCACCCGGCGGTAGCGGATCTCCCGGCTCGCCGGATCGGCGGAGGCGTTGAGCTCCGGGAGGTTCCACGGTTCGTCGGTCTTGAGCAGCTTCGACCACCAGTGGCCGCCCGCGGCGGGTGGCGCGTGTTCGGCGGTGGCCGGCACGTCGACGCTGCCCAGCAGCGGCCCGCCGACCGCCGCGGCGATCTCGGACTCGTCGCGCAGCCGCCGGTCCACCCGCGAGCCGATGAGGTGACCGAGCACGCCGAGCAGGAAGAACACGATCGCCCCGCCACCGACGAAGTGCGTCATCGTGGGCGCCGCCGGGGCGGAGGGCCGCTCGGCCGAGCCCATGACGACCGTCTGCGCCTGGCGGCCGTTGCCGCCGAGCTGGTCCAGCTTCGCCATCGCCTCGGTGAGCGAGGTCCGCAGCGTCTCCAGCTGGGTGCGCACCTCGACGCTCTCCACCGTCACGCCCTGGACCCGGCGGGAGAGGTCGGTGATGGTGTCGTTGGTCTCCTGCACCTGGCGGCGCAGCGCGTCCGCCTGCTCCTGGCGGATCTGGCTGGCCGCGTCCGCGGCGCTGCCGAGGAGCTGCGCGGAGTAGTTGACGTACTCCTTGGCGACCTGGTCGGCCAGCTGCTGGGCCTTCTCCGGGGTGTCCGCCTCGGCGGTGATCACCACGATGTTGCCGTCCGCCGCACCGGCGCTGACGGATTTGAGCAGGTCCGGCCCGGACACACCCCAGGCCAGTGCCTGCGCGGTCCGGTCGAGGACGACGGAACTGGTCGCCACCCTGGCTTCGGTCATCAGCTCGCTCGAGTCCGGCGAGCCCTGCAGCAGGACGTTGGAGGTCGTCTGGTAGCCGGGCGAGAACAGCAGCGAGGCACCCGCGCCGACGAGGGCGCCCAGCACGGCGAGGGCGGCCAGGACGCGCCAACGCCGGCGCAGGATCCTGCCGATCATGGACAGTCGGACGGTGTCGTCGTTCAACGCCGCGGTCCCCCTCTCAAGAGATTCGCCCCGCCGCGCTCGGATGGGCTTTCACACACCAGGTCGCGGCGATTCCCGGATTGGTTACCGGCCTTGTTCAAAACGCGACCAGGCGTTTTTCCGACCGGGTTTTCGGCCTGCCGGTGGGGAAATCACCGTCTCGCCGCGGCGTACGCGGCGAGCAGCGCCTCGGCCGAATTGGCCCAGGACAACGGGCCCGCCACGCGTTCCGCGCCGAGCCGGCCCATGCGTTCGCGTTCGGTCGGGTCGTCGAGCAACCGCGCGGTCAGCTTGGCGAACTCGAGTTCGTCGTTGGCCGGCGCGTAAACGGCGGCGTCACCCGCGGAAACCCGTGCCTCGCGCAGGTCGAACGACACGATCGGACGGCTCATCGCCATGTACTCCATGATCTTGTTCATGGTCGACACGTCGTTGAGCGGGTTCAGCGGATCCGGCGCGAGACACACGTCCGCTGTGGACAGATAACGGATGAGGTCGGCGTCCGGGATGCGGCCGGTGAACTCCACCTGGTCGTCGAGGCGGAGGTCACCGGACAGCGCGACCATCGCGTCGAAGGCGTCCCCGGAGCCGACGAACACCGCGTGCCAGTCCGTGCGGCCCAGGTCGTCCCGCAGCCGGGCGAGCGCGCGCAGGGCGTAGTCGACCCCGTCCTGCGGTCCCATCACGCCCAGGTAGCAGAGCAGGTGCGGCTTGCCGCGCTTGAGTTCCGGCTCGCGCGGCACCTGGTGGAACCGTTCCACGACCGGTGCGCTACGCACCACGAACACGTCCCCGGGTCGTTTGCCGCCGCGGGTGAGGGCGACGTCCCGGTAGCTCTCGTTGGTCGCGATCACCACGTCCGCGGCCTTGAAGGTGGCCCGTTCCAGCGCGCACACGCCGCGGTAGAGCAGGTCCCGGCCGCGGTCGAAGCGCGACAGGTACAGCTCGGGGACCAGGTCGTGGTGGTCGAAGACGAACTTCGCGCCCGTGCGCTTGAGCATGCGCGCGACGAGGAACAGCAGGTCGGGCGGGTTGCACGCGTGCACGACGTCGACCGCTCCGACCCGGCGGGCCAGCCGGAACGTGTGCCACAGGGCGGATCCGTACTCCTGCAGGTAGCCGGCCGGCCCGCCGGTCGCGGCCCGGAGCGGGTACCGCAGGATGTGGACGCCGTCGATCACGACCTCGGGTTCGGTGTCCCGTTTCGTCCCCTGTGGACAGATGACGTGCACGTCCCACCCGGCGTCGCGCAGGGTGGTGCTCTCCTGCCAGACGCGCCGGTCGAAGGGGACGGACAGGTTCTCGACGAGGATCAGGGCTTTACCAGGCAAGGCCGACGTATCCTTCTTCGGTGCGGCGCACGGCGGCGTCCGGCAGGCGGACGAGGTCGATGAGCGTGCGGTGGCCCGCCTTCGGCAGCGCGGCGAGCACGGCGGGATCGGTGCAGCCGACCAGGCACACCTCGGCGTGGTCGAGCACCTCGTCCACCGAGCCGGCCAGCAGCTGCCCCAGGTGCGGCAGGCGGCTTTCGATGTACTCGCGGTTGGCACCGACCAGCCGGGACAGGCTCACGTTGGCGTCGAAGATCTTCAGGTCGTAGCCCTTGCCGAGCAGGCGTTCGGCGAGCTCGACGAGCGGGCTCTCCCGCAGGTCGTCGGTGCCCGGTTTGAACGACAGGCCGAACAGGCCCACGCGCCGCTTGCCGGTGCGGGCGACGAGGTCGAAGGCGCGTCGCAGGTGTTCTTCGTTGGAGGGGAGCACGTGCGACAGCAGCGGCACCGACACGTCGGCGCGGCGCGCCGCGTACACCAGCCCGCGCAGGTCCTTGGGCAGGCACGACCCGCCGAACGCGAAGCCGGGCCGCAGGTAGGCGGGGCTGACGTTGAGCTTGCGGTCGGCGAGGAACACGTCCATCACGCGGTGCGAGTCCAGCCCGAGCGCGCGGCAGATCGCGCCCAGTTCGTTGGCGAAGCCGATCTTGAGGCCGTGGAAGGCGTTGTCGGCGTACTTGGTCATTTCGGCCACCGGGATCGGCACGCGGAAGACGTCGCCGGGCAGCCCGTCGTAGAGCCTGGCGACGGCGTCACCGCTGGCCGTGTCGAGCTCGCCGATCACGGTCTTGGGCGGGTCGAAGAAGTCCTTGACGCTGCTGCCTTCGCGGAGGAACTCGGGGTTCACGGCGACGCCGAAGTCGACGCCCGCGGTGCGGCCGGAGGCCTTCTCCAGGATCGGGACGAGCAGGTCCAGGCAGGTGCCGGGCAGCATCGTGCTGCGGAACACGACCGTGTGGCGTCCGGTCTTGCCCGCGAGCGCGCCGCCGATCTCTTCGGTGACGCGTTCCAGGAACGCGGTGGACAGGCTGCCGTTGGGGGCCGAGGGGGTGCCGACGCAGATCAGCGAGATTTCGCTGCGCGCGATGGCCGCGCCGACGTCGGTGGTGGCCTGGAGTGCGCCAGTGGTGACGACGCGGGCGGTGAGTTCGCCGATGCGTTCCTCGACGACGGGCGCCTTGCCCTGGCGGATGAGGTCGATCTTGACGGGGTTGATGTCGACCCCGATGACCTCATGCCCTTCACCGGCGAGGCACGCGGCCGAAACGCATCCGACGTAACCGAGCCCGAAGACACTGATCTTCATGGAAAACCCTCCCGCCGCCACCGGCTTGACCCAGAGGTCGGCGGGCGGGAGGAGATCGTTACGGGCTCGTTCCGCCGGAAAACCGCTTACGCGGTGGGATTTCCGGGAGTGACAAACCGTCCCGGTGCGACGCCGGTTGGCCGGGCGCCGCACCGGTGCGGGTCACAGCGCCTCGGCGAAGGGGATGACGTCGTCGGCGAAGATTTCGATCAGGGCGGCGTTGGGGATTCCCGGGATGGACCCGATGACGGCGTCGACGCCGAGTCCGTTCAGGCGGCGCAGCTCCGCCTTGAGTTCTTCGGTCTTTTCGCCGTTCGCGCCGACGTCGAGCGTGTGGTAGACGGTTTTGGTGATTTCGTCGTAATCGCGGCCTTCGGTCTCGCAGTGGCCGCGCAGGACGTCGAGTTTGTGTTCGAGTTCGGGGCCGTTGAAGATGTTGCAGGCGTCGCCGTACTTGGCGACGAACCGCAGTGTCTTCTTCTCGCCGCTGCCGCCGACCATGATCGGCGGGTGCGGTTTGGACAGTGCCTGGGGGACGTTCAACAGGCGTTCGGCGTGGATGTGGTCGCTGGTGAACGGGCCGTCGTCGTCGGACCACATCTGCAGGACGTACTGCAGGGTTTCCTCGAGCATCTGGAAGCGTTCCGCGGTGGGCGGGAAGGGGAAGCCGAGGCCGCGGGACTCCTCCTCGTTCCAGCCGGCGCCGATGCCGAGGACGGCGCGGCCGCCGGAGAGGACGTCGAGGGTGGTGACGGCCTTGGCGAGGACGCCGGGCTGGCGGTAGAGGACGCCGGTGATGACGGTGAGGAGTTTGGCGCGCTCGGTGTGGGCGGCGAGGTAGCCGAGGGTCGTGTAGGCCTCGAGCATGTCGTTCTCGCTGGGGCCGACGGCGCGGATCTGGAAGAAGTGGTCCATGACGGCGAGGTATTCGAATCCGGCGTCGTCGGCGGCGCGGGCGACCTCGGCGAGTTCGCGGCCGAGCGCGGTGGGACCGTTGGGCCAGGTGAAGTCGGGAATTTGCAGTCCGAGTTTCATGGATTCCCTCTGTCGGCGTGGTCGTGTGTTTTCGAACCTATACCCGGAGTTGCTCCAGGATTCAGAATCCGGTGATGGTGTGGAGCCGGTCGTGGAGGGGGTCGGTGACGTGGACGGCGCCGGTCCGCTGGTCGACGGCGAGGCGGCCCGGGTTGATGCCGAGCGTGAGTTCGCCGGTGATCGCGCCGCGGGCGCCGTCGACGCGCACGATCCCGTCCGGGCCGCCGTTGGTGTAGACGGTGTGGCTCCCTTCGTGCACGGCGATCGACGAGGCTGCGCTGCGCATCAGGATGGTGTTCGTTTGTGCGTGCGTGGCCCCGTCGACCACGGACAGGTGGTGGATACCCGAATTCGCGACGTAAACCGTGTTGGTGCCCCGGTGCAGCGCGAGTCCGGAGGGTCCCGTGCCCACTTGGATGCGGCTGGTGAACCGGTGGCTGTCGAGGTCGAGGACTTCGACCGTGTTGTTGCGGAGGTCGGCGAAGTACCCGGCGCGGCGCGGCCCGTCGATCACGGCGCTGACGAGTTGCCGTCCCGGGGTGGGAATCGTGGTGGCGAGAACCTGCCCGAACAGGTCGACGACGCTGATCTGGTCGTCCCCACATACATACAGGTTGTATCTTTCAGGGTCGAGTGCCAGGGCCGAGGACCCGGGCCCGGTCGCCATGACGTTCCGGATCGCCCCCTCGGCGGCCTCGAGAACGGCCGTCGTGCCGGCCGTACTGTCCGCGACGTAGACGAGACCCGCGTGTTCGTCGATGAGGAGATCGCTGAGCACCCCGCCGGTGGGCACGATCCACCGCTGGCCGTTGGGCACCCCGCCGGTGGGCACGATGGACCGCTGATCGCTAGGGAGCCCGCCAGTGGGCACGACGCAGCGCTGATCGCTGGGCGCCCCGCTAGTGGGCACGATCCACCGCTGATCGTTGGGCACCCCGCCCCTGGGCACGATCCACCCCTGATCGCTGGGCGCCCCGCCAGTGGGCACGACCCACCGCCGACCGCCCGCCAGCTGCACCTGGGGGCCACCATTCGTTCCGGCCGCCGTGGTCGTCCCCTCCGGATCAGCGGCCGCAACCCTGCCCTGCTGCTCGGCGGCTGGCCGGATCGCTGTGGTGGTCGCCCCCTGCCCGGCGGTCGCCGGGACCTTGCCGTGCTGTTCGGCGGCCGGTCCGACCGCTGCGGGCGTCGCCTGTCGCCCGACTTTCGCCGCGACCTTGCCCTGCCAACCACCGGCCAGCCCGACAGCTGTGGTCGCGACCCCCTGCTCGACGGTCCCCGCGACCGCTGTGGTCGCCGCCCGCTGATCAACCGTCAGCGCAACCCCACCTTGCTGATCAGCGGCCGCCGCAACCACTGCAGTGGTCCCCAACTCACCGACGGTCAGCCCGATCTTTCCCCCTTGATCGCCGGTCGCCCCGACGCGGCGCGGCCGACCATCGTCCAGTCCGACCGGCGCGTTCGTCGCCCCCTGTCCACCTGTCAGGCCGACCTTTCCCCGTTGATCAGCGCTCGCCGGAACCGGCCCTCCCTGCCCGCCGGTCGGCCCGACCGCGGCAGCCTCGCCCTGCTGGCCGACGCTGGGCGCTACCGTCCCCTGTTGATCAGCGTGCGCCGCAACCTCGACCTGCCGCCCACCGCCGGCCGGTCCGACCGTCGCAACCTCCCCCTGCTCGACGGCGGACACCGTCCGATCCCCGGCATTCGCCACGAAGACCACCCCGGTGACCGAATTCACCGCGACCGCCTGCGGCCCCCTTCCCACCGCGACCGACACGAGCCGCGGCGGCGCCGCCGCTTCGTCGAACCCCGCCCACCTACCGTTCGCCCCCAGTCGCGACGCGACTCCCCGAACGCCCCCTGGCCGCCCTCCGCGGCTCGCCCGTCCCGCTCCCGGCGCGGCCTGCGCCCCACGCGCGGCAATGAACGCCCCAGCAGCCGCCACCAGCCCGAACAACGCCCGCCGGCTCAATCCGGTAGTGCCCATGCCCGACCTCCCCGGCGGTTTCCCACAATGTCTCGGGGTACCCGGTCGCACAGTAATCCGGGCCGCGGTCGCTCGCGCGCGGAAGCCGTGAAGGAACTTCACTTCCCGCTCGTGCGTTGGGAAAATGAGCGTGGGTAAGGAGGCGCAGGGCACGTGCACAAGCACCAGAACGGGCTGAAGACCGCGCTGTTGCTCGGGTTGCTGAGTGCCATCATCATCGCGATCAGTTCATTGTTCGGTCGTGGCGCGTTGTTCATCGGGCTGGCGGTCGCGCTGGGGATGAACGCGTACGCGTATTTCAAGTCGGACACCCTGGCGCTGCGGGCGATGCGGGCGCGCCCGGTGTCGGAGGCCGAGCAGCCGGTCATGTACCGGATCGTGCGGGAGTTGGCCACGTCGGCCCGCCAGCCGATGCCGCGGCTCTACCTGAGCCCGACGGCCGCCCCGAACGCGTTCGCGACCGGTCGCAACCCGCGCCACGCTGCCGTCTGCTGCACGACCGGCATCCTCGGTCTGCTGGACGAGCGTGAGCTCCGGGCGGTGCTCGGGCACGAGTTGTCGCACGTCTACAACCGGGACATCCTGATCTCGTGCGTCGCCGGCGCGCTCGCGAGTGTGGTGAGTGTGCTGGCGAACCTGGCGATGTTCGCCGGGATGTTCGGTGGCAATGATCGCGAGGGCAACAACCCGCTGGTGTCGTTGCTGATCATCCTGCTGGGTCCGATCGCGGCCGGAATCATCCGGATGGCGGTCAGCCGCTCGCGGGAATTCCAGGCGGACGCGTCGGGCGCCGAGCTGACCGGGGACCCGCTCGCGCTGGCCTCGGCGCTGCGCAAGCTGGAATTCGGCACACGGCGGGCGCCGCTCGTGCCGGAGCCGCAGTTGGTCTCGCAGTCGCACCTGATGATCGCGAACCCGTTCCGCCCGGGCGAGACCCTGTCCCGGATGTTCTCCACGCACCCGCCGATGGCCGACCGCATCCGCCGCCTCGAAGAAATGGCCCGCCGCGGCCCGTTCTGACCGGCTCGTTCTGGCCCGTCCTTGTCTGACGCGACCGTCCCGACGTCCTGTTCTGGTTGATTGGCCCCGCGCACGGTGCTCGGGTGAATGTCCCATTCATCACCGCGTGAGTGGATGTGTCGTGTGCCCGCGAGCTGCCCGCCGCGCCCCGCGCCGTCGCCCGACGAACGGCCCGTTCACTGTTGCGCGACCGGGAACCTCGCGCCTTCGCGAGGCGACCAGCCGCACGGGTTGCCGATGAACACCCCATTCATGAATGTGCGACCGGCACCCTCGTGCGCGTGCGAGGTGTCCGGTCGCACGGTCACACGGTCACGCGGCCGGTTCGGGCTGTGCCAGCTGCCGATGAACGTCCCGTTCATCGTGGTGTGAGTGGCACCCTCGCGCGTTAGCAAGGTGACCGGGCCGGCACGGCTCGTGATGAACGTCCCATTCATTGTCGTGTGAGGGGCACTGTCGTGGGGGTGCGAGGTGATCAATCGTGCTGTTGCGCGATGAATGCCCCGTTCACCGCCGCGCGACTGGAGCTTTCGTATCTCTGCGAGGTGCCCAGCGGCACCACCCCGCCACCTGACCGCGCTTCCCCGCGGGCCTCCGCATCGACCCCGACGGCACCACCCAGTAACCCCCAGCCTTACCCAGCCGCCCCCGCGGCGCGGGCACACGCCACGACATAATCCCCGTACCCGGACTTCGACAGCTTCAGCCCGAGAGCCAGGCACTCGTCCGGATCGATGTACCCCATCTTCAGCGCGACCTCTTCCAGGCACGCGATCCGCACCCCGGTCCGGTGCTCCAGCACCTGCACGAACTGCCCGGCCTCGAGCAGTGAATCGTGCGTCCCGGTGTCCAGCCACGCGAACCCGCGCCCCAGTTCGACCAGCTTCGCGCGGCCCTGGCGCAGGTAGGTGAGGTTCACGTCGGTGATTTCGAGCTCCCCACGACCCGACGGCGTGAGCCCGCGCGCGATCTCCACCACCTGGTTGTCGTAGAAGTACAGCCCGGTGATCGCCTGGTTGGACTTCGGCCGGGAGGGCTTCTCCTCGATCGACACCAGCCGGCCCGACGCATCCAGCTCCCCGACCCCGTACCGCTGCGGGTCCTTCACCGGGTACCCGAACAGCACGCACCCGTCGAGCGAGGCGACCTCCTGCCGCATCCGCCCGGAGAACCCCTGCCCGTAGAAGATGTTGTCGCCCAGGATCAGGGCCACGTCGTCGTCGCCGATGAAATCAGCGCCGATCACGAACGCTTCGGCCAGGCCGTTCGGGCTCGGCTGCTCCGCGTAGCTCAGCCGCAACCCGAACTGGTCGCCCGATCCGAGCAGCCGCTGGAAGTTCGGCAGGTCGGACGGCGTCGAGATGATCAGGATCTCCCGGATCCCGGCCAGCATCAGCACCGACAACGGGTAGTAGATCATCGGCTTGTCGTAGACCGGCAACAGCTGCTTCGACACCGCCTGGGTGATCGGGTGCAGACGCGTCCCGCTGCCACCCGCCAGCACGATGCCCTTCATACCCCAGCTCCTTCCGGATCGATCCGGAACCACCCTAGCGCGTCTGCCACTTCACATACATACAGAACGTATGTATCTTCGAGATCATGACCCGTTCACCAGCACTCGGCCAGGAAAAGCACGTGACCCTCCGCCAGGGTGACGTCCGCTACTTCGAACGCGGCGAGGGGCGGCCCGTCGTCTTCATCCACGGCGTCCTCGTCAACGCCGACCTGTGGCGGCACGTCGTCCCCGACATCGCCGACGCGGGTTTCCGCGCCATCACCGTCGACCTGCCGCTCGGCTCGCACGAAACCGCGCTCCGCCCGGACGCGGACCTCACCCCGCCCGGCCTCGCCGACCTCATCGCGGACTTCCTCGACGCCCTCGACCTCCGCGACGTCGTCCTCGTGGCCAACGACACCGGCGGCGCGCTCACCCAGATCATGCTGTCCCGCCGCCCCGAGCGGGTCGAGCGCGTCGTGCTCACCCCGTGCGACTCCTTCGACTACTTCTTCCCGCCCACGTTCAAACCGCTCACCCTGCTCGCCCACATCCCCGGCTCGATGCGCCCGATCGCGGCCCTGCTCCAGGTCAAGGCGCTCCACCGCACTCCGTTCGTCTTCGGCGGCGTCACCAAGTACCCGATCCCCGAGCCGATCGTGAAGTCCTACGTCACACCCGCCCACCGGCAGCCCGCCATCCGCCGTGATCTGCGCAAGGTCGTTCGTGCCGTCAGCTCCCGCTACACGCTCGAAGCCGCGGAGAAGCTGCGCACCTTCGACAAGCCGGTCCTGCTCGTGTGGGCCAACGAGGACCGCACGTTCCCGCTCCGCCTGGCCAGGCGCCTCGCCGCGCTGCTGCCCGACGCCCGTCTGGTCGAGGTCCCCGACTCCTACGCCTTCGTGCCCGAGGACCAGCCGGCCCTGCTGGTGCGGCACATCCTGGCCTTCGCCGGCGTCATGGCAGATTAGAGGCGTGCGCCGTACCCAGGAAGAGCGATCGCAGAGCACCCGGGCCGCGTTGATGGCGGCCGCCCGCGAGTTGTTCGCCGAGCGCGGCTACCAGGCCGTGCCCGCGGACGAGATCGTGCGGGCCGCGGGCGTGACGCGTGGCGCGCTCTACCACCACTACGGCGACAAGCAGGGCCTGTTCCGCGCGGTGTTCGAGGAGCTGGAGGTCGAGGTCACCGCCGAGGTCGAGGCCGCCACGAAGGACGCACCGGACCTCGCGTCGGGCCTGCTCTTCGCGCTCAAGGCCTTCCTCGACGCCTGCGAGCGCGACGAGTGCCGGCAGATCGCGCTGATCGACGCGCCCGCGGTACTGGGCTGGACCACCTGGCGCGAGATCGAGGCCGAGCACGGGCTGGGCCTGGTCGTCGGCCTGCTCGACCAGGCCGTCGGGCAGGGGCTGCTGAAACCCGCTCCGGTCGCCGTGCTGGGTCAGCTCGTGCTCAGCGCGGTGAACGAGGCGGCACTGATGATCGCCCACGCCGACAACCCCGCGCAGGCGCGGTCCGACGCCGAGCAGGTGCTCGCCATCTGGCTGATGGGGCTCCTCGTGGAATAACTCCGGTGCCGCGGGCGTTCGTGCCGGTCGTGCAGGTGGAGATCTGGTCCGATGTCGTGTGCCCGTGGTGCTACCTCGGCAAGCGGCGGTTCGAACGCGCGCTGGCCGGCTTCGAGCACCGTGACCAGGTCGAGGTGACCTTCCGGTCGTTCGAACTCGATCCGCGCGCGCCCCGCGAGCCGCAGCCCAAGGCCGCGCTGCTCGCCGCGAAGTACGGCATCAGCGAGGCCGACTTCGCCGCCAACGAGGAACGCCTGACGCAGCTCGCCGCCGCCGAGGGACTCGAGTACCACTTGGACGGTGGCGTCATCGGCAACACCTTCGACGCCCACCGGGTCCTGCACCTCGCCCGCGAACGCGGCCTCCAGGACGCCGTGGCCGAGCGGTTCTTCCGGGCCTACTTCACCGAGCGGCGTTCGGTGTTCGAGGTGGACTCGCTCGTCGAGCTCGCGACCGAGGCCGGTTTGGACGGTGAGGAGGTCCGGCGCGTGCTCGAGGACGGCAGCTACGCCGACGAGGTCCGGGCCGACGTCGACCAGGCCCGCGCGTTCGGGGCGAACGGGGTGCCGTTCTTCGTGTTCGACCGCCGTTACGGCGTCTCGGGTGCCCAGTCCGTCGAGACCTTCGCCGCCGCGCTGGACAAGGCGTATCAGGACGCCGGCCCCGTGCCGAAGTAGACCTTGCAGACCCCGCCGTCGTAGTCGGCGGCCAGCTCCAGGACGTTGCGCGCGTCGTCCACCGGGAGCAGTGCCGAGCTGTAGTTCGGGCAGAAGTTGTTGTAGGCACGGGGAACGCGCACCGGCGCGGATAGCTCGTACCAGGTGCCCGATCCGAGGTCGTCGTTGGCGAGCAGGATCTGGCCGTTGTTCGGCCGGGGGTTCCCGCTGCTGTCCGTGTAGATCTGGCCGACCATCAGCAGCCGAACGCCGTTCGGTCCGCCGGGGAAAACGGCGACGGTGTGCGCGTGCTGGAAGTAGTCACCGTTCGCCGTCTCCACGCGGGTGCCGGGATCGGCCGGATCGCCGTAGTTCGCGCCGTCGCCGGAGATCTTGAAGTAGGGGTCGCAGTAGCGCCGGCCGTAGTTGCAGATCTCGTAGCCGAAGTAGTAGCGCCCGTCGGGCAGCCGGCGCACGACCGGCATGCCGGGACGGACGCGGTCGGGCGGAATCGCGAGGGTGTTCTGCTTGGTTCCCCAGCTGACGCCGTCGGTCGAGGCGACCCGGTTGAGCACTTGGCTGTACCGGGGCGCTTCGGTTTCGTCGGCGTAGTGCATCCAGAGTGTCCCGCCCGCGTCCACGGTGAACTCCGGCTCGAACACGCCGTCGTGGTTGTGTGAACGGGCCGCTTCGGACAGGAACGCCCAGGTCCGGCCACCGTCCGAACTGGACCAGATCCGGATCGACATGCGACGCCCGGCGCCCCCGTTCTGGCCGTAGGACGCCGCCCACAGCAGGGTCCCGGCGCGGAGCCGGCCGACGCGCTGCGGGAGCTCGTAGAGGCTGCCGCAGCACTCGCCCTGCGCGCCCTCCGGGTCGCGGATCTCACCGATCGCGTGGAAGGTCGCGCCCTCGTCGGTGCTCTCGAAGATCCGCGCGAACGCGCCGCCGCCGTCCCAGCTGTTCACCGACGCGATGATCCGGCCCCGCCGGAACGGCGTGTGCTCCAGGCGGATCACCCGGGGATACGCGCCGACGCCCAGTTCGGTGCGTTCGGCCGCGTGCGCCGGGACGGTCATCGCCGCGGTCGTGACCAGCAGTGCCAGCATCAGCGCGGCGATCCGGCGCATCGGCGTCCCCCTCACTCTCGGCGGCCGAATTACACCACAGGGTCACGATGGGTAGCCGCGGAACAAGGGTCAAAAGCAACTTCGTAGCGCAATACCACGTAAGAATCAACCTCTTGATGGATCGTTGAACAATCTTCTACGGTCTGAGAGCAGTGGCACGAGCCACACCGCACAGCGAAGGAGAGTTCACATCGTGGAAAACCTGGCTCCCGAGGACTTCGACCTGGACCTTCGTATCTCGGCTCCGACCCAGGACGGGGACCTGCTGACCAACAAGTCCGGGTTCAGCGACATCTGCGCCACCCTGTGGCCGTCCTGCTGACCTGATTCTCCGGGTGGCGGGCCTTGCGGGAGGCCCGCCACCCGACCCAGTCGCGCCGGGAGACGAACCGATGTTCACGTGTGCGGGCCTGGCCCTGTTGCGGGCGGCGGTGCGGCCCCGGACCGACGGTCCGATCCCGCCGCTGGACGTCCTCGCGGCCGACGAACTCCTGATGGAGGCCGTCGACGCCGCCAGTCCCAGCCTGGCGAACGACGTCCGCCGCGTGGTGCGCGGCGACGCGGTCAAGGACAAGGTGCGCCGCCGCAGCACCCTCGCCCTCGCCAAGTACCACCTGCGCATGACCAGCCGGCCGACACCGTTCGGGCTGTTCGCGGGCGTCGCGCCGGTCCGGTTTGGTGCATGGCCCGCGTTGCGGATCGGTGCGCGACATCGTCCGACCAGTCGGACGGACGCCGACTGGCTGGACGGCGTGGTGCGGCGGCTGCGGACGGACCCGGCGGTGCTGTCGCAGGCCGTGCTGGTTGCGAACAACGTCAGCTTCGTGCGGGGCGACCGCCTGGTGCTCCCGGAGCGGTACGAGGACGCCCACCGGCGCGAGGCGTCGATCCGCTTCACGCCACTCGTGCGGGCCGTGCGGGTCGCCGCGCGCACCCCGATTTCCTGGTCGGCCCTCGTCCAGCACCTGTGCCGCCGCTTCCGGCGCACCGGGTTCGACGGCGTGCTGCGCCAGCTCGTCGACATCGGCGTGCTGCTCACCGATCTCGATCCCCCACCGGACTGCGTCGACCCGCTCGGACACGTGATCGGCCGCGTTCCCGCCGGCCACCCGTTGCACCGGGAACTGCGGGAGATCCAGGCCGGACTGCGCGGCGCCGACGCCGCTGCCGAGGACCGCTGGTCCCGCCGGCGAGCCGTCGCGACCCGGATGCGGGCCCTGCACGACGTGCCCGACGTGATCCAGACCGACCTCCGGCTCGATGTCGAAGCGACCTTGCCGTCCGTGCTCGGCGAGGAAGCCGCGCGCGCCGCGGAAGCGTTGTGGCGTCTGGGAAGCCGCTCCGGACCGGCCTGGTTGGACGGTTACCGAGAGCGCTTTCTCGAACGCTACGGCAGTGACCGGCTGGTGCCCGTCCTGGAGTTGCTCGACGACACCCGCGGGATGGGACTGCCCGATTTCTCCGCCCGGCCGGAACAGCCCGGCGGTTCGGTCCTGGTCGAGCACCTGCTGGCGGCGGTGCGCGACGGGCGCGACGAGATCGAAATCGACGACGAACTGGTCGGCCGGCTCGCCGCGGACCCGCCGGAGCGGCGGCCGGTGTCGATGGAACTGTGCGCCGAGGTCCTCGCCCCGAGCTGGGAAGCGTTGTGCGCGGGGGAGTTCCGTCTGGTCATCGGCGAGAACCTGGGGTCGCCGCACGCGGGTTCGACGATCGCCCGGTTCGCCCACCTGGTGCCCGAGCTGGACGCCTCGCTGACGGAGCTGGTCCGGCGAGGTGCCCCGCCGGGCGCCGCGCAGGTCGCCTGCCGTCCCCGGACCGCGCGATCGGCGAACGTCGCGTCGGTGCCGCAGCGGCTCCCGGTACGCATCCCGGTCGGGTGCGGGCCGGCGGTCGCGGACGTCCCGGACCTGGCCCTCGACCAGCTCGCCGTCGGGGCCACACAGGACGACCTGTACCTCGTCGACCTCACCTCCGGCGCGCGCGTCGCCCCGGTGTCCGGGTCCATGCTGAACCCGCGCAGCGGGCACATCCCGCCGGTCGCGCGGTTCCTGCTCGAGCTGGGGGAGCAGGAGAACCCGTCGTGCCTGCCGTGGCGGTGGGGCGCCCTGTCGGCCGCGCCGTTCCTGCCGCGGATCCGGTACGGGAGGACCGTGCTCGCGCCCGCCCGATGGCTGCCCAGCCGCGACATGATCGACCCGGCGGCCGACTGGACCGCGGCTGTGGGGAGGTGGCGGACGCGGTGGGGCGTGCCGAGGTGGGTGCAGCTGACCAGCTCGGACAACCGGATCGTGATCGACCTCGACGACCCGGGGCACACGACGGTGTTCCAGGCGGAGCTGCGGAAGACGCCACGGCTGGTCGTCCAGGAGGTGCTTTCGCGCGGCGACGGCTGGTTCGACGGACACGCGTGCGAAGTGGTCTTCCAGCTGATGGGCCAACGCGCTCCCGAACGGCCCGTTCCGGCCACCCGGACCGGGTCCGACGCCCTGCAGCTCCCGGGCGGGGACTGGCTGTACGCGAAGCTCTACGCTGGCGACGCGGCCCAGCGCCAGATCCTCCACTCACGCCTGCACGAGATGGTCAGCGATGTCGACGGCTGGCACTTCGTCCGCTATGCCGATCCCGATCCGCACCTCCGGATCCGGTTCTCCGGCAAGCCGGACAACTTGTGGACCACGGTGCTGCCGCGGCTGCACTCGTGGGCGAGCGGGCTCCGGGCGGACGGGTTGCTGTCGCGGCTCGTGCTGGACAGTTACGACCCCGAGGTCGAGCGGTACGGCGGGCCCGAGGCGATCGCGGCCGCCGAGCGGGTGTTCCACGCAGACTCTCTGGTCGCCCTCGCGCTGGGCGAGCGGGAACCGGACGTGCTCACGGCGCTGAGCGTGCTCGACCTTGTCCGGCATTTCGGACAGCCTCCGGAGATCCTGGACTGGCTCGCCGCGGCGGTACCCCTCGACCTGCGGCGATCCGTTCCGCGCGACCAACGCGAGGAGTTCGCGGCCGCCATCGACCCCACCGGTCGTGCATCGCTGGACCAACCGTGGACCCGGCGCAGCCGGGCGATCGCCGACTACCTGCCGAAGGTGCCGCCGGAGCGGTACGGGCGGATCGCCCTGAGCCTGGCGCACATGCACTGCAACCGCCTGTTCGGGATCGACCGGGCGCGGGAGCAGGAGGTGTACGCGCTGGTGCACGGCGGGCTGGCGCTGCGAGCGGACCGTGCGAGGCACGGGCGATGAAGTGCCCTGACCACCGGAGGAACGTCGTGACGACGCTGACCGTCAATCCCGTCGAGCTGGCGATGGAGGTGGGGGAGCGGCTGCGCTCGGTGCGCGGCTGTGGGCCGTCCTTGCTTGGCGGTCACCCCGGCATCGCGGTCCTGCACGCGACGTTGTCCGCGTGGGACCCGGCGTGGGCTTCGGTCGCTCACGCCCACCTCGCCGAGGCGGGTGAGGTCGCGCCGGAGGCACTGGTTCCCGCGGCACTGGTCCACCGGCACGTGCACGGCGGCGGGTACGAGAGGTTGTTGCGGCAGGCCGGGTCGGCGCTCGCGGAGGTGTGCGAGCGGTGGCCGAAGCCCGCGCGGCTGGGGATCTCCGACTACGACGTGATCAGCGGTCTCACCGGACGCGGCCGTCTGCTGCTGGAACTGGGCGGCGACCGGTGTTCGACGGCGCTGGACGGGGTGCTGGAGTACCTGGTCGCGCTGACGCGGCCGGTGGTGGTGGACGGCGTCGAGGTGCCCGGCTGGTGGTGCGCGCCGGAGCGGTACGCGGTGGACGTGGACCGGGCGCACTATCCGCGGGGGGACTTCAACCCCGGGCTGGCGCACGGCATCAGTGGTCCACTCGCGCTGCTGGCACTGGCCCACCGGCGCGGTCACCGGGTGGCCGGGATGACCGAGGCGATGCGGGTGATCAGCGACTGGTTGTTGCGGTGGACGTGGACGGACGAGTCGGGGGCGGGCTGGCCGTCGCGCGTCGGGTTCGACGCGCAGGTGGGCGGGGCGGCGGTGCCGGCCACGCGGTCGGCGTGGTGCTACGGGACGGCCGGTGTGGCGTACGCGCTGCACCTGGCCGCGGCCGAGCTGGGCGACGCGGGGGCCGCCGCACTCGCGGCGGCGGCCATGAGCAGGCCCGGCGCCGGTGAGGGGCCGACGTTCTGCCACGGGGACGCCGGGTTGTTGCAGATCACACTGCGGATGGGCGCCGCGTCCGACGTCGTCGCGGCTCGCGTCTTGGCGGCCTTCGACCCCGCCGCGCGGTTCGGCTTCCGGCACCTCTTGCGCGGCGGCGAGTGGTCGGACGAGCCCGGGTTGCTGCAGGGTGCCGCGGGGGTGGCGCTGGCGCTGGCCAGTTACGCCGGGAACCCGGCGCCGTGGGACGCGGCGCTGATGCTGAGCTGACCCGCGCCGCGGGGGCGCGGGCCGCTTCGTGCGTCAGCGGTAGTTCGTGAACTGCAGCGCGATGCCGAAGTCCTTGTCCTTGAGCAGGGCGATGACGTCCTGCAGGTGGTCCTTCTTCTTGCCGGAGACGCGGAGCTGGTCGCCCTGGATCTGGGCCTGGACGCCCTTGGGGCCCTCGTCGCGGATGGCCTTGGCGATCTGCTTGGCCTTGTCGGTGGCGATGCCCTGGAGGATCTTGCCGTTGACCTTGTAGATCTTGCCGGACACCGCGGGCTCGTCGGCCTCGAACGCCTTCAGCGAGATGCCCCGCTTGATCAGCTTCTCCTTGAAGACCTCGACCGCCGCGTTGGCGCGTTCCTCGGTGTCGGCCTCGATCGTCACGGCCTCTTCGCCGGCCCAGGAGATCTTGGCGTTGACGCCACGGAAGTCGAAGCGGGTGGAAAGCTCCTTGGCCGCCTGGTTCAGGGCGTTGTCGACCTCCTGCCGGTCGACCTTGCTCACCACGTCGAATGACGGATCCGCCACGTGTCCTACCTCGTCGTTTCGCTTGTCGGCTAGCCCACACCATAGCGCCGACCCGGCCCCCCTGAGACGCCCCTCGGGCCGTTGGGTAAACTTCTCCCCGGCCGGTTCGCCCGGCCATGGCGGGTTGCCCGAGCGGCCAAAGGGATCTGACTGTAAATCAGACGGCACTGCCTTCAGAGGTTCGAATCCTCTACCCGCCACACAGGGCAAACACCCCCGTGACCTGCGAGAACAGGGCACGGGGGTGATCTTGTTTCCGGCGGACGTGGGCAGTCGTCTCCCGGGGAACGTAACAAGGCCGCCTGGTCGGCGCGAGGTGATTCCGCCCTGCTGGTCGCCCTCGGCGTAAAGGATCCCCTCGATCACCGATGACGCCCGCACACCTTCGTCGCGTAGTGGATCGCATGCCCGCGACGTTGCCCCCGATCCCGCCCGGCGCGCCCGTGATCAACGCGGCCGTCAGCCGTCCCGGAATTCCGGTGCTTTCCATCGCCACCGATCGGGCGGTGGCCGGAGCGGACGGGCCGGGGTGCAGCACTCCCAGGAACGAGCTCACGCCGCCGAGCCGGAACGCGTTCGGCGCCGAATGGCGGCCGGCAACGGGAAAACGGGCGGGAACTGTCCACTGTGCTGGCGCTGGTCTCGCCGTCGGGACGGGCTCGGCGATTTCGCCGTTCCGGTCCGTTCGGTAGATTCGCCGGCATGATCCTCGCAGCGGACAACCCGGTCGCGCCGGACGTCGTCGAGCTGGGGCTCGGGCTGGTCGCGTTCCTGGTGCTGCTGTTCCTGCTGGCGAAGTTCGCCGTGCCGCGGTTCGAGGCGCTGTTCGAGGAACGGGCCGCGAAGATCGAGGGCGGCATCAAACAGGCGGAGCAGGCCCAGCGGGCGGCCGCGGAGGCGCTGACCCGGTACCGGGACCAGCTGGCCGACGCGCGGGCCGAGGCGGCGCGGATCCGCGACGAGGCACGCGCCGAGGGTGACCGGCTGCGTGCTGAACTGCGCGCGGAGGCGCAGGAGGAGGCGCGGCGGCTGATCGCCCAGGGCGAGGCCGACCTGACCGAACAGCGGGGCCGCATCGCGGCCGAAATGCGTCCCGAGCTGAGCCGGCTCGCGGTGCAGCTCGCGGAACGCATCGTCGGCGAGTCACTGGCCGAGGAGGCCCAGCGGCGCGGCACGGTGGACCGTTTTCTCACCGAGCTGGAACGAGGGATGCCCGGTGCCCTTCGCGCACCGGGCATCCCCGGTAACTAGCGGGCCGTCTGCCGCACGTCCTGCGCCGCGGACTTCGTTTCGTCCGCGACCGTCGCGGCCGCGTCGCTCGCGGTGGACCTGACGGACTGCACCGCGTCCTGGGCCGGTTCGCGCAAGTTCTCCGTCACGTCCCGCGCCACCGAGCCGAGCTGCCCGGCCATGCCCTGCGCCTGCTCCTTGACCTGCCCGGCCAGTTCCCGCTCCGGGCGGCTCGCCGGGAACAGCGACGACACCAGCCACCCGGCGCCGAACGCGATCAGGCCCGCCGCCAGCGGGTTGCCCTCCATCTGCCGCCGCACGGTCCGCGGTGCCTCCTGCGCCTGATCGGTGACCGACGACGCCGCGTCCGACGCCTCGTGCATCCGGTCGGTCACCATCTGCGCGCCCGTGGAAGCGCTTCCCATCACGCGTTCCTTCAGGTTCTGCGCCAGGCCGCGCGCCCGGTGCACCCGCCGGTGCACGATGCGGCCCGGCGTGACCTTCTCGGCCAGCGCGTCCACGTCACTGCCGAGGTTCCGTTGCGTGCCTTCGATTTCCTCGCGAAGGCGATCCGGGTCCGTGCTCACGTTGTCCTCCTCACCTGGTCGGGCATCTGTTTGAGGCTGTCGACGGTCCGTTCCGGCACCGGGTCGACGCGACGCAACCGGCTCCGGCCGGTCGCGTACAGCACCGCGGCGATCACGGCCCACACCGCGGCCACGATCAGCGCGGCCCAGCCCTGGTCCATCACGTTCGACAGCGCCCACCACAGGGCGATCGACAGGAACAGCAGCACCATGTAGCCGCCGAACCCGGCGCCGCCGAGCATCCCGGCGCCCTTGCCCGCCTGCTTGGCCTCGGTCTTCACCTCGGCCTTCGCCAGTGCCAGTTCCTGCCGCACCAACGTCGACAGGTCCTGCGAGATGTTGCTCATCAACTGGCCGACCGAGGTGTCCCCGACGTCCGGCCGTCGTCCCGGTGTCTGGGTCATGAGGCTCCTGCCCGGTGCTGTCCGCGGTAGCCCGCGGGCGGTGGAGCGTCCGGCGCCGGAGTCGGCACCGGTGAACCGGTCGACGGCGGGGCGGCGGTCTCGGTGGGCATCCGCGGCTCCGGCGCCGTCCCGCCCTGGCTCGCGCTACCCGCGGCCACGCCCCTGGTCAGGCGTCCCGCGAGGAGACCCGCGGCGGCCGCGCCGGCCAGGAACAACCCTGGCTTGCGCCGGGCGAACCCGCGCAGCTCCTCGACGAGGTCGCCCGGTTCCCGCGCATCGAGCCACGACGCCACCTTTTTCGCGCGCTGGGCGACTTCGCGCACCATGTCGGAAGCGACGCCGGACTGGTCCTGCCGGTCCGACATCTCCTGCAGTTGATCGGCGATTCCGTGCAGATTTTCGGCAGCTTTCCGCTGGCTGGTGCGCGCCTGTTCGCGCAATTGATCGGCGCCCTGTTCGGTCAGATTGCGCGCCTGGTCACGCGCCTCGGACGCGACTTCCCGTGCCTGCCCGGCGGCGACACCGGCGACCCTGCTGCCCGATTCCCGCGCCGCTTCCGGCGGAGAACTGCTGGTGTTCTGGGACATTCCTCCTCCTCGAACATCGGTCCAGCGCGACTACCCCTGGCATTTCCGGGCAAACAGGAAAACAATTCCGCCTCTGCCGGTCGAGTGGAAAAGAAGATCTCGATATCGTGACGATCATGACCGGGGAACTGGAGCGCGCCCGCCGCGCGGTGTCCGTGGTGTTCGCGGCGTGCGGGGCGGCGTTCGGGACGTGGCTCGCGCGCGTGCCCGCGGTGCAGGACCGGCTGGGGCTCACCACGGGACAGCTGGCGACGGGATTGTTCGGGCTGGCGGCCGGATCGGTGGTCGCGCTGCTCCTCGCGGGGGCGGTGATCACGCGGATCGGCAGCCGGGCCGCGGCGATGGCCGGCGCGGTCGTGCTGTGCGGCGGGCTGCCGCTGGTCGCGTTCGCGCCCAGCCTCCCGGTCTTCGTGGCCGCACTGGTCGTCCTGGGTGCCGGCAACAGCACCCTCGACGTCGCGATGAACGCCCACGCCGCCCGCGTCGAGGAGGGCTACGGGCGCCCGATCTTCGCCGGGTTCCACGCGTTCTGGAACATCGGCGGGCTCGCCGGTTCCGGTGCCGACGCGCTCGCCGAGACCTGGCACGTTCCCGTGACGACGCATTTCCCCGTCGCGGGCGGGATTCTGCTGGCGACCGCGCTGTGGGCGGTCTCCACCGGGTTCCTCCGCGGGCCGGACCGCGGTCAGGGCGGCCCGGCGTTCGCGTTGCCGGGCCGGGCGCTGATCCCGCTCGGCATGGTCGCGTTCTGCGGGTTCGTCGCCGAGGGCGCGGTCAACAGCTGGGGCGCGGTCTACCTGACCGAGGTGACGGCGGCCGGGCCCGCGGTCGCGTCGCTGGGCTACTTCGCCTTCTCCGTCACGATGATCGCCGTGCGGTTGGGTGCCGACCGGATCGTCGGGCGCCTCGGGCCGGTGCGGTTCCTGCGGCTGGCGGCGGCGGTGACGGTCGCCGGGTTCGCGGTCGTCGTGGCGGTGCCGGTGCCCGTCGCCGGGGTGCTGGGGTTCGCGATCGCCGGGCTCGGCGTGGCCGGGATCGTGCCGGTCGCGTGGAGCGCCGCGGGGCGCAAGCAGCCCGAGGCGCCGGGACGGGCCGTCGCGGCGGTGGCGGCGTGCGGGTACGCGGGTTTCCTGACCGAGCCGGTGATCATCGGGGCGCTCGCCGGGTGGATCGGGCTGCACTGGGCGCTGGCGTCCGCCGTCGTGGTCAGCGGATCGGTCGCGGTGCTCGCGCCCGCGCTGGGGGAGCGGCGGGTCTTTCGGCCCTAGCTCCCCGAGCTGCGCCAACGCACGCTGGGGCCGGTGGCGGGTGTGACCATCGAGCTGTTCACCGGCGCCGACGGCGGCGTGGCGGTGTGGATGTTCGCCGCCTTCGTGGTGACGTTCGCGATCACGCGTGTCGTCGTGCGGATGATCCGGGCGGGCCGCGGCCCGTTTCGCGACACCACCGTCGGCAGCGTCCACGTGCACCACCACGTGTACGGCATCTTCCTGATCCTCATCGCCGGCGCCGGCGAGTTCGTCTACCGGCCGGGACCACCGTGGGTCCAGGTGCTGGCCGCCGTTTTCGGGGCCGGCGCGGCGCTCACGCTCGACGAGTTCGCGCTGTGGCTGCACCTCGACGACGTCTACTGGGCGCGGGAGGGGCGCAAATCGGTGGACGCGGTGCTCATCGCCACGGTGATCGGCGCCTTCCTCGTCCTCGGGGCGCGGCCGTTCGAGGACACCGCCGGCGAGGGGCGGGTCGCGTTCGCGGTCACGATCGCCACCCAGTTAGCCCTGGCCTTCGTCGCCATCTTCAAGGGCAAGATCGCGTCGGGTCTGATCGGGATCGTCGTGCCGTTCGTCGCGGTCGTCGCCGCCGTCCGGCTCGCGAAACCCGCCTCGCCGTGGGCGCGCTCCCGCTACCGGCCCGGCTCGCGCCGGTTGCAGCGGGCGGAGACGCGGTTCAGCCGGAAGCGGTGGGAGTCCGTCAAGGACCTGCTGGCCGGAGCACCTTCGGAGGGCCGGACATGACACCGCTGCGCGGATCCCGTTCACGCTCGCGTTCCTCGTGGCGTTGTCGGCCGTCGGCACCGCCACGAGCGCGTTGCGCTCCGCGAGCGGGCTGCCCGAGATGGGGTTCACGCTGGGCCGGTGGCCACGCGCTGGACCGGCGCGTGCAGGTGCGGCTCGCGGTCTGCACCGAGGAGCGGGTGCACGCGGGGGCGGCGAAATCGGAGGCTGGACGCGATGCGGCGGCGCAGCGACGGGTTCAAGCACGTCGCCGGGTTCCTGATCGCCTCGGTGTGCCAGGCCTGGGGCCTACCTGCCGGATGCGTCAGTGCGCGACCTGCCGAAGCCGCGTGCGCGGCCGATGGTCACCCGAGGAGCTCGCGGAAGCGCTCGACGCCGATGTTGCCGCCGGAGAGGACCACGCCGACGCGGCCGGTGAAAGCGCCCTTGAGCAGCCCGGCGAGCGAGGTCGCGCCGCTCGGTTCGAGGACGATCTTCAGCCGCTCGAACGCGAACCGCATCGCCTCGCGGATCTCGTCCTCGCTGACCAGCACGATGTCGTCGACCAGGCGCTGGTTGACGGAGAAGGTCAGCTCGCCGGGCACGTCCGCGGCCAGGCCGTCGGCGATCGTGCGGGCGACGGGGATCCGCACGCGCTCGCCCGCCGCGAGGGAGCGCCTGGTGTCGTCGGCCTGCTCGGGTTCGACGCCGATGACCGTGATGGCCGGCTGCAGGCCCTTCGCGGCCGTGGAGCAGCCGGCCATGAGCCCGCCGCCGCCGATGGGGGCGATCAGGGTGTCCAGCGGGCCGGTCTCCTCGAGCAGCTCGAGCGCGACGGTGCCCTGGCCGGCCATCACGTGCGGGTGCTCGTACGGCGGGATCAGGGTGAGGCCGCGGTCCCGCGCGAGCTGGGCACCCAGCGCTTCGCGGTCGCCGGTGTAGCGGTCGTAGGTGACGACCTCCGCGCCGTAGCCGCGGGTGGCGTCGAGCTTGGAGGACGGGGTGTCCTCGGGCATCAGGATGACGGCCTTGGTGCCCTTGAGCCGCGCCGCGAGGGCGACCGCCTGCGCGTGGTTGCCCGACGAATACGCGGCGACGCCGGTGCTGAGCTGGTCGGGCGTCAGCTGGGAGATGGCGTTGTAGGCGCCGCGGAACTTGAAGGCGCCGATGCGCTGGAAGTTCTCGGCCTTGAGGAACGCGCTCGTGCCGGTGCGGTCGTTGAGGGTGGTCGACGTCAGGACGGGAGTGCGGTGGGCCACGCCGTCGATCCGCTTGGCGGCGCTCCTGATGGCTTCGAGATCCAGCATGGGGCCAGCTTACACACTGTCTATGTGTTGGACGAATTGTCATGAGATCGGCGAGCCGCGCGGACGATTTTTCCGGCCTAGCATCTTCGGTGTGGACCTGCCCGTGATGCCGCCGGTCAAGCCGATGCTGGCGAAGGCCGTGCACGAGATGCCCCGCGAACCCGGGTTGCTGTACGAGCCGAAATGGGACGGGTTCCGCTGCGTCGTGTTCCGGGACGGTGACGAGGTCGAGCTGGGCTCGCGCAACGACCGCCCGCTGACCCGGTACTTCCCCGAACTGGTCGACCTGCTCAAGGACGCCCTGCCGAACCGGTGCGTGGTCGACGGCGAGATCGTCATCGTCACCCGCGACGGCCTCGACTTCGACAACCTCCAGCTCCGGCTGCACCCCGCGGCCTCCCGGGTGCGCAAGCTCGCCGCGGAGACCCCGGCCAGCTTCGTCGCGTTCGACGTTCTCTCGCTCGACCACGCCGACCTCACCGGCGAACCGTTCCGCCGCCGGCGGCACCTCCTCGAAGGGGTCCTCGACGATTCCCTCGCCCGGGTGCACCTCACCCCGATGACCGAGGACCCGGACCTCGCCCAGGACTGGTTCACCCGGTTCGAGGGCGCGGGGTTCGACGGGGTGATGGCCAAGCCCGGTGACCTGCCCTACGAGCAGGACAAACGCGTCATGTGGAAGGTCAAGCACGAGCGCACGGCCGACTGCGTGGTCGCCGGATTCCGCTGGCACAAGGACGGCAACGGCGTCGGCTCGCTGCTGCTCGGGCTGTACGACCACGACGGGCGCCTGCAGCACATGGGCGTCGCGAGCAGTTTCACCGCCGCGCGCCGCCGCGAGCTGGTCGACGAGCTGGCGCCGCTGCGAGAGGGCGCGATGGAGCAGCACCCGTGGCGCGAGTGGGCCTCGTTCGAGGCGGACGGCAGGCGGGTGCCTGGCGCGCAGAGCCGCTGGAACGCGGGCAAGGACCTGTCGTGGGAGCCGCTGCGCGTCGAGCTGGTCGCCGAGGTCCGCTACGACCACCTGCAGGCCGGCCGGTTCCGGCACGCCACCCGACTGGTGCGGTTCCGCCCCGACCGGGACCCGGCGTCGTGCCGCTACGACCAGCTCGAAGAGGTGCCGCCGGCGGAACTGACCGCCCTGTTCAGCGAGGTGAGAACGTGAGTGCCGTTCCGATCGAGGGCACCCCGGTCAGCATTTCCAGCCCGGACAAGGTGTACTTCGCCGAGCGCGGCGAGACCAAGCTCGACCTGGTGCGCTACTACCAGGCGGTCGAGGGCCCGCTGATGAGCACGCTGCGCGACCGGCCGCTGCTGCTCGAGCGGTACCCGGACGGCGCGGGCGGCAAGTCGTGGTTCCAGAAGCGGGTGCCGAAGTCCACACCGGACTGGGTGCGCACCACGGTGGTGTCCACTCCGAACGGGACGACGAGCGACGCGCTGGTCGCGGCGGACCTCGCGCACATCCTGTGGGCGGTGAACCTGGGCTGCATCGGGTTCCACGTGTGGCCCTACCGCGCGGCGGCGCCCGAGTACACCGACGAGCTGCGGATCGACCTCGACCCGTCGCCCGGCGTGGGGTTCGAGCAGGTCCGCGAGGCGGCGGTGCTGGCCAAGGACCTGCTCGACTCGCTGGGTGTCGCCGCGTTCGTGAAGACGACCGGCTCACGGGGCCTGCACGTCTACGTGGCGCTGGAACCCCGGTGGGACTCCTACCAGGTCCGCGCCGCGGCGGTCGCCCTGGCCCGCGAGCTGGAGCGGCGGCACCCGGACCTGATCACCGCGCAGTGGTGGAAGGAAGAGCGCGGCACGCGCGTGTTCGTGGACTTCAACCAGAACGCGCCGCACAAGACGGTGTTCGGCGCCTGGTGCGTCCGGCCCCGTGTCGGCGGGCAGGTGTCGGCGCCGATCTCGTGGGACGAGTTGTCCACTGTGGAGCCCGCTGAGCTGACGCTGTCCACGGTGCCGGCCTTGGTGGACCGGCGGGGTGACCCGTGGGCGGAGATGACGGCTCGCCCGCAGTCGATCGAGCCGCTGCTGGAGATGTCCGAAAAGGACATGGCGGCGGGGCTGATGGACGCGCCGTGGCCGCCGGTGTACCCGAAACAGCCCAACGAGCCGCCGCGGGTGGCTCCGAGCCGGGCGAAGAAGAGCTGACCCCGCCCGGCCCGCCTGTCTAGCGGCCCAGGTAGCCGCCCATGGTCGTGAAGTAGTCCGTCGCCGCCAGGTCTGTTCCGTCCTCGAGGCGGACCCGCTCGACGAGCAGGCCGTGGTTCTTGCCGAACCGGGCGTCGGCGCCGGTGACCACCACCACGCCGTCGCCCTCCGGGATGAAGATCCGTCCCGGCGTGCCACCGTACCGTCCCTTCGAGACGGATGCCCTGGTGATTCGCAGTGTCCGTCCCTTGTGGGTGGTGAAGGCGTTGGGGTACGGATCGGACTGGGCGCGCACCAGCCGGTCGATGTCCTCGGCGGGCCAGGTCCAGTCGATGCGGCTGTCCTCGATGGACCGCTTGTGGAAGAAGCTGGCCTTGCTGCGGTCCTGCTGGACGAACTGGAGGTCGCCGGCCGCGATCTTCGAAAGCGCTTCCGTGACGACCGGCTCGATGAGGTCCACGGTGCGGTGGAACAGATCCGTGACCGTGTCCCGCGGGCCGACCTCGATCGCGCGCTGCAGCACGATGTCACCGGCGTCGAGCTCGTCGTTCATCATGTGCGCGGTGACGCCGACCTCCTTCTCGCCGTTGAGGAGCGCCCAGATCAGCGGCGAGAACCCGGCGTAGGCGGGCAGCAGCGAGTCGTGCACGTTCAGCGTGCCGCGCGGCGGCAGGGTGAAGATCTCCGGCGGCAGCCAGGTGCGCCAGTTGTTCGCGACGATGATCTCCGGAGCGGCCTCCTCGAGGCGCGCGACCACCTCGTCGTCCGGACGGTTGCGCTCGATGACCGGAACGCCGTGCTCGCCAGCCAGGTCGGCGACCGAGTCGGACCAGATCTTTTCGTAGGCGTGCTCGCTCTTGGGGTGGGTGACGACCTGGGTCACCTCGTGGCCGGCGTCCAGAAGTGCCCGCAGCGTGCGGTGCCCCCACGTCTGGTAGCCGAACATCGCGACACGCATCGGTCCTCCTCGTCCGGGATCAACATCACGCCCGAATGTAGTAGTTAAGCCTCTCCTAACTTAGGTTAGGGTTGCCTCGGTTGTACATCGACGGATAGGACGGGCATGCCAGTACCGCAGGAAGTTCCGGTCTACGACCTGGTCGGGGTCGGCTTCGGCCCTTCGAATCTCGCGCTGGCGATCGCTGTCACCGAGCACAACGCCGGCGGGGACGTGGTCACGGCGCGCTTCCTGGAGCGCCAGCCGCGGTTCGGCTGGCACCGCGGGATGCTGCTGGACAACGCCACCATGCAGGTGTCGTTCCTCAAGGACCTCGTCACCATGCGCAACCCGGCCAGCGAGTTCAGCTTCCTGTCCTATCTGCACAGCCAGGGCCGTCTGGCCGATTTCATCAACCACAAGAACCTCTTTCCACTGCGGATCGAGTTCCACGACTACCTGGAGTGGTCGGCGGCGAAGGTGTCCGACCTCGTTTCCTACGGCCGCGAGGTCGACGTGATCATGCCGGTCCCGGGCGAGGAGGCGCTGTTCGACGTGCGGACGGGCGACGGTGAGGTGTGCCGGGCGCGCAACGTCGTGTTCGGCACCGGACTGCGGCCCAATCTCCCCGAGGGCGTCACGGCCGGTGACCGGATCTGGCACAACCACCAGCTGCTGCACCAGATCGACGGGATCACCGACCCCGCGCGGTGCGTCGTGGTGGGCGCCGGGCAGAGCGCCGCGGAGGTCACCGCCTTCCTGCACGACCGGTTCCCGCGGGCCGAGGTGTGCGCGGTGTTCGCGCGCTACGGCTACAGCCCGTCGGACGACAGCTCGTTCGCCAACCGGATCTTCGACCCCGACGCGGTCGACGCGTTCTACAGCGCGCCCGAGGACGTCAAGCGCAGGCTGATGGACTACCACGGCAACACCAACTACTCGGCCGTGGACCTCGACCTGATCGACGACCTGTACCGGCGGGTGTACCGCGAGAAGGTGCAGGGCGTGCGGCGGCTGCGGATCTTCAACGCGTGTCGCCCGGTCGATGTCACCGAGAGCGCGGACGGCGTCCGGATGGCGGTCGAATCCCTCACCACCGGCGAGAAGACGGTGCTGGACGCCGACCTGGTCGTGTACGCGACCGGGTACCGGCCCGCGGATCCGTCCGCGTTGCTGGGCGAGCTGGCCGGGCGGTGCCGCCGCGACGAGCAGGGCCGCCTGCGCGTCGAGCGCGACTACCGGCTCGTCGCCCCGGACCTGCCCGGCGGGCTGTACCTGCAGGGCGGCACCGAGCATTCGCACGGCATCACGTCGTCGTTGCTGTCCAACACGGCGGTGCGGGTCGGGGAGATCCTCGGCTCGATCGTCTCCCGCCGCGAACCGGCCTTCGACTGGCCGGCCGACTACGCCGTCACCGGAGTGAAGTGAGTGGACGTGACCAGACACCTCGAGGAGTTCGCGTCGGCGGCCGACCCGCTGACCCTGGTGACCCGGCTGGCGCGCGCCGGGTTCGACGACTACGTCGTGTACGAGCGCGGCGGGGTCTGGACCTTCGCCGGTGGGGCACTCGCGTGGGTGTCACTGGACGCCGAACGAGTGCGCACTTCGTTCCGTGGCGAAGTGACCGATCGCGCGTGGTCGGGGTCGCCGGGTGGGGCGGTGCGGTCCGCGCTGGCCGGGCTGCCGCTCGAGGAGTGGACCGCGTACGGGCGAGTGGGATTCTCGTTCGCCGGGCTCGTGCCGGGGCTGGGGTTGCGCGGCGCGGCTTCACCGTCCGCTGAGGTCGTGCGGCTGATGGTGCCGCGGACCGAGGTGCGGTTCGACGGTTCCCGGGTGTCCATCCGCGGCGCCGATGCGGCCGCGCGAGCGCGGGTGCGGGAGGTGGTCGAGGCGTCGTTCGAGGCGGACGAGCCGCGGCCGGCGGTGGTGGACGTGCGCGCCGACGGGGAGAACTACCGCGAGCGGGTCGCGCAGGCGGTCAAGGAGATCCGGCAGCGCCAGTACCAGAAGGTGATCCTGTCGCGGACCGTGCGGCTGCCGTTCGCGGCCGACCTGGTCGCGACCTACCAGCTGGGCCGGCGGGGGAACACGCCGGCGCGGTCGTTCCTGGTGCGGTTGAACGGTGCCGAGGCGGCCGGGTTCAGCCCGGAGATCGTGGTCTCGGTCGACGCGCGGGGCCAGGTCACGACGCAACCGTTGGCGGGTACGCGGGCGTTCGGCCGGGGAGCCGAAGTGGACGCGGCGGCGCGGGCGGAGCTGGAGTCGGACCCCAAGGAGGTGTTCGAGCACGCCGTGTCGGTGCGCACGGCGCAGGAGGAGATGCGGCGCGTCTGCGTGCCGTCGTCGGTGCGGGTCGGGGAGTTCATGGGCGTCAAGGAGCGCGGGAGCGTGCAGCACCTGGCTTCGCAGGTGCACGGGGACCTCGCCGACGGGCGGTCCGCGTGGGACGCGCTGGAGGCGGTGTTCCCGGCGGTCACCGCGTCGGGCATCCCGAAGCGCGAGTCCCTGGACGCGATCACGCGGATGGACACCGAACGCGGCCTCTACAGCGGTGCGGTGGTGGCGGCCTCGCACGACGGCGCCCTGGACGCGGCGCTGGTGCTGCGGGCGGTGTACCAGGAGGGCGGGCAGGCGTGGTTGCGCGCGGGCGCCGGGATCGTGGCTGATTCGACCCCGGAGCGCGAGTTCGAGGAGACGTGCGAGAAGCTGGGCTCGGTGGCGCCGTTCGTGGTGCCCGCCTGAGGGGTGGTTGCTGGAGCGCCCGGTTGTGGGATTGATTGCCGCCCGCCACCCGGCGCTGCTGGGTTCCTCGCCGGCGGCCGTGCTCAGCGGCGGCGCCAGAGGAGCCAGCCGAGGTAGGCGCCGCCGAGCGCGGCGGTCGCCACGCCGACCGGGAGCGTCGACGAGCCGGCGACCCGCTGCGCGACGAAGTCCGCGGCCAGCACCAGCAGCGCGCCCATCCAGGCGGCCGGGAGGATGCTCGCCCCGGCCGCGCGTGTGAGGCGTTTCGCCAGCTGCGGTGCGGTGAGGGCGACGAACGCGATCGGCCCGGCGGCGGCGGTCGCCACGGCGCAGGCCGCGGTCCCGACGATCAGCAGGTACACGCGGCTGCGCTCGACCGGCACCCCGAGGGCGGCCGCGGTGTCGTCGCCCATCTCGAGCATGTCGAGCCACCGCGCGCCGGCGAGCAGCAGCGGGATCAGCACGACGAGCGCGGCGACCAGGGGCCACAGTTGGGTCCAACCCAAGTTGTTGAGGCTGCCGGTGATCCAGACGGTCGCCCGGGCGACGTCGGCGAGCTGGGCGTTGACGATCAGGTAGAAGTTGACGGCCTGGAGGATGGCGCTGATGCCGATGCCGACGAGGACGAGCCGTGAGCCGCGGACGCCGCGTTGCCAGGCGAGCAGGTAGACGGCGAGGGCCGTGACGAGCCCGCCGGCCAGCGCGCCGCCGGAGACGGCCGGTGCGCCGCCGCCGAAGACCAGGATGACGAGCAGGCCGCCCGTGGTGGCGCCGTAGTTGAAGCCGATGATGTCGGGGCTGCCGAGCGGGTTGCGGGACAGGCTCTGGAAAACGGCGCCGCTCATGCCGAGCGCGGCCCCCACGGCCAGCGCGAGGAGCACCCGGGGCAACCGGAGGTCCAGCACGGCGAAATCCGAGAGGCGACTGCCGTTGCCGAGCAACGTGCGAACGACGTCCAGTGGTGGGACGTGGATCGAGCCCGTGCCGAGGGCGATCACACCGACCACCAGGATCACGACGGCGAGCCCGAGGGACACCAAGAACGAGCGGCGTGTGGTGGGGCCTGTTGGGCTGGTGGGGCGTGGGCCGGTGGGGCCCGTTGGGCCTGTAGGGCCGCTTGGGCCTGCCGGGTCGCTTGGCCCGGTGGAGCCGGTTCCGGTTGTGCCGGTGACGAGGCGGGTCATGGGTGTACCACCTCATGGTGTCGTCGCTGGGCCGGAGGTGTCGGTGTGGTTGGTCGGTTCGTGGTGCGAGTGGGATGCGGGTGGGCCGTTGGTGGGCGCATCGATGGGCCGTTCGTGCGGGCGGGGCACGAGTGGACCATGGGTGTGCGCCTCATGGGACCGTTCATGGCTCGGTGGACCTTTGGTCGGCGTACAACGGTCCGTTCGTGCGGGTGCGGCGTGACTGGACCAGTGGGTCGTGCGCGAGAGGCATTGTCGTGGGGTGCGAGGTGCCCAGTGACCAGTGCGTCGACGATTCATTCGTGTAGATGAGGTGCGTGTGGGCCATTGGTGTGCGCGCGAGTGGCGCGTTCGTGGGGCGAGGGCGGGCCACTGGGGCGGGTGCGAGTGGGCCGTTCGTACCGCGCGAAGCGGCCAGCCGTTGGCGCGGCGATGGTCCCTTCGCGCCAGTAGTGGGTGAACGGACCAGCGGTGGCGTTACGACAGGCCCACTCGCGCGAAAAGTCGGACCGGGAGTGGCGGCCGGCGCCGGAGGAGAAGCCACAAACGGGTCCAGCGCGGGGCCCGTCATGAGCGGGCCATCCTTGTCCGCCGCACCAGGGCGATGAACACCGGTGCGCCCAGGAGCGCCGTCACCACTCCGACGTCGATCTCCTCCCGCGCGATCACCCGGCCCACCACGTCGGCCAGGAGGAGCATCGCGGGGGCCACCACGGCGCAGTACGGGATCACCCACCGCTGGTCCGGACCCGTCAACGCCCGCACCATGTGGGGGACCGCCAGGCCGACGAACACCAGCGGTCCGACGGCCGCCGTGGCCGCGCCGGCCGACAACGTCACCGCCAGCAGGGTCAGCCCGCGCGTCCACCCGAGGTGCGCGCCCAGCGACTTGCCCGCGTCGTCACCCAGTGCGAGTGCGTTCAGCGGCCGTGCCAGGAACAACGCGAGCACCACCCCGGCCACCAGGAACGGCAGCACACGCACCAACGTCCCACCATCGGCCCGCTCCAGCGAACCCACCGTCCAGAACCGCATCTGATCGAGCGTCTGCGAATCCAACAGGGTCATCGCCTGCGTCAAACCGGTCAACGCCGCCGACACCGCGGTCCCGGCCAGCGCCAGGCGCACCGGAGACGCACCGCCACGCCCGGCGATCACGTACAACACCGCACCGGCGACCGCGGCCCCCGCGAAGGCGAACCACACGAACGCCCGCAGGTCCGTCACGCCCAGCACACCCACCGACAGCGCAGCCGCACAAGCCGCCCCGGCGTTCACCCCCAACAGTCCCGGATCGGCCAGCGGGTTCCGCGTCAACGCCTGCATCAGCGCGCCGGCCACGCCCAGCGACGCACCCACCGCGACGCCGATCAACGTCCGCGGCACCCGGATCGCCCAGACCACATAGGACGAATCCGAACCGTCGCGATCGAGCAGTGCATCCAGCACTGTCCCCAGTGGAATCGACCGCGCCCCCACCGCGATGCTGAGCACCACCACCGCCACGAGCACCACCACCGCGAGCACCAGGCCCGCCGCCCGTGACGGCGCCGCCGCCCGCGTCAGAACCCCAGCGCTCACCCGGCGATCCGCTGGGCGAGCGCGACCTTCGACACCTTCCCGACCTTCGTCAACGGGAAACCGTCCAGCACCTCGAGCCGGTCCGGCAGCTTGTACGCGGCAACCCCGCGCTCCCGCAGGAACGCCGTCACCTCCCGCAACGTCGGCGCCTCCCCGCGCACCACCAGGAACGCGCACGTCCGCTCACCCATCACCTCGTCCGGCATCCCGACCACCGCCGCGTCGTGCACGGCCGGGTGCGCCAGCAGGTGGTTCTCCAGCTCCTCGGCCGGGATCTTCTCACCACCCCGGTTGATCTGGTCCTTCACCCGCCCCTCGACGACCAGGTGCCCGGACGGCAGCACCCGCACGACATCACCGCTGCGGTAGAACCCGTCCGGCGTGAACGAGCGCGCGTTGTGCTGCTCCGCCCGGAAATAGCCACGCAACGTGTACGGGCCGCGCGTCAACAACTCGCCGCTCTCCCCGGGCGCGACCGGATCACCCTCGGGGTTCACCACCAGCACCTCGTCGGCCGGGCACAGCGGCCGCCCCTGGGTGGTGATCTTCAGCTCGTCCGGATCGTCCAACCGGGTGAAGTTCAGCAGTCCCTCGGCCATCCCGAAGACCTGCTGGAGGTCACAGCCGAGCGCCGAACGCACCCGGGAAGCGGGTTCCGCGCTCAACTTCGCGCCACCCACCTGCAGCAACCGCAGACTCGACAGGTCCTCGTCCATGAACCCGGCCGCGTCCATCCACAACAGCGCGACCGGCGGCACCACGGCGGTAACCGTCACGCGCTCACGCTCGATCAGCTCGAACGCCGTGTCCGCGCTGGGATCCGGCGCCAGCACCACCGTCCCGCCGGCCGCGACAGCCCCGAGCAGACCGGGCGAGGCCAGCGCGAAGTTGTGCGCCGCCGGCAACGCCACCAGGTACCGGGTGTCCGCGGAAAACCCGGACACCGCGGCGCTCGCCCGCGCGTTGTACAGGTAGTCCTGGTGGGTCCGCGGGATCAGCTTCGGCGTCCCCGTGGTACCGCCGGACAGCAGGAACAACGCCACGTCCGACGGGTCGACGGAAACCGGCGGCCCCGGCGACGCCGACGGCAACGGCCGGAACTCCGCGGGCTCGCCGACGACGAACACGTGCCGCACTGACGGAACGGCCTCGCCGACCGTCCGCGCCAGCTCGCGGTAGTCGTACCCGGCGCCGTCGGAGTCCGCGATCACGTACGCGGCGGCCTCGCTGAGCTCGCACAGCGGGACGATCTCGCTCTCGCGGTGGGCCGGCAGCGCCAGCACCGGCAGCACCCCGGCCCGCAGGAAACCGAAGAACAGCGCCACGAACTCGGGCACGTTCGGCAGTTGCACGACGACGCGTTCGCCGGGCCGTAGCCCCGTTTCGGCCAGCCCGGCGGCCAGACGGGAAGCCCACTCGTCGAGTTCGGCGTAGGTCCACCGCGAACCGTCCGCATCGACCAGCGCCGTCCGGGACGGGTGCTGCCGCGCGCCCTCGCTCAGCAGCACGTCGAGTGGCCGGCCGGACCAATAGCCCTCCGCGCGGTACCGCTCCGCCAGTTCTCCGGGCCAGGGCACGCAGCCGTCCAGCATCGTCAGCTCCCTCGATCTCGCGAACTTAGGTTAGGCTAGCCGATGTTCGGAAGGGATGGTGCTCGTGCGGCTCGGGGAAATGGTCATCGACGTCACGCCGCTTCGCACTGCATCCGCGTACCGGCTCGTGTTCGCGGCGCAAACACTCACCGTGCTGACCACGGCCCTGACCAACGTCGCGATCAACCTGCACGTCTACCAGCTCACCGGATCGTCGGTCCAGGTCGGATTCGTCTCGCTCGTGTTCGGTGTCGCGCTGCTGGCCGGGTTGCTGGCCGGCGGGGTGATGGCCGACCGCGTCGACCGCAGGCGCCTGATCCTCGGCACCCGCGCGGTCGTCGCGGTCGTGCTCGGCGGGCTGGCGGTCAACGCGGCCGTCCCGCATCCGGTGCTGTGGTTCGTCTACGTGGCCGCGGTGCTCGCCGGCGCGATCAACGGGCTCGGCGGAACTGCGCTCATGGCGGCGATCCCGACGCTCGTCAAGCCGGAGCACCTGACCGCGGCCGGCGCACTGATCACGGTCACCAGCCAGTTCGGCGCGATGGTCGGCCCGACGGTGGCCGGGTTCATCGCGGCCGGACCGGGTGTCGCCGCGTGCTTCGCGATCGACGCCACCGGTTACGTCGCCGGGGTCGCGCTGATGTGGCGGCTGCCCGCGCTGCGCGCCGCGAAACCGGACGAGGATCAGCAGCACCCGCTGCACGCGATCGCGGAGGGCCTGCGTTTCCTGCGGCGCAACGACATCGTGCGCGGTCTGCTGGTCATCGACCTGTGGGCCATGCTGTTCGCGATGCCCTACGCGCTGTTCCCGCAGCTGGGCACGGAGGTGTTCGGCGGCGGCCCGTCCGCGGTCGGGCTGCTCTACACCGCGCCCGCCGTCGGCGCGTTCCTCGGCGCGCTGGTCAGCGGCTGGACGGGCCGGATCCGGCACAGCGGCCGCGCGCTGATCGCTTCGGTGCTGGTGTGGGGTCTGGCGATCACGGCGTTCGGCCTGTCCGGCGAGCTGTGGCTGGGCTTGCTGTTCCTGGCGATCGCGGGCGTCGGGGACACCACGTCGGAGATCCTGCGCCGCGCGCTGCTGCAGCACCACACGCCCGGCCACCTGCAGGGACGCGTCAGCAGCCTGTGGCTCGCGCAGGCCACCACGGGCCCGGCCGTGGGCAACGCCGAGGCCGGGCTCGCGGCGCGCCTGCTCGGGCCGGCAGCCGGGGTGGTGGCCGGGGGTGTCGTCTGCGTGCTCGGCGTGTGCCTGGTCGCGGTGACCATGCCCGGTCTGCGCCGGGCCAGTCTGCAAGGAGAACCATGCCACTCGCCGACGTCAACGGCGTGAAGATCAGCTACGACGACCTCGGCTCGGGCGAACCGGTGGTGCTCGTGATGGGCACCGCGGCCAACGGCCGGGTGTGGCACCTGCACCAGGTGCCCGCGCTCGTCGACGCCGGTTACCGCGTGATCACCTTCGACAACCGCGGGATCCGGCCCGCGGAACCGGGGTTCACGATCGACGACCTGGTCGCCGACACCGCCGGGCTGATCGACCACCTCGGCCTCGGGCCGTGCCGCCTGGTGGGCACGTCGATGGGCGCGCAGGTGGTCACCGAGCTGATGCTCGCGCGCCCCGAGCTGGTCACCCGTGCCGTGCTGATGGCCACCCGCGGACGGCCGGACCGGATGCGGGCGGCGATGAGCGCGGCGGAAAAGCAGTTGCGGGACAACGCGACCGCGGTGCCCGCCAAGTACGAGGCCGTGGTCCGGGCCGTGCAGAACCTCTCGCCCCGCACGCTGAACGACGACGCCGCGATCGCCGACTGGCTGGACATCTTCGAAATGTCGCCCACCATCTGGACGCCCGGGGTGCGCGCGCAACTCGATCTCGACATCACCGAAAGCCGTCTCGACGCCTACCGCGCGATCGACGTGCCCTGCCTGGTGATCGGGTTCGCCGACGACCTCCGCCTGCCCGCCCACCTCGCGCGCGAGGTGGCGGACGCGATCCCGTCGGCCGAGTACCTGGAGATCGCGGACGCCGGGCACTACGGGTATCTGGAACGTCCGGACGTGGTCAACGACGCGCTCGTCACCTTTTTCGCCGCTGGACACTCTTAGCCTTGCCTTACTAAGGTAAGCCTCAGCTATCAAACGGGCACTGGAGGCTTGCGTGACGAACCCCTTCGACGACGACAACGGGCGCTTCTACGCGCTGGTCAACGACGAGGGCCAGTACTCGCTGTGGCCCACCTTCGCGGAAGTGCCGTCCGGCTGGCGGATCGTGTTCGGTGAGGACAGCCGCCAGGCGTGCCTGGACCACATCGAGGCCAACTGGACCGACATGCGGCCGCGCAGCCTGGTCGAGAGCGAGTCCTGAGGGTGGCCTCGAGCGTCGAGGACGTCCTCCCGCTCACCCCGTTGCAGCAGGGCATGGTCTTCCACGCCCTGCTCGGCGACCGGGCGGACGTCTACACGGTGCAGACCGTGCTGCGCCTGGCCGGTGACGTCGACGCCGGCCGGCTCCGGCGGGCGGCCGAGGACCTGGTGCGGCGGCACGCGAACCTGCGAGCCGGTTTCCGGACGCAGGCCTCGGGCCAGTTCGTGCAGGTCGTGCGGCGGTCCGTGCGGGTTCCCTGGCGGGTGGTGGACTGCCCGGACGAGGAGCGGTTCCAGCGGCTGCTGGACGACGAGCGCGCCGAACCGTTCGACCTCGGGCGGCCGCCGCTGCTGCGGTTCACGTTGGTGCGGCGGGATTCCGGGCACGTGCTCGTGCTGTCGTCGCACCACCTGCTGTGGGACGGCTGGTCCGCGCCCATCCTGGTGCGTGATCTGTTGTCGTTGTACGGCGGGCAAGCGCTTCCCGCGGTGCGGCCGTTCCGCGACCACCTGACCTGGTTGTCCAAACAGGACACCGAGGCCGCCGGACGGGCCTGGGCGGAAGCCCTCGCCGACCTGGACGGACCCACGCTCGTCGCCGGCGGCCCGTCCACCGGACTGCCACGCCGCACGGAGTTTTCGCTGCCCGGCGAACCGTTGACGCGGGCCGCCCGCGA
This sequence comes from Amycolatopsis thermophila, assembly GCF_030814215.1. Taxonomy (NCBI): domain Bacteria; kingdom Bacillati; phylum Actinomycetota; class Actinomycetes; order Pseudonocardiales; family Pseudonocardiaceae; genus Amycolatopsis; species Amycolatopsis thermophila. The sequence goes on along the minus strand of NZ_JAUSUT010000001.1, from coordinate 1,653,267 downwards.
CCACGGCGTGACCGTGAACGCCCTCGTGCAGTCGGCGTGGGCGCTCGTGCTGGCCGGCCTGACCGGGCGCGACGATCTGGTGTTCGGCGCCACCGTCTCGGGGCGGAACCCCGACGTGCCGGGCGTCGAGTCGATGGTCGGCATGCTGATCAACACCGTGCCGGTCCGGGTCCGTCTCGCGCCCGGCGAGACGCTGGCCGAGCTGGCCGCGCGGGTGCAGGCCGAGCAGGCGCGGCTGCTGGAGCACCAGCACCTCGGGCTCGCCGACATCCAGCGCGCCGCCGGGCAGCCCGCGCTGTTCGACACGCTCGTCGTCTTCGAAAGCTACCCGGGCACCGATCTGGCCGGCTCACCGCTGGCGGGGGTCACCGTGCGCGACGCGACGCACTACCCGCTCGCCCTGCTGGTCGTGCCCGGTGCGGAGTTCGTGCTGCGTTTCGACCACGACCCGGCGCGCTTCGACGACGCCGGGGTCACGCGGATCGCCGAACGTTTCCAGGACGTGCTGGGCCGGTTCGTCACGGCGCCCGGTACGCCGGTCGCGCGGGTCGAAACCCTGCCCGCCGACGAGTGGCAGCAGGTCGTGGTGGCGCCCAACGCGACCGCGGCCGCGGTGCCGGAGACGACGCTGCCGGAGTTGTTCGGGGCGCAGGTGGCGCGCACCCCGGACGCGGTGGCCGTCGTGTTCCGCGGCACCGCACTGACCTACGCGGAACTGGATGCCCGCGCTACCGCACTGGCGCGGCAGCTGGCCGGGGCGGGTGTGGGGCCGGAGCGCGTGGTGGGCGTGCGGATGGACCGGTCGCTGGAGTTGATCGTCTCGCTGCTGGGCGTGCTCAAGGCCGGTGGCGCTTACCTGCCGTTGGATCCGTCGTATCCGGCGGAGCGGTTGGACATGATGGTCGAGGATGCGCGGCCGACGGTGGTTCTTCCGGCGGCGCTGGACGGCGAGGGGGAGTTGCGGCCTGCGGGTCCGGACAACCCCGCATATGTCATCTACACGTCGGGTTCCACCGGACGCCCCAAGGGCGTGGTGGTCACGCACCGGGCGATCGTGAACCGTCTGTTGTGGATGCAGCACGAGTACCGGCTGACGGCCGAGGATCGGGTGTTGCAGAAGACGCCGTCGAGTTTCGACGTGTCGGTGTGGGAGTTCTTCTGGCCGCTCATCACCGGCGCCACGCTCGTGTTCGCCGAACCGGAGGGTCACCAGGACCCGCGCTACCTGGCCGACCTCGTCGCGCGGGAGCGGATCACCACCGCGCACTTCGTGCCGTCGATGCTGGCCCAGTACGTCGAGGTCGGCCGCGGTCCGGAGCGGATCATCTGCAGCGGTGAGGCGTTGCCGCCGGAGCTCGCGCGGCAGGCCCGCCAGTCGCTGGGCGCGCGGGTGCACAACCTGTACGGGCCGACCGAAGCGGCGGTGGACGTCACGTACTGGCCGGTCCCGGACGCCCCGGAGATCGTCCCCATCGGACGTCCGGTGTGGAACACGCAGACCTACGTGCTGGACCGGTTCCTGCGACCGGTCGCCCCCGGCGCTGCGGGTGAGCTGTACCTCGGGGGTGTGCAGCTCGCCCGGGGTTACCTGAACCGCGCCGGGCTGACCGCGTCCCGGTTCGTCGCCAACCCCTTCGGCGAGCCCGGGTCGAGGCTCTACCGCACCGGGGACGTGGTGCGCTGGAACGCCGACGGTGCCCTGGAATACCTGGGGCGTGCCGACGACCAGGTCAAGATCCGCGGGTTCCGCGTCGAGCTGGGCGAGGTCGAGGTGGCCCTGCTCGCGCTGGACGGGGTTACCGCCGCCGCGGCGACCGCCCACCCGAAACGGCAGCAGCTCGTCGGTTACGTCGTCGGGGACGGGCTCGACCCGGCGGCGCTGCGGCGGACGCTGGCCGAGTCGCTGCCCGGCCAGTTCGTGCCGTCCGCGATCGTCGTGCTGGACGAACTGCCCCTGAGCCCGAGCGGCAAGCTGGACCGGCGGGCGCTGCCCGAACCGCAGGTCACGGAGACCAGCGCCGGGGCGCGCGACCCGCGCGAGGAGATCCTCGCCGAGCTGTTCGCCGAGGTCCTCGGGGTCGAGCGCGTCGGCCGCGACGACGACTTCTTCGCCCTGGGCGGGCATTCCCTGCTCGCGACCCGCCTGGCCAGCCGCATCCGCCGCACGTTCGGCACCGACCTGCGGATCCGCGCGATCTTCGACGCCCCGACCGTCGCGCGCCTGGCCCGATACCTCGACGGCGGCAGCTCACGTCCGCCGCTGACCCGGCGGGAGCACGACGGGCTCGTGCCGCTGTCCCCGGCGCAGCGCAGCCTGTGGTTCCTGTACGAGCTGGAAGGCCCGTCGCCGACCTACAACCTGCCCTTCGCCGCCCGCCTGACCGGTCCGCTCGACCTCGACGCGCTGGATCAGGCGCTCACCGACGTCGTCAACCGGCACGACGCCCTGCGCACCGTGCTGACGGCCGAGGGGCAGCGCGTGCTGCCGCCGATCGAGCGGTTCCGCGCCGAACGGCGCGACGGCGGCGCCGAGGAGGCGCTCGTTCGCGTGAGCCGGCACTGCTTCCGCCTCGACGCCGAGATGCCGGTGCACGCCGAGGTGGTGCGCACGGGGCCCGAGGAACACGTGTTCCTGCTGGTCGTGCACCACGTCGCCGGTGACGAGTGGTCGGTGCGCCCGCTGCTGCGGGACCTGGGCGAGGCTTACGCCGCCCGCCGGGCCGGCTTCGCACCACAGTGGACGGACCTGCCCGTCCAGTACGCCGACTACACGTTGTGGCAGCGGGAGATCCCGGTCGACGCGCAGCGCGACTTCTGGCTGCAACGGCTGGCGGGCGCGCCGGAGGAACTGCCGTTGCCGGCCGACCGGCCGCCTCCGCCGAAGCCGACGCGTGCGGGTGGCAGCGTCAGCGTCGATTTCCCGGCCGGCCTCACCGCCGCGCTCGCGAAGCTGTCCCGCAAGCTCGGCGTCACCGACCTGATGATCGCACAGGCCGCGACCGCGGTCCTGCTGTCCCGGCTGGGTGCGGGGGAGGACATCCCGCTCGGCACCCCGGTCGCCGGCCGCACCGACGAGGCGCTGGACGACCTCGTCGGCTACTTCGTCAACACCGTCGTGCTGCGCACCGACCTGTCCGGGAACCCGTCCTTCCGCGACCTGCTCGGGCGCGTGCGGGAAGCGAACCTGGACGCCTACTCCAACCAGGACCTGCCGTTCGAGCGGGTGGTCGAGGCGATCAACCCGCCGCGCTCGCCGGGGCGGCACCCGCTGTTCCAGGTCATGGTGTCGCACCGCGACCCGGCGCCCACCCGGCTGGAGCTGCCGGACGTCACCACGGAACCGCTGGACACGCCGTTCACCGGCGCGAAGTTCGACCTGGCGTTCCACTTCGGGCCGGAGACCTGCCTGATCAGCTACTCCGGCGACCGGTTCGACGCATCCACCGTGAAGTCGCTCGCCCGGCGCCTGGTGCGGCTCCTCACCGCGCTCACCGAGCACCCGGACCGGCCGGTCAACCTCGCCGAGATCCTGGGTGACGACGAGCGGGCGCGGCTGGCGGCGTTCAACGACACCGCCGAGGAGCGGCCGCACACCACGCTGACCGAGATGGTCGAGGACCAGGTGGCGCGCACGCCGGACGCCGTCGCCGTCGAGTTCCACGACCGCGGCCTCACCTACGCCGAGCTGAACGCGAAGGCCAACCACCTCGCGCGGCGGCTCGTCCGGGCCGGCGTGGGTCCGGAACGGACGGTCGGCCTGCACTGGGAACGCTCGCTGGAACTGGTCGTCGGTCTGCTCGCGGTCGAGAAGGCCGGTGGTGCGTTCGTGCCGCTGGAACCCACGTGGCCGCAGCGGCGCATCGCGGAGGTGGCGAACAGCTCCCGCTTCGCCGCGATCCTCAGCGGACCGGACCACGACGGACCGGCCCGCGATCTCGGTGTCCCGGTCGTGCACGTCGACCTCACCCGTGAGGACCCCCACGACCTCGGTGTGCGGGTGCCGCCGGAGGGGCTGGCGTACGTCATCTACACGTCGGGTTCGACCGGCACGCCGAAGGGCGCGATGATCCGGCACCGCGCGATCACGCACCGCCTGCTGTGGCAGCGCGAAATGCTCGGCTTCGGCCCGGGTGACGCGGCGCTGTTCAAGGCCCCGATGGGCTTCGACATCTCGATCAACGAGGTGTTCCTGCCGCTGGTCACCGGTGGCAAGCTGGTGATCGCCGAACCGGGCGGCGAGCGGGACATCGACTACCTGCTCAGCCTGATCGAGCGCCACCGGGTCACCTTCACCTACCTGCCGTCGTCCATCCTGGACCTGCTGGTGCGGACCGACGGGTTCGCGGACCGGGGCCGCTCGCTCAAGCACGTGTGGTGCGGCGGCGAAGTGCTGACGCCGGAGCTGTTCGGCCGCTTCCGCGAGGTCAGCGACGCCGTGATGTACCACGGGTACGGGCCGGCGGAAGCGACCATCGGCGTCAGCCACGTCGTCTACCGGGACGCGAGCGCGGTCCGCAAGGCCGTCTCGATCGGGCGCCCGAACGGCAACACCCGCCTGTACGTGCTGGACCGCCACCTGCGGCAGGTGCCGGTCGGCGTGCCGGGCGAGCTGTACGCCGGAGGTGTCTACCTCGGCCGCGGCTACCTCAACGATCCGGAACGGACGGCCGGCCACTTCGTCGCCGACCCGTTCGGCCCGCCGGGCGCGCGTCTGTACCGCACCGGCGACCTCGCGCGGTGGCAGCCGGACGGGACGCTGGAGTTCCTGGGCCGCGCCGACAACCAGGTCAAGATCCGCGGCATGCGGGTCGAGCTGGAGGAGATCGAGGCGGTCCTGGAACAGCACAAGTCCGTCCGGCGCGCGGTCGTGCTGGTGCGTGACGAGCCGAAGCGGCTGGTCGGGTACTGCCTGGGGTCCGAAGTGGAGGGTCTGGCCGACTGGCTGCGCACCCGTCTGCCCGAGCACATGGCGCCGCCGCGGTTCGTGTTCCTCGACGAGTTCCCGTTGATGCCGTCGGGCAAGGTGAACCGCAAGGCGCTGCCCGACCCCGGACCGGAACCGGTGTCCGGCGGCCGCGCCGCGGAGAACGACGTCGAGCGGATCCTGTGCCGTGCGATGGCCGACGTGCTGCGGGTGCCCGAGGTCGGCGCCGACGACAACTTCTTCGGCCTGGGCGGCGACAGCATCCTGTCCATCCGGTTCGTGAGCGCGGTGCGCGCGGCCGGGCTGCGGATCTCGCCGCGGCAGGTGTTCGAGCACCAGACCGCCGCCGCGCTCGCCCGCGCCGTCGGCACCGACGTGGTGGTCCCCGACGGGGATCGGGCACGGGGTGTCGGCGACGTGCCGTTGACGCCGGTCATGCGCTGGTGGCGCGAGAGCGGCGACCACAAGATGGCGCAGGCCGCGCTGCTGCGGGTGCCGCCGGCGAGCGGGCCGGAGGTCTTCGCCGGCGTGCTGCGGGACGTGCTCGACCACCACGACCTGCTCCGCGCCCGGCTGCGCGGTGACGTGCTCGACGTCCGGCCGCCGGGCTCGGTGACCGACGTCCTGGAGCACGTGCCGGCGGACACCCCGGTGGACGTCAAGTACGCCGAGGTGGTCGGGTCGCTCGACCCGGAGGCGGGTGTGCTGGTGCGTGCGGTGTGGTTCGACCACGGTCCGGCCGCGCCGGGGCGCCTGCTGCTCGTGCTGCACCACCTGGTCGTCGACGGCGTCTCGTGGCGCATCCTCGCCGGCGACCTGGCCCAGGCGTGGGCCGCGCGTGAGTCCGGCCACCCGGTCAAGCTCGACCCGGTGCCCACGTCGTTCCGCTGGTGGGCACGGCACCTGCCGGCGCCGTCCGCCGAGGGGTGGGAGTCCCTGCCACGCACCGGACCGGGTGCCGTCGCGGTGGCGCCGACGGCGGGCCGGCGGGAGCTGACGCTGGACGCGGAGCTGGTGACCGAGGTGCCGGGCCGGTTCGGCACCGGCGTCCAGGAAGTGCTGCTCGCGGCGCTCGCGCAGGCGTTCGGCGAGCCGCGGCTGGTCGCGCTGGAGGGGCACGGGCGCGAAGAGCACCTGGTGCCGGGCGCGGACCTGTCCCGCACGGTCGGCTGGTTCACCAGCGTGTATCCGGTCGAGCTGCCCGCCGCCGCGAGCCCGACGCAGATCCAGGAGCGGCTGCGCGCGGTGCCGGACAACGGCATCGGGTTCGGCATCCTGCGGTGGCTGCACGGCCGGTACACCGACGTCCCGGAGCCCGAGGTCGGCTTCAACTACCTCGGCCGGTTCGACGTTCGCGACGGGTACTGGGTGCCCGCGCCGGAGAAGCTGCCCGCACCGCGGACGCAGCACCGGCCGCTGGAGATCACCGTCGTCACCGAGGACGGTCCGGACGGGCCGGTCGTGCAGGCCACCTGGTCGTGGACCGACCGGTTCACCGGCGCCGAAGCGCTGGTCGAGCGGTGGCAGAAGGCACTTCGAGACCTGACTGCGGCAGACGCGACCGAAGTCCTGCCACTGTCGCCGCTGCAGCAGGGCATGCTCTTCCACGCGCTGTACGACGAGAGCGCGGACGACGTCTACACGGTCCAGTTCGTCCTCGGCCTCTCCGGTGACGTGGACGCCGCGCGGTTGCGGCGCGCCGGGCAGGGTGTGCTCGACCGGCACGCCAACCTGCGCGCCGCGTTCGTGCACGACGACGAGCCGAAGCAGATCATCCGCGACGTCCCGCTGCCGTGGGCCGAGCTGCAACTGTCCGAAGAGGAGTTCGCCGGGTTCCTCGCGGAAGACCGTGCCACCCGCTTCGCGCTCGACGAGCCGCCGTTGCTGCGGATGACCCTGGTCGAGCTGGGCGAGGGGGACCACCGGCTCGTCCTGAGCAACCACCACATCCTGCTGGACGGGTGGTCGCTCCCGCTGCTGGTCCGCGACCTGCTCGCGCTCTACGCCGGAACCGAACCGCCCGCGCCGCGCCCCTACCGCGACTACCTGGACTGGCTGGACAGCCGCGACCGGGACTCCTCTGCCGAGGCGTGGCTCGCCGCGCTGGACGATGTCGAGGAGCCGACCCTGCTGGTCCCGGCCGCGCCGCGGGTGCCGCTGCGGCCCGGCAAGCTGCGGCTCGACCTGTCCGCGGAGACATCCCAGCGGCTCTACGCGGTGGCCCGCGAGCACGGCCTCACGGTCAACACCGTCGTGCAGGGGTTGTGGGGGCTGGTCCTGGGGCGGCTCACCAACCGCGACGACGTCCTGTTCGGTGCCACCGCGTCCGGCCGTCCCGCGGACCTGTCCGGGGTGGACGGCATGATCGGCCTGTTCATCAACACCGTCCCGGTCCGGGTGCGGCTGCGCGGCTCGCTGCTGGACGTCCTCACCGGGCTGCAGAACGAGCAGGCCCGGCTGATGGATCACCAGTACCTCGGGCTCACCGACATCCAGCGCGCCGCCGGGCACGGCGACCTGTTCGACACGCTGGTGGTGTTCGAGAGCTACCCGATCGACTCCGCCGCGGTGGCCGAGAGCGAGCGCGCCGCCGGGATCGCGATCAGCGATGTGGCGGTCGACGACTCCACGCACTACCCGCTGACGCTCGCGGTCGCCGCCGAGCAGACGCTGTCGGTCGTGTTCGAGTACCGGCCGGACACCTTCGACGCGGCCTGGGTGCGGTCGCTGCGCGAGTGGTTCCGCCGCGCCGCCGAGTCCTTCGTGGACGATCCACGGCGGACGGTCACCAGCATCGATCTACTGGGCGCGGAAACCCTCGGCGAGCTGCGCCGCATCGGCACCGGGAAGGTGCTCGACGTCCCGGCGGCCACGCTGCCCGAGGTGCTGCGCGACCAGGCCCGCGCGACGCCGGACGCGGTGGCGATCGTGGCCGGCGCAACCCGGTTGACCTTCGCCGAGCTGAACGCCCGCGCGAACCGGGTCGCCCGCGCGCTGATCGAACGGGGCATCGGGCCGGAGGACATCGTCGCGCTGCGCATGCCGGCCGGGCCCGACATGCTGATCGCCCTGCTCGCGGTGTTCAAGGCGGGTGGCGCGTACCTGCCGCTCGACCCGGACTGGCCGGCCGAGCGGATCGACTTCGTGCTCGCCGACGCCGCCCCGAAGCTGGTCCTGACCGAGCTGCCGGACGGCGATCAACCGGACCACGACCTGCCGCCGCGCGCCAAGCCGCAGCACCCGGCGTACGTCATCTACACCTCCGGGTCGACCGGCACGCCCAAGGCCGTCGTGGTGCCGCACAGCGCGATCGCGAACCTGCTGGTCAGCCACCGCACCGATCTGTTCGACCCGGCCCGGGCACGGGCCGGCCGGCCGCTACGGGTCGCGCACGCGTGGCCGATGGCGTTCGACGCGTCGTGGCAGCCGATGCTGTGGATGTTCGCCGGGCACGAGCTGCACCTCGTGCCGCCGGACGTGCGCCGGGACGCCGATCTGCTGCGCGCGTTCCTGCGCGACCACGAGATCGAGTTCGTCGAGCTGTCGCCGTCACTGCTCGCGCAGGTCGCCACCGAACCGGGCTGGCGCGGCGCGCTCAGGGTGCTCGGCGTCGGCGGTGAGGCGGTGCCCGCGCAGCTGTGGCGGTCCCTGCGGGACGAGCCCGAGCTGGCCGTGTGGAACCTCTACGGCCCGACGGAGTGCACCGTGGACTCCGCGGCGTGCGACGTCGACCGCACCGGGAACCCGTGCATCGGCTCGCCGGTCGGCAACGCCCGCGCGCACATCCTCGACCGGCACCTGCGGCCCTGCCCCCCTGGCGTCGAGGGCGAGCTGTACCTCGCCGGCGCCGGCCTCGCGCGGGGCTACCTCCGGAGACCGGGCGCGACGGCGGAGCGGTTCGTCGCCGACCCGTTCGGCCCGCCCGGCACCCGCTTGTACCGGACCGGCGATGTCGCGCGGTGGACCGACGAGGGCCTGATCGAGCTCCTGGGCCGGGTCGACGACCAGGTCAAGATCCGCGGGTTCCGCATCGAGCCCGGCGAGATCGAGGCCGTCCTGCTGCGGGACGAGCGGGTCGAACGCGCGGTGGTCGTGCCGCGCGACGACTCGCCCGGGGTCAGGCGGCTGGTCGCCTACGTGATCGCGAGCAGCACGGACGGGCTGCGGGAACGGGTCGCCGCCGCCCTGCCGGACCACATGGTCCCGGCCGCGGTCGTCGCGGTGGAGGAGTTCCCGTTGACCCGCAACGACAAGCTCGACGTCAAGGCGCTGCCCGCCCCGGACTACCCGACCACGTCACGGGCGCCGGCGACGGAGCTGGAGAAGTGCATCGCCGGGCTGTTCGCCGACGTCCTGGGCCTGCCGCAGGTCGGCGCGGACGACAGTTTCTTCGCGCTGGGCGGCGACAGCATCGTGTCGATGCGGCTGGTCAGCAAGGCCCGTGGCGCCGGTCTGGCGTTCACCCCGCGGGACGTGTTCGAGCAGCGCACGGTTGCCGCGCTGGCGCAGGTTGCCGAACACGCCGTGCACCGCGAAGACCCGGACGCGGGCATCGGCGAGGTCCCGCTGACGCCGATGCTGCACTGGCTCAACCGCAACGCGCCGTACGGGCAGCTCAGCCAGGCCCGGATGCTGTGCACCCCGGCCGGGCTGGATCTCGGCCGGCTGCGTGAGCTGGTGCAGGTGCTGCTCGACCGGCACGACGTCCTGCGGGCGACGTTCGACGGCTCGTTCGTCGTCCGCCCGCGCGGCGCGCTTCAGGCAAGCGCCTGCGTCACCCGGGTGGACGCCCGCAACCTGGACTACGAGTCGATCGCCGGCCGGTTGCCCGCCCTCATGGCGGAGATCAGGCTCGACCCGCCCTCGGGCGACATGGTGCGGTTCGTCTGGTTCGACACCGGCCCGGAGCGGGCCGGCCGGCTGCTCGTCGTGCTGCACCACCTCGTCGTCGACGGCGCGTCGTGGGGAGTGCTCGTGCCCGAACTGGCCGAGCTGTGGGCCGGCCGCGAGCTGCCCCCGGTCGGCACGTCGTTCCGTGCGTGGGCGCGGGCCCTGCCCGAGGTCGCCCGCGCGAAGGCCGGTGAGCTGCCGTTGTGGCGCGAAATCCTCTCCGGCCCGGACCCGCTCCTCGGCACGCGCCGCCTCGACCCGGCGACCGACACCCGCGCGACCACGCGGGCGACCCGGACGTTCCTCGACGCCGGGGTCACCCGCACGCTGATCACCGAGGTACCCGAGCGGCACGGGGTCACGATCGACGACGTCCTGCTGGCCGGGCTCGCGCACGCGGTCGGCCGCCGGCGCGGCACCGGCGACACGTCGCTGCTGCTCGCGCTGGAGGGCCACGGCCGGGAGGAGCAGATCGTGCCCGGCGCCGACCTGTCCGGCACGGTCGGCTGGTTCACCAGCGTCTTCCCCGTCCGGGTCGACCCCGGCGACCTCACCGCCGACGTCCACACCGGACTCCTCCGGGTGCACGAGCAGCTCGCCCTGCCGGACAAGGGCATCGGCCACGGCCTGCTGCGCTACCTCAACCCGGACACCGCCGCCGAGCTGGAGTCGCTGCCCGAACCGCAGCTGGAGTTCAACTACCTCGGCCGGCTCACCGTGGGCGAGCGGGACGGCGAGCCGTGGACCGGGGCGCCCGAGGCGGGTGCGATGGGCGGCGGCGTGGACGAGGACATGCCCGCGCCGTACTGCCTCGTCGTCAACGCGCTGGTCCGCGGATCGACGCTGGAGGCCGACTGGCAGTGGCCGTCCGCGCTGTTCACCGAGGCGGAGATCGAGCAGTTGTCCCGCGAGTGGTTCGCCGCGCTGACCCTGATCGCGCAAGGAGGCCCCCGGTGAGTGATCTCGCCGCCCGCAAGCGTGAGCTGCTGCGCCGACGGCTGGCCCAGGCCGGCCTGGCGAGCACGACGTCGATCCCGAAGCGGGACTCCGACGACGACCTGCCGCTGTCGTACGCGCAGTCGCGCATGTGGTTCCTGCAGCAGCTCGACCCCACCAGCCCCGCCTACAACGTGTGCCTGGCGATCACGCTGCGCGGCGGGCTGGACCGGGCCGCGCTGCAGCGGTCGTTCCAGCGGCTCGTTGAGCGGCACGAGATCCTGCGCACCCGGTACGTGGCCGCCGCGGACGGCGAGCCGCGCCAGGTCGTCGACCCGTACGCGGTGGTGACGATGCCGGAGTCCGACCTGCGCGCACTGTCCGAAGAGGACCGGGACCGGACGATCGAGCGCGTGGCGCGGGAGGAATCGGCGCACGCGTTCGACCTCGCGAAGGAGCACTCGCTGCGGCTGCGCCTCCTGCGCCGCGCGGACGACGACCACGTCCTCGTGCTGACCGTGCACCACATCGCCTGGGACGGTTACACCTTCAACACGCTGTCCGGTGATCTGTCGGCCCTGTACCGCGAGGACACCACGGGCGAACCGTCCGGTTTGGAGCCGCTGCCGGTGCAGTACGCGGACTTCGCGGTGTGGCAGCGGAAAACGCTGACCGACGAGAAGCTCGCCGGGGACTTGGACTACTGGCGCCGCGAGCTGACCCAGGCGCCGGAGAACCTGCCGCTGCCCACGGACCTGCCGCGCCCGGCGGCCCGGTCGGACCGCGGCGACCGGCGGTTCCGCACGTTCGACCCGGCGGTCACCGAGCGGATCGGCGAGTTCGCCCAGGCCAACGGGGTCACCCCGTTCATGGCGGTGTTCGCGGGCTACGCCGCGCTGCTGTCGCGGTGGACCGGCGTGACCGACGTCCCGATCGGATCGGCGTCGATGAACCGCGACGCCGGCGAAGTCGAGCGGCTGATCGGCAACTTCGGCAACACGCTCGTGCTGCGCGCCGACCTGTCCGGTGATCCGACGTTCGCGGAGCTGGTGGAGCGGGTGCGGCGGATGTGCACCGACGGCTACGCGCACCAGGACCTGCCGTTCGACCTGCTCGTCGAGCGGTTGCGGCCGCCGCGGGTGCCCGGCCGGTCGGTGCTGTTCGACGTGATGCTGCTGTTCCTGACGCAGGGGTTGCAGGGCTTCGACCTGCCCGGCGTCGAGGCGAGCTGGGAGACGGTGCACAACGACACCACCCAGTTCGACCTGGCGTTGGAGGCGTTCCTCGTCGACGGGTCGACGCGCGTCGAGGCGACGTACTCGACGGAGCTGTTCACCCCCGCCACCGTGGACCGGTTCCTGGCGCACCTGGAATCACTGCTCGGCGCGGCTCTGGCCGATCCGGACCGGCCCGTGTCGCGGCTGGAGTTCTTCGCGGGCACCGCGCTGACGGGCGACACGCGTGAGGTGCCGGGGACGACGCTGCCGGAGTTGTTCGGGGCGCAGGTGGCGCGCACTCCGGATGCGACGGCGGTGGTGTTCGAGGGTTCTTCGCTGACGTACGCGGAACTCGACCGGCGCGCGTCCGTGCTGGCGCGGCAGCTGGCGGGTGCCGGTGTGGGGCCGGAGCGCGTGGTGGGTGTGCGGTTGGACCGGTCGCTCGATCTGATCGTCTCGCTGTTGGCGGTGTTGAAGGCGGGTGGTGCGTACTTGCCGTTGGATCCGTCGTACCCGGTCGAGCGGTTGGACATGATGGTCGAGGATGCGCGGCCGACGGTGGTTCTTCCGGCGGCGCTGGACGGCGAGGGGGAGTTGTGGGCTGCGGGTCCGGACAACCCGGCGTATGTCATCTACACGTCGGGTTCCACGGGACGTCCCAAGGGTGTGGTGGTCACGCACCGGGCGATCGTGAACCGTCTGTTGTGGATGCAGCACGAGTACGGGCTCACGGCCGAGGATCGGGTGTTGCAGAAGACGCCGTCGAGTTTCGACGTGTCGGTGTGGGAGTTCTTCTGGCCGCTCATCACCGGCGCGACGCTGGTGTTCGCCAAGCCCGACGGGCACAAGGACCCGGACTACCTGGCCGAACTCATCGCGCGCGAACGGGTCACCACCGTCCACTTCGTCCCCTCGATGCTGCGCGCGTTCGTCGAGTCCGGGGCGCGGCCGTCCACGCTGCGGCGGGTCATCTGCAGCGGCGAGGCCCTGCCGTCCGACCTGGCGCGTGCACTCCCGCACGTCCACAACCTGTACGGGCCCACCGAAGCCGCCGTCGACGTCAGCCACTGGCCGGTCGGCGAGGGCGCCGGCACCGGGACCGTGCCCATCGGGCGGCCGGTGTGGAACACGAGCCTGCACGTCCTGGACCGCCACCTGCAGCCGGTCGCGCCCGGCGCCACCGGTGAGCTGTACCTGGGCGGCGTCCAGCTGGCTCGGGGCTACCTCAACCGCCCGTCCCTCACGGCATCGCGGTTCGTCGCCGGCCCGGACGGGACCCGGCTGTACCGCACCGGCGACCTCGTGCGCCGCACCGGTGACGCGCTGGAGTTCCTCGGCCGCGCGGACGACCAGGTCAAGATCCGCGGGTTCCGCGTCGAGCCCGGCGAGGTCGAGGCCGCGCTGACCGCATTGCCGGAGGTCGTGAGCGCCGGTGTCGTCGCCCGGCCCGAGCGGCAGCAGCTCATCGGTTACGTCGTCGCCAAGCCCGGCACCGACGCGGCGACCATCCGGCGGCAGCTCGGCGCCACCCTGCCCGAGCACCTGGTGCCGTCGGTCGTCACGTTCCTCGACGAGCTGCCGTTGAGCCCGAACGGCAAGCTCGATCGCAAGGCGCTGCCCGAACCCGGAGCCACCACGGCCGCCGAGGAGCCGGAGACCGGGCGCGAACGCGCACTGGCCGCGTTGTTCGCCGACCTGCTCGGCGTGCCGCGCGTCGGACGGCACGACGACTTCTTCAGCCTCGGTGGGCATTCGCTGCTGGTCACCAGACTCGTCGGGCGGATCCGCGACGACCTCGGCATCGACATCGCGATCGGCACCGTGTTCGACGCGCCCACGGTCGCCCGGCTGGCCACGGCCCTCGACGGCGGGACGCGGAGGCGCCCCGCGCTCACCCCGATGCCGCGCCCGCGCCGCACCCCGCTGTCGTCGGCGCAACAGCGCCTGTGGTTCCTGTACCGGCTGGAAGGCCCGAGCGCGACCTACAACGTGCCGTTCGCGGTCCGGCTCGACGGGCCGCTCGACGTCGATGCACTGCGAGCTGCCCTGGCCGACGTCGTCAGCAGGCACGAGGTGCTGCGCACGATCTACCCCGAGTTCGAGGGCAAGCCCTACCAGCAGGTCCTCGACACCGTCCCGCCGCTGATCGTCGGCCACGGGTCACCGCGGGACGCCGCCCGGCGGGCTTTCGGACTGGACCGCGAACCGCCGTTCGAGGCCCGGCTGTTCCGCGACGGTGACTCGCACGTGCTGTCCCTGCTGACGCACCACATCGCGAGCGACGGCTGGTCTGCCGAGCGCCTGCTCGCCGACCTCACCACCGCCTACACCGCGCGCTCGCACGGCCGCAGCCCCGGCTGGGCGCCCCTGCCCGTGCAGTACGCCGACTACGCCCTCTGGCAGCGGGACCTGCTCGGCAACGACGCCGACCCGGACAGCCTCGCCGCCACCCAGCTCGCGTACTGGACGCGGCAGCTCGCCGGCCTACCGGACGAGATCACGTTGCCCACGGACCGGGCGCGCCCCGCCGACCCGTCGTTCGCCGGCGACGCGGTGGGCTTCCGCCTGTCGCCGGAGATCCACCGGGCGCTGGCCGAGCTGGCGCGCCAGTCCGGCGCGACGGTGTTCATGGTCGTCCAGGCCGCCGTCGCGACCCTGCTCGCCCGGATGGGCGCGGGGGAGGACGTGCCGATCGGTGCGCCGGTCGCCGGCCGCGCCGACAGCGCGCTGGACGGGCTGGTCGGGTTCTTCGTCAACAACCTCGTGCTGCGCACCGACCTGACCGGCGACCCGACGTTCCGGCAGCTCGTCGACCGCGTCCGGCGCACCGACCTCGAGGCGTTCGCGCACCAGGACCTGCCGTTCGAGCGGCTCGTCGAGGCGCTCAACCCGGCGCGCTCGATGGGGCGGCACCCGCTGTTCCAGGTCATGCTCGCCCACCAGCGGGCACCCGCCGGACCGGTGCCGTTCGGCGGCGCCTCGCTGCGGGAGGAGCACGTCGACTTCTACGCCGCGCGGCTGGACCTGTCGTTCCACCTGTTCGAGCAGGACGCCGGGATCGACGGCTGGCTCGTCTACCGCACGGACCTGTTCGAAAAGTCCACTGTGGATGACCTGGTGGCCCGGCTGGTCCGGCTCGTCGAGGACCTGGTGACCGAGCCGGACCAGCGCCTGTCCGCGATCTCGGTGCTCACCGCCGGGGACGCGCTCCCCGACGGTGCGGCGCGTGAGGTGCCGGAGACGACGCTGCCGGAGTTGTTCGCGGCGCAGGCGGCGCGCACTCCGGATGCGACGGCGGTGGTGTTCGAGGGCGAGTCCCTGACCTATGCCGAACTCGACGCTCGCGCCACCGCGTTGGCGAAGCGGTTGGCGGGGGCGGGCGTGGGCCCGGAGCGCATCGTCGGGATCCGGCAGGACCGCTCGCTGGATCTGATCGTCTCGCTGCTGGGCGTGCTCAAGGCCGGTGGCGCCTATCTGCCGTTGGATCCGTCGTATCCGGCGGAGCGGCTGAACACGATGATCGAGGACGCGCAGCCGACGGTGGTTCTTCCCGCTGCTTTGGCCGGAGAAGGGGAGCCGCGGGCGGCGGGCCCGGACAACCCGGCTTACCTCATCTACACGTCGGGTTCCACGGGACGTCCCAAGGGCGTGGTGGTCACGCACCGGGCGATCGTGAACCGTCTGCTGTGGATGCAGCACGCGTACCGGCTCACGGCCGAGGACCGGGTGCTGCAGAAGACCCCCTCGAGTTTCGACGTGTCGGTGTGGGAGTTCTTCTGGCCGCTCATCACCGGCGCGACCCTGGTGTTCGCCAAGCCCGACGGGCACAAGGACCCGGACTACCTGGCCGAACTCATCGCGCGCGAACGGGTCACCACCGTCCACTTCGTGCCGTCGATGCTGCGCGCCTTCGTGGAAGCCGGCGGGGACCTGTCCGCGCTGACGCGGGTGATCTGCAGCGGCGAGGCCCTGCCGTCCGATCTGGGTCAGGCGAACGTGCACAACCTCTACGGCCCCACCGAGGCCGCGGTCGACGTCACCTTCTGGCCGTGCAGCGAAGGCGCGGGCGACGGCACGGTCCCGATCGGACGGCCGGTGTGGAACACACAGGTCCACGTGCTCGACCGGTACCTGCGCCCGGTGCCGCCGGGCGTCACCGGCGAGCTGTACCTGGGCGGTGTCCAGCTCGCGCGCGGCTACCTGAACCGGCCGGGGCTCACCGCCTCGCGGTTCGTCGCCGGGCCCGGTGGGCGCCTCTACCGCACCGGCGACCTGGTGAAACACCGGAACGGGGTGCTGGAGTTCGTCGGACGCGCCGACGACCAGGTCAAGCTGCGCGGCTTCCGGATCGAGCCGGGCGAGGTCGAGGTCGAGCTCACCCGCGCCGGGGCGCGCAGCGCGGTCGCGGTGGTGCGGGACGAGCGTCTGATCGCCTACGTCGTGGGCCGGGTGGACGCCGACAGCTTGGCGCGCCGGCTGCCGGACCACATGATCCCGTCCGCGATCGTCCAGCTCGACGAGTTCCCGCTGACGCCGAGCGGCAAGCTCGACCGCACCGCCCTGCCCGCGCCCGACTTCGCCGGCCTGGCCGGGCGGGCCGAACCCGCGACCGAGCGCGAGGCCGTGCTGTGCCGGCTGTTCGGCGAGGTCCTGGGCTTGGACGAGGTCGGCGCGCAGGACAGCTTCTTCACCCTCGGCGGCGACAGCATCGTGTCGGTCCAGTTGGTCAGCCGTGCCCGCAAGGCCGGTCTGACCATCACACCGCGGCAGGTGTTCGAGCAGCGCACCCCGGCCGGGCTCGCCGCGGTCGCCGGAACCGCGGTGACCGCCGCCGACGACGGCACCGGCCGCGTCGAACCGACCCCGATCATGCGCTGGAGCGAACGCGGCCTGGCCCAGGCGATGCTCCTGGTCGCACCCGGCGGCCTCACCCACGGCGGCCTGGTCCGCGTCGTCCGAGCGGTCCTGGACCGGCACGACGTGCTGCGCGCCCGGTGGGAGGACGGCTCGCTGGTCATCCCGCCGGACCCCGCCGACGCCACCGACGCCGCCGAGATCGTCCGGGACGCGACCGGCGGCCTCGACGCCGAACTGCGCGCCGCCCGCGAGCGCCTGTCCGACGAACGGATGGTGCAGGTCGTCCGCTTCCCGGACCGCGTGCTGATCGTCGCCGACCACCTCGTGGTCGACGGGGTCTCCTGGCGGATCCTGATGGACGACCTCGCCGAGGCCTGGGACGGCGGCGAACTGCACCGCACCGGCACGTCGTTCCGGCGCTGGAGCGAACTGCTCGCCGCACAGGACCGCGGCGCCGAAACCGAGTTGTGGCGCGGAATCCTCGAGGGTGCCGACCCGGTGTTCCAACCCGGCGGCGAGCGGTGCGAGACCGAGTTCACCGTGCCGCTTCCCGACGGCGCCGAGCAGGCCGGCGTGCGGGAACTGCTGATCAGCGCCTTCGCCGAGGCGCTGGAAACCTGGCGCGGCCGGGGTGACGCGGTGATCGCGGTCGAGGGTCACGGGCGCGAGGAACAGCTCGGGGCCGACCTGTCGGCCACCGTCGGCTGGTTCACCACCATCTTCCCGGTGCGGCTGCGGCCGGGCGCGCGCCTGCGGGACATCCGGGACCAGCTGGAGAGCTTCCCCGACCACGGCCTCGGCTACGGGCTCCTCCGTCCGCTCGGCCTGCCGGAGCCGACGATCGTCGTCAACTACCTGGGACGGCTGCGCGGCGGCGACGGTTCGCCGTGGTCGGTCGCGCCCGAAGCTCCGGTGCTGCGGCTGCCGCCGTGCGTCGAGCAGTGGGCGATGGCGGTCGACGCGGTCAGCGTCGACGGGTACCTGCGCGTCGCGATCACCGGGCCCGCGGTACCCGAACTGACCGAACTGTTCCGCACGGCACTGACCGGCAGCACGCCGAGTCCGGCCGACACGGCACTGGTGGACGTGACCGACGAAGACATCGACGAGTTCGAAGAGGAGCTGGGCACGTGGTGAGTCAGCAGCCGACGGCGGGAGAACTCCTGCGCGAGGTCACCGACCTGCTGGGGCCCGGGGCGGCGGAACTGTCCGAGAACGACAGCCTCATCGAATGGGGCCTCGACTCGATCCAGCTCATGCAGGTGGCGAACAAGTGGCGCCGTCGCGGCATCAAGGTCGGGTTCGCCCAGCTGGCGAAGGCACCCACGCTCGCCGGGTGGCGGGAGGTCCTCACCGCCGCGGCCGGCGTCGCGCCCGAACCGGAGGTGAGCGTCGAGGTCGACGAGACCGAGCCGTTCCCCCTCGCGCTGATGCAGCACGCCTACTGGATCGGCCGCGACGAGGAGACCACCCTCGGGTCGGTCGCCGCGCACCTCTACGTCGAGTTCGACGGTCCCGATCTCGACCCGCACCGGCTGGACGTCGCGGTGCGCAAGCTCGTCGCCCGGCACGGGATGCTGCGCGCGGCGTTCCTCGACGACGGCCGCCAGCGCATCCTGCCCGAGCGCGCTCAGCCCTCGCTGCTGGTGCACGACCTGCGCGACCTCGACGAGGACGCGGCCGCCCGGCGCCTGGCGGAGCTGCGGGACGCCTCCTCGCACGCCCGGCTGGACGTGGCGCACGGCGAGGTGTTCAAGATCCAGCTCAGCCGACGGCCCGGTGATCGCGCCCGGCTGCACGTCGACGTGGACATGCTCGCCGCCGACGCCCTGAGCTACCGGGTGCTGCTCGCGGATCTGGCGCGGTTCTACGACGAGCCGGACACCGAGCCGGAGCCGATCAACTACAGCTACCCGCGCTACCTGGCCGAACGTGAGGTCACCCGCCAGGCCGAGCAGGAGAAGGCCCGCGAATGGTGGCAGCGGCGGATCCCCGGGCTGCCGACCGCGCCCGACCTGCCGCTGGTGCCGGAGAGCGAGCGCGCCGACGCCACCCGCGTCACCCGGCGGCACCACTGGCTCGAGCCCGAGGACCGCAAACGCCTCGGCGCCCGCGCGCACGAGCACGGCCTGACCCCGGCGATGGTCGTCGCCGCCGCGTTCGCCGAGACGCTGTCGTCGTGGAGCGCGCAGCCCCGGTTCCTGATGAACCTGCCCGTGTTCGACCGGCGGGGCACGCACCCGGACGTCGACAAGCTGGTCGGCGACTTCACCAGCTCGGTGCTGCTGGAGGTCGACTTCTCGCGGGAATCGTCCTTTGTGGAGCACGCGAAGGCGTTGCAGGAGCGGATGCACGCCGACGCGGAGCACGCGGCGTACTCCGGTGTCGAGGTGCTGCGCGACCTGTCCCGGCACCACGGCGAGCAGGTGCTCGCACCGGTGGTGTTCACCAGCGCGCTCAACCTGGGCGAGCTGTTCGACGCACGCGTGCGGCGGTGCTTCGGCGAGGCGGTGTGGATCATCTCGCAGGGACCGCAGGTGCTGCTCGACGCGCAGGTCACCGAGGTCAACGAGGGTCTGCTGATCAACTGGGACGTGCGCGAGCACGCCTTCCCGGCCGGGGTGATCGACGCGATGTTCGCCGCGTTCCAGGACCTGATCACGCGGCTCGGTCAGCGGGACGACGCGTGGGAGCAGCCGGTCGGCGGTGCGCTGCCGCGCGAGCAGGCCGAGGTGCGGGCCCGCGTCAACGCGACCGCGGGGCCGCGCAGCGGGCGGCTGCTGCAGGACGGGTTCTTCGAGCTGGCCCGCACACAGCCGGACGTGCCCGCGCTGCTGTGGGGCGCGGACGGGGTGCTGAGCTACGGCGAGCTGGCCGCCCGGGCGTTGCGGGTCGCGGCTTCGTTGCAGGGCAGGGGTGTTGTTCCGGGCGACCTGGTCGGGGTGAGCCTGCCGAAGGGGCCGGACCAGATCGCGGCGGTACTCGGGGTGCTGGCGGCGGGCGCCGGGTACGTGCCGATCGGGGTCGACCAGCCGCCGGCGCGGGCCGAGCGGATCCGGCGGATCGCCGAGGTGAAGCACGTGCTCACCGGTGCCGGGGGCGCGGCCGAACCGCTGGCGGGGCCGGTGCGGGTGGACGCGGAGCAGATCGCGTACGTGTTGTTCACGTCCGGTTCCACCGGTGAACCGAAGGGCGTCGAGGTGCCGCACCGGGCGGCGATGAACACGATCGACGACCTCAACGAGCGGTTCGGGGTCGGCGCGGACGACCGGTGCCTGGCGGTGTCCGCTTTGGACTTCGACCTGTCGGTGTACGACATCTTCGGCCTGCTGTCCGCGGGTGGCGCGGTGGTGCTGGTCGAGGAGGGCGACCGCACGGAGGCGCGGCAGTGGGCCGAGCTGGCCGCGTCGCGCCGGGTCACGCTCGTCAATTGCGTGCCGGCGCTGCTGGACATGCTGTTGTCCGCGGCGCGGCCGGGCGAGCTGAGCGGGTTGCGCACGGTGCTGCTCGGCGGTGACTGGGTGGGCACGGACCTGCCCGGGCGGGTGGCGGAGCAGGCGCCGCGGTGCCGGTTCGCCGGGCTCGGCGGGACCACGGAGACGGCGATCCATTCGACGGTGTGCGAGGTGCACGGGGTGCCGTCGTCGTGGCGGTCGGTGCCGTACGGGACGCCGTTGCGGAACGTGGTGTGCCGCGTGGTGGACGCGCGCGGGCGGGACTGCCCGGACTGGGTCGCGGGGGAGTTGTGGATCGGTGGCGACGGGGTTGCGCACGGCTACCGGGCGGATCCGTCGCGGACAGCCGAACGTTTCGTTTCGCACGAGGGGCGCCGCTGGTACCGGACCGGGGACCTGGCGCGCTACTGGCCGGACGGCACGCTGGAGTTCCTGGGGCGGCGGGACTTCCAGGTCAAGGTGCGGGGGGTGCGGATCGAGCTGGGCGAGGTCGAGGCCGCGGTGGCGGAACATCCGGGCGTACACCGGGGCGTGGCGGGGGTGGCCGGGAACCAGCTCGTCGCGGCGGTGGCCGGTGACGTAGACGGCGCCGAGGTCGGCAAGTTCGTGCGAACCCTGTTGCCGCCCCACATGGTCCCCGCGCGCGTGGTGGTGCTGGACGCGCTGCCGCTGACCGCGAACGGCAAAGTCGACCGGCGGGCGGTGGCCGCGCAGTGGCAGGCGGCGGCGGACACGTACGTCGCGCCGGAGACGCCGCTGGAGCAGGTGCTGGCGAAGGTGTGGGCCGAGGTGCTGGGAGTGGAGCGCGTCGGGCGTGACGACCCGTTCTTCGCACTCGGCGGGGACTCGGTCCTGGCGACGGTGATCGTCGGCCGGCTGCGGGAGGCGCTCGACACGTCGGACGTGAGCGTGCGGACGCTGTTCTCGACGCTCACCGTGGGAGCGATGGCCGCTCGGCTCGTGGCGGACCAGCCGGTGCCGGGGCGGTTGGAACAGGTGGCGGAGATCTACCTGGAGGTCGACGCCCTGTCGGCGGAGGATGTGGACGCGCAGCTCTGATTCGGCCGCGTGGTGGTGCCGCTACGCGGGTATCTCCGGCGCCGGCTTCGCTACGCCCCGGACACCGCCGCGTAAAGGAGCATGTCGACCCGCCGCTCCCCGATCCACTGATGACTCCGCAAACACCCCTCCCGCACGTACCCGGCCCCCTCCGCAGTCCGCACCGAGGCCGCATTCCACGGCTCGATGTACAACTCGACCCGGTACAAGTCCTCGATGGTCCAGGCGAACGAGGTCAACGCCCGCAGAGCCTGCCCCGCCAGCCCCCGCCCGCGGCTGCGCGGCGCCACGCAGTACCCGGCCGTCGCCCGGCCCTGGTCGATCGACGCCAGCCACAGGCCGGTCTGCCCCAGCGGCTCGTCCGTCCGGGCGTCCGCGATGCAGAACGAGTAGCCGTATCCGGTGTGCAGCCGCCCGTGCTGGCGCCGGATGTAGGCCAGCACCTCGTCGTGCGTCGCCTGGAAGGGGAGGGTTCCGGTGAGCGGCACATACGGATCGGTCGACATGTCGACCAGCATGGCGGCATCGCCATCGTTGAAGGGGCGCAACCGCACGTCACCGTGCGCGGGCAGGGTCTCCGGCATCGAAAGCACCTCCCCAGTAAAAATCCCTCCCCGCCGCAACGGGGAGGGATTTTCGGGATCGGCCGGGTCAGGAGAGCTTCGCGAAGCCGGGCTTCAGCTTCTCCAGCACCCACGGGATGTCGAGCACCGTCGGGTAGCGCAGGGCCGAGATCGTCCGCATGTCGGTCACCAGGTAGTTGCCGCTCTTGAGGCCGGCCACCGGCTGGTTGCTCTCGAACGCCTGCCGCAGGTCGGGCGAGGTGAAGGCGACCACGACCAGGTCCGCGGCCAGCTTGTCGTACTGCTCGGGCGTCACGGTGCCCGTCGGGCTGCCGGCCTCGTTCTTCGATGCGTCCGCGACGGCCGGGCTCAGCTTCAGGCCGGTCGACCGCAGCAGCTGCACCGCGAAGTCCTTTTCGGACGCCAGCGTGAACATCTTGCCCGCCGTGTTGCCCACCGAGGCGGTGAACGTCTTGCCCGCGGCGGCCGGGTACTGCGTCCTGACCTGGTCGATGGCGGCCTGACCGGACGCGATCACGGACGCCGCCTCGCTGGTCTTGCCCAGCGCCTGCGCCACCACCTGGACGTGCTCCTGCCAGGTCTGCGCCCCCCACTCGGTCGCGTACCCGACCGTCGGCGCGATCTTGGCCAGGTTGTCGTACTCCTGCTCCAGACCGTAGTCCGCGGTCGCCAGGATCAGGTCCGGTGCCAGCTCGCCGACCTTCTCCGCGTTGACGCCGCCGGCCGCGTCGACGATCTGCGTCTTCGCCGGGTCGAGCTCGCCCTGCAACCACGGCGGCACGCCGGCCGTGCCGTCCTTGCTGAAGTAGGCGACCGGGGTGACGCCGAGGGCGATCGCCGCGTCCAGGTCGTCGCTCGACGTCCCGATCACCACCACGCGCTGCGGCGCCTTCTCGATCTTCGTGGTCCCGAACTTGTGCGTGATGCTCACCGGGAAGGCCGCAGGGTCGGCACTCGCGGAGGACGCCGTCTGCGTCGACGAATCCTGCACGTCACCACACGCGACGAGCCCGAGCCCGAGCACGCCCGCGACCGATGCGGCCACGAGCGAGCGAAGTCGGGGCAGGCGAACCCTGCGAGACATGGCACCACCTTTCGGAACTGGACAAAGCGGGCCAAGTCAAGCAAGGCTAACCTAATAAAGCAACCCTTCCGGGTGCGACGCCGATCACCCGCCCACGCGCAGGTCCCACCCCTCCGGCAGCCCCTGGACCTTGGCCACTTCGTGATCCGCCTCGACCTGCACGGTCAGCTCGCCCAGCCGCAGATCCGCCAGGCTCACCCGCCCCCACTGCCGCGGCAGGTGCGGGCGGACCACCAGCCGCTGCTGCGGCACGTGCGGTTCGAGCCCGAGGAACGACCGCACGAGCAGCAGCGGCGCCGCGCTCGCCCACGCCTGCGGCGAGCACGACGTCGGGTACGGGATCGGCGGGCTGAACTCCGACCGCGAGAAGCCGCAGAACAGCTCGGGCAGCCGCCCGCCGAACGCGGCCGCCGCGTCGAGCAGCCCGGTCGCGAGCCGCTGCGCCAGCTCGACGGCGCCCGGCAGGTGCGCGTACCGCAGCAGCCCGGCCACCGCGATCGCCGTGTCGTGCGGCCACACCGAACCGTTGTGGTAGCTCATCGGGTTGTAGGCGCCCATCGCCGAGGACAACGTCCGCAGCCCGTAGCCGCTGTCCATCTCCGGCCGGTTGAGCCGGTCGATCAGCACGGCCGCGTGCTCGTCGGTCGCGATGCCCGACCACAGGCAGTGCGCCGTGTTGCTGGTCAACGCGTCCAGCGGCTGCTTGCGCCCGTCCAGCGCGACGGCGTACCAGCCCTGGTCCGGCAGCCAGAACGCGTCGGCGAACCGCTCGCGCAACCGCTGCGCCCGCTCCCGGCACCGGGCCGCGGTGGCCGGGTCGTTGAACGCGTCGGCCAGTTCGGCGCGGGCCAGCCAGGCGGCGTAGGCGTACCCCTGCACCTCGCACAGCGCGATCGGCGTGGTGCCCAGGCGCCCGGCCGCGTCGTTGATGCCGTCGAAGCTGTCCTTCCAGCCCTGGTTGAGCAGGCCGCGGTCGGTCGCGCGCCGGTATTCGACGAACCCGTCGCCGTCGCGGTCGCCGTAGCGCTCCAGCCACTCCAGCGCGGCGTCGGCGGCCGGGAGCAGCGCCCGCACCGCGGTTTCCCCGGCACCCCAGCGCCAGCATTCGGCCAGCAGCATGACGAACAGCGGCGAGGCGTCCACCGTGCCGTAGTAGTGGCTGCCGCCGAGCACCTGGTCGCTGTCCGGGCCGAGCCGCAGCTCGTGCAGGATCCGCCCGGGTTCCTCCTCGGTGAGCGGGTCGACCCGTTTGCCCTGCAGTTCGGCCAGGGTTTCCAGCGTGCCCAGCGCGAGGCCGACGTCCAGCGGCAGCGCCATCCACGCGGTGAGCAGGCTGTCGCGGCCGAACAGGGTCATGAACCACGGCGCGCCGGCCGCGACGAACGGACGGCCGTCCTGGCTCTTGTCGTGGATCTGCAGCGCGCCGAGGTCGCTTTCGGTGCGGTTGAGCACCTGCGTGAGCACCGGGTCGTCGGCCGCGATCACCGTGCTGTCGTCCCGCCACGCGCGGATCTTGCGGGCGGGCCCGCTGGTCTCGACCTCTTCGCCGCGGTCGAACTGCGGCCGCACCCGCCGGTTGCCCAGCGTCGGCTGCACCACGATCTCGGTCGACCATTCGCCGTGCGCGGGCACGACGACCCGCCAGTTCAGCACGCCGGGCGCGGCGAGCGGGTCCGCGGTGGCGCTCACCGACAGACCGCGGGAGCCGTCGGACCGGTCGCGCAGCAACAGTTCCGAGCCCGCGACGGTGGCGTCCGCCCCGCCGTGCGCGGGGCGGCCCTCCTTGACCGCGAACAGGTCGGAGAAGTCCGCGTCGACGTGCAGGGTCAGCGTCGCCACGGTGTTCTCCCGGCCCAGGTTCCGCAACGTGATCGTCTCCCGCAGGCCGTCGCCGACGAGGCGTTCGCGCACCAGCAGCAGGGTGCTGTCGGCCTGGCCCGGCTTGGGGTTGCGGCGCAGCACGAACCGCGCGGCGAACGCCTCCGGCGAGATGACCGACAGCGGGTGCGGGGTCTGCCCGTCGAGACGCAGCTCCCAGCGGGAGAGCAGCCGCGCGTCGCGGAAGAACAGGCCGTGCGAGGTGCCCGCCTGGATGTCCCCGGTGTTGCCGGACAGGCAGAACGTGCTGCCCTCGACGAGCGTGACCGTCCCGCCCGGGCTGCTCACCGGGACCGGTTCGCCGGCGTTGAACGCCTCGGGCGTCATGGCCGTCCTCCGGAGGGCTGCAGGGCGGGCCCGTCGTTGTCCATCTGGTCGTACGCCCGGTCGAGCGCGGAGTCCAGTGCCGCGTAGTCCCGCCGGAGGCTGCTGACCTCGACCGCGCGCCGGTAGGCCGCCTCGTAGCCGGCGCCGAGGCCGCCGATGTCGAAGTGCTCGGCGACGTGCGCCCGGCACTTCGCCGGATCGAGGTGCCGGACGTCGTGCAGGGCCCGCACCAGGTCGGCCGGATCGTCGCGGACCAGGCCGGTGACGCCGTCGACGACGACCTCCGGCACCGCACCGGACCGCAGCGCCACCACCGGGGTGCCGCACGCCATCGCCTCGATCATGACCATGCCGAACGGTTCCTCCCACTGGATCGGGAAGAGCAGGCAGCGGGCCTTGGCGAGCAGTTCGCGCTTCGCGGTCGCGTCGGCGACGCCGAACACGTGGTCGTGCTCGGTGAGCCGCGGCCGGACCTCCCGCTCGAAGTACTCCTTCTCGACGGGCTCGGCGCACTTGCCGGCCAGGATCAGCCGCAGGCCCGCGCGGTGCGCCGCTTCGAGTGCGAGGTGTGGCGCCTTGTCCGGGTGGAACCGGCCGAGGAACAGCGCGTAGTCGTCCTTTTCGGACTCGTACGGCCAGTCGGCCAGGCGCAGTGCGTTGTGGACGGTGCCGATCCAGTTCAGACCCGGCGCCAGCTCGCGCTGCCGGTCGCTGATGGCGACCAGGTGCACGTCGTCGCCCAGTTCCGAGTAGTAGCGCGCCATGTCCTCGCCGACCGGGCCGTGCACGGTGACCACGGTCGGCACCCCGTAGGCGGGTGCGTTGAGCGGGCCGGCGAGCGTGTGGTCGTGCACGACGTCGACACCGCCGGTCGCGGCGAGCCGCTGCACGGCCCGGCGCGCGGCGACGGCGTGCATGACCTCGGGGTAGGGCTCGCCGAGCAGCTCGGGCACCGTGCGGTCCCACACCGGGACGAACCGGGCCTTCGTGCCGGGCCGTCCGGCGCCG
Organism: Amycolatopsis thermophila; assembly: GCF_030814215.1. Lineage (NCBI taxonomy): Bacteria > Bacillati > Actinomycetota > Actinomycetes > Pseudonocardiales > Pseudonocardiaceae > Amycolatopsis > Amycolatopsis thermophila. The sequence goes on along the minus strand of NZ_JAUSUT010000001.1, from coordinate 1,627,048 downwards.
ATGAGCGTGACCGAGTGCCCGCGGTCGACGAGGGCGTCGGCGAGGTCGGCGACCACGGCCTCGACCCCGCCGTAGGCCTTCGGGGGAACGTCGAAGTAGGGCGGGACGACCATCGCCACGCGAAGCGGGCGGCCGGGATCGTCCCGCCGCACGGCGGTGTGCGAAACAGATCGGGCCTTCCACGCTGGACGATGCGCGCTGCTCAAGCTGCCTCCTCGGACCGGCTCTTCAGTTAGCACTCTCCCCCTAAGAGTGCTAACTCAGGAGAGATCTTGGCGGCAAGCACCGGAAGGGCGAGATCTCGGTCACAGCCGGTGGGTGGCGGCGATCGCCGGGCCGAGCGCCGTTGCCCGCCGGGCCACCCCGATCGGCGGGAACCCTAAGCTCGCTCGGTGGATACCGAAGCGGTGCGGTCGTTCGTCCGGGCGGCGGAGCTCGGGCAGTTGCAACACGCCGCGGACGAGCTGGGGGTGACACAACAGGCGGTCTCGAAGCGGATCGCCGCACTGGAGCGTGAGCTGGAGGTCCGCCTGTTCACCCGCACCGCCCGCGGGGTCGAGCTGACGCTCGACGGCCAGGCGTTCCTGCCGCACGCACGGGCCGTCGTCGCGGGCGTCGAGCGCGGCATCCGCGCGGTCCGGCCGAACTCGCGCGCCCTGCGGATCGACGTCCTCGGGTTCCGCACCGGACAGGCCGTCATCCTGCACGACTACTGGCGGGCGCATCCGGACACGGACCTCGACGTGGTGACCCTGCGGGCCGGCGATCCGCGCGTCGTGGCCGCCGCCGTACGGGCGGGCGACATCGACGCCTCGTTCCGCACGGTCACCGACCCGGCCACGCTGCCACCGGAGGTCCGGATGACCCACGTGCTCGACGTCCCGCTGGAGCTCCTCGTCGGCCCGGGTCACCCGCTCGCCGCCGCGCGGACGGTCACGCCGGCGCAGCTGCGCGGCCACCGGATCTGGGTCCCGGGCATCGCACCCCGGAGCGAATGGGCGGAGTTCTACGACGAGCTCGCCGCCGACCTGGACCTGCGCATCGACGGCGCGGGCCCGAACTTCGGCGTCGAGGTGCTGCTGGAGACCCTCGCCGACTCGCCGGACGTGGCCACCCTCGTCAGCCCGCGCGACCGCCTGACCTGGCCGGCGCACCACGACCTGCGCCGCGTCCCGGTCGCCGGCCCGGCGATCGCCTACCCGCTGTCCCTCATCTTCCGCCGCGTGGACCCGCACCCGCGGCTCCACGCGATCATCCGCCACTTCCGGAGCCTGGCGGCGGTCCCCGGGCCGGTCTGGCGTCCCGCATGGGGGCGCACCTCCTGGGCGAGCAATGCGTGACTCGGTCAGTGGTCGCCCCGCGCTCGGCCGGGAAGCGGTCGAGTTCGTGTAAGACGTTGCCCTTGCCGGCGGTGATCAGTCTAGGCGCCGCCGGGACGGACCAGGCCGGTTTCGTAGGCGATGTGCACCAGCTGGGCGCGGTCACGAGCGTCCAGTTTGGACAGCAGGCGGCTGACGTAGGTCCGCGTGGTGGCCGGGCTGAGGAACAACCGCTGCGCGATCTCGTCGTTGGACCGCCCGGCGGCGACCTCCCTGAGCAGCTCCCGTTCCCGCTCGGTCAGCCGGGCCAGGCGCGCGGGATCGGCCGGGGCGTGCCCGCGGGCGAGCGTGGCCATGACCCGCCGGGTCACCGAGGGCGACAACAGCGCCTCACCGCCGGCGACCGTGCGCACCGCGGCCCGCAGCTCCGCGGGTTCGGTGTTCTTCAGCAGGAAACCCGAGGCGCCGGCGCGGATCGCGTCGAGGATGTGCTCGTCGGTGTCGAACGTGGTCAGCACCACGACCCGCACGGCACGCAGCCGCGGGTCCGCGACGATCCGCCGGGTCGCCTCGATGCCGTCCAGGCGCGGCATCCGGATGTCCATCAGCACGACGTCCGGCCGTCGGGTGTGCGCCAGTTCGACGGCTTCCGCACCGTCGGCGGCCTCGCCGACGATCGTGATGTCCTCGGCGCGCGCCAGCAGCGCGGACAGGCCGGCCCGCATCAGGTGCTGGTCATCGGCGAGCGCGACCCGGATCACCGCGGCTCCACCGGCAGGCTCGCGTCGACCAGGAACCCGGCGCCGGGACGGGACTCGAGCGTCACCGAACCGCCCAGCAGCACCGCGCGCTCGCGCATGCCGTCGAGGCCGTGCCCGCCGCGCACGGGCAGTTCGGCGCCCACCCCGTCGTCGCGCACGCTGATCCGGAGGCGGTCCGGTTCGTAGCGGAGCCGGACCTCGGCCCGGCTCGCCCGCGCGTGACGCAGGCAGTTCGTCAGGGCCTCCTGCACGATCCGGTACGCCGTGGTGTCGACGACCGCGGGCAGCGGGACCGGATCGCCGTCCGTCGACACGGTCACGTCCAGCGCGGTCGAGGCGATCAGCGGGTCCAGGTGCCGCAGGCTGCCGGCGGGGGCGCGCCCGGCGTCGTCACGGGTCAGCAGGCCGAGGGTGGTGCGCAGGTCGTTGACCGCTTCGTCGCCGGCACGGCGGATCGCGGCCAGCGCGGAGCGGACCGCGGCGGGGTCGTCGTCGAGCGCCTCGGTGGCCACGCTGGCCTGGACCGACACCACGGCGAGGGTGTGGCCGACGACGTCGTGCAGGTCGCGTGCGATGCGCAGCCGTTCCTCCTCGACCCGCCGCCGGGCCTCCCACTCCCGTTCCGCGGCGGCCTGTCGCGCGGTCCGGCGCTGTTCGGCGCGCAGCAGGCGGGTCGCGCGCACCGTGCTGCCCAGCGTGATCGCACTCAGCATCAGGCCGATCGTCGAGGCCAGCTCGAACCCGAGCAGGTAGTCCGGGTTCTCGCCCTGCCGCAACCGGAAGAACGTGCTGACCAGCACCAGTCCCGCCGCCGTCGCCGCCGCGACCGCGGGGCGGCCCGCCTCGGCCGCCGAGTACAACGCGGCCGACACGGGCAGCGCGAGCCCGACCGGCGGGTAGCCGGCCGCGTAGTAGGCGAGCAGCCCGGCCGCGGTCGCCGTCAGCGCGAGTACCGGGAACCGGCGCCGCACGAACATGAGCGCGCCCAGGCCCGCCGCGAACAGGTAGGCCACCGGGTCCGGTGCTCGCGCGCCGCCGAGGTCCATCGCGATGGCGACGGCGACCACCGCTGAGGTCGCGATCCCGAGCGCGGCGTCGGCGAGCACGCGCTGTCGCTCGCTCACCCCCCGAGGATAGCCAGCGGACCGCGTCCGCACAGTCGTCCGATGTTGACCCCTCCGTCGACAGCGGACGGACGACCCGGGGGCCGGACCCGCCTACGGTCGGGCCGCATGACGCTTTCCCGGCGCACCCTGTTCCGCGTCACCGCGGGCGGACTGCTGCTGGCCGGGTGTGCCGCCGGCGGCGCCAACACCGAGACCGAGTCCAGCGCCGGAACCCTGTTGCGCAGCACGGCGAACCTGCCCGAGCCGTTCACCGTGCCGCTGCCGGTGCCGCCGGTGCTCGAACCGGTGCGCACCGACGCCACCACCGACTACTACGAGATCACCCAGCGCGCGGCGCCCGTGGAGATCCTGCCCGGCCTGCGGACGACGGTGTGGGGGTACGACGGCGTCTTCCCCGGCCCCACGCTGGAGTCCCGCCGCGGGCGCACCACCGTCGTCCGGCAGCGCAACGAGCTCGGCGTGCCGGTCGCGGTCCACCTGCACGGCGGACGGACCCCGCCCGAACACGACGGCTATCCGCTGGACCTCGTCGCACCCGGCGCCGCGCGCGAGTACGTCTACCCGCTGGACCAGCCGGCGGCGACGCTCTGGTATCACGACCACCGGGCCGACTTCACGGGCCCGCAGGTCTACCGCGGCCTCGCCGGGTTCCACCTGCACCGCGACGACGAGGAGGACGCGCTGCCCCTGCCGCGCGGCGAGCGGGAGGTGCCGCTGATGATCGCGGACCGGTCGTTCGCCGAGGACGGCTCGTTCGCCTACCCCTCGACCGACCCGTCCCTGCTCGGCCACCCGGGCGTCACCCGCGATTTCGTGAGCGGCGTGCTCGGCGATTGCGTGCTGGTGAACGGCGCGCCGTGGCCGGTGCTGGAGGTGGCCGCCGCGCGCTACCGGTTCCGGATCCTGAACGCCTCCAACGCGCGCCGGTACCGGCTCGCGCTGGACCCGCCGGGACCCGGGTTCGTGCAGATCGGCAGCGACCAGGGGCTGCTGGCCGCGCCGGTCGCGCACGACCAGCTGCAGATCGCGCAGGCCGAACGGTTCGACGTCGTGGTCGACTTCTCCGGCTACCCGCCGGGGGAAGAGGTCACGCTGGTGAACCGGCTCGGCGAGGACGGGACGGCGCGCGTGATGCGGTTCGTGGTCACGCACCGGGCCGCCGACGACAGCGCCGTCCCAACGCGACTGGCCGACGTCCGGCCGTTGTCCCGCGCGGATGCGGTGGCCGAGCGCGAGTTCACCTTCCGGCGCGGCGGGGCCGAGCAGCACGGGATGACACTGTGGACGGTCAACGGGGAGCCGTTCGGCGCCGGTTCCGTCGCGGCCGAGCCCACGCTGGGTTCGGTCGAGCTGTGGCGGTTCCGGGCGCAGAACGTGCCGCACCCGGTGCACGTCCACCTGGCGCCGTTCCAGGTGCTCGGCGCCGGCCGGTACACGCGGGGGTGGAAGGACACCGTCGACCTGGCCAGCGGTGACCAGGCCGAGGTGCTCGTCCACTTCGACGGTTACCGCGGGAAGTACGTCCTGCACTGCCACAACCTGGAGCACGAGGACATGATGATGATGGCGAACTTCCGGGTGCGGTGATCACTCCTCGAAGTCGCCCTCGAAGGCTTCCTCCAGCATCTCGCCCATGATCATGCCGCCGACGACACCCGCGGCCGCGCCGGCGACCATGCCGCCGACGCCCATGCCGCGCCCGTGGTGGCCGGGGTGGTGGCCGCCGAACGCCGGGTTGCCGAACGCGGGTTGCCCGCCGCGCTGGGCGGTTTCGCTCAGCCACTGGCCGATCAGCGCGGTCCAGTCGGCGTTTTCCGCTTCGGCGTGCGAGAGGTGGAAGCGGCCGGATGAGTCGCCACCGGCCCGCCGGAAGGGGCCGCGCCGGTCGGCCTCGAGGACCACGGTGAGGTCGTGCGGCCCGGCGACGAACGTCAGCTCGACCTCGTTGACGCGCCCGGCGAACCCGGCGGGCGGGAAGAACTCGATCTCCTGGTAGAAGCCCAGCTCCTGCCGGACGCCGGAGAGCCGGCCGGCCTCCACGTCGGCCGTGCGGAAGCGGAAGCCGAGCTCGCCGAACGCGTCGAGCACCCGGTCCTGCGAGGGGAGGGGGTGCACGTGGACCGGGTCGAGGTCACCCTTGTCCGGCGCGCCCGCGATGACGAGTTCCGTCCGCACGCCGACCGCCATGCCGTGCAGGGGCGTGTCGCCGACCGCGGTGATGGGCGTTTCCCACGGCAGCCGCAGGTCGAAGGGAACGGTGACGAGCTGCCCGGCCGGGACGCGCACGCCCTGCTGCGCGAGCTGCCGGTGGAACTCCCCGGTGGCCGCGGACTCGTGCCCGCCGCGCTCGATCTCGACCCGCGTGACCAGCGACAACACCACCTGGTCGAGGGTCGCGTCGGCGCTGCCGCCCCGGATGCGGACCTCCCCGGTGAGCACCCGCCCGGGCGCCGAGTGCGGCGAGTCGAGCACGGTGTCGACCGACGGCCCACCGACGGCGAAAGCGCTGAGCATCCGCTTGAACATGCGAGGGTCCTCCTGGGGAAATCCGGACAAATCAGGCTCAAGATCGAGGCTACCGGCTCCGGCGGTACCGGCGGTGCCGGCCGGTCAGGACCCCAGGTACCGCAGCACCGCCAGCACCCGCCGGCTGTACCCGCTCGTCCGGCTCAACGCGAGCTTGTCGAAGATCGCGTTCACGTGCTTTTCCACCGCGGACTGCGACACGAACAGCTCGGCCGCGATGCCCGCGTTCGTCTGCCCCTCCGCCATCTTCGCCAGCACCTGGCTCTCGCGCGCGGTCAGCGTCGCGAGCGGGTCGGCGTGCGTGGTGCGCGCCAGCAGCCGCCGGACGACCTCCGGGTCGAACGCCGCACCCCCGGACCCGACCCGCTCCAGGGCGTCGAGGAACTCGCCGACCTGCATGACCCGGTCCTTCAGCAGGTAGCCGACCCGGCCGCCGTCGTCGGTGATGAGCTCGGTCGCGTACCGCTTCTCGACGTACTGCGACAGCACCAGCACCCCGACGCCGGGCCACCGCCGGCGGATCTCCAGCGCCGCCCGCAGGCCTTCGTCGGTGTGGTGCGGCGGCATCCGGATGTCGGTGACCACCACGTCGGGCTGCCGGCGGGACACCGCGTCGAGCAACTCCACCGCGGTGCCCACCGCGGCCAGCACCTCGTGGCCCTCCTCCGCGAGCAGCCGGATCAGCCCTTCGCGCAGCAACGTCGAGTCCTCGGCCAGGATCACGCGCACGGCAGCTCCGCCCGGACCACCGTCGGCCCGCCGGCCGGACTGTCCACTGTGAACACGCCGTCCGCCGCGCCGACTCGGCGCGCCAGGCCGGACAGGCCGTTGCCGGACGGGCACGCCCCGCCGACGCCGTCGTCGATGATGCTGACGGACAGCATCCGCCCGGAGCGTGACACCGCGATCTCGATCCGGCTCGCGGCCGAGTGCTTGATCGCGTTCGTCACCGCCTCCGAGGCCACGAAGTAGGCCACCGTCTCGGTCGCCGGGTCCACCCGCGCGTCCAGCGCGCACCGCAGCTCGACCGGCAGGCTCGACCGCTCGGCGAGCGCCTCCAAAGCCGTGCCGAGCCCGCCTTCGTCCAGCGCGATCGGGTACACCCGCCACGCCACGTCCCGCAGTTCCTGCAACGCCAGCTGCGTCTCCTCGTGCGCCTGCCGCAACAGCGCCGAGGCCCGCTCCGCGTCCCGCGCCCGCCGCGCCCGCCCGAGCAGCATGCCCAGTGACACGATCCGCTGCTGCACCCCGTCGTGCAGGTCGCGCTCGATGCGCCGCCGCTCGTCGTTGACCGCCTCGACCACCTCGGCGCGGCTGTGCGTCAGCGCGTCGACCCGGCGCTGCAACCGTTCCTGTTTCGTGGGCCCGGAGAAGTGGTGCGCCAGCCGCCGCTCCAGCGCGGCGACGCCGATGAGCCCCTGCACCGCGAGGAAGATCAGCAGTGCGCCCATCAGCAGCAGCCCGGGCACGTCGTACCAGTCGTCGTCCTCGCCGAGCGGCTGCCCGGTCAACAGCTGCCACACCGTGATCGCCGCCGTCGCCAGCCCCAGCCCGATGAGCGCGAACACGCCCGCGCCCAGACCGCCCACCACACTGCGCGCCCCCAGGTACCGCAGCGCACGCCAGTCCCCGTAGTCGTCCGAGGTCGCCTGGTCCAGGTAGCCGCGCAGCCGGGACCGTTCCAGCTCCGCGAACCACCGGGTGGCCCGGAACACCGCGGACCGCGCGGCAGGCACCACCGACACCAGCGTGGCGAGCACGACGAAGACCGCCTCGATGAACGCCGACAGCGCACCGAGTGCGAGCCCCGCCGTCACGCGCGACGCCCGGCGCAGGTCCACAGTGGGCATGATCCGAGGCTAGCCGGGTTCCGCCGGGCCGGTACTGAGGTTTTCCGCAGGACGACCGGGTGCCGCACCGCATGGTCCCGCCGCCACGGGATTCCTACCTTCGAGCCATGGATCTTCACCTCGCACAGGCCGAACCGCTCGGGGGACTCGCGGGCTGGGCCGTCTCGCTCATGGACTCGCTCGGCGGCCCGGGCGCGGCCGTCATCGTCGGCCTGGACAACCTGTTCCCGCCCATCCCCAGCGAACTCGTGCTGCCGCTCGCCGGGTTCTCCGCGAGCCAGGGCACGTTCAGCCTGCTCGGCGCGCTGGCCTGGACCACGTTCGGCTCGGTCGCCGGCGCGATCATCGTCTACTGCCTGGGCGCGTGGCTCGGCCGCGAGCGCACCCGCGCGCTGCTGCTGCGCGTCCCGCTGGTCAAGTCCTCCGACTTCGACCGCACCGAGGCGTGGTTCGCCCGGCACGGCACCAAGGCGGTGTTCTTCGGCCGGATGGTTCCGATCTTCCGCAGCCTCATCTCACTGCCGGCGGGGATCGAGCGGATGCCGTTCGGCCGATTCCTCGTGCTCACCGCGCTGGGCAGCCTGATCTGGAACACGATCTTCGTCGTCGCCGGCTACCTGCTCGGCGCGAACTGGCACGTGGTGAACGACTACGCCGGGATCTTCCAGTACGTCGTGATCGCGGCGGTCGTCGTCGCGCTCGCCGTGTTCGTCGTCACCCGGCTGCGCGCCCGCGCACGGGCGTGAAACAAGAGGCCGCCCTCCCGGGGGAAGGAGGGCGGCCTCTCCGGAGGGCGTCAGGCGGCACGGGCCACGGGGGTGGTGGCCGGCGCCAGCGCCAGGTCGAGAACCTCTCGGACGTTCGACACCGGGTGCACGTCGAGCTGGGCCAGCACGTCCGCGGGGACGTCGTCGAGGTCCGGCTCGTTGCGCTGCGGGATGATCACCGTCTTCATCCCGGCCCGGTGCGCGGCCAGCAGCTTCTGCTTGACCCCGCCGATCGGCAGGACGCGCCCGGTCAGCGACACCTCACCGGTCATCGCCACGTCGGCCCGCACCACGCGGCCGGACAGCAGCGACGCCAGCGCGGTGGTCATCGTGATGCCCGCCGACGGGCCGTCCTTGGGCACCGCGCCCGCGGGGACGTGGACGTGCACGCCCCGGTCCTTCAGGTCGCCGACCGGCAGTTCCAGTTCGGCGCCGTGCGAGCGCAGGTAGGACAGCGCGATCTGCACCGACTCCTTCATCACGTCACCCAGCTGACCGGTGAGCGTGAGCCCGGAGCTGCCCGACTCGGGATCGGCCAGCGACGCCTCGATGTAGAGGACGTCCCCGCCCGCGCCGGTCACGGCCAGACCGGTCGCCACGCCCGGCGTCGCGGTCCGCTGGGTCGAGGCGGGCAGCGCCGACTCCGGCAGGTGCCGCGGCCGGCCGAGGTAGCGCTCCAGGTCCGCCGCGTCGACGGTCACCGGCAGCGTCGCCTCCGCCAGCGCGACCCGGGTCGCGATCTTGCGCAGCACCTTCGCGATCGTCCGGTTCGCGTCGCGCACGCCCGCCTCGCGGGTGTACTCGGCGGCGATCCGGCTCAGCGCCGCGTCGGTGAACCGCACGTCGTCGCGGCCCAGCCCGGCCCGCTCCAGCTCGCGCGGCAGCAGGTGGTCGCGGCCGATGACGACCTTCTCGTGCTCGGTGTAGCCGTCCAGCGTCACCAGCTCCATCCGGTCCAGCAGCGGGCCGGGGATGGTCTCCAGCGCGTTGGCCGTGGCGAGGAACACCACGTCCGACAGGTCCAGCTCGACCTCGAGGTAGTGGTCGCGGAACGTGTGGTTCTGCTCGGGGTCGAGCACCTCCAGCAGCGCCGCGGTCGGGTCGCCGCGGTAGTCCGCGCCCACCTTGTCCACCTCGTCGAGCAGGACGACCGGGTTCATCGACCCGGCCTCCTTGATCGCGCGGACGATCCGGCCGGGCAGCGCGCCGACGTAGGTGCGCCGGTGGCCGCGGATCTCCGCCTCGTCCCGGACACCGCCGAGCGCGACGCGGACGAACTTGCGCCCCATCGCCCGGGCGACGGATTCACCGAGCGACGTCTTGCCGACACCCGGAGGGCCGACCAGCGCCAGCACGGCTCCGGAGTGCCGGCCGCCGACCTGCCCCTGACCGCTCTCGGCGCGCCGGGCGCGCACGGCCAGGTACTCGATGATGCGTTCCTTCACGTCGTCCAGGCCCGCGTGGTCGGCGTCGAGCACGGCCCGCGCCGCCGCGATGTCATAGCGGTCGGTCGTTCGTGAAGTCCAAGGCAGCTCCAGGACGGTGTCCAGCCACGTGCGGATCCAGCCGCCCTCGGGGGACTGCTCGGAGGTGCGCTCCAGCTTCTCGACCTCGGCCAGCGCGGCCGTGCGGACGTGCTCCGGCAGGCCGGCCTTCTCCACGCGGGTGCGGTAGTCGTCGGAGTCGGCGGTGCCGTCCAGCTCGCCCAGTTCCTTGCGGATCGCCTCCAGCTGGCGGCGCAGCAGGAATTCCTTCTGCTGCTTCTCCATGCCCTCGGCGACGTCCTTGCGGATGGTGTCGGTGACCTCGAGCTCGGCCAGGTACTCCCGGCTCCACTCCAGCGCCTTGTCCAGCCGCTCGGCGACGTCGAGCGCCCGCAACAGGTCCAGCTTCTGCTCGGTGCTCAGGAACGGCGAGTTCCCGGCGAGGTCGGCGATCGCCGACGGGTCCTCGACCTGCTGCACCGCGTCGATCATCTGCCAGCCGCCGCGCTGCTGGAGGATCGAGATCACGACGGTCTTGTATTCGCCGGCCAGCGCGCGGGCCCGCTCGCCGGCGATCTCGGCGACCGGCTCGGCGTACACCCAGCGCGCCGCGCCGGGGCCGTCGCCGTTGTCGCCGACCCGCGCGCGGCGGGTGGCCCGCAGCAGGACGGCGGCCTTGCCGCCGGGAATGCGCCCGACGCGCTCGATGGTCGCGACGGTGCCCAGCTCGGCGTACTCCCCGTGCACCCTCGGCACGATCAGGACCTCGGCCTGGGCGGCCGGGAGCGATCGGATGCCCGGGAACGACGCGGCGCCCGGCGCTTTCGCCTGCGCGGAGTCGACCGCGGCCCGCGTCTCGGGGTCGTCGAGCTCCAGCGGCACGATCATGCCGGGCAGCACCACGTCGTCGTCGAGGGGCAGAACGGGGAGGAGCCTGGTGTCGGTCATTCTGATTGCTCCCTACCTGGTTGAGTCTGCCTAACTCAACTTTGTCGAGGGCGAGTTTGTTTCCGCAGGTAGTTCGCTCGCAGCGGACGGGGTCGGGGAATAATCCGGTGCCCTCGTGCCAGCGGTTCCGGCGGCTGGAAGTGAGACGCTCGTCGCATTGCGGGAAACGTTTTCCGGGGTGTAATGCACCACACCACGCTGCGTCATCGGCCCTCGTAATCGCGTTCGGTGGGGAATCGCGACACGTGCGAAGGAGTGCAGCACCGAGAGGCGGGGCGAACGCGTGGTAGCGGGGGAGTGGCGCTTAACGCCGATTACCCGGAGCGATCGTCGGAAAGATCACGTCACCCGGAAGTCTCCGCTGGTCACCGTAGTTGGCGCGTTGTTAACTATGAGGTGATGTCATGGCGGCCGGAACGAGGCCGAAGTACGCCCTCCGGGGTACAGTGATCCCCTCATTCGCACAGAGATCACCATCTCGTGCGCGATGAGTACAGGCGGGCGCACTGGGGCGAATGGGTGGAAGGAGGTTGCATGCCGGACTCCGATGGCAGGCCCGACGGCCCCATCCCGGCGGCAGCCGCCAATGCTGGTGGTGCCGAGGCGCGAGCGGACGAGCGCCGCTTCCGGGTCTACACGCTGACCGTCTTCTCCGTCGGTGTGCTCACCGCCGCCGCCGTCTCGCTGTGGCTGCCGTTCCACGGCTCGGCGAAGCTCTGGTGGATCGGCCCGGTGCTGGCCCTGTCGTTCCTGCTCGCCGAGCAGCTCGGCATCAACGTCGACGTCCGGTCCGGCATCTCCTGGACCATCTCCTTCACCGAGATCCCGCTGGTCATCGGCTTCTTCGTCGCGCCGTACGAGGTCGTGCTCGCCGCGCACCTGGTGGCCGGGATCAGCACGCTCGTCGTGCGCCGCGTCTCCGGCCGGGTGCTCTACAACGCCGGCGCCTTCCTGCTCGAGATCACCAGCGCGTTCGCGGTCGCCGGGCTGGTCGAGCGGATCATGGGCACGACCGAGATGACCTGGCCCGCGGCGCTCGCCGGCACGCTGACCGCGCCGCTGACGAGCACCCTGCTGGCGCTGGCCGCCGTCCGCGTGCTGCGCCGCCGGATGCGGATCGGCACCGCGCTGCGGCTCACCGGCCGCATCCTCGTCGTCGGGTTCGTCAACGCCTCGGTCGGCCTGAGCGGTTACCTGGTGATCGCCGGCTCGGCCAACGCGTGGCCGCTGGTGCTCGCCGTGTTCGCCGGGCTGTCCGCGCTCTACTGGGCCTACTCCGACCTGCTGCGCGAGCAGCGGGACATGGAAGCGCTCTCCGACGTGAGCCTGATGGTCGCCCGGTCCGGCCAGCAGGCCGCGGCGCGTCCGGCCAGCGGCGCCGACGACCTGGCCGCCGGGGTGAACGTCAGCGAGTGGCAGACCATCGCCGAGCGCATCAAGGACCAGCTCTCCGCCGGGCGTGTCGTGCTGCGGCTGCGGCTCGAACCCACCGCCGACATGCGGGCCGTCGTGGCGGGGGAGCCGATGCCCTCGGCCGACCTGCCCGCCGACGACCCGTTGCTGCGCCTGCCCGGTTCGCACGTGCGCCACTTCCGCATCACCGAGGCCACCAGCGACATCGCCGGCGGGCTGCTCGTCCGCGGCGCGCAGGAGGCGCTCGTCGTCCCGCTGCGCAGCGCGAACCAGCTGCTCGGCGTGGTCGAGGCCCACGACCGGCTCTCCCGCTGGCGCGGGTTCGGCAAGTACGACGTGCAGCTGCTCGGCACCATGGCGAGCCACCTGGCGACGGCGCTGGACAACCGCCGCCTGCTCGCGACCCTGCGCCACGACGCCTACCACGACCCGCTGACCGGCCTGCTCAACCGGCCCGGCTTCCGGCAGGTCGCCCGCGAACCGCTGGCCGAGCACCCGGACTCGGTGGTGCTGCGCATCGACCTCGACGTGTTCTCCGCCGTCAGCGACGCGCTCGGCTACGCCTGGGCGGACCGGATGGTGATCGCCGCCGGGCGCCGCCTGCGCGACGCGCTCGGCCCCGACGTGCCGCTGGCCCGGCTCGAGGGCGCCTCCTTCGCCGCGCTGCTCACCGGCGTGTGCGACGAGGGCGTGCACGACGCCGCCGAACTGCTGCGGGCCCAGCTGTCCGTGCCTTACCCCGTGGACCGGCTGACGGTCGAGGCGAACGCGATGGTCGGGTACGCCTCCGCGGCCGATGACGACACCCTCGACGCCGGTGACGTGGACGCCCTGCTGCAGCGCGCCGACGTCGCCGTCCGCGCCACCCGCGGCGGCGAGGAGGTCCGGGGGTACGTGCCCAGCATGGGCCAGATCTTCCTGCGCCGGTTCCAGATGGTCACCCAGTTCCGGCAGGCCATCGAGGAGGGCCAGGTCAGCGTCCACTACCAGCCGAAGGTCTCGCTGCCGAGCAAGCAGGTGCTCGGCGTGGAGGCGCTGGTGCGCTGGCAGCACCCCGAGTTCGGCCGGCTCGACCCGGACGAGTTCGTGCCCGCCGTCGAGGCCGCAGGCCTGGTCGGCGTGCTGACCGGGTTCGTGCTCGAGCAGTCGCTGATCCGGGTCCGCAAGTGGATGGACGAGGGCCTGCGGATCTCGGTCGCGGTCAACCTGTCCGTGCGGAACCTGGCCGACGAGGACTTCCCGCGCAAGGTCGTCGAGGCGCTGCGCAAGTTCGACGTGCCGCCCGAGCTGCTCACGTTCGAGCTCACCGAGTCCGGCGTCATGGCCGACCCGCAGAAGGCGCTGCCGATCCTGCGGGAGCTGCACGGTCTCGGGATCGTGCTCGCGGTCGACGACTTCGGTACCGGCTACTCGTCGCTGGCCTACCTGCGGCAGCTGCCGGTGGACGAGGTCAAGATCGACAAGAGCTTCGTGCTGGGCATGGGCACCGACCTCGGCGACCTGGCCGTGGTGCGCTCGATCGTCGAGCTGGGCCACTCGCTGGGCCTGGCCGTGGTGGCCGAGGGCGTCGAGGAGGACGTCGCGCGGGACCAGCTGGAGGCGATGGGCTGCGACGTCGCCCAGGGCTACCTGATCTCGCGTCCGCTGGCCGAGGACCGCCTGGAGGCCTGGCTTCAGGCCCGCACCGCGCGGTCGGTCGGGCGGAAGATGGAGACGGTCCTGACGCTGCTCACGTGAAAGGGGACCCCCCTGCGGGAGGTACCCGGTGGGCCATGTAATCTCTTCGAGGCTTCAACGTTCAGGCGTTGGACTCGCCCCAATAGCTCAGTCGGCAGAGCGTCTCCATGGTAAGGAGAAGGTCTACGGTTCGATTCCGTATTGGGGCTCGGTGGTCAGCAGGCCACTCCCGCTCAGGCGGGGGAGCCTGACGGCCGGTCAAGGCGGTGTAGCTCAGTCGGTAGAGCAAGCGGCTCATAATCGCTGTGTCGCCGGTTCAAGTCCGGCCACCGCTACGCGGATGGGCGGACTGTGCTCACGGACTGCGTGAGCCGGCTCCGCTTCGCCATTGCATCGGGGGTCGGACCCCCGAACCCCCGCCAGGGGGAGAGCCCCCTGGACCCCCACATGGGGCGGCTGATGAGGTTATCGTCGCCTGTGGGGGGTTCGTTGTGTAGAGAAAGGCTTTGCTGTGGCTGCCACCGACGTGCGACCGAAGATCACGCTGGCGTGCGAGGTCTGCAAGCACCGCAACTACATCACCAAGAAGAACCGGCGCAACGACCCGGATCGCCTGGAGATGAAGAAGTTCTGCCCGAACTGCGGTACGCACCGGGTTCACAAGGAAACCCGCTGACGCCAGCACCTCAGGTTTTCGCGAAGGCCGCTCCGGTTCACCGGGGCGGCCTTCGTGCTGTCCGGGGCCGCGACGGCGGTGGGTAGGCTGCTCGGGTGCCTTTGGACCCCTCGTTCACCGGGCGGACGTACCCGCCGGATTCCACGTACGAAGTCGGCCGCGAGAAGATCCGGGAGTTCGCCCTCGCGATCGGCGACGCGAACCCCGTCTACACCGACCCGGAGGCGGCCCGCGCGGCCGGCTACCCGGACGTCATCGCGCCGCCCACGTTCCTCACGGTGATCAACCTCGACGCGATCAACGCCATCGCCGAGGACCCGGAGCTGGGACTGGACTACAGCCGGATGGTGCACGGCGCCCAGAGCTTCACCTACGCGCGCCCGGTGCACGCCGGTGACGTGCTGCGCATCACCACGACGGTCGAGGACATCATGGCCCGGGCCGGCAACGACTTCCTGACCGTGCGCGGCGAGATCGTCGACGCGGACGGCCGGCTGGTGTGCACGACCAGGGCGCAGCTCGTCGTGCGGGGAGAGGGGGCCTGATGGGGTACGAAAAGGGCGTGGAACTGCCGCCGCTGCGGGTGCACGTGACGCGTGACCAGCTGGTCCGCTACGCCGGCGCGTCGCTGGACTTCAACCCGATCCACTGGAACGAGCGGTTCGCGAAGGAGGTCGGGCTGCCCGACGTGATCGCGCACGGGATGCTCACGATGGCGCTGGGCGGACGGCTGGTCACCGACTGGCTGGGCGACCCGGGGAAGCTGGTCGAGTACAGCGTCCGGTTCACGCGGCCGGTGGTGGTCCCGCCCGAGGGAGCGGACGTCGAGTTCACCGGCAACGTCGCCGAGGTCCGCGAGGACGGTCGCGCCCGCGTGGACATCACCGCGAAGTTCGCCGGCAAGACGGTCCTCGGGAAGGCCCAGGCCGTCGTCCGCTGACGATGGGTTGCATCCCAAACTGGTACCGTAGTGGTATGACCAAGCAGATCGCCGTTCGTCTGCCCGACGAGCTGGTGTCGTTCATCGACCACGTGGTGGAGGAAGGCAAGGCCTCGAGCCGTGCCGACCTCGTCTTCCGCGCTCTGGAGCGGGAGCGCAGGCGGTTCATCGCCGAGCGCGACATCGCACTGCTGACGGGCGGCGTGCCGGACGACCTGGACGGGATCGAAGAGCACGCCGCCCCCTTGGACGACCTGGACTGATGCGCCCGATCCACACCGCCCGGCTCGACAAGGTGCGGCCGGTGCTGGTGCTGACCCGCGAGTTGATCCGCCCGCACCTGACCCGTGTCACGATCGCCCCGATCACGAGCACGATCCGCGGCCTGTCGACCGAGGTCCCCGTCGGCAAGCGGAACGGCCTCGACCACGACAGCGTGATCAGCTGCGACAACATCCAGACCATCCGGAAGTCCGCGCTGGGCAAGCAGATCGGCCGCCTGCTGCCCGAGCAGGAACGCGAACTGACCGAAGCGATCCGGCTGGCCTTCGACCTCGATCAGTGACCCGTCCCGGCCCGCTGGTTGTGCTACTGCTGTCGGTCGTTGACGCGTTCGCTCGAGTGGCCGATCTGGTGATGCCGGTAGCGACGCAGGTACATTTCGCCGGTTCGCGCGCCTGACCAGGTCCTTCTCAGCCCAGACTGTCGACAACCTCGGGCAGTTTTCAGCGCTAGTCCAGCAGATCCAGCACCACGTCCGCCATCCCGCGCTCCCCGACCGCGTTGGGATGCAGCTCCATCGCGGGAGACGAGGGCACCGCGTCCTCCACCCACTTCACCCGCGCCTTCGCGCACATGTCCTTCCCCTTGCTGGGCGTCGCCGTGTCCGCGTACCCGGCCCGGTTCGCCTTCGCCTCGGTGGCCAGCATCGAGTTCAGCCGGGACAGCGAACTGCGCAGGTAAGCGACGTCGTCCGGCCCGATCGGCAGGAACGGCCAGCACCCGGTGCCATCCGGCAGGGCGGTCGGGTACCCCACCACGATCACCCGCGCCCGCGGAGCCCGCGAGTGGATCTCCTGCAACGCCGCCCGGATCTTCGGCGCCGTCGCCGTGATCCGGTCCGCCAGCTCGTCGTGGCCCCCTGCGGTCAGCCGCGGCTTGCACAACGACACCGCCCGGTTCGTCGTCAGGCAGTCCCGCGCGAGGCCCACGAGGCCGACGTCGTTGCCACCCATCCCGAGCGTCACCAGCGTCGTGTCCGGTGTCACCGCGTCGAGCTGGGGCGGGTTGATCCCGTCGGGCGTCGTCTGGGGCTCCGTCAGCTGCTGGGTCGTCGCGCCGCCGCAGCTGACGTCCGCGAACGACGCGGGCCGGATCTCCGCGGCCACCAGGTGCGGGTAGTTGTTGTCCGAACGCGCGCAGCCGGCCGGGGTGCCCGCCGGGGCACCGGTTCGCGGGGACGACGTGTACGAGTCGCCGAGCGCGACGTACCGGCCCGTGCCGGGGCCGAGCACCGAACCGGGCGGCTTCGGCGGCTCGGCGGAATCGCCGTGGCCGCTGCGCCAGAACACCACACCGGCGGCCGCCGCGCCGACGAGCGCGGCCACCACCACCCCGATCAGTACCTTCTTCCCCACCCGACCCGGCTACCCCGAAAAAGCCGAAGCGCCACTTCCGGACTGCGGAAGTGGCGCTGCGGTTACGCGGATCGGGTTACTTCGCCTCGGACAGCAGGGCGGCGATCCGCTGCACGCCCTCGACGAGGTCGGACTCGGCCAGCGCGTAGGAGAACCGGAAGTAGCCGGGCGTGCCGAAGGCCTCACCGGGCACCGCCGCGACGTCGGCCTCGCGCAGGATCAGGTCGGCCAGCTCGAGCGTGTCGGACGGCTTCTCGCCGCGGATCTCCTTGCCCAGGATCTCCTTGAACGACGGGTACGCGTAGAAGGCGCCCTCCGGCGTCGGGCACTCGACACCGGGGATGTCCGACAGCAGCGAGACGATCTTCTTCCGGCGGGTGTCGAACGCGGCGCGCATCTCGGCGACGACGTCCAGCGGCCCGGCGACCGCGGCCAGCGCGGCCCGCTGCGCGACGTTCGACACGTTGCCGCACAGGTGCGACTGGTAGCCCGTCGCCGCCTTGATCACGTCCTTCGGGCCGGCGATCCAGCCCACGCGCCACCCGGTCATCGAGTAGGTCTTGGCGACACCGTTGAGGACCAGCGTCTGGTCGGCCAGCTCCGGCACCACGACCGGCATCGAGTGGTTCTCGGCGCCGTCGTAGGTCAGGTGCTCGTAGATCTCGTCGGTGACCACCCAGATGCCGTGCTCGTAGGCCCACTTGCCGATGGCCTCGATCTGCTCCCGGGTGTAGACCGCGCCGGTCGGGTTGGACGGCGAGTTGAACAACAGCACCTTCGTGCGGTCGGTGCGCGCGGCCTCGAGCTGGTCCACGGTGACCCGGTAGCCGGTCGACTCGTCGGCGGTGACCTGCACCGGCACGCCGCCGGCCAGCTTGATCGACTCGGGGTAGGTGGTCCAGTACGGCGCCAGCAGCAGGACCTCGTCGCCCGGGTCGCACAGCGTCGCGAACGCCGAGTAGACGGCCTGCTTGCCGCCGTTGGTGACCAGGACCTGGCTGGCCTCGATGGCGAAGCCGGAGTCGCGCAGCGTCTTCGCCGCGATGGCCTCCTTCAGCTCGGGCAGGCCGCCGGCCGCGGTGTAACCGTGGTTGACCCGGTCGTGGACGGCCTTCGCGGCCGCCTCGACGACGTAGTCCGGGGTCGGGAAGTCCGGCTGCCCCGCACCGAAGCCGATCACCGGGCGGCCCTGCGCCTTCAGCTCCTTCGCCTTCGCGTCGACGGCGAGGGTGGCCGACGGCGTGATGCCGGCGATGCGGGCCGAGATGCGGGAGCGGGCAGTGACGGTTGCGGGTGCGCTCATGGCCTTCATGTTCGCACGTCGCGTGTGTCGAGAAGCACGCGGGAGCGGTTCTGCGCCCCTCGGTTGCGGGCCTGTTCGGGGCTTGCCGTAGACTTCCGAACTTGGAACGTCCGGCGCTTGACCCCGCAGGGCATGCGGGGAGGGTCAAGGGCGTCCAGCGAGCGGCTGGATTGCTCGAAGGGGTGTAGCTCAATTGGCAGAGCAGCGGTCTCCAAAACCGCAGGTTGCAGGTTCAAGTCCTGTCACCCCTGCGTCGAAGTAGGTGCCTGAGCGGAGGAGTGGTCGTGAGCGACAACGACGCCGGCGGCAAGGACCAGGAGCAGGAGTCCAAGCGGACTGCCCGCCCGGTCACGGCCGCGGCGCGGCGCGAACGTCGCGCCTCCGCGCGCCCTGCGGGCAAGGCGGCCAAGGACGGTGACAAGGCGCGTCCGGCGGGCAAGGCGTCCGCGGGCGCTCCGGCCGTCGAGGGCAAGTCCAAGGCGGGCGAGGTCAAGAAGGGTCGCGCGACCCCGAAGCGGACCCGCAAGGACAAGAAGCCGTCGCTGTTCGCCCGGCTGGTGCGGTTCATCCGCGAGGTGTGGGCGGAGCTGCGCAAGGTCATCTGGCCGACCCGCAAGCAGATGATCACCTACACCACGGTGGTGCTGGTCTTCGTGGCCTTCATGGTCGCGCTGGTCTCGTTGCTGGACTTCGCGTTCCGCAAGGGCGTGTTCTGGCTGTTCGGCTGAGCGCGTCTGCGGGGCCGGCACGGACACGACAAGCGATCAAGTGAGAGGACGGAACGTGACCTCCGAGAACGGCGTCGCAGCCGGCGACGAGTACGACGAGCCGGTCGAGGCGGCCACCGTGGCGGACGACGAGGCCGCCGTGTCCGACCAGGACGCCGGCACCGCGGCTGCCGGACTCGACACCGACAGCGCGGAGGCCGAGCCCGAGGACGCAGGCGAGACCGAGGCCGAGGCCGCCGTCGAGACCGAGGCCGCTCCGGCCGAGGACGACGACGAGGACCCGGTCGAGAAGATGCGCAAGGAGCTCAGCTCCCTGCCGGGCGAGTGGTACGTCGTGCACTCCTACGCCGGGTACGAGAACAAGGTCAAGAACAACCTCCAGACCCGTACCCAGACGCTGGACGTCGAGGACTACATCTTCCAGATCGAGGTGCCGACCGAAGAGGTCACCGAGATCAACAAGAACGGCCAGCGCAAGCTGGTGCAGCGCAAGGTGCTGCCCGGTTACATCCTGGTCCGCATGGAGCTCAACGACGCCTCCTGGAGCGCGGTCCGCAACACGCCCGGCGTCACCGGTTTCGTGGGCGCGACGTCGAAGCCGTCCCCGCTGACGATCGACGACGTGCTCAAGTTCCTGGCCCCGAAGGTCGACAAGGCCGCACCGGCGAAGGCCAAGGGCGAGGCCGCCTCGGCGGAGGCCGCCCTGGGCGCGCCCGCGGTCGAGGTCGACTTCGAGGTCGGCGAGTCGGTCACCGTCATGGACGGCCCGTTCGCCACGCTGCCCGCGACGATCAGCGAGGTCAACGCGGACGCGCAGAAGTTGAAGGTCCTGGTGTCGATCTTCGGCCGCGAGACGCCGGTCGAGTTGTCGTTCACGCAGGTCGCCAAGATCTGACGACCCAGTACACTGGATCGTTGGCCCTCGCGCGCAGGCAGGCGCGTGGGGTACTCGGTACTGAATAGGAACTAGGAATGCCACCCAAGAAGAAGAAGCTTGCAGCGATCATCAAGCTGCAGATTCAGGCGGGTGCCGCGAACCCGGCTCCGCCGGTCGGCCCCGCGCTGGGTCAGCACGGCGTCAACATCATGGAGTTCTGCAAGGCCTACAACGCCGCGACCGAGTCGCAGCGCGGCAACGTGGTGCCGGTCGAGATCTCCGTGTACGAAGACCGGTCGTTCGACTTCAAGCTGAAGACGCCGCCGGCCGCGAAGCTGCTGCTGAAGGCCGCGGGCGTCGACAAGGGCTCGGCCGAGCCGCACAAGACCAAGGTCGCCAAGGTGACCTGGGACCAGGTGCGCGAGATCGCCGAGACCAAGAAGTCGGACCTCAACGCCAACGACATCGACCAGGCCGCGAAGATCATCGCCGGCACCGCGCGGTCGATGGGCATCACGGTCGAATAAGCCCCCTCGGGGCTCACCGTGGGAGAGCCAGGCGCTGGCTCGCACCACAACTGATCCACATTTCTAGCTAAGGACAGACATGGCAAAGCGCAGCAAGGTCTACCGCCAGACCGCTGAGCAGGTGGACCGCACGCGGCTGTACGCGCCGCTGGAGGCCGTCAAGCTCGCGAAGGAACTCTCCAAGTCCAAGATGGACGAGACGGTCGAGGTCGCGATGCGCCTCGGCGTCGACCCCCGCAAGGCCGACCAGATGGTCCGCGGCACCGTGAACCTGCCGCACGGTACCGGTAAGACCGTCCGCGTCATCGCGTTCGCCGTTGGCGACAAGGCCGCGCAGGCCGAGGCCGCCGGTGCGGACGCCGTCGGCAGCGACGACCTGATCGAGCGAATCCAGGGTGGCTGGCTCGACTTCGACGCCGCTGTCGCGACGCCGGACCAGATGGCGAAGGTCGGGCGGATCGCCCGCATCCTGGGTCCGCGTGGCCTGATGCCGAACCCCAAGAGCGGCACCGTGACGCCCGACGTGGCCAAGGCGGTCACCGAGATCAAGGGCGGCAAGATCGACTTCCGGGTCGACAAGCAGGCCAACCTGCACCTGGTGATCGGCAAGGCGTCCTTCGAGGTCGAGAAGCTGGTGGAGAACTACGCCGCCGCGCTGGACGAGATCCTGCGGGCCAAGCCCTCCGCCGCGAAGGGCCGGTACGTGAAGAAGGTCGTCGTCTCGACCACCATGGGGCGCGGCATCCCGGTCGACCCGTCCCGGACGCGCAACCTGCTCTCCGAGGACGCGACCGCCTGATTCCCGGCTGTAGCTGACGAAGGGCCCCGGCGCTGACGCGCCGGGGCCCTTCTTTGCTATCGGCTGGTGGGGGTCGCCGGACTCGACCCGGCACTCGGTGCCGGGCACGGGTTGGGGCCGGACCGGTGCCCGGTGATGAGCCACTGGCCCTTGTCCACGCGCTGCACCGTGAACGTGCCGAGCGCGGGCCCGCCCCGGATGGTGAACCGGCACGAGTCGATCGTCAACGTATCGCCGGGAGGCGGTTCGGAGACCGAGCTCGGGATCGACTCGGCGTAGTCGTTGGCGTTGGTGACTTGCCGCTTCAAAGCGAAGACCGCCTGCTGGCAGTCGGGATACCCGAGGTCCTCGGCGAACTTCTGCTGCACCGGGATGTCGAACGAGCCGCAGGCGAGGTCCGGCCGGTTCTGGGCAATCTGGGCGTAGACCATCCGGACCGCTTCGTACGGTTGGGTCGAGAAGATCTTGTTCGTGTGGTAGGTGCCGCCGCCGGTTTGGGAGGCGGGGAGGTCCGGGTCGTCCTCGGGGAAGAAGTGGCGGTACGCCAGCGTCCCGGCGATCACCAGGACCAGCAGGAACAGGAACGCGGACAGGAGTTTGCCGGCCAGGCGTTTCGCCCAGCGGGGGGCCTTGATCTTCGGCCTCGGTGAGGGTGGTTGGGGGGCCTGGAGCTGGCCGTAGGGGGGCGGGGGGATCGGGGGGCCGCCGTGACCGGGCTGCGTCGGGGGGCCGTAGCCGGGCGCGCTCTGGACCGGGGCGTTCTGCGCGGGGACCACCTGGCCGTTCCCCTGGCGCTGGGCCTCGGTGTAGCGGAGGAAGTCCTGGAACTGCTGGAATTGCTGGAACTGCCGCAGCTGCTCCGGATCCAGCGGGGGAACGGGCTCGACCGCCGAACCGCCGGTCGACGGCGAGGCCCCGCCCGCCGGCAAACCACCGGGCACCGAACCACCGGCCGTTGGGCCGCCCACTGCCGCTCCATTGCCTTCCGAACCGCCGGCCGTCGATCCATCGCCTGCCGATCCATGAGCCGGCAACGCGCCGGCGGGAGGCTGGGCATGCGGCGAGGTGGCACCCTCGCCGGCGCCTCCGGCACCCTCACCGGCGTGCCCGGCGCGAGCGGGGCCCCCGGCACCCCTGGCGCCAGCGCCGCCAGCGGGACCCCCACCGTCCCCGGCGCCCGGCCCAGCGGGACCCCCGCCGTCCCCGGCGCCCGGCCCAGCGGGACCCCCGCCGTCCCCGGCGCCCGGCCCAGCGGGACCCCCGCCGTCCCCGGCGCCCGGCCCAGCGGGACCCCCGGCGCCGCCGGACCCGCCGGGACCACCGGCCCCGGCGGGGTCGTTCCGGGACGGCTCGTCGGGCTGCTGGCCTGGTCGCTGCTCCACCACCCGCCCATGATGCCTGCCGCCCCGTGGTCGAGTCAGCACGGTCCGCGAAACCCGGCCCCCGCGACACCTGCGAAAACCACCAGGTACGATGGACGACGGTTCTACCGAAGACCGCTGGTTCTTCACGTCTCCACGGCGTGAAGCGAAGTGCCCCGCGAAGAGGGGGCGGCCCGCGCAGGAAGAACGAGGCAGGCGCACCACGTGTGTGCCCCAACGCCCCGTGCTTGCTGCGCGTGGGCGTTTTCTTCTTCCAGGGGCTCCTCGAACCCGGCGGTCACAACCAGCCAAGAGAGGAGGCGACCCATGGCGAAGCCGGACAAGGTGGCGGCCGTCGCCGAGATCGCGGACCACTTCCGCAACAGCTCGGCCACCGTCATCACGCAGTACAACGGCCTCTCCGTGTCCCAGCTGTCCCAGCTGCGCCGCGCTCTCGGCACCAGTGCCAAGTACCGGGTCGCGAAGAACACCCTCGTGCAGCGGGCCGCGGAAGAGGCCGGCATCGAGGGTCTTCAGGACCTCTTCGTCGGCCCGACCGCTATCGCCTTCGTGCAGGGTGAGCCGGTCGACGCCGCCAAGGCCCTGAAGAACTTCGCCAAGGACAACGCCGCCCTGGTCATCAAGGGCGGCTACATGGACGGCCGCCCGCTGTCCGTCGACGAGGTCAACCAGATCGCCGACCTCGACAGCCGCGAGGTTCTCCTCGCGAAGGCGGCCGGCGCGTTCAAGGCCAAGCTGTCCCAGGCCGCGGCACTGTTCCAGGCCCCGGCGTCCCAGGTCGCCCGCCTCGCGCAGGCCCTGGCCGACAAGCAGCAGGGCGACGAGGCACCCGCCGAGAGCTGAAGTACCACCCACCCCGTACCACCCGTTAGGAAAGGAACGCCATCATGGCGAAGCTGAGCACCGACGAACTGCTCGACGCGTTCAAGGAGCTGACCCTGCTGGAGCTCTCGGACTTCGTGAAGAAGTTCGAGGAGACCTTCGACGTCACCGCCGCCGCCCCGGTCGCCGCCGTCGCGGCCGCCCCGGGTGCCGCTGCCGCGGGCGCCCCGGCCGAGGAGGAGAAGGACGAGTTCGACGTCATCCTCGAGGGTGCCGGCGACAAGAAGATCCAGGTCATCAAGGTCGTCCGCGAGGTCGTCTCCGGCCTGGGCCTGAAGGAGGCCAAGGAGCTCGTCGAGGGCGCCCCGAAGCCGCTCCTGGAGAAGGTCGACAAGGACGCCGCCAACGCGGCCAAGGAGAAGCTCGAGGCTGCCGGCGCCAAGGTCAGCGTCAAGTAACTCGCGCATTCCGCATCACGAAAAAGCGGACCATCCTCCGAGGATGGTCCGCTTTTTTCGTTCACCTGGATTGTGGCTTGAAAAACTGGTGAGTAACCTGCTCGGGACTTGACTCGTTGCACCCTGAAGACGCCGGGCAGGCGTGTGCCAGGGTGTTGTCCACGGCGTCGGAGCTGCGGGAGGTTCGATGGGTGCCGAGGTGGTCATCGAGGGTCTGACCAAGTCCTTCGGGCGGCAGACCATTTGGCGGGACGTGACCTTGACGCTGCCTCCGGGCGAGGTGTCGGTCATGCTCGGCCCGTCGGGCACCGGTAAGTCGGTGTTCCTCAAGTCCATGATCGGGCTGCTCAAGCCCGACCGGGGCAAGTGCGTCATCAACGGCGTCGACATCGTGCGGTGCAGCGAGCACAAGCTGTACGAAACGCGAAAACTGTTCGGGGTGCTGTTCCAGGACGGCGCGCTGTTCGGGTCGATGAACCTCTACGACAACGTCGCCTTCCCGCTGCGCGAGCACACCAAGAAATCCGAGACGGAGATCCGCCGGATCGTCCTGGAAAAGCTCGACATGACCGGTCTGGCCGGTGCCGAGAAGAAGCTCCCCGGTGAGATCTCCGGCGGTATGCGCAAGCGCGCCGGCCTGGCCCGCGCCCTCGTGCTGGACCCGGAGATCATCCTGGTCGACGAGCCGGACTCCGGTCTGGACCCGGTGCGCACCACCTACATCTCGCAGCTGTTCATCGACGTGAACGCGCAGATCGACGCCACCTTCCTGATCGTCACGCACAACATCAACCTGGCCCGCACGGTGCCGGACAACCTGGGCATGCTGTTCCGCAAGGAGCTGGTCATGTTCGGGCCGCGCGAGGTGCTGCTGACCAGCGAGGAGCCGGTGGTCAAGCAGTTCCTCAACGGCCGCATGGACGGCCCGATCGGCATGTCCGAGGAGAAGGACACCGCCCAGATGGCCGCGGAGCGCGCCATGTTCGAGGCCGGTCACCACGCGGGCGGTGTCGAGGACGTCTCCGGCATCCCCGCCCAGATGCAGCCGACCCCGGGTGTGCCGACCCGCCAGGGCGCCATCCGCCGCAAGGACCGGGTCATGAAGATCCTGCACACCCTGCCGCCGGCGGCGCAGGAGGGGATCATCGAGTCCCTGTCCCCCGAGGAGCAGCGGCACTACGGTGTCAGCCCGCGCCGCGCCGTCCACACCGGCAGCCGGCACGCGGCCGTGACCACCCCGCTGCCGACGCACCACCAGGGACAGCTCTCCGAGGAGGAGATCGCCCGGATGCCGCAGTCGGGCTGGCCGAGCAGAACCGAGACCACCGACCGGTTGCGTGGACCGGGGGCCGGTGAGGCATGAGTTCGTCGGCCACCTCGGCCAAGGTTCCCGGCATCGGAATGTTGCGTGAAACCGGGAAGCTGTTCGCCCTCGGGCTGGACATCATCCGCGGGTTCTTCCAGCGGCCGTTCCAGCTGCGTGAGTTCATCCAGCAGTCCTGGTTCATCGCCAGCGTGACGATCCTGCCCACCGCCTTGGTCGCGATCCCGTTCGGCGCGGTCATCTCGCTGCAGTTCGGCTCGCTCGCGCGCCAGCTGGGCGCCCAGTCCTACACGGGTGCCGGCAGCGTGCTGGCGACCGTGCAGCAGGCCGCGCCGCTGGTGACCGCCCTGCTCGTCGCGGGCGCCGGCGGCAGCGCGATCTGCGCGGACATCGGTGCGCGCACCATCCGCGAGGAGATCGACGCGATGGAGGTGCTCGGCGTCTCCGCGGTGCAGCGGCTGATCGTGCCGCGCGTGCTCGCGTCGATGCTCGTCGCGCTGCTGCTCAACGGCATGGTCAGCGTCATCGGCGTGCTCGGCGGCTACTTCTTCAACGTGGTGCTGCAGGGCGGCACGCCGGGTGCGTACCTGGCGAGCTTCTCGGCGCTGGCGCAGTTGCCCGACCTGTGGGTCGGCGAGATCAAGGCGTTGATCTTCGGGTTCATCGCCGCCGTGGTCGCCGCCTACCGCGGGCTGAACCCGTCCGGCGGCCCGAAGGGCGTCGGCGACGCGGTGAACCAGTCCGTCGTCATCACGTTCCTGATGCTGTTCGTCGTGAACTTCGTGATCACGCTGATCTACCTGCAGATCGTCCCCGGAAAGCTGAGCTGATCATGGCGAGCATCGGTCAGACGGCGAAGCGGATCGCCCACCGTCCACTCGAGGTCCTGGACAACTTCGGCGATCAGATGTCGTTCTACATCCGCGCGCTGGCGTGGACGCCGCGGACGATCCGCCGCTACACCAAGGAGGTCCTGCGGCTGCTGGCGGAGGTGAGCTTCGGCTCGGGTTCGCTGGCGGTCATCGGCGGCACGGTCGGCGTGATGATCGGCCTGACGCTGTTCACCGGTGTGCTGGTCGGCCTGCAGGGCTACTCGGCCCTGAACTCGATCGGCACGTCGGCGTTCACCGGCTTCCTGACGGCGTTCTTCAACACCCGCGAGATCGCGCCGCTGGTCGCGGGCCTGGCGCTGTCGGCGACCGTCGGCGCCGGGTTCACCGCCCAGCTGGGCGCGATGCGGATCTCGGAGGAGATCGACGCGCTCGAGGTGATGGGCGTGCCGAGTCTGCCGTACCTGGTGACCACCCGGATCATCGCCGGGTTCGTCGCGGTCATCCCGCTGTACGTGATCGGCCTGCTGTCGTCCTACCTGGCGTCGCGACTGGTGGTCATCTACATCTACGGCCAGTCCGCGGGCACGTACGACCACTACTTCAACCTGTTCCTGCCTCCCCAGGACGTCTTCTACTCGTTCATCAAGGTGCTGATATTCAGCGTCGTGATCATCCTGACCCACTGCTACTTCGGGTACCGCGCCTCGGGCGGCCCGGCGGGCGTGGGTGTGGCGGTGGGCCGCGCGGTGCGGCTGAGCATCGTCACGGTCGCCATCATCAACTTCTTCATCGGGTTCGCCA
Organism: Amycolatopsis thermophila; assembly: GCF_030814215.1. Lineage (NCBI taxonomy): Bacteria > Bacillati > Actinomycetota > Actinomycetes > Pseudonocardiales > Pseudonocardiaceae > Amycolatopsis > Amycolatopsis thermophila. The sequence goes on along the minus strand of NZ_JAUSUT010000001.1, from coordinate 1,600,069 downwards.
TCTGGGGGACCTCGGTGACGGTCCGGATCGCGGGGTGAGGACACCGTGGTGACCCTGCGCCGCAGGCTGCTGGGCCTGCTCCTGATCGCCGTCCTGGTGGGCGGCGTGACCCTGTCGATCGCCATGTACAACAAGGCGTTCACCAAGACCGTCGACGTGAAGCTGCAGGCGGGCGAGGTCGGCAACCAGCTGCTGCCGCAGTCCGACGTCAAGGTGCGCGGGCTGATCGTCGGGTCGGTGAAGTCGATCGAGGCGGACGCCGAGGGCGCCACGCTGACCCTCGCGCTGGACCCGGAGTCGGCGAAGATGATCCCGGAGAACGTCAGCGCCCGCTTCCTGCCGAAGACGCTGTTCGGCGAGCGGTACGTCTCCCTGGAGATCCCGAAGCAGCCGTCGGCGAAGACGCTCACGGCCGGTGACGTGATCCCGGAGGACCGCACGCAGAACGCGGTCCAGCTGTCGCAGGCGCTGGACGACCTGCTGCCGGTGCTGCAGGCCGTGCAGCCGGAGAAGCTGTCCGCCACGCTGACCGCGATCTCCAGTGCCCTGGAGGGCCGCGGCGAGACGCTCGGGCAGACCCTGTCCGAGCTGGGCACCTACGTCGGCGACCTGAACCCGCACCTGCCGCAGCTGCAGGAGAACCTGCGCGAGCTGGCCAAGTTCTCCGACCACCTGTCCGACTCGGCGCCGGACCTGGTGCAGACGCTGGACAACCTGTCGACGACCACGAAGACGATCTTCGACGAGCAGCAGAACCTGCAGGCCCTCTACGGCAACGTGACCGCCGCTTCGCAGACCCTGGAATCGTTCGTGAGCGCGAATGCGAACAACCTGATCAGCTTCGCCGCGAACTCGCGGCCCACCGCAGAGTTGCTGGCGAAGTACGCGCCGGAGTACCCGTGCCTGTTCGGGTCGATGGCCGAACTGGTGCCCTACGTGGACCAGGCTCTGGGCAAGGGCACGAACCAGCCCGGCCTGCACGCGACGATCGAGATCGTCACCTCGCGCGGGCCGTACAAGGCCGGCCGCGACGAGCCTCGCTTCGAGGACAAGCGGGGCCCGCGCTGCTACAACGTCAAGGACTTCCCGCAGCCGTTCCCGCAGTACCCGCCGGAGGGGCCGATCAAGGACGGCGCCCAGCCGACCCCGGGTTCGCGGTCGGCCAGTGACGGTCTCCAGCCGGCCAACACCATCGCCGACGCCGGTGGCTACAACGGCGGCGGTGGCGCGGCGGGCGGCAACCCGGCCAACAGCGCCGCCGAACTCGAGATCCTGTCCCAGCTCGTCGGCCCGCAGGTCGGCATGGCGCCGTCCGACGTGCCGGGCTGGAGTGGTCTGCTCGTCGGTCCGCTCTACCGCGGGGCGGAGGTGACGGTGCAGTGAGGGGCCTGCTCGCGCCGCTGATCAAGTTGACGGTCTTCATCGTGATCACCGTGTTGTTCACGGCGGTCCTCGGCATCAGCATCGCCAACATCAACACCCAGGACACCACCGGCTACAGCGCGCGCTTCACCGACGCCACGCTCGTGCTGCCCGGTGACGACGTCCGCATCGCCGGCGTGAAGGTCGGCCAGGTCACGAACGTCAAGATCGTCGACCGCCGCCAGGCGCAGATCGACTTCGAGGTCGACCAGGGCCGCCGCCTGCCCGCCGGGGTCACCGTGCAGATCAAGTACCGCAACCTCGTCGGGCAGCGGTACCTCTCGCTCGGCCAGGGCACCGGTGACCAGAACGAGACGCTCAAGCCGGGCAGCACGATCCCGCTCGAGCGCACCAAACCGGCGCTGGACCTCGACGAGCTGTTCAACGGCTTCAAGCCGCTGTTCCGCGCGCTCAACCCGGAGGACGTCAACAAGCTGTCCTACGAGCTGATCCAGGTCCTGCAGGGCGAGGGCGGCACGATCGACAGCCTGCTCGCCCACACCGCGTCGCTGACCAGCACGATCGCCCAGAAGGACCAGGTGATCGGCCAGGTGGTGACCAACCTGAACACGGTGCTGGACGCGGTCAACGCGCACACCCCGCAGCTGACCGACCTGATCGACAAGCTGCAGCAGCTGACCACCGGCCTGGCGCAGGACCGCGATTCGATCGGCAACGCGATCGACGCGCTGGGCGGGCTGGCGACCACGACCGCGGGCTTCCTCGACCACGCCCGCGAGCCGCTCAAGAACGACATCTCGGCGCTGGGCGGGCTGGCCCAGAACCTCGACGACAGCGAGCCACTGGTGGAGCACTTCATCCAGTTCCTGCCGCAGAAGGTCACGACGCTGGCGCGCACGGCCGACTACGGTTCCTGGTTCAACTTCTACCTCTGCTCGGCGAGCGGGAGCGTGTCGCTGCCGCCGCTGATCAACCAGGAGATCAACATCCCGATCCTGCCGGCGACCCGTGAGCGGTGCGGGTCATGAGGAGCTTCCAGTCCCGCAACCCGGTGCCCATCGCGGCCGTCGGCCTCGTGCTGATGCTGCTGGGCTTCATCGCCGCGCTGAACGCCGACAGCCTGCCGATCATCGGGGCCGGCACCACCTACGAGGCCGAGTTCACCGAGGCGGCCGGCCTGAAGGCCGACGACGAGGTGCGCGTGGCCGGGGTCAAGGTCGGCAAGGTCACGGACGTGGACCTGGACGGCGCCCAGGTGAAGGTGACGTTCAAGGTCAAGGACACCTGGCTGGGCGACAAGACCGCGGCGGCGATCAAGATCAAGACGCTGCTCGGGCAGAAGTACCTGGCGCTGGACCCGGTGGGGGAGAAGGCGCTCGACCCGGGTACGCCGATCCCCAAGGAACGCACCCTGGCGCCCTACGACGTGCTCGACGCGTTCCGGGACCTGTCCACCACGGTCAACGACATCGACACCGACCAGCTGGCGCAGTCGTTCGACGTGCTGTCGCAGACGCTGTCGGGCACCCCGGACAACGTGCGCGGGGCGCTCAACGGCCTGTCCCAGCTGTCGGACACCATCGCCAAGCGGGACACCGAGCTGTCCCAGCTGCTGCGGAACACGAACCAGATCTCGCAGACCCTGGCCGACCGGGACCAGCAGCTGACCCGGTTGCTGTCCGACGGGAACCTGGTGCTGCAGGAGGTCGCCGCCCGGGAGCAGGCGATCTCGACGCTGCTGACGGGTTCGCAGGAGCTGTCCCGGCAGCTGCAGGGGCTGGTGAGCGACAACGACGCGCAGCTGGGCCCGGTGCTGACCTCACTGGACCAGCTGACCGCGATGCTGCAGCGCAACCAGGACTCCCTGGCGCAGGGCATCGCCCGCTTCGCGCCCTACATCCGCGTGTTCACCAACACCGTCGGCAACGGCCACTGGTTCGACAACTACATCTGCGGCCTGATCCTGCCGTCGGTCGGCCCCCTGAACGAAGAGGGGTGCAACCAGAAATGACGGAAACCCGTTTCGGACGCTCACTGGCGCGCGGCATCGCCGCGGCGTGCGTGCTCGGTCTCGTGGTGGCCGGCGTGCTGTGGTGGACGCTCAAGGACGCCGACCGGAAGCACGTCACCGCCTACTTCACCGGTGCGACCGGGTTGTACGTGGGCAACAGCGTGCGGGTGCTCGGCGTCGACATGGGCAAGGTGACCGCGGTCCAGCCGATGGGCGACCGGGTCAAGGTCGAGATGGAGTACGACCGCTCGGTGCGGATCCCGGCCGACGCGCAGGCCGCGATCGTCGCGCCGTCGCTGGTCAGCGACCGGTACGTGCAGCTCGCTCCCGCCTACACCGGTGGCCCGGTGATCAGCGAGGGCGCCGTGATCCCGCTCGAGCGGACCGCGGTGCCGGTCGAGGTCGACCAGCTCTACCAGAGCCTGGACAAGATCAGCCAGTCGCTCGGCCCGAACGGGGTCAACTCCAACGGCTCGCTGTCGGACCTGCTCACCACGCTCGCGCAGAACGTGGACGGCAACGGCCAGGCCCTGCACGACACGATCAGCAAGCTGAGCCAGGCGTCGCGGACGTTGGCGGGCAACAAGGACGACCTGTTCGCCACGGTCAGCAACCTCGCCGACTTCACCACCACCCTGGCCCGGAGCGACAACCAGGTGCGGCAGTTCGAGAGCAGGCTCGCCGACGTCTCCGGCTACCTGGCGGGGGAGAAGGACAACCTCGCCGCCACGGTGCAGCAGCTGGGCACCACGCTGGCGACGGTGCAGCAGTTCATCAACACCCACCAGGACCGGCTCAAGTCCAACGTGGACAAGCTGGCCAGCGTGACCCAGGTGCTGGTGGACCAGCGCAGCGCGCTCGCCGAGATCCTCGACGTCGCGCCGGTGGGCCTGAACAACGTCATCAACGCCTACAACGGCTCGTCCGGCACGCTCGACGCGCGGGCGAACATCAACGAGCTCACCCAGCCGCCGATCGTGATGATCTGCAACCTGCTCAAGCAGACCCCGAAGGCGCTGGACGCGCTCGGCAACCTGTGCGGCTCGGTCGCGCCGCTGCTGGACGGGGCGGTCCCGCTGCCCTCGGTCGCGCAGACCGTGCACGCGCTGCAGAACGGCGAGCCGCCACCGCTGCCGCTCCCGCTGGCCCAGACCGTCTACGGAACGGGGGCGTCGCGGTGAGGAAGGCACTCGCGCTCGTCGCCGCCGGCGTGGCCGGGGCGCTGACCCTGTCCGGCTGCTCGTTCGGCGGCATCTACGACGTCCCGCTGCCCGGCGGCGCCGACCTCGGCGACCACCCGTACACCGTGAAGGTCCAGTTCGCCGACGTGCTCGACCTGGTGCCGCAGGCCGGGGTCAAGGTCAACGAGGTGCCGGTCGGCCGCGTCGAGGAGGTCGGGCTGACCCCGGACGGCTGGCACGCCGAGGTCACCGTTCGGATCAACGGCGGCGTGAAGCTGCCGGCCAACGCGCTGGCCAACATCCGGCAGTCCAGCCTGCTCGGCGAGAAGTACGTCGAGCTGGCCTCGCCGGGCGACGACCTCGCGCAGGGCACGCTCACCGACGGCGCCGAGATCCCGCTGGCCCGCACCAACCGCAGCGTCGAGGTGGAGGAGGTGCTGGGCGCGCTGTCCATGCTGCTCAACGGCGGCGGGGTGGAGCAGCTCAACACCATCACCAAGGAGCTCAACGCCGCCACCGAGGGCCGCGAGCCGGACATCCGGCGGCTGCTGGACAACGCCGACCGGCTGGTGTCCACACTGGACTCCCAGTCCGGCGACATCACGCGCGCCCTGGACGGGCTCAACCGGCTGTCCAGCACGCTGGCCGGGCAGAAGGACAAGATCGTGCACGCGATCGACGACCTCGGACCCGGCATCGGAGTGCTGGAGCAGCAGCGCACGCAGCTGGTCACCATGCTGCAGGCGCTGCAGAACCTGTCCGGCGTCACCGTCGACACGCTGAACAAGAGCCAGGCGAACCTGGTGGCCGACCTGCGGGCGCTGCTGCCGACCCTGCAGAAGCTCGGCGAGGCCGGCGCCGACCTGCCCAAGTCGCTGGAGATCCTGCTGACCTACCCGTTCACCGACGCGGCGATCGACGGCGTCAAGGGCGACTACTTCAACCTCTACGCGAAGATCGACCTCAACCTGCAGAACGTGCTGCAGAACCTGAGCCGCAGCAGGCAGAACCCGCTGTCCGGGATGCTGCCCGGCGCGCTCGACGGGCTGACCGGCGGTGTTTCCGGCGAGCAGGCCAACCAGCCGCCGCCACTGCCGTTGCCGCTGCAGACGCAGGCGGCGCAGCAGAACCCGGCGGGCACCGCGACCGGTTCGACCGGTGCCCAGCCTCAGCCGACCGGGGCCGCGGGCATCTTCGGCCTGCTGGCAGGGGGTGTGTGATGCTGGTCCGCAAGACGAGGATCCAACTGGTCGCGTTCCTGGTCATCTCCGTGGTCGCGATCGTGTACGCGCTGATCCGGTTCGCCGGGCTCGGGCAGGTGTTCGGCCAGACCGGTTACACGGTCAAGCTGGACCTGAACTCCTCCGGCGGCATCTTCACCGGCGCCGAGGTCACCTACCGCGGTTTCAACATCGGCAAGGTGGGCCAGCTGCGGCTCACCGCGGACGGGCTGCAGGCCGACCTGGAGATCTCGCCGGACACCCCGCAGGTGCCGGCGAACCTGCAGGCCGTGATCGCGAACCGCTCGGCCGTCGGCGAGCAGTTCGTCGACCTGCGCCCGGTCGCCGACGGCGGGCCGTACCTGCAGGGCGGGTCCGTCATCCCGGCCGCCAAGACCGAGGTGCCGATCGGCACCGACCAGATCATCACCGACCTGGACAGCCTCGCGTCGTCGGTGCCCAAGGACGCGCTGCGGACCGTCGTCGACGAGTCGTACAACGCGTTCAACGGCACCGGTCGCGACCTGCAGGAGCTGCTCGACACCGCCCGGGACTTCACCGGCACCGCGCAGCAGTACCTGCCGCAGACGGTGCAGCTGCTCGACTCCGGCGAGAAGGTGCTCGCGACGCAGAACGCGCAGGCGGGCAACCTGGCCGAGTTCAGCCGCAACCTCAACGAGCTGTCCGCCACGCTCAAGGGGTCCGACGCCGACATCCGGAGGCTGATCGAGGTCGCGCCCGGTGCGGCGCAGACGCTCAACCAGTTCGTCGCCGACCTCGGGCCCGGGCTCGGCGAGCTGACCGCGAACCTGCTGACCACGTCGAACCTGCTGCTCACCCGGCAGGACGGCATCCAGCAGGTGCTGGTCAGCTACCCGGTGCTGGCCGTCGGTGCCCGCAGCGTCGCGCCCGGCGACGGGACCGCGCACCTCGGACTGGCGCTCAACCTGTTCGACCCGCCGGTGTGCACCAAGGGCTACATGAACCCGGAGAACTACCGGACCGGCGCCGAGACCACCCCGCGGGACCCGAACCTCGGTTCCTACTGCGCGGAGCCGGCGGGCAGCCCGATCGACGTGCGCGGTGCGCAGAACGCGCCGTACAACGGGGTGCCGGTCGCGCCGACGCCGGAGCAGGTGCAGCAGAACTCCGACCGGGACGAGCAGCAGCTGGCGTACATGCGGGGCACCCCCGGTGTCGTCGGTTCGCCGGGCGTCTCGATCAACAGCCTGAGCGCCCTGCTGGGCCTGCCCTGACCCGACCTACCTAGTGTGGAGAGCTATGAGTTCGGACGAGCCGCGGGAGGAGACCGAGGAGGTCACCCCCGAGCAGAACCCGTACGCGGTGACCAGGGAACCGGTCGCCCGCGGCGAGACCCGCACGCCCCGCTACCTGGTGCTGGCGACGGCCGCGCTGGCCGTGGCCGCCCTGGTCGTGGCGGCGGTGTTCGGCGTCCAGTGGTGGGTCGCCTCGGCCGACGACAACCTGGCCCTGGCGCAGGCCCGCGACGACGTGGTCAAGTCGGGCACCACCGCGATCAAGGCGTACACCGAGCTCGACTACACCAACCCGGACGCCTACTTCGCGCGGCAGAAGGCGGTGTCGACCCAGGAGCTGGCCGACCAGATCACCGCCACCGAGCAGAACTACCGCCAGGCCATGACCGACGCCAAGACCAAGGTGACCACCACCGTGCAGGACATCGCGGTGGAGGAGCTGGACCTGCACGGCGGGAAGGCGAGCTTCCTGGCCGCGATCAGCACGCTGGTCGCCAAGGAGGGTGCGCAGCCGGTCGCCAAACCGCTGCGGCTGGAGGTGCAGATGACCAAGGTCGGTGAGGACTGGAAGGTGTCCGGGATCGGGTCGGTGCCGCTCGTGAGCGGCAAGTAACGGTCGCCGCACGGTACGAGGAGAGGACCAGTCATGCCACCGTCTCGCCGGCAGACGCCGCCGGTGCGCCGCCGTCCCAAGGTCGCCGGCGCCGGGATCCGGCGTCCCTCGCCGAGCCCGCGGCCCCACGACGAGGAGTACGTGGAGTCCGAGGAGGTCTCAGAGGTCTCGGAGGTGCCCGAGGCGTCCGAGGTGCCTGAGGTCTCGGGGCGGCACGCGGCTCCCGAGGTCGTCGAGGGCCCGGACGACCCGGACGAGGTCGCCGAGGTGGAGCCGCGGCGGCCGACCCCGCGGCCGAAGGTCCGCGACGGGGGCCGTCCGAAGCCGTCGAGTTACGAGGCCGCGGAGGCCGAGGCTTCGGCCGCCGAGCCGGACGTCGCCGAGCCGGAGGCCGCCGGGCCGCGGCGGAAGCTGAGCCCGTACGTCCTGGCCGGGGCCCTGTTCGGGCTGGCGCTGGTGCTGACCGCGGCCGCCGTGCTGTTCAAGATCAAGGCGAACGAGACCGAGGCGCTGACGTCGAACACCGCGCTGCTGGACACCGCGCGCACGGCGGAGGTCAGCCAGGCCGCGTCGAGTGCCGCGGAGACGCTGTTCTCGTACGACTTCAACAACATCGCGAAGACCCAGAACGCCGCGAAGGACCTCCTGCTGAACGACCAGGTCAAGGCGACGTACAACAACCTGATGGGTGAGGTCGAGCGGCTGGCCCCGCAGCAGAAGATCGTGGTCACCGTGAAGGCGACGCGCAGCGGGGTCATCATGCTGGACGGGGACCGCGCGCGGGCCATGGTGTTCGTCGACCAGACCGCCACCCGCACCGACCAGAACCAGACGTCCAGCGGCAGCGCGCAGCTGTGGCTGAACCTGCAGTACGTCGACGGCAAGTGGAAGGTGTCGGACCTCAACACGTACGACTCGGAGCAGCCGACGCCGACCACCACACCGGCGCCCGGCGCGCCCCCCGCGTCGCCGGCGCCGTCCCGCTGAGCGTCCGCCGTCGCACGGCCCGCCGAACCCCGGTTCGGCGGGCCGTGGTGCGTTCGGGTCTGTTGTTTTGTTGTGGGCCGCGCGCCTCCGCTCGCACCGCTCCACGGCACCGCTCATCACCCGCGGCCGCGGCTCTCACGAACACCCGGGAACGATCTTGGCCTGCCGTGACGACCCCCGCAACCCGTCGTGATCGGATCGGGCGCCGGGCGCCGCGGTCGCCCTGAAACCCCTGGTCGACGGCGTGTACGGACCGCTACCGGATTGCGCCAACCGGCGGGTTCGCCGCGTGGCATCTTGACTCTTCGGCGCCGGGGGTTCACGCTTATCGCCAACGGCAGCGCCCTGCGGGAGGGACTGCCGAGAGGCGATGCCTGAGGACGTCGTGATCGAGGTGCGGGCCCCATCGAGTGGCCCCCTCGACAGAACGCGTCGTTCGGGCTAGACTGCTTCTTTGCGCTGCCCTCTTTCAGGCTGCCCGGGCACGGGAGCTAGGATGGTGGGCACACGGCACCCTTGACAGTCGCTTTAGCTGTTGCTAACGCGGCTGCGCACCGCTCATTGTCCCCGGAAGGACGCATCTTGGCAGTCTCTCCCGCGAACCAGGCCACTGCTGCGACCACCTCGGCTGTATCGGAGCCGAACCCGACGGGAATTCCCGGAGCCCCGAAGCGGGTCTCGTTCGCGAAGATTCGCGAACCCCTCCCCACCCCCAATCTGCTGGACGTGCAGATCCAGTCCTTCCAGTGGTTCACCGGTGACGAGAAGTGGTTCGAGCGCCGCGTGAACGAGGGCGAGGAGAACCCCGTCGGCGGCCTCGAGGAGGTTCTCACCGAGATCTCCCCGATCGAGGACTTCGCCGGCAAGTTGTCGCTGTCCTTCTCCGACCCGCGCTTCGACGAGGTCAAGGCCTCGGTCGAGGAGTGCAAGGACAAGGACATGACCTACGCGGCCCCGCTGTTCGTGACCGCGGAGTTCATCAACAACGAGACCGGCGAGATCAAGAGCCAGACGGTCTTCATGGGTGACTTCCCCGTCATGACGGAGAAGGGCACCTTCATCATCAACGGCACCGAGCGTGTCGTGGTGTCCCAGGTCGTCCGCTCGCCCGGCGTGTACTTCGACACCTCCGTCGACAAGTCGACGGACAAGGACGTCTACAGCGTCAAGATCATCCCGAGCCGCGGCGCGTGGCTCGAGTTCGACGTGGACAAGCGCGACACCGTCGGCGTCCGCATCGACCGCAAGCGCCGGCAGCCGGTCACCGTGCTGCTGAAGGCCCTGGGCTGGACCACCGAGCAGATCCGCGAGCGGTTCCACTTCTCGGAGACCCTGCTCGCGACGCTCGAGAAGGACCACACGGCCGGCACCGACGAGGCGCTGCTCGACATCTACCGCAAGCTGCGCCCGGGCGAGCCGCCGACGAAGGAGAGCGCCCAGCTGCTCCTGGAGAACCTGTTCTTCAAGGAGAAGCGCTACGACCTGGCCAAGGTCGGCCGCTACAAGGTCAACAAGAAGCTCGGCCTGAACCTGCCGTACGACACCGGCACGCTCACCGAAGAGGACATCGTCACCACCATCGAGTACCTGGTCCGCCTGCACGCGGGCGAGACCAAGATGGGCGAGGGCGAGAACGAGGTCCCGGTCGAGGTCGACGACATCGACCACTTCGGCAACCGGCGCCTGCGCACGGTCGGCGAGCTGATCCAGAACCAGATCCGCGTGGGCCTGTCCCGCATGGAGCGCGTCGTCCGCGAGCGGATGACCACCCAGGACGTCGAGGCGATCACGCCGCAGACCCTGATCAACATCCGCCCGGTCGTGGCGGCGATCAAGGAGTTCTTCGGCACCTCGCAGCTGTCGCAGTTCATGGACCAGAACAACCCGCTGTCGGGCCTGACCCACAAGCGCCGCCTCAACGCGCTGGGCCCCGGTGGTCTGTCCCGTGAGCGCGCCGGCATGGAGGTCCGTGACGTCCACCCGTCGCACTACGGCCGCATGTGCCCGATCGAGACGCCGGAAGGCCCGAACATCGGCCTGATCGGCTCGCTGTGCTCGTACGCGCGGGTCAACCCGTTCGGCTTCATCGAGACGCCGTACCGGAAGGTCGTCGAGGGCCGGGTCACCGACCAGATCGACTACCTGACCGCCGACGAGGAGGACCGGTTCGTCAAGGCGCAGGCCAACGCGCCGCTGACGGAGGACGGCCACTTCGCCGAGGCCCAGGTCCTGGGCCGACGGAAGGGTGGCGAGGTCGAGCTGCTCGACCCGCTGGAGATCGACTACATGGACGTGTCGCCGCGTCAGATGGTGTCGGTCGCCACCGCGATGATCCCGTTCCTCGAGCACGACGACGCCAACCGCGCGCTGATGGGTGCCAACATGCAGCGCCAGGCGGTGCCGCTGCTGCGCGCCGAGTCGCCGCTGGTCGGCACCGGCATGGAGCTGCGTGCCGCGGTCGACGCCGGTGACGTGCTGGTCGCCGAGCAGTCCGGTGTGGTGGAGGAGCTGTCGGCGGACCTGATCACGGTCATGCACGACGACGGCACCCGCAAGAGCTACGGGCTGCACAAGTTCCGCCGCACCAACGCCGGCACCTGCTTCAACCACCGTCCGATCGTGTCGGAGGGCGACCGCGTCGAGGCCGGTCAGGTCATCGCCGACGGCCCGTCCACCGACAAGGGCGAGATGGCGCTCGGCAAGAACCTGCTCGTGGCGATCATGCCGTGGGAGGGCCACAACTACGAGGACGCGATCATCCTCTCCGAGCGCCTGGTGCAGGACGACGTGCTCACCTCGATCCACATCGAGGAGCACGAGATCGACGCCCGCGACACCAAGCTCGGCGCCGAGGAGATCACCCGGGACATCCCGAACGTCTCCGAGGAGGTCCTGGCCGACCTCGACGAGCGCGGCATCGTGCGCATCGGTGCCGAGGTCCGCGACGGCGACATCCTGGTCGGCAAGGTCACGCCGAAGGGCGAGACCGAGCTGACCCCGGAGGAGCGCCTGCTCCGCGCGATCTTCGGCGAGAAGGCCCGCGAGGTCCGCGACACGTCGCTGAAGGTGCCGCACGGCGAGACCGGCAAGGTCATCGGCGTCCGCGTCTTCTCCCGCGAGGAGGACGACGAGCTGCCCCCGGGCGTGAACGAGCTGGTCCGGGTCTACGTCGCGCAGAAGCGGAAGATCCAGCCGGGCGACAAGCTCGCCGGCCGTCACGGCAACAAGGGTGTCATCGGCAAGATCCTGCCGGCCGAGGACATGCCGTTCATGGAGGACGGCACCCCGGTCGACATCATCCTGAACACCCACGGTGTGCCGCGACGGATGAACATCGGGCAGATCCTCGAGCTGCACCTGGGCTGGCTCGCCTCCCAGGGCTGGAAGATCGAGGGCAACCCCGACTGGGCGAAGAACCTGCCCGCGGAGCTCTACGACGTGGAGCCCGGCACGAACACCGCGACCCCGGTGTTCGACGGCGCCAAGGAAGAGGAGCTCACCGGCCTGCTCGCGTCGACCCGGCCCAACCGGGACGGCGAGCGCATGGTCAAGGAGAACGGCAAGGCGGTGCTGCTGGACGGCCGGTCCGGCGAGCCGTTCCCGTACCCGGTGGCCGTCGGCTACATGTACATCCTCAAGCTGCACCACCTGGTGGACGACAAGATCCACGCCCGCTCCACCGGCCCGTACTCGATGATCACCCAGCAGCCGCTGGGTGGTAAGGCGCAGTTCGGTGGCCAGCGCTTCGGTGAGATGGAGTGCTGGGCGATGCAGGCCTACGGCGCGGCCTACACGCTGCAGGAGCTGCTGACGATCAAGTCGGACGACGTGGTCGGCCGGGTGAAGGTGTACGAGGCCATCGTCAAGGGCGAGAACATCCCCGACCCGGGCATCCCCGAGTCGTTCAAGGTTCTCCTCAAGGAGCTGCAGTCGCTGTGCCTGAACGTGGAGGTCCTCTCCAGTGACGGCGCCGCGATCGAGATGCGCGACTCCGACGACGAGGACCTGGAGCGCGCCGCCGCCAACCTCGGCATCAACCTGTCCCGCAACGAGTCGCCCTCGGTGGACGACGTCGTGCAATGACGTGGCTAGCCCGGTCGGGCGCCCCAGCGGCGCCCGGCCGGAACGCCGACTCCTCTAGCCGAATCAACCCCAAGGGGATGCAACGACGTGCTGGACGTCAACTTCTTCGATGAGCTCCGGATCGGCCTGGCGACCGCCGACGACATTCGTCAGTGGTCCTTCGGCGAGGTCAAGAAGCCGGAGACCATCAACTACCGCACCCTGAAGCCGGAGAAGGACGGGCTCTTCTGCGAGAAGATCTTCGGCCCCACCCGGGACTGGGAGTGCTACTGCGGTAAGTACAAGCGGGTCCGCTTCAAGGGCATCATCTGCGAGCGCTGTGGTGTCGAGGTGACCCGCGCCAAGGTGCGCCGTGAGCGGATGGGCCACATCGAGCTGGCCGCCCCGGTCACGCACATCTGGTACTTCAAGGGCGTTCCGTCGCGGCTGGGCTACCTGCTCGACCTGGCCCCGAAGGACCTCGAGAAGATCATCTACTTCGCGGCCTACGTGATCACCGGTGTGAACACCGAGCTGCGGCACAACGACCAGCCGACGCTGGAGAACGAGATCAGCGTCGAGCGCAAGAACATCGAGGCCAAGCGCGACGCCGACATCGAGGCGCGGGCGCAGAAGCTCGAGGCCGACCTCGCCCAGCTCGAGGCCGAGGGCGCGAAGTCCGACGTGCGCCGCAAGGTCAAGGAGGGCGGCGAGCGGGAGATGCGCCAGCTCCGCGACCGCGCCCAGCGCGAGCTGGACCGGCTTGAGGAGGTCTGGACGACCTTCACCAAGCTCGAGCCGCGTCAGCTGATCGCGGACGAGTCGCTCTACCGCGAGCTGTACGACCGCTACGGCGAGTACTTCACCGGCGGCATGGGCGCGGAGGCCATCCAGAAGCTGGCCACCGAGTTCGACGTCAACGCCGAGGCCGACAAGCTGCGCGACACCATCCGCAACGGCAAGGGGCAGAAGAAGCTCCGCGCGCTGAAGCGGCTCAAGGTCGTCGCGGCGTTCCAGGCCACCGGCAACGACCCGCGCGGCATGGTCCTCGACGCCGTCCCGGTGATCCCGCCGGACCTGCGCCCGATGGTGCAGCTCGACGGTGGCCGCTTCGCCACCTCGGACCTCAACGACCTGTACCGCCGGGTCATCAACCGGAACAACCGCCTCAAGCGGCTGATCGACCTCGGCGCGCCCGAGATCATCGTCAACAACGAGAAGCGGATGCTGCAGGAGGCCGTCGACGCGCTGTTCGACAACGGCCGCCGCGGCCGTCCGGTCACCGGCCCGGGCAACCGGCCGCTGAAGTCGCTGTCCGACCTGCTCAAGGGCAAGCAGGGCCGGTTCCGCCAGAACCTGCTCGGCAAGCGCGTCGACTACTCGGGCCGTTCGGTCATCATCGTCGGCCCGCAGCTGAAGCTGCACCAGTGCGGTCTGCCCAAGGACATGGCGCTGGAGCTGTTCAAGCCGTTCGTGATGAAGCGGCTGGTCGACCTGAACCACGCGCAGAACATCAAGTCCGCGAAGCGCATGGTGGAGCGGGCCCGCCCGCAGGTGTGGGACGTGCTGGAAGAGGTCATCACCGGTCACCCGGTGCTGCTCAACCGTGCGCCGACCCTGCACCGGCTGGGCATCCAGGCCTTCGAGCCGCAGCTGGTCGAGGGCAAGGCCATCCAGCTGCACCCGCTGGTGTGCGAGGCGTTCAACGCCGACTTCGACGGTGACCAGATGGCGGTGCACCTGCCGCTGTCGGCCGAGGCGCAGGCCGAGGCGCGGATCCTGATGCTGTCGGCGAACAACATCCTGTCGCCGGCGTCGGGCCGCCCGCTGGCCATGCCGCGTCTGGACATGGTCACCGGCCTGTTCCACCTGACCCGTCTGGACGAGAACGCGGTCGGTGCCGGCCAGGCGTTCAGCTCGCCGGCCGAGGCCATCATGGCCTTCGACCGCAAGACGCTGGGCCTGCACGCGCCGATCAAGATCCGCGTCAAGGACCGTCAGCCGAACAAGACGCAGATCGCCGAGCTCACCGAGAAGGGCTGGGAGCCCGGTCAGCCGTGGCTGGCCGAGACCACCCTGGGCCGGGTGCTGTTCAACGACCTGCTGCCGGCGGACTACCCGTTCATCAACGAGCCGCTGCCGAAGAAGCGCCAGGCGGCGATCGTGAACGACCTCGCCGAGCGGTACTCGATGACGCAGGTCGCGCAGGTCCTGGACCGGCTCAAGGACGCCGGCTTCTACTGGGCCACCCGCTCGGGTGTCACGGTGTCGATGTTCGACGTCATCGTGCCGCCGGAGAAGAAGGAGATCCTGGACCGGTACGAGGCGAAGGCCGCGCAGGTGGAGAAGCGGTACCAGCGTGGTCAGCTCTCGCACGCCGAGCGCAACAACGAGTTGGTCAAGGTGTGGACCCAGGCGACCGACGAGGTCGCCGAGATCATGGAGGACGCCTTCCCCGAGGACAACCCGATCTCGATGATCGTGAAGTCCGGGGCGGCGGGCAACATGACGCAGGTCCGGTCGCTGGCCGGTATGCGCGGCCTGGTGTCGAACCCGAAGGGTGAGTACATCCCGCGCCCGATCAAGTCGAACTTCCGCGAGGGCCTGTCGGTGGCGGAGTACTTCATCGCCACCCACGGTGCGCGGAAGGGTCTGGCCGACACCGCGCTGCGGACCGCCGACTCGGGTTACCTGACCCGTCGTCTGGTGGACGTGTCGCAGGACGTCATCGTCCGGGAGACCGACTGCGGCACCAGCCGCGGCGTGACCCGGGTGATCGGCGAGAAGCAGCCCGACGGCACCGTGCTGCGGGGCGCGCACGTCGAGACCAGCGTGTACGCGCGGACGCTCGCCACGGACGTCACCGACGACCAGGGCAACGTCGTGCTCAACGCGGGCGACGACCTGTCCGACCCGGCCATGGAGAAGCTGATCGCCTTCGGCGTCACCAAGGTCAAGGTCCGCTCGGTGCTGACCTGCGAGTCGGCCGTCGGGGTCTGCGCGATGTGCTACGGCCGCTCGATGGCGACCGGCAAGCTCGTCGACGTGGGTGAGGCCGTCGGTATCGTCGCCGCCCAGTCGATCGGTGAGCCGGGTACCCAGCTGACGATGCGTACCTTCCACCAGGGTGGTGTCGCCGGTGACGACATCACGACCGGTCTGCCCCGTGTCACCGAGCTGTTCGAGGCCCGGGTCCCGAAGGGCAAGGCGCCGATCGCCGACGTCGATGGCCGCGTGCGCATCGAGGAGAGCGAGCGGTTCTGGAAGATCACGCTCATCCCGGACGACGGTGGCGAGGAGATCGTCTTCGACAAGCTGTCGAAGCGTCAGCGCCTGGCCAACACGCCGACCGGGCCGCTGCAGGACGGCGACCACGTGCACGTCGGCCAGCTGCTGCTCGAGGGCACACCGGACCCGCACGAGGTGCTGCGTGTCATGGGCCCGCGCGAGGCGCAGATGCACCTCGTGGAAGAGGTCCAGAAGGTGTACCGGGCCCAGGGCGTGTCGATCCACGACAAGCACATCGAGGTGATCGTCCGGCAGATGCTGCGCCGGGTCACGATCATCGACTCCGGTTCGACGGACTTCCTGCCGGGCGAGCTGCCCGAGCGGACCAAGTTCGAGGGCACGAACCGGTCGGTCGTGGCCGAGGGCGGCGAGCCGGCCTCGGGTCGCCCGGTGCTGATGGGTATCACGAAGGCCTCGCTGACCACGGACTCGTGGCTGTCGGCGGCGTCGTTCCAGGAGACCACGCGTGTCCTGACCGACGCGGCGATCAACGGCCGCAGCGACAAGCTCGTGGGCCTCAAGGAGAACGTGATCATCGGTAAGCTGATCCCGGCCGGGACCGGCATCAACCGGTACCGCAACATCCAGGTGCAGCCGACCGAGGAGGCCCGGGTGGCGGCGTACGCCATCCCGTCCTACGACGACGGCTACTACACCCCGGATGTCTTCGGCACCGGCACGGGTGCGGCCGTCCCGCTGGACGACTACGACTTCGGTCGCGACTTCCGCTGATCGTGTCGCGCGAAGCCCCCGGTTCCCGCTCGGGAGCCGGGGGCTTCGTCGTGTCCGGGGCGGGGCGCGGAGGTAGCGTGAGGCCCGAGTTCACACGAGCGACACGAGGAGGGCGTTGTGAACGCTGAGAAGAGCCCGGAGGAGGTGCCGTCGAGGGGACGGCACGCAGCGCCCGAGGGCGCACCGACCCACCCGGCGATCGACCTGTCCCGCGACCCCAACCCGGGCAAACCGGACCACGCGAAGCCGGACGAGGACGAGTGAGGCTTTGAAGCGAGAAGGGCCCCGGGCGATGTGCCCGGGGCCCTTCTCGTGGTGGTTCAGAAGTCGAGCTTGCCGCTGATCTCGGCGTCGGACATGTCCGGATCGCCGGCGGTGTTGCGCCGCTCGAGGGCGTCGGCGAAGCCTTCGACGGTCTCCGCGTTCTTCTCGATGGTTCCGACGATGTTCGGGGCCCCGGTCGTCTCACCCTCGTAGACGGTGTCCTTGAGTGCGTCGACGGTGGCTTCCTTCACCTTGTCGCCGACCTGTTGGCCGATCAGACCGCCGATGGTGTGCCTGGCCTGCTTGCCGCCTCCCGCCAGCGCCTTCGCCGCGCTCTCGCCGAGGTTCTCGGTCAGGGTTCCGTCGACGAGCTTCTGCGGAATCCTGCCGATGAAGGCCTTGATCTTGTCGACCAAGCCCTTCAGCTTCTGGATGATCGCCTGAACCCGCTGCACCCACCGGCCGGCCTTGCTGGTCGCCATTCCGGCTTCCACCGCGGTCGTGCCCTCGGCGGCCACGACCGAGCCACCGAAGGTGAACGTCGAAGCCGCGAGCGCGGCCAGCCACGTCACGATCAACCATTCGACGAGATCGCTGATGATGCTCGTGATCACGTCCTTGATCACGCTCATGACAGCACTGCTGACAGCCAGCAGAGTGGCGATCTCGCCGGTCGCGCCCGCCGTCCCGGAGACGCCGTCCCGGAACTCCGCCAGCCGCTTGCCGGCCGCTGCTGCGGCGGGGCCGTCCCAGTCCGACAGGCCCTCGGCGAGCAGCTGCTCGGTCTCCTCGCGCAGTTTCTCGATCTCGGTGCCCAGCTTGTTGAACGTGTCCGCCCCGGACTGCAGGGCGTCCGGATCGCCGGTGACCAGGTCGAGCATGTCGTTGAGCGGTTCGATCCAGCTGATCAGGAAGCTGACCCCGTTCGAGATGAGCCACCCGAGCGGGTCCGAGACGATGCTGCCGATGGTATTTGCCGCCTCGTCGACGAAACCGAGTGCGGTGGCGGCCGCCTCCGCGGTGTCCGCCGAAAGGGCTTCGAAGTCGGCGTTCACGATGTCCGAGCCGATCTGGAAACCGGCCCGGAACGTATCCGCGGCGCCCTGGACCAGCTTGGCCGGCGCTGTGTCGGTCAGCCGCTCCAGGTTGGCCTCGGCGTCGTACTCCTCGCCGACCCCCTCGACCTGATCGCTGATCGCTTCCCAGCTCGTCGGCACGTCAGCCCACCTCCCCGACGCCACTACCGGCCTCGTCCAGCTCCTCGCCGACGCCTTCGAACGCGGCGACCACCCCGTCGTCCATCGCGGCGTAGGCGTCGGCCGCCTTGGTCAGCTTCGCGCCGATCGCCCGGTAGCCCTCGGTCATCTGGCTCAGGTGGTCCGTCAACTGGCCGAGCATGTCCTGGTAGAAGGGGAACACCGTGGGCAGCCCGACCAGCCCCCAGGACACCTCCGGAACATCCGCGTCGTTCACCGCCTGCCGCAGCGCGCTCACCCGCTCCGTCTGGGCGGCCGCGGCGGCCGCCGTCTTGCGCAGCGCCGCGATGTCGACGCTGAACCCGCCGCTCACCGGTGGCCGCCCTCGTCGAACGGGTCCAGGAAGTCGTCGTCCTCGGCCGGCCTGCGGCGGACCTCCGGGCGCGCCGGGCGCGCCTGCTGCTGGTCGGCCAGGAAGTCCTCCTCGGCGAAGTCCGCGCCCTGGTCGATGGGTCGCTGCGGCACCACCGGACGCTCGTCGGCGACCGTCGCCTTGAGTGCGGCCACGCTGGTGCCGAACGCCTCGGCCTGGGTCTGCAGCACCTGCTCGAGCACCGTGCTCCGCTCGCCGAGCGCGTCCTGGACGATCGCCGCCTGCCGGCGCGCCGCCGCGGCCACGGCCTCGTGGATCGTCGTCGTGATCGTCGAGGACAGCTGGATGGCACTGCCCTGGAGCGCCTCGTCGCTCACCCGGACCGACTGCACACCGCCCCCGGGCCCGGCGACCACCGTGACCGCCCGGTCGGGTGAGGACACCGTGACCGACATCGCGCCGATCTCGTCCTTCATCCGGGTGAGCGCGGCCTGCCGCTGGTCACCCTTCTGCTTCAGCTCGTCGATCCGGCGCAGCTTCTCCTGCAACTGTGCGACCAGATCGCCATGGCTGCCGTACGCCATGCAGTCCCTCCCCGTGGTGAATACGCACCTTCGGTACCGGATCATGCACCACTCGTGTCCGGCGCGGGCGCGCTTACCCGCAACTCACCGATTCGACGGAGCGCATTTCGCCAAGCGGGAATTGCCCGGCCCATTCCGGCGTTGGAACCTGTGCCGAAGTTGGCCGTCCACCTGGTCGAACGCGACAACCGCCGGCGTTGCGCCGGGCGGTGAAAAGGCCCCATGGGGCCGCGGTTCCGCTAAACTCCCGGTACCACCTTCTCGCCGGAGCCGGGGCGTGAGCCCGTTAGGGACCCCCGATGTCGTCGCGTGCCGCACGGGCGGGTATCTTTGACGACTGTGCCCGGCATGCGTCGGGCCGCTCTGCGTGCTTTTCGGCCAAGCGGGGTGCTGCGGCACCGTGGCGACGGCCGCGGCGAAGCGGAGATCCACGGAAATCCGAGGGAACGTTAGCGGTCGACAGACCCAGACGCGGGCCGACACGCCCGACCTCGGGGGCCGGGGAGAACACAGACGGAACAAGCAATACGCGACAGAAGGCTGGTCCATTGCCCACGATCCAGCAGCTGGTCCGCAAGGGCCGCCAGGACAAGGCTGCCAAGCAGAAGACCGCGGCCCTCAAGGGGAGTCCGCAGCGGCGTGGCGTGTGCACCCGCGTGTACACCACGACGCCCAAGAAGCCGAACTCGGCGCTGCGCAAGGTCGCGCGTGTGAAGCTGACCAGCGGCATCGAGGTCACCGCCTACATCCCGGGCGAGGGTCACAACCTGCAGGAGCACTCGATGGTGCTCGTGCGCGGCGGCCGTGTGAAGGACCTGCCCGGTGTTCGCTACAAGATCATCCGCGGTTCGCTCGACACGCAGGGCGTGAAGAACCGCAAGCAGGCGCGCAGCCGGTACGGCGCGAAGAAGGAGAAGAGCTAATGCCCCGCAAGGGTCCGGCCCCGAAGCGGCCGCTGATCTCCGACCCGGTTTACGGTTCTCCGCTGGTCACGCAGCTGATCAACAAGGTGCTGACCGACGGCAAGCGCTCGCTGGCCGAGCGCATCGTCTACGGCGCGCTGGAAGGCGCCCGCGAGAAGACCGGCACGGACCCCGTCGTCACGCTCAAGCGTGCGCTGGACAACGTGAAGCCGAGCATCGAGGTGAAGAGCCGCCGCGTCGGTGGTGCCACCTACCAGGTGCCGATCGAGGTCAAGCCGGGCCGCTCGACGACCCTTGCGCTGCGGTGGATCGTCACCTTCTCCCGCGCCCGCCGCGAGAAGACGATGATCGAGCGCCTGCAGAACGAGCTGCTCGATGCGAGCAACGGCCTCGGGGCCAGCGTGAAGCGCCGCGAGGACACCCACAAGATGGCCGAGTCCAACAAGGCGTTCGCCCACTACCGGTGGTGAACGTAGCCCGGCTGCCGAGACAAGCCAGGCCGGGCCCCAAGCTTCGAGACAGGGGAACAGTGCAGTGGCACGCGACGTGCTGACCGACCTGAACAAGGTCCGCAACATCGGCATCATGGCTCACATCGACGCCGGTAAGACCACCACCACCGAGCGGATCCTGTTCTACACCGGGATCAACTACAAGATCGGCGAGGTGCACGACGGCGCCGCGACGATGGACTGGATGGAGGAGGAGCAGAAGCGGGGTATCACCATCACCTCGGCTGCCACCACCACCTTCTGGGCCGACCACCAGATCAACATCATCGACACCCCCGGCCACGTCGACTTCACCGTCGAGGTGGAGCGTTCGCTGCGGGTGCTCGACGGTGCCGTTGCCGTCTTCGACGGCAAGGAGGGTGTGGAGCCCCAGTCCGAGCAGGTCTGGCGCCAGGCCGACAAGTACGAGGTTCCGCGCATCTGCTTCGTCAACAAGATGGACAAGCTGGGCGCGGACTTCTACTTCACCGTGCGCACCATCGAGGAGCGCCTCGGCGCCCGCCCGCTGGTGATCCAGCTGCCGATCGGCGCCGAGAGCGACTTCCAGGGCGTCATCGACCTGGTCCGCATGAAGGCGCTGACCTGGCGCGGTGAGGTCAAGAAGGGCGAGGACTACGAGGTCGAGGAGATCCCGGCCGACCTCGCCGAGAAGGCCGCCGAGTACCGCGACAAGCTGATCGAGGCCGTCGCGGAGACCGACGACGCCCTGATGGAGAAGTACTTCGGCGGCGAGGAGCTGTCCGAGGCCGACATCAAGGCCGGTATCCGCAAGCTGACGGTCGCCCGCGAGGCGTACCCGGTGCTGTGCGGCTCCGCGTTCAAGAACAAGGGCGTGCAGCCCATGCTCGACGCGGTGATCGACTACCTGCCGTCGCCGCTGGACGTCCCGGCCGTCGAGGGCACCCTCACCGACGGTGAGACCCCCGCGTCGCGGAAGCCGTCCGTCGAGGAGCCGTTCGCCGCACTGGCGTTCAAGATCGCCGCGCACCCGTTCTTCGGCAAGCTGACCTACGTCCGGGTGTACTCGGGCAAGGTCGCCGCCGGCGCGCAGGTCATCAACTCGACCAAGGAGCGCAAGGAGCGCATCGGGAAGCTCTTCCAGATGCACTCCAACAAGGAGAACCCGGTCGACGAGGCCCAGGCCGGCCACATCTACGCGGTCATCGGCCTCAAGGACACCACGACCGGTGACACCCTGTGCGACCCGCAGAACCCGATCGTGCTCGAGTCGATGACCTTCCCGGAGCCGGTCATCAAGGTGGCCATCGAGCCCAAGACGAAGGCCGACCAGGAGAAGCTGTCGACCGCGATCCAGAAGCTGGCCGAGGAGGACCCCACCTTCCAGGTCCAGCTGGACGAGGAGACCGGCCAGACGATCATCGCGGGCATGGGCGAGCTGCACCTCGAGGTGCTGGTGAACCGCATGAAGTCCGACTACAAGGTCGAGGCGAACATCGGTAAGCCGCAGGTCGCCTACCGCGAGACGATCCGCCGCACGGTCGAGAAGTACGAGTACACGCACAAGAAGCAGACCGGTGGCTCCGGTCAGTTCGCGCGCGTGATCATCAAGCTGGAGCCGCTGTCCACTGGCGACGGCGCCCTCTACGAGTTCGACAACAAGGTCACCGGTGGCCGCGTGCCGCGGGAGTACATCCCGTCGGTGGACGCCGGTGCCCAGGACGCCATGCAGTACGGTGTCCTCGCCGGATACCCGCTGGTCGGGCTGAAGGTGACCCTGTTGGACGGTGCGTACCACGAGGTCGACTCGTCGGAAATGGCCTTCAAGATCGCCGGTTCCATGGCGCTCAAGGAGGCCGCGCGCCAGGCCAGCCCGGTTCTGCTCGAGCCGGTCATGGCCGTCGAGGTGACCACCCCCGAGGACTACATGGGTGACGTCATCGGCGACCTCAACTCTCGCCGTGGCCAGATCCAGGCCATGGACGAGCGGGCAGGCACCCGAGTCGTGAAGGCACTGGTTCCGCTGTCCGAGATGTTCGGGTACGTCGGCGACCTGCGGTCCAGGACCCAGGGTCGGGCGAACTACTCGATGACGTTCGACTCCTACGCCGAGGTTCCCTCGAACGTCGCGAAGGAGATCATCGCGAAGGCGACGGGGGAGTAACGCCCTCGAGCACCCAACGCGGGCGCGAACGGGGCCTCCCCTAAGGTCCGCACAACCGACCAGATTGAGTCGCTGTCCGACTAAGCCACGTCGGCCGGTGAAGCAAAGCAAGAGTCCAGGAGGACATTCCAGTGGCGAAGGCGAAGTTCGAGCGGAGCAAGCCGCACGTCAACATCGGGACCATCGGTCACGTCGACCACGGCAAGACCACGCTGACCGCGGCGATCACCAAGGTTCTGCACGACAAGTACCCGGAGCTCAACGAGTCCCGGGCGTTCGACCAGATCGACAACGCGCCGGAAGAGAAGCAGCGCGGTATCACGATCAACATCTCGCACGTCGAGTACCAGACCGAGAAGCGTCACTACGCCCACGTGGACGCCCCCGGTCACGCGGACTACATCAAGAACATGATCACCGGTGCCGCCCAGATGGACGGCGCGATCCTGGTGGTCGCCGCGACCGACGGCCCGATGCCGCAGACCCGCGAGCACGTGCTGCTCGCCCGCCAGGTCGGCGTGCCCTACATCGTGGTGGCGCTGAACAAGGCCGACATGGTCGACGACGAGGAGATCCTCGAGCTCGTCGAGCTGGAGGTCCGCGAGCTGCTGTCCTCGCAGGAGTTCCCCGGCGACGACGCCCCCGTGGTCAAGGTCTCCGGCCTCAAGGCCCTCGAGGGCGACGCCAAGTGGGCCGAGTCGGTTCTCGAGCTCATGCAGGCCGTCGACGACAACGTGCCGGACCCGGTGCGTGACCTCGACAAGCCGTTCCTGATGCCGATCGAGGACGTCTTCACCATCACCGGCCGCGGCACCGTCGTGACCGGTCGTGTGGAGCGCGGCCAGATCAACGTCAACGAAGAGGTCGAGATCGTGGGTATCCGCGAGAAGTCGACCAAGACCACCGTCACCGGTGTCGAGATGTTCCGCAAGCTGCTCGACTCGGGCCAGGCCGGTGACAACGTCGGTCTGCTGCTGCGTGGCATCAAGCGCGAGGACGTCGAGCGCGGCCAGGTCGTCGTGAAGCCCGGCACCACGACTCCGCACACGGAGTTCGAGGGCTCGGTCTACATCCTGTCCAAGGACGAGGGTGGCCGGCACACGCCGTTCTTCAACAACTACCGCCCGCAGTTCTACTTCCGCACGACCGACGTGACCGGTGTCGTCACCCTCCCCGAGGGCACCGAGATGGTCATGCCGGGTGACAACACCGAGATCAAGGTGCAGCTCATCCAGCCGGTCGCCATGGACGAGGGTCTGCGGTTCGCCATCCGTGAGGGTGGCCGGACCGTCGGCGCTGGCCAGGTCACCAAGATCATCAAGTGATTCCATCCGGCCCCGGGAGGCTTATAGCACCCCGGGGCCGGGTTGTGGAACCACGTGTGCGACACTAGTTGAGTTGCTCGTTGCGGGGCGGCCGATATCTCTCGCAGATTCGGCCGCCCCGGCGCGAGTGGCCTTGGTCCGTGGGTATCCCAGGGGGAGAGCACGGGCGCGCAGATGGCCGGCACGGCCGTCTCGCGGTGAAGACCAACCGGCACGACGACGATTCCTGCTACGGGATCAGTCTGCGCAGCGGGCGCGACACGCCCGACCGCGTGGATCGGACGCGAGGGCGTTGACGTGCGGAAACCGGCGCGAAAGTGCCGGTAGAGATAGCGGCACAAGACGAAGGAACGAGCTGCGACCATGGCGGGACAGAAGATCCGCATCAGGCTCAAGGCCTACGACCACGAGGCGATCGATGCCAGCGCGCGCAAGATCGTCGAGACGGTGACGCGCACCGGCGCCTCGGTCGTCGGACCTGTGCCGCTGCCCACCGAGAAGAACGTTTACTGCGTCATCCGCTCGCCGCACAAGTACAAGGACTCGCGCGAGCACTTCGAGATGCGCACGCACAAGCGGCTGATCGACATCCTCGACCCGACGCCGAAGACGGTCGACGCGCTCATGCGCATCGACCTCCCGGCGAGCGTCGACGTCAACATCCAGTAAGCGTTGGGCGAGCGGCGGAGATAAGAGACTCATGTCTGACAGGCAAGTAAAGGGCATCCTGGGCACCAAGCTCGGCATGACCCAGGTCTTCGGCGAGGACAACCGGATCGTGCCGGTGACCGTCGTCCAGGCCGGGCCGAACGTGGTGACCCAGATCCGTACCCAGGACAACGACGGCTACCAGGCCGTCCAGCTGGCTTTCGGCGCCGTCGACCCGCGCAAGGTCAACAAGCCCGAGACCGGCCACTTCCAGAAGGCGGGCGTGACCCCGCGGCGGTTCCTGGCCGAGCTGCGCACGACCGACGCCGAAAGCTACGAGGTCGGCCAGGAGATCACCGCCGAGGTGTTCCCGGCCGGCTCCCGCGTCGACGTCACGGGCACCAGCAAGGGCAAGGGCTACGCCGGTGTCATGAAGCGCCACGGCTTCAAGGGCCAGGGCGCCAGCCACGGTAACCAGGCCAAGCACCGCGCCCCCGGCTCGATCGGTGGCTGCGCCACCCCGGGCCGCGTGTTCAAGGGCCTGCGGATGGCCGGCCGCATGGGCGGCGCCCGGGTCACCACGCAGGGCCTGACCGTCCACGACGTGCGCGCCGAAGAGGGCCTGCTGCTCATCAAGGGTGCCGTCCCCGGCCCCAAGGGCAGCCTCGTCTTCGTCAAGACCGCCGCGAAGGGTGGTGCGACCGCATGACCAGCGTCGAGCTGAAGACCCCGGCCGGCAGCGCCGAGGGCACCGTCGAGCTCCCCGCCGACATCTTCGACGTGCAGGCCAACGTGCCGCTGATGCACCAGGTCGTGGTGGCCCAGCAGGCCGCCGCGCGCCAGGGCACGCACGACACGAAGACCCGCGGTGAGGTCTCCGGTGGCGGCAAGAAGCCGTACCGCCAGAAGGGCACCGGCCGCGCCCGCCAGGGTTCGACCCGCGCCCCGCAGTTCGCCGGTGGTGGCACCGTCCACGGCCCCACGCCGCGCGACTACACCCAGCGCACCCCGAAGAAGATGAAGGCCGCCGCCCTGCGCGGTGCCCTCTCCGACCGGGCGCGCGCCGGCCAGGTGCACGTCATCACCGAGCTGGTGTCGGGCGAGAAGCCCTCCACCAAGGAGGCGAAGCAGGCCCTCGCCGCCGTGACCCAGGCCAAGCGCCTGCTGGTCGTGCTGCACCGCGAGGACGAGCAGGGCTGGCTGTCGGCCCGCAACCTGCCGAACGTGCACCTGATCAACCCGGACCAGCTCAACACCTACGACGTGCTGGTCAACGACGACGTGGTGTTCACCAAGGCCGCGTACGACGCCTTCATCGCCGGCCCGGTCAAGGGCAAGGCGGCCAAGGCTTCCGCGCGGTCGAGTGAGGTTGAAGGGAGTGAAGCGCAGTGAGCAGCGTTGCCATCCCGGACCCTCGTGACATCGTGCTCGCGCCGGTGATCTCCGAGAAGTCCTACGGGCTCCTCGAGGACCACAAGTACACGTTCGTGGTCCGGCCGGACGCCAACAAGACGCAGATCAAGATCGCCGTCGAGCAGATCTTCGGCGTCAAGGTCGTCAGCGTGAACACGCTGAACCGGCAGGGCAAGCGCAAGCGGACCCGCTACGGCTTCGGCAAGCGCAAGGACGTCAAGCGCGCCGTCGTGACGCTGTCCGCCGAGAGCAAGCCGATCGAGATCTTCGGCGGACCCGCCGCGTAAGGGACGGAAGCTGTCATGGGTATTCGTAAGTACAAGCCGACGACTCCGGGCCGCCGTGGCTCGAGCGTGTCGGACTTCGCCGAGATCACCCGGTCGGAGCCGGAGAAGTCGCTGCTGCGCCCGCTGAGCAAGAGCGGCGGCCGCAACTCCTCGGGCAAGATCACCACCCGGCACAAGGGTGGCGGCCACAAGCGGGCCTACCGGGTCATCGACTTCCGGCGCAACGACAAGGACGGCATCCCGGCCAAGGTCGCGCACATCGAGTACGACCCGAACCGGTCCGCCCGCATCGCGCTGCTGCACTACGTCGACGGCGAGAAGCGCTACATCATCGCCCCCGACAAGCTCAAGCAGGGCGACAAGGTGGAGAGCGGCCCGCGCGCCGACATCAAACCGGGCAACAACCTGCCGCTGCGCAACATCCCGGTCGGCACCGTGGTGCACGCGATCGAGCTGCGCCCCGGTGGCGGCGCGAAGATCGCCCGCTCGGCCGGTGCCCGCGTGCAGCTGGTGGCCAAGGACGGTCCGTACGCCCAGCTGCGGATGCCCTCGGGCGAAATCCGCAACGTGGACGTGCGCAACCGCGCCACGGTCGGCGAGGTCGGCAACTCCGAGCACGCCAACATCAACTGGGGCAAGGCGGGCCGCAACCGCTGGCGCGGCAAGCGCCCGACCGTCCGCGGTGTCGTCATGAACCCGGTCGACCACCCGCACGGTGGTGGTGAGGGCAAGACCTCGGGTGGCCGCCACCCGGTCAACCCGAACGGCAAGCCGGAGGGCCGCACCCGCCGTCGCAAGCCGTCCGACGCACTGATCGTCCGCCGCCGGCGTACCGGCAAGAAGCGCTGAGCAGGGAGGTAAGAGAACATGCCGCGCAGCCTTAAGAAGGGCCCGTTCGTGGACGACCACCTGCTCAAGAAGGTGGACGCGCTCAACGAGTCGGGCAAGAAGACCGTGATCAAGACGTGGTCCCGCCGGTCCACGATCATCCCGGACATGCTGGGTCACACCATCGCGGTGCACGACGGCCGCAAGCACGTGCCGGTGTTCGTCAGCGAGGCCATGGTGGGCCACAAGCTCGGCGAGTTCGCCCCGACGCGGACCTTCAAGGGTCACGTCAAGGATGACCGGAAGTCGCGCCGCCGCTGAGCGGGCACACGAGAGTTAGGGAAAGCAAGCGATGACAGCCCCAGAAACCGCTCCGGCCCAGGTGGCCGTGGCGCGGGCTCGCTTCGTCCGGGACTCGCCGACGAAGGTGCGCCGGGTGATCGAGCTGATCAAGGGTCTTAGCGCCGCCGAAGCCCTCGCCGTGCTCCGGTTCTCGCCGTACGCGGCGAGCCAGCCGGTGGCGAAGGTGCTCGCGAGCGCCGTGGCCAACGCTGAGAACAACCTCAACCTGGACCCGGACACGCTGTTCGTCAAGAACGCGTACGCCGACGAGGGGCCGACCCTCAAGCGCATCCAGCCGCGCGCCCAGGGCCGTGCGTACCGGATCCGCAAGCGGACCAGCCACATCACGGTCGAGGTCGTTTCGCGTCCGGAAGCGAAGAAGAGCGGTAAGAAGAAGGCAGGTGGCCGCTAGTGGGCCAGAAGATCAACCCGCACGGCTTCCGGCTGGGAATCACCACGGACTGGAAGTCGCGCTGGTACGCCGACAAGCAGTACGCGGAGTACGTGGCCGAGGACGTCAAGATCCGCAAGCTGCTCTCCACGGGCATGGAGCGCGCCGGCATCTCCAAGGTCGAGATCGAGCGCACCCGTGACCGCGTGCGCGTCGACATCCACACCGCGCGCCCGGGCATCGTGATCGGCCGCCGCGGTGCGGAGGCCGACCGGATCCGCGGCTCGCTGGAGAAGCTGACCGGCAAGCAGGTGCAGCTGAACATCCTCGAGGTCAAGAACCCCGAGGCCGACGCCCAGCTCGTCGCGCAGGGTGTCGCCGAGCAGCTGTCCAACCGCGTGGCGTTCCGCCGCGCGATGCGCAAGGCGATCCAGACGACCATGCGCTCGTCGCAGGTCAAGGGCATCCGCGTGCAGTGCAGCGGCCGTCTCGGCGGTGCCGAGATGTCGCGGTCGGAGCACTACCGCGACGGCCGGGTCCCGCTGCACACGCTGCGCGCGGACATCGACTACGGCTTCTTCGAGGCCCGCACCACCTTCGGCCGCATCGGCGTGAAGGTGTGGATCTACAAGGGCGACCTGGTCGGCGGCCTGAAGGCCAAGGCCGAGCGGGACGCCGCGGCCGCCAACGAGCGTCCGCGCCGGGAGCGTCCGTCGCGCCCGCGCCGGTCCGGCGCGCAGGGCACGACGCCGACCTCGACCGAAGCCGGCCGCGCCGCTGCCGCCGCGAAGGCCGACACGGATGTCGCGACCAGCGAGGCGCCCGCGCAGGGCTCGCCGGACGCGGCCGAGAAGACGGAGGGCTGAGGCGTGCTCGTCCCACGCAAGGTCAAGCACCGCAAGCAGCACTCGCCGAAGCGTTCCGGTGCCGCCAAGGGCGGCACGAAGGTCACCTTCGGTGAGTACGGCATCCAGGCGCTTGAGCACCACTACGTGACCAACCGGCAGATCGAGTCCGCTCGTATCGCCATCACCCGGCACATCAAGCGTGGCGGCAAGGTGTGGATCAACATCTTCCCGGACCGCCCGCTCACCAAGAAGCCGGCCGAAACCCGCATGGGTTCCGGTAAGGGTTCGCCCGAGTGGTGGGTCGCCAACGTCAAGCCGGGCCGCGTCATGTTCGAGCTGAGCTTCCCGAACGAGACCCAGGCCCGCGAGGCGCTGCGCCGCGCGATCCACAAGCTGCCCATGAAGTGCCGCATCGTGACCCGTGAAGGTGGTGAGTTCTGATGGCGCAGGCTGGTGTCGCCGCCGCAGAGCTGCGTGAGCTCACCAACGAGGAGCTCGTGCTGCGCCTGAAGGAGGCCAAGGAGGAGCTGTTCAACCTCCGCTTCCAGATGGCCACCGGGCAGCTGGACAACAACCGCCGCCTCCGCACCGTCCGTGCCGACATCGCTCGGATCTACACGGTCATGCGGGAGCGCGAGCTCGGCCTGTCCGTTTCCCCCGACGCCGAGAATGAAGAAGGTGCTGCCTGATGAGTGAGCAGACCCCAGAGCTCGCCGCGCAGCCGGTGCAGAGTGCCGAGTCCGGTCGCAACTACCGGAAGGTCCGCGAGGGCTACGTCGTCTCGGACAAGATGGACAAGACGATCGTGGTCGAGCTCGAGGACCGCAAGAAGCACCGCCGTTACGGCAAGGTTCTCCGCTCCACCAGCAAGGTGAAGGCGCACGACGAGGAGAACACCGCCGGCATCGGTGACCGCGTGATCCTCATGGAGACCCGCCCGACCTCGGCCACCAAGCGGTGGCGGCTCGTGCGGATCGTGGAGAAGGCCAAGTAATCGGAGGCCCACCTCGGGCCTCCTCCGTTCCGCCAGGCTCATCGCAAACGGGTGAGAACCGGCGCGACATACAGGAGTTGACGTGATCCAGCAGGAGTCGCGGCTGCGAGTCGCCGACAACACGGGTGCCAAGGAGATCCTCTGCATCCGCGTGCTCGGTGGCTCGGGACGGCGCTACGCGGGTATCGGCGACATCATCGTCGCCACCGTCAAGGACGCCATCCCGGCTGCCGGGGTGAAGAAGGGTGACGTGGTCAAGGCCGTCGTCGTCCGCACGACGAAGGAGCGGCGTCGCCCGGACGGCTCCTACATCAAGTTCGACGAGAACGCCGCGGTGCTCATCAAGAACGACAACGAGCCGCGCGGTACCCGCATCTTCGGCCCGGTCGGCCGCGAGCTGCGTGACCGCAAGTTCATGAAGATCATCTCGCTGGCGCCGGAGGTGCTCTGATGAAGGTGAAGAAGGGCGACACGGTCGTCGTCATCGCCGGTAAGGACAAGGGCGCCAAGGGCAAGGTCATCAAGGCCTACCCGGAGCGCCAGCGGGTGCTGGTCGAGGGCGTGAACCGGATCAAGAAGCACACCCGGATCTCGCAGACCCAGCGCGGCGCGCAGTCCGGCGGCATCGTGACCCAGGAGGCCCCGATCCACGTGTCGAACGTGATGGTCGTGGACTCCGACGGCAAGCCGACCCGCGTGGGCTACCGCATCGGCGAGGACGGCAAGAAGGTTCGCATCTCGCGCCGGACCGGTAAGGACATCTGATGACGACCGCAGAGAAGATCGTGCCGCGGTTGAAGACGCGGTACCGCGAAGAGATCAAGGGCGAGCTCCGTGGCGAGTTCGGCTACGAGAACGTCCACCAGATCCCGGGCGTGGTCAAGGTCGTCGTCAACATGGGCGTCGGCGACGCCGCGCGGGACAGCAAGCTGATCGACGGTGCGATCCGCGACCTCGCGGCCATCACCGGTCAGAAGCCCGAGGTGCGCCGGGCGCGCAAGTCCATCGCGCAGTTCAAGCTGCGCGAGGGCCAGCCGATCGGTGCGCGCGTGACCCTGCGCGGCGACCGCATGTGGGAGTTCCTGGACCGGCTGCTGACCATCGCGCTGCCGCGTATCCGTGACTTCCGCGGGCTGTCGGCCAAGCAGTTCGACGGCAACGGCAACTACACCTTCGGTCTCAACGAGCAGTCGATGTTCCACGAGATCGACCCCGACTCCATCGACCGCCCGCGCGGCATGGACGTCACCGTTGTCACCACCGCTACCACCGACGACGAGGGCCGCGCACTGCTCCGCAAGCTCGGCTTCCCGTTCAAGGAGAACTGATGGCCAAGAAGGCTCTGATCGCCAAGGCGGCCCGCAAGCCGAAGTTCAAGGTGCGTGCCTACACGCGCTGCAACAAGTGCGGCCGGCCCCACTCGGTGTTCCGCAAGTTCGGACTGTGCCGGGTTTGCCTGCGCGAGATGGCGCACGCGGGCGAGCTGCCCGGTGTGTCGAAGTCCAGCTGGTAGGAACGACAGAAGCTCCCACTTCGCCACAGGCCCTCTGAAGAGGGGGAACCAGGCGAGAAAGGTTGAAGGTCACCATGACGATGACCGACCCCATCGCAGACTTCCTGACACGTCTGCGCAACGCCAACTCGGCGTATCACGACGAGGTCGTGGTTCCGCACTCGAAGCTCAAGGCGAACATCGCCGAGATCCTCAAGCGCGAGGGTTACATCTCGGGCTACCGGGACGAGCCGGGTGAGAAGCACAAGAACCTCATCGTGGAACTGAAGTACGGCCGCAACCGCGAGCGCAGCATCGCCGGTCTGCGCCGGGTGTCCAAGCCGGGTCTGCGGGTGTACGCCAAGTCGACCGAGCTGCCGAGCGTGCTGGGCGGGCTGGGCATCGCGATCATCTCGACGTCGGGCGGCCTTCAGACCGACCGGCAGGCCAAGCGCAACGGTGTGGGCGGGGAAGTCCTCGCCTACGTCTGGTAACGGAAGGGAGAGCAGGCATGTCGCGCATCGGTAAGCAGCCGATCACCGTCCCTTCCGGGGTCGAGGTGACCATCGACGGCCAGAACATCTCGGTGAAGGGTCCCAAGGGCACCCTTTCCCACACTGTCGCCGAGCCGATCACGGTCGAGCGCGGTGAGGACGGTGCGCTGCTGGTCAAGCGCCCGGACGACGAGCGGGAGAGCCGTGCGCTGCACGGTCTGACCCGCACGCTGGTCAACAACCTGGTCGTGGGTGTGACCGAGGGTTACGAGAAGAAGCTCGAGATCCACGGTGTCGGTTACCGCGTCCAGGCCAAGGGCAGCAACCTCGAGTTCGCCCTCGGCTACAGCCACCCCGTGCTGATCGAGGCGCCGGAAGGCATCACCTTCAAGGTCGAGACCCCGACCCGGTTCTCGGTGTCCGGCATCGACAAGCAGAAGGTCGGCCAGATCGCCGCGGTGATCCGCCGGCTCCGCCGTCCGGACCCGTACAAGGGCAAGGGGCTGCGCTACGAAGGTGAGCGCATCCGTCGCAAGGTCGGAAAGACGGGTAAGTGATCATGAGCGAAACGGCAACGAAGAAGCGGAAGCCGGTCGGCAAGGACATCTCGACCCGGCGCCGCGTCGCGAAGGCGCGCCGTCACTTCCGGCTTCGCAAGAAGGTCACCGGGTCCGCGCAGCGGCCCCGGCTGGTCATCCACCGGTCCTCGCGGCACATCACGGTCCAGGTGATCGACGACGTGGCCGGGCACACCCTGGCCTCCGCGTCGAGCCTCGAGGCCGACGTGCGTGCGCTCGAGGGCGACAAGAAGGCCAAGGCCGCCAAGGTCGGCGAGCTCGTGGCCGCCCGCTCGAAGGATGCGGGCATCTCCAGTGTCGTGTTCGACCGCGGTGGCAACCGCTACCACGGCCGCATCGCCGCGCTGGCCGACGCCGCTCGCGAGGCGGGGTTGGAGTTCTGAGAACCATGCACAAGCTCGCGAATGGAAGGAAAGCCTGATGCCGGGACGTACACGGCAGTCCGGTGGGCAGGGCGGTCCGGGCGGCAACGACCGCGACCGTCGTGACCGCCGCGACCGTCGCGACGGTGGCCGTGGCGGGGCCGGCCAGGAGAAGACCCCGCACCTCGAGCGCGTCGTCGCGATCAACCGCGTCGCCAAGGTCGTGAAGGGTGGTCGTCGCTTCAGCTTCACCGCCCTGGTGGTCGTCGGTGACGGCGACGGTCAGGTCGGCGTCGGCTACGGCAAGGCCAAGGAAGTTCCCGCGGCCATCGCCAAGGGCGTCGAGGAAGCGAAGAAGAACTTCTTCCGCGTTCCCCGGATCGCCGGCACCATCCCGCACCCGATCCAGGGTGAGGAGGCCGCCGGTGTGGTCCTGCTCCGTCCCGCCAGCGCCGGTACCGGTGTCATCGCCGGTGGCCCGGTGCGTGCGGTGCTGGAGTGCGCGGGCGTGCACGACGTGCTGTCGAAGTCGCTCGGCTCGGACAACGCGATCAACATCGTGCACGCGACCGTGGCGGCCCTGAAGGGGCTCCAGCGTCCGGAGGAGGTGGCCGCTCGTCGCGGTCTGCCGCTCGAGGACGTCGCCCCGGCCCGGATGCTGCGTC
Source organism: Amycolatopsis thermophila (assembly GCF_030814215.1). NCBI lineage: Bacteria > Bacillati > Actinomycetota > Actinomycetes > Pseudonocardiales > Pseudonocardiaceae > Amycolatopsis > Amycolatopsis thermophila. The sequence goes on along the minus strand of NZ_JAUSUT010000001.1, from coordinate 1,566,674 downwards.
AGCGTGCGGGACAGGGGGTCTGACATGGCTCAGCTCAAGGTGACCCAGGTCAAGAGCAAGATCGGTACCAAGCACAACCACCGGGAGTCCCTGCGGACCCTCGGGCTGCGCAAGATCCGGCAGTCCGTGGTGCGCGAGGACACCCCGGAGGTCCGCGGTCTGATCCACACCGTCCGCCACCTCGTGACGGTTGAGGAGGTCCAGGCATGACGGCCATCAAGATCCACCACCTGCGCCCGGCCCCGGGCGCGAAGCGGGACAAGATCCGCGTCGGTCGTGGTGAGGGTTCGAAGGGCAAGACCGCCGGTCGCGGTACGAAGGGCACCAAGGCCCGGAAGAACGTGCCCGCCGGGTTCGAGGGTGGGCAGATGCCCATCCACATGCGGCTGCCGAAGCTGCGTGGGTTCAAGAACCGGTTCCGCACCGAGTACCAGCCGGTGAACGTCGGCGACATCGCCCGGGTCTTCCCGGACGGTGGCGACGTCACCAAGGAGCAGCTGGTCGAGCGCGGCCTGGTCCGCAAGAACGAGCTCGTCAAGGTCCTCGGCAACGGCGACCTGAACGGTGTCAAGCTGAACGTCACCGCCGACAAGTTCTCCGCGTCCGCGAAGGAGAAGCTCGAGGCGGCCGGCGGCACGGCCACCGAGCTCTGATTCTCTCGACGACAACGGCCCGCCGGTCACTGCGACCGGCGGGCCGTTGTCGTTCGTGCCCCCGGTCGGCGGCGCCGCTTGCTCCATCCGCCCGTGGCGCGGGGATCGTGACGCTCTCGTGACGCGTGTCACGGCGTGACGGTGCCACCATCGGACGATGTCGTTCCCGGCGGCACCACCTCCCCTGGGATATGAGCCCGTGCCGCACCGCGTGCCCGGCTGGCACGGCAGGCGGGTGGTGGGCGCGGTACTGGCACTGCTCGCCGCGGCGGCCGCGATCACCGCGACGTTCCTGGAGTTGTTCACCGGCGAGGTGCGGCTGGGGGAGCAGTTGCGGCTGAGGCTGGCGGTGACCGGCTGGGGCCTGAACGTCTCGTCCCCGGCCGAGCCCGGCACGCCGGCGAGCGCGTTCGGCGAGCCGGTGCGCAACGGCTGGGCCCTTGCCGGCGCGGGACTGTTGTTGCTGGTGGCGGCGGTGATGGGGGTCGCCGCGGCACGCCGGGCTTCGTCCGCGGGCAGCAAGTTCGCTGCGGCGCTGGTGACCGGCATCGGGACCGGTTTCCTCGCCGCGACCACCTTGTCGCTGGTCCTGCAGGCGCTGAGCCTGCGCGCGAGCTTCCGGCCGATCGAGCAGGCGGGGATCACCACGGCGAGCAGCTTCGGGCTCGGGTTCTGGCTCGTCGCGGGTGCCACGGCGCTGGCCATCGTGGCGACGATCCTGGCCGCGGCGCGGTCCCGTCGCCCGCGCAGCGCCGACCTGACCACGCCGCGCTACGGATTTCCGGCGCCGCAGGCCGAACGGCCCGGCCCCCAGTTCCCGGCCCCCGCACTGCACTGGCCCGGCGGCGAGCCGTACCAGGCCAGGCAGGCCCCGCCCCCGGCGGTGAGGCGGCCGGAGCCGCTGGGGGAGCCGCCCCGGGACCCACCCCCGCCAGACGACCACCGCGCCTCCTAGCGGGCAGCACAGCGCCTCCGCCGCCGCGCTCGGGTGTGGTGCCGCGGCGGCGGCACCCCGCAACGTCCCACGCCGCCTGGCCCGGTTCGCGTCGCGTCGCCCCACCGGTCCTGAGTGGTGCCGTCAAGGAGGCGGCTCGCAGGTGAGAACGCGGGCCGCAGCGCGGCGGTCGTCCTGCTCCGCGGGACAGGCGCGCCGGCGGGCTCGGGCGCATAACACGGCCTACCTCACAACCCTCCAACGCCCGGCTGTTAAAGTCGGGCGACGCGCTGCGGGTCGACCATGCCCGTAGCGCTGCTGGCTTGCCAGCGACATGGTGTTCCTGCCGGCCAGCGTGCCGGCCAAGCCGATCGCCGGTGACACCCACCGGCGACGCCGAGGAGGTCCCCCGCGTGCTCAGCGCCTTCCGCTCGGCTCTCGCCACGCCGGACCTGCGCAAGAAGATCCTGTTCACGCTGTTGATCGTGGCCGTGTACCGGATCGGTGCCGTCACTCCGGCGCCCGGGGTCTCCTATCCCAATGTGCAGGCCTGCCAGGCCGGTGCCGACCAGTCCGGCATCTACTCCCTGCTGAACCTGTTCAGCGGCGGGGCGCTCCTGCAGCTGTCGATCTTCTCGACCGGCATCATGCCGTACATCACGGCCAGCATCATCATCCAGCTGCTCACCGTCGTCATCCCGCGGTTCGAGGAGCTGAAGAAGGAAGGCCAGGCCGGCCAGAACAAGCTGACGCAGTACACCCGTTACCTGACGATCGCGCTGGCGATCCTGCAGGCGACCGGTGTGGTGGCGCTGGCCGACCGCGGCCAGCTGTTCCCGAACTGCGCGCAGTCGATCATCCCGGACAACAGCATCTTCTCGCTGGCGCTGATCGTCGTCACGATGACGGCGGGCACCGCGGTGATGATGTGGCTGGGTGAGCTCATCACCGAGCGCGGCGTCGGCAACGGCATGTCGGTGCTGATCTTCCTGAACATCGCGGCCCGGATCCCGGCCGAGGGCAAGAACATCCTCGACGGCCAGGGCGGTCTCGTCTTCGCCCTCGTCTGCGTGTTCGGTCTGGTGATCATCGCCAGCGTCATCTTCGTCGAGCAGGGCCAGCGCCGGATCCCGGTGCAGTACGCCAAGCGCATGATCGGCCGCCGGATGTACGGCGGCACGTCGACCTACCTGCCGATCAAGGTGAACCAGGCCGGTGTCATCCCGGTCATCTTCGCCTCGTCGCTGCTCTACCTGCCCGACCTCATCAGCCGGCTGTTCGGCGACCCGACCACGGCCTCGGGCTGGCAGGCGTTCCTGCAGACGTACGTGGTCAACCAGTCCAGCTGGGTGCACATCCTGCTGTACTTCGCGCTGATCATCTTCTTCACGTACTTCTACATCACCATCACGTTCAACGTGGATGAGCGCGCGGAGGAGATGAAGAAGTTCGGCGGCTTCATCCCGGGCATCCGTCCCGGCCGGCCGACCGCCGAGTACCTGAGCTTCGTACTCGGCCGGATCACCTTCCCGGGTTCGATCTACCTGGGCATCATCGCGATCCTCCCGAACTTCTTCCTGTCCATCACGCAGCAGGGCAACAACCAGAACTTCCCGTTCGGCGGCACCGCGGTGCTGATCATGGTCGGCGTCGGCCTCGACACGGTGAAGCAGATCGAAAGCCAGCTGATGCAGCGGAATTACGAAGGGTTCTTGCGATGACGCGCCTGGTTCTTGTCGGCCCGCCCGGAGCAGGAAAGGGTACTCAGGCGGTAGCGCTGTCGCAGCGGCTCTCCATCCCGCACATCTCCACCGGTGACCTGTTCCGCGCCCACGTGGCCGAGCAGACGCCGCTGGGCGAGGAGGCGAAGCGCTACCTCGACTCGGGCGAGCTGGTCCCGGACAGCGTGACCAACGAGATGGTCCGCGAGCGCCTGGCCGAGGCGGACACCAAGGCCGGCTTCCTGCTGGACGGGTTCCCGCGCAACACCAAGCAGGCCGAGGTGCTCGGCGAGATGCTGGCCGAGACCGACAGCGAGCTCGACGCCGTCATCCAGCTCGACGTGCCGGAGGACGTCCTGGTCGAGCGGCTGCTGGGCCGCGGCCGCACGGACGACACCGAAGAGGTCATCCGCCGTCGTCAGCAGGTCTACCAGTCGGAGACCGCCCCGCTGCTCGACTACTACCGGGACATCCTGGTGAAGGTCGACGGCGTCGGCGAGGTCGACGAGGTGTCCTCGCGCATCGTGAACGCACTCGACGCGCGCGCGTGAACCTGGTGCCCTCCGTGCTCCGCCGCCACCGCGGTATCGAGATCAAGACGCCCGGCGAGCTCGACGCGATGCGGGCCGCCGGGATCGTGGTGGCCCGTACCCTCGCGGCGGTCGCCGAGGCCGCGAAGCCCGGGGTCAGCACGGCCGACCTCGACGAGATCGCCGAGCAGACCATCCGGGCCGCGGGCGCGGTGCCCTCGTTCAAGGGCTACCACGGCTTCCCGGCCTCGATCTGCGCATCGGTGAACGAGCAGGTCGTGCACGGCATCCCGGCGAAGAGCACGGTGCTCGCCGACGGCGACCTGCTGTCCGTCGACTGCGGCGCCATCCTCGACGGCTGGCACGGTGATTCCGCCGTCACCCTGGCCATCGGGACCGTGTCGGCCGCCGACCAGGCGTTGTCGGCGGCCACCCGTGCCGCGATGCTCGCCGGCATCGAGGCCGCCGTGCCCGGCGCCCGGCTCACCGACATCTCGCACGCCGTGCAGTCCTCGGCCGAGACGTCGTCCGCGGCGGACGGCATCGACTACGGCCAGATCGTCGAGTACGGCGGGCACGGCATCGGGACCGAGATGCACATGGAGCCGTTCCTGCCGAACGTCGGCAAGCCCGGCCGGGGCCCGAAGCTCAAGCCCGGCATGGCCCTGGCGATCGAGCCGATGCTGACCGGCGGCAGCGCCGAGACCATCGAGCTCGAGGACGGCTGGACCGTCATCACCGCGGACCGCTCGCGCGCCGCCCACTGGGAGCACACCGTCGCCATCACCGACGACGGTCCGCGCGTCCTCACCCTGCCGGAAGGCTCCTGACCTGCGGTTTCACCCCCGGCGGGGTGAACAGGCGTACCGTGGCGGGTGGCGTTGTCTACCACACATCACCCCGCCTCGCGAGGTGCGACACAGGCTGCGTACACTGTCTAGTCGGCGTAGTCATCACGCCGGTTCCAGCGTGCTCGTAAATGCTCGGGTTCTCGGGGTCGGGGTGGCGTGTGCGCCGGTACACCCAGAGAAGCCGATCGGCTGCTCCACCAAGTCACGAAACGCGGAGGACATGGCTAAGAAAGACGGGGCCATCGAGGTCGAGGGTCGGGTCATCGAGCCACTCCCCAACGCGATGTTCCGAGTCGAGTTGGAGAACGGTCACAAGGTCCTGGCACACATCAGCGGCAAGATGCGGCAGCACTACATCCGCATCCTCCCGGAGGACCGGGTGGTCGTCGAGTTGTCGCCGTACGACCTGTCTCGCGGTCGCATTGTCTACCGCTACAAGTGACACGGTGAGCAACGCATAAGGAAGCAGGAGACGTGAAGGTCCAGCCAAGCGTCAAGAAGATCTGCGACAAGTGCCAGATCGTCCGTCGCCACGGACGCATCATGGTGATCTGCGAGAACCTGCGGCACAAGCAGCGGCAGGGCTGATCACCGCTCGCACCCGCGGAGCGGACGGACAGCTGAACACCCTCCCCGCACCTGCCGGGTCGCGTGAGCGATCCGGCCGACCCCCGGACTCCAGGCCGGGGCCGGGACACCGGACACGCAAGTGCTCCGGACGACATGCGAGTCGGTCCCGGGACCGGGCGGGGAGAACACCTGGAGCAACGATTCACCAGAAGGAGCATCAAGCGCCATGGCACGACTCGCCGGCGTAGACCTCCCCCGCGAGAAGCGGTTGGAGATCGCGCTGACCTACATCTACGGCATCGGCCGTACCCGCTCGAAGGAGCTCATCGCGGCCACGTCGCTGAACCCGGACACCCGGGTGCGCGACCTGACCGACGACGACCTCGTCAAGCTGCGGGACCACATCGAAGAGAACTTCAAGGTCGAGGGTGACCTCCGCCGCGAGGTGCAGGCCGACATCCGTCGCAAGATCGAGATCGGCTGCTACGAGGGTCTGCGGTGGCGCCGCGGTCTGCCCGTCCGCGGTCAGCGGACCAAGACCAACGCCCGTACCCGCAAGGGCCCGAAGAAGACGGTCGCCGGCAAGAAGAAGGCTGGCAAGAAGTGAGCATCCAGGGCAAGAAGGTCGTGGCCGGTGCCGGGCAGGTGCGCCGCCGCAACAATTCGTGCGTTTCGCCGAAGGCCCTGTACGCCCGCCCGATGGCGCTCCGCCAGCTCTACACCGACGCCGGCTCACTGATCCGGCGTGGCCAGCGGGAGGCCCGCGAGGCCGCCGCTGCCGCCGCACAGACCGACAACTCGCGCTAGGAGAAGCACCCCACCATGCCACCCAAGGCTCGCGCCGGGGCCAAGAAGGTCCGGCGGAAGGAAAAGAAGAACGTGGCCCACGGCCACGCTCACATCAAGAGCACGTTCAACAACACCATCGTGTCGATCACCGACCCGAACGGTGCGGTGATCTCGTGGGCCTCCTCGGGCCACGTCGGCTTCAAGGGCTCCCGCAAGTCCACCCCGTTCGCCGCCCAGATGGCCGCCGAGAACGCGGCCCGCAAGGCCGCCGAGCACGGGATGAAGAAGGTCGACGTGTTCGTCAAGGGCCCGGGCTCCGGCCGGGAGACGGCGATCCGCTCGCTGCAGGCCGCCGGTCTCGAGGTCGGCACCATCCAGGACGTGACCCCGCAGCCTCACAACGGCTGCCGCCCGCCCAAGCGGCGCCGGGTCTGAGGAACGGGGAGGAGTAACAACACATGGCTCGCTACACCGGCCCCGCGACTCGCATCTCGCGGCGCCTCAAGGTTGACCTCGTCGGCGGCGACCAGGCTTTCGAGCGCCGCCCGTACCCGCCCGGCCAGCACGGCCGCGGCCGGGTCAAGGAGTCCGAGTACCTGCTCCAGCTGCAGGAGAAGCAGAAGGCTCGCTACACGTACGGCGTCCTCGAGCGGCAGTTCAGCCGCTACTACAAGGAGGCCGCGCGGCGCCCCGGCAAGACCGGTGAGAACCTGCTGCAGATCCTCGAGTCCCGCCTGGACAACGTCGTGTACCGCGCCGGCCTGGCCCGGACCCGTCGTCAGGCGCGTCAGCTGGTGGCACACGGTCACTTCACCGTCAACGGCGTCAAGGTGACCATCCCCAGCTACCAGGTCGAGAAGTTCGACATCATCGATGTGCGTCCGAAGTCGCTCCAGATGCTGCCGTTCGTGGCCGCGAAGGAGAACTTCGGCGACCGGCCGATCCCCGGCTGGCTGCAGGTCGTGCAGAACAACCTCCGCATCCTGGTGCACCAGCTCCCGGAGCGGGCGCAGATCGACGTTCCGGTCCAGGAACAGCTGATCGTCGAGTACTACTCGAAGTGATCGGCGACCGGGCCCGGCCCGGTCCCGGTCCGGTGGCGGCGCAACAGGTGCGCCGCCACCTCGCCACCCTTTCGGCGTCATATGGCGGGCGCCGGCAGGAAAGGAAGAGAAGAAAGTGCTGATTTCCCAGCGACCGGCCCTCGGCGAGGAGCCGATCAACGAGACCCGGTCCCGGTTCACCATCGAGCCGCTGGAGCCCGGCTTCGGGTACACGCTCGGCAACTCGCTGCGGCGCACGCTGCTGTCGTCCATCCCGGGCGCGGCGGTCACCAGCATCCGCATCGACGGTGTGCTGCACGAATTCACCACGGTCCCCGGGGTGAAGGAAGACGTCACCGATATCATCCTGAACCTCAAGGAACTGGTCGTGTCCTCCGAGGAGGACGAGCCCGTCACCATGTACCTGCGCAAGCAGGGCCCGGGTGAGGTCACCGCGGCCGACATCGTTCCGCCCGCGGGTGTCACCGTGCACAACCCGGATCTGCACATCGCCTCGCTGAACGGCAAGGGCAAGCTGGAGATCGAACTGGTCGTCGAGCGCGGCCGCGGTTACGTGCCTGCCCAGCAGAACAAGCAGGCGGGTGCCGAGATCGGCCGGATCCCGGTCGACTCGATCTACTCGCCGGTGCTGAAGGTGACGTACAAGGTCGAGGCGACCCGTGTCGAGCAGCGCACCGACTTCGACAAGCTGATCCTGGACGTCGAGACCAAGCCGTCGATCACCCCGCGCGACGCCGTCGCCTCCGCCGGCAAGACGCTGGTCGAGCTGTTCGGTCTGGCCCGGGAGCTCAACGTCGACGCCGAGGGCATCGAGATCGGGCCGTCGCCGCAGGAGGCGGACACCATCGCCGCCTACGCGATGCCGATCGAGGACCTGGACCTGACGGTCCGGTCGTACAACTGCCTCAAGCGCGAGGGCATCCACACGGTCGGCGAACTGGTCTCGCGCAGCGAGGCCGACCTGCTCGACATCCGCAACTTCGGCGCGAAGTCGATCGACGAGGTCAAGATGAAGCTCGTCGGCCTCGGCCTCTCGCTGAAGGACAGCCCGCCCGGGTTCGACCCGACCGCGGCGGCTGCCTCCTACGAGGGCGGCGAGAGCTGGTCCGCCGAGGGTGTCGGCGGTCTGTCGGACAACGGCCACGACGACGGCCAGGACTACGCAGAGACGGAGCAGCTGTAAGGACGGCGGCCCGCCCCGCTGAGTGACTCGTGCGGGGCGGGCGCCGGCCTGCCAGCGGCCGGATTTACGAGGAGAAGCAATGCCCACCCCCACGAAGGGCCCCCGTCTCGGTGGATCCGCGGCCCACGAGCGGCTGATGATGGCGAACCTCGCCACGTCGCTGTTCGAGCACGGCAAGATCACCACGACCGAGGCCAAGGCCCGCCGGATGCGGCCGCTCGCCGAGAAGCTGATCACCAAGGCGAAGCGCGGCGATCTGCACAACCGGCGTCAGATCCAGCGCGTGATCCGCGACAAGGACGTGGTTCACAAGCTGCTGGCCGAGATCGGCCCGTTCTTCGCGGACCGCAACGGCGGCTACACCCGGATCACCAAGACGCTGCCGCGCAAGGGCGACAACGCCCCGATGGCGGTCATCGAGCTGGTGTCCGAGAAGACCGTCACCTCGGAGGCCGAGAAGGCGCGCAAGACGAAGTTCGCGGCCAAGGACACCGCCGAGGCTTCGCCCGCGGCTGAGGAGACCAAGGCCGAGGAGGCCAAGGTCGAGGAGACCGACCAGGACGCCGAGGCGCCCGAGTCGGCCACCACCGAGGCCACGGACGCGCCGGCCGAGGGCGCGGACGACGCGTCGGCCGAGTCCACGAAGGACGAGTCCTGACGGCAGAGTTCGTTCCAGGCGACGAGCCCGCTTCTCCCTCCGGGGAGGGCGGGCTCGTTCGTCTGCGCCTGGACGTCAGTTACGACGGCACGGAGTTCTCGGGGTGGGCGCGCCAGCCGGGTCGCCGGACGGTCCAGGGGTTGCTGGAGGAGGCGCTCGCGAAGCAGCCGCCCGGCGCCGCGGTGCCCAAGTCGGTGGTCGTGGCGGGGCGCACGGACGCTGGTGTGCACGCGACCGGGCAGGTCGTGCACGTGGACGTGGTGCCGCTGGCCGGCCCGGTGGGGCGGATCGCCGTGGATTCCCGGGGCATCCCGGACCTGGAGCGCATGCGGCACCGCTGGAACCGGTTCCTGCCCGGTGACGTGCGGGTGCTGGACGCCCGGGTCGCGCCGGAGGGGTTCGACGCCCGGTTCTCCGCGGTGCGCAGGCACTACCGCTACCGGGTCTCGGACGCGCCATGGGGTGTCGACCCGTTGCGCCGGTTCGACACCCTGGCGTGGGGCAGGCCGCTGTCGCTGACGGCGATGAACGAGGCTTCCGAGGCGCTGCTGGGCCTGCGGGACTTCGCGGCGTTCTGCAAGCAGCGCGCGGGCGGCACGACGATCCGCGAGCTGCAACGGTTCACCTGGCGGCGGATCGACAAGCATGTGGTGGAGGCTGAGGTGTCCGCGGATGCCTTCTGCCACTCGATGGTGCGCAGCCTGGTCGGAGCGATGCTCTTGGTGGGGGACGGCCGTCGCCCGGTGTCCTGGCCCGCCGAGCTGCTGCGCGGGGGAGTGCGGGACAGCGCGGTGGCGCCGGCGCACGGCCTGACCCTGATCGGGGTCGACTACCCACCCGACGCGGAACTGGCAGCGCGTGCGGAGCAGACACGCAACATGCGCGCAGCGTCCGAAGCCTCCTAGGGTTATCCACAATCCACAGGAGTTGTCCACAGGACAGGGCTGATCTGTGGACGGCGGTGCGTGGAGGGCGAGCGCGTGCCCCGGCCCGGCGGTCGCCACGCGCGACCCCGGCGGTCGGCAACGCATGGAGAGCCAGCGCATGCCCGGCCCGCCCGCCCAACGCCCGACCCGGCGGCGCATGGCGAGGCAGCGCGTGTCCGGCCGCCCGCCCCACGCGCGATCGGGCAGCCGGCAACGCAAGCCGGCACACGGGCCTCCCCAGACCTCCCCGCACCCCCAGGCGGCCGGCGACGTCAGGCGAGGTGCGGCCTTCCCAGACCTCCGGCCGGCAACGCCAGGCGACACACGGCCTCCCCAGACCTCCCCCGCCCCCGATCCTCAGCCCGCCTTTGGTCGCCGATCAGGCGTGTCAAGGTACTCTTTCCCGCCTTGACACGCCTGCTCGGCGACCGAAAACACTCCATCCGGAGGGGGCGGGGGAGGTCGGCACCCAAGGCGACCACACAGCGCCGTGAGGCGCCCCTGGCCGAAGGCCAGAGAAAAAGATCAAAAAGATGTCCTCGCCGGACGGGCAGGCTCCGGGATGACCGGGGAATGCAGGCCGGGTCACCTCATGCAGTGGGTCGCTGGGTGGTCATCCCGTCGCCTGATCGAGGCCTATCACTGTGAGCCAGGCCCGCACGCTTTGGTCTTTCGGCCGCCGGACCCGGCGCAGGGTGCGGGCCTGGCTCACAGTGATGTGACGGCCTCAGGCGACGGGATGACCACCCAGCTCTCTTTGGGGCACGGGCGCTGACGCGCCTGCTGAACCGCGAAGCTGGCCGCCCAGGTCAGTCCCCGCGCCGGACGGGTCCCAGCAGCTGCTGCTCCTTCGGCGTGGTGACCAGCCGCAGGGGGCGCCACAGGTTCTGGCCCAGCGCCACCACCTGATCGTCCTTCAGGGTGGTCAGCTGGCGCATCATCTGCGGCGGCAGGCGCCAGATCCGGGCCGCCAGCTCGGCCTGTCCCGCGGGCAACCGCTGCATCAGGACGACGTCCGCGGCATTCGCGATCGTCGCGGCTTGCGGGTGCAGGTAGGGCAGCACGTAGACCGTCGTGTGCCAGGGCGATCGTGGCGGGAACAGGTCCTGCGGCGTCGGGCCACCGTCGGTGACCACGAGCAGCGGCGCGTCCTCCGACGGGCGCGGCAGTTCGACCGGCGACAGGCGCCGGATGGTCACCAACGGCGGTCGCCCGTTCGGCTGGTTCCCGGCCGCCTTTGGCAGCACCTGCCAGGCCGCGGGCCGCCCCGTCGCGATCGTCACCCACGCCCCGACGGCCATCGCCCGCAGCGCGACCTGCCGAGCCAGGTACAGACCACCCACCAGCACGATCCGGGTCGGCTGGGCGCGCAGGGCCGAGATGGTCAGCGGCTCGCCCTTGAGACCCGAACCGACGACGATCCCGCCGCGGTCACCGGACGGGCTGACCGCGTCCAGCAGCATCGGGTCGACCACGAACTCGGGCGCGACACCCGTGTGACGGCCCGGATCACGAAGCCGCAGGCTCATGCGGTGCCTCCCATCGGCATGGTCGCGGCGAGCGCGTCGATCTGCAGGCCGCGCAACGGGGTCAGCGACACCCCGACGCGGTCGGCGAGCGTGCTCAGCCGCTCATCGGCGGTGTCCAGCTCACGCGGGTTCCGCGCGCTCACCCGCACCACGCCGCGCAGCGCGACCTTGCCCTCGTCGTCCGCGGGCGAAATGGCCATCGCGACCGTCGAGGACAGCGTCCGGACGCTCGTCAGCGCGTTCAGGGTCGTGCGGATCTTGCCCTTCGGCCAGCTGGTGATCGCGTAGCTGGCGTGCCCGACCCCGGCCGCGGTCGCGCTGGTCCAGTTCTCCTTCAGCTTCACCGGCGAACCGGCACCGACGGCTGCCGTCAGCTCCGCGGCCGAGATGCCGGCCCGCAGGAGCTCGTCCGGGTTCAGCGGGCGCGTCGGCACGCCCTGCGACTCCAGCGCGTTGCGAACGCGGGACAGCGCCCCGATCAGGGCGCGGTGCGCGCCGACCACGCCGCCGCCGCGTTCCCGGATGGCGGTCGGGCAGCGGCGCGGGTCCAGCCGGATCGCGACCCACGTGGTGCGCCGCGCGGCGGCGGGCAGCGGGCCGAGAACCTCCAGATAGGACGTCAACGCCGGCGAATCCGCGGGCAGCGCCGCCGAACCGGGGTAGCAGTGCCAGATCATCTGGATGGAGTCGAGGACGACGCCCCGGTCCTCCAGGCACGGGGCCAGCGCCGACAGCGGCAGGCTCGGCGCCCCGCCGGCCTGGGTGATCAGCGCGGGCGTCGGCTCGACCAACAGGACCGCGGTCCACGTGCCGTCGTGCCAGGCGAGGCCGACCTCCTGCAGCTCGTGGTCCTTGCCGTGCGCCACCACGAGGTCCGGCACGACCAGGCGGAGCAGGCCGACCCGCGGGTCCTCGGGCCCGGTAACGGACACCTCGCCGGTGGCGATGGCCTGGGCGTCGGACTTCGGCGGCGTCGACACCCGGTCGTGGTTGCGGAACGAATAGCGCAGCGTGAGTCCAACCCATTGGGTGAACCACTGACCGCGCCAGCGCAGGATCGCGATGATCAGGGCGAGGGCGAGCACGCCGACGCCGACGTAGAGCAGCGACTCGTTGATCGCGATGAGGATCAGGCCGATCGCCAGCCCGATCTCCAGCACCACGAGGTTGGTCACCGGGATGGGACCGAGCCGGGTCTGCAGGACGCGGCGCCGGGCCGGGGGAGCGACCGGTGCCGGACGTTCGGCGGGCGGCTGTGCCGGCGGCGGGCCGCCCTGTCCACCCGGGCCACCGGGACCACCAGGTCCACCGGGACCACCAGGTCCGCCAGGTCCACCGGGCCCGCGACCGCCGGGACCACCAGGCCCACCGGGGCCTCCGGGTCCGCCCGGGCCGCGTGGTCCGGCGGGTCCTCCCGGCCCGCCTGCCGGCCCTCCCGGCCTGCCCCCGTGCGGCGGCGGACCCGGCGGACGGCCCCTCGGCGGCGGCGAACCCGTGGGCCCGCCCGGACGTGGCGGAGTGGTGACGGACATCCGCTCGTTCTTCCCCTCGTACCTACAGCGATCCCGGCAAGCCGGTCGGCCGGGAACCTGACCCTAGTCGGAGTTGGGAGAAACCCACACCGCCCCATTCCCGTACCGCTATCCTGCGGAACCGTACCGCGACTCCGGGAGCAGTAGGTCGAGAATGCCGTCAACACCGACAACCAAATCGCAAGTTCACGCCTACCAGTTCGTGCTGCGCCGCATGCAGTCCGCGCTGGTCCGGCGTGACTCGGTCATGCTCCACGACCCCATGCGGACCCACGGGCGAGCGACGCTCGTCGGGTTCATCCTGGCGCTGCTCGGTGTCGTCGGCTTCGTGATCTTCGGCCTGATCAGCCCGAAGCCGGCCGTGCCGGACGCGGGCAACATCGTCATCGGCAAGGAGTCCGGCGCGATCTACGTCGTGGCGGGCAGCCCGAAGCGGCTGATCCCGACCTTCAACCTCGCCTCCGCGCGGCTGATTCTCATGTCCCAGCAGGGGCAGAACGGCGGCGCAACGACGGCGGTGGAGCCGTCGGTGGTCCCGGACGACCAGCTCAAGGACATCCCGCGCGGGCGGTTGACGGGCATCGTGGACGGGCCGCAACTGCTGCCGACCACGTCCCAGCGCATCTCCGACGACTGGGCGGTGTGCGACCAGCTGACCATCCGGTCCGACCTGCCCGCGCAGCTGGCGCTGCAGCAGGCCACGAACGCGACGACCGTGCTCGCCGGTGTGTCCAACCCGGGCCGTGAGCTCGCGGACAACGAGGCCGTGCTCGCCGTCGGGGACAACGACAAGCCGTACCTCATCTACCACCTGGAGCGGAACCCGAACCAGCCCAACGCGAACACCGTCCGCGCCGAGCTGGACCCGTCGAAGGCCGGTGTCTACACGGCACTCGGGCTGAACCCGCAGAACGCGCGCCGCATCTCGATCGGCCTGCTGAACGCCATTCCGCAGGTGACGCCGTTCACGCCGCCGGCGATTCCGGGCGCCGGCAACCCGACGCAGTTCAAGGCGTTGCAGGACCTCGCCCTGTCGGTGGGCCAGGTGTTCGCGGTGCCCTCGGCGACGGGTGACATCGCGACGTACGTGATCTTGCAGAACGGCATCCAGCGCGTGTCTCCCGCGGTCGCGGACCTCATCCGGTTCTCCTCCAGCAACGACAACTCGCCGCGGCCGGTCGAGGTCCGTCCCGACCTGATCAGCAGCATCCGGCAGGTCCAGTCCGGCGACACCGACGCGCTGAAGGTCGACACGATGCCGGCCACCATCCCGACCGTGCTGGATCCCACGCAGACGCCGGTGACCTGCCTCGGCTGGAACGTCGTCAACCCCGGCGACCCGGCCACCGAGGACGAGCACACGGCCGTCTACATCGGAACGCAGCTCCCGGTGCCCGCCGGCGCCGAGCCGATCCGGATCGGACAGCCGAGCCCGGACGGCCTCAAGATCGACAGCTTCTACATGCCCCCGGGCCGTGGAGCCGTCATCCGCTCCGCGACGTCGAAGCAGTCGTTCACGACCGGCCCCATCTCACTGGTGACGGACCGCGGCCTGCGCTACGGGGTGCCGAACACCGCCACGGCGAACGCACTGGGCCTGACCGACCCGCGACCCGCCCCGGACGCCATCGTGCGCCTGCTGCCCACCGGCGCGTCCCTGAACGCCCAAGACGCGCAACGCAGCTACGACTCGGTGCCGATCCCCGCCAACGCGGGCAGCTTCCCGAGCCAGCAACAGCAAGCGGGAGCCACCGGCAGCTCCGGCTCCTCCTCACGCAACTGAGTCCACACGCGACAACGGCCCCGCACGCGCCGTGCGGGGCCGTTGTCGTGAGCGCGCTCGGGATGACGGGCGAGCCTTGTCGGCTCGCCTTCTCCAGGGGGTGGCCCGCGCCTGCGCCGCTGCGCGTCAGCGGGCTTCGCGGGTCCGGCGGATTGTCCGCATCACGAACATCACCACCAGGAGCACGACCAGCCCACCACCGGTGCCGGCCAGCGCGACGATCATCGGCGTCCAGTCCTTCGCCCCGTCGTCCGGCAGGCCGGAGGGCAGCTGCTGCGCCGAGTCCGCCGCGACGCCCTCTTCGGACGGCACGATCGCCGTCACGGCGGCGACCGGGTTCACCACGCCGTAGCCGATGAAGTTGTCCCGCCCGCCCTGCGCGCCCGGGTGCTGGGCGGTCACGCGGATGCGGTTCATGATCTGCCGCGCGGTCAGCTGCGGGTACTGCGCCGCCACCAGCGCGGCCACGCCCGCCACGTACGGCGCCGCGAAGCTCGTGCCCTGGATCGGGGTGGCCTTGTCGTTCTCGATCGTCTGGTTCGCCAGCTGGTTCGAACCCTTCGACGGGTCCAGCGAGATGATGTTGGTGCCCGGCGCGGCCACGCTCACCCACGGCCCGTTCACGGAGAACGGCGCCACACCGCCGTTCTCGTCGATCGCCGCGACCGAGAGCACGTCGTCGGAGAACCACGGTGGCGTCACGATCGACCGGGGCCGGTTCGGGTCCGCCTGGTCGTTCTGCGGGCAGGACTCCGACGTGTTGCCCGCGGCCGCGACCACGACGATGTTGTTGTCCACGGCCCAGCGCACCGCGGCCTGGACGGCGCGCTCGCCGTCGGTGATCGAACCGTCGGCGGGCCGGCAGTTGTCCACCGACATGTTGATCACGTCGACGTGCAGGTTCACCGCGCGCACGATCGCCTGCGCAAGCGTTTGCGTGGTGCCCGCGCCGTTGGCGTCGTTCTGCTGGCGGCCCCCGGTCTGCTGACCGCTCGTGGCGCCCCCGGCGTCCGGCTTCTGGTAGTTCTGACTGGACTGCCGGATCGAGACGATCGTGGCGTCCGGCGCCACCCCGGTGAACCCGATCTGGTCGGCCGGTGTCCTGGCGGCGATGATCCCCGCCACCTCGGTGCCGTGGCCGTCGCAGTCGTTGAGGCCGTTGTCACCGGCCACCACGTAGTCGCCGCCGCCCTCGAGGTTGGGCAGGTACGGGTGCCGGGTGACGCCGGTGTCGATCACCGCGACCCGGATCCCGCGCCCCGCCGCCCCGGTCTTTGCGCGGACCAGCTGCTGGGCCTCGTCGACCTGCAGGTACTGCTGGCCCCACGGCTTCTCCCGCAGCACCACCTGCTGCTGCCCGAGGTCGCGCGTCACGCAGGCGTTCTTGGGCTGGTAGTCGAAGCTGTTCCGGCCGCCGTTGTCGCCCGGCAGGTAGGACGAGACGTACGGCGGCGGCACCGCCCAGTACCCGTCCGACCCGGTGCCGCCCGTCTGGGCCTGCGCCGTTCCCGTCGCCAGCACGCCGATCGACGCCGCCAGCAGGACGGTCGCCGTCCGGCCGGGCACACCGAGTGTCCGCATCCGAGATCCCCTCGAGTTCCGCTCAGCCGAACGAGATGTGCCGCAACGTGGCGTAGAGGTCCATGACGGCCAGGGCCAGCGGCAGCACGGTGGCGATGCAGATGGCCTCGAAGATCTCGACGGTGCGGCGCAGCGGCGGCGAGAACCGCTGGTTCGGGAACACCACGCCGACGACCAGCGCGCCGGCGCCGATGACCACCAGCACGGCGAACACCCACAGCAGGCGGCCCATCGGCGACTGGGTGAACAACCAGCCGATCAGGATGCCGGCGCCGGAGACGATCCCGGTGGTCAGCAGTGCGACGGCCTGGCTGCCGTTGGCGTAGGAGCGGGCGCGCAGCAGCAGCACCATCGTCGCGACGGCCGCGGTGAGGATGCCCCACACGCCGGGCGCGGTGGCGGTGATGATCGCGGCGATCGCGGTCGCGCTGCCGCAGCCGATCAGCAGGCCGGTCATGTAGTTGTGGGCGACGGCCGTGCGGCGCTCGATCTCGGTGTAGTCCGGGAACGTGGTGTCCTCTTTGAGCTCCTCGGCGGTGCCGGGGACGTGCGGCAGCGGCAGCTTGGCCAGCCAGATCGTCGCGCGCGGGAGCAGGGAGATCAGCGCCAGCGAGATGGCGGCGGTGCCCGCGGCGATGCCGGCCGCCGGGTGCGCGATCAGGGTCGCGAAGGTGAACGCGAGGACCCCGATCACCCCCGCGGTGGCGGCCGCGATGAACGTCGTGATGCCCGCGCCCATGATCATGATGGCGACCGCGGCGAGGATCACCACGAGACCGCTGGCCAGCAGCAGGTTGGCGCGCACGGTGAGCCCGGGCACGGCGTAGAAGCCGGCGACGAAGGCGAACGGCAGCCCACCCGCGGCCGCGATCACCACGCCGGTCGCCTCGACCTGGTAGGCCTTGGCCAGCGTCGCGCCGACGGCGAGGCACGCGATGGCGGCCACACCCGCGGTCAGGGCGGCGGCCAGCCCGTTGCCGCCGAACAGCGGGCCGCCGAAGAACAGGGCCAGCGCCGCGGTGCACAGAGCCAGCCCGCCGGCGATGTGCCCGATGCGGCGCGCGGTCTCCTTGGTCCACGGCCGGAACGTGTCCGGCTGGGCGTCGGCGATCGCGTCGACGACGTCGTCGTAGAGCGGCGGTGGCGGGTTCTCGTTGCGCTTGCGCAGCTGGAGCAGGTCGCCGTCGACGATGCCGAGCGAGGCGAGCGTGCGGCTCGGGTCGAGCGGGGCGTCGCCGAGCTTGGCCAGCGCCCAGCCGCCGTGGCGGGCGCCGCCGTCGGGCGAGGTCTCCCGCGCCATGTCGAGCAGCATCGGCATCAGGTCCGCCACCGCGACGTCGGCGGGCAGCGCCACGTCGATCCTCGTGCGGGGTGCCACCACCGTCACCCTGCTGAATACCGTCGTGCCCGTTGCCACTTGCCTGCCCCCTACCCGAGAGAATGCTGCGGGCTACTTATACCGAACGACCGTGTCCGAGGCAGCCGCTGCCCGTGAATTCCTGCCCAACGTGCGCTCGCGGATCGTTCCGGACTGTCGGTGGGCGGTCCTAGTATTACTGCACCTGGCTCCGCCACGGGGGTGGTTTCAGGCATTCGGTGCCGGTTGCGCGGTCTCGGCCTCCTGGGGGGTCGTCGTTCGCTACCGTGTGGGCGCTGGAGGAGCAGGCAACATCGAGTTGAAGAGGGGACCCTTCGGTGAGCACGCTGCAGTTCAAGAGGTCACCAAGGCTTGCTGCGCCGCGCCCACCGGGCGGTGAGGTCCACCTCGAACCGCCGCCCGAGGTGCCCCGCACGATCCCGGGCAACGTCGTCCAGAAGATGATGCCGGTGGTCATGATCGTGGCCACCATGGGCATGGTCGTGGTCATGTTCACCACCGGCGGCGCGGCCGCGCGCAGCCCGCTGACCCTGATGTTCCCGTTGATGATGCTCATGTCCATGGGGGGCATGTTCGCCGGCGGGGGTAAGAGCGGTGGGGCCAAGAAGGCCGAGATGAACGAGGACCGCAAGGATTACCTGCGGTATTTGGGGCAGATGCGGGAGCGGGCTCGGGAGGCGATGGCCGAGCAGCGCGCTTCGTTGGAGTGGGTGCATCCGGATCCGCAGGCGTTGTGGTCGTTGGCGGCGAGCCGTCGGATGTGGGAGCGCCGCCAGAACGATCAGGATTTTCTGCATCTGCGGGTGGGGCGTAGTTCGCACCGGCTGGCGACGCGGTTGGTGCCGCCGCAGACCGGGCCGGTGGATGAGCTTGAGCCGATCGCGACGTTGGCGTTGCGCCGGTTCGTGCGGGCGCATTCGATCGTGCCCGACCTGCCCACGCAGATCACGTTGCGCGGGTTCGCGGCGGTGAGCCTGAGTGGTGACAAGACGCTGACGCGGGGTTTGACCAGGGCGATGTTGGCGCAGCTGGTCACGTTCCACAGTTGTGATGATGTGTTGCTCGCGTTCGCCACGACGGGTCGGGCGAAGGCGGAGTGGGAGTGGGCGAAGTGGCTGCCGCATGTGCAGCACCCGGAGCTGGCGGATGGTATCGGCCAGTTGCGGATGATGGCGGGTTCGTTGGCGCAGATCGAGCAGTGGCTGGACGCGGAGCTGCGTGACCGGCCCCGGTTTTCGCGTAACGCGACGCCGTCGCCGGATCAGCCGCACGTCGTGATCGTGCTCGACGACGCGGAGGTGACCCGGGAGGAGCAGATCATCCTGGAGGAGGGTCTGGTCGGTGTCACCCTGATCGACCTGTCGGATTCGCTGGGCAATCTGGCCGCGCGGCGTGGTCTGCGGCTGGTGGTGGAGAAGGAGCGCGTGGGGGCGCGCAGTGGTGGCGGGATCGAGTGGTTCGGCAAGCCGGACACCCTGAGCGTGGTGGAGTGCGAGGCGCTGGCCCGCAAGCTCGCGCCATACCGCGTCGGCAGCGCCGCGCAGGAGGCCAGCGAGGACGAGCCGCTGCTGTCGAATCCGACGTTGCTGGAGTTGCTCGGGATTCCGGGTGATCCGATGACGTTCGACGTGCAGCAGGCGTGGCGGCCGCGGCCGGTGCGGGATCGGTATCGGGTGCCGTTCGGGGTGGGCGAGTTCGGGCAGGCGGTGGAGCTCGACATCAAGGAAGCCGCGATGGAGGGCATGGGCCCGCACGGGTTGTGCATCGGGGCGACCGGTTCGGGGAAGTCGGAGTTCCTGCGCACCCTGGTGCTGGGTCTGCTGGCCACGCATTCGAGCACGACGCTGAACATGATCCTGGTGGACTTCAAGGGTGGTGCGACGTTCCTGGGGTTGGACAAGGCCCCGCACGTGGCCGCCACGATCACCAACCTGGCCGGGGATCTGACGCTGGTCGACCGGATGAAGGACGCCATCGCCGGGGAGGTCGCGCGCCGCCAGGAGGTGCTGGCCAAGGGCAACTACAAGAACGTGTGGGACTACGAGAAGGCCCGGGAGAACGGGGCCGATCTGGATCCGCTGCCGGCGTTGTTCATCTGTATCGACGAGTTTTCCGAGATGTTGACGGCCAAGCCGGACTTCATCGACATCTTCCTGCAGATCGGCCGGGTGGGCCGGTCGTTGCAGATGCACATGCTGTTGGCGTCGCAGCGGTTGGAGGAGGGCAAGCTGCGTGGCCTGGACACGTTCCTGTCCTACCGGATCGGGTTGAAGACGTTTTCCGCGGCGGAATCCCGCGCGGCGATCGGGGTGCCGGACGCGTTCGAGCTGCCCTCGATCCCGGGGTCGGGGTATCTGAAGTACGACACGAACACGATGGTCCGGTTCAAGGCCTCGTATGTGTCCGGCCCCTATCGGCCGGCGGGGATGCAGTCGGCCGGGCCGGTGGCCAATGTGGTGCGCGCGGACAAGCGGCCGCAGTTGTTCGTGCCCGATTTCGTGGAGCTGCCGCCGGAGCCCGAGCCGGAGGGGGAGCCGGTGCGGGTGGAGGCGGCGCCGGCGCCGCGGCCGGAGGAGGGCAGCGAGCCCACCGAGCTGGAGGTGATCGTCGACCGGTTGATCGGTCAGGGCCCGCCGGCGCACGAGGTGTGGCTGCCGCCGTTGGACGAGTCGAACTCGCTGGACACGCTGCTGCCCAACCTCAACCCGACCGAGGACCGGGGTCTGTCGCCGGTGGGGTTTTTCGGCAACGGCAAGCTGCAGGTGCCCCTCGGGATCGTCGACCGGCCCTTCGAGCAGCGGCGGGACCCGTTGTGGGCGGATTTCTCCGGCGCGGCCGGGCACGGGGTGATCGTGGGTGGTCCGCAGTCGGGCAAGTCGACCCTGCTGCGCACGCTGATCATGTCGCTGGCGCTGGCCAACACCCCGGCCGAGGCGCAGTTCTACTGCATCGACCTCGGTGGCGGCACCCTGGCGGGCCTGTCCGACCTGCCCCACGTGGGTGGGGTGGCGGTGGCCCGGCGTGAGCCGGACAAGGCCCGCCGGATCGTGGCCGAGCTCAACGCGCTGGCCAACGAGCGGGAGGGCCTGTTCGGGCAGCTGGGCATCGACTCGATGGCCGAGTTCCGCAACCGCAAGCGCCGCGGCGAGATCACCCCGGAGCAGGACCCGTTCGGGGACGCGTTCCTGATCGTGGACGGCTGGCGGGCCCTGCGCGACGACTTCGAGGAGCTGGAGCCGCAGATCACCGCGCTGGCCCAGCGCGGCCTGGCCTACGGCGTGCACGTGATCATCTCGGCGAACCGGTGGGCCGACATCCGCCCGGCGATCAAGGACATGCTGGGCACCCGGTTCGAGCTGCGCCTGGGCGACCCCAGCGAGTCCGACATCGACCGCCGGGTCGCGGTCAACGTGCCCGAGGGACGCCCGGGCCGCGGGCTGACCCGCGACCGGCTGCACATGCTCATCGGCCTGCCCCGCATCGACGGCTCCAGCGACGCCGGCACCATCGGCGCCGGCGTGGCCGACGCCGTCGCCAAGATCAAAGCCGCCTGGCCGGGCCGCCCCGCCCCGCAGGTGCGGCTGCTGCCCGACCTGGTCTCCTACGACGAGGTGCTGTCCCTCGACAAACAGCGACACACCAAACTCGTGCCCATCGGTCTCAACGAGGACGAGCTGGCCCCGGTCTACCTGGACTTCGACGCCGACCCGCACTTCATCGCCTTCGCCGACGGCGAGTCCGGCAAAACCAACCTGCTGCGCCAGATCACCCGCGGGATCACCGACCGCTACACCGCCAAGGAAGCCGTCATCGTCCTGGTCGACTACCGCCGCACCATGCTCGGCTTCGTCGAGGGCAACCACCTACTCGGCTACGCCGTGTCCGCCAACCAGCTCGAAGGCATGGTGAAAGACATCGTCGGCTCGATGACCAGGCGCCTGCCCGGCCCCGACGTCACCCAGGAACAACTACGCAACCGATCCTGGTGGAAAGGCCCCGAACTGTTCATCGTGGTCGACGACTACGACCTGGTCGCCACCCAAACCACCAACCCCCTCAAACCCCTCTCGGAATTCCTGGCCCAGGCCAAAGACGTCGGCCTGCACATGATCGTCGCCCGCCGCACCGGCGGCGCCGCCCGCGCCGCCTACGACCCCATCATCGGCAAACTCAAAGAAATCGCCGCACCCGGCATCGTCATGAACGGCAGCAAGGACGAAGGCCAACTCCTCGGCAACGTCAAACCCGGCCCCCTACCCCCCGGCCGCGGCACCCTCGTCAGCCGCAAAATCGGCAAACAACTCATGCAGGTCTCGTGGATCCAACCCGAGTGATCGACACGGTCCACTGTGGACGGTTGCGGCCGGTGGGCGCCCGGTGGCCCGTCCACAGTGGCCGGGCTGCCCGCGCCGCGGCGGGTGAGGTGTCCACCGGGGGCGCCTCGTGACCCTGCGCGTCGCCGTGGACTTCGGCACGTCGAGCACCTGTGTGGTGGCCGCGCTCAACGGCAGGCCGTCGCAGGTGGTGGTGGTCGACGGGCAGCCGCTGATGTCCTCGGCCGTCTACGCGGCGCCCGACGGCACCCTGTTCGTCGGTCAGGAGGCCGACCGGCAGGCGGCGATGGACCCGTCCCGGTACGAGCCGAACCCGAAGCGCCGCATCGACGAGGGCGAGCTGCTCCTCGGCGACCGCGTCCTCCGGGTCACCGACGTCGTCCACGCGGTGCTCCAACGCGCTGTGAGCGAGGCGCGGCGGCTGGCGAGCGGAGCGGAGGTCGGGCTGCTGGTGCTGACCCACCCGGCCGACTGGGGCGCCGTGCGCACCCGGCTGCTGCGGCAGGCCGCGGGCGGGCTCGCGCGGGAGGTCACGCTCGTCCCGGAGCCGGTCGCGGCCGCCGTGTTCCACGCCGCCACGTTCGCCCCGGAGGAGATCAACTCCGACCGCACGGTCGAGATCAGCAACCGTCCCGGTGCGACACTGGCGGTGCTGGACCTCGGCGGTGGCACGGTCGACGTGAGCGTGGTGAGCCGGGTTCCCGGCAACCGCGGTGGTTTCCAGGTGCTGGCCACGCGGGGCGACCCGAGTTTCGGCGGTGCGGACGTCGACCAGTTGCTGCTCGAGCACGTCGGCGGCCTGGTCTCGTCGGCGGACCCGGAGGCCTGGCGGCAGCTGGTGGAGGGCCGGGAACTGGCCGACCGGCGCCGTCGCCGCGTGCTGCGCCAGGACGTCCGCGGCGCCAAGGAAACGCTGTCCCGGCACGCCTACACGGACGTGCCGATGCCGCCGCCGTTCGCCGACGCGCACGTGACGCGCGAGGACCTGGAGCGCCTGGTCGCGGCCCCACTCGGCCGCGCGGTCGAGCTCACCTGCGCCGCGATCGAAGAGGCCGGGCTGCGGCCGAAGCAGCTCAGCGCGATCTTCCTGGTGGGCGGGTCGAGCCGGATCCCGATGATCTCGCGACTGGTGCACGAACGCACCGGCGTCGTACCGACCACTTTGGACCAGCCGGAGACGGTCGTCGCGCGGGGTGCGCTGGTCGCCGTCCAGAAGGTGCCCGAACGACCGTCCGCGCCGCCGCCGCGTCAGCTGGCCGAGCAGCGCACCGAGGTCGTCCGCAACCCGAACGCGCCACGCCCGGGCTTCTCGCCGCGGCCGCCCACTCCGCCCGGCGGGTTCAGCGGGCCGGCCGTGCCGCGCCAGGCTCCGCAGGGGGTGCGGCGCCCGCCGCCGGGCCCGCCGCGTCCGCCCCACGGTTCGGCGCCGGTGTCGCCGCCGCGCGGGATTCCCGCGACGCCGGTGCCGCGCCGCCGGAAACCGAAGCTGCCGTGGATCATCGGCGGCGCGGTCGTGCTCGTCGCCGCCGCGGTCGCCGGGGTGCTGGTCGCGTTGAACGCGGGCGGTGACGATCCGCCGCCCGGGAAGGTCATCGCGCAGTACCACTACCAGTTCACCGCGCCGCCGGACTGGACGCAGACGGGCGGCGACGCCGGCCTGCGCGAGACGGTGATCCGGCCGGCGAACGCGCAGGAACAGTTCGACGCGGTGTCGGTGCAGGAGCACCCGCTGAACTACGACGCGTCGGCGGACCGGGACCGGCTGGTGCGGGAGTTGCGCGAGGCGATCGGGAAGGACACCACGCAGTACTCGGGGTTCAACCCGGACGCGAACTACGGCGGCCGCGACGTGATCGTGTACCACCAGGCCCTGCCGGACGCCGGGATCGACTGGTACGCGCTGGCGCAGGGCAACGTCCAGGTGAACGTCGGATGCGTGTACGCGAACGAATCCGCGCGGGAACGGGTGAACGCGGCCTGCACCCAGGTGATCCGGACGTTGAACATCGGCGCCTGAAAAACGGCGGCGCACTCGTCCGGGTGAGCTGTGCATTCACTCTCGCAACTACTTCCGCGCAAAGCGGGACAAGGCGGAACCGGGCATGGCAAGGTCGTCGTCGTAGGTCCGCAAGGCGGTTGGGATCGTTGCGGACGACACCACGAACGAAGGGGGTATCTCCTCATGGCAGGCGGTTTCACCGGGGATCCGGCACAGTTTGCGGACGCGCACTCGAAGGTCACCGAGACCAAGCTGGCGATGGACCAGAACCTGATGCAGCTGGCCAACAACATCGAGGCCACGCAGGCGGGCTGGACCGGTCCGGCGGCGAAGGTCTTCCAGGAGGTCATGGACGCCTTCGGGCAGAAGTCGAAGAAGCTGAACGACGCGCTCGAGCACATCGCCGAAATGCTGAAGTCCTCCGGTGTCCAGTACGAGACGCAGGACCAGGACGTCAACCAGCAGCTGAGCTCGCTCCAGGCCGCGCTCGAAGGCCTGTGATCGCGGCCTGCGCGCCGTCACCCCACTGACTTCCAGACCAGAGAGGACAATCATGTCGGGCCCGATGAAGGTCGATTACGCCACGATCCACCAGGCGGCACAGGACTGCCAGAAGACCGGTGGTGAGCTGGAGAACCTGTTCGAGAAGCTGAAGTCGGACATCGCGCCGCTGACCGACAGCTGGAGCGGTGACGCGAAGGACGCGTGGCACGACCGTCAGGTCGAGTGGAACCAGGCGCTGGAGGACATGAAGGGCCTTCTCGCCCGCATCGCCACCGCGCTGCCGCAGATCGCCGACGGCTACCAGGCGACGGACACCGGCGTCACCCGGATGTTCGGCGGCTGATCACCGCGTCGTGGAGAAGGGCCCCGGTTTCGCGCCGGGGCCCTTTTTCACGTTCGTGCGTCAGCGCGGCATGCCGACTTCGTACTGGGCCTGGTCGTTGAGGACGCGAACCGTGACCTTCTTCGGCTGTCCCGCAACGGTCACCGTGCATTCGAAGGTGGTCCCCGTCTTGACCGGCTGGTCCTCGGGGCATTGCGCGTTCTTGACGTCGCCCTCGCCGAAGTCCTCGCGCAGAACCTGCATGACCCCGTCCTGGACGGCGGCCTGGTCGAGCGTGTCACCCTGGAACGCGCCGAGCAGCCAGGCGCCGAGGCCGGCCCCCACGAGCACGACGACCGCAGCCCCGGCGATGAGGAACGGTTTCTTGGAGCGCTTGGGTTTCTGCTCGGCGAACGCGCCGAACCCGCCATAGCTGGGCTGCCACCGTTGCCCGCCGCCGAACGGAGTGCCCTGCGCCGGGGACGCCCCCTGCTCTGGAAGCGGCCCGCTCGGGGGACCGTGCTGCTGGACTGGACCACCCGGGTAGCCGGGTAGTGGGACCGGTCCGCTTGCGGGGCCAGGGTGGGTGGTTCCGTTGGGCGTTGCTTGGGACGCCGGCCCGCTGGCGGTGCCGGGTTGGGTGAACGGTCCGTGCGGTGTTCCTTGGGGGATGGGTCCGCTGGGGGTGCCGTGCTGCTGACCACCCGGGTAGCCGGGTTGGGCCACCGGTCCGCTCGCGGGGCCAGGGTGGGTGGTTCCGTTGGGCGTGGCTTGGGACGCCGGCCCGCTGGCGGTGCCGGGTTGGGTGAACGGTCCGGCCGGTGTTCCTTGGGGGAAGGGCCCGCTCGTGGGGCCGTGCTGCTGGACTGGACCACCCGGGTAGCCGGGTTGGGCTACCGGTCCGCCTGCGGGGCCCTGTTGTTGGACCGGACCGCTCCACGGCCCCTGAGCCACTGCCGGCGGCGCACCCTGCGCCGGCTGCCAGCCCTGTCCCGGCTGCGCGGGCCCGCCGTGTCCCCGCTGGAGGCCCTGTGCGGGCCCGCCCTGTCCTGGCTGTGCACCGGAGGCAGTCTGGGCGCCCTGCGCGGCCTGTCCCGGGTGGGCGCCCCACGCGGGCTGTTCACCAGAGGCGGGCTGTGCGCCGCCCTGCGGAGGGCTCCACTGCCCCTGCGGCCCGGCCCACTGAGCCTGCTGGGCGGGCTGTCCCCAACCCTGGGGCGCCGCTCCACCCGTCGGCCCACCTGGGAGCTGCCCACCAGTGGCTTGCCCCGGCGCCTGCTGCCCCGCGCCCGGCTGCCCCGGCACGGGCCCGCTGGCCGGCTGCCCCGGCCCGCCCTGCCCGGCCGCCGGCTGTCCGCGGCCGCCCGGCTCCACGTCCGGCTGCCCAGCGCCCGGCTCACCCAGCCCTAGGTGCCCCGGCTGATCGGGCTGCCCCGGACCACCGTGCCCGGCCTCCGGCTGCCCCAGCCCGCCCTGCCCTGCCGCCGGCTGTCCCGGGCCACCAGGCCCCGCATCCGGCTGTCCTGGCCCGCCCTGCCCTGCCGCCGGCTGTCCGGGGCCGCCCGGCCCCACATCCGGCTGCCCAGCACCCGGTTCACCTCGCCCCGGCTGTCCCGGGCCTACACCCGGCTGCCCCGGCACGGGCCCGCTGGCCGGCTGCCCCGGGCCGACCCCCGGCTGCCCCGGACCGCCCTGCCCGGCCCCCGGCTGTCCCGGGCCACCCGGCCCCGCACCCGGCTGCCCGGGCCCGGCATCACCGCGCGGCGCCCACTGCCCGCCACCCGGCTCGTTCGGTTCACCCCACCCGGGCTGGTTCACCGCGGCTCACCTGCCCTGGATCTCGCCCATGCGGGCGTAGAAGTCGTTCACCGCGGCGCTGTCCGCGAGCACCGTCACCTGCGACGGGTCCGGCAGCTTGGGCAGGTCGTTCTCGCTGGGGGTGCCGTCCAGCCGGTAGTGGATGTCGACCTCCAGTTCGTGCCCGTTGCCGGTGATCTTGCCCTGCATCTGGATCTCGCTGAGCTTGCCCTGCGGGTCCAGCGCGACGCGCGTGCGGAAGGTCTGGGCCTTCATGTCCGCGGTGAACTGCTGCTGGATCGAGTCCGGGAAGGTCACCACGGCGGCGTCGATGAAGTTCGCCAGGCTCACGTTCGCGATCAGTTCCAGGCTCCCGTCGGCCTTGCGGTTCGCGCTCATGGCGTGCCCGGCGGCGACGGCGTCCTGCGTGGCGTCGAGGAGCTTGCACATGCCCTGCGCACCCTCCCAGTAGCACTCGTTGTACTGCCCGGAGGTCCAGGGCGTCTGGACCCACGGCGTCGGCGCGAGGCTCGCGTACACGGGACCCAGCCGCAGGTACTCGTACGGGCTGTCGGCCGGGTGGTAGACGTCGAGGTACTCGTTCGGGTCCAGGTTGGAGTGGTTGCGGCTCAGCCGCGCGGGCGGGTGCCCGAGCTGCACCGAGCTGATCGTCTGGTTGATGCGCTTCTCGTCGAACCGCACGATCGTGTCGAGCCTGGTCTTGCGCGTGTCGTTCGCGTAGAGGGTGTCGGACAGCGCGTCCAGCGTGTTGTCGAACTTCGCGCTCACGTACGCGGCGGCGTCCTCGCCGTTCGGGACGGGCGTCCCGGCGCGGGCGCTGCCGCACGCGGTGAGGGTCGCGGCGAGCAATCCGGCAGTGGCGAGCACCGCGGTCAACCTCGGTAAGCTGGATCTCGTACGCGCGGACACGCCGGTGGCCCCCTCCAGGCGGATTGCCGTGTTGTCGACTGCGCGTAACCCTAGTATGTAAGCCGGGGACACCCCGCCTTCAAGGTCGCCGAACCCGGCGGGTATCTTCATATGTCGTTGTGCGTGCAGCAAGCGTCCGCGCTGGGTACGCACTCGACCCCAAACGCACCGTTGACCACGAGGTAGACCCTTGCCCACGTACAGCCCTAAGCCTGGCGATGTCACCCGTGCCTGGCATGTGATCGATGCCGAGGATGTCGTGCTCGGCCGGCTCGCGACCGAGGTCGCCACGCTGCTGCGCGGCAAGCACAAGCCCACGTATGCACCTCACGTGGACACCGGTGACTTCGTCATCATCGTCAACGCCGAGAAGGTCCGTCTGACCGGCAACAAGCGCGACCAGAAGTTCGCGTACCGGCACAGCGGTTACCCCGGCGGTCTGCGCAAGCGCTCGTTCGGCGAACTGCTCGACACCCGGCCCGACCGGCTGCTGGAGAAGGTCGTCAAGGGCATGCTGCCGAAGAACAAGCTCGGCCGCGCCCAGGCCAAGAAGCTGAAGGTCTACGCCGGCCCGCAGCACCCGCACGCCGCGCAGCAGCCGCAGCCGTTCCAGATCACCAAGATCGCGCAGGTCGCCCAGTGAGTGAGGAAGTGTCTGTGACCAGCACCGAGACCGAGGCCCCCGAGGCCACCGAGGCGGTCGTGACCAGCGAGACGCCGGCCGCGCCGCGGCCGTCGCGCGCTGCCGGTGGCTCCGCCCAGACCGTCGGTCGCCGCAAGGAGGCCGTCGTCCGCGTGCGGCTCGTCCCCGGCACCGGCCAGTTCAAGCTCAACGGCCGCAGCCTCGAGGAGTACTTCCCGAACAAGGTGCACCAGCAGCTCATCCGTGAGCCCCTGGTCACCGTCGAGAAGCCGGACTCGTTCGACGTCTTCGGCAACCTCACCGGTGGCGGCATCTCGGGCCAGGCGGGCGCGCTGCGCCTGGCGATCGCCCGCGCCCTGGTCGAGGTCGACGCCGACGACCGGCCCGCGCTGAAGAAGGCCGGGTTCCTGACCCGCGACGCGCGTGCCACCGAGCGCAAGAAGTACGGCCTCAAGAAGGCCCGCAAGGCCCCGCAGTACAGCAAGCGCTGACCTGCGCCAGTTCGACGCGAAGGCGCCCATCCGGTACCGGGTGGGCGCCTTTTCGTTGCCGGTTCAAGTGACATCCCGGCCGGATCTGTCACGTGCGGAATGCGCGTTCGTGCAGCGGAAAGCACCCCTCCGGCGATGTCCATGGGGAGCGTTACCGTCGAACGGGAGGACGCTAGGTTGTCCGGGTTGCACGGCTCGAGGAGAGGATGAGATGGCTCGCCTTTTCGGCACCGACGGGGTACGGGGTCTGGCCAATGCGGAGCTGACGCCGGAGCTGGCGTTGTCCGTCGCGGCCAGCGCGGCCCGCGTGCTCGCCGCGCACGACCGCTCGCACCGCCCGGTGGCGGTCGTCGGGCGTGACCCCCGCGCGAGCGGCGAGATGCTGGAGGCGGCGGTGGTGGCCGGTCTCGCGTCCGCCGGCGCGGACGTCCTGCGCGTCGGGGTGCAGCCCACTCCCGCCGTCGCGCACCTGGTCGGCGCGCTCGAGGCGGACCTGGGCGTGATGATCTCGGCGTCGCACAACCCCATGCCGGACAACGGCATCAAGCTCTTCGCCTCCGGTGGGCACAAGCTGCCGGACGGCATCGAGGACGAGATCGAGGCCGGCCTGACCGGCGACGGCCCCCGCCCGACCGGGGCGGCGATCGGCCGCGTCAGCGACGTCGACGACGCGCTCGACCGCTACACGAACCACCTGCTCGCGGCGACCCCGCACCCGTTGACCGGCCTGCGGATCGTCGTCGACTGCGCCAACGGGGCGGCCTCGTTCGCCGCGCCGGAGGTCTACCGCAAGGCCGGCGCCGAGGTCATCGCGATGCACTCCGAGCCGGACGGCATCAACATCAACGACGGCTGCGGTTCCACGCACCCCGAGAAGCTGCAGGCGATGGTGGTCGAGCACGGCGCCGACCTGGGCATCGCGCACGACGGCGACGCGGACCGCTGCCTGGCCGTGGACGCCTCGGGTGAGCTGGTGGACGGCGACCAGATCATGGCGATCCTGGCGCTGGCGATGGCCGAGGCCGGTGAGCTGACGCACGACACCCTGGTCGCGACCGTGATGAGCAACCTGGGCCTGCACCTGGCGATGCGGGACCACCAGGTCAAGCTGCGCACCACGGCCGTCGGCGACCGGTACGTCCTGGAGGAGCTGCGCGCCGGCGGCTACGCGCTGGGCGGCGAGCAGTCGGGTCACGTGGTGTTCCCGGCGCTGGCCACCACCGGCGACGGCCTGCTCACCGCGCTGCGGGTGATGAGCCGCGTCGCGTCCACCGGCAAGCCGCTGGCCGAGCTGGCCGGGGTCATGCGCAAGCTGCCGCAGGTGCTGGTGAACGTGCGGGTCACGGACAAGGCGACGGTCGC
Organism: Amycolatopsis thermophila; assembly: GCF_030814215.1. Lineage (NCBI taxonomy): Bacteria > Bacillati > Actinomycetota > Actinomycetes > Pseudonocardiales > Pseudonocardiaceae > Amycolatopsis > Amycolatopsis thermophila. The sequence continues at coordinate 1,536,610 of NZ_JAUSUT010000001.1, read as the reverse complement.
CGGATCCGAGGTCGTGCGCGAAGCGGTCGAGGCCGTGGAGGCCGAGCTGGGCGACGAGGGCCGCGTCCTGCTGCGCCCGTCGGGCACCGAGCAGCTGGTGCGGGTGATGGTGGAGGCGCCGGCGCAGGACACCGCCCAGGCCGCCGCGGACCGCCTCGCGGGTGTCGTGTCGTCGGTCTGCTGAACCGACTGCGGATTGTCGTACCCGGTGGGTACATTCTGTGCTGACGACGACACGGAGTGAGGGGGAGCCGTCGTGGCCGGGTACCAGGTCGATCCACAGCAGCTGAACGCCGCCGCGGGCACGGTCCGCGACGAGCCCGGCTCACAGCTGAAATACACGCTGCCGAACCTCAGGGACGTGCAGATCAAGGCCGAGGACTTCGGCCGCAAGCACCACGAGTCGTTCGAGGGCTACCGCGCCGGGATGCAGCGGCTGGTGGCCTGTGTGGACAGTTACGTGCGGGCCTCCGGTGTCTACGCCGACAACCTGACGGGTGCGGGCAAGTCCTACGCCACGGCCGACGACCAGACCCAGCGCGACGTGCGGACGGCGGCGAGCTGATGGCGCAGCGGCTTCCCACGATCCAGGAGGTCCAGCAGCTCGTCGACGACCCGAAGATCGACGACGACACCAAGCGCACGCTGCTGACCCGCTACTTCGACGCGATCGACAACGTCGACCCGGTGGTCTACGGCTTCACCAACGACAACCAGAAGAAGCAGCTCCTGGAGCAGTACCAGGACCGTTTCGGTTTCGACGCCACGGATCTGCGCGACGGCCCGTACGCCTACGACGCGTATTCGAAGGCGCAGGGGCAGCACGACGCGAACCTGGATGCTGCGCGCGAGGCCGAAAAGCGCGCGGTCGGCGACGGGAAGGCGCGTCTCGACGGGTTGACCGGCAAGGCCTCGGACATCGCCGCGGGTGCCGGGAACTCGAACGAGATCCTCGACACCGCGGTCGCCGGCCTGGACACGTTCCGCAACTGGCTGCCGGTCTACCGCAAGGCGCGCGCGATCGTGGCGCCGGGCCTGCCGGATTTCGGGTTGCAGCAGGACATCCTCGACCGGTACGACGAGCAGCGCGACATCCCGTTCGACAAGTTCGCCGCCGGGGTGAACGAGATCGTGCAGGTCCGGGAGTCGGTCGCGGACGCGTCGCCGACGCAGAACCAGGCGATGCAGAACCTGTTCGGCCAGTGGGAGGGCGACGGGAAGAACGCGGCTTCGGCGTCCTGGGCGAAGTTCGGCGACGGGGTGAAGACGGTCGAGCAGACGCTCGAGCACGCGGCGGACGTGATCAACCGGACCATCGCCGCGATCGCCGCCTCGTGCCGCGAAAAGGCGTCGTGGGTGCTGCGGTTCTCGTTCCAGGTGTGGCCGCAGAACGGTGGGCTGACGGCGCAGGAGATGGATCGCCTCGCGCGGATCGCCGAACTGGGCCGCAATGCCAGCGCGGACGACTTCAAGCACCTCCTCGGTTACCTGCTGGCGACGCGGTCGCCGCTGGCCGGGCAGCTGATGGCCGGCGAGAGCTTCGGCATGTCGGACGAGCTGCTCGACGCCGTGCAGGCGTGGGCGAAGCAGCAGCTGACTGATTTCTGCACCTGGTTTTCCCGGTTCGTCGGGGACTTCCAGACGATGTGCGAGAACACCCGTGTCGCCGTGGCGAGCCAGTGGTCGGCGCTGAACACGGAGCTGCAGAAGGTGCCGGACAACCCGTTCGCGGCGGTAGGTGAGGCTGCCGCTGCGCCGCCGGCCAGGACGGCCGCGCGCGGTGGTTCCGGCGGCTCTGGGAGCTCTGGGGGCTCGGGCGGTTCGGGCGGCGGCGCCGGTGGTGGTCCGGCCGGCTCCGGCGGAGGTGCGGGCGCCGTGCCCCCGGCCGCTCCGGCTGTTGTGCCGCCGGCCCCCGCCGGCCCGGCGGCCGCTCCTCCCGTTGTCCCACCGGAGCCCGGCGAGCGCGACACGCTGACGGTCCAGCGGGGCGACAGCAGGATCGAGATGTCCGAGCCGGACCGGAACGGGCGCATGGGCATCACGATCGACACCGGTCCGGGAGAGGCGAAGGACTACCAGCTCAACTGGGGTGCGGCCGATCCGTCGCAGCCCTCCGCGTACACCCCCGGCGCCGACGGGAAGATCCACATCGACGACGGTGGCCTCCGCATCACCGCGGAACGCCCCGAGGGCCCGGCTGGCGCGACAGTGGTCACCATCGACGACGGCACCGGCACCCCGACGACCTACACCCTCGGCGAGGAGCCCCTGGCCAGCACACCGATGCCGCCAGCGGGTCCCGGAGCGGTGAACCCCCTGGCCTCGAACGGCGGAGCGCTGTCCCCGGGGCAGGGCGGCAGCACCGGCGTGACTGGCTCGGCCCACTCCGCCGGACTCACCACGGACGGCACGTCGGGCGGTCCCGCCGGCCTCACCGAGGCGGGGACGGCGCAGGGCGTGACCGGTGGTCCAGTGGGGAGTGCGCAGTCCGTCGGGTTGGCCGGCGATGCCGGACTGGTGCAGCCCGGCGGCACTGATGTGGGGACGGCGCAGGGCGTTGCCGGTGGTCCGGTGGCGGGTGCGCAGTCCGCGGGGTTGGCCGGCGATGCCGGAGTGGCTCAGGCCGGCGGCATTGACGTGGGGACGGCGCAGGGCGTTGCCGGTGGTCCGGTGGCGGGTGCGCAGTCCGCGGGGTTGGCCGGCGATGCCGGAGTGGCTCAGGCCGGCGGCATTGACGTGGGGACGCCGCACGGCGTTACCGGTGGTCCAGTGGGGAGTGGCCAGTCCGTCGGGTTGGCCGGCGATGCCGGAGTGGCTCAGGCCGGCGGCATTGATGGGGGGACGGCGCAGGGCGTTACCGGTGGTCCGGTGGGGAGTGGCCAGTCCGTCGGGTTGGCCGGCGATGCCGGAGTAGCCCAGCCTGGCCTCCCGGCCGAATCGGGCACCACCGTCCCGGCTCATGCCGTCGGCGGTGTCGCGGACGGGCTCGCTCCAGCGGCGGCCGTCAGCGGCTCGCTCGGCGACCCCCGCGCACTCGACCAGCCGGTGCCCGCGGCAGCGGGGGCGACGTTGGGCACCGCGCCCGGGCTCGATCCGGCCGGGAGCGGGGTGGCCGGTGACGACGGCGGGATGAGCATGATGCCCCCGATGGGTGGCGGCGCTGCGCAGGGCGGTGACGATCCGGAACGGACGTCGCGTGCCTACCGCGTGGACGGCGACATCTTCGAGACGGCGGGCTCGGTAGGCCGGATCAGCGGTTCCCTGGACGACGAGGAGTCCGGCCGGTGAACGAGTTCCAGGTGAAGCTGGACGCGATCGCCGCCGAGCGAGCCGCTCGCAACGACCTGGTCAGCCGGCGCGTCGAGACGAGTCTCGCGGAGAGCCGCGCCCGGGCCGACGCGCTGCGCCAGACGGCCGGCGCCGAGCTGCAGGACCTCCACGAGCGGGCGAGCCGCACGACGGCCGCGGGCTGGGAACGCCCGGACAAACCGGACCCCAACGAGTCGCTCGGCCTGGCGTTCGAGGACCCGGAGCTGGCGACCGAACCGACCAACCGGCACCCCGCGCCCACCCCCGCCCGCCGCGGCCGCCACGCCCGAAGCGACGACCCCGAGGACGACGACTACTCGGCCAAGGACTGGCTCGCCTGACGCCGCGAAACCCGCCCACAGGTCAACCGCTGCGGGCCGGCCCCACGACCTGACCAGCTCCCGAGTCGGGCGGCTGCCGGGGCTGCTGTGGTTGGTTGGCTTGCCCGGTCGCCGTGTGGGGTATCGGCATGCCGCGCCGCCCTGGGGCGGCCCCGCCCAGTCGCCGCGTGGGTCTCGGCATGCCGGGGCGCCCTGGGAGGCGGGTCCTGCGGCAAGGACTCGCTCCTGAGTCGGGCGGCTCCGGGGTGGGGTGGTTGGTTGGCTTGCCCGGTCGCAGTGTGCGGCTTCGGCATGCCGCGCCGTCCTGGGGGCGGCCCCGCGGCATGAACCGTTTCCCAGTCGAGTGGCTGCCACACGTGGGGTTGGGGATTGGCCGGCCTGTCCCGGGCATGAGGCGCCCCGCCGCACGGCCGGCCAAGCCGTCGCGGCGGGGAGCAGAACTTGGCGTCAGCAGCAGCGCGACGCCCTGCGCCCACCGGACGGGAGGCTTTGCCCAGGCTCGCGCTATGTCAGCGGGCACGGCGCCATGAACGATCCGCCCGCCGAGCGGCCCGGCCCTACGGGCACCGTGACGGTGTTGGAGGACGGGGCGGCATCAGGTGCTCGGGCGACGGCTGCAGGTACTTCGCCGAGGCGAGGCCCACCGCCAACCCGACCTCAGGCCGCCACCGGTTCGGGGCCTCGCTCGAACTCGATGGTGGCGCGTTTCACATCCGAGTCCAGCAGAGGACGGTACTTGTCGGTCCCGGTGAGGTGCGTCAGGAAGAACGCGGTGAACAACGCGCGCACCAGCGCCTGCGTCCGGTGCTGCGGCTTGCCGTGCAGCAGCCGCTGGCTCCAGTGGCTCCCCTCGGTCACCGCGAGGTGCGTCGACTTGTTGAGTTTCCGGTACTGGACCGGCCCGCCCCACGCCTTGGCGATCGCCTCCGCGTTGCCGATCGCGGGGGCCACCAGGTCGCCGTCTGCGGCCAAGTGCAGGCCCGGAACCGTGACGGAAGCCGCCGCCGCCGTCGCCGAGGGCAGGGTCTGCGCCGCCGCGAACGTGGCCACCGCGCGGACCCCACCCACCGCCCGGGCCTCACCCGCGGCGCGGGCCGCCACCGCTCCGGCCTCACCAGCGGCGCGGGCGACCGCCCCGGCCGCACCCGCCGCCGCGAGCACCGCCGAACCGCCACCGGTCGAATGCCCCGCCACACCGAGCCGCGCCGGGTCGACGCTGATGCTGTCCGGCCCCAGCCGCACACCGGTCACGATGTCGAGCGTCGTGCGCAGGTCGGCGGCCAGCAGGCGGTGCGACGGCAGCGGCCCCAGCTGCGTGGCCGGCGCCGCGGCGACGACGCCCCAGCTCGCCAGGTGGCTCAGCAGCCCGCGGTAGCGCCCCGGCGGCTGCAGCCACCCGTGGCCGAACGCGACGGCCGGCAGGCCCAGGCCGCTCCGTGGGGTGAAGACCACACCGGGCAATCCGGCGAGCGCGAGGTTGCCCCGCAGCACCTCGTGCGGTCCCGCGTGCGACAGCTCTTCGAGCAGCTCCTTGGGCTTGCTGACCATGGTCGAGAGCTTAGGGCAGCGCGCCCCGCCGCGGCTGCGCAACATCCTCCGGAAGCGCGGTTTCCCCCGCGGTGGAGATGAGCCGGGGGAGCGCACCCCGTATCCCTCGTTAGGCTGGTGGCGTGTGCGGAATCGTGGGATATGTCGGTCACCGGCAGGCGCTGGACGTCGTGCTCGGCGGGCTGCGCCGGATGGAGTACCGAGGCTATGACTCGGCCGGGGTGGCCGTGCTGGACGGCGCGGGCGCGCTGACCGTCGAGCGCAAGGCCGGCCGCCTGGCCAACCTGGAGGGCGCCCTCGCCGAAACCGGTCTCGACCGGTTCGCCGGCACCGCGGGCATGGGGCACACCCGCTGGGCCACCCACGGCGCCCCGATCGACCGCAACTCGCACCCGCACCGCGACGCCACCGAGCGCGTCGCCGTCGTGCACAACGGCATCATCGAGAACTTCGCCGCCCTGCGCGCCGAGCTGGAGGCCGACGGCGTCGAGATGTCCAGCGACACCGACACCGAGACCGCCGCCCACCTGGTGGCCCGCGCCTACGCCGACGGACCCACCGCCGGGGACCTGCCCGGCAGCGTCCGCGCCGTGTGCCGCCGCCTCGAGGGCGCGTTCACCCTGGTCGTGACCCACGCGGACCAGCCGGACATGATCGTCGCCGCCCGCCGGTCCTCGCCGCTGGTCGTCGGCGTCGGTGCGGGTGAGCACTTCGTCGCCTCCGACGTGTCGGCCTTCATCGAGCACACGCGCGAGGCCGTGGAGCTGGGGCAGGACCAGGTCGTCGTCATCAGCCGCGAGGGCTACGACATCAGCGACTTCGCCGGCGAGCCCGCGCAGGGCAAGCCGTTCACGGTCAACTGGGACCTCTCCGCCGCCGAGAAGGGCGGCCACGAGTACTTCATGCTCAAGGAGATCGAGGAGCAGCCCGAGGCGCTGGCGAACACGCTGCGCGGGCACTTCGACAAGGGCCGGGTCATCCTCGACGAGCAGCGCCTGTCCGACCAGGACCTGCGCGAGGTCGACAAGGTGTTCGTCGTCGCCTGCGGGTCGGCCTACCACTCCGGTCTGGTCGCGAAGTACGCGATCGAGCACTGGTGCCGCCTGCCGGTCGAGGTCGAGCTGGCCAGTGAGTTCCGCTACCGCGACCCGGTGCTCGACCGGGACACCCTGGTCGTCGCCGTGTCCCAGTCCGGCGAGACCGCCGACACGCTCGAAGCGATCCGGCACGCCCGCGACCAGAAGGCGCGCGTGCTGGCCGTCTGCAACACCAACGGCGCGCAGATCCCGCGCGAGTCCGACGCGGTGCTCTACACGCACGCCGGTCCGGAGGTCGGCGTCGCGGCGACGAAGACGTTCCTGTCGCAGCTCGCCGCGAACTACCTCGTCGGTCTCGCGCTCGCGCAGGCCCGCGGCACCAAGTACCCGGACGAGGTGGCGCGCGAGTTCGCCGAGCTGGAGGCCATGCCGGCGGCCGTGCACAAGGCGCTGTCCACTGTGGACCAGGTGCGTGAGCTGTCCCGCGGCATCGCCGACTCGAAGGCGGTGCTGTTCCTGGGCAGGCACGTCGGTTACCCGGTGGCGCTGGAGGGTGCGCTCAAGCTCAAGGAGCTGGCGTACATGCACGCCGAGGCGTTCGCCGCGGGCGAGCTCAAGCACGGCCCGATCGCGCTGATCGAGGAGGGCCTGCCGGTCGTCGTGGTGATGCCGTCGCCGAAGGGCCGCGCGGTGCTGCACGCCAAGCTGGTGTCCAACATCAGCGAGATCCAGGCGCGCGGTGCCCGCACGATCGTCATCGCCGAGGAGGGCGACGACACCGTGCGCCCGTTCGCCGACGAGCTGATCGAGGTCCCGGCGGTGCCGACCCTGTTGCAGCCGCTGGTCTCGACGGTTCCGCTGCAGGTGCTGTCGGCCGAAATCGCGCGCTCGCGTGGTTACGACGTCGACAAGCCGCGCAACCTGGCGAAGTCCGTCACCGTCGAGTAGGGCCGGCCGCTAGCCTCGACCCGTGCGAGGTTTCTGGACCACCGAGCGAATCCGCGCGGCCGAGGAGCGCCTGCTGGCCGTCACGCCCGAAGGCGCGCTGATGCACAAGGCCGCGTTCGCGGTCTCCGTGCACGCCGCCGACATGCTGGCCGAGCACACCGGGAAGGTGTCCGGGTGTCGCGTCGTGCTCCTCGTCGGCGCGGGCAACAACGGCGGTGACGCGTTGTGGGCCGGGGCGTTCCTGCGGCGCCGCAACGTCGGCGTGACCGCGGTCCTGCTCAAGCCGGAGAAGGCGCACGCCGCGGGTCTCGCGGCCCTGCGCCGCGGAGGAGGCCGCATCGTGGGGGCCGACGACGGTCCGCGCGCGCTGCAAGCCGCGGACCTGGTGATCGACGGCATCGTGGGCCTGTCCGCGCACGGCGGTCTGCGCCCGGAGGCGGCGGCGCTGCTCGAGCACGTCAGCGCGCCGGTCCTGGCGGTCGACCTGCCCAGCGGCGTCGAACCGGACACCGGCGCGGTGCCGGGCGACGCGGTGACGGCCACCCGCACGGTCACCTTCGGCGCCCGCAAACCGGTGCACGTCCTCAACCCGGACCGCTGCGGCCGGGTCGAGTTCGTCGAGCTCGGCCTGGACCTCGGCGAGCCGGACCTGCGGCAACTGGATCCGGTCGACGTCGGCCTGGCCTGGCCGCTGCCCGGTCCGGACGACGACAAGTACAGCCAGGGCGTCACCGGCATCGCGGCCGGCTCGGCGACCTACCCGGGTGCGGCGGTGCTCGCGACCGGGTCCGCGGTGCTGGGCACCTCCGGCATGGTGCGCTACGCCGGCCCGGCGGCCGACGTCGTGCGCTCGCGCTGGCCGGAGGTCGTGGCCACCGGTTCGGTGACCGACGCCGGACGCGCGCAGGCGTGGGTGGTCGGGCCGGGGATCGGCACCGGGCGCGAGGGCCGCGAGGTGCTCACCCACGTCCTCGCCGCCGGGGTGCCGGTGTGCGCGGACGCCGACGCGACCACGCTGATGGCCCAGCAGCCCGGCGTCCTCGACGCCCGCGACCCGGACACCCCGCTGGTCCTGACCCCGCACGCGGGCGAGTTCGAACGGCTCATGGGGCGGCCGCCGGGCGAGGACCGGGTGGCGTCGGTGCGCGAGGCCGCGGCGAAGTACGACGCGGTCGTGCTGCTCAAGGGCAACGTGACGATCATCGCCGACCCGGATGGGCGCGTGCTGGTGAACGTCGCGCGCGGGTCCTGGCTGGCCACGGCGGGCTCCGGGGACGTGCTGTCCGGCCTGGTCGGGGCGCTGCTCGCGAGCGGGCTCGACCCGTGGCTCGCGGCCGGGTGCGCCGCGTACGTGCATTCGCTGGCCGGGGATCTGGCCGCGCGCGGGGTGCCGGTGTCGGCGAGTGGGGTTCTGGCGGCGATCCCGGACGCGATCCGGCAGGTACGGGCGCTTTAGTTATCGAGTTTTGTGTTAAGTTCGTGCGGTGGACGACTCGATGAAGGTCGCGGTGCTGCACGGGATCCACGACATCCGGATCGAAGAGCGGCCCGTTCCGCGGCCCGCGCCGGACGAGGTCCTGATCCGCGTCTCCTCCGTCGGCACCTGCGGGTCGGACGTGCACTACTACGAGCACGGCCGGATCGGCGACTTCGTCGTGGAGCAACCCCTGGTCCTCGGGCACGAGCCCAGCGGGGTCGTCGTCGCCCGCGGCCGGGACGCGCACCGGCACGAGATCGGCGCGCGCGTCGCGCTCGAACCGGGCGTGCCGTGCTCGGTGTGCGCCGAGTGCAAGGCCGGCCGCTACAACCTCTGCCCGCGCATGCGGTTCTTCGGCACGCCGCCGGTCGACGGCGCGTTCTGCGAGTACGTGGTGCTGCGTGAGGACTTCGCGCACCCGGTCCCCGACACCCTGAGCGACGACGCGGCCGCTCTGCTCGAACCGCTGTCCGTGGGCGTGTGGGCGAGCCGGAAGTCGCGCATCGCGCCCGGCAGCCGCGTCCTGATCACCGGCGCGGGCCCGATCGGCCTGGTCGCCACGCAGACCGCCCGCGCCTTCGGGGCGAGCGAAGTCGTGGTCACCGACGTGAACCCGCGCCGCCTGCGGGTCGCCGAGGAGCTGGGCGCGACGGGCACCATCGACGTCTCGCGCGACAGCCTCGCCGACGCCGGTTTCACCCCGGACGTGCTGCTGGAATGCTCCGGCGTGCCGGCCGCGGCCGCGCAGGCGATCCGCACGGTCGGGCGCGCGGGGCGGGTCGTGCTCGTCGGCATGGGCGGCGACGAACTGCCGCTGCCGCTGTCGCACGTGCAGAACTCCGAGATCGAGGTCACCGGCACGTTCCGGTACGCCAACACCTGGCCGACGGCGATCGCGCTCGCCGCGGGCGAGGTCGACCTGGACGCGCTCGTCACCCACCGCTTCGGCCTGGACGAGGTCGAGCAGGCGCTGACCGTCGCCGCGAAGGACGACTCGGTGATCAAGGCGGTCGTGCGTGCCTAGACCGCCGGACGCCGAGGTCGAGCAGCGCCGCCAGGACGTCCTCAGGCACGTCATCGACTGCGGTGAGGTCCGCATCGACCGGCTGACCGAGCAGTTCGGGGTCAGCCTGATGACGATGCACCGCGACCTCGACGACCTCGCCGAGCGGCGGTTGCTGCGCAAGCTGCGCGGCAAGGTCGCGGCCTACCCCGCGCTGACCATGGAGACGGCCAAGCGCTTTCGCGAGAACCTCAACCTGCCGGTGAAGGAAGCGCTGTCCGCGCTGGCGTTCGCGGAGGTGCGCGGCGGGCAGACGGTGTTCGTCGACGACTCGACGACCCTGTTCCCGCTGGTCCGCCGGTTCGCCGGCCCGCTGTCGGTGATCACGAACTCGCTGGAGGAGGCGCGGATCCTCGGCGCCGACGAGAGCATCGAGGTCCGGTTGCTCGGCGGCCGCTACACCGAGTTCGACTCGTGCGCCGGGCCGGACACGGTCGCCGCGCTGCGCCGGATGCGGGCGGACGTCGGGTTCGTCTCCGCGACCGCGATCGCCGGCGGGCGGCTGTACCACCCGGTGCGGGAGTACGCGGAGCTGAAGACGGCGGCGCTGGCCGCGTGCGCGCGGAACGTGCTGGTCGTGGACCACTCGAAGTTCGGGCGGACCGCGACGCACGCCTACGGCGACGTCGGCGCCTACGACCTGGTCGTCACCGACGAAGGAACGCCCGCCGAGGAGATCGCCGCGATGCGCGGCCTCGGCGTCGAGGTGCTGGTTGCCGAACTCCGGGAGGAATCATGACGGACAAGCCGACGCTCGTGGCCGGGGTCGACTCCTCCACGCAGTCCACGAAGATCGTCGTGTGCGACGCGGCGACCGGCGCGGTGGTGCGCACCGGACGGGCCGCGCACCCGGACGCGACCGAGGTGGACCCGCGGGAGTGGTGGCGGGCTTTCGGCGAGGCGAGCGACGGCCTGCTGGACGGCGTCGCCGCGATCGGTGTCGGCGGTCAGCAGCACGGCATGGTCACGCTCGACGAGGACGGTTCCGTGGTGCGGCCGGCGTTGCTGTGGAACGACACCCGGTCCGGCCAGGCGGCCGAGGACCTGACGCGGGAGCTCGGCGGGCCTGCGGTGTGGGCGGAGGCCGTGGGGTCGGTGCCCGTGGCGAGCTTCACCGTGACCAAGCTGCGGTGGCTGGCCGAGAACGAGCCCGGGGCGGCCGACCGCGTGGCCCGAGTGGTGCTGCCGCACGACTGGCTGACGTGGCGCCTGACCGGTGGCGAACCGGTGACCGACCGGGGCGACGCGTCCGGCACCGGGTACTTCTCGCCCGCCGAGGGGACCTACCGGCGGGACATCCTCAAGCACGCGTTCGGCGGTCGCGACCCCGAGCTGCCGCGGGTGATCGGACCGTCCGAAGTGGCGGGCGAGACCCCGGATGGTGTGCTGGTCTCGGCCGGGACGGGCGACAACATGGCCGCGGCGCTCGCGCTCGGCTTGGGCGAGGGCGACGTGGTCGTGTCGCTGGGCACGAGCGGGACGGTGTTCGGGGTCAGCGAGACGGCGCCCGCGGATGCGACGGGCCTGGTCGCCGGTTTCGCCGACGCGACGGGCAGGTTCCTGCCGCTGGCCTGCACCCTGAACGCGGCGCGGGTGCTCACCGCGACGGCCCACATGCTGGGCACGGACCTCGCCGGACTGGACCGGCTGGCGCTGGCCGCCTCGCCGGGCGCCGACGGCCTGACCCTGCTGCCGTACCTGGACGGCGAGCGCACGCCCAACCTGCCCTCCGCGGCGGGTTCGCTGCACGGCCTGCGGCGGGCGAACATGACCCCGGAGAACCTGGCCCGCGCGGCGGTCGAGGGGATGTTGTGCGGGTTGTCGGCCGGGCTGGACGCGGTGGCGGCGCACGGCCTGGCCGTCCGGCGGGTGCTGCTGATCGGCGGGGCGGCCCAGTCCGCAGCGGTGCGCGCCGTGGCGCCGATCGTGTTCGGGGTGCCGGTGGTGATCCCGGAGCCGGCCGAGCACGTGGCCCTGGGCGCCGCCCGGCAAGCCGCGTGGGCGCTGGCCGGGGGCGCGGAGCCGCCGGCGTGGGAGTCGAAGGCGCAGGTGACGCTCGACGGGCCGGCGTCGCCCGAGGCCGGGGAGGAGATCCGGGGCCGTCACCTGGCGGCCCGGCAGCTGGTGCACCACGTGCCGGTGGCAGGCGCCTGATCGACGCCGCCCGGCGACGCCGGGCGCGACCCCGCCGGTACCGCGCGGTGTCGCCCGCCCGAAGGGCGCCCACTATCCCGGACGTGGGAAAATGGGCGCCGATGAGCCCCGATCTCCCCCGTGCCGAGGTTGTTGTCGACCTGGCTGCCGTGCGCCACAACGTCGCCCTGCTCGCGAGCCGGGCGGCGGCTTCCGGTGCCGCCACGATGGCCGTCGTCAAGGCCGACGGCTACGGTCACGGCGCCGTGCCCGTGGCGCGCGCCGCGCTCGAGAGCGGGGCGACCTGGCTGGGGGCCTGCTCGCTGGGCGAGGCGCTCGCCCTCCGCGAGGCCGGCCTCACCGCCCCCATCCTGTCCTGGCTCGACCTGCCGGACGTCGACTTCGCGCCGGGCATCGCCGCCGACGTCGACCTCGCCGCCAGTTCGCCGGCCGAACTCGCCCGCATCGCCGAAGCCGCGGCGCGCACCGGAAAACGCGCCCGCGTCCACCTCAAGATCGACACCGGCCTGTCCCGCAACGGCTGCCCCCTGGCGGACTGGCCCGCTCTGGTCGAGCAAGCCGTCGACCCGCGCATCGAGGTCGTCGCCATCTGGTCGCACCTCGCGTGCGCCGACGAGCCCGGCCACCCGTCGATCGACCAGCAGGCCGAGCGCTTCGACGCCGCCTACCGCATCGCGCTTGAGGCGGGCCTGAACCCGGCGCGGCACATCGCGAACTCCGCCGCCACCCTCAACCGCCCGGACCTGCACTTCGACCTCGTCCGCCCGGGCATCGCGATCTACGGCCTCAACCCCAACCCGGAACCCGAGGACCTGCGCCCGGTCATGACGTTCCGCTCCTCGGTCGTGCTCACCAAGCGGATCAAGGCCGGCGAGTCCGTCTCCTATGGACACACGTGGACCGCCGCGCGCGACACCACCCTGGCCCTCGTGCCCGCCGGGTACGCGGACGGTGTCCCGCGCACGCTCTCCGGCCGGATGGACGTGTGGCTGCACGGGAAACGCCGCCCGGTGGCCGGGCGCGTGTGCATGGACCAGTTCGTCGTCGACTGCGGTGACGACGAGCCGGAGCCGGGCGCCGAGGTGATCCTGTTCGGCAACGGCGACCGCGGCGAGCCGACCGCGCGGGAGTGGGCCGACAAGATCGGCACCATCGACTACGAGATCGTCACCGGGATGTACCGGCCCCGGATCCGGCGCCGCTACGTGGGGGAGGACGGCTGATGGTGTCCCGCCGCATGCTCACCGTGCTCGGCGGTGCCGCGGCGCTGGTGACCGGGACGGCGGCGGCCACGATCGCGGTGACCGCCCAGCAGCGCCAGCGCGACCACCTGGCCACCGAACCGCTCGGCGCGCTGGAAGCGGACCGCACCTCGACCGTGGCCGCCGACGACGGCACGCCGCTGTCGGTGTCGGAGATCGACCCGGCCGACGGTGGCGAACCCGAGCTGACCGTGGTGGGCGTGCACGGGTTCGCGTTGTCGCAGCTGAGCTGGCACTTCCAGCGCCGCGACCTGGCGTCGCTCACGTTGCCGCGCGTCCGGCAGGTCTACTACGACCACCGCGGCCACGGCACCTCCGGCCCGGCCAGCGAGAAAGCCAGCACCATCGAGCAGCTGGCCAGGGACCTGGACGCGGTGCTGCGCGCGGTCACGCCCGAGGGGCCGATCGTGCTTTTGGGCCACTCCATGGGCGGCATGGTGATCATGGAGCTGGCGCAGCAGAACCCGGACCTGTTCGCCGACCGCATCTGCGGGGTCGCGTTCATCGCGACCGCCGCGGGCGAGGTGGGCCGCAAGGGCCTGCCGCGCGGGCTGCTGTCCAAGTACAACCCGCTCACCCGCGGCGTCGGTGAGCTCGCCGGGTGGCAGCCGGGGCTGGTGGAGTTCGTGCGCGCCGCGGGCGGGCAGCTGACCCGGCAGGCCGTGCGGCTGCTGGCGTTCGGTTCCCGCGACGTCGACCCGCGGCTGGTCGACTTCATGCTCGAGATGCTGGCCGTGACCTCGGTGAAGGAGCTGGTCGGTTTCGTCGACACGCTCGGCAGCCACAACCGGTACGCCGCGCTCGCCGGTCTGAAGCACGTCCACGTGCTGGTGATCGGCGGGGACACCGACCGGTTCACGCCGTACTCGCACGCGGAGCGGATCGCGGCCGAGCTGCCGGACGCGGAGCTGGTGCGGGTGCGCGGAGCCGGGCACATGGTGCAGCTCGAACAACCCGAGGTGGTCAACAGTCACCTCATCGACCTGGTACAGCGATGCGCGGGTGTGGCCGACGAAGGCCGCCCGGGCCGGATGTGGCGGTGGTTGAACCAATGAGCATCCAGTTACCGACAGCCGAGGACACCGTGGCGTTCGGCGAATCCCTCGGCCGGACCCTGCGGGCGGGCGACCTCGTGCTGCTCGCCGGACCGCTCGGCGCGGGCAAGACCGTGCTGACGCGCGGCATCGCGGCCGGGCTGGGCGTGTCCGGGCGGGTCAGTTCGCCGACGTTCGTGCTGGCGCGCGTGCACCCGGCGGGGGAGCGGGGCGTGCCACTGGTGCACGTCGACGCCTACCGGCTGGGTGGCGACCTCGCGCAGCTCGACGACCTCGACCTGGACACCGACCTGGAGGCGTCGGCGGTGGTCGTGGAGTGGGGCGAGGGCTCGGCGGAGCGGTTGTCGACGGACTACCTGGTGGTGCGGCTGGTGCGGCGGCCCGACGACGTGCGCGAGCTGACCCTGGAGCCGCACGGGTCGTGGGCCGAGCGCGTCCCCGAGCTGGTGGGCTGAATGGGCCGCGCGGTCGTCATCGAAGGGCCGGGCAAGCTGAGCGTCGTCCGGGCGGAGCCGGAGGAGCCGGGGCACGGCGAGGTCGTCGTCCGCGTCGCGTGGTCGGGCATCTGCGGGTCGGACCGCGAGGTGCTGGCCGGGACGCGGCCGGAGGGGTTCGTGCGGTACCCCGTGGTGCCGGGGCACGAGTGGTCCGGCACGGTCGTCGAGCTGGGGCCGGGCACCGATCCGGACCTGCTGGGCAAACCGGTGGTGGGCGAGGGGTTCCGCAACTGCGGCCGGTGCGCCGCGTGCCGTCGCGGCGACACGACCCTGTGCGCCGCCGAGTACGACGAAACCGGTTTCACCCAGCCCGGCGCGTGGGCCGACGAGCTGCGGATCCCCGCGCGGCTGCTGCACGTCCTGCCCGACGACGCCGACCTGCGCGCGGCTGCGCTGCTGGAACCGGCGGCCTGCATGGCGGCGGCGGCGCTGCAGGCCGCGGTGGTGCCGGGCGAGCGGGTCGCGGTGATCGGCGGCGGCACGCTCGGCCTGCTGGCCACCCAGCTGCTCGCTGCGAGCGGTCCCGCCGAACTGCTGGTGGTCGACCCGCGGGCGTCGCGGGCCCCGCTGGCGTCGTCCTGCGGGGCGACGGGTTTCTGTTCGCCGGGTGCGGCGCCCGGCGGGTTCGACGTGGTCGTGGAGGCCGCGGGCGCCCCCGGCACGGGCCGGCAGGCGGTGCGGATGACCCGCCGCGGCGGCCGGGTCGTCCTGACCGGTCTGGCCGGTCACGAGACGGAACCGCTCGCCCCGGCGGACCTGGTCACGGCCGCCGTGACGGTCTACACCGTGTTCGGCGCGCCGTCGCGGGCCTGGACGCACGCGGTGCGCACCTTCGCGGCCGGCCTGCTCGACCCCGCGCTGCTGATCACGCACGAGTTCCCGCTGGAGGACGCCGAGCGCGCGCTGCAGCTGCTGAGCTTCCCGGACGCGGAGGCCGGGAAGGTGCTGCTGCACCCCTAGCGCCGGTCCACGATTCCCCGCGCGATGCCGAGATCCACCAGGTCCTGCGGGCGCAGCCGGAGCTGGTTCGCGGTCGCCGGGACTTCCTCGGGCGGGCGCTTCAGGATGGACGCCGCCGCTTCCGGAGAGGTCACCGAGAAGTAGCTGTCCGGCGTCACCCACGTCCGTTCGGGGTGGGCGAACGCCAGCGCGCCGCCGGAACCGCCCTCCCCGATCACCAGCGTCGTCACCGGCACCCGTGCGCCGGCGACGGCGGCGAACAGCTCCGCGATCGCCGCGCCGGCACCGGACCGTTCGGCCGCCGGGTCGTTCGCCGCGCCGGGGGTGTCGACCAGCGTGAGCACCGGGATTCCGAGGCGGTCCGCGAGCCGGACCAGCCGCGCGGCCGTCCGGAACCCCGAGGGCAGCGTCGGCGTTCCGCACTGCGCGGCGTAGGCGACCGCGATGCCCTCGCGCATCCCGAACCCGCACCGGACACCGGGATCCACCCCGCCGCACCGATCACCGCTGATGTCCTCGCGCCAGTCGAAGTAGGCGTCCAAATAGGACTCCGCGCGCGGTCGCGCAGCCGCCCGCGCCGCCCGCACGGCCGCCCACCCGTCCGTGGGCAGATCGATGGCCCCGAGCGCGGCGGGCGGTGGGGCCGGCTGCCCGTCCGCGCCCGTCAGCAGCGACAACCACCGGCCCAGCCGCTCGGCGAGGTCCCCGGCCGGCACGATCTGGTCGACGTGCCCCGACGCCAGTTGCGACTCCGCGGTGTAGGCCGAGGCGTCACCCTCCGGGCGCACCCGCGACCCGGCGAACCCGACCTGCGCGCCGGGCAGGGCCAGGGTCACGTCCGCCCCGGCCCCGAGCGTCGCCCAGCCGCCGCCGGTCGTCGGGTCCCGGACCACCGCGACCTGCGGCAGCCCGTCCGCCCTGGTCAGCGCTGCCTGGCGGGCGATCCGCTGCAACTGGGACAGCGCGGCCATGCCCTCCTGCATCCGGCTGCCCCCGGTCGCGATCATCGACACCACCGGCGTCCGCAGCTCCCGCGCCCGGGTGAACGCGGCCTCGATCCGGTCGCCGGTCCGCCGCCCGAGCGATCCCCCGAGGAACCCGAACTCCCACGCGATCACGGTCGCCTCGGTGTCGCCGAACTTGCCGACGCCGCAGACCACCGACTCTGCTTCGCCGGTTCGCTCGACGGCCCGGGCACGCGCGTCGTCATAGCCCGGCCAGCCGATCGGACCGTCCACGCCGGACTCGTCCGGAGTGGACACGGGCAGCTCGGTGAACCCGGAGCACACCGAGTCGATCACGGTGCGGGCGGACTCACGCATTCAGCGCCCGCTTCATGACCTTGCCCATGTCGTTGCGCGGCAGGGCATCCAGGAACCGCACGACCCGCGGCCGCTTGTGCGGCGACAGCAGCCGCGCGACGTGGTCGGCCAGCTCCTGCTCCGCGGGCGGCTCACCGGAGGGCACGATCCACGCCACGATCCGCTCGCCGAGGTCGGGGTCCGGTTCGCCGGTGACCGCGGCCTCGGCCACGCCCGGGTGTTCCAGCAGCGCGTTCTCGATCTCCCCGGCGCCGATCTTGTAGCCGCCGCTCTTGATCAGGTCCGTGGCCTTGCGGCCGACGATCCGGTAGTAGCCGTCGGCGTCCCGCGTCGCCATGTCGCCGGTGCGGAACCAGCCGTCGGCGAACACCTCGGCCGTCGCGTCCGGCCGGTTCAGGTACTCGGTGAACAGGTTCGGCCCGCGCACGTGGATCTCGCCGACGGTCTCGCCGTCGCTGGCCTCGATCACGGCACCCGACTCGTCCACCAGCCGTGCCTCGACCCCGCGCAGCGGCACGCCGACGGTGCCCGGTTTGCGCTCGCCGTCGGCGCGGACGCTGGTGTTCATCAGCGTCTCGCTCATGCCGTAGCGCTCCACCACCTGCTGCCCGGTCGCGGCGCGGATGCGTTCGTGGTCGTGCACCGGCAGCGCGGCCGACCCGGACACCAGCAGCCGGGCCTTGCTCAGGGCCTGCGCCAGCTCGGGGTTGGTGCCCACCTCCTCCGCGATCCGGTGGTACATCGTGGGCACGCCGAACATCATCGTCGCCTCGGTCGCCAGCTCGCGGGCGATGACCTCGGTGGAGAAGCGGCCGGCGTGGTGCACGGTGCCGCCGCGGCGCAGCGGACCGAGGATCCCGAGGATCAGGCCGTGCACGTGGAACAGCGGCAGGGCGTGGACGAGCACGTCGTCCGCGGTCCACTGCCAGGCGTCCTCCAGCGCGTCGAGGGTGCTGGAGAGGGCACGCCGGGGGAGCACGACACCCTTGGGTGGACCGGTGGTCCCCGACGTGTACACGATCAGGGCGGGCGCCTCGTCGTCCGGCTCGTCGGGCAGGTCGCCCGGGCTGCCGACCAGCGCGACCTGCTGGCGCGGGAGGGAGGCCAGCCGCTCCGGCAGCTTCGCGCCCGGTGCGCTCAGGACCAGGGACGGGGCGCTGTCGTTGACGATGTGGTCGAGTTCGCGCTCACCGATCTTCGGGTTGACCGGCACCGCCGGGATCCCCGCGAGCAGCGCCGCGACGACGGCGACACTCGTGTGGATGGTCGGCGTCGCCCACACGGCCACCCTGGTGGGTGATTGGGCGCGCAGTTCACGGGCGAGTGAACCGGCGATCGCGGCCAGCTCGGCGTAGTCGAGGGAGGTCTCGCCGAAGCGCAGCGCCTCCTTCTCCGGTGGCTCCGCGAGGGCCGGGATGAACCGTTCGGGCACGGGAACTCCTTACTTGTCAGCCGAAGCCGGGCACGATGAAGACGAGCCAGACCACGGCGGGTACCACGGCGACCATGATGCCGCCGTAGACGAGCAGCTGCCGGAAGAAGGCATCGCGGTCCACCTCGCGGGCGTTGGCCAGCACGAGCGCGCCGTTGGTGGAGAACGGGCTGACGTCGACCACCGTCGCCGACACCGCGAGCGCGCAGATCATGCCGACCGGGCCGACGGTGCCGAGCGCGAGGAACGGCACCGCGAGCGGGATGAGCGCGCCCATGATCCCGACCGAGGACGCGAACGCCGACACGATCGCGCCGATGTAGCAGAGCAACAGCGCGGCGAGCAGGGGCGCGCCGATGCCGCCGACGCGCTGGCCGGCCCAGTCGATCGTGCCCATCTCCTGCAGGACCCCGACGTAGGTCAGCACGCCGCAGATCAGCAGCACGGTCGGCCAGGTGACTTCGCCGACGGCCTTCTTGCTGGTCGCGGGCCAGACCACGCTGAGCACGACGGCGAGCGTCATCGCGGTCAGGCCGACGTCGAGGTCGAACACCAGGGTCGCGACGACCAGCACGACGAGGCTCGCGAGGGTCGCCGCGCGGGGCGCGTCCAGGCGGAGGCGCTGCGGGGCTTCGACTCTCGCCGAGCCGGCCGGGGGCGAGCTCGGCGTGCCTGCGGCGACGAGTTCACGCTCCGGGGTGACCGCGTGGACCAGCTGCTTGCGGCGGAGGAGCACGAACACGACGGCCGCGATCACCAGGTTGACCACGAAGCTGGCCAGGAAGAGCGTGAGCTCGCTGCCGGGGAGGTGCTCGCGGGCGACGATGCCGTTGACGATCGTGCCGTAGACGCTGATCGGTGAGAACCCGCCGGCCTGCGCGCCGTGGACGACCATCGCGCCCATGAGCAGCGGGTGGATGCCGTACTGGGCGGCGAAGCCGAGCGCGACGGGCGCGACGATGGCGACCGCGGCCGGGCTGACCGCGCCGATCGCGGTGAGGACCGCGGTGATCGCGAAGGTGACCCAGGGGATCAGCGCGACGCGGCCGCGCACGAGCCGGACGGCGGCGTCGACCAGCCAGTCCGTGGTGCCGTTGGCGCGGGCGATGGCGAACAGGAAGGTGACGCCGACGAGAACGACGAAGAGGTCGCCGGGGAAGCCGGCGAAGATCTCGTCGGCGTCCATGCTCGCGGCCAGCGTGCCGACGCCGAACGCGGCCGCGAAGGACAGCACCCCCATGTTGATCGAACGGGTCGTCGCGATCACGAAGACGACCGCCAGGACGAGGATCGAGATCAGCTCAGCGGACATTCGGGAACTCCCGGCGTTGGGAATCAAAAGTGGCTGAGTGGCTGAACCACTTTGCGGCTCAGCCACTCAGCCTGTCAAGTCCGTCGGTACGCTTCGGGACGTGTCCGACGCACTGAGTCCGATGGCCCGGCCGCGCCTGTACGAGCAGGTTCTCGAGCGGCTGCGGGCTTATGCCGCCGATGCCGGGTTGCGCGCCGGTGACCGGTTGCCGGCCGAGCGTGAACTGGCGCAGCGGCTGGGGGTGAGCCGGGCGTCGGTGAAGCAGGCGATCGTCGTGCTGGCGGTGCAGGGCCTGGTCGAGACGCGGCACGGCGGCGGGACGTACCTGGTGCGGGACACGCTGGCCGCCGAGCCGGTGGAGCGGATGGTCGAGCGCCGCCGTCGGTTGCCCGACGTGCTGGACGCGCGCGAGGCGCTGGAGACGAAGCTGGCCGAGCTGGCCGCGATGCGCCGCACGGACGAGGACCTGGCCGCGGTGGAGTCCGCGCTGGAGTTCATGGCGTCGGAACTGGCCGACGGCGGAGCCGGCGTCGAGGGTGACCGCCGGTTCCACGCGGCCGTGACCGGGGCCGCGCACAGCGCCCTGCTGGCCGAGTTCATGGGCGCGATAGCCGACCAGATCACCGAGAGCCGCACCGAGTCGCTCCGCCAGCCCGGGCGGCCGCCCCGGTCGCTGGAGCAGCACATCCGGATCGCCGAGGCGATCCGGGACCGCAACCCGGCAGCCGCCTCCACCGCGATGCGCGAGCACCTCCGCACGGTCGCCGAGGTGCGGCTGCTCTCCTGGGACCCGGACACGGACTGAGGTCGCGGGCCCTCCCCGTCGGTCGGCGCCGCCGGGGCTCGCCGTTCCCGCCCGGTCGGCGCGGCTGGGGCTCGTGGTTTCCGCGTGGCGGGTGCGGCTGGGGCTCGTGGTTTCCGCGTGGCGGGTGCGGCTGGGGCTCGTGGTTTCCGTGCGGTGGGCGCGGCAGGGGCTTGCCGCCCCCGTCCGCCGGGGCGGCAGCTGCTTGCAGTCCCCGTCGGCCGGCGCCCCAGGGGCTTGCCGCCCGGCCGGTGCCGCAGGGGCGTGCCCCTCCCGCCCGGCCGGCGCCCCAGGGACTCGCCTCCCCCGCCCGGTCGCGATCACGGGCTCCCAGGGGTTCCGTCTCGCCACGCCGCGGCTCGTGAGCAACCGCCCGCGCTCCGGCGGTCCCCCCATCCGCTGTTGCCTGATCCCGGCCCGTGCCGGCCACCCCCACCCGCCCGATCGAGCACGCGTCGACCGCTGTCACCCGGAGCCGGTACCCGGCGGCGCCCGGTGATGTGGCACCTCACCAGACCTCCCCCGCCCCTCAGTCGCCCGTGGTCGCGAAGCGGGCAGGAGAGGCCCCGGTGACCGATCGACGCCCGACGGGCGCCAGCTCAGCCCGGTAACCGCAGGTCGCCGGGCAGCCCGTACTCTGGAGAGCTGTGCTGGTACTGGCTCTGGACACGTCGACGCCCGCGGTGACCGCCGGGGTCGCCGACCTCGCTGCGGACGTCACCGTGCTCGCCGAGCGGGTGACGCTCGACGCGCGCGCACACGGCGAACTCATCACCCCGCACGCCCTGGACACGACCCGGGAAGCGGGTGTCACCCTCCAGGACCTCGCGGCGATCGTCGTCGGCGCCGGGCCGGGGCCGTTCACCGGTCTGCGGGCGGGTCTGGCCACCGCCGCCGCCCTCGGGCACGCCCTCGGCATCCCGGTCCACCCGGTCTGCAGCCTCGACGCGATCGCCCGGCAGGTCCCCGCCGGCGAGCCGTTCCACGTCATCACCGACGCCCGCCGCCGCGAGGTCTACTGGGCCGCCTACGACGCCACCGGCGCCCGCACCGATGGACCGCACGTGCAGCCGCCCGCGGAGCTGACCGTCACGCGAGCCGCCGGTGACGGGGCCCGCCTCCACGCCGAGAAGCTCGGCGCGGAGGTCATCGAGCCGTACTACCCGAACACCGCCGGTCTCGTCCACGCCGCCCGGGCCGCGCTGACCAGCAACGCCCAGCCCGCCCCGCTCACGCCGCTCTACCTGCGACGCCCGGACGCCGTCGAGCCAGGCGCGCGGAAGCGGGTGACCACGTCGTGAAGCTCGGCAAGCTGCGCCGCAAGGACATCCCGCGCTGCGTGGAGATCGAGAAGGTGCTGTTCGCGGGCGACGACCCGTGGAGTTCCCGCGCCTTCCACAGCGAGCTGGACTCCGGCGGGTACTACCTCGGCGCGTACACGCCGGAGGACGTCCTCGTCGGCTACGCGGGGCTCGCGGTCGTCGGGAGCCGCGGCGATTACGAGGCGAGCGTTCACACCATCGGGGTCGACCCCGCCTACCAGGGGCAGGGCATCGGCACCGCGCTGCTGCGCGCGCTGCTCGCCCGCGCGGACGAGGTGCAGGCGCCGGTGTTCCTCGAGGTTCGCACCGACAACGACCGCGCGCAGGACCTGTACCGGCGGCACGGTTTCGAGCAGATCGGTCTGCGCAAGCGCTACTACCACCCGTCCGGCGCGGACGCGTACACGATGATGCGCCCGGCCGTGAGCAAGCAGGAGGTGGGCTGATGCCCCGCATCATCCTCGGCATCGAAAGCTCCTGCGACGAGACCGGCGTCGGTCTCGTGCGCCTGCACGACGACGGCACCGTCGAGCTGCTCGCCGACGAGGTCGCCTCGAGCGTTGAGCAGCACGCCCGCTTCGGCGGTGTCGTGCCCGAGGTCGCCAGCCGCGCCCACCTCGAGGCGATGGTGCCGACCGCCGAGCGCGCGTTCGCGACCGCCGGGCTCGGGCTGTCCGATGTGGACGCCATTGCGGTGACCGCCGGACCCGGGTTGGCCGGTGCGCTGCTGGTCGGCGTCTCGGCGGCGAAGGCCTACGCGGCGGCGCTGGACGTCCCGCTCTACGGGGTCAACCACCTGGCGGGTCACATCGCGGTGGACACCCTGCAGCACGGGCCGTTGCCCGAACCGTGCCTGGCGCTGCTGGTGTCCGGTGGGCACACGCAGTTGTTGCGAGTGGACGACATCGCGGGCGGGATCACCGAAATCGGGTCCACTGTGGATGACGCGGCCGGGGAGGCCTACGACAAGGTGGCGCGCGTGCTCGGGCTGCCGTACCCGGGTGGCCCGCCGATCGACAAGGCCGCGAAGGAGGGCAACCCCGCGGCGATCGACTTCCCGCGCGGCATGACCGGCCCCCGCGACGCGAAGTTCGACTTCTCGTTCTCCGGCTTGAAGACCGCGGTGGCGCGGTGGGTGGAGAACGCGGAGCGACGCGGCGAGGACATCCCGGTCAACGACGTGGCGGCGTCCTTCCAGGAGGCGGTGGCCGACGTCCTGACCGCGAAGGCCGTGCGGGCGGCGACGGAGATGGGCATCGGGACGCTGGTGATCTCCGGCGGGGTGGCCGCGAACTCGCGCCTGGCCGGCCTCGCACGAGATCGCTGTGCGGCGGCGGGCATCGAGGTGCGCGTCCCGCGGCCCCGGCTGTGCACCGACAACGGCGCGATGATCGCCGCGCTGGGGGCGCACGTCGTGGCGGCGGGCCGGAAGCCCTCGGCGCTGGACCTCTCGGCGAACCCGGCGCTGCCGGTGGAGATCGTTTCGCTCGAGGCCTGATTCGGCGGGATGACCAGAGCTGCACGCCCGTGCCCTGCGCGTAGGGCAGGTGCCTGCCGAGCGTGCCGCCGGTGGCGAGTGCCGGCAGGCCGCCCAGGCCCCCACATGCGGGCGGCGGCGGTGCGGCCGAAGCGGTCGGCGGCGCGGAGGGGACATCGTTTCGCTTGAGGCCTGAGCTGGCGGGATGACCAGAGCTGCACGTCCGCCCCTTGCGTGTAGGGCAGGTGCCTGCCGAGCGCGCCGCCGGCGGTGAGTGTCAGCAGGCCGCCCAGGTCCCACGTGCGGGCGGCGGCGGTGTGGCCGGTGCGGTTGGCGGCGCGGAGGGAAATCGTTTCGCTTGAGGCCTGATTCGGCGGAGCGGCTTTGCCGCCTTGAGTCCCTTGGATTGGGGTCCGGTTGCGGCTCCTATCGATTGTCTGGTCGACCGGTCCGGTGGCTGAGCCACTGAACCGAGGAGGAACCGCGCCCAGACGACTGGTCGAGTGGCTGAGCCACTGGCGCGCACCTCCAATGTCGAGGCGACCACCAGTGGTGAAGTGGCTCAGCCAGTTGCCCACCCACCTGCCCACCGCGGGAGGCGGCGGGAAGCGGTGCGAGCAAGGAGAGGCAACCGGGCCTCAGGGACTCGTGCGGGCCACCACCACGTCGTCGAGCTGGACGAAGGCCACTCGATGGCCGAACTGGATCTGCACGTACTTCGTGGCGCCGCGGACGACCACGTGGGACGCCGGGTCGAAGGTCGTCGCCCAGAAGTATTCGCTCTCCAGCGTCGGGCCGGCCGCGTACTTCTGGCCCGCGGCCAGCGTGTACGGCAACGGCACGATCTCCTGCGGCGTGATCCCCTCCGGGTAGGCCGCCGCCTCCGGATACGCCCGCCCGTACACCGGGATCGACGACAACCCCGGCCGCGGCGTCACCACCTGCCCGAGCACCGGCACCACCCCCGACGAGCGCAACCAGCCCTTCTGCCCGAGGAACCACACCGCGGTCCACTCGCCGCGCGTCTCCGCCACCGCGTACCGCTGCCCGGTCGACGCCCGGCTGCCGACGTCGGAAATCGCCGCCGTCGACGGTCCGCCGTCCGGGTGCAGACCGGCATCCGCCAGCAGGGGAGCGTCGTCCCGGGGCTCGGTGCGCAAGAACACCGCCGACGAACCGCGCGCCGGGCACGCGGCACCGGGCGCCGACGCATCGCACCCCGTGTACCCCGCCGGGTTGGACGCGAAATCCGGCTTGATCATCACCAGCCCGGTCGGCTGCCGCACCGGTCGCGCGTTCAGCGGCGCGCCCAGCAGGTCGAAGTAGTGCGCCCAGTCCCAGTACGGCGCCGGGTCCCAGTGCATCCCCGCCACCGTCTCCGGCGTCGTGCCGGGCACGTTGTCGTGGCCGATGATGTGCTCGCGGTCGAGCGGGATCCGGTACTTCGCGGCCAGGAACCTCACCAGCTGCGCCGACGCGCGGTACATCGCCTCCGTGTACCAGCTGCCCTGGGCCGCGAAGCCCTCGTGCTCCACGCCGATCGACTTCGCGTTGACGTACCAGTTGCCGGCGTGCCAGCCGACGTCCTTGGTCAGCACGTGCTGGGCGACGTGCCCGTCCGTGGAGCGCAGCGTGTAGTGCCACGCCAGGTACGTCGGGTCCTGCACCAGGCCGATCGCCGCGTCGTAGGTGCACTCGGTGTCGTGGATGACGATGTGGGTGATCTTCTGCGAGTGCGGCCGCTCGGCCTTGTCGTAGTTGCCGTAGTTGCCGTCGCCGAGGTCCTGGTACGGCGCCGGGATCCACTCGACGGCCAGCCCGGGCGGGGCCTCCGCCGCACCCTCGGCGACCGCGGCCAGCCCGAGCGCCCGCACCTGCTCGCGTTGCGGCGACACCGGAATCGCCGGGAGGGTCACCGCCTGCCCGTCGTCGGTCGTGCGGTGAGCGCCCGCGGCGATCGTCGCGAACACCTCGTCCGCGAAGAACGTCGCCGCGCCCGTGTCGGACGCCCCGCTGTAGCGGGCGACCGCGCCGTACCAGCCGGCCGGCCCGTCCGCGCGCACGCCGAGTTCGCGCTGGTACTGAGCCAGAACCGCCGCGCCACCGCGGATGTTCTGCACCGGGTCGGTGCGGAGCGTGGCGGCGTCCACCCCGGTCAGCGACGCGGCGAGGTCCACCGTCTGCAGCGCCGCCGACCTCCGTGGCGCGAGCACCCCCCGGGCGAGGTCGCCGCGCGGGTCCTCGGCGCCCTTGTCGTGGTGGCTGCCCCCGGCCGCGACCGCCCGCAGGTCCGTCAGGTGCATCGGACCGAACCCGGCGCTGGTGCTCGGCGCGCCACCGTGGGAGTCCCAGCGGGACTTCAGATACGACACGCCGAGCAGCACGGACTCCGGAACGCCGAACTCCGCCGCCGCGTCCGCGAACGCCCGTTGCCGCGCGGAACCCGCGGCGGCCGACGCGCCGGGAGCGGCGACCACAGCCGCCCCGGCCGTGCCGGCGGCCAGCGCGCGCAGGGCACCGCGGCGGGTGAACGACGTCATGCTGCCTCCCTCAGAGAATGCAGCGAGAAAACTACACACTGTCAACGAGACTCGGAACTACCTTTCGTAGCCGGCCTGCTGACGCCTGCGGTCCGGGTAAACGGGACCCACCCGATCGGGTGGCAGGGGAGTGGAGCTGCCTCAGCGGACCGGTTCGGGTTCCGGCCGCCGGTCGAAGGCCTCCCGGGCCGCGAGGATTTCGCCGACGTGTTCCTCCGCCCACTCGCCGAGCACCGTGAACATGTCGCCGACCTGTGTGCCCAGGCTCGTGAGGGAGTACTCGACGCGGGGCGGCACCGTGGGGTAGACGGCGCGGGCGACGAGGCCGTCGCGCTCGAGGGCGCGCAGGGTCTGGGTGAGCGACTTCTGCGTGATGCCCTCCAGGCGGCGGCGCAGCTCGTTGAACCGCACCGGCCCGTCGCTGCCGCGCAGGGAGCTGAGCACCAGCAGCGTCCACTTGTTGGCGAGCACGTCGAGAACCGTGCGGGCCGGGCAGGCGCGGAGGTAGGACTGGACGGTATCCACGAGGTACCTGGATATCAGGAAGGTGCCTTCTTCACAACGGATACCGCCCGAGGTGACGATCTCCGGTGTGAAAGCCGTCGATGTCCGGGCCCTGGGCGGGCCCGAGGTCCTGGAAGTCGTCGCCGCCCCGCGGCCGGTGCCCGGCCCGGGTGAGGTGCTGGTGCGGGTGCACGCGGTGGGGGTGAACCCGGCGGACTGGAAGCTGCGCCGCGGGCTGGTCGACGGGCTCGGGTTCGAGCCGCCGTTCCGGCTCGGGCTGGATTTCTCCGGCGTGGTCGAGGAGACCGGCGAGGAGGTGTTCGGGCTGGTGCTGTCGCGGTGGGGCGCGTACGCCGAGTACGTGGCGGTGCCGCGCGACACCCTCGCCCCGAAACCGGCGTCGCTGGACCACGTGGACGCCGCCGCCCTCCCCACCGCGGTGCTGACCGCATCACAGGCGCTGGCCGACCTGCGCGCCGGGCAGCGGGTGCTGATCCACGCCGCGGCGGGCGGCGTCGGGCACGTCGCCGTGCAGATCGCGCGGGCACGCGGCGCGTACGTGATCGGCACGGCCCGGGCGGCGAACCACGAGTTCCTCCGGTCCCTGGGCGCGGACGAGCTCATCGACCACACGGCGGTGGACTTCACGGCCGTCGTGTCCGATGTGGACCTCGTGTGCGACCTGGTCGGCGGTGCCTACGGAGCGCGGTCGCTGGAGGTGCTCAAGCCGGACGGCGTGCTGATCGACGCCCAGGGCAACGATGCCGCCGGAGATCCGCGGTACCGGCGGTTCTTCGTGCAGCCGTCGGCGGCGGAACTCGTTCGTGCCGTGGCGGGCGTGCGGGTGCACGTCTCGCAGGTCCTGCCGCTCGAGGAGGCGGCCAAGGCGCACGAGCTGAGCGAGAGCGGCCGGGTGCGCGGGAAGATCGTGCTGACCGTGTAGACGAACGAGCGGCCCCGGGACCGCGCCGTTGGGGTCCCGGGGCCGCTCAGGTCGAGGCCGGATCTAGTTGCAGCCTCCGCAGCAACCGCAACCGGGGCCACTGCACGAGCTGCAACAGCTGCAACCACCCATGGAAAACACCATTCCTTCCAGTCGTGTCCGGGCCGTTTCCCAAGGTAGGGAGCGCGACCGGTGGTCAACACCGCTCAAAGGGTGAGATGGCGGTATCGCTGCGTGACCAGGTGCGACCTCCGCGCTCCGGTGAACTGATCGGCCATCGCTGATGTGTTCGGCCGGTGCCCCGGCCCGCAACGTCTCCAACCGCCTCACCTGCCTCCGCGGGGCGGTCGTCGTGCCGGTCGTCGTGGCCGTCGCGGTGCAGAAATGCCGCGAATCCTGGCGTGGCGGGCACCGCTGCTGGTCGCGGGGCAAAGTCCCCGGTCAGGCGGGTTGTGGTGCGGTTCGCGCGGCACCGGGGGACCCTCCTTGCGCGGCTAGCACTCCCGTGGCTAGAGTGCTAATCGAAGGCACCGCACACGCCCCGGCACCCGCGACGGCGGGGGTGGTAGGCGCCGAAACCCAGTAAGTACCTGCCAACGCTTTCGACGACCCGTGGAGGTCAACCCGGTGAGCGTGAACATCAAACCGCTCGAGGACAAGATCGTTGTCCAGACGAGCGAGGCCGAGGAGACGACCGCGTCCGGCCTCGTCATCCCCGACACCGCGAAGGAAAAGCCCCAGGAGGGCAAGGTTCTGGCCGTGGGCCCGGGCCGCGTCGACGACAAGGGGAACCGCATCCCCGTCGACGTCAACGTCGGTGACGTCGTCATCTACTCGAAGTACGGCGGCACCGAGGTCAAGTACAACGGCGAGGACTACCTGATCCTGTCGGCCCGCGACGTGCTGGCTGTCGTCAACTGACAAAGGCGCTGCGGTGAACGCCCCGGGCCCCGCTGGAAAGCCGGGGACGGGGCGTTCTGCTGTCTGAGAGGACTTCCATGCCCAAGCAGATCAACTTCGACGAGGACGCTCGTCGAGCCCTCGAGCGCGGCGTCAACAAGCTCGCCGACGCGGTCAAGGTCACCCTCGGCCCGCGCGGTCGCCACGTCGTGCTCGACAAGAAGTTCGGCGGGCCCACGATCACCCTCGACGGCGTCACCGTCGCCCGGGAGATCGAACTGGAGGACCCGTTCGAGAACCTGGGTGCCCAGCTGGCCAAGAACGTGGCCACCAAGACCAACGACGTCGCCGGCGACGGCACCACCACGGCCACCGTGCTGGCGCAGTCTCTGGTGAAGGTCGGCCTGCGCAACGTGGCCGCCGGTGCCAACCCGGCCGGTCTCGGCAAGGGCATCGAGGCGGCCGCCGAGAAGGTCATCGAGGTGCTCAAGTCCAAGGCCACTCCGGTCAAGGGCCGCGACAACATCGCCCAGGTCGGCACGGTCACCTCGCGGGACGCCACCATCGGCGCGCTGCTCGGCGAGGCCGTGGAGCGGGTCGGCGAGGACGGCGTGATCACCGTGGAGGAGTCCTCCACGCTGGCCACCGAACTCGAGATCACCGAAGGTGTGCAGTTCGACAAGGGCTACCTGTCGGCGCACTTCGCGACCGACCCGGAGGAGCAGCGGGCGATCCTCGAGAACGCCTACGTGCTGCTGCACCGCGAGAAGATCTCGGCGCTGGCCGACCTGCTCCCGATCCTGGAGAAGGTCGCCGAGGCCAAGAAGCCGCTGCTGATCATCGCCGAGGACGTCGAGGGCGAGGCGCTGTCCACCCTGGTCGTCAACGCCCTGCGCAAGACCCTCGTCGCGGTCGCGGTGAAGGCGCCGTTCTTCGGCGACCGCCGCAAGGCGTTCCTGGACGACCTGGCCGTCGTCACCGGCGCGCAGGTCATCTCGTCGGAGGTCGGCCTCAAGCTGTCCGAGATCGGCCTCGACTCGCTGGGCACCGCCCGGCGCATCGAGATCACCAAGGACAACACGACGATCGTCGACGGTGCCGGCACCAAGGCCGACATCGAGGCCCGCATCGCGCAGATCCGCAAGGAGATCGAGACCACCGACTCCGACTGGGACCGCGAGAAGCTGCAGGAGCGCCTGGCGAAGCTCGGCGGCGGCGTCGCGGTGATCAAGGTCGGCGCGGCCACCGAGACCGAGCTGAACGAGCGCAAGCACCGCATCGAGGACGCCGTGGCCTCCACCAAGGCGGCCGTCGAGGAGGGCATCGTGCCCGGCGGTGGTTCGGCGATCGTCCACGCGGTGAAGGAGCTCGAGGGCGACCTCGGCCTGACCGGCGACGAGGCGACGGGGGTCCGCATCGTGCGCGACGCCCTGACCGCGCCGCTGCACTGGATCGCCACGAACGCCGGCTACGAGGGCGCGGTCATCGTGTCCAAGGTGCAGGAGCAGGGCTGGGGCCACGGTTTCAACGCGGCCACCGGCGAGCTCACCGACCTGCTGCAGGCCGGCATCGTCGACCCGGTCAAGGTCACCCGCTCGGCCGTCGCCAACGCGGCGTCCATCGCCCGGCTCGTCCTGACCACGGAAAGCACCGTGGTGGACAAGCCGGCCGAGGAGCCGGAGAACACCGGCCACGGCCACGGTCACGCACACTGATCACGGCAGCGAAGAGGGCCCTCGCCGACGGCGGGGGCCCTCTCTTCTGCGTACCTGACTCAGGTGTACTGCCCTGGGCGGTTGCGATCGTGGGGACAGCCTCCGGGGTTCGGTGTGGATTGCGAGATCCCACCAACGGACGGCCCTCGTGGCCCGCGCTGACGCGCCCCTGACCCCGGTCGGGAGACTGCGCCTGGCCCGCGGCTTCGTTGCGGACGGGTGGTTGCTGCGGCGGGTCGCGGAGCGGTTCCAGGTGTGGGCCTCGACGCGTGCCGGCGGGCCGGCCGCTACCCGGACCACGGCACAGCGGGCATGGCCGACCGGTCCAGCCGCCCGCACGCCAGCCCGGATCAGACGCCGACGCGCGCCGAGCGGCGGACCATCAACCTCTCGGGTGATCCGCCGCTGGTGACCGCCCACCTCGGCTACCTGCTCGGATCGACGGTGCCTCGCGACGAGGTCGAGCGGTTCGACCGCACCCTGCTCGACGAATGGGCCTCTGACCGGACCCACCAATCCGAGACCGAACGCCGCCAAGCGCACCTGCAATCACCGCACTCGCAGGCCAACCACCCGCCCCAGCCGCGTTCCCAACCTCTCCGAACAGAACACCTAGGCGTTGACCCCGCCGTCGACGGTGATCACCGAGCCGGTGATGAACGCCCCGCCGGGCCCGGCCACGTGGGCGACCGTCGCCGCCACGTCGTCCGGTGACGCGTGCCGCCCGACGACGGACAGGGCCAGGGTCTTCGTGGCGCGAGGCCCCTCGGCCGGGTTCATGTCGGTGTCCGTCGGGCCGGGCTGAACCACCACCGACGTGATCCCCCGCGGCCCGAGGTCCCGCGCGAACCCCCGGCTCATCCCCACGACGGCGGCCTTCGTGGCCGCGTACGCGCTCATCCCCGGCCCGGTCACCCGTTCCCCGACCGTGCTGCCGATGTTCACCACCCGGCCCCCGGCACGCAGGTGCCGCGCGGCGGCCTGGGTCGCGACGAACACCGCCCGCACGTTGACCGCCAGGATCCGGTCCAGGTCCGCCAGGCTCATCTCCTCGACGGTCCCGCGCGGGAACACCCCGGCGTTGTTGACCAGCACGTCCAGCCCGCCGAGCGCCTCCGCGACGTGGACCACCGCCGCGGTCAGGGCGGCCGCGTCGGCACTGTCCGCCCGCACGGCGAGCGCCTTGCGCCCCAGCCCCTCGATCGACGCCACCACCTCGGCCGCGCGCGAGGCGGACCGTTCGTAGGTCACCGCGACGTCCGCACCCTCCGCGGCCAGCTTCCGCGCGATCGCCGCGCCGATTCCCCTGCTGCCCCCGGTCACGAGCGCGACCTTGCCGTCCAGCGTCCCCATGAGGCCTCCATTTCTGTAGTGATCGGCACAGAAGTTAGAGCGACTTCTGTGCCGATCGCTATAGAATGCGAACCATGTCACCACGGGGACGCCCGAGGGCCTTCGACCGGGACGCGGCCCTCGACGAGGCGATGTACGTGTTCTGGGAGCGCGGCTACGAGGGCACGTCACTGTCCGACCTGACCGCGGCGATGGGCATCAACTCGCCCAGCCTGTACGCCGCCTTCGGCGGCAAGGAGTCGCTCTTCCGCGAGGCGGTCGACCGCTA
The DNA here is from genome assembly GCF_030814215.1 of Amycolatopsis thermophila. Lineage (NCBI taxonomy): Bacteria > Bacillati > Actinomycetota > Actinomycetes > Pseudonocardiales > Pseudonocardiaceae > Amycolatopsis > Amycolatopsis thermophila. Next base: position 1,505,069 of record NZ_JAUSUT010000001.1, on the reverse strand, counting down.
CCGCGAGCGGTTCGGGCACCAGCCGCCGGAGACCGGGACGGCCAGGGAGATCGTCGAACGGTGGCTGCGGGACACCGCCCGCGAGTACGTCGCGGAGGGGCGCCCGCGCGGGTGCATGGTCGTGCTGGCCGCCATCAACTGCACGGAACAGAATCAGGGCATCCGGGATTTCCTCGCCGCCAAGCGGCGGAACAATCTGGCGGCCCTCGCCGCGCGGTTGCGGGCCGCGGCGGAAGAAGATGTCGACATCGACGCGATCGTCCGGTTCTACGGCACGATTCTGCACGGGATGTCGATTCAGGCGCGCGACGGCGCGGAACTGGCCGACCTGGAAGCGGTCATCGACGCGGCGATGACCGCGTGGCCGCGATTTCTGCGAAAGGCGACGGCACCCGGCTGACGGGCGTTCAGCCGGGTGCCGTCGGATTTTCCGTTCCGGTTACTGGCCGGCGAGGGTCAGTTGCGGTTTCCCGGTCCGGATGATCGTCTCCCGCTCCGCCTCCGACAGCCCGCCCCAGATCCCGTACGGCTCGTGGACCGCGAGCGCGTGCTCCCGGCACAGGCGCAGCACCGGACAGGACTGGCAGATCGCCTTGGCGCGAGCTTCCCGTCGCGCTCTCGCCGGCCCCCGCTCCCCGTCCGGGTGGAAGAAGGCGCCGCTGTCCATCCCCCTGCACGACCCCCGGAGCTGCCATTCCCAGATATCGGCGTTCGGGCCCGGAAGCCTGCGCGTGTCTGCCATCGTGACCGCCTCCGATTCGGTCTGACACCCCTGCTTTGTTGCCCGGCGATTACTCCAAATGGCGCAACGGCCGTAACGTTAGAAGCGCGCCAATAGTTGTTCAAGGGAAACCAGGCGATTCAGCCGTTAGGAGTCCCCCTTGCGCGTGAGATCACGGCTTTAAACAGGGAAAATGCCGAAACTGATTCAGGTTGCCCCGTTCGGGTGGTACCGGGATATTGGTTCGGGTGAGCCGTCCCAGGGGTGCCGGTCAGGTCGAGCCGACGATGCCCGTGGCCGCCGTCGCCCGGCGGCTGGGTGTCGCGCCGTCGACCCTGCGCACCTGGGACCGCCGGTACGGTCTCGGGCCGAGCCGCCACACCGGCGGCAAGCACCGCCGCTACTGCGCCGCCGACATCGGCCGCCTCGAACTGATGCAGCGCGCCCTGCTGCGCGGGGCCTCGACCGCGGAGGCCGCGCGCTACGCGCTCCAGCAGATCCCCAAGTCGTCCGGATCCGCGCCGCAGGCCCCGCCCCAGCCCCTCCCGCCGCCCGCGGAGCAGCTGACGGCCGCCCAGAACGGCGCCGCCGCCCGGCGGCTTCGCTCGGCAGCGGTCGCGCTCGACGGGCGGGCCGTGCAACAGACCCTCGACGACGCCATCGGCGCGGCCGGGGTCATCGACGCGTGGGAGGGCGTGATCTCCCCGGTCCTGGACGCCTGCGGGGCGGGCTGGCCGGGCACCCCGGCCGGGGTCGAGGTGCACGCCCTGCTGGCCGAGTCGGTGCTCACCGCGGTCGTGCGCGCCACGCCCGTGCTCGAGCACCCGCGCAACCAGCGTCCGGTCCTGCTCAGCCGCGCGCCGGAGGAGCCGGACCCGCTGCCGCTGCACGTGCTGGCCGCCGGACTGGCCGGCCGGCGCATCGGATGTCAGCTGTTCGGGCTGCCGCTGCCCGGCCCCGCGCTGTCCGCCGCCGTCCGGCGCAGTTCGCCCGCCGCCGTCGTGCTGTGGGCCGACCACGGGGGCAAGGCGGACCCCGCGCTGTTCCCCGAGGTGTCCCGCGGCGGGCTGCGCAGCCGCCTGTTCGCGGTCGGTGACGGCTGGCGCGGGCCGGCGCTGCCCGAGCGCGTCGAGCTGCTGCCCGGTCTGCGGATGGCGACGGACCGCATCGAGTACGTCCTGGTAGGGAAGTGAGGTGTCCGAGATCGAGTTCCGACGGGCGGCCTTCGGTGACCGGCCCGCGCCGACGCCGGACGTCCTCGCGTCCGGCGGACCACCGAGGCGGCGCCTGCTCGGTGCCATCGTGCTCGGCGCCCAGGGCCGCTACGCGGCGGCGTCGGCTCTCCTGGAGCCGCTCGCCCGCGATCGGGATCCGGTGATCGCCGCACTGGCGCTGAGCGCCCTCGCCTCGCACCGCCGCCAGCTCGGCGGCCACACCACCGCCCGCGGACTGGACGGTGCCGCGCTGCGCCGCGCCTCCGGGGCGGCGTCGGACGCCGACCCGGACGGGCTGGACGCCCCGGGTGCGCTCGCCGACGCACTCCTCGGTCTCGCCGCCGACCACCTCGGCACCGGACGGCTCAGCGCGTCCCGCCGGGTGCTCGACCGGGCGGGCGAGGCGGTGCGGAACTGGCGCACGCGGGTCCGGCTCGGCTGGGTCACCGCCGAGCTCGCCCTCGCCTCGGGTGACGCCCGCGCGGCCACCGCGCCCGCCGAGGCGGCCCTCGAGGAGGCCACGGCCGCCGGATCGGTCCGGCACACCGTCAAGTCCCGGCTGGTGCTGGCCGCCGCGCTCGGCGCCATCGGGCACAAGCGAAGAGCCGGGGACCTCGTCTCCGGCGCGCTCGCGGCGGCGGACAAGTACGAATTGTCCTCGTTGTCCTGGCCCGCCGGGCTCATCGCGGCGGATCTGTGGCCCGCGCAGGCGGCCCGCCACCGCGCTCGAACCGCTGCGGTGTTACACGCAGTGTTACTAAGCTCAGACCCCGAGGGGAGGCGGCTGGCACGTGAATCACCGTGGGTACCGGTCTGACCCCGGGTGCGGGGCTCTGGACGGCCATACCGACATCCGGGCGAAGACTTTCCAAAAAAAGCCACCGGATCGTGTCAAGGTACGGCCTCAAGCGTCCGATAGGGGATATGGAATGTCACCCGGCTGCAGGAAGGAACACCCGTGACGACGGTCTTGATCTGCGACGACCGACGCAGTGTCCGCGAAGGGCTCACCCGCGTGATGTCTGCTGTCCCCGGTGTCAGTCGCATCGACTGTGTAGCGCACGGTGACGAGTTGCTGGCCCGGTACTCGCGGCAGCCGGTCGACGTCGTGCTCGTCGGCACCCAGCGCGCGATGCCGGCCGGGGTGGAGGCGACTCGGCGGCTGGTGTCCGCCAACCCTCAGGCCAACGTGATCGTCTTCGGCGCGCCGGACGACGCCGGCAGCATCGCCGCCGCCATCGCCGGCGGCGCTCGCGGCTACCTGCGCTGGGACGCGTCCCGGCCGGAGCTGGTCGCCGCGCTCGCGCACACCCTCGCCAGCACCTCCGTGCCCGCGCCGCGCCAGCCGGCCGACCCGGGCGTCCAGCTCACCGAGCGGGAGCTGCAGGTACTGCGCGGGATGAGCCAGGGCAAGAGCAACGGCCAGATCGGCCGCGAGCTCTACCTGTCCGAGGACACGGTCAAGACCCACGCCCGGCGGCTGTTCCGCAAGCTCGGCGTGCGGGACCGTGCGCAGGCGGTCGCCCACGGGTTCCGCCGCGGGCTCGTCTCCTGACGCGGACGCGCGGATTCGGCGAATAATTTTCGCGGGTCCGCGCGCCGCTTCACTCGAACACCCCCCTCAAGCCACATCCGTGCGATACTGGGCGGCCTCGGTTCGGCGAGGCCGGCGCGGCTCGAGAGCCGACCACGCACACGCGACACCGGCGTCGCCAGGTACCGTAGGCATCACCGGTGTGAGCGATGTGGGGATTGCCGCGCCGTTAATTTTGCACGCCTACACGTAACGCTGGGACTGTTGTCTGCGATGGCCAATGTGGGGGACGGGCTGGATGAGCCAGTCGCCGCCGCTGTCGAGGGGGATCCCCAGGCGGTCGAGCGGCTACTGGCCGCTATCCGTCCCCTGGTGGTGCGGTACTGCCGCGCCAGGGTCGGACGACAGGAGCGGTCGTTCGCCTCGGCAGACGATGTGGCTCAGGAGGTGTGTCTCGCAGTGCTCACGGCGTTGCCTTCGTACCGTGACCAAGGGCGCCCGTTCCTGGCCTTTGTGTACGGCATCGCCCAGCACAAGGTGGCCGACGCGCATCGGGCCGCCGCGCGCAACCGGGCCGAGCCGGTCGCCGAGATCCCCGACGAGATCGAGGGCGACATCGGGCCGGAACAACGCGCACTGCAGGGGGAGTTGAACGAGCGCATGGCACAGCTGCTCCGGGTTCTGCCCGACAAGCAGCGCGAGATCGTGGTGTTGCGAGTGGTCGTGGGCCTGTCCGCCGAGGAGACCGCCGATGCGGTCGGTTCGACGCCGGGTGCCGTCCGGGTCGCCCAGCACCGCGCGCTGGCCCGGCTCCGCAAGGCGCTGGCGTCCGAGGAGGTGGCCTGAGTGACCGATCGCGACGACGTCAGACGTGAGCTCGACGAGCTCGAGTTCGACCCCACCATGAGTTCGTCACAGGCGGAGTTCGAGGCGGACCTCACCGCGATCCGCGCCGACGACGGTCTGCTGGACTCGCTCGGCGGGTCCGACCCGGGCATCGCCGACGACCTCGGTGACCAGGAACTCAACGCGCTGTTGCTGTCCTGGCGACGGGACATCGACAGCGAGCCGCTCGCCGAGCTGATCGACACCGACACGGCGGTCACCACGATCAAGACGGCCGCGCTGGCCCGCCGCCACGGGCAGCGGGCACGCCGTCGCCGTCTGCTCGTGCCGGTCGCCGCGGCCGCCGCGGTCCTCGCCATCGGGTTCACCGGCACCAGCATCGCCGCGCGGGACGCCCAGCCCGGCGACACGCTGTGGGGCCTGACCAAGGTGCTCTACGCCGACCACGCGCGGTCGGTCGAGGCCGCGTCCGCGGCCCGGATCGACATGCAGCAGGCGAGCATCGCCCTGTCCCAGGGGCGCATCGCCGAGGCGCAGCGGGCGCTGGCCGAGGCCGCCGCGAAGCTGAGCCAGGTCACCGAGGAGGAGAACCTCAGCCAGCTGATGGCCGAGCACCAGCAGCTCGCCTCGATGCTGCCGGATTCCTCGACCAGCACGCCCGACTCGTCGACGTCGTCGCCCACGTCGGCCGCGATGCCGCCGGTGAGCTCCACGAGGCTGCCGTCCTCGTCGACGACCTCGTCGTCCCAGCCGACCACGACGACCACCCCGTCGCCGAGCAGCACGACCTCGCCGACCCCGTCGACGGAGAGCAGCACCACCCCGCCCGGCGACGGCACGTCGGGCAGCACCATCCGCTACGACACCCCGGCCGCGGGTACCGGCTCCGGCTCCGGCCAGCCCGCCGGCGTCGACAGCGGCACCACGAGCAGCTCACACTGACCCGCGAGACACGAGGAGGCCCGGCCGGTGCGGCCGGGCCTCTTTCCGTGGGGCCTGGTGGCGCATCGCCCACCACTGGGCGGCCCCGGGCGTGAAACGGGCCCGGCCGCTGTGGCCGGGCCCTCGTCCGTCTTTCGATCAGTAGGCGTTCTCGGTCGTGGTGATGCCGTCGGCGAAGCCGCGGCAGTAGTCCCAGCTGACGTAGTCCGCCGGGTCGGGGTCGAAGGCCGGCTCGTGCGGGCGCATCCGCCCGTCCGCGAGCAGTTGCTCGAGGCTCGCGCGCAGCAGGTGCCAGTCGTGGAAGTGCGGCTGATCGCACTCGCCGCAGTCGACCACGATCCCGCGCACCCCGCGCGGTTCCAGCAGCGCCTGGTAGACCGCGAGGTCAGACAGGTCCGCGAGCAACTCGGCGCGCGCCTGCGCGTCCATCGGTTCGGCCAGCTCGTCGTCCCCGAAGCCGGCGAGCTCCCGAGCGGGGTCGTCCGGGTCGTCGGCGAACGGGTCGGGGGGCAACACTTCGTGCGGCACGCGTCGAACCGTACCCGCCCGACCGGGTTGCTTGTCCAGGGCCTTTGCGTCGCGGGAACGGAGCCGAGTTTCCCCGGTCACGTTGGGCCCCTGCCCGGGCGTTATGAGCCCGGCCGCCAGATACCATCGAGGTCAGGTTCACCCGCCACCGCCAGGAAGGTCAGCCACCCACATGACGAGCGAGTTCGCCCCGGAAGACAAGTTCGCGATGCTCGGGCTGACCTTCGACGACGTGCTGCTGCTGCCGGCCGAGTCCGACGTCGTGCCCAGCAGTGTCGACACGTCGACCCGGCTGTCCCGGAACGTGACCCTGCGCATCCCGCTGATCTCGGCGGCCATGGACACCGTCACCGAGGCCCGCATGGCGATCGCCATGGCGCGCCAGGGCGGCATGGGCGTCCTGCACCGCAACCTGCCGATCGAGGAGCAGGCGGCGGCGGTCGAGGTCGTCAAGCGGTCCGAAGCCGGCATGGTCACCGACCCGGTCACCTGCTCGCCGGACGACACCCTCGCCGAGGTGGACGCCCTGTGCGCCCGCTTCCGCATCTCCGGCCTCCCGGTCACCGACGCCTCCGGCGCGCTGGTCGGCATCATCACCAACCGCGACATGCGGTTCGAGCTGGACCACAGCCGCCCGGTCAGCGAGGTGATGACCCGCGAGAACCTGATCACCGCGCAGGTCGGGGTCACCGCGGACGCCGCGCTGGGCCTGCTGCGCCGCCACAAGATCGAGAAGCTGCCGATCGTCGACGGCGCCGGCAAGCTGCGCGGCCTGATCACCGTCAAGGACTTCGTCAAGACCGAGCAGTACCCGCACGCGACCAAGGACCCGGACGGCCGCCTGGTCGTCGGCGCCGCGGTCGGCGTCGGCGCGGCCGGTCACCAGCGCGCGATGGCGCTCGCCGACGCGGGTGTGGACGTGCTGATGGTCGACACCGCGCACGGCCACTCGCGCGCGGTCGTCGACATGGTCGCCACCCTGAAGAAGGAGCTGGGCGACACCGTCGACGTCGTCGGCGGCAACGTCGCGACCCGCGCGGGCGCCCAGGCGCTGGTCGACGCGGGCGCGGACGCGGTCAAGGTGGGCGTCGGGCCCGGCTCGATCTGCACCACCCGCATCGTCGCCGGCGTCGGCGTGCCGCAGATCTCCGCGATCTACGAGGCCGACAAGGCCTGCCGCCCGGCCGGCGTGCCGGTGATCGGCGACGGCGGCATCCAGTACTCCGGCGACATCGCCAAGGCCATCACGGCCGGCGCGTCCACCGTGATGCTGGGCAGCCTGCTCGCCGGCACCGCCGAGTCGCCGGGCGACCTGATCCTGGTCAACGGCAAGCAGTTCAAGACCTACCGGGGCATGGGGTCGCTCGGCGCGATGCAGTCGCGGGACGGGCGCAAGTCCTACTCGAAGGACCGCTACTCGCAGGACGACGTGCTGAGCGAGGACAAGCTGGTGCCGGAGGGCATCGAGGGCCGCATCCCCTTCCGCGGCCCGCTCGTCAACGTCGTGCACCAGCTGGTCGGCGGCCTGCGGTCGGGCATGGGTTACGCGGGCGCGGAGACGATCGAACAGCTGCAGCGGGCTCAGCTGGTGCGGATCACCGCCGCCGGCCTGAAGGAGAGCCACCCGCACGACGTGACGATGACGGTCGAGGCGCCCAACTACACCTCGCGCTGACCCCCTGCGCGCAGGTCACACCGGTGGCCTAGCGACAATGGGGCGTCAACCACTGGCGGCGAGAAGGGACCTGACGTGCGCGATCTGGTCGAGATCGGCATGGGACGCACCGCACGGCGGGCGTACGACCTCGATGACGTGGAGATCGTCCCGTCGCGGCGGACCCGGTCGTCGGCGGTCGTGTCCACCGCGTGGCAGATCGACGCCTACCGCTTCGACATCCCGCTGGTCACCCACCCGACGGACGCGGTGGTGTCCCCGGCGACCGCGGTCGAGGTCGGCAAGCTGGGCGGTCTGGGCGTGCTCAACGCCGAGGGCCTGTGGGCCCGCCACGCCGACGCCGAGCGGGCGCTGCTCCGCCTGGTCGACGCCGCCAAGGACGAGGACCGCACCGCGCTGGTGCGGACCCTGCAGGAACTGCACTCCGCGCCCGTCCAGCCCGAGCTGCTGGCCGAGGCGATGCGGCAGGTGCGCGAGTCGGGTGTGACGGTCGCCGCGCGGGTGAGCCCGCAGCGCGCCGCCGAGCTGACGCCGCACCTGATCGCCGCCGGCGTGGAGATCCTGGTCGTGCAGGGCACGATCATCTCCGCGGAGCACGTCGCGCACGACGACGCGGATCCGCTGGACCTCAAGGACTTCATCGGTGGTCTGGACGTGCCGGTGATCGCCGGTGGCGTGTCCGACTACCGGACCGCGATGCACCTGATGCGCACCGGCGCGGCGGGCGTGATCGTCGGCCACGGGTACACGCCGGGCGTGACGAGCACCGACCGCGTGCTGGGCATCGGCGTGCCGATGGCGACCGCGATCATCGACGCGGCCGCCGCCCGGCGCGACTACCTGGACGAGACGGGCGGCCGGTACGTGCACGTGCTCGCCGACGGCGGGATGACCAGCTCGGGCGACATCGCGAAGGCGATCGCGTGCGGCGCGGACGCCGTGGTGGTCGGGGCGCCGCTGGCCGCCGCCTCCGAGGCGCCCGGGCACGGCCTGTACTGGACGGCGGCCGCCGCGCACCCGAACCTGCCGCGCTCGCGGGTCGCGGCCGGACCGGACATCGAGGTCGACCTGAAGACCCTGCTGTTCGGCCCCTCGTCCGACGCGGAGGGCTCGGTGAACCTCTTCGGCGGCCTGCGCCGCGCGATGGCCAAGACGGGGTACTCGGACCTCAAGGAGTTCCAGCGCGTGGGGCTCTCCGTCCGCCGTTAACCCCGCAACTCCGCGCACGGGGCCACCACCGCGAACAGCAGCGGCTCCCCGGCGGGCGGCTCGGGTGCCACGATGATCGTCACGTCGTCGGGGCCGGGCGTGATCGGCGCGGCGTACGGGCCGTCCTCTTCGGCCACCAGCGGCGCCGGTTGGGGTGCGCGGGCCGGTGCGGCACAGGCAGAACGCGCCGCGGCCACCGATGCGCGCCACGACGGCCCCCCGGCCCGCACCCCGGCCGCGCCCCAGTCGCTGAGGACCTGCACGCCCAGGAACACCGCCACCACCCCGCCGACGACCGCCCGTGGGCGCAGGCGGTCGAGCAGGGCCGCCACCGCCACCCACACCAGCAGCAGCGGCACGATCGCGTACCGCGACCCGTTCAGCGAGAACTCCGCCCGGTCCAGGAAACCGCCCGTGCCGCGCAACCCCACGGACACCACGAGGTACGCCACCGAACAGACCAGGCTCACCGCCACGACCTGCCGCGCCACCCGCTCCGCCCGCCAGAGCAGCGCGGCCACCGCCAGCGCCACCACCACGCCGGCGACCGCCACCGGCGCCAGGCCGAACGAGCGGTACACCGGCCCCAGCAACCGGTCGCCGGTCACCGCGCTCAGCAGCACCCGCAACCCGTAGATCGACGGCAGTTCGCCCCACACGGTTTCGCTCGCCCGGTACCCGGCGGCGCGCGTCAGGTGCACCCAGCCCTGCACGGCCAGCGCCACCACCATCACCGCCGGCGCGATGCACGCGATCCGACGCCGTTGAGCGCGCACGATCCCGACGATCGCCGCGGGCAGCACCAGTGCGGTCAGCGGATCGGAAAGCGCTGCCAGCGCCACCACCGCCGCCGCGCCGGCCTGCCCGCGCACCGACCGCGGCGGCGCCAGCAGCACCCAGAACGCCGCGTACGCCAGGTACCAGTGCAGATCGTTGACCGCCGCGTTCACCTCGAACCCGGCCTGCGGCAGCAGCGGCACGATCGCCGTCACCAGCACCCGCGCCCACGTCGACCGCAGCACGGCGCCGCTGCGGAACCACACGAGCAGCGAGATCAGCGCCACCACCAGCGCGGCCCCGGTCGCGAGACCGGCCGCCGCCCACGACAGCGGCAGCGCCGCGACCGGCTGGACGACCAGCTTCGCGACCACCTGCAGGTACCCGGCGTGCGGCGTGACCACGTTGTGCCACAACGAATGCCGCATCGCCTGGTTGAGGAAGACCCCGCCGTCCTCCGCCCACACCACGTCGTACACCCGCAGGCCGGGTCTGCGCATGAGCTGCACCCAGGTCGCGGCGAGCACCCACCCGAGGCTCGCCGCGACCGTCGCGATGCGGGGCCGGTTCACCGCCGTCGGAGGACGCGGCCGGCCCGCGTCGCGGGACGTTCGTCGAGCATCGCGCGCAACCGCTCGTTCTGCCGTCGCAGGTCGTCGGCCTCGGCGCGCAGGCCCGCGGCCTCACCGGTGAGCCGCTCGATGTCGCGCCCTTGCCGGGCGATCGTCTCGGCCAGCTGGTCGGCGTGACCGGAGTGCGCGACCGCTTCGAACTGCAGCTGCAGCAACCGGGTGTACAGCGCGAGCCGGTTGTTCTCCATGGTGGACAGCAACGTCGAGTCGCGGTACGGCGCCAGCGCGGTGAGCAGCGCCTCGTCCCGCGTGAGGACGCCGACGCCGAAGATCGCCGGGATCATCGCCAGCCGCCAGCCGTCGTGCGCGGCCAGGGCGTCCTCGACCGCGGTGAGCACACCGTTGCGCTCGCCACCGGCCTCCTGCGCGCACGTGAACGCGCCGAGGCCCACGAAACCGGCCGGGGTCAGCTCGTCGTGCCAGATCGTCGGACCGTCCGAACTGGACGGGTGACGGTCCTCGGCCGCGAGGCCGGACGGCTCGTAGTACTGGTCCCGCCGCGAACACGGCCAGAGCAGGTCGTGCAGCACGACGACGGCGTCCGGGGCGTGCGTGAGCACCCACTCCAGTTCGGCGCGCACCGTCGCGTAGTTGTGGTCGCCGTCCAGCACGTACAGATCGGCGACCGGCAGGTCGGCCAGCACGTCCGGCGACCAGTTCTCGACCAGGTGCAGTGCCTCGTTCGCGGCGATCGCGGCGCGCAGGCTCTCCGTCGGCGCCGGGTCCACGCAGTACACCGCGGACGCGCCGAGCTCGGCGTAGATGCCGCTGACCTGCCCGGATTCCACCCCGACCTCGACCACCGTGGAGATCGGGTGGTGGGCGTAGACGATCTCGAAGATCTCCCGGAAGCAGGACAGCGAGTGCAGCAGCAGGGGCAGCTGCCGGGCCGCCCGCGCCTGGGCGTGCGGGTCTTCGCGCGTGCCGTAGTCGTTCACTTGCCACTCCGCAGCTGCCGCACGGCGATCCGGGCCGCCGAGGTGGCCAGCCCGACCGGTCCGCGGGTGCGGTACTCCTCGCGCACCCGGCTGGTCACCCTGGTCAGCCGCGGCGCGGACGGCGGACGTCCGCCGAGCCCGGTGCGCGACTTCGGCAGCATCGCGAACGCCACGGTCACCTGCCCGGACGTCACCGGGGCGCCCATCCGGGCGCCGACCGGGAACCAGATCGCCGACTCGTCGCCGTCGAACTCGAACAGGGTCCCACCCAGCCAGCGGCACGCGGCGTGGATCAGGCCGGCGAAGTCGTCCGGCTTGTCCCAGCGCTCGACCCGGGGCACGGCCTGGCCGGGCACCAGCGCCCTGACCTCGACCCAGTCGATCCGCACCAGCGCGGGACGGCCCGGGATCGCCAGTGCCAGGTCGGTGATGTCGGCGGCGCGGAAGTCCAGCCGGGCGAAGGACAGTCCGTTGTGGTTGATCCGGACGCGGCGCCCCGGCCCGTCCTGCCACTCGCCGTCGCCGGTGCGCACGCTCAGCCTGGTCATGGCCGGCTCGTCGGACGGCTCGAAGAGTCCGGGGTCGACCTGCTTGTCCGCGAGGGCGCGGGCCCCCGCCGCGAGCCGGGTGTCCGAGGCGGCCAGCAGGGCGGGCCAGAACGCGTCCCGCATGGTCAGATCGGCCAGGTCGCCGGGGGAGAGGTAGGGGACGGCGGGCACCAGGTCCTCCGGGACGACCCGCGTGACCAGCGCGGACCCGAAGTTGTCCTCGTGCGCCCAGTTGCCGAACACCGCGGCTTCTTCGGCTGTCGGCGCCTTGAGGGCGGACACCAGGATGTTCGCGAGCCGGTGCCGCGCGGTGCCGGTGAGGTCCGGCCAGCCGTCCTCGGCGTAGCGGTACCACTGGTTCTGGAACTCGCGGATGCCGTCCTGCACCGCGCGCCGCTGCGCCAGCTGGGCCTCGCTGTCGGAGGCCGGGCCGAGGACGGGCGAACCGTCGTCGGCGAAGTCCAGCAGCGAGCCGCAGAAGTCGTTGACCGACTGCTCCAGCACCTCGGGGCTGCGGCTGATGGTCCGCGCGATCTCGGGCGGGTGGCCGCCCTGACTCAGGTAGCCCTCGATGCGCAACCCGGCGCGGAACACGCGGGTGGACCGGTCGTCGGTGGCGAGGTAGAAGCCCGCCGGGCGAGCCCCGGTGCCGGCCTGCTCGAGCACCTGGCCGAGGAAGAACTGGATGGTGCCGCCCCAGCCGAGGTCGACCAGCGCCGGCTCGGCTTCCTCGAGCATGCCCGTCCGCCGCAGCTCGCGCACCACCCGCTCACGAATGCGGGTCACCGTCACCGTCAGCCGGTTGCGCAGGTGCGCGGTTTCGGTGAGCACGTCGCTGATCAGGTCGATCTCGCGGTCGTTGTCCAGGACGGTGTCCAGCATCTCGGCCAGCGGCGGGACCTCGCCCGGCCGCAGGTGCAGGGCCTGGAGCAGCTGGCGGACGGTGAGCCCGTGGCGCTGCCGGACGAACTCGCGCAGCGAGCCCGCGTCCGCGGGGTCGAGCGCGGCGAGCGAGGTGACGTGCCGGGACAGCCACACCGGACGGGCCTCGACGGTCCAGCCGCGGGCCTGCGCCGCGTTGTTGATCAGTGCGGACAGCAGGGTCCCCTCGCGCATCGGGCACCACAGCACCGCAATGCCGGACTCGTGGGCGCGCGCGGCGACCCATTCGGCGAACCCGGTCAACACCGGGCCGAGCACGGACGCGCCGTAGCGCCACGCGGTGCGCACCGGCGTCTGGGCGCCGGGATCGACGCGCTGGAGGGTCTTCGCGCGCAGGCTGGTGAGGCCGAAGTCGCCCTCGTCGGTGTCGAGGTGATCGCCGAGCGGGTCCTCCAGGCCGAGCGGCTCGCGTTCGCGTTCCAGGACGGCGAGGAACCGCTCGTCCAGCCGTTCGTAGTGGACGGTGCGGATGCCCAGCTCCTGCGGGACCTCGATGTCGGCGATCGCGTTGTCGCCGATGTGCACGATCTGCTCGGGATGCACGTCCAGCGCGTCGAGCACGATCTCCCACAGCCCGTCGGTCTTGTCCAGACCATGCTGGTGCGAGCGGAAGATCCGGGCCTCGCGCAGGGCGCCGAGCCCGGGTCGGTCGAGCAGTTCGGTGAGGTGCTCCTCGGTGAAGTAGGTGTCGGACACCAGCACGGTGGGGACGTGGTGCTTGCCGGCGAGTTCGACGAGTTCGGCGATGTCGAGGTCGGGCACCGTGAAGTCCCGCTCGCACAGCACCTCGGCGTGGACCAGTTCGGACAGATCGGCGTTGAAGATCCGCAACGGCATGTGCTGCCAGATGTCGAACAACGAGACCTCGGTGCCCAGAGCTTCGTCCGCGCGTCTGGCCGCCTGCTCGGCGACGATGCGCATCCGCCGGAACGCCGCGGGCGTGACCCAGTCCGGGCACCGGCCGTCGCGGACCAGCCGCGCGCCCAGCACGGCGAACAGATCGGTCGGCCGCGGCGTGCGCCGCCACAGGATCGTGTCGAAGACGTCCAGGGACAGCGCCGCGCACGAACCGTCGGTGATCAGGCGACGGACGCGGGCGAGCGAGGGCGGTACGGACAACGTGGTCTCCCCATCGTGTGACTGCTGCTACACAGAGAATCACTCAGATGGACGAGATACGTTACGGATTTCATCGTGGTTGCCCCGACTGATGAGTAACTTACTACTGGTCAGGATCCGGAGGTCGCGGTTACCCTTTACCTGTGACCACGCGTAACAGCAATGCGGCTGACTATGACGTCATCGTGGTCGGATCGGGATTCGGCGGCAGTGTCGCCGCGCTCCGGCTGACCGAGAAGGGCTACCGGGTGGCCGTCGTCGAGGCGGGCCGCCGGTTCGCCGACGACGAGTTCGCCAAGACGTCCTGGGACCTCAAGCGCTACCTGTGGGCGCCCGCGCTGGGCTGCTTCGGCATCCAGCGCATCCACCTGCTCCGCGACGTGATGATCCTCGCCGGAGCCGGTGTCGGCGGCGGGTCGCTGGTCTACGCCAACACGTTGTACCGCCCGCTCAAACCGTTCTACCGCGACCGGCAGTGGGCGCACATCACCGACTGGGAGTCCGAACTCGCGCCGTACTACGACCAGGCGAGCCGGATGCTCGGCGTGGTCACCAACCCGACGGTGACGCCGTCGGACGAGGTGATGCAGAAGGTCGCCGCCGACATGGGCGTGGCGGAGAGCTACCACCCGACGCCGGTCGGGGTGTTCTTCGACAAGCCGGGCGAGCGGGTGGCGGACCCGTTCTTCGGCGGCGCCGGACCGGAGCGGACCGGCTGCACGGAATGCGGCTCGTGCATGACCGGCTGCCGCGTCGGCGCGAAGAACACGCTGGTCAAGAACTACCTGTACCTCGCCGAGCGGGGTGGTGCGAAGGTCATCCCGCTCACCACGGTCACCGCCGTGCGCCCCCGCGGTGACGGGTCGTTCGAGGTCGACGTCCGCAAGACCGGCACGCGTTCGAAGAAGTTCCGGACCACGCTCACCGCCGGGCAGGTCGTGCTCGCCGCCGGCACCTGGGGCACCCAGCGGCTGCTGCACGAGATGCGCGACCAGGGCGTGCTGCCCCGGCTGTCGCCGAAGTTCGGTGAGCTGACCCGCACCAACTCCGAAGCCATCATCGGCGCGGGGCGCCCGAGGGTGGACCCGGACCACGACTACAGCAAAGGTGTCGCGATCACCTCGTCGTTCCACCCGGACGAGACCACCCACATCGAGCCGGTGCGTTACGGCAAGGGCAGCAACGCGATGAGCCTGCTCCAGACCATCGCCACCGACGGCTCGGCGCAGGCGCCGCGCTGGCTGCAGGCGGTGCGGTTCCTCGTCAAGCACCCGGTGCAGAGCGCGAAGCTGCTCAACGGCTACCGGTGGAGCGAACGGACCGTCATCCTGCTGGTGATGCAGAGCCTGGACAACTCGATCACCACCTACACCAAGCGCGGCCTGTTCGGGCGGCGCAGGTACACGTCCAAACAGGGCCACGGCGAGCCGAACCCGTCGTTCATCCCGGCCGGCCACCAGGCCAACGAGCTGACCGCGAAGCACATCGACGGCATCGCCGGTGGCACGTGGGGCGAGGTGTTCGACATCCCGCTCACCGCGCACTTCATCGGCGGCGCCCCCATCGGCACCAGCCCCGAGGACGGCGTGATCGACCCCTACCACCGGGTGTTCAACTACCCCGGCCTGTCCATCGTGGACGGTACGGCGATCACCGCGAACCTGGGCGTGAACCCGTCGCTGACGATCACCGCGCAGGCCGAGCGCGCGTTCTCGTTCTGGCCCAACAAGGGCGAGGCCGATCCGCGGCCGGACCAGTCGCAGGGCTACCGGCGGATCGAGCCGGTCGCGCCGTCGAACCCGGCGGTCCCGGCCGACGCACCGGCCGCCCTGCGCCTGCCCCTGGTGTCTACAGATCGATCCCGGCGAACACGGTGACCCGCTCCTCGGTGAGGTCGTGCATGGCGGCGAGGACGCCCTCGCGACCCACCCCGGAGCCCTTCACCCCGCCGTAGGGCATCTGGTCGGCGCGGTAGGACGGGACGTCGCCGATGATCACGCCGCCGACCTCGAGTTCGGCGGAGGCGCGGAAGGCGAGCCGCACGTCGCGCGTGAACACCCCCGCTTGCAGCCCGTAGGCGGAGGCGTTCACCGCGGCGAAGGCCTCGTCGGCGTCGTCGACCACCGAGACGGCCAGGACGGGGCCGAAGATCTCCTCCGACCAGGCCTTCACGTCCGCGGGGACGCTGGTGAGCAGGGTCGGTTCGACGGTCGCGCCCTGGCGTGAGCCGCCGGCCAGGAGCTTGGCGCCGGCGGCGACGGCCTCGTCGACCCACGCCACGATCCGCTCGGCGGCGGCCTCGTCGACGACCGGGCCGACGTCCACTGTGGAGTCATAGGGGTCGCCGGTGCGCTGTGCCGCGATGGCCTCGGCGAGCGCCGGGATGAACTCGTCGGCGACGGACCGCTCGACGATCACCCGCTGCACCGCGATGCACGACTGGCCGGCCTGGTAATTGCCGAACGTCGCGATGCGCTGCGCGGCGCCGGCCAGGTCCGTCCAGTCGCCGAGCACGACCGCGGCCGCGTTGCCGCCCAGCTCGAGGACGACGTGCTTGCGCGGGGCGGCGTCGGCCAGCGACCAGCCGACCGGGCCCGAGCCGGTGAACGACACGACCGGCAGGCGCGGGTCGGTGACGAGCTTCGCGGTGTCCTCGTTGCCCAGCGGCAGCACGGAGAACGCACCCGCGGGCAGGTCCGTCTCGGCCAGGATCTCGCCCAGGACGAGCGCGGACAGCGGGGTGCGCGGCGCCGGCTTGACGATGATCGGCGCGCCGACCGCGAGCGCGGGCGCGACCTTGTGGGCGACCAGGTTGAGCGGGAAGTTGAACGGTGCGATGCCCAGCACGGGGCCGCGGGGAACGCGGCGCACCACGGCGAGGCGCCCCTCGCCGGCGGTGTCGGTGTCCAGGCGCTGGAGGTCGCCGGAGAAGCGGCGGGCTTCCTCGGCGGCGATGCGGAAGACCGAGACCGCGCGGCGGACCTCGGCCTCGGCCCACTTCAGGGGCTTGCCGTTCTCGGCGGTGATCAGCTCGGCGAGTTCCTCGGCGCGCGCGGCGAGTTGTTTCGAGGTGTGCTCCAGGGCGGCGGCCCGCTGGTGCGCGGGGGCGCGGCGCAGCCGGGGAGCGACGGCGACCGCGGCGGCCACCGCGCGCTCGACCTGGTCCGGCCCCGGCACCGCGACGGTCGCCACCTCGCTTCCGTCGAACGGGTGGTGCACGTTCAGCGTGGCGGTACCCTGCTCCGCCCGGCCGGCGATCCAGGCCGGGCGCGGTTCCGGCGTGATGGTGTCCATGCCTGACAACTTAGGCCGCCTGACGGAGGGTGGTTTCGTGGTCGGCGCGTCTAGCCCATCGGGTGAATCGGGAAAAAGGATGGCCAGCCGGGTGGGTCGTCGACCAGGCAGATGGGGTTCAAGGTGCCCAGCTCGGCGACGTGGGGGACCACTTCGGTGAGCTGCCAGGTCCAGAAGGCCCAGGTCAGCAGAACCGCCCCGGCGACGGTGACGACCAGGGCCAGGACCCGCCAGAGCCACCGACGGCAACGCCAGACGATCACCCATCCGGCGATGCCGGAGTAGACGATGAACGAGAGCAACTGCGGAACAAGGATCGCCAGCAGACCGACGTTCCCGGGCCCGTCGAGGTCGACGTGGCAAGCGTTCTTGTACCAGCCCATGGCGCGGCTCGCCGCGAGGTTCCAGGCGAACCCGATCACGATGCTCGCCAGGATCAGCGCGCATCCGGGCAGCATCCACCGGAAGTCGCTCTGCTCCTCCTCGGCGACGCACCAAGATCGGGAGCAGCGCGCGGCCCGTTACGGAATACCCGCCCGGCACGCGCCGTTGAACGAAGCGGTCGGCGCGGTCCGTGTCCCCCGGGCCTCACCACTTCGCCGTCAGGGAACACCGATTCGGCCGGAGCCCTGTTCGGACCTTTCGCCGAGAGGCGACCGCCGCGCCGACCCCGAGCCCGCGAAGGCCCCGCGCCGACACCGCCCGGGGCCTTCGGTCAATCGGCGTCCCCGGGCGCACGTGACCCAGCCCACCTGGGACGATGGGAGACACACGTCGTCCTGATGGAGGTCCGGTGTCCAATCCGAGCGGTCCGGTGCTCGTCGTCGACTTCGGCGCGCAGTACGCGCAGTTGATCGCCCGCCGCGTCCGCGAGGCCCAGGTCTACTCGGAGGTGGTGCCGCACACCACGCCGGTGGACGAGATCCTCGCGAAGAACCCCTCCGCGATCATCCTTTCCGGCGGCCCGGCCAGCGCCTACTCACCCGACGCGCCCGGCATGGACCCCGCGCTGGCCAAGTCCGGCGTCCCGATCTTCGGCATCTGCTACGGCTTCCAGGTCCTCGCCCAGGCGCTCGGCGGCACCGTCGAGGCCACCGGCAACCGCGAGTACGGGCGCACCGAGGTCCACGTCCCGGCCGACGGCGGCGTCCTGCACCGCGAACTCCCCGCCCGCCACCAGGTGTGGATGAGCCACGGCGACAGCGTCACCAAACCGCCGGCCGGCGCGAAGGTCACGGCGACCTCCGAGGGCGCGCCGGTCGCCGCCTACGAGAACACGCGGGACCGCATCGCCGGCGTCCAGTACCACCCCGAGGTGCTGCACTCGCCGCACGGCCAGGAGGTCCTGCGCCGCTTCCTCCACGACATCGCCGGCATCAAGCCGCAGTGGACCACCGCCTCCATCGTCGAGGAGCAGATCGCGCGCATCCGCGAGCAGATCGGTGACGGCCGCGCGATCTGCGGCCTGTCCGGCGGCGTCGACTCCGCCGTCGCCGCCGCGCTCGTCCAGCGCGCCATCGGTGACCGGCTGACCTGCGTCTTCGTCGACCACGGACTGCTACGCAAGGGCGAGCGGGCCCAGGTCGAGCGCGACTTCGTCGCCGCCACGGGCGTGAACCTGGTGACCGTCGACGCCCGTGACCGCTTCCTCGACGCCCTCGGCGGGGTCACCGACCCCGAGCAGAAGCGCAAGATCATCGGCCGCGAGTTCATCCGGGTCTTCGAGCAGGCCGAACGCGACCTCAAGGCCGAGGGCGACTACCGCTTCCTCGTGCAGGGCACGCTGTACCCGGACGTCGTCGAGTCCGGGGGCGGCACCGGGGCGGCCAACATCAAGAGCCACCACAACGTCGGCGGCCTGCCGGAGGACCTGCAGTTCGAGCTGGTCGAGCCGTTGCGGTTGCTGTTCAAGGACGAGGTCCGCCGCGTCGGCCTGGAGCTGGGCCTGCCGGAGACGATCGTGCACCGGCAGCCGTTCCCCGGCCCCGGACTGGGCATCCGGATCATCGGCGAGGTCACCGCCGACCGCCTGGAGACGTTGCGCGCGGCCGACGCGATCGCCCGCGAGGAGCTGACCGCCGCGGGCCTGGACCGCGACATCTGGCAGTGCCCCGTGGTGCTGCTCGCGGACGTCCGCAGCGTCGGCGTCCAGGGCGACGGCCGCACCTACGGCCACCCGGTCGTGCTGCGCCCGGTGTCCAGCGAGGACGCCATGACGGCCGACTGGACCCGCCTGCCCTACGACGTGCTGGAGCGCATCTCCACCCGCATCACCAACGAGGTCGCCGAGGTCAACCGGGTCGTGCTGGACGTGACCAGCAAGCCACCGGGCACCATCGAGTGGGAGTGACCCCACAGCTGTGCACGAAAAAGGGAGCCGCGGACATCCGCGGCTCCCTTTTTCCGGCCTGGCCGGCACCGTCAGTCCCGGCGCCCTCCCCGCATCGAGGCTCCCAGCATCAGCACCCCGACGAGCACCGCGCCCCCGGCGAGCACCCACTTGAGGTCGAACGCGGGCAGCCAGGTCGCGCCGTCGCTGAGGACGTACGCCGAGACCAGCAGCGTCCCGATGCCGAGGACCAGGGTGAAGGCGTCCACCCCGCGCCGGCGTTCCGGCGCCCGCGTCTCCGTGTCGTGGGCGTAGGGGTTGTCCTGCTCAGCCACGGTTCACCTCCACGTCGCCCGCTCCCTGGTCGATCTTGAGGTTGAGCTGCAGCCCACCGGGACCGTCCTTGCCGTAGTCGACGCCCGTCGTGGGGCCGGCTCCCAGCCCGCTGCTGCCGTGACCCAGGCACTGCACGTCACCGGCGTGCGACTCGCACGAGTAGGTCACGTCGGCCGTGGCCGGCACCAGCACGGTCGTTTCGCCCGCACCCAGGTGGATCTCGGTCGTCACCGGCACGTCCGCGGGCAAGGCGGTGAGGTCCAGGTCCACCGAACCCGCCGTCCGCTGGTAGGTCGGCTGCACCTGCGCCGCGGTCAGCGGCGTGGCCCGCAGGTCACCGACGCCACCGGCGTAGTCCGCGACCGGCACCGTGGTGAGCGCGATGCCCGCGATGGACAGCGGGACCGCGAGGATGGCCAGCTTGCGGCCACCGCCGGCGAACGCGCCGGCCACCATCCCGACGCCCAGCACCCCGAGCACCAGCCCGATGACGTGCTGCGGCGAAAACCAGGTCTCCCCGTCGGCGCCGATCGCCGCGCCGACCCCGGCCACCAGCAGTGCGATCCCGAACGTCGCGATGCCGATCTTGCTCCGCCGGCGCGGCGCGGGCGGCGGTGGCGGCGGCGAGGGAACCGGGGCGGGTTGCGGGTCCGGCAGGTCCCACGCCATCGGATCCGCGCCGAGCGGGTCCCACCCGGGCTCGTTCCGCTCGGTGGTGGTGCTCCCCGGCGTGCTCATGGAGAACGCGGCGGGCCCCACGTCGGTGGCCACGCGGGTCACCGGCGCCGGCCGGTACAGGTGGCCCCGCCCCCGGTGCAGCAGGTACAGCGCGACGACCATCAGCGCCGCCCCGATGATGCCGCCGCCGTCGAACCAGCCCCCGGCGAACGCCCAGCTGGACAGCGGGAAGAACAGGATCGCCAGCACGATCGTCATGTGCTTGCTCATCGAGCTGCGGCCCTGCCCGAACAGCGCCTCGATCGGCGAGCTCCCGTCGCCCTCGGCCGGGAACAGCAGCCAGCACAGCACGTAGAGCGAGGCGCCGACACCGCCGAAGACGGTCGCCGTCACGAACGCCACCCGCACGATCACCGGGTCGATGCCGTACCTGTTGCCGATCGCGGCCGCGACACCGCCGATCTTGCCTCCCCGTGCGGGGCGCCGCGGGCGGCTGGCCCAGAAGTCCTTCACGGTCTCCTCGAAACCGCCCAGGCCTTGCGGTTTCGGAGCTTCTGCCGTGTCGTTCATGGTGACCAGGATGCGCGAGCGCGCCGCCGGGCACATCGGGGAACGACCCTGAGGTTTCGCGGGCGGAGATCCCGGGGGTTTTCCCTGATGAATCGTTCTTGCGGCCATGTGACCATGGCAGAACCATGGATCACGTGCAGGAAAGAACCCGGACCGAGACCGGCATGCCGTTGCCGCGCCCCGCGGGCGAGGGTGCCGTGGTGCCGGCAGCCGGGAGCGCGCTGACCGAGGCCGACGAGCGGCCCAGGATGTACCGGCGCCGGTCCAGCCGCGTGGTGGCCGGTGTCGCCTCCGGGCTGGCCGACCACCTCGGCGTCAAGGTGCTGTGGGTGCGGGCCACCTTCGCCGTGCTGGCCGCGTTCGGCGGCGCCGGGATGGTCGCCTACGGGTTGCTGTGGGTGTTCGTGCCGCAGCGGCGCCGCGAGGAGACCGAGGCGCCGGCGACGGCCAAGGAAAAGCAGCAGGCCATCGGTCTGCTGATCCTGGGCATCGGCCTGCTGGTCGCCGGCGGTGCCATCACGGGGGCGATCAACGGCTGGGTCGCGGTGCCACTGGCGCTCGCGCTGGTCGGCGCCGCGGTCGTGTGGCGCGAGGCCGACGAGTCGCAGCGCCGCCGCTGGCGGATCGGGGCGCGGTCCGGCGTCGCCGGTGTCGTGCTCGGGGGTGGCGGGTGGTCGGCCGCGATCCGGATCCTCGCGGGCGTCGCACTGGTGATCACCGGGATCGGGGTCGTCGTGCTCCGCTCGGGTTCGCTCGACCAGGTGCAGTTCGCGCTGCTCGCCGTGCTCGCGACGCTGGTCGGGGTGGCCGTGCTGACGGTCCCGTTCTGGCTCCGGATGGTGCGTGACCTGGGGGAGGAGCGGCGCGCCCGCATCCGCACCGAGGAGCGCGCGGAGATCGCGGCGCACCTGCACGATTCGGTGCTGCAGACGCTGGCGCTGATCCAGAAGCAGGCGGAGGCGCCGAAGGAGGTCGCCCGGCTGGCGCGCAGCCAGGAACGCGAGCTGCGCGGCTGGCTGTACGGGCCGTCGGGCTACGGGACGCCGAAGACCGAGCGGGCGACCCGGCAGCTGTCGGAGGCGATCGCGGGCGCGTGCGGCGAGGTCGAGGACACCTTCGCGATCTCGGTGTCGCAGGTCGTCGTCGGCGACGCGGAGCTCGACGACCGGCTCACCGCGCTGGTCCTGGCGGCCCGCGAGGCGATGGTCAACGCGGCCAAGCACGCCGGGGTGGACGAGGTGAGCGTGTACGCCGAGGTCGAGCCCACGGCGGTCACCGTGTTCGTGCGCGACCGGGGCAAGGGGTTCGACCCGGACGCCGTGTCGGAGGACCGGCATGGCCTGGCCGATTCGATCCGGGGGAGGATGGAGCGCAACGGCGGCACCACGCGGCTGCGCACGTCCCCGGGGGAGGGGACCGAGGTGCAGCTGGAGATGCCGGTCAAGGCCGATTCTGGAGGGACGCGTTGAGCGAGACACCGCAGCCGAAGGCCCCCATCAGCGTGTTCCTGGTCGACGACCACGCGCTGTTCCGGGCGGGCGTGCGCACGGAGCTGGACTCGATCACCGACGAGGTGCGGGTGGTCGGCGAGGCGGGTTCGGTGGGCGAGGCGGTCGCCGGGATCGCCCGGACCAGGCCGCAGGTGGTGCTCCTGGACGTGCACATGCCCGACGGCGGCGGGGCCGAGGTGCTGCGCCGGGTCCGCACCGAGCTGCCCGACGTGGTGTTCCTGGCGCTGTCGGTGTCCGACGCGGCGGAGGACGTCATCGCGGTCATCCGCGCCGGTGCCCGCGGGTACGTCACGAAGACGATCTCGTCGAAGGAACTGGTGCGCGCCATCGCCCGCGTCTCCGAGGGCGACGCGGTGTTTTCCCCGCGCCTGGCCGGTTTCGTGCTGGACGCGTTCGCCGACCGCCCCGGCTCCGCGCCGATCAGCGACCCGGAGCTGGACCTGCTGACCCCACGCGAGCGGGACGTCCTGCGCCTGCTCGCGCGCGGGTACGCCTACAAGGAGATCGCGTCGGAGCTGTTCATCTCGGTGAAGACGGTCGAGACGCACGTCTCCAGCGTCCTGCGCAAGACGCAGCTGTCCAACCGCTACGAGCTGTCCCGCTGGGCCTCCGACCGCCGGCTGGTGTGACCGGGGTCAGAGGAACAGCAGCTGGCTGACCCCGATCCCGATCGCCGCCGCGACCAGGACGGCCATCGTGGTCAGGATCAGCTGCCGCACCCGCTTCGGGGACAGGTTCACGATCGGCTGCTTCGGCGCCGGGGGCGGTGGGGGCTGCGGCCGGAACGCCGGCACCGTCGGCAGCGCGGGCGCCGTCGGCGGGATGAACGCGGTCTGGCGTCCCTGCGTGATCGCCTGGAACGAGGTGATGCTGTCGGCCAGCGTGGGGCGGCTCAGCGGGTCCTCGCGCAGCAGTTTCATCAGCGCGGGGGCCAGCACGCCGGCCTTCTCGGGCTCGCGCAGCGGGCCGCTGCCGTGGTCGCCGTAGGGCGGCACACCCTCGACCGCGGTGTAGAGCGTCGCGCCGAGGGAGAAGGCGTCGGTGGCCGGCGCGGCCGTCGCGCCTCGGGACAGTTCGGGCGCCCGGTAGGCGGGGTTGAACCCGGCGCCGGTGAACCCGATGTCCGTGACCTTGACGCCGCCGTCGTCGGCGAGCAGCACGTTGCCCGGTTCCAGGCCGCGGTGCACGACCCCGACGTGGTGCGCCGCGTTGAGCGCCGACGCGAGCTGGATGCCCAGGAAGGCCGTCTGGTCCGGGCTCAGGGTGCCGTACTCGGTCAGGAAGTCCGCCATGTTGCGTGACGGCACGTACTCCATGACCAGCCACGGGTCCTGCCCGTCGCGGAGCACGTCGTACACGCCGATCGCGCAGTTGTGCTGGATCCGCATCGCGGCGCGGCCCTCGTCCAGGGCGGTCGCGATCGACTGCTCGCTGTGCCCCGGCGCGACCGGCATCTTCTTGGCGGCCACGGTGCGGTTCAGCTGCGTGTCGTACGCCAGCCAGACGATTCCGGCCCGGCCGCGACCGATCGGCTGGTCCAACCGGTACCGGCCGCCGACGAGTGCGCCCTCAGTACCCACAACACCCTCTCGTCGTCCCGGCCTGTCGGATGGTCGCCAACCACCCTACTGACCGATCCTGAACGTTTCCGGCAGCTGGCCTCAGCCGCCGTCGGCCCCGCTGGTCGACGTGTTGGTCGGCGGGCTGGACGTCGGCTTGTCCGAAGACGACGCCGTCTTGCTCGGCGGCTTGCTGCTCGACGGCGGCGGCTCTTCGTTGTTCGACGACTCGGCCGTGCTGCGCCGCTGGGAACGCGACGAGGTGGGGCCTTCGTTGGCGCTCGACCTGGTCGCGCTCGCCGTCGGGCTGTCCGTCGTCGTCACTACCGAGGAGCTGGTCGCCGGCGGTGGCACCACCGGCTGGTTGGTCTCGGTGGTGTTCTGCGTGTTGTTGCCCGCCGGGGTGAACAGCCAGATGCCCAGCGCCACCAGGCCGGCCACCACGACGGCGCCGATCGCGGCCGGCACCTTCCACTTGCCCGGCTTCTCGTCCTCGTCGTCCTCGGCGGCCGGCGCGGGCTGGTCGCCGTAGCCGTCGTACGCGGCCGGCACCGCGCGCGTGGCGCCCCGGCGGTCGTAGTCGTCCGCGGGGTAGGCGGCGGTGGGGGCGTACGGGTCGTCCGAGTAGTCGTCGTACTCGTCGTAGAACTGGTCGCTCCCGCCGCTTGCGAGCGATCCGGAGTGCGCGCCGAGTTCGTCGCCGCGGAAGGCGCGCGTCGCACCGGCACCCGCGGCCGCGCCGAGAGCACCGCCGGCCAGTGCGCCGCCGATCGCGCCGCCCGCCGGGGAGAACTGGGTCTCGTCCGACGGCCCGCCCAGCGGGGTCTCGCCACGGGCGACCGCGGCCAGCAGCTCCTCGGCCTCCTCGGCCGTCGGGCGGTGCTGGACCTCGGGGTGCAGCAGCACCGCCAGCACGCTCGCCAGCGGACCGGACTGCCGCGGCGGGTTGATCTGCCCCGCGGCGACCGCGTGCAGCAGGCTCAGCGTGTTCTCGCTCAGGCCGAACGGGGGCTGGCCCTCGCACGCCGCGTACAGCGTCGAGCCCAGCGAGAAGACGTCCGCCTCCGGCCCGGGGTCGCCGCCGATCGCGACCTCGGGCGCCAGGTACGCCGGGGTGCCGGCGATCATCCCGGTCTTGGTGACGGTGACGTCGTCCTTGGCCCGCGAGATGCCGAAGTCGGTGATCTTCACCACGCCGTTGTCGGCGAGCAGGATGTTGCCCGGCTTGATGTCCCGGTGCACGATGCCGACCGCGTGCGCTTCCTTGAGCGCGGCCGCGATCTGGGCGCCGATGCGCGCCACCTCGCGCGGTGGCAGCGTCTTCCGGTCGCGCAGCATCTCGGCGAGGCTCGTCGAGGCCAGGTACTCCATGACCAGGCACGGCTGGCCGTTGTCGTCGGTGACGACGTCGAAGACGCTGATCGCGTTCGGGTGGTGCAGGCGCGCGGCGATCCGGCCCTCACGCATCGTGCGCTGCTTGGCGTCCTCGGCCTCGTTGTGGTCCAGCCCCGGTTGCAGGAGCAGCTGCTTGATCGCGACCGTCCGACCGAGCACGTCGTCATGCGCCTGCCACACCGCACCCATGGCGCCGGTGCCGATTCGCCGCTCGATCCGGTACCGGCCGGCGACCAGGCGACCCTCGTCGCTCACGCGACCTCCTTCGGGGGCTGTTTCAGGGCGCGACGCAGTGCCGCACGCCTGGGAGCCTTATGCACGTAGCTCGGCCCGTGGGCCGGGGTTGGGCCAGATCCGTTCACTTCAAGGCTAGGGTGCTCACTCTGCGCACACACATCCGGCACTGTGTGGGGTGCCCGGAACGCGCCTGCTATGGCCTGCGCTACAGCTCCTCGGCGGCCAGCAGGACCGCCTGGGAGATGCTGTGACCGGTTTCGTCGAGGCCGAGCTGCTGGGTCACCCGCAACCGCGTGCCGTCGTCGCGGCGCATGAGGACCACCGCGCGCACCGACCCGTCCGGCTGGACGTGCGTCTCGAGCACCTGGACGTCACGCATGGTGCTCCACACCCGCACCAGGTCACCGGCCTCGTCGCCGGCCAGGGCCGGGCTGAGCAGGTCCAGCGCCCGCTCCGGAGCCGACTCCACCCGGCGGTAGAACTCGTTGACCACGTCCAGCTTCTCGGCGTCGGTAACCTCCGGGGTGGTGGTGACGGGTGACGGCGGTTCCGCGCTCGCGGCCGGGCCCACCGGCATCGGTTGCGTCTGCGTGACCGGCACCTGCGCGGTCGCGGACGTGCTCGGCCGGGTGTGATCGGCGGCCGGGGCGCCGCCCTGCTCGGGCGCGCCGCCGGAGGCGAACCCGCCCAGCGCGGCCACGCCGGTGATCTGCGGCGGCGCCGGGCTGAGGGGCGCAGCGGCCCCGTCCCGTCCGCGGCTGACCACCGACGACGCGACGACGGCGCCGACGAGCAGCGTGCCGGCCATGGTGAGGCCGGTGAGCTTGGC
This sequence comes from Amycolatopsis thermophila, assembly GCF_030814215.1. Classification (NCBI taxonomy): domain Bacteria; kingdom Bacillati; phylum Actinomycetota; class Actinomycetes; order Pseudonocardiales; family Pseudonocardiaceae; genus Amycolatopsis; species Amycolatopsis thermophila. Next base: position 1,478,706 of record NZ_JAUSUT010000001.1, on the reverse strand, counting down.
GAACTTCGCGCCCCGGCTCTCCGGCTCCCGGACCGGTTCGGCCTTGACGCGGCCACGCGGCGGCGGCAGGTACTTCCGCGGTTCGCGGAACACCTGCGTGAGGTACTCGCGGTCGACCATCTCGTTGTCGAGGATCTCGGGGGAGATCAGCTCCTCGACGCGGAGTGCGTCCGGCATCCGGGTGCGGTGCCGTTCGTGTGCGACTCTCATGGACCTGTCGTCTGGATCTTCCGTCTCGGGGGACTGGCCGGGGGTGTCGTGCTGTTCATCAGCGAACCCCCTCCGGGCGTTACCGGCCACCACCGATCGGTGGAGGGGCGCCACGGCTCGACGAACGGCAGTAATCGTCACCCACCGGGCCCAGTGCGTGCTCAGGTGCCATCGTTGGTGATCTTGTCCCCCGAGAACTCGAGGGTGCGCTCCTCGGTGACCTCGCGGCCGTCCTTGTAGACGGTCTGCACGGTGCACACGGTCCGGCCGTCGTACTGGTGCACCCGGATGTGCTTGACCTGGAAGTACGCCACGTCGGAGTACTTCCGCTCGAGACCATCGGTGCCCTCCTGCTGCAGCTCGCCGCCGGTCATCGAGTGGGCGGCCTCGGGGTTCTCGGTGACCGTGTCGAGGAAGCTCTGCGAGGTGCTGGCGAGCGTCTTGGGGTCCTCGTCGGGGAACTGGGTGAACCGGGTGGGGTCCGCCTGGTACGGCGCGGGGGAGGGCGCCGGCTTCGGCGGGATCGTGCTGGTGGTGGTGGCGGTCGCGCTGACCGTGGCGTCGTCGTCGGAGGGGCTTGCCGAGCCGCGGACCGTGGTCGGCGCGGGGGCGCGCAGGTCCGCGCTGCCGGTCGGCGTGACGCCGGCCGATCCGCTCTCCGCGAGACCGTCGCGCGTCGTGCTCGACGTGCGCCGCTCCTCGCCGCCACCACCGACCGGCGGCGCGATCTGCTCGCCGGACAGGGTGGGCACGCCGCCGCCGAGGCCGGGTATCCACGCGCCGCCCGCCTGGTCCGGCGCCGGCTTCGCGACGAACGCGGAGCCGGCGAACATCAGGGCGACGACCACGCCGCCGGACGACGCGGTGGCGAACCACGCGGCCTTGCGCCAGCTGCGCGGCGGGGTCACCGAAGCGGGCACGTTGCCCAGGTCGAAGGAGCCCAGGCCGGTCGTGGGCGCGGCTTCGTACACGCGGACGTCGGTGTCGTCCAGCGCGTCGGAGTGGTGCCGGGGCGGGCTCAGCTTGACCCTGGTGCGCCGCGGCGGCTGCGCGGGCGGGGGGACCGGCAGTTCACCGTGCGCGGGCGGGAAGACCTCGCCGCGCGCGGGCGGGAACACCGCGCCGGAGGGCCGGGACTCCGGGACCCGGCCGGCCACCGGCAGGGACCCGCGCGCCGGGGCGTCGAACGGTTCGGGTACGCGCCGGGCGTCCGGCGGGTGTGCCGGCACGACCGGGGTCCAGGTGCCGGCGCCACGTCGGTGCCGGCCGGCCCGGGTACGAGAACTGTCCGCGAATTCGGCCCCGCCAGTCATGCCGAGTGGACACCGCCCTCTGCGCCCTCTGACGCGGGTCGGGGGCCGGTTCGACCGAATGGAGCAGCGTATGCATGTGCGCCTGCACGCTCGACTGCACGCGCACGACCTGAGGCCGGGCGCGCGACGCCGAATCTGGGCAGTCCCACGCCTCAAGGGTAAGAGCCCGGGCCGGACGTCCAAGCCCGGACTCGCAAGTTCACCCTGTCGGGGTCTCGGTGAATTTCTCACCCACCGCTTCGGTAGCGCGCCTGGGTCGACTGCAGCGCCTTGGTCGCGACCGCGCCACTGCCCGCGGCGACGATGATCGCGAGGATGTCCATCCCGGTGTTGCCGGAGGTGAACAGCCACGCGAGGAGCGATGCGGCGGTCGTCCCGCCGGCGAGCGCCCACCGGCTGCGGACGTACTGCGCCACCGGTGCCCCACCCGCCCGCTTGTGCGCCGCGTTGTTCAGCAGCGCCAGGTAGCCCACATGGGCGAGCGAGGCGAGCACACTGGCGATCGCGATGATGACCGCGATGACGTTAATCATGTCTTCCAGTGTGCCCGTCCGCCGGCGCACCGGACCTCCGGGAAGCCCCCGAATTCGGACGGTTTTCTAGCGCCCCAGCCGTCCGCGGCCCAGCTGCAGCAGCGCCATCGCGAGCTGCCGGCCGTCCGGGCCGAGCTCGCGGTAGCGGGCGAGCACGTCCATCTCCCGGTTGTAGACGATCCGCGTGCCCCCGGCGGCCATCCGGGCGGCGCCGATCGTCTGGGAGACCTCGACCCGGCGTTTGACCAGCCGCAGGATCTCCGAGTCGAGCCAGTCGATCTCCTTGCGCAACTCGGCGATCTCCTCGGCGGTGGCCACGGGTTCCCCCGAGGTCTCCGGCGCGGTGTCCTTCTCGTTCGTCTGTGCGTTCATCGGGCCCTCCGGTCGGATCCGGACCCCCGCGGCCCCGAAGCCGACGAAAGCCCCGGGTCCGTGGACTCCGGGGCTTGTGGTGATGGTGGTGTGCGCACCTACGCGATCACGGGAGCCGGAGTCCGGGTCCCGTAGAAAAATCGGTACGCGTGGTGGCGCATGCGATCAGTATGGCACAAGCCGCCCCCGCGCGCGGACGACCGCGTGCAGGACGAGGCTCACACCCAGCCAGAACATCGGCGCGGCCGGCCAGAAGAACGGCGCGCCCGACGCCACGAACCGGGCGATCAGGAGAGCCGACAGCACCGCCACGACCGCGGCGTGCACCCGCAGCGGCACGGGGAAGCGCGGTGCTCTCGGCGGTGCCGGCTCCGGCAGGTCGCGCGTGAGCCCGGACAGTTCGTCGACGTAGGTCGCGGCGTACACGGCCGCGAGACGATCCTCGGTCTCGGCGAGGGTCAGCCTGCCCTCGCCGCTGGCCTGTTGCAGCCGGGCCGCCACGCGTTCCCGGTCCTGGTCCCCGGCTCGAATCCGGTTGGTCGGTGCGTTCATGCCCTCGATGCTCCACCGCCGCGGGCCGCCGCGCGTCCGTCGAGCGACGTCACCGCACAGTACGTCCAGTGCGGTAAACGGTCGGACCCCCCGAGTAGCGTGGACAACCGATGAGCACCCTGTTCGACCTCCCCGCCGAGCCGCCCGCGCGCCCCGCGCCGGGCCGCCATGCCGACCTGCTCGCCGACCTCAACCCCGCGCAACGGGAAGCGGTCACGCACGCCGGGGCGCCGCTGCTGGTGGTGGCCGGCGCCGGCTCGGGCAAGACGCGTGTGCTGACCCGCCGCATCGCCTACCTGCTGGCCGAGCGTGGCGTGCACCCCGGCGAGATCATGGCGATCACGTTCACCAACAAGGCCGCGGCCGAGATGCGCGAGCGCGTCAGCGACCTCGTCGGCAGGCGGGCGAACGCGATGTGGGTGTCGACGTTCCACTCGATGTGCGTGCGGCTGCTGCGCCGCGAGGCCAAGACGCTGGACATGTCGTCGAACTTCTCGATCTACGACGCCGACGACACCCGCCGCCTGGTCACGCTCGTGGCGCGCGACCTGGACATCGACCCCAAGCGCTACCCGGCCCGCGCGCTGGCCGTGCACATCTCCAACCACAAGAACGAGCTGACCGGCCCCGAGGACGCCGCGGCGAAGGCGTCCAACGACCTGGAGCGCCGGGTCGCCGAGGTCTACACCGAGTACCAGCGGCGGCTGCGGCTGGCGAACGCGTTCGACTTCGACGACCTGATCATGCGCACGGTCGAGCTGTTCCAGGCCTTCCCCGACGTCGCCGAGCACTACCGGCGCCGGTTCCGGCACGTCCTGGTCGACGAGTACCAGGACACCAACCACGCGCAGTACACGCTGGTGCGGGAGCTGGCCGGCACCGAGGCCACCGAGTCCGGCGTCGAGCCCGCCGAGCTGTGCGTGGTGGGTGACGCGGACCAGTCGATCTACGCCTTCCGCGGCGCGACCATCCGCAACATCGAGGAGTTCGAGCGCGACTTCCCGAACGCGCGCACGATCCTGCTGGAGCAGAACTACCGCTCCACCCAGACCATCCTGTCGGCGGCCAACGCGGTCATCTCGCGCAACCCGAACCGGCGGGACAAGCGGCTGTGGACCGACTCCGGCGACGGCGAGAAGATCGGCGTCTACGTCGCCGACAACGAGCACGACGAGGCCGCCTTCGTCGCGGGCGAGATCGACGCGCTGGTCGACCAGGGCGAGGCGAAGTACTCCGACGTCGCGGTCTTCTACCGCACCAACAACCAGTCGCGGGTGTTCGAGGAGATCTTCATCCGGCTCGGGCTGCCGTACCGGGTGGTCGGCGGTGTCCGGTTCTACGAGCGGCGCGAGGTCCGGGACGCGCTGGCCTACCTGCGGGTGCTGGCCAACCCGGAGGACACGGTGAGCCTGCGGCGCATCCTCAACGTGCCCAAGCGGGGCATCGGCGAGCGGGCCGAAGCCGTCGTGGCCACGCACGCGGAGCGGGAGCGGATCTCGTTCGCGGCCGCGCTGCGCGACGCCGTGGCCGGCAAGGTCGCCCTGCTCAACCCGCGTTCGCAGAAGGCGATCGCCGGGTTCGTCGAACTGCTCGACGGCCTGATCGAGCTGGTCGAGGACGGCACCGAGGTCGCCGACGTCCTGGAGGCCGTGCTGGAGCGCACCGGGTACCGGACCGAGCTGGAGGATTCCGACGATCCGCAGGACGCTTCGCGGGTGGACAACCTGACCGAGCTCGTGACCGTCGCGCGTGAGTTCGCGGAGCAGGCGGCCGAACTGGGGCCGGTCACCGAGGACGACGCGGGCGTACCCGAGCCGGGGTCGCTGCCGGCGTTCCTGGAGCGCGTGTCGCTGGTCGCGGACGCGGATTCGGTGCCCAGCCCGGACGAGGACGGCGAGGAAGAGGACTCCGGTGTGGTCACGCTGATGACCGTGCACACCGCGAAGGGCCTGGAGTACCCGGTCGTGTTCTGCACCGGCTGGGAGGACGGTGTCTTCCCGCACCTGCGCGCGCTCGGCGAACCCGCCGAGTTGGCCGAGGAACGGCGGCTGGCGTACGTGGCGATCACGCGGGCCCGGCAGCGGCTGTACCTGAGCCGGGCGATCACGCGCTCGGCGTGGGGCCAGCCGATGACGAACCCGGCGTCCCGGTTCTTCGACGAGGTCCCGGCCGAGCTGCTGGACTGGCGCCGGGAGGAGCCGTCGTCGGCATCGGAGCCGTCCTTCGGGTCCCCGCGTGCGGCGACCACCTGGGGGCGGCGCTCGCGCTTCGGCGAGGACTCCGCCCAGGCCGGCATCGCGGCCCGCGGCATGCGGTCGACCCCGTTCAAGGGCTGGCAGAACACGGTCGCGCTGAAGCTCGCGGTGGGCGACCGGGTCAACCACGACAAGTACGGCCTGGGCACCGTCGTCGAAGCCTCCGGGGAAGGCCCCCGCGCGACGGCGACCATCGACTTCGGCAGCGCGGGCAAGGTGAAGCTGATGCTGATCGGCAGCGTGCCGATGGTGAAGTTGTAGATGCTGCTCGCCGGTGGGTCGGTCCTGGATGTCGTCACCGGCGAGGTGACGCGGGCGGACGTGCTGGTGTCGGGCGAGCGGATCGTCGAGGTCGGCCCGTCCCTCGACGATCCGGAGCGGGTCGACTGCTCCGGTGGGCTGCTCGTGCCCGGGTTCATCGACTGCCACGTGCACGTGGCGTTCCAGCGGTATGGGCCGCGCAGTGCGCGCACCCTGGCCGCCGTGCCGGTGTTGCGGGCGCTGCTGCACGCCGGTGTGACGACCGTGCGCGACGCGTGGGGCGCGGACGCCGGGTTGCGGATGGCCGTCGCCCGGGGCTGGATCGACGGCCCGGAGTTGCTGATCAGCCTGCGGCAACTGTCCGCCACGGGCGGGATCGGTGATCATTGGGACGCCACGGACGGTGCGCTGGAGCGGTTCGACGACCCGTCGATGCCGTCCCCGGTGTTCGACGGTCCGGACGCGGCGCGTGCGGCGGTGCGGCGGATGGTGCGCGCCGGAACGGACTGGATCAAGGTGGCGGTGAGCGGCTCGCTGAAACGGGGACCGCGCGCGCACGACGTCCAGGTGACCGACGCCGAGTTGGCCGCCCTGGTGGACGAAGCGGGGCGGCAGGGCGGCCGGTGGGTGATGGCGCACGCGCACGGTGCCCGGTCCGCGGAGTCGGCCGCCGTGGCCGGGGTGCGCAGCGTCGAGCACGGCACCTTCCTGGACTCTGCCGCGGTGTCCGCGATGGCTGCCGGGGGGACGTGGTACGTGCCCACGCTGTCGGTCACGCGGGGCTCCGGCGTCGCGGAGGCGCACACCAGTTCGGTGCGGCTGGCACTGGAGGCCGGCATCCCGATCGCCGCCGGTTCCGATGCGGTGTCCGGTTACGACCGGGTGCTGGACGAGGTGGGCTTGCTCGCGGCGGCCGGCCTGGGTCCGCTGGACGCGGTGCGCGCGGCGACGTCGGCGGGCGCCCGCTTGCTGGGCCTGGACGACCGGGGCTCGGTGGCGGCGGGGCTGCGGGCGGACCTCGTGCTGCTCGACGGCACCGATCTCGAGGTGGCGGACCTGGCCGGCCGCGTCCGGGCGGTCTGGCGAGGCGGGCGCCGGGTTCGCTGACGAGTCGCACGCGGGCACGTTCGTCCCGCGGGTGCCCGAAACTGTCGGACCCCTCCGCTATACCTGTCTCGAACGGAAGTTCGAACCTTCGGGAGGGCATGGTGTGGCGGAGCAGTGGTTCCCGTACGTGCGGGCAGGCGTCCTCGAGCGCGTCGAGCGCATGGTGGCGCGGACGAGCCGGGACGGGGCACTACCGGCCGGGGAGGCGCTCGTCCTCCTCGGTGCGTGGCGGACGCTCCTGGAGCGGCACGGCGGGCCGGACGGACGGTGCGCGCGCTGTCGCCGCACCTCGCGGCGGCTGTGTGGGGTGTGGCAGGTCGCGGTGGCCTGGTTCCTGCGGCCGTAGGCCCCGGGACGGGCCGTCAGAGGTAGATGCCGCGGGCCGCCAGCCACGGCCGCGGGTCGATCTTCTTGGTGCCGTTCTGCCAGACCTCGAAGTGCAGGTGCGGCCCGGTGCTCTGGCCGCGGTTGCCGATCTCGGCGATCTGCTGGCCGCACTTGACCTTCTGGCCCTCGCGCACCGAGTAGCTGTTCACGTGGCCGTACACGTGGATGGTGCCGTCGTCGAGCTGGATCCTCACCCAGAGGCCGAAACCGCTGGCCGGCCCGGCCTCGATCACCGTCCCGTCGGAGGCGGCGTAGATCGGGGTGCCGATCGAGTTCGCGATGTCGATGCCGTAGTGCGTGGCGCCCCACCGCGCACCGAAGCCGGAGGTGTAGGTGCCCTTGGCGGGCAGGCAGGTCTTGGGGCGGGAGGCCTCCTCGGCCGCGGCGCGGGCCGCCTCGGCGTCACGGGCCTGACGGGCCATCGTGACGTTCTCGCTGTCGGTGAGGCGCTGCACCTCGGCGGTGGCGTCGACGAAGTTCGAGGCGGGGAGGATCTCGGGCGCGCCGGTCGGGGCGTCGCCGCCGACGGCGAACGACGCGCTGGCGTCCTCGGAGTTGGCCAGCGGGGTCACGTCCGCGTCGGAGGTCTGCACGGCGTGGAGGGTCTGTCCCGCGGCGGCCGCGGCGAACGCGCCTGCTGCGACGGCGGCGACCACGACCCGGCCGCGCAGCGCCGACGACGGCGCGGGGAGCCGGTGGGCGCCCCGGACACGGACGACGGCGCCGTCCAGAGCGTCGTCATCGAGTTCCGGGGAAGGAGCTTGGCCGCCGGGGGAGCGGTATCGAGCCAAGACAGGGCCTTCCGTTACTCGGGGGGTCAGAGGGCAGGCGCCCGGGCGGGGGATCCCGGTGGGCAACCGTTCGGGGGGTGGTTGCCCGCTGCCCGCATCGTGACCTGACCGTGATGGGGACCGGGGGACAGTAACGAAGGGATGTGGTTTTCGGCAAGATCCGGACGTGCTCTGGGCCGAACGTGGCAACCCGGGGGAGCGGGCGGCGGGCGCGATGACACTGGGTAGACGGGATATTCCGCCAGCAGTGTGATGTGCGCCACGGTTTGTTTCCTTGTGGGGCCCCGAGGGCAACCCCGGCGGCTTGCTAGCGTCGGCGGCGGTGTTGGTAGCGAGGCCGCGCGCGGGATCGCGATCGCCGGTGCCCGGTGGTCCGAGCCGGGCGCTGGTGCGTCAGGCACAGCTGCGGTCCGCCCGCGGCTCTCGGCCGCCGAGGCCGGCCGTCCCGACCGCTCTTCCGACCCTCGAGCTACGTGAGATCACATGGACACTGACAGCACCGGCGGCGCGCTCGCCGTGCGGCACCCAGCCCCTCCCGACCCGGCCGCGGGCCGGTCCCCGTCGGTCCCGGCCTACGTGGCGGGTGCGGTCTCGGCCGTGCTGCTCGTCGCGGGGGCCGTGCTGCCGGTGGCGACCGGTGTCGAGCGCGGGTTCGACAGTGTGCCGCTGCTCGTGGTGCTCGCCGTCGCGCCGATGGTCGTGGTGGCCGCGCTCGCCCTGCGCGGACGCCACCAGACCGCGGCGGGCGTGCTGGCCGCGGTGGCGGCGCTCGCGCCCGGGCGGCTGGTGCTCGACCTGGTCCTGCTGACCGACCCGCTGCGCGCCGCGCGCCCCGAGCTGTTCCGGCTGCACTCCCTGGCCGAACCGGGCACCGGGGCCGGCGTGTGGTGCCTGCTGGCTGGTCACCTGGCGGCCGTCGTGGCGGGCATCATCGCGACCCGGGCCGCCGCCCCCAAGGCCGACGCCCCGTGGACACCACGCACCTCCGCGGCCGCCGAGGCAGCCGAAGCGCGTGCCACCCGCGCCGGGAGCACCACCTCAAGCCGCGCGCCCGGCGGCGGGAGCAGCCCCGCCTCGACCGAGGCCCGCGATGGGAGCGGCTCCGACCCGCGCGACGCCGCCCGCGGCGGCGACGCGGCGGCAACCGCCCGGGCGGGCTCCGGGGGCGCGAAGGGCCCCGCCGAAGCGGGGGCAGGGCCCGTGGCGGCCCGGAAGTCCGATGGCACCGTTGCGTCCGGCATCGGTGCCGACTCCACCGGCACTGCCGCAGGCGCTGCCTCGACCGAGGGGAGGGGCGCGTCCGCGGCCGGCAGCGGGAGCTCGACCGGAAGGACAAGCGCCCCTGCCACCGAAACCGGCACCCCCGGCCCGGGCGACTCCGCCAGCGCCTGGCCCGAGGGCACCGAGGTGGGCCGGGGCGGCTTGATCGTCGGCATGTTCGCCGCGGTCGTCGCGGCGGTCGGGGTCATGATGGCGCCCTTCACCTCCACCGACGCGTTCCTGCCGGCGGCCAGTGCCTTCGAGAGCCCCGTCCTCGTGCTCACCGGCAGCCTGCTGCTCGCGTTCGCGCTGCCCGTCGCCACCGTGCTGCTCGCCGGGTCGGGCACCGCCGTCGCGCGTGGCGGGTTGCTCGGCCTCGGCGTCACCGCGGCGGTCGTCGGGTTGCCGAACCTCGTCTCCGGCCTGAGCCTGCCCGGTGTGCGGCTCTCGGCGGGCCCGATCCTCGTCCTCGTCGGCGCGGCCGGGCTGATCGCCGCCGCCTTCCTGCCCACCGCGGCCACCCGTGACGCCGCCCAGGACGACGAGGCCGGCGAGATCACGATGCCCGGCATCCGCCGCCTGCGGATCGTCACCGGCGTCCTCGCGGTGCTCACCGCGGCCGCCGCCGTCGCCGGGGCCCTCACGCCCCAGGTCGTCATCGCCGGGAACCTGAGCGGCCCGCAGAGCCCGTCCCGCTCGGCGCTGCTCGTCGCCGGGCTGCTCGTCGGCGTCCTCGGCCTCGTGATGTTCACCGCCGTCCCCGCCGGCTACGTGCGGCCGGTCCTCTCGGTCGCCTGGGTGACCGTCCCGCTGGCCGGCACGGCGGTGCTCACCATGGCCGTCACCGCCACCGAACTCGGCGCCGGCCTCACCCCCGGCCCGGGTGTGCTGTGGACCGCGCTCGCGATCGTCGGAGCGGCCATCACCGCGTGCTGCTCCGTCGTCGCCGGCATGGTCGAACGCGACGAGACCACCGACCCGGCTACGGCCTTCGGCGAGGGTGCGGCCCTGCCGGGCGCCGATCTGCTCACCCCGCTGGTCGCCGCCGGGATCCTCGCCATCGGGGCCTTCGGCACGCCGTCGATCCTCGCGCCCGACTACGTCGAGCCCGCCCTGTGGTCGAGCTTCGGCACGCCGTCCTGGGGTCTGCTGGTCGCGCTCCTCACGGTCCTCGGCGCGTGCGTCCTGGCCCCGCGCTGCCGCCCCGCGCGCGCCGCGGCGCTGCTCGCGGGGGCGGCGTGCGTCGCCGGGCTGCGGGCCGCCGAACTGCCGCTCGTCGGCGACCAGATCGCCGGCGCCCACGCCGGACTCGGCTGGTGGCTCGCGCTCGGATGTGCCCTGGCCCTCGTCATCGCGGCCGTCCTGGCCGCGCGTGGGACGATTCACACCCCGAAAACACGCTCTGGATCCATACGGTGACCGAGTTCACCGGATGCGCCGCCCCGCGTCAAAGCGCAGGTCGCTAGGGTCGTCTCCGTCCGGCAGCATGGTTTGCAACAAGCACCCGCTCTGGATTACCCCTCGCGGAGGCGACCGGTAACTCGAGCGGCGTGTGTCGTCAGGAGACTGGAGTAGTGGACCTCTACGAATACCAGGCGAAGGACCTCTTCGCCGCCCACGGCGTGCCGGTACTGCCCGGCGCCGTCGCGAGCACCCCGGAAGAAGCCCAGGCCGCCGCCGAGAAGATCGGTGGCCAGGTCGTCGTCAAGGCCCAGGTGAAGACCGGTGGCCGCGGCAAGGCCGGTGGCGTCAAGCTCGCCCAGAACCCGGCCGAGGCCAAGGAGAAGGCGGAAGCCATCCTCGGCCTCGACATCAAGGGCCACATCACGCACCGCGTGCTGGTGACCGAGGCGTCCGACATCGCGGAGGAGTACTACTTCTCCTTCCTGCTGGACCGCGCGAACCGCACCTTCCTCGCCATGGCCTCGGCCGAAGGCGGCATGGAGATCGAGCAGCTGGCCGTGGAGCGGCCCGAGGCGCTCGCCAAGGTGCCGGTCGACGCGATCGCCGGTGTCGACAAGGCCAAGGCGCTGGAGATCCTGACCCAGGGCAACTTCCCCGAGGTCATCCGCGACCAGGCGGCCGACGTGGTCGTCAAGCTGTGGGAGACCTTCGTGGCCGAGGACGCCACGCTGGTCGAGGTCAACCCGCTGGTCCGCGACCCGCAGGACAAGATCGTCGCCCTCGACGGCAAGGTCACCCTCGACGAGAACGCCTCCTTCCGGCAGCCGAAGCAGGAGGAGCTCGTCGACAAGCAGACCGAGGACCCGCTGGAGGCCAAGGCCAAGGCGAAGGACCTCAACTACGTCAAGCTCGACGGCGAGGTCGGCATCATCGGCAACGGCGCGGGCCTGGTCATGTCCACCCTGGACGTGGTCGCCTACGCCGGCGAGAAGCACGGCGGCGTCAAGCCGGCCAACTTCCTCGACATCGGCGGCGGCGCCTCGGCCGAGGTCATGGCCGCCGGCCTGGACGTCATCCTGAACGACCCGGCCGTCAAGTCGGTGTTCGTCAACGTCTTCGGTGGCATCACCGCCTGCGACGCGGTCGCGACCGGCATCGTCGAGGCCCTCAAGATCCTGGGCGACGAGGCCACCAAGCCGCTCGTGGTCCGTCTCGACGGCAACAACGTCGAGGAAGGCCGCCGGATCCTGAACGAGGCCAACCACCCGCTCGTGACGCAGGTGGACACCATGGACAACGCGGCGGACAAGGCTGCCGAGCTCGCGGCGGCAGGAGCGTAAGAGACATGTCGATCTTCCTCGATTCCAGCAGCAAGATCATCGTTCAGGGCATCACCGGGTCCGAGGGCACCAAGCACGCGACCAAGATGCTGCAGGCCGGCTCGAACATCGTCGGTGGCGTCAACGCCCGCAAGGCGGGCCAGACGGTCACCATCGCCGGCAAGGACCTCACCGTGTTCGGCACGGTCGAGGAGGCCATGAAGGAGACCGGCGCCGACGTGTCGGTCATCTTCGTGCCGCCGAAGTTCGCCAAGGACGCGGTCATCGAGGCCATCGACGCCGAGATCCCGCTCGCCGTGGTCATCACCGAGGGCATCCCGGTGCACGACTCGGCGTACTTCTGGGCGCACGCGGTCGCCAAGGGCAACAAGACCCGCATCATCGGCCCGAACTGCCCCGGCGTCATCTCGCCGGGCAAGTCGAACGCCGGCATCATCCCGGCCAACATCACCGGCCCGGGCAAGATCGGCCTGGTGTCCAAGTCGGGCACGCTGACCTACCAGATGATGTACGAGCTGCGCGACATCGGCTTCTCCACGGCCGTCGGCATCGGTGGCGACCCGATCATCGGCACCACGCACATCGACGCTCTGGAGGCCTTCCAGGCCGACCCGGAGACCGAGGTCATCGTCATGATCGGTGAGATCGGTGGCGACGCCGAGGAGCGGGCCGCGGCCTACATCAAGGAGAACGTGACCAAGCCGGTCGTCGGCTACGTCGCGGGCTTCACCGCCCCCGAGGGCAAGACCATGGGTCACGCGGGCGCGATCGTGTCCGGCTCGGCCGGTACCGCGCAGGCGAAGAAGGAGGCCCTCGAGGCCGCGGGCGTGAAGGTCGGCAAGACGCCGTCCGAGACCGCCGCGCTGGCCCGGGAGCTGTACGAGAACCTGCACTGACGCACGAGATCCACATCCCGGCCGGGCACCGTCCGCGGTGCCCGGCCGGTGTGTTTCCGGGCGCCGGAAACTCGACGCAACCGTTCGGCGCTCCGGTACGTCGGATTAGCCGGATGGGGTGGCCGGGAACCGCGGGATGCGCTAAACCGTTCCCGGACATATCGGCTACCCCGGTTCGGGCGAAGACAGGAGAGCAAGCGCGATGACGTTCCCCAGTGGTGGACCGGGATACCCGCAGCAGGGCGGCGGTGGCCAGCCCCCGGGGACCGGCGGGTTCCCCCAGCAGCACCCGCAGGCGCAGCCGGGGCCGAGCCTCTCGCCGGCGAACCTGAGCATGATCCTGACGCTGTTCATCGCCCTGCTGGGCCTGGTGAACTACTTCATCGCGTTCTCCGAGGAGTCGCAGGGCGCGGACCAGCCGCTGCTGTTCCTGCTGGTCGGCGGCCTGCTGGCCGGGCTGTCGGTGGTGCCGAGGGCGCCGCGCGCGCTGCCGTTCGCGGTGCTGTTCAGCGTGCTGGGCGCGCTGACCGCGATCCTCGTGGTCGTGCACATCCCGGATCAGGCGGAGACCCCGGGGATCATCACGGTGATCCTGATCCTCGGCATCCTGCAGATGCTGGTGGCGATCGCGGCGCTGCTGTTCGACTCGGGTGTGCTGAAGATGCCGCAGCCGCAGGCGCCGCAGTACGGCCAGCCCTACGGTCAGCCGGGCCAGTTCGGACAGGGCCCCGGTGAGCAGGCGAAGGGTGGCCCGTCCGGCACCCAGTACGGGCCGCCGGTGAACCCGCCCCAGGCCCAGTCGACGGTGTACGCGCCGCAGCAGGGCCAGTTCTACAACCCGGCCGCCAAGCCCGAAGGGCAGCAGGGCCAGCCGGGCCAGCACCCGGGCACCCCGCCCGGTGGCAGCCCGCAGAGCTGATCTTCTTCCGGAAAGCGCCCCGTCCCGCGGCCCACGTGGGAGGGGCGCTTTGTCGTGCGGCTGCCGGGCGGCTCACTCGCGGATCGCGTCGGCGGTCTTGCGCGAGGCGGCGCCGGCCGCGTACTCCGGCGACCCGTTCAGCACCCGCGACACCGTTCTGCGCGGCGTGTGCCGGGTGGGGCGGCCGGTCCCGGCGGGCTTGGGTCCGCTCTCGCCGGGTGGCTCCCTCGGGCGCCGCGCCCCGGCGCGGGCTGCGTGTGTGCAGCGCCTGCCCCGCCTGCCGCGTGCGCCGGCCCAGGCGTCTGGGCGCGGACGCAGGGTTGCCCGGCCCGCCCCTGGCGCCGTCAGGGCTGCCCAGGCCCGGCTGCCCGCATCACCACATGAGCCGCTTCCAGGCTTAACCCGGGAGGGGGAGCAACGGCGTGGCTCACCCGGCCGGCGCGGTGATGGTGCGAGGGTGCGGTCATGCAGGTGCTCACCTCGTACGGCCGTTCCGGGAGAGGGGTGAGGGACCCGCAGCGCCGGGGCGAGCGCTCTCCGGTGGCGCGGGCGAAGGTGTTCGCCGCGGCGGTCCTCGGCCCCCTCGTCACCGGCTATGTCGTGGTCGCCGCCCTGTTCGGCCTGGTCACCGCCCTGGCATCGGCGGCGGAGGTCTCCGTCGCCGGCGTGTTGCACGCCGCCGGGCCGGGCTGGCTCGCCGCCTACCAGGTGCCGGTGACGATCGCGGGCCGGCCGTTGGGCGTGTTGCCGCTGCTCGCCACGGCCGGGGTGGTCGCCGTGATCGCGCGTGCGGCCGCGAACGCCACCGGCCGCCTCGGCCACCGGGACCTCGGCGACGCCCTGCCCCTGATCGCCGCCGTCGCGAGTGCGCACGCCGTGGCCGGGCTGGCGATCGCGCTGTTCGACAACGCCGCCACGGTCCGGGTCGAGCCGCTGTCCGCCTTCGCCGTGCCCGCGGTCGTCGCGGGGGTCGCGGCCGCGGGCGGCGTCGCCTCCCGGTCCGACGTCGCGGCCGCCATCCGCGACTACCTCGACCCGCTCGCGGTGCGCGGACTGCGGGCCGGCGCGCTCGGGCTGGCCGGGCTGCTCGCGGTCGGCGCGCTCGTGCACACGATCGGACTGGTGCTTGCCTCGGGCACGATCCGCGAGCTGTTCGCGTCCAACGCGCCCGGGTTCGGCAGCGGCGCCGGGATGCTGCTGCTGTCGCTGGGCTACCTGCCCAACGCGGTCGTCGGCGGGCTGGCGTTCGTCACCGGGCCGGGGTTCTCGATCGGCTCGTTCTCGATCAGCGCCTTCACCTTCGACGGCGGCCCGGTGCCGGGACTGCCGGTGCTCGCCGGGGTCCCCGAGCACCAGGCGCACTGGTGGCCGCTGCTGATGCTGCTGCCGGCCGCGGTCGGCGCCCTGCTCGGCTGGACGCTGCGCCGCAGCGAGGACAGCCCGCTCGCCCGGCTGCGGATCGTCGGCATCGCGGGCGCACTGGTGGGCTTCGGTTGTGTGCTGTTGGGCACTCTCGCCGGCGGACGGCTCGGCGGCGGCGCGTTCGACCCGGTGAGCATCCCGGTCGGACTGGTCTCGGTCGCCGCGTTCGCCTGGATCGCGGTGCCGGGCGGGCTGGTCGCGTGGTTCGCCGGCCCGCGGGCGCGGCCGGAGCCCGCACCGGAACCCGAGCCCGCGGAAGAACCCGAGGTCGAGCCCGAACTCGAGGCCGAGCTCGACGAGCTGGACGCCGAGCTGGACGAGATCGCCGAGGAGCTCGAAGAGGACCTCGAAGACACCGGGGAGGACACCGGCGACGACGCCGAAGAGCCCGCCGACGAGGTGGACGACGAGGAGGACGACGAGGAGGACGAACCCGAACCGGAGGAGTCCGAAGAGCCCCCGCCCACCGACGGGAAGCCGGAAGAGCCCAGCTAGGCCACCCGTCTCCCACCACGGCCCTCGACGGAGCCGCTTCGCGGCACAGCATAGACTCAGTGGGACGTTGGCACGGGCGAAGGAGAGGCGTTGAACTCCAGCCGGTTGGAATTGCCCGTCCCGGTCAAGCTGGTGGTGCTCGCATCCGGATCGGGCACGCTGCTGCAGTCGCTCCTGGACGCGACCGAGCGCATCGACTTCCCGGCGAAGATCGTCGCCGTCGGCACCGACCGGACGGGTGTCGAGGCACTGGCCCGCGCCGAGCGCGCCGGGGTGCCGCACTTCACCGTCCGCCTGGCCGACCACCCCGACCGCAACGCCTGGGACAAGGCCCTCACCGAGGCCGTCGCGGCGTACGAGCCCGACCTGGTGGTGTCGGCGGGATTCCTGAAGATCCTGGGGACGAACTTCCTCGCGCGCTTCCCGAACCGGGTGATCAACACCCATCCGGCCCTGCTGCCGTCGTTCCCGGGGATGCACTCCGTGGCCGACGCGCTGGAGCTGGGCGTCAAGCTCACGGGCTGCACGGTGCACTTCGTGGACGCCGGGGTGGACACCGGGCCGATCATCGCCCAGGAAGCGGTGACGGTGGAGCCGGACGACGACGAGGCGAGGCTGCACGAGCGGATCAAGGTCGTGGAACGACGGCTGCTCGTGGACGTGGTGGAACGACTCGGCCGGGCCGGTGCCACGGTCGAGGGACGGAAGGTGAGGTTGCGGTGACGGTGGAAGACCGGCGTCCGGTCAAGCGCGCCCTGATCGGCGTTTCGGACAAGACGGGCCTGCTGGAGCTGGGCACCGCGCTGCACGCGGCGGGCGTGGAGATCGTGTCCACCGGCGGGACGGCGAAGGCCCTGGCCGACGCGGGTGTGCCGGTCACGCCGGTCGAGCAGGTCACCGGGTTCGCGGAGTCGTTCGACGGCCGCGTGAAGACGCTGCACCCGCGGGTGCACGCCGGCCTGCTGGCCGACCGCGACCGCCCCGAGCACGTCGACCAGCTGCGCGAGCTGGACATCGCGCCGTTCGACCTGCTGGTCGTCAACCTGTACCCGTTCCGCGAGACGGTCGCCTCGGGCGCGAGCCCCGAGGACTGCGTGGAGAACATCGACATCGGCGGTCCGGCGATGGTCCGCGCCGCGGCGAAGAACCACAACAACGTGGCCGTCGTGGTCGACCCGGCGCGCTACGAGTGGGTGCTGGAGCAGGTCCGCGCCGGCGGCTTCGAGCTGGCCGACCGCAAGCGACTCGCGGCACAGGCCTACGCGCACACCGCGAGCTACGACATGGCGGTCGCGGCGTGGTTCGCCAACGTCTACGCCCCGGCCGACGACTCCGGTTTCCCCGACTTCACCGGGGGCACCTGGGAGCTCGGCGAGGTGCTGCGCTACGGCGAGAACCCGCACCAGCGGGCGGCGGTGTACCGGCACTGGCGCGGCGGCCTCGCGCACGCCGAGCAGCTGCACGGCAAGGCCATGTCCTACAACAACTACGTCGACACCGACGCCGCGCGCCGCGCCGCCTACGACTTCGAGGGCCCGGCGGTCGCGATCATCAAGCACGCCAACCCGTGCGGCATCGCGGTCGGCGTGGACATCGCGGAGGCGCACCGCAAGGCGCACGCCTGCGACCCGGTGTCGGCCTACGGCGGCGTGATCGCGGCGAACCGGCCGGTCACGCGTGAGGCGGCCGAGCAGATCGCCGAGGTGTTCACCGAGGTCGTGCTCGCGCCGGACTTCGAGGACGAGGCGCTGGACGTGCTCAAGCGCAAGAAGAACGTGCGCCTGCTGAAGCTGCCCGCGCTGACCGACGCCGACCCGATCGAGTTCCGGCCGATCTCCGGCGGGATGCTCGTGCAGACCGTCGACCGGATCGACGCGCCCGGTGACTCCCCGGCCAACTGGACGCTCGCCACCGGTGAAGCCGTCGACGCGGACACCCTCGCGGACCTGGTGTTCGCGTGGCGGGCGATCCGCGCGGTCAAGTCGAACGCGATCCTGCTGGCCAGCGGTCAGGCGACGGTCGGCGTCGGCATGGGCCAGGTCAACCGCGTCGACTCCGCCCGGCTGGCCGTGCAGCGCGCCGGCGACCGGGTCAAGGGCTCGGTGGCCGCCTCGGACGCGTTCTTCCCGTTCCCGGACGGGCTGCAGGTGCTGATCGACGCCGGGGTGCGGGCGGTCGTCCAGCCCGGTGGCTCGATCCGCGATCCGGAGGTCATCGCCGCGGCCGAGGAGGCCGGCGTGACGATGTACCTGACCGGGACGCGGCACTTCACGCACTGACCGCTCAGAGCGCGGTGGCGGTCCCCGTGATCGTCACCCGCTCGTCGTCCGGGCGGACGTCGACCAGCAGTTCGCTGCGCCGCCCCATGTCCTCGCCCTGGACGATCGTGATGCGCCGGGGTTCGGTCACCTTGCCCAGTGCCCGCAGGTAGCCGCCGAAGGCCGCGGCGGCCGCGCCCGTGGCCGGGTCCTCGACCACGCCGCCGACCGGGAACGGGTCACGCGCGTGCACGGTGTTCTCGTGCTGCGGGTGGAACAGGTGCACGGTGGTCCAGCCGTGGTCGCGCATGACGGTCGCCAGGCCGTCGAAGTCGTAGTCGAGGCGGGCCAGGCGGTCGCGGGTGGCGGCGGCGAGCACCAGGTGGTCGTTGCCGGCGAAGGCGACGTGGGGCGGCCAGGCCGGGTCCAGGTCGGTGCTGGACCAGTGCAGCGCGTCGAGGGCCCGGTTCAGTTCGTCGGCGGTGGCCGGCCGGGAGCGGGTGGGGACGCTGGTGAAGCCGGCGGTGATCGTTTCCCGCCCGCTGGTCCGGAGCGTGATCGTGCCCGCGGGTGTGTCGAAGACCAGGTCACCGGTGCCGGTGCGGTCGGCGAGGGCGACCGCGGTGGCGATCGTGGCGTGACCGCAGAAGGCGACCTCGGCCAGCGGGCTGAAGTAGCGCACGCGGTAGTGCCGCGGCGCGGCCGGGGTGGCGAAGGCGGTCTCGGAGTAGCCGACCTCGGCGGCGATCTTCTGCATGTCACGGTCGGTGAGCCCGGTCGCGTCGAGAACGACACCGGCGGGGTTACCGCCCGCGGGGTCACTGCTGAACGCGGTGTAGCGGAGAACCTCGGTCATCCCCCGATTGTGCCGGGCCGCTCAGCCGAGCGGGATGTCGTCGGAGCGGACTCGACCGCGTTCAGCGCGGCCATGGTCGTTTCGTCCAGCTCGATCGTCCCGGCGGCGACGTTGGCGTCCAGGTGAGCGGGGTCGGCGGTGCCGGGGATGAGCAGCACGTTCGGCTCGTGGTGCAGCAGCCAGGCGAGGCCGACCTGCGCGGGGGTGTGGCCGAGGGACTCCGCGACCGCGGCGACGACCGGGTTGTCGCTCACCTTCGGCATGCCGGGGAAGGCGCCGCCGAGCGGGAAGAACGGGACCCAGGCGATCTGCTCGGCGGCGCAGAGCCGCAGCATCTCCTCGTCCCCGCGAGCCACCAGGCTGTAGGAGTTCTGGACGCAGACGATCCCGGCGGGCAGGGCCCGGCGCAGTCCGTCCAGGGTGACCCCGCTCAGGCCGATCGCGCCGATCTTGCCCTCGTCCCGCATCGCCGTCATCACCGCGAGCTGGTCGTCGAGGTCGACGATCTGGTCACCCTCGGCTCGCAGGCCCGGCCGGGTGTCCAGGCGGCGCAGGTTCACCACCGGGATCTGGTCGAGGCCGAGGGCCTCGAGGTTGTCCTCGACGCTCGCGCGCAGCTGCTCGGGCCGTTGGGCGGGACGCAGCGGGGGCGGGCCGGCCGGGTTGGGATCGGCGCCGACCTTGCTGACGACCACGACGCCGTCCTCGGGGCGGAACGCGTCCCGGATGACCCCGTTGACGAAGCCGTCGCCGTAGAACTGGGCGGTATCGACGTGGTCGACGCCGAGCTCCGCAGCCCGGCGCAGCAGGGCGATCGCTGCGTCGCGGTCGGTGCGCAGGCGCTCCAGCTGCATCGCGCCGAACCCGATGCGGGACACCGGGCGACCGGCGAGTCTCCCGGCCCCTCCGGCGCGCGCGGGCGTGTTGTTCGTGATCATGGGATTCCTTCCCCGCGAAGGTAGAATAAGCGGAGTTGCCTCCGCTTCATCGACTGTAGCACTTTTACCGGAGGTGCCTCCGCTTTGAGTTCGGACGCCGGGAAGAAGGTCCGCGCCTTGCGGGCCGACGCGCAACGCAATCGGGACAAACTCGTCGAGGTCGCACGGGCTGCGTTCGCGGCCGGTGGCGCCTCGCTCGAAGGGATCGCCCGCGAGGCCGGTGTCGGCATCGGCACGCTGTACCGGCACTTTCCGACGCGGGAGGCGCTGGCGGAGGCTGTGTACGCCGCCGAACTCGACGACGTCACCGGCAGCGTCGCCGTCCTGCTGGCGGAACTCCCGCCGGATGAGGCGATGCGCGCCTGGCTGGGGCGCTACGCCGAGTTCGTCGCGACGAAGCGCGGCATGGCTGAAACGCTTCGCGCCGGCTGGGCATCGGGGCGGATCGCCACGCCGAGCACGCGGGAGCGCGTCACCGCGGCCATCGCGACGATCCTGGCCGCCGGGGCCGACGCCGGATCACTCCGTCGTGACGTCGTCCCGGAGGACGTCACCGCGCTGCTGCTGGGGGTCTTCCTGAGTACCGCGGCCAGTGAGACCCCTGAGCAGGTCGACCGGTTGCTCGGCCTTGTGGTGGACGCGCTGCGCCCGTCTTGACATCGCACAGGTGTTCGAGGCACACTAAGCGAGTCGAACACGCGTTCGACAAGTCGCCGGCTTCCCCACGGTGACGTCAGCAGGGTCTTCCAGGCGCGTCGTGGGGAGGTGACATGCGGTGACGGCACCGGTCGCGACGTTGGCTGCGCTGCCCGGGGTGAGCACGGCCAGCGGGGTGGCCGCCGCGGCGGAGCACGCCCGGCTGACCGGGCGGGTGCTGCCGGTGCGGCCGGAGTTGCGCCGCCTGCTGCCGTCGGCGGGTCTGCGGCGCGGGAGCACGATCGCGGTGCGCGGATCGGCGTCGTTGCTCCTGGCGCTGCTGGCCGAGGCGACGGCGACCGGATCGTGGGCAGCGGCGGTGGGGATGCCGGACCTCGGTCTGGTGGCCGCCGCGGAACTCGGGGTCGAGGTGAGCCGGCTCGCGCTGGTGCCGCGGCCCGGGGCCGAGTTCACCGCGGTCACGGCCGCACTGCTGGACGGGGTGGATGTGGTGGCGGTCGCCGCACGGGGCGCGGCGCCGCAGGACGCACGGCGCCTTTCGGCGCGGGCACGGCATCGGGGCGTCGTGCTGCTCTCCCTCGGCCCGTGGCCCGGCGCCGAGGTGGAGTTGAGGTGTGAGGCCGGCCGCTGGACCGGCCTCGAAGGCGGGCACGGGTACCTGCGTGAGCGGCGGGTCCGTGTCCAGGGTGCCGGCCGGGGCGCGGCGACGCGGCCCCGGCGGGCGGATCTGCTGCTGCCGGGGTCTGCGGGGGCCCCGGCAGCAGCACCCCCCGAGCCGGTGCGGGAACTGAGCCTGGCCCAGGAGGCGGGCTGATGAGCGCGGAGATGACACCCCGGCGCGGGAGGTGCGCCGGGATGCTGGGCGGGGTTCTTCCGGCGGTGGCGCGGCGCGGCGCTACCGGCGGGGTGGCCCGCCGCGCGAGGTCGGCCGCGCGGCGGAACGCCCGCCACCCCAGCGGCACCAGGAGCGTGCCATGTCCACAGTAGACACCCCCCGCGACGGGGCGCAGGACGTGCCGCCGCGCATGCTGACCCTCTGGTGCCCGGACTGGCCCGCGGTCGCCGCGTGTCTGGCCGACGGCACACCCCTGCACCTGCCCGCCGCGGTCTTCCACGCCAACCGCGTCGTCGCGTGCACCGCTGTCGCCCGGGCGGCGGGCATCCGGCGGGGCATGCGGCGCCGGGACGCGCAGTCCCGCTGTCCCGAACTGAACGTGTTCCCCCCGGACGCCGACCGCGACGCGCGCCTCTTCGAGCCCGTCGCGGCCGCGGTCGAGCAGCTGGTCGTCGGGGTCGAGGTGGTCCGCCCGGGCCTGGTCGCGGTGCCCGCCGGCGGCGCGTCCGGCTACTTCGGCGGCGAGCTGCGCCTCGCGGAACTGCTCGTCGAGCACGTCTCCCAGCACACCGGCGTCGAGTGCCAGATCGGCGTCGCCGACGGGCTGTTCGCCGCGACACTCGCCGCCCACCGCGCGCAGCTCGTCGAGCGCACCCGGACCCCGGACTTCCTCGCCCCGCTGCCGGTCACCGAACTGGACCAGCCGCACGCCGACCGCGCCGAACTGGTGGACCTGTTGCGGCGCCTGGGTTTGCGCACGCTGGGCGCGTTCGCCGGACTCGCCGAACGGGACGTCGCCGCGCGGTTCGGCCGCGCGGGCATGATCGCCCACCGGCTGGCGCGCGGGCTCGATGAACGGCCCCCGCACCGGCGCCGCCCGCCGCCCGAACTCACCGTCACCACAACCTTCGACCCGCCGCTGGACCGCGTGGACGCCGCGGCGTTCATGGCGCGCACCCTCGCCGAGCGGTTCCACGGCGGGCTGGCCCGGCACGGCCTGGCCTGCACCCGCCTGGGCATCTACGCCACCACCGAGAACGGCGAAGAACTCAGCCGGGTGTGGCGCTGCGCGGAACCCCTGACACCGCAGGGCATCGCGGACCGGGTGCGCTGGCAGTTCGACGGCTGGCTGCGCGCCGCGCCGGACGAACGCCCGACCGCCGGCGTCGAGCGGCTGCGACTGGTGCCCGAGGAAACCGTCGAGGGGCATTCGCTGCAGCTGGGCCTGTGGCGGGAAGGCACCGGTGTGCTCGGTGGTCTCGCGGACGAGCACGGCCCGGCCGCCGAACGAGCCGGCCGCGCGCTGGTGCGGGTGCAGGGTCTGCTCGGCCCGGACAGCGTGTTCACCGCGGTGCTCGACGGCGGCCGCGGCCCGGCCGAATGCGTCCGGCTGGTGCCCTGGGGCGATCCACGCGCACCGCAGAGCCCGCCGGACATGCCGTGGCCGGGGCGGCTGCCCGCGCCGTCCCCGGCCACGGTCTACGCCCAGCCCCTGCCCGCGCGCGTCCTCGACGCGGCGGGCGCGGAGGTGCGGATCACCAGGAGGCGGGAGCTTTCCGCGCCACCGCACCGGGTGGCGGTGGGCGACGGTCCGCTGCGGGAGGTCCTGGACTGGGCCGGCCCGTGGCTGGTCGACGCGCACTGGTGGACGCCGGGCGGCGACGGGGTGCGCACCCGGGTGCAGGCCGTGCTGGCCGGGGAACCGGAAACGGCGGTCCTGCTGACGAGAGTGGGCGGATCGAGTCCGCAATGGACAGTGGAGGGAGTGTACGACTGATGGACGACGAGTACTTCCGGGACCTGCAGCACTGGCTGGCCCTGCCGCGCAAGGTGGTGGAGTCGC
The DNA here is from genome assembly GCF_030814215.1 of Amycolatopsis thermophila. Classification (NCBI taxonomy): domain Bacteria; kingdom Bacillati; phylum Actinomycetota; class Actinomycetes; order Pseudonocardiales; family Pseudonocardiaceae; genus Amycolatopsis; species Amycolatopsis thermophila. The sequence continues at coordinate 1,455,802 of NZ_JAUSUT010000001.1, read as the reverse complement.
TGGACCCGGCCGACGACGAGCAGATGCTGCTGCCCATCCCGGTGCCGCGACGCCCGGTGGACTGATGGGGTTCAACAACCCGCCCGTCCCGTGGGAGGAGCTGGAACGCCGGCTGTCCGGCAAACCCGAGTCGGCCGACGGCGGGGACAGCCCCGCCTGGAGCCGGAAACGGGAGGGCTACGTCCGGCCCGGCACCGTCGAAGCCCCGCGCGGGGACGACCACGCGGGCGGGCGGCGCCGGGTGCCCTACGCCGAGCTGCACTGCCACTCCAACTTCAGCTTCCTGGACGGCGCGAGCCATCCCGAGGAGCTGGTCGAGGAGGCGTCGCGGCTGGGGCTCGACGCGATCGCGCTCACCGACCACGACGGCATGTACGGCGTGGTGCGGTTCGCCGACGCGGCGCGCGACCTGGGTGTGCGCACGGTGTTCGGCACCGAGCTGAGCTTCGGCCTGTCCGGCCCGCAGAACGGCGTCGCCGATCCGGAGGGCGAGCACCTGCTGCTGCTCGCCAAGCAGCAGGACGGTTACGCCGCCCTGTGCCGGGCGATCACCGCCGGGCAGCTCGCCGGGCACGACCGCGCCACGTCGACCGAGCGGGCGGAGAAGGGCCGCCCCGTCTACGACCTGGACGCCGTCGCGAACGAGGTCACCGGCCAGGTCGTGGTGCTCACCGGGTGCCGCAAGGGCGCGGTGCGGCGGGCGCTGGCGCGCGGCGGCCCGGACGCGGCGGGGCGCGAACTGCGGCGGCTCCGCGACCGGTTCGAGTCGGTGTACGTCGAGCTGACCGACCACGGCTGTCCCGAGGACGGGGTGCACAACGACATCCTCGCCGCGCTGGCCGCCGAGCAGGGCCTGCCGACCGTCGCCACCACCGCGGCCCACTACGCCACCCCGGACCGGGGACGGCTGGCCGGCGCGATGGCCGCGATCCGGGCCCGCCGCGGCCTCGACGACATGGCCGGCTGGCTGCCCGCGTCCGGCATGGCGTTCCTGCGCTCCGGCGAGGAGATGGCGCAGCGGTTCGCCCGCTACCCCGGTGCGGTGCAGCGGGCCGCGCTGCTCGGGCTGGAGTGCGCTTTCGACCTCAAACTGGTCGCGCCCGAGCTGCCGCCCTACGACGTCCCCGCCGGCTACACCGAGGCGTCCTTCCTGCGCGAGGAGGTCTACCGCGGCGCGGCGCACCGCTACGGCAACGACCCGGACGCCCTGCGCCAGATCGAGCACGAGCTGCGGATCATCGAGCAGCTGGGGTTCCCCGGCTACTTCCTCATCGTCTGGGACATCGTCGAGTTCTGCCGCCGGAACGACATCCTGTGCCAGGGCCGCGGCTCGGCGGCGAACTCCGCGGTCTGCTACGCACTGGGCATCACGAAGGTCGACTCGGTGCGGTGGAAGCTGCTGTTCGAGCGGTTCCTCGCGCCGCACCGGGACGGCTACCCGGACATCGACCTGGACATCGAGTCCGACCGCCGCGAGGAGGTGATCCAGTACGTCTACCGCAAGTACGGGCGCCTGCGCACCGCGCAGGTGGCGAACGTGATCACCTACCGCGCCAAGTCGGCGATCCGCGACGCGGCGCGGGCTTTCGGGTACTCGCCCGGCCAGCAGGACGCGTGGAGCAAGCAGATCGACCGCTGGGGCCCGTTGCGCGACACCAAGGACGACGCCGATCACGACATCCCGCTTCCGGTCCTGCAGGTCGCCGGCGCGCTCGAAGACTTCCCGCGCCACCTGGGCATCCACTCCGGCGGGATGGTGATCTGCAACCGGCCGGTGAGCGAGGTGTGCCCGATCGAATGGGCGCGCATGGCCGACCGCAGCGTGCTGCAGTGGGAGAAGGACGACTGCGCGTCGGTGGGACTGGTCAAGTTCGACCTGCTCGGCCTGGGCATGCTCTCCGCGCTGCACTACATGCTGGACCTGGTGCGCGAGTTCGAGGGCACCGACGTGGATCTGTCCAAACTGGACCTCAAGGACGCCGAGGTCTACGAGATGTTGCAGCGCGCGGACGCGATCGGCGTGTTCCAGGTGGAGAGCCGGGCGCAGATGGCGACCCTGCCGCGGCTGAAGCCGAAGACGTTCTACGACCTGGCGATCGAGGTCGCGCTGATCCGGCCCGGCCCGATCCAGGGCGGCTCGGTGCACCCCTACATCCGGCGCGCCACCGAGAAGGAGAAGTGGCGGCACGACCACCCGCTGCTGGCCAACGCGCTGGACAAGACCCTCGGGGTGCCGCTGTTCCAGGAGCAGATGATGCAGATCGCGCTCGACGTCGCGGACTTCACCGCCGCCGAGGCCGACGAGCTGCGGCACGCGATGGGGTCGAAGCGGTCCACGCGGAAGATGGAGCGGCTGCGGGAGCGCTTCTACGAGGGCGCCCGGCGCAACGGTCTCGACGACGAGCTGATCGGCCGGATCTTCCACAAGCTCATGGCGTTCGCCAACTTCGGGTTCCCGGAGAGCCACGCGCTGAGCTTCGCCTACCTCGTGTTCGCCAGCGCGTACTTCAAGCGCTACCACCCGGCGGCGTTCTGCGCGGCGCTGCTGCGCGCCCAGCCGATGGGGTTCTACTCGCCGCAGTCGCTGGTCGCCGACGCCCGGCGGCACGGCATCACCGTGCACGGGCCGGACATCAACGCGAGCCTCCCGCACGCGACGCTGGAGCCGGGTGACGACGGCCTGGCCGTGCGGATCGGGCTGGCGACCGTACGGATGATCGGGCAGAAGCTCGCCGAGGAGATCGTCGCCGAACGTGAGCGGGGCGGTGCGTTCGCCGACATGGCGGACCTGGCGCGTCGCGTGCGGCTGACCACGCCGCAGATCGAGGCGCTGGCCACGGCGGGCGCGTTCGGCCGGTTCGGGGAGATCGACGGCGACCGGCGCCGGGCCCTGTGGGCGGCCGGGGCGGTGGCGCAGGAACGGCCGGAGAAACTGCCGGTCACGCTGGCCGGCGCGCACGCGCCGGCGCTGCCCGGCATGGACGAGATCGACGAGGCGATCGCCGACGTGTGGGCCACCGGCCTGTCGCCGGACAGCTTCCCGACGCAGTTCATCCGCGACCGGCTGAACGCGCTGGGCGTGGTGCCCGCGGGGAAGCTGATGGACGTCGAGGACGGCACCCGGGTGCTGATCGGCGGTGCGGTGACCCACCGGCAACGGCCGGCGACCGCGGGCGGGGTGACGTTCCTGAACATCGAGGACGAGACGGGGATGGTCAACGTTGTCTGCACGGCCGGGTTGTGGCGCCGCTACCACCGCGTGGCGCGCGGCAGTTCGGCCATGCTGATCCGCGGGGTGATCGAGCGGGCGGACGGCGTGGTGAGCGTGCGGGCCGACCGGTTGCAGCACCTGTCGATGCGGGTGCCCTCGAAGTCACGGGACTTCCGGTGAACGGCCTGCCGGTCACCGACGCGCGCGGGAACACGCTGGTCAGCCTCCGCTTCGGCACCGAGCGGGACCTGACCGCGCCGATGCCGCTGGCGCTGGTGGTCGTCGAGGTCGACGGCCGCGTGCTGCTGGTGTTCGACCGGCGGCGCGGGCAGTGGGGGCTGCCCGGCGGGACGATCGAGCTCGGCGAGACGTCGCACCGGGCCGCGGTCCGGGAGCTGGCCGCGGAGACCGGGATCGTGGTGAGCGGGCTGCGGTTCGCCGCGGTGGCGAGGTTCGTGCTGCGCGATCCGGTGCGGCGCGAGTACGCGGCGGTCTACCGCGCCGGGTTCGCGACCGAGCCCGCGGTACGGCCCCGGCACGACGAGGTGTCCGCGATCGCCTGGTGGCATCCCGGCACCCGACTGCTGCGCGACCAGGGCCTGCTCGACGCCGAGATCGCGCGGCGGGTCACCGGATCCGCGCGCTGACCGCCGTCTCCTCGCGCCGCACCACGCCCCACTCGACCGGCGGCGCGTCGGAGAACGGGACGAACGGCAGCTCCGGCCGCGAACCGTCCCGTGTGATTAGCTCGCCCGATGGAGATCGCCGAGGATTACCGGGACGCCGTGCTGCCCGGGACCACGTGGGAGAAGCGGCAGTTCAGCGGGTGTGATTTCAGCGGCGCGGACCTGCGGCGGCTGGTCACGCAGGGCTGCACCTTCGACGAGTGCGACTTCTCCGGCGCCGACCTGGGGGAGTCCCGGCACTCGGCGAGCGCGTTCCGGTCCTGCGTGTTCGACCGGACGGTGCTGGCGGACAGCTCGTGGAGCGGCTGCTCGTTGCTGGGATCATCCTTCGTGGACAGTGGCCTGCGCGGGATGTCGGTGCGGGACAGCGATTTCTCGCTGGCGAACTTCAGCCGGGTGGATCTGCGGCGCCGGTCGCTGCCGGGGTTGCGGTTCCGCGAGGCCAATTTCGTGGACGCGAAACTGGCGGAGGCGGACCTGCGGGACAGCGACTTCCGCGGCGCGCGGCTGCACGGCGCGGACCTGGCGGGCGCCGACCTGCGCGGCGCGAAGCTCGACGCGAACGGCCTGGTGCAGGCGAAACTGCGTGGCGCCAGGGTGGACCTGGAGACGGCCGTCGCCTACGCGGCGGCGCACGGCCTGGTGGTCGACTGACCCCCAGACCGTGCGCGACGCTCAGTCGATCGGCGGTTCGCCCGGGTCGAGTTCGATCAGGTCACCCGAGGCGAGCAGGTCCTCGATCGAGGCGGGCAGCAGGTAGGCCGCGCCGCCGCCGGGCTGGTTGAACCACGGGATCGCGACACCGGCCAGCGCCTCGATCGGGCGCTGCACGCGGTACACGTGGTACGGGCGGTTCACCCACTCCGGCACCAGCGACCGCTCCTCGAACGGCGTGCCGGCCGCGTAGGTCAGGTTGCCGTTCGGGCCGCCGAAGCGGTCCAGCTCGCTGCCCGCCGGGAGTTCCCGCATCTCCTTGCCGCGGAACAAGGTCAGCGGCGGTTCGCCCGGCATCGGCTGGATCGGCCACTGCTGGTTGCCACCGGAGGCGGCCGCCGCCGGTTCGACCCGGCGTGGCGGCGGTTCGCGGCGCGGGGGCGGCGGCGGGACCGGGGGAGCGGCGAGCATCGTGGGCGGCCCCGCGGGGTCCGGCTCGTCGAGGCGTTCGGACAGCGCGCGCTGCGGCAGGTTGTGCCGCTCGGAGTCGGCCTCGTCGCGTTGCTGGGCCGGGGTGCGCGGCACCTCGGTGGCGGTGATCTCCGGCCGGGCCGGTGGCGCGGTGCGGCCGCCCTGGCTGAGCAGCAGCTTGCCGAGCATGAACGCGGCCGCGTCGTCGGCGTCCCCGAAGACGGCGGGGCTGGTCAGGGCCTCGTCGTACCAGCCGACGCGCCAGCCGTCGTCGACCTTCTCCAGGCTCCAGCCGTGCTCGGCCGGTTCGCCGATGCGGTAGGCCGCGTCGGGCACCCCGAGGTCGGCGAGCTTCGAGCGCAGGTTCGCCAGGGCCGGTTCGGCGTGCGGCGCGGGCCCGGACTGCGGCGCGGCCTGCCCGGCGTGCGGTGCGGTGGGCCCGGACGGTTGCGGCGTCGCCCCGGACGGCTGCGCGAGCGGCCCTTGCGGCGGCGCGGCGAAGCCGGACGGCGGCGAGGCGGGCCCGGACGGCACGGCGCCGGCCGCGGGCAGCGGAGCGCCGGCCCCGGGCGGCAAGGTGCTGGACCCGGACGGTGGAGCGACCGGGCGAGCCACCATGGTCGGCGGACTGTGGTCCGGCGCCGCGGGACGGTTGTCACGCGGATCGGGCCCCGGCCGGTGCCCCGGCCCCGCAAACGCCCCCGGGCGAGCCTCCTGCCCGGCGAAGGACTCCCCGGGGCGGGCCTCCTGCCCCGTGAAGTTCTCGGGGCGGGTGTCCTGTCCGGTGAAGGGCTCTCCGGGGCGGGTGTCCTGTCCGGTGAAGTTCTCTCCGGGGCGGGGCTCCTGCCCACCGAAGGACCCTCCGGCAGGGGGCTCCTGTCCGGCGAAGGCCTGCCGAGCGCGAGCCTCCTGTCCGGTGAAGGGCTCCCCGGGGCGGGTGTCCTGTCCGGGGAAGGGCTCCCCGGGGCGGGGCTCCTGCCCCGCGAAGTTCTCGGGGCGGGTGTCCTGCCCGGCGAAGGGCCCCCCGCGCCGATCCGGCGCCTCGTGCCCGGCGAACGCCTCGCGGCCACGGGCTTCGGGCGCTTCCTGCCCCAAGGGGTCCCGGCCATGGGGTTCGGGCGCTTCCTGGCCGAAGCCCTCCCGGCCGCGCGCGTCCGGCGCTTCCTGGCCGAGGAAGGCTTCCCGCCCGCCGCGGCCCTCGGGTGCTTCGTGCCCGAAGGCCGCTCGGCCGCGGGCGTCCGGCGCCTCGTGCCCGGCGGCCTCGCGGCTACGGGCGTCCGGGGTTTCGTGCCCGAAGGCTTCTCGGCCGTGGGTGTCCGGCGCTTCCCAGTTCCGGGGCTCCCGGTCGGCCTCGGCGAAGGCCGGGCCACCACGTTGCTCGGGCGATTCGGTCCCGGCGAGCGCTTCGCGGTTGTCCCAGCCGCGCTGGTCCTGCGCGTGCGCGCCACCCGCTTCCGGCCCGGCGAACCCCTCGCGGCCGTGCGCACCGGGCGGCGCCTGCCCGGCGAACGCTTCCCGGCCGTGGGCGCCGTGCGTGTCCGCACCTTCCGGACCGGCGAACCCCTCCTGGCCGCCGCGGGGCTCGGCGAGGCCCTCGCGCTCCCAGCCGGCGCGCGTCTCCGGGGGGCGCACCTCGGTGTCTTCGAGGTCGCTGGAGTCCTCCCGGCCTTCCCAGCCGCGCTGCTCCTGCCCGCGCGCGTCCGGCTGGTCCCAGCTCCGGCGCGCCTCGGGACCCTCCGCGGCCCCTTCGGCGAGCGCCTCGCGCGCGTCCCAGCTCCGGGTCTCCGGACCGCCCTGATCCGCGGCCTCCCGGCCCTCCGGGGCGACCCCGTCACGCGGCGGTGTCTCGTCCCACTCGCCTTCCCGCGACTCCGGCTCGTCCTTGCCCACCGGCTGGACCAGCATGGTGGGCGGCCCGGCGTCCGGGGCGACCACCGGCGTCAACGTCGTCGGCTGCTCCACCTGCGGGGGCGACGCCGGCTCCTCCGCGCGCGACTCGAACTCCGGCGCGGCGTCCGCGGGCGCCGGCGCCTGCTCCGGCACCCCCCGCGGCGGACGCGGCGGCGGCGTGCCGCGGGTGAGGTACCCGGCGGCGGCCTGCACGGTCTGCTCCGGCACCTCCGGCAGCGCGTACCCGGCCCCGGCGATGTGCTGGACCAGCTCGGCCTCCGGCGCGACGCCGTACTCCTGCAGGTAGTAGTTGACCGCGGCCGGCCAGATCCACGTGCCGTCGGTGTGGAAGGCCACCGGCACGGTCGCCGCGGGCTGCTGCGCCAGCCGGTCCAGGTCGAACCCCCGCTCGGCGCGCACGACCGGCGCGTTGTTCAGGTACTCGAGCACCCGCTGCTGCTCGTCGGCGTCCAGTTCGGGCCGGTTGAGCACCGGGCGGCCGCTGGGCTCGTGCCCGTCGAAGATCCGGGCGAGCCGGAAGCGCGGGCCGGGCTGCTCGGGCGCGAGGCCGGCCATCCGGCGCATCAGCCACTCCGGGACGTTGTCCTCGGACCGCGGGAACATCCGCAGCTCGTCGGCGTAGGCCTGGGGCGGCGGCATGAGGTCCCACCGCGGCTCGTCGCGGTCGTACTCGAGGTTGTAGCTCGACGGGTGGTCGAGCTGGTAGCGCGCGTTGAACCAGGTGCCGCGGCCCTCGCGGTACATCCCGGCGCGCAGCCGGCCGAACAGCGTGGCGATGTCGTGGGTGGCCATCCATTCCTGGGCGGACCCGTCCTCGAGCAGGACCTCGCCGGTCAGCTCGTGGTAGCGACCGACCGCCCGGTAGGTCGCGGTCACCCGCCGCCAGTCCCGCGGAGCGGCCCGCAGCAGGGCCAGTCCGATCTGCTTGACCAGGGTGTCCTGCTCGGTCGCGTTCAGCTGGGTCGTCGGTTGCGCCACGCAGCCATTTTGACTGGTCACTGATCCGATTGCACACCACCCGCACCAATAGGGGCAATGACCAGTGCAGATACATCAAATGAGGTACGAAGGGTTTCAGCGGAACTACTCATGGTGTCCTTCGGCGTCCTCGCGTGAGCGCCGGTTCATTCCTTTGCCAGAATGGGTGCCGTGACTGCGACGGTTCTCGACGGCAAAGCGACCAAGAACGCCATCTTCGAAGAGCTCAAGCCGCGGGTGGCCGCCCTGGCCGAGCGGGGCGTGACGCCCGGGCTGGGAACCGTCCTGGTCGGCGACGATCCGGGCTCGCACTCGTACGTGCGCATGAAGCACGCCGACAGCGCCAAGATCGGGGTCAACTCGATCCGCCGCGACCTGCCGGGCGACATCAGCCAGGCCAAGCTCGAGGCCGTCATCGACGAGCTCAACGCCGACCCGGCCTGCCACGGCTACATCGTGCAGCTGCCGCTGCCCAAGCACCTCGACGCGGGCCGCATCCTCGAGCGCATCGCGCCGGAGAAGGACGCCGACGGCCTCGCGCCGGTCAGCCTCGGCCGCCTGGTCCTGAACGAGGCCGGGCCGCTGCCCTGCACCCCGTACGGGATCCTCGAGCTGCTCAAGCGGCACGACGTGCCGATCGCCGGCGCGAACGTCACCGTCGTCGGCCGCGGCGTCACCGTGGGCCGGACGATGGGCCTGCTGCTGACCCGCCGCAGCGAGAACGCCACCGTGACGCTGTGCCACACCGGCACGCGCGACCTGGCGGCCGAGGTGAAGCGCGCGGACATCGTGATCGCCGCGGCCGGGGTGCCGCACCTGATCAAGCCGGACATGGTCAAGCCGGGCGCGGCGGTGCTGGACGTGGGCGTCTCGCACGTCGAGGGCAAGCTGAGCGGTGACGTGGACCCGGCGGTCGCGGAGGTCGCCGGCTGGCTGTCGCCCAACCCCGGCGGCGTCGGCCCGATGACCCGGGCGATGCTGGTCACCAACGTCGTCGAGGCGGCCGAACGTGCACTCGCCACGGCGTAACCGCGCGGCGCTCCTCGAGCAGGTCCCGTTCCTGCTGGTGATGCTCCTGGTCCTCGTCGCCGGGCTGCGGATCTGGCAGTACCACTGGCGGCAGGGCGCCGCGATCATCGGCGGCGCCCTGCTCGTGGCGGCGATCCTGCGGGGCGTCCTCCCGGGCGTGCGGGCCGGCCTGCTGGCCATCCGCGGCCGCCCGGTGGACGTCCTGAGCTACGCCGGGCTCGGCGTGCTGATCCTCTTCCTGGCCTTCACGATCACCGACGGACCGTTCGGCATGTGAGTCAGGCCTCGGCCATCGCCGGGGGCCGGGCCTGCTCGCGGCGGTCCAGCGAACCGGACACCAGCGCGATCGTCAGGCCGACGACGGCCAGCCCGGCGCCGACCCAGTTCGGCGAGACCAGGCCGAGCCCGCCCGCGATCACCAGGCCGCCCAGGTACGCGCCGATCGAGTTGGCGACGTTGAACGCGGACTGCACCGCGGCCGACACCATCGACGGCGTGCCACCGGCCTTGAGCATGACGCGGGTCTGCATCATCGGGCCGATCATGAACCCGGCGATGCCGACCAGGAAGATCGTGACCGCGGCGCCGACCTTGTTGTGCGCGGTGACGGTGAAGACCCCCAGCACCGCGGCGAGCGCGAGCAGCGCCACGTACAGGCTCGGCATCAGCGCCTTGTCGGCCAGCCGCCCGCCCAGCAGGTTGCCGATGGTCATGCCGACCCCGGCGAGCGCGAGCAGCAGTGTCACGGTGCTGGGCTGGTAGCCGGCGACGTCGGTCATCATCGGCGTGACGTAGGACAGGCAGGCGAACACGCCACCCAGGCCGAACGTGACGATCGCCAGCGCCAGCCACACCTGCGGGCGGCGGAACGCGCCGAGTTCACCGCGCAGCGACGGGGATTCGGGACGGCCCTGGTGCGGCACGAGCTTGGCGATCGCGAGCACGGCGACCAGGCCGATCATCGCGACGACGGCGAAGGTGAACCGCCAGCCGACCTGCTGGCCGAGCAGCGTGCCCAGCGGCACGCCCACGACGTTGGCCAGGGTCAGGCCGAGGAACATCATCGACACGGCCTTGGCGCGGTCACCGGGCTTGACCAGGCTCGACGCGACGACCGCGCCGGCGCCGAAGAACGCGCCGTGCGGCAGCCCGGCGAGGAACCGGAAGACCACACCGAACTCCTGGTTCGGCGCGACGGCGAACAGCAGGTTGCCGGCCGTGAACAGCGCCATCATCGCCAGCAGCATCGTCTTGCGCGGCAGCCGCACGGCGACGGCGGTCAGCAGCGGCGCGCCGACGACGACGCCGAGCGCGTAGGCGGAGATGAGGTGGCCCGCGGTCGGGATGTCCACCCCGAACGTCGCGGCCGTCTGCGGAAGGACACCCATCATGACGAATTCCGTGGTGCCGATACCGAAGGCACCGACGGCGAGCGCGAGCAGCGCGATGGGCACGGTTCTCCTTTCGAGGGACGTCTGCATCGATACAGTCGACGGGCACGAATAAGGACAGCCCATCACCGTCCATGGCGGTACGAGCTGTCCTTCATCCAGTCTCAACCGGGCCGGCTGGTCCTGTCATCCCGCCGGCGGGGTGACCATGCCCACGTAACGCGGCCTCGTCGAGGATGTCCGGGTGAGGGGTTGTCCGAGATCAGGGGTTGTTCGCCGGGTGCTCCGGGGTGACCTCGCAGTCGGAGCCGGGGAAGATCAGGCCTTCGTGCCCGTCCTCGAACCGGACGAGGAACGGTGGCCCGCCGTTGTCCCCGCGGACCTCGACGATCTCCCCGCGTTGTTCCGCCGCTCCCACGGTGCGCCCGTGGACCAGGATCCGGTCTCCGACGGCTGCGTGCATCACCGACCACCTCCCGCGAGAACCAGGGTAAATCGGGTGCCCGGCAATTGTCACCGGGGCGGGAATTGATCAAGTTGCCGGGTATTCCCCAGGCGCGCAGGCTTTCTGCGAAAAGGACGGAAATCGAGGAGGAGCGGGACGATGGCGACCTGTGTGGTCTGCGGCAACGACTACTGGATGTCCTTCGAGGTCCGCACCGTCAGCGGCGACACCTACACCTTCGACAGCCTGGAATGCGCGGCGCAGAAGATCGCGCCGAACTGCGAGCACTGCGGGTGCCGCATCCTCGGGCACGGCGTGGAGGTCGAGGGCCGGTTCTTCTGCTGCGCGCACTGCGCACGCGAAGGCGGTTCGGGTCTGGGCGCCGAAATCCGCGACACGGCCGGTGCGCACCCGGGCTGAGTCACTTCTTGGCGGCGGCCTTCGCGGCTTTCTTGAACGCCCGGACCTCGGCGAGTGTCTCCGGGCTGACGACGTCCGCGATCGAGCGGCGCGAGCCGTCCTCGCCGTAGGCGCCGGCGGCCTCGCGCCAGCCCTCGGGCTGGACGTCGCGCTGCTTGCCGAGCAACGCGAGGAATATCCGCGCCTTCTGGTCGCCGTAGCCGGGCAGCTCCTTGAGGCGGCGCAGGACTTCCTTGCCGTCCGGCTTGCCCTGCTTCCAGATGCGGTCGGCCTTGCCGTCGTAGTGCTCGACGATGTGGTTGGCCAGGGCGTGGACGCGCCGCGCCATCGAGCCGCCGTAGCGGTGGATGGCCGGCGGGGTCACGCACAGCTCGACGAACTCGTCCACGTCCGACTCGGCGATCTTGCGGACGTCGAAGCCGTCCATCCGGTCGGCGATCTTCCTGGGGCCGGTGAACGCCGTCTCCATGGCGATCTGCTGGTCCAGCAACATGCCCGTGAGGAGGGCGAACGGGTCCGCGGAGAGGAGTTCGTCCGCGGCGGGGTCACCGGTGAGACGGAGCTTCTTCGGCATGGGGACATAGTGGCACCACGGGCGCCCGGCCCGCACTCCCCGCAACGGCGGCACCCGGGGCCGTGACTTCGGCCACTTACCGGCTTTGGGAGACTGACCTACGTCACCACCTAAGGCGTTCGTCTCCTAATAGCAGTACGCTTGTACCGCATAAGACGTGCTGCACAGACACGCGCAGATCCGCGAGAGGAGCACCGCGGCTCATGGCCAAGATCAAGGTCGAGGGCACCGTCGTAGAACTCGACGGCGACGAGATGACTCGCATCATCTGGAAGTTCATCAAGGACAAACTGATCCACCCGTACCTCGACATCAACCTCGAGTACTACGACCTCGGCATCGAGGAACGTGACCGCACCGACGACCAGGTCACCATCGACTCGGCGAACGCCATCAAGAAGCACGGCGTCGGCGTCAAGTGCGCCACCATCACCCCGGACGAGGCCCGGGTCGAGGAGTTCGGCCTGAAGAAGATGTGGCGGAGCCCGAACGGGACCATCCGCAACATCCTCGGCGGTGTCGTCTTCCGTGAGCCGATCATCATCTCCAACATCCCGCGGCTGGTCCCGGGCTGGACGAAGCCGATCATCATCGGCCGTCACGCGCACGGTGACCAGTACAAGGCCACCGACTTCAAGGTCCCCGGCCCCGGCACGGTGACCATGACGTACGTGCCCGAGGACGGCTCGGAGCCGATGGAGTTCGAGGTCGCCCGCTACCCGGAGGGTGGCGGCGTCGCGATGGGCATGTACAACTACCGCAAGTCCATCGAGGACTTCGCGCGCGCTTCGCTGCAGTACGGCCTGGACCGGGGCATGCCGGTCTACATGTCGACGAAGAACACCATCCTGAAGGCCTACGACGGCATGTTCAAGGACACCTTCCAGGAGATCTTCGACAACGAGTTCAAGGCGGACTTCGACGCCAAGGGCCTGACCTACGAGCACCGCCTGATCGACGACATGGTCGCCGCCTCGCTGAAGTGGGAGGGCGGCTACGTCTGGGCGTGCAAGAACTACGACGGTGACGTGCAGTCCGACACCGTGGCGCAGGGCTTCGGCTCGCTGGGTCTGATGACCTCGGTGCTGCGCACGCCGGACGGCAAGACCGTGGAGGCCGAGGCCGCGCACGGCACGGTCACCCGGCACTACCGCCAGCACCAGCAGGGCAAGCCGACCTCGACGAACCCGATCGCGTCGATCTTCGCGTGGACCCGGGGTCTCGAGCACCGCGGCAAGCTGGACGGCAACTCCGAGCTGGTGGGCTTCGCCAACAAGCTGGAGCAGGTCGTGGTCGAGACCGTCGAGAGCGGCAAGATGACCAAGGACCTCGCTCTGCTCGTCGGCAAGGACCAGCCGTTCCAGACGACGGAGGAGTTCCTGGCGACCCTGGACCAGAACCTGGCGGCGAAGATCGCCCAGGGCTGAGTCCGCGTTTTTCCGGCCACAGCGAGAAGCCCGGTCACCCCCGTGGTGACCGGGCTTTTCCACGTCCGGCGCCGCTGCCTGGTCACACCGGGGCCGACCCGGTCCGCGCCGGGCCGCCCGGCGTGGGGTATGACTGCGCTGGTGCAGGTGATCCACCCCGGCGACCACGTCTGGACCCTGAAGCGCCGATTCGTGCCGTGGCAGCGCGTCGTGCAGCCGGTGAACATCGCGTCCGGTGAGTACCGCCCCTACCGCGCCGTGCGCACGGACACGAGGCGCACCCCGTCGGAGTGGCGCCAGGAGCGGCGCGAGCAGCGGAGGACCGCGCGCGAGGACAAGCTCGACCCCCGGCGGGTCAGCGGCTGGCGGTGGCTCTACCTGGGCCCGTTGCTGCTGGTCGCGATCCTCGTCATCGGCGCCGTCGGGCAGGTCGTGGAGGCGGTCGTCGTCGGCGCGCAGATCCTGGTGTGGCTCGTGCTGATGCCGTTCGCGCTGCTCGAGGTGCTCGCGCAGTGGCTCTGCGGGCTCGTCCTGCGCGCGCTGCGGCTCACCGGCGCGGTGCGCAGCCGCGTCGACGTGGTGTGCCGGGTCCCGGGGGACCGGATCGTCTCGCTGACCGTCCTCGCCGTGCCCGGGTTCGCGACCGCCGGGCACCTGGCGCGGGCGCTGACCGACCACCTGTGGAAGGTGCAGCGCCCCTTCGATCCGCAACGGGATCCGGTCGCCGTCGCCCTCCTGAACCACGCCGGCACTCAGGTGGTGCGGCACGACAGCGTGTGGACGGGGCCCTCGTCACCGACCGTGCTCACCCGGTGACGCCGCTCGGGTGGTTCGCCCGCGCGGACCTGTCGGCGGGCGGTGAAGTGTGGCTACCCTTACCCGGAAGGCACATCGGCTGGTGAGGAGTACCCGTGTTCCTGGGCATCCCTAAGCGGGCACTGATCATCGTCGCGATCCTCGCCGGAGTCGGGCTGATCTACGTGATGGGCAACGACCAGCAGGCCTCCGGAGGCTCGGGCGGCGGGCCGGGCGGCTGCCGGGTCACGGTGACGGCCGACGTCCTCAACGTGCGGGCGGCCCCGGACGCCGGTGCGGAGATCGTCGGCAAGTTCAACCAGAACGCCGAGACCGACGCGCAGATCGAGGTCCAGAACGGCTTCCGCAAGATCGCCGAGAACAAGTGGGCGAGCGCGGAGTACCTCAAGCCGGTGAGCGGCGCCAACTGCTGAGTCACAGCGCCACGACGAGCCCTTCCTCGGCCACGAGGACCTCACCGTCGAACGCCGCGCGGGCCTGCGCGGCGGAGACGGCCCGGTCGCTGCCCGGCCAGATGTGCGTGAGCAGCAGCCGTCGCGCCCCTGCGGCCTGCGCCCAGGTCGTCGCTTCCGTCGCCGTCATGACGTTGCGCTCGCTGCCCTCCGGCGGTTGCCGCTGCAGCGTGGCGTCGGCGATGAAGAGGTCGGCGTCGCGGGCCAGGTCGCGCAGCGCCCGCGTGGGGCCGCAGTCGCCGGTGTAGGCGAGGGTGAGGCCCGGGGCCTCCAGCCGGATGCCGTGGACGGGCACGTGGTGCGGCAGCGCGATCGGTTCGAGCCGGAACGGTCCGAGCCGTCCGGGCTCGGGGGCGCGCACTTCGAAGACGGTGGTGGGGTCGGGCCGGGGTTCCAGGGCGCGCAGCACGTCCAGCACGCCGGGCTCGCAGTGCAGGGGGATCTTCGGCCGGTCCGGCGCCTCGTAGTGCCGCACCCGGGCGAGGGCGCTGACGTCGACGCAGTGGTCCGGGTGCCGGTGGGTGACGATCACGGCGTCCACCTCCCCGCGCGGGCACCGGCCGAGAAGGGCGCCGATCGTGCCGTACCCGAGGTCCAGGACGAGACGGAAACCTTCGTGGGACAAGAGGAACCCCGCGCACGCCCGTCCCGGCTCCGGCCAGGCGCCGCAGCTGCCCAGCACGGTCAGTTCGCTCACGCCCGGCAGTCTCGCAGCCGGATCGTCGGTGGCGGAAGGTAGCGTGCGGGGCGTGTTCACGATCTCGACAATCAACGTCAACGGCATGCGCGCCGCCGCCAAGAAGGGGTTCGTCGAGTGGCTCGCGGCGAGCGGGTCCGACGTGGTCCTGTGCCAGGAGGTGCGCGCCGAGGCGGGGCAGCTGCCGAAGGACGTCGTCGCGCCCGAGGGCTGGCACGCGCACCACGCGCCGTCGGCCGTGAAGGGGCGCAACGGGGTATCGGTGTACAGCCGGGCCGAACCATCGGAGGTGCGGGTCGGGTTCGGCGAGGCGGAGTTCGAGGACAGCGGGCGCTACCTCGAAGTGCACCTGCCGGGCGTGATCGTCGCGAGCCTGTACCTGCCCAGCGGTGACGTGGGCACGCCGCGGCAGGACGAGAAGGAGCGGTTCATGGCCGCGTTCCTGCCGTACCTGGTCGAGCTGCGCGGCAAGGCCGAGGCGGCCGGGTGCGAGGTCGTCGTCGGCGGCGACTGGAACATCGCGCACGCCGAGATCGACCTGAAGAACTGGAAGGGCAACCAGAAGAACTCCGGCTTCCTGCCCGAGGAGCGGGCCTGGATGAGCCGCGTGTTCGGCGAGGCCGGGTACGTCGACGTGCAGCGCCGGCTCGACCCGGAGGGGCCCGGCCCGTACACCTGGTGGTCCTACCGGGGCAAGGCCTTCGACAACGACGCGGGCTGGCGCATCGACTACCTCGTCACGACGCCCGCGCTGGCCGACCGGTGCACGTCGGTGATGGTCGACCGCGCCCCGAGCTACGACCTGCGCTGGTCCGACCACGCCCCGGTCACCGCGACGTTCGACGTCGATTTCGGGGTCTGATCCGCGGTCTGCCCGCCTCGGCGGGACTCACGCGGGCGGTGCCGGTTTGCCCTCCTCGCCGACCGTTTTCAGGCTCGGGTGCAGTGCGACCACCAGCCGGTGCCGCCGGCCGCCCTCCGCGCTCTCGTCGTGGTACTTCGCGGCGAGGTCCGTCACCGTGGAGCCGAGTTCACGCACGAACGCGGCCCGGTCGGCGGCCGAGGCGAACCGGATCTCCGAGTCGATCGCGAACGTCGCGAGGCGCTTCCGCGCCGCGGTCGCGCCCGTGATCAGCTGGCCCACCTCCCGCACCATCCGGGCCGCCAGCGCGAGCAGCCAGCGGGCCGACAGCTGGTCCGGCGCGCGCGACGGGTCCGGCGCCACCTCGGCCAGCGCGGCGGGCGAAATCACGTACGACGCGGCCGTCGCCTGCAGCACCCGCTCCGTCACATTGCCCTTCCGGCGCTCCTCCACGAGCTCCACCAGGCCGTGCCGCTCCAGCGCCCGCAGGTGGTAGTTGACCTTCTGCCGCGTCAGGCCCACCTGGGCGGCCAGTGTCGTCGCCGAGCCCGGCTCGGCCAGTTCCGCCAGGAGCCGGGCGCGGATCGGGTCCAGCGACACCTCGGCGGCGGCCGGGTCGTCGATCACTGCCACGTCGAGCATCCCCGAACCATCGCACCGAAAAGAAGAGTTGTCGAGAAGGGATGGCCCCCGCGTTTCCGGCACTCCGAATGGGCGCTACTCTCTGCCCGCGCGTGATCAAGAACGACAGGGCTTGACACGCTCGGTAGTTTTCACGCTGGTAACGGCCACCCATTAGGGTGACGGCGACCTTGGAACGGCAGTCTCGTCTCAGGAGGCACACCGGTGCGCAACCGAACCGTGCACGTACTGCGGGCCGGCCTGGTCCTGGCGATCATGGCCACCGCGACCACCGGCGTCGCCGCGGCGGCCCCGGCTTCGCAGGCCGAGCCCGCGGGCGTCTCGTTCGGGCTGCTGGGCCCCGTCGGCCTGGCCGCCGTGCTGCTCGGCATCATCGGCATGGCGCTGGGCATCGTCCGGCAGCGCCGCAAGGCCCAGGCGGAGGCGGTCGTCCCCGTCCCCGTCGAATCCCCCGACGAGCCCACGCGGCCGCTCACCCCCTACCGTCGTCCGCCGGCCTGAGCCGTTCGCAGTACGACGACTACCCAGGCGCCGATCAGCAAAACGTAGAGCGACACCGCCGCGCAGTCGAACAGGGCGGAACCGGTGACCGCGGCGAGCGCGCTCGAACCGGTGACGCAGGTGCCGACCGGGAAGGTGAAACTCCACCAGGTGAGTGAGAACGGCATCCCCGCCCGGACGGTCCGCAGGGTCACCGCCGCCGCGATCGCCAGCCACAGCATCGCGAACCCCCACGTCGCGACCCCGTAGAACAGGCCGAACGCCGCCGCTGCCGGGCCGAACGGCAGGACCCCGGGCGCGACCGCGCCGAGCAGGTTCGCCGCCGTCACCGACTGGCCGAGCGGCCCCAGCACGATCCACAGCGTGGGCACCCGCCCCGCCTCCGTGCCGGACGTCACCAGCCGCTGCCAGATCTGCGGCAGCAGCGCGAGCGTGGCGAACAGGCTGACCCCGAACATCGCGTAGCAGGCCAGCAGCAGGGCGAGCCGCGGTTGCCCGGCCGGCAGGTGGGGCACCAGCGCCGCACCCGTCGCGGCCGAGACCATCGGCGGCACCACCGGCATCAACCACCCGCCGAACGCCTCCGCCGCCGGAACCCGGCCGACGATCATCCGGTACGGCACCGCGACCGCCGTCACCAGGCCGAGCACGGTCCCGGCGACCCACAACACGCCGCCCGCGACCAGCGCGCCGCCGCCGAACCAGTCCCGGCCCAGCGCCACCGAGCCGGCGCCGATCGTGAGCAGGGCCATCGGCGGCGCGCCCCAGAAGTGGATCATCACCGGGTCCCGGAAGTGTCGCCGCTGCCCGCGCCGGTCCGCGACCACCTGCCACAGCAGGACGACCAGCCACATCGCCGCCAGCGCCCACACGACCGTCGCGACGGGCCGCAGCACCGCCAGCGGTCGCGGCAAGCCGGTCGCGACGATGCCGCTGCCCATCACCGAGGCGAACCAGTTCGGCGTCGTGCCGGGGCGGGGCAGGGCGGGGGCGCGTTCGAGCATGCCCCCACCTTCGGTCCGGGCGCGCGCGGCCGGTAGGGATCACCCGCGGATGAGCCCATAACCTGAGGCTATGACTCTGCGCGTGACCGACCTCGCCGGGTTCGAGCTGCTGCTGTCGGTCGCGCAGCTCGGCAGCATCGGCGCGGCCGCCCGCGCGCACGGGATCTCCCAGCCCGCCGCGAGCGCCCGGATCCGGCAGCTGGAGACGCAGACCGGTGTGATCCTCGTCAACCGCTCGCCGCGCGGCTCCAGCCTGACCGAGTCCGGGGCGCTCGTGGCCGACTGGGCCCGGCCCGTCGTCGAAGCGGCCGCGGACCTCGATGCCGGGATCGCCGCGCTGCGCGCCCGCCGCGACGAGCACCTGCGCGTCGCGGCCAGCCTCACCGTCGCCGAGTACCTGCTGCCGCGCTGGCTGGCCGCGCTGCGCCGCCTCGACCCCGGAACCGCCGTGGCGCTCACCTCCGGCAACTCCGACGAGGTCGCCGCGCAGGTGCTCGCGGGCGAGGTCGACCTCGGGTTCGTCGAAGGTCCCGACCTGCCGGCCGGTCTCCGCGCGGAGACGGTCGGCACCGACGCGCTCGAGCTGGTCGTGGCCCCGGACCACCCGTGGGCCCGGCGGCGCCGGAAGATCCGGCCGGACGAGCTGGCCGCGACGCCCCTGATCAGCCGGGAACGCGGCTCCGGCACCCGGCGCGCGCTCGAACTCGCCCTGGCCCCGGAGGAACCCGCCGGGCCCCTGCTCGAACTGTCCTCGACCACCGCGATCAAGTCCGCCGTGATGGAGGGCATCGGGCCGGCCGTGCTGGGCGCGCACACCGTCGCCGCCGAGCTCGCGGCGGGCACGCTGGTCGCCGTCGAGGTCGCCGGGCTCGACCTGCGCCGCGACCTCCGGCTGGTCTGGCGGTCCGGGCACCGGCTGCGCGGTCCGGCGGCCGACCTCGCTGCCATCGCCGTGCGCGGGGCCTGAGACAATCGGGGTCGTGTCGCAAGCGCCAGAAACCACCGCCCGCCCGCGTGTGCTGTCGGGGATCCAGCCGACGGCCGACTCGTTCCACCTCGGCAACTACCTCGGTGCCCTGCGGCAGTGGGTGCGCATGCAGGACACGCACGAGACCTTCTACATGGTCGTCGACCTGCACGCCATCACGGTCGAGCAGGACCCGAAGGTGCTGCGGCAGCGCACCCGGGTCTCGGCCGCGCAGCTGCTCGCGCTGGGCGTCGACCCGGAGCGCAGCGCCTTGTTCGTGCAGAGCCAGGTGCCCGAGCACGCCCAGTTGTCCTGGGTGCTGGAGTGCCTGACCGGCTTCGGTGAAGCGAGCCGGATGACGCAGTTCAAGGACAAGGCGGCCAAGCAGGGCAGCGAGCACGCCAGCGTCGGGCTGTTCACCTACCCCGTGCTGATGGCCGCGGACATCCTCGTCTACCAGGCGGACGCGGTGCCGGTCGGCGAGGACCAGCGCCAGCACCTGGAGCTCACCCGCAATCTGGCGCAGCGCTTCAACCAGCGCTTCGGCAAGACGTTCACCGTGCCCGAGCCGCACATCCCCCAGGGCACCGCGAAGATCTACGACCTGCAGGACCCGGCGGTGAAGATGAGCAAGTCGGCGTCCTCGCCGAACGGCATCATCGAGCTGCTGGAGGACCCGAAGCGCTCGGCGAAGAAGATTCGCTCGGCGGTCACCGACACCGGCCGCGAGATCGTGTTCGACCGCGAGAACAAGGCCGGCGTGTCCAACCTGCTGTCGATCTACTCGGCGCTGACCGACCGCACGATCGCCGACCTGGAAGCCGCGTACGCGGGCAAGGGGTACGGCGACCTGAAGAAGGACCTCGCCGAGGTGCTCGTCGAATGGGTCACCCCGATCCAGCAGCGCGTCCAGTCCTACCTGGACGATGTGGCCGAGCTGGACAAGGTCCTGGCGCGCGGCTCGGAGAAGGCCCGCGCGGTGTCGGCGGAGACGCTCGAGCGCGTGTTCGACCGCGTCGGTTTCCTGCCGCCCGCCCGCTGACGTCCACAATGGATTCGCCCCGGCCCCGAATTGCGAGGTCGGGGCGTGGTCGTTAGCGTTTTCCCGTGGCGGACGAGAAGGAAAAGCTGGTTCCGAGGCTGCGCCGGAAGTACCCGTGGCTCGACCACCTGGTGCGGGCCAACGAGGCGTTCGGCGAGCGGTACGGCAACCACTACGCCGCGGCGATCACGTACTTCAGCGTGCTGTCGCTGTTCCCGCTGCTCATGGTGGGTTTCTCGATCGCCGGGTTCGTGCTGGCCGGGAACACGGCCGCGCTGAACGAGCTGCGCGACGGCATCGTGTCCTCGACGCCGCCGGGTATCGGCGACTTCGTCGCGAAGATCGTCGACACCGCGCTGGCCTCGCGCGGCGGCACCGGGGTCCTCGGCCTGCTGCTGGCGCTCTACTCCGGGATCGGCTGGATGAGCAACCTGCGGGACGCGCTGACCGCCCAGTGGGGGCAGGAGAAGAAGAGCCGCCCGCTGGTGTCGACGACGATCAAGGACCTGCTCGCGCTCGGCGGGCTCGGGCTGGCGCTGGTGGTGTCGTTCGGCCTGACCGCGGTCGGCGGTGGGATCGGCCGCGTGCTGCTGCGGCTGGTCGGACTGGACGACCAGAGCTGGGCCCTGTTCCTCCTCCGCCTGGCGACGATCGTGCTGGGCCTGCTCGCGAACATGCTCGTGTTCCTGTGGGTGCTGTCGCGCCTGCCGCGGGAGAAGGTGACGGCGCGCAGCGCGATCAAGGGCGCCGCGATCGCCTCGGTGGGGTTCGAGGTGCTCAAGCAGGTCGGGTCGATCTACCTGGCGAGCGTCACCAGTTCGCCCAGCGGGGCGCTGTTCGGGCCGATCATCGGTCTGCTGGTGTTCGCGAACCTGGTGTCGCGGTTCCTGCTGTACGTCACCGCGTGGACGGCGACCGCGCGGGAGAACGTCGTCGAACGCGTCACGCCGCCGCCCCCGGCGGTGATCCGGCCGACCGTCGAGGTTCGGCGCGGGCCGGGGGCCGGCGTGGTGGCCGGTGCGTTCAGCGCCGGCGCGGTCCTGGCCTGGCTGGGACGTCGCCGCGGCTGAGCCGGCGGCCGAGGCCCGCGCCCTCACCCGGCCGCGAAGCCCTCAGTGGTGCTGGAGCTGCCGGCCCTTCTTGCGGTAGTGCCCGATCACGAAGCCGGCCACGATGATCGCCGCCACGACCAGCGTCAGGATCCAGCCGGTGACGCCGAACGGGTCCTCCGCGGCGGCGTTCGTGCCGCTCACGCCGTCGGCCGCGGCGGAACCGGTGATCTCGGCCGCCTGCTCCGGCGACACCAGGTGGCCGACCGGGGAGGCGTTGGTCTTCATCAGGGCGAAGCCGTAGTCCAGCAGCTGCCGGGCCTGCTGCACCACCTGCGCCGGGCGGTTCTCGGCGCGCATCATCACCACCGCCACGCGCCGGCCGCCCTGTTCGGCGCCGCCGACGTAGGTGTGCCGGGCGTCGTCGGTGAATCCGGTCTTGCCGCCGAGGAAGCCGGGATAGGTGCCCAGCAGCTTGTTGTCGTTGACGATCGAGAACGCCGGCTTGCCGGGCTGGTCCGGGATCTGGATCGAGCGGGTGCGGATCGAGTCGGCGAACTCCGGCTGCTTCATCCCGTAGTTGAAGATCAGGCTCAGGTCGTAGGCCGACGCCGACATGCCCGGACCGTCCAGGCCGGAGGGGGTCGCCGCGCGGGTGTCCGTCGCGCCCAGCTCCGCGGCCAGCGCGTTCATCTTCTGGGTCGCGGCGGGCACGCCGCCGAGCGCGGTGGCGAAGGTGTGGGCGACGTCGTTGCCCGAGTGCATCAGCAGGCCGTGCAGCAGCAGGTCGACGGTGTACCGGCCGCCCGCGACGAGGCCCACGCAGGTGCATTCCTGGCTGGCGTCCTCGACCGTGGGCACGAGCACCTGGTCGGGCTTCATCTCGCGGATCACGACGAGCGCGAGGAGCGTCTTGATCAGCGACGCCGGCCGCTCGCGGGCGTGCGGGTTCTTCGCGGCCAGTACCTCGCCGGTGTCGAGGTCCTGCAGCACCCAGGAGGCGGCGGTGGTGTCCGGCGGGGCCGCGGCGCCGGCCGGGGCGACCACACCGCACTCGGCCATGCGCGCGCCACCGACCGCGGCCTTCGGGACGGGCAGCGGGGCGGGCGAGGCCACGCCGGGCGGTGGCTGCTCGGAGGTGTCTACCGGTGGTGGCGGCGCGACCGCGTCCGGGCACACGGCGGAAGCGGCCGCCGCGGTGCCGGCGAACGGCACGAGACCGGACAGCACAACGAGAACGAGGGAGAGCAGGAAACCGCGTCGCACCAAAGCAGGCTAGAGGACGCGCGGACGGGTTCCCCGCCGCGGCGCCCCGATCCGATCGGGGGATACTCGGACCATGTCTCGACGTACGGCGCTGTTCCTGCTCGGATTCGGGATCTGGTCCTGGATCATCTGGATCACGTTCGTGAAGAACCTGTGGGCCAGCGACAACTCGTGGGCACCCGACGGGTCGGCCACCGGGTTCTTCGTCGTGCACCTGATCCTGGCCATCGTGTCCTTCGTGCTGGGCACGATCATCGGGGTCATCGGCTGGCGCGGGCTGCGCACGAAACGCCGCGCGAAGGTCGACGCCTGACCGGCGAAGCCACCCGGCGGTGGGTCCTGCGGTCCCCGCCGCTCCTCGAGTACGCCGACCGGCTTTCCGCGAACCCGGCTTCAGCCCCACGCCGCTGCCTGCCATCTTCCGCGCCTGACGGAACTCACCGGAACCCGTCCGTTTGCGATCGCATCCAAGGCGCATCGCTGACACGGATGGGGGATCATGTTCCGACTTTCGAAGCTCCTGCCGGTGGCCGTGGCCGCCCTCGTCGCGCTCGGGCTCGCGCCCGTCGCGCGGGCCCAGGAAGCCGGCTACGCCCCGACCATGCTGATCCTCGACGGCTCCGGCTCGATGAAGCAGGCCGACCCGGCGAGCGGCACGAAGATGGACGCCGCGAAAACGGCCCTCAAGCGGTTCATCGGGTCGGCACCGGCGGAGGCCGAGGTCGGCCTCACCGTCTACGGCACCCGCACCGGCTCCGCGGACGCGGAGAAGTCCGCGGGCTGCCAGGACGTCCAGGTCCTGCAACCACCGCGGACCATCGACAAACCCGCCCTCACCGCGGCCGTCGACGGCATCCGGCCCAGCGGCTACACCCCGATCGGCACCGCGCTGCGCACGGCCGCCGACGCGCTTCCCGGGGCCGGCCCGCGCGCGGTCGTGCTCGTCTCCGACGGTGAGGACACCTGCGCGCCGCCCGACCCGTGCGAGGTCGCCGCGGAACTGACGCGGCAGGGCACCCGGATCGTCGTCCACACGGTCGGCTTCGACGTCGACGAGAAGTCCCGGCAGCAGCTCACCTGCATCGCCCAGGTCACCGGCGGCACCTACAGCGACGCGCCCGACGGCAAGACCCTCGAGCGCATCCTGCCGCGCGTCACCTCGACCGCCCTGCGCACCTACGAACCCGCCGGCACCCCGATCACCGGCACCGCGAGCTGGAACACCGCCCCCGTCGCCGGCAACGGGCAGCACCTCGACACCATCGGCCAGCGGGAAACCCGTTACTACGCCGTCGACGTCCCGCAGGGCGCCACCGCCTACTTCAGCGGCACGATGTCGTTCCCGCGGCTGCCGGACGTCGACCGGCTCGACGACATCAACTCCCTGCAGCTGCGCGTGTACGGCGCGAACGGCGAGGACTGCCACGTCTTCCAGTCCGAGCAGGCCACGATGTCCAGCGACGGCGTCGCCCTGACCATCGCGAAGGCGTGGGACGGCGCGACCGAGCCGAAGACGGGCCGCAGCAGCTCCGGCAACTGCCGCGGCGCCGGCCGGTACTACTTCGCCCTGACCTGGAGCCGCGTGTCGGCCGAGGTGCCCGAGCGGCTGCCGGTCGAGCTGCTCGTCGGCGTCGAGCCCGAGGTCACCGACGGCGGTCCGCGGGCGGTGCTGCCCACGACCGCCCTCGCCGAACCGGCCGGTGAAGGCACACCGGTCGTCGGTGGCGGCTCGTTCAACGTCGCCGCGCCGCTGGCGGGCAGCGGCCGCTACACCGACACGCTGCAGCGCGGCGAGTACGTCTTCTACCGCGTCAAGCTGGGCTGGGGGCAAGGCCTGGCGTACCAGGTCCACTTCGGACAGGCGGGCGGCACCGGCGTCGACAACGTGTCCAACATCGCCACGACCGCCTACAACCCGTACCGCGCCGAGATCGCCTCCGACACCACGGTCTTCACCGGCTCCGGCGGCACGCTGCCGACGAACGGGCCGATCGCGACGGCCCCGGTGCGCTACCACAACCGTGACGCCGACAACTCGAAGGTTCGCACCCAGGCCGTCGCGGGCTGGTACTACATCGCGGTCAAGCTGGGCGCGACCTTCGACGCGGGCGAGGACGTGCCGGTGCCGGTCACGCTCGACCTCACGGTCGCCGGCACGCCCGAACCCGGTCCCGCCTACACCTCCCCGGCCGGCGGCGTCTTCGGCGGCGACAAGCCCACCGAGACCGCCGAAGCGGTGCCTGCCGAGGCCGCCGCGGCGGAGAGCCCGGTCTGGCCCTACTGGGCGGCGGGCGCCGGCGTCGTCGTGCTGGCCGCGATCATCGTGCCGGCCGTACGCGGCCGCCGCGTCTGAGAGACGAAACGGCCCCCTCGCCGTCGAGCGAGGGGACCGTTTCGCGTGCGGAAACCTCAGACGCGCTTGAACAGCAGCGCCCGCTTGACCTCCTGGATCGCCTTCGTCACCTGGATGCCACGCGGGCACGCGTCGGTGCAGTTGAAGGTCGTCCGGCAGCGCCAGACGCCCTCGGCGTCGTTCAGGATGTCCAGCCGCTCCTCGGAACCCTCGTCGCGGCTGTCGAAGATGAACCGGTGCGCGTTGACGATCGCCGCCGGGCCGAAGTACGACCCGTCGTTCCAGTACACCGGGCACGACGAGGTGCACGCCGCGCACAGGATGCACTTCGTGGTGTCGTCGAACCGCTCGCGGTCGGCCGCCGACTGGATCCGCTCGCGCGTGGGCTCGTTGCCGTAGGTGATCAGGTACGGCTTGACCGCCCGGTACGCCTCGAAGAACGGCTCCATGTCGACGTAGAGGTCCTTCAGCGTCGGCAGGCCCTTGATCGGGGCCACGGTGACCGTGGTCTCCTTGCCGTCCTTCGCCAGCAGGTCCTTGACCAGCACCTTGCAGGCCAGCCGGTTGATGCCGTTGATCTGCATCGCGTCCGAGCCGCAGATGCCGTGGGCGCACGACCGGCGGAACGACAGCGTGCCGTCCACGTAGTTCTTGATGTTGAACAGCAGGTTCAGCACCCGGTCGGTCGGCAGCGCCGGGACGTCGTAGGACTCCCAGTGCGGCGCGTCGTCGACCTCGGGGTTGTACCGCTGGATCTTCACCGTGATGGTGACCGAGCCCTCCGGCGCGGGAATCCCGTTGACGGTGTTCTGTTCGGCTACCGCGGTCATCAGTACTTCCGCTCCATCGGCTCGTACCGGGTGAAGGTCACCGGCTTGTAGTCCAGCCGGATGTCGGCCGTGAACCCGCTGATGCCCAGCGGGGCATCCGGGTCGGGCTTGTCCGGCAGCATCTTGTACGACATCGAGTGCCGCATGAAGTTGACGTCGTCCCGGTTCGGGTAGTCCTCGCGGGCGTGACCGCCGCGCGACTCCTTGCGCGCCAGAGCGGCGTTGACCAGCGCCTCGGCCAGGTCGAGCAGGAAGCCCAGCTCGATCGCCTCCAGCAGGTCGGTGTTGTACCGCTTGCCCTTGTCCTGGATCGAGATCCGGCCGTAGCGCTCCTTGAGCCGCTGGACGTCGGTCAGCGCGGTCTTCAGCGTGTCCTCGGTGCGGTACACGGCCGCGTTGGTGTCCATCGTCTGCTGCAGCTCGGTGCGGATGTCGGCCACCCGCTCCCCGCCGTGGGCGGTGCGCAGGTGGTCGACCATGCCCTCGACCATCTTGGCCGGGTTCTCCGGCAGCTCGACGAAGTCGTGCCCGTTCGCGTACTCCGCGGCGGCGATGCCGGCGCGGCGGCCGAACACGTTGATGTCCAGCAGCGAGTTGGTGCCCAGGCGGTTCGCGCCGTGCACGGACACGCACGCGACCTCACCGGCGGCGTACGCGCCGGGCAGGACCGTGTCGTTGTCGAGCAGGGCCTCGCCGTGGACGTTCGTCGGGATGCCACCCATCGCGTAGTGCGCGGTCGGGTACACCGGCACCGGCTCCTTCACCGGGTCCACGCCCAGGTAGGTGCGGGCGAACTCGGTGATGTCCGGCAGCTTCGTCTCCAGGACCTCGGCACCGAGGTGCGTGCAGTCCAGGAGCACGTAGTCCTTGTGCGGGCCGGCCCCGCGGCCCTCCAGCACCTCGAGCACCATCGACCGGGCGACGATGTCGCGCGGCGCGAGGTCCTTGATGGTGGGGGCGTAGCGCTCCATGAACCGCTCACCCGAGGCGTTGCGCAGGATCGCCCCCTCGCCGCGGGCACCCTCGGTGAGCAGGATGCCCAGGCCGGCCAGGCCGGTCGGGTGGAACTGGTAGAACTCGATGTCCTCCAGCGGCAGGCCCTTGCGGTAGTAGATGCCCATGCCGTCACCGGTGAGGGTGTGCGCGTTCGACGTGGTCTTGAAGACCTTGCCGAAGCCGCCGGTGGCGAACACGACCGCCTTGGCGTGGAAGACGTGAAGCTCGCCGGTGGCCAGTTCGTAGGCGACGGCGCCCGTGGCGACGGGCCCGTTCTCGGTCTCGGTCGTGATCATGTCGAGCACGTAGAACTCGTTGAAGAACTCGATCCCGTGCTTGACGCAGTTCTGGTACAGCGTCTGGAGGATCATGTGCCCGGTGCGGTCGGCCGCGTAGCAGGCCCGGCGCACCGCGGCCTTGCCGTGGTCACGGGTGTGACCGCCGAACCGGCGCTGGTCGATCTTGCCTTCCGGCGTCCGGTTGAACGGCAGGCCCATCTTCTCCAGGTCGAGTACGGCGTCGATGGCCTCCTTGGCCATGATCTCCGCCGCGTCCTGGTCGGTCAGGTAGTCGCCGCCCTTGACCGTGTCGAAGGTGTGCCACTCCCAGTTGTCCTCCTCGACGTTGGCCAGCGCGGCACACATGCCGCCCTGCGCCGCGCCGGTGTGGGAGCGGGTGGGGTAGAGCTTGGTGAGGACCGCGGTGCGGGCGCGCTGGCCCGACTCGATGGCGGCGCGCATACCGGCGCCACCGGCGCCCACGATCACCACGTCGTACTTGTGGAACTGCATGTCCGCTTCTTCCTCGGGTGGTGGTGGGTCAGCTGCCGGCCATGTTCGGGTCGAAGGTGAAGATCACCAGGGTGCCGACGAACAGGATGATGACCATCGCGACGTAGAGCACGATCTTCAGCCAGAAGCGCGTGCTGTCCTTGCGGGCGTAGTCGTCGATGATCGTGCGGAGGCCGTTGCCACCGTGGATCTGGGCCAGCCACAGCATCGCCAGGTCCCAGAACTGCCAGAACGGCGAGGACCAGCGGCCGGCGACGAAGCCCCAGTTGATGCGGTGCACGCCGCCGTCGAGGATGTTCATGATGAACAGGTGGCCGAGCACCAGGACGACCAGCGCGAGGCCGGAGATCCGCATGAACAGCCAGCTGTAGAGCTCGAAGTTGCTCCGCCGGGCGGCGGGGCGCCGCGGCGAGCGCGGCTTGTCGAGTGCGAGGGTCTCGGTAGCCATCTCTCGCTCAGCCTCCGAACATTTCCGACGCCGTGCGCCACAGCATCGCGATCGCACCGGGGATCATCACGACCACCCAGATGACGGCGATCGTCCACAGCATGTGCTTCTGGTACTTGGTGCCCTTCGACCAGAAGTCGACCAGCATGACCCGGATGCCGTTGAGCGCGTGGAACAGCACGGCGCCGACCAGGCCGACCTCCATGAGGTTGACCAGCGGGGTCTTGTAGGTCTCGATGACCTCGTTGTAGGTGTCGGGCGACACCCGCACCAGCGCGGTGTCGAGGACGTGGACGAACAGGAAGAAGAAGGTGAGCACGCCCGTGATCCGGTGCAGGACCCAGGACCACATGCCGGGGTCGCCCCGGTAGAAGGTCCC
Source organism: Amycolatopsis thermophila (assembly GCF_030814215.1). Taxonomy (NCBI): domain Bacteria; kingdom Bacillati; phylum Actinomycetota; class Actinomycetes; order Pseudonocardiales; family Pseudonocardiaceae; genus Amycolatopsis; species Amycolatopsis thermophila. Next base: position 1,427,510 of record NZ_JAUSUT010000001.1, on the reverse strand, counting down.
GCTCCGGCGTGAGGCACCCGCCCGATCGCTCGCCTCCGCCGCCGTCTGGTCGGCGGCGGTGCTCGCCGTGGTGGACATCGGTGTACGGCCTCCAACGTCGTGGTTGGACTGTGCCCGGCTGACCTGCGAATCCACCGGGCCGCGGGGAGCGTCCACCTGGGACTTCGCAGGCGCCCCGGCGGGGTGTTCAAGGCCATCGAGCTTGGATAAAGGGGATGCTAGACCCGGTCGCCATACCGCACTCAACCTGTGGTTGGTGTGTGTGATCGACCAGACACAGGCCGCGTGTCCTGCGTCTCAGAGTGTTGCGGCCGGTCACGGCGCCCCGCGACGTGGTGTGAATCTCGCTCACCCGGTGGGGAGGGGGTGACTCCATGTGATTGAACTGTCGCCGTGCCGGACAGCAAGCAAACGTTTAGGTTACGTGCTGTGGCTCTGGCATGGCCATTTGCTCACAGGCGGGTACCGTTCGCCCGTCGAGCCCGGCACCTGAGCCGGGTCGGTTCTCGGGTCCGCTGGAACACAGCGGGGAGGGAGAGACAGGGTGCGTAAGACGCGTGCCACCACGCTGGCCGCCACCGCGATGGCGGCGGCACTCGCGCTGACAGGGTGTGCCAAGGACTCCGGCAACAGTGGGAGCAGCAACAACAACAACGCCGCGGCCGGGTCCTGCGTCACGGCCCAGGCACCCGCGGCGACCGCCGCGTCGACCAGTTCGAGCGCCGCCGGCGCCAAGGTCGACGCCAGCGCGCTGCGGGTCGGTCTCGCGTTCGACATCGGGGGCCGGGGCGACGCGTCGTTCAACGACGCCGCGGCCGCGGGCGTGGACAAGGCCAAGAGCGAGCTCGGCGTCAAGGACGTCCGGGAGAGCACCGCGTCGCCGACCGAGGACGAGGCCGCCAAGGAGCAGCGCCTGACCCAGCTGGCCACCGACGGGTACAACCCGATCGTGGCCGTCGGGTTCGCCTACGCCAGCGCCGTGCAGGCGGTCGCGCCGAAGTTCCCGAACACCAAGTTCGCGATCGTCGACGACGACTCGGTGACCGCGCCGAACGTCACCCCGCTGGTCTTCTCCGAGGAGCAGGGCTCCTTCCTGGTGGGTGTCGCCGCGGTCTACAAGAGCAAGAACTGCCACGTCGGGTTCGTCGGCGGCGTGAACACCCCGCTGATCCAGAAGTTCGAGGCCGGCTTCGTCGCGGGCGCGAAGGCCGCGTCGAACAAGGTGCAGATCACCAGCGACTACCTGACCCCGGCCGGTGACAACACCGGGTTCCAGGACCCGGCCAAGGGCAACATCAAGGCCGCGGCCGAGTTCTCCGCCGGCGCCGACGTGGTCTACCAGGCCGCCGGCGCCTCCGGCAAGGGCGTCTTCCAGGCCGCGAGCGCGGCCAAGGGCCTGGCGATCGGCGTCGACTCCGACCAGTACAACCAGGCGACCGTGGCCGAGTACAAGGACGTCATCATGACCTCCATGCTCAAGCGGGTCGACGTGGCCGTGTTCGACTACATCCAGGCGCTGGCCGGCAACACGCTGAGCTCGCTGCCGAAGCGGTTCGACCTGTCGGTCGACGGTGTCGGCTACTCCACCTCCGGTGGCCGGGTCGACGACATCAAGCCGCAGCTCGAGGGCTACCGGCAGGCGATCATCTCGGGCAGCATCAAGGTCCCGACCACGCCGCAGAAGTAACGATCCATCGCCGCGTCCGGGGCTCGGGAAGGTGATCCCTTCCCGGGCCCCGTACGCCGTTTCCGGGGGTCTCATGACGAACTCACCACCGGCCGTCGAGCTGCGCGGCATCACCAAGCGCTTTCCCGGCGTGGTCGCCAACTCCGACGTCAACCTCACCGTGGCGTCCGGCGAGGTCCACGCCATCTGCGGCGAGAACGGGGCCGGCAAGTCCACCCTGATGAAGATCCTCTACGGCATGCAGCCGCCGGACGAGGGCACGATCGCGATCAACGGCGAGCAGATCCGGTTGCGCAACCCGCAGGACGCGATCCGCGCGGGCATCGGCATGGTGCACCAGCACTTCATGCTCGCCGACAACCTCACCGTGCGGGAGAACGTCCTGCTCGGTGCCGAGAACCTCAACGGCATCGGCCGCGCCGCGCGCGCGAAGCTGGCCGAGCTGGAGAAGCAGGTCGGGCTGTCCGCGCCGCTGGACGCGCTGGTCGAGACGCTCGGTGTCGCCGACCGGCAGCGCGTGGAGATCATGAAGGTGCTCTACCGCGGCGCCCGGATCGTCATCCTCGACGAACCCACCGCCGTGCTGGTGCCGCAGGAGGTCGAGGCGCTGTTCGAGACGGTGCGCGGCATGCAGGCCCAGGGCTTCACCTTCATCTTCATCTCGCACAAGCTCGACGAGGTCCGCGCGATCGCCGACACCGTCACCGTGATCCGGCGCGGCACCACGGTCGGCACGGCCGACCCGAAGAAGATCTCCTCGCGTGAGCTCGCCGAGATGATGGTCGGGTCCGAGCTGCCCAGCCCGGAGACGCGCGAATCGACCGTGACCGACCGGGACGTGCTGCGGGTCAAGGACCTGCGGCTGGTCGCCGAGGGGACGAATGACACCGCGCGGGCCGTCCTTTCGGACATCACCTTCACCGTGCACGCGGGCGAGGTGCTGGGCATCGCCGGTGTCGAGGGCAACGGCCAGACCGAACTGGTCGAGACGATCATGGGCATGCGCAAGGCCAGTGGCGGCACGATCGAGCTGGTCGAGGCCGGCGGCGAGGCGCGGGACCTGACCGGCCTGGGCACGCTGGCCCGCCGTGAGGCCGGCATCGGCTACGTGCCGGAGGACCGCACCCGGCACGGCCTGTTGCTGACCCAGCCGCTGTGGGCCAACCGGATCCTGGGCTACCAGACCCGGCGGCCGGTTTCGAAGGGCCAGCTGCTGGACATCGCCGGTGCCCGCAAGGACACCGAGCGGATCGTCGCCGACTACGACGTCCGCACGCCCGGCATCGAGGTGCCGGCGGCGGCGCTGTCCGGCGGGAACCAGCAGAAGCTGGTGGTCGGCCGCGAGCTGTCCGGTGACCCGGTGCTGCTGATCGCCTCGCACCCGACGCGCGGTGTGGACGTCGGCGCGCAGGCGCTGATCTGGGAGCAGATCCGCCAGGCCCGCCGCAACGGCCTCGCCGTGCTGCTGATCTCCGCCGACCTCGACGAACTGATCGGCCTGTCCGACACCATCCGCGTCATGCTGCGCGGACGACTGGTGAGCGAAGCCGACCCCGCCACCGTCACCCCGACGGAACTGGGTTCGGCCATGACCGGAGCGGAGGAAGCCGCGTGACCTCCTGGCGCACCAAGGTGCTGCCACCCCTGCTGGCGATCGTGTTCTCGGTGCTGATCTGCTCGATCGCGCTGCTGATCTCCGGATCCGATCCGCTGCAGGCCTACGGCACCATGATCGGTCAGCTGTTCAAGGGCACCACCGCCGTGGACACGGTGAACCTGGCGGTCGTCTACTACCTGTCCGGGCTCGCGGTGGCCATCGGCTTCCAGATGAACCTGTTCAACATCGGTGTCGAGGGCCAGTACCGGTTCGCGGCCGTGGTCGCCGCGATCATCGGCGGGGCCGTCGTGCTGCCGCCGGTCATCCACGTCGTGTTCATCATCCTGGTCGCGCTGCTGGCCGGGGCGCTGTACGCGGCGGTGCCGGCGATCCTCAAGGTGACCCGCGGCGTCAGCGAGGTCATCTCGACGATCATGCTCAACGCGATCGTCGGCGGCATCGTGGCGTTCCTGATCAACCCCGACCAGTTCGGGGTGCTGACCGGGAACAACCTCAAGACCGAGGAGATCGCGCCGTCCGGCCGGGTGCCGAACATCCCGATCGGCGACGCGAAGCTGTTCGGGTTCGTGATCATCGCCGCGGTCATCGGCTTCGCCTACTGGTTCATGCTCAACCGCACCCGGTTCGGGTTCGAGCTACGGGCCAGTGGTGAGTCGACCACGGCGGCGGCCGCGGGCGGGGTGAACGCGAAGAAGATGACGCTGATCGCGATGCTGCTCTCCGGCGCGGTGGCCGGGCTGGTCGCGATCCCGGAGCTCGTCGGCCGCGACTACACCTACGCCATCACCTCGACGCAGGGCTACGGCTTCACCGGCATCGCGGTCGCGCTGCTGGGCCGCAACCACCCCGGCGGGATCGCGCTCGGCGCGCTGCTGTGGGCGTTCCTGGACAAGTCGGCGGTGTCGCTGGAGCAGGTCGACGTGCCGAAGGAGATCGCGACCATCATGCAGGGCGCGATCGTGCTGTCGGTCGTCGTGGCGTACGAGATCGTGAAGCGGGCCGACCTGGCCGCCGCGCAGCGCCGCGTCGGCCGCGCGTTGTCGGGCGGCCGCCCGGCTCCGGTGAGCGAAGGGGGTGCGGTATGAGTCTCGCGACCGAGACCGAGGCGCCGATGACGGTTCCGCCCACCCCGCGCAAGCGCCGGATCCCCGGCTGGGCGCGCGGCATCATCTGGGCGGTCGGGATCGTCGCGGTGCTCTCCGCCGCGTCGTACTTCACCGGGGTCAACACCCTGACCTCGACCAACACCGCGCAGACCGCGCTCCGGCTGGCGCTGCCGATCCTCCTGTGCGCCCTCGGCGGGCTGTGGTCCGAGCGCGGCGGCGTGGTGAACATCGGTCTCGAGGGCATGATGATCCTCGGCACCTGGGGTGCGGCGTGGGGCGCCTACTACGGCGGCCCGTGGGCGGGCCTGGGCGCGGCGATCCTGTTCGGCGCGCTCGGTGGCCTGCTGCACGCGATCGCGACGGTGACGTTCAACGTCAACCACATCGTCTCCGGTGTGGCGATCAACCTGCTCGGGCTGGGCGTCGCGAAGTACCTGGCGACGCTGATCTTCGAGCCGCTGTCCGGCAACCCGCGGCAGTCGCCCACGGTGCCGACGTTCGACACCTACTCGGCGACGTTCCTGTCGAACTGGCTCACCCGCCTCGAGGACCAGCAGCGCGTGTTCATCTCGGACGCGGCGGGCCTGATCAACGGGCTGGTGACCGGGGTGGCGCCGTTGACCATGATCGCGATCCTGCTGGTGCCCGTGAGCTACCTGGTGCTGTGGCGGACGCGGCTCGGGCTGCGGCTGCGGTCGTGCGGCGAGAACCCGGTGGCGGCCGAGTCGCTGGGCATCAACGTGTACGCGCACAAGTACCTCGGCGTGCTGATCTCCGGCGGACTGGCCGGCATGGGCGGCGCGTCGCTGGTGCTGCTCCAGGGCGGCGGCGGTTACCTGGAGAACCAGACCAACGGCCGCGGCTACATCGGCCTGGCCGCGATGATCTTCGGCAACTGGCGGCCGGGCGGGCTGCTCGGTGGTGCGGCGCTGTTCGGGTACGCGGACGGTCTGCAGCTCTCCGGCGGCGGCAAGGCGGTGCTCGCGCTGTTGTACGGCGTGGTGCTGCTGCTGGTCGTGATCGTGGTGGTGCAGCTGATCCGGCGGCAGTGGATCGCGGCGGCGCTCGGTGTCGCCGGCGCCGGGATCCTGTACTGGATCTACTGGTCCAACGACACGCTGCCCAGCGAGCTGACCCCGTACACCGCGCACGTCGTGACGTTGATCGTGCTGGCGGTGGCCTCGCAGCGACTCAGGCCGCCCAAGGCCGGCGGTGCCCGGTACCGGCGTGGTGAGGGGGACTAGTGAGCGAGATCGACTGGGAGGCGCTGCGCGCTCGAGCGGTGCTGGCGGCGAAGAGCGCGTACGCGCCCTACTCGGGTCTGCACGTCGGCGTCGCCGGGCTGGTGGACGACGGCCGGGTGGTCGTCGGGTGCAACGTGGAAAACGCTTCCTACGGCCTCGGGTTGTGCGCGGAGTGCACGATGGCCGGGCAGCTGCGGCTGTCCGGTGGCGGGCGTCTGGTGGCGGTGGCGTGCCGGTCGGGCGACGGTGACCTGCTGATGCCGTGCGGCCGGTGCCGTCAGATCCTGTTCGAGCTGGGCGGTGGGTCGTGTCTGGTGGACACGCCGTCCGGGGTCCTGCCGATGACCTCGGTGCTGCCCGACGCCTTCGGTCCCGCGGACCTGCCGTGACAGCGTTCGCGGCGGTCGACGTCATCCGGGCGAAGCGTGACGGCGCCGCGTTGAGCGACGAGCAGATCCGTTGGGTCGTCGACGCCTACACGCGGGGCGACGTGGCCGAGGAGCAGATGGCCGCGCTGGCGATGGCGGTGTTCCTGCGCGGGATGGACGCGCGGGAGACGGCGACCTGGACCGGCGCGATGATCGACTCCGGTTCGCGGTTGTCACTGGACGTCGATCGTCCGACGGTGGACAAGCACTCGACCGGTGGGGTCGGCGACAAGATCACCTTGCCGCTGGCCCCGCTGGTGGCCGCGTGCGGGGCGGCGGTGCCCCAGCTGTCCGGTCGCGGGCTGGGCCACACGGGCGGCACGCTGGACAAGCTCGAGTCGATCCCGGGTTGGCGGGCCGCGTTGTCCGTGGACGAAATCGTGCGGCAGCTGAACGACGTGGGCGCGGTGGTCTGCGCGGCCACGGAGGGGCTGGCGCCGGCGGACCGGAAGCTGTACGCGTTGCGGGACGTGACGGGCACAGTCGAGTCGATCCCGTTGATCGCGAGCTCGATCATGAGCAAGAAGATCGCGGAGGGTTCGGCCGGGTTGGTCCTGGACGTGAAGACGGGGTCCGGGGCGTTCATGAAGAGCGTCGAGGAGGCGTCGGAGCTGGCCCGGACGCTGGTCGAGATCGGCACGGCGCACGGTGTGGCGACGACGGCCTTGTTGACGGACATGAACACGCCGCTGGGCGCGGCGGTCGGCAACGCGGTGGAGGTCGCGGAGGCGGTCGAGGTCCTGCAGGGTGGTGGGCCGGCCGACGTCGTGGAGCTGACGGTGGCGTTGGCGCGGGAGATGCTGGCCCTGGCCGGGCTCCCGGTGGATCCGGCGGAGGTGCTGGCGTCCGGCGAGGCGTACGAGACGTGGTGCCGGATGATCGCGGCGCAGGGTGGTGACCCGTCCGCGCCCCTGCCCAGGCCCGCGCACGTGAGCGTGGTGGAAGCGCCTTCGGACGGGTATCTGTCCGTTGTGGACGCCTACGCCGTCGGGGTGGCGGCGTGGCGGTTGGGGGCGGGCCGGGCGCGCAAGGAAGACCCGGTGCAGCACGCCGCCGGGGTCCTCTGCCTGGCGAAGCCGGGGGAGCGGGTCGCCAAGGGGCAGCCGCTGCTGGAGCTGCACACCAACACGCCCGACGCGGTCCCGGCGGCTCGCGAGGCCCTCACCGACGCGATCGGCATCGCCGATTCCCCACCGGAGAAGCGGGACCTGATCCTGGACCGCATCACCTGAGCGGCGCGAAGCGCCCTGCTCCAAAACGGAGCTGGGTGGTCATCCCGTCGCCTGAGGCCGTCAGATCACTGTGAGCCAGGCCCGCACCCTGCGCCGGGTCCGGCGGCCGAAGAACCAAAGCGTGCGGGCCTGGCTCACAGTGATAGGCCTCAATGCAGGCGACGGGATGACCACCCAGCGACCCACTGCATGAGGTGACCCGGCCTGCATCCCCGGTCATCCCGGAGCCTGCCCGTCCGGCGAGGACATCTTTTGATCTTTAAAGCCGCGCTTGCGCGCTGAAAAGAAGGCGCCTACGGCGCTGGGTGGTCGCCTTGGGTGCCGACCTCCCCCGCCCCCTCCGGTTGGAGGGTTTCGGTCGCCGAGCAGGCGTGTCAAGGCGGGAAAGAGTACCTTGACACGCCTGATCGGCGACCAAAGGCGGGCTGGGGATCGGGGGCGGGGGAGGTCTGGTGACGTCGCACCTCGCCTGGCGTCGCCGGCCGCCTGGAGGTGCGGGGGAGGTCTGGTGACGTCGCACCTCGCCTAGCGTCGCCGGCCGCCGGAGGTCTGGTGAGGGCGGTGGGTCGGCTTGCGTGGCCGGCTTCTGGTTTGGGCGGTGGTGGGTCCGCGCCGCCTGGCTGCGTCGGGGTTGGGCGCTGTCAGCTTTACTGGGCGTGGCTGAGGTCCACGACGCAGAAGATGTTCCCCTCGGGATCGGCCAGTACCACGAAGTCCGGGTCCTCCGGGTACAGCTCCCAGTCCACCTTCGTCGCCCCCAGGCCGACCAGCCGGGCGACCTCGGCGTCCTGCTCGGAGCGGCTGTCGACGAACAGGTCCAGGTGCACCCGTGGATGCTGCTGCACCGGCGTCTCGCTGTGCATCAACCCGAGCACCGGCCCACGTTCGTCGCTCAGGGTGCGCCAGTCCGGGTAGTCCCACTCGCTGCTCGTGGTCACGCCCAGCGCCGCCGACCAGAACTCCGTCGCGCGCTCGATGTCGTTCACGCCGAGCACCGTGATCCCCAGTCGCAACATGGCGCCCACCCTAGAACACGCGGAAGCCCCGGGCACGACGAACGCGTGCCGGGGCTTCCGGGAAACCGGACTCAGGCCTCCGAGTCGTCGCCCTCGGGCTTGGACTTCACGTCGGCGTTCTTCGGCGCCCGGCCGTTGCGGGCCCGGCGCGGCTGGCGCTGCGCGGGAGGCGGCGGGGCGATCTGCGGGACGGACGGGCCGCCGCCGAGCATCAGCTCCGCGAACGTCGCCATCGCCTCGTCGAGCTGGCCGCCGATCCGCCGCTCGGACTCCTCGTTGCTGCGCCGCACCACGGAGCTCACGTCGTCGGTGTCCGGACGGCTCGCGAGCGTGCCCTCCACGCGCGAGAAGCCGCTCTTGACGACCCCGCCGAGGTCGCCGAACTGCGCCGCGACACCCTCGTCCACCTTGTCGATCCGGCCGCCCAGGTCGTCCAGGCGCCCGCTGATCTGCTCCAGCCGCGACGACAGCGCTTCCAGCCGCTCGGTCGGGTCCAGCATCTCGCCGGTCTCGTCGATCGCGCCGCGCAGCGCCTGCGTGGCCGACTCGACGCGCTCACGGTTCTGGGTGTCCACCTCGTCCACCCGGCCGCGCAGCTCGGACAGGCCGTTCGCGACCCGCTCGCGCAGCTCGCCGACCCCGTTGTCCACCCGCTCGCGCAGCTCGCCGAGACCGGAGTCCACCCGGTCGCGCAGGACCGACTCGGCCATCTCGATGCGCTCCTTGACCGGGCCGTGCACGGCCTGCGGCAGGGCATCCAGCTTCGCGTCCTGCTTGTCCAGGTGCCCGTTCAGGTCGTCGAGGCGGCGGTGGATGTTCTCCAGCTTGTCCTCGAGCCCGTCCATCCGGCCGGCCACGGCCTCGAACCGGGCGGCCACACCGTCCAGGCGACCATCGAGCTGGGCGAACGGCTTCGCCAGCTTGTCGACGACGCTCTCCACCGCCCGCGCGAGGTCCGCCAGCGCGTTGTCCTGCGCCTCCAGCCGCGACATGGCCTCGTCCAGGCGCTCGGCCAGCACACCGACCTCGGTGCGGTCGGGCAGCTCCGACAGCCGCTTGCGCACGGCGCCCAGCGAGTCGACCGGAGCCAGCCGCGCGTAGATGTCGTCGAGCGCGTCGAAGATCTGCTGCTGCTCGCTCTCGCGGACTTCGGCCGCGCGCACCAGCATGTTGCGCATCCGGTCGAAGGACGGAGCTCCAATGTGGTTATCAGTGGTCACTTCGGTGTCCTTCGTCGGCGGGGAAAGAGGGACGTGGGCGAAGCTTAACCATTGCGGAATTGCTCTGGGTATCGCCCCCGTAAAGGCGGGAACGCGGTGGTCACCCCGACTGGCCGAATGCGGGTGCGCCGGCCGGCGGCTGAAGCTTCAGTGGAGGCTGAGAGTTGCGGCGCGCGCGTCCAGGTGGGTGACCGCCGCCGGGGTACCGTCGGAGCATGCCAGACAACCCCGCTGCCGCGCCCCTGACCATGGAAAACATCCGCCGGGCGCCCAAGGTCCTGCTCCACGACCACCTCGACGGAGGACTCCGTCCGGAGACCGTGGTCGAACTCGCGGACGCGCTCGGATACCGCGATCTGCCGACGACGGACGTGGCCGAGCTGAGCCGCTGGTTCCGCGACGCCGCCGACTCCGGCTCCCTCGAGTCCTACCTGGAGACCTTCGCCCACACCTGCGGCGTCATGCAGACCGAAGAAGCGCTGGTCAGGGTGGCCGCGGAGTGCGTGGAGGACCTGGCCGCCGACGGTGTCGTGTACGCCGAGGTGCGCTACGCGCCGGAGCTGTTCGCCGAGCGCGGGCTCGCCCTGGACGCCGTCGTCGAAGCCGTCCAGGCGGGGTTTGCGGAGGGTGAGCGTCGAGCCGCTCAACAGGGAAAAGTCATCCGAATGGGTACTTTGCTGTGTGCGATGCGTCAGCACGCTCGGGCGCAGGAGATAGCCGAGATCGCGGTGCGTTACCGGGACTCGGGAGTGGCCGGGTTCGACATCGCCGGACCGGAAGCCGGATTCCCGCCCACCCGCAACCTCGACGCATTCGAATATTTGCGCACCAACAATGCGCATTTCACCATTCACGCCGGTGAGGCGTTCGGCCTCGCCTCCATTTGGGAGGCGATTCAGCATTGTGGCGCGGAACGGCTCGGGCACGGGGTGCGGATCGTCGACGACATCAAGCGCGATCCGGATGGGACGGTCCACCTCGGCCGGCTCGCGAGCTACGTCCGCGACCGCCGCATCCCGCTGGAGATCTGCCCGTCTTCCAACGTCCAGACGGGTGCCGCGCCGTCGATCGCGGAACATCCGATCGGGTTACTCGCCGGGTTGCGCTTCCGGGTGACCGTCAACACCGACAACCGGCTCATGAGCGGGTGCACGATGTCGAGCGAGTTCGCGGCGCTGGCGGAGGCGTTCGGCTACGGGTGGGCCGACTTCCAGTGGTTCACGATCAACGCGATGAAGTCGGCGTTCCTCGATTTCGATCAACGGCTCGAGGTGATCAACAACGTGATCAAACCGGGCTACGCCGCGCTGATCTGAAACTCCCTTGTGATCCTTAGCCCTGCTGAGTAAAGTCCAAGATGTAGGAACGACTTCTCACATTTTGGGACGGTGCGGGATGGGCGGCACAGCGGTGCTGGACACGAGGAGTAGGCGCCGGTGGGGCATCCTCGCCCTCGGTCTCGCCGCCCAGACCGCGAGCTGCTCGTTCCTCTTCGGCATCCCGTTCCTGGTGCCCGACATGCGGGCGGGTGGCCTGACGCTCGCCGAGGCGGGCACGATCGTCGCCGCGCCCAGCATCGGGCTGCTGTTCACCCTGATCCTGTGGGGCGCGGCCGCCGATCGCTACGGCGAGCGGGTGGTGATGGCGCTGGGCCTGGGCGCGTCGTCGGTGCTGCTGCTGGTGACCGGCCTGACCGCGCCGTCCACCGGCGCCCAGTTCGCGCTGTTCCTGCTGGCCGGGGCGCTCACGGCGTCGGTGAACGCGGCCAGCGGCCGGGCGGTGATGGGCTGGTTCGGGCCGGCCGAGCGCGGCACGGCGATGGGCATCCGGCAGACCGCGCAGCCGCTCGGTGTGGGAGTCGCGGCACTGGCCCTGCCGCCGCTGGCGCAGCACGGCGGTTTCCACACCGCGCTGCTGTTCCCCGCGGTGTTCGGGCTGGTCGTCGCCGTGCTGGTGGCGTGGCTGGTGATCGACCCGCCGCGGCCGGAGAAGAAGCCGGGCGCGCCGAAGCCGGCGTCGCCGTACCGGACGCCCACCCTGTGGCGGCTGCACGGGGCGAGCGCGCTGCTGGTGGTGCCGCAGTTCGCGGTGTCGGCGTTCGCACCCGTGTACCTGGTGTCGGCGCACGGGTGGAGCGCGCTGGCGGCCGGCTGGTTCCTCGCGGCGGTGCAGGTGCTCGGCGCGGCCGGGCGCCTGGTGTCGGGGTGGTGGTCGGACCGGGTGGGCAGCAGGCTGCGCCCGATGCGGCAGCTGGCGGTGGCGAGCGCGGCGGTGATGCTGCTGGTCGCCGTCGGGGACGTGAGCTGGATGTGGGTGGTGTTGTTCGCGCTGGTCCTGGCCGCGGTGATCACGGTGGCGGACAACGGGCTCGGGTTCACCGCGTCGGCCGAGCTGGCCGGGACCGACTGGGCCGGGCGCGCGATGGGGGCGCAGAACACCGCGCAGAACGTCGCGTCGTCGCTGACCCCACCGCTGCTGGGCCTGGTGATCGGCGATTCGCGTTACGCGCTGGCGTTCTGCGTGGCCGCGATCTTCCCGGTGCTGGCGATCGGCCTCACGCCCGTTCGAGCCGAGACCCGGTCGTGATGGCCTGACGGAGTGCGGCCCGCGCGGTAGCTCGGTCGTCCCGGTGCGCCGGGCCGGCTCACCGATCAGCACGACTGGACCTTCCCACCATGTCAGGGCAGCTGGCCCTGCTGGAGCGGGGCCTGTCCGGGCGGACGGGGAAGCCGCGGTCGAGCCGGTGCTGCGCGGCCGACGGGCTCCCGGTCGTGGTGCGAGCGAGGCCCCGACGACCGCCGCGGACGTGGCGACCATCGGCACGCTCGCCCGGAAGTACCCGCGCAGCCCCGTCGTGATCAGCCGGCTCGGCGGCGCGCACTGGATCGCGGCGATCGACGGCGACACGCGGGCGGAAACAGTGCGCGCCGCGGTCCTCGGTCGGACCGCGGCGCGCCTGCTCGGACTGTGACGGGACTCAGTGCACCCGCAGCCGGTTCTCGAAGGCCTCCACCAGCTTGCGCCACTCGCTCTGCTCGGTGTCGAACGGAGCGCTCGGCGCGAGGCGGCCGGGGTCCGGCTTGAGCACGAACGACACCAGCCAGCCCAGGCTCTCCGAAGTGGACAGTGCGGCGGCCACGCTGTCGTCGTCCGCCCAGTCCGCCGCGTCGGTGATCAGCTCGACCGCCAGGTCCAGCTGCGTCGGGTCGATCGCGTCCGGCCCCTCGGCCAGGTCCTCGTCCAGGCCGGCCAGCACGTAGGTGTTCTCGGTGTCGACCTCGATCTCCAGCTCGCCCGCGGTCGCCTTCGACAGGACCTCGTCCCAAGTGGACACTTCGGCGAGGTCGGAGTCGGCGAAGGCGCTGCTGTCGGCCAGCGCGCGGGCGAGCGCCTTCTCCGACTTGAACACGTCGATCTTGCCGTCGTCACCGAGGAAGATCGGCTCGTCGTCGAGGTAGCACCGCAGCGTGTAGTACTCGCGGTCGGCGGTGATGATCTTGATCGGGTCGATGCCGACCTCGCCCCAGAAGCCGGCCGGGACGTCCTCATCCGCTTCCTCGTCGTCCTCGGCGTCGGTGCTGTCGACGGTGTCGAGGTCCTCGTCCTCCTGCTCGACCTCGACCTCGGCCTCCGCGGACTCCTCGAGGAACGTCGCCAGCTCCTCGGCGGTCTGCTCGAGCACACCGGCGTCCACATCGGGCACCTTGACCAGGCCGTCGATCGCGTCCAGCACGGTGTCCCACTTCTCGGACACGGCCTCGGACAGGTCGTTCCACAGCCGCTCGCCCTCGCGGCCGGTGAAGGGCAGACGGCCCTGCTCCAGCAGCGAGAAGCCCTCGGTGGCGTCCAGGACCTCGTGGACCTCGTCGAGCTCGCACACGTCGGCCAGCGAGCGCACGATGCCGACGATCTCGGCGAGCTCGCTGATCGTCCACGAGTCCGGGTCCTCGGCCACCAGCTCGGGCACGCCGACCAGGTCGTAGGAGTGGTCGTCGTCCGGGATCAGCTCCGGCACGTTCAGCGCCGGGACCGCGTGCCACGCCGGGTGGTCGATCAGGTCGTGCTGCTCGGCGGTGCGGACGAACGCGGCCAGGTGCGCGGCGTCGGGGAAGGCGTACAGATCCTCCTCGTCGCCGAGGAAGGCCTCCCACTCCTCGCCGTCCTCCCGCCAGCGCGGGGCCCAGAGGGTCACCAGGTCCCCCTGCGGCAGCCCGAGTTCGATCGGGACGATGTCCTGTGCCATGCCAGCCCTCCGGATTACACCTGTGTGTGGGAAGCCTACGGCTTGACGGGACCGGCCGCGATGGGCCCCATCTGCTCTCCGGCCGCGGGTGGCACGATGGTACCCACGATGACATCACAGGGCCTCTCTCAGCTTCTTCCAGCGGATCCGGATCCCGACACGCTGTTCGAGACGTTTTCGGCCTGGACGGCCGAACGCGGGCTCGAGCTGTACCCGGCGCAGGAAGAGGCGCTGATCGAGGTCGTCTCGGGCGCCAACGTGATCCTGTCCACCCCCACCGGCTCGGGAAAGAGCCTGGTCGCGGTGGGTGCGCACTTCACCGCGATGGCGCAGGGGAAGCGCTCCTACTACACCGCTCCGATCAAGGCGCTGGTGTCGGAGAAGTTCTTCCAGCTCATCGAGATCTTCGGCGCGGACAACGTCGGGATGATGACCGGCGACTCCGCCGTCAACCCGGACGCGCCGATCATCTGCTGCACGGCGGAAATCCTGGCGAACATCGCGTTGCGCTTCGGTGCCGACGCCCCGGTCGGCCAGGTGGTGGCCGACGAGTTCCACTTCTACAGCGAGCCCGACCGCGGCTGGGCGTGGCAGGTGCCGCTGCTGGAGCTGCCGCACGCACAGTTCGTGTTGATGTCGGCCACGCTGGGTGACGTCACGTTCTTCGAGAAGGACCTGACCCGCCGCACCGGCCGTGCCACCGCGGTCGTCACCTCCGCGCAGCGCCCGGTGCCGCTGACCTACCGGTACGCGCTCACGCCGCTGCACGAGACGATGACCGAGCTGCTCACCGGCGGGCAGGCCCCGGTGTACGTCGTGCACTTCTCGCAGGCCGCGGCGATCGAGCGGGCGCAGGCGCTGATGAGCATCAACGTCACCACCCGGGCCGAGAAGGACGCCCTCGCCGAGGCGATCGGCGACTTCCGGTTCTCCGCCGGGTTCGGCAAGACCCTGTCGCGGCTGGTGCGGCACGGCATCGGCGTGCACCACGCCGGCATGCTGCCCAAGTACCGGCGCCTGGTCGAGCAGCTGGCGCAGGCCGGGCTGCTCAAGGTGATCTGCGGGACCGACACGCTCGGCGTGGGCATCAACGTGCCGATCCGCACGGTGGTGTTCTCCGCGCTGACCAAGTACGACGGGGTCCGCCAGCGGCACCTCAAGGCGCGGGAGTTCCACCAGATCGCCGGGCGCGCGGGGCGGGCCGGGTACGACACCGACGGGTACGTCGTCGTGCAGGCGCCGGACCACGTCATCGAGAACGCCAAGGCGCTGCAGAAGGCGGGCGACGACCCGAAGAAGAAGCGCAAGATCGTCCGCAAGAGCGCGCCCGAGGGGTTCGTCAACTGGACCGAGAGCACGTTCGAGCGGCTGATCTCGTCGCCGCCCGAGCCGCTGACGTCCAGCTTCCAGGTCAGCCACGCGATGCTGCTCAACGTGATTTCCCGGCCGGGCAACGCGTTCGAGCACATGCGGCACCTGCTGGAGGACAACCACGAGGACCGGCCGTCGCAGCGCAAGCACATCCGCCGCGCCATCGCGATCTACCGCGCGCTGGTCGCCGCGGGGGTCGTGGAGCGGCTGTCCGAACCGGACTCCACGGGCCGCATCGTGCGGCTGACGATGGACCTGCAGCTCGACTTCGCGCTGAACCAGCCGTTGTCGCCGTTCGCGCTGGCCGCGATCGAGCTGCTGGACCCCGGATCGCCCACGTACGCGCTGGACGTGGTGTCGGTGATCGAGTCCACTGTGGAGAACCCGCGTCCGGTGCTGTCGCAGCAGCAGTTCAAGGCGCGCGGTGAGGCGGTCGCGGCGTTGAAGGCGGAGGGCGTCGAGTACGAGGAGCGGATGGCGCTGCTCGACGACGTGACGTACCCGAAGCCGCTGGAGGAGCTGCTGGAGGCGGCGTACGACACCTACCGGCGCGGGCACCCGTGGGTCGCCGACTACGAGCTGAAGCCGAAGTCGGTCGTGCGCGACATGTACGAGCGGGCGATGAACTTCGTCGAGTACATCAACTTCTACTCGCTCGCCCGCTCGGAGGGCCTGGTGCTGCGGTACCTGGCGGACACCTACGACGCGCTGCGCCGGACGGTGCCCGACGAGGCGAAGACCGAGCCGCTGGAGGACCTGATCGCGTGGCTCGGCGAGATGGTGCGCCAGGTCGACTCGAGCCTGCTGGACGAGTGGGAGGCGCTGCGGCACCCGGGGGAGGAGCCGGTGCCGGCCGAGCGCCTGCCGGAGAAGCCGCCGCCGGTCACCGGCAACGAACGGGCTTTCCGGGTGCTGGTGCGCAACCAGATGTTCCGGCGGGTCGAGCTGGCGGCGCGCCGGGCGTACGCGGAGCTGGGCGAGCTGGACGCGGCCTCCGGCTGGAACGACATCGAGTGGGAAGCCGCGTTGGAGGCCTACTTCGAGCAGCACGACTCGATCGGCATCGGTGCGGACGCCCGCGGGCCCGCCATGCTGATGATCACGAAGGAGCCGGACATGTGGCGCGTGCGGCAGATCTTCGACGACCCCGAGGGCGACCACGACTGGGGCATCAGCGCCGAGGTGGACCTGGCGGCGTCCGACGAGGCCGGCGCGGCGGTGCTCCGCGTGACGGCGGTGGACCAGCTCTGAGGGCCGACGGGCGGTGAGCCGCCGGGTGCACCGGCCCGAAAGCCGCCTTCGCGGATGGCTCCCCGCCGCGGGTCCCGGGGGTGTGGACGCCGCGGCGGGGAGCGAGCGGTCAGCGCCGGTGTCGGGGCCCGGCGTCGACCGGGCCTGGGTCCGGCGTCGCGGTCTCGGGGTAGCGGGGCAGGCCGGCGAAAGTCGAGCCGGTGCCCGCCGTGGGGCTGTGCTGCTGCGGCACCGCCGGCTGCTGGGCCGGCGGGTCCTGGTCCGTCTGCGGGTACGGCTCCGGGGTGCGGCTGTACTGCGCCGGGGTCGGCGTGGTGGGCGCGGTGTCCATCGGCGACGGGACCCGTGTGGCGGACGCGAGCTCGCCCCGCGAGGCCAGCGCCGCGTAGTTCGGCATCGCGGGCGGCGCCGACGGGGCCTCGGCGTACTGCGGCATCAGGGCCTCGGCCGGGGCAGCCTGCGACGGGGCCTCGGCGTAGGCGCCGTACGGCATCGCGGGCTGCGAGCCGGACGGAACCTCCTCCCGCGTGCCGTAGGGCATCGGCTGGGCCCCGGAGGGGACCTCCTCACGCGTGCCGTACGGCTCGGCCAGCCGGACCTGCTCGGCCGGGGGCATCGAGGCGTAGTCCGGGCGCGGCAGGTCACCGGGCGGAGTCGCGGTGTGGTCGGGCCGCGCCGGATCACCCGGCGACATCGCCGCGGCGTAGTCCGGCCGCGGCACGTCTCCGGGCGACATCGAGGCGTAGTCCGGCCGGGGCGCGACCGGCTGGTCCGTCCGCACCGTCGGCGGCCGCTCCGCCGGACGGCCCCGGTCGCCGCCGGGCAGGATGTCCATCGGCGAGCCGGTGCGCGGCGCGGGCGGTGCGTGGTGCCGCCCGGTGCCGCGGGCGAGTTCGTCCTCGCCGCCGTAGCCGGCCAGCGGGTTCTTGGCGTTGCGCTTCGGCCCGCGCCGGGACAGCCCCACCAGGCCGAACAGCCCGAGCAGTCCCAGCAGGCCCCACAGACCGGGGGGTATGTCGGTGATCCCCGCTGCGAGCGTGGACTGGTTGACGGCCGGCGCGGCGTGCGCCACGGCCGGCCCGAGCGGCAGGAGGACGCCCAGTGCGGCGGCCGTCCCGAGGCGGGCCCTGTCAGGCATTTCGGCACTCCCCTGTGTTCGTGGTGACGCCACGATGTACCCGGGACAGCCGGGTCCAGACCAGATGCCGACCTACCGGGTGACCTGCACCACCTGCGCGAGTGACTTCTCTTGCGACGCCGGAAGCGCCGGTCCCCGCGTGTAACCTGCGGCCATGGGGCTTCGCGCGCGTGTGGTTTCCTGGCTGGGGCGGCGGTACCTGGCGAGAGCGCAGAAAACGGGCTTGGACCTGTCGATCCTGCCCGATTCCGCGTTGATGCCGCTGCGCCGGGACGGCCTGGACCCGGTGCCCGAACTGGGCGCGACCCGCGACGAGGCGCCGGTGAGCCGCCTGCCGCTGCCGTTCGGCATCACCGCGTGGCTGGTCACCGGCTACGCGGAGGCGAAGGACGTGCTCGCCGCGACCGACAAGTTCAGCAACGACTACACGAACCTGGTCGGCAAGGCCGGCCTGTCCGCGGAGCAGAACCCGGGCGGCCTGGGGTTCGCCGACCCGCCGGACCACACCCGGCTGCGCAAGCTGCTCACGCCGGAGTTCACGATGCGGCGGCTGGGCCGGCTCACCCCGCGCATCGACGAGATCATCGCCGCCCAGCTCGACGCGATGGAAGCGGCGGACGGCCCGGTCGACCTCATGCAGGCGTTCGCGTTGCCGATCCCGTCGCTGACGATCTGCGAGCTGCTCGGGGTGTCCTACGAGGACCGGGACGACTTCCAGCGGCTGAGCACGGTGCGGTTCGACCTGTTCGCCGGTGCGGGTGCGTCGTTCGGCGCGATCTCGGAGTCGCTGTCCTACTTGCTCGAGATCGTGCGGAAGCAGCGCGAGTCGCCGGGGGACGGGCTGCTCGGGATGCTGGTGAAGGAGCACGGCGACGAGATCTCCGACCGCGAGCTGGCGGGGCTGGCCGACGGCGTGCTCACCGGCGGCCTCGAGACGACGGCGAGCATGCTGGCCCTCGGGGCGATCGTGCTGCTGCGCGACCGCGCGACGTTCGAGCTGGTGCGCGACTCCGACGAAGCGGCGCACAACTTCGTCGAGGAGCTCCTGCGGTACCTGACGGTGGTGCAGGTGGCGTTCCCGCGGTTCGCGCGGGAGGACGTCGCGGTCGGCGGGCAGGAGATCTCGGCGGGTGACATCGTGTTCGTGTCGCTGAGCGGCGCGAACCGGGACGCCGCCCTGGGCGAGGGCATGGAGTCCTTCGACGCGACCCGCCCGGCGACGCAGCACCTGGCCTTCGGCTGGGGCGCGCACCGGTGCATCGGGGCGGAGCTGGCCCGCATGGAGCTGCGCGCCGCGTACCCCGCGCTGGTCCGCCGTTTCCCCGGTCTGCGGCTCGACGTCGAGCCGGAGCACCTGAGCTACCGCCGGACCTCGATCGTGTACGGGGTGGACACCCTGCCGGTGCGGGTCGAGTAACCCGCCGCGCCGCGAATCCCACGTTCGCGCGCCACGCCGATTTCGCCGAACGCGCAACTCGTCAGGCCGGCCGTCGGACTCGCGGTGCAGAACGTGCGACCGGCGTTCGCGAGTGTGGGACTCGCGCGGGTCAGGCGCCGCGGAGTTGCAGCACCCGCTCGGCGGCCGGAGTGTCCGTGATCAGCGTTGACACCAGCCCGGCCCGCAGCACGGCGTCGATCGCTTCGGCTTTGGGGGCCGTGTAGCCGAGGGCGATCACCTCGGGCACCCGCAGCAGCTCCGCGGTGTCGATCGCCAGCACGTGGTGCGCCAGCCCCGTCGACAGCGGCTTGCCGTCGCCGTCCCACAGCCGCGCCGCGACCTCCGCCTTCGCACCGCGGGCGGTGATCGCCTCGCGTTCGGCCGGCGAGACCGCGTCGTACACCGTCGACTCGCCGGGAAGCCACGCCCCGATGCTCACCACAGCCTTCGTCAGGCGCGGGAACTGCGCGAACGTCTCCGCGATGCCCGGCTGCCGCCGCAGGATCTCCGTCGTCCGGCGGTCCGGCAGCACCAGCGGCCCGTAGATCGGGTACGCGTCCCCACCCGACACCTCGGCCACCTGCCGCACGGTCTCCACCGACCGGTCCCGCATGTCCATCCCGGCCTGCACCCCGCACAACTGCACGATCGGGCACCTCGGCAACCGCCGCACCGCCGCGGCCATCGCGTTCACCGACCGCGCCCACGACAGGCCCAGCACGTCGTCCTCGGTGACCGTCTCCGCCAGCAACTGGGCCGCGAACGCCCCGATCTGCCGCCGCACCTGAGGCCGCTGCCCCGCGCTGGCCGCTCGATTGAGCACGAACGCCTGCCGGAGCCCGTACGCGGACCGCAGCTCGTCGGACAGCCGGACGTCCACCGGCGCCGGGGGAGCGAACTCCACCCGCACCAGTCCCCGCTCCAGCGCGGCGTCGATCAGCCGGGCCACCTTGAACCGGCTGATCCCGAGGTCGGCGGCGATTTCGATCTTGGAACGGCCGAGTACGTAGAACCGGTGCGCGACCAGCGTCGCCGTCAGTCCGTCCAGCATGCCGGTCTCGCTCATATGAGCACTATACCGCCGATCCCGTTGACGCGACCCCCGGCAAAACCCTCTAATTCACAGTCGAGCATGTGACCACAGAGTCGTGAAGCGCTCAGATGAGCGCAAGGAGAGGTGAACGAGGCATGCGGGCCGCCATCGTCGATCAACCGGGTTCCGTCAGGGTGGGCGAGGTCCCCGATCCCACACCGGGGGAGCGTGACGTCGTCATCAAGGTCGGCGCGTGCGGCATCTGCGGCACCGACCTGCACATCGCCGACGGCCACTTCCCGCCGACGCCCTACCCGATCGTTCCCGGCCACGAGTTCGCCGGCGAGATCGTCGAGCTCGGCCGGGACGTCCCGGGAGGCTGGCAGGTCGGTGACCGGGTGGCCGTCGACCCGTCCCTGTTCTGCGGCTACTGCGACCCGTGC
The DNA here is from genome assembly GCF_030814215.1 of Amycolatopsis thermophila. Taxonomy (NCBI): domain Bacteria; kingdom Bacillati; phylum Actinomycetota; class Actinomycetes; order Pseudonocardiales; family Pseudonocardiaceae; genus Amycolatopsis; species Amycolatopsis thermophila. The sequence continues at coordinate 1,407,042 of NZ_JAUSUT010000001.1, read as the reverse complement.
CGCGCCGGACACGGCAACCTCTGCGAGAACTGGGGTGCCACCGGCGACACCGTCGACGGCGCCTTCGCCGAGTACGTCGCGGTCCCGGCGAGCACCTGTTACCGCCTGCCGGACCACCTGTCCTGGCGAGAGGGCGCCCTCGTCGAGCCGGTGTCCTGCGCGGTGCACGGCGTCCGCCGCGTGGGGGTCGAGGCCGGGGAGCACTTCCTCGTCGTCGGCGCCGGGACGATGGGCCTGATCATGCAGATGCTCCTGCAGCGGGCCGGTGCGCGCGTCACGGTGGTCGACCGCAACGCGTCCCGCCTGCCGCGGGCGAAGGACCTCGGTGCGCACGCCGTCGCCACCGACGTGTCCGAACTGGACGGTGAGCGGTTCGACGCCGCCGCCGACTGCACCGGTGCGGCCCCGGCGATCGAGGCCGCGTTCGATTCGCTGCGCCGCGGCGGGCGTCTGCTCGTCTTCGGCGTCGCCCCGGCGGAGGCGCGCGTCGCGCTTTCGCCGTTCCGGATCTACAACGACGAGATCACGGTGGTGGGTTCGATGGCTGTTCTGCACTCCTACGGTGCTGCGCTGGACCTCGTGGCGTCCGGCGCGGTCGACACGCAAGCCCTGCTGACCGACGCGTTGCCGCTCGAGTCGTTCCCCGACGCCCTGGACCTGATGCGCAGTGGTGCGGGTCTGAAGGTGCAGGTGCTGCCGGGAGCTCCGAATGCGTAAGCGCCTGGCACTCCTCGCGGTCGCCGCGCTGCTCACCCTCACCGGCTGCGCGGGCGCCGGTGCGATCGGCGCCGGCGGCAACACGCTCGTCATCGCGATCGTGGCGAACCCGCAGATGAACGACGCGATCTCGCTGTCGCACGAGTTCGAAGCGGCGAACCCGGGCGTCAAGCTCAAGTTCGTGTCGCTGCCGGAGAACCAGGCGCGCGCGAAGATCACCGCCTCCACCGCCACCCAGGGCGGCGAGTTCGACGCGGTGATGATCAGCAACTACGAGACCCCGCAGTGGGCGGCCAACGGCTGGCTGGAGAACCTGCAGCCCTACATCGACTCCAGCCCCGGTTACGACCCGGACGACTTCATCCCGAGCATCCGCGACTCGCTGTCCTACCAGGGCTCGATGTACGCGGTGCCGTTCTACGGCGAGTCGTCGTTCCTGGCCTACCGGAAGGACCTGTTCGCCCAGGCCGGGCTGACCATGCCGGAGCACCCGACGTGGCAGCAGATCGCCGACTTCGCCGCGAAGCTCGACAACAAGGCGGCGGGCGTTTCCGGCATCTGCCTGCGCGGCAAGCCCGGCTGGGGGGAGAGCCTCGCGCCGTTCACCACGGTCGCCAACACCTTCGGCGCGCGGTGGTTCGACCAGGACTGGAACGCGAAGCTGGACTCGCCGGAGTTCCGCGAGGCGGCGAACTTCTACGTGAACCTGGTCCGCGAGCACGGCGAGGTCGGTGCCTCCAGCGCCGGGTTCTCCGAATGCGGCACCCGTTACGGCCAGGGCCAGGCCGCGATGTGGTACGACGCCACGGTCATGGCCGGGACGAACGAGGACCCGGAGTCGAGCAAGATCGTCGGCAAGTCCGGGTACGTCGCCGCTCCGGTGGTCAAGACCGAGGCCAGCGGCTGGCTCTACACGTGGTCCTTGGCGATCCCGAAGGTGGCCAAGAACAAGCAGGACGCCTGGACGTTCCTGCGGTGGATGACCGGCAAGGAGTTCGTGCAGACCGTCGGCAGGACCTACGGCTGGAACCGCGTCCCGCCGGGGTGCCGGTTCTCCACCTACCGGATCCCGGAGTACGCCGACGCGGCGAAGGCCTACGCCCAGCCGACCCTGGACGGGATCGACGCGGCCGACCAGCGCAAGGTGATGACCGAGCCGGTGCCCTACCCGGGCATCCAGTTCGTGGGCATCCCCGAGTTCCAGGACCTGGGCACGCGGGTCAGCCAGGAGCTCTCGGCCGCGATCGCCGGGCAGATCACGGTCGACGAGGCCCTCGACCAGTCGCAGAAGTACGCGCAGACCGTCGGCGATTCCTACCGGGAGACGAAATGACTGCGGTGGCGCCCACTGTAGAAAGTGGACAGAAGGTAGTCGCGAAACCGGAGCGGCGCAAGGGGACCGGTGTCTGGGCGCGGCGGGCGCCCCTGCTGCCGGCGTTGCTGTTCACCGTCGTGGTGACCCAGATCCCGTTCATCCTCACGGTGGTCTACTCGTTCCAGTCGTGGAACCTGGTGCGGCCGGGGTCGCAGCACTTCGTCGGGCTGCGGAACTACGTCGACGTGTTCGCCGACTCCCAGTTCCGCGGCGCGATGCTCAACACCGTGCTGCTCACCGTGGTGTGCGTGGTGATCGCGCTGCTCCTCGGGCTCGGGCTCGCGCTGCTGCTGGACCGCAAGTTCCTCGGCCGCGGCGTGGTGCGCACGCTGCTGATCACGCCGTTCCTCATCCTGCCCGCGGCGGGCGCGCTGCTGTGGAAGACGACGATGTTCGACCCGACCTACGGGCTGCCGAACTTCGTCTTCGGCGGCGAGACCGACTGGCTGTCGCAGTTCCCGCTGGCGTCGGTGATGGCGCAGATCGTGTGGCAGTGGACGCCGTTCATGATGCTGCTGATCCTGGCCGGCCTGCAGAGCCAGCCGAAGGACGTGCTGGAGGCCGCGCAGGTCGACGGCGCCGGGCGGTGGCGCACGTTCGCGTCGATCACGCTGCCGCACCTGTCACGGTACCTGCAGCTGTCGGTGCTGCTGGGCGCGATCTACATCGTGAACAGCTTCGACGCGATCTTCCTGATGACACAGGGCGGTCCGGGAACCGCGAGCACGAACCTGCCGTACTACATCTACCAGCGGGCCTTCCAGGGCTTCGACATCGGCCAGTCCTCGGCGATGGGTGTGATCGTGGTGATCCTGACGCTCATCGTGGCGACCTTCGCGCTGCGCCTGATGTTCCGCGCGTTCGACGTGAGCAAGGGGGTCGTGAAGTGAGCACCGCGCGCAGGCGGCTCGGTCCCGCCTCCCTGACCACGGCGACCTGGGTGATCGCGATCCTGTTCGTCTTCCCGCTGATCTGGATGGTGCTGACCGCCTTCAAGCAGGAGGCCGACGCCTACACCGACCCGCCGCGGATCGCGTTCACCCCGACGCTGGACCAGTTCGCGAGCATCGTCGGCCGCGGGTTCCTGCCCTACCTGGGCAACTCCGCGTTCGTGACGATCCTGTCCACGCTGATCGTGCTGCTGTTGGGCGTGCCGGCGGCGTACGCGCTGTCGCTCGCCCCGGTGCCCAAGACCAGCAACGTCCTCGGGTTCTTCCTGTCCACGAAGATGCTGCCGGTCGTGGCCGCGATCATCCCGCTGTACGTCATCTCGCAGCGCACGCAGCTGCTGGACAACGTGTGGGCGCTGGTCATCCTCTACACGGCGATGAACCTGCCGCTCGCGATCTGGATGATGCGCTCGTTCTTCCTCGAGGTGCCCACCGAGATGATCGAGGCCGGGCGCGTCGACGGGGCGAACCTCCCGACCCTGCTGTACCGGGTGATCCTGCCCGTGGTCGCGCCCGGCATCGCGGCGACCGCGCTGATCTGCGTGATCTTCTCGTGGACCGAGTTCTTCTACGCGGTCAACCTGACGGCGGCGCGGGCCGGCACGGTGCCGGTGTTCCTCGTCGGCTTCATCACCAGCGAAGGCCTGTACTGGGCGCAGCTGTCCGCGGCCGCGCTGCTGGCCTCGCTGCCGGTGATGATCGTCGGGTGGATCGCGCAGAACCACCTCGTCCGCGGCCTGTCGATGGGTGCGGTGAAGTAGCTCAGTCCGCCACGAGCGACAGCGCCTGGGACGGGCACAGCTTGACCGCCTCCCGCGCGCTGTCCACCTTCTCGCCCTCGGGGCTGCCGGCCAGGACGACGACCGTGCCGTCGTCGTCCTGGTCGAACAGGTCGGGGTCGGTCAGCACGCACTGGCCCGCGCCGATGCAGACGTCGGTGTCGGCGACGATGCGCATGGGTCCTCCTACCAGGTCACCGGGAACTCGTGGATACCGTAGACGGTAGCGTCGTCCTTGAACGGCAGGGAATCCAGCGGCGCGGCGGCGCGCAGGCCGGGCACCTTCCGGAACAGCGTGTCGAACACGATCTGCAACTCCATCCGCGCGAGGTTCTGGCCCAGGCACTGGTGCGCGCCGAAGCCGAAAGCGAGGTGGTGCCGGGCACCGCGTTCGATGTCCAGCTCCTCGGGGTGGTCGAACGCCTCCGGGTCGCGGTTGGCCAGGTTGGACAGCGGCACCACGCCCTCGCCCGCCTTGATCAGCACACCACCGAGCTCCACGTCCTCGACCGCCACGCGGGAGACCGCGAACTCGGCGATCGTGAAGTACCGCAGTAATTCCTCGACCGCGGTCGGCGTCTTCGACGGGTCGTCCTGGATCGCCTTGATGTTCTCCGGGTGCTCCAGGAACGTCATGGTGCCCAGCGAAATCATGTTCGCCGTGGTCTCGTGACCGGCGACGAGCAGCAGGAACGCGAGGCTGACCAGCTCTTCGCGGTCGTCGTGCTTGTCCAGCTGGCGGCTCAGCAGGTCGTCGGCCGGTGCCTTCGCCTTCTCCTCGATCAGATCGCGCAGGTAGTCGCGCAGTGCTTCGAGGGACGCCCGGCGCTCTTCCGGCGGGGTGACCCGGCTGATGATGCGCGACGAGTGCAGCTGGAAGAACTCGTGGTCGTCGTAGGGGACGCCGAGCTGTTCGCAGATGACCAGCGACGGCACGGGCAGGGAGAGCGCTTTCACAAGGTCGGCCGGTTTGGGACCGGCGAGCATCGCGTCGAGGTGCTGGTCGACGATCTCCTGGATGCGCGGGCGCAGCGCCTCCATGCGCCGCACCGTGAACTCGCCGACCACCTTGCGCCGCGCCGGGCCGTGCTCGGGCGGGTCCATCCCGATCAGTGACGCGCGGAAGCCGGTGTTCACGCGCTGTCCCTTGACCAGCAGCGGGAACTTCGGGTTGCGGCGGTCGGAGCTGAACCGCGGGTCGGTCAGCATCGTCCGGATGTCCTCGTGCCGGGTCAGCGCCCAGGCCGTCTCACCGCTGGGCAGGGTCACGCGCCGGATCGGCCCCTCGTCGCGCAGCCTGCGGTGCTCCTCCGGCGGCGCGTACGGGCAGCCGCGGGTGATGGGCAGTGTGGCGGGAAGCTGAGCGGTCACGTGGCACCCCAATCCGGACAAATGTGGAAGGATGTCTTCCACTTATTGCCAAGGTAGGGGATGTGGAAGGTTTTCGTCCACCTGCCTTCGGGTGAGAGAATTTCCCGGCGGTGACGGAGAGGAACGCCCATGACGGCTTCGGAGACCCGGTTGCGCGCGGACGCCCAGCGCAACCGCGACCAGATCGTCGCCGCTGCCCGCGAGATGTTCGCCGCCGCGGGGCCGGACGTGCCGATGGAGGAGATCGCGCGCGCCGCCGCGGTCGGTGTCGGCACGCTCTACCGGCGTTTTCCCGATCGCGAGGCCCTGATCCGGGCCGTCGCGCGGGAGAGCTTCGCGGAGGTCCTCGCGGACGCGCGGGCCGCGGCGGCCGAGGAACCGACGGCGTGGGACGCGCTGGTGCGCCTGGTCGGCCGGTCCCACCAGCTGCAGGCGAGCGTGCAGCTGGCACTGGTCTCCGAGCGGGCGCGGAACATCCTCGAGGACGATCCGCAGACCGCCGCGTTCCGGGACGCGCTGATGGCCGAGCTGGACGCGATCGTCGAGGCGGCGCAGGCCGAGGGCGCCATCCGCGCCGACGTCGGATCCGGTGACGTCGCCATCCTGTTCTCGTTGGTGCTGCGGCAGCCGCCGGCGGTGGTCGACCCGGAGATGCTCGCGTTCGAGCGCGCCGCGGTGCTGATGCTCGACGGGTTGCGCTCGCGTCCCGGGACCCCCTTGCCGGGGCGGCCGATCACGGGCGAGGACCTCCGGTTCGGTTGACCGGGACCGGTATGGTGCTCGCGATGGTGATGCCCCCGCCCAGACTCGACCTGGCGCACAGACGCGCGCCGGACGTGCCCAGCCGGCCCGGCCGCAAGGTGCGCCTGCGGGAGATCACCCCGGCGGACCAGCGCAGGCTGGCCGGGTTCGACCGGGAGGCGGCGGACACGCGCCGCGTCGGCGAGTACCGGCACTGGGCGGCGCACCGCGCCGAGGCCGACTTCCACTTCGCGATCGAGACCCTGCGCGGCGGGCTCGTCGTCGGCTCGCTGTCGGCGACGCAGGCGGACCTCTCGGACCGGTTCAGCTACGGCATCGGGATCGGGCCGCAGCACCGGCGGTGCGGGTACGCCGGCGACGCGGTGATCACGTTGCTGCGCTTCATGTTCGGTGAGCTCGGCTACCGCAAGTGCGAGGTCAGCATCTACGGCGGCAACGTCGGATCGCTGTCGCTGCACGCGATGCTCGGCTTCCGCGAGGAGGGCCGGGTGCGCGACCTGGAACTCTCCCGGGACGGCGTCAAGTACCTGGTGAAGATGGGCATCACGGACGTCGAGTTCGCCGAGATCCACCCGGACTTCCCGGCGGCCCGGGAGCGCGGCCGGCACTGGCGGCCCCGCGGCCGCCACCGGGATCGTTAGCCCGCGGGGTCGGGGCGGTTCCGCGAGCGCGGGGCGGGCGGCGACGCTGTGCTCGGCGACTGGCCGATCCGGCCCGTGCTGTCCCGGCTCATCGGCGCTGCGGCCGCCGCCGGGTTAGCCCGCCGGGTCGGGGCGGTTCCCCGAGCGCGGGGCGGGCGGACCGTGTGCTCGGCCACCGGCCGATCCGGCCCGTGCTGTCCCGGCCTATCGGCCCCGCGGCCGCCGCCGGGATGCCCCGCCGGGCCGGGGCCGTTCCGCGAGCGCGGGGCGGGCGGCGCCCGTGTGCTGGGCGACTGGCCGGTCCCGCCTGCGCTGTCCGGCTTATCGGCGCTGCGGCCGCCGCCGGGATGGCCCGCCGGGTCGGGGTCGTTCCCCGAGCGCGGGGCCGGCGACGACCCTGTGCTCGGCGACTGGCCGATCCCACCCGCGCTGTCCCGGCCTACCGGCCCCGCGGCCGCCGCCGGGATGGCCTGCCGGGCCGGGGCCGTTCCCCGAGCGCGGGCCGGCGACGACCCTGTCCTCGGCGACCGGCCGATCCCGCCCACGCCGTCCCGGCCCACCGGCCCCGCGTGTCAGACACCCATCGGGTGCCAGACCGTCTTCGCTTCGAGGTAGCGGCGCAGGCGGGCGATGTCCGGCCGCTGCGTCCAGTCCGGCTCCTCCGCCGGCACGGCCAGCACGCGCTTCACCGTGCCCGCCGCCTCGCGCGCCAGCTCCGCGCGCGTCGCGACGTCGGCGCCCGTCGGGTCCAGCGCGTTCACATCGCCGTGCGACGCCAGCCACGGGCCCAGCTCGGCGGCGCGCCCGGTGAGGATGTTCGCGACCCCGCCCGGCAGGTCGGAGGTCGCCAGCACCTCGGACAGCGTGATCGCCGGCAGCGGACGCTCCGCGCTGCTCACCACGACCGCCGTGCAGCCGGTCGCCAGCGCCGGCGCGAGCACGCTCACCAACCCCAGCAGCGACGACTTCTGCGGCGCGAGGATCCCGACGACACCGGTCGGCTCGGGCACGGTGAACGAGAAGTACGGCCCGGCGACCGGGTTCGCCGCCCCCAGGACGCTCGCCACCTTGTCCGTCCACCCCGCGTACCAGACCCAGCGGTCGATCGCGGCGTCCACCACCGACTCGGCCTTGCGCCCGGACAGCCCCTCGGCCGCCCCGACCTCGGCGGCGAACTGGTCGCGACGGCCCTCCAGCACCTCCGCGACCCGGTACAGCACCTGCCCGCGGTTGTAGGCGGTCGCGCCCGACCACTCGCCGAACGCCTTGCGCGCGGTCACCACCGCGTCGCGGACGTCCTTGCGCGAGGCGTGCGCGGCGTTGGCGAGGAAGCGCCCCTTGCTGTCGTTCACCGGGTACACCCGGCCGGACTCCGAGCGCGGGAACTTGCCGCCGATGAACAGCTTGTACGTCTTCGCGACGGTGACCCGGTCAGACATCGAGGTATCCCTCCAGACCCGTGCGGCCACCCTCGCGGCCGAAGCCCGACTCCTGGTAGCCGCCGAACGGCGCGGCCGGGTCGAAGCGGTTGAACGTGTTGGCCCACACCACCCCGGCCCGCAGGCGGTTCGCCGTCCACAGGATCCGCGAGCCCTTCTCGCTCCAGATCCCGGCGGACAGGCCGTAGGGCGTGTTGTTGGCCTTCGCGACCGCCTCGTCGGGCGTGCGGAACGTGAGCACGGACAGCACCGGGCCGAAGATCTCCTCGCGGGCGATCCGCATCGACTGGTGCACGCCGGAGAACACCGTGGGCGCGAAGAAGAACCCGCGGTCGGGCACCGGGCACGGGCTGGTCCAGCGCTGCGCGCCCTCGGCCTCGCCGGAGTCGGCCAGCTCGCGGATCTTGGTCAGCTGCTCGGCCGAGTTGATCGCGCCGATGTCGGTGTTCTTGTCCAGCGGATCGCCCAGCCGCAGCGTCGAAATCCGGTACCGCAGCTTGTCCAGCAGCTCGTCCACCACGGATTCCTGCGCGAGCAGCCGCGAACCGGCGCAGCACACGTGGCCCTGGTTGAAGAAGATGCCGTTGACGATGCCTTCGACGGCCTGGTCCAGCGGCGCGTCGTCGAACACCACGTTGGCGGCCTTGCCGCCCAGCTCCAGGGTGAGCCGCTTGGGCGTGCCCGCGACCTGGCGCTGGATCAGCTTGCCGACCTCGGTCGAGCCGGTGAAGGCGATCTTGTCCACGCCCGGGTGCCCGACCAGCCGCGCGCCGACGTCACCGGCGCCGGGCAGGATGTTCACCACGCCCGGCGGCAGCCCGGCCTGCTGGCAGATCTCGCCGAACACCAGCGCGGTCAGCGGTGTCGTCTCGGCCGGCTTGAGCACCACCGTGTTGCCGGTGGCCAGCGCGGGCGCGATCTTCCACGCCAGCATCAGCAGCGGGAAGTTCCACGGGATGATCTGCCCGGCCACGCCGAGCGGTTTCGGGTCCGGCCCGAAGCCCGCGTAGTCGAGCTTGTCGGCCCAGCCGGCGTGGTAGAAGAAGTGCGCGGCGACCAGCGGCAGGTCCGAGTCGCGCGATTCCCTGATGGGCTTGCCGTTGTCGAGCGTCTCCAGCACCGCCAGCTCGCGCGAGCGTTCCTGGACCAGCCGTGCGATCCGGAACAGGTACTTCGCGCGCTCGCTGCCCGGCATCGGGCCCCACGTCTTCTCGAACGCGTTGCGCGCGGCCTTCACCGCGGTGTCGACGTCGGCCTCGCTCGCGGTGCCGACTTCGGCGAGGACCTCTTCGGTGGCCGGGTTGACCGTCTTGAGCGGTTCGCCGCCGCCGTCGGTGAACTCGCCGTCGATGAACGGCCGGTAGCTCGGCTTGAGGTTGGCCAGCTCGCGCGACTCGGGCGCGGGCGCGTACTCGAAGGCCGGCATCAGTCCACCGCCACGTAGTCGGGGCCGCTGTAGTGGCCGTCGTGCTGGGTGCGCCGTTGCAGGAGCAGGTCGTTGAGCAGGCTGGAGGCGCCGAAGCGGAACAGCTCCGGGGTGAGCCACTGCTCGCCGGCGACCTCGTGCACGGCGACCAGGTACTTGATCGCGTCCTTCGTGGTGCGGATGCCGCCGGCCGGCTTGACGCCGCGCAGCTCGCCGGTGGCGGTGAACCAGTCGCGAACGGCCTGCAGCATGACGTGCGTGACGGGCAGCGTCGCGGCGGGGGAGACCTTGCCGGTGGAGGTCTTGATGAAGTCACCGCCGGCCAGCAGCGCCAGCCAGGACGCGCGGCGCACGTTGTCGTAGGTGACCAGCTCGCCGGTCTCGAGGATGACCTTCAAATGAGCACGCCCGGAGGCTTCTCGGATCGCCTGGATCTCCTCGAACACCTCGCCGTAGCGGCCCTCGAGGAACGCGCCCCGGTCGATCACCATGTCGACCTCGGTCGCGCCGGACTCGACGGCCAGCGCCACGTCGGCCAGCTTCACCTGCCGGGACGAGCGGCCGGACGGGAAGGCGGTGGCGACGCTCGCGATGCCGATGCCCGTGCCCTTGAGGCCCTCGACGGCCGTCGCGACGAGGTCCGGGTACACGCACACCGCGGCAACTTGCGGGGTGTCCGGCCGGTCCGGGTCGGGGCGCCGGGCCTTCGCGGTCAGCGCGCGGACCTTGCCGTGCGTGTCGGCGCCTTCGAGGGTGGTCAGGTCGACCATCGAGATCGCGGTGTCGATGGCCCACAGCTTGCTGGACTTCTTGATGCTGCGGGTGGCCAGGGCGGTGGCCCTCGCCTCGACCCCGACCTGGTCCACGCCGGGCAGCCCGTGCAGGAATCGCCGGAGGCTCGCGTCGTCGCGGGTGGCGTCGACGAGGGCGGACGGCAGAGTGGGTGCGCTCACGCGCCCGAGTCTAGTTGCGGGGTCTGACCCTTCCGCGGCTTCCGGATCACCGTGACCCCGCCCCAGAACGCGAGCCCGGTGACCTTGACGACCGGCGCGCCCGGCGGCGGGGGCTGCGTGGACGCGCCGTCGCGGTCCTGCCCCTCGAAGGCGCCCATGAAACCGATCCCGGTGACCTCGACGATGATGTCGTCGGGCACCACGATGTCGATGCCGCCCATGATCGCGACGGCGGTGATGGTGGTGTGCCGCTCGGCGAAGCGGGCGCTGCGCAGGTCCATCTCGACGCCGCCCCAGAAGGCGACGCTGGTGTGCTCGGCGGGCACGGTCCACGGGCCTTTGCGGGTGACCCCGGACATGACCGCGATGGAGGCCTTCGAGCCGGGCACCCCGCCGATGCGGTCGTCCGGGGTGAGCGCGCGCGGCCGGGCGGGTTCGACGGCGCTCGCGGAGACGCCCGGCAGGTCGGCGACGGGCGGTTCGAGTTCGGCGAGTGTCTTGGCCGCGTACACGGTGTCGAGCCGCTCTTCGAGTTCCTGCACCGTGATGCGCCCCTCGGCGAGCGCGTTGTGCAGGATCTGCGCGACGCGTTCCCGGTCCGTGTCGGATGCCCGCATCGGCGGGCGCTCGGGGGTCCCAGGCTGTTCCACCGCGCGAGCTTACCGAGGTCCGCGGGGTTTCCGGGTCACCTTCCGGAGACTCGAGCCGAAGTTCCGCGAGCGCGAGATCGGGCACCGCCGGCAACACGATGCGGGGGAAAGGCGTAACCGACTGCGGGGCAGCCGGCCGGCGCGCACCGGCCGGCACGGCACCGGTCCCCAGCACCACCACGGTCGGCATCCGCACCGCCCCGGGTCGGCTACCGTGACGCTCCATGGACGTGCTTGTCGTCGATCACCCGCTGGCCAAGGCCAGGCTGTCGACCATGCGTGACGCCCGCACGGACAGCGCGGCCTTCCGGGCGGCCCTGCACGAGCTGACCGTCATGCTCATCTACGAGGCCACGCGCGAGGCCCCGGTCCGCACCGAGCGGATCCACACGCCGGTCGCCCGCACCGACGCCTTCCGCCTGGCGAACCCGCCGCTGCTGGTGCCCGTCCTGCGCGCCGGCCTGGGCATGGCCGACCAGGCGCACAAGCTCATCCCCGAGGCGCAGATGGGGTTCGTCGGCCTGGCGCGCGACGAGGAGACCCTCCGGCCGACGCCGTACATGGAGTCCCTGCCCGACGACCTCTCCGACCGCCCGGTGTTCGTCCTCGACCCGATGCTCGCCACCGGCGGCTCGATGGAGTACACGATCCGGCTGCTGACCGGCCGCGGCGCCACCGACGTCACCGCGATCTGCGCGCTCGCCGCGCCGGAGGGCATCAAGCACCTGGAGGACTCGGGCCTGCCGGTGCGGGTGGTGACCGCGAGCATCGACGAGAGGCTCAACGACTCCGGCTTCATCGTCCCCGGCCTCGGGGACGCGGGCGACCGCCAGTACGGTGCCCGCTGACCCGTACTGGAACACCAACGTCGCCCGGCACCCGGACATCCTGCGCGCCGTGCCGGCGGGCTGTTCCGACGCGTTGGACGTGGGTTGCGGGGACGGGCTGCTCGCGCGGAAGCTGGCGGCCCGGGCGAAGCGGGTCACCGGCATCGACCGCTCGCCGGAGATGATCGCCCGCGCCCGCGAGCAGGCCGGCGGACCGGAGTTCGTCGAGGGCGACTTCCTCGGCACGGATCTGCCCGCCGAGGGCTACGACTTCATCTGCTCGGTCGCCACGATCCACCACATGGCGTTCGAACCAGCCCTCGTCCGCATGCGGGAGCTGCTGCGGCCGGGCGGCACGCTGGTCGTGGTCGGCCTGGCGCGCGAGGCGAGCGCGGCGGACTGGGCGTGGTGGGCCGCGGCCACGCCGGTCGTGCGGATCACGAAGGCGCTACGCCGCGCGGGCGGCCCGGACGGCATGCCGGCGACCGCCCCCGCGATGAGCTACGCGCAGGTCAAGGACACGGCACGACGGATCCTCCCCGGCGTGCGCTACCGCCGGCACGTGCTCCGCCGGTACTCGCTGACCTGGGCGAAACCCTAGGCGCGCCACCCGTCCGCGTGCGCCCGCAGCGCCGCCTCGTAGGAGGTGGCCACGTCGAAGTCCGGCGGCAGGTTGCCGTTCAGCTCGAGCGACACCAGACCGTGCACGATGCCCCACGCGCTGACCGCGATCACCTCGGGCGCGACCGCCCGGAACGCCCCCGCGTCGATCGCCGCGCGCACGGTTTCCACCAGCGGCGCGAGCGAGTCCCGCGCGACCCGGGACGCCTCGGTGCCGGGCTCGAACCCGGGCACCGCCTTGGTGAACATGATCGAGTACAGGTGCGGGTCGGCCAGCGCGCTCGCCCGGTAGGCCAGCCCGAGCCGCACGAAGTCCTCCACCGGGTCGCCGGACCGCTCGATCCCGCGCAGGCGCGCCCCGAACCGCCGGAACCCCTCCAGGTAGACGGCGTTGACCAGTTCCGGTTTGCCGCCGAAGAGCGAGTACACCGCGGTCGTCGACGTCCCCACGTCCGCGGCGAGTTTGCGCAGGCTGAGCGCCGCCGGCCCGTCCGTGGACAGCAGCTCGCCGGCGCGGTCGAGCAGGCGCAGCCGGAGTGCTTCGTCGTGGGTACGCGGTCGTGGCATGCACCCAGGCTATCGCAACACTGTTATTGATCGTGGCGCCCGGATTTGACCTGGAGCGCACTCCAGGTCGTAGTGTCGCGGCATGAGCTACTCGATAGCGGAAGCCGCACGTCGCAGCGGGCTGTCGATCGACACCCTCCGCTACTACGAGCGCATCAAACTCCTCGATCCGCCCGCCCGGGACGCCGCGGGACGGCGGGCCTACTCCGACCAGGACCTCGCGTGGCTGGGCTTCCTCACCAAGCTCCGCACCACCGGCATGCCCATCAAGATGATGCGGGAGTACGCGCAGCTGCGGTCCGCCGGTGACGCCGGTGCCGGCCGTCGCCGGGCGATCCTGGTCGAGCAGCGCCGCTCGGTCGCCGAGCGCATCGCCGAGCTGCAGGCCTGCCTGGACGTCCTCAACTACAAGATCGACAACTACGACCGGATCTGCGCCCGCATCCCGGGCGCCGCCGGCGTGGTCCGGGAGGAGATCTCCGCGTGATCGGCACGAGGCGGCTCGGCGAGCTGGAGGTCGGCGCGCAGGGCTTGGGCTGCATGGGCATGAGCCAGGCCTACGGCGTGCGCGACGACGACAGCGAGTCCATCGCGACCATCCACCGGGCCCTCGAACTCGGCGTGACGCTGCTGGACACCGCGAACGTCTACGGCGCCGGCGCGAACGAGGAACTGGTCGGGCGCGCGATCGCGGGCAGGCGGGACCAGGTCGTGCTCGCCACCAAGTTCGGCATCTTCCACGACGACGAGGGGCAGAAGGTGCGCGGCGACGCGGCCTACGTGCGCCGGTCGGCCGAGGAGTCGTTGCGGCGCCTGGGCGTCGACCACATCGACCTCTACTACCAGCACCGCGTCGATCCGGATGTGCCGGTCGAGGAGACGTGGGGCGCCCTGTCCGAGCTGGTCACCGAGGGCAAGGTCCGCTACCTCGGCATCTCGGAGGCGTCCGCGGACACGATCCGCCGGGCGCACGCCGTCCACCCGGTCACCGCGTTGCAGAGCGAGTGGAGCCTGTGGACGCGGGGGATCGAGGACGAGGTCGTGCCCACCTGCCGTGAGCTGGGCGTCGGGATCGTGCCGTTCTCGCCGCTGGGCCGCGGTTTCCTCACCGGCCGCATCACGACGGTGGACGAGTTGCCCGCCGACGACATGCGCCGGAACCTGCCGCGTTTCGCCGAGGGCAACATCGACCGCAACCTGCGCATCGTGGAGGCTCTGCGCGAGCTCGCCGCGGAGAAGGGCGTGACGGCCGGGCAGCTGGCGCTGGCGTGGGTGCAGCACCAGGGCGCGGACGTGGTGCCGATCCCGGGCACCAAGCGCCGCGCCTACCTGGAGGAGAACGTCGCCGCGGCCACGCTCGACCTGTCCGGCGAGGACATCGCGCGCATCGGGTCGGCGGTTCCCGTGGACGCCGTGGCGGGGGAGCGCTATCCCGCGGCGCTGGCCCGCAACGTCGGCAAGTGACCGGGGTGGCCTGGGCGCCGCGCGCTCAGGCCACCGCCACGCCCACCGCGGTGGTGATCATCGCCCCGGCGAGCAGCACCGCGCCGCTCACCGTGACGCCGTGCGCGAGCGACTTGCGGCCCGGCAGCAGGTTCAGGAACAGCCCGCCGGACTGCGCGAGGATCCCGACCAGCAGCAGGACGGACACCGCCCACCGGCCCGCGGTGCCGAGGCCCCCGGCGGCGACGAGTTGCAATGTGACCAGGGCCAGCACGAGCAGCACGCCGGCGTGGGCGTGCCCGGCGCGGAAGAAGGCCCGTTGTTCCTCGGTGAGCTTGCGCTTGCGGAGCAGGCCGAGCAGCGAGTAGCCGCCGAACATGACCGTGGGCAGCGAGACCAGCGCGATCACGGTGAACAACTGGGTGGGACCGGACAGGACGATCATCGCGAGCTTCCTCTCTCGAAGGACTTGCGCTGATCGTAACAGCGTTACGTAACGTCGTTATTCCATCAGTCCGGCGGCGACCGTCGCGCCCAGCTCCCAGCACTTCTCGAGGTCGTCCTTCGACGGTTCACCGGTCACGGTGACGAACTCCGCCGCCTTCTCCCAGCCGAGGCCCGTGGTGATCGACTCGATGCCGCGGATGGTCCCGGAGACGTCACTGCCACCGTGCACGTAACACCCGAACGGCCGACCCCGCGTGGAGTCCAGACACGGGTAGTAGACCTGGTCGAAGAAGTGCTTGAGGGCGCCCGCCATGTAACCGAGGTTGGCGGTGGTCCCGAGGAGGTAGCCGTCCGCCTCGAGCACATCGGTGGCGGTGGCCGCGAGAGCCGCCCGCCGCACGACGGTCACCCCTTCGATCTCGTCGGTCGTCGCGCCGTCGACAACGGCTTCGAACATGGCCTGCACGTTCGGCGACGGCGTGTGGTGCACGATCAGCAAGGTCGGCATGGGCCCAGCATGCCTCACCGCTCCGGCGCCGGGCCCGGACGCGGAACACCCCCGGCGACGGACGCGCCGGGGGTGCCCGGGTGGTGCTAGTTGCGGCCGTACTCGCCGCCGCAGTCGCAGCAGTTCCCGCAGTTGCAGTTGCCCGGTGTCTCCATGGTTTCCTCCTGTCGGATGCGGTCCGCCATCCAGGTCGCCGCCCGGGCCCGGCGAGTTCCGCGGTTCATCCGTTCGCGGGTACGACGGCGTCCAGGTCCTGGCTGCCGGGCACCTTCAGCAGCCCCGCGCACCCGACCTCGAACCGGCCGACCTGCGGCGCGTGTAGTAGTCCGTGGATATGGCCTCCGGCGCAGCCGCTCCCGTCGCGGCACGGCAGGCTCGACACCCTGAACGCGGGCATTGGCCCCCGACCGGGGACGCCGTCCGTCCGAGGTGGTCCGGCAGATCTACGAGCCGAGCGTCTTCCGCGTGGTCCGGGTGACCAACGCGTTCCTGCCGCTGCTGCGCAGGTCCACCCGACGAAGGCCACCGCGGCCCGTCCCAAGGCGCCCCGGTCGGAGTTGCGGTCGCACTCGCGCCGGGCGAGGGTGGGACGGCGGAGTTCCACGCCGAGGGCGGCCTGCTGCCCCTGACAAGCCAGTTGATCAGCGGTTTTACCGTTTAGGGACCCCCCTGTTCGGGGCCCTTTTCCGGGCATGTAATCTTCTCTTCGTCGCCAGGGAGACCGGGCCGGCGGGGAGGAAAAGCCCCAAGGGAACGGGAAACCGGGCGGGGGGTCACGAACCAAGCTCCCACCTCGGGTGGTAGAGTGGGTGACCGCCGCCAGACGAAACCGCTGCGAATTGGAGTCGCGAGACTCTGTGCCGCTGGTCGGGGTCGTCGGGTGACACAACAAAACGTGTTGTTTGAGAACTCAACAGTGTATTGATGAGCTAAAGCCAGTTTGATTAGCTAGAACCCTTTGTGGGTTCCTTTGAGGCTATGAATCATAGCCGGGTTTGATTTTCTGACATTGTTGGAGAGTTTGATCCTGGCTCAGGACGAACGCTGGCGGCGTGCTTAACACATGCAAGTCGAACGCTGAACCGGTTTCGGCCGGGGATGAGTGGCGAACGGGTGAGTAACACGTGGGTAACCTGCCCTGTACTTTGGGATAAGCCCTGGAAACGGGGTCTAATACCGAATATGACCTTTGTGGGCATCCGCAGGGGTGGAAAGTTTCGGCGGTACGGGATGGGCCCGCGGCCTATCAGCTTGTTGGTGGGGTGATGGCCTACCAAGGCGACGACGGGTAGCCGGCCTGAGAGGGTGTCCGGCCACACTGGGACTGAGACACGGCCCAGACTCCTACGGGAGGCAGCAGTGGGGAATATTGCACAATGGGCGGAAGCCTGATGCAGCGACGCCGCGTGAGGGATGACGGCCTTCGGGTTGTAAACCTCTTTCGCCAGGGACGAAGCGTAAGTGACGGTACCTGGAGAAGAAGCACCGGCTAACTACGTGCCAGCAGCCGCGGTAATACGTAGGGTGCAAGCGTTGTCCGGAATTATTGGGCGTAAAGAGCTCGTAGGCGGCTTGTCGCGTCTGCTGTGAAAATCCGGGGCTTAACTCCGGACCTGCAGTGGATACGGGCAGGCTTGAGTTCGGTAGGGGAGACTGGAATTCCTGGTGTAGCGGTGAAATGCGCAGATATCAGGAGGAACACCGGTGGCGAAGGCGGGTCTCTGGGCCGGTACTGACGCTGAGGAGCGAAAGCGTGGGGAGCGAACAGGATTAGATACCCTGGTAGTCCACGCTGTAAACGTTGGGCGCTAGGTGTGGGTGACTTCCACGTTGTCCGTGCCGTAGCTAACGCATTAAGCGCCCCGCCTGGGGAGTACGGCCGCAAGGCTAAAACTCAAAGGAATTGACGGGGGCCCGCACAAGCGGCGGAGCATGTGGATTAATTCGATGCAACGCGAAGAACCTTACCTGGGCTTGACATGCACTGGAAACCGGCAGAGATGTCGGCCCCCTTGTGGCCGGTGTGCAGGTGGTGCATGGCTGTCGTCAGCTCGTGTCGTGAGATGTTGGGTTAAGTCCCGCAACGAGCGCAACCCTTGTCCTGTGTTGCCAGCGCGTAATGGCGGGGACTCGCGGGAGACTGCCGGGGTCAACTCGGAGGAAGGTGGGGATGACGTCAAGTCATCATGCCCCTTATGTCCAGGGCTTCACACATGCTACAATGGCTGGTACAGAGGGCTGCGATACCGTGAGGTGGAGCGAATCCCTTAAAGCCGGTCTCAGTTCGGATCGCAGTCTGCAACTCGACTGCGTGAAGTCGGAGTCGCTAGTAATCGCAGATCAGCAACGCTGCGGTGAATACGTTCCCGGGCCTTGTACACACCGCCCGTCACGTCATGAAAGTCGGTAACACCCGAAGCCCATGGCCCAACCCCGCTTGCGGGGAGGGAGTGGTCGAAGGTGGGACTGGCGATTGGGACGAAGTCGTAACAAGGTAGCCGTACCGGAAGGTGCGGCTGGATCACCTCCTTTCTAAGGAGCACAACACATCCACGCTCACTGTGGTGGGACGTGGAGTGGCCAGGCTGAACGCCCGTGTGTGGTGTTGTCTGGTTGCTCGAGGAATTGTGGACGGCTGGCTGATGCTCATCGCTTGTACCAAGGGTTCGTTTAGTACTGCCGGCTTCGGTTGGTGTGGAACGAGGGTCCACGGTGTGGGTGGTGGGTGCTTGTTGATACGCTGTTGGGTCCTGAGGCAACACGTGTGTTGTTTCTGGGTGTGGTGTTTGAGAATTGCAGAGTGGATGCGAGCATCTTTGTGGTCAAGTTGTTAAGGGCACATGGTGGATGTCTTGGCATCAGGAGCCGATGAAGGACGTGGGAGGCTGCGATAAGCCTCGGGGAGCTGTCAACCGAGCTGTGATCCGAGGGTGTCCGAATGGGGAAACCCAGCACCTGTTATGAGGTGTTACCCGCATCTGAATATATAGGGTGCGTGGAGGGAACGCGGGGAAGTGAAACATCTCAGTACCCGTAGGAAGAGAAAACACTAGTGATTCCGTGAGTAGTGGCGAGCGAAAGCGGAGGAGGCTAAACCGTGCGCATGTGATACCTGTCAGGGGTTGTGTGTGCGGGGTTGTGGGACCTGCCTTCCAGGAGCTGACACTCCTGGCATGATGCCGCGCAGTTAGTGGAACCGCCTGGGATGGTGGACCGGAGTGGGTGAGAGTCCCGTACGCGAAAGCTGTGTTGGTGTTGTGTGGTGGTGTTCCCGAGTAGCAGCGAGCTCGTGGAATTTGCTGTGAATCTGCCGGGACCACTCGGTAAGCCTAAATACTTCCTGGTGACCGATAGCGGACGAGTACCGTGAGGGAAAGATGAAAAGTACCCCGGGAGGGGAGTGAAAGAGTACCTGAAACCGTGTGCCTACAAGCCGTCAGAGCGAAGCTTTGGTTTTGTGATGGCGTGCCTTTTGAAGAATGAGCCTGCGAGTTAGTGCTGCGTGGCGAGGTTAACCCGTGTGGGGTAGCCGTAGCGAAAGCGAGTCTGAATAGGGCGTGTGAGTCGCGTGGTCTAGACCCGAAGCGGAGTGATCTACCCATGGCCAGGCTGAAGCGAGGGTAAGACCTCGTGGAGGGCCGAACCCACCAGGGTTGAAAACCTGGGGGATGAGTTGTGGGTAGGGGTGAAAGGCCAATCAAACTCCGTGATAGCTGGTTCTCCCCGAAATGCATTTAGGTGCAGCGTCGCATGTTTCGTGGTGGGGGTAGAGCTACTGGATGGCCTAGGGGCCTTACCGGGTTACCGAAGTCAACCAAACTCCGAATACCATCACGTGAGAGTGCGGCAGTGAGACGGCGGGGGATAAGCTTCGTCGTCGAGAGGGAAACAGCCCAGAACACCGGCTAAGGCCCCTAAGTGTGTGCTTAGTGGGAAAGGATGTGGGGTCGCCGAGACAACCAGGAGGTTGGCTTAGAAGCAGCCATCCTTGAAAGAGTGCGTAATAGCTCACTGGTCAAGTGGTCCTGCGCCGATAATGTAGCGGGGCTGAAGTACACCGCCGAAGCCGTGTCAATGACACATATACATCCGCGCAATGCTTTGAGTGTTGTGTGCAGTGGTGTTGTTGGGTAGGGGAGCGTCCTGCATCCAGAGAAGCGGCCGCGGAAGCGAGTCGTGGAGGGTGTGGGAGTGAGAATGCAGGCATGAGTAGCGAATGCAGAGTGGGAAACTCTGCCGCCGGATGACCAAGGGTTCCTGGGTCAAGTTAATCTGCCCAGGGTAAGTCGGGACCTAAGGCGAGGCCGACAGGCGTAGTCGATGGACAACGGGTTGATATTCCCGTACCCGCGTATGTTCGCCCATGACGAGGCGCATGATACTAACCACCCGAGCTGCCGGCGGCCTTCGGGCCAATGGTGGTGAGCGTGGGGCCTGAGTGTGTAGTAGTCAAGCGATGGGGTGACGCAGGAAGGTAGCTCCGCCAGTGAGTGGTTGTACTGGTGTAAGCGTGTAGGACGAGTGGTAGGTAAATCCGCTGCTCATAGAGTCTGAGACGTGATGCGTAGCCGTTGAGGCGAAGTAGGGTGATCCTCTGCTGCCGAGAAAAGCCTCTAGCGAGAACATGTGCGGCCCGTACCCCAAACCGACACAGGTGGTCAGGTAGAGAATACTAAGGCGGTCGGGTGAACTGTGGTTAAGGAACTCGGCAAAATGCCCCCGTAACTTCGGGAGAAGGGGGGCCAAAGCACTTGAAGCCCCGTGCGGGCTAGGGTGAGTTGGCCGCAGAGACCAGCGGAAAGCGACTGTTTACTAAAAACACAGGTCCATGCGAAGTCGTAAGACGATGTATATGGACTGACGCCTGCCCGGTGCTGGAACGTTAAGAGGACCGGTTAGCTCTCTTCGGGGGGCGAAGCTGAGAATTTAAGCGCCAGTAAACGGCGGTGGTAACTATAACCATCCTAAGGTAGCGAAATTCCTTGTCGGGTAAGTTCCGACCTGCACGAATGGCGTAACGACTTTCCGGCTGTCTCAACCACAGGCCCGGTGAAATTGCACTACGAGTAAAGATGCTCGTTACGCGCGGCAGGACGGAAAGACCCCGGGACCTTTACTATAGCTTGGTATTGGTTTTCGGTTCGGCTTGTGTAGGATAGGTGGGAGACTGTGAAGCTTGGACGCTAGTTCGGGTGGAGTCGTTGTTGAAATACCACTCTGGTCGGATTGGGAATCTAACCTAGGGCCCTGATCGGGTTCAGGGACAGTGCCTGGTGGGTAGTTTAACTGGGGCGGTTGCCTCCTAAAAGGTAACGGAGGCGCCCAAAGGTTCCCTCAGCCTGGTTGGCAATCAGGTGTTGAGTGTAAGTGCACAAGGGAGCTTGACTGTGAGACTGACGGGTCGAGCAGGTGCGAAAGCAGGGACTAGTGATCCGGCATCTCCTGGTGGAAGGGATGTCGCTCAACGGATAAAAGGTACCCCGGGGATAACAGGCTGATCTTGCCCAAGAGTCCATATCGACGGCATGGTTTGGCACCTCGATGTCGGCTCGTCGCATCCTGGGGCCGGAGTAGGTCCCAAGGGTTGGGCTGTTCGCCCATTAAAGCGGCACGCGAGCTGGGTTTAGAACGTCGTGAGACAGTTCGGTCCCTATCCGCCGCGCGCGTAGGAGACTTGAGGAAGGCTGTCCCTAGTACGAGAGGACCGGGACGGACGAACCTCTGGTATGCCAGTTGTCACGCCAGTGGCATGGCTGGTTAGCTACGTTCGGAAGGGATAACCGCTGAAGGCATCTAAGCGGGAAGCCTGTTCCTAGATGAGGTCTCCCACCCCTTTGTGGGTTAAGGCCCCCAAGAGACGATTGGGTTGATAGGCCAGACATGGACGCACAGTAATGTGTTTTTGAGTGGACTGGTACTAATAGGCCGAGGACTTGCCCACAAAGCTGCTACGCATCCGCTCTGCAACTCTGAGACACCACACCAGTCTGGAACACTCTGGTGTTGTTTCGGAGAGTTTCGGTGGTCATGGCGGTAGGGAAACGCCCGGTCCCATTCCGAACCCGGAAGCTAAGCCTGCCAGCGCCGATGGTACTGCACCCTCGCGGGTGTGGGAGAGTAGGACACCGCCGAACACAATTTGATACTCGAGGCCCCGGTCGAGAACCTTCACGGTTCTCCCGGGGCCTCGAGCTTTTTCCCGGACCGACGGCCCGACGGCCAGCGGACCGGGCGGACCCGGTCAGGCCAGCAGAGCCTCCACATCCCGGCGCAACGCCGCCATCGTCGCCGTCGCCTCCGCGCGGACCGCGCCGAGCGAGCCGGCGTCCGGAACCTCGCGCACCACCTGCAGGTAGCACTTCAACTTCGGTTCGGTCCCCGACGGCCGGATCACCACCCGCACACCGCCACCGGAGATCCGCAGAGCATCGGTCTCCGGCAGCAGGTCCTCGGTGCTCACCGCGACACCGGCCAGATCGGCCGGCCGCGACTCACGCAGGCGCGCCATCACGCGGCCCCGCACCGACAGGTCCGTCACCCGCAACGAAACCTGATCGGTCACGTGCACCCCGTGCGCCACCGCGAGCCGGTCCAGCTCGTCCAGCAGCGACCGGCCCTCGGCCTTCAGCTTCGCCGCCAGGTCACACGCGAGCGCCGCCGCGGCGACACCGTCCTTGTCCCGCACGAAATCCGGGTTCACACACAGGCCCAGGGCCTCTTCGTACGCGAACACCAGCCCTTCACCGGCCCGGGTCAGCCACTTGAACCCGGTCAGCGTCTCGGCGTACCGGGCGCCGTGCGCCCGCGCGATGCCACCGAGCATCGACGCGGACACGATCGTCGTGGCCACGAGCGGGTTCGGGTTGGTGGTCGTCGACAGCACGTAGTCACCCAGCAACACCCCGGTCTCGTCCCCGCGCAGCATCCGCCACGCGCCGGCCGGTCCGGGCACCCCGATGGCGCAGCGGTCGGCGTCCGGGTCCAGCGCGACGGCGAGGTCGGCGCCCACCTCCGCGGCCAGCGCCAGCAGCAGGTCCGTGGCGCCGGGCTCCTCCGGGTTGGGGAACGACACCGTCGGGAAGTCGGGATCGGGATCGGACTGTTCGGCCACCAGGTGGACATCGTGGAACCCGGCCCGCGCCAGCGCGTCCCGCAGCACCTCGGCACCCACCCCGTGCAGCGCCGTCGCGGCCACCCGCAGGCCGCGCGCGCTCGACCGCGGCACCTGCGACACCCGGTACAGGTACTCGTCGAGGACGTCCTCGCCGAGCACCGTCGCGCCGGGCGTGCGCATCACGCTGAACGCACCCGGGGCCGCGGCGATCGCGGCCTCGATCTCGGCGTCGGCGGGCGGCACGATCTGGATCGCGCTGTCGTCGTAGAGCTTGTACCCGTTGTCGGCGGGCGGGTTGTGCGACGCGGTGATCTGGATGCCGGCCACCGCGCCGAGGTGCTTGGTCGCGAAGGCCAGCACCGGTGTCGGCAACGGCCGGGGCAGGACCCGCACGTCGAACCCGGTCGCGTGCAGAACCTCGGCCGCGGCGGCGGCGAAGTCCTCCGAGCCGTGCCGGGCGTCCCGCCCCACGACCACCGTCCCGCAGGCCTTGCCGTGCGCGGCCAGCCAGCTCGCGACCCCGGCCGTCGTGCGCACGACGACCGCCGTGTTCATGCCGTTGGGCCCGGCGCGGACCGGGCCGCGCAGCCCGGCCGTGCCGAACTCGAGCGGACCCGCCATCCGGTCGGCGAGATCGGTCACCGCGTCCGGGGCGCCGTTCATCGCGGCGGCGAGCAGGGCCTGCAACTCCTGGCGCGCGGCCGGGTCGACGTCGTCGGCTATCCAGCGGATCGCGCGGTCCCGCAGCTCGGGCGTCAGGCGGGCCTCGGTCATGCGCGCGCCACGAGCTCGCGCAGCAGGGTGCCCATCTTCTCGGCCGACGCGCGGCCCGCCTCCAGGACCTCCTGGTGGCTCAGCGGTTCGCCGGTCATCCCGGCGGCCAGGTTGGTGACCAGGGACAGGCCGAAGACCTCGACGCCGGCGGCGCGCGCGGCGATGGCCTCCAGCACGGTGGACATGCCGACCAGGTCCGCGCCGAGCGTGCGCAGCATGCGGATCTCGGCGGGCGTCTCGAAGTGCGGGCCGGGCAGGCCGGCGTACACGCCCTCGGACAGGCTCGGGTCGATCTCGCGAGCGAGGTCGCGCAGGCGGTGCGAGTACAGGTCGACGAGGTCGACGAAGTTCGCGCCGGTGATCGGCGACGTCGCCGTCATGTTGAGGTGGTCGCAGATGAGCACGGGCTGGCCGACCTGGTAGTCCTCGCGCAGCCCACCGGCGGCGTTGGTGAGCAGGACGGACTTCACGCCCGCCGCGGCGGCGGTGCGCACGTTGTGCACGACGCGGCTCACGCCCTTGCCCTCGTACAGGTGGGTGCGGCCGAGCAGCACCAGCGCGCGCTTGCCGTCCACGTCCACCGAGCGGACCGTACCGCCGTGCCCCACCGCGGTCGGGGTCTCGAATCCGGGCAGCTCGCCGAGCGGGATCTCCGCCTCCGGCTCGCCGATCACGTCCGCCGCCGGACGCCAGCCCGAACCGAGCACCACGGCGATGTCGTGTTTGGCGAACCCGGTGCGCTCGGCGATGGTGGCCGCCGCAGCCGCGGCCACGTCTTTTTCGGTCATGGCGCCATCTTTCCAGGCGCCCCGGCCGGGGGCGGGGACCCTAGCCGGTGGCCGTGAAGGTCGGCAGGATGCGGTCGTAGAGCGCGGTCTTCGCCGTTTCTTCCTGTTCCGTCGGCACCGTCACGCTGACCACCCACAGACTCGAGTCCCGGCGGACGACCTTGGCGTACGTCGTGCGGCTCACCGAGCCCGACGGCGCCCTGTCGATCGTCCGGTACATCAGCGCCAGGCCGTCCTCCGCGGCCAGCTTCGCCTGGCTGACCATGCGGAACTCGCCGCCGGAACGGCTGTTCTCCAGCGCCTTCACGTAGTCGTCGAGGTCGTTGCCGGGGAAGTACTTCGGGAAGTGGTTCACCGCGAGCATCTGCGAGCCGTCCGCCGACACGAACTGCACCAGCGTCGACAACGGCAGGCCGTCGCCGGCCTGGGAGCTGGTGAACCGCGTCCAGTCGGCCGGCACGTCGACCGTGAACGTGCCGTCCTGGGCGCCCTTCACGCTCGACGCCTCACCCGTGCGGCGCTCGAACACCGTGGGCTGCGGTACCGACGGCGCGGTCGTCTCCTCCCGCGACGGCGGCGCCACCGGCTGCCCACCGATCACCCGCGCCGCGACGAACCCCCCGAACGCGGCGGCCAGGAACACCACGATCGACACCACGACCAGCGTCACCGTCGCCGCCGTGCTCCGCCCGGACGCGGGCGCGTCCGGCGCGACCGGACCGGCGGCCACCGTGCCCGACCCGGCGGTCCGGACCACGGCGGACGGGAGCGGGCCGGGGGCGGACGACGGCGTACCGCCCGGCCGCACGGGCCCGAACGGCAGGGGACCGGGGTCGGCCGCCAGCTCGGCGCTGGACTCGGCCGCGAACGGCAGCGGACCCGGATCGGGCGCCAGCTCGCCGCTCGCCTCCGCCACGTCCTCGTGCGGCGCCGGCCGGGCCGAGATCTCCCGCGTGTCGGTGGCCTCCTCGCGCGTGCCGCTCGCCGCGGCGAACATCTCCGGTCCGAACAGCACGCGCGGTGCCTTCGCCAGGATCGGGTACAGCTCGCGACGCACCTGCCGCAGCGGCATCCGGTCCCGCGGCTCCTTCGCCATCAGCGCGCTGATCAGCGGCGCGAGCGGCCCGGGCGACGGCCGCGGCACCTCACCCTTGACGACCTTCCCGATCGTCTCCAGCGGGTCGCCGTCCGCGTCGTAGGGCGGATGCCCCTCGACCGCGCAGAACAACGTGGCGCCCAGCCCCCACAGGTCCGCAGCCGGGGTGACCGTCTTGCCGGAAGCCACCTCGGGGGCGATGTACGCCGGCGAACCCAGGGTCATCCCGGTGCGGGTCATCGACGCGTCGGACACGTTGCGCGCGATGCCGAAGTCGGTGAGCTTGATCCGCCCGTCCTCCGCGACCAGGACGTTGCCGGGCTTCACGTCACGGTGCGTGATGCCCGCGTTGTGCGCGGCCCCGAGCGCCGCCGCGACCGCGTCGCCCACCGCAGCGGCCTGTTCGACCGACAGCGGGCCGTGCTCGCGGATCAGCTCGGCCAGGCTGTGCGAGGGCAGCAGCTCCATCACGACGAACGGCTCGCCGTCCTGACGTGCGACGTCGTGCAGGGTGATCACGTTCGGGTGAGACAGCACGGCGATCGCGCGGGCCTCGCGCAGCGTCCGCTCCCGGAGCTCGTCGGCCTGCCCGGCGGTCACCCCGGGCGGCAGCAGGATCTCCTTGACCGCGACCGGGCGGTGCAGGAACTCGTCGTAGGCCGACCAGACCGTGCCCATCGAGCCGGAACCCAGCACGGAGCGCAACCGGTACCTCCCGGCCACCACCCTGGTCTCCTCGCTCGCCACCCGACCATTGTTGCGGATGCGCGCTCGGTGACCGCGGGCGCTGCCGGGCCGCGAGCAGAGTCACAATCGTGCCCCTTGCCCGCGCCCTACCATCGGACCTATGACTCAGGCTGGGACAACGGCGCCCACCCCGGATTCGCCGGACGAGCTGGCCCTCGCCGCCGAGTTCGGGACGCCGCGGCGGGAGGACTGGCAACGCCTCGTCGCAGGGGTGCTGACCAAGAGCGGAGTGCTGCCCGAAGGCTTCGACGGCGCCCCGGAGAGCCTCCTGAGCAGCAAGACCTACGACGGCATCGAGATCCAGCCGCTCTACACCGCGGATGACGCGGCCCCCCCGGCCGGATTCCCGGGCCTGCCCCCGTACGTGCGGGGCGCGCGGGCCGAGGGTGCGGTCGGCACCGGCTGGGACGTGCGCGTCCTGCACGGCAGCGCGGACCCGGCCGAGACCAACAAGGCCATCCTCGCGGACCTGGAGAACGGCGCCTCGTCCGTGTGGCTGCGCGTCGGCGGTGACGCTCTGCCACTGGACCGCCTGGCCGACGCGCTCAACGAGGTCTACCTGGACCTCGCGCCGATCGTGCTCGACCCCGGCGCGGACTACGAGGCGGCCGCCGACGCGCTGCTGGGGCTGCTCGCCGAGAAGAACATCCCGGACAGCGAGGTCACCGGCACGATCGGCGCGGACCCGATCGCGCTGCGTGCCCGCACCGGCCGTCCGCACGACATCGCGCCCGCCGCCGCGCTGGCCGCCCGCCTGGCGGGGAAGCACCCGGATCTGCGCACGCTCGTCGTCAACGCGCTGCCCTACCACGAGGCGGGCGGGTCGGACTCCCAGGAGCTCGGCGCCGCCATCGCCGCCGGGGTCGCCTACCTGCGGGCCCTCACCGAGGCCGGGCTCAGCGTCGACGACGCCGCCGGCCAGCTGGAGTTCCGCTTCGCCGCGACGGCCGACCAGTTCCTCACCATCGCCAAGCTGCGCGCCGCGCGGCGGCTGTGGGCGCGGGTGTGCGAGGTGTCCGGCGCGACCCCCGGGCGCGGCATGCGGCAGCACGCCGTCACCTCGCCCGTCATGTTCACGCGCCGCGACCCCTGGGTGAACATGCTGCGCACCACGGTCGCGTGCTTCGCGGCCGGGATCGGGGGCGCGGACGCGGTGACCGTCCTGCCGTTCGACTTCGCGATCGGCCTGCCCGACGCGTTCTCCCGCCGGATCGCCCGCAACACGCAGTCGATCCTGCTCGAGGAGTCCAAGCTGTCCGGCGTGATCGACCCCGCGGGCGGCTCCTGGTACGTCGAGAACCTCACCGACGCGCTGGCCAACGCGGCCTGGCGCGAGTTCACCGAGATCGAGCGCCAGGGCGGCATCGAGGCCGTGCTGGACTCGGGCGCGCTGGCCGCCAAGCTCGACCAGACGTGGCAGGCGCGGAAGAAGCGCCTGGCCACCCGCAAGGACCCGCTCACCGGCGTCAGCGAGTTCCCGGACCTGCACGAGAAACCGGTCGAGCGCACCCCGGCCCCGTCCGTTGTGGACGAAGGCGGGCTGCCCCGCGTGCGGTACGCGCAGGACTACGAGGCCCTGCGGGACCGCTCCGACGCCCACCTCGCCGAAACCGGGGAGCGGCCGAAGGTCTTCCTCGCCACGCTCGGCCCGGTCGCCGCGCACACCGCGCGCGCCACGTTCGCGTCGAACCTGTTCCAGGCCGGCGGCATCGAGCCGGTCAACCCCGGTGCGGTCGACGACGTCGTGGCGGCGTTCCGCGAGAGCGGCGCGAAGGTCGCCTGCCTGTGCGGCACCGACAAGCTCTACGCCGAACGCGCGGCGGAAACCGCGAAGGCCCTGAAGGAAGCCGGAGCGGTGCGGGTGATCCTGGCCGGCAAACCGGGGTACCCGGACGTCGACGCCTACGTGCACGCCGGCTGCGACGCGCTCGCGGCCCTGACCAGCACCCTCGACACGCTGGGAGTGAAGTGATGGCCATCCCGGACTTCTCCGACGTCGAGCTCGGCATCCCGGACCCGGGCAGCCAGGCCGACTGGGCCGAGGCGCTGCACTCGAGCACCGGCAAGGGCGCCGACGCCCTGACCTGGGAAACCCCCGAGGGCATCGGCATCAAGCCGCTCTACACCGCCGAGGACACCACCGACCTCGACTTCCTGCGCACGTACCCGGGCATCGCGCCGTTCCTGCGCGGCCCGTACCCGACGATGTACGTGAACCAGCCGTGGACGATCCGCCAGTACGCCGGGTTCTCCACCGCGTCGGAGTCCAACGCCTTCTACCGCCGCAACCTCGCGGCCGGGCAGAAGGGGCTGTCGGTGGCCTTCGACCTGGCCACCCACCGCGGCTACGACTCCGACCACCCGCGCGTGGCCGGTGACGTCGGCATGGCGGGCGTGGCGATCGACTCGATCTACGACATGCGCCAGCTCTTCGACGGCATCCCGCTGGACAAGATGAGCGTGTCGATGACCATGAACGGCGCCGTGCTGCCCGTCATGGCGCTCTACATCGTGGCGGCCGAGGAGCAGGGCGTGGCGCCCGAGCAGCTGGCCGGGACCATCCAGAACGACATCCTCAAGGAGTTCATGGTCCGCAACACCTACATCTACCCGCCGCAGCCGTCGATGCGGATCATCTCCGACATCTTCGCCTACACCTCGCAGCGGATGCCGCGGTTCAACTCGATCTCCATCTCCGGTTACCACATGCAGGAGGCCGGTGCGACGGCCGACCTGGAGCTGGCCTACACGCTGGCCGACGGCGTCGAGTACATCCGCGCCGGGCTGGACGCGGGCCTGGAGATCGACAAGTTCGCACCGCGGCTGTCGTTCTTCTGGGCGATCGGCATGAACTTCTTCATGGAGGTCGCCAAGCTGCGGGCGGCCCGGCTGCTGTGGGCCAAGCTCGTGAAGCAGTTCGAGCCGAAGTCGGAGAAGTCCCTGTCGCTGCGCACGCACAGCCAGACCAGCGGCTGGTCGCTGACCGCGCAGGACGTGTTCAACAACGTGATCCGCACCTGCGTCGAGGCGATGGCCGCGACGCAGGGGCACACGCAGTCGCTGCACACCAACGCGCTCGACGAGGCGCTGGCCCTGCCGAGCGACTTCTCCGCGCGCATCGCCCGCAACACCCAGCTGCTGCTGCAGCAGGAGTCCGGCACCACCCGCGTGATCGACCCGTGGGGCGGCAGCGCGTTCGTCGAGCGGCTGACCTACGACCTCGCGCGCAAGGCGTGGGGCCACATCAACGAGGTCGAGTCGGCGGGCGGCATGGCCCGCGCGATCGACGCCGGCATCCCGAAGCTGCGCATCGAGGAGGCCGCCGCCCGGACCCAGGCGCGCATCGACTCCGGCCGCCAGCCGGTGATCGGCGTCAACAAGTACCAGGTGGTCGACGACCAGCAGATCGACGTGCTCAAGGTCGACAACGCCGGTGTCCGCGCCCAGCAGCTGGAGAAGCTCAGGCGGCTGCGCGAGGAGCGCGACGAGGACGCCACGCAGGACGCGCTGCGGCGGCTCACCAGCGCGGCGGAGGGCGAGGGCAACCTGCTCGCACTGGCCGTCGACGCGGCCCGCGCCAAGGCGACGGTCGGGGAGATCTCCGACGCGCTGGAGAAGGTGTGGGGCCGCCACTCCGGGCAGATTCGTACGATCTCCGGCGTGTACCGCGACGAGGTCGGGAAATCCGGGAACGTGGAGAAGGCACGCGCGCGGGTCGAGGCGTTCGCCGAGGCCGAGGGGCGCCGTCCGCGCATCCTCGTCGCCAAGATGGGCCAGGACGGGCACGACCGCGGTCAGAAGGTGATCGCGACCGCGTTCGCCGACCTCGGTTTCGACGTCGACGTGGGCCCGCTGTTCTCCACCCCGGCCGAGGTCGCCCGCCAGGCGATCGAGGCGGACGTGCACGTCGTCGGGGTGTCGTCGCTGGCCGCCGGCCACCTGTCGCTGGTGCCCGCGCTGCGCGAGGAGCTGGCCCGGCTCGGCCGCGAGGACATCATGATCGTGTGCGGTGGCGTCATCCCGCCGCAGGACTACGACGAGCTGCGCGCCGCGGGGGCGTCGGCGATCTTCGGGCCGGGCACGGTCATCGCGGACGCCGCGCTGGGCCTGCTCGACCAGCTCGAGCAGCGGGAGTCCTGAGCCCTTGCCGCGCAAGATCGACGTCGGTGCCTACGCCAAGGGCGTGCTCGCGGGCGACCGCGGCACGCTGTCCCGGGCGATCACGCTGGTCGAGTCCCAGCGGCCGGACCACCGGCAGCAGGCCCAGGAACTGCTGGTCGAGCTGCTGCCGCACGCCGGTGGCGCGCGGCGGGTCGGGATCACCGGCGTACCCGGTGTCGGCAAGTCGACCTTCATCGACCAGCTCGGCACCGACCTGACCGAGGCCGGTCACCGGGTCGCGGTGCTGGCCGTGGACCCGTCGTCGACGCGGACCGGCGGCAGCATCCTCGGCGACAAGACCCGCATGGCGCGGCTGGCCAACGACCCGGCCGCGTTCATCCGGCCCTCGCCGACGTCCGGCACGCTCGGGGGCGTCGCCCGCGCGACCCGCGAGACGATCGTGCTGATGGAGGCCGCCGGGTACGACGTCGTGCTGGTCGAGACCGTCGGCGTCGGTCAGTCCGAGGTGACGGTCGCGAACATGGTCGACTGCTTCCTGTTCCTCACCCTCGCCCGCACCGGCGACCAGCTGCAGGGCATCAAGAAGGGCGTGCTGGAGCTCGCCGACGTGATCGCGGTGAACAAGGCCGACGGCGAGCACGAACGCGACGCCAAGCGCGCGGCGCGGGAGCTGGCCGGCGCGCTGCGGATGATCTACGGGCCGGACGCCGCGTGGACGCCGCCGGTGCTGACCTGCAGCGGGCTCAACGACATCGGCCTGGACACGGTGTGGCAGCAGATCGAGCGCCACCGGGAAGCGCTGTCCGAATCGGGCGAACTGGACCGCAAGCGCAAGCAGCAGCAGGTCGACTGGACGTGGGCGATGGTGCGCGAGCAGCTGCAGGCGCGGCTGGCCGAGCACCCCGGCGTGCGGGCGCTGGTGCCGGAGGTCGAGGAGGACGTCCGGGAGGGACGGCTCACCGCGACCCTCGCCGCGCAGAAGATCTTGGACGCCTTCTCCGCGTGAGTCTCCTTGTTGATGCGTAACCGAACCGGCACACTGGGCTGCATGGTCAAGGTGCGTGCCGTGCTGACGGGTCTGGTGCTGGCGACGATGGTGGCGCTCGCCGCGCCGGCCGCGCCCGCGCTGGCAGCCCCGGTGTCCGTGCACGTGACGGCCGCGGACGTGGTGACGCAGCAGACCACCGATCCGGGGCCCCGCATCGACCCCGAGCAGACCAGCAAGGCCAACCAGGAGAAGACGAAGAACAAGATCGTCGTCGGGGTGCTCGCCGCGCTGCTCGCGCTGATCGTCCTGTGGGGACGGAGCGTGCGGAAGAAGCGGCGCAAGGCGTCCAGCTGAGCCGCCCGCGGAGTATTCGGTTACGCCGTATTCCGTAGTGCCGCTCGCCGCAGATCCACTACCGGCCGTCGCCCAGCGTGAGATCTGGTTCGAACATTGCTGCTTGCATGGTGCAGGATTGCGGCAAATGGGTTACGTAGTTCTCACTGTGCATGGAGGTGCGGCGTGACCGTGCTGGACTCCCGTCCGGAGGTTCCCGGTGATCAGGGTGGTCGCCCTACCTCGATCGAGGAGCCGGACGCGCTGATCACGGCGGACGGCGTCAGCATGGCTCCCGTGACCGATCTGGGTGCGGGCCGGGGCCCCTTCTGGCTGGACGAGTGGCTCGAGCGCGGTGGCGCCGACCTGGTCGCCTGGCGGCGCCACCTGCACGCCCACCCCGAGCTGGCGCGGCACGAGTTCGCGACCACCGAGCTGATCACCGGCATCCTGCGCTCGGCCGGTCTCGATCCCGAGGTCCTGCCCGGCGGCACCGGCGTGATCTGCGACGTCGGCAGCGGTGACCGGTGCGTCGCGCTGCGTGCCGACATCGACGCCCTGCCGCTCACCGAGGCGACCGGCCTGCCCTACTCGTCGACCGTCGACGGCGCGGCGCACGCCTGCGGCCACGACGCGCACACCGCGATCCTGCTGGGTGTCGCCAAGGCCCTGGCCTCGGCGCCCGAGCTGCCCGGCCGCGTGCGGCTGATCTTCCAGCCCGCCGAGGAGGTCATGCCCGGCGGCGCGCTCGACGTGATCACCGCGGGCGGGCTCGACGGCGTCGACCGGATCTTCGGCCTGCACTGCGACCCGCGCGTCGAGGTGGGCCGCATCGGCACCCGCGTCGGCGCCCTGACCTCCGCCGCCGACCTGATCGAGCTGCGGCTGACCTCGCCCGGCGGTCACACGTCCCGCCCGCACCTGACCGCCGACCTGGTGCACGCGCTCGGCGTGGTCATCACGTCGCTGCCGTCCCTGCTGTCCCGGCGCGTCGACCCGCGGTCGGGCACCGTGCTCGTGTGGGGCGCGGTGCACGCCGGGCAGGCCGCCAACGCGGTGCCCGAGGAGGGCGTGCTGCGGGGGACGCTGCGGACCGCCGAGCACGAGGTGTGGAAGGCGCTGGAGCCGATGGTCCAGACGGCCGTGGAGTCGCTGCTCGCGCCCACCGGCGTCGGTTTCGAGCTGGACTACCGCCGCGGGGTGCCGCCGGTCGTCGGTGATCAGGAGAGCACGTCGCTGCTGCAGGCCGGGATCGAAGCCGCTCTCGGCGACCACGCGATGACCGGTACCGAGCAGTCGTCGGGCGGCGAGGACTTCGCCTGGTACCTCGAGCACGTGCCGGGCGCCTTCTGCCGGCTGGGCGTCTGGTCCGGCGACGGCGACCAGCGCGACCTGCACCGGCCCACCTTCGAACTCGACGAGCGGGCCCTGCACGTCGGCGTCCGCGTGATGGTCCACACCGCACTGGCCGCCCTGGCCTGAGCAGCGGGAACAAGGCCGGCGATCGTCGTCCCGACGATCGCCGGCCTTCGCTTGTCCACAGGGGCGGGAGTTGTCCACAGGGGTTGTGGACAACTGGGGGTGAGGATGTGATATGGCGGCCTGGTGTCGACAGGGGCCTGCGTTTTGCCGGGCGCGCGTGAGGCGGGCTTGGCGCCTCGACGGGGGAGTTCGCCCGCTGCCCTGGCAGCCGGGTCAGCATGTGATGCCGCGGCAGGGGCGGGTGCGCAGGTCAGGCCTCGGCGCTTAGGGCGCGTCGTCCACCGAGCGCGGGCGGGCGTCAGCGGTTGTGCCTGCGCGGGGTGTGTCGGGCGCTCGGGGAAGCGGGTGCACCGGCGTCGGCCGCCGGAGCGTCCGCCCAGGCGGCCGGGGTCGGGTTGTGATGCCGGGGCCGGGCGGGTGCGCAGGTGAGGCCTTGGGCGCTGAGGGCGCGTCGTCCGGCGAGCGCGGGTGGGCGGGCCCAGCGGGCGCGCCTTGCGGGGTCGTGCCGAGTGCGCGCGGGAGCCGGCTCGTCGCCTGGGCCGGGGGCTACGGGAATGGTGCGCGTCCCGGCTCGGGGGCTGGTACGGCGGCCGGGGAAGCTGGTGCACCGGCGTCGGCTGCCGGAGCGTCCGCCCAGGCGGCCGGGGTCAGGATGTGATGCCGCGGCAGGGGCGGGTGCGCAGGTCGTCCACGTAGTCGGTGGGCGCGCCGGCCGCTTCGGCGGAGTCGGCCAGCACGCCGAGGTACCGCGCGGACGGCAGGCCGCCCTCGTAGGCGTCCAGGACGTACAGCCACGCCAGCACCGAGCCGTCCATGGTCTGCACCCGCAGCCGGATCTTGTTGTGCAGCCCGAGCTCGCCGCCCTCCCAGCGGTCCAGCAGTCCCTCGTCCAGGGGCGTCACGTCGTACAACACCACGAAGACCCGGGAGCCCGGGTCCTCGACGATGGTCGCCAGCGCGCCTTCCCACCCGAGGTCCTCGCCCCCGAAGGTCAGCCGCCAGCCCTCCAGCCAGCCGGTGCCGGCCATGGGCGAATGCGGCGCCCGTTCCATCATCTGATTCGGATCCATGTTGGACCCGTAGGCGGCATACAACGGCACGCGCACAGCCTAGCCGCCCCTCGCTCACCCGACCGGACGTACTCCGGGTGTCGCGGCCTAAGGTTGTGGCTGAAGTGCGCGTGAGGAGGAGGAGTACGTGACCAGGATCGTGATCATGGGCGGCGGACCGGCGGGCTACGAGGCGGCGCTGGTGGCCGCACAGCACGGCGCCGACGTCACGATCGTCGAGAAGGACGGCCTCGGCGGCGCCTGCGTGCTCTACGACTGCGTCCCGTCCAAGACGTTCATCGCCTCCTCCGGCGCCCGCGCCAACATGCACGGCCTCGGTGAGCTGGGCATCATCACCGACATGGCCGACACGGGCGTCGACCTGCGCACCGTCCACGGCCGCGTGAAGGGACTCGCCCTCGCCCAATCGGCCGACATCCGCGCCCGCGTGCAACGCGAAGGTGTGAAGATCCTCACCGGCACGGGTCGCTTCGACGACGACGAACCCGGCCTGGCCGCCCACAAGGTCCGCGTCACGAAGGACACCGGTGACGTCGACGTGCTCGACGCCGACGTGGTCCTCATCGCCACCGGCGCCACCCCGCGCGTGCTGCCCGGCGCGGTGCCCGACGGCGAGCGCATCCTCGACTGGCGCCAGCTCTACGACCTGCCCGAACTGCCCGAGCACCTCGTCGTGGTCGGCTCGGGTGTCACCGGCGCCGAGTTCGCTTCCGCCTACACCGAGATGGGCGTCAAGGTCACGCTCGTCTCCAGCCGTGACCGCGTCCTGCCGCACGAGGACGCGGACGCCGCGGCCGTGCTGGAGGAGGTGTTCGCCCAGCGGGGCAACACCGTCGTCAAGCACGCGCGCGCCGAGCGGGTCGAGCGCACCGAGAAGGGCGTCGAGGTCCACCTGCAGGACGGGCGCGTCATCGAGGCCAGCCACGCGCTGATGACCGTCGGATCGGTCCCCAACACCGAGGACATCGGCCTGGAGAAGGTCGGCATCGAGCCGGGCCCGGGCGGGTTCATCACGGTCGACCGCGTGTCCCGCACCAGCGTCCCGGGCATCTACGCGGCCGGCGACTGCACCGGTGTGCTGATGCTCGCCTCCGTCGCCAGCATGCAGGGCCGCATCGCGATGTGGCACGCGCTCGGCGAGGGCGTCGCGCCGATCAAGCTCAAGACCGTGGCCGCGAACGTGTTCACCCATCCGGAGATCGCGACGGTCGGCATCAGCCAGAGCGCCATCGACTCCGGCGAGGTGCCCGCGCGCACCATCATGCTGCCGCTGGCGACCAACGCGCGCGCCAAGATGGAGGGCCTGCGGCGCGGTTTCGTGAAGCTGTTCTGCCGCCCCGCGACCGGCGTGATCGTCGGCGGTGTGGTCGTGGCGCCGACGGCGAGCGAGCTGATCCTGCCGATCGCGCTCGCGGTGCAGAACCAGCTGACGGTGGACCACCTGGCGCTCACGTTCGCGGTGTACCCGTCGCTGTCCGGCTCCATCACCGAGGCCGCGCGGCAGCTGATGCGGCACGACGACCTGGACTGACGTCACGGTTCGATGTCGGGAGCCAACCGCGGCCCCGCCGGCGCGCCTTAAGGGCCATCAGCTCTACCGCCGTGAGGCCGCCATGAGAACAACCGCCATCGCCGTCGGACTGCTCGCGACCCTGCTCGCCGCGACGCCGGCGTTCGCGCAGGGCACCATTGAACCCGGCTCGTCGTCCCCGGCTCCGCCCAGCGGGACCTCGTCGGCTCCGCCTTCGCCGGAGCCGACGCCCGCCTGGTTGACACTGTCCGCCTACAGCGGGCACGCCGGCGAGAAGGTCGCGGTCGCCGCCGCCTGCTTCGACCGGTTCGGTCCACTCACGACCCGAGCCCTGCGGGTGACGCAACCCCTGGCCGCGAACGCGGAGGGGCACCAGCCGTGGGCGCTGTTCGCCGAAACGGTGATCCGCGATGTCCCCGAAGGCTCATACCCGGTGTCGTTCCACTGCGGCGGGGAACCGGTGACGGTCCACTTCACCGTGCTCCAGCGGCGGCCGGACACCACGCCCGGCACGGGGCAGACGCGCACCGTGCCGCGGGGCGCGCCGGAAACCGGTGACGGGTCGCTGGCCCCTTGAGTCCGCTGTGGACGGCGCGCTTCCCCTGCCCGGCAACGGAAGCGCGCCGTGGGTTCACTCCACCCAGTCGAAGGTCTTCGTGACCGCCTTCTTCCAGTTGTGGTACTGGGCGTCGCGCAGCCCGGCGTCCATCGACGGGGTCCATTCCTTGTCCTGGGCCCAGTTGTTGCGGATGTCGTCCTCGCTCTCCCAGAAACCGGTCGCCAGGCCGGCGGCGTAGGCGGCGCCCAGCGCGGTCGTTTCGGCCACCACCGGGCGGATCACCGGCACGTCCAGGATGTCCGCCTGGAACTGCATCAGCAGCTCGTTGACGACCATCCCGCCGTCCACCTTCAGCGACTTCAACGGCACACCGGAGTCGGCGTTCATCGCCTCGATGACCTCGCGCGTCTGGAACGCCGTGGCCTCCAGGACGGCCCGCGCGATGTGCCCCTTGTTCACGTACCTCGTCAACCCGGCGATCACGCCCCGCGCGTCGGAGCGCCAGTACGGCGCGAACAGACCCGAGAACGCCGGCACGAAATACGCCCCGCCGTTGTCGTCCACGGTGCCGGCCAGCGTCTCGATCTCCGCCGCACTGCTGATGATGCCGAGGTTGTCGCGCAGCCACTGCACCAGCGAACCGGTCACCGCGATGGAACCCTCCAGCGCGTAGACCGTGTCGTTGGAGCCGATCTTGTAGCAGACCGTGGTGAGGAGGCCGTTTTCGGACATCACCTTTTCCGTGCCCGTGTTCAGCAGCACGAAATTGCCGGTGCCGTAGGTGTTCTTGGCCTCGCCGGGCGACAGGCACGCCTGCCCGAACGTCGCCGCCTGCTGGTCGCCGAGGATGCCGGCGATCGGCACACCCGAGAGCACCCCGCGCGGCCGGACCTTGCCGTACTCCTCCGACGAGGACCGGATCTCCGGCAGCATCGACATCGGGATGCCCATGTCCGCGGCGTTGTCGGAGTCCCAGCTCAACGTGTCCAGGTCCATCAGCAGGGTCCGGGACGCGTTCGTCGGGTCGGTGATGTGCACGCCGCCGTCCGGGCCGCCGGTCATGTTCCACACGACCCAGGTGTCCATGTTGCCGAACACCAGGTCGCCAGCCTCGGCGCGGTCGCGCGCGCCCTCGACGTTGTCGAGGATCCACTTGATCTTCGGGCCGGAGAAGTAGGTCGCCAGGGGCAGACCCGTCTTCGGGCGGTACCGCTCCTGCCCGCCGCCGAGGTCGCCGAGCTCGTCGACGATCCGGTCGGTGCGGGTGTCCTGCCAGACGATCGCGTTGTAGACCGGCTTGCCGGTCGTGCGGTCCCACACCAGCGCCGTCTCGCGCTGGTTCGTGACCCCGACGGCGGCGATGTCGCCGGCCTGCAGATCGGCTTTCGCGAGCGCGCCCGCGGTGACCGCGCGCGTGTTCTCCCAGATCTCCTCGGCGTTGTGCTCGACCCACCCGGCCTGCGGGAAGATCTGCTCGTGCTCTCGCTGGTCCACGGCGACGACGCCACCCGAGTGATCGAAGATCATCGCCCGGGTGGACGTCGTGCCCTGGTCGATGGCGGCGACATATGAGGGCATGGTGCTCCTCTCGTTGGTTTGCCTGCCTTGTGCTATTCGGATCTCTGGGCCTGACGGCCGGCCTCGGGCAGGGCGTCGCTCTCGGACGCCGCGCCGTCACCCCGGCCGGCACCGTCCGCCGAACCGGGAACCCGGCCCGGTTCCGGCGTGGGCTCCGCGCCCGGTGCCGGACGGACGGCCAGGACGTTGCCGATGAACAGGTCGTAGACCAGCACACCGACCACCCCGCCGACGAGCGGCCCGACTATCGGAATCCACCAGTAGCCGCTGAACCAGTCCCCGTTACCGGGGAAGGCCTTGCTGCCCCACCCCGCGATGTAGGTCAGCAGCCGTGGCCCCAGGTCGCGAGCGGGGTTGATGGCGTAACCCGCGTTCGTCCCGTAGGTGAGGCCGATGGCCACGACCACCAGGCCCACCACGAACGGGGCGAGGTTGGCCGCCGGAGCCTGGTTCCGGGCGTCGATGATCGCGGCGATGATGGCGACGAGGATCGCGGTGCCGACGATCTGGTCGACCAGTGGTCCCCAGATCCCGTTGCCGAAGTACTTGGCGGGGAACGTCGCGAAGATCGAGAACGTGCTCAACGAGCCCGAGCGGCCCGTCGGCGGGTTCTGCGCGGCGAGGAACGCGTTGATCGCGTCGTGGTAGACCGCGAGGACGACGGCCGCCCCGGCGAACGCGCCGACCACCTGGGCCGCCCAGTAGGGCAGGACCTTCGCCCAGGGGAACTTGCGGCGGATCGCCCAGGCCAGGGTCACCGCGGGGTTGATGTGGGCGCCGCTCACGCCGCCCGCGACGTACACGGCCAATGCGACGGCCAGGCCCCAGCCCCAGGCGATGATCAACCAGTTCGCGGGTCCGAAGTCGGCGGTCTGCCGCCCCGAGCCGGGCAGCCCCGCCACCGCGACCGCCACGGAGCCACATCCCAGGATGATGAGAATCGCGGTGCCGATGAACTCGGCGAGTAATTCACCGGCCGTGGTCTGTCGGAGCCTCGTCCAGGCGCCCGACGTTCGCTCGGTCATGGCACACCTCCCAATGTGCGAGACGACGTTGTCCCGAAGTCACATCGTGCTCGCGCGCTGACCGGACGACAAGCTCTCGCACGGTGAGGACATGCGGAAACGTGTCATGCTGGACGGGACAGGGGACGTCTGCGACGGGAGGAAACCGGAGTGACTGAGGCGAAGCTGGGGCCGGAGGCGAGGGAGGAGACCTGGCGGCGGCTCGGTGCCGAGACGTTCGATCTCGTGGTGATCGGTGGCGGCGTGGTCGGCGCGGGCACCGCCCTCGACGCGGCGACGCGCGGGCTCCGGGTGGCGCTGGTCGAGGCCCGTGACCTGGCCTCGGGCACGTCGAGCCGGTCCAGCAAGCTGTTCCACGGCGGCCTGCGGTACCTCGAGCAGCTGGAGTTCGGGCTGGTCCGCGAGGCGCTGCGGGAGCGGGAGCTGATGCTCACCCGCATCGCGCCGCACCTGGTGAAACCGGTGAGCTTTCTGTACCCGCTCACACACCGGCTGTGGGAACGCCCCTACACCGCGGCCGGCCTGTTCCTCTACGACACGATGGGCGGCGCCCGGTCGGTGCCCGGGCAGAAGCACCTCACCCGTGCGGGTGCGCTGCGGATGGTCCCGGCGCTCAAACGGGACGCCCTGATCGGGGGAATCCGGTACTACGACTCGCAGGCCGACGACGCCCGCCACACGATGACCGTCGCCCGCACCGCGGCCCACTACGGCGCTGTGGTCCGAACCAGTACCCAGGTCGTGCAGTTCCTCCGGGAGGCCGACCGCGTGTCCGGTGTGCGCGTGCGCGACGTCGAGGACGGCCGCGAGACCGACGTCCACGCCAACGCGGTCATCAACTGCACCGGCGTGTGGACCGACGAGCTGCAGCGGCTCTCCGGCAGCCGCGGCCGGTTCCGGGTGCGGGCCAGCAAGGGTGTGCACATCGTCGTGCCGCGGGACCGGATCGTGTCGGAGTCCGGTCTGATCCTGCGCACCGAGAAGTCCGTGCTGTTCGTGATCCCGTGGCGCAACCACTGGATCGTCGGCACCACCGACACCGACTGGCACCTGGACCTCGCCCACCCGGCGGCGACGAAGAACGACATCGACTACATCCTCGAGCACGTCAACTCCGTCCTCGCGACGCCGCTGACGCACGACGACATCGAAGGCGTCTACGCCGGACTGCGGCCGCTGCTGGCGGGGGAGAGCGAGGAGACCTCGAAGCTGTCGCGCGAGCACGCCGTGGCGCGCGTCGCGCCCGGTCTGGTCGCGATCGCGGGCGGCAAGTACACGACCTACCGGGTGATGGCCGCGGACGCGGTGGACGCCGCCGCGCCCGACCTGCCGGGACGGCTGCAGTCATCCATCACGGACAAGGTGCCGCTGCTCGGCGCCGACGGCTACCACGCGCTGGTCAACCAGGCCGACCACCTGGCCGCGAAGCACGGGCTCCACCCCTACCGCGTGCGGCACCTGCTCGACCGCTACGGCTCGCTGGTGCACGAGGTGCTCGCGATCGGCGACGGCAAGCCGGAGCTGCTGCGGCCGATCGAGCACGCGCCGGACTACCTCGCCGTCGAGGCGGTGTACGCGGCGAGCCACGAGGGCGCGCTGCACCTGGAGGACATCCTCGCGCGGCGCACGCGCATCTCCATCGAGTACCCGCACCGCGGGGTCGACTGCGCCGAGCAGGTGGCGCGGCTGGTGGCGGACACGCTGGGCTGGTCCGAGGAGACGGTTGCCCACGAGGTCGAGGTGTACAACGCGCGGGTCGCGGCGGAGCGGGATTCGCAGACGCAGCCGAGCGACGAGGCGGCCGACGAGCGCAGGTCGAGCGCGCCCGAGGCCAGGGCGCGGCTCACGGCGCCGGTCGGCTGACCGGCCCGGAGCTCCCCGGTGTGGCGTCGCTCCGCACGCCGCACCGGGGAAACGCGCGCTCCTAGGCCTCCCCGGCGAGGTTGGCGGCGGCGAAGGTGCCGGTGCCGCTCGCGCGCTCGTGGAGCACCACCGTGTCGCCAGCCAGGAGTGCCTTGCAGGTGAGACGGTTGCCGATCGGGTGCGACAGGGGCGCTATCAACAGCACTCGCTGCGGTCCGTCCGCGTTCGGCTCGGTCGACCGCGCCATTTCCTCGTACAGGTCGCGGTAGCAGACCAGGTTCGTGCCGTCGCCGGAGAACATCGTCTCCACCGCCCGCGGCAGGGCCGAGTCCTCGTCGCGGCGCGGGCCGCGCGGCACGCGGGACGACACCAGCGGCCCGTCGGGTTCGGTGGACAGCACGTGGTCGACCTCGAGCAGCTCCAGCAGATCGGTGCGCGGACCGTCCACGTGCACCACTCGTGCGCCGAGCAACTGGGAGGCGAACTGCAGAAGAATTGTTTCCGGCGCGTTTCCGCCGGTAATTGCGACGAGCTGGCCGGGGACGATCCCCTCGGTTTTCAGTGTCGCATGCAGCCGCCGTAATGTGTCGAAGGTCTCTCGATACGTCATCGACCGGCCACGATGGGCGAATGCGATCTGATCGCCGCCATCTAACAGCACGTCGAGGATGCGGGTCAGAAAGACGCTGGACTCGCCCACGTTCCCCCCGTTCAGCGCTGAATAGGAATCTGAATCCAGATCACCACAACCCGACCGGTGGTGCGAGGAATTGTGTCGGCGAGCACAAGAGGACTAGAACACAGTGCCGCGCGAGCGCGGGACGGGCGGTTTCGTCAGCGGCGCCGCAGGGTCAGCACCGCCACGACCACGACCGGGATCAGGACCACCATCCACACACCGCGGGTCAGCACGAACAGCGCCACCGCCGCGATCACCAGCAGCGGCAGCAGGCCCATCCCGACCTTCCGCGCGGGCGGCCGCGACGGAACGGGCTTGCCGAGCACCCGAGGCCGGGGTTCGGGCAGGTCGGCGAACTGCCGCGCCAGCTCCGACCGGGTGCGGGCCGCCGCGACGTGCGCCGAGCGGCGGCCGAACTCGTCGATGTCCAGGCGACCGGTGCGGACGTGCTCGGACAGGGCCTCCAGGGCCTCCGAACGCTCGTCATCGGAGAGCCGCAGGTCCGGCTGGTCGTTCACCGCCGGTCCCACCGGTCACGGCGGCGGTCCCGCCGGTCGCGCCGGTCGTAGGCGCCGTGCCGGTCCCGCTCCCAGTCCTTGCCCCAGAAGGCGCTGCCCGCCGCGGTGAACAGGAACGGCAGCGCGAACCACCACCAGCCGCCGACGGTGAGGAACAACGCGACCGCCGCCACCCACAGGAACGGCACCGCGGCGGCCGCGACGCGCTGCGGCAGGGGGCGGTCCGACCACTGGGGCGGCTGGTCCGGCTTCTTCGCCACCGCCTTCGGCGGTTGCGGCTTCTCGAACCGCGGGTGCGGCTCGGGCAGGTCGGCGAACAGTCCGGCGAGGTCCCGCCGCGTGCGAGCGGCGGTGACCCGCGCCGAACGGTCGCCGTATTCGTCGAGGTCGAGTCGCCCGGCACTCAGGTGCTCCCCGAGTGCCGTCAGCGCCGACTCCCGTTCTTCGTCGCCGATCCGCAGATCAGGCGAGGGAACCTCGGTCACACCGCCAGGTTAGTCCTTGATTTCGAGCAGGGAAGCGCCTTGCGTGACCGCGGTGCCCACCTCGACGGAAAGTCCCGTCACGGTGCCCGACTTGTGTGCCGTGACCGGGTTTTCCATCTTCATGGCCTCGAGCACGACGAGGAGCTCGCCCGCCTCGACCTGCTGGCCGTCCTCGACCGCGATCTTGACGATCGTGCCCTGCATCGGCGCGGCGACGGTGTCACCGCTGACCGCGGACTTCGCGCCGCCGCCCCGCTTGCGCGGCTTGGCCTTGGCGCCACCGCCGTTGCCCTTGCCGCCCCCGCCGAGCGCGAGGTCGCCGGGCAGCGAGACCTCCAGCCGCTTGCCGCCGACCTCGACGACCACCGTCTGGCGCGGCTCGGCCTCCTCCTCGGCTTCGGCGGCCGCGGTGAACGGTTCGATCCGGTTGTCGAACTCGGTCTCGATCCAGCGGGTGTGGACGGAGAAACCCTCGTCGTCGCCGACGAACGCCGGGTCGCGCACGATGACGCGGTGGAACGGCAGCACCGTGGCCATGCCCTCGACGACCATCTCGTCCAGCGCCCGGCGGCTGCGCTCCAGCGCGTTCTGCCGGTCGGTGCCGGTGACGATGACCTTCGCGAGCATCGAGTCGAACTGGCCGCCGATGACGCTGCCGGTGACCACACCGGAGTCGACCCGGACACCCGGGCCCTCCGGGAACACCAGCTTGGTGACGGTGCCCGGCGCGGGCAGGAAGTTGCGGCCGGCGTCCTCACCGTTGATGCGGAACTCGATCGAGTGGCCGCGCGGCTCCGGGTCGTGCGTGAACCGCAGCTTCTCGCCGCGGGCGATGCGGAACATCTCGCGCACCAGGTCGATGCCCGCGGTCTCCTCCGACACCGGGTGCTCGACCTGCAGCCGGGTGTTGACCTCGAGGAACGAGATGGTCCCGTCCAGGCCCACCAGGTACTCGACCGTGCCCGCGCCGGAGTAGCCGGCCTCCTTGCAGATCGCCTTGGCGGACTCGTGGATCGTGCGGCGCTGCTCGTCGTTCAGGAACGGCGCGGGGGCCTCCTCGACGAGCTTCTGGTGACGGCGCTGCAGCGAGCAGTCGCGGGTGCCGACCACCACGACGTTGCCGTGCAGGTCGGCCAGGACCTGGGCCTCGACGTGGCGCGGCTTGTCGAGGTAGCGCTCGACGAAGCACTCGCCCCGGCCGAACGCGGCGACCGCCTCGCGGGTGGCCGACTCGAACAGCTCGGGGATCTCC
Organism: Amycolatopsis thermophila; assembly: GCF_030814215.1. NCBI lineage: Bacteria > Bacillati > Actinomycetota > Actinomycetes > Pseudonocardiales > Pseudonocardiaceae > Amycolatopsis > Amycolatopsis thermophila. Next base: position 1,363,562 of record NZ_JAUSUT010000001.1, on the reverse strand, counting down.
TCCTTGGTGCGTGCCACCTTCAGACCGCGGCCACCACCACCGAAGGCCGCCTTGATGGCCACCGGCAGACCGTGCTCGTCGGCGAAGGCGATGATCTCGTCGGCGTTCGACACCGGGTCCTTGGTGCCCGGGACCAGGGGGGCACCGGCCTTGAGCGCGATGTGCCGCGCGGTGACCTTGTCGCCGAGGTCGCGGATGGCCTGCGGGCTCGGCCCGATCCAGGTCAGGCCCGCGTCGATGACCGCCTGCGCGAAGTCGGCGTTCTCGGAGAGGAAGCCGTAGCCGGGGTGGACGGAGTCGGCGCCGGACCGCTTGGCGACGTCGATGAGCTTGTCGATGACGAGGTAGCTCTCCGCCGCCGTGGTCCCGCCGAGGGCGTATGCCTCGTCGGCGAGCTGGACGTGCGGGGCGTCGCGGTCGGGCTCGGCGTACACCGCGACACTCGCGAGCCCGGCGTCCTTGGCCGCTCTGATGACGCGGACCGCGATCTCACCCCGGTTGGCTACGAGGATCTTGGTCACCGGTCCGCCCTGGGTCGCGCTGGCCTGCTCGGGCACGCCCTTACCTCCATCTGGTCCTTCACGCAATCCCCCCGGAGCGTCGCGCGGCGCTTCCGCGGGCCTTTCCCGGAGTTTACGGCGGAGTAGTCGTGCTGCGGTGAGACCCGGCTCACGCTTACCCTGAAGGGGAAAGGGGTGGGCACGTGGGCAGGGGACGCGCACCTCGTTCGGTCGTCGTGACCGCGGTTCTGGCCGCCGTGGTGGCGTTGTCCGCCCTGGTCACGGTGCGGTTGCTGCGCGAGGACGGGAGCAGCGCGCAGGTGCCCGCCGGCGGTGCCGGGGGCAGCGCGGTGACCACGGGCGTGGACTGCGGCGAGGGTCCGTGCCAGGTGGTGTCCCGGGCGGCCGTGGACGGCCGCGCGGTCGAGTTGCTGGCCGACGCGCAGGGCGGCAACGGGCGGTTCGAGGCGGACGGCACCGTCGTCGAGGTGGCGGTGAGCGCGCTGGGCGGCAAGCTCGACGCGAATTCGCTGTCCTGCGTGGGCGGTCCGGTGTCCGCGTGCCTGGTGCGCGGCCGGCAGGACGCCGCGATGATCGCGCAGCTGGTCGTGAACCGCGCCGGCACGTGGCGGTCGGTGGACAAGCCGTACTACTCGAGCGCCGGCGTGGTGCGGCTGGACGACGTGACGGGCGACAACGCGCCGGAGGTCGTGGTCGTGCAGACCTCGCCGGTGCTGGCGCGGGTCTTCGCGCTCGACGGCAGCGCGCTGGGCTGCACCCGGCGCTACACGGCGGTCGGCCAGTTGCGCGGGTGGCCCGAGGTGCAGCTGTCGTCCGGTGATCTGCGGGCCTGCAACTAGCAAGCCCGCCGGCGCGCGGCGGCACGTCCGGCCGTGTCTCCCACATGCTGAGAACTCGCCCACACGAACGGGTCACGGGGAAGAGCCCGGTGACGCCACGTGTTGACCACACGCGGCACAACCAGGAAATTTCACGCCCCGGAGCGAACCCGTGTCCCTGTTACGGACCTACTCGAAACCCAAGGTCTTCGGCCTGATCGTGGTCGTCGCCCTCGTCGTGGGTGCCCTGCTGGGCGTCCTGGCGAAGCAGACCGGCCAGGGCTGGCTCGTCACGACCCTCCACACCATCGGGTCGATCTTCACGAACCTGCTGCAGGTCACCGTCCTGCCGCTGGTCTTCACGGCGATCGTCCTCGGCATCGTCAGCCTGCGCGGCCTCGGCGGCGCCCGCACCGCGGCCCGGCTCGGCGGCAAGACCGTCCTGTGGTTCGCGACGACCTCGCTGATCGCGGTGCTCATCGGCATCGCCGTCGGCAAGATCGTCAACCCGGGCAGCGGCGTCTCCCTGCAGCCCCAGCCGTCGACGGTGCAGAAGCTCGCCTCGCGGGACCACGGCTCGTGGCTGGACCTGATCAACAACCTGGTGCCGAGCAACCTGGTCGAGGCCTTCGCCGACGGCGAGATCCTGCAGGTGGTGCTCGTGTCGCTGGCCGTCGGCCTGGCCGCGTACGCGCTGGGCGACCGTGCCCAGCCGTTCGTCAGCTTCAACCGGGCCGTGTTCGACATCGTGCAGAAGGTGCTGGGCTGGATCATCCGGCTGGCCCCGCTGGGCGTGCTCGGCCTGATCGGCAACGCGTTCGCCACCTACGGCGACCAGTTCGTGCGGCCGCTGCTGTCGCTGATCGTCGCCGTCTACGCGGGCACCCTGCTCGTGCTGTTCGTGGTGTACCCGCTGCTGCTGCGCTTCGTCGGCAAGGTGAGCCCGGCGCTGTTCTTCCGCAAGGCCTGGACGGCGCTGCAGTTCGCGTTCGTGTCCCGCTCGTCCGGCGCGACGCTGCCGCTGAGCCGCCAGACCGCGGTGAACCTCGGCGTGGACCCGGGTTACGCGAGCTTCGCCGTCCCGCTCGGCACGACGACCAAAATGGACGGTTGCGCCGCGGTGTACCCGGCGGTGGCCACGATCTTCATCGCGAACCTGTTCGGCATCTCGCTCAGCTTCGGTGACTACGTGCTGATCGTGGTGGTCGCCGTGTTCGGCGCCATCGCGACGGCCGGCGTGACCGGCTGGTTCACGATGCTCACGCTGACCCTGAGCACGCTGAACCTGCCGCCCGAGGTGATCGCCACCGGCATCGCCGTGATCTACGGCATCGACCCGATCCTGGACATGATGCGCACCGCGACCAACGTGGCGGGCCAGATCGCGATCCCGACGTGGATCGCCCGCACCGAAGGCCTCCTCGACGACGAGGTGCTGCACTCCAAGACGTCGACACCCCTGCTGGACGCCCCGGCGGGCGAGCCGGCGCGGGAACCGGCTCCGGCGAACGCCTGACCGCTGCCCTCAGGGCCCGGCCACCGTGCGGTGGCCGGGCCCCGTCATCGGGACGTCCACAGGTCGGTGACGCCGACTCCGACCTCCGCCAGCAGCCGCCGCGTCAGGGGCAGGCTGATCCCGATGACGCTGGACGGGTCGCCGTCGACGCCCTCGACGAACCAGCCGCCCAGCCCGTCCAGCGTGAACGCGCCGGCGACCTGCAGCGGCTCGCCCGTCGCGACGTAGGCGTCGATCTCGGCCTGGGTGGGTGAGGCGAACCGCACCTGCGTGGTCTGCGTGCCGACCGCCTCGCGGACCTTCTCGCCGCCCTCGACCCGCAGCACGGCGTGCCCGGTCAGCAGGTCACCGGTGCCGCCGGCCATCTGGGCCCACCGCTTGCGGGCGGTCTCCGCGTCGCCCGGCTTGCCCAGCATCTCGTCGTTGAACGACAGCATCGAGTCGCACCCGACGACCACCGCGTCGGCGTGCGTCCGGGCGACCGTGGGCAGCACGGCCTCCGCCTTCGCGAGGGCGAGCGCGGTGACGAGCTCCTCGCGGGACGGGTCGGTCAGTGCCGCGGCCACGGCGTCCTCGTCAACGCCGGACACCACGACGCTCGGGTCGATGCCCGCGGCGCGCAGCACCGCGAGACGGGCGGGGGACTGGGAGGCCAGAACGAAGTGCACGGCGCGAGACTAGCCGTCAGGCGCGGGCGCCCGCCGTGTCGGGCTGGGACTGCGCGGGCCGGGCCGCCGGGCGCCGCATCGCGGCCGCCGCCACGATCCCGAGCAGCAGCACCGCGATCGGCAGGAGCAGCGTTTCCCGAGCCGCCTGGGTGAGGGCCTGGGGCGCGTTGCCGTGGCTGGCCGCCATGCCCGCGCTGATCCGCGCCTGCAGCAACACGCCGCACGCCGCGCTGCCCAGCACGCCACCGATCTGGCGGGCCGTGTTGAAGATGCCCGACGCGGTGCCGGCCAGCCGCGGCTCGACCGAGCTCATCGTCGCGTTGCTCATCGGCGCGAACACCGAACCGGTGCCCACGCCGCACAACAGCAGGCCGGGGAAGGTGACCCACCACGTGCTCGTCTCGCGGGCCATCAGCGCGATCAGCGCGAGACCGGCGGCGAGCGCGACGATTCCGAGGATCACCAGGTACTTCGGGTTGACCTTGTCCGACAGCCGCCCGATGAACGGCGCGAGGAGACCGGACAGCAGCGACATCGGCGCGGTGATCAGGCCCGCCGAGGTGGGGGAGAGCAGCAGGACGTCCTGGATGTAGATCACCAGCGGCAGGAACATCGCGGTCATGGTGAAGCCGATCGTGACCGAGGTCAGCGTGCCCGCGGAGAAGTTGCGGTTGCCGAACACGCGCAACGGCAACAGCGGTTCGCGGCGGTTGTAGCGCTGCCACACCACGAACGCGACCAGCAGCACCACGCCCGCGGCGATCACCTCGGCGACGTTGACCGGCCCGGCGACGGTGCCCCAGTCGTAGTGCTGCCCGTTCTGCAGCCCGAAGACGACCAGCGACATCCCCGCGACCGACAGCAGGATTCCGGGGATGTCGAAGGAGTGCGAGTGCCGCGGTTGCCAGTCCGGTACCAGGAGCATCGCCAGCACCAGCCCGACCGCGCCGATCGGCACGTTGACGAAGAAGATCCACTCCCAGCCCAGGTTGTCCACCAGTACCCCGCCGAGCAGCGGTCCGGTGATCGTGGCCAGGCCCGCGACGCCGCCCCACAGGCCCATCGCCGGGCCGCGCTTGGCGGGCGGGAAGAGGTGGGTGATGAACGCCAGCGTCTGCGGCGTCATGAGCGCGGCGCCCAGGCCCTGCACGGCGCGGGCGGCGATCAGCATCTCGGCCGTGCCGGACAGGCCGCACCACAGCGACGCGAGCGTGAACACCGCGAGCCCGGCGACGAACAGCCGCTTCGGGCCGAAGCGGTCGCCGAGCCTGCTGGTGAACAGCATCGGGACCGCGTAGGTGAGCAGGTAGACGCTCATCACCCAGACGATGGAGTTGAGGTCGGCGTCCAGGCCGCGCACCATCGACGGGATCGCGATCGAGACGATCGTGGTGTCCAACAGGATCATGAAGAACCCGATGCACAGCGCGCCGAGCGCCGCCCACGGGTTAGCTCGCTCGCTCATTCGGTCTGTCCTCAGTGGATTCGGTGGGGACGGCGGAGAGCCTGGCCGGGTGGCAGTTCCGCGCCGACCAGTCCAGCCGGCCGGCCTTGATGTCGTCGATCAGCTGCCGGGTCCACTCGAGTTCGAACCGCACCTGCGCGGTCGTGTAGCGCCAGTCGACCCAGTAGATCGCCGGTACCTCGTCGAGCAGCTTGCGCGTGATGACCTCCTGGGAGGCCGCCTTGGCCTCCAGGCGCATCAGGCGCATCTCCAGCTGGTCGAGGGAGATCTCGCGGCCGAGGTCGTCCATCGCACCGAGCGCGCTGAGGAACTCGGGGCGCTCGTCGGCGAGGGTGCCGAGCATCGTCGTGGCCCGGTCCACGAACGCGTCGCGCCCCTGCTCGGTCAGGGCGTAGACGGTGCGTTCGGGACGGCGGCCCTCGCGCTGGGTGCCGACGACCTTGATGTGCCCGGCGGCCGCCAGGCGGTCGACCGTGTGGTAGAGCGACCCCGGTTTGACCGCGACCCGGTGCTCCAGGTGCCGGTCGCGCATGAGCTGGGTCATCTCGTACGGGTGCATCGGCCGCTCGTGCAGCAGTTCCAGAACGGCCAGGGCCATCGGAGTGAGTTTCGGGGCAGCCATGATCGCTCCAGTCCGTTTATTCCGCATGGACTATACGGCGCCGGGCACAGCTGGAACAAGCGGCTCAGTGCGCGGCTTCGTCCCGGACCGCGGAGATGTGGTCGCCGATGAGGGCCTGGAGACCGTCGGCGTCGCCCGCCGCGAGGAGATCGCAGATCCGCGCGTGCTCGTCGAGGATGATCGGCGGGCGGACCGTGTTGTCGCGCAGGGCGGTGTTGACCATGCGCAGCTGGCGGTCGCGCAGGCCGGAGTAGAACTCGTCGAACAGCTGGTTGCCCGCGGCCTGGACCAGGGTGGCGTGGAACTCGCGGTCGAGCTTGGTGAACCGCGGCGTGTGCTCCGGCATCGAGACCGCGCGCTGCTCGTCGAGGACCGCGCGCATCTTGTCGGCCACCTGGCGGTGGGCGCCGGCCGCGATGACCTTCGCGGCCGCGTGCCGCTCCAGGAAGATCCGCGCCTCGGCGATGTCGTGCACCTCGTTCGGTGACACGGGCACGATCAGGGCGCCGCGTTTCGGGTACAGGCGGAGCAGGCCCTCGGCCGACAGGCGCAGGAACGCCTCCCGGACCGGGGTCCGGGACAGCTGCAGGGCGTCGGCGACCTCACCCTCGCTGATCAGCCGCCCGCCTTCGAGGCGGCCGTCGAGGATGCGGTCCTTGGTCCAGTGGTAGGCCCGGTCGCCGGCCGCCTGTGAGCGGTCCCTCGTTGACATGGGCGCATCGTAGCCAGGACGCTGATAGATACAAGATAGATGCAACGGGAGGTGGTCCGGTGCGCGCGGCCAGGGCTTGGCTGATGTGGGGGCTGGGGGCGCTGTGCTACCTGACGGCGCTGTTCCACCGGATGAGCCTCTCGGTGGCCGGGCTCACCGCGCAGGAGCGGTTCTCGATCGACGCGACCGGGCTGGCCGCGTTCTCGGTGATGCAGTTCGTGCTCTACGCCGTTCTGCAGGTGCCCGTGGGCGCCGCCGCCGACCGGTTCGGGCCGCGACGGCTGCTGTCGCTGGGCATGGCGTTGATGGCGGCCGGGTCGATCGTGTTCGCGCTGGCCACGGCCTACGCGGCGGCGATGGCGGGGCGGGCGCTGATCGGCGCCGGTGACGCGTTCCTGTTCGTCAACGTGCTGCGCCTGGCGCACAACTGGTTCCCCGGCCGCCGGTACGCGCTGGTCGCCGCGCTCACCGGGATCATCGGCGGGCTCGGCCAGCTGATCGCGACCGCGCCGCTGGCCGCGCTGCTCACCGGGTTCGGGTGGACGTCGGCGTTCCTGGTCGCCGGGGTGATCACGGCGGTGCTGCTGGCCGTGGTCGGCGTCGCGCTGCGGGACGGGCCGTCGGCCGCCTCGCGGGAGGCGCCGCAGGAGCCGTTGCGCGTCAGCCTGCGGCACGTGTGGCACAACCGCGGCACCCGGCACGCGATGTGGACGCACTTCACGCTGATGGGCGCGTTCGTGACGTTCACCGCCGTGCTCGGGCAGCCCTACCTGGTGCACGCGCAGGGCCGCACCCCCGCGGCGGCGAGCGCGCTGCTGACCGTGGTCGTGGTCGGATTCGTGCTGGTCGGAACGTTCGCCGGGCAGCTGGCTTCGCGGCGGCCGGGGGTGCGCGGGCCGATGGTCGCCGTGGCGGCCGTGGTGAGCGTGCTGTGCTGGACGGTGCTCGTCGCGGTGCCCGGCCCGTTGCCGGTCGTGGTGCTGGGGCCGGTCCTGTTCCTGATCGGCGCCGCTGGCGCGGTGAGCATGCTGGCGTTCGACCTGGCCCGGTCGGCCAACCACGGGCACCGGGCCGGGGTGGCGAGCGGGGTGGCGAACATGGGCGGGTTCACGTTCGCCGTGGTCGCGGAACTCGGCGCCGGCCTGCTGCTCGACGAGTTGCTGCGGCACGGGGTCGGCGGACCGCCGGCCTACCGGCTGTCGTTCCTCGTCGCCCTGGTGATGGGGTTGGCGGGGACGGTGCGGCTGGTGATGCTGCACCGCCACGCCGGGGTGTTGTCGCCCCACCCCGGACGCGTGCTGGAACCCGCCTGAGGCCCGGCCGCACGGGAGTGCGGCCGGGATGCGTCAGCGCGGCCAGGCGGAGGCGCGCCAGGCGCCCGAACCGGGCTGCGGCAACGGCTTGCGCACCAGCGCCGCGCGGTCCGCCCAGAACGAGGTCCGCTCCGGCTTCTCCGGCTCGGCCCCGCCGGACGACGCTGCCGCGGCCACGACCGCGGTCAGCGCGGCCAGCTCGGTCTCGTCGGGAGTGCCGCGCACGACGCGCAGCATCGGGCGGGCGGGAGGCGTCTCCTGCGGCTCGCTCATGAAAACCCCCTCACAGCGGGATGTTGCCGTGCTTCTTGGGCGGCAGCGTCTCGCGCTTGTCACGCAGCATGGACAGCGCCCGGGCCACGTGGCCGCGCGTGTGGGACGGCACGATCACCGAGTCCACGTACCCGCGCTCGGCCGCCTCGTAGGGGTTGAGCAGCGTGTCCTCGTACTCCTGGATCAGCTCGGCCCGCAGCGCCTCGACGTCCTTGCCCTCGTCGGCGGCCTTCGCGAGCGTCTTGCGGTGCACGATGTTCGCCGCGCCCTGGGCGCCCATCACCGCGACCTGCGCCGTCGGCCAGGCCAGGTTGATGTCCGCACCCAGGTGCTTGGAGCCCATGACGTCGTAGGCGCCGCCGTAGGCCTTGCGCGTGATGACCGTGACCAGCGGGACCGTCGCCTCGGCGTAGGCGTAGATCAGCTTCGCGCCGCGGCGGATGATGCCGTTCCACTCCTGGTCGGTGCCCGGCAGGAAGCCCGGCACGTCCACGAAGGTCAGCACCGGCACGTTGAAGGCGTCGCAGGTCCGCACGAACCGCGCTGCCTTCTCCGAGGCGTCGATGTCGAGGCACCCGGCGAACTGCGTCGGCTGGTTGGCGACCACGCCGACCGCGTGCCCGTCGACCCGCCCGAACCCGACGATGACGTTCGGCGCGAACAGCTCCTGGATCTCCAGGAACTCGCCGTCGTCCAGCACGCGGGTGACGACCTCGTGCATGTCGTAAGGCTGGTTCGGCGAGTCCGGGATCAGGGTGTCCAGCTCGAGGTCGGACTCGGTCACGCCGTCCGCGATCGACCCGTCCACCGGCTCCGGCGACTCGAACACCGGCGGCTCGGACAGGTTGTTCGACGGCAGGAAGGACAGCAGCTCCTTGACGTAGGCGATCGCGTCCTCCTCGTCGGAGCCGAGGTAGTGCGCGTTGCCCGACTTGGTGTTGTGGGTCCGCGCGCCGCCCAGCTCTTCGAAGGTGACCTCCTCGCCGGTCACGGTCTTCACCACGTCCGGGCCGGTGATGAACATGTGCGAGGTCTGGTCGACCATCACGACGAAGTCGGTGAGCGCGGGGGAGTACACGTGCCCGCCCGCGTTGGCGCCCATGATCAGCGAGATCTGCGGCACCACACCGGAGGCCTTGACGTTGCGGGTGAAGATCTCGCCGTAGAGGCCGAGCGAGACCACGCCCTCCTGGATGCGCGCGCCGCCGCCCTCGTTGATCCCGATGATCGGGCGGCCGGTCTTGATGGCCAGGTCCATCACCTTGACGATCTTCTCGCCGTAGACCTCGCCCAGCGAACCGCCGAACACGGTCACGTCCTGGCTGAACACGCACACCGGGCGGCCGTCGATGGTGCCGTACCCGGTGACCACGCCGTCGCCGTAGGGGCGGTTCTTCTCCTGCCCGAAGTTCGTCGACCGGTGCCGGGCCAGTTCGTCGAGCTCGACGAACGAACCGGGGTCGAGCAGCAGGTCGATCCGCTCGCGAGCGGTCTTCTTGCCCTTGGCGTGCTGACGCTCCACCGCCCGGGCGGACCCGGCGTGCACCGCCTCGTCGTTCCGGCGGTACAGGTCGGCCAGCTTCCCGGCCGTGGTGTGGATGTCCGGCTCCTCCGCCGGAGGCGTCCCGATCGGCTCCGTCGCGCTGCTCATGACGGGAGCCTATCTACTGCGCAAGGGGCGCGTGTGTGGCGTGAACCTCACCCGGCGAGCCGCGACCGCGGCCTGGGCGGCACTGGGAGGGTCGACGAGCAGACCCGGGGGAACTTCGTGCCGGGCGCGGCGGCGCCGGCGTACCCAGGTAGGCGCCGAACGCGCACGCCTCGGCGGGCTGCTGGCAGGCGCGCGCGGGGCGGTGTCCGGGGTCGTGACGGGCACTGGGTCGCCCGGCGTGGTGCCGGTGAGGTCCGGCACCAGCCGGGTGAGCCGCCAGCCGCGCCGCGTGGCCTCGGTGAGCAGGGGTTTCCCCACGGTTCGTTGCTCGCGACCAGGACGCGCGGCGCGGGAACGCTCAGCTCGCCAGCCGCTGCGCGTAGCGCTTGGTCAGTTCCGCGGTGCGCGCCTCCGGCCAGGGGCAGCGGATCTCACCGAAGGTGGCCGCGAAGAACAGCTCCAGGTGGGTCTGCCAGGCGGCCAGCAGCTCGGCCCGCAGGTGCGCCAGCGCGAACGGCACCGTCTGCGTCAGCTCGATGCGCGTGCCCAGTTCCGGATCCACCACGACCTCGAACCGGACCCGGCCCGCCGGGGAACCGTCGTGCAGCCACTCGTACTCCAGCACGTGCGGCGCGGAAGCCGTGAACACGCGGCCGGCGGGCACCGCACCGTTCGTCGCCGGCAGCGGCGCCGGGCCGCCGGGTGTGACCGGCGAGTCCTCGGTCAGCAGCCGCCAGACCTCGTCGGCCGGCTTCCACACCAGGTCGCGTGCGAACCGCAACTCGTAGCCCTCGGCCGTCTCGTGCACCGAGCCCTCGCCGAGGCCGAACTCCTCGATGTAGCGCTCCATCTCGTGGAGCGGGTCCGGCCGCGGCGGGGCCTCGGTGCCGTCGAGGCGCGCGGCGAGGCCGTCGAGGCAGACGGTCCAGCCGAACGCGTTGCGCCCGCCGGACAGCCGCCCGATCTCGCCGCCGCCGAGCGTCTGGGTGAAGACCAGCAGGCAGCCGTCGCCGTCGGGCCGGAGCTCGAACCGCAGCACGTCGAGGTTCCAGCGGAACGCGAACACCTTCGGCGGGTCGAACTCGAGGACCTCCCCGGTGCCGCCGTCGTCCACCGGCGCCTGCTCGGGGAAGACGAACCGCATCGGCGCGCCCACCCGCGCCTGCGTCTCGACCCGCGCGGGGAACCAGTGCGCGAGCTCGGCCGGTTCGGTGACCGCCCGCCACACCTTCTCGGGCCGGTGGGCCAGCCGCCGTTCGAAGCGCAGCACGGGCTTTCCGGCGATCGTCCGCAGTTCGGTCACGGTTCCTCCATCGAGTCCAGGTGCCGTTCGAGGGCGTCCAGGCTCGCGTCCCACATGCGCCGGTAGGGCGCCAGCCACGCGTCGATCTCGGCGAGCGGCTCCGGGCGCAGCCGGTACCACCGCCGTTGCGCGTCCTGCCGCACCTCGACCAGGCCCGCCTCGCGGAGCACCTTGAGGTGCTTGGACACCGCGGGCTGGGTCAGCTGCAGGCGCTCGACCAGGTCCCCGACCGGCCGCTCGGACGCGCGGAGCAGGTCGAGGATCTCGCGGCGCCGCGGCTCGGCGAGGACCTCGAACGTTGATGCCATATCGGTAATATAACCCGTCTGGAATATGAGTCAAGACCGTAACAGCGGTGTTCCCCGGGCACGGGAAAGTGCCTTCTGTCGCGGCCGACGCCGCTGAGCCAGGATCGGATCATGAGCCAAGCACTCCTCGACCTCGTGGCGGACCAGCGGTTCGGCACCCTGGCCACCGTCCGCAAGGACGGCAGGCCGCAACTGTCCACCGTGATCTACGGCTGGTACCCCGAGGAGAAGCTCATCCGCTTGAGCTCGACGGCGGACCGGGCGAAGGTCTGGAACCTGCGCCGCGACCCGCGCGCCGTGCTGCACGTCGCGGCTCCGAACGGCCTGGCGTACGCGGTCGTCGAGGGCGACGCCGAGGTCTCGCCGGTCAGCACCGAGCCGGGTGACGCCACCGGGCGGGAGATGGCCGAGTACGCCACGCGGTTCGAGGACCCCTACGCCGATCTCGGCGCGTTTTACCGGCGCATGGTCGAGGACCAGCGCGTGGTGATCCGGATCCCGGTGTCCCGGGTGTACGGTCTGCCGCCGGGCGCCCTCCCGGTGCCGGACTAGAGGCCCAGGCCGCGCAGCAGGAGGTCGAAGCCGCGCCGGAACTCCACCTCCGGCGGGATCGACCGGGCCTGCGCGGCGGTTTCGGACAGGACCGGGAACTCCTCGCGCGGCAGCTCGGCGAGCGCGGCCGTGCCCGGCCCGGACAGCGCCCCGAAGTGCTCGACCTGCAGGGCGCCGAAGACGTAACCCAGGATCGCCCGGAACGCGATCACCCGCTGCTCGCCGGTGATGCCCGCCTCGGTGAGGACGGTCAGCATCGCTTCGCCCCAGCGCGTCGAGCTGGGCGCGCGGTGGCGGTGGATCAGCAGCAGCGGCACGACCGCCGGGTGGTGCGACACCGCTGTCCGCACCCGGTCGGCCAGGGCGGTCAGCCGTTCGCCGGCGGAACCGATCGGCACGGACAGGTCGATCGCGCGCAGCACCAGGTCGACCACGAGTCCTTCGAGCTGGTCGCGGTCGGACACGTAGCGGTAGAGCGACATCGTGCCGACGCCGAGCTCCTTGGCGACCGTGCGCATCGACAGCGCGTCCAGCCCGTCGCGGTCGAGGACGGCCAGTGCCGCGGCGGCGATCTGGTCGGTCGTCAGGGAACGGGGGCGCGGCATGGCGTTGACAGCGTACATCATACGCGCATACGTTCGTAGGAGTACAGCGCACGCCTACGAGAGGGGCGCTCATGCACGTCGACGCACGAGAACTGGTCGCGGTCACCGGCGACCGTTTCCCGGTTCCCGACCCCGAACGCCTGGTCCACCTGCAGTTCCGGCGGTTCGCCGGCTGCCCGGTCTGCAACCTCCACCTGCGCTCGGTCGTCCAGCGGCACGACGAGATCACCGCCGCCGGCGTCCGCGAGGTGGTGTTCTTCCACTCGCCCGCCGACGAGCTGCGCTCGTACGACCTGCCGTTCGCGGTGATCGCGGACCCGGGCAAGCGGTACTACCGCGAGTTCGGGGTCGAATCGAGCCGCCGGGCGCTGCTGCACCCGCGGACCTGGGGCGCGATCGTGCGCGGATCGGCCCTGACGCTGCGCGGGAAGTTCCGGCCACCCGCGGCCAGACAGGAGGGCGGGCGGCTCGGCCTGCCCGCGGACTTCCTGATCGCGCCCGGCGGGGAGGTACTGGCGCACAAGTACGGCGAGCACGCCTACGACCAGTGGTCGGTCGACGAGCTGCTGACCCACGCGCGGGCGGCGGTGCCGCGGTGAAGCAGCGCCGGGTCCGGAGGTCTTCACACGGGCCCGGCACTCCGCTTCAATCTGCGGATGAGCACAGGCGGACTGTCGAAGGCTCGACTGGGGCGGTTGCACGACGTGATGGCCGGTTACGTCGAACGCGGCGAGGTGCCCGGTGTCGTCACGCTGGTGGAACGTCGCGGCGAGGTGCACGTCGACGTGCTCGGGTCGGTCGCCTTCGGCGGGCCGCCGCTGCGCCGGGACAACCTGTTCCGCATCAGCTCGATGACCAAGCCGGTGGCCGCGGCGGCCGCGATGGTGCTCGTCGAGCAGTGCCGGCTCCGCCTCGACGAACCCGTCGACGAGCTGCTGCCCGAGCTCGCGGACCGGCGCGTGCTGACGCGGGCGGACGGCCCGCTGGACGACACGGTGCCGGCCGAGCGGGCCCTGACCCTGCGCGACCTGCTGACGTTCCGGATGGGGTTCGGGCAGCTCTACCTGCCGGAGGAGCCGCCGATCGTGCGGGCGGCGAACGAGGCCGGCCTCGGCATGGGCCCGCCGCGGCCGTCGGAGATGCCGGAGCCGGACGAGTGGATGCGGCGGCTGGGCGCGTTCCCGCTGATGTACCCGCCGGGGATGCGCTGGCTGTACAACACCGGCTCGGACGTGCTGGGCGTGCTGCTGGCGCGGGTGACCGGCAAGCCGCTGGAGGACGTGCTGCGGGAGGCGGTGCTCGACCCGCTGGGCATGGACGACACGCGGTTCTGCGGTGACCCGGGCCGGCTGGTGACCGCGTACCTGGGCGACGGGAGCGTGTACGACCCGCCGGAGGGCGAGTGGTCCCGCCCGCCGGCGTTCCCGTCGGCCGCCGCCGGACTGGTTTCCACGGTGGACGACTACCTGGCGTTCGGGCGGATGATGCTCCACTTCGGACGCTTCGGCAGCGAACGGCTGCTGGCGCGGCCCACGGTCGAGGCGATGGTGACCGACCAGCTCACCCCCGGCGAGAAGGCGGTGTCCGGCTTCTACCCCGGCTACTTCGACACCCGGGGCTGGGGGTTCGGCCTGTCGATGACCACCGCCCGCGACGGCGTGGCGTCCGTCCCCGGCCGCTTCGGATGGGACGGCGGGCTCGGCACATCCTGGTTCTCCGACCCGAAGGAGGACCTGATCGGGATCCTGCTCACGCAGAAGGCCGGGTTCCCGCAGTTCAGCAACCTGTACCTGGACTACTGGACCTCGGTGTACCAGGCGATCGCGGACTAGCCGCTTTCGATGGCGCGCTCGTACAGGCTCGTCGGCCACTTGGCGTGCGGTGGGTCCCCGACGTGCCGGTATCCGGCGCGTTCGTAGTACGCCCGCAGCGGGCGGTCGTCCCGGGCGGTCGCCAACCGCACGTACCGCCGCCCGGATGCCGCGGCCTGGGCCCCGATCCACGTCAGGACCTGGCGGCCCACCCCGGCGGCCCTCCGGGCGACCGCCAGTCGCGAGACGTACGCACGGCCAGGAACGCTTCCCCCGCGGCGATGGCTCCGCCACCGACTCGCGCGGGAAACGCGGTGGCCACTGGTTGATCCCGGCGGATCAGGAAGTCGACGCCGCCATCATCGCGCGAGGAGGTCGCGCAGGGCTTTGATCACTTCGGCCGGACCCTCTTCCGCCATGAAGTGCCCGCTCGTGACCGTGCGGTGCACCAGGTCGGGCGCCCACGCGCGCCACACCGCCTCGGCGTCGTAGCCCAGCGCCGCGCCCCAGTCCTGCTGCAGCACCGTCACCGGCATCGCAAGCCGGCGGCCGGCCTCCCGGTCCGCGGTGTCGTGCGTGATGTCGATCCCCGCGGTGGCCCGGTAGTCGGCGACGATGGAGGTCACCGCCTCGCGGGAGGCTCGCAGGTACTCGGCCCGCACGTCCGCCGGGATCGCGTCCGGGTTCTGCGTCCACGCGTCCAGGAAGTACCCGAAGAACTCGTCCGGCACCGCGCCGATCATCTTCTCGGCCAGCCCGGGCGGCTGCGCCATCAGGTAGAGGTGGAACCCGACCGCCGCGCTCGCGCCGTGCATCACGTCCCACATGTCCAGCGTCGGCAGCACGTCGAGCGACGCCAGGTGCGTCACCGCGTCCGGGTGGTCCAGCCCGGCGCGGATCGCGACGAGCGCGCCCCGGTCGTGGCCGGCCAGTGCGAACCGCGCATGCCCGAACGCCCTGGCCACGGCCACGACGTCGGCCGCCATCGTGCGCTTCGAGTACGTCTCGCCGGTGTCGGCCGGCTTGTCGCTGTCGCCGTATCCGCGCAGGTCGGGCACGATCACGGTGTGATCGGCGGCGAGGTCGGCGGCCACGTGCCGCCACATCAGGTGGGTCTGCGGGAACCCGTGCAACAACACGACCGGGCTGCCGGAGCCGCCGATCGCGACGTTGAGTGAGACGCCGTCGGCGACGGGAACCCGCTGGTAGTCGAATCCGGTGATCTGCATGGGGCCGAGCGTCCCCCACCCGGATCAGCAACCGGTCAGCACGCGCTGAGCGGCTACAGTGCGTGGTGATGGGTTCGTCCGTGCGGTTCGCGGTGCTCGGCCCGCTGGTGGCCGAGACCGGGCGCGGCCCGCTCGACCTCAAGGGACCGCGGCACCGGGCGGTCCTCGCGCGCCTGCTGATCGCCCGCGGCCGCGTCGTTCCGGTCGGCCGGCTCGTCGACGACCTGTGGGCCGACCCGCCCGACGGCGCGGTCGGCGCCATCCAGACCTTCGTCTCGGCGCTCCGCCGCGCGCTGGAACCGGACCGCCCGCCCCGCGCACCGGCCCGGCTCCTCGTCACCACCGGCCCCGGCTACGCGCTGCACGCCGAATCCGTCGACGCGTGGCGGTTCGAGGAGGCGCTCACCCGGGCGCGCGAGCTCCCCGCGGCCGCCGCACTGTCCCTTGTGGACGAGGCGCTGGCCCTGTGGCGCGGCCCCGCCTACGCCGAGTTCGCCGACCAGGGCTGGGCGCGCGCGGAGATCACGCGCTTGGACGAGCTGCGCCGGCAGGCGCGGGAGCGCCGGGCGGAGGCCCTGCTCGACCTGGGCCGCGCCGCCGAAGCCGTGCCGGAGCTGGAGTCGCACGCCGGAGCGCACCCGCTCCGCGAGGACGCGTGGCGGCTGCTGGCGCTCGCGCTCTACCGGGCCGGACGTCAGGGCGACGCGCTCGCCGCCCTCCGCCGGGTCCGGCGCGCCCTCGCCGACGAACTGGGCGTGGATCCCGGCCCGGGCCTGCGGAACCTGGAGTCCGCCATCCTCGCGCAGTCCGCCGAACTGACCGCCGCCCCGCCGGTGCCCGCCCTGGTCGGGCGGGACGGCGAGCTGGCCCGGCTCGCCGAGGCCGTCCTGCACCCCCGTCTCGTCCTGATCTCGGGCGAGGCCGGGGCGGGCAAGACCGCGCTCGCCGAAGCGTTCGCCGCGACCCTCGAGGGGCGCGGCTGGACCATCGCCTGGGGCGCCAGCCCCGAGCACGAGGGCGTCCCGGCGGCCTGGCCGTGGCGGCAGATCCTGGACAGCCTCGGCCTGCACGTGCCGGTGCCCGACGGCGACCCCGCGACCGCCCGCTTCCGGTGGCACCAGGCCGTGCGGGAGCACCTGGCCGCGCGGCGCCCGTTGCTGCTGGTCCTCGACGATCTCCACTGGGCCGACGAGGAAACCCTCGCCCTGCTGGCCGAACTCGCCGGGGGGCCGGTCCTCGTGGTGGCGACCTACCGCAGCACCGACGTCCCGGCGCGGCTCGCCGACTTCCTCGGCCGCGCCGCGCGCGCCGAGCCCGTGCGGATCTACCTCGGCGGGCTACCGGCCGACGCGGTGCCCGCGCTCGTGCGCGACATCACCGGGCGGGACGTGGACCCGGGTACCGCGCGGATCATCCACCAGCGCAGCGGCGGCAACCCGTTCTTCGCGCGGGAACTCGCGCGCGTGCTCGACAGCGACGGCGCGCTGTCCGCGGTGCCCGCGGGGGTGCGTGACGTCGTGCGGTACCGCGTCGGCCAGCTGCCCGAGGACGTGCGGACGGTCCTGCGACGAGCCGCTGTCATCGGCACCGAGATCGACCTCGACCTCCTGCCCGGCGACGCGCTCGACGCCGTCGAGATCGCCACCGAGCGGGGTTTCCTCGTCGAGCACGGGCCCGGACGCTTCCGCTTCGCGCACGCGCTCGTGCGGGACACCCTCTACCAGGACCTGTCGCACTCGCGCCGAGCTCGTCTGCACGCCGAGACCGGTGCCGAGATCGAACGGCTGCGGCCCGGCGACGTCGCCGCGCTGGCGCACCACTTCCTGCTGGCCGGGTCGCCGGCCGCGGTGCGGTACGCGCGGGCGGCGGCCGAGGACGCCGAGCGCCGGTTCGCCCCGCACGAGGCTGCCCGGCTCTGGCAGGCGGCGCTCGACCGTTCGAGTGCGGATGGGCCCGGCCGGCTGGAGCTGGTCATGGGCCTGGTGCGCGCGCTGGCCGTGACCGGGCGGCTCGACGAGGCCCGCCGCCACCGTGCGGAAGCCGTCACGCTCGCCGAACGCCTCGGCGACCCGTCGCTGACCGCGCGGGTGCTCGCCGCGTTCGACGTGCCGGCGATCTGGACGGAGAACGACGACCCGGCCCTGGCCCGGCGGATCGTCGCGGTCACCGAGCGGACCCTCGACGCGTTGCCGGCGGGGGAGGAGGCCGTGCGCAGCCGCCTGCTCGCCACCCTCGCGCTGGAGCTGCGCAACACCGCCGGCGACCGCGGACCGGCGGCGGCCCGCGAGGCCGAGTCGCTGGCTCGCCGGCTGGGCGATCCGGGGCTGCTGGCGTTCGCGCTGAACGCCCGGTTCATGCAGTCCTTCGAGCGGGCCGGACTCGCGCCCGAGCGAGCCCGCATCGGGCGGGAGCTGGTCGATCTCGCGGCCCGGCACGAGCTGGTGGCGTTCGAGGTGCTGGGGCACCTCGTGCTCATGCAGGCCTGCTCCGCTCTGGCCGACCTCCCGGCCGCGGCGCGGCACGCGGAGGCGGCCGATCGCCTGGGTGAGCGGCACCGGCTTCCGCTGGTGGGCGTGTTCACGCAGTGGTTCCGGGCGATGCGGCTGTCCGCGTCGGGGCAGCCGGCCGAGGCCGCCTACCGGGCCGCGGCCGCACGTCTGACCGGCACCGGGATGTCCGGTTTGGACGGTGGGATCCTCGGTTTCGCGCTGCTGTGCGACCGGCTCCAGCGCGGGGCGGACCCCGGGCACGACCTCGATTTCGGCGCCTACGAGCCGTGGTGCCGCCCCGTCGTGAGCGACGACGGTTCACCGATCCCGGACTCGCCGCGCGATCTGCTGTTCGAAGCGCGGACCTGCCTGCACGCCCTGGTCGCGGTGCGCCGGGGCGACCGCCCCGCGATGCGGCGGTTGCACGCAGAGCTGCTGCCCGCGGCGGACGAACTCGCCGGCGCCGGCAGCGGCCTGCTCACCCTCGGCCCGGTCGCCGGCTACCTCGCCCAGCTCGCCCGGCACGGGCAGGGTCGCTAGGCCCAACGGGCTGGGGTGGCGGCCCGGGCTGGGTCGGCGGGGCTGGGGTTCGGCTGGGTCCGCCGTCCGGTGATGGGCCTGCGCCACATCGCGCACCGGCAGGTCGCCGCCTCGCGGGCCTTCGGCCCGACGCAGGAGCGGGCGCGGATGGAGGTGCGCCTGCTCCCGCGGAGGGTGCAACCGCCGCGCGAGCGGCACGCTCGTACGAGCCGCAGGACCCGCGCGAGCGGCGCGGCCCGTGCAAGCCGAACGGGCTCAGGCCACCGCGGCGGCCACTGTCCGGTGGGCGCCGCGGCGCCGGCAAGCGCCTCGAGGCCAACCCGCCAGGCCGACGGACTCCGCGGGCGACCGCAATGGGCTCCGCAGTGCTCGCCGAGCAGGCAAGCGCCGGGCATCATGCGCTGGGCATCACGGCGCCGGACATCACGGCGCTGGGCGGCCGGCGCCCGCGTAGTCGTCCGTCCGGGTGCGGTAGGTCGCGATCTGGATCGCCATGCCCTGCGTCGGCGCGTTGATCATCAGGCCGTTGCCCAGGTAGAGGCCCACGTGGTGGATCCGCGTGGCCGGGTTGCCGTAGAACACCAGGTCGCCCATCTTCGGCTCGGCGACGGGCGCGACGGACCGGAACTGCATGTCCGCGGTGCGCAGCAGGTCCACCCCGGCCGCGTCGTAGGCGGCCTTGGTCAGGCCCGAGCAGTCGAACCCGGCCGCGCCCGCGTCCGGTCCGTTGCCGCCCCACACGTAGGGCAGTCCGAGCTGGTCGAGCGCGAACCGGGTGGCCCGCACGGACGGCGCGGACGCCGACGCCGGGTCGAGCGAGAGCTGCGCGTACAGCTGCGCGTTGCCCAGCGCCTGCTGCCGGAACAGGTCCGAGTCGCGGTAGGTCGCGATCGCCTTCCACCAGCCCTGCCCGGCCTGCAGGTCCGTGCCGCCCGCGCACAGGGTGCGGCCCGCCGCGACGGCCGCGTCGTCGATGTCCTGGATGTTCCCGCGCACCCCGGCGCGCTGCCACTCCGCCTGCGTCAGCTGCATCGGCCCGCTGCGCGACTCGGTCGCCGCCTCCCCGGCCGCCCCGGTCAGCGGCACCGCGCCCAGTGCCTTCGTCAGCGTGCCGTTCGCGTCCAGCGACCCGCCCCCGAACCGGCCGTGGTCCGAGCTGGCCTTGCCGATCCCGGCGAGCGTCACCCACGACAGGTGGCAGCCCGGGTCCTCCTCGCGCAAGGTGAGTTCACCCGTCGCGTACCCGATCAGCGCGCGCTCGGGGATGTCCAACGGCCCGCTCAGCCCGGCCGCCCACTTCTCCAGCTCGCTCTTGCCCTGCTCCTGCGGCGCCTGCGCCTGCACCGGCGCGTTCGGTTCCAGCACGGTCGGCGCGGACGCGAGCGCCGCGTTGCCCGCGGGCTGGGCGGGCGGCAGCACGTCGGCCGCGGCCCGCGCCGGCTGCTCCTGCGGCGGCTCGACCAGCAGCCAGCCGCAGGTGCCCACCGCGGCGACGAGGATCAGCGCGATCAGGGCACGCCCGGCGGCGGCCCTCCCCCAGGATCGGAAACGCATGGTCACCTCGCCAACACTAAAAGACAACGGCCGCACCCGGATACGGAGTCCAACGAACGGACCCCTCGTGAAGTCACGAACGGCACTCCTAGGCTGCCTCTCATGAACGCGATCAACGCCGGGCGGCTGCGCGCCGAACTGCTCGCACCGGATGGCCCCTACGCCGCGCTCGACGTGGTGTCCAGCACCGGGTCGACCAACGCCGACCTGCGCAGAGCCGGCATGGCGGGCGCCGCCGACCGCACCGTGCTGATCGCCGAGGAACAGACCTCCGGCGTCGGCCGCCGGGCCCGGCTGTGGTCCTCGCCCAAGGGCAGCGGCGTGTACCTCAGCGTGCTGCTGCGCCCGGCCGGGGTCCCGTTCAGCGCACTGGGCTCGCTCGCCGTCGCCGCCGGGCTCGCGGTCACCGACCTGACGGCCGAACTGGGCGTCGACGCGGTCCTCAAGTGGCCCAACGACGTGCTCGCCGGACCGGACCGCGGCAAGTGCGCCGGCATCCTGTCCGAGGCCGTCGCCGGGGACGAGCTGGCCGTGGTCCTCGGCATCGGGCTCAACGTGCGGCCGCTCGGGCCGGGGGTCGAAGCGGGCGCGGGCGGCCTGCAGCCCACGTCGCTGGCCGAGCAGGGCGCCCGGACCACCGACCGCACCGACATCGCCGCGCTGCTGCTGGCCGCGCTCGCCGACCGCGAGGACCGCTGGCGCGCCGCGGGCGGTGACCTCGCGAAGGCCGGTCTGCTGGAGGACTACCGGGCGCGGTGCGAGACGCTCGGCCAGGAGGTGCGGGTGCTGCTGCCGGGCGACACCGCGCTCGTCGGCACCGCCGAGGCCGTCGACGCGTCCGGCCAGCTCGAGGTGCGCGGGCACGACGGCAGGCGGCACACCGTGTTCGCCGGAGACGTCGTGCACCTCCGCCCGGTACGGTGAAACGGTCGCGAGAGGAGTTCGCAGTGGCCTACCCCGACGATCTGCTCAGCGAGAACGAGCAGGTCATAGTGCACAGCCATCCGCACGCCAAGATGCTGATCGGGCCGGTGATCGGGCTCCTCGTGACGCTCGGGGTGGGGATCTGGCTCGTCACGCTCGCGGGTGACGCGCCCGCGCCGTGGGACGGCGTCGCGCGCATCGCGATCGGCGTGGTCGCGGTCGTGCTGATCATCTGGTTCTTCCTGGTGCCGCTGATCCGCTGGCGCACGACCCACTTCATCGTGACGACCGATCGCCTCATCGTGCGCGAGGGCGTGATCAAGCGCACCGGCATCGATATCCCGCTCGGCCGGATCAGCAGCGTGCAGTTCGAGCACGGCCTCGTCGACCGGATCTTCGGCTGCGGCACCCTGGTGGTCGAGTCGGCGTCGGACGAACCGCTGCGCTTCGACGACATCCCCCGCGTCGAGCGGGTGCACACGATGATCTACCGCCAGGTCAACGACAACCCGTACGACGACTTCCCGGGCGAGCAGGGGCCACAACCCCATGGCCGCGGCGTCCGCTGAGATCACCCGATCCGGCGATTTGCGGGTCGTCGAGCTGACGGCCGGGACGTGGCCGCTGTTCGAGCGGCTGCTCGGCCCGACCGGGTTGCAGGGCGGGTGCTGGTGCGCGTTCTTCCGGATGCCGGGCCGGCAGTTCCGCGCCGCCGGTGCCGCGGACCGCAAGGCGCACGTCCACGACGCGGTGCGCGCCGGGAAACCGCTGGGGCTGCTGGGAATCCTGGACGACGAGCCCGTCGCGTGGGTCGCCGTCTCACCGCGGCTGGACAATCCGCGGCTGGCCACCTCGCGAGTGGCGGCGTCATCGGACGGCGATGCCGCCGGTGTCTGGGCCGTGACCTGCTTCTACGTGCACCGGCGAGCGCGGGGGCGCGGCCTGGCGAGCCGGATGCTCGCCGCCGCGACCCGGCAGGCGTTCGCCCGCGGCGCGCGGGTCGTCGAGGGGTATCCGGTGGAGGCCAAGGAAAAGCGGGCGGCGGGCGAGCTGTACCACGGAACGGTGGACATGTTCGCCGCGGCGGGGTTCGATCTCGTGGCGCGCCGCGACACGCGCCGTGCGCTCATGCGTATTCCGGCTCCATGAGGGAACCTGGTTCCCAAGGGGGAACCGGAACGCGGTGGCACGCGTCCGAGTCCGGGCCGACTGCTGTACTCGCGAGGAGGGGTGCCGTGACCGAGCATCGGGCGCAGGTGGAGGAACTGCTCGCCGACTACCGTCGCAGCCGCGAGAACCTCGCTTCGGCGCAGCGCGCGCTGGCCACCGTCACCGCCTCGGCGACCGACGCCGCCGGGCTGATCACGGCGACCGTCGGCCCGCGCGGCACGTTGACCTCCCTCACGATTTCCGACGGCGCCTACTGGCGGTACCGGCCGGAGGAGCTGGGCCAGCAGATCGTGCGCGTGACCGCCGAAGCGACCGTGCGCGCCCTCGCGCAGGCCGGTGAGGTGCTCGCGCCGGTCCTGCCCGCCGGCACCGATCCGCAGGCGCTGCTGCTCGGCACCGGTGACCTGGACGCGACGGAGATCGCTCCGGCGAAACCCCGCTCCGCGCCGGACGAGGAAAGCCTCGAAGACCAGACCTGGATGACGCGGTGAACGGCGGGTTCGAGGCCGACGCCGGCCGGCTCGCGGCCTCGTCCGGTGACTTCGACGGACTCGCCGTCCGCGCGGCGGCCGTCGCGCAGCGGCTGGAAAGCGCCCTCGAGGGTGCGGACCGGGCGTGGGGTGACGACCTCGTCGGCCGCAGCTTCGCCGCCGCGCACGCCGCCCACGCCGACGAAACCCTGGACGGGCTGCGGAACCTGGCCGGACGGCTGACCCGTTTCGGCGGGATCGCCGGGGAGGCCGCCGACCGCTACCGCGGGTCCGAAGAGGACGCCCAGCAGGCGATCACCGACACGGCACGGGGGTAGCGGATGGGTATCGAGCTGCCGCGGGAACTCGCCGATCTCGCCGCCGAAACCGGTCTGTCCTGGCCGCAGGCCGACGAGGACCGGCTGCGCGAGCAGGCCGCCGCCTGGCGGGACGCGCACCGCGACCTCACCGCGCTCGCCGCGGAGGCCGACGAGCACGCCGGATCGGCGATCGCCGCGCTGTCCGACGACGCGGGCGAGGCCGCCGGCCGTGCGTGGTCCGAGTTCGTCGACCCGGAGCGCGGGCACCTGACGGTCGCCGCGCGCGGAGCCGCCGAAGCCGCCGACCGGCTGGAGACCGCGGCCGACCAGGTCGGCGCCGCGAAGGTCGAACTGGTGCGGCAACTGGTCGAGGCCGCGAAGAACCGCGACGCGAGCGTGGCCGCGGCCGGGAACGGTCACCCCACGGCCATCCTCGGCGTCGACACGGTCCTGCGCGGCACGGCGGCGAACCTGGCCGTCGTCACGCACGGGCTGGCCGCGACGCTCGGGCCGGGGCCGGTGGGTTCCCTGGTGACCCCGCTCGTCGAGCCGAACCCCGGCGCGCGCACCCCGGACGGCCAGGGCGCGTTGCTCGGTGTGGCAACGGGTTTGGCGCCGGAACTGGTGGCGCCGGTGCTCGCGCCCGCGCCGGCGGTGCTCGGCACCGCCCCGCCCGCCGCGCCGTTGATGACCCCGGCGTCCGCCGCGCCCGGGACCGTGCTGACCCCGCCGGTGGTGCCGCCCGTGGTGCCCGAGCCGGCCTTCGCCGACGGCGACACCGGCCCGGTCCGGCTGCCCGACCCGCCGACCCCGCCCGCCATGCCGCAATACGGCGGGTTGCTGGATTCCGGCGGTTTCGACGACGTCCCGACGCCGTCCACCGGTTTGCCCAACGCCACTGTCGCCGCGGGGTTCACCGAGGCCGCGGTGCCGTCGCCGCCCCCGCCCGCTCCCGTCGCGCCGCCCGCGCCGCCCGCAACGGTCGCGCCGCCGCCCGCGCCCGTCGTGCCGCCGCCCGTCGCCGGATTCGCGCCGCCCGCTCCGGTCGCGCCGCCGCCCGCGCCCGTCGCCGGATTCGCGCCGCCCGCTCCGGTCGCGCCGCCGGCGCCCGTGGCGCAACCGGGGGTGCCCCACGCGCAGACGGGGCCCCACGCGCAGCCGGGCCCCGTCCGCGGTGCGGCGCCGGCGCCCCGGCACCCGTACCAGCAGCCGTACCAACCGGAGCCGCCCCCGTCGCCCGTGGGCGCGCCGCGGCAGGAACGCGAGACCATCGTCGCGCTGTTCCGGGTCCACATGTTCCCGATCGGGCACCTGCCGGTCGCCACGGACAAACCGGCACGGCAGCTGCCCGCGCCGCCGTGCGAGGTGGACTACGCGCCGGGGCTGCGTTTCCCGCCGCACGACCACCCGCGCTCGGACCTGATCGACACGACGGACGCGCTGGCGAAGGTCCAGGCCGGGTACGGCAGGCTGCCGTCGCCGCCCGGGCCGCCGCCGGCCGGGCTGCTGGCCGGGTACGACCCGCTCGGCGGGCTGGCGGAGCGCGACTGGGATCGCCGGTTCCTGGCCGGGAAACGCCGCGAGGTGCCGGAGTACGCGTGGCCGCCCGGAGAGCGCTATCCCGAGGGCGGCACCGGGGAGGGCGAGCCCGAGGTGCTGACCGAGGGCACGGTCGTCGACCGGTTCGGCGATCCGCGGGGCCGGGTGTTCGCGCCGGACGGCACGCCGTTCGCGCGGCGGTCGTTGCCGCCGTCGATGCGCGAGGCCGGGTACCGGCGGTACCGCGTGGTGCGGGACGTGCCGATGTGGCGGGCGGTTTCGGCGCCGTGGTTCGGCCAGCCCGGCGGCGGTGAGCGTTATCGCGGTGTCTACTCGGCCGACGAGCTGGTCACCCTGGGGTACCTGGCGGACATCACGTTCGAGGAGGACGCTGCGCAGTGAACGTCGAGTCGATCGTGCGGTGGCTGGCGGCGATCGGGGTGCCGCGCGAGGTGATCTCGGTCGGCGCCGAGGCCGACAACGCGTGGTGCCTGCTGCGGGTCGAGGAGTCCGAAGAGGGCGGCCCGGTGTGGGAGGTGTTCTGGCGCGAGCAGGGCAACCGCTACGACTGGGCCCGGTTCACCAACGAGCAGGTCGCGTGCCACTACCTGTTCGGCAGGCTGGCCTGGTCGCAGGTCGCGCGCGGGGCGGTCGGGCTGCTGCCCGCACCGGCGTGACGGAATGCTGACGGGCGCTGTCCGGATCCCCGCTGGCGCGCCGGGTTCGCGTTGCCGATGCTCGACGCATGATCACCCCTGACACGAAGGACTGGACCTGGGTGCTGGGCACGCCGTGCCCGGAGTGCGGGTTCGACGCCTCCACCGCCCGGCCGGAGGACGTTCCGGCGATGCTGCGGGCCAATGCCGCGCAGTGGCAGCAAGTGCTGGCCGGACCCGACGCGCGGGAGCGGCCGCGGGCGGACAAGTGGTCGGCGCTGGAGTACGGCTGCCACGTTCGGGACGTGTGCCGGATCTTCGCCCGGCGGCTGGAGCTGATGCTGACGGAGGACGGCCCGCTGTTCCCGAACTGGGACCAGGACGCGACGGCCGTCGAGGACCGCTACGACTCGCAGGACCCCGCGGTGGTGGCCGGCGAGCTGTCGGACGCGGCCGACACGCTGGCCACCGCGTTCGACCGGGTGTCCGGCGAGGACTGGACGCGCACCGGCACCCGCAGCGACGGCGCCCGCTTCACGACGGCCACCTTCGCGCAGTACTTCATCCACGACCCGGTGCACCACCTGTGGGACGTGTGGGGCACGGCAGCGCCGGTGCCCTGACCCGAGCTGGGTGGTCGTCCCGTCGCGTGCCTGTCCGGCCGGTTCTCGCTGCCGGCTGCCTGCCTGTCGCGCGGTGCCGGTCACTGCCGGGTCAGCGCCGCACGTGGGCCAGGGCCTCGTCGTGCAGGTGGCCGTTCGACGACAGTGCCGAGCCGCCGTCGAAGCGGGCCTGGCCGCTCAGGTCGCTGAACCGCCCGCCGGCCTCGGTGAGCAGGATCTGCATCGGCGCCACGTCCCACGGGTTCACGATCGGCTCGGCGGCCAGGTCGATCGCGCCCTCGGCCACGAGGCAGTGGTGCCAGAAGTCCCCGAAGGCGCGGGTTTCCCAGCACGCGTCGACCAGGCTCAGGTAGGCCTCGCGCGAGTGGTACTCGCTCCACGAACCGAGGTCGGTCGTCGACAGGTACGCATCCGACAGTTCCGTCACCCCGGACACCGAGATCCGCCGCTCGCCGGCCTGGTCGCTCATCCACGCGCCCTCGCCCGCCGCGGCCCACCACCGGCGCCCCAGCAGCGGTGCGCTGATCATGCCGACGACCGGACGGCCCTCGTCGACCAGTGCGATGAGCGTCGCCCACACCGGGCCGCCGCGGAGGAAGTTCTTCGTGCCGTCGATGGGGTCCAGCACCCACGCCCGGCCCGACTGCCACGCCGTGCCGCCGCGCTCCTCGCCGGCCACGTTGTCGTCCGGGCGTTGCGCGGCGAGCACTTCGCGCACGGCGTCCTCGACGGCGGTGTCGGCGTCGGTGACCGGGGTGCGGTCCGGCTTGCTGCTGATCTTCAGGTCGCGGGCGCGGAACCGGGCGGTGGTGATCGAGTCCGCCGCGTCCGCCAGTTTCCCCGCCAGGATGAGATCGTCCGTGTAGCTCGCCACGCCACGATGGTTTCACGGCCCGCGGTCGTAGAGTTGGCCAGGTGAGCATGGTGTTGCTGGCCGAGGACGACCCGGCGATCGCGGATCCGCTGTCGCGCGCGCTCGAACGGGAGGGCTATGAGGTCGAGGTGGTCGCGGACGGTCCCGCGGTGCTCGACGTCACGCACGCCAAGCGCGTCGACCTGCTCGTACTCGATCTCGGCCTGCCCGGGATGGACGGTCTCGAGGTGTGCCGCAGGCTGCGCGCCAACGGCAGCGAACTGCCGGTGCTGATGCTCACCGCGCGCACCGACGAGGTGGACTTCGTGGTCGGGCTGGACGCGGGCGCCGACGACTACGTCGCCAAACCGTTCCGCCTCGCCGAGCTGCTGGCCCGGATCCGCGCGCTGCTGCGCCGCCGGGCGCCCGAGGTGCTCGAGGCCGGCGGGGTCCGCATGGACCTGGGCGCGCGGATGGTGCTGGTCGACGGCCGCGAGGTGCAGCTGGCCAACAAGGAGTTCGAGCTGCTGCGGGTCCTGATGAGCCACGCCGGGCAGGTCGTGAGCCGCGACGAGATCCTCGCCGAGGTGTGGAACGACCTGGAGTCCAAGACGTCGAAGACGCTCGACATGCACATGTCGTGGCTGCGCCGGAAACTGTCGGTGACCAGCGACGGCAAGGGTTCGGTGATCCACCACGGCGACGGTGAGCGGCGGATCGCGACCGTCCGCGGCGTCGGCTTCCGGTTCAACGCAGACTAGTGCGCCGCCGGATCCTGCTCGCCATCCTGCTGGCCGTCGCGGTCACCGCGGCGGCCCTGGGCATCCCGCTGGGCGTGACCGCGTGGAAGCTGGTCGACAGCATCTACAACGAGGACCTCGCCGGCCGGGCCGCCCAGATCGCCGCGACGCTGGACACCTCGCTGGCCGACGGCGCGCTCGACCAGGCCGACCTCGTGCAGGTGTCGGTCGCCATCCCGCAGGGCGGCAAGCTGGTGGTCGACGTGCCCGGGCAGAAGCCGATGACCGAGGGCGCCGATCCGGGTGAGGAGCCGGTGACCGCGACCGTGCAGCTGGCGCGGCAGGGGCACCTGGAGCTGTCCATCCCGTCCGGGCCGCTGCGCTCGCGGCAGACGACGGTGACGCTCGCGGTGCTGCTGCTCGTGGTGTTCTCGGTGACGATCGGGACGGTGGTGGCGACGGTGACGGCCCGGCGGCTGGCGAAGCCGTTGCGGCACGTCGCGGAGCGGGCGGCGCGCCTCGGTGGTGGTGACTTCCGCCCGGATCCGAGCCGGTACAGCATCGGCGAGCTGGACATGGTGGCCGAGGCGCTGGACACGTCCGGGACGGCGCTGGCCCAGCTCGTGCAGCGGGAACGGCAGCTGGTGGGGGACGTGTCGCACCAGCTGCGGAGCCGGTTGACGGCGTTGCAGCTGCGGCTGGAGTCGCTGACGGTCGCGGACGACCCGGACATCGCCGAGGAGGCGCGGGCGGCGCAGGAGCAGGCGGACCGGTTGTCGGAGGCGCTGGAGGAGCTGCTGGCGGCGGCCCGCGCGGCGAGCGAGGTCGACACCGAGGCGCTGGAGCTGGCCGCGGAGCTGCCCGAGGTGGCGCAGGAGTGGCGGCAGCTGCTGCGCGCGGAGGGCCGCAACCTGCGCTTGCGGATCGGCGACGGGCTGATGGCGCGGGCCACACCCGGCCGGTTGCGCGAGGTGGTCGGGGTGCTGCTGGACAACGCGCTGCGCCACGGCGCGGGAACGGTGACGCTGGCCGCGCGCCGGGGCGAGGCCGAGGGCACGGTGGTGGTCGAGGTGAGCGACACCGGCTCCGGCATCCCGGACGACCTGGCGCCGCACATCTTCGAGCGGGGGTTCTCCGGCGGGGGCTCGACGGGGGTCGGCCTGGCGCTGGCGCGGGCACTGGCCGAGGCCGACGGCGGGCGGTTGGAGTTGTCGAGCCGCCGGCCGGCGGTGTTCTCGCTGTTCCTGCGGGTGCCGAACCCGGGGGACGTGCCGGAGGTGCGCTGGCCCGCCGAACGCGTCCCGCGCTGACCCACGCGCGAGATCTGCCGGGTCAGGCGCCGGCGCTGTGGCGGCTCGCGTCGCGGCGGCGTTGGCCCAGTTCGTCGGGGAAGACCCACTTCTTGAAACCCCAGAAGCGGAACACCATCGCCAGCAGCATGCCGATGATGGACCCGCTGACGAAGTCAGCCGTTTCCTGCACGAACCGGCTCACGTTCGGTACTTCCAGGTGCAGGAAGTAACGCGAGATGTACAGCGGAATCAGGTTCACCACCACGGCCAGCCCGCTGATCACGAAGAACAGCGCGGCCTCGTGGTGCCTTTCCCGCCCACCGCGGGTCCGGAACGACCATTCGCGGTTGAGAATGTAGGACACGATCGTCGCGACGATGATCGCGATCGCTTTCGCCGTGGTCGGCTTGTCCTCCAGCACGCTGAGTTTCAGCAGGTACCACACACCGTTGTCGACGACGAACGTCGTTCCGCCGACGATCCCGAATTTCAGCAGCTCCCGATGCTTGATCAACACCGAGCGCAAAGGCTCGGGCGTGTGCGACAACACGCTTTCCACAACGGTCACTTGCGCAGTGTACGTAGTCCCGCGCGGACCGGGTCGCGAGGCGGCGCATGAGCCGGTTTCATCCCATTCCCGCCGTCACAATTGTCACGTCAGTGCGGGATCCACGGCAGCCACCACCAAGGACGGCCGTGGTCCTTCGCCGGCGACGTCGTCGTGGTGGTGGTCGTCGAAGACGTCGTGGTGGTGGTGGTGGTCGTGGTCGGCGCGCTGGAGCTCGACGTCGTCGGCTCCGGAGACGTCGTCCGGGACCCCGAGGTGGTCGTCGTCGTGGTCGGCAGGCTCGGTGCCAGGGCCGGCGGCGGGGGCACGTCGCAGAACGGGAACCCGCAGTCGAACGTCACCGTGCGCGCCACGTGGGCCGTGCCCAGCGTCGCCGACACCGTGACCGTCCGCGCCTGCTGCCACGGCCGGTCCAGCTCGAACCACAGCCGCAGGTGCTCGCCCGGCTTCAGCGCGTTCACGCTGGTGCACGTCGTCGCAGCCGGCCCGCTCGTGCACGCCGCCCGGAAGCCGCCCAGCACGACCCGGGCCTCGTCGTCGATCAGGAGCGTGACCGGTTTCGTGTTGGGCCCGGTGTTGGTGACGTCCACCGACAGCCACGCCGAGTGCCCCCACGCGGGCTGCTCGCTCCACGCCGCCTTCGCGTCGAGCGCCAGCCGGTCCGGCGCCTCGGCCACCGACACCGGCACGTCGACCGACAGCCGGATGTCCGCCCCCGCGTTCACCGACCCCGTGACCTGCCCGGACGTGGCACCGGCGTCGGCCTTCAGCAGGAACGTCAGCACCGCGGTCTCGCCGGGCTGCAGCCCGCGCGGCGTGGTGCAGGTGACCGTGCCGGTCCCCGGCGGGCAGTCGACCAGCAGCGGCCCGGCCTGCGCCTGCATGCCGTAACCGCCGGCACCGCCACCGCCGCCGCCCGCGGGCACGGCCCGGATGTTCGGCGGCAGGTTCAGCGTCGCCGACACCGGGTCGGACACCGTGCCGCCGTTGTTGCGCACGGTGATCGGCAGCGCGACCGGGTCACCGCCCGGTTCGAGTTCGAGGGCCGACGTCGGCCCCTCGGCCGTGATGGCGGCGGGCGCCGCGGCCGGGGGTGGCGGCGCGGGTGCGGGTGCCGGCGCCGGGGGCGCGACCGGGGCGGGCGCCGGTTCGACGGCCGGGGCCGGTGGCGCGGCCGGGGGAGCGGGGGGCGGCGGTGCGGCCGGTGGCTGCGCGGGTGCGACGACGGCGGGCGGCGCCGGGGCCTGTGCCGCCGCCGGGATCTCCTGCGTGCCGCCACCCGCGGCCAGCGCGGCGGCCACGGCGGCGGCCACCGCGACACCCGAGATGCCGACTCCGACGAACTGGCGCGGTCCCGCGGCGGCGAGGGAGGCGGCGCCGCCCGCCGCGCCGGCCGACGCGCCCGCGGTGGCCACCGTGGCGGCGGTCGCCTTGCCCGCGGTCGCCAGGTAGCCCAGCGCGGCCCCGCCGAGCACGATCGGGGCGATGATCGCCCGCAGCGCGCCGTTGACCTCGGCCAGCTCGGCGGCCAGGGCGCGGCACTGGTCGCACTCGTCCAGGTGCGCCTCGACCTGGGCGCGTTCCCGTTTGGACAGCCCGTCACGCGTCCACGCGCCCAGCCGGTCGGTGCACGCGCGGCACTTGTCGGCGGAGGTCTCGGCGAGGTGGACCTGCAGGTAGGCCTGCCGCAGCCCCTCGCGCGCCCGGTAGGCGAGCGCGGACACGCCGTTGGGCGTCAGGCCCAGCAGCGGGGCGACCTCGGCCGGGCTCTGCCCCTCGATCTCGGTGTGCCAGAGCACGGCCTGCCAGCGTTCGGGCAGCGACGCGAAGGCCTTGGCGGCCATCGTCCGTTCCAGCCCGGCGACGGCGGTGTCGGAGAACGGGACCGTCAGCGCCTCGCTGCCGACGGTCGTCATGTCCTCGTTGAGGTCGACGCGCTTGTCCTTGCGGGTCTTGTCGTAGGCGGTGTGCCGCAGCGCGGTGAGCAGGTACGCCCGGAACGCGCTGTCCGGGCCCTTGCCCGCCCGCAGGGTGTCCAGGACCTTGGCGAACGCGTCGGAGACGAGGTCGTCGGCCTCGGCGGTGGACCGGGCCAGCTGCCGCGCCAGGTTGTAGGCCGCGGCGACGTGCCGTTCGTAGAGCGTGCCGTACGCGGCCAGGGTGCCGGTGCGCACGTCGCTGATCAGCTCCGCGTCGCTCTTGCCCTCGAAGTCGACCGGTTGGGTGGACACCGCTCTCCTTATCCCCAGTGTTGCGCGCGATCAGTGTGACTGACCCGCCCCGGTCAGTCACGCGCCGCCTCGCCCTATTGACCCGCACGGTGTAATTCCGTCACGGCGCGCCGCTTGCTTCGTCACTTCACCGGAACAGCGGTCGCGGGACGAAGGGACGGTTGCCAGTGGACGTGCCGGCCAGGGGTGTGCGGCTCGAACCGGAGCGCGGCGGGTCGCTGCAGGTGCTGCGCGCCCGCTGGCAGTCCGCGAGCCTGGCCGCGGGGTGGCGGTTCCCCAGCGACTGGGCGTTGCCGGAGGTCGACAGCGTGTGCGCGGCCCTGCTGCGCGACGTTCCGCCGGACATCGCGATCGCGGGCCTGGCCAGGGCCCGAGCCGTGGCGGGTGCCGGGCTCGCCGAAACGCTACTCGATCTCGCGGCGTTACACGCCGTGATCACCTCTCCGGGGGATGCCGGCGACCTCATGAGCCCGGACGTGGACGCCCTGCCGTCCCGGTTGCTGCGCGTGGCGGCACTGGCCTGGGCCGACGTGGCGATGGACAAGCTCGCCAGCACCGAGGTGATCGACCCGCTGACCGGCCTGCCGACCGCCGCGTACCTGCGCACCCGGCTGCGCGAGCTGTACGGGCGGCCCGGCCACCAGGTCGCCGAGGACCACACCCTGCTCGTCGTGTCGGTCGACCTGTCCGGCGTGAGCGGGTGGCCGCGGCTGACCGCGATGATCCTGATCGCGGAGGCGCTACGGGCGGTGTTCGACGGCGGCGAGAGCATCGCCTCGCTCGGGCCGTCCACCGCCGCCGCCGTGGTGCCGCGGGACGGCCGGATCGCCGGGAAGGCGGTACTGCTGCGACGCGAGCTGCACGAGCGCCTGTCGGTCGACGACCAGCTGGAACAGGTCGGCGCGCCGAAGATCAAGCTGATCCGGCTGCCCGCCACGCACCGGTCCGCGTGCGATCTCCTCCAGCGGCTCGCGCGAACCTGACCCTTCTCGCCACGGTGTGGCCGATTCGTGATTTCCTGAAAGGGTGACACAGTCAGTGCCCGCCGCCGGCGGCGAACCGCTCGGAGAGCCTGCGCACCCGCGCCTGGCCCTGCGGACCTCGCTCGCCCGGTTGTCGGTCCGGCCGCGTTCGATCCTGCTGCTGTCCCTCGTCCCGCTGCTCGGCATCGTCTTCGGCGTCGTCGGCTGGCTGGTCGACTGGCGGCTCGGTGTCGACAGCGCGGTGTACCGGGCGGGGGCGATCACCCTGCTGCACGGTGACCCGCTGTACGACGCGAACACGCTGCCGCCGGAGCCGTGGTGGGCGCTGCTGCCGTTCACCTACCCGCCGACGGCCGCGCTGCTGTTCGTGCCGCTGGCGATCCTGCCGGTCCAGATCGCCTGGGGTGTGCTGACCGCGATCTCGGTGCTGGCGATGGCGCTGGTGATCCGCGTGGCGATCGGGTCGTTGCCGACGCCGCCCGCGGTGCGCCGCTGGTGGTCCTCACCCGCGCGCGCGACGCTGCTGTTCTCCGTCGTCATGCTGGGCCTGGAGCCGGTGTGGCGGACGATCTTCCTCGGTCAGATCAACCTGATCCTGATGGCGATCGTGGTGCTCGACGTCCTCGTCGTCACCACGCGCGGTTCGCGGTGGGGCGGGGTGCTGGTCGGCATCGCCTCGGCGGTGAAGCTGACGCCGCTGGTGTTCGTGGCGCACCTGTTCCTGACCGGCAAGCGCCGCGAGGCGGTGAACGCGTTCGGCGTGTTCGTCGGGCTGCAGCTGCTGATGCTGCTGCTCATCCCGGGCGACACGATCCGCTACTGGACCAAGACGATCTCCGACACCGGCCGCATCGGCCCGGTGCACTGGGCGGGCAACCAGTCGCTGAACGGCCTGATGAACCGCGTCACCGACCTCGCACCGTGGGCGTCGAAGGCGGCGCTGGGCGTGGCCGCGCTGCTGGCGGTGCCGGCGGTGTGGCTGGTGCTGCGCTTCCACCGCCGCGGGCAGGCGCTGGCCGCGCTGCTGGTCACGGCGTTCTTCGGGCTGCTGGCCTCGCCGATCTCGTGGTCGCACCACTGGGTGTGGGCGGTGCCGCTGATCGTGCTGCTCGTGTCGCGGCTGCCGCAGACCACCTTCGCCGCGGCGTGGAAGCGCTGGGTCGGTACCGCGGCGGTGGCCGCGGTGTTCATCAGCTGCGTGCTGCTGGCGTTGCCGAACGGGCGCAACATCGAGCTGCACTGGAAGTTCTGGCAGAGCGTGCTGGGCAACGCCTACATCCTGACGCCACTGGTCCTGACCGTGGTGCTGGTGACGCGCTGGGCGGTGCAGCGCCGGCGGGAGCGCGCGCGTGACGACGCTTCGCTCGCGCGCTGAACCGGCGCTGGTCGGCGCCCTCGTGCTGGGCGCGTTCGCGGTGGGGGTGGCCGTCTGGCTCGGCGGCTGGCAGCTGGGCGCGGACAGCGCCGTCTACCGCGCCGGTGCGCTGACCTTCCTGCACGGCGACGACGTCTACACGCCGGAACGGCTGACCACCCTGCCGTCGTGGGTGTCCCTCCCGTTCACCTACCCGCCGGCCGCCGCCCTGCTGTTCGTGCCGCTGACCGCGCTGCCCAGCGGCCTGACCTGGGGGATCCTGGCGGCGGCGTCGGTGCTGTCGCTGGCCGTCGTGGTCCGGGTCAGCGGGCGGTTCCGGGGCTGGGCGGTCGCCGGGCTGACCGTGGCGGCGCTCGGGCTCGAGCCGGTGTGGAAGACGATCTTCCTCGGCCAGATCAACCTCGTGCTGCTCGCGCTGGTCGTGGTCGACGTGCTGGTGCTGGCCGGCACCCGGTGGCCGGGGGTGCTGACCGGGGTCGCGGCCGCGGTCAAGCTGACCCCGTTGATCTTCGTGGCGCACCTGTTCGTCACCGGCCGGTGGCGCGACGGCCTGCGCGCGCTGGCCACGTTCGCCGGGCTGCAGGTCCTGATGTTCGTGCTCATGCCGGGCGACGCCGCGCGGTACTGGGCCGAGGCGGCGTTCGACCCGGACCGCGTGGGCGGGGTGTCCTGGATCTTCAACCAGTCGCTCGGCGGGCTGGTCAACCGGCTCTCCCACCAGGCGTCCTGGTCGACCGCGGTCGCGCTGGGCATCGGCGCGCTGCTCGCGGTGCCCGCGGTGTGGCTGGTCGTGCGGCTGCACCGGCGCGGTGAGACGCTGGCCGCGCTGCTGGTCACGGCGTTCCTCGGGCTGCTCGTCTCGCCGGTGTCGTGGTCGCACCACTGGGTGTGGGCGGTGCCGCTGGCGGTGCTGCTCGCGTCGAAGGGGCGCTGGGTGTGGGCCGGCCTGGTGACCGCGTTCTTCGCCAGCTGCGTCGTGATGCTGGTGCCCAACGGCGGTGACACCGAGTTCGGCTGGGGGCCGGAGCTGTTCGTGCCCGGCAACGCCTACGTGCTGGCCGCGGCGCTCGGAATCCTCGGCCTGGCGGCCCGTGAGCTGCGTCTCCCCGTAATCTAAACGTGTTATGGACAAGCGCACAGGCCTCCCGATCGTCGGGATGGTGGGCGGCGGCCAGCTCGCCAGGATGACACACCAGGCCGCGATCTCGCTGGGACAGTCGATGCGGGTGCTCGCGGTCGACGAGAACGACTCGGCCGCGATGGTCGCCGGGAGCGTCCAGATCGGGCACCACACCGACCTGGACGCGCTTCGCGAGTTCGCGAAGACGGTCGACGTGGTCACCTTCGACCACGAGCACGTCCCGTGGGAGCACCTCTTCGCGCTGGTCAACGAGGGTTTCACGGTCCGTCCCGGCCCGGACGCGCTGGCGTTCGCGCAGAACAAGCTCGTGATGCGCGACCGGCTGTCGGCCACCGGCTTCCCGTGCCCGCCGTACGCGGAAGTGTCCGAAGTGGAGGACCTGCTCAAGTTCGGCGCGGAGCACTCGTGGCCGGTCGTGCTGAAGGCCGCCACCGGCGGGTACGACGGCCGTGGCGTGTGGATGGTCGACGACGACGCCGAGGCGCGCAAGCTCGTCCCCGAGCTGCTGGCCGCGGGCACCGAGCTGCTGGTGGAGCAGCGCGTCGAGATGAAGCGCGAGCTCTCCGCGCTGGTCGCCCGCTCGCCGTTCGGGCAGGGCGCGGCGTGGCCGGTCGTGGAGACGGTGCAGGAGAACGGCATCAACACCGAGGTGCTGGCGCCCGCGCCGGGCCTCACCTCGCGCCAGGTGCACGAGGCGCAGGAGCTGGCGCTGCGGCTGGCGGACGAGCTGAACGTGGTCGGCATCCTGGCGGTCGAGCTGTTCGAGACCGACGGCGGCCTGCTGGTCAACGAGCTGGCGATGCGCCCGCACAACTCCGGCCACTGGACGATGGACGGGTCGGCGACCTCGCAGTTCGAGCAGCACGTGCGCGCGGTCCTGGACTACCCGCTGGGTGTGACCGACCTGCTCGCGCCGACGGTGATGGCGAACGTCCTCGGCGCGCCGGTCACGCCGGAGATGGCGCCCGACGAGCGGCTGCACCACCTGTTCGCCCGCTTCCCGGACGCGCACGTGCACCTCTACGGCAAGGGCGAGCGGCCCGGTCGCAAGCTCGGGCACGTCAACTTCGTCGGCGGCGACCTGGAGAACCTGCGGACGCGGGCCAAGCTGGCCGCGCACTGGCTGTCGCACGCCGAATGGCCCGATGGCTACGACATCCACGGCAAGGGAGCGCGCTCGTGACCGACGTCGGCGTGATCATGGGCAGTGACTCGGACTGGCCCGTGCTGGAGGCGGCCGGGGCGGCGCTGGACGAGTTCGGCGTGTCCTACGAGGTCGGCGTGTACTCCGCGCACCGGACGCCGCAGCGCATGCTGGACTACGCCCGCACGGCGGCGGAGCGTGGCCTCAAGGTGATCATCGCCGGCGCCGGTGGAGCCGCGCACCTGCCGGGCATGGTCGCCTCGGCGACCGTCCTGCCGGTGATCGGCGTGCCGGTGCCGTTGAAGTACCTGGACGGTATGGACTCGCTGCTGTCGATCGTGCAGATGCCGGCCGGGGTCCCGGTGGCCACGGTGTCCGTCGGCGGCGCCCGCAACGCCGGGCTGCTGGCGGTGCGGATCCTGGCCGCGCAGGACCCGGCGCTGCGGGAGAAGATGGCCGCCTTCCAGGCCGACCTCGAACAACTGGTGCTCGACAAGGACGCCAAGCTCCGCGAACGCGTGCGTCCGCAGCCCTGAGGCCCGGGCGGGCCCGTCCCGCCACCACGCGCGAACAGGTGAACTCCGGCTCGATCCGGTGCGCGCCGGGTATCCGGCAATCATGGAGTTCTCGCGCCGCACGCTGGGCATGTTCGCCGCCTCCGCCGGGCTGCCCCGGTTCGAACCTCCGGCGGCGCGGGCGCCCGTCGGGCTGGTGTTGTCGCACGAGCAGTTCCCCACCGCACGCCTGCTGGACTTCGCCCGCCAGGCGGAGGACGCCGGCTTTTCGTTCGTGTGGGCCAGCGACCACCTGCAGCCGTGGCAGGACGACCAGGGCCACTCGATGTTCCCGTGGCTGACGCTCGCGCTGGTCGGCGAGCGGACGCGACGGCTCGCCTTCGGGTCCGGCGTGACCTGCCCCAGCTACCGGCATCACCCGAGCGAGGTGGCGCAAGCGTTTGCCTCGCTCGAACTGCTCGCACCGGGACGGACGTTCCTCGGCGTGGGCACCGGGGAAGCGGTCAACGAGCAGGCCGGCACGGGCCAGTACGGCCGCTACGCCGAGCGGCACGACCGGCTGGCCGAGGCGATCGAGCTGATCCGCCGCCTGTGGACGGGGGAGCGCGTCACCTTCCGTGGCCGGTTCTTCACGACCGACCAGCTCAAGCTGTACGACCTGCCGTCGAAGCCGCCGCCGGTGTACGTGGCCGCGCAGGGGCCGAAGAGCGCGCGGCTGGCGGGCCGGTACGGCGACGGCTGGATCACCCAGGCCGGGGCGTCGCTCGACCCGGCGCTGCGGAACGCCTTCGCCGAGGGTGCGCGGGCGGCGGGCAAGAACCCGGACGCGATGCCGAAGTGGGCCGAGCTGTTCGCGGTGGCCGGCGACCAGCGCGAGATCGACCTGGCGGCCGCCCGCTGGCGGTTCACCGTGAAGCCCGCCGACCTGCCCAACCCCGAGGCGATCCAGGAGGCCGCGCAGGCCACGTCGCTCGCGGAGGTGGCGTCGCGGTGGGCCGTGGGCACCGATCCGGCGGTGCACGTCGAGGCGGTGCGGAAACTGCTGGACGCGGGCGTGACGCCGGTCCTGCACTTCCCGCAGCAGGACCCGGGCGCGGCCATCGAGTTCTACCGCACCCGGGTCCTGCCGCGGCTCTAGAGCTGCCGGCGCAGCTCCCGCTTGAGGATCTTGCCCGCCGCCGAGACCGGGATCTCGTCGACGAACCGCAGTTCGCGGATCCGCTTGTAGGGCAGCACGTTGTCGTTGACCGCGGACAGGATCTCCTCCTCGGTCACGCTCTCGTCCGCCCGCACCACGAACGCCACCGGCAGCTCGCCGACCTCGACCTGCTTGCGCCCCACGACGGCCGCGGCCGCGACACCGGGATGCGCGATGAGCAGCTCCTCCAGCTCGCGCGGGTACACGTTGTACCCCTTGTAGAGCAGCATGTCCTTCTTGCGATCCACAATGGACAAGTAGCCGTCCTTGTCCAGCACGCCGATGTCGCCGGTGTGCAGCCACCCGTCGACGAGCACCGCGGCCGTCTCGTCGGGGCGGTGGTGGTAGCCCTCCATGACCTGCGGGCCGCGGAGGCACACCTCGCCCTGTTCACCCTCGGGCAGCGGCTCCTCGCCGCCCTCCAGCGGCACGATCTTGACCTCGGTGTCGAACACCGGCACGCCCACCGTGCCCTGCTTGCGCAGTCCGGACCGGAACGACGGGTTGAGCGTCGCGCCCATGGTGACCTCGGTGAGGCCGTAACCCTCGGTGATCACCGCGTCCGGGAACCGCGCGGCCAGTGCCTTGAGCATTTCGTGGGGCAGCGGCGCGGCGCCGGAGCTGATCCCGCGGACCGACGACAGGTCCCGCGTCGCCAGGTCGGGGCAGGCCAGCAGCGCCGCGAACAGCGCGGGCGCGCCGCCGATGCCCGTGACCCGCAGGCGCTCGGCGTCGGCGAGGTAGGCGACCGGGTCGAAGCGGTCGTGCAGCGTGGTCGAACCACCGGCCATGACCGGCACGTTGAGCCCGCCGATGGTGCCCATCGCGTGGAACCACGGCGTGAGGTTGATGCCCGAGCCGGTGCCGAGGCGGACCGTCCACTCGTCCTCGCTGCCGACCTGGTCGAGCGTGAGGTCGCCGTCCGCGTCCAGGGCCGGGAGGGACCCGGTGCCCCAGCAGGCGTACTGGAGCGTGTTGACCACGACGTTGCGGTGCGGCAGCCGGACGCCCTTGGACCGTCCGGTGGTGCCGCCGGTGTAGGACAGGTGGGCCAGTGCGGTGCGGGTGTCGATGTCCAGATCGGGGCGGGTGCCGGGCTGGCCGGCGAGGAACGACTCGAACTCGACCTGGCCGTCGGCGAGGTCGTCCGGCGCGACGACGATCACCAGGCGCACCGACGTCTGGTCGCGGACGGCGGTCAGCACCGGCGCCACCTTGCCGAGGGTGACCGCCGCGACCGCGCCCGAGTCGGCGAGCTGGTGCGCGAGGTCGGCGGGCGGGAGCAGCGGGTTCGCCGGGGTGAAGGTGGCGCCGGCGAGCAGAATCCCGTAATAGGTGACGGGGTAGGCGAGGCAGTTCGGCAGGTGGATGGCGACGGTCGAACCGGGCCCGATCCCTTGCTCCCGAAGCGCGTTGGCGAACTGGCACGCGCCCGCGTACGCCTGCGCGTACGTCAGGGAGCGGTCGTGGTGGGCGAACGCGATTCGGTCCCCGTACCGCTTCGCGGCGCCGGCGAGGATCGAGCCGGCGGGCACGTCGGGGTAGTCCAGCGATCTCGGGAAGTGGGGCGGCCATGACCCAGCGGTGATCGGCATCACTCCACCATAGAGCGGATCTGCGGCCCAGAACACAACTTCGGGTGGTGAACGAGCATTAACATGGATGACGGACTTCTTACCCGTTCGAGGAAGGTGACGCAGGTGTCGGAGACCCCGGGCCTCTACCAGCTGGCCGAGGAGCACGAGGAGCTGCGTGCCGCCGTGCGTGCGCTGGCGGAGAAGGAGATCGCGCCTTACGCCGCCGAGGTGGACGAGCAGGAGCGGTACCCGGTGGAGGCCCTGAAGGCGCTCAACGCGTCGGGCTTCAACGCCGTGCACATCCCGGACGAGTACGAGGGTCAGGGTGCGGACGCGATCGCGGCGTGCATCGTGATCGAGGAGGTCGCGCGGGTCGACGCGTCGGCGTCGCTGATCCCGGCGGTGAACAAGCTGGGCACGCAGCCGATCATCCTGTCCGCGTCGGACGAGCTGAAGAAGCTGGTGCTGCCGGAGATCGCGGCGGGCGCGACGGCGTCGTACGGGCTGTCGGAGCGCGAGGCCGGTTCGGACACCGCGTCGATGCGCACGCGGGCCCGGCTGGACGGGGACCACTGGGTGCTCAACGGGACGAAGGCGTGGATCACCAACGCCGGCGAGTCGACGTGGTACACGGTGATGGCGGTGACCGACCCGGACGCGCCGAAGAAGTCCAACGGGATCTCGGCGTTCGTGGTGCACAAGGACGACCCGGGCTTTTCGGTCGGGCCCAAGGAGCGCAAGCTGGGCATCAAGGGCTCGCCGACGCGGGAGATCCACTTCGAGAACTGCACGATCCCGGCGGACCGGATCATCGGTGAGCCGGGCACCGGGCTGAAGACGGCGCTGCGGACGCTGGACCACACGCGGCCGACGATCGGGGCGCAGGCGCTGGGCATCGCGCAGGGCGCGCTGGACGCGGCGGTGGCGTACGTGAAGGAGCGCAAGCAGTTCGGCAAGGCGATCGCCGAGTTCCAGGGCGTGCAGTTCATGCTGGCGGACATGGGCACGAAGATCGAGGCCGCCCGGCACCTGGTGTACGCCTCCGCGGCGGCTTCCGAGCGCGGCGACGCGCGCGCCGGGTTCATGGCCTCGGCGGCGAAGTCGTATGCGTCGGACGTGGCGATGTCGGTGACCACGGACGCCGTGCAGCTCTTCGGCGGTGCCGGCTACACCCGCGACTTCCCGGTCGAACGCATGATGCGCGACGCGAAGATCACCCAGATCTACGAAGGCACCAACCAGATCCAGCGCATGGTGATGGCGCGGGCCCTGTTGAAGGGCTGACGTTCTCCGAAGTTCGGCGCGGCGCCCGGGGTCCGGGTGCCGCGCCGTTTTCGTTGCCGGGTCAGTTCCCGAAGTTGTCGCAGGAGGCGATCGCGAACTGGCCGGTCGCGGTGCCGGTCTTGGCTTCCTTGCCGTCGACCGTGTTGCGCGCCCGGCCGAGGCCGACCGGCGACAGGAGCAGCCCGAG
This sequence comes from Amycolatopsis thermophila, assembly GCF_030814215.1. Taxonomy (NCBI): domain Bacteria; kingdom Bacillati; phylum Actinomycetota; class Actinomycetes; order Pseudonocardiales; family Pseudonocardiaceae; genus Amycolatopsis; species Amycolatopsis thermophila. Next base: position 1,322,822 of record NZ_JAUSUT010000001.1, on the reverse strand, counting down.
GACCACCAGCGGCCACGCGACCATGCCGGCGATCGGCGCGAAGATCAGGCCGTCGGTGCATTGGGGTGGGACGTAGACATACGAGAGGCCTCCTTCCGGTCAGCGGTCTTGTCGGACCGCCTCAACCACTCGGCACCTTGGCATGTCGAGAGTGTGGGTCGACCTGATGAGCGGCGTCGAGACCGTGGGCGCCGTCGCGTTCATCGCTGACGTCGCGCTGCCCGTGGTGGGTGTGCTGTTCGCGATCGGCGGGGCCGGCGCGATGATCGCCGTTCACGTTGACCACGGCCTGACCGGCCAGGGCGGCTACGAACTCGTGCTCACCCTGGGCGCGGCGGCGGGCGCGCCGGGCCGAGCTGCGGACCGGCTAGGCGAGCAGGTCGACCGTCGTGCGCTCGGCGGCCCGGCGGTCGTCCAATGCGGCCGGGTCCGGGTTCGAGATCTGCACCAGGTGGGCGCCGGCCGACAACGGGGTCAGCAGGCCGCCCAGCACGCCCTCGGGCACGCTCCACTCCACAGTGGACAACACCCGTGCGCCGGATCCGATGTTTTCCGCACGGGATCGGGCTTCCGCCAGCACCTCGTCCACAGTGGAACCGGCCAGCGCCGGTGTATCACCCGGGATCGGCATCATCGGGCTGAAGTCGTCGCCGTACGCGCGGGCCTCGTTCAGGTAGTCCAGCGCGCCCTCGACCGGCGCCGTCAGGCCGCGGCCCATCGGGTCCAGCGCCACGACGGCCGTCGCCTCGGCGCCCGCGCCCGAACCGCCCGGCGCCACGAACGCCACCCGGGCCCCGGACGGCGAAGCGACCACCTCCGCGCCGCACCACCACGCGCCGAGCAGCACGCCGGCGGTCTGCCAGTGCGCGGGCAGCACCACGGCCACCGGATCGCCCGGCTCCACGTCGAACTCCTCGACCAGCCAGTTCGCCGTCTTCGCGGCCCAGTTCGCGGTGGTCGCCACCGACAGCTCGACGCGCGTGCCCGCCGCGTCGTCGTAGTGGGTGATCAGCGGCTTCCCCGGCTGGGCCAGCAGGGGGCGGAACAGCGCGTCGGTCAGGCTCACGGTGTCGATTCTGCCTGCCGGCTCGACGCGCCGGGGCTACGGGGCTCCGCCCCCGGCACCGGGTCCGCGGTGGGTACGCCCGGCGGCGGCACCGCGATCGGCGGCGCGGGCGCGGGGGTGACGGTCCGGACCGGGCCGGCCGGCCGGATCGGCTCGCGATCCGCCGGGGACACCGCGACGGCCACCCCGATCACCGCGGCGGCGCTGGCGAGGGCGCTGCCGATGATCGCCAGCGTGCGCCTGCGGTCGCGAATCCGCGCGCCCCGCGCGATGACGTCATCCGCGCTGACGCTCATCGCCGGTCCGTCGTCGACCTCGTCGAAGAGGACGCGGATGTCGTCGTCGCGCATGTCACCTCCAGCCGTTGCCTCAGCGTGGCGAGACCCCGCGCGGCCTGGCTCTTCACCGTGCCGGTGGAACAGCGCAGCACGTGGGCGGTCTCCTCGACGGACAGATCGTTGTAGTAGCGCAGGACCAGCACCGCGCGCTGTCGGGGCGGGACGGCGGACAGCGCCTCGGCGAGGACGACCCGCTGGTCGGGGTCGCCCGTCGCGGACGGGGGTTCCGGGGGAGTGTCCGTCAGGTGCTCGCGCCGGTGCAGGGCGCGTCGGTTGTCGGCGAGGAAGGTGCGCACCACGACGCGCCGGGCGTAGGCGTCCAGCGCGTCGTGGCGGGACAGCCGCGGCCAGGCGACGTACAGCTTCAGCAACGCGGCCTGCGCGATGTCCTCCGCCCGGTGCCAGTCGTGGCACAGGAGGTAGGCGGTGGTGCGGAGGGCACGCGCGTTGCGGGCGAAGTACTGGCTGAACTCGCCGTCCCACGGCGCCGGGGAGCGGCCCACCTAGCGAGCGACCGCCGGAGCCGGCGCGGCGACGGGTGGTGCGGGGGCGGCGGTGGGCCCGCCGGGCTCGGCGCTGGGCGGGGCTGGCTCGGCGGTGGGCACTCGGGTGTCGGCGGTGGGCGGGGCTGGCGCCGCAGCCGGCACCCGGGTGTCGGCATGGGGCGGCGCTGGCGCCGCGGTGGGCACTCGCGTGTCGGCATGGGGCGGGGCCGGCACCGCGGTGGTGGGCACTCGGGTGTCGGCGGTGGGCGGGGCTGGCGCCGCAGCCGGCACCCGGGTGTCGGCATGGGGCGGCGCTGGCGCCGCGGTGGGCACTCGCGTGTCGGCATGGGGCGGGGCCGGCACCGCGGTGGTGGGCACTCGGGTGTCGGCGGTGGGCGGGGCTGGCGCCGCAGTCGGCACCCGTGTCTCGGCGGTCGGGGCTGGCGCGGCGGCGGGCACTCGGGCGTCGGCATGGGGCGGGGCTGGCACCGCAACGGGCACCCGTGTCTCGGCATTGGGCGGGGCCGGCGCGGCGGTGGGCCCGCTGGGCTCGGCGCTGGGCGGGGCTGGTGCGGCGGTGGGCCCGCTGGGCTCGGCGCTGGGTAGGGCTGGCGTGGCGGTGGGCACTCGCGTGTCGGCATGGGGCGGGGCTGGCACCCGCGTCTCGGCGGTCGGGGCTGGCGCGGCGGCCGGAGTGCCCGGGTCAGCAATCGCCGGCACCGGCGCGGCGGTGGGCACCTGGGGCTCGACGGGCACCGGCCCGGCTCCGGTCGTCGCGTCGGCGATGGCCAGTGAACCGCCCACGAGCGCCACCCCGGCGGCGAGCGCGCCGGCCACCACAGTTCGGATACGCATGAGTCTCCTCGGCACGTGACACCACCACGGTGGTGGCGTCTCTGCCCTTACTCATGCCGGCAGCGACCCGATCGGTTGCACCGGATTCAGTTCACACAGCTCACCCCGGCGGGCACGGCCTTCGCCGGGGCACCTCCACCGGACGCCCCGCCACCCGAGCCGGGGCTCCGACCCGCCAGCCCGGCGAAGAACTGCCGCACCGCGAGCGGGTCCACCTGCACGATGCTCTGCTGCCCGTCGGGGCTGCGGCCGTCGATCGTGGTCACCGGGATGGTCGTGAAGGTGACGTCGCCGGTCGCCAGGCCCTTCGCCTTGTCCGCGAACTGCAACAGGTCGAAGTTCGGGTCCAGCACCAGAGACCGGTGCAGCGCGTCGGTCAGCTCACCCAGGGTCCCCGGGTTCGCCAGCACCCCGGCCGACAGCACCTTGTGCAACGCCGAGGACAGGAACGCCTGCTGCCGGACGATCCGGTCGAGGTCACCGCGCGGCAGGTTCTTCCGTTGCCGCACGAACGACAGCGCCTCGCCGCCGGACACCGTCTGCACCCCGGCCCGGAAGTCGGCGCCGGAGTCCTTGTCCTCCGTCGCGTGGTTCAGGCACACCTCGACGCCCCCGAGCGCCTCCGTGATCAGGTAGAACCCGAGCAGGTTGACCTCGGCGTAGTGGTCGATCCGCACCTGCGTGAAGTCCTGCACCGCCTGCACCAGCGCCTGCCGCCCGGCCTGGTCGGAATCGCGTTCGACGGTGGCCGAGTCGCGCCGGCCCTGGCGGCGCAGCTCGTCGGCCTTCGCCTGTTTCGCCAGGCCGTACACCGAGTTGATCTTCCCCTGCCCGCCGCGCGGCACGTCGATCCAGGTGTCCCGCGGGATCGACACCGCGTACGGCTTCGCGCCGTTCTTCGGGATCCGCACGACGATGATCGTGTCGGTGTTCACGCCGCTGGTCTGCTCGGTGCGCAACGTCTTGAGCACCTGCAGCGGCAGCGCGTTGCCCTGCATGTCGGTGCGCGCGTCCGCGCCGACCAGCAGGATGTCCTCCGCGCCGTCGTCCGCGGGCGGCGCGGGCTGGCCGGCGGGCAGGTCGAGTGCGTCGGTGGTGTGCACGTTGCCCTGGACCTCGTGGTAGGTCGCCCACGCGTAGCCGGTCGCGACCAGCGCGGCGACCGACACGAGCGCCAGCAACACCTTCCCGGTGGCGCGCACGGGACGGCGGCGGCGCGCTTCCCCCTCGTCCCGCGGCTCGTCGCCCGGAGGCGTCGACCGCGGGTAGGGCGTCGGTTTCGGTTCGTCGTCCATCCCCGTGTCTCCCCCTCCTCGGACCCCGTCCCAGGTTAGGTGACCACCGGCGTCAGTTCACGCACGGCACGTCGCCCGCCGTGATCGGCGGCGGCGGGGGTGAGGTCGTCGTCGAGGCCGACGAGGAGGTGGCCGGCGGCGGCGAGCTGACCCGGCGGCTCGAAGTCGCCGGGACGCTGGACGACGGCGGCGACGACGTGGCGGTGACCGAGGTCGACGTGCGCGTGCCGGGATCGGCCGTGAGCTGGTCCACGAAGGTGTGCACGGCCGCCGGGTCGACCCGCACCACGTCCGCGCCGCCGATGACCGCGTTGCCGATCACCGGGATGGTCCGGAACTCGATGTTGCCGCCGTTGAGCCCGCGCATCTGGGCCGCGAACTCGGGCAGGTCCCAGTTGTCGGACAGCACGACCGACTTCTTGACGGCGTTGATCACGTCGGCGAGTTTGCCGGGGTTGGCCAGCACGTCGCGGGACAGCATCTTCCGGGCCAGCCCGGACAGGAACGCCTGTTGCCGGGCGATGCGGTCCAGGTCGCCGTTCGGCAGGTCGTACCGCTGCCGCACGAACGCCAGCGCCTGCACCCCTTCGACCGTCTGCCGCCCCGCGGGCAGATCGACCCCGGACTTGCGTTCCCGCACCGGCGCCTTCAGGCACACCTCGATGCCCCCGAGGGCACGGGTCACCTCGTAGAAGCTCGCGAGGTTCACCTCGGCGTAGCGGTCGATCATGCCTGGTTTGCCGATGAACGTCTCCAGCGTCGAGATCAGGTTCTTCCGCCCGGCGACCTTGGCCTGGTCGTCCGCGTCGGCGAGATCGACGCCCTGCTGCTGCAGTTCCCGGAACTTGTCGTTGTAGGCGTAGACGAACGCGCCGTTGAGCTTGTGCTTGCCGAACCCGCCGGACAGCTCGACCCACGAGTCGCGCGGGAACGAGATCGCCACCGCGCGGCGCCCGTCCTGCGGGATGTGCACGAGGATCATGGTGTCGGTCTGCTTCTCGCCGTCGGCGTCGCCGGCGTGCAGCATGTCCAGCACCTCGCGCGGCAGCGGGTTGCCCTGCGCGTCGGTGCGGCTGTCCATGCCGACCAGCAGGATGTCGATCGCGCCGTCCAACGGCACCGCGTGCAGTTCCTCGTCGTCGAACACACCGGTGGTGGACAGGCCCGAGTTCGGGTCGCCGATGAACTGCCAGCCGTACCAGGTGACGGTCAGGACGGCCACCGACACGAGCGCGACGATGAGCTTGCCACCGCGACGGGCGACAACGGCGATACGGTTGCCCCGCCGTCTGGGAGACGGAATGGGCCGCGCGGGCCACGTGACCTCGTCCGCGGCGTCCAGGCGGGTGGTAAGCCCGTCGGTCACGCTCACTCCCCTCCCAGCCCCCGACCCGAGTGATTGTCTCCAGATTACTGTTCGGGTGAGTGAAGCGGCCGTGGGCCGGGCCAAGACGATCAAGTGGAGGAGTGCGCGATGCGGGTCCTGGTGACCGGGGGTGCGGGTTTCATCGGCTCGCACTACGTCCGGCAGGCGCTGTCCGGGGCCTACCCGGCCCTGGCCGACGCCGAGGTGGTGGTGCTCGACAAGCTCACCTACGCCGGCAACGAGGCCAACCTGGCGCCGGTCGCGGACTCGCCGCGGCTGCGTTTCGTGCGCGGCGACATCGCCGATGCCGAGGTGGTCACCGAGGTCATGAAGGGCGTTGACCTGGTCGTCCACTTCGCCGCGGAGTCCCATGTGGACCGCTCGATCCTCGGCTCGGCGGATTTCGTGCGCACCAACGTGCTCGGCACCCAGACCCTGCTGCAGGCCGCGCTGGAGGCGGAGGTCGGCAGGTTCGTGCACGTGTCGACCGACGAGGTGTACGGCTCGATCGAGAGCGGATCGTGGTCGGAAGATCACGTACTGGAGCCGAATTCGCCGTATTCCGCGTCGAAGGCGTCGTCGGACCTGATCGCCCGCTCCTACTTCCGGACCCACGGGCTGCCCGTGTGCGTGACCCGGTGCTCGAACAACTACGGTCCGTATCAGTTTCCGGAGAAAGTCATCCCGCTTTTCGTTACCAATTTGTTGGACGGACTGACCGTTCCGCTCTACGGTGACGGGCTCTACGTCCGTGACTGGCTGCACGTGGACGACCACTGCCACGGCATCCAGCTGGTCGCCGACGGCGGCCGTGGCGGGGAGATCTACAACATCGGCGGCGGGACCGAGCTGACGAACCGGGAGCTGACCGAGCGGCTGCTGGCCGCGGTGGGCGTCGGCTGGGAGCGCGTCGAGCGGGTCGCCGACCGCAAGGGGCACGACCGGCGGTACTCGGTGGACATCACCAAGATCAGCACCGAGCTCGGGTACGCGCCGAGGGTTTCCTTCGACGAGGGTCTGGCGGATACGGTGCGCTGGTACGCCGACAATCGGGCGTGGTGGGAGCCGTTGAAGAGCCGCGCCGCGCTGGTGGGGAAGTGACGATGCTCAGTGTGCTCGTGCCCGGTGGGACGGGGCAGCTCGGCCAGGCCCTGTCCGCACTCGCGTCGCCCGGGGTCCAGGTGGTGGCGCCGTCCTCGGCCGATGTGGACGTGACCAGCGCCGGGTCCGTGATCGCCGCGGTCAACGCACTGGCCGCGGAGGCCGCCGAGGCCGGGCGCAAGCCGCTGGTGATCAACGCGGCCGCCTACACCGCGGTGGACGCCGCGGAGACCGACGAGCCCCGGGCGTTCCGGGTCAACGCGGACGGCGCACGGGTGCTCGCCGCGGCTTGCTCCTCGCGGCGTGTGCCGTTGATCCACGTCTCGACGGACTACGTGTTCCCCGGCGACGCGTCCCGCCCGTACGAGCCGGAAGACCCGCTCGGGCCGCGCAGCGCCTACGGCCGGACGAAGGCGGCCGGTGAGGACGCCGTGCTCGGCTCGGGCGCGCAGGTGTGGGTGGTGCGGACCGCGTGGGTGTACGGCGCGGGCGGGGCGAACTTCGTGGAAACCATGCGGCGACTGGAATCCGAGCGGGACACCGTGTCTGTTGTGGACGATCAGCGCGGTTCCCCGACCTTCGCCGGGGACCTCGCCGGGGGGCTGCTGGAGCTCGGCCGGGCGATCGCCGAGGGCCGCGCCCCGCAACGACGCGTGTTGCACTGCACCAACGCCGGGGAGACGACGTGGTTCGGCTTCGCGCGGGCGATCTTCGAAGAGCTGGGTGCCGACCCGGAGCGGGTGAAGCCCTGCACGACGGCCGAATTCCCGCGGCCCGCGCCGAGGCCGCCGTACTCGGTGCTGTCCAATGAGGCCTGGGTGACCGCGGGATTGACGAAGCTGCGCCCCTGGCGCGAGGCGCTGCACGCGTACTTCAGCGCCTAGCAACGACGAACCGGAAGCCGACAACGCTCGGCGACGCGGACCCACCACCCGAACCGGAACCCGGCAACGCCACGTGAGACGCTGCCTCGCCAGACCTCCCGGCGCCCGGCAACGCTAGGCGACCAGGGACCTCGCCAGACCTCCTCGCACCCCCCAGGCGCCCGGCAACGCCAGGCGAGGCGCGACGTCACCAGACCTCCCCCGCCCCCGATCCCCAGCCCGCCTTTGGTCGCCGACCAGGCGTGTCAAGGTACTCTTTCCCGCCTTGACACGCCTGCTCGGCGACCGAAAACACTCCACCCGGAGGGGGCGGGGGAGGTCGGCACCCAAGGTGACCGTTCGGCGCCGCAGGCGCCCACCGCCGCGAAGCGGTGGGAAAAGATCAAAAGAATGTCCTCGCCGGACGGGCAGGCTCCGGGATGACCGGGGAATGCAGTCATCTCACCTCATGCAGTGGGTCGCTGGGTGGTCATCCCGTCGCCTGATCGAGGCCTATCACTGTGAGCCAGGCCCGCACGCTTGTGTTCTTCGGCCGCCGGACCCGGCGCAGGGTGCGGGCCTGGCTCACAGTGATGTGACGGCCTCAGGCGACGGGATGACCACCCAGCTCCTTTGAGGGCGGCGCGCCCCTAGCGTTGGGCGGCTTGGCGGTAGGCGGCCAGGGTGGTTTCGGCCGTGCGGCGCCAGGTGAAGCCCGCCGCGTGGGCTCGGCGCTCGATGGACACCGACGCGGACGGGGGCTCGGCGACGGCTTCCCGGAGCGCGCTGATCAGGGCGTCCATCTCCCCATACGGCACGAGGTGGGCGAACCCGCCGGAAATCTCGCGCAGCGCCGGGATGTCCGAGCACACCACGGGCACGTCCGAGGCCAGCGCCTCCAGCACGGGCAGTCCGAAACCCTCGTCCCGCGACGGGAGCACCAGCGCGGCCGCCCCCGCCATCACGTTGTGCAAGTCCCGTTCGGACAGGTAACCCAACCGCCGGGCCCTGGGCGTGCTCGGTGCCGGCCCGGGGCCGGAGAACACGAGCGGGGGCAGGTCGTCCGCGGCGGCGTGGGCCTTGAGCAGCCACTCCAGCCCCTTGCGCGGGCCGGCGGCGCCGACGAACAACAGGTACCGCTCCGGCAGGCCCAGACGCTCGCGCATCGGCTCGTCGGGCGGGTGCCCGGTGAACCAGGCCGCGTCCACGCCCAGCGGCGTGACCACGATCTTCCCGCGGTCGACGTCCAAGCGGGCCGCGACCGCGTCCGCGACGGCCTCCGTCGGCGTGCAGATGACGTCCGCGCGGGCGGCGCCGCGGCGGACCAGTTCCGGCAGCTCGCGGTCGCTGGGCGGCAGCTCACCGGGCGTGTCGAGGAAAGCCAGGTCATGGATGGTGAGCACGCCCGCGGCCCGCGCCGCACCGGGCAGCACGAAGTTCGTTCCGTGCACCACGTCCGCCCGGCCCGCGAACAACTCCACCGGCGGGAACGTCGAGCGCAGCCACGCCTTGCGCAGCATCCGCGCGGCGACCGGCATGCCGCGGGCCCGTGCACCGTGCGGCAACACGTAGCGCAGCCGACGCCACCCGCGCAGCGTGAAGGCGACCGCGCGCATGTCCACTTCGGACATCGACGCGAGCTCTTCGGCCAGGGACGCGGTGTAGCGCCCGATGCCGGTCCGGTCGCCCAGCAGCGGCGTACCGTCCAGCAGGACCCGGAGCGCTCGCTCAGCCACGGCGCCGGGCTACCTTCCGCACCCGCCCGGCGACCCGTCGAGCCAGCTCCTTCGGTCCGCCGTCGGCGAGGTATTCCTTCACCAGCGCCAGATCCCGCCGCACGGCCTCGGCGCCGCGCACCGGCTCCTCGACCGTCAGCTCGGCCGCGCCGACCAACCGGTCCGCCGCCGGACGCGGGTCACGGCAGAACTCCACCAACGGCGCCAGCGCGGTCGGCCACGCGTACCGCTGCGCCACCACCTCGATGCGCTCCCGGCACCCGGCGGCGAACTCCTCGTCGTAGAGCACCCGCTCCAGCGCGTCGGCGAGGGCGTCCACGTCCTCGGCCGGCACCACGACACCCAGCCGCTCGTCGCGGACCAGGTCGGCGAACGCGTCGCCGTCCGTGGTCACGATCGGCAGCCCGGCCCACAGGTAGTCGAGCACGCGGGTGCGGAACGCGAACGTCGTCTCGACGTGCTCGAAGTGCGTGGTGACCCCGCAGTCCGCGTCGAGCAGCCAGTTCTGCCGCTCGCCGAAGGGCACCCAGTGCTCGTTGAAGTAGACGTGCTTGTCGGTCAGCCCGAGACGGTCGGCCAGCCGCATCGTGCGCGCCCCGATGTCCATCTCCGCGACCTCGGGGTTCGGGTGCTTCATCCCGAGGAACACCAGCTTCACGTCCGGCCGCCGCTGCCGCAGCCGGTCGATCGCCTCGACCAGGGTCAGCGGGTCGAACCAGCTGTAGACGCCACCCGCCCACAGCACGACCCGGTCACCCTGGTCGATGTCCAGGGTGGCGCGCAGGCCCGGACCGGTGCGCACCGGCGGTTCGGGCGACAACCCGAACGGGACGACCGCCAGCAGCGACTGCGTCGTCGGGTCCGCGTCGTAGAGCCGCGGCGAAAGCCGGCCCAGCGCGGCCAGGTGCCCCAGCCAGAACAGCCGCTGCCGCTCGGAGGCGCACAGGAAGAAGTCACCGCGCAGCAGCTGCGCGTCCAGCACCCGGGTAACGCCGGCCAGGTCTGCCGCGCGCCGGTCGTCCGGCGCGCTCTTGCCCTGCTCCAGCAGCTCCAGGTGCATCGGGTCGTAGAGGTCGCAGACCACGATCTTGCTGGAGTCCCTGGCCTTCAGCGCGGGCGCCATCTCCAGCACGTGACCCTGCAGGATCACGACGTCGGCCCACGCGACCGGCTCGGTCAGGTCGCGCTTGCGGGCCGCGCTGACCGGGAACGGCGCGGGCGGCGGCGCGGCCAGCGGGTTGACCGTGACCAGGCGGACGTCGTGCTCGGCCGACAGCACCGACGCGATGTTCCACGCGCGGATCGCCGGGCCGGCCATGCGCTCGGTGATCGCGTCGCCGGTGATCACCAGGACCTTCCGGCGCTGCCCGAACACGGCCTCGATGCCGAAGACGTCGGCCAGGACGTCGTGCGCCGCGAGGTAGCGCGGCAGCGGGTAGGCCGGTTCCAGGGCCTTGCGCATGAGCGGGATCAGGTCGGCGTCGGTGCGCACGCGAGCGGCCTGCTCGGCGGCCCGCGACCCGGCCAGCGACGGCAGCAGTTCGACGAACTGGTCGATCGCCAGCACACCGGCCAGCGTGGTGCGCGGGATCGCGACCGGCGCGGTCTCGACCGGACCGGACTTCGCGAGGTCCAGCTGCGTGGGGTCCAGCTCGCCGCGTGCGGTGGCCCGGCGGACGGCCAGCGCGAGCGCGGCGGGCAGCACCTTCGCCAGCGTCTCGTCGGAGAGGTTCTTGTAGAGAGCGGCGAGTGCGTTGCGCTCCAGCAGGAACGTCTCCCGGCCGGTGTCCGGAACGTCCACTTCGGACATCGTGCCGTGGTGGCGGTGGTAGGCCACCGACTCCGGCACGTACCGCACGCGCCAGCCGCGCAGGTTCAGCCGCCAGCCCAGGTCGACGTCCTCGTAGAACATGAAGAAGCGCTCGTCGAACCCGTCCAGCGCCCGGAACACCTCGGCCCGGACGAACATGGCCGAGCCGGTCGCGAACAGGACGTCCTTCGCGACCTCGTGCTCGCCGGTCGCGACATCGGCCAGCGGTCCGCCGGCGTGCCGCTTGTAGCCCATGCCGAACCAGGTCAGCCCCGCGTCCACGAAGTCGACACCGGTGCCGTCCCAGTCCAGGACCTTGCTGGCCACCGCGGCGACGGCCGGCTCCGCGCGCAGGACCTCGACCGCGGCCTTCGCCCACGCCGCGTCCGGGCGGGCGTCGTTGTTGAGGAACGCGAGCACGCTGCCCCGCGCGTGCTTCGCGCCGAGGTTGCAGCCGCCCGCGAAACCGGTGTTGGTGTCCGACTCGATCACCGTCGCGTCACCGGCCGCGGACTTGATGCGCGCGACGTCGTCACCGCCGGAGGCGTTGTCGACCACCAGCACCTCGAGGTTCGGGTAGTCGAGGTCCTCGCGCAGCGCGCGCAGGCAGTTGATCGTGTGTTCCGCGCCCCGGTAGTTCACCAAGATCACCGAGACCAGCGGCAGTGGTGCATCCCCCTGGACCAACGCCCGACCTCCGAATTCGCTGCTCTGCCGGAGAGACTATCGGGAGGTCCAGGCCGCCCAGACCGCGCCTCGGCCGACCGTCGAGCGGCGCGTGATCGACTTCCGCGCGGCGAGCGTGGCGGGCAGCCGGACGATGATCTCGCCCAGTACCCGGCACCGCAGGCCGACGCGGAAATTGGGCGCTTCGGGCACGCCGCGGCGCAGCGGCAGCAGCGCGGTGAGGACGGCGAACCGCGCCAGTTCGCGCGCGGCGACCGCGGCCGGTGCGCAGCGGAGCAGGGTCAGCAGGCGGTTGCGTTCGTTCCAGCGGTGGAAGCTGTCCGAACCGGGTCGCGTGCTGGCGCCGTGGCGGTGTGTGACACGGGCACTGGGAACCGTCACGATGTCGTGGCCCGCGAGCCGCAGCCGCCAGGCGGTGTCGGTGTCCTCGTAGTAGCAGAAGAAGCCCGCCGGGACGCCGCCGGCTGCGCGCAGGATCTCCGTGCGGATCAGCGCCGCCCCGCCGCAGAAGCCGAACGCCGGTGTGGTCGTGACGTCCCGGCCGTGCCCGTCCGCGGTGAGGCCGACACCGAGGGACTGGACCTGGCCGTCGGCGTACTCGAGGCGGGACGTGGCGGCCGCGGCTTCGCCCAGGTTGTCCTCCAGCTCGGCGAGCCAGTCCGCGGCCGGGGTGGCGTCGTCGTTCAGCCACACCATGAACTCGGTGTCCACTTCGGACAGCGCGCGGGCCATGGCGCCGGCGTACCCGGTGTTGCGGGGGAGGCGGATCGTCTCCGGCGTGGACGGGTGCCGGGCCAGGAGGGCGGCCGTGCCGTCGTCGGAGGCGTTGTCGACCACCAGCAGCCGGTGCGGGCGGGTCTGCGCGGCGACGGCGTCCAGGCAGGCGGTGATGTGCGCGGCACCGCGCCAGGTGACCACCACGACGGTGCTGCGGATCGGCACGCGGGAAGAATACGGGTCGTGCCGGAACTCGTGGTCATCGCCGAGCAACTGCTCGCGCCCGTCCCCGGCGGGACGGGCCGCTACACCGCCGAGTTGGTGCGCGCGCTGGCCGAGACCGCGCCGGCCGGGTGGACGGTGTCCAGCGTCACCGCGCGGCACAAGCGGGGGTTGCCGGGCGCGCGGACGCTGCCGCTGCCGCCGCGGGCGCTGATCGCGGCCTGGCAGGCCGGCGTGCCGTACTGGCCGGGTGGGGACGCGGTGCACGCGCCGACGCCGCTGGCCCCGGCGCGCGTGCCGAAGGGGCGCACGCTGTCGGTGACCGTCCACGACACGGTGCCGTGGACGCATCCGGAAACGCTGACGCCGCGCGGGGTGCGCTGGCACCGGGCGGTGATCGCGCGGGCCGCCCGGCGTGCGACGGGGCTGGTGGTGCCGACGCGGGCCGTCGCGGACGACCTGGCGAAGCGCGTTCCGGTGCGGGCGCCGGTCACGGTGGCCGGGCACGGGGTCGCGTCGGTGTTCACGCGCGACGACCTGCCCGAAGTGGACGTCCCGGCGCGGTACGTCCTGGCGGTCGGGACGCTCGAGCCGCGCAAGGGCATCGACGTGCTGATCTCGGCGATGGCGCGGGTCGGCGTTCCGCTGGTGCTGGCCGGGCAGCCCGGCTGGGGTGGTCTGGACCCCGTCGCGATGGCCGGCGACCGCGCGGACGTGCGGGTGCTCGGGCGGTTGGACGACGATGCGCTCGCGGCGGTCCTGCGGCGGGCGTCCGTGCTCGCGGTGCCGAGCCTCGCGGAGGGGTTCGGGCTACCGCTGCTGGAGGCGATGGCGGCGGGGGTACCGGTGGTGCACTCGGACGCTCCAGCGCTGGTCGAGGTCGCCGGGGGAGCGGGGGTGCGGGTGCCGCGCGGGGACGCCGCGGCGCTGGCGGCGGCCTTGAACGGTGTGCTGTCCGACCCGGAACGGGCCGCTGACCTGGTGAGTCGCGGACGGGCGCGTGCGGCGTCGTTCTCGTGGGCGCGGGCGGCGGAAGCCGTGTGGGCCGTTCACGAACCCGCCACTTCGTGAGTTCCCGACCACGGTGGTGTCGATCAGCCGTACCCTGCACGAGTGGGAAGAGGCGAACCCAGCGTCCTGATCGATGCCACCGCCGTGCCCGCGGACCGGGGCGGGGTCGGTCGTTACGTGGACTCGCTGGTGGCGGCGCTGGACGACGACGGCGCGCCCATCACCGTCGTGTGCCAGCCGCGCGACTTCCGGCTCTTCGACCGGCTGGCACCGCACTCGCGGGTCGTCCCGGCGGTCCAGTCCACCGCGACGCGCACCGCGCGGTTGATCTGGGAGCAGACCACGCTGCCATCGCTGGCGCGGCGGCTCGGGGTGGATGTGGTGCATTCGCCGCATTACACGATGCCGCTGGCCGGGCCGGCGGCCTCGGTGGTGACGCTGCACGACGCGACCTTCTTCACCGACGCGGTGCTGCACTCCTCGGTGAAGGCGCGGTTCTTCCGCGGCTGGACGCGCACCGCGCTCCGCCGGGCCACCCTGTGCGTGGTGCCGTCGAAGGCGACCGCGTCGGAGTTGGCGCGCGTGGCGCGGGCGCGGCGGCTGGAGATCATCGAGCACGGGGTCGACGTGGAGCGGTTCCACCCGCCGGCACCGGAAGAAGTGCGGGCGGCGCGCGCGGCGATCGGGCTCGAGCGGACGCCTTACGTGGCCTTCCTGGGGGCGCTGGAGCCGCGGAAGAACGTGCCGGCGTTGATCCGGGGTTTCGTGAAGGCGGTGGAGCACCGGCCAGACCCGCCGGCGCTGGTGCTGGCCGGTCAGCCGGGCTGGGACACGCAGGTGGAGAAGGCACTGGCGGCGGCGCCGTTGCGGCTGCGGGTGATCCGGGCCGGGTACCTGCCGTTCGACACGCTGGCCGGGTTCCTGGGCGGGGCGGAGCTGGTGGCCTACCCGAGCCTCGGGGAGGGCTTCGGGTTGCCGGTCCTGGAGGCGATGGCGTGCGGGGCGTGCGTGCTGACCACCCGGCGCCTGTCGCTGCCCGAGGTGGGCGGCGACGCGGTCGCCTACTGCGGCGTCGGGCCCGGCGACGTGGCCGTGGCGCTCGGCGAGCTGCTGGACGACCCCGCACGGCGCGCTTCGCTCGCCTCGGCCGCCCAGCGCCGCGCGAAGGAGTTCTCGTGGGCCACGAGCGCGGAGAAGCACCGCGAGGTGTACGCCAAGGCGTGGCACCTGCACAAGCGGGAGCAGTAGCTCGTTGGACGGCGTTCGGCCGGGCGGGGTGTAGTCGATGGCGCGATGCCCCCGTCGACCCGCTGAGCGTGGCAGGCGACCAGATCCCTGACCGCTTCCCCGGGGCAGCGTTGCCGGTCCTGCTCCTCGGTCTTCCGCGTTCGCGCGGTCATATACTCGCCGAGACGTAGCCGGGTGATTGCCTGGTAGCGGACCGCCGCGGTTGACCATCGAGGGGTGCCCGTCCCGTCGCGTTCGGTAGTCGGGGCACAATGGCGCCCGTGACCGAGCCGAGCCGTTACGGCGACGGGGTCGCCGTGGTTGTCGTGACGTACTTCCCCGGCGAGGACCTCGATCGCTTCCTCGACAGCCTCGAAAAGGCGACCACGCGCGACATCCACGTCGTCGTCGCCGACAACGACTCGACCGACGACGCCCTCGACCGGGCCGAGCAGCGGAAGAACACCCATGTCCTGCGCATCGGCCAGAACCTCGGCTACGGCGGCGGCGCCAACCGCGGCGTGGCGACCCTCGACGACCGCTACGGCTGGATCGTCATCGCCAACCCGGACCTCGAATGGGAACCCGGCTCGCTCGACACCCTCGTCGAGGCCGGTCAGCGCTGGCCGCGCGGCGGCGCGTTCGGGCCGCTGATCCGCGACCCAGACGGCACCGTCTACCCCTCTGCCCGCCTGCTGCCCTCGCTCGGCCGCGGCATCGGCCACGCCGTCTTCGGCAAGGTCTGGCCGGCCAACCCGTGGACCCGCGCCTACCGCCAGGAACACGCCGCCCCGGCCGAACGCACGTCCGGCTGGCTGTCCGGCTCCTGCCAGCTCATCCGCCGCGAGGCGTGGGACTCCGTCGACGGCTTCGACACCCGCTACTTCATGTACTTCGAGGACGTCGACCTCGGCGACCGCATCGGCCGCGCCGGCTGGCTCAACGTCTACGTGCCCTCGGCGGCGGTCACGCACATCGGCGGCAAGGCCACGTCCCGCGCGCCCAAGAAGATGCTGGCCGCGCACCACGAGAGCGCTTACCGCTACCTCGCCGACCGCCACCGCGGCCTGCTGTGGAAACCGGTGCTGGCCGCGGTCAAGCTCGGCCTCCGGCTGAGGCTGACGTTCGAAACGCGGGGCAAGTAGCCGGGGCTACAGCCCTTCCAGCCGCCGCGCGAAGTCGGACGTCCCGGTCTGCGTCTTGGTGGTCGGGACCAGGCCGTCGACCTCTTCCTCCGGCTGCACCGGCGCCATCCCGACCCGCGTGTCCGGCTTGGCTTCGGCGGCGATGCTGCCCTGCACGGATTCGATCACCGACGACGGCACGACGGCTGTCGTGTCCGGGTCCTGCTCGTCGATCCGGTCGACGACCGATCTGGGGATCTGCTGCGTGCTCGAAGCGTCCATCGGCGAAACCGCGGCGTCCGGTGTCACCACGAACGCGCCCCGGGACTGTGCCCTGGCCAGCAGAGCGTCCGCTCGATCGCGGGGGTCCATCCCCTCGGCCTCCCGACTCGACGTGGGCCCTCTCCGGACGGGGCCCTCCGTGTGCTGTCTAGGGTAGGGCCTCCGGGCCGTCGCCGTCATTGTTTCCCGCGGTTTGTCGCCCGCCGGTGCGTGATAACGGGAAGGATCTTGACGTGACATCGGAACTTGATGTCGATGCCGTTGTGCTCGTGGGCGGCAAGGGAACCCGCCTGCGGCCGTTGACCCTGTCCGCCCCGAAACCGATGCTGCCCACCGCGGGCGTGCCGTTCCTGACCCACCTGCTGTCCCGCATCCGCGCGGCGGGGATCCGGCACGTGGTGCTCGGCACGTCCTATCGCGCCGAGGTGTTCGAGGAACACTTCGGTGACGGCGCGTCGCTGGGGCTGGAACTCGAGTACGTCGTCGAGGACGAGCCGCTGGACACCGGCGGCGCCATCCGCAACGTGGCCGGCCACCTGCGCGCCGACCACGCCGTCATCTTCAACGGCGACATCCTCTCCGGCGCCGACCTGCGGGCACTGGTCCAGACCCATCTGGACACGAACGCGGACGTCACCCTGCACCTGCAGCGCGTCGAGGACCCGAGCCGCTTCGGCTCGGTGCCGACCGACGCCGACGGCCGCGTCACCGCGTTCCTGGAGAAGACCCCCGACCCGCCGACCGACCAGATCAACGCCGGCTGCTACGTCTTCCGCCGCCCGGTGCTGGAGTCCATCCCGGCCGGCCGTCGCGTGTCGGTGGAACGCGAGACGTTCCCCGGCCTGCTGGAGGGCGGCGCGCACCTGCACGGGTTCGTCGACGCCTCCTACTGGCTCGACGTCGGCACCCCGGAGGCGTTCGTGCGCGGCAGCGCGGACCTGGTGCGCGGGCACGCCCCCACCTCGGCGCTGCCGGGCGCGCCCGGGGAGGCCCTGGTGCTGGAGGGCGCGGACGTCGCCGCGGACGCGGTCGTCACGGGCGGATCGACCGTCGGCGCCGGGTCGCACGTCGCCTCCGGCGCGCGGATTTCGGGGTCGGTGCTGTTCGACCGGGTAACCGTGGCGGAGAATGCCGTTGTGGAGAACTCCGTGCTGGGTGTGGGCGCGCGCGTCGGCAAGGGCGCGGTGCTCAGGGGCGTCGTCCTCGGTGACGGCGCGGTCGTCGGCGCCGGGTGCGAGCTGCTCGACGGTGCGCGGGTGTGGCCGGACGTGACCCTGCCCGACGGTTCGATCCGGTTTTCCAGCGACGCCTGATGCGGTACCGCCCGCCGTTCCCCCTCGACCTCGATGCGGTCTTGCGTCCGCACCGGCGCGGCAAGGGCGACCCGTGCCTGCGCGCGGACGAGTCGGGCACGACGTGGCTGACCGGCAACACCGCGGACGGACCGGGAACCCTGGCGCTGCGCCGGTTCCCCGACGGGGAGATCGAGGCCGCCGCGTGGGGCCCGGGCGCGGAACGGCTGCTCGACGGCGTGCCGGCGCTGGTCGGCGCCGAGGACGACGACAGTGGGTTCGTCTCCCACCACGACCAGGTCGCCCAGGTGCGGCGCCGCATGCCGGGGCTGCGCCTGGGCGCGACCGGGCGGGTGTGGGACGCGCTGGTGCCGGCGGTGCTGGAGCAGAAGGTCACCGGCTACGAGGCGCGGCGGTCGTGGCGCGAGCTGTGCCGGTGGTTCGGCGAGCCCGCGCCCGGCCCGGCGCCGGAGGGGATGCGGGTGCCGCCCACGCCGAAGGCGATCATGTCCATACCGGACTGGACGTGGCACCGCGCGGGCGTGGACCACAGCCGGCGCAAGGCCCTGATCTTCTCGGCGCAGGTCGCGCACCGGCTGGAGAAGGCGGCTTCGCTTCGGGGCGCCGAGGGGCGCGCCTGGCTGCGGAAGGTGCCGGGCATCGGGGTGTGGACCGCGGCGGAGGTCGCGCAGCGCGCCTGGGGCGACCCGGACGCGGTCAGCTTCGGGGACTTCCACATCCCGGCGGTGGTCGGGTACGCGCTGCTGGGCACGCCGCTGGACGACGAGGGCATGGCGGAGGTGCTGGCGCCCTACGCGCCGCAGCGGCAGCGCGCGGTGCGGTACCTGGAGGCGGCCGGCTTCTCGCGCCCGAGGTTCGGGCCGAGGTTCTCGCCGCGCGACTACCGCGCGATGTGAGGCCCGGCGCGGGCGCCGGCCCAGCCGGCGCGGTGGGCTACGGGCGAGCTCGGTCAGCGGTCCGCGTGGTTCAGCGCCGCGCGCACGATCTTCAGCGCCTCGTCCGCGGAAACGCCCAGCGCCCGCGTCACCGCCGCGTACGTCTCCGCCGCTTCACGGGCCCGGCTCAGCGACTCGTCGCCGGAGGAGGCCACGAACGAACCCGCCCGGCCGCGCGTTTCGATCAGGCCAGCCTCCTCCAGTTCGCGGTAGGCGCGCGCGATCGTGTTCGGCGCGATGCCCAGTTCCTCCGCCAGCCCGCGCACCGTCGGCAGCTTCGTGCCCACCGCCAGCGTGCCGGCGTTGATCTGCCGCGCCAGCCCCGACCGCACCTGCTCGAACGGCGGCACCCCCGACGACGGATCCACCGAGACGATCATTCGCACGCCGCCGCGATCAACTCGGTCAGCTCCTCCGACCCGGGCGGCAGCGCGGTCAGCGGCCACCACCGCAGGTCGTCCGACTCGTCGCTGCGCACCGGCGACGCACCGTCCGGCGCCACCACCACGAACCGCACGTCGAAGTGCCGCGTCGGCACGCCCAGCGAGCACGTGATCGGGTGCACGTCCAGGTGCACCGGCTCCGGCGAGATCCTCAGCCCGCTCATCCCGGACTCCTCCGACGCCTCCCGCAGGGCCGCCGCGGCCAGCGACACGTCGGAAGCCTCGCAATGTCCGCCCAGCTGCAACCACCGCCCCACCCGCGGGTGCAACGTCAGCAACACCCGCGACCGCGAAGCGTCCAGCACCACGGCCGACGCCGTGAGGTGCCCGGCCGCGCACGACCGCTGACAGGCGTCGTCCCGCGCGGCGAGGAAACCCAGGAACGCGTGCCGCAGCGCCTCCTGACCGGACGTCCCCGGCTGCCACTTCTCCAGCGTCGCCACGGCATCCGCGTGCAGGCTCACAGCTCGACCAGCCCGTCGCTCACCGGCTCGCGCGGCGGGGCGGCCGAAACCGGGTGCCCGATCGCGACCGCACCCAGCGGCTGCCACGACGGCTCCAGCCCCAGCACCTCGCGCACCACGTCCGCGGCGAAGATCGTCGACCCGATCCAGCACGACCCCAGGTCCTCCGCCGCGAGCGCGACCAGCAGACCCTGCACCGCGGCGCCACCGGCGACCGTGAACATCGTCCGCTCGCAGGCGTTGCGCCGCTCGTCCGGGTAGGTGTGCATGCCCTCGGGCACCAGGAACGGGATCACGACCTCCGGCGCGTCGAACAGGATGTCCCCGCGCGCCACGCGCCGGGCGATCTGCTCCTCGGTGAACGCGTCGCCGGACAGGTCGGCCCGCCACGCCTCGCGCATCGCCTCGAGCAGCTTCGTCCGCAACCCGCGGTCGCGCAGCCACACGAACCGCACCGGCCGCGTGTGGTGGGGGGCGGGCGCGGTCAGCCCGGCGCCGATCGCGCGGCGCACCGCCTCGGGATCGACCGGCTCGTCCGTGAACGACCGCACCGACCGGCGCACCAGCACCGCCTCCCGGCGGCCCCGCGCGATCGCCTCCCGGGTGCCGAGCGAGAACATGTCCTCTTCGGACGGCCGTACCAGCTTGCGCGCCGTCGACCCGTCGTCGACCGGCTCCAGCCCGCGCACCACGGCGACCGGTGTCGCCGTCAGCTTGCCCTTCACCAGATCCGCGGCCGCGGCGATCTCGTCGGCCACCGCGATCTCGGTGACCTGCAGCTCGTTGCCCTGGGGGTCGACCTCGCCCTCGTAGGAGTGCAGCACCCGGATCCCGCTGGCGCCGATCGCCTGGTCGGTCTGCCCGACCCGCCACGCCCGGCCCATCGTGTCGGTGATGACGACCGCGACCTCGACGCCCAGCCGCTCCCGCAGTCCGTTGCGCAGCGCCAGCGCGGAGGCGTCCGGGTCGGCGGGCAGCAGGGCGATCTCATCACCGGCCACATTGGACGCGTCCACACCGGACGCAGCCTGCACGATCCCGATCCGGTTCTGCGTGATCAGGGTCCGGTTGAACCGGGCCAGCACGCGCACCGACTCCTGCTCGACCAGCTCGCGCCGGGCCGCGTCGCGGGCCTCCGGGTCGCTGGGCACGCGCACCAGCCGTCCCTCGATCTTCGACACGACCTTGCTCGTGACCACGAGGACGTCACCGGAGCGCAGCCAGGGCGCGGCCGCGGCGATCGCGCCGGTCAGGTCGTCGCCCGGCCGGAACTCCGGCAGGCCCTCGACCGGCAGGACCTCCAGGCGCGCGGCGGAATGGTCACTCAACTTCGGCTCCCGCGAGTTCCAGCGCGGCCCGCGCCATCGCCGCTGTCGCGTCCACATCGGACATCAGCAGCGGAACCGCGCGCACCGCGACGCCCGGCACGTGCACGGTCTCGCCCTCGGCGACCAGCCACCCGTCGAGCAGGCCGTCCTCCGACGTCTGCCGCGACCCGTAGTGGATGCCGACGGCCTCCGCCGACGTCTCCACCCCGATCGCGGACAGGCACGCGTCGGCCATGCCGCGCACCGGCTTGCCGCTGATGATCGGCGACACGCCGACCACCCCGGCCGCGGTCTTGCGCAGCGCCTCCTTCACGCCGGGCACGGCCAGCACCGTCCCGACCGAGACGACCGGATTGGACGGTGCGAACAGGACGGCGTCGGCCTCGGCGATCGCGTCCAGCACGCCCGGCGCGGGCTTGGCCTCCTCGACGCCGACCGGCACGATCGAGTGCGCCACCGGCTCCGCGCGGTAGCGCACCCACCACTCCTGGAAGTGGATCGCCTTGCGGTTGCCGGCCTCGTCCGGGTCGTCGATCACGACGTGGGTCTCGACCCGGTCGTCGCTCATCGGCAGCAGCCGCACACCCGGCTGCCACCGGTCGCACAGCGCCTCGGTGACCGCGGACAGCGGGTAGCCGGCGCGCAGCATGCGCGTGCGGATCAGGTGGGTGGCGATGTCCTTGTCGCCGAGACCGAACCAGGTCGGCTCGGCGCCGTAGGCCGCCAGCTCCTCCTTCACCACCCACGTCTCGCCCTGGTGCCCCCAGCCGCGCTCGGTGTCGATGCCGCCGCCGAGCGTGTACATGCAGGTGTCCAGGTCCGGGCTGATCCGCAGGCCGTGCATCCACACGTCGTCGCCGGTGTTGACCACCGCGGTGACCTCGTGCGGGGATTCCCCGGGGCCGACCGGGGGCAGGTTCAGAGCGGCTTTGACTCCGAGCAGGAAGCGGGCGCCGCCGACCCCGCCGACAAGTACGACAACCTTCACAGCGAGCGATCCTCGCACGCGCCGGGCCCGGGGACCCAGTACCGGTACCTGTGGTGTTCGGTGAACCCGAGCCGGTCGTAGAACGCCAGCGCGCCGGCGTTCTCCACGGCGACCTGGAGCACGGTCCGCGTCGCGCCGCGCTCGGCGGCCCACGGCCCGCACGCGGCCATCAACGCCGAGGCCAGGCCGCGGCGGCGGTACCCGGGCCGGACCGCGAGCCGGGCGATGTGCAGCACGTCGTCGACGACCGCCGCCCGCACCGCGCCCGCCGTGACACCCATCACGTCGGCGAGCGCGTAGCCGATCTCCCCGGTGGTCAGCACGTGCCGCTCCGCGTCGGTCGGCTCGGGCCGTCCCACGGTCAGCTCCCACCACCCCCCGGTCGGCGAAGCCAGCACGGGCACCTCGTCGGCGCCCTCGCCGAGCGGTCCGGTGAGCACGGACACGACGTGCCCCGCCGCGTGCCCGGAGTTCGGCACCCACCCGGCCGCCGCGATCGCGCGCTCCGTCTCGCTCCCGGCGACCACCTGGACGACGGGCGGGATCCGGTGGGCGTGGGCGAAGTCACAAACGCCCCGCAGTGCGCTCCCGGTCGGCGACCCCGGGTCGCCGACCGCCAGTGCGCTGTTGGCCCGGCCGGTGAACCCGCCGGCGGCGCGAAGCCGCCAGTCACCGATCTTGTCCGTGCTCACCGCGGGCCAGGCGTCGGCACAGCGCAGCTCGAGCGTTTCGAAGGCGTCCACGGTTCACATTGTGCTCGGTACGCGCGGATTAAGGGTGGCCTTACTTTGGAAGGCGCCCGCATCGGCGCGTAATGTCCAGCAGTGATAGTGGATCCTTTGACCTAGCAGGAGACCGCAGTGACGTACGTGATCGCCGAGCCCTGCGTCGACGTGCTCGACAAGGCGTGCATCGACGAGTGCCCTGTCGACTGCATCTACGAGGGCGACCGGATGCTCTACATCCACCCCGACGAGTGCGTGGACTGCGGCGCCTGCGAGCCGGTGTGCCCGGTCGAGGCGATCTACTACGAGGACGACGTCCCGGACGAGTGGGCCGAGTACACCAAGGCCAACGTCGACTTCTTCGACAGCCTCGGCTCGCCCGGCGGCGCCTCCAAGGTCGGCAAGACCAGCAACGATCCGCAGTGGATCAAGGACCTGCCCCCGCAGGGCGAATGAACCGCGGCGGTACCGGTCTGCCCGATTTCCCGTGGGACTCGCTCGCCGAGCCCACGGCGCGGGCGAAGTCGCACCCCGGCGGCCTGGTCGACCTCTCGGTCGGCACTCCCGTCGACCCGGTGCCCGACTCGATCCGCGCCGCGCTGGCGTCGGTCTCGGAGATCCCCGGCTACCCCACCACGCACGGGACGCCGGAGCTGCGCGCGGCCGCGGTCGGGGCGCTGAGCCGCCGGCACGGCATCACCGGGGTCGACCCGGTGGCGGTGCTGCCGACCATCGGGTCCAAGGAGCTGGTGGCGTGGCTACCGCGCCTGCTCGGCACCGAGCCGGGCGACACCGTGGTGATCCCGGAGCTGGCGTACCCGACCTACGAGGTCGGCGCGCTGCTCGCCGGAGCCGGGGTGCTGCGCAGCGACAACCCGCGGAGCCTCGCCGAGCCGCCCGCGCTGCTGTGGCTGAATTCGCCGTCCAACCCGACCGGTCGCGTGCTGGGCGCGCAGGCGCTGCGCGAGATCGTCGAGTGGGCGCGCGAGCGGGACGTCATCGTCGTGTCCGACGAGTGCTACCTCGCGCTCGGCTGGGACGCGGACCCGGTGTCGATCCTGCACCCGTCCGTGTGCGGCGGCCGTCACGACAACCTGCTGGCCGTGCACTCGCTGTCCAAGTCCGCGAACCTGGCCAGCTACCGCGCCGGGTTCGTCACCGGTGACCCGGAGCTGGTCGCCGGTCTGCTGGCGGTGCGCAAGCACGCCGGCATGATCGTGCCGCGCCCGGTGCAGGAGGCGATGACCGCCGCACTGGCGGACGACGCCGCGCTGGAGACGCAGCGGGAGCGCTACGCGCGCCGTCGCCTGGTGCTGCAGAAGGCGTTGCAGGACAACGGTTTCCGCATCGACCACTCCGAGGCCGGGCTCTACCTGTGGGCCACCCGGGGTGAGGACGCCTGGCAGACCGTGCAGTGGCTGTCCGAGCGCGGGATCCTCGTCGCGCCGGGCACGTTCTACGGTCCGGCGGGCGGCTCGCACGTGCGGGTGGCGCTGACCGCGACCGACGAGCGCATCGAGGCCGCGGCCGAGCGCCTGTCTCAGTAGTCGCGGCCGGTGAAGCCGCGGTAGACGAACCGGGTGAGGGCGTCGATCGCGTCCTCCTCGGCGAGGTCCGGCTGGCCGTCGTGCCACATCTGGACGAAGTTGTCGATCAGCGCGGACATCATCACCACGCTCGCGATCGGCGTGGTGGGCAGCCGCAGGCCCGCCTTGGTCACGTAGTCGGCGTGGCCGGTCAGCTCCTCGTTCTGCGCGCGGCGGAACGCGGTGAGCTTGCGCGCGAAGTCCTCGTTCACCAGCGCGGCCTGGCGCAGCGCGCGGATCGTCGCCGCGTGCCGGCGGTAGAACCCCCAGTACGCCGCGATGTGGTAGCGGATCGCGGCCGGGTCGGCGAAGTCCGGGCTGTGCCCGGGCAGGCCGGCGCTCTCGTCGCCGGCCTCCTCCAGGTCGGCGAGCAGTGACTCGAGCAGTTCTTCCTTGCTCGCGAAGTGGTTGTAGAACGACCCGGCCGCCCGGCCCGCCTCGGCGGTGATGTCGGTGATCTTGGTGTTCAGGTAGCCGCGCGTGGCGAACAGCCGCTGGGCGGCCGCCTTCAGCGCGGCCTCGGTCTCCGCCGCCCTCTCCTTGCGATTCACGGCACCTCCTTGACTGGCACGCTAGCAAGGCGCACTATGAATCAAGATTCAGTGAATGGAGATTCAGTCATGGATGTGCTGATCGCGGGAGCCGGGCCGACCGGGCTGACGCTGGCCATCGACCTCGCCCGCCGCGGGGTGGGCGTGCGGATCGTCGACAAGGCGACCGGGTTCTTCCCCGGTTCCCGAGGCGACGGGCTGCAGCCGCGCACCCTGGAGGTGTTCGACGACCTCGGCGTGATCGACGCGGTGCTGGCGGCGGGCCGGGACGCGCCGACGTTCCGCGTGCACCTGGACGGCAGGTTCGCGATGGAGCGGCGGATGGCCGAGCTCCGCGACCCGGCGCCGGACGTGCCCTATCCCAGCGGGCGGATGCTGGGCCAGGCGCAGACCGAGGGCATCCTGCGCGACCGGCTCGCCGAGTTCGGCGTGCACGTCGAACTGGGTGCGGCGCTGACCGGGTTGACGCAGGACTCCTCGGGTGTGACCGCCCGGTTGTCGACCGGTGAGACCGTGCGGGCGGACTACCTGGTCGGCGCGGACGGTGGGCGCAGTTTCGTGCGGAAGGCGCTGGGGATCGAGTTCGAGGGCGTCACCGACGAGTCGGTCCGGATGCTGCTGGGCGATGTGGCGGCCGACCTCGATCCGGAGTACGGGTACTGGTTCGCGGCCTCGGCGCACCCGATGCGGGGTGTGATGATGAGCCCGCTGCCCGGGATCGGCCTGTTCCAGTTCGGGGCGCCGCTGGGGGAGGACGACGTCGAGCCGACGGTGGCGACGTTGCAGGCGAAGCTGGACGCGGTGAACGCCGGGGTGCGGCTGCGGGAGATGACGTGGTCGACGGTGTGGCGGCCGAACGTGCGGCTGGCGAAGCGTTTCCGCGTCGGCCGGGTGTTCCTGGCCGGCGACGCGGCGCACGTCCACCCGCCCACCGGCGGGCAGGGGCTGAACACCGGGGTGCAGGACGCGTACAACCTGGGCTGGAAGCTGGCCGGCGGTTCGCCCGAGCTGCTGGACAGCTACGAGACCGAGCGCCGCGCCGTGGCCGCCGGCGTGCTGGGGCTGTCGTCGGAGCTGATGCGCAGGTACATCGACGGCGACGAGCGGGCGCACGAGCGCGGGGAGGACACGCAGCAGCTGAACATCAGCTACCGCACCACGAACGAGCCGGGGCTGGCGGTGGGGGACCGGGCGCCGGACGCGCCGTTGCGGGACGCCGACGGCAAGGCGGTGCGCCTGTTCGACCTCTTCCGGGGCCCCCACGCGACAACACTCGTCTTCGGGGCCGAGGCGCCGGCCGAGCCGCACGCGTACGCGGTGCTGCGCCCGGGGGAGGCCGCGGCGGGCAACTACGTGACCGACGTCGAGGGACACGCGTACAAGGCCTACGCCGCGACGCGGGTCGTGGTGCGACCGGACGGGTACGTGGGCGCGCTGAGCCGGTAGCCCGGCGGTGGGCACCGGGACGGACGCCCGCGGCGCCTGCGGATCTTGGATTCGGGTGCGAAGCGGTGTGCTCGGGTCGGGCGTGTTTGTGGGTCCACCGGCCGTATCCGGCGATCGCGGCTTCCTACGCGGCTCGATCCAGTTCAGCCAGGAGCCACCTCCGGCGAGAGCCTCCCAGCCGATCGACTCGGCTCGGCTACCACGCCAACCTTTCCGGAGGAGGCACCAGCGGCCCTCAGCGGCGGCAACCTGGGTGCAGAATGCCCGCGCGCGGCGTGGTGCAGCCCTCAGCGGCAGAGCTTCCCCGCCGCCGCGTCCAGGGTGGACAGCGCCGCCGGCCATGCCGCCCGCGCGGTGGCCCGTCGCCGGAGTTCGCGCTCCGCGATGCGCCCCGCGACGAACCCGACGGCGGCCTCGTCGGCCGTGGCGACCAGCTCCCGCATCCGCGCGGCGGCCACCACGGCGTCCTGGTGGTCGCCCAGCACGTCCTGCAGCTGCCTGGTTGCCTTGATCAGCGACTTGACCTGCGCGATCTCCTTCTTCCGCGCGGCCGACTTCGCCGTCTCCGCGGCGTACCGCAAGCGCTTGCCGTAGATCCGCAACTCGTGCAACTCGTCGTCGGGCGGGTCGGCCGGCAGCGCGGCGACCGCCTTCACCAGCTTGCGGTACGGCTTCCGGATCAGGGCGGCGACGTCGACCACGACCGGGCCGTCCGCCGTGGCCAGCGGCAGCTCGGTGAGCACCAGCCGCGCCGCGGAACGCAGCAGCGCCGTGTACCGCGAGCTGCCCAGGCAGCGGTTGAGCCGCCGCTTCGCCTTGGCGCGCTCGGCCACGAAGATCCGGACCAGCCGCGCCCCGGCCGGCTGGTCGGCCGCCTCGAACGACGCGACCGTCGCCCGCAGGTGCCCGATCAGCACGTCGTGGTCACGCACCTCGCCCAGAGCGGCGCCGAGCCACTTCAGCTCGGCCCGCACGTCGTCGCCCGCCGGCCCCAGCAGCTTGAGCGCGCTGCGGAGCCGGCGGACGGCCACGCGCATCTGGTGCAGATCCTCCGGATCGGCGCCGGACCGCGTGCCCGGCTCGTACGCCAGCAATGCCCGCAACTGCCCGTCGATCCGGGCCCGGAGCAGCGCTTCCGGCGTGTCTCCCCGGCCCGCCGCCAGCGGCGTCCCGGGCAGGCCGAGGTCGCCCACGGTCAGGACGCGGGATGGCAGCGTAGCGGTGCTCACCGCATGAATGATAGGTGAACGAGATCCACGTCCCGCTCAGTTGGCGTGCAGCATCTCGTTCAGCTCGATCCCGGCACCGGTCCGCGGGACGGCCTCGACCGCGCCGGTCTCGGAGTTCCGCCGGAACAGCGCGCCGGAGATCCCGGACAGCTCACGGGCCTTCACGGTCTTGCCCTCGACCACGACCTTCGTCCCGGCCGTGACGTACAGGCCGGCCTCGACCACCGAGTCGTCGCCCAGTGAGATGCCGACCCCGCCGTTCGCGCCGATCAGGCAGCGCTCACCCAGCGAGATGACCTCCTTTCCGCCACCGGACAGCGTGCCCATGATCGACGCCCCGCCGCCCACGTCGGTGCCGTCGCCCACGACCACACCGGCCGAGATGCGGCCCTCGACCATCGACGCGCCGAGCGTGCCGGCGTTGAAGTTCACGAAGCCCTCGTGCATGACCGTCGTGCCGCTCGCCAGGTGCGCGCCCAGGCGTACGCGGTCGGCGTCCCCGATCCGGACACCGGTCGGCACCACGTAGTCGACCATGCGCGGGAACTTGTCGACGCTGTACACGGTCACCGGCCCGCGCGCCCGCAGCCGCAGGCGGGTCTGCTCGAAGCCCTCCACCGGGCACGGGCCGTGGTTGGTCCACACGACGTTGGCCAGCAGGCCGAAGATGCCGTCCAGGCTCTGGCCGTGCGGCTGCACCAGGCGGTGCGACAGCAGGTGCAGGCGCAGGTAGACGTCGTGCGCGCTGACCGGGGCCTGCGCGAGGGTGCCGATGGTGGTGCGGACCGCGACCACCTCCACGCCGCGGGCGTCGTCCGGGCCGAGCAGCGCGGCGGCGGCCTCGCCGAGGACCTCGGCGGCCTCGTCGCGGGTCAGCCGCTCGGTCCCGCTGGTCCCGGGCTCGCCCAGCTTGGGCTGGGGGAACCAGGTGTCCAGCACGGTCCCGTCGGTGGTGACGGTGGCCAGGCCGATGCCGTGGGCGCCGGTGGTCTCGGGGTTCGGGCTCTGCTCGCTCACGGCCCCAACGGTAACTCAGCGGGTGACGAGGTCCGTGTCCACCAGTTGCTTGATGGAGCGCAGGGTGTCCGCGATCTTGGTCAGCGCGGGGGTGCACGGGTCGCCGGGATCGGCGACGGTGTCGCACCGGCCGTCGCGGTAGGTGCCGATCCCGCGCTCCAGGTCGCCGGCCAGCGCGACCAGGTCCGGGTGCCTGGTGCCGGCCTGCTCGCGCACCAGGCCCGGGGTGCTGCCCAGTTCGGTGACGTACTTGCCGCACCCGCGCGGCGTCGACCCGGCCGGATCGCGGAAGCACGGGTCCGCGGCGAGCGCGTCGAGCTTGACCGACAGGGCGTAGGGCGTGTCGGCCTGGCCGACGCTGCCCTTCGGGGTCGGGCCGGCCTCGTTCGAGCAGCCGGCCAGCACGAGTGCCAGCGCGCCGAGGGCGATCAGGGGCTTGCACGTGCGCACGTCCTCACCGTACGACACCCCTTAGAGTCGGCACATGACCACTCTCGACCTGCACGCCGATCCGGTGGACCTGACCGCCGCACTGGTGGAGGTCCGGAGCGTCTCCGGGCAGGAGGCGGCGCTCGCCGACGCGGTGGAGACCGCGCTGCTGGAGCAGGCCGGGCACCTCGAGGTCGTGCGCAACGGCGACGCCGTGCTGGCCCGCACGAACCTGGGCCGCCCGTCGCGCGTGGTGCTCGCCGGGCACCTGGACACGGTGCCGGTCAACGACAACCTGCCGGTGCGCCGCGAGGGCTCGGGCGACGACGAGGTGCTGCACGGGCTCGGCACGGTCGACATGAAGGGTGGCGACGCGGTGTTCCTGCACCTGGCGGCCACCGTCACCGAGCCGCGTCACGACGTCACCTTCGTCTTCTACGACAACGAGGAGGTCGAGGCGGTCCGCAACGGTCTCGGCCGGATCGAGCGGGAGATGCCGGGCTGGCTCGCGGGCGACCTGGCGATCGTCGGCGAACCGTCGAACGCGGTCATCGAGGCCGGCTGCCAGGGCACCATGCGGGTCGAGGTGCGCCTGTCCGGCAAACGCGCCCACACCGCACGGGCGTGGATGGGTGTCAACGCGATCCACGCGCTCGGCGAGCCGCTGCGGCGGCTGGAGGCCTACCAGGCGCGGATCGTCGACATCGACGGGCTGACCTACCGCGAGGGCCTGCAGGCGGTGCGGGTGTCCGGCGGGGTGGCCGGCAACGTGGTGCCGGACGAGGCGGTGCTCGCCGTCAACTTCCGGTTCGCCCCGGACCGCAGCGCCGAACAGGCCGAAAAGCACCTGCGCGAGGTGTTCGACGGCTACGAACTGTCCGTTGTGGACCTTTCGCCCGGTGCGCTGCCCGGCCTGACCGCCCCGGCGACGGCGGAACTGGTCCGGGCCGCGGGCGGCGAGGCGGCGGCGAAGCTGGGGTGGACGGACGTCGCGAGGTTCGCCGCGCTCGGCATGGCGGCGGTGAACTTCGGCCCCGGGAACCCGACGCTCGCGCACACGCGCGAGGAGCACGTCGCGGCGCGGGAGATCCGGCAGGTCACGCGCGTGCTGCGGAACTTCCTGGGCCAGTAAGCTCGGCGGCGTGACAGGGGAAGAAGTGGACGAAACGTCCGAGTATCCCGAGCACCCGCGGGAGAAGCAGCGGGGCCCGGTCGTGCTGCGCCGCGAGCGCCGCATCGAGTCGACCACCACCGACCAGCGCCTGCTCGACGCTCGCGGGCCCAGCGACTGGGTGCACACGGACCCGTGGCGGGTCATGCGCATCCAGGCCGAGTTCGTCGAGGGTTTCGGCGCGCTGGCCGAGGTGCCGCGCGCGGTCACCGTGTTCGGCTCGGCCCGCACCCCGCGCGACCACCCCGAGTACGAGCTGGGACGCAAGATCGGCGTCGGGCTCGCGAACGCCGGCTTCGCGGTCATCACCGGCGGTGGGCCGGGCGCGATGGAGGCGGTCAACCGGGGCGCGTCCGAGGCGGGCGGGTTGTCCATCGGGCTGGGGATCGAGCTGCCGTTCGAGCAGGGCCTGAACCCGTGGGTCGATCTCGGGGTGAACTTCCGGTATTTCTTCGCCCGCAAGACGATGTTCATCAAGTACGCGCAGGCGTTCATCTGCCTGCCCGGTGGGTTCGGCACACTGGACGAGCTCTTCGAGGCGCTCACCCTGGTCCAGACCAAGAAGGTGACGAAGTTCCCGGTGGTCCTCTTCGGACGGTCCTACTGGGGCGGGCTCTACGACTGGGTCCGGGACGTGGTGCACGCCCAGGGCAAGGTCAGCGACAAGGACCTGGCGCTGCTGCACCTGACCGACGACGTCGACGACGCGGTGGCCAAGGTCGAGGAGGCCTACCAGGCCTGGGAGGACACGCACTAGGTGAAGCGGATCTGTGTGTTCTGCGGTTCGTCCGGCGGCGGCTCGCCGGTGTACGCCGACGCCGCGACCGGACTGGGCAAGCTGCTCGCCGAGCGGGGAATCGGCCTGGTGTACGGGGGCGCGAGCGTCGGGCTGATGGGCGCGGTCGCCGACGGCGCGCTGTCGGCGGGCGGCGAGGTGATCGGCGTGATACCCGAGCACCTCAAGCGCGTCGAGATCGCCCACCACGGCCTGTCGGAGCTGGTGGTGACCGCCGACATGCACGAACGCAAGGCGAAGATGGCCGAGTACGCCGACGCGTTCCTGGCCCTGCCCGGCGGCGCGGGGACGCTGGAGGAGCTCGCCGAGGTCTGGACCTGGGCCCAGCTGGGACTGCACGCCAAGCCGATCGGCCTGCTCGACGTGGCCGGGTACTACCGCCCCTTCCGCGAGTTCATTGACCACATGGTGACGGAGAAGTTCCTGCGCCCGGAGCACCGGGACCTGATCTTCGTGCACGAGGACCCGGCGGCGTTGCTGGACGCCTTCGCGGCCTACGAGGCCCCCCGCATCGCCAAGTGGCAGTAGCGGCTACGCGGCCTCTCCGGGCCGCTTGTGGTACTTGTCCACGTACTCCTGCCCGGACAGCTCGGCGATCGCGTACATGATCTCGTCGGTCACCGCCCGCCGGATCGCGGGCGAGGCGTCCAGGCCGTCGTAGCGGGAGAAGTCCAGCGGCTCGCCGAACTCGACGGTGACCTTGGCCGGTCGCGGGAACAGCTTCCCCTTCGGCAGCAGCTTCTCGGTGCCGGTGAGCGCGACCGGCACCACCTTCGCACCGGTCGCCAGCGCCAGCGACCCGACGCCGGTGTGCCCGCGGTGCAGCCGCCCGTCGAGCGAGCGCGTGCCCTCCGGGTAGATCCCGAACACGCCCCCGTCGTCGAGCACCTTGCGGCCCGATTCGAGCGCCGCGAGCCCGGCCTTGGCGTTGCCGCGCTCCACCGGCACGAACCCGAGCGCGTCGAGGAAGGCGGCCATCAGCCGGCCCCGGAGCCCCTTGCCGGTGAAGTACTCCGCCTTGCCCAGGAACCGCACCCGGCGCGGGCTGACCAGCGACAACACCGTCGTGTCGACGGCCGCGCGGTGGTTGGGCGCCAGCAGCACCGGGCCGCGCTCGGGAACCCTCTCCGCGCCGCGGACCTCCGGACGGTAGATCAACTTGACCACCGGGACGGCGACGACGCGGATCAGCTGGTAAAGCACGGTTCCCTCCAGTTCGTCTTCGGTTCCAGCATGGCACGATCGGCGCTCATGGACACCGGCTGGTTCGCGCGGCGCACGTGGCAGGAGCCCGATTTCGACCCCGCCGACCTGGTTCGGGCGAAAGCGGGCCGCACCGTGTCGGTGGTGCTGCCCGCGCTCGACGAGGAGGAGACCGTGGGCGACGTGGTCGCCTCGGTGCGGCCCCTGGTCGGCACGCTCGTCGACGAACTGGTGGTCGTCGACTCCGGTTCGACGGACGCCACGGTCAAGGTCGCGGCCGAGGCCGGCGCGCGGGTCGTGCACCGCGAGGACGTCCTGCCGCACCTCGAGCCGCTGCCCGGCAAGGGTGAGGTGCTGTGGCGTTCACTGGCCGCGACCGCCGGCGACCTCGTCGTGTTCCTCGACTCCGATCTCGTCGACCCCGACCCGGGGTTCGTGCCCGCGCTGCTCGGCCCGCTGCTGCTCACCGAGGGTGTGCACCTGGTCAAGGGTTTCTACCGGCGCCCGCTGCGACTGGAGTCGGCGGAGGCCGGCACCGGCGGCGGCCGCGTCACCGAGCTGCTCGCGCGGCCGGTCCTGTCAGCCCTGCGCCCCGCGCTGTCGTCGGTGGTCCAGCCGCTCGGCGGCGAGTACGCCGCCACGCGCGAGTTCCTCGAGTCGGTGCCCTTCGCGGCCGGGTACGGGGTGGAGATCGGGCTGCTGCTCGACGCCGAGGCCCGCTACGGCATGGACGGGCTCGCGCAGGTCAACCTCGGGGTGCGCAAGCACCGCAACCGGTCACTGCTGCAGCTGGGCGTCATGGCGCGGCAGATCCTCGGCACGGCGCTGGCCCGGTGCGGGATCGACGCGGGCGGCTCCGGGACGCTGACCCAGTTCGTGCCGGAGGCGGGTGCCTGGGTGCCGCGGGATGCCGACGTGCTGGTGGCCGACCGGCCCCCGATGCGCACGGCCCGCTCGGGGGACGAACCGCGGCCCGGTGTGCCAGGATTTTGATGTGACGACCGCCCTGATCTACCTCGTGATCATGCTGCTCGTGGCGGCGGTG
Source organism: Amycolatopsis thermophila (assembly GCF_030814215.1). Classification (NCBI taxonomy): domain Bacteria; kingdom Bacillati; phylum Actinomycetota; class Actinomycetes; order Pseudonocardiales; family Pseudonocardiaceae; genus Amycolatopsis; species Amycolatopsis thermophila. The sequence goes on along the minus strand of NZ_JAUSUT010000001.1, from coordinate 1,289,968 downwards.
GTGTTCCTGCTGGCCGCTGTCGTGTTCGGCCGCGGCGAGGAGCTCGCGCCGCTGCCGCCGGGCAGCTCGCCGACGCGCCTGCCGGTGCGCGACATCACCGGCGAGGACGTGCACCAGGTGCGCTTCCAGCTGGTGCTGCGCGGGTACAAGATGTCCGAAGTGGACTGGGTGATGCGCCGTCTGGGCACCGAGATCGACACGCTCCGCGAGCGGGTGGCCCAGCTCGAGGCGGAACGGCAGACGTCGGGATGATCGACCTGGTCCTGTCCGTGGACGTCCGCGCGAGCGCAGGCACGACCTGGCTCGCGCTGACCGATTGGGAACGGCAGCACGAGTGGATGCTGGGCACGCACGTGGAGGTCACCGAGGGCGACGGGCGCAGCGTCGGGTCGAAGCTCACGGCGTTCACCGGCGTGCGCGGGGTGGGCGTCACCGACCCGATGGAGATCACCAGCTGGGAGCCGCCGGTGCGGTGCACCGTGCGGCACCTGGGCGGGGTCGTCAAGGGCACCGGCGCCTTCCACGTGCACGCCAAGGGCGCGAACTCCTCGACGTTCGTCTGGTCGGAGAGCCTGGTGCCGCCGCTCGGGCCGGCCGGGCAGCTGGGGTGGCCGGTGGTGAAGCCGGCGTTCGTGCTCGGATTGCGGTATTCGCTGAAACGGTTCGCGAAGTTCGCGGAGAGCTACTCGGTGGGGCAGGTATGACGGAACTGGTGGGGGCCGACGGGGTCGCGCGCTGCCCGTGGGGCAACTCGTCCCCGGACTACGCCGAGTACCACGACACGGAGTGGGGCGTGCCGCTGCACGGGCAGGACGCGCTGTTCGAGCGGCTGTGCCTGGAGGCGTTCCAGTCCGGGCTGTCGTGGATCACGATCCTGCGCAAGCGCGCGGGCTTCCGGAACGCCTTCGCCGGGTTCGTGCCGGAGAAGGTGGCCGAGTTCGGTGACGACGACGTCGAGCGCCTGATGGCCGACGCGTCGATCGTGCGGAACCGGGCGAAGATCCTGGCCGCGATCACCAACGCGCGCGCCGTGGTCGCCCTCGACCAGCCGCTCGACGAGCTGCTGTGGTCGTTCGCGCCGACCGGGAAGCGGCCGCGCCCGAAGACGCTCGCCGACGTCCCGGCCATCACGCCGGAGTCGACCGCGATGGCGAAGGCGCTGAAGAAGCGCGGCTTCGCCTTCGTCGGCCCGACCACCTGCTACGCGCTGATGCAGGCCACCGGCATGGTCGACGACCACCTGGTGACCTGCTTCCGCGCGTCCTCGTGACCTACTTGCCCTGGAAGTCGGGCTTGCGCTTGGCGACGAACGCCTCGACCGCCTCGCGGTGGTCGGCCGTCGAGCCGAGCACGGTCTGCGCGGCGTCCTCGGCGGCCAGGGCGTCCTCGAGGCTGCCCTCCGCGGCGACGGTCAGGACCTGCTTGATCTTGGCGTAGCTGACCGTCGGCCCGGCGGCGAGTTTCGCCGCGAGCGCCTGCGCCCGCCCGGCCAGCTCCTCGTCCGGCACGACCTCGGTGACCAGGCCCAGCGACAGCGCCTCCTCGGCCGCGACCGTGCGCGCGAGCAGCATCAGCTCGGCCGCCCGGCCGTAGCCGACCAGCCGCTGCAGCGTCCACGACGCGCCCGAGTCCGGCCCCAATCCGACGTTGGCGAACGCCATCAGGAAGTTCGCCGACGACGCGGCGATCCGCAGGTCGGCGGCGTAGGCGAAGGCGGCTCCCGCACCCGCGGCCGGCCCGTTGACCGCGGCGATCACCGGTTTGGGCATTTCGACGATGGCCCGGACGATCGGGTTGTAGTGGTCCTGGACGGTCCGCAGCGGCGCCGGGTCGCCCGCCTGCAGCAGCCCGACGTGCTCCTTGAGGTCCTGGCCCGCGCAGAACGCCTTGCCCGTCCCGGTCAGCACCACCGCGCGCACCGAGGGGTCTGCGGAAGCGTCGCGCAACGCGGCCAGCAGGCGCTTCTTCAGCTCGACCGTGAGCGAGTTGTAGGCCTTGGGGCGGTTGAGCGTCACGGTGCGCACGCCGTCGGCGTCGGCGGTGAGCAGCACGTCCTCGGTGGTCACCGGAGGGTCCTCCTGATATGTCGGGTGTCGGGCGATACCAGCACCTAAGCAAACACGAAAAGATCGGTCCGCGTTCGCGCCCCCATCCTGATGAGGGAGAATGGGCCTGACCCGGTTGGCTTGAGGAGCGCGACCCGGGCGCGCCGGTTGAGACGGAGGGAGCACGCTATGGCGGCCATGAAGCCCCGGACCGGAGATGGTCCCCTCGAGGTGACTAAGGAGGGGCGGGGCCTCGTGATGCGCGTTCCGCTCGAGGGCGGTGGGCGACTTGTCGTCGAGCTGTCGGCCGAAGAGGCCAAGGACCTGGGGGTCGCCCTGCAGGAGGCCACCAGCTGATCCGTCCCGCTCCCGTCGTCACCGGCTGACGTCACGCGCGGCCGCAGTCTCGAGGTTCCAGGAGGTCGCCAGATGGCGCGGTTTCCCCTGCCGTCCGTTCCCAGCCGGTTGATCGAGGTCGAGGTCGCCGGCTCGCCCCGGCGTGGCGCCGAGGTGGCCGTTCTGGTGCCCGCGGGTGCCGGCGAGCCGGTCGCCGGCGTGCCGCACTCCGGCAAGCCCGGTGAGGTCCGGCGGCTCCCCGGCGGGGACGTGCACTGGCTGGTGGGGATCGGTGAGGGCGAGCCCGCGCAGTGGCGCACCGCGGGCGCCGCGCTCGCCCGGGAAGCCGCGGACGTCAAGGCGGTCCAGGTCGAGCTGGGTGGTGACGTCACCGGCGATCAGGTGGCCGAGCTGACCCTGGGCGCCCTGCTCGGCGGGTACCGCTTCAAGGTCACCGCGGACTCCGGCCGGCCCGCGCTGCGCACCCTGCGCCTGGTGACGCCGGAGGGCGGTCACCAGCGGATCGTCGACCGGGTCCGCGCGCTGGCCGAAGCATCGGCCCTGGCCAGGGATCTGGCGAACACCCCGTCCAACATCAAGAACCCGGAGTGGCTGGCGGACACGGCCGCGCGCCTGGCCGCCGAAGTGCCCGGCCTGACCGCCACCGTCCGGGACGAGCAGTGGCTGGCCGCCCAGGGCTTCGGCGGGATCCTCGCGGTCGGCGGCGGCTCGGCGAGCCCGCCGCGGCTGATCGAGCTGACCTACCGGCCGCGCGGCGCGGTCCGGCACCTGCTGCTGGTCGGCAAGGGCATCACGTTCGACACCGGCGGGTTGTCGATCAAGCCGGCCGACGGGATGCACCTGATGCGCACCGACATGGCCGGCGGCGGGGCCGTCATCGCCGCGGCACGGGCCATCGCGTCGCTGCGGCTGCCGGTGCGGGTCACGGCACTGGTGCCGGCGGCGGAGAACCACGTCTCGGGGTCGTCGTACCGCCCGGGTGACGTGGTCCGGCACTACGGCGGGCGGACCACCGAGGTGGCCAACACCGACGCCGAGGGCCGCATGGTGCTGGCCGACGCCCTCGCCTACGGGATCCGGCGGTTCACCCCCGACGCGGTGATCGACGTGGCCACCCTGACCGGCGCGATGAAGGTCGCGCTGGGCCTGCGGACCGGCGGGCTGTTCGCGACGGACGACAAGCTGGCCGACGGGATCCGCGAGGCCGGCGCGAGCGTCGGCGAGGCCTGGTGGCGGATGCCGCTGCTGGACGCCCACGCCGACGCGGTGCGCGGCGAGCTGGCCGACGTGAAGCAGGCGCCGGGCGGGCCGGGCGGCATCACGGCGGCGCTGTTCCTGCGCGAGTTCACTGAAGGCCTGCCGTGGGCGCACCTGGACATCGCGGGCCCCGCACGCGCCGAGAAGCCGTACGCGGAGGTCGTTCCCGGAGCGACCGGCTTCGCCGCCCGGACGCTGGTCGCCTTCGCGGAGTCCTTCGGCACCGACCAGGCGGTCCGGTAGCCGGTCAGGCGTGCCGCCTGCCCTCGGTGCGGACGTAGTCGCGGAAGGCGTGCACCGCGGGCGTCAGGTGTTCGCCCGCACGCCAGGTCAGTCCGATCGTGCGGCTGACCTGCGGGGACAGCGGCACCTCGACCACACCGGCGGGCGGGGCCGGGCCGAACCGGGGGAGGAGCGCCACCCCCAGGCCGGCCGCGACCAGGCCGCGCGCGGTGTCCGACTCCTGGCTCTCGAACGCGATCTTCGGCTCGAACCCGGCCGCCGCACAGAGGTCGTCGACGATCTGCCGCAGCCCGTAGCCGTGCTCGAGCGTCACGAACGGTTCGTCGGCCAGCTCCCGCACGCGGATGCGGCGCCGCCGGGCCAGCGGGTGCGCCTCCGGCACCGACAGCAGCAGGTCCTGCTCCGACAGCGCGAAGCTCTCCAACGCCGGGTCGTCCGGGAGGGGAGCGACCAGCGCGAGGTCCAGCTCGCCGCCGGCCAGCCGGTCGAGCACGTGCTGCCGCGAACCTTGGACCAGCGAGAACCGCACACCGGGGTGCGCGGCCCGGAAGTCGCGGAGCAGGGACGGCACCAGCCAGCGGCCCAGCAGGTGCAGGAACCCGAGGACGACGTGCCCGCTGTCGGGTGAGATCTCCTCCCGCAGCTGCCGCACGCCCGTCTCGACCACGCCGAGCGCCCGGACGGCCGTCGCGGCGAGGATCTCGCCCGCCCGCGTCAGGCGCACCCCACGGCCGTCCGGCTCGGTCAGCGGTGCGCCGGCGACCTCGGACAAGGTGGCCAGCCGGCGGCTCACGGTGGGTTGCGGAACCCCCAGTCGCTCGGCCGCACGGGTGATGTTGCGCGTTTCACCCACAACGGCCAGGAGAGCCAGGCTGGGTGCCAGCCGAGCGGTCAGCCCCTGGTCAGGCGATTCCTCGACGTTCTCATGCACCACGGTATGAATAGTGACAGATCTGCGTATTGGACTATTGATTAGCGGAGCTTACTTTCGAGTTCGTGCCCGTCGCCGCCCCCGCCCGCCCGAACACCCGGCGCGTGAAGCTCGCCGTCGCCACCGCCGGGATCTCGTCGTTCGCCCTGCTCTACGCGCCGCAGCCGGTGCTGCCCCAGCTCGCCGAGCAGTACCACCTCGACCCGGGCTCGGCGTCGCTGGCGGTGTCGGTGGCGACGGGCGCGCTGGCGATATCGGTGCTGCCGATCGCGGCGCTGTCCGAGATCATCGGGCGGCGGCCGGTCATCATCGCGTCGGTGACCTTGTCGGTCGTGCTGGGCCTGCTGCTCCCGTTCGCGCCCACGTACCCGCTGCTGCTGGCGCTGCGGGCCCTGCAGGGCATCGCGATCGCGGGCTTCCCGGGCGTGGCGTCGGCGTACCTGGTCGAACAACTGGGCCAGACCGGGGTGGCGGCCGCGGTCGGGGCGATGATCGCGGGCAACACCGTCGGCGGCATGCTCGGGCGTCTGTCCGCGGGGTTCACGGCGGAGTCGTTCGGCTGGCACGGCGCGCTGGCCGTGGTCGCCGGAGTGGCGCTGGTGTGCACCGCGGTCACGATCCGCGCGCTGCCGGGCGGCGGCCGCGCGCGCGGAACCCGCTCCGGGAACCAGCTGGGTACCGTCGTCACCGGCCTCGGTGCGGCACTGCGCAGCCGGGTGCTGCTCGTGCAATACGGCGTCGCGATGCTCGCGATGGGCGGCTTCGTCGCCATGTACAACGCCGCCGGCTTCCGGCTGACCGGCGAACCGCTGAACCTCTCCCCGGCCGTCGCGTCACTGGTGTTCCTCGCTTACGCGGTCGGCTCGGTGTCGTCCTCCAACGCCGGACGTCTGGTCGCCCGCTTCGGCCGTCCGCGCGCCGTGCTGGGCGGGCTGACCGTGATGGCGGCCGGCATCCTGCTCACGCTGCCCGACTCGCTGCCCCTGGTGGTGGCCGGGTTCCTCGTGCTGACCGGCGGGTTCTTCGCGGCGCACTCGGTGGCCAACGGCTGGGCGGCGGCCGAGGCGCCGGAGGGCGCGCGCGGCCAGGCCTCGGGCACCTACAACCTCGCCTACTACCTCGGCAGCAGCGTCGGCGGCACGCTCGGCAGCGTCGTGTTCGCGCACGCCGGGTGGAGCTGGCTGGTCGGCGTCGCGGTGCTCTGGCTGGCGCTGGGCGGGCTCGCGGTGGTCAGCCTTCGAGCAGGAAGTACTCGTTCCCGAACGGGTCGGCGAACCACGTCGCCTTCGCACCCCACGGCATGACCTGCGGCTCGCCGACGGCCACGCCCTGGGCGGTCATCTCGGCGCGGGCCGCGGCCAGGTCGGGTGTGATCACCGTGATGCCGGTGCCGCCGGGCGCAACGGCGCGGTCGTACACCTCCGGCTGCCCGAGCACGATCGCCGTGACCCCGCCCGGTGGCGCCACGGTCAGGAACCGGTGTGCAGGCCCGAACCGGTTGTCCTCCCGCTTCTCCCACCCGAGCTTGCCGACGTAGAAGCGCAGGGCCTCCTCCTGGTCGGTGACCAGGATCGTGGCGGAGTGCAGGTGGCTGATCACGTCACGGAACCTACGGTGGCGCTCTCACCGTTGTCTTCTCCGTTCTTGCGCTCCGGCCGAGGTCAGGGCGGGCAGGGCGATCAGGACCGGCTGGGACCACTCCGCGCCCACGTCCAGGTCGACGTCGCGGTGGTGCACCGGCGTCTCGGGCGTCACGCGGACCGCGCGCGGGCAGGCGCCGAGCACGCTGCGGCCGGGGATCAGCTGGGCCTGCGGCCCGTCCCGGGTGGGCACTGCCGAGGACAGCACCCAGTACGTGCCCGGCGGGACGCCGGTGAGCAGGAAACACCCCGGTTCGGCGAGGAGCGTGCCGCTGACCGGGAACCCGCGGGCGGCGCGGCGGGGGAACAGCCCGACGTAGACGGCCGGGTTCGGGCCGAGGGCGGCCAGCGCGGCCGGGCTGAGCCGGACCGTACCCGTGACCGCGCCGCCGTCGTGGTCACCGTCCGGGACCGAGACGGGCCGCGGCGGGGACGCGGTCAGCACGTCCGGCAGCCGCCGGAACTCCACCGGCGTGGTGCCGACCGCCGCGGTGAAGCGGGTGGTGAACGTGCCCACCGCGGAGAAGCCGACCTCGTTGCAGATGTCGATGATCCGCTCGTCGGTGTGCAGCAGGAGCTGTTTGGCCCGCTGGAACCGGTGTGCGGTGAGGAACTGGCCCGGCGGGATGCCCATCTCCCGCTCGAAGGTGCGGGCCAGGTGGAACGGGCTGTACCCGACGTGGTCGGCGACGTCCCCCAGAGCTATCGGTTCGTGCGCGCGCGTGGTGATGAACCGCGCCGCGCTCAGCACTGCCTCGCGCATGTGTGACGACCCCCTCGCCGATCCGGACGGTGCGTGAGGCGATCCTGCACCAGGGGTACGACAATTTCGAGGCCCGTGACACCTCGCGAGCACCGCGCGACGCAGCGCGCTGACCAGGAACGATCATGTGGGGGAACGCGCCGGCGAGCTCACTGCACCGCGGCGACCAGCAACCCCCCGCCGACGGGCAGCAACGCCGGCACCAGCCGCTCGTCCTCGCGGATCGCCCGCGCCAGCTCCCGCGCCGCGAGCACCCCCGGGTCCCGCCGCTCGCCGCGCGCGGCGTCGGTGACGCCGTGGAACGCGATGACCCCGCCCGGCCGCAGCAGCTGCACGCCGTGCTCGAAGTACCTCGGGTACTCGGCGCGGGCCGCGTCGACGAACACCAGGTCGTACCCGCCGCTGGTCAGCCGGGGCAGCACGTCCAGGGCGCGCCCCATGATCAGCCGCGTCCGGCCCGGCGGGTACCCGGCGTCGCGGAACGTGCGGCGCGCCGCCTGGTGGTGTTCGGGCTCGATGTCGATCGAGGTGAGGACCCCGTCCGGCGCCATGCCGCGCAGCAGGTAGAGCCCGCTGACCCCGATGCCGGTGCCGATCTCGACCACCGCGCGGGCCCGCAGGCTGGTCGCGAGGAAGCACAGCGCGGCACCGGTCGCCGGCCCGAGCGCGAGGCAGCCGAGCTCCGCCGAGCGTGCCAGCGCGGCGAGCAGCGCACCGTCGGTCGGGTGGCCGGGCAGGTAGCCCTCGGCGTGGTCGCCGCCACTCGCCGCGAGCGTCTCGGAGGTCACGCGGCAAAGGTTAGCGCTGGTCGTCGCCAAAGCTGTGGAAGACGTGCACACTTCTCTCAGGCCGCTCTCAGTCTGGTCTCACTACCCACATAAGGAAGGGGTCCAAGCTGGGTCCCAGCATCCCGGCGGGGTCTGCCGGGAACACAGTGCGGATGGCCCGCGTTGGAGAGATCAGTTGGGAGAACAGCCTGATGGAGGTGCCGTCCCCCACGATGCCGAACACTCTGGACAACGAGCAGGTCGCCGAGGGCCGCCCGGTCACCGTGGACGACGCCGCGTGGACCCCGCCGTCCTGGGACGAGGTCGTGCGCGAGCACGGCGACCGGGTCTACCGGCTGGCGTACCGCCTGACCGGCAACACCCACGACGCCGAGGACCTCACCCAGGAGACGTTCATCCGGGTGTTCCGCTCCCTGGCCTCCTACAAGCCGGGCACCTTCGAGGGCTGGCTGCACCGCATCACCACCAACCTGTTCCTGGACATGGCGCGCCGCCGTTCGCGGGTGCGCATGGAGGGGCTGCCGGAGGACACCGACCGCATCGTCGGTGACGACCCGAGCCCCGAGCAGGTCTACAGCGACACCCACCTGGACCCGGACCTGCAGGCGGCGCTCGACGAGCTGCCGCCGGAGTTCCGCGCCGCGGTGGTGCTCTGCGACGTCGAAGGTCTTTCCTACGAGGAGATCGGTGCGACGCTCGGCGTGAAGCTGGGCACCGTGCGCAGCCGGATCCACCGTGGCCGGCAGGCGCTGCGTGCCTCGCTCGAACGGCGCCGGGCGGCCAAGGAGGAGTCCGTGGAGGTTTCCGCATGAGCGAACTGCGAGGCTGGGGCCTGCCCGAGTCTCACCTCCTTCCGGATGCCGTCGTCGCCTTCGTCGACGGGGAGATGGGCCTCGGGGCCCGCGAGCGGGCCGCGTCCCACGTGGCGCGGTGCCCGATCTGCGCCGCAGAGGTGAGTTCGCAGCGCCAGGTGCGTGCCGCGGTCCGGCACGCCGGGGCGCCGTCGATGCCCGCCGGCCTGCTGGCGACCCTGCGCAACATCCCGCAGGACACCGACCTGCCCACCACGCCGGACAACCTCGCGGTCACCGAGGACGGCCAGCTCGTCGCGATCCAGCGACCCGATCGCGTGGCAGGTCTCAAATCGTCCCCTTTCGGTTCGTCGGCGCCGCTCGGGTCGAGCGCGCCACTCGGTAGCGGTTCCGCCGTACTGGGTGCGCAGCGCCATCCGTCGGTGCGGCGCCGTGTCGCACAGGGCGCCGGGGTGGCCGTGTCCGGCCTGGTCCTGAGCGCGCTCGCGCTCGTCGCGACCTCGGCGAGCGGCGGCGATCCCGGTCAGGCGAACCCGGAGCCGGGACCGGCGCCCGCGCCCGGGGTGCTGCGCGCCCAGCTCGGCGGCGAGCCGACGGTGGTGCCCCCGGCGACCACCACGACGACCACCAGCCCCGTTGCGGTCGCCGGTCGCTGACGCGCCCTTCACCGCTTCCGCGGGACAATCGGTGGCGTAGGGTCGCGCCGACAGCACGACGAGCCAGCCACCCGGGGAACGATGAGCCAGCCGAACCCACCACAGGACACCGCCGGTGCGCCGCGGACCGAGCCGCGGCTGGCGCCCCGGCCCCTGGACCGGCCCCCGGTGGATCCCGCGGAGGCCGGCGCGTTCGGCCGCCCGCACGGCGTCGAGGGCGCCTTCGACAAGCTCTACGCGCCCGGGACGCGCAACGGCGACAAGATCGTCTCCACCCCGCCGGCCCCGGAGTCGCTGGCCGAGGCGTTCGGGCGCCCGCCCGGCGCCGAGGACGTCCGGCTCCAGCGCCCGGCCGAGGACAGCGGCCGCCGTCCCGGTGAGCCGGAGCCGCCGCTGTGGTCCCGCATGACCGATCCGTGGCGCGACCCGGGGTCCGCCGCGGTGCTGTCCCGGCCCGCGCTCGAGCCCGGGAACGACGACGACGAGGACTCCGAACGGCCCCGCAGCGCCCAGCTGTCGCTGCCCGAGCTGCTGTTCGGCCGGCGGGTCAAGCCGGTCGCGCTCGGCCTGCTCGGCGTGATCTGCCTGCTCATCGGTGCCGTCGGCGGCCTGATCGGCTGGTGGCTCGGCGGCGCGGGCGACTCGCTGACCGGCTCGGCGACGATCTCCGAGGCCGAGGCGGGCAAGGAGCGCGCACCGGGGTCGATCGCGGGAATCGCCCAGCGGGTCGCGCCCGCGGTGGTGTCGATCGAGGTCAAGTCCGGCCAGTCCGGCAGCGTCGGCTCGGGTGTGATGATCGACCCGCAGGGCTACGCGATCACGAACAACCACGTCATCTCGCTGGCCACGAGCGATCCGCAGGCCAAGATCACCGCGGTGTTCACCGACGGCACCCGCACCGAGGCGCGCGTCGTGGGCACGGACCCGAAGACCGACCTCGCGGTGGTCAAGGTGGCGGTGTCGAACCCGGTCGTGCTGCAGGTCGGCGATCCGGCGAACCTCGAACCGGGCGACTCGGTGATCGCCGTCGGTTCGCCGCTGGGCCTGGAGAACACCGTGACCTCGGGCATCGTGAGCGCGTTGCACCGGCCGGTGACGGCGGCGGGGGAGAACGGCGAGCCGCCGGTCACCTACGACGCCATCCAGACCGACGCCCCGATCAACCGCGGCAACTCCGGCGGCGCACTCGTCGACTCGACCGGCGCGCTGGTGGGCATCAACTCGTCGATCCGCACCGACGGCGGTGCGGACGGCTCGGGCGGCAGCATCGGCATCGGGTTCGCGATCCCGGCCGACGACGCGATCAAGATCGCCCGCACGCTCATCGGCAGTGGCCAGGTCAAGCACGCCGACATCGGGGTGAACGCGGCGTCGGTCGCGGCGGAGACGTCCGAGGGCGCGCAGGTGCTCAACGTCGCCGACGGCGGCCCGGCCGCGCGGGCCGGCATCGCGGAGGGCGACGTGATCACCAGGCTCGGCGACCGGCTGGTCCGCAACGCGGCGGAGCTGACCGTCGCCGTCCGGCAGCACGACATCGGCGAGACGGTGCCGGTGCAGCTGGTGCGGCAGGGCCGCACGCTGGTGGTCGACGTGACGCTCGGTTCGGACTGACGGCCGGATGGCGAGGACGTGAACTCCGTGCGGAGTATCCGATCGGGGCAGCGGCCGGGGTAGGCTGGGAGCGCTGGGCCGTGTGAGGCGGAGGTTCGCGAATGTTCGAAAGCGTTGGCTGGGGCGAGATCCTCGTCCTGATCGTCGCGGGCCTGTTCATCCTGGGGCCGGAGCGGCTGCCCGAGGCGGCGGCCTGGCTGGGCCGCAACGTGCGCAAGATGCGCGAGTTCGCCAACGGTGCGCGGCAGCAGCTCAAGGACGAGATGGGCTCGGACTTCGAGCAGTTCCAGAAGCCGCTGGAGGACCTGCGGCAGCTGCGCAACTTCGACCCGCGCCGGGCGGTGACGCAGCACCTCTTCGACGGCGACCCGGACCCGCTCGGCCTCAACGGCCTGTCCGGCGGCAGCGTGAAGCCGAACGGCTACCCCGCCGCGAGCGCCACCCCGGCCGCCAAGCCCGAACCGGAGCCCCTCAAGCCCGGCGAAAAACCGCCCGTCGACCCCGACGCCACCTGACCAGCCGGAAAAGGCATTCAGACGGCCCGTTGTGCCGGCTCAACAGGCCACGGCAACGAAGCCGGCACCCGGCCTCCCCAGGCCGCCGTGAGGCGCGTGTCCCACCGCGACCCGGGCGACGTCAGCAGCTCCTCAGCGGCCGGTGGGGCTCAGGTTCAGCATCTTCCCGGCCAGCCCGCGCGCCCGGACCGACAGCTTCTTGGCCACGTCCCGCAGCACCTGGGAAGCCGGAGCCTCCGGCTCGGCCAGCACCAGGGGGGTGCCGGCGTCACCTTGTTCCCGCAGCCGCGGGTCGAGCGGCACCTGACCCAGCAGTGGCACCTCGGAACCGACCGACTTCGACAGCGAATCCGCCACCGTCTGGCCACCGCCGGAGCCGAAGATCTCCATCCGCTCCCCGGACGGCGTCTCCAGCCACGACATGTTCTCGATGACCCCGGCCAGCCGCTGCCGCGTCTGCATCGCGATCGCACCCGCGCGCTCGGCGACCTCGGCGGCCGCCTGCTGCGGCGTCGTCACCACCAGGATCTCCGCGTTCGGGATGAGCTGCGCGACCGAGATGGCGATGTCACCGGTGCCCGGCGGCAGGTCCAGCAGCAGGATGTCCAGATCGCCCCAGAACACGTCGGCGAGGAACTGCTGCAGCGCGCGGTGCAGCATCGGCCCGCGCCACACCACCGGCGTGTTGCCCGGGGTGAACATGCCGATCGAGATGACCTTCACGCCGTGCGCCTGCGGCGGCATGATCATCTGCTCGACCTTGGTGGGCTTCTCGCGCGCGCCCAGCATGCGCGGCACGGAGTGACCGTAGATGTCCGCGTCGACGACCCCGACGGACAGCCCGCGCTGCGCCATCGCGACCGCGAGGTTGACCGTCACACTGGACTTGCCGACCCCGCCCTTGCCGGACGCGACGCAGTAGACCCGCGTCATCGAACCGGGCTGGGCGAACGGGATGACCGGCTCCGCCGCGTCGCCGCGCAGCTGTTTCCGCAGCTCGGTGCGTTGCTCGTCGCTCATCACGTCCAGCTCGACCCGCACCTCGCGGACGCCGGCGAGCTTGCCGACCGCGGCCTGGGTGTCCTTCGTGATGGTGTCCTTCAGCGGACAGCCGGCGACCGTCAGGTACACCGCGACCGTGACGACGCCGTGGTCGCCCACCGTGACGTCCTTGACCATGCCGAGGTCCGTGATGGGCTTGCGGATCTCGGGGTCGTGCACGTCCTTCAGCGCTGCGCGGACGTCCTCGACGCTGGGGATCTGCTGCGTACTGGTCACGCCCCCATGCTACGGACCGGTAGCGGCGTCTGCCTGCGCCCTATTGCTTTTGCCACGTCGCGGCTTGGTGTTGAGGTCCTCGCGGAGCTTGTCCAGTTCGCCGCGCAGGTAGTCGCGGGTGGCCACCTCGCCCACCGCGAGGCGCAGCGCGGCCAGCTCACGGGCCAGGTACTCGGTGTCGGCCTTGGTCTGCGCCGCCCGGTGCCGGTCCTCCTCCAGCGACACCCGGTCGCGGTCGTCCTGGCGGTTCTGCGCGAGCAGGATCAGCGGTGCGGCGTACGCGGCCTGGGTGGAGAACGCCAGGTTGAGCAGGATGAACGGGTACGGGTCCCAGCGCAGCGTGGCCGCGCCCAGGTTGATGATGATCCAGACGACCACGATGAGCGTCTGCCAGAACAGGTACTTGCCGGTACCGAGGAACCGGGCCAGCCGCTCGGACAGCCGTCCGAAGCTGTCCGGGTCGATGGACAGGACCGGTCCCCGGCTCGCCCGGGGCTGGTCGAGGCGTCGTCGGGTGGTGAGCTCAGGCACTGTCTATCTCCTGTCCCTCGGTGACGTCGTGCAGCCCGGTCTCGCGCCAGCGGTCGGGCAGCAGGTGGTCGAGCAGGTCGTCGACGGTGACGGCGCCCAGCAGGTGGTCCTGGTCGTCCACGACCGGTCCGCAGGCGAGGTTGTAGGCCGCGAAGTAGCGGGTGATCTCGGACAGCCCGGTGTCCGGGTGCAGGGCGGGCAGGTCGGTGTCGACGGCGCTGGCGACCAGCTCCGCGGGCGGTTCGCGGAGCAGACGCTGGAAGTGGACGCACCCGACGTAGCGGCCGGTCGGGGTCTCGGTCGGCGGACGGCACACGAAGACCAGGCTGGCGAGCGCGGCGGGCAGGTCGGGGTTGCGGATGTGGGCCAGCGCCTCGGCGATCGTGGCGTCCGGTGTGAGGATGACCGGCTCCGGCGTCATCAGGCCGCCCGCGGTGTCCGAGGAGTAGCTGAGCAGGCGTTTCAGCGGCTCGGACTCGTCGGGGTGCATCAGGTCGAGCAGGCGGCTCTGCTCGGCCGGGGCCAGTTCGCCGAGCAGGTCGACCGCGTCGTCGGGGTTCATCGCCTCGAGGATGTCGGCGGCCCGTTCCTCGGCCAGGTGCGCGAGCAGCTCCTTCTGGTCCTCCTCCGGGAGCTCCTCGAGCACGTCGGCGAGCCGTTCGTCGTCCATCGAGTCGACCACCTCGTGCCGCCGTTTGGTCGGCAGGTCGCGCATCGTCGCCGCGATGTCCACCGGGCGCATGGTGTCGAACAGCATGAGCAGCTGCCCGGCGCCCTGCGGTTGCCCGGTCAGGTCGGTCAGGCTCAGCCCGCGCACCTCCGACCACGACAGGACCTGCAGCGACGACCGCCGCCGGCTCAGCCCGAGCCGGCCGGAGCGTTCGCGGACGGCGAGCCTGGCGAGCACCCAGTCGCGGGTCCGGACCTGTTCCATCGCCGCGTCGGTGACCGTGACCCGCGCTTCCGTGGAGGCCAGGCGCGCCTGCGCGTCGATGAGCTGCCCCAGCACGAGCACCTCGTTGGGGCGCCGGTGGAACTGGCGCATGTTGACCGACCCGGTCGCGAGCGTGACGGCGTTGGGTTCGATGGCGGTGACCCGCAACATCGGCACGAACACGCGGCGCCGGGTGGCCAGTTCGACGACGAGCCCGAGCACGCGCGGCGGCTGCTGGTCGAGGCGGAGGCCGGCGACCAGGTCGCGCACCTTGCCGATCGACTCACCGTCCGGCCCGAAGACCGGCAGGCCGGCCAGCTGGGCGGCGAAGACCCTGTTCACTCCCGCCATGCGGCCAACACTATTCGAGTGCCGCCCGCTCGGCGATCGCACGCGGCGTCGGCACGCCGGGCACGTCCGGCTCGGCGGCCGGGAACCGGGTGCACGGGCGGGCTCGCCCGCACCCGCCGCGGGTCCAGTCCACCGCGAACCCGTCTTCCACTGTGGACCGCGTGATACCGGACGTTCCGGATTTCGTGTCCGGTAGCGGATTTCCGGCACCACGACCATCCCAGATGGACAGTCCCGGTGACGCACCGTCGCGTCGCGGGAGGGACACGGGCGCGTGCCGCCGCGCCGCGGTGGTCCCTTCGATCCGCGGCCGCCGGCAAGACCGGCGGTGCGGCCCCCGCAGCCGATCGGCCCTGCCCCCCGGGCGCCGTCCGGACTGCCCGTGCTCGGGCACTTCCCAACAGGTGTGACGGGCGTAACATCGCGTCAAGGGACACGCACCCCCGGGAGCCGCCATGCTGGCCGAAATCATCTCCATCGTCGCCGCCGTGGGAGTCACCGGACTCGCCGCCAGCGTCCGCGTGGTCAGGCAGTACGAGCGCGGGCTGATCTACCGCTTCGGACGGGTCCGCAGCGCCATCCGCGAGCCGGGCCTGACCCTGCTGGTGCCGGTCGCCGACCGGCTGCAGAAGGTGAACATGCAGATCGTCACCCTGCCGATCCCGGCGCAGGAGGGCATCACCCGCGACAACGTGACCGTCCGCGTCGACGCCGTCGTCTACTTCAAGGTCATCGACCCGATCGTGGCCGCGATCAACGTCCAGGACTACCGGTTCGCCGTCGGGCAGGTGGCGCAGACCTCGCTGCGCTCGATCATCGGCAAGAGCGACCTGGACGACCTGCTGTCCAACCGCGAACGGCTCAACCAGGGGCTCGAGCTGATGATCGACAGCCCGGCCCTGGACTGGGGCGTGCACATCGACCGGGTGGAGATCAAGGACGTCGCCCTGCCGGAGTCGATGAAGCGGTCGATGTCCCGCCAGGCGGAGGCCGAACGGGAGCGCCGGGCGCGGGTCATCTCCGCCGACGGTGAGCTGCAGGCGTCGCACAAGCTGTCCGAGGCCGCCGGCGTCATGTCCGACACCCCGGCCGCGCTGCAGCTGCGACTGCTGGAGACGGTGGTGCAGGTGGCGGCGGAGAAGAACTCGACGCTCGTGCTGCCGTTCCCGGTGGAGCTGCTGCGCTTTCTCGAACGACAGACCACCGCCGCCGATCAGCAGGTGAACGGGCACGCGCCGATGCCCCGCCAGTCCGGCGAGGCCGCGGTGGACCAGGCGACCTGACACCGGGCCGGGTGAGGCGCCTCATATGCGGGACGTTCCGGCGCGGGTCATACTCGCCGGTAATTCGTCTCGCAGACACAGGAGTCGCCCCATGGCCCGTCTGGCCCAGACCGCCGGTCTCACCGAGGTGCAGTCGGAGATCCTGTCCACGGTCCGGTCGTTCGTGGACAAGGAGATCATTCCGCACGCCCAGGAGCTGGAGCACGCGGACGCCTACCCGGCCGAGATCGTCGAGGGCATGAAGGAGATGGGGCTGTTCGGGATCACGATCCCGGAGGAGTTCGGCGGGCTGGGCGAGTCGTTGCTGACCTATGCGCTGGTGGTGGAGGAGATCGCGCGTGGGTGGATGAGCGTGTCGGGTGTGATCAACACGCATTTCATCGTGGCGCACATGATCTCCCGGCACGGGACGCCGGAGCAGAAGCAGCGCTACCTGCCCAGGATGGCCACCGGTGAGATCCGTGGGTCGTTTTCGATGTCGGAGCCGGATCTGGGGTCGGACGTGGCGGCGATCAAGACCCGCGCCCGGCGGGACGGGGACGAGTACGTGATCGACGGGTCGAAGATGTGGCTGACCAACGGCGGGTCGTCGAACCTGATCGCGCTGCTGGTGCGCACCGACGAGGGTGCGCAGAAGTCGCACCAGAACCTGACGACGTTCCTGGTGGAGAAGCCGGAGGGCTTCGGTGAGGTGGCGCCCGGGCTGACCATCCCGGGCAAGATCGACAAGATGGGTTACAAGGGCGTCGACACCACCGAGGCGGTGTTCGACGGTTTCCGCATCCCGGCCGCGCAGGTGCTGGGGGCGGCGCCGGGCCGGGGGTTCGCGTTCATGATGGACGGTATCGAGGTCGGCCGGGTGAACGTGGCGGCGCGGGCGTGCGGGATCGCGATCCGGGCGTTCGAGCTGGCGGTGGAGTACGCGCAGCAGCGCAAGACCTTCGGCAAGCCGATCGCGCAGCACCAGGCGATCGCGTTCAAGCTGGCCGAGATGGCCACCAAGGTCGAGGCCGCGCACCTGATGATGGTCAACGCCGCCCGGTTGAAGGACACCGGCGAGCGCAACGACGTCGCGGCCGGGATGGCCAAGCTCATCGCGTCCGAGTACTGCGCCGAGGTGACCCAGGAGGCGTTCCGCATCCACGGCGGCTACGGGTACTCCAAGGAGTACGAGATCGAGCGGCTGATGCGCGAGGCGCCGTTCCTGCTCATCGGCGAAGGCACCAGCGAGATCCAGAAGACGATCATCAGCCGCGGCCTGCTGCGCGAGTACCAGTCCCGCTCCTGAGGGCCGGCAATCCCGGTTCCCGAACGCGGCCTTCCGCCGAGTCGGCTGAAGGTCGCGTTCGCGTGCGTACCGGGGGTGCGCTCAGCGGGGCCACCTCACCGCTCCGGACCGGGAATTACGGGCACCGCGGCATCATCCGGCTCTTCGGTCCCTCGAGTGTCGGGTTCGCGTGGTTTCATGGGGGTTGGCAGGATGAAGTCACTCGATCACTACGACAGCACAGGTGATGACCGTGACCAGCCCGTTCTCCTCCGGAGGCCGTCCCGCGCAGGGGCTGCCGCGCTTGCCGACCCCGCCCACGGGGTGGCCGATCGGCTCCTACGCCACGTACCAGGAGGCGCAGCGGGCGGTCGACTACCTCGCCGACAACCAGTTCACGGTCGAGGACGTGACCATCGTCGGCGTGGACCTGATGCTCGTCGAGCGGGTGCTGGGCCGCCTGTCGTGGGGCCGGGTCCTCATGACCGGCGCGGTCTCGGGCGCCTGGTTCGGCCTGTTCGTGGGTTTCCTGCTGGCGATGTTCGCCTCCGGTGCGTCGGTCACCTACCAGCCCATCCTGGTCGGCCTGGCCTCCGGCGTGCTGTTCGGCCTGGTGTTCGCCGCCATCAGCTACGCCTCCTCGCGCGGGCGCCGCGACTTCGCCTCGGCCAGCCAGCTGGTCGCCGGCCGCTACGACGTCCTGTGCCAGCCCCGCAACGCGGAGCAGGGCCGTGACCTGCTGGCGAAGCTCGCGATGCGGCCATCCGGGTCAACCGACTGAATCGTGACCCGCAGCGCTTGCGGGGCGTGATCGCCGGGCATAGTTTGGCTTCCCACCGATCGCGCGATCCGGGTTGACAGCACCGGATTGCCTGATGGCATGCACGACGCCGTGCGGGGTGGGTCTCCCGCCGGTCGCGTGCCGAGGAGGAGGCCTGATGGGGAACGGTAGGGGTGGCCGCCGGGGCAGGCCGCCCGGTCAGATCGCCGCGGTGCTCGGCGCCGGGATGCTGACCGCGGGGCTGGTCACCGCGTGCAGCTCGGAGCAGGGCACGACGCTCAACCTGTACTACGCGCCGGAGGACACCTTCCAGAAGGTGGTGGACAACTGCAACGCCCAGGCGGCGGGGCGCTACAAGATCGTCTACAACAAGCTCCAGCGCGGCGCCGACGACCAGCGGCTGCAGATGGCGCGACGGCTCGCCGCCGGTGACAAGGGCCTGGACATCCTGGGCCTGGACGTCACGTGGGTGCCGGAGTTCGCCGAGGCCGGCTGGGCCGAGGAGTGGACCGGTGCCAACCGGGCGAAGGCCGAGGCCGGGGTGCTGCCCGGTCCGCTGGCCACCGCGACCTGGAACGGCAAGCTGTACGCGGCCACGAAGAACACCAACGTCCAGCTGCTCTGGTACGACGACCGGATCACCCCGCAGCCGCCGGCCACGTGGGACGACATGATCACCGCGGCCGAGCAGCTCAAGGCCGCGGGCAAGCCGCACAACATCCTGTTCACCGGCGCCCAGTACGAGGGCCTGGTGGTCATCTACAACACGCTCGTCGCGTCCGCGGGCGGCCACATCCTCTCCGACGACGGCAAGTCCGTGGTCATGGACCAGGGCGCGGTGCAGGCACTGGAGATCCTCAAGCGCGTCACGTCGAGCGGCGTCACCGACCCGTCGCTGACGAACATGAAGGAGGACGACGTCCGGCAGGCGTTCCAGCGCGGCAACGGCGCGTTCCAGCTGAACTGGCCGTTCGTCTACGCGTCCTTCGCCGACGAGCAGCCGCAGGACCTGCCGCACTTCAAGTGGTCGACCTACCCGGCCGTCGATCCCGGCGTCCCGGCCAGGACCACGATCGGTGGTTACGACCTCGCGGTCAGCTCCACGTCGCAGCACAAGCCGGAGGCGTTCGAAGCGGCGCTGTGCCTGCGCAGCCAGGAGAACCAGAAGTTCTCCGCGGTCAAGGACGGTGTCCCGCCGAGCCTGGAGGCGCTCTACACCGACGACACGCCGCTCGACCCCACGAAGCCGGTCGACCCGGACAACAACCCGAGCATGGCCACCGCGTACCCGATGCGGGACGCGATCTTCGCCGCGCTCAAGAATGCCGCGGTGCGCCCGCTGACGCCCGCGTACCAGAGCCTGTCCACCGTCATCTCCAAGGTCCTGTCGCCGCCGTCGAAGATCGATCCGCAGAAGACCGCCGACGAACTGCGCAGCCGGCTGACCGACGCGCTGAATTCGAAAGGGGTGATCCCGTGAGCACGGTCGAGGACGTGTCCACCGCGCCGAAGACCACGACGAAACCGGGAAAACCGGCGCTGAGCGAGGGCAAGAGGGCGGAGCGGCGGCTGGGCTGGCTGTTGTGCGCACCCGCGGCGATCGTGATGCTCGCGGTCACCGGGTATCCGATCGTCTACTCGATCTGGCTGTCGCTGCAGCGATACGACCTGCGGTTCCCGCAGAACACCGAGTTCGTGGGGCTGGCGAACTACGCGGCGGTGCTGTCCGACTCCTACTGGTGGACGGCGTTCGCCACGACGATGGGGCTCACGATCATCTCGGTCGCGATCGAGCTGGTGCTGGGCATGCTGCTGGCCCTGATCATGCACCGGACTCTCGTCGGGCGCGGTCTGGTGCGCACGGTGTCGCTGATCCCGTACGGGATCGTGACCGTGGTGGCGGCGTTCTCCTGGTACTACGCGTGGACGCCGGACACCGGGTACCTGGCCAACACCCTCGCCGGGAACTCGGCGCCGCTGACGCAGTACATCCCGTCGCTGGCGATCATCATCCTGGCCGAGGTGTGGAAGACGACGCCGTTCATGGCGCTGCTGCTGATGGCCGGGCTGGCGCTGGTGCCGGACGACCTGCTCAAGGCGGCCGCGATGGACGGCGCCAACGGCTGGCAGCGGTTCATCAAGGTGATGGTGCCGGTGATGAAGCCGGCGATCCTGGTGGCGCTGCTGTTCCGCACGCTGGACGCGTTCCGCATCTTCGACAACATCTACGTGCTCACCAGCGGCCAGAACAACACGTCGTCGGTGTCCATGCAGACCTACAACAACCTGATCAAGGGTCTGAACCTCGGCATCGGGTCGACGATGTCGGTGCTGATCTTCATCACGGTCGCGATCATCGCGTTCATCTTCATCAAGCTGTTCGGCACCGCGGCTCCGGGCAGTGACCAAGGGGGGAAGCGCTGATGGTGATGGGTGGCGCGGTCACCACCGGCCGCAAGACCAAGTGGACGATCATCGACATCATCGTGGTGGTCTACGCGCTGGTGCCGGTGCTGTGGATCCTGTCGTTGTCGCTCAAGACTAAGGACACCCTCGACGACGGGAAGTTCATCCCGCGGTCGTGGACCCTGCAGAACTACGCGGACATCTTCCAGACGCTGGACTTCGTGCGAGCGCTGATCAACTCGATCGGCATCTCGCTCATCGCGACGCTGATCGCGGTGGTCCTGGGCACGATGGCGGCGTACGCGATCGCGCGGCTGGACTTCCCCGGCAAGCGGCTGCTGGTCGGGGTCTCGCTGCTGATCGCGATGTTCCCGCAGGTCTCGCTGGTCAGCCCGCTGTTCAACATCGAGCGCACGCTGGGCCTGTTCGACACCTGGCCGGGGCTGATCCTGCCCTACATCACCTTCGCCCTGCCGCTGGCGATCTACACGCTGTCGGCGTTCTTCCGGGAAATCCCGTGGGAGCTGGAGAAGGCGGCCAAGATGGACGGTGCCACGCCCGGTCAGGCGTTCCGGCGGGTCATCGCCCCGCTGGCCGCGCCGGGTGTGTTCACCACGGCCATCCTGGTGTTCATCTTCTGCTGGAACGACTTCCTGTTCGCCATCTCGCTGACCTCGACCAACGCGTCGCGGACGGTGCCGGCGGCGTTGTCGTTCTTCACCGGGGCCTCGCAGTTCGAGGACCCCGCCGGGACGATCTGCGCCGCGGCCGTGGTGATCACCGTCCCGATCATCCTGTTCGTGTTGTTCTTCCAGCGCCGCATCGTCGCGGGGCTGACCTCCGGTGCGGTGAAGGGGTAAGCGCCATGGCTGAGATCGTGCTGGACAAGGTGAGCAAGCGCTATCCGGACGGCGCGCTCGCTGTGTCCGAAGTGGACTTGCAGGTCGCCGACGGCGAGTTCATCATCCTGGTCGGCCCGTCCGGGTGCGGGAAGTCGACCACGCTGAACATGGTGGCCGGGCTGGAGGACATCTCCTCCGGCGAGCTGCGCATCGACGGTCAGCGGATGAACGAGCGCGCACCGAAGGACCGGGACATCGCGATGGTGTTCCAGTCCTACGCGCTGTACCCGCACATGAGCGTGCGGGAGAACATGGCCTTCCCGCTGCGCCTGGCCAAAGTTGACGACGCGACGGTGAAGGCGAAGGTCGAGGAGGCGGCCGAGATCCTGGACCTGACCCAGCACCTGGACCGCAAGCCGTCCAACCTCTCCGGTGGGCAGCGGCAGCGGGTGGCCATGGGCCGGGCGATCGTGCGCAGCCCCAAGGCGTTCCTGATGGACGAACCGCTGTCCAACCTGGACGCGAAGCTGCGCGGGCAGATGCGGACGTCGGTGTCGAAGCTGCAGCGGCAGCTCGGCACGACCACGTTGTACGTCACCCACGACCAGACCGAGGCGATGACGCTGGGCGACCGCGTCGTCGTGCTGCGGGCCGGGTACGTGCAGCAGATCGGGTCGCCGCAGTTCCTCTACGACCACCCGACGAACCTGTTCGTGGCGGGGTTCATCGGCTCGCCGTCGATGAACTTCGTGCCGGCGACGCTCGAGGAGGGCAGCCTGAAGAGCGCGCTGGGCACGGTCACGCTGCCGGACCGGCTGCGCCGGCTGGCCGAGGCCGCGAACGCGCCGCGCGAGGTGATCGCCGGCATCCGGCCGGAGCACTTCGAGGACGCCGCGTTGCTCGACGAGACCGCGCAGGCCGGCGGCTGCGTGTTCAGCGCGCACGTGGACGTGCTGGAGTCGATGGGGTCGGAGAAGTACGCGTACTTCACGGTCGAAGGCGAGCTGGCCGCGACGTCCGAACTGGCGGAGCTGGCGGCGGACGCGGGCGCCGACGACGTCCCCGGCGGGGGCGCCTCGATCACGGCCCGCCTGTCGCCGGTGTCGGGGGCCCAGGAGGGCGGCATGCTCGACGTCTGGTTCGACGTGCAGAAGGTGCAGCTGTTCGACCCGTCCTCGGGGCGGAACCTCACCTTCGAGGGCTGAGTACGCCGTTCGGGCCGGGAACGCCCTTTCACCCGGAAGTGGCGTGCCCGGCCTCTCTTCGCGTCCTCGACGCGGCGACCGATCCGGACCTCGCGGGGGACGCCCGGCTCGGCGGAGTGCACGGCCTGCGCGTACGACGCGATCCAGCTCGCGACGGCGCAACTGGTGGGTGCCGGACCTCTGCGGTATTCGTAGTGTTTCTTGCGTTCGTCGCGTTTCCGCTAGTAGGAGGTCCGGCTGGTGGGGGGCGGTGCCGGCGTAGGCAGCCAGGTGCGTCGTGTCGGCGGCGGTGTGCGCGCGGGCGACCGCGACAAGCAGGGCACCGACGGTGCGCGTTGATCGACCACGACCAGCAGCGGCGGCTCCTCGATCAGGAACCACCGCACCTCGACGGGGTGACTGGGTGGCCGGCCGGCGCCGAGCGCGGTGTGCGAACTTCCGCCGGACGTCCAGCCGCTTGAGGAACTTCTCAGCCACCGGCGGGCATCCTCTCTTGCAGTGAGGGAGGTTCGCCGATGATCGCCGTGGGGGTGCTCTGTGCGGCGGTTGCCGCGGTCGCCGCGGCGGCCGGGGCGTGGTTGCAGCACCGCGGCGTCGCCGGGAGCGCGCCCCGGCCGGTCGCGCTCGTGCGCAACCGGGCGTGGATGCTCGGCCTCGGTGTGCTCACCGCGTGCACCGGATTGCAGGGCCTCGCCCTCGCGTTCGCTCCGGTCACGGTGGTCACGCCGCTCGTCGTCCTGGCCCTGCCGGTGCTCGCTGTCCTCAATGGACCACGGGACCGGGTCGCGCAGGCGGCCGCCGTGGCCGTCACGCTCGCCGTCGCGGTGTTCGTGACGCTCACCGCCCGCGCGCAGGCCCCCGCCGCCATCCCGCCCGACGCCGTCGCCGAGGCGGGTCGGATCGTCGCCGTTCTCGTCGCGGTCCTGGTCGCCGTCGCGGCGTTCACCGAGAAGGTCGCCCGCAGCGCCGCGCTCGCCGTCGCCGCCGGGGCCGGCTACGGGCTCGCCGCGGTGCTCGCCAGGGACGTCCTGCACTCGCCGGGCCTGCCCTGGCTCTCCCTGGTCACCGCCGTGCTCGCCTTCGCCACCGCCGCCTGGCTCGTCCAGCACGCTTACGCCAGCGGCCCGCCGGACGTCGTCGTCGGCTGCCAGACCGCGGCCAACCCCGTCGTGGCGACCGCGCTCGGCGTCGCCGTCCTCGGCGAGGCGCCCGGACTCGACCTGCCCACCCTCGCCGCCTGTGGCGCGACCGCCATCGCCGGGCTCGCCGTGCTGGCCACCCGCCGCAGCGGCCTCAGCGTCGCGCGTGCCACGCGTTCATGGCGCAGTCCAGCGTTTCGTGGTCCAGCGGCGGCACCGGCAGCGGCCGGCGCTCACCGGAGTCCGCCCGCAGACCGTCCAGCAGCATGGTCAGGTACCGCTGCCACAGGTCGGGCGCCAGGTCCTGCGAGTACTCCACGACCGAGGCCGCCATCTTGAACAGCATCGGGCAGTCGGTCTCGGCGAAGTCGGCGCGCAGCTTGCCGCTGTCCTTGGCCCGCTGCACCAGCTCCGTGACGATCGGCACCAGGCGGTCCTTGGCCTGCGCCACGTCCACCCGGCCGAACGCGTTGCTCAGCAACGTGTCCCGTATCCCGCGGTCGGTGGCCATCAGCTCGACGATGTCCCACACGAACTGCCGGAACCCGTGCCACGGGTCCGGATCGGCCAGTGCCGCGCGGGCACCTTCCTCGATCTCTTCGAGGCGGCGGGCGAACATCGCGTCGATCAGGTGTTCCTTGTTGGGGAACCGCCGGTAGACCGTGCCGACGCCGAGGCCGGCGCGATGGGCGACGTCGTCGAGCGTGGCGTCGAAGCCGCGTTCCCGGAACACCTCCTTGGCCGCCGACAGGATCCGCAACCGGTTCCGTTCGGCGTCGCGCCGCAGCGGCCGCGGCGATGCGGCGCGCAGTGTGTCCCGCGTCATGAAAGCCACTATAGCAAACAGGAGGTAGCTCCTCCGCTTTTTGCGTAACGTGGAAGCGGAAGAGGAGATCTCTCCTCCACATCGTCTGCGAGGACCTGTCA
Organism: Amycolatopsis thermophila; assembly: GCF_030814215.1. Taxonomy (NCBI): domain Bacteria; kingdom Bacillati; phylum Actinomycetota; class Actinomycetes; order Pseudonocardiales; family Pseudonocardiaceae; genus Amycolatopsis; species Amycolatopsis thermophila. The sequence continues at coordinate 1,265,406 of NZ_JAUSUT010000001.1, read as the reverse complement.
TGACGCGAACCACCTACGCCGAGCCCGCCGGGGGGAGTCCAGCCGGCTCGACGGACGATCCGCACCACGCGCGGCGCTGGCTGATCCTGGTGGTGATCGGGCTGGCCCAGCTGATGGTCGTGCTCGACGCGACCATCGTGAACATCGCCCTGCCCACCGCCCAGCACGAGCTGGGCTTCTCCAGTGACGCCCGCCAGTGGGTGGTCACCGCCTACGCGCTGGCCTTCGGCAGCCTCCTGCTGCTCGGCGGGCGGGTGAACGACCTGTTCGGACGGAAGCGGGCGTTCCTCACCGGGCTGGCCGGGTTCGCCATCGCCTCCGCAGTCGGCGGCGCCGCGAACGGCATCGAGATGCTGATCGTCGCGCGCGCCGCGCAGGGTGTGTTCGGCGCGCTGCTCGCGCCGGCCGCGCTGTCGCTGCTGACCACGACTTTCATCGACCCGAAGGAACGCGGCCGCGCGTTCGGCATCTTCGGGGCGATCGCCGGCGGGGGGTGCCGCGGTCGGCCTGCTGCTCGGTGGCGTGCTCACCGAGTACCTCGACTGGCGCTGGTGCATGCTCGTCAACATCATCTTCGCGGTGATCGCGTTCGCCGGCGGTTCCACCCTGCTGCGGCACCGGCCGTCGGAGGACCGCCCGAAGCTGGACATCCCGGGCGCGGTCGAGACGCACGGCTGGTCCCTATCAGCCGCGTAACCTGCACCATCAACTGATGGCTGTCCGCCATTCAACACCAAGTTGAAGTGCTCAGCTTCCTTGTCGATGTGATTGGTAAAGAAGATCGAGTAGTGAACGAAGACATCGAGTTCCTACGCGAACAAGACCGTGCAATGAGCGAGGGCTGAACAATGGCATTCACGAAGCTCGGATGAGGGATGCACTGTTACCGGATACTTCATCTCCGACGCTGATCCAGATACAAAGCTTGTGATGTCGACCATACGGGCAACCTGCTAGGGTGTCGATCGCAGAGCATCACGAGGAGGGGGCGCGACGGTATGGCTGCCTGGACAGACACGGGGATAACCGCCGCGTTCGGCGATCGGGAAAAGCTCAAAGCGATGGGGGACCAGGCGCAACACCTGCTGGCCGAGGCCAAGTCTGGTGGGTGGGCCGTGGATGAAGAGACCGGCGCACACCTCCGCAACGCGGTTACGCAGGCGGAGGACCGACTTTCGCGAATTTCACTCAACATTGAACGGCTGCGCAACAAACCGCCATTCGGCAATGATCAATACGCACAACAGGCGGCCGCGCATTTCCAGTGTGCAATGGATTCTGACCAGCAATCGCTCATTCCGGTTTATCAAACCGTGCTGGAAAACCTCAGAACGATACGTGAAGCGCTAGACATCGCCATAAGCAAATACGACGCGTCGAATGAGGCGGCCACGCAATATCTCGGCAAGTTCAAGGATGCGGAGTAGTGAGCAAAAGGCTGACGGCGGTCGCGTTTGTCTGTGCGGCAATTGCCGCGACTGGGTGCACGTCCACGGTGTCTGGTACGCCGGCCCCGGCGATGAGCGGAACTCCCACATCGGCGGACGCCGGCGATCCGTTCGCTGGAATGGTTGCCTGCCGGGTGCTGGACCAACTCAATGCCGGCCAAGGCTTCAATCCCGGCGACAATATCAGCCGCCGCAATGAATGCACGGCAACAAAACCCGGGCTCGGTAGCGACGGGCTCGCGCTTGACCCGGTGCAGGGATTAGCGGCATTCAAACAAATCAACCCCGAATCCATCGACATCAGGGTGAACGGCCGCAAAGCATTGCAGGAACAGAACCCGCTCGGTTGCACGATCGCATTCGAGGTGAGCGACCATGCCCGTGTGCTTGCGCAAATGGCCATGTCCCAGCCGGAGCGCAATGCGGAAGCGTGCCCGCTGGCACACGACTTGGCGGAGCGGGTCGAGGCGCTGTTGCCGAGGCGCTGAGACCGTCTGTAAGGCTCCGACCTGCCCGTCGTCCACGCGTGAGCCGCCGGGGGCCCCCGGTCTCAGCGCCGGCGGGCCCGCAGCGCCTCGATGACCTCGTCGTCCCAGCGGTGCTGGCGGATCAGGCGGTAGCGCTCACCGGCGACCCACATGTAGGCCTCGGCCTCGGTGCGGTCGCCGATCAGCTCCGCCTGCCGCAGCATCTCCACCACCGGCTGGTACTCCTCGGTGTACCAGCGCCGCGCGATCGTGGCGCGGTCGAGGAACTCGCCCTCGGACTGCATCAGCCGGAACCCCCACGCCTCGACGTGCTCGCCGAGGTGCGCGTAGTCCCACGGGTCGCTCACCACGATCGCGGCCCGCGCCTCGCCGCTCAGCGGCACGCGGGACAGGAACAGCCGCCGGTAGTCCTTGACGATCAGGTCGCCCCGGTAGCGGATGCCCTTCGGGTTGAGCTTGGTCTGCACCTCGGTGACCGCGGCCTCGATGGTCTCCAGGCCCAGCGCGTAGGCCACGGACACCCGGTGGTGCCCGTCGATCACGAAGTGCAGGTCGCCGACCCGGTACACCTCGATCGGCGGGATGTGCTCGCCGCGCCGGGCGGCCAGCGCGAGCCGCTCCCAGCGCTCCCGCACCCGGCCCGAGGTCGGCCGGAACCGGCGGTCGAAGTCCCGGCTCCGGTCCACACTGCCGACGATCGAGCTCAGCGGGATCACCCGCAGCCCGATGCGCCGCTCGCTGACGTAGCCGAGCGCGTCCACGACCTCGTCGAACGGCAGCATGATGTTGACGTCGTCGGGTTCCCGGCGCAGCCAGTTCGCCAGCCGGGACAGCACCTGCCGCCGCCGGGCGCGCAGGAAGTCGTGCTCGGCGTCGGCGCGCGGGAAACCGGTGTCGCGGGCCGCGTTCACGTGCGGACCTCGTGCGGGGTGAACTCGAGGACGTGCTTGCCGACGACGTTGCGGACGCGCGTGGCGCCCATGCGGTGCTCGCGCGGGTGCTCGCCGTAGGGGTGGATGTGGCCGTGCAGCAACCAGTCCGGCCGCATGCGGTCGACCGTCGGGTGCAGGCAGTCGAACCCGCGGTGCGCCGGGTCCTCGCGGTCGCCGACGCCGCGCGGCGGGGCGTGGGTGAGCAGGACGTCCACGCGGCGCCCGTCCCGGCGGTGCCGCCGCGCGGCGATCCGGACCAGCCGCCGGGCCCGGCGGGCCTGCTGCGCCTGCGTCCACTGGTTCGGGCCCTCGTTGTAGCGGACCGATCCGCCCAGCCCGGCGATCCGCAGGCCGCACACGTCCACCACCCGGCCGTCGGCGTTGATCCCACCGGCCGGGCCAGGCCAGGCCTGGGGGAAGCCGGCCCGCATGAACAGGCCGCCGTGCCGGGTGAAACCGGACAGGTCCGGGTCGTGGTTGCCCGGCACGAACACGCACGGCTTGCCGCCCAGCGCGTCGGTCAGGAACTCCAGGTAGTCGAAGGGCAGGTCGCCGGCGGCCAGGACGAGGTCGACGTCGCAGCCGGGGCCGAGACCGGCCCACAACCGTTCGTCGACCTCGTCGGCGACCACCAGCGCGCGCATGGGTCCACGATAGGGACTCGTCAGTGCGCCTGCGCGAGTTCGGGGTGGTCGGCCACCAGCACCGCCACCACCGCGATCCACACGACGGCCAGGGCCAGGGCCCAGAACTTGAGGTTCGTCAGCAGTCTGGTCACGGGGAACTCCTTTCGTCGAACAGTTCAGGAATCGACTAGAGCCAGTTGTTCTTCCTGAATATTCGGTAAAGAAGCAGGCAGATCCCGAGAATGAGGATCAGGACCACCGGATAACCGAACTGCCACCGCAGTTCCGGCATGAAGTCGAAATTCATGCCCTCGATACCGGCGATCATCGTCGGTACCGTGATCATCGCCGCCCAGGCGGTGATCTTGCGCATGTCGGTGTTCTGCTGCAGCGTGATCTTCGCGACCGTCGCGTCGACCAGCGTGGTCAGCAGTTCGTCGAAGTTGCCCACCCGCTCCGACACGGTCGTCAGGTGGTCGTCGACGTCCCGGAAATAGGACCGGACCTCGTCCGGCACCAGCCGGGTGAAGCCCTCCGCCAGCCGACGCACCGGCGTGACCAGCGGCAACACCGCGCGGCGCAGCTCCAGCACCTCGCGTTTCATGAGGTAGATCTGCTCCGCGCTGACCGGCGACCGGGGCGCGAACACGCGCGTCTCCATCTCGTCGATGTCCTCCTCGATCGAGGAGGTGACGTCGAGGTACTGGTCGACGATCAGGTCGGTGATGGCGTGCAGCACCGCGGCCGGGCCGTTGGTGAGCCGTTCCGGGTCCTCGTCGAGGTCGCGGCGCAGCCGGGCCAGGCCGGAGTGCGCGCCGTGCCGGACGGTGATGATGAAGTCCAGCCCGAGGAACGCCATCAGCTCGCCGGTCTCGACGATCTCGTTGGCCGTGGTCGGCGACTCGTGCTCGACGTAGCGGACCGTCTTGAGCACCATGAACAGCGTGTCGTCGTAGCGCTCGAGCTTGGGCCGCTGGTGCGCCTGCACCGCGTCCTCGACGGCGAGTTCGTGCAGGCCGTAGACGTCGGCGATGCCCTGGATCTGCCGCTCGTCCGGCTCGTGCAGGCCGATCCAGACGAACCCGTCCCGCCGCCGCCGGACCTCCTTGATGGCCTCAGCGTGGGTCCAGCGCCCGGGCAGCCGCGCACCGTCGACGTACACGGCGCAGTCGACGATGTAGGCGGAGACCGGCACGGGCACCGGGGGCGCGACCCGGCTGGACCGGCCGTTGCCCCGGCCGCGCAGGCCACCGAGGGAGGGAATCGCGGGCATGGGATCTCCTGGCTTTCGCAGTGCGTACCACGACCGCCGGGCGGGCACAGGTGTCCGCCCGGCACCACCAGCGTTTCCCGGGGAAATACCGTCTAACGGCGAGAAAGGGCCCCGGCCGTTCGGAGGGAAACGCTGGGATTACTAGGGAGCGGACTATCGCCACTACTCATCGTGCGTTCCTCACCTCCTCCAGCCGGACCGGCAACGTGGCGGCTGTCGCGTTGACGCACCGCCGCCATTGGTCGAGGGTACTCCTCAACATCAGTTGACGTCGCTCCAGGTCGGTGTGGCGTTACCCGCAGGGAGGTCGAGCGGTGCGGTTCGGGCGGTATTTCGAGGAGTTCGAGGTGGGCGCGGTGTACAAGCACTGGCCCGGCAAGACGGTGACCGAGTACGACGACCACCTGTTCTGCCTGCTCACCATGAACCACCACCCGCTGCACCTGGACGCGCACTACGCGGGCGAGACGACCGACTTCGGCGAGAACGTCGTGGTGGGCAACTACATCTACTCGCTCCTGCTGGGCATGTCGGTGCCGGACGTGTCGGGCAAGGCGATCGCCAACCTGGAGATCGAGTCGCTGCGGCACGTCAAGCCCACCTTCCACGGCGACACCATCTACGGTGAGACCGAGGTGCTGGAGAAAACCCCGTCGAAATCCAAGGACGACCGTGGTGTCGTGTACGTGGAGACCCGGGGCTACAAGCAGGACGGCACGATCGTGTGCACCTTCCGGCGCAAGGTTCTGGTACCCAAGCAGAACTACGGTGAAGCGCGTGGGGGCGAGCAGCCGGGGCGTCCCACGCCGCACGAGTGAGGAGAGCGCGTGACGATCGGGTTGGCCGAGGCCAGGCGGCGGCTCAGCGAGTTCGCCGGTGATGCGGCGGACGAGTCGCCGCTGTACGCGCACCTCGCGTCGCGGGCCGCGGAGGACGACGAGGTGGCCGGTCTGCTGGCCGCCGCGCCGGAGAGCGCCGGCCCGGCGCTGCTGCTCGCGGTGGCGCACCGGCTCATCCAGGCCGACCCGATCCACCCGCTGTCGCGCTACTACCCGTCGCTGGGCGGGTTCGACGGCGTCGACGGCGAGACCTGGCCGCTGTTCCGCGAGTTCCTGCTCGCGCACGCCGACGAGGCGGCCGGGATGCTCGCGACGCGGTCGCTGGCCAACAACGAGGTGCGCCGGGCCGCGGCCGCCTACCCCGGTGTCGCGTTCGCGGCCAAGCAGGCCGGGGGCAAGATCGCGCTGCTCGAGGTCGGCACGGCCGGTGGTCTGCTGCTCGGGATGGACAAGTTCGCCTACCGCTACCAGTGCGACGGTGGCGAGCAGCTGGTGGCCGGACCGGCCAAGGCGGCGGTAGGGCTGCACTGCGCGCTGGACCTGGCGCCCGGTGCGGTGCTGCCGAAGCTGCCGAAGAAGCTGACGGTGGTGGCGAAGGCCGGGCTCGACCCGTACCCGCTGGATCTGTCCGATGAGGACGAGCTGGCGTGGCTGGAGGCCTGTGTGTGGGCGGACCAGCCGGACCGGGTGCGGTTGCTGCGGGCGGCCGCGCTGGCGCAGCGCAAGGCGCCGCCGGAGATCGTGACGGGCGACGCGGTCGATGATCTCGACGAAGCGCTGTCCCGGCTGCCCGCCGACGCGCCGCTGGTGGTGCTCACCAGCCGGACGGTGGGGCACATCGGCGACGCGGACCACCGCGCCGCGTTCGTGTCCCGGCTGGCGGCGCTGGGTCAGGAACGTCCACTGTGGTGGGTCATGGACGAGACGTACGAGCACGGGTTGTCCGCCGTGCTGCCCGGCCGCGACGAGCTGGCCTTCGCCCGGGACGGCCTGACGACGCTCGGCGTGGCGCGGCGCACCGCCGACGGCTGGGACGCGGTCGCCCTGGCCCGCACGACGCGCTACGGCGCCCGGATGACCTGGCTGGCCGCGTAGCTGTTGTGTGGTGTGGCCCACTCCGGTGAGGATGGGGCCATGGCTGACGACACGTGGTTCACCCCGCTCACCCCGCTGGCCTTCCTCGAGCGCGCCGCCGAGGTCTTCCCGTCGAAGGAGGCGATCGTCTACGGCGAGCGCCGCGTGAGCTACCGCGAGTTCGCCGCCGAGGCGACGCGCGTGGCCCGCGCGCTGCAGGCGAGCGGCGTCGAGCCCGGCGACCGCGTCGCGTACCTGTTGCCGAACATCCCGGAGATGCTGGTCGCGCACTTCGCGGTGCCGCTGGCCGGCGCGGTGCTGGTCGCGATCAACACGCGCCTGGCGCCGGCCGAGGTCCGCTACATCCTCGAGCACTCCGGGGCGAAGGTGCTGGTGGTGGACGCCGCCCTGCACAACTCGGTCCCGTCCGGGACCGGCGTGGACATCGTGACGGTCGCCGACGGCGCCACACCGGACCCGTCGGTCGGCGGGATCGGCTACGACGAGCTGCTGGCGCGGGGGAGCGACGAGCCGCTGCCGTGGAGCGTCGCGGACGAGCGGTCCACGATCTCGATCAACTACACGTCCGGGACCACGGGCCGGCCGAAGGGCGTGCAGTACCACCATCGTGGCGTGTACCTGAATTCACTCTCCGAGATCATCCATTCGGACCATTCGCCGGAGTCGCGGTACCTGTGGACGCTGCCGATGTTCCACTGCAACGGCTGGTGCACGACGTGGGCGGTCACCGCGATCGGCGGCACGCACGTGTGCCTGCGGGCGGTCGACGCCGCGGAGATCTGGCGGTTGCTGGACAGCGAGGGCGTCACGCACCTCAACGGCGCGCCGACGGTGCTGAACACGATCGCCGGGCACCCGGGCGCGCACCCGCTGTCCCGTGAAGTCGTGGTGACGACCGCGGGGGCCCCGCCGTCGCCGACCGTGATCCGGCGGATGACGGACCTCGGTGCGCGGCTGGTGCACGTGTACGGGCTGACCGAGACCTACGGCCCGTACACGGTGTGCGAGCCGCAGGAGGGCTGGGTCAAGCTCGACATCGCCGAGCGGAGCAGGCTCCTGGCGCGGCAGGGCGTCGGGATGCTGGTGACCGACGGGATCCGCGTGGTGGACGAGCAGATGCGGGACGTGCCGCGCGACGGCGTCACGATGGGCGAGGTCGTGATGCGCGGGAACAACGTGATGTCCGGGTACTTCGCGGACGAGGAGGCGACGGCGAAGGCGTTCCGCGGCGGGTGGTTCCACTCCGGTGACCTGGGCGTGTGGCATCCGGACGGCTACATCCAGCTGCGTGACCGGGCGAAGGACATCATCGTCTCCGGGGGCGAGAACATCTCCACCATCGAGGTCGAGGCCGCCCTGGACTCGCACGAGGCCGTCGCGGAGGTCGCGGTGGTCGGCGTGCCGGACGAGAAGTGGGGCGAGCGGCCGAAGGGGTACGTCGTGCTGCGGCCGGGAGCGTCCGTGACGGCCGACGAGCTGCGGGAACACGTGCGCTCGCAGATCGCCCGCTTCAAGGTGCCGGACCACATCGAGTTCGTCGACGCGCTGCCCAAGACCTCGACGGGCAAGATCCAGAAGTTCCAGCTGCGCGAACGCGACTGGGGCGGGGCCGAGTCGCGGATCCAGGGCTGAGCCGAGCCGCGCCCTGCCGCGAGCGGCCGCGAGCGGACAGGTCGCTTGGCAGATCCCGGCCGCGCTGGGGCAGTGGCCGAGTGGCAGTGCCACGTGTCCGCTGTGCGCGGGTGATCGCGCGGCTTGGGTCGCGGTCGCGCGACAGAGGGCGCTACACCGGCCGGAGTGGCTTTCCACGCGGGCCGGGAGCGCGGGCGCGGCGGGCGTCCCGGGCTGAGCCGGGCCGCGCGCTGCCGGGGCGGCCACCGGATGCCCACGCCGCGCGCCCACTCCGCGCGGGTGCGGTCGCGCGGAGTGGACCGCAGTCGCGCGCCAAGGCGGAGCCGCAGACCCGGCCGGAGCCGCCGGGGTGACCGCCGGCAGCGAACCCGTCGCGCATCCACGGCTGGGCGACGCGGGAGCGGGTGTTCGCCGGCCCGGCCGCGGCGCCGGCGCTCCGGGAAAGCGCCCTCAGCAGCGGGGCAGCAGCTCCCAGCCGCGCAACGTGTCGGCCAGCCCGTCGGTCAGGGCGAGCGCCGTGAAGGCCGCCGTGTCGACCCAGCGCGCGTCGGCCGCGTCGTCGCCGGCCCGCAGGGACCCGCCGGACACCGAGCAGACGTAGTCGTAGATCTCGTACCGGCCGCGGACCACGTGCCCGGCCAGCACGCCCGGCCGCACCTCGAACCCCGTCTCCTCGCGCATCTCCCGGATCAGCGCCTCGCTGTCCGTTTCGCCGGGTTCGACGCGTCCGCCGGGGATCGACCACAGTCCGCGCCCGGGGTCGTGGGCGCGCTGGATGAGCAGCAACCGGCCCTCTTGATCGTGCAAGATGCCGCCTACGCAGCGCACCGGAACGGCGTCGATCGCGCTCATGAGGGCAGCCTAACTCGGGCGCGCCGGAAGCGGAGAGTAATCAACCGATGAGATCACACCCGGACACTGACCCAAGCGCGGGACTTACCTCCCGTAACGCTGCGGAGTGCGGTACAACGTTACTGGTGAGCTTGCCAGTCCGACGCCGGAGTAAGAGACGGGATTGATCGTTGTGAACGCGAAGAAGATTGCCGGGCTCGTGGGTATCGCGTTGGTGCTGTTCTTCGTGATCGCCCAGCCGGGCAACGCGGCCAACCTGGTCAGCAACATCGTCGACTTCCTGCGTGAGTCGGCCGAGGCCGTCATCACCTTCGTCAGCAACGTGTTCACTTCGTAGGCGGCCGGATAGGCTGGCTTGATGTTCGCCCCACGGGATCCCGACGAGTACCTGCTCGACACCGAGCGGCGTGTGGTCCGGGTCCGCAGGCACTGGGCGTTCCTCGCCTGGGACACCTTCGAGGCGGTGGCGCTCCTCGCCATCTGCGTGATGGTGTCGTACCTGCTCCCGCCGTCCCTGTGGGTCGTGCAGAACATCCTCTGGTACGCGGCGCTGCTCGTCGTCGTCGTGTACGCGTTCAAGGTCATCGAGTGGTGGGTGGAGCGCCTGGTGGTGACCGACAAACGGTTCGTGCTCACCACCGGCGTCTTCACGACCAAGGTCGCGATGATGCCCATCTCCAAGGTCACCGACCTGACCTACGAACGCTCGGCCTGGGGCCGGATGTTCGGCTACGGCACGGTCGTCGTCGAGTCGGCCGGCCAGATCCAGGCCCTCAACCGCATCGAGTTCCTGCCCAGCCCGGAAGACTTCTACGACACGATCTCCGAGCTGGTCTTCGGCGACAAGCACAAGCAGAGCGAGCGCTTCTCCATGATCAAGGCCCAGCGCCTGGCCCGCGGCAAGAAGATCGTCGGCTGAGCCGCCGTCCTGCCTGGTCGGCGGCCTGCGGTCCGGGTAGGCGACAATGGTTCCGATGCGCATCGATCTGCACACCCATTCCACCGTGTCGGACGGCACCGACAGCCCGGCCCAGCTCGTGACCACCGCGGCGGCGGCCGGCCTCGACGTGGTCGCGCTCACCGATCACGACACCACGGCCGGCTGGGCCGAGGCGACCGCGGCACTTCCGCCGGGCCTCACGCTCGTGCCCGGCGCCGAGCTGTCGTGCGTGAGCAGCTTCGGAGTCAGCATCCACCTCCTGGCCTACCTGTTCGACCCGACGGCGCCGGCGATCGTCGCCGAGCAGACGCGGCTGCGGCAGGAGCGCCGCACGCGGCTGCGGGCGATGGCGGTGCGGATGGCCGCCGACGGCCTGCCGATCGACGCGGACGAGCTGCTCGACTCCCTCGGTCCCGACTCGCCGGCCGGGCGCCCGCACCTCGCGCAGGCGCTGGTCCGGGCCGGCCTGGTGACCAGCGTGGACCAGGCGTTCGCCGAGTACCTCGGCAACGGGCGCGGCTACTACCTGCCGCGGCAGGACACGCCGGTCGAGACGGCGATCGAGATGATCGCCGAGGCCGGTGGGGTTACCGTGTTCGCGCACCCGTTCGCGCGCAGCCGAGGGCGCATCGTGTCGCCGGAGGCCATCGTCGAGCTGGCGGAGATCGGGCTGACCGGCCTCGAGGTGGACCACCCGAATCACGACGAGGCGACCCGTGCCGAGCTGCGTGCGCTGGCCGACGACCTCGGGCTGGTCCGGACCGGGTCGAGCGACTACCACGGCACCAACAAGACGATCCCGATCGGCGCGGAGAGCACCGACCCCGAGCAGTTCGAGGCGCTCATCGACAAGGCGTCGGGCGCGCAGATCGCGGTGGGCTGACCTTGACGGTCGCCGACTTCTTCGACGTGAAGCTGTTCCTGGCCGCGTCGATCACGCTGGTCGTGATCATGGACCCGCCCGGGACGGTACCGGTGTTCCTGAGCCTCGTCGGCCGCAAACCGCCCGCCGTGCGGGCGCGCGCGGCCCGGCAGGCGGTACTGGTGTCGCTGCTGGTGATCTCGCTGTTCGCGATCGCGGGGCAGGCGATCCTGGCCTACCTGGGGATCGGCGTGCCCGCGCTGCAGGGCGCCGGCGGGCTGCTCCTGCTGCTGATCGCGCTGGACCTGCTGACCGGGCGCGGCGCGACGAGCGAGCCGAACGTGGTCGAGGACGTGAACGTGGCACTCGTGCCGCTGGGCACCCCGCTGCTGGCCGGCCCGGGCGCGATCGCCGCGACGATCGTCTTCGTGCGGCAGGCGGCCGGGCACGTGGGCGCCTACGTCGCGCTGGGCTGCGCGATCGTGGCCGTGCACGTGGTGATCTACGCGTGCATGCGCTTCTCCGGCGTGGTGATCCGCCTGATCAAGGAAAGCGGTATCACGTTGCTCGCCAAGATCGCGGGCCTGCTCCTCGCGGCGATCGCGGTGGAACTCGTGGCCAACTCCGTGCGCGGCTTCGTCGAGGGCGGCTGATCAGCCGCCGATCACCGGCGGGCTGATGCGGTTGCCGTTCTCGTCCCGGCCGCCCTCCAGGCCGAAGATGCTGTCCGGGTCGTCCTCGAGCAGGTACGAGGGCCGCTCGTGCTCCTTGTCCTCGTCCTTCTTCGAGTTGCCCGCCGGACCGCCCACCCCCGCGCCGGACGCGCCCGCCTTGCCCGCGGCACCGGCGCGCCCGCTGTTCGCGCTTTCCGCGGCGGCCCTGGCGCCCGGTTCGGCGACCCCGGCCTTGCGCCCCAGCGCTTCCCGATCGGCGGCGCCACCGATCCGGCCGGACGCACCTCCGGCCGCTCGCCCGCCGACACCGGCGCGCGGCGACAGACCGGCCCGGCCCGCGACCGAACCCGGGCGGGGTGACGTGCGCGTCTGCTCGGCCTGGCCCGGGCCGACCGGCATCATCCCCGGCCCCGCCGTCACCCCCGAACCACCCGGCACGGTGATCCCGGGGGAGCGGCCCCAGCCGCCGGCACCGTCGGGCAGGCCGGCCACGGGGGACGCGCCGGTGGCCGTCCCCACGCCCGGCAGCGGTGTCGTGGGTGGCGCGATGCCCGCGGTCGTGCGGATGCCGCCCGCCGCACCGCCCATCGGGCCGACGCCGACCGAGCTGGACGCGGTGGTGTTGTCGTTGGCCGCGAACTGCGGGTGCGTGGCCTGTCCGGTGTCCGGCTGTGTCGTGGGCGTGGCGTAGAGGGGCTGCGTCGAACCACCCGAGTGGAGCATCACGTCCCGCTGCGCGAGCACCGCCGCGGCCTGCTGGCGGGCCTGCTCCTGCAGGGCGGCCTGCTGCTCCATGTCGTTGAGGGTGGCGCTGGCCGCCTGCCAGTCACCGCTGGTGAACTGCTGCTGCGCCGTGGCCAACGACTCGTCGACCGACCTGCCCGCGGGCTCCGGCATGCTGTTGCGGGCCTGGGCCAGTGCGGCGGAGGTTTGCGAGTAGCGGTTCGAGGACAGGTACGCGGCGTCGCGGGAGCTGTCCGCCCAGGTCGCGAGCGTGGTGAAGTAGCCGAAGGCGGACTGGGCGCCGTTGCCCTGCCAGCCGGCCTGCTCCTTCGCGACGCCGTCCCGCAGCGCGGAGGCCATCTCGCCGAACGCGTTGCCGAGGTCGTTGACGATGATGCCCTGCTCGTCGACCTCTTCCGGGGACGCGCCGTCCTTCACCATGTCGGACAGGGCCTGGTGGTCCATCGTGCGGTAGTCGATCTCCGACGGCGGGAGCCCGTCGCGGTAGGCGCCGCCCTCGGCCTGCAGCTTCTTGGTGTAGATCTCACCCGACTTGACCGAGTACTTGCCCGCGACCTCCGCCGCGTCGGGCGCGAACGCCCACGCGCTGGTGTGGCGGCCCGCGGTCTCGGCGTAGACCTCGGACTCGTACCGACGCGAGTGGCCGTTGTCAGGCTGCGTCATGGCTCAACTTCCTCCCCTGCTCCCGGTCGACACGGTAGCGCGTCCGGCCCCGCCGTGTTACCGGTTCGCCGCGATCAGTAGCCGCCCAGCCGCTGGTTGACGCGGTCCCGGATCCACTGACCGATCCGGGCCCGGTCGGCGGGTGTGAACGTGTGCCGCTGCGCGCCGTCGGGCAGCTCGTCGACGGTCTTGAAGAACCGGCCGTCCGGGGTGTCGAACCAGGTCATCCGGCCCGCGTCGGCACCGCGGACCGAGCACGAGACGACCCCGGCGCGCAGCGGCGGCGCCGCGAAGTACCGGTCCGCCGCGCGCTTCTCCCGCGGCGGCTCGCCGCCGCCGAACAGGTCGCCGCCGCCGCTGGCCTGGGCGACGTAGCTCACCGGCGCGATCCGCACCGGCGGCACCTCCGGCAGGAACTCCAGGAGCTGGGGCACCACCTGCGCGGCCCGCAGCTCGGTGAACGACACCGCATCGCCCGTCTGGCGGCTCAGCACGCCCTGCTCGCCGGTCCACCCGCCGCGCGAGAGGACCTTCGCCCCGGTCGCCGGTTCGGTGGCGACCTGCGTGACGAGCACCTCGGGGCGGGCCCACAACCGGAACAGCGCCTCGAAGTCGCCGCGCACCCGGTCCCGCGACATGCGGCCGGTGCGCTGCCAGTGCTCGAACACCCGCTGCCGTTGCCGGGCGCGCTCGCTCATCGTGCCGCTCACGTACGGGATCTTGTGCGGGTAGACGAACCTCCCGAGTCCCAGTTCCTCGTCGAGGATGTCCAACTCGGCCGGCGCCGTTTCGAACGTCAACACCCACTGCCCCCTGATCCGCGAACCGACGATCCGGATCATATGCGGCGGACGGCCGGACCGGAGCCGAAAGTGTCGGTGGTGGTGCGTAACGTAGTGGCCGTGGAGCAATTGGGGTTCGAGTTCGCGGTCCAGCCGCGGCGGTTGACGAAGGTGAGCCCGGCGCGGCTGGCGACCTTCGCGGACTGCCCGCGCCGGTACCGCATGGCCTACCTCGACCGGCCGACCCCGCAGCGCACCGGACCGTGGGCGCACAGCACGCTCGGCGCGGTCGTCCACAACGCCCTGCGCGCGCTGTTCGACGTCCCGCCCGCGCGCCGCACGCCCGAACGGGCCGCCGCGCTGGTGTCCGAGCACTGGCAGGACGCCGGGTTCGCGGACGGCGACCAGGCCGCGGTCTACCGCGCCCGTGCCAAGGAGTGGGTCGCGGAGTACGTGGAGCACCACGACGTGACGAGCGACCCGGTCGGCGTCGAGCGCTGGGTGTCGGCGCCGGTCAACCCCGAGCCGGGACAGCCGGCGTCGATGATCATCGAGGGCCGGGCGGACCGGATCGACCAGCGCGGCGGCGAGCTGGTCATCGTCGACTACAAGACCGGGCGCCGCGCACCGGACGAGTACGAGGCCCGCGGTTCGCAGGCGCTGGCGATGTACGCGGTGGCGGCGTCGCGCACGCTGCGGCGGCCGTGTCACAAGGTCGAGCTGCACCACCTGCCCAGCGGCACGGTCGCCGAGGCCACGCACACGCCCGAGAGCCTGCGCCGCCACCTCAGCCGCGCGGAGGAGACCGCCGAGGACGTGCGCCTGGCAACCGACACCCTGGAAGCTGGCGGCGAGGCCGACACGCTGTTCCCGGCGCGCCCCGCACCCCGCTGCGCCTGGTGCGACTTCCGGCCCAGCTGCGAGGCCGGACGGCAAGCCGCCCCCGCCGCGAAGCCGTGGGAGTTGCTGGCGCCGTAGGTCCGGTGCGTTCGGTTCCGAGCGCGGTACGGGGCGCATCGCGTGGGCGGCTGTGTGCCTCGATCGGGAGTGCGTAGCGCCGGGAAAGCGGCCGGGGCGGCGCCTGGTGAGCGGAGTTGGCGCCGGAAGTGCGTTCGGGCGGGTGCCGTGGCGTGGAGTGGGGGTCGCGCCGGTGGCGCGGAGGGCTCCCGGCAGGTGCCGGACGGGGTGACCGCCCATTGGAAAATCCCCACCGCGGGTGGTCGGCCGGCGGCGGGGGCGTGGTGGAATCGTCGGGGGAGTGTGGCCTACGGACTGGTGGATCAGGTGAGCGACGACATGGCGGACACCGACGAGCTCGAGCTCGCCGCGGCCCGCGGCCGGAACCGCGCGGCTCGCTGGTGGCGCGGCTTCACCGGCTCGCTCGCGGCGGGCCTCGTCGCGCTGGCGGTGCTCGTCCTGGGGGCGGGCGTGCTGTGCGCGTTCCTCGACGTCCCCGGCCCCGGCGCCGAACCGATGATCGCCCACCCGGTCGCCGCGGCCCTCGCCCTGCTCGCACAGCGCGTCGCCGACCGGAGGAACGGCCCGGTGGCCGGTGTGGCCGGCCTCCTGGTCGTCGCCGTCCTCGCGGTGGCGCTGTGGACCTTCTGGTGGAGCTAGACGAGTAAGTCTTAACCCTGGGTGGTGTGTGGAGATGGGTGAAGGGTGTTCAAGATCAGTTTGTGAGGACCGATCTGAACACCCTTCTGACCGCACTGTACGTCAAGATCGATGACCATCTCGGCAAGCCCGTGCGTATCGGCAGGCCGCCGCGGCTGACCGATGCTGAACTGCTGACGCTGGCGGTGGCGCAGGTGCTGCTGGGGGTGCGCTCGGAGGCCCGGTGGTTGCGGTTTGTGCCCCGCCACCTGCCCGGCGCGTTCCCTTACCTGCCCGGCCAGTCCGGCTACAACAAGCGGCTGCGGGCCGCGGTCCCGCTGCTCAAACGGCTGATCCGGGTCTTGGCCGCCGACACCGACCTGTGGAGCGACACCACCTGGATCGTGGATTCCACCCCGGTGGAATGCGCACGGTCTCGTCCCACGGTGAAGCGGTCGAACTTGGCCGGCTGGGCCGGTTACGGCTACTGCGCCAGCCATTCCCGTTTCTTCTGGGGCCTTCGCCTGCACCTGATCTGCACCCCGGCCGGCCTGCCAGTCACCTGGGCCCTGGCCGACCCCAAAATCGACGAACGTCAGGTGCTGATGGCGATGCTGGATCAGGATCGCGCGTTGATCCACGACCGGCCCGGACTGCTGATCCTGGCCGACAAGGGCTACGTCTCCCGCGAACTCGACACCTACCTCGCCGACCGCAGGGTGCGCCTGCTGCGCCCGTCCTACCGCAACCGAACCCCGCATCCCGCCCAACACCTGCTCAAGCCAGTCCGCCAACTGATCGAGTCGGTCAACGACACCCTCAAAGGCCAACTCGACCTCGAGCTACACGGTGGCCGCACCATCGAAGGAGTCGCCGCCCGCATCACCCAACGACTGCTCGCCCTCACCGCCGCCATCTGGCACAACCGCGCCACCGGCCAACCCACCACCCGATCCCTGATCGCCTACGACCACTGATCAAATTCGGAATCACTCATCTAGGTTTCGTCAACCGGGAATTGCGGCGGTGCGTTCGTGTGAGGGGCTGAAAGCGTTGCCGGTCATGACCCGTTCGATGGCCGGGATGCCGTGGGTGGCGAACACGGCGGTGGCGCGGCGGAGGAAGTCCGCGCAGGTGGCGGCGGTTTCGTCGGGGTGGATCTCGGCGTAGGCCAGCCCGGAGTGATCGTCGGACGGCGCAGTGCACGTGCGCGGCGGGCGGCCTGGTGCTCATCGCTGCCGCGGCCGTGGGCCCACCACCCGCCGCCCTCGCGCAGCCGTCCGAGTTTCTTCACATCGACGTGCACCGACTCGCCGGGCCGGTCCCGCTCGTAGCGGCGGCCTGGCCCTTCTCCCGGAACCGGCGCACCCACATGTGCCCGGTCGCCCGCGACACCCCCATCTCCGCCGCCACATACGCCGTACTCCGTCAACCGGGCATTGCGGCGAGACACGAAGACCTCCGCTCGTCGGGGAAGGCGTCGGACACCTTCACCCCACACGGAGGTCTTCCTGATCGACCCGACGCGCCGACCACACCATCGACAACGTCCATGGGCACTACAGCTAGCGAGGCCACCCCAGCCACTCCCGCCACGCGGGGAGCAGCACGCGTAACAGTGCGACCGGGTTTTCGGTGTTCGGGGAGTGCGCGGCGCCCGTGATGAGCTCGAACGGCGCGCCCAGCCGCGCGGCCATCTCGCGTTGCGTGGCCACGCTCCA
This sequence comes from Amycolatopsis thermophila, assembly GCF_030814215.1. Classification (NCBI taxonomy): domain Bacteria; kingdom Bacillati; phylum Actinomycetota; class Actinomycetes; order Pseudonocardiales; family Pseudonocardiaceae; genus Amycolatopsis; species Amycolatopsis thermophila. Next base: position 1,248,239 of record NZ_JAUSUT010000001.1, on the reverse strand, counting down.
CGCGTCGTCGCGTTCGCCGGCCACCACCAGCGTCCGGACGCCCGTCGCGGCCAGCTCGGCGACCCGGTCCGGCTCGGTCCGCAACCCCGCGGCCATCCCGAGCAGTCCCGCCGGGCTCGACGCCAGGAACCGCAGCCGCAGGAAGTCCTTCAGCTCCGCGGGCAACGCCGCCCACATCGGCGACCGCGCGCTCACCTGCTCGCGCACCCGGTACACCCCGTCCAAACCGGACGTCCGCAGCACCGGCTCGCCCACGCCCAGCGCCTGCCGCCGCGCGCCCTCGGGCAGCTCGCCGGGCCCGCTGTCCAGCAACGTCAGACCCGCGACCGGCGCGCCGGCCAGCACCGCGGCCCGCGCGACCAGACCACCGTAGGAGTGCCCCAGCAGCACCACCGGCCCCTCGGCCGCGAGATCCTCGACCAGCGCGGCCACGACCGCGCCCAACGCGGACGGCAGGTACGCCGCCTCGTCCTCGGGGCCGGGCGACTCGAACTGGCCGGGCAGGTCGATCGCCACCGCCCGGAGCCCGTCGGCCGCGATGCCGTCCAGCAGCGGCGCGAAGTCCTCTTTGGACCCCGTGTAGCCGGGCACCAGCAGGGCCGTCGCCTTCGCCGGGGCCGGGGTGCGCAGCGCGGCCAGGTTCCGGTAGCGGACCTTCTCCGCGCCGTGCGGGGTGAGCTGGGCGGTCACGACAGCGCGACCACGGTGTCGCCGCGCTGTTCCAGCAGCACCGGGCCCAGCGCGGCCAGCCGCACCGTGCCGGTGTAGCCGTGCCGGTCCACCGCGATCGTCCGGATCGTCGAGCCGTCCGACTCGTTGAGCACCGCCAGCCCGCCGTCGATCGGCACGACCAGCTGGTGCGCGAAGGTGACCCCCGGGCCGCGCGCGCCGTTCAACGTCCACAGTGGAGTCAAGGTGTCCCGGGAGAACGCCATCATCTTCGAGCCGGTGTACCAGTACACGTTCGCCGACGTGGTCGTCGTCGCCGCCACCCGGCCCGGCGGGTCCTGCGCCAGATCGGCCTGCGGCACGTCCAGCGGGTAGGCGGCGGTCTGGTCGCCGTCCTGGTCGTAGAGCACCAGCAGCTTCTGGTCCGGCATCGCCACCGCGGTGAAGTCGCCGGACATCGCGACCACCTTCGCGTCCCGTCCCGGCATGATCGCGCTGAACGACAGCTGCGGCTGGTCCGACTCCTTGGGTACGGCCTTCATCACGGACAGCCGGTCGCCGGGGTCGCCAGGGCACCGCTCGATCACGCCGATGCGGCCCGACGCCATGGCGACCGAGCCGTAGGTGCACCCCGTCCGCGGCTGCTTGTCCGGGTTCACCAGCGCGGGAACCCGGCCGTACTCGTTGGTCTCGACGAGGTCGTCCCGCCAGGTCACGAGCAGGTCCTGGCCGGTCGCGGTGACCTGGCTGCCGTCGCCGACCAGGCCGGTGCCCAGCTCGGCGCTGCCGGTGCGCTGCGCCTTGCGCTGCCCGGTGTCGATGCCGAGCGCGACCACCTCGGAGCAGCCGGACTCGCCGTTGACGCCGTCCTTCCGGTACACCGCCAGCACCCGCCCCCAGGCTTCGGTGGCCGTGCACAGCGACAGGTCGCGCGCGTAGCGCCAGCGGACCTCGCCGGTCATCGGGTCGCGCCCGGTGATCTCCCCGCCGTTGGCCGTGGCCACGGCCGCGCCCTCGGCGATCGGCACCGGCGCCGCGCCGCTGGGTGCCCGCCACAGCTCGCGCAGCGTCGCCGGCACGGTCGCGGGTGACGGCGGCAGGGGAGTGCCGGGTGCGGACGTCTGCTGCACCGTCGCGCGGCTTTCGCTACCGGCCCAGATCGCGAGCCCGGTGGCGACCACGACCACGGCGATCACGACGGCGATCACCCGGTCGCGACGGCGGTTCCACGGCGAGCGCCGGTCCCGCCGCGGCGCGGCGGGACGGACCGTGGCGGGCGGGCCGGCCAGCACGTCCTCCGCGCCGATCAGCTCGGTGGCCTCGCCGCCCTGGGGACGACGGTGCCGTCCCCCCTCCACGGGCTCGCTCACGTTCCTGCTCCCGGTGTCCGGCGGCGCCTGCAGCGCCGGTCGACCTCAGTCTGCCGAACCCGGTGTATCAGACGTGTTCGCCGTCGCGCCCGCCGAACCCGAACGGCGACGGCGGCGCCGACGCGCCGGACGCTCCGCCGACTCGCCGGCCTCGCGCTCGGCCGGGCCCTTGTCCGCCGGCCCCGAGGCGTCACCGACCGCCTTGCCACCGCGCGTGCGGCGGCGCGGACGGCGCTCCTCGCCGGACGACTCGCCGGTGGCCTCGGCCGGCTCGCCCTCGGTGCCCTTCGCGCCGCGCGTGCGACGACGGGTGCGGGTGCTGCCACCGGAGCGGCGGCGGCCGCCCATCTGCTCCTCCGGCTCGGCCGACAGGCCGGCGCGGGTGCGCTTGGACAGCGGCAGGCGCCCGGTGGCGTCCTCCGGGATGTCCAGGTCGCTGAACAGGTGCTTCGACGTCGAGTACGTCTCGACCGGCTCGGCCAGGTCGAGCTTGAGCGCGTCGTTGATGCTCTGCCAGCGGTGCATGTCGTCCCAGTCGACCAGCGTGATCGCGACGCCGGTCTTGCCCGCGCGGCCGGTGCGGCCGATGCGGTGCACGTAGGTGCTCTCGTCCTCGGGCGTCTGGTAGTTGATCACGTGCGTCACGTCGGTGACGTCGATGCCGCGGGCCGCCACGTCGGTGGCCACCAGCACGTCGACCTTGCCCGAGCGGAACGCGCGCAGCGCCTGCTCACGGGCGCCCTGGCCCAGGTCACCGTGCACCGCGGCGGCGGCGAACCCGCGCTCGGCGAGGTCGTCGGCCACCTTCTGGGCGGTGCGCTTGGTGCGGGTGAAGATCATCGTCAGGCCGCGGTCCCTGGCCTGCAGGACGCGGGCGATGAGCTCCGGCTTGTCCAGCGAGTGCGCCCGGTAGGCGAACTGGGTGGTGCGCTCGTGCACCGCGCTCGAGTCGTTCTCCTCGGCCCGCACGTGCGTGGGGCGGTTGAGGAAGGTGCGCGCCAGCTTGATGATCGGGTCCGGCATCGTGGCCGAGAACAGCATCGTCTGCCGCTCGTCGGGCACCATGCCGAGGATGCGCTCGATGTCCGGGAGGAAGCCCAGGTCGAGCATCTCGTCGGCCTCGTCCAGCACCAGCGCGCGGACCTTGCCCAGGACCAGCGCCTTCTGCTCGGCGAGGTCGAGCAGGCGGCCGGGGGTGCCGACGACCACGTCGACGCCCTTGCGCAGCGCGCTGATCTGCTGCTCGTAGGGGCGGCCGCCGTAGATGGCCAGCGTCTGCACGTCCAGGTGCTTCGCGGCGTCGGTGATGTCACGCGTGACCTGCAGGCACAGCTCGCGGGTCGGCACGACGACGAGCGCCTGCGGGGTTCCGTCGCCGGGGCTGACCAGGCGCTGCAGCAGCGGGACGCCGAAGCCCAGCGTCTTGCCCATGCCGGTGCGGGCCTGGCCGATCAGGTCGTCACCGGCCAGCGCGAGCGGCAGCGTGAGGGCCTGGATGGCGAAGGTGTGCTCGATGCCGGCCTCGGCGAGCGCCCGCACGATCTCGGGGCGAACACCCAGCTCGGCGAAGGTGGGGGTGGCGGGCTCGACGTGGTCGGCCTGCAGGGGGTGCGAGGTGTCGGTGTCCGGGACGCCGCTCTCGCTGTGCTCGAGGGTCACCGGGTCGATCTGGTTGTTGTCGGATTCGGTCGCGGTCAGTGTGATCGCCTCTCTCTACCAGCGCGCACGGCCTGGTCGAGATTCGGCACTCAACCGGCGGGAAGGTCCACCGGGATTGCCTGGACGGCGTGCACGCGCATTACCTGCCGCTCGCCCTGCGCCCGGGTGTGCTCGTCCTCCGGCGAGTCGAGGCGGGGGTGCCTCGGGTGGGGCGCATCTGAGCGAATGCGGTAGCTTTCCCGTCCAATTGTAACCGGTGCGGCGCCGGCCTCGGTATTTCGGCCCGGTGTGTCCACGTTAGATTCGTCTCCTCGTAGCGGCGGTACGCTCACGGCCGTGACACGAGAGATCAGCGAAGGCGTCGTCGACCTGCTCGGGGTCATCGCCTACGGCGAGCTGTCCGCGTTCGACCGGATGGCCGAGGACGCGCGCCAGGCGCCCACCCTGTCCGGCCGCGCGGCGCTGTCGGCGATGGCGGCCGCCGAGATCGGGCACTACGACATGCTGGCGAAGTTCCTCGCCGACCACGGCAGGCGGGTCGAGGACGCGATGGAGCCCTTCGTCGCCCGCTTCGACGCCTGGCACGCGTCCACCGCGCCGAGGTCGTGGCTGGAGTCGCTGGTCAAGGCCTACGTCGGCGACGGGCTGGCGGCCGACCTGTACCGCGAGGTGGGCAGCTGGCTGGACCCGGAGACCAAGGACCTCGTGGTGACCGTGCTCGCCGACACCGGGCACTCGGCGTTCGCCGAGCGGGAGGTCGCGGCCGGCATCGAGGCCGACCCGAAGACGCGCGACAAGCTGGCGCTGTGGGGGCGGCGGCTGCTCGGCGAGGCGCTCACCCAGGCGCAGTACGTGGTGGCCGAGCGCGACCCGCTGGCCGAGCTGATCGTGTCCGGGTCGGGCGACCTGTCGGGAATCGCCGGGCTGTTCCGCCGGTTGCAGCAGGGGCACGCCAAACGGATGCAGAAGCTCGGGCTGGGCTAGCCTGGGCGGTGGAGAACGTGGCAGAACGAGCCGGAGGTACAGGTGGAGGTCAAGATCGGCATCAAGGACACGCCGCGTGAGCTGGTGGTGTCCAGCGGCCAGTCGGCCGAGGAGGTCGAGAAGCTGGTCGCCGACGCGCTGAAGACCGCGGACGGCCTGTTCAGCCTCACCGACGACAAGGGCCGCAAGTTCATGGTCCCCTCGGACCGGATCGCCTACGTCGAGATCGCGCCCTCGGACGTGCGCCGGGTCGGTTTCGCGGTCGGCTCGTAAGCCTCCGACGAACGAAGGGGCGCCCACCTGGACCAGGTGGGCGCCCCTTTTTCGCTACCCGGCCAGTTCGGCCAGGGTTGTGGGCACCGTGAACGGCGGGGTGCTCGTCCCGAGGACGCGGTAGCGGCCCCACGGGTCCGGGTCGGCGAACTCGCCCGTCGCGGAGCCCTCCGGCGTGCGGATCTCGCCCGTCTTCTTGCGGCCGCCGCACAGCGCGTCCAGCTCGGCGTTCGGCGCGATGCGGCCGTACCAGCGGTAGTAGCCGTCGATCGGCTGGAAGTGGCCGCGCAGCTCCACCTCGACCGCGATCTCGGTGCCCTCGACCACCACCTGCGCGGGACCGGTGTAGCCGTCTTCGTCGTCAGCCGACATCCGTCTCCTCCTTCGGGCGTCCCCGTCCGAGCTGGACGATCTTGTTCTCCTCCAGCGGCTTGTCCGGGTCGATCGTGACCCCGTGCTGGCGCGCGAGCCCGTCGATGGCGGCCCAGATGATCTGCGTCAGGTACTCCACGACGCTGTCGCGGCTCATCGACCGGCGCTCCAGCCACCACTCTCCGGTGTTCTGGACCATCCCCACGATCCCGTAGGCCCACGGCTCGGCCGCGCCGGAGTCCATGTTGAACATCCGCATGTAGTCGCCGAGCAGGGCGGTCAGCGCCGTGGCGATGAGCTCCTTGTCCTCGGCCACCACGTCGGCGTCGGCCTGCTTGCCGGCGAACGACCCGCGCACCAGCAGCCGGTACAGGTTCGGGTGCTCCTCGATGACGGTGAAGAACGCGTCCAGCGCCATGCGGATCCGCGGCACCGGCGCCAGCTCGGCGTTGATCGCCGGGACCAGGCGCGAGAACAGCAGCTCCGTGCCGCGCTGGCCGAGCGCGTCGTAGAGGTCGGCCTTGTCCGCGAAGTGCCGGTACAGCACCGGTTTGGTGACCCCGGCGGCGACGGCGACGTCGTCCATCGCCAGGTCCGGGCCGTGCTCGTCCAGTGCCTTCAGCGCCGCCTCGACGAACTCCGCCCGCCGCTCGACCCGGTGCTTGCGCCAGCGGTCCCGCCGGGCGTCGCCGGTCGCGGGTTCACCGGCCGTCGGGTGTTTGCCGCTGCGCTTGACACGATCCGTCACGCGCTTCAAGCTACCAGAGGTAACTGTTACCACGGGTTACACAATCAGTGGGGAGCACGCGATGACGCGAACGCTGGACGACCACGGCCGGGAGAAGACCGCGGAGCGGTTGCTGAAGTCCTCGGCGAACAAGTTCTACGACCCCGAGGTCGACATCGACTGGAACGCCCCGCTGGCCGAGGGCAAGCCGTTCCAGCTGGAGCACCGCAGCTCGCTGTACGGCACGCACCTGTGGGACCGGCTCACCCCGGAGCAGCGGCTGGAGCTGGGCAAGCACGAGCTCGCCAGCATCGCCAGCAACGGCATCTTCTTCGAGGTCCTGCTGATGCAGATGCTGCTCAAGGAGGTCTACAACTCCGACCCCACCAAGCGGCACGTGCAGTACGCGCTCACCGAGATCGCCGACGAGTGCCGCCATTCGACGATGTTCGCGCGCTCGGTCGAACGGCTCGGCGCGCCGGCGTACGGACCGGTCAAGATCGTGCACCGGCTGGGCAAGCTGCTGCCGTTCATCGGGTACGGGCCCGCGCTCTACGGCTCGATCCTGGTCGCCGAGGAGATCCTCGACCGCATCCAGCGGGAGAGCATGGCCGACGAGAACATCCAGCCGCTCGTGCGCATGGTCAACCGCATCCACGTGCTGGAGGAGGCGCGGCACGTGACCTTCGCGCGCGAGGAGGTCACCCGCGGCATGGCGAACCTGGGCCGGGTCGAGCTGTTCTACCAGCGCTGGCTCATCGCGGTGGTGAGTTTCGCCATCACCCGCAGCCTGATCAACCCGCGCGTCTACCAGGCGGTCGGGCTCAACCCGCGCGAGGCGTGGGAGACCGCGATGAAAAACCCCCACTGGCACGAGACGCTGCGCTGGTCCGGCGAGCGGATCATGGCGTTCCTGGACGAGGCCGGGCTGGTCGGCTCGCCGGGCACGTACTGGTGGCGCAAGTCCTTCCTGCTGGGGGCCCGATGACGGCGACGGTCCGGCGTAGGGGGACGGACCGTCGCTTCACCACCGGCGACGGCACCGCCCTGCACGTCGATCTGTCCGGGCCGCGCGACGCCGCGGTCACCCTGGTCCTGGTGCACGCGTGGACCCAGGACCACCTGGAGTGGGACCCGGTGCTGCCGCTGCTGCCCACCGGCGTCCAGGTGCTGCGCTACGACCACCGCGGGCACGGCCTGTCCGAGCCGGCGCGGCCGGGCACCGCGACGGTCGCGCAGCTGGCAGACGACCTCGCCGAGCTGATCGCGGAGCTGGTGCCCGAGGGCAAGCTCGTGCTGGCCGGGCACTCGATGGGCGGGATGACCGTGATGGCCCTGGCCGAACGGCACCCGGACCTGGTCGCGTCGCGGGTCGCCGGGGTGGCGTTCATCGCCACGTCCTGCTGCGACATGGACCGGCTCACGCTGGGCCTCGACGGCACCGCGGGGCGGGTCGCGGCCCGCGTGGACAAGGCGTTCGGGCGGCTGCTGAACCGCTGGGGTGCCGAGCACGTGCCGATCCCGGCACCGCTGGCGCGCCCGTCGGTGAAGTGGCTGGCGTTCGGGAAGAAGGTCCGACGGGCCGACGTGCGGGCGATGACGGAGCAGTTCCTGCGGGCGCACCCGCGCAGCGTGGGCGGGTTCCGCGACTCGATGTCCGAGCACGACCGGCGCAAGGCGCTGGCCACCCTGCGCGACACGCCCGCGGTGGTGCTGGTGGGGGACCGGGACCGGATCACGCCGGTGCACCACGCGCGCGTGATCGCCGAGGAGCTGCCGGACGCGGAGTTCGTGCTGTTCCCGGGCGCCGGTCACGAGCTGACCTACGAGCGGACGCGGGAGGTGGCGGCCCGGCTGAGCCGCCTGCTGAAGGTCTGAGCTACGCCTCGCCGGGGGCGTGCTGGAGCGGGAAGCCGCCGCCGATGCCGCGCCAGGCGAGCGTCGCGGTCAGGGCGACGGCCTCCTCGCGGCTCATCGTGCTGTGGTGGGCCAGCCAGAACCGGGCGCTGACCTGGCTCAACCCGACCAGGCCGACCGCCAGCAGGCGTGCGCGGCCCTCGTCCAGGCCCGCGTCCGAGGTGATGGTCTCGGTGATCGCGTTGACGCACTCGGTGGTCGCGCGGTCCACGGCCTCCTGCACGACGGGCTCGCCGCGCAGGTCGGACTCGAAGATCATCCGGAAGGCGCCGGTCTCGCTGGCGACGAAGTCGAAGAAGGCGCCGACGGCGGCGCGCACGCGCAGCTTGTTGTCGGTGGTCGAGGCGAGCGCCTCGCCCACCCGGGCGACCAGCTCGTCGACGTGGTTCTCCAGCAGGGCCGTGTAGAGGTCGAGCTTGCCGGGGAAGTGCTGGTACAGCACGGGCTTGCTGACACCGGCCTGCTCGGCGATCTCGTCCATGGCCGCCGCGTGGTACCCGTTGGCCGAGAAGACCCGCTGCGCCGCGGCCAGAAGCTGAGCGCGCCGCTCGGTCCGGGGCAGCCGGACTCCCCGCTGTTGCGCCGCCGCAGTCTCCGTCATGCTTTCCTCCCAAAGAACCCGTTCGAGATTACTCGCCGGTATCGCCGAGTCGCCAAGGGCCGGGTGGGTAGGCATCCTGAATCCATGACCGACACCGTCCCGAGTTCCCGGCCGGCCCCGGACGCCGGGGCGCCCCGGGTGCCCGTCACCCACGTACCGCTGTCCACTCGTGAGTTACCCGAACTCGACCCGGAACTCCCGCCGTGGCCCGGCGGTACGGAACACGTCGGCGGCGTTTCCCTGCACGTCCGGCGCACCCCGGGCGCCGAGGAGGAGACCGTGCTCTACGTGCACGGGCTCGGCGGCTCGTCGACGAACTGGACGGACCTGGCCGCGCTGCTGGCGCCGACCGCGGGCGGGGTGGCCGTCGACCTGCCCGGGTTCGGGTTCTCCGAGCCGGAACGGGCCTTCGACTTCAGCCTCGACGCGCACGCCGAGGTGGTGCGGAAGTTCGCCGAAGGCCTGGACCGCGGGCCGGTGCACCTGGTCGGCAACTCGATGGGCGGCGCGGTGGCGCTGCTCCTCGCGGCCCGGCACCCGCACCTGGTCAAGACGCTCACGCTGATCTCGCCGGCGATGCCCGACCGGCGCCCCGACCCGCGGCGGCTGTCCGATCCGCTGATGGCGCTGGCCTACCTGCCGCTGCTGGGCCGCAGGGCGCGCCGCAAGCTGGCGGCCTACACCGCACGGGAACGCGCGCAACAGGTCATCAAGCTGTGCTTCGCCGATCCGGGTTCCTTCCCCGAGCACCGGATGGCCGAGCTGGTCGAGGAGCACTCCGCGCGCGCCGAGCTGGCCTGGGCGAACACGGCGATGTCGCGCAGTACGTTCGGCATCTTCCGGACCTGGTTCGCCCGCGGCGCCGCGTCGCTGTGGCGGGTCGCGCCGACGGTGACGGTTCCGACGCTGGTGGTGTGGGGCACCGAGGACAAGGTGATCTCGGTCCGGCGGGCCGCCCGTACCGCCGAGTTGCTGCCGCGCGCTCGGCTGCTCGTCCTACCCCGCACCGGCCATGTGGCGCAGATGGAACGCCCGGTTGTCGTAGCGAAGGCGATTCTGGGTATGTGGGAACAGGTGGCCGCCGGTTCGTGGTAGCCCATTCGAGTGACGTCGAGCCCGCAGAGTGACGGGTTGGTCGCGCGTTGCGTAACTCTGCGCATGTGGCAATCTGGGAGCCGTGAACCGGGCGAGCAGGGGCGAGCGTGGCGAGGGGCGGCGGACGCAGTACGCACCTTCCCCGGACCGGTCGTCGGTCCGCCTGAGCGAGGACCGCTACCGCCCGCGCAGCCGCCGCGTCCAGGCCGAGCCGCTGGCCGCGTCCTGGAAACCGCCGCAGGCGCAGCTCGAGCAGGACCCGGAGGAGGCCCGCGAGGCGCGTCGCCGCCGGGGCAAGGTGCGCCGTCTCGTCGGCACCTACGGCTGGCGGGTGTACGCCCTGCCGGTGCTGGTCGTGATCACCGTCCTGGTGGCGTTCAACACCGCGGGTGAACCGGCGCCGCCGTCGAACTCGGCCCAGTCCAGGGAGGGCGTGGGCGTCGAAGATCCGGGGCCGGAGGAACAACCGGCCCCGCCCCGCGACCTGAACATCCCCACCGCCGAGCTGCCCACCGGCGGTGGTTTCACGCAGAGCGGCGCGATGGCCTACCACGTGGTGCCGGTGCCGCCCGACGGCGTGAGCGGCAAGGAGGTCGGCAGCGGCGGGACCGTCTACCACTACACGATCGAGGTCGAGAACGGCATCGACCCGTCCAGCTACGCCGGCGACGACGCGTTCGCCAGCGCCGTGGAGCGGACCCTGTCGGACGTGCGCAGCTGGATCGGCACCGGCAAGGTCAAGTTGCAGCGGGTCGGCGCGGACGCGCCGGACATCGACTTCCGCGTGAGCCTCACCACTCCGGACACCGCGAAGCGGCCGGACGTCTGCGGGTTCGACATCCAGTTCCCGACGTCGTGCTACTCGCGGTCGTTCGACCACCGCGTGGTGATCAACCTCGCCCGGTGGGTGCGCGGCGCGCTCGCGTTCACCGACCTCGGGCTGTACCGGCAGTACGCGATCAACCACGAGGTCGGGCACGCGCTGGGCAACAGCCACGTGGGCTGCAAGGAGAACGGCGCGCTGGCGCCCGTGATGATGCAGCAGACGTTCGGGGTCTCCAACGACTACGTGGCCCAGCTGAACTCGGTGGACAAGTACAACTCGAAGGCCGTGCCCGCGGACGGCAAGACCTGCGTGCCGAACGCGTGGCCGGTGCTCGACTTCGGCGACAAGGTTCCCGGCGGCGGCTGATTCCCACATCGTGGGAGGCCGGGAAGAGTCCGGTTGCGCTGCGTGTTGTGGATACTGGGGGAAGCGACACTGACAGCCGCGCGATTTGGAGGACCGATGGCAGGCACACTGCCGCCGCTCGTGGAGCCGGCGGCCGAGCTCACCAAGGAAGAGGTGGCCCGCTACAGTCGGCACCTGATCATCCCGGATGTCGGGATGGACGGGCAGAAGCGGCTGAAGAACGCGAAGGTCCTGGTCATCGGTGCCGGTGGCCTCGGCAGCCCCGCTCTGCTGTACCTCGCAGCCGCCGGTGTGGGCACGCTCGGCGTGATCGACTTCGACGTCGTCGACGAGTCGAACCTGCAGCGCCAGGTCATCCACGGTCAGTCCGACATCGGCAAGCCCAAGGCCGTCTCGGCCAAGGAGTCGATCGCCGAGATCAACCCGTTCGTCGACGTCATCCTGCACACCGAGCAGCTGACCACCGCGAACGCGCTGGACGTGTTCCGCGGGTACGACCTGATCCTCGACGGCACCGACAACTTCGCGACCCGGTACCTGGTCAACGACGCCGCCGTGCTGCTGGGCAAGCCGTACGTGTGGGGTTCGATCTTCCGGTTCGAGGGCCAGGTCAGCGTGTTCTGGGAGGACGCGCCGAACGGGCAGGGCCTGAACTACCGCGACCTCTACCCCGAGCCGCCGCCTCCGGGCATGGTCCCCTCGTGCGCCGAGGGCGGCGTGCTGGGCGTGCTGTGCGCCTCGATCGGCTCGATCATGGTGACCGAGGCGATCAAGCTGATCACCGGTATCGGTGAGCCGCTGCTCGGCCGCCTGATCAGCTACGACGCGCTGGAGATGCGCTACCGCGAGGTCAAGATCCGCAAGGACCCGGAGACGCCGAAGATCACCGAGCTGATCGACTACGAGGCGTTCTGCGGTGTCGTGTCGGACGAGGCGCAGCAGGCGGCGTCGGGCAGCACCATCACCCCGGCCGAGCTGAAGGCCAAGTTCGACGCGGGTGAGGACTTCGCGCTCATCGACGTCCGCGAGCCGCACGAGTACGAGATCGTGAACATCAAGGGCGCCAAGCTGATCCCGAAGGACCGCATCCTCTCCGGCGAGGCGCTGGCGGAGCTGCCGCAGGACAAGCCGATCGTGCTGCACTGCAAGTCGGGCGCGCGGTCGGCGGAGGCGCTGGCGGCGCTGCACCGGGCCGGGTTCAAGGACGCCACCCACCTCGGTGGCGGCGTGCTGGCCTGGGCCAACCAGATCGACAAGAGCCTGCCGACCTACTGAGCCGGCTCTGGTGACAGGCCCGCCGCGGTTCGCCGCGGCGGGCCTTTCTCATCGCTGGATCCAGCTCGCGATGTCGTCGATCACCGCGGCGTCCACGTGCTGCCGTTCGGCGTACTGGGCCGGTGTCGAGGGTTGCGTGCCGGGGAAGAAGAGGTGGTCGGCCGCCTCGTGCACCCGGATCGTGACGTCGTCGCGGTCCGCGAGCCCGGCGCGCCAGCGGGCGAGGTCGTCGGCGACGGTGACCTGGTAGTCGCGGCCGCCCTGCAGGATGAGGATCGGACGGTCCACGGCGGCGGCCGTGGCGACGGGGTCGTAGTCGCGCAGGTCCAGCCAGTACGACGCGGGGAACCCGAACAGCAGGTCCTCGGCCGGGGCCGACGGGGTCAGCTGGCTCACGGCCGCCGCCTGCCGGGTGATCGCGTCGACCAGCTCGGCCGGCACGGCGCCGATCGACCGGAGGTGCCGCGCGACCCGCACCGCGGCCTCGTGCATCGGCTGCGTATCGCCGGCCAGGATCACCAGCCCCGCGACGGGCGGCTCGGACGCGGCGACCCGGGGCGCCGCCTTGCCGCCCATGCTGTGCCCCACCAGGAACACCCGATCGGACTCGGTGGCGACCAGGCGCACCGCGGCGACGGAGTCCGGCACGTACTCCTCGGCCATCGTCACCCCGCCGGACCGCTTGTCGAACCGGACCACGGCCACGCCCCGGCTCGCCAGGCCCCACGCCAGGTCCTTCAGCGGCTTGTTCGGGCCGCTCGTCTCGTCCCGGTCCACCGGCCCGCCACCGGCGAGCAGCACCACGCCGGGCCGCGGGCCGGACGCCACGGGCAGCGTCAGCGTGCCGGCCACCTCGTGTTCGACGAACGACTCCGGGACCGCGTAGTCCGGGGGTTCCCACATCCACGCGAGCGGCTGCCCGGCGTCTTGAAGGCCACCGTCTACCGGCACGTCGACGTGCTCGCCGGCGCCGGCGTCCTCGAAACGGCGGGGGAGCGGCGCGTCCGGGGGGCGGTCGAGCGGCGCTACCGGCTGCGGCGGGACCAGGCGGTCATCGACCCCGCCGACCTCGGCACCGAGGATTACCGGAAGGCGTTCGCCGCCGCCGTCGCCACCCTGGTCGCCGAGTTCGGCGCCTACCTCGACCACGACCCGGACCCGGTGCGCGACCAGGTCGGCTTCCGGCAGCACGCGCTCTGGCTGAGCGAGGCGGAACGGGACCACCTGATCGCCGGCCTCCGCCAGGCGATCACGCCTCACCTGACCAACGACGCCACCGGCGAACGCTCCCGCTACCTGCTCAGTCCGATCCTCTTCCCGGCCGCCGAGCCGGAGGCCTGACCGCGCCGAAAACGTCGTCCCGGCGGGGTAATCTCGGCGCGTGTCCGCCGGTCCGAGAGCACGCCAGCCCCCACCGGGCGCCGTGCTGATGGCGTTCGGGCTCAGCGGCACCACGCCCGAACCCCTCCCGGGCGGCCGCGCCCACCGCTGCCGTGACACGGTGCTCACCCCGGTCGAGGATCGTCCGAAGGCCCTCTGGCTCGCGCAGACCCTCCACGCACTGGACGTGCCGGACCTGCGCATCGCCCGTCCGATCAGGGCCAGGGACGGCCGGTGGATCGTCGCCGGCTGGTCCGCGCGCCACTTCCTCACGGGCGCGCCCCAGCACCGGCACGACGAGATCATGCTCGCGGCCCTCAAGCTCGCGCACGCCCTGTCCGGCCTGCCCCGGCCCCCGTTCCTCGGCGCCCGTACCGATCCCGACGCGATCGCCGACCGGGTCGCGTGGGGCGAGGCCGACGTGCCCGTGGACGAGGCCAAGGGCGGCCGCTGGTTCGAGGTGCTCGCGGTCGCGCGAAGACCCGTGGACCTGCCGGACCAGGTGGTGCCCGGTGACCTGTTCGGCGCTGTGCTGTTCGACGGGGACGCGCCGCCGGGCATCGTCGACTTCGACCCGTTCCACCGGCCCGCCGAGTGGGGCGCCGCGGTTGCCGCCGTGGACGCGGTCGCGTGGGGGGACGCCGCGCCCGAGTTCCTCGAGCGCTGGGCCCACCTGCCGGAATGGCCCCAGCTGCTGTTGCGCGCCGTGCTGTTCCGCTTGGCGGGCAACGCGCTCAGCCCGCGCGCCACGGCCGCTTCGCTGGACGGTCTGCGCGCCGCGGCGGCCGCGGTGAGCGAAATCCTGTAGCCCGCGTCACTTCTCACCGGGCACCGCCGGAAACGCCGTAGCAATGTCAAACGCCTGAAACATTCGGGAGTTTCCAGGTAACACGCCGTTCCTACCGTCATCACCACGACGGAAGGAGGTGCGCGTGACGCTCACGGCAGAACCCCGGGCCGCGGTGGCCACCCACTGCCCCTACTGCGCCCTGCAGTGCGGGATGAGCCTGTCCGGCACCGCTGTCGCACCCCGCGAGTTCCCCACCAACGGCGGCGGCCTGTGCCAGAAGGGCTGGACCTCGGGCAGCCTGCTCACCACCCCGGCGCGGCTGACCACGCCGCTGGTCCGGGTGGACAGCGACCTGGTGCCCGCGACCTGGGACGACGCGCTCGACCTCGTCGCGCGCCGGATCACCGAGGTGCAGGCCGAACACGGCCGCGACGGCGTCGCGCTCTTCGGCGGCGGTGGCCTGACCAACGAGAAGAGCTACCTGCTGGGCAAGTTCGCGCGGGTCGCGCTGCGCACTTCGCAGGTCGACTACAACGGACGGTTCTGCATGTCGTCCGCGGCGGCGGCCGGCACCAGGGCGTTCGGCCTCGACCGCGGCCTGCCGTTCCCGCTGACCGACATCGGTGAGGCCGACGCGGTCCTGCTGGTCGGGTCGAACCCGGCCGAGACGATGCCGCCGTTCATGCAGCACCTGCGCAAGGCGATCGACGCCGGCGGGCTGATCGTGGTGGACCCGCGCCGAACCCCGACCGCCGGGCAGGCGAGCCTGCACCTCGCGCCCGCGCCGGGCACCGATCTCGCGCTGGCGCTGGGCATCCTGCACGCGCTCGTCGCCGACGGCCGCCTCGACCGGTCCTATGTGGACGAGCGCACCCGCGGTTTCGAGGCGGTGTGGCAGATCGCGGCCCGCTGGTGGCCGGAGCGCGTCGAGCGGATCACCGGCGTCGCGGCCGCGGACCAGCGGCGTGTGGCCGCCCTGCTGGCCGGCGCACGCAACGCCTACATCCTCACCGCACGGGGCACCGAGCAGCACGCGAGCGGGTCGGACACCGTCAGCGCGTGGATCAACCTCGCGCTCGCGCTCGGCCTGCCCGGCCGCGCGGGCTCCGGCTACGGCTGCCTCACCGGTCAGGGCAACGGCCAGGGCGGCCGCGAGCACGGTCAGAAGGCCGACCAGCTGCCCGGCTACCGCAAGATCGACGACCCGGCGGCCCGCGAGCACGTCGCCGGGGTGTGGGGCGTGGACCCGGCTTCGCTGCCCGGCCCGGGCCGGTCCGCCTACGAGCTGCTCGACGCGCTCGGCACCGAGACCGGCCCCAGGGCGATGCTCGTCTTCGGCAGCAACGTCGTGGTGTCGGCCCCGCGGTCGGCGCACGTCGCGGAGCGCCTGGGCAGCCTGGACCTCCTCGTGGTTGCGGACTTCGTGCTGTCGGAGACCGCCGCGATGGCCGACGTCGTCCTCCCGGTCACGCAGTGGGCCGAGGAGAGCGGGACGATGACCAACCTCGAGGGCCGGGTCCTGCTGCGGCAGCGCGCGCTCGACCCGCCGTCCGGGGTGCGCAGCGACCTGGAAGTCCTCAGTGGACTCGCGCAGCGCCTGGGTCAGCCCGCGGAACGCTTCCCCACCGACGCCGAGACCGTCTTCGCCGAGCTCCGCGAGGCCTCGCGGGGCGGGCTCGCGGACTACTCCGGCATCACCTACGACCGCCTGCACGCCGGCGAGGCGCTGTACTGGCCGGTGCCGGGCACCGGGCACGCCGGCACGCCGCGCGTGTTCCTGGACTCCTTCGCCCACGCCGACGGGCGCGCCCGGTTCGTGCCGGTCGAGCACCGCGGCCCGGCCGAGCCCACCGACGACGAGTTCCCGCTGATAGCCACCACCGGACGGGTGCTGCAGCACTACCAGTCGGGCGCCCAGACCCGGCTGGTCGCCGAGCTGAACGCCGTGGTCGCAGAGGCCTACGTCGAGGTGCACCCGGACACCGCCGCCCGGCACGGCCTCGCCGACGGTGACTGGGCGCGCGTCGTCTCCCGGCGCGGGGAGACCACGGCGCGGGTGCGCTGCCTCGCCTCCATGCGCCCGGACACGGTGTTCCTGCCCTTCCACTTCCCCGGTGCGCAGCGGGCGAACCTGCTGACCAACCCGGCCCTGGACCCGACGAGCCGCATGCCCGAGTTCAAGGTGTGCGCGGTTCGCCTGACCCCGAAGGACGGTGCGGAATGACCCGCAAGGTGGTGGTGCTCGGCTACGGCATGGCCGGGGCCCGGCTCGCCGACGAGATCCGGGCCCGCGACCCCGAAGGCACCCGCGTCACGCTGACCGTCATCGGCGAGGAGCCGCACGCCGCGTACAACCGGGTCCTGCTCTCCGCCGTCGTCGCCGGCACCATGCGGCCGGAGATGGTCCGGCTGCACGACGCGGACTGGGCCGCGCGGCACAACATCGACCTGCGCACGGGCGTCAAGGCCGAGCACATCGACCGCGCGGCGCGCCGCGTCCGGACGACCGACGGTTCCACTGTGGACTACGACGCGCTGGTGCTGGCCACCGGCAGCCGCCCGTGGCTGCCGCCGATCGAAGGTCTGACCCTCGACGACGGCACCCCGGCGCCGGGTGTGGTCACCTTCCGCACGCTCGACGACTGCGACCGGATCCTGGACGCGGCCAAGGCCGGGGCGCCGGTCGCGGTGCTCGGCGGCGGCCTGCTCGGCCTGGAGGCGGCGCGCGGGCTGGCCGGCCGCGGCAACCTGGTCACGGTCGTGCACCCGGTCGGCCACGTGATGGAACGCCAGCTCGACGCCGGTGCCGGACGGGTGCTCGCCCGCGCGCTGGGCGAGTTGGGCATCGATTTCAAGCTCGGCGCCGGCGCCGCCCGCTACCTGCCCGGCGACGGCCTCAAGCTCGACGACGGCAGCAAGGTCCACGCCGACCTCGTGGTCGTCAGCACCGGGGTGCGGAGCGAGACGACGCCGGCCGTCGAGGCCGGCCTGGCGGTCGACCGCGGCATCGTGGTCGACGACGCGCTGCGCACCAGCGACGGCCGCATCCACGCGATCGGCGACTGCGCCCAGCACCCCGGCACCGTCTCCGGGCTGGTCGAACCGGCCTGGCAGCAGGCCCGGGTGCTGGCGGACCTGCTGACCGGCACCGACGTGGCGGCGCGCTACCGCGGCACGCGGGTCATCACCAAGCTCAAGGCCCGCGGCATCGACCTCACCGCGCTCGGCGACGTCCACGCCGACGCCGGTGACACCGACGCCGAGGTCGTGTGCCTGACCGACGCGACCCGCGGCCGCTACGCCAAGCTCGTGGTGCGCGAGGAGCGGGTGACCGGCGCGATCCTGCTGGGTGCGCCGGATGCCGCCGCGACCATCACGCACCTGTTCGACCGGGGTGTCCCGGTTCCCGAAGACCGGCTCGCCGTCCTGCTGGGACGCGCGTTGCCCGCGGGGGCGACCGTCGCGTCGAGCCCCGCCGACCTCCCGGCGGCCGCCGTCGTCTGCCGGTGCAACTCGGTGACGAAGGGCCGGCTGGTCGAGGCGTTCCGCGCCGGGGCCACCGACGTCACCGGCCTCGCCTCCGTGACCAGAGCGACGACCGGATGTGGCAGCTGCCGTGACGCCGTGTGCGGCATCGCCGACTGGCTCGCGACGACCGCTTAGGAGTGTGCACATGACGACGACCACCACCGCGCGCAAGCGCTGGATCGAGCACTGGGATCCGGAGAACGAATCGTTCTGGGAGGCAGGCGGCAGGAAGATCGCCAACCGCAACCTGTGGTTCTCGATCTTCTCCGAGCACATCGGGTTCTCCGTCTGGACACTGTGGTCGGTCATGGTCCTGTTCATGGGGCCGCAGTACGGGTTCTCGGCCGCGGACAAGTTCCTGCTGACCTCGACGCCGACCCTGATCGGCGCGATCGCGCGGCTGCCCTACAGCTGGGCGGTGGCGAAGTTCGGCGGTCGCAACTGGACGATCGTCAGCGCCTCGCTGCTGCTGATCCCCAGCGTCGGCGCGGCGATCGTGATGGAGCCGGGCACCCCGCTGTGGGTGTTCCTGGTCGTCGCGGCTCTCGGTGGCGTCGGCGGCGGCAACTTCGCCTCCTCGATGACCAACATCAACACCTTCTTCCCGGAGAAGGCCAAGGGCGTGGCGCTGGGGCTCAACGCGGGCGGCGGCAACCTCGGGGTGGCCGTGATCCAGCTGGTCGGCCTGCTGATCATCGCGACGGCGGGCACCGGCGCGCCGCGGATCATCCTCTACATCTACATCCCG
Source organism: Amycolatopsis thermophila (assembly GCF_030814215.1). NCBI lineage: Bacteria > Bacillati > Actinomycetota > Actinomycetes > Pseudonocardiales > Pseudonocardiaceae > Amycolatopsis > Amycolatopsis thermophila. The sequence goes on along the minus strand of NZ_JAUSUT010000001.1, from coordinate 1,229,659 downwards.
CTGATCGTGGTCGCCGCGGTGTGCTCGGCGCTGTTCATGGACAACATCGCCTCCGTGCGGCGCGACCAGAAGGCGATGCGCGAGGTCGTCGGCGACGCCCACACCTGGCTCATGTCGTTCCTCTACATCGGCACCTTCGGCTCGTTCATCGGCTACAGCTTCGCCTTCGGCCTGGTGCTGCAGAACCAGTTCGGCCGCACCCCGCTGCAGGCCGCCGCGGTGACCTTCCTCGGCCCGCTCCTCGGGTCGCTGGCCCGCCCGGTCGGTGGGCGGATCGCGGACAAGCTGGGCGGCTCCCGGGTCACGTTCTGGACGTTCGTCGGCATGGCGGTGATGACCGCGATCCTGATCATCGCGTCGAACACGCGGTCGCTGGCGCTGTTCACCACCGCGTTCATCGTGCTGTTCGTGCTGACCGGCGTTGGCAACGGCTCCACCTACAAGAGCATCCCGGCCATCTTCCGCACCAAGGCGAAGGCGGCGATCGCGGCCGGCGCCGACGAGACGGCCGAACTGCTCAAGGCCCGCAAGCGGTCCGGTGCGCTGATCGGACTGGCCGGCGCGATCGGAGCGCTCGGCGGCCTGTTCATCAACCTGGCGTTCCGCCAGTCGTTCCTGGACACCAAGAGCGGGGTGCCGGCGTTCGCCGGGTTCCTCGTCTTCTACGGGGTGTGCTTCGCGCTCACCTGGGCGGTCTACCTCCGCAAGTCGGACGCCCCGGTGAGCGAGCGCGGGCTGGCGCTGGCCGGCGCGCGGGTCTGAAGCAGCACGAACGCGAGCAGGAGGTTCCGGTAATGCGCACACTCGTCGTCGTCGGCAACGGCATGGTGGGCCACCGCCTGGTGGAGGCACTGCGGGACGAGGACACCGAGGGCACCTGGCGGGTGGTCGTGCTCGCCGAGGAGCCGCGCCCGGCCTACGACCGGGTCGCCCTGACCTCCTACGTGGACGGGTGGGACGTCCGGGCGCTCACCCTGTCCGGTTCGGACTACGCGGGCGACGACCTGGTCGAGTTGCGGCTGGGCGACCCCGTCACCTCGGTGGACCGCGCGGCGAAGACGGTCACCACGGCCGCCGGGCACGTGCAGCCCTACGACGCGCTGGTGCTGGCCACCGGTTCGCGCCCGTTCGTGCCGCCGGTGCCGGGGCACGACCTGCCGGGGTGCTTCGTCTACCGCACAATCGAGGACCTGGACGCGATCCGGGCGGCGGTCGAGCGGGCGAAGGCGACCAAGCGCGGCCGGGCCGCGGCGATGGTCGTGGGCGGTGGCCTGCTCGGCCTGGAGGCGGCGAAGGCCCTGCGCGACATGGGCCTGTCGCCGCACGTGGTCGAGATGGCGCCGCGGCTGATGCCGATCCAGGTCGACGAGGGCGGCGGCCGGCTGCTGCGCAAGCTGGTCACCGAGCTCGACCTGACCGTCCACACCGCGACGTCGGCGGAGAAGATCGAGCAGGACGGCGATCGCCTGTTCACGAGGCTGACCAACGGCACGGAGCTCGACCTGGACCTGGTGGTGTTCTCCGCCGGCGTCCGCCCGCGCGACGACCTCGCCCGCTCGTCCGGACTGGCGGTCGGCGAGCGCGGCGGCATCATCACCGATCTGGCGTGCCGCACGAGCGACCCGGACATCTGGGCCGTCGGCGAGTGCGCCGCGGTCGAGGGCCGCTGCTACGGCCTGGTCGCGCCGGGGTACACGATGGCCGAGATCGTCGCCGCGCAGCTGCTCGGCCGTGCCGGCGAGTTCCCCGGTGCGGACCTGTCCACGAAGCTCAAGCTGATGGGCGTGGACGTGGCCAGTTTCGGCGACGCCCACGCCACCACGGAGAACTCCGTCGAGGTCGTGCTGTCCGACGCGGTCGGCGGCTACTACAAGAAGCTCGTGGTGTCCAGCCCTGACGAGCACGGTGGATGCGTCCTCTTGGGCGGTGTGCTGGTCGGCGACGCGAGCGCCTACAACCTGCTCCGGCCACTGGTCGGCAGCCCGCTGCCGGCCGACCCGGCCGCGATGCTCACGCCCGACGGAAGCGCGGGCGGCGGTGTGGGAGTGGATGCTCTGCCGGACGAGGCGCAGATCTGCTCGTGCAACGCGGTCAGCAAGGGCGCCATCACCAGCGCGATCCACGACGACGGCTGCGACAGCGTCGCGAAGATCAAGGGCTGCACCAAGGCGGGCACGACGTGCGGTTCGTGCGTGCCGATGCTGGCCAAGCTGCTCGACGCCTGCGGGGTCGAGCAGTCCACGGCGCTGTGCGAGCACTTCGCCCACTCGCGCCAGGAGCTGTTCCAGATCATCAGCGCGACGCGGCTGACCACGTTCGGCGAGCTGATCGCCAAGCACGGCACCGGTTCCGGGTGCGAGATCTGCAAGCCGGCGGTCGCCTCGATCCTGGCCACGCTCGACACCACCCACCGCGAGGGCGGTCACGTCCTGTCCGGCGAGCAGGCCGCGCTGCAGGACACCAACGACCACTTCCTGGCGAACATGCAGCGCAACGGCACGTACTCGGTGGTGCCGCGGATCCCCGGCGGCGAGATCACCCCGGCGAAGCTGAAGGTGATCGCCGAGGTGGCCGAGGAGTTCGGCCTCTACACCAAGATCACCGGTGGCCAGCGGATCGACATGTTCGGCGCGACGGTGGACCAGCTGCCGTTCATCTGGAAGCGGCTGGTGGACGCGGGCATGGAGTCCGGGCACGCCTACGGCAAGTCGCTGCGCACGGTGAAGTCCTGCGTCGGTTCCACCTGGTGCCGCTACGGCGTGCAGGACAGTGTCGGGCTGGCCGTCGAGCTGGAGCTGCGCTACCGCGGCCTGCGGTCGCCGCACAAGCTCAAGTCCGGGGTGTCCGGCTGCGCGCGCGAGTGCGCGGAGGCCCGCGGCAAGGACTTCGGCGTGATCGCGACCGAGAAGGGCTGGAACCTCTACGTCGGCGGCAACGGCGGCGCGCTGCCGCGGCACGCCGAGCTGCTGGCGTCCGACCTGGACAAGGACACGCTGATCACCTACATCGACCGGTTCCTGATGTTCTACGTCCGCACCGCCGGCCGGCTGCAGCGCACCGCGCCGTGGATCGAGGAGATGGACGGCGGCCTGGACCACCTGCGCGCGGTCATCGTCGACGACAAGCTCGGCATCTGCGACGAGCTGGACGCCGCGATGGCCAAGCACGTGGAGAACTACGCCGACGAGTGGCGCGGCGTGATCGAGGACCCGGAGAAACTCGCCCGGTTCACCTCGTTCGTGAACGCGCCGGGCACCCCCGACCCGACCGTGTCGTTCCGCGAGGAACGCGACCAGAGAGTTCCCGTTCTGCTGGGTGTTCCGGAGGTGGTGTCGCGATGACCGCGGTGGAGGAGAAGCGCTCGACCGGCGTGGTGGAGGTCTGCGCGTTCGACCGGCTGATCCCCGGGCGCGGGGTGGCCGCCCTGCTGCCCGACGGCAGGCAGGTGGCGATCTTCCGCACCGTGGCCGGCGAGGTGTACGCGCTGTCCAACGTGGATCCGTTCACCAGGGCCGCCGTGCTGTCGCGCGGGATCATCGGCGACGTCGGTGGCGTGCCGCACGTCGCCTCGCCCATGCTGAAACACCGCTTCGAGCTGGCCACCGGCCACTCGCTCGAGGATGACGCGGTGGCTGTCCGCACCTACCCGGTGCGGGTGGTCGAGGGCGTGGTGTACGTCCAACCATGATCGACTCCCCGCCCACCCTCCCGCTCGCCGGTTTCGCGGTCGGTATCACCGCCGCGCGCCGCGCGGACGAGCTCGGCGCCCTGCTGGTGCGCAAGGGCGCGACCGTGCGGTACGGGCCGGCGATCCGGATCGTGCCGCTGGCCGACGACACCGAGCTGCACGCCGCGACGGAGCGGTTGCTCGCGGAGCCGGTCGACGTCGTGGTGGCGACCACCGGGATCGGGTTCCGCGGCTGGGTCGAGGCGGCCGAAGGCTGGGGCCTGGGTGAGGCGCTGGTCGAGCAGCTGGGCAGGGCGTCCCTGCTGGCGCGCGGTCCGAAGGCGCGTGGCGCGATCCGGGCGGCCGGGCTGTCCGAGAGCTACTCGCCGGCGTCGGAGAGCAGCGCCGAGCTGGTGCAGCACCTGCTGGAGTCCGGTGTGGAGGGTCAGCGGATCGCGGTGCAGTTGCACGGCGAACCGCTGCCGTACTTCGTGGAGTCGTTGCGGGAGGCCGGTGCCGAGGTGATCGAGGTGCCGGTGTACCGCTGGGTCGGGCCGTCCGATCCGGGGCCGCTGGACCGGCTGATCGACGCGGTGCTGGACGGTTCGGTGGACGCGATGCCGTTCACCAGCGCGCCGGCCGCGGCGAGCACGCTGGCGATGGCCAAGCGCACCGGACGGCTGGCGGCGCTGGTCGAGGCGCTGACCCGCCGGGTGCTGGTCGCGTGCGTCGGGCCGATCACCGCCGCGCCGCTGGCCGCCGTCGGGATTCCCACGGTCCAGCCGGAGCGGGCGCGGATCGGCGCGCTGGCGCGCACCGTCGCGCAGGCGCTGGTGGAGCGGTCGCCCAGGCTGTGCGCGGCCGGGCGGCAGATCGAGCTGCGTGGCCAGGCGGCCATTGTGGACGGTCACCTGCGCGAGGTGGCGCCCGCGCCGATGGCGGTGCTGCGGGCGCTGGCCCGCGAGCCGGGCCGGGTGGTGTCGCGGCGCGAGCTGACGGCCGCACTGCCCGGCGGCGGTGAGGAACACGCGGTGGAGACCGCGATCGGGCGGCTGCGCACGTCGCTCGGGGAAGGGAAGCTCGTGCAGACCGTGGTGAAGCGGGGATACCGGCTGGCGGTGGAACGGTGATCGTGCTGGCGGCGCACGGAACGCGGGACCCCCGGGGCGCGCGGGTGGTGGAGGAACTGGCGGAGCGCGTGCGGGCCCGGACACCGGTGCCGGTGCGCGTGGCCTACGCCGACGTGCGGCAGCCCGACGTGGCGACCGTGCTCGACTCGGTGCGCGGCTACCAGGCCGTCGTCGTGCCGGCGTTCCTCGCCGCGGGGTATCACGTGCGGACGGACATCCCGGCGCAGATCGCCGCGAGCGGGCACCGCAACACCCTGCTGGCCGACCCGTTCGGCCCGGCGCCGGAACTGGTCGGCGTGATGCGCGACCGGCTCGAGTGCGCGGGCTACCGCGCGGGTGACGCGGTGGTGCTGGCCGCGGCGGGGTCGAGCGATCCGCGTGCGCTGGCGGAGGTTCGCGTGGCGGCGGATCGGCTGGATGCCCTGCTGGAGACCTCCGTGCGGGTTGGTCACGTGGCGACGGCGCAGCCGTCGGTCGACGACGCGGTCGCGGCGGCCCGCGGACGCGGACGGCGCGTGGCGGTCGCGTCGTGGCTGCTCGCGCCGGGCCTGTTCCAGCGGAAGGTGCTGGGCGCGGGTGCGGACGTGGTCGCCGAGCCGCTCGGCGTGCACCCCGGCGTGGTCGGCCTGGTGCTGGCCCGGTACCAGCGGGCCCAGCGCCGGTCGGCGGTCGCCGCCTGAGGCTTGCGGTTCGCACACCGAAACCCGGTGGGCCACATCCGCGGCGGCCGGGTACCTCGGGTGCACGAGGAACCGACTCCCGGGAGGGACGACGCGATGACAACCGATCCTGCTCGTAGCGAGGCCGGGCCCGCCGAGGACCGGGCCGACGCGCAGGACACTACCGCCGTGCACCCGCCGGTCCCCGCCGCACCTTCGACCTGGGGCGGCAGCCCACCGGCCAAACCCGAGGCCGCCCGGCTGTCGCGGGGCATCGCGGGCATCATCGCCGCCGCGGCGCTGGTCGCCGGTGGCAGCGCGGGTTTCGTGATCGGGCATTCGGGCAGCTCGACCCAGCGGCCACCGAGCATCGGGCAGATGGGCGGTTACGGCACCCCGCCGGACGTGGGTCAGCTGGGCACCGGATGAGCCGGGCCGACGCCGAGGCGCGAGCCCGCCGCCTCGGCGCGCAGATCACCGCGCTCGACAGCGGTGGGAGCGCCGCGGGAAGCAGCCGCCGGCCGACACCCTCCTCGAGGGTTTCCACCACCACGGCTCCGGGGACGCGCCCGGTTGTCCGGACTCAGTTCCAGGTCACCCGGAGATCCAGGAACCCGCGCGTCTTCGCGACGCGCTCGGCTTCCTCCTCGGCGGCCGTCCGCGTCGCCGGTGGGAGCGGGTCGAAGGCGGTGATCGTGAAGTCGAGCCGCTTGCGCCCGCTGCCCTTCGACCGCCAGACGCCGGCCACTTCGCCGTCCGCGAGCAGCGCCCCGGGGTTGCCCAGGATCCGCCAGACCTCCTTCTGCCGCGCCCGGTCCGGCACGAGGACGTTCCGGTCCCGCGACTGCAGGAACGGATCCCACGGCGGCAGCAACCGCACGACGGCCGGCTCCGGCGGGTTCTCCAGCGCGGCCACCTCGGCCCCGGGCAGCCAGGCCTTCCGGCCGGCCACCCGCACCTCGACGAGATCCTCCGGCCACATCTGCCGGACCAGGGTCGCCGTCGTGCCGACGAAACCGGCCGCCTCCTTCGGCGTCGCCGGGCCGTGCAGGCGCAGGTAGTCGCGCACGACGGCCGTCGCGGCGGCCGGATCCGGTGTGGTGCGCATCCGGCCGCGACCGGGGAGCGGCGCGAGTGTCGCGGGCTGCGCCCCGGCCTCCAGCCGCACCCCGCCGTGGATCGCCGCCAGCCGCATGACCTGCTCCAGGATGTGCGTGGCCTGGCAGCCCCGGCACCAGTACGACAGGCCGTCCGGGATGATCTTCGTGACCGCTTCGCTCGCCGCGCCCTTGGTCATCACACCGGTGACCACCTTCCGCAGCGCCCTGGCCGCGGTGAACAGGCCCTCGAGCGCGCCCATCCCGGCCGCCTCGACCTGCTTGCGCTGCCAGCCCATCCGCGCCATCGCGTCCTCCTCGCCGAGCGGGACCAGCGCCGCGGTGACCCGGGCGATCTCGCCGGCGCGGTGGAAGTGCGGCGCCCCGCGGTGCGTCCACGCCAGCACGAACCGCGAATCGTCCACAACGGACTCTTCCGTGATCGCGCCGGGCAGCCGCGCCGCGAGGGAGATCGCCGCGGTGTCGCGCTGCGTGCTCTGCAGACCGAGGTCGAACACGCTCAGCTCGCCCGGGTCGGACCGGTCGCGGTGCAGGCCCTGCGCCGCGATCCGGTGGGCGAGCACCTGCTCGCGGTCGACGTCGAGCATCAGAACCGGTGGTCGAAGGTGTAGTCCACGGTTTCGCTCGCTCCTCCGATCGTGCCCGTGCCGGTCAGCCCGGCCAGTTCCCCGGTGCCCGAGCCCTCGACGACGGTGAACGTGCCCTGGATGCCGTTCGCACCGTAGGACACGTCGTGCCGGATCACGAAGCTGCCCTTCCGGCCGTCCACGCTGCCCTCGATCCGCTCGAACCCGGGCGCGGTCTGCGTGCTGCCGGTGTAGCCCTCGCCCGGGTAGTACAGCAGGTAGTCGCAGGCCGACTCGCCCTCGATCAGCCCCGAGTAGGTGAACGTGGCGTGCGCGTGGGCGTACCGGGGGCCGTCCTCGGGGCCGCTCACGACCTTCTCGTCCCAGCTGCGCATGGTGAAAGTGTTCGTCATGAGCCCAGTATGCGAACCATGACTGACATCTTCTGTCAGGTTTTCGGGAAATACTGGACCCGTGCGTGCGAGCAGGTTGCTGTCGGTGCTGTTGCTGTTGCAGAGCCGCGGCCGGATGACCGCCGAGGAGCTGGCGGAGGAGCTCGAGGTGTCGGTGCGGACCGTGTACCGGGACATCGACTCGCTCTCGGCGGCCGGTGTCCCGGTCTACGCGGAGCGGGGCCGGTCAGGCGGGTACCGGCTGCTCGACGGCTACCGCACCCGGCTGACCGGCCTGACCGGTGAGGAGGCCCAGTCGCTGCCGCTGGCCGGGCTGCCGGACGCGGCCGCCGAGCTGGGCCTGGGCACCGTGCTGACCGCCGCCCAGCTCAAGCTCTACGCGGCGCTGCCGGACGAGCTGCGCAGCCGCGCGGGCAAGGTCGCCGAGCGGTTCGTGCTCGACGTTCCCGGCTGGTTCCGCGGTATCGAAAGCCTGCCACGGCTGGCCGAGGTGGCGCAGGCGGTCTGGGACGCGCGGCGGGTTTCCGTCCGGTACCGGCGGTGGGACGGCAGTGAGACGAACCGGGTCCTGGAGCCACTGGGGCTGATCCTCAAGGCCGGGAACTGGTACCTTGCCGCTCACTGCGACGGTGCGACCCGGACCTACCGGGTGTCCCGGATACTCGCGCTCGAGCCCGGCGGTGCGTTCGAGCGCCCGGCGGGGTTCGACCTCACCGCGTACTGGCGGGAGTGGTCGGAGCAGTTCGAGCGGCGGATGTACCCGCGGGTCGCTGTGGTCAGGCTTTCCCCGCTGGGCCGGGACCTCGTACCGTTCTACCTGGGAGCGGTGGGCGCCCGCGCCCTGCGGGAGTGCCCGGACGTTCCCGACGACGACGGGTGGTTGCGCGTGGAGTTACCGGTGGAGCCCGGCGCGCCGGCGCTGGGCGAGCTGCTGCGGTTCGGGCCCGAGCTGCAGGTGCTCGAACCCGCTGAGCTGCGTGACCAGGTGGCCGCGGCGGTGGGCCGGATGGGGGCGTTCTATGGGTGACCTGAGCGGGGTCACCATCGGGGTGACGGCGGAACGCCGGGCCGGGGAGTTCATCGGCGCGCTGGAACGCAACGGGGCCACCGTGCGGCACGCGCCGCTGATCCACATCGTGCCGCTCCCGGACGACGCCCGGTTGCGCGCGGCCACCGAAGAGGTCCTCGCCGAGCCGCTGGACGTCCTCGCCGTCACCACCGGCGCCGGTTTCCGCGGGTGGATCGAGGCCGCCGAGGGCTGGGGCCTGCGGGACGACCTGCTGGCGTCCCTGACCCGGGCGCGGGTGTTCGTCCGCGGGCCGAAGGGCACGGGCGCCGTGCGCGGCGTGGGGCTCACCGAGGAGTGGGCCGCGCCCGAGGAGAGCAACCGGCAGCTGTTCGGCCACGTGCTGGACGCCGGCGTGAGCGGTGCGCGCCTGGCCGTTCAGCTGCACGGCTCGCCGCTGCCCGAGTACATCGCACCGCTGCGCGAGGCCGGTGCCCGGGTGATCGAGGTGCAGCCGTACCGGTGGGAGTGGCCCGCCGACCTGGCGCCGGCGCACTCCCTGCTGGACGGCGTGCTGGAGGGCCGGGTGCACGCGCTGGCGTTCACGAGCGCCCCGGCCAGCGCGAACATGCTGGAGCTGGCCCGCTCGCGCGGCACCTACGATTCGTTGGTGCAGGCCCTGCGGGGGGACGTGGTGTGCGCCTGCGTGGGCCCGGTGACGGCGGCGCCGTTCACCGAGGCGGGCGTGCCGACGCTGCAACCGGAGCGGCAACGGCTCGGTGCGCTGGTGAAACTGCTGGTCACGGAGCTGGGTTCGTAGCGGGCGGTCCTCGGCCGGAGGGCCCGCTACGGGCGCCAGCGGTAGGTCTTCAGGTTCACCTTCTGGCCGTCGGCGAGCACTCCTTCGGCCCGGAGCAGCTCCAGCTGGCGGTGCACCAGGTGCGGCGCGGGCGTTCCGTTGGCGCGCAGGATCCGGTGCCACGGCAGGTCCGCGCCGTCCTCGGACAGGATCCGGCCGATCATCCGGGGCGAGGGGGCCCCGGCGATCGCCGCGATGTCACCGTACGTGGCGACCTTCCCCGGCGGCACCGTGGCGACCACCTCGCGCACCCGCTCGTGCAGCTCCTCGTCCACGTGACCAAGTTACCGCCAACGTGTGCCGGTCCCCGGTTCTGTCGGCGGGGCGTGGTTCCATGCCAGACGTGAGCGGAGAGGGCACCCGGTCCCGGACGGGCGCGCGGCTGGTTCGGCTGCCCGCCGGCCGGCCGCGCCCGGAACACTGGGACGACGACGTGCGGGCGGTGCTGGAGGCGCCGCGCGGGTTCGTCCGGGTCCTCGGCGGGCCGGGCACCGGCAAGACGACGCTGATCACCAGCGCCGCCGCGCACCGCATCGCGGGTGGCGTCGATCCGGAGCGCCTGCTGGTGCTCACCGCGTCGCGCCGCGCCGCGAACGCCCTGCGCGCGGACATCACGCGCCGCGTCACCGCGCACGCCGCCGACGGGGCGCCGCGCACGATCCGTGAGCCGATCGTGCGAACGGTCCACTCGTACGCGTTCTCGTTGCTGCGGTTGCAGGCCGGGTTGCAGGACCTGCCCGCGCCGCGGCTGCTGTCCAGCCCGGAGCAGGACGTGGTGGTCCGCGAGCTGCTGGCCGGCGACCTCGCCCATGGCGCGGAGAACTGGCCCGAGCAGCTCCGGCCAGCGCTGGCCGTGCCGGGCTTCGCCGAGGAGCTGCGAGACCTGCTGCTGCGCGCCGCCGAACGCGGTCTGGGCCCGGAGGACCTGGTCAAACTCGGCAGGCGCAAGGACCGTCCGGAGTGGGTGGCGGCCGGCGCGTTCTGGCGGCAGTACGAAGAGGTCACGGTCCTGCAGGGCGCGGGCGGCAACGCGCTGGGCGCGCCCGGTTCGCCCGCGCTGGACGCGGCCGAGCTGGTCGCGAGCGCGCTGGTCGAGCTGGAGGGCGACCCGGACCTGCTGGCCCGCGAGCAGGCGCGCATCCGGCACGTGTTCGTCGACGACGCCCAGCACCTGGACCACCTGCAGTTCCGCCTGCTGCGGCTGCTCGGCACCGCGGCCGCGGACTTCGTCGTGACCGGCGACCCCGACCAGGCGATCTTCTCCTTCCGCGGCGCCGACCCGAACCTGCTGTCCCGGGCCGACTCCGACGGCGGCCGCACGATCACGCTCACCCGCACCCACCGGCTGAGCCTGGCCGTGCACGAGGCGGTGACGAAGCTCGGCGCGACGCTGCCGGGGGCGAACCGGCACCGCGCGATCGCCGTCGACCCGGGGACCGAGCCGGGCGAGGTGAAGGTCCGGCTGCTGCCGACTCCGTCGGCGGAGGCGAGCTGGGTCGCCGACCAGCTGCGCCGCGCGCACCTCATCGACGGGGTGCCGTGGTCGGAGATGGCCGTGCTGGTGCGCTCGCCGGGGCGGTCGTTCCCGGTGCTGCAGCGGGCGTTGCGCGCGGCGGGAGTGCCGATCGCGTCGGCGCTCGAGGAGCTGCCGCTGGCCCGCCAGCCCGCGGTGCGGCCGTTGCTGGCGGTGCTGCGCGTGGCCGCCGATCCGGAGGTGCTCGACGCCGACCTCGCCGAGATGCTGCTGGCGTCCCCGCTCGGCGGTGCGGACCCGCTGGCGCTGCGCCGGATGCGACGGGGTCTGCGGCGGCTGGAGCTCGCCGGTGGCGGTGAGCGGTCCAGTGACGAGCTGCTCGTGGAAGTGTTGCGGGACAACGACAAGCTTGCTGGACTGGCGGAGGCCGAGGCGGCGCCGATCCGGCGGGTCGGCGGGCTGATCGCGATCGCGCGCGCCGCGATCGAGCGGGGCGCGGGTGTCGAGCAGGTGCTGTGGGACGTGTGGAAGGAAAGCGGCCTGCAGAAGCGGTGGGTGCGGCTTTCGGCGCGCGGCGGGACGCTGGGTGCGCAGGCCGACCGTGATCTGGACGCGGTGGTCGCCCTGTTCCACGCGGCCGGGAACTACGTGGACCGGTTGCCGAAGGCGGGTGTCGCGGCGTTCGCGGACTACCTCTCGTCGCAGAACATCGCGGGCGACAGCCTCGCGCCGGTCGCGCAGCGCGGGGACGGCGTGTCGCTGCTGACCGCGCACGGCGCGGCGGGTCGCGAGTGGACGGTCGTGGCCGTGGCGAACGTGCAGGAGGGCAGCTGGCCGGATCTGCGGCTGCGCGGTTCGCTGCTCGGCGTCGAGCGGCTGGTGGACCTGCTGTCCGGTGTGGAGGAGGAGACGGTGTCGGCGACGGCGCCGATCCTGGCCGAGGAGCGGCGGTTGTTCTACGTCGCGTTGGGCCGGGCGAAGCGGACGTTGCTGGTGAGTGCCGTGATCGGGGAGGACGAGCAGCCGTCCCGCTTCGTCGACGACCTGGAGCGCAACGCCGCCGACGAGTCCGGTGTGGACTCGCGGGTCAAGCCGCCGGGGCGGTCGCTCGTGCTGGCCGAGCTGGTGGGGGATCTGCGCCGGGCGGTGTGCGATCCGGAGGTGTCGCCGTCGCGGCGGGCGCGGGCCGCGCGGCAGCTGGCGCGGCTGGCGCGGGCGGGTGTACCGGGGGCGCATCCGGATTCGTGGTACGGCATCGTCGACGCGTCGACGGACGAGCCGCTGTACGGCGAGGGCGACGTCGTGCGGATCTCGCCGTCCACTGTGGATACCCTGAAGAAGTGTCCGTTGCGGTGGCTGATCGAGCGTCACGGGGGCAGTGACCCGGCCCAGCTGGCGGCGATCACCGGCACGCTGGTGCACGAGCTGGCGCAGGCCGCGGCGTCCGGTGCGGACGACGAGGGGTTGCGCCGGGCGCTGGACGACGCCTGGGCGAAGGTGGACGCCGGCGCGCCGTGGTTCTCGCGGCGGGAGCGCCGTCGCGTCGAGCAGATGGTGCGGAACTTCCTGACGTGGCTGTCGGTGTCGCGAGCGGAGTTGCAGCAGATCGGGATCGAACAGGACATCGAGGTCGAGCTGCCGGTCGGGTCCGACGGGCTGCTGGTGAAGCTGCGCGGCCGCGTGGACCGGCTCGAACACGACGGCGAGGGCCGGCCGGTGATCGTCGACCTGAAGACCGGGAAGACCGCGGTGAGCGCGGCGGATGCCGAGGTGAACCCGCAGCTGGCGGCGTACCAGCTGTCGGTGCTGCTGGGGGCGTTCGGTTCGGGGCGTCGGCCCGGGGGCGCGAAGCTGGTGTACCTGGCGAAGTCGCACAACAAGACCGGCGCGACCGTGCGGGAGCAGCCCGCACTGGACGACGAGAGCGGCCGCGAGTGGCTGGAGCTGGTGCGGAAGGTCGCCGCATCAGCGACGGGACCCGGCTACGAGGCGACCGAGAACCCCGACTGCGACCGCTGCCCGGCCCGGGGATCCTGCCCGCTGCGCCCCGAAGGGCGGCAGGTGACGGGGCCGTGAGCCGGGGATTGGGCGTTCTGGTGCGCGGCGCGGGTGGGCCGGTGGTCCGCGTGCGCGGGCCGGTGGTGGACGCGCCGGTGGCCCGAAGCAGTACACATCCAGGCCGACCTCGCAGCTCAGCCAGCTGCTCGACCTGCGCCGCGGACAGGAACCTCCGCGCGATTGGGTCGATTGCAAGTCGCGTCCTGGTGATTGGCGGCGCGATGGCTGGTCCGTTGGCGAGTTCGCGAGTGGTTCCTTCGCCCGCGCCCGAACGGCCCACTCGCGTGGCGGCGGCTGGCGACGGCACGAAGGCCCCAGCGGTGCGTGCGCGGATGGACCGTTCGCGCGGCGGCGAGTGGACCAGTCGTGCGCTGGCGGCTCGCTTGGGCGTGGTTGGTCCCGAGACAAGGGCGCGAGTTGTCCGTTCGTGCAGGGGCGAGCGGGCCATTCACGCGGAGGCAACCCCTGAGCGCACGACCGGCCCAACCATGACCGCGTCAAAGGTCCATCGGCTCCGCCCGTGCCGGTGCCGGTGCCTGCACCGCCCGTGTCCGTGCCTGCACCCGAGCCCCTCAAACAGCTCAAGCACCTCACATCCGACGTGCACCTCCTGCACCTCAGGTGCGGGCACGTCCTTCACCTCCGAAACCTCAAGCGCCTCACGCACCTGTTGCGCCTCGGAATCCTCAAGCACCTTCAACCCGAGCTGCACCTCGAGCCCCCATCACACCTCGAGCCCCCAGCACACCTCGAGCCCCCGCAGCACCTCAAGCGCCCACAGCACCTCCAGCATCACGAACACCCAGCACCGCCCCGGAGCCACCCGATGACCCCCGTAGCCAGTCCCGCCGAGGTGGCCCACGCGCTGGGCCTCCACCCGCCCACCCCGGAGCAGGCGGCGGTCATCGCGGCGCCGATCGAGCCCGCGCTCGTCGTCGCGGGGGCGGGGGCCGGCAAGACCGAGACCATGGCCGCCCGCGTCGTCTACCTCGTCGCCAACGGGTTCGTCACCCCGGAGCGCGTCCTGGGCCTCACGTTCACCCGCAAGGCCGCCCGCCAGCTCGCCGACCGCGTCCGGGCCCGGCTGCGCCGCCTGGCCGGCACGGACCTCCTCGACCGCCTCGACCCGGGGGGCTCCCGCCGCGCGGCGCTCCTCGCCGGCGAACCCACCGTCCTCACCTACCACGCCTACGCCGGCCGCCTCCTCGCCGAACACGGCCTCCGCCTCCCGGTGCAGCCCGGCGTCCGCCTGCTGTCGGAAACCTCGTCCTGGCAGCTCGCCCACCGTGTGGTGTCCACTTGGGACGCCGACCTGGACACCGACCGGGTCCCGGCCTCGGTCACCGCCCAGCTCCTCGCCCTCACCGGCGAGCTCGGCGAGCACCTGGTCACCGAAGCCGAACTCGCCGACTACACCCGCCGGCTCTGCGACCTCATCGAACGCGCCCCCCGCGCCAAGGGCCAGCGCGCCGCGATGCCGAAAAGCCTCTCCGACATCATCGCGGCGCAACAGTTCCGCCTCGCCCTCGTCCCGCTCATCGAGGAGTACCAGCGCCGCAAACGGGCCGAGGGCGCCCTCGACTTCGCCGACCAGATGTCCCTCGCCGCGACGCTGGCCGCCGGCCACCCGCAAGTCGCGGAAGGCGAACGCGCCCGCTACGGCGCCGTCCTCCTCGACGAGTACCAGGACACCGGCCACGCCCAGCGAATCCTCCTGCGCGCCCTCTTCGGCGGCGTCGACAACGAACCCCTGCCGGTCACCGCCGTCGGCGACCCCGCCCAGGCCATCTACGGCTGGCGCGGCGCGAGCGCGGCCAACCTGCCCCGCTTCACCACCGACTTCCCCCGCAAGGACGGCGGGCAGCTCGCACCCGCCCGCCAGTACGGCCTCCTCACCAGCTTCCGCAACCCGGCCGAAGTCCTCGTGCTCGCCAACGGCATCGCCGAACCCCTGCGAGCACGCGGCCTCGGCGTCGAACGGCTCCGCGCCCGCGACAACGCCGACCCCGCCGACATCGAGGTCGCCCTCCTGCCGGACATCCGCACCGAACGCGAATGGGTCGCCGACGCCGTCGCGCAACGGTGGTTCGCCCACCAGGCCGAGCACGGCGCCCCGCCCACCGCCGCGGTGCTGGTCCGCCGCCGCGCCGACATGGCCCCGATCGCCGCCGAGCTGCGCGCCCGCGGCCTGCCGGTCGAGGTCGTCGGCCTCGGCGGGCTCCTCGACGAACCCGAGGTGGCCGACCTCGTCGCGACCCTCCGCGTCCTCGCCGACCCGCTGGCCGGCACGGCCGCCGCGCGCCTGCTCACCGGCGCCCGCTGGCGCATCGCCGCCGCCGACCTCGCCGCGCTGTGGCGCCGCGCCGGCGAAATCTCCGCGCCGCCGCCCACCGAAGAGTCCGGAATGGACGACCTGTTCGCCGAACGCGCCGAGCAGACCGGCCTCATCGACGCCCTCGACGACCCGGGCGATCCCAGGCGCTACTCGCCCGAGGGCTACCGCCGCATCCGCGAACTCGGCCACGAGCTGGCCGCCCTGCGACGCCGGCTCGACCAGTCCCTGCCCGAGCTGGTCGCCGACGTCGAACGGACCATGCTGCTCGACGTCGAGGCCCAGGCCCGCCCCGGCAGCGCCCGCCGCGCCCACTTGGACGCCTTCGCCGACGTGGTCACCGACTTCGCGGAGACCTCGCCGACCGCCACACTCATGTCCTTCGTGGACTACCTCGCGACCGCCGCGCACGCCGAGGACGGGCTCACGCCCGGCGAGGTCGAGGTGGTCCCGGACCGCGTGCAGGTGCTCACCGTGCACTCCGCGAAGGGCCTGGAATGGGAGGTCGTCGCCGTGCCGCACCTGGCGCGCGAGGTCTTCCCCAACAAGCGCCGCTCGTCCTCCTGGCTGCGCACGGTCACGAGCCTGCCCGCCGCCCTGCGCGGCGACTCCGAGGACCTGCCGAAGCTGCGCGTGTCCGACGGCATGGACCGCAAGGAGGTCATCGAGGCCTTCGAGATCCACGAGCAGGACTTCGCCGAGCGCGAGGCCGACGAGGAACGCCGCCTCTGCTACGTCGCGCTCACCCGCTCCGAGCGCGCCCTCATCGTCTCCGGGCACTGGTGGAACGAGACGAGCGCCCGGCCCAAGGGCCCGTCGGACTTCCTGCTGGAGGTCGGCGCGCTCGTCGAGGACGGCGTCGGCAAGATCGCCACCTGGGCCGAGGAACCCCCAGCCGACGAGGAGAACCCGCTGGTCAGCCAGGCCAGGTCGGCGCAGTGGCCCACCGATCCGCTGGGTGGGCGCCGGGACGCGGTGGCCGAGGGCGCCGACCTGGTCCGCACCGCGCTCGCCGAGGGCGAGGTGGACGAGGACGAGGAGGACGACGAGGACGGCTGGATCGCCGACACCGACGTCCTGCTCGCCGAGTACGCGAAGCGGTCCGGCACGGCCGAGCAGGTCACGCTGCCCGACCACCTGTCGGTGAGCCAGCTCGTCGAGCTCGCCGCCGACCCGGGCGGGCTCGCCCGCCGCCTGCGCCGCCCGCTTCCGGTGCCGCCCAACACCTTCGCCCGGCGCGGCACCGCCTTCCACGGCTGGCTGGAGCGCCGCTTCGCCGGTGACCGCCTGTTCGACCTCGACGAACTGCCCGGCGCCGCCGACCCGGACGAGGCCGGCGACGACGCGCTCGAGGCGCTGCAGGCGGCGTTCGACCGCAGCGCCTGGGCCCTGCGCACCCCGCACGAGGTGGAGGTGCCGTTCTCCACGGAGGTCGACGGGGTCACCGTGCGCGGGCGGATGGACGCCGTGTTCGCCGATCCGGACGGCGGCTGGACCGTCGTGGACTGGAAGACCGGCGCGGTGCCCGAGGAGGGCCGGATGGGCGCCCTCGCGGTGCAGCTCGCCGCGTACCGGCTGGCCTGGGCGTCGCTGTCCGGAACGCCGCTGGAGAAGGTGCGCGCCGCCTTCCACTACGTCCGCCACGACCACACGGTGCGCCCGGTGGACCTGCTCGACGCGGACGGCCTGCGCGAACTGCTCCGCAGCGTCCCTCACCCTGGCGACGGGTGAAGTGATCGCTTACGATCCGCGGGTGCGAGTCAGGGACCAGCCGGACCATTCGCTCGTCGGCGTCGTCCGGATGCCCGAGTCGACGATCAGCCCGATCCGGTCCATCGGCAGACGCGTCCTGTGGGCCCTGATCGCGCTCGTCGCCGCGGTGTTCATCGTCTACCTCGGCCGGGACGGCTACCGTGACGTCAACGAGGACGGGCTGTCGCTGCTGGACGCCTTCTACTACGCGACGGTGTCCCTGTCGACGACGGGCTACGGCGACATCACCCCGGTCAGCGCCTCCGCCCGGCTGATCAACGTCCTGGTGATCACGCCGCTGCGGGTGCTGTTCCTCATCGTCCTGGTCGGCACCACGCTCGAGGTGCTGACCGAACGGTCACGGCAGGCGTTCCGGATTCAGAAGTGGAGGACCAGGGTGCGGGACCACGTGGTGGTCGTCGGGTTCGGCACGAAGGGCCGGGCCGCGGTCAAGACCCTGCTCGGGGACGAGGCGATCGAACCGAACAAGATCGTCGTGGTGGACACCTCGCAGCAGGCGCTGGACGCGGCCGCCGCGCTGGGCCTGGTCACCGTGCACGGCTCGGCCACCCGGTCGGACGTGCTGCGCGTGGCGGCGGTGCAGCGGGCCCGCGCGGTCGTGGTGGCCGCGGACCGGGACGACTCGGCGGTGCTGGCCACCCTCACCGCGCGTGAGCTGGCTCCGAAGGCGCACATCGTGGTGTCGGTGCGCGAGGCGGAGAACGTCCACCTGCTCAAGCAGTCCGGCGCCAACCAGGTGGTGGTGTCGAGCGAGACGGCGGGACGGCTGCTGGGCATGGCGACCTCCACACCCGTGGTCGTCGACATGTTCGAGGACCTGCTGACCCCGGAGTCCGGGCTGGCCATCGCGGAGCGCCCGGCGGAGAAGTCCGAGGAGGGCGGCTCGCCGCGGCACCTGCCGGACATCGTGCTCGGCGTGGTCCGCGACGGGCAGCTGTTCCGGGTCGACTCGCCCGCCGTGGACGCCATCGAACCGGGCGATCGGCTGCTCTATGTGCGGAAAGTGACTCCTGCAGACCAGGTTGAGTGATAGATCTCGGCTGCCCGGCGACGGCTGTGCTTCGCCGGGACCTTCTGGAAGCATGGGGATCGTGCTGCGCTGGAACACGCTCGCCGTCGCCGTGCTCGTCGGCATCGCCATCGTGACCGCCGTGTGGTGGGCGGGTCCGGGCGTGCTGGGCACCGCGGCCGCGGCGCAGGGCACGGTCGCGCAGGCCACGGTCACCAAGGGCGCCGAGTGCTCGGCGCCGGACCCGCAGGAGACGGTCGAGATCACCCTCGGCGGCCAGGCGCGCACCGGTGTCCTCGACGCGTGCGGGCACGACGCGAACGACCGGGTGGACGTCACGGTGCCGGCCTCGGCCGGGGACGGTGACGTGCAGGTCCACCTGGCCGACGTCGTCACCGGTCACGACGACCTGCGCCGCCCGGTCGGCCTCGCGCTGCTGGCGTTGAGCTGCCTCGGCGGCGGCACCTACGCGTTCCTCGTCCACCGCGGCCCGCGACGCGACCACGCGGCGACCGCGAGCTGACTTCCGGGTCCGGTGGGGTGGCGCCGCCTCGGCGGCGGATCCGGTGACCGGAAGCGGCCGCCGTCCCGGCGCGCGGTGAAGCTCAGCTGACCGCGGAGGCCGGCGCGGCGAAGGTGTTGCACTGCGCGATCCGGTTGAACTGGGCACCGGTGCGCCACCACTGCGCGTAGTGCGCGTTGGTGCCGTGGTCCTGGCTGCCCGAGGTGTTGTCGCCGCGGGTGTCCTGGTCGCGCCAGGCCTTGGAGTACATGTCGCGGGTCACCGAGCCGCCGCGGTCGACCACCGCGCCGAGGAACATCCCGGAGAAGCACTGCGCCTGCAGTTCCTTGCGGCGGGACAGCTCCAGCCCGGCCGGGGTGTTCTGGCCGACGGCGTAGATCTGCTGCCACACCGCGTCCATGATCCCGGCCACCTCCTGCACGTGGTGGCCGTACTCGTGCGCGAACAACGCCAGGTAGACGCCCGGGTTGCGGCCGTACTGGTCGGTCTGCAGGCCCTGGAAGGGCACGTACAGGTTGTCGTCGCAGTAGTAGGCCGCGGTCGCCACGCTCACCGCGATCGTGCCGCAGGCGGTGGTGAACGCGGTGCCCTGCGGGAAGTGCAGTGCCGGGGGCTCGAACGGCAGGTTGTAGCGCCTCAGGAAGGGGCCCCAGGCCTCGTCGAGGCACCGGCCGGCGGCCCGGAAGAACTGCTCGAAGGACGCCTGGTCGGTCAGTTCGGGCAGGTCGCAGGCGAAGTTCTGCAGCCCGTCGTCCGGGTTCTGCAGCATCGGGTGGTTCGCCAGCTCGAGGATCTTCTCGCCGTCCGGCGACGAGGTCGCCGCGCCCGCCGCGTTGCCGCCGCTGACCGCCGTCGACGCGGGCGCGGCCACCGTGGGGGACGGCGAGTCCGATCCGCCGCGGACCGTGACGAACACGACGAGCCCGGCCAGCAGCACCGCGACGGTGCTGAGCACGAACGCGGTGACCGGGCGTGTGGAACGGCTCTGCGCCCGGTGCCGCGCGGCCGGACGGGGCGGCGGCAACGGCTCCCGGGGGCGCTGCGGCGGAGGCGTCATCGGCCGTCAGCATAGTCAGCGCCCGAACCGGACGGGGGAGATCACGACTCGGCGGCGGCCGCGTGGCACCCGTGGCCGGTGCCGGACGGCTCTGCGAGAGTGGGCGGCGGAACGACCCGCATGCGAGTGGAGAAGACGGATGAGCGACACCGGCGGCTGGGCAGGTCCGGACCCCGAGGACCGGCCCGACGACGCGACACCCCCCGCCGGGAACCCCCTGCCGCCGCCCGAACCCGGGCGGCAGCAGCAGCCGGAGCCTCCGAACCCCGGCGGGCAGTACCCCGCGCCGCCGCCCGGGCAGCCCTACCAGCAGTACGGCTGGGGACCGCGGCCCGGCTACGGCAAGCCCGGCGTGATCCCGCTGCGCCCGCTGTCGGTGGGGGAGATCCTCGACGGCGCGATCACGACCATGCGGCGCCACCCGGCCCTGGTGTTCGGCTCGTCGGCGGTCGTCGCGGTGATCGGGGCCGTGCTGCAGCTGCTGGCCAGCAAGTACCTGCTGCCGGACGTCGAGGCGCTGCGGAACCTCGGGCCGGCCGCGACCGACCAGGAGATCCAGGACGCGGCGCTGAGCGCCCTCGGCGACAGCGCGCTGATCATCGGCGTCGGTGGCATCATCACGCTGCTCACCCAGACCTTCCTGTCCGGGTTCCTGACCGTGGTCATCGGCAAGGCCGTGCTGGGCAGGCCCGTCACGTTCGCCGAGGCCATGGCCGAGGCGCGGCCGCGGTTCCTGCCGCTGCTCGGCGCGACCATCGTGTACGGGCTGATGGTGACGGCGGGCTCGATCCTGTGCCTGATCCCCGGCATCTGGCTCTACACCCTGTTCGGTCTCACCACGCCCGCCCTGGTGCTGGAGCGCGCGAAGGTCGGGCAGGCGCTGACGCGCTCGCGTGAGCTGGTGTCCGGTTCGTGGTGGCGCTGCTTCGCCATCCTCCTGCTGGCCGGGGTCATCGGCACCGTGCTGTCGTACCTGGTCGACATCCCCTTCAGCCTGGCGGCGGGTGGCACCGGCGTGCTGACCGGTGAGGCCGTCCCGGTCGGGTGGGGCGGTCTGCTGCTCGTCGCGCTGGGGCAGGTGATCGCGACCACGATCGTCGCACCGTTCACCGCCAACACGACGGCCCTGCTCTACATCGACCAGCGCATGCGCAAGGAGGGCATGGACATCCAGCTGGCGCGGGCGGCGGGTACGGCTTGATCGCCGTCCTCGCCGGGGTCCCGGTCGACATCGACGCGGACGACGCGCGCCGCGCCGCGGAGGCCGAGCTGTCCGACCCGGTCTACGCGGCGGCCCGGCCGGGCTGGTTCGACCGGGTGATCGGGTGGATCGCGCAGCGCATCGCGGACCTGTTCGCCGCGGTGACGGGCGTCGTGCCGGGTGGCGGGCTCGGGGTGCTGATCCTGCTCGCGGTCGTCGTGCTGGTGGTCGTGGTGGTGCGGCTGCGGGTCGGCCGCGTGGCGCGGTCCGCGCGACGGCCGGGTGAGGTGTTCGCGGACCGGTCGCGGACCTCCCGCGACTACCGCGACGCGGCCGAGCGTGCCTTCGCCGCCGGGGACCTGGGCGCGGCGGTGCGCGACCGGTTCCGCGCCGTGGTCCGCACGCTCGAGGAGCGCGGTGTGCTCGACGAACGCGCGGGACGCACGGCCGACGAGGCCGCGCACGAGGCGGGCGTCCGGCTGCCGTCCGTGCGGGACGCGCTGCGGCAGGGCGCCGGGCTGTTCGACGCCGTGCACTACGGGGGACGGCCGGCCACCGGGGACGGTTACCGGCGGCTCGCCGAACTCGACGAGCTCGTCCGGCGCGCGCGTCCCGGGGTGCCGGCGTGACGAGCGTTTCCCCGGACACGCGCCGCATCTGGCGGGCCGCGCGTGCTCCGCTGGTGATCGTGCTGATCGTGCTGATCGGCGCGGTGGTCGTGGTGTTGAGTTCGGCCGGGCAGCGGCACGGTTCGCTGGACCCGGAAGCCGCGGCCCCGGCCGGGTCGCGGGCGCTGGCGCGGCTGCTCGAACGCGAGGGCGTCCGCGTCGTCCCGGCGCGCAGCTACGCCGAAGCCGAGGCCGCCGTGAGCGCGGACGCGACGCTGCTGGTGACCGCCCCGGACCTGGTCGAACCCGCCCGCCTCGCGGCCCTGCGATCGCGCGCCGCCGACGCGGTGCTGGTCGCTCCCGGTGACGCGGCGCTCGACGTGCTGGAGCCCGGCGTCGTCGTCGGCGCGCTGGTCCCGGCGACGGCACGGGACCCGGGGTGCACCGTCGCCGGCGCCGTCGCGGCCGGGAAGGTCGTGATCGGCGGGCTCACCTACGCCGCGCACAGCCGGGCGCGCGGCTGTTACGACGGCACCATGCTGCAGCTGCCCGGCGGCGCGGGCACCACGACGCTCCTCGGCAGCGGCGACCCGATGACCAACGACCGCCTCGACGATGCGGGCAACGCGGCGCTGACCATGCGGTTGCTCGGCCGCAACGCCACCCTCGTCTGGTACGTGCCGTCGCCGGGCGACACCGGCGCGGGCATGGAGCAGCGGTCCCCGTTCGACCTGTTGCCGCGGGCCTGGGTCTTCGGGGCGATCCAGCTCGCCGTCGCCGCGGTGCTGTTCGGGTTGTGGCGCGCCCGGCGGCTCGGGCCGGTCGTGGCGGAACCGTTGCCGGTCGCCGTGCGCGCCGCCGAAACCACCGAAGGCCGGGCCCGGCTCTACCGTCGGGCGGGTGCGGCCGACCACGCCGCGGCTACGCTGCGGCAGGCGGTGATCGACCGGGCACGGCCGCTGCTGGGCCTCGGCGCGGGCGCCGAACCGGCGGCGGTGGTCGCCGCGATCGCGGCGCGCACCGGACGGCCGGACGCCGTGGTCGGGGCACTTCTGTACGGTCCCGCGCCGGGGGACGACGCGGGTCTGGTCCGGCTCGCCGACGAGCTGGACCGCATCGAGAGGGAGATCAGTTGAGCGGCACGGACAACACCTCGGCCGCGCGGGACGCGCTGATCGCGTTGCGCGCCGAGGTCGGCAAGGCGGTCGTCGGCAACGACGCCACGGTCACCGGGCTCATCATCGCGCTGCTGTGCCGCGGCCACGTGCTCGTCGAGGGCGTGCCGGGTGTCGCCAAGACCCTGCTGGTGCGGGCGCTGGCGACGGCACTGGACCTGGGGACCTCGCGGATCCAGTTCACCCCCGACCTGATGCCCGGCGACGTCACCGGCTCCCTCGTCTACGACGCCCGCTCCGGCGAGTTCTCCTTCCGCGAGGGGCCGGTGTTCACGAACCTGCTGCTCGCCGACGAGATCAACCGCACCCCGCCGAAGACGCAGTCCGCGCTGCTGGAGGCGATGGAGGAGCGGCAGGTGTCGGTCGACGGGCGGCCACGGGCGCTGCCGGACCCGTTCATCGTGATCGCCACCCAGAACCCGGTCGAGTACGAGGGCACCTACCCGCTGCCCGAGGCGCAGCTCGACCGGTTCCTGTTCAAGCTCACCGTGCCACTGCCCAGCCGCGAGGACGAGCTGGGCGTGCTGGCCCGGCACGCCCAGGGGTTCGACCCGCGAGACCTGCCGGCCGCCGGGGTGCGGCCGGTCGCCGGGGCGGAGCAGCTGGCGGCCGCGCGGGCGGCGGTCGCCGGGGTGACGGTCGGGCCGGAGGTGCTCGGTTACATCGTCGACCTGTGCCGCGCGACGCGGACGATGCCCGCGGTGCGGCTGGGCGTCTCCCCGCGTGGGGCGACGGCGTTGCTGGCCGCGACCCGGGCGTGGGCGTGGTTGTCCGGCCGCGGGTTCGCCACCCCGGACGACGTGAAGGCGCTCGCGCGCCCGGCGTTGCGGCACCGGCTGGACCTGCGGCCGGAAGCCGAGCTGGAGGGCGCGACCGCGGACGGCGTCGTCGACCGCGTGCTGGCCACCGTTCCCGTTCCGCGCTGACATGGCGATCACCGGCCGGGCCGGCCTGCTGGCGGTCGTGGGCGTGGTCGTGGTGGCGCTCGGGGTGCCGTCGTGGACCGGGGTGCTGGCGGTGCTCGGCGTGATCGTGCTCGGGGTCGCGGTGGACCTGCTGTTCGCGGCGTCCGTGTCGGCCCTGCGGTTCGCGCGGTCCGGGGCGACGGCGGCGCGGCTGGGCGAGACGGCCGAGGTGACGCTGTCGGTGACCAACCCCGGATCGCGGCCGTTGCGCGGAACGCTGCGCGACGCCTGGCCGCCGAGCGCCGGTGTGGCGCGGGACCGGTTCCGGATCTCGGTGCCGGCGGGGGAAACGCGGCCGGTCGTGGTGCGGTTGTCCCCGGTGCGCCGGGGCGACCGGTCGTCGGCCGTGGTGACGGTGCGGGCGCTGGGGCCGCTCGGGCTGGCGGGACGGCAGGGGTCGCACCGGGTGCCGTGGAGCGTGCGGGTGCTGCCGCCGTTCCACGCGCGCAAGCACCTGCCGTCGCGGCTGGCGCGGCTGCAGCAGCTGGACGGCCGTCAGGCGGCGCGCGTGCGGGGCTCCGGGACGGAGTTCGACTCGCTGCGCGAGTACGTCATCGGCGACGACGTGCGCTCGATCGACTGGCGGGCCACGGCCCGGGCTGCGGACGTGATGGTACGGACCTGGCGCCCGGAGCGGGACCGGCACGTGCTGCTGGTGCTGGACACGGGCCGCACGGCCGCGGGGCGGGTCGGCGCGGCGCTCGGGGGCGTCGGTGGCGTGCCGCGTCTGGACGCGGCGATGGATGCGGCGTTGCTGCTCGCGGTGCTGGCGTCCCAGGCGGGCGACCGGGTCGACTTCCTGGCGTACGACCGCCAGGTCCGCGCCGAGGTGACCGGTGGCCGGCTGACGGCGCTGGTGAACGCGATGGCTCCCCTGGAGGCGAGCCTCCTGGAGACCGACGCGCGCGGCATGGTGGCCGAAGTGCTGCGCCGCACCCGGCGGCGGTCGCTGGTGGTGCTGCTGACGGGCCTGGACGCGGCACCGCTGGAGGAGGGACTGATGCCGGTGCTGCCGTCCGTGGTGGGACGGCACCAGCTGCTGGTGGCCGGCGTGGCCGACCCCCGGATCGCCGAAATGGCCTCCGCCCGGGGCGACGCCGAAGCGGTCTACGACGCGGCCGCCGCGGAACGCACACTGGCCGAACGGCGCCACGTCACCGGCCTGCTGGCGCGGCACGGCGTCTCGGTGGTGGACGCCGTGCCGGACGAGCTCGCGCCCGCCCTGGCGGACCGCTACCTGGCGCTGAAGGCCGCCGGCCGCCTGTAACGCACCGGCGGCGGGTTTCGCCGGCGGTGCGTCCGCGCGGGGCCCCGAACGTCAGTCCGTCGCGATCACCATGAACAGCCGCGTGCTCAGCCGCTGCATCAGCTCGCCGCTCACCTCGCCCACCTGCCGCGTGAGCGACTCCTTCGGAACGTGGTCCAGCCACGTGTACCGGATCCACCCGCCGGTCCCGGTGGCCACGCTCAGCGGCACCGCGTGCTCGATGACCTCCATCGTCACCACGTGCTCGTCGTCGATGTCGTTCAGCATGTTGCCCGAGAAGACCAGCACCCGGCGCGCCCCGCCGGACACCGCCCAGATCTGGCCCCTACGCGGCCGAAGAGCCACGGGCACGCCATTCGTCCGCGGCGGCGCGCACCTGGTCGGGGTGCTCGGCGTTCCACCGCGCCTGCTGCTCGCACAGCTGCCGGTACGCCTCCCGCTCGACCGCCGCCACGATCCACTCGTGCACGGACTGCCCTGCTTCCTCGGCACGGGCCCTGACCTGCGCGTACGTGTCGGCGGAGAGTTCGAGTCGCATGCCCCCACCCTAAAACCGCCCACCGACGATTCCGGGCAGCGGCGTGTCAGCCGGCCTCCGGGAGCAGGTCACCGGCGTGGCGGGCGTCCGCGTCCCCGGTGACCCCGGCCCGCGCGGCCCGCCGGCCGAACACGAACACGTACCCCAGGAACAGCACCTCGGCGGCCACCCCGATCGCGACGCGCCCCCACGTCGGCAGCCCGGACGGCGTCACGAACGCCTCGATCACCCCGGACACGAGCAGCACGCACGCCAGCCCCAGCGCGATCCCGGCCGCCGACCGCCCCTCCCGCGCCAGCGCCGCCGACCGCGACCGCCGGCCGGGCTGGACGACCGTCCACCCCAGACGCAGACCGGTGCCCGCCGCGACGAACACCGCCGTCAGTTCGAGCAGCCCGTGCGGCGCGATCAGCCCGAAGAACACGTCCAGCCGCCCCGCCGCGGCCATCAGCCCGGCCGAGATCGCGACGTTGAGGGCGTTCTGCCACAACGCGATCAGCACCGGGATCCCCAGCAGCACCCCGAAGAACAGGCACGTCGCGGCCACCCAGGCGTTGTTCGTCCACACCTGGGCGGCGAACGAACCCGCGGGGTTGCTGGAGTAGTAGGTCTCGAACCGCCCGCCCGGTTCGGTGAGCGCGCGGACCGCGTCGGGCGCGGCGATGCTCGCCTGCACCTGGGGATCGGTGGCGATCCACACCCCCAGCAGCCCGCTCACCACGATCGTGACGAGCGCGGTCGGCACCCACCACCGGGCGGTGCGGTAGACCGCGGCGGGGAACCGCTGCGCGAAGAACAGGCCGATCTCGCGCCACGCCGGCGTGTGCGACCCGGTCACCGCCGACCGCGCGCGCGTGACCAGCGACGACAACCAGGACAGCAGCGCCGGGTCGGGCGCCGACGAGCGCACGACCGACAGGTGCGTGGCCGCGCGCTGGTAGAGCCGGACCAGCTCGTCGGCCTCCGGCCCGGTCAGCCTGCGCGCGGCGAGCAGGTGGTCCAGCCGGGCCCATTCGGCGCGGTGGGCCGCCACGAACAGGTCCACGTCCACGGGGGCAGATTACAGTGGGCCGGTGTCCGGAGAACCCGAGTTGGTGACCGGCGACGCCGTCGTCCTCGAGCTGCCGGTCGCGCAGCTGGCCAGCCGGGCCGCGGCGTTCGCCCTCGACGTGGCGGTGCAGGCCGCCGCGCTCCTGCTGTTCCTGCTCGCGCTCGGGCTGTTCGGGGTGTCCGACACGGCGTTGTTCGCCGCGCTGGCGCTGAGCTTCTTCGTGCTCGTGCGGGTCGGGTACTCGGTGCTGTTCGAGACGCTCAGCCGGGGCCGCACGCTCGGCAAGATGTCGCTCGGGTTGCGCGTGGTGCGCGACGACGGCGGCCCGATCCGGTTCCGGCAGGCGCTGACGCGGGCGCTCGCGGGCGCGATCGTCGACTTCGGACCGGTGCTCGCGTGGAGCGCCGTGGCGTTGTTCGTTTCGCTGTTCTCGCCGCGGTCCAAGCGGGTCGGTGACTACTTGGCGGGCACCGTGGTGATCCGGGAACGCGCACCGCACCTCGCGGCACCGTCGATCACGATGCCACCCGCGCTGGCGGGCTGGGCGT
Source organism: Amycolatopsis thermophila (assembly GCF_030814215.1). Taxonomy (NCBI): domain Bacteria; kingdom Bacillati; phylum Actinomycetota; class Actinomycetes; order Pseudonocardiales; family Pseudonocardiaceae; genus Amycolatopsis; species Amycolatopsis thermophila. Next base: position 1,202,662 of record NZ_JAUSUT010000001.1, on the reverse strand, counting down.
CGCAGCTCGACCTGACCGCGGTCACGGACGACCTCGCGTTGTCGATGCGGCAGTACCTCGCCCGTTACGGCGAGCTGAGCCCGCGGGTGCGGGAACCGTTGGGGCACCAGCTCGTGCACGACGTGGCGTCGCGGATCGGCGCCCCGCTGCCACCGGGGGTCCCGGCGTGGGCCTACCTGCAGGCCGTGCTCGCCGAACGCCGCCGCCGCGTCGCCGGGTACGCCGCGGTGAACGGGTGGCCCGCGCCACCGCCGGTGCCCCCGGCACCCGCGGCACCGCCGGCCGAACCGGGGGCGGCCACGCCGCCGCGCGGGTTCGCCCCGCCGAGCTGACGTCGCCGCGCTCGGTGATTCGGCCCTGACCGACAGTGAGCCGGGTCCGCTCGCCGGCACCGCAACCGTCGCCTCCCGGGAGCGGCGTTCGCTGTCGGTGAAGTCGCCGTCGCGCTGCAGGACCGTCGCCGACCCCGGCCCGTCCGATGGCCGTATGGTGGGGCGCATGGCGGAGACTTCCCGGACCTCCCGGTTCACCCTGGACAACGGCTTGCGCGTGGTGCTCGCGCCGGACTCGACCGCTCCGGTGGTCGGCGTCGCCGTGCACTACGACGTCGGCTTCCGCTCCGAGCCGGAAGGGCGCACCGGCTTCGCGCACCTGTTCGAGCACCTGATGTTCCAGGGCAGCGAGAGCCTGGAGAAGCTCGCGCACTTCAAGATCGTGCAGTCCAGCGGCGGCACCTTCAACGGGTCGACCCACCCGGACTACACCGATTACTACGAGGTTCTGCCCTCCGCCGCGCTGGAGCGGGCGCTGTTCCTCGAGGCCGACCGCATGCGCGCGCCGAAGCTGACGCGGGAGAACCTCGCCAACCAGATCGACGTCGTCAAGGAGGAGATCCGCCTCAACGTGCTGAACCGGCCCTACGGCGGGTTCCCGTGGATCCTCCTGCCGCCGGTGCTGTACCAGACGTTCCCCAACGCCCACAACGGTTACGGCGACTTCACCGACCTCGAACAGGCCGGCCTGGACGACTGCGCCGCCTTCTTCGACACCTACTACTCGCCGGCCAACGCCGTCCTCACCGTCGCCGGGGACTTCGAGCCCGACCGGGCCCGCGAGCTGATCGAGAAGCACTTCGGCGACGTGCCGCACCGCCCGGCGCCGCCGCGCCGCTCGTTCGCCGAGCCGCCGCCCGCCGGCGAGGTCCGCGGCCACCACACCGATCCGCACGCGCCGCTGCCCGCGCTGGCCATCGGCTACCGGATGCCGGACCCGGTCGGCGAGCTGGACGGGTACCTCGCCAACCTGGTCCTGGCGAGCGTCCTGACCGACGGCGACGGTTCCCGCCTGCAGCAGCGGCTGGTGCACCGCGAGCCGCTGGTGACCGACATCGGCGCGGGCGCCGGCCTGTTCGGCCCGTTCGAGGCCCGCGACCCGGACACGTTCTCCATCACCGCGATCCACTCGCCGGACGTCACCGCCGAGCGGGTGCTGGCCGCGGTGGACGAGGAGCTGGAAAAGCTGGCGGCCACGCCGCCGGACGCCCAGGAACTGGCCAAGGTGACCGCGCGCTGGAGCGCGAGCCTGCACGCCGAGCACGACCGGCTGATGTCCCGGACGCTGTCGCTCGGCGCGTTCGAGCTGCTCTACGGGGACCCGTCCCTGGTGTACCGGCTGCCGGACCGGATGGCCGCCGTCACCGTCGAGGACGTGGCCGCCGCCGCGAAGGCGCTGCGGCCCGACTCGCGCGCGGTCCTGCTGGTCGAGCCCGAAGGGGGAGCGAAGTGACTTCTGTTCAGCACCGCAGCGCCGAGGAGATCGGCCGCACCGCCACCGGTCCGCGCCCGGTCCCCGAGCTGGGCGACCAGACCGCGGCCGCGGATCTGTCGCATGTGGACACCGTGCTGCCGAACGGCCTGCGCCTGCTCGCGGTCCGCAAGCCGACCGTGCCGCTGGTCGAGGTGCGCCTGCGCATCCCGTTCGGCGGCACCGAGCCGCTGCACGCGGCCACCGCCGAGGTGCTCGCCGAGACCATGCTGACCGGCACGGCGCGCCGTGACCGCGTCGAGATCGACACCGAGCTGGCGCTGATCGGTGGCGAGCTGAGCACCGTGGTCGACCCGGAACGCCTGACGATCTCGGGCAACGCGCTGGCCACCGGGCTGCCGACGCTGCTGGACGTGCTCGCCGACGCGCTCACCTCCGCGTCCTATGTGGACGACGAGGTCGCGCGGGAGTCGGCCCGGCTGGTCGAGCGGCTGGCGGTGTCCCGCACCCAGCCACGGGTGATCGCGCGGGAGGCGCTGCTCAAGCACGTTTACGGCGACCACCCGGCGACGCGCGAGGTCCCGCAGGCCGGTGATGTCGCAGCGGTCGACGCCCGGATGGTCCGCGCGCTGCACGCGGCGTCGGTCCTGCCGCGGGGTTCGGTCCTCGTGGTCGTCGGCGACATCGACCCGGACCGGATCGCGGGTGACGTCGAGCGCGCGCTGGCCGGCTGGTCGGCCGACCGCGAGGCGGTGGCCATGCCCGGGCTGCCCGAGGTGACCGGCGGCGACCTGCTGCTGGTGCCGCGTTCCGGTGCGGTGCAGTCGCAGATCCGGCTCATCGCGCAGTCCCTGCCGCGCACGGACCCGCGCTACGCCGCGCTGCAGCTGGCGAACCTCACCTACGGCGGGTACTTCTCGTCCCGGCTGGTCGAGAACATCCGCGAGGACAAGGGCTACACCTACAGCGCCCACTCCGGTTTCGAGTTCACCGGTTCGACGGCGACGGTCGGTGTCGACGCGGACACCGCCAACGAGGTCACCGCGGCCGCCCTGCTGGAGACCCGCTACGAGCTGGGCCGCCTCGCCCTCGTGCCGCCGACCGCCGAGGAGGTCGAGTCGGTGCGCCAGTACGCCATCGGCTCGCTGCTCACCGCCACGTCCTCGCAGGCAGGGCTGGCCAGCCAGCTCGCCGCGCTGACTGCCGCGGGCCTCGGCGCGGAGTGGCTGGCCGAGCACCCGGCGCGGATCGCGGAGGTCACGGTCGAGGAGGTCGCGCAGGCGGCGCTCGAGTTCTTCGCGCCCACCCGGTTCACGGGCGTGGTGGTCGGCGACGCCGAGATCCTGGCGCCACAGCTGACCGCTCTGGGCGGGTTCGCGGTGGGGGAGCCCGGCAAGTGACCGTCGCACCCTTCGCGCTCAGCCGCCTCCCGACGCTCTCCCGGTCTACTGTGGATCGTCAGGAGATGTTGCGCACCAACCCCGATCGCCTGCGCTCCCGCTGGTCCGACGCCCAGGTGATGCTGCTGGACAAGAAGCTGCGCAGTCCCGTGCGGCGCGGTGAGGCGGTGCTGGCCACCCGCAAGGCCCTGGCCTTCGGCGAGGAGCCGCCGGCCGACGCAGTCTTCCTCGGCGAGTGGCAGGGCGTCGACTACTGGTCGCTGCCGGGCGAGCCGGACCCCGGTGCGGAGGTCGTCGAGGTCCCCGGCAGCTGGGGCGTCCTCGAGGAGGCGCCGCTGGCCGACGGCGAGCTGTGGGTGACCCTGCGGGCGCACGGCGACCAGCTCGACGACACGGCGGCCGGCCTGTTCACCACGGCGCAGGCGCTGCGCGTGTGGCACCGCCAGGCGCGGTTCTGCGTGCGCGACGGCAGCCCGACGCACCTGGTGCAGTTCGGGTGGGCGTCCAAGTGCGAGGCGTGCGGGCGCGAGGAGTACCCGCGCACCGACCCGGCGATCATCTGCCTGGTGCACGACGACGAGGGCGTCAACGGCGAGCAGGTGCTGCTGGCGCGCCAGCCGGCGTGGCCGCCCGGGCGGTATTCGGTGCTGGCCGGGTTCGTCGAGGCCGGCGAGTCGCTCGAGGGCTGTTGCGTGCGGGAGATCCGGGAAGAGGTCGGTGCCGACGTCCACGACGTGCGGTACCTGGGCAGCCAGCCGTGGCCGTTCCCGCGGTCGATCATGCTGGGGTTCACCGCGAAGGCCGACCCGTCCCGGCCGCTGGTCCCCGCCGACGGCGAGATCGAGACCGCGCTGTGGGTGCCGCGGGCCGACGTGCGGGCGGCGTTCGAGGCGCAGGGGCGGCCGGTGCCGATCCTGGACGGGGTGAGCGAGCTGATCCTGCCGGGGAATTCATCGATCGCCCGCGTGATGCTCGAAGCCTGGGCCTACGCCGAGCGGGGTTGACGCGGCTGGGGGCCTCCGGCACGTGCCGGAGGCCCCCAGCGCGGTTCACTACGTCAGCAGTGCCCCCAGTGGCAGGATGATCGCGATCGCGACCACCGAGATCACCGTCTCCATCACCGACCAGCTCTTGATCGTCTGGCCGACCGAGAGCCCGAAGTACTCCTTGACCAGCCAGAACCCGGCGTCGTTGACGTGCGAGAAGAACAGCGACCCGGCGCCGATCGCGAGCACCAGCAGCGCGGCCCCGGTCGGCGACATCGTCGCCGCCAGTCCCGACACCAGCCCTGCCGCGGACACCGTCGCCACGGTCGCCGAGCCTGTCGCGAGCCGGATCAGCACCGCGACCAGCCAGCCGAGCAGCAAGGCGGGGATGTGCGCCCCGGTGGCCAGCTGCGTCACGACGTTGCCGACACCCGCGTCGACCAGGATCTGCTTGAACCCGCCGCCCGCGGCGACGATCAGGATGATCCCGGCGATCGGCCCGAGCGAGGCGCCGATCGTCGACGACAGCCGGTCCCGCGTGAACCCCGCGGCGCGGCCGAGCGTGACCATGCCGACCAGCACGGCCGCGAGCAGCGCGATCAGCGGGTCACCGACGAAGTCCAGCACGCGCCGCGCGGTGTTGCCGCTGCCGGCCGAGATGTCCGCGATCGCCTTGGCGAGCATCAGGACCACCGGCAGCAGCACGGTCAGCAGCGTCGCGCCGAAGCTCGGGCGCCGCACGTCGTCCTCGCTGCCGCCGCGCGCCGGGACCAGGTGTTCCGGCGCCCTGGCGCCCGGCACCCACCGCGCGGCGACCATGCCGAACAGCGGGCCGGAGATGATCAGCGTCGGGATCGCCACCAGCAACCCGAGGCCGAGCACGATGCCCACGCTCGCGTTGAGCGCGCCCGCCGCCGCCAGCGGACCCGGGTGCGGCGGCACCAGGCCGTGCAGCACCGACAGGCCGGCCAGCGCGGGCACGCCGACCAGCATCAGCGGCCTGCCGCTGCGCTTGGCGACCAGCAGCACCACCGGGATCAGCATGACCAGGCCGATCTCGAAGAACATCGGCAACCCGATCAGCGCGGCGACCAGCGCCATCGCCCACGGCAGGGCCTTCGACGAGGTGCGCGAGAGGATCGTGTCGACGATCTGCTCCGCGCCGCCGGAGTCGGCGAGCAGCTTGCCGAGCATGGCGCCCAGCGCGATCAGCAGCCCGACCGAGGCGACGGTCGAGCCGACCCCGCTGGAAAAACTCTTGATCACTTTGTCGACCGGTAGCCCGCCCAGCAGGCCGACCACGATCGATCCGATGATCAGCGACAGGAAGGCGTGCATGCGCGCCTTGCTGATCAGCACCACGATCACGGCGATGCCGATCAGGGTGGCCACGACGAGCCGGGTGTCGGTCCCGGTCCACGCGGCGGCGAGGTTACTCACGGCTGCTCCTTTGCCAGCTCGGTGAGCGCGCGGTCCACGATCGCCGCGGGGGATTCCAGGATGTCGGCGATCAGGCCGCGCTCATCGGTTTCGAGGGGTTCGAGGTCGGCGAGCTGGGAGTCCAGCAGCGACACCGGCATGAAGTGCCCGGACCGCGCCCGCATTCGCGCCGCCAGGACGTCGCGCGGACCGGTCAGGTGCAGGAACCACACGTCCCCGCCGGTGCGCAGCACGTCGCGGTAGCGCCGTTTGAGCGCGGACGACGACACGACGCCGCCCGTCTGCTGGTGCTCGGAGATCCAGGCCGCGATCGCGTGCAACCACGGCCACCGGTCGTCGTCGGTCAGCGGGTGCCCGGACGACATCTTCTGGATGTTGGCCGGCGGGTGGAACGCGTCCGCCTCGGCGTACTCGACGCCCAGGCGCTCCGCCAGTGCCGCCCCGATCGTCGTCTTGCCCGATCCGGCCACACCCATCACGACGATGACCGTCATTGCTCCTCCGACCTCGCTGTCACCTGATCAGTGCACCGCAAAGGTAGTACTTATTCAAGACACAAGTACTACTTAATCGAATCAGAGGTCTAGCGTCACGCTCGTGGCCGAGGGAATGCACGAGCGCATGCTCGACGCGGTGGGCACCGCGATCGCCTGCGGTGAGCTGTCGCCGGGATCGGTGCTGCGCCTGGAGGAGCTGCAGCAGAGCTTCGGGGCGTCGCGCACCGTGGCCCGCGAGGTGGTGCGGGCGCTGGAGGCGATGCGCCTGACCACGAGCAAACGCCGGGTCGGCATCACCGTGCGGGACTGCGCCGACTGGAACCACTACGACCCCCGGTTGATCCGCTGGCAGCTCGACGGCGAGCAACGGCCGGTCGCCCTGCGCAACCTCATGGAGCTGCGCTGGGCCGTCGAGCCGAGCGCGGCGCGGTTCGCCGCGCTCCGCGCGAGCCCCGAGGAGCGCGGCCGCCTGCGCGCCCTGGGTGCCCGGCTGGAGGCCACCGCACACGCCCGGGACCTCACCGCGTTCCTCGGGCACGACATCGCGTTCCACCACGTCGTGCTCGCGGCCTCGCGCAACCCGATGTTCGGGCAGCTGTCCGAGGTGATCGCGCAGGTGCTGACCGGGCGCACCGAGCACGGCCTGATGCCGCCCGAGCCGCAGCCGGAGGCCGTGGCCCTGCACCTGGAGGTCGCGCACGCTATCGACGGGGCCGACGCGGACCGGGCCGAGCGGGCGATGCGGGACATCATGGTGCAGGCGCGCGACGAGGTAGCCGAGCAGTTCCAGTAGTCTCGGGGCGGATTTCGACCTCGGGGAGCGACGAGTGAGTGCCGCACGGGCGATCGGACTGCTGCTGGGGGCGGCGGCGGACGGGGTGATCGGCGAGCCGAAGCGCGGACGGCCGGTCACCGTGTTCACGCGAACCGTCCGCGACCTCGACGCCAGGCTTCCGGAACACCGCCTGGCCGGTGTCGCGTTCGCCGGCGGGCTGGCCGGGTCGGCGGTGCTGGCCGGGTTGCTCGCGGAGCGGTCGGTGCGCCGCAGTCCGGTGCTGCAGGCGCTGGGCACGGCCGTGGCGACGTGGGCCGTGCTGGGCGGGGCCGGGCTCGCGGACGACGGCACCGAGCTGGCGCGCGACCTCGAGGAGGGCGAGCTCGACGCGGCGCGCGAGACACTGTCCGGATTGGACAGCCGGCGGACGGAGAGCCTGGACGTCATCGGGCTGTCCCGGGCGTCGGTGGAGTCGGTCGCTCAGCACACCGCGGATGCCGTGGTGGGGCCGTTGTTCTGGGGCGCGGTGGCCGGGGTGCCCGGGTTGCTGGCCGCGCGGACGGTTTCGGTGCTGCGCACGCTCGGCGACCCGACGCGGCCGGCGGGCTGGTTCGGGCGGCGGCTGGACGACCTGGTGAACCTGCTGCCGACGCGGTTCGCGGCGGCGCTGACGGTGTCGAGCGCGCCGGTGGTGGGCGGTTCGGCGGCGGGGGCGTGGCGCGCGTGGCGGCGGGACACGTCGGCGCACCCGGGTCCCAACGCCGGGCGGATGGAGGCGGCTTTCGCGGGGGCGCTGGAGATCCGGCTGGGCGGGCGCACGGTGTACCCGCACGGGGTGGAGGAGCTGCCGGTGCTGGGCGACGGGCGGAACCCGGACGCCGGGCACGTGACGCGCGCGGTCGAGCTGTCCCGGGTGGTGGGGTGGCTGGCCGGGGTCAGTTCCGCTGTGCTGGCTGCTGTTCTCGGTCTGCGGCCTCGTTCCCGGTGACCTCGTCCTCGGCGAGGATTTCGGCGACGGACTTGCGCTTGCGGCGCTTGTTCTTCTCGCGCTGGGCCATTTCGTTGAGCACGCCGCCGGGTTTCATCTCGCGTGCCGTGAAGTAGACGAGGCCGGCGATGGCCATGATCCCGAACGCGATCCACTGGAGTGCGTAGGAGAAGAACGGGCCGGCTTCCAGTTGCGGGAGCGGTAGCGGGTTGAGGACGCCGGGCTGGGCGTCGTCGAGCTGGAAGTAGCCGCTGCGGATGTCGAGGCCGCTGGAGCGGGCGACGACCTTCGAGTCGACGACGTAGCTCTGGAGTTTGCCGTGGGTGGAGGCGTCGGCGAACGCGTCGCGGTTCTTCGGGTCGGTCTCGTCCTGCCGGATCCGGGCGACGACCGTCACGGTGCCGGTGGGGGGTGCGGCGTAGGGCGGGACCTCGGTGCGGGAGTCCGGCGGGAGGTAGCCGCGGTCGACGAGGACGACCTGGTTGTCGGTGGTGCGGAACGGGGTGAGCACCTCGAAGGCGGGCTGGCCCTGCACGGTGCGCAGCCGCGCGACGACTTCCTGCTCGGGCAGGTAGGTGCCGGTGATGGAGACGCGGGCCCACTCGGTGCGGCTGTCCGGGACGGCGCCCGGGGGGAGGACGTCGTTCAGCGGGCGCGGCTCGGCGGTGAGGGAGGCCTCGATGGCCTTGTTCTGGACTTCGCGCTCGTCGTTGCGGTTGAACTGCCACGGGGACAGCAGCGTGAAGCAAGCGAACGCGAACGCGAGCACGCCCACCACGAGGGCGAGCCAGCTCGGCCGGAGGAGGAACTTCAGCCGCACACCCCTACGGTAAGCCGTCGCCGGGCGAGCAGGTGCGGGGAGGTGCGCCGCGGGCCCTTGGCGGCCCCCCGACGCCGGACGCCGCGGACGACGCGGGACGAACCGGGCGGGCGCCTGGTGGTGGTGCCGTCGTGGGATGAGCCGGGCGGCGGTTGCCCGAGGGCCGCCCGACGCTGACGGCGCGGGACGAACCCGAGCGGCGGTTCGGCGCTGGTCTACTGGGTGCAGGTGGCTGGGTGAATGGTCCGTTCATGGCTCCGTCGCTGGTCCGTTGGTGCTCGCTGCCGCGCGCCCGCCGCTGCATGAACGGTTCGTTGGTGGCGCCATCGTTGCTCCGTTGACGCCCGTCACGGCGCGCGAACGAGAGGCCCGTTCGTGCCTTCACCGTTGGTCCCTTGGTGCTGCCAGCCGGATGAACGGTCCGTTCGTGCCTTCGTCGCTGGTCCCTTGGCGTCCGCCGCTGCATGAACGGTCCGTTCGCCCCATCACCGTTGGTCCATCCACGCCCGTCACGGCGCGAAAACGAGGTGTCCGCTCGCACCCTCACCATCGGTCCACCGGTGCTCGCGGCAGCACGACAGCCCCATCCGCGCCTGCACTGCTGGCCAACACACCCGCCCAGCTGAGCCAGGCCTAAGCGGAGCCCCGCCCAGCGAAACCCCGCCTCAGCGGAGCGCGGCCTCAGCCGCCCGGAGGGCCTGCCTCGCGTACCCGCCCCCGAACACCGCAGCGTGCATGAGCAGCGGGAACAGCTGGTGCAGCTGCACCCGCTCCCGCCAGCCGTCCGTCAACGGCGCGTCCATGTCCTTGGCCGCCTCTTCGTACGCGCCCAGGATGTGCCCCAGCAGCGGCGTGCCGAACAGCTGGAGCATCGCGAGGTCGGTCTCGCGGTGTCCACCGTGCGCGGCGGGGTCGATCAGCCACACCGCACCCCGCGCCCAGTGCACGTTGCCGCTCCAGGCATCGCCGTGGAGGCGGGCCGGGGGTTCGGCCGGGCCGGCCAGCGACGGCATCCGGTCGCACACCCGCTCGAACACCGCGGCCTGCTCGCCGTCGTACAACCCCTGGTCCACGCACATCCGCACGTACGGCAACACCCGGTGCGCCGCGTAGAACGACGGCCAATCGGCGGACGCCTCGTTCCGCATCGGGGCGATGCCCATCCACGCGTCGACCGGCCCGCCGGGCGGGGGCGAACCGTACGCCGGCGCCCCGCGCAGGTGCAGCCGCGCCAAACCGCGTCCGAACGCTTCCGCCGCGCCCTCCTCGGGGTACGTGGGCGCGACGTAGTCCATCACGATCCACTCGTCGTCGTGCGCGTGGACGTGCGGCACCGGCACGTCACCGTGCTCGCCGAGCCAGCGCAGGCCGGCGGCCTCGGCGTCGGTCGCGCCCGGCCCGATGCCCTCCTTCGCGACCAGGACACCCCGGCCCTCGGCCGTGACCAGGAACACCGCACCGCTGCTGCGGCGAACCCCGGTGACGGGAACGCCGAGCAGTCGTTCGACGGCTTCGCGTGCGCTCATTTCCGTCACCGTATCGGTGGTCCGCCCGGATCGCACGGGCGCGTCACACCCGGGCTTTCGCCCAGTCCAGCAGCGCCGGCACGGTCCGCTCGATCATCGCGAGGACCTCGTCGAAACCGTCGTCGCCGCCGTAGTAGGGGTCGGGCACCTCGGCGCCGTCCGGCGCCGCGGGGTCGAACGAGCGCAGCAGCCGCACCCGCTCCGGATCGTCGACCATCCGGCGCAACTCGCGCAGGTGGCCCCGGTCGGCGGCCAGCAGCAGGTCCGCGCCGAGGTGGTCGCCGTCGACCTGGGCGGCCACGTGCTTGCCGCGGTAGCCGTGCTCGCGCAGCGTGTCGCGGGCCCGCGCGTCGGCGGGTTCGCCGACGTGCCACGGCCCGGTGCCGGCGCTGGTGACCCGCACCCGGTCGGCCAGCCCGGCCCGCTCGAGGTGCGCCCGGAACACGATGGCCGCCATCGGCGAGCGGCAGATGTTGCCGGAACAGACGAAGCAGATGTGCAGGCTCGGCTCGCTCACACCCCGCAGTCTGCCTCACCGCGCGTGCGAAGATCGGCGCATGCCCGTGCTCGCCGACATCATCGCCGTCCTCGAGGCGGCCTACCCGCCCGCGCTGGCCGAGAGCTGGGACGCCGTCGGCCTCGTGTGCGGGGACCCGCGAGAGCCCGTCGACAACGTCCTGATCTGCGTCGACCCGGTGGAAGCCACCATCGACGAGGCGATCACCTCCGGCGCCCAGCTGGTCGTGGCGCACCACCCGTTGCTGCTGCGCGGCGTGCACGGCGTCCCGGCCGACACCCCGAAGGGCCGCCTCGTGCACCGGCTCATCCGCGCCGGCGTCGCCCTCTACTGCGCGCACACCAACGCCGACTCCGCGAACCCGGGCGTCTCGGACGCGCTCGCCGAGGCGATCGGCCTGGGCGACCTCCGGCCACTCGACCCGCATCCGGACGGCACGACCGGTCTCGGCCGCATCGGCGAGCTGCCCGAGCCCGAGCCGTTCGCCGCGTTCGTACGGCGCGTCGCCGACGCCCTGCCGCGCACCGAACCCGGCGTTCTCGGCGCCGGGGACCCCGATCGTCCGATTAGGACAGTCGCGGTCTCGGGCGGCGCCGGGGACAGCTTCCTCGACGCGGCCCGTGCGCGGGGAGTCGACGCCTACGTCACCGCCGACCTGCGCCACCACCCCGCGGGCGAGCACCTGGAAACCGGTCCGGACGCGCCCGCGCTCGTCGGACTGACCCACTGGGCCAGCGAGTGGCCGTGGTGCGGTCAAGCCTCGGCGGTCCTGCGCGCCGCCTTTGCGGGTAACGTCAACGTTCACGTGTCCGCGCGCCGAACCGATCCGTGGACCATCCGCGCGTAACCGAGGGAGTACCAGTGAAGGCAGAGCCGGCCGTCCAGCGTCAGCTGCTCGAGCTCGCGAAAGTGGATGCCGAGCTGTCCCGGGTGGAGCACCGCCGCCGCACCATGCCCGAGGTCGCCGAGATCGAGGGCATCGAGAAGACGCTGCGTGAGCTGCGCGACACGGCGATCCGCCACGAGACCGCGGCCTCGGACCTGGACCGCGAGATCGCGCGGCAGGAGAAGGAGATCGAGTCCGTCCGCGCCCGCGAGGACCGCGACCGCAAGCTGATCGACGGCGGCACCGTCAACGCCAAGCAGGTCGCCGACCTCCAGCACGAGCTGGAGACCCTCGCCCGCCGGCAGAGCGCGCTCGAGGACGACCAGCTCGAGCTGATGGAGCGCCGTGAGGCGCTGGAGCTGGACGTCCAGCGCACCGGCGCCGAGGTCGACAAGACCGAGCAGGCGCTGGCCGACGCGCAGCGCCGTCGCGACGAGACGCTCAAGGACCTCGACACCACGAAGGCCCGCCGCGAGGAGGACCGCGCGAAGCTGGTGCCGCGCTTCCCGGAGGGCCTGCTCAAGCTGTACGAGCGGGTCCGCGAGCACAAGGGCATCGGCGCGGCGCTGGTCCGCCAGCGCAAGTGCCTGGCCTGCAACATGGAGTTCGACCGCGCCACCGTCGGGGAGATCAAGGCCGCCGCCGAGGACGAGGTCGTGCAGTGCGAGAACTGCGGCGCGATCCTCGTCCGCACCGTGGAGTCGGGTCTGTGAAGGTCGTCGTCGAGGCCGATGGCGGGGCGCGGGGCAACCCCGGTCCGGCCGGGTACGGCGCCGTGGTCCGGGACGCCGGGACCGGTGCGGTGCTGGCCGAGCGGCAGGACGGCCTGGGGGTGGCGACCAACAACGTCGCCGAGTACTCGGGTCTGATCGCCGGGCTGCGGGCCGCGTCCGAGCTGGGCGCCAGCGACGTCGCCGTGCGGATGGACTCCAAGCTGGTCGTCGAGCAGATGTCCGGCCGGTGGAAGATCAAGAACGAGGCGCTGCGCCCCCTCGCGGCACAGGCCCGCGAGCTGGCCGCCGGGTTCGGGAGCGTCACCTACGAGTGGATCCCGCGTGCCCGGAACGCCCACGCCGACCGGCTCGCGAACGAGGCGATGGACACCCAGGCGGGCAAGACGGCCGGTCCGGAGCGCACGACGCCGCAGAAGTGGACCGGCGCCCAGGGCACCCCGACCCGGATGATGCTCCTGCGGCACGGCCAGACCTCGATGTCGGTCGACCGCCGCTACTCCGGGCGCGGTGACGTGCCGCTGACCGAGCACGGCCTGCAGCAGGCGGCCGCCGCCGCGAAGCGCCTGGCCGGAATGCCGGGCCTGGGCGCGGACACCGTGATCGTCACGTCGCCGCTGACCAGGGCGAAGCAGACCGCGCAGGCCGTCGCCGACGCGCTCGGCGGCCGGGTCGAGACCCATCCCGGCCTGCTGGAGACCGACTTCGGCGAGTGGGAGGGCCTGACCTTCGCCGAGGCCGCCCGGCGCGACCCCGAGCTGCACGGCCGGTGGTTGCGCGACCCGTCCGTGCCGTCGCCCGGCGGGGAGAGTTTCGACGCGGTGCACCAGCGGGTGCGCCGGACGCGCGACGAACTGCTCGAGACCCACGGCGGGGAGACGATCGTGGTGGTCAGCCACGTCACGCCGATCAAGTCGCTGCTGCGGCTGGGGCTGGACGCCGGGCCGTCGCTGCTGTTCCGTCTGCACCTGGACCTGGCGTCGCTGTCGATCGTCGAGTTCTACCCCGACGGCAACGCCTCGGTGCGGCTGGTGAACGACATCTCGCACCTGGGCTAGCGCGGCCCGCGGCGGTGCGGTGCCGGGGTCCGGTCGCCGTGCGGCGGTCGGTGCGGCCCGGCGTCGTGGCGATCGCGGTGGCGCGGTGGCCGCTCCCGCCCGCCGGCGACGAGGCAATCGCAACGATCACCGGCAAGCCGGCGGCCGGCGCGGGCCCCGGCATCGTCCTGGCCGGAGTCGGAGGGGCGCCGTCGCCTCGCTAGCGTGGAGCCGTGGTCGCGGCGGTCGGGAGCCTCGGGGCGCTCGCCGCCGTTCTCGGATTCGCCGTGGCGCGTCCGCGTGGCTGGCCGGAGGCGCTCGTCGCCGTTCCGGCCGCACTCGTCGTCCTCGCGACCGGGCTCGTGTCGCTCCCCGAGGCCCGCGACCAGGTCCTGACCATGGCGCCGACCCTCGGGTTCCTGGCGGCGATCCTCGCCCTGGCCGACCTCGCCGACCGCGAGGGCGTCTTCTCCTGGCTCGGCGCGCGCCTGGCCACCGCGTGCCGCGGCCACCCGCGCACACTGCTCGTCCTGACCTTCGCCGCCGCCGGGGGCACCACCGCCGTCCTCAGCCTCGACGCGACCGTCGTCCTGCTCACGCCGGTCGTCCTGGCCACGACGAGGACGCTCGACCTGCCGCCCAAGCCACACGTCTACGCCTGCGCGCACCTGGCGAACTCCGCGTCGACCCTGCTGCCGGTGTCGAACCTGACCAACCTGCTGGCCTTCGCCGCGTCCGGGCTCTCCTTCACCGGGTTCGCCGCGATCATGGCGCTGCCGTGGCTGGTCACGGTCGCGATCGAGCTCGCGGTCTTCCTGTGGTTCTTCCGCCGGGACCTGACCGGACGGACCAGCGCCCGGCGCGACGACCGCCCGGCGCCGGTCTTCGCACTCGTCGTCCTCGGGCTGACGCTCGCCGGGTTCGGCGCCGGTCCGGTGATCGGGCTCGCGCCGGGCTGGGTCGCGGCGATCGCCGCCGCCGTGCTCGCCGCCCGAGCGCTCGCCCGACGGGAGACGACCCCGCGACGGCTGGTCGTCGCCGCGAACCCGCTGCTCACGCTGTTCGTGCTGGGGCTCGCGATCGTCGTGCAGGCCGTGTCCGACCACCTCCTCGGCGGCCCGCTGCGGGCGCTCCTGCCGGACACCGCGGGGCTGCCCGAGCTGCTGCTGACCGCGTTCGTCGCCGCCGCGCTGGCCAACCTGCTGAACAACCTGCCGGCCACGCTGCTCCTCCTGGCGGTGCTCGGGCCGCACCCGGACACCGGCGTGCTGCTCGCCGTGCTGCTCGGCGTGAACATCGGCCCGAACGCCACCTACCTCGGCTCGCTCGCGACGCTGCTGTGGCGGCGGGTGCTCGGGCGCGACGCGCCCGGCCTCGGCGAGTTCACCCGGCTCGGCCTGGTGACCGTCCTGGTGAGCCTGGCCGCCGCGACCGTGGCGCTGTGGCTCGCTCTCCCGTAGCGCCGGTGGTCCGAAGTGGACTCGCGAGTCCGCCCGTGGGGCAACCGACGTCCGCGGCGCGGGAACGGTTACCCTGGGTGTGCGGACGAGTTGGCCGGGCGGTCGCGAGGGTGATCCCCTCGAGGAAAGTCCGGACTCCACAGGGCAGGGTGGTTGCTAACCGCAACCCGGGGCGACCCGCGGGACAGTGCCACAGAAAACAGACCGCCCCGGCCCGCAACGGCCGGGGTAAGGGTGAAACGGTGGTGTAAGAGACCACCAGCACCCCGGGTGACCGGGGTGGCTCGGTAAACCCCACCCGGAGCAAGGCCAAGAGGGCGCCGCGAGGTGCCTGCGCAGGCGATCGAGGACGGCCCGTCCGATGCCTGCGGGTAGGCCGCTCGAGCCTGCCGGCGACGGCAGGCCTAGATGGATGGCCGCCACCGCGGCTTCGCGCCGCGGGACAGGATCCGGCTTACAGGCCAACTCGTCCGCCCTTTCCCGCCCGGCTCCCGTGCCCTACGGTCGGCTCGTGGATCACGAAGAAGCCCGCGCCGTCGCGTACCGGTGCCACCGGGTGCTGGAGCCGCTGCACTCGTTCGTCTACTTCGCGCCCGAGGCCGAGCAGGCACTGACCGCCGCGGGGCTGCGTCCCGGCCGGATGGGCTACTTCGCGAGCCGCTCCGCGCCGATGGGCCGGGTGACCGCGGACGTCGTCGCGGCCACCTTCTACAACTTCAACCCGGAGCTGGTCGCCCGGCACATCCCGCGGGCGTGGACGCTCGCCGAGCCGTCGCGCATCCTCGAGGCGCGGTTGTCGGCGGCGGACGCCGGGTTGCGCCGGGTGCTGGGGGAGCTCGTCACCTCGCCCCGGCTGGCCGAGGCGGCGGAGCTGGCGCGCGAGGCCTGCGAGGCGTGCACGGTCGAGGGCCGGCCGTTGTTCGCGGGGCACGCGGGGCTGGCCTGGCCGTCGGAGCCGCACCTGGTCCTCTGGCACGCGGCGACCCTGCTGCGCGAGTACCGCGGCGACGGCCACATCGCCGCGCTGGTCGGCCACGGCCTCGGCGGGCTCGCGGCGCTGATCACCTACACCGCGACGGGCAAGGGCTTTCTGCTGCCGGTGGCGAAGGCGTCCCGCGGCTGGTCCGACGAGCAGTGGGACGCCGGTGTGGCGGACCTGCGGGAACAGGGCCTGCTCGACGAGGAGGGCCGGCTCACCGCGGAGGGCACCGTGCTGCGGGAGAGCGTCGAGGAGCAGACGAACGCGTCGGCGGTCGCCCCGTGGCGCCGCCTGGGGGCCGAGAAGGCCGCCCGGCTGCACGACCTGGCCCGCGAACTGGCCCGGACCGCCGTGGCGAACGGCGCCTTCCCGGACGGCGTGTTCGCGACCCCGCGCGCCTGACCGCGCCCCTGGCACACCACGCACCGCCGGTCCAGACCTGGATCGGCGGTCCGGCACGGGGTTACTAGCGCCGGCCGGAGCCGCCTGGTTCGCGAGGGCTACTGCGCGGCCTCGCGCGCCTGATCGCGCCGCGCCGCACAGCGTCCGCTGCCTGCCCGCGCCCATCGCGCATCGCGCCGCCAGGTCACATCGCGTGAGCAGGAAAGCGCTCGCGCTCACCACCCGTCATCCCGGTACCGCGCCACACCGCACCCCCGCCGTGGTGAGCGCTTACACCCGGGTCCACCGGAAAGTGTGCCGTGATCACGCGACGTGAGGACAAAACGGCCCACCAGGGCGCTCCGTGACCGCGTTCGCCGGAACGGATGATCGACTCGCCCGGAGACGTCGTCACGCCCGGGTACGTGCGATGCGGCCGATCGGGGCATGCCACACTGTTCCCCGCCCCGTCGACGGGCGATACCGCACACCCAGAGTGAAGCGAGATTGCGCCTGTGAGTGAGTCCCTACCCACACTAGGAAATCCGGGTGCCGGGGGTTAACCCTGAGCGGTCTTGCCACGATGATGGAGGACGACGAGTTCAGGAGAAGTGGCCGTACTGTGCCTGGTGTGTGAATGGACTGCCGTTCGACAGAGAGCGCTTTGACCGTCACAGCTTGTGACGCCATGATGGGCTAGACAGACCGGACCGGACCTTCCGACCTCGTGGGCCTGCCCCGAGCCGACCCACCCGACACCCACACTCCTCGCACCTGGAGTACGCGATGACCATGATGACACTTGTGGAGCACCTGGCGCAGGGTGAGATCAAGACCCGCGGGGTCCAGCAGTGGCTGCTGGACAACATCATCCCGCTGGTCCTGCTCGCCGTCGCGCTGCTGCTGCTCTGGCTCGGAGGCGGCAAGGGCGACAACGCCGGAGTCATGCGCCGCCTGGCCGGTGTGGTGATCGCGCTCGCGATCGTCGGCCTCGCCGTGAGCGGGCTCGGCGTCAACGTCGGCGAATGGATCGCCGGCTTGTTCACCAGCTGACGGCGCGGGGTAGCGCGCGTGCGGATTCGAACCGATGACGAGGTCTACCGGGTCGATGCGGTGTGGCTCGGCCCGCCGAAGGCGACGTTCCCGTGGCGGGCCCGCTACGTGGCCTGGGGTGTCGGCATCCCCGTGTTCCTCGTCGTCCTCGCGATCGAGCGGCAGCTCGGCTTCGGGTTCGGCTTCTTCTCCACGGCCTGGGCGTTCGTCCTGACGATCTTGATCACCCGGATGATCACGGCCAAGATCAGTCATGAGCGTCCGCTCGGCGCGGTCATGACCATGTGGCTGCGTGAGCTGCAGACGCCCCGCGAGAAGACCTCCGGAGAGGGCGGTGCGGTCACGGCCACGAAGATCCGCATCCGGCACGAGCGCCCGCTGCCCAAGCACAAACGGCGCCTCACCACGGCGGGGGCTCATCCTCACCACCAGACAGCACGACCGCGTGGCGCGCGCACTTCGGCGCCACGGTAGGAGGTAGAGGTTGTTCGGAAGCGGCGGACGCCGGAAGGCCGGGAAGCCCGACCCCAGCGGGGCCACGCAGTGGCCGCCGCAGAACGGTCGCGCCCCCGGCAAGCAGTCCGGTCGCCGGCTGCCCGGTGAACAGGCCATACCCAGCTACACCCCGTCGATCTCGCTCCGCACGATCGACGGCCACCTGGTGCGCACGGAGAACGAGGTCTACGCCTGGTACCGGCTGGCGCCGCAGCGCTGGTCGTTCCGCTCGGACTCCCAGCGCCGGGACCTGATCGCCGCGATCGCGGGCCAGTACGCGGAGCTGCAGGGCCGCTGGCTGCACCTGCGCGTCACGACGCGGCCGTACCCGATCCGCATGTGGGCGGAGGCCCACGTCCACAACGCCATCCGCCGCCCGCAGGACGTGCCCGGCGCGCTGTCGTTCGACGACTACCTGATCGGGGAGCAGCAGCAGCTGCTCGGCCGGTCGATGGCCGAGAAAGAGGTCTACATCGGCGTCCAGGTGCAGACCCGGCGTGTCGTCGACCGCGCGGTGGAGCGCGCCGCGCCCCTGCTGCGCCGCATCCTGCCCGAGGCGGTCGACGCCGAACTGGCCGCGCTGGACTCCGAGGTCGAGCACCTGGACCAGGTGATCGGCTCGTCCGGTCTGGAGGGCCGCCCGGTGCACGCCGAGGAGATGTCCTGGCTGATGCACCGGTCCTGCTCGCTGGGCCTGCCCGCGCCCCGGCACCTGCCCGCCGTGCCCGGCGCGACCTGGGAGCCGGAGGACCTGGCCAGCTTCACCGACGCGGCGGACTTCCACGCCGAGCCGTACGCGCCGACGCTCACCGTGCGCGGCCGCACCGGGTCGAACGCCGGGGTGCAGCGGCACCTCGCGGTGCTGACCGTCGGCCAGATGCACGGCCTGCAGATCCCCGAGGTCGACGACCCGTGGGTGCAACACGCGGACCGGCTGCCCGCTTCGGTGGAGTGGTCGGCCCGCATCTACGTGCGCCGTCCCGAGGAGGTGGCCGGCGAGCTGCAGCGCCAGATGAACAAGGTGCGCTCGCAGGTCAAGCACTACACCGACGAGCACGAGCTGGAGCCGCCGCAGTCGCTGGCGCGGCAGGCGACGCGCGTGCTCGAGATCGACGACGAGATGACGTCCGGCTTCACCGCGCTGGCCACCCGCGTGCGGTCGTGGTGGCGGCTCGCGGTGTCCGGCGACACCGAACGCGAGGCGCTGCGCCTGGCCCAGCAGCTGCTCGACCTGTACAAGCCGAAGATCGCCATCGAGCACCCGGAGGCGCAGTACTCGCTGGCCAGGGAGTTCATCCCGGGCGAGCCGCTGTCCTCGGCCGCCTACATGCGGCGCGGGTCGGTCGTGTGGGCCGCGGCCGCGGTGCCGACGGCGACCGCGGAGGTCGGTGACCGCCGGGGCATCCTGCTCGGCGAGACGTGCACCGCGACGCGGCGTCCGGTGGCCTGGGACCCGTGGATGGCGCAGGAGATCCGCGACGGGTCGGGTCTGACCGCGATGGTCGCCGGCCTCGGTGGCGGCAAGTCGTTCCTCGGCGGCGGCATCGTCTACAAGACGCTGCGCGCGGGGGCGCACTGGACGCTGCTGGACCCGTCCGGCCCGCTGTCCCGCTTGTGCGACCTGCCGGAGATCCGGCCGTACGCGCGGCCCATCAACTTGCTGAATGCACAGCCCGGCATCCTGAACCCGTACCGCGTGGTGGCCGAGCCGCTGCTCGAGCACTTCCTGGACGAGGACGACCCGGAGCGGGCGTGGCGGCGCGAGCGCGCGCTGGCGGGCGCGACCCGGCGGCGCCTCGTGCTCGACGTGCTCACCGGCGTGCTGCCCTACGAGGTGGCGCGCATGCCGCAGAGCCGGATCGTGCTGCTGCGGGCGGTGCGTGCGGTCGGTGGCCGCTACGACGCGGACCCGGGCCAGGTGATCGACGCGCTGCGGCGGGACGCGAGCGAGCACCACGAGCACGCGATCGTCGTCGCGGACTTCCTCGACGAGATGCGTGAGCGCATGTCGCTGCTGATCCCGGAGAACGACGCGGACCCGTACTCGGAGACGCGTGACGACCGGTTGACGGTGCTGACCATGGCCGGCCTGACATTGCCCAAGGACGGCGTCGGCCGCGAGCACTGGACCGACGCCGAGGCGCTCGGTGTCGAGATGCTGAACCTGGCCGCGTGGCTGACCCAGCGGTCGGTGTACGAGAAGCCCAAGGACCTGCGCAAGGGCGTGTGGATCGACGAGGCGTTCTTCCTGTCCGAGGTGCCGACCGGGCGCGTGCTGATGAACCGGTTCGCGCGTGACTCGCGGAAGTGGAACGTCCGCGTCCTGCTGTCGTCGCAGATCCCGGCCGACTTCCTGAAGATCCAGGGGTTCGTCGCGCTGCTGGACTCGGTGTTCGTCGGGCGCCTCGACGACGACGAGGCGCAGGCCGACGCGCTGCGGCTGTTGAAGGTGCCGGTGGGGGTCGGGTACGAGCAGGTGGTCGCGTCGCTGGGCCGGCGGCCCGGTGCGCAGCGCGGTCTGGAGCGCGACCGCGAGCCGAGGCAGTTCATCTTCGGGGACGGTGCCGGTGGCGTGGAGCGGATCCGGGTGGACTTCTCGGGCCCGCACCTGGCCCACCTGCGCGCGGCCCTGGACACGACGCCGGGCTCGAAGGACGCCCTGCCCGCCGACACGCACGCGCGGGACTCCGAGCCGGCCGCCGGGGAACGGCACGTCCCGGTGCCGCCCCCCGACGACGAGCTGGAGCCGGACCTGGAGCTCGCCGCGGAGCGCGAAGTGGGGCTCACGGAGGAGCAGATCCTGGCCGAGGAGGTGCCCGGATCGGCCGACGGCGAGCGGGACGGTGAGCGGGACGGTGAGCGCGCGGGAGCGGGCAAACGCGGCGGCTGGGACGCCGCATGACGCTCCTGACGGTCCTGAGCGTGCTCGCGCTGGCCGGCGGCTGGCACGCGCTGAAACGAGGCCTGAAGAACCGCGGCGGCCGGCGCAAGAGACCCTCCCGGTGGGCCGCCGTCGCGGGAGTCGCACTGCTCGTCGGCCTGCAGACGATCGTCATGTCGCCGGCCGCATCAGCCGCCGCCTGCGGCGACGCGCCGAACCCCGAGCGGCCGGGTTCGGGTCTGGTGGGTGCGCTCGATCCGCCCGCTCGGCACGGTGAGGACGGCAGCGGCTACCTGGACTACAGCTACGCCGGAACCGTCTGGTACGTCTACCAGACCGACTGCGGCCCGTTGTCCGGGATCACCAGTCCGAACACGACCATCGACACCTGGGCCGGTAACCAGCTCTTCAACATCGGCAAGAACATCGTCGGTGCGACGAACTCGCTGCACTACACGGTCATGGAGGGTGGCCTCCTCAACCCGATCTACAACGCCGTCAAATCGGGTGCGGAAAAGGTCTACAACAACGTCTACGCGCAGCTGTTCGGTCTGTTCGCCCTCGTCCTCGCCATCATGATGTTCCGCAACATCTGGCGGGGCGACCTGTCGGCGGTGAGCAAACGCGGGCTCTACGCGCTGGGCGCTGTGTGGCTGGCGGCGTCGTCCATGGCGATGCTGCAGTACTTCGACCCCATCGACCGGGCCATCGTGCAGACCAGCACCAACATCCAAGCCGGGTTCGTCGACAACTCGGGCGACCGGATCGTGCGCGAAGTTCTGCCCACGGATCTGTACAACCAGGTCATCTACAGCAACTGGCTGCGCGGCGAGTTCGGCGCGCCGGACGCGCCGCAGGCCCAGCAGTTCGGGCGGCCCCTGCTCGACGCGCAGGCCTTCACCTGGAACCAGATCCGCAACGGTGACGACGCCAACCAGGGTGTGGTGGACTCGAAGAAGGCCGCGTACAAGAACATCTCCACCCAGCTTGGCCCGGCCACCCAGTACTTCACGGGTGAGGGCGGCAGCCGGACGGGGTCCGGGTTCCTCGCGCTCGGCCAGAGCCTGGTCTACGCGTTGTTCCAGCTGCTGGCGAAGGCGTCGGTACTGCTCGCGCAGGTGCTCATCCGGCTCTTCGTGCTCACCGCGCCGCTGATCGGCCTGGTGGCGCTCGTCCACCACGACATCCTCCGGCGCGTCGCGCGTCTGCTCGGTGCCGTCGGCTTCAACCTGCTCGTCCTCTCCGTCCTCGCCGGCGTGCACGCGCTGCTCCTGCAGGCGATCTTCGCCGCGGGGAATTCGCTCTCGATTCTCACCCAGATGGTCATGGCGGGTCTGGTGACGGTTCTGCTGTTCCTCGTCGGGCGGCCGGTGCGGCGCCTGTGGCAGATGGTCGAGATGTCGGTCGGCATGGTGGGGTCGTCCATCCCGGCCCCCAGCGGTGGCCTGTTCAGCCGCTTCCGCAAGAAGCAGGGCCCGACCCCGCAGGACGAGTTCTGGGAAAGCGTCCGCGAGGGCGAGGAGAGCGAGGTCGCGAGCCCGACCGGGTCGGCCGGCCGCGGGCGTCCCGAGGCGACGGTGTTCGCCACCGCGCAGCGCCTCGACGGTGCCGGCGCGATGGCGGCCCGCCCCGCGGCCGCGTGGTCCGGCGCGCCCTGGCCCGGCGGCGGGGCCGCTCTGCCCGGACGGTCCAGGCCCGGTCTGCCCGCGGGCGGCCGCAACCAGCCGGCCTTCGCCGGGTACGCCCCGGAAGGCGCGGATCCCGACGCGTTCGTCTACTCCGCCCCGCCGGGCACCACGCGCCGGTCGGACGGCTGGATGCCGCCCGTCGCGCAACGGCCCAGCCGCCGGGTGGACACCTCGCCCGTGTACGACCGGGGCTGGGACGAACCCGACCCCGTCGTCATCCCGTCGCGCATCTCCCGGCCGGGCGTCGCCGCGACACCGGCGCAGCGCCCGGAGCCGCGCCGCGCGGGGCAGGAACTCGTCGGCGGCAAACCGGTCCACGTGCTGTACCGGCCCTCGCGCGGGCTCGAGGTCCGCGACGACTCCCGTGACACCGACCGGATCGTGCGGTGATCTGAATGCCGATCCGAACGAACCGGGGCCGCGCCGCCGTCTACCGCCGCATCTGGGGTTTCCCGCTGCGCTCACCCGCCCACCTCGTCGGCACCGCCATCGCGGTGGTCGTGCTGATCGTCGCGATCGGCATCGTCGTGCCGCAGTTGCTGGGCAACCCGAACCGCTCCGGCCCGGAACCGGTGCGGATCCAGGACCCGGGCGGCGGCACCAGCACCTCGCGCAGCGCGGGCACCACGCCGGCCCCGATGTCGACGCGCCTCACCGCACCGCTGGTGCAACCGACCTCCGCCGCGCCCGACCCGGCGGCGCTCACCGTCGCCAAGCAGTGGGCCACCGCGTGGGCCACCCACCCGGACGGCATCACCAACGCCCAGTGGCTGGACCAGTTGCGTCCACTCACGACGGAGGAGTACCTGCCGGAGATGTCCACTGTGGACCCGGCGAACATCCCCGCGACCAGGGTGACCGGCGAACCGACCGTCACCCAGTCCTACACCAGTTCCCTCCAGGTGCTCGTCCCCACGGACGGGCCCAAACTGTCGATCACCGTGGCGAAGACCCCGGCTGGCTGGCTCGTCACCGGCTACGACCAGGCGAGCTGACCCATGCGGATCGGTGTCCTCGTCGGCGTTCTCGTCGCCGTGTTGTTCGCCGGTGTCGCGACTGTCGGCGTGGTCGCGAAGGTCGTCACCGACCAGCAGCAGGCCCAGATGCAGGCCGCCTACACCAACGTCAGCTGCGACGCCGCGATCGGTCCGAGCCAGCCGGGTTCCGACCAGGGCGCGGCCCAGGCCCGCAGGCTCGACGACCAGCAGCAGTTCATCATCAAGCAGATCATCGAGATCGGGAAGCAGCGAGGGCTCGCCCCGCGGGCCTGGCAGATCGCGATCCAGGCCGGCATGACCGAGTCCAACATGCGCAACCTCAGCTTCGGCGACCGCGACTCGCTGGGGATCTTCCAGATGCGCCCGTCGATGGGCTGGGGGTCGGTCGCCCAGCTGCAGGACATTCCTTACCAGATCAACAAGTTCTACGACGTCCTGCTCACCGTGCCCGGCTGGGACAAGCAGCGCCCGGGCGCCTCCGCGCAGGACGTGGAGCGGTCGGCGTTCCCCGAGCGCTACCACAAGTGGGAGCAGATGGCGGCCCACCTGGTGGAGAACCTCGGCCAGGTCGCGGACATGGTCGGCTGCGGTCAGAGCGCGGGCCTGGCGCTGCCGCCGAACAACGCGGCGGCCGCGGCGATCCAGTTCGCGTTGGGGGAGCAGGGCAAGCCGTACGTGTGGGGCGCGACCGGCCCGAACTCCTACGACTGCTCGGGTCTGATGCTGCGCGCCTACGAGGCCGCGGGCATCACGCTGTCCCGGGTGTCGCGGGACCAGTACAAGAACGGCGCGATGCTGCCGGTGCGTGACGCCCAGCCGGGTGACCTGCTCTTCTGGGCGTACGACCCAACCAACCCGGCGACCATCCACCACGTCGCGATGTACCTTGGCGACGGGAAGATCGTGGAGGCGCAGCAGACCGGGGTGCCGGTGCACACCCGGAAGGTCTCCTGGAACGAAGACGAGCTTGTGCCGCAGGCAGTCCGGCCCGGCGTGTAGAAGGTGATGCCCCGTGGCGAAGAAGTTCGGTAAGAGCAAGAAGCCGGCGCAGCTGGGCGACCTGTTCGGCGCGCCGCCGCCCCCGCCGCGCTCGGGGCCGCCCGCGTCGAGCACCCCGTTGGCCGACTACCTGTCCCAGGGCCTGCCCGGCGTGGACGAGGGGTACGTGGTGCTGCCGCGCTCCCTGGCCGAGGGGATGTCGCTGCCGTGGCAGCAGCAGATGGCCGGGCTGCTGTCCCAGTTCCACCAGCAGCACCGGTCGCTGTCGTGGCCGATCTACCGCACGGTGCCCTCGCGGTACGAGAAGCTGACCGACCTGGACGAGGAGCAGCTCGCCGAGGTCGGCTACCTGGTCGAGATCGACGCCGACGGTGACATGGTCTACCGCGAGCGCAGCGGGCGGAAGGTGGAGGAACCGGAGAACACGACCGTCCTGGTGCCCTGCCTGGACCCGATCCCGCCGCGCGGGCAGGCGCGGCACCAGAGCGATTCGCCAGCCCCGGCCCCGGACGCCCCGCGCGCGGCCCCGATCAACCTCCCACCGGCGCCGGTGTGGCGCACGACGCCCACCGCGCCGTCCCCGGAGGTCCCGCCGCTACCCGAGCCGCCGCGGAAGGTGGCGGCTCCGCGCACCCCGCCGGAGCCGGGGGCGGGGTTCGCGCCTGCCCAGCCCGGTGCGTCAGGTGCGCCTGGCCAGCCCGGTGCTGCGGGGCAGTCCGCTGGCGCGCCAGGTCAGTCCGATGCCGCTCCCGCTGCGGACCAGCCTGCGCAGCAGGGGAGCGTCGAGGCCGGGCCGGTGCCGCCGGGGGCCGGCCAAGCAGCGGCTGCCCAGCCGGCCTCGGGCCAGCCCGCATCCGGCCAGGGGGCGCCGCCGCCCGCGCTGCCCGTGACGAACCCGCAGGCCTGGCGCACGATGGAGCCCCCGGAGGAGCGCCCCCGGTTCACCGAGCCGCTGCCCCCGCAGCCCCAGCCCACGCCGGCCGCCGGCATCCCCCTGGGCGGCCTCGCCAAGCCCGCCGACGCGACGCCCCCGCGCGGCACCCCGGCCGGGAACCGCGACTGGTTCGAAGAGGACCAGCCGCAGCAGGACTTCGGCCCTACCGGCCAGCCGACGGAGCTGCCCTACCGCTACCGACCCTGAGCGGGATCGCCGCCGGTTCGCCGAAGCGGGTGTCCCCGGGCGCCGTCGCCCGTCGCGCCGCTACCGTCCTGACCGCTGGCGCCGCCCGGCGCCGGGTGCGAAGCTCGTAGCATGGCGAAATCCACGGACCCCAACCCGGACCAGGGGTGGTACTACAACACGCGCACCGGCGAGGTCGAGCACCTCGAGCGGTCGCGGTCCATCGATCTCCTCGGCCCCTACCCCGACGAGGCCACCGCGCGCCGGGCGCTCGAGATCGCCCGCGAGCGCACCCGCAAGGCCGACGAGGAAGACGCCAAGTGGACATGACCGGAGCCCCGGACCGAACCCGGTCCGGGGCTCTTCCGCACCACCTCAGCAGTCGCGCAGGGCGGGGCTCTGGTTGCGCAGCTGGCCGGCCGGTGAGATGAACTCCCGGTAGGCGTCGCTGTCCACGGCGACCGGCCGGAAGGCCGCGACGCGGTGGCAGTTCTGGAAGGCGAGCTTCATGCCGAAGTGCCGTTCCAGGCCACCGCGGATCGCGTCGGAGGCCAGGGCCCGCAGCAGCTGACCGCGCTCCTTCTCGCTCGGCGGCGGGGTCGCGTGGTCGGCGAAGTCGCCGGTGCCGCCCTCGAGGTCCGCGGCCACCGTGCTGATCACCTGCCACGCGTAGGGCAGCGAGTCGCGCACGCAGGCGACGAACTCGGCGTCGGTCACCGCACCGGATTCGGCGCGGGCGAGCAGGTCGGCGGGTACATCGAGGGACATCGTGCTCCTTTCGATTTCTTCTTCACGCCCCGGCCAGCGCGGGCGGGCCGGGCACGAACTCGGGATCCACCTGCGCGGCCAGGTCCGCACCCGTGCGCTCGTTGCCCCACGACCGGGCGTTGCGCAGGTGGAACTCGACGGCCTGCCGGTGGAACTTCGCCCAGTCCCGCGGAGCGGAATCCACAGTGGACCGGGCGGTGGCGAGTGCCTCCAGGTTGTGCGGCTCCAGCGCGGTGATCGGCCGGGCGCGGCCGCGCTCGGCGGCGCGCACGTGCCCGGATCCGCTCAGCCAGCACACGAGGTCGGAACCCAGCTGCTCGCGCAGGAACTCCACGTCCTCGTCGTCGGTGACCTTGTTCCCGACGACCGCGAGCCGCACACCGAAGTCGCGGGCGTACTCGGCGTACTGCCGGTACACGCCGACGCTGCGCAGCGTCGGCTCGCACACCAGGAACGTCACGTCGAAGCGCGTGAACAGACCGGAGGCGAACGCGTCGGCGCCGGCGGTCATGTCCATCACCACGTATTCGCCGGCGTCGTCGACCAGGTGGTTCAGCAGCAGCTCCGCCGCGCCGACCTTCGAGTGGTAGCAGGCGACGCCCAGGTCGTCCTCGGTGAACCGGCCGGTCACGCCCAGCCGCACGCCGGCGACGTCGCGGAAGCACGCCGCCATCACCGGGTTGTCCTCGAACGGCCGCACCAGCCGCGACCCGCGACCCGGCGGGGTCGTCTTGATCATCGCGTCGGCGCTGGTGATCCGCGGGTTGTCGCCGCGCAGCCAGTCCTTGATCAGGGGCAGGTGCTCGCCGAGCGTGGGCAGCGCCGCCGCCTCTTCCGCGGACGCGCCCAGGGCGACGGCGAGGTGCTGGTTGATGTCGGCGTCGATGGCCAGCACGGGGCAGCCGGACCCGGTGAGGTAGGCGGCGAACAGCGAGGTCAGCGTCGTCTTCCCGCTCCCGCCCTTGCCGACGAAGGCGACTTTCACGATGTACACCCTTCAGCCAGATGAAAACGATATCCTTTTTCGATGAGGTCCGAGCAAGATACACCCGGGTGGCCGAACCCCGATCGGGCGACCGGAGAGCGCGGACCGGGTTAGGGTCTAGGTGTGCCCCGTGTGGTGACCAGCACGAACTCGGCGGACGGCGGCTTCGCCCGGCTGCGCGCCGAGTTCGAGCTGCCGGAGGACTTCGACCCGGCCGTGCTCGCCGAGGCCGAGACCGTCGTGCTCGACCCGTCCGAGTTCGCCGCCGACCGCGCGGACGCCACCGACCTGCCCCTGGTCACGCTCGATCCGGCGGGCGCGAAGGACCTGGACCAGGCCATCCTGATCGAGCGGCGCGCGGGCGGCTTCCGGGTCCACTACGCGATCGCCGACCTGGCCGCGTTCGTCGCGCCGGGCGGCCCGATCGACCGCGAGGCGCGCCGCCGCGGGCAGACCCTGTACCTGCCGGACGGCACCGTCCCGCTGCACCCGCCGGTGCTGTCCGAGGGTGCCGCCAGCCTGCTGCCGGGCGAGATCCGCCCGGCCGCGCTGTGGACCCTCGACCTCGACCGCGACGGCGAACTCGCCGGCGCCACCGTGCACCGCGCACTGGTCCGCTCGACCGAGCAGCTCGACTACGCCAGCGCCGACCCGGCGGCGCCGCACCCGTCGATCGCCGCCCTGCCCGAACTGGGCACCCTGCGCCGCGAGCTGGCCGTGCGCCGCGGCGCCGTCGAACCGCAGCTGCCGGACCGGATCATCGGCGCCAACGGTGGCGACTGGGTGCTGGGCATGCGGCCGCGCACGGTACTGGAGGCCTGGAACGCGGAGATCTCGCTGCTCACCGGCATGGCCGCGGCCCGCATGATGATCGACGCGAAGATCGGCCTGCTGCGCACCCTGCCCGAGCCGGACGCGGAAACCCTGGACTGGCTGCGCGGCGCCGCCCGCGCGCTCGGCATCGACTGGCCCGCGCACACCGGCGTCGCCGAGCTGCTGGCCGGCCTCGATCCCGCGCAACCGGAGTCGATGGCCTTCTACACCGACACCACCCGCCTGCTGCGCGGCGCCGGGTACACGAGCTTCGACGGCGAGCTGCCCGGGACGGTGACGCACGCCGGCATCGGCGCGCCGTACACCCACGTCACCGCGCCGATCCGCCGCCTGGCCGACCGGTTCGCCGCCGAGATCTGCCTCGCGATCAGCGCGGGCGAGCCGGTACCGGTGTGGACGCGCGAAGCGCTCGCCGTGCTGCCCGGCCTGATGAACGCCTCGGACCAGCTCGCCGCCCGCGTCGAGAAGGCCTGCCTCGACCAGGTCGAGGCGTGGACGCTGGCCGACCGCACCGGGGACACCTTCGAGGCCGTCGTGCTGCGCGCGGAGGAGAACCGGGCGGAGATCATGCTGGCCGACCCGCCGGTGATGGCGCGCTGCGCGGGGGAGAACCTGCCGGAGGGCCGGCGCATCACGGTCCGGCTCACGGCGGTGGACGTCGACAAGCGGAAGGTGTCGTTCGAACGGGCATGACCGACGACTGGACCGACGAAGAACGCGAGCTGGCCGGGCGCCTGCGGGACGGGCACGCGGTGCTGGTCAACGTGCGCAAGTCCGGGCCGCACAAGCACCTCGTGCCGTGGCTCGTCGAGCACGACCTGATCACCTACATCGGGCACAAGGGCAACCGGCACTCGTGGCCCGAGTCGCCGTTCGCGAACCCGTTCGTCAAGGAGGCCAAGCAGGACCGGGAGGCGATGGTGCGGCACTACCGCGAGTACCTGGCGGGGCGGCCCGACCTGCTGGACCGGCTCCCGGAGCTGGCGGGGCGGGCGCTGGGCTGCTGGTGCGCGCCGCTGCCCTGCCACGGCCACGTCCTGCTGGAACACCTGGAGGGCGGCCGATGACCCTGTTCGACGATCTCGGCGAGGACGTGCCGCGGCGGGGCGTGCCCCGGCGCGTGGTCTCCCTGGTGCCGGCCCTGACCGAGGCGGTCGAGGTGAGCGCGCCGGGCCGGATCGCGGGCGCCACCGATTACTGCACGCACCCGGAGGGCCTCGAGGTGCCGCGGGTGGGCGGGTCGAAGTACCCGAAGGTCGACGACGTGCTCGCGCTTAACCCGGACCTCGTGCTGGCCAACTCCGAGGAGAACCGGCCCGAGGACGTCGAACGGCTGCGCGCCAACGGGGTCCCGGTGTGGGTGATGGAGGCCCCCGCCACCGTGCCGCACGCCCTCGCGTCGCTGCGGCGCCTGCTGACCCAGGCGCTCGAACTGCCCGAGCCGGACTGGCTGGTCACCGCCGAGGAGCTGTGGCGCGAGGCGAAGCCCGAGCGGGCGCGCGCGGTCGTGCCGGTGTGGCGCAAGCCGTGGATCGTCCTGGGACGCGACACGTTCGGCGGTGACGTGCTGCACCGGCTGGGTATCGCCAACGTCTACAGCGGACACGAAGACCGGTACCCCCGGCCGAAGATCGACGAGCTGCGGGAGCGGTTCGCCAGGGGCGAGGCCGACCTGCTGGTGCTGCCGGACGAGCCGTACCTGTTCACCGACGTCGACGGGCCCGAGGCGTTCCCGGACGTGCCGTTCGTGCTGGTCTCCGGCCGCTACCTGACCTGGTACGGACCGTCCCTCGTGGACGCCCACCGGGAGTTGTCGGCCGCGTTCAGCGCTTCCTGACGAGCAGGGCGATCGGCGCGTCACCGCAGCGGAGCAGCACCGTGGTGTCGTCGCGCACCGGCGGGGCGCCGGAGTTCCACCAGGACGCGATGTCCGGATCGCGCACCAGCGAGCCGGTCGCCTGGCGCGCGGTGTTCGCCGCGATCACCCGGCCCTGGGCGTTGATCAGGGCTGCCCGCCCGTCGAGGTGGCGCAGCTTCGGCAGCAGCGCCCGCTCGACCTCCTGCACGAACACGTCCGCGCCGACTACCCCGGCGAACACGCCGGCGCGCCGGACCGGGACGGTGAAGGTGAGCGTGTACTCGTCGGTGCACAGGTAGTCGACGTAGGGGCCGGTGATGTGGCGGCGGCCGGAGTCGCGCGGCACGGTGAACCAGGACTGCCGCGTGTAGTCGAGGAAATGATCGCTGGCCGGGTCGAGGCTGATGAACAGCTGCGCGGGCGGTCCCCCCGCGGTGCACGTCCACCACTCGAAGCCGAACCGCTGGTCGGCGAGGGCGTCCGGAGCGGCGATGAACCCGGCCCCGACCACCCGGCCGCCGAGCGCGGCGAGCACGTGCGGCCGGAGCGCGTCCAGTTCGGTCGCGCGGACCGGGCCCGGCCTGCCGAGGACGTCGGTGGCCGCGGTGACGACCGGTGCCAGTCGTCCGAACACGCCTTCGACGATCCCGGACACCTCCTCGACGATGTCCTCACCGGTCACCGCGTCGTGAACCATGCCGCCCCTCGCGTAGTCGAGGTGTCGAAGCTTAGGACCCGAGTAGGTCAAGATGCACCTCACCCAATCGGTCGATGGTGTCGAGGATGTGCTGCTCGGTCAACTTCCGCGCGAGTTCGCCGTCGGCCTGGGCGATCGCCGCGGCGATGGCCCGGTGCTCGGTGCACGCCGTCACCGGATCGTGGTGCCCGAGCGGCAGCCACAGCAGCGCGCCCCGCTCGCTCTGCAGCTGGATCTCCTGGTGGGTCAGCCGGGGCGACTGGGACGCGGCGGCGACCTCGAGGTGGAACTGGCGCTCGGCACGGGTCGCGGCGGTGCCCGCCGCGCCGTCGAGGTCCTCGGCGGCGAGCTGCAGGCGGGCGATGTCCTCGGTCGAACTGCGTTCGGCGGCCAGCCTCGCCGCGGCGCCGGCGACCGCGACGTAGTGGTCGCCGATGTCCCGCAGCTCGCTCAGCGACACCTCGCGCAGCCGCGCTCGCCAGGACTCGTCGTCCTCCTCCCGCGGCCCGCACACGAAGCTGCCGCCGCCGCGGCCGCGCTTGGTCTGCACGAGGCCCTGTTGCCGCAGGGCTACCAGCGCTTCCCGGACGGTCACGGTCGACACCCCGAACTGCTCGGCGAGCTCGGCCTCGCTCGGCAGCTGCTCGCCGTCGGCGAGAACACCGAGCGTGATCGCGTCCACCAGCCGCCGGGCGACGAGTTCCGCCCGCCCGGTCTGCTCCAGGGGCGCGAACAGCACTGATCGCGCACTGGGGGACGTCGACGGCCTGTGCATCGGGCTCCTTCTTTCGGGTGCTGCCGCGACCAATCCTGCCTCAAGACCTTGTCCTATGAAATATGGTCTTATATGTTTTCCGGCCATCGGGGTACCGAGACCCGCACCGTCCCCGCCCGAGCCAGGAGCCAGCCCGTGCATCAGCTCAGACACTTCATCGCCGGCGACCACGTCGAGTCCGCCGACGGAGCCGTCGCCGAGATCATCGACCCGGTCACCGGGCGGCCGTACTGCACCGCTTCCGTCGGCAGTGCGCACGACGTGGACCGCGCGCTGCGCGCCGCCGCGACCGCTTTCGAGGACTGGCGCGAGACCACGCCCGGCACCCGCCAGGTCGCGCTGCTGAAGATCGCCGACGCGGTCGAGCGGCGGGCCGACGAGATCGTCCGCGTCGAGTCTGCGAACACCGGCAAGCCGCTGGCGGTGACCACGGCCGAAGAGATCCCGATGATCACCGACCAGCTGCGGTTCTTCGCCGGTGTCGCCCGCGCACTGGAGGGTCGCGCCGCGGGGGAGTACCTGACCGGGCACACCTCCTACGTGCGGCGCGAGCCCATCGGCGTGTGCGCCCAGGTCACGCCGTGGAACTACCCGCTGCTGATGGCGATCTGGAAGATCGCGCCCGCGCTGGCGGCCGGGAACACGGTGGTGCTCAAGCCGTCCGACACCACCCCGGCCTCGACGCTGCTGCTCGCCGAAATCGCCGCGGAGTTCGTGCCGCCGGGCGTGCTCAACGTGGTGTGCGGCGACCGCGACACCGGACGGGCGCTGGTGGAGCACGACATCCCGGCGATGGTGTCGATCACCGGCTCCGTCCGTGCGGGCACCGAGGTCGCCGGGTCCGCGGCCGCCGACCTCAAGCGCGTCCACCTCGAACTCGGCGGCAAGGCGCCGGTGATCGTCTTCCCCGACGCCGACCTGGAGAACGCGGCCGGGACCATCGCGATGGCGGGGTTCTTCAACGCCGGTCAGGACTGCACCGCGGCCACCCGCGTCCTGGTGCACGACGACGTCCACGACGAGTTCGTCGCCGCGCTGACCCGGCACGCGGAGGCCACGAAGACCGGCCTGCCCGACGACCCCGACGTCCTGTACGGGCCGCTCAACAGCGCCGGTCACCTCGCGAAGGTGTCCGGGTTCGTCGAGCGGCTGCCCGCGCACGCGACCGTCCACACCGGAGGCAAGCGGGCCCGCGACGAGGGCTACTTCTTCGAGCCCACGGTGATCTCCGGTGTCCGGCAGGACGACGAGATCTCGCAGAACGAGGTGTTCGGCCCGGTCATCACGGTGCAGCGGGTCAGCGGCGAGGACGAGGCACTGGCCGCCGCCAACGGCGTCGAGTACGGCCTGGCGTCCTCGATCTGGACCGCCGACCACAGCCGCGCGATGCGCCTGTCCGCGAAGCTCGACTTCGGTTGCGTGTGGATCAACACGCACATCCCGCTGGTCGCGGAGATGCCGCACGGCGGGTTCAAGAAGTCCGGCTACGGCAAGGACCTCTCGCTGTACGGCCTGGAGGACTACACCCGTGTCAAGCACGTCATGACGGCCTGGTGATCGACGTGTCGCCGAACCAAGCCCCCACCCTCGCCGAGAAGGCAGCCCCGGCGGCCACCACGAGCGCGATCCGGCTGCGCGGTCTGCGCAAGGAGTTCGGCTCCGTGGTCGCCGTCGACGGCGTCGACCTGGACATCGCGCAGGGCGAGTTCTTCTCGATGCTCGGCCCGTCGGGCTCGGGCAAGACGACCGTGCTGCGCATGATCGCCGGGTTCGAACTGCCCACGTCCGGCACGGTCGAGCTGGCCGGCCGCGACGTCACCCGGCTCGCCCCGTTCGAGCGGGACGTCAACACCGTGTTCCAGGACTACGCGCTCTTCCCGCACATGACCGTGCAGCAGAACGTCGAGTACGGGTTGCGGGTCAAGAAGGTGCCCCGCGCGCAACGCCGCGAGCGCGCCCGCGACGCACTGCGGACCGTCCACTTGGAAGGGTTCGCCGACCGCAAACCCACGCAGCTCTCCGGCGGTCAGCGTCAGCGGGTCGCGCTGGCGCGGGCGCTGGTGAACCGGCCCAAGGTGCTGCTGCTCGACGAACCGCTCGGCGCCCTGGACCTCAAGCTGCGGCACGCCATGCAGACCGAGCTCAAGCAGATCCAGCGCGAGGTCGGCATCACGTTCATCTTCGTGACGCACGACCAGGACGAGGCGCTCACGATGAGCGACCGGATCGCGGTGTTCGACGCCGGCGGCATCGAACAGATCGGCACGCCGAGCGAGGTGTACGAGAAACCGGCCACCGCGTTCGTCGCCGGGTTCGTCGGCACGTCGAACCTGCTGTCCGGCGACAGCGCCGAGGCGGTGCTCGGCACGCGCGGCGTGTTCAGCATCCGCCCGGAGAAGATCCGCCTCGACGCCGACCTGTCCCAGCCCGCCGCGGTCGGCGAGGTCAGCGCCACGGGGACGGTCACCAGCACCTCCTACGCGGGTGCCACGGTCCGCTACGTGGTGGCACTCGACGTCGGCGGGCGGCTCTCGGTCGTCCGGCAGAACGTCGGCGCACCCCTCGAACTTGCCGACAACCGCGTTCGCCTGTCCTGGCGGCAAGAACACAACTTCCGCATCACCGAGTGAGGAGCCAATCCATGCGCAACAGCCGGACCCTGCGCCTGATCGCGGGGCTGATGTGTGCGGGCACCGCCGTGGCGGCCTGCGGCACGTCGAGCACCAGCTCGTCCAGCGGGGGCGGGCAGGCGTTCACCCCACCGAAGCTCGAAGCGCTGTCCCAGCTCGGGCAGCCCGAGGGCGCGCTGAACATCCTGGCCTGGCCCGGTTACGCGGAGAACGGGTCCAACGACCCGAAGGTCGACTGGGTCACCCCGTTCGAGCAGGCCACCGGGTGCAAGGTCAACGTCAAGACCTTCGGCACCTCGGACGAGGCCGTCAGCCTCATGAAGACCGGCCAGTACGACGTCATCTCCGCCTCCGGTGACGCCTCGCTGCGTCTCATCGCGGGCGGCGACGTCGAACCGGTGAACACCGGCCTGGTCCCGAACTACGCCGACGTCTACGACTTCCTCAAGAACAAGCCGTGGAACAGCGTCAACAACGTCTCCTACGGCGTGCCGCACGGCTGGGGCGCCAACGTCCTGACCTACCGCACCGACAAGGTCAGTCCCGCGCCCACGTCGTGGTCGGTCGTGTTCGACGCGAACTCGCCCTACCGGGGCAAGGTCATCGCCTACGACTCGCCGATCTACATCGCCGACGCCGCGCTGTACCTGATGAAGACCAAGCCGGAACTGGGCATCAAGAACCCCTACGCGCTGGACGACAAGCAGTTCCAGGCGGCGGTGGACCTGCTCAAGCAGCAGCGCCCGCTGGTGTCGGAGTACTGGTCGGACTACCTCAAGGAGAGCCAGGCGCTCAAGAACGGCGACGCCGTCGTCGGCACGGCGTGGCAGGTCACGGTCAACCTGACCCAGTCCGAGGGCGCGCCGCTGGAGTCCACGCTGCCCACCGAGGGTGCGACCGGCTGGTCCGACACCTGGATGGTCTCGGCGAAGTCGGCGCACAAGACCTGCGCCTACAAGTGGCTCGACCACATCATCTCGCCCGCGGCCAACGCGAAGGTCGCCGAGTACTTCGGCGAGGCACCGGCCAACCCGAAGGCCTGCTCGCTGACCGCCGACGCCAAGCACTGCGAGACCTACCACGCCGGTGACGCCGCCTACGCCGGCCAGATCTGGTACTGGACCACGCCGATCGCCCAGTGTGTCGACGGCCGCACCGACGTCAAGTGCAAGGACTACGGCGAGTGGACTCGCGCGTGGACGGAGATCAAGGGCTGACATGAGCATCGCCGCCAGTGTGTCGGGATTCCTGTACCGCAAACCCAGGCTGCGGCTGGGCATGCTGCTCAGCGCGCCACTGCTCTGGCTCGGGCTGGCCTACCTCGGCGCACTGGCGGCGTTGTTCGTCACCGCCTTCTGGCACACCGACACCTTCACCGGCCAGGTCGTCACCGAGTGGTCGCTGGACAACTTCACGACCCTGTTCACCGACGGCGTCTACCGCACGATCACCCTGCGCACACTGGGGATCGCGGTGGCGGTCACGGTGGTCGACGCCGTGATCGCGTTCCCGATGGCCTTCTACATGGCCAAGTTCGCCTCGCCGCGGGCGCAGCGGGTACTGGTGATCGCGGTGATGACCCCGTTGTGGGCGAGCTACCTGGTGAAGGCGTACTCGTGGCGGATCATGCTTTCCGGGAACGGGCTGGTCGGGTGGCTCTTCGGCGCCACCCCCGGCTACGGCCTGGCCGCCACCGTCATCACGCTGTCCTACCTGTGGCTGCCCTACATGATCCTGCCGATCTACGCGGGTCTCGACCGGCTGCCGGACTCGCTGGTCGAAGCCTCCGGTGACCTCGGTGCGCGGTCGTGGCGGACGTTCCGGTCGGTCGTGTTGCCGCTGACGTTCCCCGCGATCGTCGCCGGGTCGATCTTCACGTTCTCGCTGACCCTGGGCGACTACATCACGGTCAAGATCGTCGGCGGCGCCAACCAGATGCTCGGCAACGTCGTGTACGACAACATCGGCGCCGCGAACAACCTCCCGTTCGCGGCGACCGTGGCGACGGTGCCGGTGGTCATCATGCTCGTCTACCTCGCCGCGGTGCGCCGCACCGGTGCGCTGGACAACCTCTAGGCGGTCTCCCGATGATGCTGTCCAAGAAGACCAAGTACGTCCTGCTCGCCGCGCTGGTGCTCGGCCTCGCCGTGATCTACGTGCCGCTGCTGGTGGTGCTGCTGAACTCGGTCAACGCCGACACGACGTTCGGCTGGCCGCCGTCCGGCTTCACGCTGGAGTGGTGGCGCCGCGCGGCGGAGAACGAGGGCGTGCTGCGGGCGCTGGTGACCAGCCTGGAAGCGGGCCTCGCGGCCACGGCGATCGCGCTGGTGCTCGGGATGATGGCGGCGTTCGCGCTGCAGCGGTACCGGTTCTTCGGCAAGGACACGGTGTCGCTGCTGATCATCCTGCCGATCGCGCTGCCCGGCATCGTGACCGGGATCGCGCTGAACAACGCGTTCCGCACCATCCTGGGCATCGACCTCGGACTGTTCACGGCGATCATCGCGCACGCCACGTTCTGCGTCGTGGTGGTGTTCAACAACGTCGTCGCCCGGCTGCGGCGGCTCGGCGGCAACCTCGAGGAGGCGTCGATGGACCTCGGCGCCGACGGCATCACCACGTTCCGGCTCGTCACGTTCCCGATGCTGCGGTCCGCGCTGCTGGCCGGTGGGCTGCTGGCGTTCGCGCTGTCGTTCGACGAGATCATCGTGACCACGTTCACCCTCGGTGCCGGGTTGCAGACGCTGCCCATCTGGATCCTGGACAACCTGTTCCGGCCGAACCAGGCGCCGGTGGTCAACGTGGTCGCCGCGGTGCTGATCGTCGTGTCGACGGTTCCGGTGTACCTCGCGCAGCGGCTGTCCGGGGACACGGCCAGCGGCGGGCGGCTGTAGCGCCTCAGGTATTTTCGGCGGGCCGTCCGGGCGGTGAAAAGAGGTCCGTAGATGTCCGCTGTCAGCTATTTCGAGGCGATTGTCGTCGGTGCTTTGCAAGGTGTGTCGGAATTGTTTCCGGTGTCCAGCCTCGGGCACAGCATCCTCATTCCGGCCTGGGTGGGCGGTTCGTGGGCGCGTGACCTGAGCATGGGCAAGGACTCGCCGTACCTGGCGGTGCTCGTCGCGATGCACGTGGCGACCGCGCTCGCCCTGGTGGTGTTCTACCGGCGGGACTGGGTGCGCATCGTGCGCGGGTTGTGGACGTCCGTGCGCGACCGGGAGGTGGTGAACCCCGACCAGCGGCTGGCCTGGTTGCTCGTGCTCGCCACGATCCCGGTCGGGCTCGCCGGTCTGCTGCTGGAGAGCGCGCTGCGGGACTTCCTCGGCAAACCGGTGCCCACCGCGATCTTCCTGGCGCTCAACGGCGTCGTGCTGCTGGCGGTGGAGCGGTTCGCCCGGGCCGAGCGGAAGCCGGTGCCGGTCACGCCGGTGCCCGGGCCGTCGGAGGTCACGCGGGACTTCTCGGCGGAGGTCACGATGCCGATGCGGATCGTGACCTCCGAGGAGGCCGCCGACCGGCGCCTGGCCCGGCTCGGGGTGGGTGAGGCGGTGCTGATCGGCGCGGCGCAGATCCTCGCGTTGTTCCCGGGCATCAGCCGGTCCGGCATCACCATGGTCGCCGGGTTGCGGCGTGGACTGTCCCACGAGGACGCGGCGCGGTTCGCGTTCCTGCTGGCCACGCCGGTGATCCTGGCCGCTGGTGTGCTGAAGATGCCGTCGCTGTTCGCCTCGGAGAACTCGGCGTCGCTCGGCCCCGCGCTGGTGGGCAGCCTGGTGGCCGGGGTGGCGGCGTACCTGGCGCTGCGGTTCCTGACGCGCTATTTCGAAACGCGCACGCTGACGCCGTTCGCGATTTACTGTGTTGTCGCCGGAATCGGCAGCCTCGTATATTTCGTGGCGTGAGTCCGTTGTCCGCGGACCGGATCTTCAGCGCCTGGACGGCCGACGTCCCCGCGCTGGTGTTCGTGGTGCTGCTCGGCGCGGGCTACCTGTGGGCGGCGCGGCGGACACGGCCGTGGCCCCCGTCGCGGACGGTGGCGTTCCTGGCCGGGCTGGCCACCGTGCTGCTGGTGACGTGCTCGTTCCTCGGCGTCTACGACGACGTGCTGTTCTGGCCGCGTGCGGTGCAGGTCGTGGTGCTGCTGATGATCACGCCGTTGCTGCTCGCGCTGGGGGCGCCGATCACGCTGCTGCTCGCGGTCGTGCCGGGCGAGCGGCTCCGGCGGTGGGGGCGCGGGCCGCTGGCGCGGGCGCTGACCTTCCCGTTGGTGATTTCGGTGCTGCTGATCGTGCCGCCGCTGGTGATCTACCTGACGCCGCTGTACGAGCTCACGCTGCGCCACGCGGCGGTCGACGAGCTGGTGCGGCTGGTGCTCCTCGGGTGCGGGTTCGCGTACTTCTGGACCCGGCTGCGGGTCGATCCGACGCCGCGGGAGGACCACCACCTGGTGTCCTTCGCCATCAGTTTCACCGAGGTCATCGTCGACGCGGCGCTGGGGCTGGTGCTGTGGCTGGGGCCGTTGCGGGCGGCCGGGTACTACGAGGCGCTGGGGCGCACGTGGGGCCCGGACCTGCGGACCGACCAGATCATCGGCGCGGGGATCCTGTGGATCGGCGGTGACCTGGCGGGGCTGCCGTTCGTCGGGGCGCTGGCGCTGCGCTGGCTTCGCGCCGACGAACGGCAGGCGAAGATCGCCGACGAAGAGCCCGCACCGCAGGGCCTCTGGTGGGAGAACGACCCGGCGCTGGCCGAACGCTTCAAGCGTGACCGGTGACGGCGCTCCGGGGCGCGGCCTGGTCCGCCGCGCCCCGGGGAGGCCGATCAGTGGAAGGAGTGCTCGGGCGCGGGGAACTCGCCGCGTCGGACCTCGTCGGCGAAGGCCGTCGCCGCCTGGGTCAGCGCGCCCGCGACGTCGGCGTAGCGCTTGACGAAGCGCGGCGCCTTGCCGCGGCGCAGGCCGGCCATGTCCTGCCAGACGAGCACCTGGGCGTCACAGTCCGGTCCGGCGCCGATGCCGACCGTCGGGATCCTGAGTTCGTGCGTGACCTGTTTGGCGACCTCGGCCGGCACCATTTCCATCACGACGGCGAACGCGCCGGCTTCCTGGAGCGCGAGGGCGTCGGCGACCAGTTCGGCACCGGCCTCGCCGCGGCCCTGCACCCGGTAGCCGCCGAGGTTGTGCTCGCTCTGCGGGGTGAAGCCGATGTGGCCCATGACGGGCACGCCGGCGCCGGTGAGGGCCTCGACGTGCGGCGCGAAGCGGCGGCCACCTTCGAGTTTGACCGCGTGCGCGCGGCCTTCCTTCATGAACCGGACGGCCGTGGCCAGCGCCTGCTCGGGGGAGAGCTGGTAGGAGCCGAACGGCA
Organism: Amycolatopsis thermophila; assembly: GCF_030814215.1. Classification (NCBI taxonomy): domain Bacteria; kingdom Bacillati; phylum Actinomycetota; class Actinomycetes; order Pseudonocardiales; family Pseudonocardiaceae; genus Amycolatopsis; species Amycolatopsis thermophila. The sequence goes on along the minus strand of NZ_JAUSUT010000001.1, from coordinate 1,163,331 downwards.
GGTCCGCGACGACGAGTGCGCGTTTCGTGGCGCGGGTAACGGCGCGGACGAGGGGGAGGAGCTCGTCGACGGTGACGGGCAGCGAGGTCTCGTAGCCGAAGACGTTGTTGGCGGCCGAGTCGCCGACGAGCAGCACCGGGATGCCCGCCTCGTCGAACAGTTCTGCCGTGTACATGTCGTAGGTGGTGAGCATGGGCCACGGCTCGCCACGGCGCTTGAGTTCCTGCAGGTGGGGGATGCGGACCTTCTTGACCGGCGGGGTGCCGGCCGCCGGGCCGGAGCCGTAGGGCGCGGTGGTTTCGCCGGTGGTCGCCGGACCGGGCCCGCTCGGCGTCGCGGGCTCGCCGCTGGTGGTGGACATCTTCGTCGACCGTCCTTCCCTCGAGGCCCTCATCGGGTCCCCGGGTCGTGGATCTGGAAAACCCAGCGTGTCACCACGCGAGGAACGCACCCAAGCCCCTGCGACGAGCTTCACACGACGGTGATTCCGGGTGTGCCGCGCCGGCTTGGCACCTGCCCGCCGCATGCCCTCCGGGAACGGCTCGGCGGGTGCGGTGCGGATCGAGGCCGGCCGCTGCCCGGGGGCGCCGCGGTGGCGTCAGGGCCCCAGCAACCGCCGCAGGGCTGCAGGCGTGTGACCGACGTGCTCCTTCACGGTGCGGGTGAGGTGGGCCTGGTCCGCGAACCCCAGATCGGCCGCGAGGTACCCGAGGTCCGCCTCCCCACCCTCGAGGCGCTCCATCACCCGGCCGACGCGCACCCGGTTGCGGTAGCGGGTGAGGGGCACGCCCACCTCGCGCGTGAACGCCCGGCTGAGCCGGAACGGCGACACGTCCAGCAACTCCGCGAGCGTGAACAACGCCCCGGCCGCGGGATGCTGCTCGACAACGGCAAGCCTCGCCCCCGCCACGATGTCGCTGTCGGTCCGCCTCGGTCTTGCCGGGGTGTGGCTCGGGCTGGTGGCGTTGGCCGTTGGTCGGGGGTGGTTCTGCTGGTTGGGGTCGGTGGTGTGGTTTGTCTCGGTTGGTCGTTGGTGGTTGGGGTGTGTGGCGGGTGCCGTGGTGTCGCTGTTGGTCTGCGTCGGTCTTGTCGGGGTGTGGTTCGGGCTGGTGGTGTTCGCCGTTGGTTCGGGGTGGTTTTGCTGGCTGGGGTTGGTGGTGTGGTTTGTCTCGGTTGGTCGTGGGTGGTTGGGGTGTGTGCCTGGTGCCGGGGTGTCGCTGTTGGTCTGCGTCGTCGGCGGTGCGCTACCTGGTCGGCCGGGGTTGGTCGTGTGGCCGCCGCCCTCGGCGGTCGGATGTTGTGCTGCGTCGGCGGGTCCCGGCCGCGCTGTGGCTCCTTCGGCGTTCGACGTGGTGTGAGCGCCGGTTCGCCGGCCGGTGATCGCAGGGCGGTCGCGTGCAGCGGGATGCTGTTTCGAGCCCGGGAACCCTTGCGGGGTGCCGGCCGGGCGTGGTGCGGTGCCACGCTCGTCGGCGAGCGCGGTGTGCGTTGCGTACTGGGCGCTGCGAGTGGCCGAGGCGGTTCGGCTTGCAGTGGTGATGGTCGTGGCCGGGCTCGGGGCGAGTGCGGGTGCGATGGCGGCGCGGGCGAGGTCGAGCAGGCTCTCGGGCAGGGCGTAGTCGGCGTCGGGCCGGCGGCTCGCTGCCACGAAGCGCCGGTGGGCGAGCTCGAGGGTCGCGTCGACGTAGACGGCTGACGTCATCGCCCGGTCACCGAACAGCTGGTCCCACAGCGCGGGCGCGAATCGCACGGCGGTGCAGACGTCGCCGCCCGCCGGGTGGGCGAAGGTCTCCTCGTCGCCGGGCAGGCTGAGGTAGCCGACGGTCGGATCCGCGTCGACGACACCCGCTCGCGTGCGGCGCCGGAACCGCCCCCGCCGGACGAGCACCAGTTCCGGCGAGGTGCGCCCCTCGGGATCCGACCAGCCACGATGCCCGCCGGCGCAGTCGACCACCCGCACGGCGAACCCGGCCTGCGACGCGATCGGAAAGACGCCCACCATGCGCCGACGCTACCTCCGGGGTACGACAGTTCCGTGCGCCCGCGCGTCGCCGGCGGTGGGGTGAAACCGGCGGTGGCAGGCGGAGGCACGCGGCCGGTGGGTGCCGGTGGTGCGGCAGCGGTGCGCTGGCTGGCCGCGCAGTCAGGTGGCCGGTAGCCGCGGAGGTGGGCGGCAGGAGGCCGCTGCCCCGACTGCGGGGTGGACAGCGACGGCGGTGACGGCAGGTGGGGTGGCGACTGGTAGCCGCGGAGGTGGGCGGCAGGAGGTCACTGCCGCGACTGCGGGGTGGACAGCGACGGTGGTGGCGGCAGGTGGGGTGGCCGGTAGCCGGCGAGGTGGGCGGCAGGAGGCCGCTGCCGCGAGTGCGGGTGGACAGCGACGGCGGGGACGGTGGTGGCGGCAGGTGGGGGGCGGCTGGTAGCCGCGGAGGTGGGCGGCGGGCAGCCGCACGGCAACTGCCGGGCTGACTGCGCCGCTGCCAGCCGCACGGCAACTGCCGGGGCTGACTGCGCCGCTGCCGGCGCCGGTGTCGATGGATGGCCGCGGAAGTGGCCCGGCGCCCCTGAGGGCCGGGGAAGTGGGCATCCCGCGTCCGTGAGGTCTGTGGCACTCGGCGGCTTGCCGCTGGACATGCTGCGCCATGTCAGTTCGACATCAGGCCTTGCCCGGGGCCGGTTGCTTTCCGGCGGCGCAGGGTGCGCTCGCCCCGCCTGCCGCCGACGAAGCTGCACGGCGTGCAGGCATAGGCGACCGCCGCCGCACCATCAGCGCGCAGCGCGGACCAGATCGGCGAGGTACGCCGGATCGGCCACTGCGGACACCCTCGTCAGATTGCCGCCTCCGGGTCCGGCGCCGGAACCGCAAGAATCTTCAAGACCCCGGCCGCGCACCACGGCACGCTGAACCGCATGGCTTCGATACGTACGGAAACCCTGATCGACACTCCTCTCGACCTCGCTTGGGCGGCGCTGCGCGACTGGGGCGCACTCCACCAGCGCCTGGCACCCGGCTTCGTCGTCGACACCCACCTCGACGGCACCGACCGGATCGTCACCTTCTTCGACGGCACGGTGGTCCGCGAAGCGCTCGTGGACCTCGATGACGACGCGCACCGGCTCGCCTGGACCGTCGTCGGCGGCCCCTACACCCACCACAACGGCGTCGCCCAGGTCTTCGCCGACGGCCCCACCCGGACCCGCTTCGTCTGGGTTGCCGACCTCCTCCCCGACGCCCTCGCGGCGCGCACCGGTGCTTTCATGGAACAGGGCACCGCCACCATCAAGAAGACGCTGGAGGCACGGGCCCTGCCGGCTTGAGGGGACACCATGTCAGCACTGGGTTACACGCTCTTCGACACTGCGATCGGCCACTGCGGCATCGCCTGGGGTGAGTACGGCGTGTCCGGCGTCAGCCTCCCCGACGGCGCGCCCGCCACCACCCGGGCACGCCTGCGCGCGGCCTTCCCGGACGCCACCGAGTCGACGCCACCCGCGGACGTCCAGGCCGCGATCGACGAGATCGTCGCCCTGCTCCGCGGTGAGCGCCGCGACCTCCTCGGGATCGTCCTCGACTACCAGGGCGTGCCGGAGTTCAACCGCAGGGTGTACGAGATCGCCCGGTCCATCCCGCCTGGACGGACCCTCACCTACGGCGACATCGCCCACCGGCTCGGCATGCCGGGCTCGGCGCAGGCCGTCGGCCAGGCATTGGGACACAACCCCTTCCCGATCGTGGTGCCGTGCCACCGGGTGCTCGCCGCCGGGCGCAAGATGGGCGGTTTCTCCGCTCGAGGCGGCGTCGAGACCAAACGGCAGATGCTCATCATCGAAGGAGCCAACGTCCAGCCGACGCTCTTCTGACGGCCCGTTCGCGATCAGCCACCCGGCTTCCACGGTTGCATCCACGGTGTCGACGGCCACCCCTCGGCCGCGGCGATCAGCGGATAGGTGGTCGCCCCGTCGATGTGCTCCCGGATGATGTCCGCGTGCCCGGCGTGCCGCGCCGTCTCCTCGATCAGGTGGAGCAGCACCCAGCGCACCGGCCACGCGTCGGCGTCGTCCGGGAACCACGGCGCCCCGCGTGGCACCGGCACCGGCTGCCCGAGATCCGCGATGCCCGCCACGATCTCCTCCGTCTCCTCCGCCGCCGCGGCGTAAGCGGCCAGCATGTCGGCCAGCGTCTCGCCCTCGGCGAGCCGGAAATCCTCGACGTAGTCGCGGCTTCCGTGGCCGGGCGACCCACGTTGCGCCACCACGTCCATCCAGTGCCGCTCGGTGTTCGTCACGTGTTTGATCAACCCGCCGACGCTGAGCGCGCTGCGCGTGGGCGTCAGCCGCGCCTGCTCATCGCTCAAGCCGTACGCGGCGAGACGCAGAACATCGCGCTGTTGAGCGAGGAAGGCGAGCAGACCGTCACGCTCGTCGACGACGGGACGCACGTTTCCAGGCATGGCAACTATTCCTTTCGATACAGAGCCGGTACGGGCTCCGGCGACGAAAGGATGATCGCACCCGGGTCCGACAATTTCGGCGCCTCAGAGCGAGCGCTGTTCCCCTTCCCGCCAGCGATTCGTGATCGGCAGGCGCCGGTCTCGTCCGAAAGCCTTAAAAGTAATCTTCGTACCGATCGGGTATTGGCGCCGTTTGTACTCCGCCCGGTCGACCATTCGGATCACCCGATCGATCGTTTCCGGCGCGAATCCCGCGGCGACGAGTTCTGCGTACCCCCGGTCGCCCTCCACGTAGTCGTCGAGGATGTCGTCCAGCACCGCGTAGTCCGGCAAGGAATCGGTGTCCAGCTGCCCCGGCCGCAGCTCCGCCGACGGCGGTTTCGCAATCGAGTTCTCCGGGATCGGCGGCACTTCGCCCCTTTTCTCCGCCGAGGCGTTCCGCCACCGCGCCAGCGTCCACACGTGCGTCTTGAACACGTCCTTGATCGGCGCGAACCCACCGACCGCGTCCCCGTACATCGTCGAGTACCCGACGGCCAGCTCGGTCTTGTTGCCGGTCGCGAGCACCAGATGTCCCTCCTGATTGGATAGTGACATCAGGAGCATCCCGCGCACCCTGGCCTGGATGTTCTGCTCGGCGAGCCCGCTCAACCCCAGCCCGTCGACGTACACCCGCACCATGTCCTCGACCGGTTCCACCCGGAAGTGGCATCCCAGCCGCCGCGCCAGTTCCGCCGCGTCGTCGCGGGAGTGCGCGGACGAGTACCGCGACGGCATCGACACCCCGTGCACCGAGTCCGGCCCCAGCGCGTCGACCGCGAGCGCCGCCGTCACCGCCGAGTCGATCCCACCGGAGAACCCGAAGATCACCGAGCGGAACCCGTTCTTGTGCACGTAGTCGCGCAGTCCGACGACGAGCGCCGACCACACCTCCGCCTCGTCGGACAACGGCTCGCTCACCGGCGGAACCGCCCTCTCGTAGCCCGGCACCGGTTCCGCCGACAACACCCGCCGCCGCACCGCAAGCCCGCCGAACGTCCCCTCCGCACCGGAGCCGCCGCCCACCGACAGGTCCGCCACCAGCAGGTGCTCGACGAACTGCGGCGCTCGCGCGAGCAGTTCCCCGTCCGCCCCGACCACGAACGAGTCGCCGTCGAACACGAGGTCGTCCTGCCCGCCTACCTGGTTCGCGTAGACCAGGGGAGCGCCCGCCTCCGCCGCCCGGCGCGCGACGAGCGGCAACCGGATGTCGTCCTTGGACCGCTCGTACGGCGACGCGTTCGGCGACACCACGACGTCCACGCCGGCCGCGCCCAGCGCGGACACCGGGCCGCCGTCCTGCCAGAGGTCCTCGCAGATCACCATGCCGATGTCGACGCCGTGGAACCGCACCACGTCCAGCGTCCGCCCGGCCTTGAACCACCGCTGTTCGTCGAACACCCCGTAGTTGGGCAGGTGGTGCTTGAACTGGCGCGCGACGACCTCACCCTGCCACAGGGCTGCCGCCGCGTCCCGGGGGCCAGCCGGGTCGGCGTCGAGGTACCCCACGTAGACCAGCAGCTCGCCGCAGCCGGCGTCGGCCAGCGAAACCGCCGCCTCGTCCACCATCCGCCGGGACGCCTCCGCGAACGTCGCCCGCAGCGCGAGGTCCTCGACCGGATACCCGGTCAGCGACATCTCGGGGAAGACGACGACGTGCGCCCCCGCCTCGGCGGCCTTGCGGGTCCACGCCACGGTCTGGGTGGCGTTGGCCGCGAGGTCGCCGACGGTGGGGTTCACCTGGGCCAGCGCGATGCGGAGTTGCGGCATCACCCCATTGTCGGCCACACCCCGCGCGCCGGCTCAGTTCTTCTTGTGCCGCAACAGGCTGCGCACCTGCCGCAGGGTCTCCTCGAAGCCGGCGTCGAACGGCGCGTCGTGCACCAGGTAGGTCCACGTCGAGCTGGCCCGCCGTACGCCGGAGGCGACCAGGTCGATCCCGTCGTCGCCGATCTCCGCGTCCGTGAGCGTCTCGAGCGACCGCTCCTTGATCGCCGGCACGATCTTGCGGAACTCGGGGATCGCGATGCGGTGGAACTCGTCGAGCGGGGTCTCCCGCGCGAGCGCCCGCAGGTGGATGCTCTCCCGCACGTCGGTCAGGAACGCCAGGTGGTCCGACCACAGCTGGTCCAGGTGGTACAGCATGATCTCGCGGCAGGTCTGCTTCGCCCTGTCCTCGCCGACCTTCTCGACCAGCTCGTCGTAGCGCTTCGAGCCCTCGAGCACCTCCGCGGCCTCGTCGGTGCGCAGCAGCTTGTCGCGGTACTCCAGCAGCTCGCGCCGCTGGTGCTCGATCAGCCGCGTGTAGCGCCAGGTGTTGCGGTGGATCTCCAGGTCGACGCCCTCGGCGACGCGCTGGGCGTGGTCGATGTGCCGCTTCGCCGCCGGGTCGGTGATCTCGCCCGTCTCGTCGTCGGCGTCGATGCCGTCCGGCACGTCCGGCGCGTTGGAGGTGACGAGTTCGTCGTTGAGGCTGGCGAAGAACACCGCGCTGCCCGGGTCGCCCTGCCGCCCCGATCGGCCGCGCAGCTGCCCGTCCAGACGGCTCGACGGGTACCGCGCGGTGCCGATGACGTGCAGACCGCCCAGCTCGGCGACGCGCTCGCGGTCCTCGCCGTCGGCTCCGCCGAGCCGGATGTCCGTGCCGCGCCCGGCCATCTGGGTGGACACGGTGATCGCGCCGTGCTTGCCGGCCTCGGCGATGATCGCCGCTTCCTCGGCGTCGTTGCGCGCGTTCAGCACGACGCACGGCAGCTCGGCCTTCGCCAGCTTCTCGGCGAGCTCCTCGGACTCGGCGACGTCCTGCGTGCCGACCAGGATCGGCCGCCCCGTCTCGTGCACGTCGCGGATCTCCGCGACGATCGCGCGCAGCTTGTGCGACGGCGACGCGAAGACGCGGTCGTCGAGGTCCTCGCGGATGTTCGGCTTGTTCGGCGGGATGACCGCCACCTCGAGCGAGTAGAACTCGCGCAGCTGCTCGGCCACCGCGACCGCGGTACCGGTCATGCCCGCGACCTGGGGGTACCGCGCGATGAGGCCCTGCACGGTGATCGAGTCCAGGATCTCCCCGCGGTCGGTGGGCGCGACCTGCTCCTTCGCCTCGACCGCGGCCTGCAGGCCGTCCGGCCACCGCTGCAGCTCGGCGACGCGCCCGCGGGAGGCGTTGATCAGCTCGACCTTGCCGTCGCGCACGAGGTAGTCGACGTCGCGGGTGAGCAGCGCGTGCGCGTGCAGCGCGACGTTCACCGCGGCCAGCCGGTCGGAGCCGGACTCGCTGTAGAGGTCGACGCCGCCGAGTGCCTTCTCCACGACCGACGCGCCGGCCGTGGTCAGCCAGGCGTTGCGGCCGTCGGTGTCGGTCTCGTAGTGCAGGCCCAGGCGCAGCCGCCGGACGACGTTGGCGACCTCGGTGTCCGCGACGGCCTGGTCCACCGACCCGGCCATGACCAGCGGCACCCGCGCCTCGTCGACGAGCACCGAGTCGGCCTCGTCGATGATCGCGACCTCGGGCTCGGGCTGGACGGCGTCGTCGGCGCGGGTGACCAGGCGGTCGCGCAGCATGTCGAACCCGATCTCGCTGACCGCGCCGTAGGTGACCTCGGCTTCGTAGGCCGCGCGCCGCTCCTCGCGGGTCAGGCTGCCGTCGACCCAGCCGACGCTGACGCCGAGCAGGTCGTAGACCGGCTTCATCCACTCGCCGTCGCGGCGGGCCAGGTAGTCGTTGACGGAGATGACGTGCACCCGCTTGCCCTGCAGCGCGTAACCGGCCGCGGCCAGCGCACCGGCGAGCGTCTTGCCCTCACCGGTCTGCATCTGCACGACGTGCCCGGACAGCAGGCCCATCGTGCCGAGCAGCTGGACGTCGAACGCGCGCTCACCGAGCGCCCGCCGCGCGGCCTCGCGGCCGAGCGCGCACAGCTCGACCAGCTGCCGGTCGCCGAGCTCGGCCTCCGGCCGGAGCTTGCCGGCGCGTTCGGTCAGCTCGGCGTCGCCGAGCTTCTCGAGTTCGGGTTCGAGTGCCTCGATGTCCGGAAGCAGGGCCTCGTAGCGCGACAGCTCGACGCTGCCCGGACGCTCGATGAGCCGGCGAAGCCGCTTGCCCATTCGGCTGATCAGTGCTGGCACCCGTGGTCTCCTGTCCTTCTAGCGCGCGATCCACCTGCCAACGAGGTGGCGGTGCACCTGTGTTCCCACTCAGGATGGCACGATCACGACGTGCCCTTCCTTCAGCGAGCCAGGTCCCGGACCGTCCGAGCCGTCGTCCTCGGCACCTGCCTGCTGGTGCCGGTCGCCGCCTGCACGTCACCGGAGCCGGCGCCGACTCCGGCGCCGACGGTGACGACCGAGTCGGCCGGACCGGCCGGGCCGGTGCCCGCGGGACTGGACAAGTTCTACGCACAGCCGTTGACCTGGGGCGACTGTGCACCTTACGCGACTTCCGACGACATCAGATCCGCCTTCGGCCGGAAGGATCTGCAGTGCGCCCGGCTGACGGTGCCGCTGGACTACGCCAAACCCCAGGGCGACACGATCACGATCGGCGTGCTGCGGCACAAGGCGACGGGGAACCGCATCGGTTCACTGGTGATCAACCCCGGTGGCCCCGGCGCCTCCGGCATGTACGCCGCGGCCGGGCTCGCGTCCCAGGTCGGCAACACCGAGCTCGGCAAGCGGTTCGACCTGGTCGGCTTCGACCCGCGCGGGATCGGCGCCAGCCAGCCCGAGGTGACCTGCCTGACGGACGCCGAACGCGACCACGAGCGCACCGAGGACTTGGAGGCCGACGGCTCGCCCGCGGGCGTGGCCCGCCAGGACGCCGACTCCAAGGAGTTCGCCGCCAAGTGCGCGGAGCGGACCAAGTTCGGTACCGAGATGCTGGAAAACCTGGGCACGCGGGACGTCGTCAAGGACATGGACGTGCTGCGGTCCGCGCTGGGCGAGGAGAAGCTGACCTACCTCGGCTACTCCTACGGCACGCGACTCGGCTCCACCTACGCCGAGGCCTTCCCGCGCAACGTGCGCGCGATGGTGCTCGACGGCGCGCTGGACCCGAACCAGGACGAGGTCGAGTCGCTGGTCGAGCAGGGCCAGGGCTTCGGTGTCGCGTTCAACGAGTTCGCCAAGTGGTGCGCCGCCCGCCGCGACTGCGCCCTCGGTCCGAATCCGGCGGCCGCGACGCAGGTCTTCCAGAGCCTCGTGCGCCCGTTGATCGACAAGCCGGTCCGGCTCGGCGACGGGCGCGAGCTGAGCTACGGCGACGCCACGATCGGCGCGATCCAGGCGCTGTACTCGCAGCAGCTGTGGACGACGCTGAACTCGGGCCTCAACGAGCTGAAGACCGGTCAGGGCGCCACCCTGATGGCCCTGGCCGACCAGTACAACGAGCGCGACCGCAGTGGCCACTACACCAACACGCAGGACGCCTTCACCGCCGTCCGCTGCGTCGACGACCCGCCGGTCACCGACCGCGCCGAGGTGCTGGCGGCGTCGAACCGCTACGACCAGGTGGCGCCCTTCCTCGACGACGGCCGGCCCAACGGCGCGGCACTCGACCCGTGCGCGTTCTGGCCGGTGCCCAACACCTCGCAGCCGCACGAGCCGCACGTCGACGGCCTCCCGCCGGTCCTGGTGATCTCGACCACCAACGATCCGGCCACCCCGTACCAGGCGGGGGTGAACCTCGCGAAGGCGATGAAGGGGGCACTGCTGACGTTCGAGGGCACCCAGCACACCGTTTTCCTGCAGGGCAACTCGTGCGTGGACGACATCGGCAGCGCCTACCTGATCAAGGGCGATCTGCCGGCGGAGGGCACGCGCTGTACCGCTCAGTGACCGGACTGGCACGATGTGGGAGATGCGTTTCTCCCGCCGACGGACGCTGATCACCGCGGGCCTGCTGGCCGGCGCGCTGACCGCGTGCACCACGCAGGCCACGCCACCACCACCGCCGCCTCCCTCACCGGTGGCGGACACGCACGCCCTCGACCGCTTCTACGACCAGAAGCTCGACTGGGGCGACTGCGCCACCTACGCGACCGGGCAGCAGAGCCAGGACGCGTTCCGCGCGCCCGGCGTGGAATGCGCCCGGCTGACCGTGCCGCTGGACTACGCGAACCCGCGTGGCGAGACGATCACGGTCGGCGTGCTGCGGCACAAGGCGCTCGACCCGGCACACCGGATCGGGTCCCTCGTGATGAACCCGGGCGGCCCGGGCGGGTCCGGGATGGAGGCGGCCGCGCGGCTGGTCCCGACCGTGGTCAACAACGCGATCGGGCTGCGGTTCGACTTCGTCGGGTTCGACCCGCGCGGCGTCGGCGCGAGCCGGCCGCGCGTGCAGTGCCTCACCGACGCCGAACGCGACGCGGACCGGGCGAGCAACCCGGGGCTCATCGACGCCACCTGGACCTACCAGGCCCGCGACTACGCGGCGAAGTGCGCGCAGCGGACCGAACACGGCGCGGCGATGCTGGCGAACATGGGCACCCGCGACGTGGTCAAGGACCTCGACGTGCTGCGCGCCGCGCTGGGCGACGACAAGCTGAGCTACCTCGGTTACTCCTACGGCACCCAGGTCGGCTACAGCTACGCGGAAGCGTTCCCGCAGCGGGTGCGCGCCCTGCTCCTCGACGGGGCGATCGACCCGGCCGCCGACGACCCGGACTCGCTCGTCGCGCAGGCCACCGGGTTCTCGCACGCGTTCGGCCAGTTCGCCGCGGAGTGCGCGCGGCACGCCGGCTGCGCGCTGGGCAGTGATCCGGCGAAGGCGCAGACCGAGTTCGAGAACCTGGTCCAGCCGCTGATCGCCGCGCCGATGAGGACGGGCGACGGGCGCGTGCTGTCCTACCGCGACGCGATCACCGGCGTGGTCGAGGCGATGTACTCGAGCCAGTCGTGGCCGTTCCTGAACACCGGACTCGGCCTGTTGCGCCAGGGCGACGGCTCGGTCCTGCTCCGGCTCGCCGACAGCTACTACGAGCGCGCGGCCGACGGACGGTACTCGTCACTGCAGGACGCGTACTACGCCGTGCGCTGCGTGGACAACCCGCGTGTCACGGATCCGGCGGCGGTCCGGCAGCGGATGATCGACGCTGCGCCGTTTCTCGGCTGGGGCCGGCCGGACCAGGGCGAGCTCGACGTGTGCGCGTCCTGGCCGGTGCCGAGCACGTCCCAGCCGCACCGCCCGACGGCGACCCCGGCGGCGCCACCGCTGGTCATCTCGACCACCGACGACCCGGTCACCCCGTACCAGGCGGGCGTCACCCTGGCGAACCTCTTCCACGGCGGCCTGCTGACCGTGGACGGCACCCAGCACACCGCTTTCCTGCACGGCAACACGTGCGTGGACGTCGCCGGCCTGGACTACCTGGTGGACGGCTCCCAGCCCGAGCCGGGTACCCGCTGCCGGGTCTAGCGGTGTCTGACCGACGTTGCGGCCGCGGTGCCTGGCCTGGCCAGCTGGCTCGGGGATCACCGCGGTGATGCCGGGGGCGCGCAGTTGTCCCTGGATCGCTGGCCGGGTGCCGGCTCGGCCGCCTAGCCGCGGGTCGTCGTCCCGACCGGGACGTTCTGGTCGGACAGCGCCAGCTCCAGCTGGATCGCGCCCTCGTTCGGCTGGCGCGGCGGCACCTGGATCCACACGCGCACCAGGTTGCGCGGCTCGGCCTGCGTGACCCAGAACTTGACGTCCACGTCGGCCTGGATGCCGGGGACGACGCTCGAGATGACGTCCTTCGCCAGCTTCCCGGTGACGCGGTAGGCCTCCACGCCGAGGACGTCTTCCTTGGTCTCGGTCTTCAACGCGGTCGCGTCCGCCAGCAGCTTGGGCAGGCCGCGGTCGGGCCCGAGCATCGTCACCGGGTTGTAGTCCGCGGGCACCGGGGCCTGCGTCTGCCGTCCCTTCTTGTCGGTGAGGAACAGCGTCTCGCCGGCCAGCACGTAGTCCAGCTCGAAGCGGTCCGCGGATGCCTGCACGTCGGCCTGCCCGATCGCGGTGCCGTGCGGCCCGCCGTCCTTGCTGGCCTGCCCTTTGACCTCGCGGATGTCCAGGCCGGGGATGGTCGAGCTGACACTGAAGTCGAACCGCACGCTGCGCACCCCGTTCAGGCTCGCCTCGGCGGCGTCCACGAGCGCGCGCCCCTCGGGCAGCGGCTGCTCGGGGGCCGACGAGCACGCTGCGGACAGCGCCAGGACGAGGGCGAGGACACCGGCGGTGCGTCGGCGGAGCATGCGCCCAACGGTAGCGATCAGCGGCGGGCGAAGGTGCGGCGGTAGGCCAGCGGGGCGACGCCGATGGCCGCGTTGAGGTGCTGCCGCAGGGATGCCGCGGTCCCCAGGCCGGCCTCGGCGGCGACCCGCTCGACGGGCAGGTCCGTGGTCTCCAGCAGGTGCCGGGCGTGCAGCACGCGCTGCTGGTTCAGCCACGCCCGCGGCGACTGGCCGGTCTCCGCGCGGAAGCGGCGGCTGAAGGTGCGCACGCTCATGCCGGCGTGCCGGGCCAGCGCGGCCAGGTCGAGCGGTTCGCCGAGCCGTTCCAGCACCCAGGCGCGTGTCGCCGCGGTGCTGCCGTCCCCGTCGGGGAGGGGCTGGTCGATGAACTGCGATTGCCCGCCGTCGCGCCACGGCGGCACCACGCAGTGCCGGGCGACCTGGTTGGCGACCGCGCTGCCGTGGTCGGAGCGCACGATGTGCAGGCACAGGTCCACCCCGGCGGCGAGGCCGGCCGAGGTGAGGACGTCGCCGTCGTCCACGAACAGCACGTTCTCGTCCAGGTCGACCTTCGGGTAGAGCTGCCGGAAGGAGGCCGCGTACGCCCAGTGTGTCGTCGCGCGGCGCCCGTCGAGGACTCCGGCGGCGCCCAGCACGAAGGCGCCGGTGCAGATCGACACGAGCCGGGCCGACGGGGGGATCCGGGCCAGCGCCGCGGCCAGTTCGGGCGAGAGCACACCCTCCTGCCGGGGACCGTGGACGCGGGTGCCGGGAATCACGACGGTGTCGGCGTCGTCCAGCGCTTCCGGCCCGTGGCCGAGGTGCGCGTCGTAGCCGTAGCTGACGCGCACCGGCTGGTGGTCGACACCGCAAACCCGCACGTCGTAGAGCTTCTCGCCGTCCTGACCCGCGGCACCGAAGACGAGCGGAGCGATGTTCAGGTCGTACCCGACGACCTCCGGGATCGCGAGGACCACAACGCGGTGCATGGCCGGATTCTTGCACATATTGGCGCTCCGGCCACTCGTCGAAGTGCTGTCGATCGACGACGCTGTTCCGGTGACGAGAACGAAGTCGCGCATCCACCCGGCCTGGTTCGTCGCCTTCGCGGCTTTTGTCGCGCTGGTCGGCGCCGCCGGTTTCCGCGCAACGCCCAGTGTGCTGATCGACCCGCTGCACCAGGAGTTCGGCTGGTCGACGACCACGATTTCGGCCGCGGTGTCGATCAACCTCCTGCTGTACGGCCTGACCGCGCCGTTCGCCGCGGCCCTGATGGAGCGGCTGGGCATGCGCCGCGTGGTCGTCGGCGCGCTCGTCCTGGTCGCGGCGGGCAGCGGGCTGACGGTCTTCATGACCGCGAGCTGGCAGCTGCTGCTGTGCTGGGGCGTGCTCGTCGGCCTGGGCACCGGCTCGATGGCGCTCGCGTTCGTGGCGACCGTGACCGCCCGCTGGTTCGTCCGCCACCGCGGCCTGGTCAGCGGCGTCCTGACCGCCGCGGGCGCCGCCGGGCAGCTGGTGTTCCTGCCGGTCCTGGCGGCACTGGCCACGCACGAGGGGTGGCGCACCGCGTCGTTGGTGGTCGCCTTCGCCGCGCTCGCGGTCGTCCCGATCACGCTGATCTTCCTGCGCGACCACCCGAGCGAGATCGGCCTGACCGCGTACGGCGCGACCGAAGCCGAGGAGGTGCCGCCGTCGTCCGGAGCGGGCCGGCGCGCGCTGCAGGTGCTGGGACAGGCCGCGAAGACGCGCGCGTTCTGGCTGCTCGCGGGCGGGTTCGCGATCTGCGGGGCGTCCACCAACGGCCTGATCCAGACCCATTTCGTCCCCGCGGCGCACGAGCACGGCATGCCGCCCACCACCGCGGCCTCGCTGCTGGCGCTGGTGGGGGTCTTCGACGTGGCCGGCACGATCGCTTCCGGCTGGTTCACCGACCGGGTCAACCCGCGGATCCTGCTCGGCGTCTACTACTTCCTGCGCGGCGGGTCGCTGCTCCTGCTGCCGCACCTCTTCGCGCCGACCACCCAGCCGCCGATGTGGGCGTTCATCGTCTTCTACGGCCTGGACTGGGTGGCCACGGTGCCGCCGACGGTGGCGCTGGCCCGCGAGCACTTCGGCCTGAGCGGTCCCATCGTGTTCGGCTGGGTCTTCGCCTCCCACCAGGTCGGCGCCTCGATCGCCGCGGTGGGCGCCGGCCTGATCCACGACCACGCCGGGAGTTACGACCTCGCGTGGTACATCTCGGGCGGGTTGTGCGCTCTGGCGGCGGTGATGTCCCTGCTCATTCCCTCGGTGGTGGCAGCGCGCGAACCACGAAACATGCCGTTAACACGCCCTGCGTAGGGTGCGGCCATGGATCGCCAGCAGGAGTTCGTGCTGCGCACGCTGGAAGAACGTGACATCCGGTTCGTCCGACTGTGGTTCACCGACGTCTTGGGGTTCCTCAAGTCGGTGGCCGTCGCCCCGGCCGAGCTCGAGGGCGCGTTCAGTGACGGGATCGGGTTCGACGGCTCCGCCATCGAGGGGTTCGCGCGCGTCTACGAGTCGGACATGATCGCCAAGCCCGACCCGTCCACGTTCCAGGTGCTGCCCTGGGAGACACCGGAGGGCGGGCACTACTCCGCGCGCATGTTCTGCGACATCGCCATGCCCGACGGGTCACCGTCCTGGGCCGACCCGCGGCACGTGCTGAGGCGGCAGCTGTCGAAGGCCGGCGAGGCCGGGTTCACCTGCTACGTGCACCCGGAGATCGAATTCTTCCTGCTCTCGTCGTTGCCCTCGGACGGCAGCGAGCCCGAGCCCGCGGACAACGGCGGGTACTTCGACCAGGCCAGCCACGCCACCGCGACGCACTTCCGTCGCCACGCCATCGAGGCGCTGGAGGCGATGGGCATCTCGGTCGAGTTCAGCCACCACGAGGGCGCGCCCGGGCAGCAGGAGATCGACCTGCGCTACGCCGACGCACTGACCATGGCCGACAACGTCATGACCTTCCGGTACGTGGTGAAGGAGGTCGCGCTCACCCAGGGGGTGCGGGCGACGTTCATGCCCAAGCCGTTCACCGAGCAACCCGGTTCGGGGATGCACACGCACGTGTCGTTGTTCGAGGGCGACCGCAACGCGTTCCACAACCCCGAGGACCCGTACGAGTTGTCCGAGACGGGCAAGGCGTTCGTGGCCGGCCTGCTCTACCACGCCCGCGAGATCTCCGCGGTGACCAACCAATGGGTGAACTCGTACAAGCGGCTGATCAGCGGGGGAGAGGCGCCGACCACGGTGTCCTGGGGCCGGGCGAACCGGTCCGCGCTGGTGCGGGTGCCGAACTACTCGCCGGGCAAGGCGTCGTCGCGGCGGGTCGAGATCCGCACGATCGACTCGGCCTGCAACCCCTACCTCGCCTACTCGGTCGTGATCGCCGCCGGGTTGAAGGGCATCGAGAAGGGGTACGAGCTGCCGCCGGCGGCCGAGGACAACATCTGGTCGATGAGCGATGCCGAACGCCGGGCCGCCGGCTACGACCAGCTGCCGCAGAACCTCGGCGAGGCGCTCGCCGAGATGGAGAAGTCCGAACTGCTGCCCGACGCACTGGGCGAGCACGTCTACGACTTCTTCCTCCGGAACAAGCGCGCGGAGTGGGACGCCTACCGCCGCTCGGTGACGCCGTACGAGCTGAGGACCCTGCTACCCGTGCTCTGACCAGGGGAAATGCCGTTTAGGGACCCCCCTGTTCGAGGGGGGTTCCGGGGCATGTAATCTTCTCTTCGTCGCCAGGGAGACCGGGACGACGGGGCCGAAAGCCCCGGCGGACGGGCCAGGGGCGGGCGGTGTTGACACCGCGAACCGCACCGGGTAAAGTTCTTGGTCGGCCCGCGGGTGGGTCGCCAACCACTACTACTAAACCAGTAGGGTTGCTGACGCCCTCCGCAGACAAACAAAGCTTGGCAGAAGCAGCAGCTTCGTGTTGTTTGAGAACTCAACAGTGTATTGATGAGCTAAAGCCAGTTTGATTAGCTAGAACCCTTTGTGGGTTCCTTTGAGGCTATGAATCATAGCCGGGTTTGATTTTCTGACATTGTTGGAGAGTTTGATCCTGGCTCAGGACGAACGCTGGCGGCGTGCTTAACACATGCAAGTCGAACGCTGAACCGGTTTCGGCCGGGGATGAGTGGCGAACGGGTGAGTAACACGTGGGTAACCTGCCCTGTACTTTGGGATAAGCCCTGGAAACGGGGTCTAATACCGAATATGACCTTGCGCCGCATGGTGTGGGGTGGAAAGTTTCGGCGGTACGGGATGGGCCCGCGGCCTATCAGCTTGTTGGTGGGGTGATGGCCTACCAAGGCGACGACGGGTAGCCGGCCTGAGAGGGTGTCCGGCCACACTGGGACTGAGACACGGCCCAGACTCCTACGGGAGGCAGCAGTGGGGAATATTGCACAATGGGCGGAAGCCTGATGCAGCGACGCCGCGTGAGGGATGACGGCCTTCGGGTTGTAAACCTCTTTCGCCAGGGACGAAGCGTAAGTGACGGTACCTGGAGAAGAAGCACCGGCTAACTACGTGCCAGCAGCCGCGGTAATACGTAGGGTGCAAGCGTTGTCCGGAATTATTGGGCGTAAAGAGCTCGTAGGCGGCTTGTCGCGTCTGCTGTGAAAATCCGGGGCTTAACTCCGGACCTGCAGTGGATACGGGCAGGCTTGAGTTCGGTAGGGGAGACTGGAATTCCTGGTGTAGCGGTGAAATGCGCAGATATCAGGAGGAACACCGGTGGCGAAGGCGGGTCTCTGGGCCGATACTGACGCTGAGGAGCGAAAGCGTGGGGAGCGAACAGGATTAGATACCCTGGTAGTCCACGCTGTAAACGTTGGGCGCTAGGTGTGGGTGACTTCCACGTTGTCCGTGCCGTAGCTAACGCATTAAGCGCCCCGCCTGGGGAGTACGGCCGCAAGGCTAAAACTCAAAGGAATTGACGGGGGCCCGCACAAGCGGCGGAGCATGTGGATTAATTCGATGCAACGCGAAGAACCTTACCTGGGCTTGACATGCACTGGAAACCGGCAGAGATGTCGGCCCCCTTGTGGCCGGTGTGCAGGTGGTGCATGGCTGTCGTCAGCTCGTGTCGTGAGATGTTGGGTTAAGTCCCGCAACGAGCGCAACCCTTGTCCTGTGTTGCCAGCGCGTAATGGCGGGGACTCGCGGGAGACTGCCGGGGTCAACTCGGAGGAAGGTGGGGATGACGTCAAGTCATCATGCCCCTTATGTCCAGGGCTTCACACATGCTACAATGGCTGGTACAGAGGGCTGCGATACCGTGAGGTGGAGCGAATCCCTTAAAGCCGGTCTCAGTTCGGATCGCAGTCTGCAACTCGACTGCGTGAAGTCGGAGTCGCTAGTAATCGCAGATCAGCAACGCTGCGGTGAATACGTTCCCGGGCCTTGTACACACCGCCCGTCACGTCATGAAAGTCGGTAACACCCGAAGCCCATGGCCCAACCCCGCTTGCGGGGAGGGAGTGGTCGAAGGTGGGACTGGCGATTGGGACGAAGTCGTAACAAGGTAGCCGTACCGGAAGGTGCGGCTGGATCACCTCCTTTCTAAGGAGCACAACACATCCACGCTCACTGTGGTGGGACGTGGAGTGGCCAGGCTGAACGCCCGTGTGTGGTGTTGTCTGGTTGCTCGAGGAATTGTGGACGGCTGGCTGATGCTCATCGCTTGTACCAAGGGTTCGTTTAGTACTGCCGGCTTCGGTTGGTGTGGAACGAGGGTCCACGGTGTGGGTGGTGGGTGCTTGTTGATACGCTGTTGGGTCCTGAGGCAACACGTGTGTTGTTTCTGGGTGTGGTGTTTGAGAATTGCAGAGTGGATGCGAGCATCTTTGTGGTCAAGTTGTTAAGGGCACATGGTGGATGTCTTGGCATCAGGAGCCGATGAAGGACGTGGGAGGCTGCGATAAGCCTCGGGGAGCTGTCAACCGAGCTGTGATCCGAGGGTGTCCGAATGGGGAAACCCAGCACCTGTTATGAGGTGTTACCCGCATCTGAATATATAGGGTGCGTGGAGGGAACGCGGGGAAGTGAAACATCTCAGTACCCGTAGGAAGAGAAAACACTAGTGATTCCGTGAGTAGTGGCGAGCGAAAGCGGAGGAGGCTAAACCGTGCGCATGTGATACCTGTCAGGGGTTGTGTGTGCGGGGTTGTGGGACCTGCCTTCCAGGAGCTGACACTCCTGGCATGATGCCGCGCAGTTAGTGGAACCGCCTGGGATGGTGGACCGGAGTGGGTGAGAGTCCCGTACGCGAAAGCTGTGTTGGTGTTGTGTGGTGGTGTTCCCGAGTAGCAGCGAGCTCGTGGAATTTGCTGTGAATCTGCCGGGACCACTCGGTAAGCCTAAATACTTCCTGGTGACCGATAGCGGACGAGTACCGTGAGGGAAAGATGAAAAGTACCCCGGGAGGGGAGTGAAAGAGTACCTGAAACCGTGTGCCTACAAGCCGTCAGAGCGAAGCTTTGGTTTTGTGATGGCGTGCCTTTTGAAGAATGAGCCTGCGAGTTAGTGCTGCGTGGCGAGGTTAACCCGTGTGGGGTAGCCGTAGCGAAAGCGAGTCTGAATAGGGCGTGTGAGTCGCGTGGTCTAGACCCGAAGCGGAGTGATCTACCCATGGCCAGGCTGAAGCGAGGGTAAGACCTCGTGGAGGGCCGAACCCACCAGGGTTGAAAACCTGGGGGATGAGTTGTGGGTAGGGGTGAAAGGCCAATCAAACTCCGTGATAGCTGGTTCTCCCCGAAATGCATTTAGGTGCAGCGTCGCATGTTTCGTGGTGGGGGTAGAGCTACTGGATGGCCTAGGGGCCTTACCGGGTTACCGAAGTCAACCAAACTCCGAATACCATCACGTGAGAGTGCGGCAGTGAGACGGCGGGGGATAAGCTTCGTCGTCGAGAGGGAAACAGCCCAGAACACCGGCTAAGGCCCCTAAGTGTGTGCTTAGTGGGAAAGGATGTGGGGTCGCCGAGACAACCAGGAGGTTGGCTTAGAAGCAGCCATCCTTGAAAGAGTGCGTAATAGCTCACTGGTCAAGTGGTCCTGCGCCGATAATGTAGCGGGGCTGAAGTACACCGCCGAAGCCGTGTCAATGACACATATACATCCGCGCAATGCTTTGAGTGTTGTGTGCAGTGGTGTTGTTGGGTAGGGGAGCGTCCTGCATCCAGAGAAGCGGCCGCGGAAGCGAGTCGTGGAGGGTGTGGGAGTGAGAATGCAGGCATGAGTAGCGAATGCAGAGTGGGAAACTCTGCCGCCGGATGACCAAGGGTTCCTGGGTCAAGTTAATCTGCCCAGGGTAAGTCGGGACCTAAGGCGAGGCCGACAGGCGTAGTCGATGGACAACGGGTTGATATTCCCGTACCCGCGTATGTTCGCCCATGACGAGGCGCATGATACTAACCACCCGAGCTGCCGGCGGCCTTCGGGCCAATGGTGGTGAGCGTGGGGCCTGAGTGTGTAGTAGTCAAGCGATGGGGTGACGCAGGAAGGTAGCTCCGCCAGTGAGTGGTTGTACTGGTGTAAGCGTGTAGGACGAGTGGTAGGTAAATCCGCTGCTCATAGAGTCTGAGACGTGATGCGTAGCCGTTGAGGCGAAGTAGGGTGATCCTCTGCTGCCGAGAAAAGCCTCTAGCGAGAACATGTGCGGCCCGTACCCCAAACCGACACAGGTGGTCAGGTAGAGAATACTAAGGCGGTCGGGTGAACTGTGGTTAAGGAACTCGGCAAAATGCCCCCGTAACTTCGGGAGAAGGGGGGCCAAAGCACTTGAAGCCCCGTGCGGGCTAGGGTGAGTTGGCCGCAGAGACCAGCGGAAAGCGACTGTTTACTAAAAACACAGGTCCATGCGAAGTCGTAAGACGATGTATATGGACTGACGCCTGCCCGGTGCTGGAACGTTAAGAGGACCGGTTAGCTCTCTTCGGGGGGCGAAGCTGAGAATTTAAGCGCCAGTAAACGGCGGTGGTAACTATAACCATCCTAAGGTAGCGAAATTCCTTGTCGGGTAAGTTCCGACCTGCACGAATGGCGTAACGACTTTCCGGCTGTCTCAACCACAGGCCCGGTGAAATTGCACTACGAGTAAAGATGCTCGTTACGCGCGGCAGGACGGAAAGACCCCGGGACCTTTACTATAGCTTGGTATTGGTTTTCGGTTCGGCTTGTGTAGGATAGGTGGGAGACTGTGAAGCTTGGACGCTAGTTCGGGTGGAGTCGTTGTTGAAATACCACTCTGGTCGGATTGGGAATCTAACCTAGGGCCCTGATCGGGTTCAGGGACAGTGCCTGGTGGGTAGTTTAACTGGGGCGGTTGCCTCCTAAAAGGTAACGGAGGCGCCCAAAGGTTCCCTCAGCCTGGTTGGCAATCAGGTGTTGAGTGTAAGTGCACAAGGGAGCTTGACTGTGAGACTGACGGGTCGAGCAGGTGCGAAAGCAGGGACTAGTGATCCGGCATCTCCTGGTGGAAGGGATGTCGCTCAACGGATAAAAGGTACCCCGGGGATAACAGGCTGATCTTGCCCAAGAGTCCATATCGACGGCATGGTTTGGCACCTCGATGTCGGCTCGTCGCATCCTGGGGCCGGAGTAGGTCCCAAGGGTTGGGCTGTTCGCCCATTAAAGCGGCACGCGAGCTGGGTTTAGAACGTCGTGAGACAGTTCGGTCCCTATCCGCCGCGCGCGTAGGAGACTTGAGGAAGGCTGTCCCTAGTACGAGAGGACCGGGACGGACGAACCTCTGGTATGCCAGTTGTCACGCCAGTGGCATGGCTGGTTAGCTACGTTCGGAAGGGATAACCGCTGAAGGCATCTAAGCGGGAAGCCTGTTCCTAGATGAGGTCTCCCACCCCTTTGTGGGTTAAGGCCCCCAAGAGACGATTGGGTTGATAGGCCAGACATGGACGCACAGTAATGTGTTTTTGAGTGGACTGGTACTAATAGGCCGAGGACTTGCCCACAAAGCTGCTACGCATCCGCTCTGCAACTCTGAGACACCACACCAGTCTGGAACACTCTGGTGTTGTTTCGGAGAGTTTCGGTGGTCATGGCGGTAGGGAAACGCCCGGTCCCATTCCGAACCCGGAAGCTAAGCCTGCCAGCGCCGATGGTACTGCACCCTCGCGGGTGTGGGAGAGTAGGACACCGCCGAACACAACTTCACAGAAAACCCAGGGGCTTGGTCGAGAACACTTGTTCTCCCAAGCCCCTGGGCCTTTTTCATGCCCTTATCCTGGCGTCATGACGACGCGCCTCCTGGTCCTGCAACCCGACCCCACCGACCCGGTCGGGCCCCTCGGCGACTGGCTCACCGGCGCCGGCGCCGAACTCGACCTCCGGCGCCTCCCGGACGACCCGATCCCCGCCACCCTCGACGGCTACCAGGGCCTCGTCTGCCTGGGCGGCGGCATGAGCGCCGCCGACGACGCCATCCACCCCTGGCTCGCGGACGTCCGCGCGGTCCTCGCCACCGCGGCACGCACCAACGTCCCCACCCTCGCCATCTGCCTCGGCGCTCAGCTCCTCGCCGACGCGACCGGCGGCCGGGTCGAGCGCGGCGCGGACGGGCCCGAAGTCGGGGCCGCGCTCGTCGCGAAGAAGGACGCGGCCTGGAGCGATCCCCTGTTCGCCGACCTGCCGCTCATGCAGGACGTCATGCACTTCCACACCGACGTCATCACAAGACTTCCGAACGGCGCCGTCCTGCTCGCATCCAACCCCAAGTACGCCAACCAGGCCTTCCGCCTGCACCGCAGCGCCTACGGCATCCAGTTCCACATCGAAACCACCACCCAGGTCGTCCAGGCCTGGGCGGACGAGGCCCCCGACATCGCCGCCACCCGGCCGCCCAGGGTCTTCGACACCGAAACCCTCGACCGCAACCACGCCGACATCGAGGAGACCTGGCGGCCCTTCGTCACCAGGTTCGTCCGGCTGGCCGACGGCGCCCTGGAGAGCGCCCCGCCGCCGTCCCTTCCCCTCACTTGATCGACAACTCCCCGCCCAACCCGGCTACGGTGGACGCTGATGGCAGAGCAGTCACGAGGAGCCGCGTCCCCGGCGCGATACGGCTTCACCGACGACCGGGCCGAGGAGCAACTCCGAGCCGCGGGGTGGTGGACCGACACCGGGCCCGAACGGGCTGCCCTCGACATCCTCGTCGCCCTGTCCCGGAGCGCCGATCCCGACCTGGCGCTGCGCAGCCTCGACCGCATCCGCGAGACCGACGAACCGGGCTGGCCGGAACTCGCCGGCGCGCTGCGGGACAACAAGATCCTCCGCGGCCGGCTCGTCGCCGTCCTCGGTACGTCCAGCGCGCTCGGCGACTTCCTCGTCGGTCACCCGGGCGAGTGGAAACGCCTCGCGACCGACGAGTGCACCGAGGCCGATTGCTACGCGCGGATCATGCTCGACGCCGTCCGCGACGGCGACACCGTCCGCACCGGGCCGGCTGCCGAGACCGCCCTGCGCGCCGCCTACCGCGGTCTCCTCCTGGAGATCGCGGGCACGGACCTGGGCCACCTCGTCGAGGGCAGTCTCGACGCTCCCCGCTACGCCGCGGTGGCCCAGCAGCTCACCGTCCTCGCCGAAGCCGCGCTCATCACCGGCCTCGAGATCGCCCGGGCCGAGCAGGCGCCCAAGGGACTCGGCGACACCCGCCTGGCCGTGATCGCGATGGGCAAGTGCGGCGGGCACGAACTCAACTACGTCAGCGACGTGGACGTCATCTTCGTCGGCGAGGGCGACCTGCAGCTCGCCACCCGCCTGGCCAGCACGATGATGCGGGTCGTCGGCAAGGCCTGCTTCGAGGTCGACGCCGCCCTGCGTCCGGAGGGCAAGGCCGGCGCCCTTGTCCGTACCCTCGAGGGCCACACCGCCTACTACGAGAAGTGGGCGCGGACCTGGGAGTTCCAGGCCCTGCTCAAGGCGCGCCCGGTGGCCGGCGACGCGGAACTGGGCAGCCAGTACGCCGAGATGGTCGCGTCGATGGTGTGGGCGGCCGCCGAGCGGGAGAACTTCGTCGCCGACGTCCAGCAGATGCGCCGACGCGTGGAGGGACACGTTCCGTCCGAACTGGCCGAGCGCGAGCTGAAGCTGGGCCGTGGCGGCCTGCGGGATGTCGAGTTCGCGGTCCAGTTGCTGCAACTCGTCCACGGCCGCGCGGACCCCAGCCTCCGCTCACCCTCGACCGTCGAGGCGCTGGCGGCGCTCGGTGCGGGTGGGTACGTCGGCCGCAGCGACGCCACCGAGCTGACGACCTCCTACGAGTTCCTGCGCACCGTCGAGCACCGGCTCCAGCTGCGGCGCCTCCGCCGCACGCACCTGTTCCCCGACGCCGGCGACGCGGCGGAACTGCGGGTGCTCGGCCGCGCGATCGGGATCCGCCCGGAGATGGGCCGCGGTGAGGGGGACATCCTCCTCGTCGAGTTCCGTCGCCACATCCAGCGCATCCGGCGGCTGCACGAGAAGCTGTTCTACCGCCCGCTGCTGCAGTCGGTGGCGAATGTGTCCACAGAGGACCTCCGGCTGACCACGAAGCAGGCCGCGCAACGGCTGGCGGCCCTCGGCTACGCGGCGCCGGACGGCGCGCTGCAGCACATCCGCGCCCTCACCGCCGGGGTGTCCCGCCGTGCCTCCATCCAGAAGGCGCTGCTGCCCGTGCTGCTCGACCTGCTCGCCGACACCCCGGACCCGGACGGCGGCCTGCTGGCCTACCGCAAGGTGTCCGAGGCGCTGGAGGACACCCCCTGGTACCTGCGGGTGCTGCGGGACGAGGGCGCGGTCGTCGAGCGGCTCGCGTTCCTGCTCGGCACCTCGAAGCTGGTGCCGGACCTGCTCGTGCGTGCACCCGAGGTGCTGCAGCTTCTCGGCGATCCCGCGCGGCTCACCGGTCGCGCGCCCGCCGAGGTCGCGAAATCCCTGCGCGCGACCGTCCGCAGGCAGCCGGGTCTCAACGCCGCGGTGGCGGCGGCCCGGTCGTTGCGGCGTCACGAGATCCTCCGGGTCGCGGCGGCGGACCTGTTGGGCCTGCTGGACGTGCGCGACGTGTGTGAGGCGCTGTCGTCGGTGTGGGTGGCGGTGTTGCAGAGCGCGCTGTCCGCGGCGATCCGCAAGCGCACCGCCGAACTGGGCGGCGAGGCGGCGAAGCTGGCCGTCATCGGCATGGGCCGCCTCGGTGGCGCTGAGCTGGGGTACGGGTCGGACGCCGACGTGCTGTTCGTCTGCGAGCCGGCCGAGGGCGTCGCGGACGGGGACGCGGTGCGGTACGCGTCGTCGGTCGCCGAGATGGTGCGGAAGATGCTCGGCGCGCCGAGCGCCGACCCGCCGTTGCAGGTGGACGCCGACCTGCGCCCGGAGGGGCGCGGTGGGCCCCTGGTGCGCACGCTCGACTCCTACCGCGCGTACTACGCCCGCTGGGGCGAGGTGTGGGAGACGCAGGCCCTGCTCCGCGCCCGGTTCGTCGCCGGCGACGAGGAGCTGGGCGAGCGGTTCATCGAGATGATCGACCCGATCCGCTACCCCGACGGCGGCCTCGACGCCGGCCGGGCGCGGGAGGTGCGGCGCATGAAGGCGCGGGTGGACACCGAGCGGATGCCGCGGGGCGCCGACCCGACCCTGCACACGAAGCTGGGCCGCGGCGGGCTGGCGGACGTCGAGTGGACCGTGCAGCTCTTCCAGCTCCGGCACGCCTTCGAGGTCCCGGACTTGCGGACCACGTCGACGCCGGGGGCGCTGGCCGCGATGGCGGAGGCGGGTCTGGCCGAACCGGACGACACCGCGTCGCTCACCGAGGCGTGGCTGCTCGCGACCCGGGTCCGCAACGCCGCGATGCTGGTCCGCGGCAAGGCGGTGGACCAGGTGCCCGGGTCCGGCCGGGCTCTGGCGGCGGTGGCCCGGATCCTGGGCCAGAGCGCCGACGACGACCCCGGCGAGTTCCTCGACTCCTACCGCCGCACCACCCGGCGGGCGCACGCCGTGGTCGAACGGCTCTTCTACGAGGCCTGACGACGTGGCGAATCTCCCACGCCCGAGGCGCCGTCTGGCGTGGAACGGCGTTTTACAGTGAATCGGTGACTCAGCGCGAGCCGTTCCGGGTGGAGATCAAGGTCAGGCACTACGAGCTGGACACGCTCGGCCACCTCAACCACGCCGTCTACCACTCCTACGGTGAGGTCGCGCGCATCGAGGCGATGGAGCGGGCCGGTGGCGGCAAGCTGCGTGAGGAGAACGTGGCGCCGGTGCTGCTGGAGTCGCACATCGTGTTCCGCCGGGAGATCCGCGCCGGCGAGACCGTCCACGTGATCTGCGAGGCGAAGTTCGGCACGGGCAAGACCTTCCACATGGTCAACAACGTCTACAAGGCCGACGGCACCCTGTCCGCCGAGATCACCAGCACGCTGGGCCTGATGGACCTGGAGCGCCGCAAGCTGGTGGAGGACCCGCGCGGCCGGTTCGAGCGCGCCGGTGTCGACCTGTCGGTCTTCGGGGCCGAATAACCCGCGGCCACTGGCAATCATGCTGCGCCCGTGATGAGACACCACGAGCCGGGGTGGCGGCGATGACAGCCCTCGGCGCCCCTGCCGCGGTGGCTTCTCCTTCCACCGCGGCCGGGACGTCGCGCGCCCGGCGGCGAGCTGGCCCACGGGGCGTTCTGGACAAGCGGGGCTACCGGCAGGAGGAACAAGAACGCCGGCGGCGAGGGCGTTTTCCGCTCCTCGCCGCCGGCGCGCTCAGGGTGTTCCTATCCGGTCCGGATCACACGTCGTAGTACAGCGCGAACTCGTACGGGTGCGGACGCAGCCGCAGCGGGTCGATCTCGGTCTCGCGCTTCAGCGAGATCCAGGTCTCGATGACGTCGGGGGTGAACACGCCGCCCTCGGTGAGGAAGTCGTGGTCGGCCTCGAGGTTGTTCAGCACCTCGTCCAGCGTGGCCGGGACCTGCTTGACGTCCTTGGCCTCCTCGGGCGGAAGCTCGTAGAGGTCCTTGTCGATCGGCTCCGGCGGCTCGATCTTGTTCTTGATGCCGTCCAGGCCGGCCATCATCATCGCGGCGAACGCCAGGTACGGGTTGCCGGACGAGTCCGGGCAGCGGAACTCGATGCGCTTGGCCTTGGCGTTGCTGCCGGTGATCGGGATGCGGACGCAGGCCGAGCGGTTGCGCTGCGAGTACACCAGGCTGACCGGCGCCTCGAAGCCCGGCACCAGCCGGTGGTAGGAGTTCACCGTCGGGTTGGTGAAGGCCAGCAGCGACGGCGCGTGGGCCAGGATGCCGCCGATGTAGTGGCGGGCCATGTCCGACAGGCCGGCGTAACCGGACTCGTCGTAGAACAGCGGCTGGCCGTCCTTCCACAGCGACTGGTGGCAGTGCATCCCGGAACCGTTGTCACCGAACAGCGGCTTCGGCATGAAGGTCGCGGTCTTGCCCGCGTTCCACGCCGTGTTCTTCACGATGTACTTGAACAGCTGCAGGTCGTCCGCGGCGTGCAGCAGCGTGTTGAACTTGTAGTTGATCTCGGCCTGGCCGGCGGTGCCGACCTCGTGGTGCGCGCGCTCGAGCTCGAAACCGGAGTTGGTCAGCTTCTGGCTGATCTCGTCACGCAGGTCGGCGAAGTGGTCGACCGGCGGGACGGGGAAGTAGCCGCCCTTGAAACGGGTCTTGTAACCGCGGTTGCCGCCCTCTTCTTCGCGGCCGGTGTTCCACCAGCCCTCGACCGAGTCGATCTCGTGGAAGGAGCCGTTCTCGGCGGAGTTGAAGCGGACCGAGTCGAACACGTAGAACTCGGCCTCGGGGCCGAAGAACACGGTGTCGGCCACGCCCGACTCGGCGATGTACTGCTCGGCCTTGCGCGCGATGTTGCGCGGGTCGCGGCTGTACGCCTCACGGGTGAACGGGTCGTGCACGAAGAAGTTGATGGAGAGGGTCTTCTCCTTGCGGAACGGGTCGATCCGCGCCGTCTCGGGGTCGGGGAGCAGCAGCATGTCCGACTCGTGGATCGACTGGAAGCCGCGCACCGAGGAGCCGTCGAAAGCCAGGCCCTCTTCGAACGCGTCGGCGTCGAAGGCCTTGGCGGGGACGGTGAAGTGCTGCATCACACCCGGCAGATCACAGAACCGAACGTCAACGAACTGCACGTTCTCATCTGTGATGAGACGCTGGATATCGTCTGGAGTAGTGGACACCCTCTGTAACTCCTTCATACGCATTGCCGGTGGCAGTACTCTCTTCGGCTCACGCTAAGAGTGCGGTGTTGCCCGACCGTCACCCGTATGTTTCGCGGATGTTAACGGGTGGGGCGATACGTCCCAGCACACCAGGGCAGGAGTGGTGTTCGCCACCGGCATACCCTGGACGGGTGGCGAGATGGACCGGTGAGTGGCTGTCCGGCCCTCGGCCCGCCGGGGCCGAGGAGCCCCCGGGCTGGCGAGGGGAACGACTGGGGCTTCCCGAGCAGGGTGTCGGCTCGGTGGCAGGCGGCGGCGCGCGTCTGGTCGGGCTGCTCGTCGACCTGGTCGTCGCGTCCCTGCTGACCTCACTGTTCATCCGGCCAGACCTGCAGAACACGGCCGCGATGCAGTCCTACAACCTGTGGTCGGTCGCGGTGTGGGCGATCGTCACGGTGATCCCGGTCTCGTTCTTCGGATTCACCGCGGGAATGGCGGTGACCGGAATCCGGGTCGCCCGGCTGGACGGCGCCCAGATGGTCGGTGTGCCCCGCGCGATCGTGCGCGCCGCGCTCACTTTCGTGATCATTCCCGCGGCCATCCGCAACGCGGACGGCCGAAGCTGGCTCGACCGGGTCACCGGAACCGTGGTCATCCGAATGCGCTGAACCGAAAAACGGCCCCGACCGAGCGGTCGGGGCCGTTTTTTTCCGGTCTGTCAGCGGCGCTTCATGACGCGCTGCACGCTGCGCATCTTCGCGCCCTGCGGCATCGGGCCCTTCGGCAGCGCCGCACCACCGCGGTTGCCCAGGGCCGCGAGCTTGGCCTCCAGCGCGTCGACCTGGGCCGGGCGCAGGTTGCGCGGCAGCTTCATCATGTGGCTCGACAGGCGGCGCAGCGGGACCTGGCCCTCCTCGTTGCCGACCACGACCTCGTAGATCGGGGTGTCGCCGACCAGGCGGGCCACCCGCTTCTTCTCCTGCGAGAGCAGGTTCCGCACCCGGTGCGGGGCGCCCTCGCCGACGAGCACCACGCCAGGCCCGCCGAGCACGCGGTGCACGGCGTCCAGCTGCGTGGTCGCGGCCACCGTCTGGGTCACCTTCCAGCGACCGCGCAGGTTGTCCAGCGCCCACCCCGCGGCCCCGGGCTGACCGTCGGCCTTCGCGAACACGTTGCGCTGCACCCGGCGGCCGAAGATGATCACCGCCGCCAGCGCGCCCAGGACGATGCCCAGCGGCAGCAGGACCACCAGCATGTTCAGCAGCAGCCCGGCCACGACGAAGATCGCGGCCACGACCAGGAACGCGCCGATCATCCAGGGCAGCAGCGCCTTGTCGTCGCGGCGCTGCATCTTGAACGCTTCCCAGATCTGGCCGCGCCGGGCCTTGCTCGCGGCGCGCCGTTCCGCCTTGGCCTGCTTGGCAGCCTCTTTGTCCTGCTTTCCCGCCATATGAACCAGGATACGGCCGGGCAGGGCGGCGCGGTCCTGTCGGTCCCCTCTGCGAGGATGCCGGGGTGGCTAGCGCACCTGTGACCAAGTCCCCGACGGGCCTGTTGGACGGGCTGGACCCTGAGCAGCGTGCCGCCGCCGCAGCCCCGCGCGGGCCGGTCTGCGTCCTCGCCGGCGCGGGCACCGGCAAGACGCGCACCATCACCCACCGCATCGCCCACCTGATCGCGTCCGGGCACGTTTCCGCAGGTCAGGTGCTCGCGGTCACGTTCACCGCGCGCGCGGCGGGTGAGATGCGGACGCGGTTGCGCGCGCTGGGGGTCGAGGGCGCCCAGGCCCTGACGTTCCACGCGGCCGCCCGCCGCCAGCTGCGGTACTTCTGGCCGCGCGTGGTGGGCGACCGGATGTGGGACCTGCTCGACGGCAAGCTGCGGCTGGTCGCCCAGGCCGCCCAGCGGTCGCGGATCAGCAGCGACGCCGAGATCCTGCGGGATCTGGCCGGCGAGATCGAATGGGCGAAGGCGTCGCTGATCAGTCCGGACGACTACCCCGCTCAGGTCGCGCGGCTGCAGCGCGACACCCCGATGCAGGCCGCGCAGGTGGCCGAGGTCTACCGCCAGTACGAGGAGGTCAAGAACACCGCGCGGATGCTCGACTTCGACGACCTCCTGCTGCACACGACGGCAGCGCTGGAGGAGCACGCCGACGTCGCCCGCGAGTTCCGCGACCGGTACCGGTGCTTCGTGGTCGACGAGTACCAGGACGTCACTCCGTTGCAGCAGCGGCTGCTCGACGCGTGGCTCGGCGGGCGCGACGACATCACGGTGGTCGGGGACGCGAACCAGACCATCTACTCGTTCGGCGGGGCGTCGCCGCGGCCGCTGCTGGACTTCACCCGCCGGTTCCCGGAGGCCACGGTGGTCCGCCTGGAGCGCGACTACCGGTCCACGCCGCAGGTCGTGGAGCTGGCGAACAAGGTCATCGGTGCGGCGCGCGGCCGCCCCGCGGGGTCGCGGCTGAAACTGGTCGGGCAGCGCCCGCCCGGGCCGGAGCCGCGGTTCGCGGAGTTCGAGGACGAGCCGACCGAGGCGGGCGCGGTCGCCGGGCGGGTCCGGCAGCTCCTCGACGGCGGGGTGCCGGCGAGTGAGATCGCGATCCTCTACCGGGTCAACGCCCAGTCGGAGGTCTACGAGCAGGCGCTCACCGACCTGCAGATCCCGTACCTGGTCCGTGGTGGCGAGCGGTTCTTCGAGCGGCGCGAGATCCGGCAGGCGATGGCGGCGCTGCGGACCGCGTCGGCGGATCCCCCGTCCGCGGAGCTGGTGCCCGCGGTCCGGGCGGTGCTGGCGCGGGTCGGGCTGACCGAGCAGCCGCCGGCGGGCGGGGCGGCGAAGGAGCGGTGGGACGCGCTGCTGGCGCTGGTCGAGTTGGCGGAGGAGCTGGCGTCGACGGTCGAGGGCGCGTCGATGGGCCGGTACGTCGCGGAGCTGGAGCAGCGGGCGGCGGCGCAGCACCCGCCGACGGTGGAGGGCGTCACGCTCGCGTCGCTGCACGCGGCGAAGGGCCTGGAGTGGGACGCGGTGTTCCTGGTGGGGCTGGCCGAGGGGACGATGCCGATCCAGCACGCGGACGGGGACGAGGCCGCGGTGGAGGAGGAGCGGCGGCTGTTCTACGTGGGGGTGACGCGGGCGCGGGAGCACCTGTGGTTGTCGTGGTCGTTGTCGCGGCATCCGGGCGGGCGACGGCACCGGCGGCGGAGCAGGTTCCTGTACGGGTTGATCCCGGACGAGCACCCGGCCGCCCGAGTCCCCCGACGCCAGCCGACGCGCGACTCCCGGGCGAAGCCGTGTTGCCGGATCTGCGGCGAGCAGCTGGCGAACACGCTGGAGATCAAGCTCGGGCGGTGCGCGAGGTGCCCGTCGGACCTGGACGAGGGCCTGCTCGACCGGTTGAAGGAGTGGCGGGCGGAGCGGGCGCGGGAGCTGAAGGTGCCCCCGTTCGTCGTCTTCACGGACGCCACGCTGATCGCGATAGCCGAACAGCGCCCCGACGACGCACGCGGACTGGTCGCGATCTCCGGCATCGGCCCCACCAAGGTCCAACGCTTCGGCGACGAGGTGCTGACCGTGGTCCGGGAAGGCGGCGCCTGAACGCCGCGGCTGACCGTGGTCGGGGAAGCCGGCACGTAAATGCCGCCGCTGACCGTGGTCCGGAAGCCGGCACGTAAATGCCGCCGCCGACCGTGGTCCGGGAGGGCGGCACCTACACGCCGACGCTGACGCCGCCGGAGGTTCGAGCAGGTGCCTCCCCACCCCTCCGGTTGACCTCGGCGCAAGCGCCTGCGCTTACGGCGGTTCAGGCGGATCGCCCGCGAGGCGGTGTGTGTGCGTGACGGCGGTGTCGGCGCGCGCCGCAGGTGGACTGAGGCGTAAGGGCCTGCGCTTACGACGGTTCGGGGTTCGCCCGTGAGGCGGTGTGCGTGCGTGTGATGCCGGTGCCGGCGCGGGCCGCAGGTGGACTGAGGCGCGGGCCGCCCTTACTGCGGTTCAGGTTGACCTGTGGCGCACCCTCCTGCCCTTCGGCGACTCAGGCGCATGCCCGCGGTGCGACTGCCTTGCTGCAGCTCTGTGGATGACTGCGACCTGGTGCCCGACCCAGGTCTTGCGCGTGACCGCGGTCAGTTTCGGCTGCGGTGCATCAGACGCATGACTCCCACGCGGCTGCCGTGCCCTGGTGCGGCCGCCTCGGCCCGTCTCGGCTGTCGCCCTCCCGGCACCCTCATCGCCACGGCTCGGCCTGTTGCCGCGCTCGGCACCCTCGCCCGCCTCGGCTGGTTGCCGCGCTTGGCACCTCACCCCATTCGGCGTGTCATCGCGCCCGGCGTCCTCACCACAGCGCTGCGTGACATCACGGCCCGGCGCCCTCACCGCGGCCCGCACAGTCACCGCAACAGCGACTGTCACCGCGGGCCAGTGTTTGGCCGCGCGCGGCCGCTTGACCGCGTCGGAAGGCGGGTTCGCGCGGCGGAACCGCTGCTCAGGGACGATCTTCGTCGCTGGCGAAAGTTCTGGGGAAAATGAGTTGCCCCCTCCAGGGCTGGGGCAATAACCTGCTTGAGCGGGTGAGAAGTGCCCGCGAAGCGAACCGCCCGTCGCCCGCCGGCGAGGAGCGAAGGACGAGAGAGGAGGTGCTGGGACGTGAAGATTTCGACTACGGTCACCAACCCTGGCACCGCTCTGCCCTTCGCCCGCACGGCGATGGCGTGCGCGAATGGCTGGGGTGCCGCGCTGATCGGCACCGATCTGCCGATTCTCGCCCGGCTGCGTGACCGCTTCGACGGGATCACTGTGTCCGCCGCCAAGCCGGCGTACGTCCCGACCGACAAGCAGACCCGACTCCACGTTCCGCTGGCTCCGCCGGAGCTCAGACTCTGACCCCCCCGTCAGGGAGACAGGCTCACGAGGGCCGCGGAACCGAGTATCGGATCCGCGGCCCTCGTGTTTTTGTACCACCTCACAACCGAAAAACCGTTACTACACAAAGGAGAACGGGAATGTCATCGGCAATCGCCTTCGCGTCAGAGAAGGCGTTACCCGACGAACTCGCCGGCCTGGGATCCGGGATTGGCGAGCTTTTCGATGCCGTGGCCTCGCCTGAAGCGGACCTGCCCTGCAGGTCGGGCGATGCGGATCTGTGGTTCGCGGAGTCACCGGCGGATCTGGAACTGGCCAAGAGCCGGTGCGCCGACTGCCCGATCCGGAATGCGTGCCTGTCCGGCGCGCTCGCCCGGCGGGAGCCCTGGGGGGTTTGGGGAGGCGAGATCTTCGAACGCGGTGTCGTGGTCGCGCGCAAGCGGCCGCGGGGACGCCCGCGCAAGAACCCGGTGGAAACGCCCGTCGCGGAGAAGCGCCTCGAGCGCCGCAACCGCACCGATCAGCAGAGTGCAGCCGCATGAGTACTGAAGCCCCCTTCGCCGCCCTCGGCTGGACGAAGCATCCGAGCACACCGCGCCCCCGAGCCGGGGTCGCACCCATGACCAAGGAGATCACCCGCATGTTGCTCAACGAAGAACTGGCAAGAGCCCGAATACAATCCCTCCACGAAGACGTCCGCCCACGGCAGGTGCGCCCCAACCCACGCGCCGCCCGCCGGTGGGACTGGATCGCGCGCTGGGCTACCCAACGCGCCGGACGTCACCGCGGATGAGCCCGGGCCTTCGGGATTCGGTGTCCGCATCACAGCGTTGATAGCGGCACCGGGCTCTGATCATCGCCCGCGCGGCCATGACCAAGCCGCCAACGCCGACGCGCACGGCGCCCAGCCCGCGGACACGAGCCGCACGGCCGGTGCACGCGTGGCCGGCACCAGGGCATGCGTGACCGCCAGGCCCAGCGACGGCGAGGCGCTACAGCGCCCGCCGTTCGCTGGGCCTCGGCCATGTTCGGCGGAGGCCCAGCCCTCCTGGCTCATCCGACTCAGGTCCCAGCACAACATCCAGCACGCCCATCCCGGCCGGTGTTGAATAGCCGTCATGGCTCCACACACCCATGACGACATCGACTGGGCCGAGCGGATCCCGGCCCTCCGCAGGGCCGACGAATTGCACGCGCCGGTTCACGCAGAGATCGCCGCCCGCCTGGTCGACCAGCTCGGTCCCGGGCCTGTCGTCGTCGACGCCGGCAGTGGCGCCGGTGGGATGAGCTCTGCCTTCGCCGCCGCCCTCGCCCGCCATGGCGGTGGGACGCTCGTTCTGGTCGACGCCGTCCCGGAACTCGTCGAAGTCGCTCAGGGCGTAGCGCGCGCCGCGGTCGACCAAGCGCATGCGGCCGCAGTGGCCGATCAGCCGGCCTCGAACACGGCAGCGGCCGCGTCCCACATCTCAAGCGGCGGACATCCGCTCGAGGTAGAGCAAGCACGAGCAGACATCGACGGAGGCGTTGCCGCAGCGACCGTCGGTCGTGCGCACCCCGGGCCAGGAGCTGTCTCGGCGGCAGCGTCCGGAGCGCAGGTCGTGATCGACACCGTGCTCGCCGACGTCGCGTCCGTGGAACTCGGTCAGATCGTGCCGGCGGCAGATCTCGTCTGGGCTGCTTCGATGGTCCACCACCTCCCTGATCAGCAAGCCGGCATCGCCGGTCTCGTCTCGGGACTCAAACCACGCGGGACGCTCGCCCTGGTCGAGGGAAGCCCTCCCACCTACTGCCTGCCCTGGGACCTGGGTATCGGCGAACCCGGGCTCGAACGCCGATTGCTCGCGGCTCGGGAACGCTGGTTCGGGCAGATGCGTGCGGGGATGCCTGGCTCGGTCCGGATGCCGTACGGCTGGAACGTCGCGCTCGCCAAGGCGGGTCTGGAGCGTGTCGGATCCTTCAGTCGCCTTGTCGACTTTCCCGCTCCGCCGGACGACACCGTCCGCAACTACGTCATGGAGCACATCGCCTGGCTGGGCTCGGCCGGGGAGGAACTCATCACGCAGGAGGACCGGGAAGTCCTGCA
Organism: Amycolatopsis thermophila; assembly: GCF_030814215.1. Taxonomy (NCBI): domain Bacteria; kingdom Bacillati; phylum Actinomycetota; class Actinomycetes; order Pseudonocardiales; family Pseudonocardiaceae; genus Amycolatopsis; species Amycolatopsis thermophila. The sequence continues at coordinate 1,128,487 of NZ_JAUSUT010000001.1, read as the reverse complement.
CAGGCTGCTCGATCCGGCGGATCCGGCTTGTCTTGCCCGTCGGGACGACCTCTACGTGCTCGGTGTGCAGACCGTCCACTTCGGATCGAAACCATGAGCGAGCCGGTTGTTTGCTCTCGGTGCGGAACGCAGCGCAAACCCGACGAGGACCCAGTCGCGGCTCTGGCGTGGGTCAGCGAGCGGGAGGGCGGTTTGCTCCGATGGTTGTGTCCACGCTGCGCTCGTGAGCACGTCCGCGACATCGAGGGCAAGTTGCCGGCCGAATACTGGTGAACCGTTCTATGCGGCCACCTCGGCCAGCGCCTGCACTTTCGGCCGCCGCCGACGGGCGGCTGTTGCGAACGCACTGGTCAGTTCCCGCGAGACGGCGTGCGCATCACCCCGCAGGCGGTTCGGCATCGTCCGTACGACCGTCACCCCGGCGCCGGTGAGGGGCAGGTGGTTCACGACGGGCTGGTCCGAACGTCCGGCCCAGGGGTCGAGGATCCACGCGAGGGCGACCTCGTCCCACCACGCGTCGACCACGCCGAGCCGTGTCCCCTGTGAGTCGCAGATGGTCACATTCCACACCGGTGGCGGCAAGGGGACGCCACCGAGCAGTTCCCGCGCCACGCCTTGCTGATAGGTCTCCCGGAGGGAGCCGAGACTTCGCAGGGTCTGCCGGACAGCCGAAGTACCCCGTTGGTTGCCGGCGTCGAGCTCGGCGCGCAACTGTTCTGCCGAGCAGAGTCCGTAGTACACCGGCAGTGTGAGCAACCGGCGTAGCCGGTCCGGATCTCGTTCATGACGGGCGATGTCGATGGTGGCGCGAGCCGGTGGGGCGAACGGGATTCCGTCCACCTCGACCGGATCCGGGACCCGCGACGTGCGTTCGAGCCAGGTGAACTCGTGGGAGGCCATGCGACGTTCGACAGGGATCAGCACGTGCACGCGGCGCGCGGGCGACAGCGGAATTCCTTGTGCCTGCAGGGCATCCGTGCCAGTGACGACCGCGCCGTCGCCGGCGTGGTACACCGCTGCGCGCAGTTGCTGGTCTCGGCTGGGTTCCCGGTTGCTCAAGAGGATCACACCCGGGAGAAGTCTCCGCCAGGGGCCGCCCGGGCGGCACCGCGATGAGATCGCGTGCTGGCTCATCCCGGCCCGCCGCAGGTGAATGCTGGTGGTCACGCCGTCGTTCGAGGTCGATTCCGTTGCCCTGGGGGCATGCATCGTTTCGGTCATGGGTCCAGGGTGCGGCCGGAGGGGCGACCGGGGAAGGCGGAGCCGGAAACTGTGGACAACTCGGTGGTGTGATTGGACATTTGGTGCCGATCGAGCCGAAATTGTGGATAACTGGGGCGTTCGATGCGCTTGTTGGCCGGCGGAGTCGCAGACATGGGGCAGAGTGGTCGTCGGGCGAGGTCGGCTGGAAGACAAGGAATGCGCGCGGGCACCGGGAAGAGGAGGTGATCAGACGGCGAACGCGGACGGGCTGGCAGGTCGATCGCGAGTGGTGGGCGCACTCGTGGAGCGCTGCCGCCGCGCGCTACGCGAACAGCGGGCATAAGAATTGCGCACGGCAGCAGGTGGGCTCGCGACGGGCCGCGAACCCACGGGCAGGGCCGCGAACCCGCCACCGGCAAGGGATGGGCGAGGGGCCTACCGGGAAGAAGGGCGATGGACCTATCGGGATGGGGCAGGCCGCGAACGCGGCAATCGGGAGCGGGCGGGCCGCGGATCGACCACCGGGCGAACGGCGGGCCGCGGGCCGACCACTGGGTAAACGGCGGACCGCGTGCCGACCACCGGGTAAACGGCGGGCCGCGGGCCGACCACCAGGTAAACGGCGGACCGCGCACCCGCCACGGGGGAAGGCGTGCCGGACTGGGAGGAGGTGAGGGTCAGTCCGCGAAGCCGGGCTGCCACCGTTCCACGATCGCGCGGACCGGGATATCCGCGTCGAGCTGGCACAGGATTCCGGTTGACCCCGCGGTGACGCGGTGGATCAGCAGGTATTCCGGCGGCAGGTTCAGCGATCGGCCCGTGCGGAAGTCCCGGCCGCGCGTGTCGCCGACCCGCATCGCCTGGCGTTGCATCCAGCGGCGCGTGAAGTGGAAGTGGTCAGTGGCCAGCGGCTCCGTGAACGGCGCCAGGTAGGCGAGGACGTCGTCGGCGCTGAGTTCGGTTCCGGGACGGATGAAGCCCGACGAACGCAGGAGTCGCATGAGGTCGTCGGAGCGGCGGTCGAGTGCGAGGCGGGTCATTTCGCCCAGCTGCCGCGGGATGCCGTGCGGCAGACGGGCCACGGCGCCGAAGTCGATCACGGCCAGGCGGCCGTCGTCGAGGAGCATGAAGTTGCCCGGGTGCGGGTCGGAGTGGAGCAACTTCACGCGGGCGGGCGACGAGAAGTGGAACTCGGCGAGGCGCGTCCCGACGTGGTTGCGGGTCTCCGCGTCCGCACCGGCGATGATCTTCGCCAGGGGCGTGCCGGTCACCCACTCCGTGACGAGCACCTTGGGCGCGCTCGCCACCACCTTCGGCACCAGGACCTGTTCGTCGCCGTCGAAGGCCTTCGCGAACTCGCGCTGGCTGTCGGCCTCGCCGCGGTAGTCCAGCTCCTCGTCCATCCGGGCGGACAGCTCGGCCAGCAGGGGCTTGACCTCCGTGCCCGGCAAGAGCGCCTGGAACAGTCGGCTGAACCGCTGCAGTTGCCGCAGGTCGCTTCGCAACGCCTCGTCGGCGCCGGGGTACTGGACCTTGACCGCCACCTCGCGCCCGTCGTGCCACACCGCGCGGTGCACCTGGCCGATGCTGGCCGCGGCGGTGGGCGCATCGTCGAAATCGGTGAACCGCTTCTCCCACGACCGGCCCAGCTGTTCGGCCAGTACGCGTCGCGTCTGCTTGACCGGCATCGGCGGCGCGGCCGCTTGCAGGCGGGTCAGCGCGTCCCGGTACGGCGCTGCCATCTCGTCCGGCACCGCCGCCTCGAACACGCTCAAGGTCTGCCCGAACTTCATCGCGCCGCCCTTGAGCGTGCCCAGCACCTCGAACAGCTGCTCCGCCGCCTTCGCCGAGAGGTTCGCGTTGACCTCTTCCGCGCTCTGACCGGTCAGACGCCGCCCCCAGCCGCCCACGGCGCGGCCGGCGATGCCGAGCGGCAGGCTCGCCAGTTTCGCGGCGCGGGCGGCGGTGCGGCGGGGGATCCCGGGATCGGCACGGTCGTCGGTCTCTTCGGGAAAGTCGGTCACTCCTGGGATTCTGCCTTGTCGACCATGGGTTCCGCAGCCGTCTGCCCAGCCGCGCCGCTGACCAGCGGCTCTGGACGGGCCCCGCAGGAGCACGCCGGGCTCGGCGGCCAGGGGCGGTGGTAGATCGTGCTCTCGTACGGGTCGATCTCGAGCGTCATGTTCCACGCGGGCGGCACCCCGTCGACCGGCCCCAGCGCCCTCAGCACCTGACCCGTGGCCAGTGCCGCGGTGGCCTGCACGGTCGCCAGGTCCGCCTGCTGGCTACGTCCGGCGAGCTGACCGGCGACGGTGGGCCACCGATCGTCCATCGAACGGCGGATCAGGTCCGCGCACCCCAGGCAACTGCTCCGCCCCGGATGGACCAGCGGCCCGACGATGCCGATGCCCTCCCGGACGCGTACCGCCAGGTGGGGCACCTTCTCGTGCATCAGCTGCCGCACCACCTCAGGTGCCGGCACGACGGCGTCGGCAAGCACGGCCAGCTCCGGAAGCCGCCCGTCGCGGAGCCGACGGGTGACTGTCGACGGGTTCGCCCGTTTGATCGCGTCGACGGCCGCGGCGGCACGCGGCCGGCCGATGTCCGCGTCCGTGTAGCCACTGCCCGTGTCGTGGTCGGCAACCTTGCCCTCGGCCTCGACCCGCACGTGCCCGACCCCGGCCGACGCGAGCAGCACGGCCATCGCGACCGTCAACCGCCCCGACCCGTACAGCACGATCGCGCTGTGGCGTCGACGCGCGACGGTCTCGCCGTGGCTCTGTCTCGCCGACAACGACCACAGCCCCGCTTCGCTGGCCGGGCGGTTGTACGCGGAGGGCGGCCACGCCTCCTCGACCAGGCCGAGGCGCGTCAGCCTGGTGAGCAGGTCGCGCAGGATCTCGACGTGTTCGCTCTCGGCGAGCGCGAACAGGCTCTCCAGGCGGAGGCTGCCGTCCAGGCGGTGCAAGACCCGCACCAAGTCCGGGGGCACGTCCAGGGCCACCATCGCGTGGCGCGGATCGAGCCCGATCTGGACCTCGCCCGGGCCGCGGTCGAAGACCTCGAGTCCTGGCCTCAACCAGGGGCGTTCGGGCAGGAAGATCGGGCGCTGGGTGATCGCGGTATCCGTCATGAGGCACAGCGTGACGGAAGGTCGCTAAGTAAACGCTAAACGAGATCGCGAGTTATCCACAGGTCTGTGGACTTGTGGACAACTCGGGCCTTCTGGAAGCCGACTCTCCCGAGTTGTCGGTCCCTGGCTTTACCGTGGATGGGTGGCGAACGCACGGGTGCCCTCTCTGAGGAACCGGGACAACACCGGGCAGTCAACGAACCCGCAGCTCAAGGTCGAAGTACGACGTAGTGCACGACGAAGGCGGACGGTCAGCGCGTACCGGGACGGCGACACCCTCGTGGTGCTCATCCCGGCGAGCATGAGCCGAGCCGAGGAGAAACACTGGGTAGCCGAGATGGAGCGCAAGCTCCAACGCACGGAGACCAAGCGGGCATCTCCGGCGCGCGAGTCCGACGCCGCCCTGCTCGCGCGCTGTGCGCAGTTGTCTGCGCGCTACCTGGACCGGCAGGCGCTGCCCGCGAGCGTCCGCTGGGTGCCGCCGATGAGGACGCGATGGGCGTCCTGCACGCCGGTCGACCGGACCATCCGGGTGAGTGACCGGCTGCAGAACGTGCCCGCATGGGTGCTGGACTACGTGCTGGTGCACGAGCTGGCGCACCTGCGGGTCACGGCGCACAACGCGGAGTTCTGGGAGCTGGTCCGGCGATACCCGAAGACGGAGCGGGCCATCGGTTACCTGGAAGGCCTGTCCGCGGCGGCCGGATGGGGGATCAGCGAGCTGGACGACGACTGAGCAGCGGGAACGAGCCGGGGGACCTCGCTTGTCGGGTGAGGTCCCCCCGCGCTGTGTCGGGCGGCCGGGGCCGGGCACGCCCACCGGCGGCACGTTTCGCCGGGACTGGTGGGTGTTCCGGGTGCGCGTGTCGGCAGTCCCAGGAGGTCCGGGTGCGTGTAGGCCCTGTCGAGTGGGTGGCGTGGCTCGGATGGGGCTGAGTCGTGTGCTTGGGCAGGCTGGGCTGTGGCGCTCTGGCAGGAGGGCACGTGTTCCGGATGGGCCGGCGGTGGGCGTGGGGTGCGGCGACGGTCGGACCGGGCGCGGGCGCTGGTCGACTGGGGTGCGGGCCCTGTCCGATTGGGGCGTGGGCGCGGGCGGACCGGGGCGCGGGCGCCGTGCGATTGGGGTTGGCGCTCGGGCGCGGCCGAGGTCTGTGTGCGGGCGAAAGCGAGGTCGGCGTTCCGACCGCAGCGAGGTCTGTGATCCGGCGGGGCGGAGGTCCGCGGTTCCGCCGGTACCGAGGGCAGCGTTTCAGTGGGCACGGGTGAACGCTCGGTGAGCCCAGTTGCGAGGTGTGCACCGGTGGCGCCTGCGAACAGCAACACGGGTCGGTGAACAGCAACAAAGGCCCTTCGATCAGCTGATCGAAGGGCCCTCGCGCCAACCAGGAGTACACCAGCAGGGACCGCCATCCGGCGGACCGTCACCACGGGAACCCTCACCGGGGACGGTCACCAGGGGGACCGCCGCCTGGGGGCGCCACCAGGCGACCGTCGCCAGGGGACCGCCGCCGGGGACGCCATCAGGGGACTTTCGCCAGGGGCGCCGCCAGGGGCCGCCACCAAGGGGGCCGCCGGGGACGCCACCAGGGGACCGACGCCGGGGGCCGCCACCAAGGGGGCCGCCGGGGACGCCACCAGGGGACCGACGCCGGGGGCCGCCACCAAAGGGGACCGCCACCAAAGGGGACCGCCGCCGAGGGCGCCACCCATGGGAACCGTCACCGGGCACCGCCACCAGGGATGGTCACCACGGGGACCGTCGCCGGTCCCAGGACTCCTCACTCCTTGGAGTCGTCCTCGGGCTTTTCCTCCGGCTCGGTGCGCTCCAGTTCCGCCATGGGGTCCATGTCGTCGAGCTCGCCGGGCTTGCCGAGGCGCTCCGAGAACTCCATGGGGTCGTCCAGGTCCTCCGCGGACGGCATCAGGTCCGGGTGCGACCACAGGCCGTCCCGCTTGTCGACCCCGTGCTGGTCGCCCACGAGCTTCCACAACGCCGACGCCGCCCGCATCCGCCGCGGGCGCAACTCCAGCCCGACCAGCGTCGCGAACGTCTGCTCGGCCGGGCCGCCCGTCGCGCGGCGGCGGCGCAGCGTTTCGCGCAGGGCGTCGGCCCCCGGGAGACGGTCACCGACCGCCTCGGCGACCACCACGTCCACCCAGCCCTCCACCAGGGCCAGCAGCGTCTCCAACCGGTTCAGCGCCGCCTGCTGCTCGGGCGTCGTCTGCGGCTCGAGCAGCCCCGACGACAACGCCTCCTCGATGCTCGCCGGGTTCGACGGGTCCACCTGGCCGGCCAGCTGCTCCAACGCCGACGTGTCGACCTTGATGCCGTGCGCGAACTCCTCGACCGTCCCCAGCAGCCGCTGCCGCAACCACGGCACGTGCGAGAACAGCCGCTGGTGCGCGGCCTCGCGGGCGGCCAGGAACACCAGCACCTCGCTGCTCGGCAGCTCCAGGCCTTCGGTGAACTTCTCGACGTTCGCGGGCAGCAGCGCCGACGTGCCCTCGGGCCCGAGCGGCAGACCCACCTCGGTCGAGGTCAGCACCTCCGACGCGAGCTGCGCCAGCGCGTTGCCCAGCTGCGAGCCGAACGCCATGCCGCCCATCTGGCCGACCATCGACAGCAGCGGCCCGGCGGCCTGCTTGGCCTCGGCCGGCAGCGCCTCGACCCACGCGCCGGACACCTGCTGGGCGACCGGATCGCACAGGCGCTGCCAGGTCGGCAACGTCTTCTGCACCCAGTCGCGCGGCGACCACGCCGCGGTGACGCTCGCACCGGCAGGCAGGATCGTCGCCGCGTCCAGCCACAGCTCCGCGAGGTGGCCGGCGTCGCGCACGGCGCTGTCGGCGTCGCCGCTCGAGGCGAACCCGATCTTGCCGCCACCGCTCCCACTGAGCTTCTGCAGCGCGATCTGCTTCGCGAGGTCGTAGTTCACCGGGCCGGAGGAGCTGCCGGCCTGGCTCAGCATCTGCCCGAGCTGGCTCAGCATCTGTCCGAGCTGGTTGAACGCGTCCGCACCGGACTGCGGGCCGCCCTCCGACGGCCCGTCGTCACCGGGCTTGTCGGGATCCGGGGGCCCGAAGCCGAACGGGAGATTGCTCATAACACCACCGTACGCGGCCCCAGCTGCCCCGACCGCGCCAGAGGTGTCCGATTTCGCTCGACGCGATCAAGGCCTGGTGATCGGGCCCGGGGGCCGGTCACCGTACGCTGTGGGCCGTGAGCGAGTCCCGCGACGAAAGCACTGCTCCCGGCGCCGCGACGGGCACCAAGCCCGGGGACGGCGACGAGGTCCGCAACGGCCACCGCGCGACACGGCCCCGCCCGCGCACCGGCATGACCCGGCGCGGGTGGACCGTCCTGTGCAGCGGCGTGCTCATCGTGGTCTTCGGGCTCATCGGCGCGTTCGTCCGCGTGCCCTACGTCGCGATCGGCCCTGGCCCCACCTACGACACGCTGGGTCAGGTCAACGGCGTCCCGGTCGTCCAGGTCGACGGGCAGCAGACCTACCCGACCGCGGGTGAGCTGCGCATGACGACGGTCTCGCTCAACGACCAGATCAGCCTCTTCGGCGCGCTCGGGCTGTGGGTCAGCGGCCGTTACGCGCTCGCGCCGCGCGAGGAGTACTTCCGGCCCGGCGAGACCGACGAGCAGGTCCAGCAGCAGAACGTCCAGCAGTTCCAGGACTCGCAGAGCAACGCCGAGGTCGCCGCCCTGCGCCACCTCGGGTTCCCGATCAAGGTGCTCGCCCAGACGATCGTCGAGAACAGTCCGGCCAGCAAGGTCCTCGCCGCGGGCGACCGGCTGCTGTCGGTCAACGGCCGGGCCATCACCAACGAGGACGACGTCACCGCCGCGGTCGCCGACACCACCCCCGGCCAGACCATCCCGATCACCTTCCAGCACGGCACCGACCCGGCCCGCACCGAGCAGCTCACCCTCGCCGCCAACCCGGACCCGGCCAAGAAGCAGGGCTTCATGGGCCTGCAGCCGATCGACCGGGCGGACGTGCCCTTCGACGTGAAGATCTCGCTGCAGGACGTCGGCGGCCCCTCCGCGGGTCTGATGTTCGCCCTGGCCATCGTCGACCGGCTCACCCCCGGCGAGATGGTGGCGGGCGAGCACGTGGCCGGCACCGGGGAGATCACCGAGAAGGGCGCGGTCGGGCCGATCGGCGGCATCTCGTTCAAGCTCGTCGCCGCGCGCGAGGCCGGCGCCACGGTGTTCCTCACGCCGGAGGCCAACTGCGCCGAGGCGGCGGCGGCCGACCCGGACGGGCTCAAGCTGGTCAAGGTGAACAGCCTCGACAGCGCGCTGTCCGCATTGGACGCGCTCGAGGCGGGACAGCCGACGCCGTCCTGCTGAGCGGAGCGGCCCGCGGTCGCGACCGGACGGAACTCACAGCTGCTTTACGCGCCCCGGCAGCACGAACCCGGTGGCGGGGCGCGTGGAGGTCAGGGCGCGAGGGTCGCGCGGAGGGCCTCGACCAGGTTCGGAGCCAGGTCGGGGTGCTCGACGATCTCGTCGACGGGCTCGGCGTCCTCCGTCGCGGTGTAGTCGCGCAGCCGCATCACGCACGCGCCCGGTCCGTCCCGCAGGACGGCCGCGACCAGGCGCGCCTCCGTGCGGTCGGGGTGGTCCGCCGCGGCCTGGCGCATCCGGTCGACGTCCGACGAGGACAGTTCCTCCTCAGCGCTGGGCGGCAGCACGATGATCTCCTGGGCCAGCGCGCAGCCGACGACCGTGTCCGGCCAGGCGATCCGTCCCAGTGCCTCGGCCAGGTCGCCCTCGGGCAGCGGCTCCTGCGCCACCGGCGTCAGGGCGCTCGACGGGTCGAGCTGCCCGGCCAGCTCCGGCTGCTCGCGCAGCAGCGCGTCGGTCGGCACGAGCGCGAACAGCTGGGGCGCCTGGTCCCACCCGGCGGCGGACACGAACTCCTCGACCTCGCGGGCCAGCGCGGCGATGGCCGGCCCGGCCGCGGGGTTGACTTCCGATGACATCTCTTCATCGTGTCAGGTCCCCGCCGGGGGTGTCCGATTCGGGCCGATCGGGGAACCCGGAGCGGCCCTCCTACAGTTAGGGGTTCAGGGGGTGTCATGGGTTACCGGCACCCCTGCCAGCGGACCACGACAACAGGAGCGTGCGCAGTGGCCAGTCGGCCCCCAGTGAGCCTGCCGAAGCTGTCCCGACGCAGCCGGGTACTGCTGATCATCGCCGCGGTGATCGTGCTGGCGCTGCTACTCGGCGCACGCCTGCTGGACACCTACGTCGACTGGTTGTGGTTCGGCGAGGTCCAGGCCCGCCAGGTGTTCAACACGATGGTGCTGACCCGCATCGTGCTGTTCTTCGCGATCGGACTGCTCGTCGGTGGTTCCCTCGCGCTCAGCCTGTGGATCGCCTACCGCACGCGCCCCGTGTTCGTCCCGGTGTCCGGGGCCGACGACCCGCTCTCCCGGTACCGCTCGGCCGTGGTCGGCCGCATCCGGCTGATCGGCATCGGCATCCCGGTGGTCACCGGCCTGATCGCGGGCGCCACCGGCGAGGGCGACTGGCAGCGCATCCAGCTCTTCCTGCACGGCACGAGCTTCGGCCAGACCGACCCCGAGTTCGGCAACGACATCGGCTTCTACGCCTTCACGCTGCCCTTCTACCAGTGGCTGCTCGGCTGGCTGTTCGTCGCGGTGACGATCTCGTTCATCGGCGCGCTGATCGCGCAGTACCTCTTCGGCGGCATCCGGCTCGCCGGCCGCGGCGGCCAGCTCGCCGGTTCGGCCCGCGTCCAGCTCGCCGTCACCGCGGGCCTGTTCGTCCTGCTGAAGGCGGTCGAGTACTTCTTCGACCGCTACAACCTGCTCTTCTCCGACCGCAACCCGCTGTTCAACGGCGCCACCTACACCGACCTGAACGCCGTGCTGCCGGCGAAGCTGATCCTGCTGTGCATCTCGGCGATCTGCGCGGTCGCGTTCTTCGCCGGCGCGTTCCTGCGCAACATCCAGCTGCCCGCCATCGCGCTGGTGCTGCTGATCCTGTCCGGCGTGCTGGTCGGCGTGGCGTGGCCGGCGATCCTCGAGCAGTTCTCGGTGAAGCCGAACGCCAACCAGAAGGAAGCGCTTTCCATCAGCCGCAACATGGACGCCACGAAGGCGGCGTTCGGGCTCGGCAACGTCCAGTACGAGGACTACACGGGCACCGGGCAGGCGACCGCGGCCCAGGTCAGCACGGACAGCACCACCGTGCCGAACATCCGCCTGCTCGACCCCAACGTGCTGGCCCCGACCTTCACCCAGCGCGTCGGCAGGGAGAACTTCTACGGCTTCCCGCAGAAGCTCGACATCGACCGCTACGACATCGACGGCAAGACCCAGGACTACGTGGTCGCCGCGCGTGAGATCAACACCGCCAACCTCACCGGCAACCAGACCAACTGGATCAACAAGCACATGGTCTACACGCACGGCAACGGGTTCGTGGCGGCTCCGGCCAACACGATCGACCGCGCGGTGAGCAGCGCCAACAGTGATGGCGGTTACCCGATCGCGGTCACCAGCGACACGCAGAACCCGACCGGTGCGGGCATCAACCCGGCCAACCCGTCCGCGCCGGGCATCGCGGTGCAGGAGCCGCGGATCTACTACGGCGAGCTGACCAACGACTACGCCATCGTCGGCGGCCAGGCGGGCCGGGCGCCCGGCGAGTACGACAGCGCCAGCAGCAGCGACTACCGCTACGACGGCACCGGCGGCGTGAACCTCGGCAACTGGTTCAACCGCCTGGCGTTCGCGGCCAAGTACGGCGAGCGCAACATCCTCTTCTCCGACGCCATCAGCGACGGTTCGAAGATCATGTACAACCGCGACCCGCGTCAGCGCGTCAGCAAGGTCGCGCCGTGGCTCACCGTCGACGGTGACCCGTACCCCGCGGTCGTGGACGGCAAGATCGTCTGGATCGTCGACGGCTACACCACGCTCAACAACTACCCGTACTCGGAGCAGACACAGCTCGGCGCGGCCACCGAGGACACGCTCGCCGGCGTCGCCCGGCAGGCCAACAACAACATCAACTACATCCGCAACTCGGTGAAGGCGACCGTCGACGCGTTCAACGGCACCGTCACCCTCTACTCGGTCGACGACAAGGACCCGGTCCTCAAGGCCTGGGAACAGGTCTTCCCCGGGCTGGTGAAGCCGAGCAGCGCGGTCACGCCCGAGCTCAGGTCGCACTTCCGGTACCCCGAGGACCTGTTCAAGGTCCAGCGCGAACTCCTGACCAGGTACCACGTCACCGACCCGCAGGAGTTCTACACGACCAACACCTTCTGGAACGTCCCGCAGGACCCGACCCAGGAGGGCGGCACCAACCTGGACGCCTCCGGTCTGGCCAACCAGCCCGGCTACTACGTCCTGGCCGAGGCGCCGGGGCAGAGCGGCACCACGTTCCAGCTGACCAGCCCGCTCACGGCGCTGCAACGGCAGTACCTGGCGGCCTGGATGACGGTGTCGTCGGATCCGAAGGACTACGGCGCGATCAAGGTCCTGCGGCTACCGACCACCGCCGCCGGCAACAGCCAGGTGGACGGCCCCGTCCAGGTCCAGAACCGGTTCCAGAGCGACTCCCGGTTCGCCCAGGAACGGACGCTGTTCAGCAACCAGAGCGTCACGGTGATCTTCGGCAACCTGATCACCCTCCCGCTGGGCGGCGGGTTCCTCTACGTCGAACCCGTCTACATCCAGCAACGCAACCAGAACAGCTACCCCCAGCTGGCCCGCGTGCTCGTGTCGTACGGGTCCAAGGTCGGGTTCGCCTCCACCCTCTCCGACGCGCTGAAACAGGTCTTCGGCGACCAGGCGGGCCAGGCGGCGACCTCGCCGACCCAGCAACAACCCACCACCACACCGGCCCCGCCCACCACACCGACATCGCCGGCCACGAACACCCCGGCACCGGGCGGCACCGGCAGCAGCCCGGCCCTCGACCAGGCCGTCGCCGCCATCCAGACGGCGCTCGACCAGCTCCGGCAGGCCCAGCAGAGCGGCGACTTCGCCGCACAGGGCCAGGCGCTCGCCGCGCTCCAGCAGGCCGCCCAGGCCTACGAGAACGCCAAGGCCCAGACGACGACGTCGGCGCCGCCCCAGCCGGGCGGATGACGCGCACCACCGGGTGCCGGGCCATCCGGCACCCGGTGTGCACGCCCCCGCAACCGAGGCGTAAGGTAGTACTCGCAACGCGGGGTGGAGCAGCTCGGTAGCTCGCTGGGCTCATAACCCAGAGGTCGCAGGTTCAAATCCTGTCCCCGCTACAGAGTCAGGGGCCCTCATGTCCGCCGAAAGCGCGGACGTGGGGGTCTCTTTCGCGTTGTTCTGGGGGTCGAACCCCCAGGCCCCCGGCAGGGGGCGGGCCCCCTGCACCCCCGCCCGGTGCGGGTGGGGTGCGTGGGTGCGGTTGGTGGGGTGGGGTTGGTTGTGCCCTTCGCGCCCTGGCGGGCGCTGGGGCAATGGAAGTCGTGGGGGTGGGACTGCCTGCGCCGTTCGCGCCGTGCCGGCCGCTGGGGCGGCGTGTCCACACGGGACCGGGCCCACGAGGGGGGCGGGAACGCGGTACGTCTCGGGTGTGTATAGTGGTGGTTACAACGCGGGGTGGAGCAGCTCGGTAGCTCGCTGGGCTCATAACCCAGAGGTCGCAGGTTCAAATCCTGTCCCCGCTACCACAGGGAGAAGGCCCGGTTCGATCAGAACCGGGCCTTTTTCGTGCGCATGGTGCACCCCCGATTGGGCCGGACGGGGGAAGGTAATGACCTTTGTGGACAATGAGCGTGACCACAGTGGACAGATCCCCGGAAAAGTGGCACGGTGTAGGGGTGTCTGAACTCAATGCAACAGCAGCGGCATTGCTCGGCCTGCTCCAGGACGGCCCGGCCACCGGGGGGCAGCTGGTTGCGGCGGCGGAGGAGCGGTTCGGGACGTTCTTCAGCGTCACCCGCAGCCAGGTTTACCGTGAACTGCCCGCCCTCGCCAAGGAAGGGCTCGTCCGGCTCGGCAAGCAAGGCCCGCGCTCCAGCCAGCAGTACGTGATCACCGCGGCCGGGAAGAAGGCCTTCAAGGCCTGGCTGACCTCCGACGCCGGCCCCGACCACCTCCGCAGCCCCCTCATCCTGCGCCTCGTGCACGCCGGTTCGCTCACCGCGAAACAGCGCGCCGCCCTCATCGAGGCCGCCCGGGGCAGCTACCAGGAGGACCTGGACGAGGCCAGGGCCGCCGTCAAGGCAGCCGGGGACCCCTACAGCAAGGCCATCGCCGAGTTCGGCCAGGCGCACGCTCGCGCGGCGCTGAAGCTGATCGACGCGATCCCGCAGGCCTGAGGGGCCCCGGGCACGGCTGCGAGGTCGCTAGCGGCCGGTTCCCGTAACCGGCCGCACCTCGTGCCGTAACCTTGAAGGTTGTGAGTGGTGACTTCGCAGCCGACCTGAAGGACCTCGCCGGCAAGCTGACGCAGGTCGAGTCCGTCATGGACCTCGACGGCCTGCGCGCGCAGGTGGCTGACCTGGAACAGCAGGCGTCCAACCCCAACCTGTGGGACGACCCGGAGGCCGCGCAGAAGGTCACCAGCCAGCTGTCCCACCGGCAGGCCGAGCTGCGCCGCGTCACCGACCTGCGCCAGCGCCTCGACGACCTCGAGGTGCTCCACGAGCTCGCCGAGGCCGAGGGTGACAGCGCCAGCAAGGCCGAAGCCGAGTCCGAGTTGACCCGCCTGGGCCGCGAGGTGGACGCCCTCGAGGTGCGCACCCTGCTCTCCGGCGAGTACGACGACCGCAACGCGGTGGTCACCATTCGCGCGGAAGCGGGCGGCGTGGACGCGGCCGACTGGGCGGAGATGCTCCTGCGCATGTACCTGCGCTGGGCCGAGCGCCACGGCTACCCGACCGAGGTGTACGACATCTCCTACGCCGAAGAGGCCGGCATCAAGTCGGCCACCTTCAAGGTCTCCGCCCCCTACATCTACGGCACCCTCTCCGTCGAGCAGGGCACCCACCGGCTCGTCCGGATCTCGCCGTTCGACAACCAGGGCCGCCGCCAGACGTCGTTCGCCCACGTCGAGGTGCTGCCCGAGGTCGAGGAGGTCGACCACGTCGAGATCCCGGAGAAGGACATCCGGGTCGACGTGTTCCGCTCCTCCGGCCCCGGCGGGCAGAGCGTCAACACCACCGACTCCGCGGTGCGCATCACGCACCTGCCCACCGGCATCGTCGTCTCCTGCCAGAACGAGAAGTCGCAGCTGCAGAACAAGGCGGCCGCGCTCAAGGTCCTCCAGGCCAAACTCCTCCTGAAGAAGAAGGAGGAGGAGCGCGCCGAGCTCGACGCCCTCAAGGACTCCGGCTCGAGCTGGGGCAACCAGATGCGCAACTACGTTCTGCACCCGTACCAGATGGTGAAGGACCTGCGCACCGATCACGAGGTGGGTAACCCCAGCTCCGTGCTCGACGGCGAGATCGACGACTTCCTCGAAGCCGGCATTCGCTGGCGCAAACAGGTCAACGCTGCGTAACCAGGGTGGCCCAGGCAATAGGCCAACCCGGGCTTAACGAGGGCCATCGGTAGGATGGCCCACCGTGATTCGGCTCGACAGTGTCTCCAAGGTCTACAAGACGTCGACGCGTCCCGCACTCGAGAACGTGTCGGTCGACGTGGACAAGGGCGAGTTCGTCTTCCTGATCGGACCCTCCGGGTCCGGCAAGTCGACGTTCCTGCGCCTGTTGCTGCGCGAGGAGGTCCCCACCAAGGGCCGGGTCTTCGTGTCCAACTTCGACGTGGCCAAGATGGCCCGCCGCCGGATCCCCCGCCTGCGGCAGACCATCGGGTGCGTCTTCCAGGACTTCCGGCTGCTCGGCAACAAGACCGTGGCGGAGAACGTCGCGTTCGCGCTCGAGGTCATCGGCAAGCCGAAGCACACCATCAAGAAGGTGGTGCCGGAGGTCCTCGAGCTGGTCGGGCTGGAAGGGAAGGCCGACCGGATGCCGAACGAGCTGTCCGGTGGTGAGCAGCAGCGGGTGGCGATCGCCCGCGCGTTCGTCAACCGCCCGCTCGTGCTGCTCGCCGACGAGCCCACCGGGAACCTCGACCCCGACACCAGCCAGGACATCATGCTGCTGCTGGAGCGGATCAACCGCACCGGCACCACCGTCCTGATGGCCACCCACGACCACTCCATCGTGGACTCCATGCGGCGCCGCGTCGTCGAGCTCCAGCTCGGCAAGGTGATCCGCGACGACGCCCGGGGCGTGTACGGCGTCGGCCGCTAGTCACCCCAACCCCCCGCCTGCCCCCGACCTGAGGAACCAACCCCCCGATGCGCGCCAGTTTCGTGTTCAGCGAGGTCTTCACCGGCCTGCGCCGCAACATCACGATGACCATCGCGATGATCATCACCACGGCCATCTCGCTCGGCATGCTCGGCGGCGGGTTGCTGATCGTGCGGACCATCGACAAGATGCAGGTCAACTACATGGCCGACGTCGAGGTATCCCTGTACCTCACGCAGGACGTCAGCGCCAACGACAAGACCTGCGTCCAGGACCCGTGCCGCGGACTGCTGGCCGACCTGAACAGCAACCCGGCCGTCGACACCGTCGTGTTCGAGAACCGCGACCAGGCCTACGAGCGGTTCAAGAAGCTCTTCCAGGACAACCCGATCCTGGTCCAGTCCGCCCGCCCCGAGGCGCTGCCGGCGTCGCTGCAGGTCAAGCTGAAGGACCCGAGCCGCAGCGACGTGATCACCCAGGAGTACGGCACCCGTCCCGGCGTGTCCCGGGTGGACGACCAGAAGCAGTTCCTCGACCGCTTCTTCGGCGTGCTCGGCGGGGTCCGCGACGGCGTGTTCGTCATCGCGCTGATCCAGGCGCTCGCGGCCCTGCTGCTGATCTCCAACACGGTGCAGATCTCGGCGTTCACGCGACGCAAGGAGGTCGGCATCATGCGGCTGGTCGGCGCCACGCGCTGGTACACGCAGCTGCCGTTCCTCCTCGAGGCGGTGGTCACCGGTGTCGTCGGCTGGGCGATCGCGGTCGCCGGCCTGATCGGGGCCAAGTTCGCCTTCGTCGACCGCATCCTGTCCGTCACCGGCGGGATCATCCCGAACATCCAGGTGCTCGACGTGGTCGTCGTGGCGCCGTGGCTGCTGCTGGCGTCGATCATCATCTCGGCCTCGACCGGGTATGCGACGCTGCGGCTCTACGTGCGGCATTAACGCCGTGCTCCAGCCGGGACGTGTGGGATAACCTGGACTTATGCCCAAGGAACGAGGCTCCAAGGTGATCGCGTCGAACCGCCGCGCGCGGCACGACTACGCCGTGCTGGACACCTACGAGGCCGGTATCGCGCTGGTGGGCACCGAGGTGAAGAGCCTGCGCGCGGGCCGCGCCTCGCTGGTCGACGCGTTCGCGACCGTCGACGACGGTGAGGTGTGGCTGCGCAACGTCCACATCCCCGAGTACGAGCACGGCACGTGGACCAACCACGAGTCGCGCCGCAAGCGGAAGCTGCTGCTGCACAAGGGCGAGATCGAGAAGCTGATCGGCAAGACCAAGGAGGGCGGGCTGTCGCTCGTCCCGCTGTCGCTGTACTTCAAGGACGGCAAGGTCAAGGTCGAACTCGCGCTCGCCAAGGGCAAGAAGGCCTACGACAAGCGCCAGGACCTCGCCAAGCGCGACGCCCAGCGCGAGATGAGCAGGGCGTTCGGCAGGGCGTTGAAGGGCCGCCGCTAAGTGGGCCCGGAGCGCGACGAGGACATCGCGGCCTGGGTGCGGAGCCTGGGCCTCGACGGCTTGGTGGACCTGCACCTGCACTTCCTGCCGGAGCGGATGCTGGTCAAGGTCTGGGCCTACTTCGACCGGATCGGCGAACGCACCGGTTACGACTGGCCCATCCAGTACCGCGTGCCCGAGGACGAGCGGGTCGCGTTGCTGGAGTCGTTCGGCGTGCTGCGGTACGCGCCGCTGGCCTACCCGCACAAGCCCGGGATGGCCGAATGGCTCAACGGCTGGCTGCGCGAGTTCGCCGAGCGCGTGCCGGCCGCGGTGCCCACCGCCACGCTGTACCCCGAGCCCTCGGCCGCCACCTACGTCGTGCGGGCCCTGCAGGCCGGTGCCCGCTGCTTCAAGGCACACGTCCAGGTCGGCGCGTACGACCCGCGCGACGAGCTGCTCGACCCGGCGTGGGGCGCGCTCGCGGAGGCCGGGGTGCCGGTCGTCGTGCACGCCGGGCACGGCCCGGAGCGGGGTCCGCACACCGGGCTCGACGTGTTCGGCGAAGTGCTCAAGAAGCACCCGCGGCTGACCGCGGTGCTCGCGCACGCCGGGATGCCCGAGTACGACGAGGCGATCGCGCTGGTCGAGCGGTACCCGCGGGTGCACCTGGACACGACGATGGTCGGGGTCCCCTTCACCGAGGCCCTGATGCCGCTGCCGCCGAACTGGACGGACCGGCTGGCCGGCATCGCCGACCGGGTCGTGCTCGGCACCGACTTCCCGAACATCCCGTACTCCTACGCCACCCAGCTGCGGGCGGTCGCCGGCTGGGCCGCCGACGACCGGCTCGGGGACGACTTCCTGCGCGCCGTCCTGCACGACACCCCCGCGAAGCTGCTCAACCTCTGACGGCCACCCGCACCGGCTTCGTCACCAGCACCAGCGCGGTCAGCACCAGCGCGACCCAGGGCAGCGGACCGGAGAACGGGCCGCCGTGCGGCGGCGTGGTGAACCCGTGTGCGGCCAGACCGAGCAGGCCGCCCGAGGCCAGCACGGTCGCCAGGGCCAGCTGTCGCGCCGGGACCGCACTGCCCGTGCCCGGCCGCGTCTCGAACCGGCCGAACGCCCGCAGCAGCCCGGCGAGCACCACCGCGGCGGCGCCGGCCCACATCGGTGCCACGGCGAACCAGTCCGCACTGCCCGGCTCCGGCGTCGCGTAGCCGAAGCCCAGCACCGCGACGCCCGCGACGACGACCAGAGCCGGCATGTGCCACAGGTACAGGCTCATGAAGCGCGGTCCGCTCCAGCGCAGGACGGCGGCGACGGCGGGACGTTCCGCGAGCGTGGCCAGAGCGGGCTTGAGCGCCAGCCAGAAGCCGGCCTGCCCGACGGCGAGGCTCATCAGCACGGCGGTCGGCGGGCTCATGTTCGACACGGGCGCGCCCGGCATGCCGATCATGCTCGCCGGGTACGGACCGAAGGCGACGGCCAGCGCGGTCACCCCGAACCCGGCCATCGCCAGGCCCGCTGCGCCACGCCGGCTCAGCGTCGCGAGACGGCCCTCGACGTAGTGGAAGCCGAGCTGGTGCACCGCGAGCCACACGAACACGGCGTTGACGTACCCGAGCGGGCCGAACACCTCGAACCGGCCGACGTCGACCACCACGGCCAGCCCGGTGAGCACCAGCGGAACGCCCAGACCCCAACGCCGGTGCGCGGCCAGCATCAGCGGTGTCACGGCGACGGTGAGCAGGTACACGGCGAGGAACCACAGCAGCTGGCCGGCGATCGCGCCGGCGATCTGCACCGGCTGCTCCGGCGCGCCCAGGTCGCGCAGCAGGTCGGGCGCCAGCAGCCACACCGCGAACAGCGGCAGGACCGGGATCAGCAGCCGCTTGAGCCGCGTGGACAGCCAGTCGCGGGTCGAGGCCGCGCGCCGCAGGGACAGCAGGTTCGCCGCACCACCGGCGAAGAAGACCATCGGCATGACCTGGGACAGCCAGGTCAGCGCCCACCAGCCCGGCGTGGTCAGGGCGTTGCCGGTCGCCAGGGTGCCGTGGTCGTAGCTGAGCACCGGCATCAGCCAGTGCTGTCCGATGACCGCGAGGATCGCGATCGCGCGGACCACGTCGAGGAAGGTGTCGCGGGCTCCCGCCGGGGCCGGCCGCAGGCTTTGTCGCATGGGTGAAGCCTGGTCGGAACGGGTTTCCGGCACAGCGAGGCAGACCGCCGTCTTCGCGCGGGGGCCAGGTGCAGGACCGTGGTGGGGCAGGCCCTACAGGCGGCCGTGCAGCTCGTCGACGAACTGGCCGCTCGCGGTTACGTGGAACGCCGCCCGCACCCGACCGACCGGCGCAGCAGGCTGGTCGTCCTGACCGCGCGCGGCCGGCAGTGCGTCGACCGGGTGGTGGCGATCTCCCAGGAGGCGGAGGCGCGGTGGGTGGAGCTGATCGGTACCGAGGATTTCGCCCGGATGCACCACGGGTTGTCGGCGTTCGCCGCCGATATGGCGCGACACCGGAGGGTGACCGTGCGCCCGGTGTGGTGAACCGCTCCTCACCCGTTCTGACGGCGGCGCCCGGTCTGCCACTCACCTACCATGGGCGGACGTCGATATCGTTCCCCGACCCGAGGAGGGCTCCATGACCGAAGAGAACGTCCGGTTCTTCGGCGGCCCCCTCGACGGCCGGGTCCAGACGCTGGACGACCCGGTGTCGGGCACGGTCATGCGCCACGTTCACCTGCACGAGGGTCCCAAGATCGAGACCTTCTACCAGCTGGGTTTCACCCCGGAGGCCGGCTGGGAGTACCGGCTGTGCGGCTTGCCCGCCACCGAGGTCGACGAGGCCCGCGAGCTCTAGGATTGGTGATGCCGAGGTGCTCGCCGAGTTCGACGGCCGTGGCGGCGCGGTGGGACAGCAGGTGGAAGGCGAAGCCGTGCGCGGGGCGGACGTCGCCGAACCCCTCCTCGGCGAGGCGTGCGTGGAGGGTGTTCCGCCCGCTCGCCGTACCCAGCCGCGGATCGGCGGAGCTGGCCGTCTGGCTGCTGGAACTCGAGCCGGGACTGGTCGGCGAGGAGCACTCGGTGAGCCGCGAGGAGGTGTTCGTGCTCCAGTCGGGCGTGCTCGAACTGACTCTCGGCGGTGAGGTGTACCGGCTCACCTCCGGAGACGCCATGATCGTCCCGCCGGACACCCCGTTCCGGCTGGACAACCCGGGCGCGGAACCGGCGCGCGCGACGGTGTGCACGTCGGCCGGGATGGTCGGCACCGTGGGTGGCGCCACGATCGTGCCGCCGTGGACCCGCTAGATGAGCAAGGCGTAACTCGGTTATTAGTCAGGGATCGGGTGGCGGCTGGCCGGTGGTGCGGTCGTGCGAGATGGCGTGCTTGACCAGCGGCAACGCGGCCCGCAGACTACTCGTCTAGGGGCGGCCGAGGTAGGTGAGCACGGCACGGACCCGGCGGTGCTCCTCGGCGCTGGTTTCCAGCCCGAGCTTGGCGAAGATGTTGCCGATGTGCTTCTCGACGGCGCCGTGCGAGACGACCAGCCGCGCGGCGATCGCCGAGTTCGACAGGCCCTGCGCCATCAGCCCGAGCACCTCCGATTCGCGCGCGGTCAGCGCGTCCAGCGGGTTCTTCCGTCCCCTGGCCATGACCTGCGCGATCACCTCCGGATCGATGGCCGTCCCGCCCCGCGCGACACGGCGGACCGCGTCGAGGAAGTCGGCGACGTCGGCCACGCGTTCCTTCAGCAGGTAGCCGACCCCGCCGGCCCCGCCGGACAGCAGTTCGACCGCGTAGCTCTCCTCCACGTACTGCGACAGGACCAGCACCGGCAGGCCCGGCACCGCCTCGCGGGCGGCCAGCGCGGCCCGCAGGCCCTCGTCGGTGAACGTCGGCGGCATCCGAACGTCGACGATCGCCAGGTCCGGCTTGTGCTCGGTGACCGCGCCGACGAGCGCGTCGCCGTTGTCCACCGCGGCGACCGTCTCGATGCCCTCGTCGGCGAGCAGCCGCTCGACCCCGGCCCGCAACAGGACCGCGTCCTCCGCGATCACCACCCGCATCCCGCAACCCCCAGTCCGTGAGTGAATCCGCCCTATTCACTCACGAACCGGGTCACCACGTACACGGCAGGTCGGCCCGCACCACGGTCGGGCCGCCCTGCGGGCTCACCACGGTCATCACGCCGTCGATCGTCGCCGCGCGGTCGGCCAGGCCGGCCAGCCCGCCCCCGGGCCGGACCTCGGCCCCGCCGTGCCCGTTGTCGGTGATCTCGATGACCACCTTGTCGTCCGTGCGCCACGCCTTGACCTGCGCTTCCGTCGCGCCGGAGTGCTTGGCGACGTTGGTCAGCGTCTCACCGGCGATGAAGTAGGCGGTGGTCTCCACGGCCGCCGGCGGGCGCGGTTCGATGTCCACCGTGACCTCGACCGGGATCGGCGTCTTCGCCGCCAGCGCGGACAGGGCCGCGTCCAGGCCGCGGTCACCGAGCACCGCCGGGTAGATGCCGCGGGCGAGGTCCCGCAGTTCCGACACCGCGAGCTTCGCGTCGGTGTGGGCCTCGTCGATGAGGGCGCGGACCGCCTCCGGTCCCGCGTCCAGCTTGTTCTTCACCCGGCCCAGGTTCAGGGCGACGGCCACCAGCCGCTGTTGCGCGCCGTCGTGCAGGTCCCGCTCGATGCGGCGCCGCTCGGCCTCGGCCGCGTCCACGCCGCGGGCCCGCGACGCCTGCAGCTGCTGCGCCTTGACCCGCAGCCGCTCGGTCCGGTTCGGGCCGAGCAGCGCGATCGCCAGCGAACCGTGCATCCAGCCGATCCACGGGGCTACCCAGATCGCCATCGGCACCAGCAGGATCGACGCGAGACCGACCGCGAACTCGACGATGCCCAGCGGGAACGCCACCAGCAGGTAGGCCAGGTCCCGCCAGGTCGTGCCGTCCACCAGGCGCATCCGCCACCGCCGCAGCACCCCGCCGTCGACCGGGGCGCGGTCGGCGGCCGGCAGGGGAGTGCCGAGCATCCTGCGCACCCACCGGCGCTCCAGGTTCCCGAAGCCGCGGACCATGCTCGTCGTCCACAGCAGGATCGGGATGCCCACCCAGATCACCGTCGTCGCGATCCCGACCAGCGAGAGCACGACCACCAGCACGAACTGGACCAGGCGCAGCGCGAAGGAGGAAACCATGAAGGTGATCGTCTTCGCGGCCCCCGGGCGGGCCTGTTCGATCGGCCCCTGCTCACCGGCCACGGCGCTCATCATGCCACCAGACCGGGGTGCTCGGTGGGCGCTTCGGCGAGGCGGCGGGCACGCGGGCCGGGGCCGAGCATCGCGCGGACGAAGCGGGCGTGCGCCGAGCCGAGTGCGCGGGTCACGGTGACGGCCAGCGCCAGGACGAGCAGGCCCAGCGCGGCCCACGGCAGGGCGTCGACCGGCGAGTCCACCACGATCCAGCGCAGGTCGTACCCGGGGAAGAAGTAGGCACCGCCGGGCAGGTAGGTGCAGTAGAACGGCAGCGTGACCAGCGCGAGCCCGACCGACCAGAACGTGACCACGGTGACGAACTCGGCGATCCCGATCGGCAGCAGCAGGACCAGGTAGAGGGCGTCCCGCCAGGTCGCGCCGTCGCTGATCCGGGCCTTCCAGCGGCCCTTGAGCCCGCCCGGCGGGAGCGGCTTGTACGGCGTCGCGACGTAGGTGCCCAGCAGGCGGTGCACGCGGTCGCGCTCGAACCGGCCCGCGGCGCGCGCGATCAGCACCGCGGCGGCGAGGACCGGCAGGCCCACCCACACGATCGCGGTGCTCAGCCCGGCGGTGAACAGCGTCACCATCGCGCTGAACCCGGCGACGCCCAGCGGCAGGTTGGTGAGCAGGTACCCGAGCGACCCGAGTACCCCCGGGCGCGGGCGGGTGCCGTCCACCTCGGCGAAGGTCGGCCCCATGATCTGTTCCTCTCTCGGCAGCACGGGACCAGCATCGCCGGGTTCGCGCTGGTGGAACATGGGGCGCGCGGGCGTCACGCTGGTGGGGACAGCCCCACCCCGGTGAGGAACAAACCGGGTTGCCGCAGGCGTTATGCTGATTGCAGAACATCGACAAGGGGGTGAACGGTTTCGACTCTGGACGTTGAGTCAAGGGAAGCGTGCCGGTGCAGGCGAGAGACCACCGTAAGCGTCGTCGTAACCAATTAAGCGCCAAGACTAATAGTCAGCGCGACTTCGCCCTCGCCGCCTGAGCGAGTGCGAGTCTGTCGGCCCGGGAGCGCCTCCGTCCCGGTAGCCGGCATCAGCTAGGAGGCTCACCGTCCGGACCTGGCCGCGGGGTCCGGATGGGAAACCCACAGCGGCTGGGCCCGTCACACCGGCTTGTTCGCGTGACCGGTGGGGCCGAGTAGAGGCAGAGCGGACTGCGCACGGAGAAGCCTGGGCAAGACGCCAGAGGACCCGGGTTCAATTCCCGGCACCTCCACTCGCGAGCGGGCGAGGTGTGTTCGCGGAAGGCGCGAACACACCTCGCCCGTCGTGTTTTCTGGGGGTGCGACCCCCAGACCCGCCCGGCGGGCTCCGCCCCCGGACCCCCGGCTGTGGTTGCTTCGGCTTGAGAGTTCGGGTTGTGCCACGTTAGGTCGGCTCCGGTCTTTTGGGTCTCCCCGGGCCGGACTCCGTCCGGGGTCCCCGGTCCGCACGGTCGTGCCCGCGATGGTCAAGCCCGGCCGGGCGCCCGGCCGCCGATCTGGCGGGTGAGGGAAGCCGCGGTGGTGCGCACATCCCGGGCCAGCCCGGGCCACGTTTCGCCGCACCCCGACGGGCACACGTGGCGGAACGTGACGCTCACCGACGCCAGCGGGCTGCCGTTGTGGTCGAACACCGCCAGCGCCACCGAGGCGAAGTCCGGCGTCACGTGCCCGTCCTCGACCGCCCAGCCCCGCGTCCGCACCTCGGCGAGCGCACGCCGCAACGACGCCAGGTTGGACGGCCCCCGGCCGGTGCGGGTCACGAACGAGCGGGGGAACAGTGCTCGCACGTGCGGGTGCGGCAGGTGCGCCAGCAGCGCCTGCCCGCTGGCCGGGAGGTGCGCGGGCAGCCGGACCCCGACGTCGGTCACCAGCGTCTCCGGGGCGGGCGGCCGTTCCTTGAGCAGGTACATCAGCTCGTTGCCGTGCAGGACCCCCAGCTGCGCGGTGTGCCCGACCCGGTCGGCGAGCTTGCGCAGCAACGGCGCGGCCAGCCGTTCCAGCGGGTCGTGCCGCAGGTAGGCCGAGCCCAGCTCGAACGCGGCGATGCCCAGCCCGTACCGGCGCTCGGCTTCCAGGTGCACGACGAAACCGGCCGCCTCCAGCTCCGCCAGCAGGTGGTAGGTCGTCGAGCGGGGGAGCTCGAGCTCGCGGGCGATCGCCGCGGCCGAGATCGGCCCCGGACGCGTCGCCAGCACGCGCAGCACCGCCAGTCCACGGCGAAGGGCGGGCACGTCGCTCATGTGTCTGGGATACCAGACACAACCACCCGCCGGGGACCTCCTCCGGCGCGCGGGCGGGGTTCCAATGGGCACATGACAGTGCGGTTGGGCGCGGGGCCCCTCGATCGGCAGCAGGTCGTCGCGGTCGCGCGCGGCGGCGCGCAGGTGGAACTGACCGACGAGGTGCGCAAGACCCTCGCCGAGAACCGCCGCCACATCGACGCGCTCGCCGGGGCCGGCCAGCCCACCTACGGCATCTCGACCGGCTTCGGCGCGCTCGCGATCCGGCACATCCCCGCCGACCGCCGCACCGCCCTGCAGCGCTCCCTCATCCGCTCCCACGCCGCGGGCACCGGCCCGGCCGTCGAGGCGGAGGTCGTGCGCGCCCTGATGCTGCTGCGGCTGCGCACGCTCGCCTCCGGGCACACCGGCGTGCGCCCGGCGACGGCCGAAGCGCTGGCCGGGATGCTCAACGCGGGCATCGTGCCGGTGGTCCACGAGTACGGCTCGCTCGGCTGCTCCGGGGATCTCGCGCCGCTCGCGGCGGTCGCGCTCGCGCTGATGGGCGAGGGCGAGGTGCTCGACGGGCGTCCCGCCGCCGAAGCCCTCGCCGAGGCCGGGCTCGAACCGGTGACCCTCGCCGAGAAGGAGGGGCTGGCGCTGACCAACGGCACCGACGGGATGCTCGGCATGCTCGTCCTCGCCCTGGACGACCTCCGCCGCCTCCTCGACACCGCCGACCTGACCGCGGCCATGAGCGTGGAGGCCCTGCTCGGCACCGACCGGGTGTTCGCCGCGGACCTGCAGGCGCTGCGGCCGCACCCCGGTCAGGCCGTATCGGCGCGCCGGATGTTCGCCGCGCTCGCCGGTTCCGAGATCGTCGCGAGCCACCGCGGCCCGGAGTGCACACGCGTCCAGGACGCCTACTCGCTGCGGTGCGCGCCCCAGGTGCACGGCGCGGCCCGCGACACGGTCGCCCACGCCGAGCTGGTCGCCGACCGGGAACTCGCCGCGGCCATCGACAACCCCGTCGTCCTCGGCGACGGGCGGGTCGAGTCGAACGGCAACTTCCACGGCGCGCCGCTGGCCTACGTGCTGGACTTCCTGGCCATCCCGCTCGCCGACGTGGCGAGCATCGCCGAACGCCGCACCGACCGGATGCTCGACGTGTCCCGCTCGCACGGGCTGCCCGCGTTCCTCGCCGACGACCCCGGCGTCGACTCCGGGCACATGATCGCCCAGTACACGCAGGCGGCGATCGTCAGCGACCTCAAGCGGCTGGCCGTGCCCGCCTCGGTCGACTCGATCCCCAGCAGCGCGATGCAGGAGGACCACGTGTCGATGGGCTGGTCGGCGGCGCGCAAACTGCGTCGCGCCATCGACGGGCTGACGTCGGTGCTGGCGATCGAGCTGCTGACCGCCGCCCGTGCGCTGGACTTCCGCGCGCCGCTGCGGCCCGCGCCCGTCACCGCCGCGGTGCGCGACCTGCTGCGGGAACGCGTCGCCGCGCCAGGCCCGGACCGCCACCTCGCGCCGGAGATCGCGGCCGCCGAGGAGCTCGTCCGTTCGGGAGCCGTCCTGACCGCCCTGGAGGAAGCATGAGCC
This sequence comes from Amycolatopsis thermophila, assembly GCF_030814215.1. NCBI lineage: Bacteria > Bacillati > Actinomycetota > Actinomycetes > Pseudonocardiales > Pseudonocardiaceae > Amycolatopsis > Amycolatopsis thermophila. Next base: position 1,102,352 of record NZ_JAUSUT010000001.1, on the reverse strand, counting down.
GCACCGTCCGGGCCGCCCGTGGAACCACGCTGACGGCGAAGACCTGGCAGACCGAAGCCGCGTTGCGGATGCTGCACAACAACCTCGACCCCGAGGTCGCCGAGCGGCCGCAGGACCTGGTCGTCTACGGCGGCACCGGCAAGGCCGCCCGCGACTGGGCCAGCTTCGACGCCATCACCCGCTGTCTCACCTACCTGCGCGAGGACGAGACGCTGCTGGTGCAGTCGGGCAAACCGGTGGGCGTCCTGCGCACGCACGAGTGGGCGCCGCGGGTGCTGATCGCCAACTCCAACCTCGTCGGCGACTGGGCGACCTGGCCGGAGTTCCGGCGGCTGGAGAAGCTCGGCCTCACGATGTACGGGCAGATGACCGCCGGGTCCTGGATCTACATCGGCACCCAGGGCATCCTGCAGGGCACCTACGAGACGTTCGCCGCCGTCGCGGAGAAGCGGTTCGGGGGATCGCTGAAGGGGACGCTCACGGTGACCGCCGGACTGGGTGGGATGGGTGGTGCGCAGCCGCTCGCGATCACCATGAACGGTGGCACCGCGCTCGTCGTCGAGTGCGATCCGGCACGGGCCCGTCGCCGGCTCGAGACCCGCTACCTCGACGAGCTGGCGTCCGATGTGGACTCCGCGATCCGCCGGGTCACCGCGGCGAAGAAGGCCGGGGAGGCGGTGTCGGTCGGCCTGATCGGCAACGCCGCCGAGGTGCTGCCGGAGCTGTTGCGCCGCGGGCTCGAGGCGGACGTCGTCACCGACCAGACCTCCGCCCACGACCCGCTCGCCTACCTGCCGATCGGCGTCGGGATCGGCGACTGGCACGACTACGCGGCCGCGAAGCCGGACGAGTTCACCGACCGCTCGCGCGCGTCGATGGCCGAGCACGTCGGCGCGATGCTCGGCTTCCTGGACGCCGGTGCCGAGGTGTTCGACTACGGCAACTCGCTGCGCGGCGAGGCGAAGCTCGGCGGCTGCGAGCGCGCCTTCGACTACCCCGGTTTCGTGCCCGCCTACATCCGCCCGCTGTTCTGCGAGGGCAAGGGACCGTTCCGCTGGGCCGCACTCTCCGGCGATCCCGCCGACATCGCCGCGACCGACCGCGCCATCCTCGATCTGTTCGAGGACAACGAGACCCTCACCCGGTGGATCCGGCTCGCCGGCGAACGCGTGGCGTTCCAGGGCCTTCCCGCGCGCATCTGCTGGCTCGGGTACGGCGAACGGCATCTGGCCGGGCTGCGGTTCAACGAGATGGTCGCCACTGGCGAGCTCAGCGCGCCGGTGGTGATCGGCCGCGACCACCTGGACGCGGGCAGCGTCGCCTCGCCCTACCGGGAGACCGAGGCGATGGCCGACGGCTCCGACGCGATCGCGGACTGGCCGCTGCTCAACGCACTGGTCAACACCGCGTCCGGGGCGAGCTGGGTGTCGCTGCACCACGGCGGGGGCGTCGGCATGGGCCGGTCGATCCACGCCGGGCAGGTGTGTGTCGCGGACGGGACACCGCTCGCCGCGCAGAAGCTGGAACGGGTCCTGACCAACGACCCGGCGATGGGCGTGCTCCGCCACGTGGACGCCGGGTACGAACGCGCCGCCGAGGTGGCAGCCGGGCACGGCCTGCGGGTGCCGAGGTGAGCCTGCTCGACGACCTCGCCGACGTCGGCCGCGCCGCGGGCGGTGGATACGCGCGCCACGGTTTCGACCGGGCCGAAGCCGAGCTGCGCGAGTGGTTCCGCGAGCAGGCCGGACGAAGCGGTCTGGACGTGGAGACCGACCGCAACGGGAACCTGTGGGCGTGGTGGGGCGAGCCCGGCCGGGACGCGCTGGTGACCGGCAGCCACCTCGACTCGGTGCCCGGCGGCGGCGCGTTCGACGGGCCGCTCGGTGTCGCCGGCGCGCTGGCGGCGGTGTCCCGGCTGCGGGGACGGGGGTTCACTCCCGCGCGACCGTTCGCGGTGGTCGTGTTCGCCGAGGAGGAGGGCGGGCGGTTCGGCGTGCCGTGCCTGGGATCCCGGCTGCTCACCGGCGCGCTCGACGCGGACCGGGCGCGGGCCCTGCGCGATCCGGACGGCGTGACGCTCGCCGAGGCCGCCGAGCGGGCCGGGGTGGATCCGGCGCGCTTCGGCCGGGACGACGTCGCGCTCGATCGGATCGGGACGTTCGTCGAGCTGCACATCGAGCAGGGGCGGGGGCTGGACGTGCCGGTCGCGGTCGGCAGCACGGTGCTCGAACACGGACGGTGGCGGTTTTCCTTCACCGGCCAAGGGAACCACGCGGGTACGACAATCCTGCGCGATCGCCGGGACCCGATGGTGCCCGCCGCCGGAACGGTCCTCGCCGCCCGCCGCGTCGCGTCTACTGTGGACTCTCGGGCCACGGTGGGCCGGCTGGTGCCGCGGCCCGGCGGCACGAACGTCATCCCCTCCGGCGTCGACCTGTGGCTGGACGCGCGCGGGCGGAGCCGTGACGTCGTGGCGGAGGTGACCGCAGCCGCCGAACGGGCCGCGGCGGCCGAGGGCTGCACGGTCACCGTCACCCAGGAGTCCTACGGCGGCACGGTCACCTTCGACCCCGCGCTGCGCGAGCGCCTCACCGGCCTGCTGGACGCACCCGAGCTGGCGACCGGCGCCGGCCACGACGCCGCGATCCTGGCCGCGCACGCCCCGGCGGCGATGCTCTACGTGCGCAATCCGACCGGCATCAGCCACGCTCCGGAGGAGTTCGCCGAGGACGTCGACGTCGAGGAGGGCGTGGTGGCGCTCGCCCGTGCCCTGGAGTCGTTGTCGACATGACGATCTTCTGGGCGGAGCACGCGTGGCTGCCGGGCGGAGTCGCGTCCGGGGTGCGGATCGAGGTGACGGACGGCGTGTTCACGGTCGTCAACCCGGACGCGCCGCGGGACGGCACGGTGTTGCGCGGGCTCGTGCTGCCCGGCTTCGCCAACGGGCATTCGCACGCCTTCCACCGCGCGCTGCGCGGCCGCACCCACCACGACCGCGGCACGTTCTGGACCTGGCGCGAGCGGATGTACGAGGTGGCCGCGAAGCTCGACCCCGACTCCTACCACCGCCTGGCCCGCGGCGTGTACGCCGAAATGGTGCTGGCGGGGTACACCGCCGTCGGCGAGTTCCACTACCTGCACCGCGCGCCGGGCGGACGGCCCTACGCCGACCCGAACGCGATGGGCCACGCCCTCGCCCAGGCCGCCGAGGACGCCGGCATCCGGCTGACCCTGCTCGACACGTGCTACCTGACCGGCGGTTTCGGCCGCGAGCTGTCCGGTGCGCAACTCCGCTTCGGTGACGGGGACGTCGACGGCTGGGCCGCGCGCGTCGCCCGGCTCGAGCCCGGCGCGGCGGTGGTCGGCGCGGCCGTGCACTCGGTCCGCGCGGTGCCCGCCGACCAGCTGCCGTTCTTCGCCGGGTGGGACGGCCCGCTGCACGTCCACCTGTCCGAGCAGCGGGCCGAGAACGACGACTGCCGGGCCCACCGGGGGTGCACGCCCGCCGAGCTGCTGCACGACGCCGGTGTCCTCGGCCCGCGCACCGTGGCCGTGCACGGCACGCACCTCACGGATTCGGACATCCGCTTGCTGTCGCGGGTCTGTTTCTGCCCGACGACCGAACGCGACCTCGGCGACGGCATCGGGGAGGCGCGGCGGCTGTCCCGCTCCGGCGCCGCTCTGTGCCTGGGCAGCGACAGTCACGCCGTGATCGACCCGTTCGCCGAACTGCAGGCCCTCGAACTGCACGAACGGCTCGCGGCCGGGCAACGCGGGTGCTTCACCGCCGGCGAACTGGTGGCCGCGGCGACCGACCACGCGGCGATCGGGCAACCGGCCGGGCGCCTGACCCCCGGCGCGCCCGCGGACCTGGTCGTGGTCGCCCTCGATTCGGTCCGGACGGCGGGCACCGAACCCGGTGGGGCGGTGTTCGCCGCCTCCGCTGCCGACGTCACGGACGTGCTGGTCGGCGGCCGGTGGATCGTGCGGGACCGGGAGCACCGGCTGGTGGACCGTCCGGCGGCGGCGCTGGCGGACGAGGTGGAGGCGCTGTGGCGGTCCTGATCACCGGCATCGGCGAGCTGACCACGAACGACGACGCGCTGGGCACCCTGCACGACGCGGCGATCGTCGTCGAGGGCCCCGAGGTCGCCTGGGTCGGCCCCGCGGCGGCCGCGCCGGACGCCGACGAACGGGTGGACGTGGAGGGCCGCGCCGCCCTGCCCGGCTGGGTGGACAGCCACACGCACCTGGTGTTCGCCGGCGACCGCACCGCCGAGTTCGAGGCCAGGATGGCCGGGCAGCCCTACTCCGCGGGCGGCATCGCCGTCACCGTGGCGGCGACCCGCGCGGCCGGCGACGCGGAGCTGACCGCGAACCTGCGCCGGCACGTGGCCGAGGCGGCTCGCCAGGGGACGACGTGCCTGGAGACCAAGACCGGCTACGGGCTGACGGTCGCCGACGAGGTCCGCTCCGCGCGGATCGCCGCCGAAGTGGCCGACGAGGTCACCTTCCTGGGCGCCCACCTGGTGCCGCCCGGCGCCGACGCCGAGTCCTATGTGGATCTCGTGTGCGGCGGCATGCTCGACGCGGTCGCCGGATCGGTGCGGTGGGCGGACGTGTTCTGCGAGACCGGCGCGTTCGACGAGGCCCAGTCGGAGCGGGTCCTGCGCGCGGCCGCGCGTCACGGCCTCGGTCTGCGGGTGCACGGCAACCAGCTCGGACCGGGCCCCGGGGTCCGGCTCGCGGTCCGGGTGGGCGCGGCGAGCGTCGACCACTGCTCCCACCTGTCCGACGCCGACGTCGAGGCGCTGGCCGGCTCGAACACCGTGGCGACCCTGCTCCCGGCCTGCGACCTGTCCACGCGGCAACCGCTGGCCCCGGCGCGCCGCCTGCTCGACGCGGGCGCGACCGTGGCGCTGGCCACCAACGCCAACCCCGGCAGCTCCTACACCACGTCGATGAGCTTCTGCGTCGCGACGGCCGTGCTGCAGATGGGCCTGTCCGTCGAGGAGGCGGTGCGGGCGGCGACCCTCGGCGGGGCGCGGGCCCTGCGCCGCGAGGACGTCGGCGTGCTCCGGCCGGGCGCCCGAGCCGACCTGCACGTGCTCGACGCGCCCTCCCGGACCCACCTCGCCTACCGGCCGGGGGTGCCCCTGACGTGGCGGGTGTGGCGCGCGGGCACACCGGTGGCGTGAGGAAGGCCGCATTCACCGACAGTTCACCGGTTCCGGTCCCCGTGCCGTCACCCGAAAGGTACCGTTGGAGGTGTGGACCTCTCCCTGATCGTCCTCGTGGTGATCATCGCCGCGCTGGCCTTCGACTTCACCAACGGTTTCCACGACACCGCCAACGCCATGGCCACCTCCATCGCCACCGGCGCCCTCAGACCGAAGGTCGCCGTCGCGATCTCCGCCGTGCTGAACCTCGTCGGCGCGTTCCTGTCCGTCGAGGTGGCCAAGACCATCTCCGGCGGGATCGTCGACGACACGAAGGTCACCCCGGTCGTCGTCTTCGCCGGACTGGTCGGGGCGATCCTGTGGAACCTCGTGACCTGGCTGGTCGGCCTGCCGTCCAGCTCCTCGCACGCCCTGTTCGGCGGCCTGATCGGCGCCACCTGGGTCGCCTCCGGGTCCGACGCGGTGCACTTCGCGCAGGTCGTGCGGAAGGTCCTGATCCCCGCCGTCGCCTCGCCGCTCGTGGCCGGGCTGGTCGCCGTGGTCGGCACCTTCCTCGTCTACCGGATCACCGCGAAGGTGCGCCAGGACGTGGTGGGCAAGTCGTTCAAGCGCGCGCAGGTGCTGTCCGCGTCGCTGGTCTCGCTCGCGCACGGGACCAACGACGCGCAGAAGACCATGGGTGTGATCACGCTGGTCCTCATCTCGTCCGGCACGCTCGCCGCCGGCTCCGGGCCACCCCTGTGGGTCGTGCTCAGCGCGGGCCTGGCCATCGCCTTCGGCACCTACATGGGCGGCTGGCGGATCATCCACACGATGGGCCGCAAGATCACCGACGTGCAGACACCGCAGGGTTTCGCCGCCGAGGCCAGCGCGGCCGCCACGATCCTGGCGTCCTCGCATCTCGGGTTCGCGCTGTCCACCACGCACGTCTGCTCGGGCGGCGTGATCGGCTCCGGCGTCGGGCGGCGGCTGGCCGAGGTCCGGTGGAGCGTCGCCGGCCGCATGGCGCTGGCCTGGCTGCTGACCCTGCCCGCGGCCGCCGCGGTGGGCGCGGTCGCGGCGAAGGTCGCGACCCTGGGCACCGTCGGCACGGTCGTAGTCGGCCTGGTGCTGATCGCCGCGGCACTGGGCATCTGGCTGTGGTCGCGGCGCAACCCGGTCACGCCCCACTCGGTGGCGCCCGAAGCCGAGCAACCCGTTCCCGTGGCGGCCTGAGGAGGCACCGCATGCACATCGACTGGACCGCACTGGGCACCGTGTTCGTGGTCGCCCTCGCCGCTGTGGCCGTCGTGACCGGGCTGTTCGCGGTCGGCGTGCGCGGGGTCGCCGCCCGCGCCGACGCGCGGGAGAGCGGCGGCACGGGCACGGCGGGCGCTGTCACCGCGGGCGTGTGCTTCGCGGCGTGCGCCGCCGTCGTCCTGTACGGCATCTACCTCATCGTGGCGGCCTGAGCGGCAGGTGCGCGAGGACGTTGACCACCGTGCCGCCGGGGTCTTCCAGGAAGAAGCGGCGCACGCCCCACGGCTCGTCCCGCAACGGGTAGACGACTCGCAACCCGCGGCGCAGGACCTCTTCGTGCGCCGCGTCGACCGCCTCCGGTTCACCGACGTCGATCCCGAACCGTGGCGCGGGTTCGTCCGCGCCGGGTGACGGGATGACGATCTGCGCGGTCGGGTTGCCGGGGGAGCGCAGGCCGAGGACGGGGTCTTCCATCGCCACCTCGAGCCCGAGGACCTCGACGTAGAAGGCCCGGGACCGGGCGAGCTCGGTGCCGTCGGCGTAGGGAACGATTCGTCTGATCACCAGCCGATGGTCCCGCGGCCCGGCGGCCGCCGGCTTGGAGAAACGGGAACTCCGGCTCAGCGGAGGTGTTCCGGCAGCCGGGCGAGCCGTTCGGGCGGCAGCAGGTCCCGCACCTTCGTGATCTTCGACGGGTCGTCGAGCAGTGCGGCGACCTCGGGCAGCGCTTCGTCCGGGATGAACTCCAGGCTGGTCACGATCGTCGAGTCCGGCAGGTGGTCGACGAACCGGGCGATCGTGATCCAGTCCTCGCGCCGGGCCAGCTCCCGCGCCACGGCCACCACCACCGGCGCCGGCAGCTTCGCGATGATGCCGCGGGCCCGCCGCGGGTCCAGCTCGGCTGCGACGTCGGCGAGGAACACCGGCGACAGGCGGCCGGCGATCTCCGCGCCCCGGGAGGCCTCGACCAGCCCGGCGATGCGCGCGGCGAGCAGCGGCCCGAACACGCGCTCGGCCATCTTGGCGAGCACCGGCGTGGGCAGCAGCTTGCTCGCCCCGGCCATCCGCTCCAGCACGCCCAGGTGCGCGTCGAAGAGCACGGTCGTCGTCCGTTCCCGCAGCTCACGCAGGTCTTCGACGGGGACCTCCGCGAGGTAGGCCAGTCGTCCGGGCGCCACGCCCAGCACGCGGGCCAGCTTGCGGATCTCGGCCTCCGCGGGCGTCACAGCCCGACGGCCTTCCGGACGGCGGGCCGCAACAGCGCGGGCACGAACTTCAGCGCGTCGTTGCCCGCCTTGGCCAGGGCCGCCGCCTGACGTCGCCGGGCGGCGCGCAGGGCATCCGCCAGGTCCTGCTGGTGTGCCGGGTCCAGCGCGGCGACGCCCGTGGGCGGTTCGGCGCCGAGCTGCTCGGCCAGGGTGCGTTCGGCCATGCCGATCATCATGCCTAATGTCGCGGCATGACACAGGACATCGAAACGTCCCGGCTCACCGTCAACGGTCTCGGCGCCTACCTCGCGCAGCCCGCCGGCGGCAGCCGATCCGGCATGCTGTTGCTGCCCATGGTCACCGGCATCGGCGAGCAGGTCCGCGAGTGGGCCGGCGCGATCGCCGCGACCGGTGTCACGGCGCTGGTGTGGGACCCGTGGCACGGTCCGAGCAGCGACGACACCTCGATGCCCGACCTGCTGGCGAAGATGCCCGAACTCGACGACGCGGTCGCGATGGACGAGCAGACGCAGCTGCTGGACCACCTCTTCGGCGAGCTCGGCTGCACCCGCGCGGGCGTGATCGGGTGGTGCCTGGGCGGCCGGTTCGCGCTCATCCTGGGTGGCCGAGATCACCGTCTGTCCGGCGTGGTCGCCTACCACCCGACGGTTCCCGGTGAGACGCCGCCGAACCACACCATGGACGCCGTCGCGCACGCCGGGCTCATCAAGGCGCCGGTGATGATGCTGTACCCGACGGCGGACGAACTGGTGCCGCGCTCGCGGTTCGACGAGCTGCAGGCGGCGTTGCAGGGGCGGAGCGCCGGGGCCAGCCTGATCCACGTCTACCCGGACGCCGAGCACGGCTTCAGCAACAAGACGCGGCACGGCACGCCGGTCAACGCCGAGGCGTTCGCGTTGTCCTGGCCGCAGGTGCTGGAGTTCGTCCGGGTCACCACCGAAATCTGACTTTCGACAGATACCCGCCGTCCACATCGGTCGGTAGCGTCCTCCCCATGGGGAAACCATGGGGGAGAGCCGTTGAGCTGCTGACGAGCGTGCTGGTGCTCGCGTTGCTGGTCTGCGAAAGGCGTGGCAACGCCGTAGGAGCTGATCGGCGGGTTGGTGGCGACCGTGGTCACGGGCGCCGCCGCGCGGCGCGGTCCGTGGCTGTCGCGGACCGCCGCGGTGGGGTGCGGCGTGGCGATGCTGGTCAGCTTCGGCAGCCGGGTCCCGGTGTGGCCGGTGTTGGTGATGGTGCCGTTCGCCCGCCTCGCCGTGCGGCACATGGACTCCGTGCGGCCGGCACTGGTCACGTTCCTGGCGGTCGCGGGGTTCGCCGTGCCGATATTGCCGGCGATCGGCCGCTGCGCGCTGGCCGGCTGGGGTGCGGCGGCCGGGGTGATGCGGTTCGCCGGGGTGCTGCCCTGGTGGCTGGGGCGGTACATGCGCGCGCGGCGGGACCTGGTGGAGGCCGGGTGGCAGTGGGCGGAGGAGCTGCGGCAGCGGATCGTGGCGGAGGAGGCCGGGCTCCGAGAGCGGGCTCGCATCGCGGGCGACGTGCACGATTCGCTGAGTCTGATTGCCCTCCCGGAGCCGCCGCGCTGGAGGTCAAGGGCCACTCGGAAGTCGCATCCCGGCGCGAAGCAGCAGCCACCGCGACCGACCGCCTGCGCGAGATCATCGACGTCCTCCGCGAAGACGCCGCCCCCACCGCCCCCGTCCACAAAGTCCTGACCGCGCACGCGCCGAAGCGCTTGGTCAGCGCTCGTACCGGGATCATGCGCCCGAACCCCCGATCCGGACACGCGCGGACACATCGGCCGAAGGGGGTCGGGTCACCTGCACATTCGGCAGGGCAGAATGCGGCGCATGACTTCTCGGCGGAGAGTGAGCGCGCTCGATGTGGCCATGCTGGTGCTGGCCGTGGTCTCCGTCGGCCTGGTCGTCTTCGTGACGTTCTTCCCGCACTCCCCCGGGACGGCGCACCGCATCTTCGTCATCGACACCTCGATCTGCGGGGTGTTCCTGGTCGAGTTCCTGTGGCGGTGGTCGCGCGCGGGCTGGGAAAAACGGTTCCCGCTGCGCAACTGGTACGAGATCCTCGGCATGATCCCGATCGCGCACCCGGCGCTGCGCAGCTTCCGCCTGCTGCGGATCGTCATGGTGGTCGTGCGGCTGGCCCGGACCGCCGACCGCGCGTTCGGCGAGCTGTTCACCCAGCGCCTGGTGGAACGCATGTCCCGGCCGATCGTGCTGGCCATCAAGAAGCCGATCACCATCGCGGTGCTCGACGAGGTCGTCAAGGTCATCGAGACCGGCAACTACCCGGAGAACCTGGCCCGCTCCCTCGGGGAGAACCGGGACGTGCTGCGCGCCATCGTCACCGAGAAGATCAAGAGCGACCGGCAGGCGGGCCGGCTGTCCCGGCTGCCGTTCCACGACGAGGTCCTCCGGTCCCTTGTGGACACCACGATGCGCGTGATGCTCGAGGTGCTGGTGGATCCGCGCACGGAGGCGTTCTTCGCGCAGGTGGTGCGGGAGAACCGGGAGCAGATCCGCCAGGCGGTCGTCCTCGGCCTGCACGAGGTGGAGGACGAGGACCTCGAGCGGAGCCTGCCGGTGCGGCCGGAGCGGTCCTACGGTGCGTGAGGGTCCGCGGGCCAGGCGTGCTTGGGGTAACGGCCGCGCAGCTCGGCCCGCACCGACTGGTACCCGTTCGCCCAGAACGACTCCAGGTCGCTGGTGACGGCCGCCGGCCGTCCGGCGGGGGAGAGCAGGTGCAGCACGACGGGCACGCGCCCGCCGGCGATCTTCGGGGTGTCCCGCCAGCCGAAGGCCAGCTGCAGCTTCACCGCCAGCACCGGCCGCCCGGTGGTGTAGTCGACGCGGAACCGGGCCCCGGACGGGACCTGGATGCGGTCCGGGGCGAGTTCGTCCAGGCGGCCCGCCTCGGGCCAGGGCAGCAGCCGGCGCAGGGCGGACGCGGTGTCGATGCGGGCGAGGTCCGCGCGGCGGCGGGCGCGGGACAGTTCCGGCTCGAGCCAATCGTCCACTCTGGACAGCAGGGTCTCGTCGTCGACCGCGGGCCACGGATCGCCGAGGACGTCGTGCAGGAACGCGATCCGCGACCGAAGGCGGTCCGCGTCCGTGGTCCAGGTCAGGACGTCGCCGTCCCGGAGCCCGGTGAGCAGGGCCGCGCGCACGAGAGCGGGGTCGGGGTCGCGGAGGGGCCGGTCCCGCAGGACGATCGCGCCCAGCCGGCGCACCCGCCGGGCGACGACATCGCCCGACCACGTGACCTCGTCCCGCTCGGTGACGAGGTTCGGCGCGGCGCGCACAGCAAGGTCCTCGTCCGCGCGCGCGGCCAGCCGGATGACGCCGTGGGCGCGGCCGGGATCACGGGTCGCCTCGGCGACGGCGAGCCACTCGGCGTCACCGAGCCCGCTCCCGGCGGGCAACTCGGCCGCGGTCCCGCCGGCCATGAGATACACCGGCTGGTCCGGCGCCCGTCGGCGAGCCAGCCGCTCCGGGTACGCCAACGCGACGACGAGCGCCGGATCCTCGGCATCCGAGCCTCCGGGCGCGGTCACGTCGGATGCGCGCGCAGTCTCGGCCTGTCCTGAGGTGGGTGCTGGCGCGTGCGACTGTTGTCGCGGGCCGGTGGTGGCGGTCGTCCGCTGAGGGAGGTTCCGGGCTGCTGACGCGGGCCGGCTGAGGTCGGACTGCGCTGTTTCGAAGTGATCGGCGGTCGCGTCGGTTGTGGGGGTGGTCGAGTCCTGTCCTGACCTGTGCGCTGGTGAATCGGAGTGCGACTGCTGTCGCGGGTCGGTGGTGGCAGCGGCCCCGTGAGGGAGGTCTCGCGCTGCCGGTCCGGGCTGGCTGAGGTCGGACGGTGCTGTGGCGGAGTGGTGCGCGGTGGCGTCGGATGCGCGCCCGGTCGCGGTCTGCCCTGAGCTGGATGCTGGCGAGTGCGACTGCTGTCCCGGGTCGGTGGTGGCGGTCGTCCGCTGAGGGAGGTTCCGGGCTGCTGACGCGGGCCGGTTGACGTTGGACGGCGCTGTGTTGGGGTGGTCGGCGGTGGCGTCGGTTGTGGGTGTCGTCGCGGGGTGTCCGGAGCTGCGTGGCGGCGCATCGGAGCGCGACAGGTGCACCGGGTCGGTGGTGGCAGCGGCCCAGTGGGGGAGACCTCGAGCTGCCGGTCCGGGCCGGTCGAGGTCGGACCATGCTGTGTCGGAGTGGTCCGCGCGGCGTGGCACGAGGCGTTCCAGGCGGCGTACGTCCGCGTGCCAGCGGGAGCTCCGGTCACTGCGGAGGCGGCGCAGCTCGGCGTCCACGTCGGTCAGGGTGGCGCCCGCGTCCATCAGCGCCACCACCTCGGCCGCGTGATGTGCGCCGACCGCGGCCGCTCCGTCGAGCAATGCCCGCGCCAGCCGCGGATGCAGGCCGAGCTCGGCCATGCGCCGGCCGCGGTCGGTGATCCTGTCGCCGTCCAGGGCGCCCAGCGCCCGGAGCAGGTCCTGGCCCGCCGCGAGCGGGCCCGCCGGCGGCGGATCCCACCACGACAACCCGGCCCCGTCCGGCGTCGACCAGCAGGCCAGTTCCAGCGCGAGACGGGCCAGCTCGGCGGTGCGGATCTCGGGCTCGGGATAGGCGGTCAGGCCCGCCTGCTCGTGCTGCGGCCAGCACCGGTAAGCCCGCCCCGGCGCCTCCCGCCCGGCCCGGCCCGCCCGCTGCTCGGCCACGGCGGCCGACACCCGGACCGTGGCCAGCCCGGGCAAGCCGCGCCGGTGGTCCACCCGCGGCACCCGCGCCTGCCCCGAATCGACCACCGCCCGCACGCCCGGCACCGTCAGGCTCGACTCGGCGACCGCTGTCGCCAGCACCACCCGCCGCCGGTCGCCCGGCCGCAGCGCCGCGTCCTGCCGTCCGGGCGCGAGCCGGCCGTGCAGGGGCACGACATCCACACCCGGCAGATCGAGCATGCCGCCGACCCGGGCGATCTCGCCCGCACCCGGCAGGAACGCGAGCACGTCACCATCACCGTCCGCGAGTGCCGTGCGCACCGCCCGCGCCACACACGCCTCGACCCGCTCGCCGCGCGCCGGCGGGACGTAGGTCACCTCGACCGGATAGGTCCGCGCCCGCGCGGTCACCACCGGCGCTCCGCCGAGCAGCTCCGCCAGGCGCCCGGACGCGACCGTGGCCGAGGTCGCCAGCAACCGGAGGTCGTCCCGCAGGCCGCCGCGGACGTCGAGCAGCAGCGCGAGCAGCAGGTCGGCGTCCAGGTGCCGTTCGTGGCACTCGTCCAGCAACACGGTCGAGACCCCGGGCAGCTCGGGGTCGTTCTGCACCCGCCGCACCAGCAGGCCGGACGTGACCACCTCCACCCGCGTGCGCTTGGACACCTTCCGATCACCGCGGACGGCGTATCCGACGGTCTCACCGACCGGTTCCCCCAGCAGCGCCGCCATGCGGGCGGCCGCCGCGCGAGCGGCGAGCCGACGCGGCTCGGCGACCACGATGCGGCCCTCGGTGCGGGTCATCAGGTCCAGCGGGACGATCGTCGTCTTACCGGTGCCGGGCGGTGCGACCAGCACCGCGGCGCCGTGACCGTCCAGGGCGGCGGCGAGCTCGCCGAGGACCGCGCGGACGGGGAGATCGGGCAGGTTCATGGCAGACGTCACGGTAGCCCGTCCGCCGTCGCCGAGGGCCTGGTCACCCGGTCGAATGGCATTCGTCCGCGACGTCCGGAACTCACAGGTTTCTCAGGGCGGGCCGCTAGCCTGGTGCCGTGTTCCGCCCGTCCCCTTCCGTGCTCGACGCCGTCGGCACCCTGGTGCGGCTCGGCCTGGCCGCGGTGTGGCTGGTCTCCGGCGTCGCGAAGCTCGGCGACTCCGGGCAGACGTACCTGGCGGTCAAGGCCTACGACGTCCTGCCCGACGCGCTCCTGCACCCGGTCGCGACCGGGCTGCCGCTGCTCGAGCTGGCCCTCGGCGCCTTCCTGCTGCTCGGCCTGGCCACGCGGTGGGTGGCGGTGGTCTCGGCCGCGCTGCTCGTGGTGTTCATCGCCGGGGTCGCCCAGTCCTGGGCGCGGGGACTGACCATCGACTGCGGGTGTTTCGGCGGCGGTGGCCAGGTCGCGGCGGGGCAGACCCAGTACCCCCAGGAAATCGCCCGTGACGTGGGCTTCCTGGTCCTGGCCTGCTGGCTGATCGTGCGCCCGGCGACCCGGGCCGCGCTGGACGGCTGGCTGCGCGGCGGGGCGCCGCAGGTCGAGACGGAGAAAGAGAGGATCTGAAGAACGTGGGTGGAGCGGAACGGACCGCGCGCAAGCGCCGCCAGCAGCAGTCCGCGGCGTCCCGGGCGGTGACCCAGGCCCGCGGCGGTGGTGGCCCCAGCCGGAAGACGATCGTGTCGGTGATCGCCGTGGTGGTGCTCGCCGCCGTGGTCATCGGCGGTGTGATCTGGACGAACGCGTCGAAGAACAAGACCGAGGGCACGACCATCGCGCCCCAGACGTCGTCCGCCGCGCTGGACACCGCCGACGAGCGCCAGGGCGCGGTGGTGGTCTCGGGCAAGGCCGACGCCAAGGTGAAGCTCGACATCTGGGCCGACTTCCTGTGCCCCTACTGCGGGCAGCTCCAGCAGCGGTCCGGCCAGCAGATCGAGCAGCAGATCCAGGCCGGGAACGTGCAGGTCACCTACCACATGATCCCGCTGCTGAACGACAAGTCGGACCCGCCGGGCTACTCGCTGGACTCGGCGAACGCCGCCCTGTGCGCGGCCGACCAGGGCAAGTTCACGCCCTTCCACGACAGCCTGTTCGCGTCCCAGCCCGAAGAGGGCAAGCGCGGCTACGACAAGGCGCAGCTGATCAAACTGGGCCAGGACCTGGGCATCACCGCCCCGGAGTTCGCCGCGTGCGTCAACGCGGGCACCTACGACGACCAGCTGAACGCCGCACTGGCCGGCGTCAGGAAGGACCCGTCCTTCCAGGGCACCCCGACAGTGCTGCACAACGGCCAGATGGTCAACTGGACGCAGGACGGCTGGCTGGACAAGCTGATCTCCCAGGCCGGCTGACGCGCGACCGGGGGGCCGGCCGCGAGAGCCGACCCCCCGGTGCACGGGCCATTTCGGGGTCATGTACTGTAGTCGCAGACGAGATGCGGAGTTCACCTTCGCTCCGGGGCTATGGCGCAGCTGGTAGCGCACCACACTGGCAGTGTGGGGGTCAGGGGTTCGAGTCCCCTTAGCTCCACAGTCGCAGAGGCCCTTCCCAGGAAGCTGGGGAGGGCCTTTCTGCTGTCCGTACCGCGGCGGACACCTCAGCGTCGATCTCCGTCGGGACGGTGAACCGGGGTGCACGCCGAGTTCGCGGGATGCCCGGACGAGGACCCCGCAGCCTGGGCACGTGACCGATCCGCCCGATCCCGTGCTGCGTGCCGAGTCGTCGTCGATGGCGTTGCTGGTGGTGCTGGAAACCCTCAGCTCGGCCGAGCGTGCGGTACGGCGTGTTCGGCTACTGGGACGGGGAGATCGCGGACATCCTCGGTCGCAGCCCCGAAGCGGTGCGCCGGCTCGCCCGCGAGCAAGGCCGCGCTACCGCGTCGAGGCGCGCGGCAGGAGGTCAACGAACGGTTCGTCGAGGCGGCCATGGGCGGTGACCTCGAAGCGCTGCTCCAGGTGCCGGCTCCGGACGTGACACTGTGGACGGACGGGGGGCGGGAAGGGCGCCGCCACCAGGCCGCGGCCGGTGTACGGCCGGGACGCGGTCGCGCGCCTGCTGGTGGGCGTCACGGCGAACGCGGCCGGGACGTTCGCGCAGTGCTCGGCGACGTACGCCAGGGCCGCACGGCTAGTGGTGGGCCTGGGACCGCGCGGCCTGGGCGCCCAGGTCGGCCAGGGTCAGCTGGTGCCGGGGCGGTCCGTCGAGAACCACGTGGCAGTCGACGGACAGATCGGGCCCCACGTGCACCAGCTGGCCCGGTTCAAGAGCGCGCCACCCGGTGTCCTCGTCCATGCGCTCGCTGGCCACCACCACCGACCGGTGCTCGGCCAGGGGGCCGGATCGCGCGCGGATCCGGCCCGCCGCGCTGGCGTGCTCCAGGTGCCGCCCGCCGTGCGGACCGCCCGCGGCGCGTTCCAGCACGAACAACTCGTGCGTCTCCGGGTAGCGCAGCGCCCACAGCTCGCCGGGCGTGGTGAGGACCAGGTTGATCGCGAACAGCGGCAGGTTCGCGGCCACCCACCGGGCGGCGGCGGTGATCCCGGCGCCGACATCGCCACCGTGCGCCGCCACCTCCTTCGTGATCAGCGCGAAGAACCGTTCCGAGTCGGTGTCCCCGGCGACGAGGTTGCGGTAGTCACCCAGCTCGCGGTCCAGGCGGTCCAGCCCGGTGATCACCCCGTTGTGGGCGAACAGCCGGCCGCGCTGCTCGAACGGGTGCGTGTTCGCCAGATCGAGCCCGCCCGTGGAGGCGTAGCGGATGTGCGCCAGGAACGTGGTGGACTCGCACGCCTTCGCCTCCCGCGCGAACTCCTCGTCGGCGTAGGCGGCCAGCGGCTGTTTGCGCACGTGGGGTGTGCCCTCGGCGTCGAACGTGCCCAACCCGGTGCCGTCGGGCTCGCGGCGGCTCTGCTCGGCGAGGCTGTCCGGCGCCTCGAGCAGCCAGAACGTCGCGTGGACGCGGTGCGGCGCCGCGGACAGCCCGAACAAGCGACACATACGCCCTCCCGGCGTACCGGCTACCCGCGTTCGGGCGCGGCACACACCGGGTCCAACGGCCGTGGTCGGATCGCCGCGCCCGGGGGAGGCTGGACCCGTGGACCACGAATCGGGACGGCGCCGCCTCGCCGCCGAGGTCTCGGCCCGCGCCGGACGCCGAGCAGGCCCGCGACCTGGAGGTCGTCGGGGCCATCCTCGCGGTCGTCGTCCGCCACGGCGGCGGGCCGTACTCCGTCGAGGACCTGGCCGCGCTGGCCGGGCAAGACGTCGACGACACCATCCGGGTGATGGAGCACCTCGCCGACGCCGGGCTCGCCATCCGCGACGAACCGTCCGCCTGAGCGGTGCCTGGCGGAGGTGGGCCAGCGTGACCCGCTGTTTTCGCCCCGCGGCGCGCGTCCGGGCGCTACCGTGATCGACGTGAGGCGAGTGGTCGGTTTTGTTCCTGTTGTGCTGTTCCTGTCGCTGTCGGCGTGCACGGGTGAGGAGCGAACCGCCGGTCATCCGCCGCCGGCCCCGTCCGTGTCGCCGCCGGCTCTCCTGGCTGCCGACGGGCGCGACTACGCGGCTTGCTCCGACGGCACCTGCGAGGTGCTGGTGAGCGGCCCGGTCGACATCCCGCTGACCGGGCAGGGCGGTCTCACGGGGATTTCCGTCGCGGCGGTCACCGCGGACGGGATCGACTTCACCACCGGCGGCGGCGGGACCGGCAGCCTGACGCGAGGCTGCGTGTCCACGTTCTACGAGAACGGCAGCGGTTCCCGGTGCAGCAGCGGCGAACCGGAAAAGCCCCAACCGGTCGACGGGGTGCTGGCGATGCAGGTCGCCGAGCTGCGTGACGGCACCGCGGTGCTCCGCCTCGTCTCCGGCAAGGTCGGTCCGCCGCCCAGCTCACTGGTGCCCCGCATCCCCGCGATGCCCACCTGGCACCCGTGAGTCACCGGCAGCTGACACGGCCGAGACCATCATCGGGCGGTGTGTGCTTCGCGCCGCCAGCCGCGGAGTGCGGCGCTGAATGCACCGTCGCCGAGGTGTCAACCGGTCCGGTAGCGGCCCGGAGTCGTGCCGATGAGGGCCGAGAAGGCGGCGATGAAGCTGCTCGGGTTCGCCCAGCCGCAGGCGTTCGCCACGTGCGTCGTCGTGTGGCCGTCGGCCAGGAGAACCAGCGCGTGGTAGATCCGCAGTTGCGTGCGCCATTCGTGGAAGGTCATCCCGAGCTCGTCGTGGAACAGCCGGCTCAGGGTGCGCGCACTGGCGCCGATCGTGCGCCCGAGTTCGGCCAGCGGTGTGTTGTCGGCGGGCCGCTCGTACAGGATCCGCGCGATCGCTTGCAACCGGTCGTCGCGCGGTTCCGGGAGTTGGAGCGGCTGCTCGTCCGCTTCCCGCAGTTCGTCGACGAGCACCCGGCGAAGGCGGGCGCTCGCCGCGCGGTCGCGCCGCCGCGGGCCGGTGAGGGCGAGCAGAACTTCGCGGGCGAGGCCGGAGGCCAGGAACACCGCGGGACGCTCCGGCACGAGGCGGGCCAGCGACGCCGGCAGGAAGACGATCCGCATGTCGGTGTGGCCGTGCGCGCGGTGCTGGTGCGTGAACCCGGCAGGCGTCCAGGCGACGCGATTGGCGGGAACGATCGACGTGCCGCCCTCGGTGTGCACCGACAGCACCCCGCGGGCCGCGTACACCAGGTGTCCACGCTGATGCGACTGCACCGAACTCGTGCCGCCCGGTGGCCACACGTGCGCACCACCGGACGGCCAGATGCGCGACGACGAAGGTTGGCGGCCAACGAGCATGAAATGGCAGTTTACCGGTAGTCGGCCACCTCCGGTCCGGCCGACAGTGGACCCATGACGACGATGCGAGCGGCGGTGTGCGTTCGGGCCGGTGGCCCGGAGGTCCTGGAGATCCGTGAGGTGCCGGTGCCGGCCGTCCGGCCGGGCTGGAGCCTCGTCCGGGTGCGGGGCGCGGGACTGAACCGGTCGGAGCTGCGGACCCGGCAGGGGCATTCGCCGGGCGTGGTGTTCCCGCGCGTGCTGGGGATCGAATGCGTCGGCGAGGTGACCGCCTCGACCGACCCCGCGCTGCCCGAGGGGACCACCGTCGCGGCGGTGATGGGTGAGATGGGACGGCAGTTCGACGGCGGCTATGCCGAGTACGCGTTGTTGCCGAACTCGCTGCTGATGCCGGTGACGACGACCTTGCCGTGGGAGGTCCTCGCCGCGTTGCCCGAGACCTACCTGACCGCGCAGGGCGCACTGGACGCGCTGGGGGTCACGCCGGGCAGCCGGTTGCTGATCCGCGGCGGGACCTCGTCCGTGGGGATGGCGGCGGCGTCGATCGCCTCCGGCCACGGTGTCCGGACCGCCGCCACGACCCGCCGGCCGGCCAAGGCCGGCGCGCTGACCGCCGATCACGTCCTCGTCGACGCCGGTTCGCTGGCGGCCGACGTGCACGCGATCTGGCCGGACGGGCCGGACCACGTGCTGGATCTCGTCGGGGCGAGCACGGCCGTGGACTCGCTGCGGCTGGTCCGTCGTGGCGGGACGGTGTGCGTGGCGGGATCGCTCAGCGGTTGGGTGATCCCGGACCTCGAACCGATCGCGATGATCCCGTCCGGCACCCGGCTGACGGCCTTCCACAGCGACACCGTCAAAGGTGACGCCGCCCTGTTGCAGCGGATCGTCGACGAGGTCGAGGCCGGTGTCCACCGGCCCAACCTGCATCGCGTCTTCGGGCTGGAGGACATCGCGGCCGCCCACCGGTACATGGAGGAGGACCGGGCCACCGGAAAGCTGGTCGTGGTGCCTGACGTCCACGTGAACAACCGTCGAACCCGGGGGTGAACGGGTGCAGATGGACACCGCCGCGTCGCCGGCCGGTCGTCCGTGCGGACGTCGTCACCAGGTCCGCGGCACACCCGCCGGGAGGGGTTCTCCGGCTCCGTGGTGTGCGAGCTGCCGGGCGCGTCGTGTGGTGACCTGCTGCCAGGCCGCGGTGACCTGCTCGGCCAGCTGGGACGGCGGGGTCGCGAACGGCAGCCGTACCAGGACCTGCGCCGCGTGCGCCGCGCCGTCCACATCGGACACGACCAGATCGTCGGGCGCGGGCAGCATCTCCTCCAGGACCAGCCCGGGCACCGCGGGGTCGGCCAGCATCCGGTCGAACACCCGCAGCGTGGCGACGCTGTCCAGGTCCACCGGCCGCGACCGGTGACCGCAGCGGGCGAACACCCAGCGCGGAGCGCCGGTCGCCAGGCGCAGGTTCGCCAGCGCCCGCACCCGCGCGAACCTGTCGCCGCCCGGCTCGGGGAGCAGATCCCGGCCGGCGAACACGGTCGCCGGGGCGATCACCAGGTCCCCGTCGAGCAGCAGGCGCGGCGTGCGGACCCGGCCGGGGAAGGCGAGCCGGGGATCGCCGAACGTCCGCTCCACGGCCAGGCGCCGGGCCGGGGAGGCGGCGGTGAGCAGCGAGACCACCAGATCCCACGGCGGGGGCGGGCGCCGGGTCCCGTGGTAGACCGGCCACAGCACGTGCCCGGCGCTGTCCTCGGCGATGACCCCGCGTGCGTCGCGGCGCAGCGTGATCTCCGCCGGCGGCAGGTACCGGCGCATGCCGGCCGGATCGTCCACACCGGTCGCTGGATCGGCGTCGCCGGTCCAGGTGCGGGTGTAACGCGGGCAGGGCACGGCGTCGGCGCCCTGCGGTACCAGGATCTCGACGAGCTCCGCGCCGCACCGGGCCGCGGTCTCGACCAGGAACGCGCGGTGGGCGCTGACCTGCGGCACCTCACCGTGCCGGCATTGCAACGCCGCGGCGAAGCGGGCGTCGGCTTCGCCGGCCGGGGTGACCGCCTCCAGCACGGCCCGTCCCTCCGGCAGCGGGCGGAGCAGGCAGTCGACCGGCCACGGCGACGGCTTCGCCGGGGGCGCGCCGAGGTAGTCCAGCACGGCCGGGCCGACGTCGATCTCGGACTCGTCGGCGTGCCGGGCCAGCCACTCGCACAGCCGCTGGTAGATCGTGCGCGGCCGCGGTTCGGGCCAGGCCGAGGCGGGCATCGCGGGCCGGCGCGGCTCGGGGGAGTCCAGTGCCTCCGCGACGATCTCCGGCAGCGGCCGCGGTTCGGGGCCGACCAGCTCGAGCGCCGGCTGCGTTCGCCGGTCCGCGATCACCGCGGCGAGACGGCCCGCCTGGTCGATCAGCTCGGGCAGCCGCGCCGGCACCGGGACGCCGGCGTTGCGCTGGACGTCGCTGGACCCCGGCCCGGTCGCGGCGGTGGCCCGCCACCGGTGCAGGCGCCCGGACGGCGCGGACGAGACCTGCACGAGCCCGAGTTCCGCCAGATGGCGCAGGAACTCGCGCAGCAGGGGCTTGCGGTGCGCGTCGGGCGCGAGCAGCGTCACCACGTCCCGGGTGCGCATCGCCCGCGAACCCAGCACCCGGCAGAGCGCGTCCACGACCGGTGTCCGGCGGACGGCCCCGCGACGCACCGCCCCGGGGCCGTCGTGGCCGGCCGCCTGCCAGCACAGCCGGTCGTCCTCGGTCCAGCGCAACGGCGTGAGGTTGAGCCAGGCGTCCGGCGGGACCGGTGCGGAGGCCGGTACCCGGCGGTGCGCCGCGTGGTCGCCGATCCGCAGCGGACCCGGCCCGGTGCGGGCGGGGACGACGTGCGTGAGCCAGCCTTGCGGGGCGGTCGTCAGCGCGGACCGGAACAGCAGGCGCAGCAGGTGGTCGGCGCGTTCGCGCAGGGGTTTGCTCGTCCACGGCTCGCCCGCGGCCAATCGGGCGCGGATGTCCTCGGCGACGTCCGGCGCGGTGGCCGCGACGATCCGACCGGCCGCCGCGTCCCGGCTGATCAGGTCCCACACGAGGCCGTGGTGCATGCCTTCGGTGTCCAGCACGGCCTCCTGCAGCGCGGCCGTGTCGGCGGCCAGCGCGGCGGCCCACTCGGTGATCCGCCCCAGCGGCCGGAAGTCCAGTTCGGACGCTTGCACCAGCTCGCCGCGGTGCAACCGGCGCCGCACGTCGAGGGCGTGGCGCCGGAGGTCGCGGGGCAGCAGCGGGACGAGCTCCTCGCCGATCTGCTCCGCCACGGTCGCGGCGCAGGCGCGGTAGGCGGTCTCGGCGCGGATCAGGTGACGCAGCCGCTCGGTCAGGTCGGGCGTGCCGAGCGCGGCGGCCAGGGCAGCCGGCAGGCCGGCGATCCGGACGAGCGCGGGCTCGGACATCACAACCCACCCCCTCCGCGCACCACGCCGTGGCAGCCGGACGCGAAATCCCGCATCGGCGCGGTCCCCTCCCGCGGGCGCACGGTCGACGGCACCGCCATCTCGCCTCCCGAAAGGAATTCTCGAAACGGTTTCCGGAAAAGGAAAAGCCGTGTTCGATTCTGAGCCGGGGCGCGGCGGCCGGAAAGGGCGGGAAGGGCATTTCCCCGGGACGAACGACCCCTGAACGTGGTGCCCGGCCGCGCCCGCCGCCGGACACCCGGTCACGGCGGCGGAACGCGGCGGCTCACCACGTCCGGGGCGGGAGCGCCGGAGTCAGCGGTTTCGCCACACCGGTTTCCGTTTCTGGGCGAACGCGGCCGGTCCTTCGAACGCGTCCTGGCTGACGAGGAGGTCGTCCAGCGCGGGGGAGGGGTACCGGGCGGCCTCGACGGTGTCCGCGATCGCGTCCGCCTCCGCCATCATCCGCAGGGACGTGCGCACCGAGGTGGGCGAGCCCTCCAGGATCGCGGCCGCCACCTCGCGCGCGGCCGTCAGCGCCTGACCGGCCGGGACGACGCGGCTGACCAGGCCGTAGGACTCGGCCTCGGCCGCGCTCAGCCTGCGGCCGGTGAGGACCATGTCGTTGGCGACCTTCGGCGGCACCGTGCGCGGCAGCCGGACCAGGCCGCCGGCGGCAGCCACCAGGCCGACCCGCACCTCGGGCAGGCCGAACTGCGCGGTCTCGTCGGCGACCACGAGGTGGCAGGCCAGCGCGATCTCGCAGCCACCGCCGAGCGCGAACCCGTTCACCGCGGCGATCACCGGTTTGGGCAGCGACTCGCGGCTGGTGAGCCCGGCGAACCCGTTCTTGGGCACCCACACCGGTTTCCCGCTCGCCGAGTACACCAGGTCGTTGCCCGCGGAGAACGCCTTGTCCCCGGCGCCGGTGATGATCGCGACCCACAGGTCGGGGTCGGCGAAGTAGGCGTCGAAGATCTCGTCGAGCTCGGCGTTGGCCGGCGGGTGCAGGCTGTTGCGGCTCTCCGGGCGGTCGATGGTGACCTCCAGCAGGTGCCCGTCCCGGCGGACGCGCACGTGCTCGTAGTCCTCGCGGAACCCGGGCGCGCGCGGCGGGAACAGCTCGTCCATCCGCTCGGCGGTCGCCGTGACCCGGTTGCCGAAACCGAACGAGCGCACGTACACCTTGCCGCCGATCGGTTCGCCCTCGAGCAACCGGTCGAGCATCTCCTCGTCCTGCGTGGACGCGAGGAACCGGCGGCCGTCGTCCAGCCTGCCGACCACGACACCGGTACCGGCCGCGTGCTGCACCGTGTACGTCTCCACGGTCGCCCAGCCATCCGGGTGCAGTGCGTTCGGCACCGTCGGGCGGGCGTCCAGCTCGGACTGCAGCTCGGCGTCGCGGCTCGTTCGCCACTCGGCGGGAGTGGTCGAGTAGACCCCGGCGGAGTACTTGGACAACGTGCCGCCGTTGGCGCCGACCAGGCCGAACGCGCCCGGCCGGGCGCGCAGCCGCACGACGGTCTCGGCGATCGCGTGCATCGAGTAGTTGTTGCCCGGGCCGCCGAAGAACGGCAGGCCGCCGGTGACGGTGAGGCCGCGCGGGTCGTCGGGCGCCAGGCCCAGGCCGTCGCACACTGCGAAGACGGCGATCGGGAAGCAGCTGTAGAGGTCGAGGGTGGCCAGGTCGGCGACGCCGATGCCGGCGGTGTCCAGCGCGTGCCGGACGGCCAGCACCGCGGCGGGACAGGAGCTGAGGTCCGTCCGCTCCAGCAGCGGCTGTTCCTGCAGGTCGCAGTGGCCGTGCAGGAACACCCACTTCTCTTCGGGCACGCCCAGCTCGCGGGCCTTGCCGACCGACATGAGCAGCACCGCGGCACCCTGGTTGACCTGCTCCCGGGCCACCAGGAAGCGGGTGTACGGGTCGGCGATCGGGCGGTTGCGCTCGGACGGGGTCGCCAGCTCGCGCGCGTCCCGCTCGACCGGCGCGGCGGCGTGCGGGTTCGCGGCGGCGACCTTCGTGAACGGCGCGAACAGCTCACCCATGGCCAGGGCGTACTCGTCGCGGGACAGGCCGAGGCGGGCGCGGCGGGCGTTGTCGAACAGCGCGTACTGGCTGGTCGGCTCGATCAGGCCGTGGGCCAGCATCTGGCGGTTGGCCAGGCCCTGCAGTCCGAACCCGCGGTCCTCGAGGTCGCCGTCGACGTGCTCGGTGAAGTCCGGCTTGTCGTCGGCCTGCGCGAGGTGGCGGGCGGTGGAGATGGCCTCGGCGCCGAAGACGAGCGCGACCTCGGCGCCGCCGCCGGCGATCGTGGCGGCCAGCTCGGTGACCAGGTGCTGGGGCGACTGGCCACCGGTGACCTCGAGGATCGCGCGGGCGGGCGCGGCGCCGAGGCGGTTCGCGACGGAGCGGGGGAAGTTGTCGGAGCGGCCCAGCGGGGAGTGCGAGATCGGGGTGGAGATCTCGAACTGGCGGGTGGCGGCGACGGTGTCCACGGCCTGCGCGGTGCGGGCCGGGTCGGCACCCGTGTCGGCCAGCGCGTCGCGGGCCGCCGCGGCCGCGAGGTCGACCGCGGACAGCCCGCGATAGCCGGGCTCGTCGATGCGCTCGGACGCCTGCCCGACACCGACGAGGACCGGTGTCCGGTGATCGAGAGAGGTCATACCGAACGGTAACCCGGCGGCGTGCTCCCGATCATCAGCTCTGTGAGATGTTGACCATCCACGAGACGCCGAACCGGTCCAGGCACGCGCCGAACTCGTCGCCCCACATCTGCTTCTCCAGCGGAACGGTGACGGTGCCGCCCTCGGACAGCTTGTCCCAGTAGCCGCGCAGTTCGGCGGCGTCGTCGCCGGACAGGCTGACCGACATGGTGTTGCCGGGCTGGTGGTCCATGCCGGGTGGGACGTCGGAGACCATGAGCGTGAAACCGCGGTCGGTTTCCAGCTGACCGTGCATGACCTTGTTGGGGTCCACGCCTTCGCCGCCGCCGAAGTCGCCGTAGCTGTTGACGTTCATCTGGCCGCCGAAGACCTGCTGGTAGAACTCGATCGCCTGCCGTGCGTTGCCCGCGAAACTGATGTACGGGTTGAGTCGCGAAGCCATTTTCCGATCTCCCTCCGTTCGCGAAGGCGGTCAATCCTCGCAGACGGTTCTGGGCGCTACAACACCCTGCGGGGTAGGAAAAACTTCGACAAAATCGGGTGGTGGTCGGGTCGGTTTGGTACGTCGGGTACGGCTCCAACCTGCACGCGGAACGCCTGCGGTACTACCTGGAGGGCGGCACGCCACCAGGTGGGCAGCGCGCGTGCCCCGGCTGCCGGGATGCGAGTCCACCGCTGAAGATCGCGCCCCACTGCATGCCTGGCGCGGTGTACTTCGCGACGGAATCGGCGACGTGGGGCGGCGGACGAGCGTTCTACGACCCGGCGCTGCCGGGGACCACGGCCGGGCGGGCGTACCTGATGACCGCGGGGCAGTTCTCCGACCTGGCGGCGCAGGAGATGTACCGCGATCCCCGAGGGGACCTGGACCTGACGAAGGTGCTGGAAACCGGGCGCGACCAGCTGGGGCCGGGACGGTACGAGACGCTGCTGCACGTCGGGGACCGGGACGGTTTCCCGGTGCTGACGTTCACCGCGCCCTGGTCGGCGGACGAGGTGCGGTGGAACCCCCCGGCGGCGGTGTACTTGCGGATGCTGGCCGAGGGCTTGCGGGAGGCGCACGGGTGGGCGGCCCGGGAGGTGGTGCGGTACCTGGCCGGGCTGCGCGGAGTGGCGGGATTCTGGACGGCGGCGGAGGTCGCCGCGCTGGTCGGAACCACCCGAGGTGACCGTTCGGCGCCGTAGGCGCATTCACCACAGGTCGGCCAGCCGGTCCGGGGCGGAGATGATGTCGATCGCCGCGATGCGGTTGTCCACGACCGTGAACGCGAACAGCGTCTGGGGCTTGCCGTCGCGTGTCACGAGTTGTCCGGCGACGCCGTTCACCAGCACCGGGACCGGCACGCCGCCCGCGCCCGTCCCGCGGAACAGGAGCGCCTGACCGGCCACGGCCTCCGCGCCGCGCACCACTCGCGCTGCTCCGGCCGGCAGGGTTGGCGACTCGGACCGCAGCACGACGTCCGGGTCGAGCACCGCCACCAGCGCCGCGAAATCGCCGTCCCGCGCCGCCGCGAAGAACGCGTTCACGACCTCCCGCTGACGGCTCACGTCGCTGTCCGGCACCGTCGGCGCGCCCTGCACCCGGCGCCGTGCCCGGCTCGCCAGCTGACGGGCCGCCGCCGGGGTCCGGTCCACGATCGGCGCGATCTCGTCGAACGGCAGGGCGAACATGTCGTGCAGCACGAGCGCCAGCCGCTCGGCGGGGTCCAGCGTGTCGAGCACGACGAGCAGCGCGAGCCCGACCGAGTCGGCGATCAGGGCCTGGTGCTCGGGGTGCGAACCGCTCCCGTCGTCGATGATCGGGTCCGGCATCCGCTCCGGGAACTCCTCGCGCCGCGACGTGCGCGACCGCAGCATGTCCAGGCACACCCGGCCCACCACGGTCGTCAGCCACCCGCCCAGGTTCCGCACGTCACCGGCGTCGGCGCGGCTCAGCTTCAGCCACGCCTCCTGCACGGCGTCGTCGGCCTCGGCGAGGGAACCCAGCATCCGGTACGCCACCGCACGCAGGTGCCCCCGGTGTGCGTCGAACTGCCCGGCCAGCCACTCGTTGTCGTTCATACCGCTCTGACGCATCCCGTCACGCGGATGTGACGGGATCCGGCACGCGGATCACGATCAGGCACGAATCGTCCTCGGTGTCGGACGTCGCCTCGGCCAGGAGCTTGTCGCTGATCCCCTCGACGTCCGTCCCCGACCGGCAGGCGGCCGCGGCCAGCCGGTCCAGGCTGTCGTCCAGCAGGACCCCGCGCCGTTCGATCAGCCCGTCGGTGAACAGCACCAGCGTGTCCCGCGGCCGCAGCCGCAGCACCGACTCCTCGAACCGGACGCCCGCCCGCGCTCCGAGCAGGATGCCGCGCGGCAGGGGCAGCTGTTCGGCCACGCCGTCGCGCACCAGCATCGGCGGCAGGTGCCCGGCGCGGGCCCACGTCAACGTCCGGTCGGCCGGCTCGTACAGACCGCACAACGCGGTGCCGGTGACGCCCCGGTTCACCGTGAACGTGGTGGTGTTGAGCCATTCCAGCAGCTGCCCGGGCCCGGCGCCGGTGACGGCCAGCCCGCGCAGCGCGTTGCGCAACGCGACCATCCCGGTCGCGGCTTCGATGCCGTGCCCGGCCACGTCGCCGATCACCAGCAGGATCCGCCCGTCCGGCAGCACGGTCGCGTCGTACCAGTCGCCGCCGACCTTGTGTTCCTGCGCCGCCGGCCGGTAACGGACCGCGACGCACAGGCCGTTCATGTCGACCGGCCGCGACGACGGCAGGATCGCCTGCTGCAGCTCGCGCGCGATCCGGTTCTGCTGCCGCGCCTCGTGTTCGCTGTCGGCCAGCCGGTCGCGCGTCGCCGTGAGCGCGACCTGGCTCTGGTACTGGGCGGACAGGTCCTGGTAGATCCCGCGCACCGCGACCAGTTCGCCGGTCTCGGACGTGACCGGCTCGCCGTGGGCGCGGATCTGGCGCAGCGTGCCGTCGGGCCGGATCAGCCGGAACACGGTCGCGGCCTCCTGGGTCGTCAGCGCGTTCTGGAATGCGCGCACGATCGGCAGGTCGTCGGGGTGGACGTAGGTGCACAGCTCGTCCCACGACACCGGGCCCGCCGACGGCGGCAGCCCGAACAGCTCGAAGGTCTGCTCGGTCCACGTCATCTCGCCGGTGAGGACGCTGTGCTCCCAGCTGCCCAGCCGCCCGATGTGCTGCAGGTTGTGCAGCAGCTGCGCGAGCCGGTGCTCGTCGTGCCCGATGGTGAGTCCGATCCGCACGCCGTCGAGGAACCGCGTGATCCGCACGTCCACCATCGCCGGTGTGGCCGCGTCGCCCCGGCGCGTCACCATCGGGATGGGGCCGAGCTGCCGGGACGCGCCGCTGGTCAGCACCTCCACCGCGCGCTCGCCGAGGCCGTAGGCGCACAGCAGCGGGTACACCCGGGTCATCCCGCGCCCGACCAGTTCCCGCGGTGAGCGGCCGCCGGGGTCCTCGAAGTCCTCGCCGACCTGGGCGATCTCGAAGTCCACCACGTGGCCGGACTCGTCGGTGCGCGGCCGGGCGAACAGGCCCGCGTCCAGCAGTCCCACGACCGACGGCAGGGTGCCGGCCGGCTGGGCGCTGAGCACGATCTCCCGCCCGCACAGGGCCGCGAGCGCGGTGAGCTGCCGCCGTCGTTCCGGCGGGAAGCCGGGCAGCGGGGCGGGCCAGACGAACTCGACCACCCCGGCGATGCTGCGGGAGGTGGTCACCGGGACGACCGCGCGGGCCCCGCCCAGATCGTCCGCGAGCAGCGGCAGGCCGGGTGTGGTTTCCGCGTCCGGTACCCAGTGCGGGCGCCGTTCGCGGGCGGCCCGCTGCGGCAGGCAGTCCATCAGCACCGGCAGGTGCCGCCACCGGCTGGCCTCCAGGAGGTCGAGACCGGTGTGCCCGGCGAGCCCGAGCGCGCCGTCCGGCTGCACCTGCCACAGCGCGACGGCAGCGGCTCCGGCGGTGCGGCGGACTTCCTCCAGCAGAGCCGCATCCTCCGCGTCGCGGCCGGGCAGCCGCGCGAAATCCGGCATCTCGTCGGACCGGGCGGGGAACGACCGCGGTGGCCGCACCGCGCCGCCGATCAGGTCGGCGGCCAGTTCCGGCACCGTGACGCCGGTTTTGCCCGCCAGTTCGGTCAGGTGGGCGGCGGCCTCGGCGGGGGAGTAGCCAAGCCGTTCGACCAGAATCCCTTCCGCGACCGGGACCAGCAGCCCGCCGTCCCGTTCGGCCCGCAGCCGTTCGATCTCCTGCTGCTGGCGTTCGACGACCGCGGCGAGCCGGGCGACCCGAGGGTCGAGGCCACTGGTCTGCGGCGGGTGCTGGGCCGGCACGGGTGCCCCTCGGTCGTCGGACGGACAATCCTGGTGAAGTGGCGCTGGGATCGGCCCCGCGCTACCAGTAGATTCCTCTTCTGCAGCGA
Organism: Amycolatopsis thermophila; assembly: GCF_030814215.1. Classification (NCBI taxonomy): domain Bacteria; kingdom Bacillati; phylum Actinomycetota; class Actinomycetes; order Pseudonocardiales; family Pseudonocardiaceae; genus Amycolatopsis; species Amycolatopsis thermophila. The sequence continues at coordinate 1,073,675 of NZ_JAUSUT010000001.1, read as the reverse complement.
TTGTTCGCAAGGGCGATCGGCGAGGCCTCACGAAATCGGAGTGCACTGATGGCTGAGAGCCGCACAGTCCAGGCCAAGCGGGATCCGGGCCGGGGCGGCGAGCGCGAGCCGGCCGATCCCCGGCTGCAACAGTTGCTGGCCGGGCTGACCGCCGTGCGCGACGGCGATTTCGGCACCCGGATGCCGCAGGTCGGCGACGAGCTGATGGACGAGATCGCCGCCGTCTTCAACGGGATGGTCGACCAGCTGTCGGTGTTCACCTCCGAGGTGACGCGCGTGGCCACGGAGGTGGGCACCGAGGGCAAGCTCGGCGGCCAGGCCCGCGTGCCGGGGGTGTCCGGGACCTGGGCGGACCTCACCGATTCGGTGAACGCCATGGCGGGCAACCTGACCGCGCAGGTGCGCGACATCGCGCAGGTCGCGACCGCGGTCGCGAAGGGCGACCTGTCGCAGAAGATCACGGTCGACGTGCAGGGCGAGATCCTCGAGCTGAAGGAGACCATCAACACGATGGTCGACCAGCTGTCGTCGTTCGCCGACGAGGTGACGCGCGTCGCGCGCGAGGTCGGCACCGAAGGGATCCTCGGCGGACAGGCGGAAGTACCCGGCGTGTCCGGAACCTGGAAGAACCTCACCACTTCGGTGAACTTCATGGCGGGCAACCTCACCGATCAGGTGCGCAACATCGCGCAGGTGACCACGGCCGTGGCGCGCGGTGACCTGTCGCAGAAGATCATGGTCGACGCGCGCGGCGAGATCCTGGAGCTGAAGAACACCATCAACACGATGGTGGACCAGCTGTCGTCGTTCGCCGACGAGGTGACGCGCGTGGCCCGCGAGGTGGGCACGGACGGGCGGCTCGGCGGGCAGGCGCAGGTGCCCGGCGTCGGCGGGACGTGGCGGGCGCTCACCGATTCGGTGAACTTCATGGCGGGCAACCTCACCGATCAGGTGCGGTCCATCGCCTCGGTGGCCACCGCGGTCGCCGACGGTGACCTGTCGCAGAAGATCACCGTGGACGCGCGCGGCGAGATCCTGGAGCTGAAGAACACCATCAACACGATGGTCGACCAGCTCTCCGCGTTCGCCGACGAGGTAACCAGAGTGGCCCGCGAGGTCGGCACCGAGGGCCGCCTCGGCGGCCAGGCCGACGTCAAGGGCGTGTCCGGCACGTGGAAGGCGCTCACCGAGTCGGTGAACGTCATGGCCGCCAACCTCACCGACCAGGTGCGCTCGATCGCCGAGGTGACCACGTCGGTGGCGCGGGGCGACCTGACGCAGAAGATCCGGGTCGACGCGCGCGGCGAGATCCTGGAGCTGAAGGAGACCATCAACACGATGGTCGACCAGCTCTCCGCGTTCGCCGACGAGGTCACCAGAGTGGCCCGCGAGGTCGGCACGCACGGCAACCTGGGCGGCCAGGCCAACGTCCGCGGCGTGTCCGGCACCTGGAAGGACCTGACCGACAACGTCAACGGGATGGCGTCGAACCTGACCAGCCAGGTGCGGTCGATCGCGCAGGTGGCCAGTTCGGTGGCGCAGGGCGACCTGTCGAAGAAGATCACCGTGGAGGCCAAGGGCGAGGTCGCGGCGCTGGCCGACACGATCAACACGATGGTCGACACGCTCGGCGCGTTCGCCGACGAGGTCACCAGGGTGGCCCGCGAGGTGGGCACCGAGGGCATCCTCGGCGGGCAGGCGCGCGTGCCCAACGTCGCGGGCACCTGGAAGGACCTCACCGACAACGTCAACTCGATGGCGAACAACCTGACCAACCAGGTGCGCAACATCGCCCAGGTGACCACGGCGGTCGCGGACGGCGACCTGACGAAGAAGATCGACGTCGACGCCCGCGGCGAGATCCTCGAGCTCAAGACGACCATCAACACGATGGTCGACACCCTCGGGTCGTTCGCCGCCGAGGTGACGCGGGTGGCGCGCGAGGTGGGCAGCGAGGGACGGCTCGGCGGTCAGGCCGAGGTCGAGGGCGTGTCCGGCACCTGGAAGCGGCTCACCGAGAACGTCAACGAGCTGGCCGGCAACCTGACCCGGCAGGTGCGCGCGATCGCCGAGGTGGCCAGCGCGGTGGCCACCGGCGACCTGACGCGGTCGATCTCGGTGGAGGCGCAGGGCGAGGTCGCCGAGCTCAAGGACAACATCAACTCCATGGTGCGCTCGCTGCGCGAGACCACCCACGCCAACCAGGAACAGGACTGGCTCAAGACCAACCTGGCGCGCATCGCCGGCCTGATGCAGGGCCACCGCGACCTGGTCACCGTCGCCGAGCTGGTGCTCGACGAGCTGGTGCCGCTGGTCAACGCGCAGCAGGGCACGTTCTTCCTGACCTCCGGCCAGAACGGGAGCGAGCGGCTGCGGCTGATCGCCAGTTACGGCGCCCATTCCACCGAGGAGCTGCGCAAGGAGGTCGAGGCCGGGCAGACCCTGATCGGGCAGGCGGCGCGCACCCGCCGGCCGATCGTCGTGGACCAGACGCCGCCCGGGTACCTGCGGATCGCTTCCAGCCTGGGCGAGGCGCCGCCGGTGAACCTGGTCGTGCTGCCGCTGTTGTACGAGGACCGCACGCTCGGCGTGATCGAGCTGGCCTCGTTCGAGCGGTTCACCCAGGCGCAGCGGGACTTGCTCAACCAGCTGGGTGAAACCATCGGTGTCAATGTCAACACGATCGTCGCCTCCGCCCGCACCGATTCGCTGCTGGAGGAGTCCCAGCGGCTCGCCGCCGAGCTGCGTGTGCAGCAGCAGGAACTGCAGCGCTCGAACGCCGAACTCGCCGAGAAAGCCGCGCTGCTGGCCCGCCAGAACCGCGACATCGAGGTCAAGAACACCGAGATCGAGCAGGCGCGCCGCGAGATCGAGGAGCGCGCCGAGCAGCTCGCGCTCGCCTCGAAGTACAAGTCCGAGTTCCTCGCCAACATGTCGCACGAGCTGCGCACACCGCTGAACAGCCTGCTGATCCTGGCGAAGCTGCTGGCGCAGAACCCGGGCCGCAACCTCACCGCGAAGCAGGTGGAGTACGCCGAGGTGATCCATTCGGCCGGTTCGGACCTGCTGCAGATGATCAACGACATCCTCGATCTGTCCAAGGTGGAGGCCGGGCGGATGGACATCCACCCGGAGCCGTTCGCGCTGCGGCAGCTGCTGGACTACGTCGAGGCGACGTTCCAGCCGCTGACCGCGGAGAAGGGGCTGACCTTCACCGTCGCCGCGGACCCGGACGTGCCGCGCGAGCTGGTGACCGACCAGCAGCGGCTGCGGCAGGTGCTGCGGAACCTGCTGTCCAACGCGGTGAAGTTCACCGACCACGGCCGCGTCGAGCTGCGCGTGCGGATGGCCCGCGACGAGGAGCTGCCGCCCGGCACGCGCGGCCCGGTGGTGGCGTTCGCGGTCACCGACACCGGCATCGGGATCGCGAAGGAGAACCTCAGCGCGATCTTCGCCGCGTTCCAGCAGGCCGACGGCACGACCAGCCGCCGGTACGGCGGCACCGGGCTCGGGTTGTCGATCAGCAACGAGGTGGTCTTCCGGCTCGGCGGGGAGATCCGGGCGGAGAGCGAGCTGGGCGAGGGCAGCACGTTCACGTTGTTCCTGCCGCTGGGGCGGTCCGCGGGCGACCGCACGCCGGCGCCGGAGGCGAGCGAACGAGTCGAGCCGGCACCGCCCGAGCCGTCCCGGGACACCGGGAAGCGGCAGGTGCTCGTGGTCGAGGCCGGCCCCACCGGCCTGCTGTCGCTGCTGGCGAGCAGCGCCGCGGCGGACCTGGCCGACACACACGGCACGGTGACGGTCGCGACGGTGAGCACCGCCGAGCAGGCGGCGAACGTGCTGGTCAGCCGCCCGCACCACTGCGTCGTGCTGGACCTCAGCCTGCCCGAGGGCGGGGCGTTCGCCGTGCTGGACGCGCTGGCCGAGCACCCGGACCTGCGTGCGGTGCCGGTGCTCGCGCACCCGTCCCGCAAGCTCACGCCGGACCAGGAGAGCCTGGTGCGGACGCGGGCGGCGATGCAGCCGCTGGAGCTGCTGCCCTCGCTCGACGAGCTGCGCGAGCGGATCGCACTGCACCTGTCGGCCGACCAGCCGGACGACGTCATCCCGCTGACCCGGCCGCGGTCGACGCAGTCGTCGCCCCGGCCCGACGAGCGGCCCGCGGACGAACCGCTGCGCGGTCACAAGGTCCTGATCGTGGAGGACGATCCGCGCAACGTGTTCGCGCTGCGGGGCGCGCTGGAGAGCTACGGGCTGGACGTGCGGCACGCGGTGAACGGGCGCAAGGGCATCGACGCGCTGCTCGCCGAGGACGACATCGAGCTGGTCCTGATGGACGTGATGATGCCGGAGATGGACGGGTACGCGGCCACCGCCGCGATCCGGGAGATCCCGCGCTTCGCGGACATGCCGATCATCGCCGTCACCGCGAAGGCCATGCAGGGTGACCGGGAGAAGGCGCTCGCCTCGGGCGCCACCGACTACCTGACGAAGCCGGTCGACGCGCAGGAGCTGCTGGAGTGCCTGCAGCGGTGGCTGCCGGAGGTGCGCGCCTGACCCGGTCGGGTGCGATCGGCGTGGTGAGCGGGATCCGCGAAGGAGGAGTTCCGCCCGGGGACGCGGGATAGCAAGATGGGCGTGTGCAGGCACCCGAGCCATCGAACCCGCGGCACCCCGCCGACGACCCCGTCAACGGGTTGGCGGTCGCCGTCGAGCGCCACGGCGACGCCGTCGTGGTCCAGGTCAGCGGCGAACTCGATCTCCTGACGACGCCCAAGCTGGACAGCGCGGCCGGCGAGGCGTTGCGGCAGCACCCGCCGCTGCTGGTGCTCGACCTGACGGGCGTGACGTTCCTGGGTTCGGCCGGCATGGCGTCGCTGGTCGCGGTGCGGCAGGCCGCGGGTGACGACGTGCAGATCCGGCTGGCGGCCGCGGACCCGGTGGTGGTGCGTGCGATGGAGGTCGTGGGGCTCGACCAGGAGTTCCCGACGTACCCCACGTGCGCCGAAGCGCTGAGCGGGTGAAGCCGGCCCGGAAAGCCCTTTCACGGCAGCGGGGCCGCCGCGCCCAGGCCCTGTTCCGCCGCGGCCGCGCGCACCGCGTCGATCACCAGCTGCAGTGACGGCCGGGCCGAGGCGGTGCGGTGGGCGATCGACACCGTGCGCATCGGCGGTTCGGTCAGTGCCACGATGTCCACGCCCGGTGGCCGCAGCGACAGGCCCAGGTCCGACACCAGCGTGACGCCCAGCCCGGCGGCGACCATCGCCAGCGCCGTCGCCTGCTCGCCGACCTCGTGGTTGATCTTGGGCTCGAACCCGTAGCGCTGGCAGGCCAGCCGCACGGCCCGGCCGAAGTGCGACCGCGGCCCGGCGAGGATCCAGGGATGCTCGGCCAGGTCCGGCAACCCCACCGTGCTCGCCGGGACCGCGCCGCGCGGCACCGCGGCGTGCAGCCGCTCCACCGCGATCACGACGCGCGTGAGCGCCGGGTCCCACGGCATCGGGTAGTCGGAGTAGTCGATGACGAACGAGAAGTCGAGCGCGCCGTCCCGCACCGCTCCCGCGGTCTCCTCCGGGGCCAGCTCCTTGGTCCGGACCTCGATGCCGGGGTGTTCCTTCGCCAGCGCGGTGAGGGCGAACGGCAGCAGCCCGGACGCGACGGACGCCCACACCCCGGCCGTCAACCGCGCGGTGACGCCCTCCTGCGCCTCCTCGAGCGCCATGGTCGCCCGTTCGACCGACCTGAGGATCTCCTCGGCGTGCTCGGTCAGCACCATTCCCAGTTCGGTCAGCTGCACCCGCCTGCCGAGCCGTTCGAACAGCTTGGCGCCCACGTCGCGTTCCAGCTGCGCGAGCTGCTGCGAGACCGCCGAAGCCGTGTAGTGCAGGGAAGCCGCGGCCGCGGTGACGGTGCCGCGGCGGTGCAGCTCCCGAAGCATCCGCAACCGGTGCAGCGAAAGCTCCATGTGGTCAGGGTAGGGGCGGATCTTCCGCTGTGCAGGGAACGTGAACGGAACCGTGCATGATCCCTAACTGGACGTCTGCGCCGGTCCTGCCGCACCCTGGTGTCAGCGGGAATGGATCTCCCGGATTCCACACACCGACTCGGCCGAAGCCACCTCGCGTGGCGGAGGCGGGTGCTGTTGTGCGCGGAAAACGGCGACAGGCTTGGAGGGGACAGTTGACCACGATGCAGAACCCGGCCGGGGCCATCGGAGAGCGGGCCCGGCCGCGTGCGCAGGAGCCGATGCTGCGGCTGACGTGGACCGACCCGGTCACCGGCACCCACGGCTACCTCGTGGTGCACACGCTGGTCTCGGGCCTGGCTACCGGGGGGACGCGGATGCGCGCCGGCTGCACGCTGTCGGAGGTCGAGGACCTGGCGCGGGGGATGGCCGCCAAGACCGCGACGTTCGACCTGCCCGTGGGCGGGGCGAAGGGCGGGATCGACTTCGACCCGAAGGACCCGGGGGCGGTCGGGGTGCTGGAGCGGTTCTGCCAGGCGATGCGCCCGTGGCTGGACGCGCACTGGGTGACCGCCGAGGACCTCGGGGTGCCGCAGCACCTCATCGACGACGTCTTCGCGCGGCTGGGCCTGGAGCAGTCCTACCACGCGGCCATCCGCCGGTCGCCCGATCCGGAGCGGACCCTGCGCCGGGTGCACGCCGGGCTCAACGCACCGGTGCCGGGCGGGCTGCTGCTCGGCGACGTCGTCGGCGGGTACGGCGTCGCGCAGGCGTGTCTGGGCGCGGCGAGCGCGTGGGGCTGGGAGCCGGCCGGGACGACCGTGGCGATCCAGGGCATCGGCACCATGGGCGGCGGCGCGGCCTGGTACCTGCACGAGGCCGGGATGCGCGTGGTCGCGGTCGCCGACGCGGCCGGGACGCTGTACGACCCGGCCGGGCTGGACGTCCCCGCGCTGCTGGACCTGCGCGACGGGTTCGGCGAGGTCGACCGGTCGCGGCTGCCCGCGGGCGTTCAGCAGCTGCCCCGCGGTGCGGTGGTCGGGATCGAGGCGGACATCTTCGTGCCGGCGGCGATCTCGTACGCGCTGACGCCGGACAACGTGGCCGACGTCGCGGCGAAGGTCGTGGTGGAGGCGGCGAACGCGGCGACGACCCCGGAGGCCGAGGCGCTGCTCGCCGCCCGCGGGATCGCGGTGGTCCCGGACTTCGTGGCGAACGCCGGTGCCGCGGCGTGGGCTTGGTGGCTGCTGCTGGGCCAGGTGGGTGCCGACCCGGTCGACTCGTTCCACCGGCTGCGGACGGAGATGCGGTCGAAGGTGGCGTTGCTGCTGGCGGCCTGGCTGGCCGACGGCGTCCCGCCGCGGACGACGGCCGAGGAGCTGGCGGCGACCAACCGCGCGGCCCGGCTCGCCGCCGGGGACGTCGCGCTCGCGATCCCCTGATCACCCGGGAACGCTGAAGGGCCCTTCGCGGTGTCGCGAAGGGCCCTTCACTGCGTGTGCACAACAGGTGCCGGACTGGTTCGCCGACGGGGAGGTGAACCAGGACCGGGCTTGCCAATTCGGCGAGTGCGGCCTTCGGAGACGCCGCTGGCGGGACCGTAGGGCCTCGACCTCGTAGTGCCCGGGCACCCCGGGGTCTGTCCCCACGGTGCCGGATGCGTCCGCCCGGGTCCAGGGCCGAAGGTCCCTTTTCACGTGACAGGGTGAGGTATGGTCACCGATCCCGTGCGCGAGCTGGCTGCCGTCCGGGCCACTCGCGTCTTCACCGACCAGCCGGTGCCGCGGCGGCTCGTCGAGTCGCTCGTCGAGGCCGCGCGCTGGACCGGTTCGGCTCGCAACCGCCAGCCCTGGCGGTTCGTCTCCGTCGTCGATCCGCGGGTTCGTCGCGCGCTCGCGCGCCTCGGGCAGTACGCGACGCCGCTCGCGTCCGCGCCGGTCGCGCTGGTCCTGCTGTCCGACTCCGAAGCCGGCCGCGACACCGAGTTCGACCTCGGCCGGGTCTGCCAGACCCTGGTCCTCGCCGCGCACTTCGCGGGCCTGGGCAGCTGTCCGGTGTCGCTGTACCCGGAGGCGAACGCCGTCGAAGCCGCCGCGCTCACCGGCTACGGCCACCCGTGGCGGGCGCACCACGCCCTGGCCCTGGGCTGGCCGGGTCAGCGCCCGCGCGGGCGCTCGGCGATCCCCACCGGCCGCAAGGAGCTGTCGGAGCTGTTCAGCGAGCGGTAGGCGGCGGCCACCTCCCGCGCGGCCCGGACCAGCGCGGCGACCGCGGGTGAGGTGGTGCCCTGCGGCCAGGCGAGCAGGAGCCGCGCCGGTGCGGCGTCCACGACCGGCACGGTGACGAGGTCGTGGTCCAGCGTGTCGAGCACCGACTGCGGCAGCACGGCGGTGGCCCGGCCGCGCGAGGTGACGCGGAGCAGCTTGGCGAGGTCGGTGATCTCGACGCCACCGTCGTCGGGGTACCCCGCCCAGCGGCCGACGGGCTCCCCGCGCAGGTCGGCCAGCTGCAGGATCGACCGTCCCGCGAGGCGGTGGTCGCGCGGGAGCAGGGCCGCCCGCGGTTCGGCGCGCAGTTCCGCGGTCTCCAGGCCGCCCGCGTCGTCGAAGGGGGTGTGCAGCAGTGCCACGTCCGCGCGGCCGTCGTGCAGGAGCGAGACCCGGTCCTCGTGGCTGGAGACCAGTTCGACCGGCACCGCGGCCGGATCGGCTTCGTAGCGCTGCAGGATGCGCGGCAGCAGGCCCGCGTCGCCGCCGGGCTTGGCGGCCAGCGCGAGGTAGGGCACGCCGCGCCCGGCGCGCTGGGTCCGCCGGGCGGCCGCGGCGACCGCCGCCAGGGCGCGCCGGGCCTCGTCGAGCAGCACCTCGCCGGCCGGGGTGAGCTCGACGCGCCTGCTGGTGCGGTCGAACAGGGTCACTTCCAGCCGCCGCTCCAGAGAGCGGACGGCCTTCGAGAGGGCGGGCTGGGCCAGCCCCAGCCCTTCCGCCGCGCGCCCGAAGTGCAGGGTTTCCGCGACGGCCACGAAGTAGGCGAGTTCGCGCGTCTCGACCCGATCCATTCCGGGAGGTTATCGGAAGGGCTTTTTCATCGGACGTCTGAGGACTTGGTAGCGTGCGGCGCATGACGACCGTGCTGCAGGTGTCCGACGTCGATCTCGTCCGGGACGGCCGGTACCTGCTCCGGTCGATCTCGCTGACCGTGCGGGAGGGCGAGCACTGGGCGCTGCTGGGAGCGAACGGGGCCGGCAAGAGCACGCTGCTGGGGCTGCTCGGGGCGGTCACACATCCCACGCGGGGGACGGTGGACGTACTGGGGCACCGGCTGGGTCGGGTCGACATGCGGAAGCTGCGGTCGTTCCTCGGGCACATCAACCCGCGCCACCCGTTGCGTTCGCCGCTGTCGGTGTTCGAGGTCGTGCTGACCGGGCTGACCAACACGACGGAGCTGGTGCCGCGGTGGCAGCCGACGGCGGCCGCGCGGGCGCGCGCCGAGCGGCTGATCGGGATGCTGGGGCTGGACGGCAAGCGCGAGGCCCGCTGGCCGACGTTGTCGCAGGGCGAGCGCGGGCGGGCGCTGATCGCCCGCGCGCTGATGCCCGCGCCGCGGTTGCTGCTGCTCGACGAGCCGGCGACCGGCCTGGACGTGGCGGCGCGCGAGCAGCTGCTGTCCAGCGTGGACGCGCTGCGGCGGGAACACCCGGAGCTGGCGACCGTGCTGGTGACGCACCACCTCGAGGAGCTGCCCGCGAGCACCACGCACGCGCTGCTCCTGCGGGAAGGCCAATGCCTGGCGGCCGGGGCGGCGGACGAGGTGGTGACCACGGACCACATCAGCAAGTGCTTCGACCACCCGGTGCGCATCACCCGGACCGACGGCCGATGGACGGCCCGCGCGGAGCCGGCGTTCTGAGAGCCGTCCCACCGCGCCGACCCGCATTGCGCTCGCCTGGCAGTCCGGGTGTGGCCGGTGGCCGCGCGACGGCTGCCAGTGCGTGGCGTGCTCGTCGTCGGGCGGGGTGGCGACGGGCGCGCCGAAATCGAGCAGCGCGGCCCGGTCCGGGACGCTGTCCGGCTCACGCCGATCGCCCTGCAGGCACACTGCGTCGCGCGAGCCGGCGTTCTGAGACCCGTCCACCGCGCGGACCCGCACTGCGCTCGCCTGGCAGTCCGGGTGTGGCCGGTGGCCGCGCGGAAACCGAGCAGCGCGGCCGGGTCCAGGACGCTGTCGGGCTCACGCAGATCGCCCTGCAGGCACACCGCGTCGCGCGAGCCGGCGAGGAGCCGAGTGCTCACCGCGACCGCGCTCGCTGGTGGCCGCGAGCTAGTGCCTCGTCCAGGAAGGTCGGGGACGTAACGGGCCGGTTTGATCGGTTCCGGTCAGGTGCTGAAAGCTGTCTGCCGGAGGTGGTGGACGTGCCGCGACAGCCCGAGGTCTTCGTTCGGGCGCTCACTCCGGATGAGGCCGAGCGTTTGGTCAAGATCACCAGGACGGCGCGGGACCGGGTCCGGCTGCGGCGGGCGGGGATCGTGCTTGCGTCGGTGCAGGGCCGCAGCGCGGCCGAGGCGGCGGCGATGTTCGCGGCCAAGCCGCAGTACGCGCGGGAGGTGATCCACGCGTTCAACACCCAGGGGTTCGCGGCGCTAGACCCAAAATGGAGCGGGGGCCGACCTCCTAAGTTCGGCCCCCACGCCCGCGAACTGATCTGCCGGGTCGCCCGGACCCCACCACAGCACGCCGGGCTGCCGTTCACCACGTGGAGCCTGTCGAAGCTGGCCGAGCATCTCCACGACCGGCATCGGATCATAGCCAGCGCCGAGACGGTCCGGCAGATCCTGCGGGCGGCCGGGGTGCGCTGGCAGGCCACCAAGACCTGGAAGGCCAGTCCAGACCCGCAGTTCAGCGAGAAGATGCACCGCATCCTCGACCTCTACGACCGCTCTGCCACCGGACAGATCCCCGATGGCGGCCGGGTGATCTGCGTGGACGAGTTCGGGCCGCTGAACCTGCAACCCCGCCCCGGCCGCGGCTGGTTCCCCACCGGGAGCCCGGCCCGGCTACGGGCGACCTACAACCGCTACGGCGGGGTCCGGCACATGCTCGCCGGACTCGACTTGGCCTCAGGTCAGCTGTTCTACCGACTGCGCGACCGCAAGCGCTGGCAGGAGTTCCTCGCCTTCCTGCGCCAGCTCCGACGCCGGTTCCCGACCGGGTGGCTCTACATCGTCTGCGACAACTTCTCCCCGCACCGCAAGGCCGAGATCGCCACCTGGTGCACCAACCACGATGTCGAGCTGGTGTTCACCCCGACCCACGCCTCCTGGCTGAACTGGATCGAGTCGGAGTTCACCGCGCTGCGCTACTTCACCCTCGACGGCAGCGACTACCCCTCCCACACCGCGCAGGAGACCGCTATCGCCGGCTACATCCGCTGGGCCAATCGCCACGCCCGACCGAAACGACGCTTCGCCCCCGAATCCAAGATCCGCAGGCCTGATTACCTACCGAACGTTGCCTGACGAGGCACTAGCGCCGCCGGCCGAAGGACTCCATCTCCTCGAGCCGTCGTCCGGCCTCGTCGGCGGCCTTCTCGGCGGCGGTGAGTGCCTTGCGGGCGCCGAACGCCTCCTTGCGCAGGGCCCGTTCCTCCTTCACCGCCTCGTCCAGGCGCTCCCGCAGGTCGGTCACCACCGCGGCGGCCTTTTCCGCGCGGTCGGAGAGCTCCTGCATCGCCTGGCGGGCCTCATCGCGGTCGTTCCGCGCGGATGCGAGCTTTTCGCGGGCTTCGTCGAGCGCGGCGCGGCGGCGTTCGGCGTCGGGATCCTTACGCGGTTTCGTCGCCGCGGGCTTCTCCGGCGGCTTCTTCGGCGCGGGCTTCTTCGGTGGCGGCCCGGACGTCTTCGTGCGTGGAGACGCGGCGAGCGCGGCCGCCAGCCAATCCTCCGAAGAGGACGGTGTGAGCGCCGTGGACAGCCGTCCCGCCAGCACTTCCGCGGCCGCGTCCGGTGTGGACACCGCGGCTTCGAAGGTGGCCTCGACCTGGCGTTCCGCGGCGTCGCTGTAGGCCACGCCGGCCTCGGCGGCGATCGTGCTCGCGAACCCGCTCAGCTTGCGGATCAGTTCGTTGCGCTGCCGGGACAGCGTGCGCAGGTCGTTCCCGGCGAGCTTCTGGTGCGCCGACCGCAACTGCTCGCCGAGGTCGGCGAGTTGCCCGACGTCGTCGGCGTGCCGCCGGCTGACCTGGTTCACCAGCCACGCGGCCACGGTCGGCTTGCGCAGGCCGCCGATCTGCTTCGCGAGATCCGGCCGGCGGGCCTTGGCGGCCTTCGCGCGTTCGGTGCGCGCGGCGGTGAACTCGTCCCGGGGCAGGGCGTACAGCTCGTCGGCGACCTCGTCGAACCGGGAGGGCATGACACCATCATCGGCTCGACGGCGATCACCGGCAAACCGTCATTCGGCCTGCTGCTTCGCGATCTCCGCGCGCACCTGGTCCATGTCGACCTCGCGCAGCTTGCCGATCAGCTCTTCCAGGCTCTGCTCCGGCAGCGCGCCGGGCTGCGCGTACAGGACGACGCCGTCGCGCACGGCCATCAGGGTCGGGATGGACTGGATGCCGAACGCCTGCGCGAGCTCGGTCTGGTCCTCGGTGTCGACCTTGCCGAACACGATGTCCTCGTGCCGGCCGGCCGCCCCTTCGAACACGGGCGCGAACATCCGGCACGGCCCGCACCAGGCCGCCCAGAAGTCGACGAGCACCATGCCGTCGGAGTTGACGACCTCTTCGAAGTTGTCCTTGGTCAGGGTGACCGTCGCCATACGTGCGCCTCCTCGAATAACCCCTCGTCCGGGGCAACAAGCCCGGTCGACGGCCTATTCCGGATGGGAGAGGTCACCATGTCCTGTCCAGGACTTGTGGTGGCTGCGCACATAGGCTTACCGCTGCCGGCCACTTACCTTCGGTCGCCATGAGCAGGTACTGGGACGGCCGCGTCGCGCTGGTGACCGGCGCGGGCAGCGGGATCGGGCGGGCCTGTGCGCTGGCGCTGGCCGAGGCCGGGGCGAATGTGCACGCGGTGGACATCGACGGCGCGGCCGCCGAACGCGTCGCCGCCGAGACCGGAGGCTGGGCGCACACCGCCGACCTCGCCGACGCCACAGCCCTCGACGCGTTGCCCGCCGACGTCGACATCCTCGTCAACAACGCCGGCTTCCAGCACGTCGCCCCGATCCCGGACTTCCCGCCCGAGGTCTTCGCCCGGATGCACCAGGTGATGGTCACCGCGCCGTTCCTGCTGATCCGCCGGGTCCTGCCGCACATGTACGCGCGGAACTGGGGCCGCGTGGTCAACGTCTCCAGCGTCCACGGCCTGCGCGCAAGCGCTTTCAAAGCGGCCTACGTGTCGGCGAAGCACGCGCTCGAAGGACTGTCCAAAGTGGTCGCGCTGGAGGGCGCGCCGCACGGGGTGACCAGCAACTGCGTCAGCCCGGGTTACGTCGACACCCCGCTCGTCCGCGGCCAGATCGCCGACCAGGCCGCCGCGCACGGCCGTCCCGAGGACGAGATCCTCGGCGAGGTCCTGCTGCGGCGCGCGGCGATCAAACGGCTCATCGACCCGGGCGAGGTCGCCGGCGCGGTCCGCTGGCTCTGCGGCCCCGGCTCCGGCCACGTCACCGGGATTTCCCTGCCCCTCGACGGCGGCTGGACCGCCGCGTGAGCGTCCCACCTCGGCACAAAGGAGTGTTGCCCATGCCCCGCAGCGAAAAGCGCTCGATCGCGAAAGTGGTCGGCGCGAGTCTCGTCGGCACGACCATCGAGTGGTACGACTTCTTCCTCTACGGCTCGGCCGCGGCACTGGTCTTCAACAAGCTGTTCTTCCCCGGCAGCGATCCCCTGACCGGCACCCTGCTGTCGTTCGCCACGTATGCGATCGGGTTCCTCGCCCGGCCGCTGGGCGGACTGGTGTTCGGTCACTTCGGCGACCGCGTCGGGCGCAAGAAGCTGCTGGTATTCAGCCTGCTGCTGATGGGCGGCTCGACGTGCGCGATGGGCCTGCTGCCCACCTACGCCACGGTCGGCGTGGCGGCTCCGCTGCTGCTCACCGCGCTGCGCCTGATCCAGGGGTTCGCGCTCGGCGGAGAGTGGGGCGGCGCGGTGCTCATCGTGTCCGAGCACGGCGACGACCGGCGCCGCGGGTTCTGGGCGTCCTGGCCGCAGTGCGGTGCGCCGGGCGGGAACCTGCTGGCCACGGCCGTCCTCGCGGTGCTCGCCGCGGTGCAGTCCGACGCCACCTTCACCGCGTGGGGCTGGCGCATCCCGTTCCTGCTCTCCGGCGTGCTGGTGGTCATCGGTCTGTGGATCCGGCTCACGGTGACCGAGTCGCCGGTGTTCCTGGCGGCGCAGGAGAAGGCCCGGCAGCGCGGCGAGCAGCACCGCGCGCCCGCGCTGGAGGTCTTCCGCGATGCGTGGCGCCGCGTGCTGATCACGATCGGCGCCCGCATGGCCGAGAACGTGTCCTACTACGTGCTGACCGCGTTCATCCTGGTCTACGTCACCGGGCCGCTCGGGCTGAGCAAGTCGGCCGGCCTGAACGCGGTGCTCATCGGCTCGGCGATCCACTTCGTGACCATCCCGCTGTGGGGCGCGCTGTCCGACCGCATCGGCCGTCGCCCGGTGTACCTGTTCGGCACGGTCGCGATGGCCGGCTGGGCGTTCGCGTTCTTCGCGCTGATGGACACCCGCTCGCCCGCGATGATCGTGCTGGCCGCGACGATCGGCCTCGTGCTGCACGGGGCCATGTACGGGCCGCAGGCGGCGTTCTTCGCCGAGCAGTTCCCCACACGCGTCCGCTACACCGGCCTGTCGGTCGGCGGTCAGCTGTCCTCGATCGCCGCCGGTGCGCTGGCGCCGATCGTCGCGGTCGCGCTGTTCAAGGAGTTCGGCGGGACGTCGGCGGTGTCGCTCTACGTCGTGGCGATGTGCGTGATCACGCTGATCGCCGTGAGCAGCGCGAAGGAGACCGCGGGCACCTCGCTGCGCGACGAGGAGCCCGCGGCCGCCGCGGAACCGGCCACGCGATGAGACGATGATCGGCGTGGACGACGACGTGCTCCGGCTGCTCGACCTGCTCGCCGGCGGGGCGAGCAGCGAGCAGCTGGCGCACGCCGGCGCCGCGCACCCCAAGGCCACCGAGCTGGCGCTGCGCATCCACGCCACCCTGACCGCGCGCCGGCGCCGTGAGGCCGAGCTGACGGCCTTGTTCGACACGGCCAGCGACCTGGCCCGCCTGCGCGGTCCGGACGCCGTGCTGCGGTCGATCGTGCGGCGGGCCCGCACGCTGCTCGGCGCGGACGTGTCCTACCTGAGCCTCAACGACGCATCCGCCGGCCGCACCTACATGCGCGTCACCGACGGTTGCGTGTCCGCCCTGTTCAAGGAGGTCATCCTGGGCATGGGCGAGGGGCTCGGCGGGCTGGTGGCGCAGAGCGCGCGCCCGTACGCGACCCCGGACTACTTCCGCGACGAGCGGTTCCTGCACACCGGGCCGATCGACGACGCGGTGCGCGACGAGGGGCTGGCCGCGATCCTCGGTGTCCCGCTGTCCCTGGGCGGCACGGTGATCGGGGTGCTCTACGCCTCCGACCGCACGCCCCGCGACTTCACCCCCGACGAGGTCGCGCTGCTCTCGTCGCTGGCCGACCACGCGGTCATCGCGCTCGACAACGCCCGCCTGCTCGACGAGATCAGCTCGCACTCCGAGGCGATGCACCGCGCCGAGGAGGCGCATGACCGGCTCATGGACCTCGTGCTGCGCGGCGGGGACGTGCCGGAGGTGGCCGCCGCGGTGGCCGACGTCCTGCACGGCTCGATCGGGGTGTTCGACGCGGCGGGCGAGGAGCTGGCGCACGCCGGCACGGCACCGCCCGCCCCGGACCCCGAGGTGGTCGCGGTGTCGCGCGGCACCGGCCGGTCCGTGGCCAGCCGCGGGTCGCTGGTGTGCGCGGTGCAGGCCGGGCCGGAGCTGCTCGGCAGCATCGTCCTGGCCGGGCAGGCCGAGTTGCTCGACGCCGACCGCCGGCTGTTCGAGCGGGCGGCGGTGGTCACGGCGTTGTTGCTGTTGTTGCGGCGGTCGGTGGCCAAGGCCGAGGAGGAGGTCCGCGGCGAGCTGCTGACGGACCTGCTGACGGCGCCGGAGCGCAACCCGGGCGCGTTGCTCGCGCGGGCCGAACGGCTGGGCGTGGACCTGGCCGAGCCGCACGCGGTGCTCGTGGCGCACGCTGAATCGGTGTCCCGCGCGCGGCTGGCGGTAGCGGCGGCGCGGCACGCGGTGCTGGCCGGGATCCACGCGGAGGAGGTCGTGCTGCTGGTCCGCGGCGATCCGGATGCGGTGGCTCCGCGGATCGCGGAAGCGCTGACCGCCGCGACGGACACGCCGGTGACGGTCGGTGCGGCGGGCCCGGCCCGTGGCCCGGCCGGGATCGCCGCGGCGCACGCCGAGGCGGTCCGGTGCCTGCGGGCGTTGCTTTCGCTGGGCCGCTCGGGTGAGGGCGCCTCCGCGGCGGGGCTGGGGTTCCTGGGCGTGCTGCTCGGCGACCGCGATGATCTGCCCGGTTTCGTGCGTCGCACGCTCGGGCCGGTGCTGGACTACGACGAGCGGCGCGGCACGGACCTGACGGGCACGCTACGGGCCTACTTCGCGGCGGGCGGCAACCTGACGCGCGCGAAGGAGGCGTTGCACGTGCACGTCAACACGGTGGTGCAGCGGCTCGACCGGGTGGCGACGTTGCTGGGGGACGACTGGCACGAGCCGGGGCGGGCGCTGGAGATCCAGCTCGCGCTGCGGGTGCACTCGCTGCACGCTTGATCCGGTCGCCGAGCGGGTATGCGAGGGGCCGACGAAGGGAGGCCCGATGAAGGTGACCGCGGCGGATCTGGAGGCGCTGCTGCAGGCCGGCGACGGTGCGCAGCTCGTGCTGCAGGAGGGCAGCCTCGCGGTGCTGGCCGCCGAGGACCTGCCCCGCCACGAGGGCGCGCTGACGATCATCGAGCGCGATGCGCTGCGCCGGCGGGTGGGCGACCGGCCCGACGACCGCGCGCTCGACGAGCAGGCCGCGATCCTCTCGACCGAGATCGACACCCTTGGCGCCTGACCCCTGCTCGCGGGCCCCGGGTTCGAACGGCCCGCCCGTCGGCGGCGCGGCAACTCCCGGCCTGCGACGGGGCGCCGGGCTGGTGCCCGCTTCGAGGAGCGGGCGCAGCCCGCGGCCGGCGGAGGGTCTGCCGCTACCTGGAGCTCGTCCTGGGGACGTGAGGTCCGCGCTCGCGGGAGCGGTTTCGCGGGGCCGGGTCGTGGGTGGCCATGGCGGTCGCCCGAGCGGGGCGATGGCCGGTGGGGGTTCGGGAAACGCGGGCGGATTCGGTGGTGCGGCCGGTCCGTCCGGGGCAGTCGGCTCCGAGGCTCGCGGCCCGCGGTGCACCAGCCCGAGGCTTCCCGGTCGCGCGGCAACTCCCGGCCTGCGACCGCGGAGCCGGCTGGCGGCCGCCACCACTAGCGGGCGTATGCCGCCAGCGGAGGCTCCGCCGCCACATGGGGGTACAGCGCGACCTGGGTGGCCACCACGCTCGCCATCTGAGCTTCGTTCACGGCGAGGAACACCGGGTCCACGCCGGGCATCAGCAGGCGCGTGCAGACGTCCGCGGGCAGCCGCGCGGGATCGGCCGGGCCGTCGTGCGTGAGCGCGTCCACCACCAGCGCGAACGCCACGCCGTCGGTGGTGCCCGTGGTCAGGTGGTCGGCGACGTGCGCGGGGCACACCTCCTGCAGGCCGACGTTGCTGATCCGGCCCTGCCCGGTGTGCAACGACGAGCTGCCGTGGTCGTTCAGGTTCGGCGCGACCACCTCGTCCAGGACGGTGTAGACGTTCGTGTAGTCGATGCCCGCCCACGTCTCCGCGCCGCTGTTCAGCGCCGTCAGGAACGCCGATCCCGCGCGCTGCTGCCAGAACGCGGGCGCGCACCCGGGCAGGCACACCGCCTGCGCCACGACGGTCCCGTGGTTCGACGGCGCCAGCCCGATCACGTCGCCGACCCGGGCGCGGGTGTCCGGCCAGTACTTGAGCGCCCAGCGCGGGATCATGCCGCCCTGGCTGTGCCCGACGATGTCCACGTCCCGCCCGGCCGCGGCGCTGACCGCGCGGATCGCGTGCACGACGTACTCGGCGGCGACCTGGATGTCGGCCATCCCGTTGTCCGGCAGGGCGACCGTGCAGAAGGGCCGGCCCAGGGCGGTCAGCTCGGGTTCGTAGTTCCAGGCGAAGACGTCCGGCGTCAGCGTCGTGCCGGCCACCAGCAGGACCGGGTTGTGGCCGGCCCCGGCCAGGTCACCCGGACAGTGCAACGACGCCTCGAGCGCGGCCTCGGGCACGCTCAGTGGTGGCCCGTCCGCGGCGGCGGCGGAGGTGGGCACCAGGATCGAGCCCACGAGAACCAGCAGGGCGAACAGTGATCGCGCCATGACCGTCCTTTCGGCACACTTCGTCGTGTTGCCGGACGATCTTGTCACGCCCCGCGACCCGGGAGCGACTCAGTGGGAATGAACGGCTTCGCGATTCGCGCCGCCCGCGTCTTCGACGGCGAGCGCGCGCTCGGCGACCCACCGGTGCTCGTGCGGGACGGCCGGATCGAAGCGGTCGGCGGCCCGGTGCCCGCCGGCCGGCCGGTGGTGGAGCACCCCGGCACGCTGCTGCCCGGGCTGTTCGACATGCACACCCACCTCGGCGGCAACGGCACCTTCGGCGCGCTGGACCGCCTCGCCGGCTACACGGAGGACGAGCTCGACGGGGTCATCGGGACCGCGCTCCGGAAACAGCTCGCCGCGGGCGTCACCACCGTCCGCGACCTCGGCGATCGCCGCTACGCCACCCTGCGCTGGCGCGGTCGCCCCGGTCTGCCCACGATCCTCGCCGCGGGGCCGCCGATCACCACTGCCGGCGGGCACTGCTGGAACATGGGCGGCGAGGTGCGCGGCGAGGCGGAGATCCGGGCCGCCGTCGCGGAGCGGGCCGAGCGCGGCGTGGACGTCGTGAAGGTCATGGCCAGCGGCGGCGGCATGACACCCGGCACCGACATCATGGGGTGCCAGTTCACCCTCGCCGAGCTGCGACTCATCGTCGACGAGTCGCACCGGGCCGGGCTGCCGGTGACCGCGCACGCCCACGGGCTCCCCGCGGTCGAGCAGGCCGTGCGCGCCGGGGTGGACGGCATCGAGCACTGCAGCTGCCTCACGCCCGACGGCATCCGGATGAGCGACGAACTGGCCGCCGAGATCGCGGACCGCGGGATCACGGTGTGCCCGACGCTCGGCGCGATCGGCGAGATGACGCCGCCACCGGCGATCCAGGAGTTCCTGGAACGGACGGGCTCGACGATCCGACACCGGATCGGTCAGGTGGCGCGGCTCGCGCGGGCGGGGGTCACGATCGTTTCCGGCGCCGACTCGGGGATCTCACCGGGCAAGCCGCACGGCATGGTCGCCAGTTCCGTCGAATGGCTCGTCGACGGCGGCATCAGCACCGAAGCGGCACTGGCATCGGCGACCTCCGTGGCCGCGGACGTCACCGAACTGGGCGAGCGCAAGGGCCGCATCCGCCCCGGCTTCGATGCCGACCTGCTGCTCGTGGACGGCGACCCGCTGACCGACATCACGGCACTGGCACGCCCGGCGAAGGTGTGGCTGGCCGGGACCGCTGTGTGATCTCGGGGCCGTCACACCGGAGCGGCGAAGCCGCTGATCAGCTCGCCGTCCACGCGCGCAACTTCTCCGGGTTGCGCACCGCCCAGATGCGCTGGATCTTCTCGTCCGCGATCCCGAACGCGTACACGGACACGGTGACACCGTCCTCCTGGGCGACCAGGCCCGGCTGGCCGTTGACCGTGCGCTCCAGCAGCGTGTACCCGCGGAACCGGTGGGCGAGGCGAACCAGGGCGCTCAGGATCCGTTCGGCGCCTTCGACCGGGTGGAGCACCGTGTTGACCAGGCCGCCGCCGTCGCTGATCGCCGTGGCGTCGGGGGCCAGCAGGCCGAGGAGGGCATCGAGGTCGTGTGCTTCCCACGCTCGTTTGAAGTCGCGGACGATCCGGGCCTGCCGCGAGACCGGTGTGGGGGGAGCCTGCGCCTCGCGGACGCGGCGGCGCCCGGATGAGGCCAGCTGGCGGCACGCGGCCGGGGTGCGGCCCACGATCTCGGCGATTTCGGCGAAGGAGTAGCGGAACACGTCGTGCAGGATGAACGCGACGCGCTCGGCCGGGGTCATCGAGTCGAGCACCACGAGGAAGGCCATGCTGACCGACTCGTCGAGGGTGACCCGCTCGGCTGGGTCGGCCGGGCGCCATTCGGAACTGTCCGGCACCGGCTCCGGGATCCATTCGCCCACGTAGGTTTCGCGCCGGGCGCGAGCCGAGGACAGCACGTTGAGGCAGAGGCGGCCGGCGACCCTGGTCAGCCAGGCGCCGGGGGAGGCGATGGTGTCCTGCTCCTCGCGGGGCATGGCGCACCAGCGGGCGTAGGTCTCCTGGACCACGTCCTCGGCCTCGGCGAGTGAGCCGAGGAGACGGTACGCCAGGTTGATCAGCTGACGCCGCTCGCTCATGATCGCGGTCAGGCCGTCGTCCGGTTCGGTCATGGTGTGCTCGGCTCCCTCGGTCGCGCCCTCTTCACCACTCCGACAAGACAGCGGGGCGGAACGTCAGGTCTGACGTTCGGCGCCGGTGGGTTGTCGGTTCCGGTGAGAGAAGGGAATCCCACCATGAACACGACTCACAAGGTGATCGTCATCGGCGGCGGGTACGCCGGCACGCTCGCGGCCAACCGCCTGCGCCTGCGCGGCGACATCGACGTCACGTTGGTCAACTCCCGTCCGGCGTTCGTCGACCGGATCCGGCTGCACCAGTTCGTCGCCGGCACCGGTGAGGCCACAGTGGATTTCGGCGCGATGCTGCACGATGGCGTCCACCTGGTCGTGGGCACCGCCACCCACATCGACACCACTGCCCGCACGGTGCTGCTGGCCTCGGGCCGCGAGCTGGACTACGACTACCTGATCTACGCGGTCGGCAGTACCGCGGCGGCGCCGTCGGTGCCCGGCGCGGCCGAGTGCGCCGTCCCGATCGCGGAACTGGAGCCGGCGCGGCGACTGCGTGACGAGCTCGACGCGCTGCCTCGCGAAGCGCCGGTCACGGTGGTCGGCGGCGGGCTGACCGGCATCGAGACCGCCGCCGAGCTGGCCGAACGCGGACGCCGGGTCACCCTGGTGTGCGGCGGGCCGGCGGCGCCCGCGTTGAGCACCGGCAGCCGCCGGTACATCACCAAGTGGCTGTCCCGGCACGGGGTCGCGGTGCTCGAGTCCGTCAAGGTGGCCGAAGTCCGGCCGGACGCGGTCGTCTTCGCCGACGGGACGGTGCGGGCGAGCGCGCTGACCATCTGGAGCGCGGGTTTCGCGGCGCCGGAGCTGGCGGCAGCGAGCGGGCTGCGCACCGACGACCTCGGCCGTCTGCTCACCGACGAGACGCTGACCAGCGTCGACGACGACCGCATCGTGGCGGCCGGCGACTCCGCCGCGCCGTCGGGTCTGCCGCTGCGGATGAGCTGCCAGGTCGCCGGGCCGCTCGGGGCGCAGGCCGCCGACACCGTGCTGAGCCGCATCGCCGGGAGCGAACCGCCGGTGCTGGATGTGGCGCTGGTGGGGTCGTGCGTCAGCCTCGGCAGGCACGCGGCCGTGCGGCAGTTCGCCCGCAAGGACGACACCGCGCTCAACATCCACGTCGGCGGCCGGCTCGGCGCGGCGTACAAGGAGCTGGCGTGCAAGCTCGGTGTGGCGAAGATCCGCCGCGAGGCCCGCAAGCCCGGTTCCCTGAGGTGGGTGAAGGGCGGACGGCAGGTCACCGGGCGAGTGAGCGCAGCAGTGCGTTCGTCACCGGGCGAGTGAACCCCCGCCGGTGCGGGTAGCCCTCCTGGCGAAGCGAAGGAGGACATCGTGTCGACGGACAACAAGGACGTCATCGCGCTGCTGGAGGAGCAGCACCAGGAGATCCGCCGACTGTTCGGCGTGGTCGAAGTGGCCAAGGGCGACGAGCGCCGGGACGCCTTCCGCGAGCTGGTGCGCCTGCTGTCGGTGCACGAGACCGCCGAGGAGGAGCTGGTGCACCCCGAGGTGCGGCGCCACGAGGGCGGCGAACCGATCGTCGAGGCGCGCGTCGGCGAGGAGCACCGCGCCAAGGAACTGCTGTCCACACTGGACGACATGGGGCCGGAGGCGGAGGGCTTCGACACGCTGCTGATCCAGCTCCGGGACGACGTGCTGGCCCACGCCACGCACGAGGAGCGCGAGGAGTTCCCGGTGCTGCGCCGGGCCTGCGACCCCGAGCGCCTGGAGGCCATGGCCGACACAGTGCGGGCGGCCGAGGCCGTCGCCCCGACCCGCCCGCACCCGGGAACGGAGAGCGCCGCGAAGAACCTGCTGCTCGGCCCGCCGGCCGCACTCATGGACCGGGCCCGCGACGCCATCCGAAGCGTGTTGAAGAGGTAGAGCCGGTGCCGGCCGCCCACACCGCGTGAGCGGCCGGCACCCCTGCGACTACAGACCGATCCGCACCACGCTGCCGCTGCCACCGTTCGGCGGGTTCGGGCACGCGGCGCAGTTGGACACGTACGCCTTGCCGTCCCGCAGGGCGAGGCCACCGGGCATCGTCAGCTGCTGGGTGACGATCCGCTTCCCGCCGTTGCGGTCGACCTGGATGAGCGCGCCGGCCGGGTTGCCGCTGAGCAGGCCGTTGTGCGCGATCTCCAGCACGTACAGCTTCCCGTTCGTGAAGCCGATGTCGATGACGTTGGTGAAGCCCTCCGCGTACACCTGCGGCGCCTTGCCGGGCACCACCCGGTACACCCGCGCCGCGCCCTGCGGGAACGGGAACCCGGTCAGCTCACCGACGTACAGCGCGCCGTCCGGGCCGAGCGCGACCGAGGTCGGCACGGACTGCATCGGCACCTGGGAACCGTCCGGCGCGGTCGCCGTCCGGGTCGGGAAGACCGCGATGGTCTGGATCCTGCCGTGTTCGGGCACCCACAGCAGCGAGTTGCCGCCGGCGTCGACGACCACGCGGCCGCCGGGCAGGGCCAGGACCGAGTTCGGGTTGCTGTCGGGCTGGCCGCGGTCGGGGTTCGCGGTCGCCTCGTAACCGGCGATGTCGGCCACCGGTTTGCCGTTGCGCAGCAGCCAGCCCATCAGCTGACCGGCCGGCGGCAGGGCGGCCCGCATCGCGGGGTCCGCCCCCAGACCCACGGTGACGTACATGTTCCCCTTGCCGAGGAACGAGACGTCCGACGGGCCGATCGCCTGCGAGCCGTCCCGGCCGGCGATCGACGGCAGCCCGGTCAGCACGCGCGTGGCGCGCCCGTGGTCGATCCGGCTGACGCCGCCGGAGGTGCCGAAGCAGACCTCGTCACCCTCGGGCCCCGTCAGGCACGGGGCGTCACCACCTCGTCCGGACTCCGCGACGTAGAGCGCGCCGTCCGGGGAAAACGCCAGGCCGCGTGGGCTCTGCAGGCCGCCGGCCACTGTGGACACCGTGCCGCCGGCCTCCGCGCTCAGCGGAACCAGCGTCACCGCGAGAGCAGTGGCGGCCGTCAGCAGGATTCGGGAAGTTCTCATACGCCCGTCCTTTCACGACGATGTGCCCCCCTTCCGGAGACGGAATCGCGCGGACGAACGTTACGAACCGGTTTCTTTCGTGGCCGCAAGTAAATACGCAGCCGTTGCGTCGGGATCTCCACCAGCTGCCAGGACAGCAGCCCGCACGCGTACGCCAGCGGCAGCGCCATCGCCATCAGCACGTACGAGTTGCGCACGCCGGCGTACACGATGAGTTGCTGCACCGGCATCGCCCAGATGTACATGCCGTAGCTGCCGTAGACCCACTTGTCGTACCGCGCCAGGCGGCGCGGCCAGTGGTGCGCCCACACCACCGCGCCGTACCCGGCCGCGAACGGCAGCACGAACCGCGCGGCCGGCTGCAGGAACGGCACGAAGTTGACCACCAGGTACAGCAGCACCAGCGAGTACGCGGCGCCGCGCGACAGCGGGACCACCTCGTGGTAGCGGTGCAGCACCATACCGATCACGAACGCCACTCCGAACGCGACCATCGCGCCGACCGGCACGGACAGCAGGGAACCGCCGCGGCCCTGGAACGTGTAAGTGGCGCCGAGGACACCGTCGAGCACGACCATCGCGGCCAGCACCGCGAACAGGCCCACGCGCGCGCGGGTGAGCAACCCGGCCAGCCCGGCGACCAGGACCAGCGCGTACCCCGTGGTCTCCATCGGCAGTGTCCACAGTGAGCCATTCGCCGACCACGGGTACGGGTTCTCCGCGAACACTCCGGGAAGCAGGTGCTGCAACGGGTACAGCGCGGCGTTGTGCACCACGTAGCCCCAGGTCGCGGTGTCCTTCCAGTACTCCGCGGCATCGAGCACCGTGACCAGTGGACCGATCACGAACGCGGTGAACATGACGACCACGAGCAGCGGCGGCCAGATCCGCAGCACCCGCTTGGCGACGTAGCGCCACCACGACGCGTCCCGGACCCAGCTGTCGGTGATCTGGTAGCCGCTCATGGTGAAGAACCCCATGAGCGCGAAGTAGCCGGGGGACAGGTCCCAGCTCGCGGGCAGGATCGTCAGCCGCTCCGGGTTGACGATCGGGAACGAGTGTTCCACCACGACCATGCTCGCGCCGATGAGCCGCAACCAGGCGAACCCGGTTTCGGACTTGGCGTAGCGCGCCGGGCGCATCTCCTGCGTGCGCTCCGCCGCGTTGTCCCCCGCCACCACGTCAGGCCAGCAGCTCGGTCAGTGCGGCGCGCGCGACGTCCGGCCCGAACTGCGCGGCCACCGCGGCCTGACCGGCGCGGGAGAGCCGGAGCCAGAGCGCGTCATCGGTCAGCAGCGACACGATCCCGTCGGCGATCTCCTCGGCCTTGTCGCCGACGAGGACCTCCTCGCCGTCGCGCAACCGCATGCCTTCGAACGCCAGCGTCGTGCCGACGACCGGGACACCGGCGGCGAGGCTCTCACCGACCTTGCCCTTGACCCCGGCCCCGAACCGCAGCGGCGCGACCGACAGCCTCGCCGTGTCGTACAGCGCGGCGAGGTCGGCGACCCAGCCGCGGAACCTCACCCCGTGACCGTCCAGCGCGCGCAGCTCGTCCGTCGGGTCGTGGCCGACCAGGTCGAGCACCGCCTCCGGCAGCCGGCGGCGCACCAGCGGCCAGATCTCGCCGGCCAGCCAGTACGCCGCGTCCCGGTTGGGCGGGTGCTCGAAGCTGCCGACGAACAGCACACCGGGACGGCCCGCCGGGCTCGCCGGTGGCCCCGGGATGTGCACATTGGACAGCACCTGGACCGGGGCGCCGGGCGCCAGGTCGGCCAGCAGGTCGCGCTCGGCCTCGGACACCACGAGCGTGCGGTCGCAGGCGCGCACCAGTGCGAGTTCCAGCTCGCGGTAGAGCCGGGACCGCTGGTGCAGCATCGCCGAGGTCTCCGGCGCGCCGCCCAGCCGCTCCACCAGCTCGGCCTCGCGCGACAGCCGGACGAAGTGCAGGTCGACGGTGTCGAACACGATCCGCGCCCGGGGCGCGCAGATGCGCAGCCGGTCGGCCAGGTGCCACGCCACCGTCGGCCGCGACAGCAGCGCCAGGGAGAGGTGGGCGCCCGCCTCGTGCAGGAACTGTTCGCGCAGACCGGGATCGACCAGGACGGTGATGCCGGCGCGGTGCAACCGGTCCAGGTAGGACGGGTCGGACGGCGGCCCCATCGGGCAGAACACCACGCGGTGACCGAGCGCGACCAGCTCGTCGAGCAGGCTGGACAGCCGCACCGAGCCCGAGTCGCGGTCCGGCGTCGGGACCGTGACGTCGGCCACCAGCACGAGGTCGCCGTCACGCTGGGCCCGGCCGGGGACCCGCTGCCGCGCGATCCACAGGCTGGTGCCCGGGTCGGCCTGCTCCGCCAGGGCGGCCGCCCACTTCGCGGCGAACACCTCGTGGTTGATCTCCTGGTACCGCTTGACACCCGCCGTGACGTCGGTGCCGTGCGACACGCCCTCGTGGTGGACGACGACCGCGTCCGGGACCACCACGGTGCGGTACCCGGCGTCGCGGACCGCGAACGCCAGGTCGGTGTCCTCGTAGTAGGCGGGGGAGTAGCGCTCGTCGAACCCGCCGAGCCGCTCCCACAGCTCGCGGCGCACCAGGATCGCCGCGCCGGAGCAGTAGTCGACGTCGCGCACGGCCTGGTAGCGCGGGTCGTCCGGGTCGCCGCCGTGTCCGTAGTTCGCGGCGCTGCCGTCGGCGAACACGATGCCGCCGCACTCCTGCAGCCTGCCGTCGGGATAGACCAGCTTCGCCCCGGCGAGGCCGATGCTCTCCTCGGCGCGCACGACGCCGGTCAGCGCGTCCAGCCAGCCGGGCCGGACCTCGGTGTCGTTGTTGAGCAGCACCAGGAACTCACCGCGCGCGTGCGACGCGCCGAGGTTCACGGCCCCGAGGAACCCGAGGTTGGCGTGGGTGCGCACGAGGCGGACGCCGGGACAGGCGGCGAGCTGCTCGGCCGAGTCGTCCGGGGAGGCGTCGTCGACCACCACGACCTCGAACGGCACCCGCGCGCCGCTCTCCTCGAGGGACTGCAGGCAGCGGCGCGTGTAGCTCCACTGGCCGTGCACCGGGATCACGATGGTGACCAGCGGGTCGTCGCTCGTGGTGACCGCGACCGGGCCGTCCGCCGGGCGGCGCCGGGGCCGGACGCGCTCGATGAGCCGGCGGGGCCGCGGGCCGTGCTCCGCGGTGAGCCGGTCGATCTCGGCGCGCAGCGGCGCGGCGGCCCGCTCGGCGGCCTGGCCGAGCAGGGTCAGCTGCGGGTCGAGCAGCGTGGCCGCCACCGGCACCTCGACCGGGTTGTCGGAGGCGACTCCGACCAGGTAGGTGTGCGGGGCGCCGGTGCCGACCGACCAGGCGTCCTCGCCCGTGCGGCGCAGCTGTTGCGCCAGCACCGGGCCGTGCTCGCGGTCGCCGGTCAGCACCGAGCCGACGGCGACGTTCTGCCGCAGCACCGTCACGTGCTCGAACGAGGCGCCGAGCAGCGCGCGGAACTGCGGTTCGGTCAGTTCCTTCACGTGGAACGGGTTGTCGTTGCCGTGCTCGTGGGTGTAGACGAGCACGTCGGGCGTGCTGGTGAAGAAGATGCCGCCGGGGGCGAGCCGGGCGCGCACCAGGCGCATCAGCTCGTCCTGCTCGGCGACGTGCTCGAGCGCCTCGAAACAGGTGATGACGTCGAACTTCCCGGCGTCGGCGAGCAGCGCGGGATCGGTCATCGAACCGGTGGTGAACCGCAGGTTGGGGCGGTCGCCGTAGCGGGCGCGGGCGTGCGCCACGGAGGCCTCGTCGATGTCCACGCCGACCACCTCGGCGGCGTGCGCGGCCAGCAGCGCGCTGCCGTACCCCTCGCCGCTGGCCAGGTCGAGCACGCGGCGGCCGAAGGTGTAGCGGGCGGCGAGTGCGTAGCGGTGGTAGTGCTCGTAGATCACCTGGATGTCGTCGGCCCAGGGTACGCAGCGCTCACCGGTCCAGTCGATCCCCCGAGAACCCGCCATGAGCCGGAAGGCTACCGCTACTGCGGGCGGGGGTGATACTGATGCCCGGTAACCTGCGGCGGGGAGGAATTTTCTGACGGTGTCCAGTGATGTCCGCCGGCAGCGCCGGGAACTGACCCTCGGGATCGCGATCGTCGCCGTCCTGATGCTGGGCCTCGCCGTGTCCGCCACCGGTTACCTCCTCACCCGCAACGCCGGCCTGGCCGAGCCGCCGGACGCGAAGCCGGCGCCCGAGCACAGCGCGCTGGCCCTCGTCGAACCGCCCGGCGCGCCCGGCCCGGGCGGGCCGTTCACCCTGGCCGCGCTGCGCAGCACGGTGTCACTGCCGCAACCCATGGTCGACGTGCTCACCACCGCCGGGATGAGCGACGGCCTGCGCAAGACGGCGGTGCAGGGCGATGTGACGGTGGGCCTGTACGCGCTGACGACGGGTGACCCGGCGGGGGCGGTGCGGGCGTACGGCGCGGGGGAGGCGCTTCAGGGGCTGGTCGCGGAGAAGGATCTGTCGCTGGACGGCGTGATCGTCTACGGCACGCCGGTGGGGGCGCCGCTGGCCCGGTTCGGCACCGCGTACGTGCTCTACGACCGCGTGGTCGTGGTCGAAACGACCGGCCGCGGGGACCCGGCGCGCGACGTCTTCCGCACGACGCTGCACCGGCAGGTCGACCTGGCGCCGCCCACCGCCCGATCCTGACCGTCGCGGGCGATCACGGTCCGGAGTGGACGGACGACCACTCCGCGGGCGAATCCCACGCGCCGAGCCGCAGTGCGCTTTCGAAGCGGTGCTCCCGGCCGGTCACCGGGTCGGTGAACGCCAGCACCTTGGCCAGCAACTGCAGCGGCCGGGAGAAGTCGGACGGCGGGACCTCGCGCACGACCGGGTACAGCGGGTCGCCCAGGATCGGAATTCCCAGCGAGCTCAGGTGCACCCGCAGCTGGTGCGTACGGCCGGTCTCGGGCACCAGCCGGTACCGGCCCAGCCCGTCGCGGTGCTCGAGCAGCTCCACCTGCGTCGAGGCGTTCACCGGGCCGGGCAGTTCCCGCGCCGTCAGCACGCCGCGCTTCTTCACGATCCGGCTCTCCACCGTGCGCGGCAGGTCCAGCTCCGGCGCGAACGGCGCGATCGCCTCGTATTCCTTGTGTACCAGGCGGTCCCGGAACAGGTTCTGGTACGCGCTGCGGTGCGCGGCGGTCTTGACGAACATCAGGACGCCCGCCGTCAGCCGGTCCAGGCGGTGCGCCGGCGACAGCTCGGGCAGGTCCCGCGTGTGCCGGAGCCGGACCAGCGCCGTCTCCCGCACGTGCCCGCCGCGCGGTGTGGTCGCCAGGAAGTGCGGCTTGTCGACGACCAGGAGCACCTCGTCCTCGTAGCGCACGGTCAGCTCGAACGGCACCGGCACCTCGTCGTGGCGGTCCCGGTGGAACCACAGGAAAGTGCTCGGGGTGAACGGTGTTCCGGCGTCGATGGGCCCGTCCACGCCGACGATCGCGCCCTCGGCCAGCATCCCGTCGATCGTCTCGGCGGGCAGCTTCG
The DNA here is from genome assembly GCF_030814215.1 of Amycolatopsis thermophila. NCBI lineage: Bacteria > Bacillati > Actinomycetota > Actinomycetes > Pseudonocardiales > Pseudonocardiaceae > Amycolatopsis > Amycolatopsis thermophila. The sequence continues at coordinate 1,044,480 of NZ_JAUSUT010000001.1, read as the reverse complement.
TCAGCTTCCGCACCAGGTAGTCCCGGATCGTGTCCCACGGGCCGTCCGGTGGCGTGCGGATGCGCGCCGCGTTGACGCCGTCGCGCGGCGGCAACGGGGACGGTGGCGGCTTGCGTCTCATCGCCGGCCACTGTAGCGACCCGGCCACGACCACCAGCGGGAACGCCACCGCCCGACCCCGGGCGGGTCGCGCGGTTCCAGAGCCGTACGGAGCGGCTCCGCGGCGCCTACACTGGAAGCACCGGTACCGCACGTGCGCGCCGCGACGGCCGGCGACGTCTTCGACGCGGAGCCGGACGTGCTCGTGGCGCGATCCACGCCGCACGGTCGGCTGCGGCCGACAATCCCCGGGGTTGTCGGTGCCCTCCGTTACCCTGCACAGTCGTGGGGCACGGGCGCCACACCACCCCAATCGCTACTGGGAGAGAAGATCCTGTGACTGCTTCTGCTGAGCCTCTCTACGGGGCCGACGACCTTACCCACCTGGAAGGCCTGGAAGCGGTCCGGAAGCGCCCCGGCATGTACATCGGGTCGACCGACAGCCGCGGCATCAACCACCTGTTCACCGAGATCGTCGACAACTCCACCGACGAGGGTGTCGCAGGTCACGCGACGAAGGTCGTGGTGACCCTGCACGCCGACGGCAGCGTCCAGGTCGACGACGACGGCCGCGGCATCCCCACCGACGTGCACGCCAAGTCCGGTTTGTCCGGCGTCGAGCTGGTGCTCACCCGGCTGCACGCGGGCGGCAAGTTCGGCGGCTCGGGCTACAAGACCTCGGGCGGCCTGCACGGTGTCGGTGCGTCGGCGGTGAACGCGCTGTCGCACCGCTTCGACGTCACGGTCAAGCGCGGCGGCAAGGTGCACGAGATGTCGTTCGCGCACGGCACGCCGGGCGTGTTCGACGGCCCCGGCCCGAAGGCGAAGTTCACGCCGCAGCCGGGGTTGCGCATCGCGGGCAAGATGAAGCGCGGCGAGCGCACCGGCACGTCGATCCGCTACTGGTACGACTCGCGGTACTTCGAGAAGGGCGCGGAGCTCGACGTCGAGCAGGTGCGCACGAAGCTGCGCAACACCGCGTTCCTCGTGCCGGGCGTCACCTACGTGCTGCGCACCGCCACCGAGGGGTCGATCAGCGAGGAGACCTTCCACTTCCCCAACGGGCTGGCCGACATGGTCGACTTCCTGGCGCCGTCGGACGAGAAGCCGGTGTCGGGCACGCTGATCATCCGCGGCGAGGGCACGTACAAGGAGAACGCGGCCGACGCCAACGGCGTCATGCGGTCCAATGTGGAGCGTCACGCCGAGGTCGAGATCGCGCTGCGCTGGGGCACCGGGTACGAGCGCACGGTCGAGTGCTTCAGCAACACGATCCGCAACGTGCACGGCGGCACGCACCGCCGCGGGTTCGACCGCGGCGCCACGAAGGCGTTGCAGGAAGCCATTTCCCGCACGCGCGGCCTGCTGAAGGCCAAGGAGGACCTGCCGACGCTCGACGACGTGCTCGAGGGCATGACGGCGGTCGTCCACGTGCGCCTGCCGGAGCCGCAGTTCACCTCGCAGACCAAGGACGAGCTGTCCACGTCCGGCATCACGCGCGTGGTGCAGGGCGTCGTCGAGCGGCACCTGAAGGAGTGGACGGAGAACCGCAAGACCAAGGCCGAGGCCAAGGTCGTGCTGCAGAAGATCGTCGACGCCGCCCGCGTGCGGCTGACGCAGAAGCAGCAGAAGGACGCGGCGCGCCGCAAGACCGCGCTGGAGGGCGCGGCGATGCCGCCGAAGCTCGTCGACTGCCGCACCACCGGGATCTCGCGCAGCGAGCTGTTCCTGGTCGAGGGTGACAGCGCTCTCGGCTCGGCCCGCATGGCGCGCGTGTCGGAGTACCAGGCGCTGCTGCCGCTGCGCGGCAAGATCCTCAACGTGCAGAAGGCCTCGCTCGGCGACACGCTCAAGAACGCCGAGATCGCCTCGATCGTGCAGGTGCTCGGCGCGGGCACCGGCCGCACCTTCGACCTGTCGGCGATGCGGTACGGCCGGGTCATCCTGATGGCCGACGCCGACGTCGACGGCTCGCACATCCGGACGCTGCTGATCACGCTGTTCGCCAAGTACATGCGCCCGGTCATCGAGGACGGGCGCCTGTTCGCCGCGATGCCGCCGCTGCACAAGATCGTCACGAAGGGCCGCAACCCGGAGACCATCTTCACCTTCACCCAGCGGGAGATGGAGCAGAAGGTCGCCGAGCTGGAGGCCGCGGGCAGGCAGATCGTCAAGCCGGTGCCCCGGTTCAAGGGCCTGGGCGAGATGGACGCCGACGAGCTGTGGGAGACCACGATGAACCCGGCCACCCGCTCGGTCCGCCGCATCACGCTAGACGACGCGGAGGCCGCCGAGGCCGCGCTCGAGCTGCTGATGGGGGAGAAGGTCGAACCCCGGCGCAACTGGCTCGTCGAATCCGCCGCCCGCGTGGACCGCGAAGCGATCGACGTCTGAGTTCCCTAGGAGACAACAGCAATGGCACGCCGATCCAAGACACCCGTCACCCGGGTCGATCCGGCCGCGTTCGACCAGGCGGGCGCCCAGGTCTTCGAGAACCCTGTCAAGACCGAGATCGAGGACTCGTACCTGGAGTACGCCTACTCGGTCATCCACTCCCGGGCCCTGCCGGACGCGCGGGACGGCCTCAAGCCGGTGCACCGCCGCATCCTGTTCTCGATGAACGAGGCCGGATACCGGCCCAACCACGCGTACGTCAAGTCCTCGCGCGTCGTCGGTGACGTGATGGGCCGCTACCACCCGCACGGCGACACCGCGATCTACGACGCGATGGTCCGCCTGGCGCAGGACTTCTCGATGAACGCGCCGCTGATCGACGGCCACGGCAACTTCGGCAGCCCGGACGACGGCCCGGCGGCCAGCCGGTACACCGAGGCGCGCATGTCGCCCGAGGCGATGCTGCTGGTCGGCGAGCTGGGCGAGGAGACGGTCGACTTCCGGCCGAACTACGACGGTTCGCTGGCCGAACCGTCGGTGCTGCCGGCGGCCTACCCGAACCTGCTGGTCAACGGCACGTCCGGCATCGCGGTCGGGATGGCGACCAACATGATCCCGCACAACATGGGCGAGGTCATCGCGGCCGCGCGCTGGCTGATCAACCATCCGGGCGCGACGTTGGACAAGCTCATGGAGTTCGTGCCGGGCCCGGACCTGCCCACCGGCGGCCTGCTGCTGGGCCTGGACGAGGTGCGCAAGGCGTACGAGACCGGCCGCGGCGTGGTCCGCATGCGCGCGAAGGTCGAGATCGGCCCGCTCGCCGGCAGCCGCGGCCGCCAGGCGATCACGGTCACCGAGCTGCCCTACGGCGTCGGGCCGGAGAAGGTGATCGAGAAGATCACCGAGGAGGTCAACAAGTCCAAGCGGCTCACCGGGATCGCCGACGTCAAGGACCTCACCGACCGCGAGAACGGCACCCGCCTGGTGATCGAGTGCAAGGTGGGCGTCAACCCGCAGCCGCTGCTGGCCGACCTCTACCGGCTCACGCCGCTGGAGCAGTCGTTCGGCATCAACAACCTCGTGCTGGTCGACGGCCAGCCGCAGACGCTCGGGCTCAAGCAGCTGCTCGAGGTGTTCCTGGACCACCGGTACGAGGTGGTCACCCGGCGCACCCGCTACCGCCGCCGCAAGCGCGAGGAACGGCTGCACCTGGTCGAGGGTCTGCTGATCGCGCTGCTGGACATCGACAAGGTGATCCGGCTGATCCGCAACAGCGAGAACGCCGCCGAGGCCAAGGACGGCCTGATGAAGCGGTTCAAGCTGTCGGAGATCCAGGCGACCTACATCCTGGACACGCCGCTGCGCCGCCTCACCAAGTACGACAAGCTCGAGCTCGAGGACGAGCAGGAGAAGCTGCGCGCCGAGATCGCCGAGCTGACCAAGATCCTCGACGACGACCGGGAACTGAAGAAGGTCGTCTCGAACGAGCTGGCGAAGATCGCGAAGGATTTCAAGACCGAGCGGCGCACCGCGCTGATCGACGGCGACCTCAAGGAGGTGCTGGCCGCGTCCAAGCCGGCCGGGCCGCTGGAGGTCGCCGACGACCCGTGCCAGGTGATCCTGTCCGCCACCGGCCTGGTCGCCCGTACGGCCGCGGAGTCGGAGGAGGCGCCCGAGGGCCGGCGCCGCAACGGCCGCGTGAAGCACGACGCGGTCGCGGCGATGGTGCACTCCACCGCACGCGGTCAGGTGCTGCTGGTCACCAGCCGCGGACGGGCGTTCAAGACGGACGTGCTGCCGCTGCCGGTGCTGCCCGAGCAGAGCGGCACCGTGTCGCTGCGTGGTGGGATGGCCGCGCGTGAGCTGGTACCGCTGGACAAGGGCGAGAAGGTCATCGGAATCGCGCCGCTGGGCGAACAGGCCGCGGGATCGCCCGGGCTCGCGCTCGGCACGCGGCAGGGCGTGGTGAAGGTGGTGGCGCCGGATTGGCCGGTGCGTTCCGACGAGTTCGAGATCATCGGCCTGAAGGACGGCGACGAGGTCGTCGGCGCGGTGTGGCTCGGTGACGGCGAGGAGACGTTCGCTTTCCTGGCCTCCGACGCGTCGCTGCTGCGGTTCCCGGCGTCGCTGGTTCGCCCGCAGGGGCTCAAGGGTGGCGGCATGGCGGGCATCAAGCTCGCCGCGGACGCCGAGGTGGTGTTCTTCGGCGTCGTCCGCACCGACGACGCCGAGCACGGCGAGCCGATGGTCGTCACGGCCACCGGGCAGAGCGTGAAGATGACCCCGTTCTCCGAGTACCCGGCGAAGGGCCGGGCCACCGGCGGGGTGCGCGCGCACCGCTTCCTCAAGGGCGAGACGCGCCTGACGGTCGGCTGGGTCGGTCCGCGTCCGGCCGCGGCGTCGAAGAACGGCGATCCGGTGGAACTGCCCGAGCCGGTCGACCGCCGCGACGCCTCCGGAGCCGCTCACCCCGGTCCCGACGTGGTGGGGCACCTCATCGAGCGCGGCTGACCCCCGCGCCCGCGTGGGATCCGCCGCACCCGGCGGCGGCTCGCGTGCGCGGGCGTGGGGCTCCCGGGGCGGGGCGGCGACATCCGCCTTCCGCGGGGATTCCCCGCCCCGCCGCGAAATTCATCCGAAGGCGCACCACGTTCGCCCGCGGACGCGGGCGCCCGTTCGCTGATCGAGCCGGGCGAAGAGGCCTGGCCTGCGGTATTGTCGAACCGACAACGACACGAATCGATGCGCAACCGTGGCGGAAAGGATCGCCTCCGCCGTAAACCGTAGGTTTCTCTCATCTGAGCAGGGGCTAATCTCGCATCATGTCCACATCGGCCAGCGCGCGCCTGGATGCCGAGCACAAGCTTCGGCGCATCGGCCTCGTCAGCGACAGCGCACTGGCCCATCTGACCACCGAGGACCTCCTGCCCGAGCTGCTGGACCGCGTCCGCCAGGTCCTGCACGTCGACACCGCGGCCGTGCTGCTGCTCGAACCGGGCGGGCGCGAGCTCGTCGCGGTGGCCGCGCGCGGCATCGAGACCGAGGTGAAGCAGGGCGTCCGCGTGCCGGTCGGCAAGGGGTTCGCGGGGCAGGTCGTGGCGCGGCGCGAGCCGGTGCAGCTGGAGCGGGTCGACTCGACCACCGTCGTGAACCGCCTGCTGTGGGAGAAGGGCATCCAGACCCTGCTCGGCGTCCCGCTCCTGGTCGGCGGCGAGCCGACCGGTGTGCTGCACGTGGGATCGCTGACGCCGCGGAAGTTCACCGCCGAGGACGTCGAACTCCTCCAGCTCGCGGGCGACCGGGTGGCGCTCGCCGCGCACGCGCAGCGCTCCAAGGCCGAGCGCGCCGCGGCGGCGGAGCTCCAGCGCAGCCTGCTGCCCGGCAGGCTGCCCACCATCCCCGGGCTCGAACTGGCCGCGCGCTACGTGCCCGGGGACGAGGGGTCCATCGCCGGCGACTGGTACGACGTCTTCGTGCTGCCCAACGGGTGGCTCGGCGTGGTGATCGGCGACGTGGTCGGTCACGGCCTGGCCGCGGCGATCGTGATGGGCCGGATGCGCAGCGCGCTGCGGGCCTTCGCGCTGGAGGGCGGGGACCCCGGCGAGGTGCTCACCAAGCTCGACCGCAAGATGCAGCACTTCGAGCCCGGCATGATGGCCACGGTGCTCTACGCGCTCGTGGAGCCCAACTTCGAACGGCTGCACGTGTCCTCGGCCGGGCACCTGGTGCCCGTCCAGGGCCGCCACGGCGAGCGCGGGAAGCTGCTGGACGTCGCGGTCGACCCGCCGATCGGGGCGATGCGCGACGCGCGGCGCCGGGTGACCGTGGTCGAGATGCCGGCCGGGTCGGTGGTCTGCTTCTACACCGACGGTCTCGTGGAGCGGCGGGGTGTCCCGCTCGACGAGGGGCTCGAACGGCTCTGCGACGCCGTGCGGCCGGACACCGCCCCCGCCGTGTGCGCCGAGGTGATGGTGTCGCTGATCGGCGAGGACAGCCCCGAGGACGATGTGGCGCTGCTGACGGTGCGCCGCCAGGACAGCGCCGACGTGGGCCCGATGGAGGTCACCGTGCCCGCGATCCCGGAGTCGCTGAAGGAGGTCCGCTCCGCGATGCGCCGCTGGCTGGCGCTGGTCAACGCCGACGCGGAGGCGACGTCCGACCTGCTGGTGGCGGTCGGCGAGGCCACCTCGAACGCCGTCGAGCACGCCTACGGGCCGGCCGGGGGCGTGGTCCGGGTCAGGCTCGTGCTGCAGGGTGCCGACGTGATCGCTACTGTGTGCGACGAGGGCCGCTGGCGTCCGCCGCGAGGTGCGAACCGTGGCCGGGGAACGTTGCTGATGCACCGCTGTGGGGACGAGGTCCGCATCGACCACCGCCCACAGGGGACGGAGGTCGTGATTCGCCGCAAGATCGCCGACGGGCAGGCGGAATGACCACGGCGACCGTCGACGCCGAGGCCGACGGCGGCCACGTGAGGGTGACGATCAAGGGCGAGATCGATCTCGCCAACGCCGACGTCGTCCAGAACGAGATCTACTCCTCCATCGGCAACGACGCGGAGCGCGTCTCGGTCGATCTCACCGAGGTGACCTATTTGGACAGCTCGGGCCTGCGGGTCCTGTTCACGCTCGCCGGGCGGTTGAAGGTCCTGCAGATGGACCTGGACCTCGTGGTCGCGCCCGCCTCGCCGGTGCGGCGCGTGATGGAGATGTCCGGCTTCGAGCCGCTCGCCAGGGTGCGTGACCGGTGACCGCGGCGGGTAGCCCCCGGTCATGGTGAGTGTTGGCTACTTCCTGTCCAGCGAGGAGCACGGGCCCCGCGAGCTGGTCGAGCAGGCGAAGCGGGCCGAGCAGGCCGGGTTCGAGCGGCTGTGGATCTCCGACCACTTCCACCCCTGGACCCGCGAGCAGGGCAACAGCCCGTTCGTCTGGTCGGTGATCGGCGCCCTGTCCCAGGCGGTGTCGCTGCCGATCACCACCGCCGTGACGTGCCCGACCGTGCGCATCCACCCGGCGATCATCGCGCAGGCGGCGGCGACCGCGGCGGTGCAGTGCGAGGGCCGGTTCGTGCTCGGGGTGGGCTCCGGCGAGGCCCTCAACGAGCACATCTTCGGCGACCCGTGGCCGCCCGGCCCGCGCCGGCTGGAGATGCTCGAGGAGGCCGTCGAGGTGATCCGCGAGCTGCACACCGGCGAGCAGGTCACCCACTACGGCAAGCACTACACGGTGGAGCAGGCCCGCATCTACACGCTGCCCGAGCAGCCGGTCCCGATCTACGTGTCCGCGTTCGGCCCGAAGACCGCCCGCCGCCTGGCCAGGATCGCCGACGGTTTCGCCACCGTGATGCCGGACGGCGAGCTCGTCCACTCCTACCGCGAGGCCGGTGGCCGCGGCCCGGTCCAGGGCGGGTTCAAGGTGTGCTGGGGCGACTCGGCCGAGGACGCCCGCGAGACCGCGCACCGGCTGTGGGCCAGCGACCTGCTGCCCGGCAGCCTCGGTCGCATCCTGCCCACGCCGCGCGACTTCGAGCAGGCTGTATCCGTGGTCACCCAGGAGCAGGTGGCCGGCCAGATCCCGTGCGGGCCGGACGCCGACGCGCACGCGCAGGCGGTGCGGCAGTTCGCCGACGCCGGGTTCGACGAGGTGTACGTCTCGCAGATCGGCCCGGAGAAGGACAAGTTCTTCGACGCCTGGTCGTCGAAGGTGCTGCCTCAGCTCAAGGGCTGAGGCGCGGGCGGACCCACGTAGCGGGCCGACGGCCGGATGATCTTCGACCCGGCGGCCTGTTCCAGGACGTTGGCGCACCAGCCGACCACCCGGCTCACCGCGAACGTCGGCGTGAACAGCGCGCGCGGCAGCCCGCACAGTTCCATCACGACCCCGGCGTAGAACTCGACGTTGGCGTACAGCTCGCGCCCCGGCTTGAGCTCGGCCAGGATCTCCACCACGCGGCGTTCGACGGTGGTCGCGAAGTCCGCGAGGTCGCCGCCGAGACCGGTCGCGATCTCGCGCAGCAGGACCGACCGCGGGTCCTCGGTGCGGTAGACGGCGTGCCCGAACCCCATGATCCGGTCGCCGGCGGAGATGCGGGCGCGCACCCAGTCGTCGACGCGGTCGGGGGTACCGATCTCGTCGAGGCTCGCCAGCGCGCGGTCGGGCGCGCCGCCGTGCAGGGGACCGCTGAACGCGCCGAGCGCGGCCGCGACGGCCGACACGAGATCGGCGCCGCAGGACGCGACGACCCGTGCGGTGAACGTCGAGGCGTTGAAACCGTGGTCGGCCGTCGCGATCAGGTACTGCTCGATGGCGCGTGCGTGCTCGGGCCGCGGTGCCGCGCCGCTGACGAGGTACAGCCAGTTCGCGGTGGCGCCGAGGTCCGGCCGGGGTTCCAGTGGCTCCTGCCCGTTCCGGAGGCGGTGCAACGCGGCGAGAATCGTCGGGGTCACCGCGCAGACGAGCATCGCGTCGGCCTTGCGCTGCTCGGGATCGGCGTCCCACAGCGGGGCGAGCCCGCGCGCGGCGGCGAGGACGGACAGGGCGGTGCGCAGCCCGGCGATCGGGTCCGGACGCGTGCCGGCGGTGGCGATGAGCGGCAGGATCTCGCGCAGCTCGTCCGGCAGCACCCGCAGCGGCGCCAGTTCCTTCGTGAAGCGGGCCCGCTCCTCGGGTTCCGGGAGGCGGCCCTCCAGGAACAGGAACCAGACGTCCTCGAACGTCCTGCCGCGGGCCAGGTCGATCGCGGAGTACTGGCGGTAGTGGTAGAAGCCCTCGCGCCCGCGCACGTCGCCGAGTTCGGTGGTGGTGACGACGACGTTGCGCAGGCCCGCCGGGACGTCGATGAGTTCGGTCATGCGTCCACTGTCGTAACCTTGATTGAGTATTGTCAATATTGATTGGGTCAATGTAAATCGGGAAAGAGCAGGTCGATGGGCGACGAGGGCTTCCTCACGACGGCCGAGGTGGCGCGCCGGCTCGGGGTCAAGGCCGAAACCGTGTACGCATACGCGAGCCGGGGACTGCTGACGAGTGTCCGGCGGCCGGGGCGGCGGGGGAGCCTGTTCGCGGCGGAGGAGGTCGACCGGCTGGCCGGGCGGGGTCGCGAGCCGGGTGTGGTGGAGGGCATCCGGACGCGGCTGACCCGGATCACCGACGACGAGGTGTACTTCCGCGGGCAGCGCGCGGCCGACCTGGCCGGCGAGTGGGGGCTGGAGTCCGTGGCGCACTTCCTGTGGACCGGGGAACTGGCGGACCGCCCGGGGTTCCCGGTGTCGTCGGACGACGTCGAGCTGGTGCGGTCGGCCACCTCGGCGCTGCCCGGGACGGCCCGGCTGACCGACCACCTGCGGGTCGCCGTCGCGGTCCTCGGCGCCGCCGATCCGCTGCGGTTCGACCTCGCGCCGGAGGCGGTGCGCCCGGCCGCGGAGCGGTTGATCGGCGTGCTCGCCGACGCCCTGCCGGGCAGGACGACGCACGGGACCCTCGGCGAGCGGCTGTGGCCGAAACTGACCTCGCGGCGGCCCGAGCCGCGGGTCCTCGACGCGGCCCTGGTCCTGCTGGCCGACCACGGACTGGCCGTGTCCACAGTGGCCGCACGGGTGGCGGCGAGCGCGCGGGCCAACCTGTACGCGGTGGTGTCGGCCGGGCTCGGCGCGATGGACGGGCACTACCACGGCGGGGCGAGCACCCTGGCGTACCGGTTCCTGTCCGAGGCGCGGGAGAACCCGGTGGAGGCGTTGTCGGAGCGGTTGCGCGCCACGGGCGGCATTCCCGGGTTCGGGCACCGGATCTACCAGCGGCGCGACCCGCGGGCGGACGCGCTTTTCGCGCTGCTGCCGGAGAACCCGGTGGTCGGCCTGTTGCGCGACCAGCTGTCCGGCCGCCCCGACCTGTTCCCGAACGTCGATCTGGCGCTCGCCGCGATGATGCACACCTACGACATGCGTCCCGATGCGGGCGAGGCGGTGTTCGCGATCGCCCGCACGGCCGGCTGGGTGGCGCACGCGCTGGAGGAGTACCACGAACCCGGCCTGCGGTTCCGGGTACTCACCTGAGTCCGAGGACGAGTATCGCCACGCCGAAGGCGGCGCGGCGATACTCGTGGCAAGCTCGATCCAGGCGATGCGGGATCGGCGAGTCCGGTTCACCAGCCCGGAACGGGAGGATCAGATCGCCCGCCGCGTGGCGAACGGATCCCGCGGCGTCAACTGGCTCGAACACTTCCCTCGGCGGCGCCGGCGGCGACGCGCCGGGAGAGGAAGCCGAGGAGGTCGGCGTTCAGGGCCGCGGCGTGGGTGATGAACAGGCCGTGCGCGGCGTCCGGGTAGGTGCGCAGCCGCGCGTCCGGCAGGAGTTCCGCGGTCCGGCGGCCGCAGAGGTCGATCGGCGCCTGCACGTCCCGTTCCCCGTGCAGGACCAGCGCGGGAAGGTCCACTGTGGGCAGTTCGGCGCGGAAGTCCGTCGTGAAAACCGCCCGCGCGACCTGGCTGGTGGCCCGCGCGGACACGTCCAGGCACTGGTCGATCATCCACCGCCGCATCGCGTCCGACACCGACACCTCCGGGTGGTCGTCGCCGAAGAAGCCGGTCGCCGACGCCGTCATCCACCCCGGCCGGTCGGCGGCGCGCAGCCGGTCCTCCGCCTCGAACACCTCCAGCGGGATGCCCTGCGGGTTGTCGGGCAGCCACATCGGCAGCGGGGTGAGCGGCGCGATCAGCACGATTCCGGCCACCCGCGCCGAGCCGTGCCGGGTCAGGTACCGCACCACCTCGCCGGCACCCATCGACTGGCTCACCAGGGTGACCCCGCTGAGGTCCAGCTCGCCGAGGATGGCGGCGAGGTCGTCGGCGAGCGTGTCGTAGTCGTAGCCGTCCCAGGGCCGGTCGGACCGCCCGTGCCCGCGCCGGTCGTAGGTGACGGCGCGGTGGCCGGCGGCCACCACCGCCGGCACCTGGAACTCCCACATGCGCGTGCCGAGCCAGGCGCTGGACACGAACACGACCGGCGCGCCGTCACCGGCGTCCTCGACGTAGAGCTTCGTGCCGTCGGCGCCGTTCACGTAGGTCATCGTTTTCCCTCCGGGGAAGATCGGATCGTCGATGACCATCGTGGGCCGGGATCCTCGGCGAATCGATTACCTCACGGGTAACGCGCCTAGTGCGAATCCCGCGGCACGGCGTGCCCGCGCCGGCCCCGCAGGAAGTCGAAGTCCGCGCCTTCGTCGGCCTGCAGCACGTGCTGGGTGTAGAGCCACGTGTACCCGCTGGTGTACGGCGCAGGCGGCGCCTGCCACGCGGCGCGCCGCGCGGCCAGCTCCTCGTCGGACACCTCGACGTTCAGCGTCCGCGCCGCCACGTCCAGCGTGATGAGATCACCCGTGCGCACCAGCGCGAGCGGTCCACCCGCGGCCGACTCCGGCGTGACGTGCAGGACCACCGTGCCGTACCCCGTCCCGCTCATCCGCCCGTCGCAGATCCGCACCATGTCCGTCACGCCCGCCTTGAGCAGCTTCGCCGGCAGCGCGACGTTCGACACCTCCGGCATGCCCGGGTAGCCCTTCGGCCCGGCACCGCGGATCACCAGGATGCTCGTCTCGTCCACGTCGAGGTCCGGGTCGTCGGCGACGGCGTGGTAGTCCTCGACCGTGTCGAACACCAGCGCCCGTCCCCGGTGCTTGAGCAGGTGCGGCGACGCGGCCGACTGCTTGATCACCGCGCCGCCCGGGCACAGGTTGCCGCGCAGCACGGCCGTCCCGTTGCCGGCGGGCTGTAACGGCTCGTCCACCGTGGTGATCACGTCGGTGTTGAAGTTCTCCGCCGCGGCGACGTTGTCCGACACCGGCTTGCCGGTGACGCTGACGCTGCCGGCGTGCAGCAGCCCCGCTTCCACGAGCTGCCGCATCACCACCGGCAGTCCGCCGGCGTAGCAGAAGTCCTCCATCAGGTACTTGCCCGACGGCATCAGGTTGACCAGCGTCGGGATCTCGCGGATGAGCGTGTCGAAGTCGTCGAGCGACAGGTCGACGTCGGCGCGCCCGGCGATCGCGAGCAGGTGGATGATCGCGTTCGTCGAGCCGCCGATCGCGGCGTTGACCCGGATCGCGTTCTCGAACGCCTCCCGCGTGAGGATCCGCGACGGGCGCAGGTCCTCCTCGACCATCGCCACGATCCGCTGCCCCGCGGACTGCGCGATCTCGAACCGCCGCGCGTCCACGGCGGGCCACGTCGCCGAGCCGGGCAGCTGCATGCCCAGCGCCTCGGCCATGCACGCCATCGTCGAGGCGGTGCCCATCGTCATGCAGTGCCCGTTCGACCGCGCCATGCAGCCCTCGGCGAAGAAGCACTCCTCCTGGGTCATGCGCCCGGCCTTGAGCTCCTCCTCGAACTTCCACACGTGCGTGCCGGAGCCGACGTCGGTGCCGCGGTACTTGCCGTTGAGCATCGGGCCGCCGGTGACCATCACCGCGGGCAGGTCGACGCTCGCCGCGGCCATCAGCATCGCCGGGGTCGTCTTGTCGCAGCCGGAAAGCAGCACCACGCCGTCGAGCGGGTTGGCGCGGATCAGCTCCTCGACCTCCATCGCCATCAGGTTGCGGTAGAGCATGGCGGTCGGGCGCATCAGCGTCTCCCCGGTCGCCATCGTCGGGAACTCCAGCGGGAACCCGCCGGCCTGCCACACGCCGCGCTTGACCGCCTCGGCCACCCGGTGCAGGTGCGCGTTGCACGGGGCCAGTTCCGACGCGCTGGTCGCGATGCCGATGACCGGCCTGCCGTCGAAGACCTCGGCCCCGAAGCCCTGGTTGCGCATCCAGGACCGGTAGATCATCCCCGCCCGGCCGGTCGCCCCGAACCACGCCGCGCTCCGCCTCTGCCCCGTCACGAGCTGCTTCCTCTCCGTCGAGTCCGATGTGCTCGAACGTTAAATCATTCGATGATTCAAGTCCAGGGGCGTGGTGAATCACAGTGGTTCCGCTGGCCAGGAAGTTGTACAGTGCTAACTGTTATAGGAACACAACGTTTCGGGGGACCTGTGCCGGACCTGACGCGCCGTCGTCGCCTCCTCGTGCTCGCGATCTGCTGCCTGAGTCTGTTCGTCGTCTCGATGGACACGACGATCGTCAACCTCGCGCTGCCCGCCATCGAGCGCGACTTCTCCGCGAGCGTGTCGAGCCTGCAGTGGACCATCGACGCCTACACGCTGGTGCTGGCCAGCCTGCTGATGCTGTCGGGGTCGACGGCGGACCGGATCGGGCGGCGGCGCACGTTCCAGACCGGGCTCGTGCTGTTCACGCTGGGCTCGCTGCTGTGCAGCATCGCGCCGAACATCGGCCTGCTGATCGCGTTCCGGGCGGTGCAGGCGGTCGGCGGCAGCATGCTCAACCCGGTCGCCATGTCGATCATCACCAACACCTTCACCGACGCGCGGGAACGCGCGCGGGCGATCGGCGTGTGGGGCGCGGTGGTCGGGCTGAGCATGGCGCTCGGCCCGCTGCTCGGCGGCGTCCTGGTGGACGCGGTCGGGTGGCGGTCGATCTTCTGGATCAACATCCCGGTCGGGGTGGCCGGGCTCGTGCTGACCGCGCTGTTCGTGCCGGAGTCGAAGGCGCCGCGGGCGCGGCGGCTCGACCCGGTGGGGCAGCTGCTGGTGGTCGTGGTGCTGGCGAGCCTGACCTACGGGATCATCGAAGCCCCATACCACGGCTGGCTCTCCGGCCCGACCCTCGGCTGCTTCGCGGTGGCTGTGGTCGCCGCCATCGGCCTCGTCGCCTACGAACGGCGGCGGGCGGAACCGTTGCTGGATCCCAGGTTCTTCGCGAGCGTGCCGTTCTCCGGCGCGACCCTGATCGCGGTGTGCGGGTTCGCCGGGCTGTCCGGGTTCCTGTTCCTCAACGCGCTGTACCTGCAGAACGTCCGCGGGTACACGCCGCTGCACGCGGGCCTGCTGACCCTGCCCAGCGCGCTGGTGATCTTCGCGCTGGCGCCGTGGTCCGGGCGGCTCGTGGCCTCGCGCGGGTCCCGGATCCCGCTCGTCGCCGGGGGGCTCGGGCTGGCGGTCAGCGGGGTGCTGCTCACCCGGCTCGGCGCGGACACCGGGTTCGGCTGGCTGGTGCTGGCCTACGTGGTGTTCGGCGCCGGGTTCGGGATGCTGAACCCGCCGATCACCAACACCGCGGTGTCCGGCATGCCGCGCGCGCAGGCCGGGGTGGCGGCGGCGGTCGCGTCGACCAGCCGTCAGGTCGGGGCGTCGCTCGGGGTGGCCCTGCTGGGCGCGGTGGTCACGTCGCGCATCCGGGGCCCGTTCACCGAGGGATTCCCCGCCGCGAGTCACATCGCGTGGTGGATCATGGCCGGATGCGGCGTGGTGGTGATGGTGCTCGGCGTGGTGACGACCGGCAGCTGGGCGAGGGGGACCGCCGAGCGGGCGACGGCGCAGTTCGAGGAGCCGGTGGGGGCGCGGTGACCGAGGCGGAACGCGTCTGGGCGCTGATGCAGGACCTGGTGCTGCACCGGCACGACCGGCGCAAGGCGGTGACCGAGGCGCTCGGTTTGAGCTTCGTCAAGACCAAGGCGCTGCGGCGGCTCGCGCCCGGGCCGCTGACGCTGGGCGAGCTCGCGGAGCTGCTGCACACCGACCGTCCCTACACGACGATCGTGGTGGACGACCTGGAGCAGCGCGGGCTGGTGTCCCGGACCGTCCACCCGGACGACCGCCGGCGCCGGCTGGTCGCGGTGACCCCCGCGGGCGCCGAGGCGGCGGCCGCGGCCGGCCGGCTGCTGAGCGAGCCGCCGCCGTTCCTGGCCGCGCTGGACGGTGACGAGCTGGCCGAGCTGGGCCGGCTGCTGACCAAACTCGACGGCGCGGGCTGACTCAGTCGTCGAGCGTGATGGCTCGGGAAGCCAGGTGCAGCGCCAGGCGGTCGTCGGGCCGGGAGAGGTCGACGTCGAGCAGCTGCTCGACCCGGGCGATCCGCGCTGCCACGGTGTTGCGGTGCACGCCCAGCACGGCGGCGGTCTCGGCGATCGAGGACTCCGCGTCGAGGTACGCGGCGAGCGTCCGGACGAGGTCGCCCGGCGCGTCCCGGAGCGGGGCGACCAGTGCGCGGGCGGCGGGTTCGAACGTGTCCGTCCGGGTCCACTCCAGCAGCAGCTGAGCCATCCCGAGCTGGTCGACGTGCAGGAAGTGGCCCGACTCGGGGCGGGTCGCGGCCAGGCGGGCGGCGTCGGTGGCCTCCGCGATGGTCGCCGCGAGGCCGTCCGGGCGCGGGTGCGGGCGGCCGACGCCGAGGTGCGCGCCGAGCGTGCGCCGCAGCGTCTTGTGCGCGGCGCGGAGGCGGCCCGCGAGCGTGCGCACGCGTTCCGCGGTCGGTTCCTGGTCGAACGTCACCCAGCCGGTCCAGCCGTCGCCGTGCTCGACGACCACCGCCGCGATCTGCTCGGCCCGCAGCGCCCGGACCACCTCGGTCGTCCGGGCCACCGTGTCCACAGTGGGTGAGACCCCGATCCGCAACCCGACGTGCCAGCCGCCCAGCCGCCATCCCGCGTCGGCCGCCCGGCGGCGCAGGTCCGCCCCGGGCTCGCCGTCCACGCGCAGCAGATCGCCCAGCAGCGCCGTTCGCGAGCGCGCGTCCCGCTCCAGTTCCAGCCGGTTGGCCAGCAGCCACCGCTGCACGGCCCCGGCCGCGACCGCCAGCGCGGGCGGCACCACGTCCGCCCGGGCCGCGTCGGCACCGCTCAGCTCGGCTGCCACCCACAGCACCGGGCCGCCGAGCAACGCGGGATGCGCGAGCAGAACCCGGTCGTCGAGGTCCACCCGCTGCGGCACCGGCTCGTCCACGCGAACCCGCGCCGCCGACGCGAGCTCCCCGGCCAGCGGCTCGCCCCGGTCGTCGAGCAACGCGACCGGCGACCGCAACAGCTCGCGCAACGCGGCCACCACCTCCTCCGGCGAGCGCAGCCGTTCGCCGAGGGCGCGGTGGGTGGCCAGCACGAGGTTCGCGCGGTCCAGGTCCGGGGCGGCGAGCATGAGTCGCGCCTCGACGAGCAGGTCCAGCGGCCGGGCCGCGGTCACCAGCAGCGGCATCGCCAGCCGGTCCGCCAGCATCCGGGTGGCGGCCAGCGGTTCCAGCTCCGGCAGCAGCAGCCCGGCGGCACCGCTGTCCGCGCCGCGCCGCAGGAGGGCGTCGAGCTGCCAGTCGGTGCCGCGCAGCTCGCGCGCCAGGACCAGCAGCTCCCCGCGGCCGGGTTCGTCACCGGCGTCGAGGGTCGCCCGGACTGTCTCCAGTGGACGGTCCAGACCGGACTGCCCGGCCAGCACCCGGACGTCCGTGGCCCACGACGGCAGGGCCAGCAGGCGGCGCACGATCACGGGGCGAGCACCGGGTCGGAGTCGATGCCGTACGCGCGGGGCCGCAGCACGGGCAGACGGCGCGGATCCGTCCAGAACGGGGCCGCGGCCAGCTGCAGCACGTCGACCTCGAGGCCGGCGCGGATCGCGTCGCACGGCACGGGCACGCCGGTGCGGTGGTCGACCACGGTGATCACGTCCGGGGTGGACGCCACCGGCCGCCCGTCCCGCAGCGCCAGCAGGTACTCGTTCTCCATCTCCAGCCGCAGCAGGGCGCCACCGGCGTGGTCGGTCAGCGTCGCGCTGCCCCGGCCGAACCCGGCGCTGCCGTGGCTGCCCGGCCCGACGTGGCGGGACACCTCCAGCACACGTCCGCGCGCGAGCACGCGCCCGCCGGAGGCCTCCGCCAGCCGGTCCGCGGCCGGGCTCTCCCCGGCCGCGAGCACGCGTCGCCCCAGCTCCAGTGCGGCGCTCACACTGCCGATCACCGCGCACGACGGCAGCTCACCGGCGGGCACCGGGGCGAACGCCATCGCCGCCCAGCCGCCGGAACTCGCCAGGAAGGCACGGGCGCCGCGTTCGACGGAGGCGTCCGAACCGGCCGCCAGCACCAGCACCTGGCCGCCCGGTTCGGCGATCGCGGCCGGCGCCAGCCCACGTCCGGTGGCGGCGATGGACAGCTGGTCCAGCCGCGGCAGCCCGCGCCCGGACAGGTCCGCGTCCGCGCACGGCAGGCCTAGGTCCCCGGCGACGACCAGCGGCATCAGCCCGTTCAGCCCGCCGATCTCGATCGACACGAGGACGTCGGCGCGGTCACCGGTCCACCGTTCGATCGCCGACACCGCTGTCGCGAACTCCGCGCCGCTGGGCAGTTTCTCGGTGAAGGCGGCCGTCGCGCCGACGATGCCCACCGGCAGGACGACGGCCGCGGGGTCCAGCGCGTCCACGGGGAGCACCTCGGGTTCGGGGCCGTCGGTGACCAGCCGGCGCAGCAGCACCGCCGCTGTCATCGTGTCCCCGCCCCCGCCGGATCCGAGCAGCGCGACGCCCCGCTCGAGTGCCGGCACGTCCGCCGAGGTGATGCGCATGCTTGCCTTCATGTGCTGAGCTGGGAGCATGACCAGGGTAGACGATCCAGCGACCGTGTCCCCGGAGCGAGCGCGCGCGGCCTTCCGCGCCGGGACCGTGGCACCGACGTCCGGGTGGGCGGCCGGGTTCACGCAGACCAACCTGATCGCCGTCCCCCGCGACTGGGCCTACGACGTGCTGCTGTTCTGCCAGCGCAACCCGCGGCCGTGCCCCGTCCTCGACGTCACCGACCCGGGCAGCACGTCGACGGTGCTCGCGCCCGGCGCCGACCTCAGCCGCGACCTGCCCCGCTACCGCGTCTGGCGCGACGGCGAGCTGGCCGGGGAGGTCGACGACGTGAGCGGCCTGTGGCAGGAGGACCTGGTCGCGTTCTCCATCGGCTGCAGCTTCACGTTCGAGACCGGCCTGCTCGCCGCCGGCATTCCGCTGCGGCACATCGAACAGGGCCGCAACGTGTCGATGTACGTGACGAACCGCCGGTGCCGCCCGGCGGGGCGCCTGCACGGCCCGATGGTCGTGTCGATGCGCCCGATCCCGGCGGACCGGGTCGCCGAGGCGACCGCGATCAGCGGGGCGATGCCCGCGGTGCACGGCGCGCCGGTCCACACCGGCGATCCGGCGGAGCTGGGCATCGCCGACCTGGACCGGCCCGATTTCGGCGACCCGGTCCGGGCCGAACCCGGTGACGTGCCGGTGTTCTGGGCGTGCGGGGTCACGCCGCAGGCGGCGCTGATGGCTTCCAAGCCGCCGTTCGCGATCACCCACTCGCCGGGGCACATGTTCATCACCGACCGCCGGGACAGCGAGTACCGCGTCACGGTTCAGTGGAACGAGCAGCCGCCGTCCGGGTAGAGCGTCGAGCCCGCCGTGAACGTGGTGCCGAACGGCTCAGACCAGCACCTCCACGGGGGTGAACTCGTAGGCCAGCCCGAACGCGGCCGGCCCGAACGTGGCCAGCGCCTCGGGCGTGCGCATCAGCTCCGGCGTCGAGATCCCGACGACCACGACCCGCTGGCCGTAGCGCAGCGTCTCGGTCGTGATCGGTTCCGCCGACTCGGACTCCAGCACGCACACCAGGTCCGGCACCAGGCACCGCACCTCGCCGTCCACCAGGGCCAGCAGGTTCTCGTTCTGGAACACCAGCTCGAGCTTGTGCCCGCCGTCGAACGACACCGCCGACGCCCGGCCGCGCGCGAAGCCCGCCTCCGTCCGGCGCTCCACATCGGACACCTTGCCGCGGAACAGCACCCGCAGGTTCCGGTACAGCGTCTCGCCCAGGGCGGTGCTCAGCTCGCTGACGGGGTCGAGGTTGCGTTCCCGGGCCTCGCGGATGGTGCGGCCCACCGTCAGCGCGAGCGACAGCGTGCGCGGCACCGCGGTGCGCTTGACCTCGGCGCCGCTCATCGCGTACTCGGCGATGTGCGCCACGCCGCCGAGCCGGATCGTGACGCCGCGCGCGAGCCACTCCATCCGCCGGTTGTCCGCGCCGGTGTCGATGATCGTGGTCTCGCCGCGTTCCCCGCCGATCGCCATCGGCGAGCCGGTCACGCCGTACACGCCGAAGGTCTCCATCTGCAGCTCGGGGAACGCGCGGCCCATCCCGTCGGCGTCGACCACCGGCAGCCCGAGCCGCGCGCCCACGACCAGCGGGATCATCGAGTTGATCCCCCCGCACTCGATCGGCATGGTCGCGCTCGCCCGGGTGCCGAGGTGTTTCTCCAGCGTCCGCAGGGCCAGCACGGGTTCCTCACCGCTGGGCAGCTTCTCGTGCACCACGGTCGGTGCGCCCATCTGCGCGGTCGGCACGACCAGGTCGTCGTCGCCGACCTCGGACGGGTCGAGGACGGTGATCGGCCCGTGCTCGCGGATCGCCTGCCGCACCAGCAGCCGCCCGACGTAGGGGTCGCCACCGCCGCCGGTGCCGAGCACGGCCGCGCCGCGCGCGAGGTCTTCGAGGTGGTCCTCGGTCAGCGTCCAGCTCACGCGCTCACCCCGACGGGGTCGATGTCGTAGCCGAAGTACCGCGGCCCGGCCAGTTCGATGCCTTCGGGGGTGTGCCAGCGCGGGTCCGCGGGCGCCGCGATGACCACGACCCGCTGCCCGTAGCGCAGCCCCTCGGTGGTCACCGCTTCGCCGGACTCGCGGTCCAGGCAGCAGATCAGATCGGGTACCGACGCTTCCGTGATTCCGTCCCGCTCCGCGACCAGGTGCTCGTTCTGGAACTTCAGCACCATCTCGCTTCCGGTGTCGGCGTCCATTCCGGACAGCCTGGCCTCGCCGCGGGCGAAGCCGGTCACCGTGCGCCGGGCGACGTCGACGACCTTGCCGCTGAACAGCTTCCGGCCGCCGAGCCGCTCCACCACCCGGGCGACGGGGTCGGCGTGCTCGGCGCGCGCCTGCCGCACCCGGGCGCCCAGTTCGGCGCACAGGCTGAGGGTGCCGGGCACCAGCGACTCGCGTGCCTGCGCGCCGGACATCGCGTAGTTGCTGATCATGGCCGAGCAACCCATGTCGATCGTCGCCGAGCGGGCCAGCCGTTCCGCCCAGTGGTTGTCCACTGTGTCCAGTACGCCGCGGTTGCCCTTCTCGTCGGCGATGGACATCGGGGTCGCGCGGATGCCGTACAGCGTGGGCAGCACCATCTGCAGCTCGGGGAACGCGCGGCCCATGCCGTCGGCGTCCACCAGCGGCAGGCCCAGCTGCGCGGCCGCGACCACCGGGATCAGCGAGTTGACCCCGCCGGCCTCGGCGCACGCGATGTGCGTGAGCTCCTTGCCCAGGTACGTCGCCAGGGTGCGGGCGGCCAGCCCGACCTGCTCGGCCGAGGGCAGCTTCTCGACCATCACCGTCGGCGCGCCCATCATCGCGACGGGCAGGACCACCGCGTCGTCGCCGACCTCGTCCAGCGGTACCAGCCGGACCGGCCCGTGCGTGCGCACCGCCGACGACGCGAGCAGCCGCCCGATGTAGGGGTCGCCACCACCGCCGGTGCCGAGGATCGCCGCGCCGCGCGCGATGTCGCCGAGGTGGTCGATCGTGATCTCGCGCATCGTCACGCCCCCAGCTGCAGGTCGCCGACCGCCTTGACGCGGATGCGGGTGGCGTTGCCGGGCAGGTAGGGGATGGGCACCTCGTCGAAGTCGACGATCCCGACCGACGCCGGGCTGGCCCCGGCCGCGACCGCGCGGTCCACCGCTTCCTGCTTGGCCTCCTCGACGACGGCCTCGCGGCGGCCCGGCTCGATCGCGTACACGCGGTCGACCTCGCCCCCGATCTGGGCGATGGCCGCGCCGATCGCGTTGGCCACCGCGTAGTTCTCCGGCCGGTGCACCGTCCCGGCGCCGGACAGCTCGTCCGGCAGCAGCACCGATCCGCCGCCGACGGCGACCACCGGCAGCGGCTCGGCCGAGGTGCGCATCCGCTCGACCACGTCGGCGACATCCGCGGCGATCCTGTCCAGTGCGGCCCGCACCAGGCCGCGGTCGAGGTGGGCGACGAGGCTGGGGTCGCCGATCTCGACGCGTCCCGTGGCCACCGCGATGTCGGTCGCGGTGAGCGTGTCGCCGCCGAAGACCAGCGCCTTCGAGGTCAGCTCGTACCCCACCGAGTCGGGGCCGACGGTCACGTCACCGGCGTTCCCCCGCACCCGGCTGCCACCGCCGATGCCGATGGACAGCACGTCGGGCATGCGGAAGTTGGTGCGGATACCGGCGACGCTGACGTCCGTGGTCGCCTCGCGCGGGAAGCCCTGCCGCAGCACGCCGACGTCACTGGTCGTGCCACCGACGTCGACGACCGCGCAGGTGTCCAGACCGGACAGCACGGCGGCGCCGCGCATCGAGTTGGTCGGACCCGAGGCGAACGTCGCCACCGGGTAGCGGCGGGCGAAGTCGACGTCCATCAGCGTGCCGTCGTTCTGGCTCAGGTACAGCGGCGCGGTGATGCCGGCGCCGGACACGGACGCGGCCAGCCCGTCCACGATGTGCGCGGCCAGCTCCCGCAGCGCCGCGTTGATGACGGTCGCGTTCTCCCGCTCCAGCAGGCCGATGCGGCCGATCTCGTGCGACAGCGAGATCGCCACGTCCGGCAGCTGGGCGGAGATGATCTCCGCCGCGCGGGCTTCGAACTCGGCGTTGACGGGGGAGAAGACGGACGTGATCGCGACGCTGCGCACCCCGGCCGCACCCATGTCGTCGGCCGCCTTGCGCAGCTCGCTCTCGTCGAGCTCGGCGATGTGGCGGCCGTCGAACTCGTGCCCGCCGTGCACCAGGTAGCTGCGCCCGGACACCGCGTCCACCAGCCGCTGCGGCCAGTCCACCATCGGCGGCAGTGACGCGCCGGCGGGCAGGCTGAGCCGCACCGCGGCGGTCGGCGCGAGACGGTGGGCCTCCACCAGTGCGTTGATGAAGTGCGTGGTGCCGATCATCACCGCCTGCACCGCGGCCGGGTCGAACGCACGTTGCCGCTGCAGACCGTCGATCGCGGCGACGATGCCCGAGGTGACGTCCTCGGTGGTGCTGGTCTTGACCGAGGCGAGCACCTGCCGCCCGTCCAGCAGGACCGCGTCGGTGTTGGTGCCGCCGACGTCGATGCCGATGCGCACGAGAGTTCTTCCTTTCCTAGACGGCGGGAGCGGGTTCGGCGTCGGCGGTGCGGCTACGACCGACACCGCGGACCAGGCCGAGCTTCCCCGCGACCGCGTAGAGCACGAACGCCACGACGAGCGAGTTGATGCTGGGCAGACCCCAGTCGACGAACTCGCCGACCAGCCCCGCGGCGACCCAGACGACGATCGTGGCCGGCACCCACACCGGGGCTTCCTCGGGCACGGTTCCCCTGGCACGGGCGGCTTCCAGATCGCCACGCCACTTCTTCACCACGAAGTACTCGGCCACCATGATCCCGGCGATGGGCGGGAACGCCACGCCCAGCAGCGCGAGGAAGTCGGTGAACCGTCCGAGGATGCCGGCGGCGGCGAGCACGCTGCCGATCACGCCGAGGACCGCGGTGGTCAGGCCGCGGTGGGCCGTGCGGCCGGACACCGTGCCGATGAAGTTCACGACGCCGAGCCCGGACGAGTACAGGTTCCAGTCGTTGATCTTCATGGTGCCCGCGATGACGATCAGCAGACCGACCCAGCCGACCGACGACGTGACGATCGTGGTGATCTCCGCCGACTTCACCGCGTGCGCCAGCAGCACACCGGCCATGCCGATGACGTACTCGCCGAGCGTGATGCCGAGCAGTGTCTGCTTGACCACGTCAACGGTGCTGCGGTTGAACCGCGTCATGTCCGGCGTGATCACCGCGCCGACGATGAACCCGCCCGCGACGAGCGTGGTGCCCTGCAGCAGGCTCAGCTGCGGGCCTGGCGGCGCCGACGACACGAGCGCGCCGACGTCGTGGGACGACAGTTCGGAGATGATCGACCAGCCGACCAGGATCAGGAACGCCGGCACCATCAGGTAGGCCGTCCACGCCATCGAGTGGAAACCGCGCACCACGATCGCGGTCACGACCAGGCCGAAAACCAGCGCCCACGCCCACTCCGGCAGCCCGCCCATGAGTGAGACGAGCCCCTGCGCCGACACCGCGGACTGGATGCCGAACCAGCCGATGAGGCTGATGCCGATCGCGAGCCCGATCAGCGCCGATCCGCCGCGGCCGAAGCCGGTCCAGCGGGCGATCATCGACGTCGACAGGCCTTCGCGCATGCCGATCACGCCGACGAGGATGGTGATGAGCTCGAGGATGACCGAGCCCAGGGTGAACGCGAGGAACGCCTGCCAGAAGCCCATTCCGAAGCCGACCGTCGCGCCCAGCAGGAACTGCGACAGCGCGGACACCTGACCGAAACGCTGGATCGCGACCGACCACCAGGAGTAGCGGGCGCTGTCCGGGACCCTGGTCAGGGCGTAGTCGTCGACACCGACCGACGAGGCCATACCGACCTCCTTATCCGGAGAAGAAGCGGTTCCCAGCACCGTAAACAGCGGGAATCCTCCGGTCACTGTGCGAGGTGCACAGGCTGGCCCTTCCGCCTGTGCACCTCGCCCGGTCAGAGGTCGCGGATCCCGTCCAGCAGCCGGTCGACCTCGGCGGCGGTCGTGTACGGCGCGATGCCCGCGCGGACCGCGCCCGTGTCGCCGAGGCCCAGGTGGCGCGAGCAGTCCAGGGCGTAGAAGCTGCCCGCCGGCGCGTTCACGCCCCGCGCGGCCAGTCGCTCGTAGACCACGGGCGAGGGCACGCCCTCGACCGAGAACAGGACCGTCGGTGTGCGGCGGCGCGTGGGGGAGCCGTAGCGCGTCACGCCCGGGATCTCCGCCAGGCCCGCGTCGAGCCGATCGAGCAGGCCCTGCTCGTACTCCTCCAGCGCGGTCAGCGAGCGCAGCAGCCGTTGCCGTCGCGTGCCCTCGCCCGGCGCGAGTCCCGCCAGGAAGTCGATGGCGGCCGTGGTGCCGGCGAGGAGTTCGTAGGGGAGGGTGCCCAGCTCGAACCGCTCGGGCACGGCGTCGGTGGACGGCGCGAGCTTGTCCGGGTGCAGGGTCTCGAGCAGTCCGGGCGCGGCGGCGACCAGGCCGAGGTGCGGGCCGAGGAACTTGTACGGGGAGCAGCCGTAGAAATCCGCGCCGAGCGCGGTGACGTCGACCGGCGCGTGGGGGGTCAGGTGCACGCCGTCGACGTACAACAGGGCGCGGGTTTCGTGCACGGCGGCGGCGATCGCGGGGACGTCCGGGCGCGTGCCGAGCAGGTTGGACGCGGCCGTGACGGCGACCAGGCGGGTGCGGTCCGAGAGCAGGCCGCTGACCGCCTCGACGGGGAGTTCGCCGGAGGCCGGGTCGAAGTCGGTCCACCGCACGGTGACCCCGTGCGCCTCGGCGGCCTGCACCCAGGGCCGGATGTTCGCGTCGTGATCCAGCCGCGTCACCACGACCTCGTCGCCCGGCCGCCACGTCTTGGCGAGCGCGCGGGAGAAGTCGTAGGTCAGCTGCGTCATGCTGCGCCCGAACACGATCCCGCCCGGCTGCGCGCCGAGGAGGTCGGCGGCGGCCTGCCGGGCCTCGACGACGACGCGGTCCGCACGCCGCTCCGCGGCCGTCGTCGAGCCGCGGTTGGCGATGGCCGCGCACAGCGTCGCGGCGACGGCCTCGCCCACCACGTCCGGCACCTGCGAGCCGCCGGGTCCGTCGAAGTGCGCGGCGCCCTCCTCGAGCGCGGGGAAGTGCTTGCGTACTGCGGTTACGTCATAGGCCACGAGGCCCAGCATGCCTCACGACGCGGCGAACGTGCGGCGGTAGTCGTGCGGGGACACCCCGACCACGCGGTGGAAGTGGTGTCGGAGCAGGGCGCCGGTGCTGAACCCGCACTCGCGGGCGATCTCCTCGATGCCCAGGCGGGTCTCTTCGAGGAGGGTTCGCGCGTGCAGGACCCGTTGCGTGGTGAGCCACTTGACGGGCGTCGTGCCGGTTTCGGCCGCGAACCGGCGGGCGAAGGTGCGTTCCGACATCTGGGCGCGCCGGGCCAGCGCGGGGACCGTGTGCTCCTCGGCGAGGTGCTCGATCATCCACGACAGCACCGGTTCCAGACTGTCCCCAGTGCACTCCGGCATGGGCAGCGCGACGAACTGCCGCTGGCCGCCGTCCCGCTGCGGCGGCACGACCATCCGGCGGGCGATCGCCGTCGCGGCCGCCGAGCCGAGCTCGCGGCGGACCAGGTGCAGGCACGCGTCGATGCCGGCCGCGGTGCCGGCGCTGGTGATGATGTCCCCGTCGTCGACGAACAGCACGTCCGGGTCGAGGAAGGCCTCGGGGAAGCGCTGCTTGAACTCGTCGATGTGCTTCCAGTGGGTGGTGCACGGACGGCCGTTCAACAGCCCGGTGGCGCCGAGCAGGAACGAGCCGCTGCAGACGGTGAGGAGCGTGGCGCCGTTCGCGTGAGCCTGGCGGATCGCGTCCAGCACCGCAGGCGGGTACTCGTCCCGGACCGCCGCCGCCGGGATGGTCACCAGGTCGGCGCCCTCGAGGCCCTCGAGCCCGTATTCGGGCACCAGTTCGACGCCGACGCTCGCCTGGATGCGCTCCCCCGCGCGCTCACCGCACACGCGGAACTCGGTGTACGGCACGCCGTCGTCGGTGCGGTCGATGCCGAACACCTCGCAGACGACGCCGAACTCGAAGACGGCCGAGCGGTCGACCAGGACGGAGGCCACGGTGCGGAGCATGCCCACACGGTAGCTGGCAGGATTTTGCTGCACAAGGTCCGTTCTGCCACTTCTGGCAGCTTCTCGTGCAGCGAATAATTTCTGCCATGACCGGATTGCTGATGTTCCTCCTGCTCATCGCCCTGATCGTGTGGGGCCTCAACCGCAACCACCGCCGCCAGGCGCCGCCGCGGATGTCCGGCAGTTTCGACGTCGAAGACCGCGACGCGCTCCGGATCCGCGGCGAGGTGGCCGCCCGCCGGCTGGAGACCGCACGCCCGGGGTTCCGGAGCGCCGCGGCTCCGCGGACCCGTCACCACCTTTCGCGCGCCTGACGACGACCTAGACTGGGCACGACCTCGACGCCGAGGAGGAAACGTGCCCGAGCTGAGCCTGGCCGACACGAACGGCATCCTGCGCCAGCCGTGGATCCACCCGGCCCGCTCCAGCGCGGGCCTGGGCTGGGACCGGCTCTACGTCTCCACCCAGGCTGAAACGCCGTACCGCGCGAGCTTCGACGCGGCAGGCACCCACCTGGTGATCCTGCACCTCGACGGCCCGGTGACGGTCCGCCGCGGGCGGCACCACGTGGCGCACATCCCCGCCGGCGGGCTGTTCCTCCACCCCGCCGGGCACGACCTCACCGTGGAACTGGGCGGGAAGCTGCGGACCGTGCACGCCTACCTGCCCGACTCGGTGTTGCGCGAGGCCGCCGGCGGCCCGGTCGACCTCGGCGAGGAGGTCGTCGTCGCCGATCCGCTCGCTGAACAGGTGATGCTGAGCCTGGACGGCGTGCTGCGGCAGTGGACGCCGACGGCCCGGACCTACGTCGACCACCTCGGCGGGCTCCTGGCCGCGCACCTCGCCCACCGCTACGGGACGGCCGTCGAGCCGGAGCCGGGCGGCCTGTCCCGGACACAGCTCGCCGCGGCGCGCGAACTCATGGAGCAGCGCCTGGCTGAACCGCTGCCGCTGGCCGAACTCGCGGCCGCTGCGGCGCTGAGCGTCAGCCAGTTCACCCGCCGCTTCAAGGCCGCGACGGGCGAGACGCCGCACCGGTACCTGATGCGGCTGCGGGTCGAGCACGCGTGCCGCCTGCTGCGTGGCAGCGCGCTGCCGATCCCGGAGGTCGCCGTGCGGTGCGGATTCTCCCACCAGGAACACCTGACGCGGGTGATGCGCGGCCGGCTCGGCACCACCCCGGCCGCATACCGGAGAGACCACGCCTAGCACGAAGATCGCTTACGTTCCGGCACCGCAGCGACCGCCCCGAGAAACGGCCGCACCCCCTGCAAACCGCGAGCCGGCAACGCGACGAATCCGACTACGCCCCAGACCTCCCCCGCCCCCGATCCCCAGCCCGCATTTGGTCGCAGACCAGGCGTGTCAAGGTACTCTTTCCCGCCTTGACACGCCTGCTCGGCGACCAACACACACTCAAAGAGGGGGCGGGGGAGGTCCGCCCAAGGTACGTTCGGCGCCGTAGGCGCCCCTGGCCGAAGGCCAGGAAAAAGATCAAAAGATGTCCTCGCCGGACGGGCAGGCTCCGGGATGACGGGAACCGTTGTCCGCTCACCTCGGGCAGGTGGTCGATGACCACCCAGCTCGGGTTTTACCGATCAACGGCACCGCGCCGCGTGCGTCGTACGCTCGCTCGCATGCGCGTTTCGTGCCGAAGGACGCTCAGAACGTGCAGGCGCCGGTCCTCCGGTGCGCCCGATACTCGTCAACACATCGGCGGCAAAGGGAGTGGAGCGCGATGCGGGGCTTCGTCTACTCGGCTCATCCGGCTCGGGTCGTTTTCGGTTCGGGGACGGTGGCTCAGGTGCGCGAGGAGGTGGAACGGCTCGGCGGGACGCGGGCGTTGTTGCTGTCCAGCCCGCCACTCCACCGAGCCGCCCAGCCGGTGCGTGACGCGCTGGGGTCGCTGCTCGCCGGGGAGTTCGACGGCGCCGTCATGCACACGCCCGTCGAGGTCACCGAGCGGGCCCTCAAGGCGCTGGCCGAGCACGAGGCGGACTGCCTGGTCGCGATCGGCGGCGGCTCGACCACCGGGCTGGCCAAGGCGCTCGCCGTGCGCACCGACCTGCCGCAGGTCATCCTGCCGACCACGTACGCCGGTTCCGAGGTCACACCCGTCCTCGGCGAGACGGAGAACGGCCGCAAGACCACCCGGTCGTCGCCCGCGATCCTGCCCGAGACGGTCATCTACGACGTCGACCTCACGCTCGGTCTGCCCGTCGCCGTCTCGGTCACCAGCGGCATCAACGCGATGGCCCACGCGGTGGAAGCGCTGTACTCACCGCAGGCGAACCCGGTTGTCGACGGCATGGCCCTGGACGCGATCACGCGCATCGCCCGGTCGCTGCCCGCCCTCGTCGAACGACCGTCCGATGTGGACGCGCGGGCGGACCTGTTGCAGGCGGCGTGGCTCGCCGGGACCTGCCTGGCCACCGTCGGGATGAGCCTGCACCACAAACTCTGCCACACCCTCGGTGGCTCGTTCGACCTGCCGCACGCCGAGACCCACACGGTGATCCTCCCGCACGCCATGGCCTACAACGCCACGGCCGCGTCCGAAGCCATGACCCGCATCGCGGCGGCGCTCGGCACCGCCGACGCGCCCAGCGGGGTGTACGACCTCATCGTCCGCTGCGGCGGCCCGACGTCGCTGCAGGAGCTGGGCATGAGCCTCGACGACGTGCCGCGCGCGGCCGAACTGGCCACCGCCAAGCCGTACCCGAACCCGCGCGAGCTGACCCGCGACGGCATCGAGGAGCTGCTGCGGCAGGCGTGGCACGGCGAGCGCCCGGGCGGCGGCCGCGCCGTGCCCGACCTGAGCTGGCTCACCCGCCAGGTCGTCGCGAGCTTCGACGACGCCCCGGACCCGCGCGCGAAACAGCTGGTCACCGACCTTGTCCGGCATCTGCACCACTACGTCACCGCCAACGACGTCACCCAGGGCGAATGGCAGTACGCGATCGACTTCCTGACCCGCGCCGGCCACATCACGACCGACACGCGGCAGGAGTTCGTGCTGCTCTCCGACGTGCTGGGCGTGTCCAGCGCGGTCGACGTCCTCACCAACTCCCGCACCCCGGACACCACACCGTCGGCGGTGCTCGGCCCGTTCTACGTCGAGGGCCCGCCGGCCGTCGAGCACGGCACCGACATCGCCCGCGGCCTGCCGGGCACGCCGATGTGGGCCGACGTCCGCGTCACCGACCCCGACGGCAACCCGGTCCCCGACGCCGTGGTCGACGTCTGGCAGGCCAACGAGGACGGCTTCTACGACGTCCAGCTGCCCGAGTTCGACGGACCGGTGCTGCGCGCCCGCTTCCACAGCGACGCCGACGGCCGCGTGCGGTTCTGGTCGATCCTGCCCAAGGAGTACCCGATCCCGGACGACGGCCCGGTCGGCCAGATGCTCGCGGCCACCGGACGGCACCCGTGGCGGGCGCCGCACGTGCACTTCATGATCAACGCGCCGGGGCGCCAGCAGCTCATCACGCAGCTGTTCGTGCGGGGCGGGCCGTACCTGGACGCCTCGTCCGGGCGCGGCGACACCGTCTTCGGCGTCAAGGACTCCCTCGTCGTCGACTTCGTCCCCCAGCACGGTCCCACCCCGGACGGGCGGGTCGTGGACGGCGAGTGGCGGTTGCTCGAGTTCACCTTCCGCATCGCGCGCTAGGAGTTTCCATGCAGACCTTCGACACCGACGTCCTGGTCGTCGGCAGCGGCCCCGCGGGCGGCTCGGCGGCCCTGCTGCTGGCCGGCTACGGGGTGCGGACGCTGCTCGTCAGCAAGTACGGCTGGGTCGCGAACACCCCGCGCGCCCACATCACCAACCAGCGCACCCTCGAGGTGCTGCGGGACGCCGGTGTCGAGAAAGAGGCGCTGGCCGCGGGCACCCCGCAGGAGCTGATGGGCGACACCGTGCTGTGCACGTCGCTGGCCGGGGACGAGATCGGCCGCATCCGCACGTGGGGGACCGGGCCGCGGTTGCTCAGCGAGTACGCGGCGGCCAGCCCGTGCGGCATGATCGACCTGCCGCAGACCTACCTGGAACCGATCCTGGTCAGCAACGCCGCGGCCCGCGGCGCGAAGGTCCGGTTCGACACCGAGTTCCGGTCGCTGGAACAGGACGCGGACGGCGTGACGGCGCGGCTGCTCGACCGGGTGCGGGGCGACGAGTTCACCGTCCGCGCGCGGTACCTGATCGGCGCGGACGGCGGGCGCAGCCTGGTGGCCGAACAGATCGGGCTGCCGATCGCCGGGCAGAGCGGCAAGGCCGGGAGCATGAACATCGTGTTCCGGGCCGATCTGTCGCGGCACGTCGCGCACCGGCCGAGCGTGCTGTACTGGGTGATGCGGCCAGGGGCGCACCTCGGCGGCATCGGGATGGGTCTGGTGCGGATGGTGCGGCCGTGGGACGAATGGCTGCTGACCTGGGGTTACGACATCTCGCAGCCGCCGCCGGAGGTCGACGGAGCGGTCGCGCGGGAGATCGTGCACGACCTGGTCGGCGACCCGTCGGTCGACGTCGAGATCACCTCCACTTCACTGTGGACGGTCAACCACTCCTACGCCACCGAGTATTCCCGTGGCCGGGTCTTCTGCGCCGGCGACGCCGTGCACCGGCACCCGCCGTCGAACGGGCTCGGCTCCAACACCTCCATCCAGGACTCCTACAACCTGGCGTGGAAGCTGGCGATGGTCCTGCGCGGCGAGGCGGGGCCGGGTCTGCTCGACACGTACACGGCGGAGCGGGCGCCGGTGGGCAAGCAGATCGTGGACCGCGCGAACCTGAGTCGCGACCAGTTCGGGCCGATCTTCGCGGCGCTGGGCATCGCGGGTGGTGGCGACGACGAGGGCATCGTGGCCGGGCTGGCCGCGTGCCGGGCCGACGATGCGGAGGGCGTCAAGCGGCGGCAGGCCCTGCACGAGGCGATCGAGCTGAAGAACTACGAGTTCAACGCACACGGCGTCGAGCTGAACCAGCGGTACTCGTCGGGCGCGGTGATCCCGGACGGCGCTCCGCCGGAGGTGTGGGAGCGGGATCCGGAGCTGTTCCACCAGCCCTCGACCCGGCCCGGTGCGAAGCTGCCGCACGCGTGGCTGGTGGACGAGCACGGCGAACGCGTGTCTACTTTGGATCTGGTCGGGCGCGGAGAGTTCACCGTGGTGACCGGTCTCGCCGGTGGTGACTGGGTTTCCGCGGCGGAGGAGTTGTCGTTGCGGGCGGTGCGGATCGGCGACGCGGGCGCCCGGGATGCCTACGGCGACTGGCGCCGGGTGTCGGACCTCGACGAGGCCGGGTGCCTGCTGGTGCGCCCGGACGGTTACGTGGCCTGGCGAACCGTGTCCGGTGTGCCGTCCGGGCACGTGGATGTCCTCCGCGACGCGCTCCACGGGGTGCTGCACCGGGAATCTTTCCCCGATTAGCCACGATCGGGTGAACACGGCGCGGGCGGGACTGTCTTTTTGTCGGTGCCGCCCTGCATAGTCGATCGCACAGCAACCCGAACTCCGAGGGGGAGACGATGTGCGGAAAGTGCGGTCGGCCGTCCGGGAACCTGCGCCACCTGCGCGAGATCATCGGCGAGCACGGGTGGGCGGTGATTTCGTTCGAGGGCAACGGTTCCCGCCCGCCGTGGGCGTACACCGCGGGCTTGACGGGCCGGGGCAGACCGGAGCTGGTGGTGACCGCGATGGAGCCCCATCGGGCGCGCGGCCTGCTCGACGACGTCGCCGCGCACCTGCTCCGCACGGGCGAGCCGGACCTGGAGCCGGGGGAGCGGCTGCCGGGCCCGGGCAACCTGCTGCTGGAGGCCGTGGCGGTGGAGGTGCCGTCGGTGCACCTGCTCACCGCGGTCGACCTGTACGGCCCCGGGGTCCACGCCACACAACTCGTGCACGCGGATGCGCGTGGACGCTGGCCGTGGCGCCCAGGCTGGCAAGGCCCCGGCGGACGCCAACCGGTACTGGGCCCTCGTGCTGGTGCGACACTCGCGCAGGCAGCCAACCCACCCTGGCCCTAGGCTCGGCGCACCCCGCCCCTCGCGCACCTGATTGCCTCAGCCACCGAGACCGACAGCCCGGGAATCCCGCGACCCGCGCAAAGATCGGGGCACCCTCGAGTGTCCACTCACCGCCCCGATGGGGAAGCGTCACCGCGGTGTGCGGCGTTCGGCATTCGACCGAGGTCGCTGACGGGTGCGAGCCGCTGCTGGGCTCGGGCTGGCGTGGCGGTCGCCCACGGGGGGTTCCGCTGTGGCTGGTGCGCGCGACGCCCGCCTCGTATCCACCTGCTCGGAGGAACCGTCACCGTGGTGTGCGGCGCCGCACGGCGTCAGACCGGGATCGCTGACAGGCGCGAGCTGCTGCGGGGATCGGGCTGGCGTGGCGGTCGCCTGCGTGATGATTCGGCCGTGGCGGGTGCGCGCGCCGCCCGCCTGGTATCCACGTGCTCGGAAGAAGCCGCGGGTCGAAGCGTCACCGTGGTGTGCCGGCGCTGCACGGCGTCCCCGGGGTCGCTGGCCGGCGTGAGCTGCTGCGGGGCTCGGACTGGGGCGGGGCTCGCCCACTTGGTCATTCCGCCGTGGCGGGTGCGCGCGCCGCCCGCCTGGTATCCGCGTACTCGGAGAAGCCGCGGGTCGAACCGTCACCGCGGTGTGCGGCGCCGTTCGGCATTCGACCGGGGTCGCTGACAGGTGCGAGCCGTTGCTGGGCTCGGGTTGGCGCGGGCTCGCCCAGGTGGTGATTCGGCCGTGGCGGGTGCGCGCGCCGCCCGCCTCGTATCCACGTGCTCGGAAGAAGCCGCGGGTGAACCGTCACCGTGGTGTGCGGCGCCGCACGGCCTTCCACCGGGGTCGCTGACAGGTGCGAGCCGTTGCTGGGCTCGGGCCGGCGTGGCGGTCGCCCACGTGGTCATTGCGCCGTGACTGGTGCGCGCTACGCCCGCCTCGTTTCCACGTGCTCGGGAGAAGCCGCGGGAGGAACCGTCACCTGCGGTGCCGCACGGCCATCCAACCGAAGTCGCGCACGCGGAAGTTCACGCCCGCCGCGGCGCGCAGGTCGCGGCGGTGCTCGATGAGCTCGTCCGGCGCCCAGGCGGTCACCGGGCGCTTGCGGCGGGTGCGCACGTCGTACACCCCCGCGCCGACGAGCAACAGGCCGATGAGGCTGACGATGACCACCAGAATCACCATGGGCGCCCCCAGCCGGGTGTGCTCCGATTCTGCCACCGATCGTGCCAAGAAGGGGGAAGTCACGTGTGAGAGACGCGTAGCTGGGCCACCATGTGGGCGAACGCCACCGCGACGAACGGGAGGTCCCGCATGGCCACCATGCTGGCCGGAAGGCTGGAGATCGGCTCGCGCAAGTTCGGTGTCCGGGAGGTGCCGGTCCCCGAACCCGGGCCGGGCCAGGTCCGGATCAAGGTGCGCGCGGCCGGGGTGTGCCTGTCGGACGTCCACCTGATCGACGGCACCCTCACGCCGCTCTTCCTGGAGGCGCCCGAGGTCACCCTGGGTCACGAGGTGGCGGGCGAGATCGACGCGATCGGGCGCGACGTGCCGGACCGGTGGCAGGAGGGCCAGCGCGTCGCCCTCGAGGCGGGTGAGCGGTGCGGCCAGTGCCCGAACTGCGTCCGCTTCCGCGGCCCGTGCCTGCAGGTCCGCACACGCGGCGTCGACTACGACGGCGGCTGGGCCGAGTACGCCCTCGCCAGTCAGCACACCCTCATCCCGATCCCCGACGACCTGCCGCTCGTGCAGGCGGCGATCGTGCCGGACGCGGTGTCCACGCCCTGGGGCGCGGTCACCGGCACCGGCCAGGCCCAGCCGGCCCGCCCGGCGGGTGTGTGGGGTGCGGGCGGGCTCGGTGTGCACGCGGTGCAGCTGCTCCGGCTGATCGGCGCCGCCCCGATCGTCGCGGTCGACCCGTTGGCGGCGGCGCGGGAGCGGGCACTGGAGTTCGGCGCCGACCTGGCACTGGACCCGGGCGACCCCACCCTGCGCGAGCAGATCCTCGCCATCACCGCCGGAGCGGGGTTGGACGTGGCGTTCGACATGGCCGGGGTGCCGCCGGTGCGGGAGCAGGCAGTGAGCTGCCTGGGCCTCGGCGGGCGTCTCGTGCTCGTCGGCCTGACCCCGGAACCGCTCACCGTGACCGACGGCATCGGCTTCAGCTACCGCGGCCAGCGCCTGCTCGGCCACTACGGTTCCCAGCCGGGCGCGGTCGAGCAGCTCATCGAGCTGGCGCGCTACCACCGCGTGGAGTGGAGCCGCTCCATCAGCGGCACCTACCCCCTCGCCGACGCGGCGAAGGCCGTCGAGCACCTGGATCGCAAGGAGGGCAACCCGATTCGCCTCGTCCTCGTTCCTTGAACGGGTCGCCCTCAGCCGCGGGTGCCCCGGAAGGCGCCGGCGCGGCACCCGGGAGCGCCACGCCGGCGCGGGCCGGAGATCAAGCGCGCAGCAGCGCGGTCAGCTCACCGATGTCCGCCAACTTCGCGAGGCCGTAGGTCAGCTCCGTGATCCGCTCCGCGGTTTCCTCCGACACCACGCGCGTGGCGTTCAACCGGAACTTCAGCGCCAGCTCCTCCGCGGCGAGCGGGTTCTCCGCCCCACCACGGTTGGCGTCCACCCGTTCCTCGATCGTCCGCCCGTCACGGAGGTGCGCCCGCAGCACCGCCGGGAACTGGTGCGGGAAGATCTCGTCGCACCGAGCGTCCGGGACGCAGGTGACCTTCGCCGCCAACGCCAGCCGTTCTGGCGAGGCCGCCGCCTCGTCCGTGAAGTCGTCGTGGAAGACGCCCAGCCCGCCGCCGCCCAGGAAACCCGCCGCCACCGTGTACGGGCCCGAGAACGCGGCGTGGTAACCGGACCGCGGACGAATCTTGTCCTCCCGCGGCTCGCCGATCGTGCGCAGCACGGCGGTCGGCGCGCCGAGTTCCAGCGACTCGATCTCCTCGACCGCCACGCCCCGCTCCCGCAACCGCCGGGCGGCGTCGATCCCGGTGTGTGTGAAGTGGTTGCACGGGTACGGCTTGAAGAAGATGCCGGGCAGCTCCCACTTCTCGCCGAGGCCCTCGGTGATCGCGTCCACATCGGTCTGGTCACCGCAGAACGCCTGCAGCAGACCGAACCGGCCCTCGAGCACCGTCGGCGGGCCGGTGATGCCGTGCCGAGCCATGCCGGCCGCCGTCACCGCCGCGTGGGCGGCCCACCCGCAGTGGACCCGCTTCACGGTGCCGCCGGTCCGGTTGGCTTCGAGCAGACCTGATCCCATGCTCGACGCGATCCCCAGCGCGTCCGCGATGCCTTGCTCGTCCACTTCGGACAGCATGGCGCACGCCACCGCGGCCCCCAGCGCACCGCAGATCGCGGTGGCGTGCAGGCCGCGCTCGAAGAACACGGAGTTGCCCAGCTCCGAGTCGTAGCCGGCCATCCCGAGCCGCACGGTGATCTCGACGCCGACGCCGATCGCGTCCAGCAACTGCGCCCCCGAGCAGCCGCGCGCCTCGGCGACCGCGAGCGCCGCGGGCACCACCGACGCGGACGGGTGCAGTACCGACGGCAGGTGCGTGTCGTCGAAGTCCAGCGAATGGGCGAGTGTGCCGTTGACCAGGGCCGCGCTCGGCTCGGGCAGCCGATCGCCCGACCCGATCGCCGTCGCCCGGCCGGAGCCGCCCCATTCGCGCACCAGGTCGCCGACCGCGGCCGCCGGACGCTCGGAGGTGGCGGCGAGGCTGTTGCCCAGCACGTCCAGCACCCGCCGTGCGGCGTCCTCCCGCAGCTCCGCGGGGAGCCCCTTGGCCCGGACCGAGGCCGCGAACTCCGCCAGCCGCTGCACGATCGTCCGGGTCATGCCATCACCGCCTTCATGGTGAACGGGGCGGGGGTGCCGCGGAGGCACGCCCGCAGGACCGGGGCCGCCGCCGGCCGGCTGCGCAAGGGCGCCAGGACCGACGCCGCCGAGGTGAAGAGCGGGCTCATGCCGCCACCGCCGCCAGGGGCCGCACCGGCGAGCCCGTACCGCCGACGATGCGCAGCGGCGCCAGCACGAACACGAACTCCCGCACCCCGGACTCGGCGATCTCCTCGAGGTTCAGGTGCTCGAGGATGAAGATCCCCGACTCGACGAGCAGCACCCGGTGCACCGGCAGCACCGCGTGCCCCGCCCCGGCCGGGATCTGCTCGTACGCCGTCGTGTCGGCACCCGTCGCCACGATGCCCCGCGACGCGAGCCACGAAGCGGCCTCCACGGTCGCGCCGGGGACGCCGGACTCCTTGCCCATGTACGTCGCCGGGTCCGAGAAGTTGCGCGCCCAGCCCGTGCGGATCAGCGCCACGTCCCCCGGCCCCGGCTCCGCGCCGGCCAGCTTCGCGGCCGCCTCCAGGTCCTCCGCCGTCACGCCGTAACCGGGTTCCAGCGTCGGCACCTCGTGCACCGCGGCGACGTCCAGCAGCACCGCCCGCCGCAGCAGGCCGGGCAGGTTCTCCGCGCCGTGCGTCCGGAACACCCCGCCCCGCTGGGCCTCCGCCGCGTCGACGTCGCCGTGCAGCTTGCCGCAGTGGCTGACGTGCGACAACGCGTCGATGTGCGTGCCGACGTGCCCGCCGGTCACGATGATCTCGTTGGCCGCCGACCCGCCGTCCGCGCGCTGCATGTCCCCGTGCCGCCGGATCAACGTCATCCGGAACCCGGGGTGGTTCGGCGACGTCGGCATGCCGGTGAAGAACGGCTGACCGAGCTCGATCAGCCGCACCCCGCCGGCCACCGCCGCCAGCAACGCATCCTGTGTCATGAACCAGAACCTTCCTCGACTTGCTGCGACGCCGCGATCTCGAGCACCCAGCGGGCCCGCGCCACGATCGCGGCGTCCACGAACTGTCCGTTGTGGTCGATCCAGGCCGACTCGCCCGACGAGGAGAGCCGCTCCAGCAGCTCACGCGCCCACGCCGTCTCGGCCGGATCGGGGGCGCACACCTCGTGCACCACGGGAATCTGGGCGGGGTGGATCACCGACCGCCCGAAGAACCCGGCGGCCCGCCCCGCCACCGTGGAGGCCCGCAGGCCCTCCAGGTCACGGACCGCGGTCCACACGCTCTGCACCGGGCTGGGCAACCCGGCCGCCCGCGCCGCCACGACGACGCGGGAACGCGGCCACACCAGCGCGTCGTCGCCCCGCACCCGCAGGTCTGCCATCAAGTCCGCTTCTCCCAGGGAGATCCCGGCGACCAGCGGGTGCGCGCTCGCCAGCAACACCGCGTTCTCCACGCCGAGCGCCGACTCCAGGATCGGGTACACGGGCACCCCGAGCGCGTCGGCGACCCGGCACACGTCGTCCGGGTTCTCGCATTTGGGCACCCGCACACCCGCGAGGCCTCCGGCCGACACCAGCTCGCGCAGATCGGCCTCGCCCGCCGGCGAGCCCGGCGCGTTGATGCGCACGAACGCGGACCGGCCCGCCAGTGTTTCCAGCACCGTCCGCCGCGCGAAGTCCTTGGCCGCCGCCGAAACCGCGTCCTCCAGGTCGAGGATCACCGCGTCCGCCGGCCCGGCCAGCGCCTTGCCGATGCGGTCCGGCCGGTCGCCCGGCACGTACAACCAGGTGCGGGGAATCACCGGACGACGCCTTTTTCGCGCAGCCGAGCCAGTTCCGCTTCACCGATGCCGTACCGGCCGAGGACCTCCGAAGTGTGCGCGCCCAGCGGCGCGCCGGCCGATTCGATCCGTCCCGGCGTCTCCGACAACCGGAACAGCACGTTCTGCATCTTCACCGGGCCGAGCTCGTCGTCGTCGACCGTCGCGATCGTGCCGAGCGCCTCGAACTGCGGATCGCTCATCACGTCCGCCGCGGTGTAGATCGGCGCGACCGCCGCCTGGGCCTCCTCGAACGCCTTCACCACCTCGTCGCGGTCCCGCTGCGCGATCCACGACCCGACCGCCTCGTCCAGTTCGTCCGCGTGCTTCGCGCGTTCCGCGCCGGAGGCGAACCACGGCTCGTCGATGAACTCCGGACGTCCGACCAGCCGCATGACCCGCTCGGCGATCGACTGCGCGCTCGTCGAGATCGCGACCCAGCCGCCGTCGCGGGTGCGGTAGGTGTTGCGCGGCGCGTTGTTCACCGACCGGTTCCCGGTGCGCTCCTGCAGCTGACCGAGCTGGTCGTAGGCGATGATCTGCGGCCCGAGCAGCGTCAGGATCGGTTCGATGATCGCCAGGTCGACGACCTGACCGCGCCCGGTCCGCTCCCGCGCCCGCAGCGCGGTCATGATCGCGTACGCCGTGGTCAGCGCCGCGATGCCGTCGGCGAGCCCGAACGGCGGCAGCGTCGGCGGCCCGTCCGGCTCACCGGTGATCGCCGCGAACCCGCTCATCGCCTCGGCCAGCGTGCCGAACCCGGGCCGCTTCGCGTACGGCCCGATCTGCCCGAACCCGGTCACCCGCGCCAGCACCAGGCCCGGGTTGATCTCGCGCAGCTCCTCGTAGCCCAGGCCCCACCGCTCGAGGGTGCCCGGCCGGAAGTTCTCCACCACCACGTCGGCGTCGGCGACCATCTTCCGGAAGATCTCCTGCCCCTCGGGCGAGCCGAGGTACAGGGTGATGGCCTTCTTGCCGCGGCCGAGCATCTTCCACCACAGGCCGACGCCGTCGCGCTGGGCGCCGTGGCTGCGCACCGGATCGCCCTTCGGGTGCTCGATCTTGACGACCTCGGCGCCGTAGTCGCCGAGCAGCGTCGCCGCCAGCGGGCCGGCGAACAGGGTGGCCGTGTCGAGCACCCGGATTCCGGA
Source organism: Amycolatopsis thermophila (assembly GCF_030814215.1). Lineage (NCBI taxonomy): Bacteria > Bacillati > Actinomycetota > Actinomycetes > Pseudonocardiales > Pseudonocardiaceae > Amycolatopsis > Amycolatopsis thermophila. Next base: position 1,005,556 of record NZ_JAUSUT010000001.1, on the reverse strand, counting down.
CAATGCGCCCGTCATGGGGCGTACCTGCCTTTCTCCTCCTCCAGTTCTAGCGTTTCGCTGGAGGGAACATCGGTAAACGTCGTGTTTCGATGTCGACGTCTCTCGCTGGTCACCAAGTTCGCACTGATGACGGCGCTCCGTCAAGTTTCGCCAAGATATTGACCAGTCAACGGGGCGAGTGTCACGATAGCCCGCATCACTCCCGATGTTTCTCCAAGCGGAACGAGGTGACATGTCCGCGCGAAAGCTCATCGCCGCGCTCGGGGCGTGCGCCCTGCTCGCGACCGGCTGCGGGGGCTCGGCTCCGATGGGAGCGGCGGGCGCGGCGGCGGGGCGCGACGAGGGTCCGGTGAAGATCGGCGCCCTGCACCCCGTCAGCGGGTCCAATGCGGTGGACGGGCAGCAGATGCGCCGCGGCGCCCAGATGGCGGTGGACGCCATCAACGCGGCAGGCGGTATCAAGTCCCTCGGTGGCCGCAAGGTCGAGCTGGTCACCGGGGACACCCAGGGCAAGGCCGACATCGGCCAGAGCGAGGCGCAGCGGCTGATCTCCGCCGGTGCGGTCGGCCTGGTCGGCACCTACCAGAGCGCGGTCAGCACGAACGTCGCCGTGGTCGCGGAACGCAACCGGGTGCCGTTCGTCGCCGACGTGACCGCCTCCGACGCGGTGTACGCCCACGGCTACAAGTACGCGTTCCGGGTGCAGCCCGGCAGCAAGGTGATCGCGACCGCCGCCGCCCAGTACCTCCAGCAGGTGTCGCAGCAGGCCGGCAAGCCGGTGCACAAGGTCGCGTTCCTGCACGAGCAGAGCGACTTCGGCAGCGGCGCGGCGGACGCGTTCACCGCGGCGGCCGAACAGCTGGGCATCGAGGTCGGCCCGAACATCAGCTACGACGCGACGAGCGTCAGCGACCTCACCGCCCAGGTCACGCAGGTCAAGGCCTCCGGGGCGGACGTGCTGGCGGTCGCCGGTTACTACCGCGACAGCCTGCTGGCGGCCAAGGCGATCGCCTCGGTCAAGCCGGACCTCAACGCGGTCTGGGGCGTGTCGAACGGCGCCTTCGACCAGCCGAAGTTCGTGACCGACGCCGGCGACCTCGGCGCGCTGTACTTCAGCACCAACTACCACTACGACGCGACCAACCCGCAGACCGTCGCGCTGCGGGAGCAGTACCAGCGCCGGTACGGCGACCCGATGCGCACCGGCGCGGTGCTGTCCTACGACGCGGTGCAGGTGATCGCGCAGGCCGTCGACAAGGCCGCGAGCACCGATCCGCGGAAGGTGCGCGACGCGATCGCCGCGGCCCGGGTCGCACCCCTGACCGTGGGCAACGGCCCGATCCAGTTCGCCCCCAACGGGGACAACACCAACGCACTGGCGGTCCTGATGCAGGTGCAGGACGGCCAGGTCAAGCAGGTCTACCCGCCGGAGAAAGCCGAATCCCGGCCCGAGTACCAGGTGACGTGGCGGCCATGACGAACACAACGCAGGGGGTCCTCACCCCCGAAGTCTCCCCACCCCCCAAGAAGACCAAGGCGGACAAGGGTTTCCTCGGCCGCGCCGGAGTCGTCGGCGGCGTCCTCGTCGTCGCGATCGTGGTCGCGCTGCTGCAGTCCGGCAGCGGGCTGGTGGTCTGGCAGTCGGTGGTCACCGGCATCCTGACCGGTGGTCTCTACGGCCTGATCGCGATGGGCCTGACGCTGATCTTCGGCGTGCTGGACATCGTCAACTTCGCGCACGGCGCGCTGCTGGCGGTCGCGATGTTCATCTCGTTCGGGATGATCTCCGCCACCGGCATGCACCCGTACCTCACGCTGGTCATCGCGATCCCGGCGCTGTTCCTGATCGGCGCGGCCGTCCACCGTGGACTGCTGTCCGGAACCGGCGGCAAGTCGCTGGAGAACCAGCTGCTGATCACGCTGGGCCTGTCGCTGCTGCTGGAGAACGGGCTGCTGATGTTCTTCGGCGCCGAGCCGAAGACGATCGCCCTGCCGCACGACTTCCAGTTCCCGCTGCTGGGTGCGGTCGTCGCCGGTTCGCGGCTGTACGCGTTCCTCGGTGCGATCCTGCTCGGCGCGCTGCTGTACTGGTTGCTGCGCCGCACACGGCTGGGCACCGCGATCCGGGCGGTCGCGGCGAACGGGCCGGGCGCGGAACTGGTCGGCATCAACGTCCGCCGCATCCACACGCTCACCTTCGCGATCGGCACCGCGTGCGCCGGTGCGGCCGCCGCGCTGGCCGGCCCGCTGGTCACGGTGACGCCGACGCTGGGCGAGCAGTTCAACATCACCGCGTTCGTGGTGGTGGTGCTCGGCGGGATGGGCAACGTCGTGGGCGCGCTCGTCGGCGGCCTGCTGATCGGGCTGGTCGAGCAGCTCACCACGATCTACCTCGGCGGGCAGTCCTCGCTGCTCGGGGTGTTCGTCGTGTTCATCCTCGTGCTCTTCCTCCGCCCGCAGGGCCTGTTCGGAAGGAAGACGGCATGAGCACCATCACGATCGCCGGCCCGGCCGGTGCCGAGAAGGTCAAGGCCCCGCCGCTCCGCCCGCAGAACCGGCAGCTCGCGATCCTCGCCGTCCTGGTGCTGATCGCGATCCCGCTGCCGCTGATCCTGCCGCCCGCGCAGGGCGCGGTCGCCGTGCGGATCCTGATCTTCCTGCTGATGGCCGTGGGCTGGAACATCATGAGCGGGTTCGGCGGAATGTTCAGCTTCGGGCACGCGGCCTACTTCGGCCTCGGCGCCTACACCAGCGCCTACCTGCTGGTGAAGCACAACGTGTCGCCGTGGATCGGGATGGTCGCCGGGATGGCGGTGGCCGCCGCGGCCGCCGTGGTCATCGGGTACTTCTCGTTCCGCTACAAGCTGCAGGGCGCCTACTTCGCGCTCGCCACGTTCGCCTTCGCCGAGATGCTGCGGCTGGTCGTGACCAGCAGCGCGTTCGCGAACAAGGCGGTCGGGTTCACCGTTCCGCTGATCCCGGACTCGTCGCTGTGGATGCTGCAGTTCGAGGCCGATTCGCCCGCGTACTTCTGGGTCGCGCTGGTGCTGGCCGGGGCCGCGGTCGCGATCAGCATCGTGTTCCTGCACTCCCGTGCGGGCAAGTACGTCACGGCGATCCGTGACGACGAGCTGGCGGCCTCGTCATTGGGCACGCCGGTGATGCGGCACAAGCTGATGACGGTGGCGTTGTCGGCGGCGATCACGGCCGTCGCGGGCGCCTTCTACACGCAGTACTACCTGTTCGTGAACCCGGAGCTGGGCTTCGGCTCGTCGGTGTCGATCCAGGCGATCGTGCCGGTCGTGATCGGCGGCATCGGCACGATCTGGGGCCCGGTGGTGGGCGCGATCATCGTCGGCGCACTGACCGACGTGACCGCCACGCTGCTGCGCACCCCGCCGGAGTTCCTGGGCTTCCTGCAGGGCCGCAGCGGTCTGGACGTGGTGCTCTACGCGGTGCTGCTGATCCTGATCGTGCGGCTGTTGCCGAAGGGGATCGTCGGAACGATCGCGGCGAGGTGGCGTCGATGAGCATCGTCGAGGTGAGCGGGGTCGGGAAGGCCTTCCGCGGCCTGCAGGCCCTGTCCGATGTGGACTTCGAGGTGGCCGAGGGGGAGATCCTCGGCATCATCGGGCCCAACGGCGCGGGGAAGACCACGCTGTTCAACGTCGTCTCCGGCGCGCTGGCCCCGGACACCGGGCGGGTCGCCTTCGCCGGTCAGGACGTCACCGGGCGGTCGCCGGACCGCATCGCCCGCGCCGGCATGGTGCGCACGTTCCAGCTGATGCGCCCGTTCGCGAGCATGACGGTGCTGGAGAACGTCAGCCTGGCCGCGCAGCACCACCGGTTCGGGCGGCGGAAGCTGCGCGAGCACTCGCTGGACGTGGTCGAGCGCGTCGGCCTCGGGCCGTGGGCGCACCGCAACGCCCCGGAACTGCCGACCGCCGGACTCAAACGGCTGGAGCTGGCGCGGGCACTGGCGATGCGGCCGAGGGTGCTGTTGCTGGACGAGGTGCTCGCCGGGCTGGTGCCCGCGGAACGCGAACCTGTGCTCGACCTGCTCGCGTTGCTGCGCGAGGAGGAGGGCGTGACCCTGCTGTTCATCGAGCACATCATGGCCGCGGTCATGCGGCTGGCGGACCGGGTGCTCGTGCTGGACCAAGGTCGCGTCATCGCGGTCGGGTCGCCGCAGGAGGTCACCAGCGACGCCCGCGTCATCGACGCCTACCTCGGTGAGGAGCCGACCCATGCTGACGCTTGAGAAGGTCTGCGCCGGGTACGGGCGGATGCGGATCCTGCACGACATCGACCTGCACCTGGGCGAGGGCGAGATCGTCGCGCTCGTCGGGGCCAACGGCGCGGGCAAGACCACCACGCTGCGCAGCATCTGCGGCCAGCTCAAGACCTCGTCCGGCAGCATCACGTTCAACGGGACGCCGACCGCCGGCCGCAGGCCCGACCAGCTGGTTCGCGAGGGCCTGGTGCACGTCCCGGAGGACCGGGCGCTGTTCGGCACGCTGACCGTCGAGGAGAACCTGCGGATGGGCGCGTGGACGCGCACGTCCGCGCAGGCGGAGAAGTCGCTGGCCGAGGTGTACGAGCTGTTCCCCGTCCTCGCCGAGCGGCGGGGGCAGATCGCGCAGACGTTCAGCGGCGGGCAGCAGCAGATGCTGGCGATCGGCCGCGCGCTGATGGCCGGGCCGAAACTGCTGATGCTCGACGAACCGTCGACCGGACTGTCGCCGAAGCTGACCTGGACGATGCTCGAGGCCGTCCGGCACATCCGTGACAACGGAGTCGCGGTGCTGCTGGTCGAGCAGAACGCCAAGCAGGCGCTGGCGATCGCGGACCGGGCCTACGTGCTGGAGAGCGGCTCGACGGTGCTGTCCGGAACCGGGAGCGAGCTGGCCGGCGACCACCGAGTGCGGAAGGCGTACCTGGGACTGTGACCGCGGCGGAATCCACTGAGGCGCTCGGCGCCTGGGTGTCCGGACTGGACGCCCCGGACGAGGTGCGCGAGCGGTTGTCCCTGGTGCTGCTGGACGTCCTCGGCGTCACCGCGGTGGGCGCGGCCCAGCCGGAACAGCGGGCGTTGCGCGATGCGTGGCGCGCCCCCGGCGGTCCGGCGCCCTTGGTCGGGGCCGGCCGGTGCGTGTCCACCGACGCGGCGGCGTTCCTGAACGGCATGGCCCTGGTCTCGCTCGAACTCGACGAGGGGAACAAGTACGCCAAGGGCCATCCCGCGGCGCACGGCTTCCCGGCGGTCCTGGCGCTGGCGGCCGAGCTGGACAGCAGCGGCGCCGACACCGCCGCGGCCCTGCTCGCGGCGTACGAGGTGGCGTCCCGCTTCGGCCGCGCCACGTCGTTGAAGCCCGGCGCGCACCCGCACGGCAGCTGGGGTGTCGCGGGCGCGGCGGCCGGGTGCGCGCGGCTGCTGCGGCTCGGCCCCTCGCGGACGGCCGCGGCCATCGACACCGGCGCGGGCATGGCGATCGCCGGGCACTTCGACTCGGCGACCACCGGCAACCCGGTGCGCAACGCGTGGATGGGCGCCTCCGGGACCTCCGGTCTGGCGGCCGCGCGGATGGCCGCCGCCGGGATGGCCCGCAACACGGGCACCGCCGCGCTCTCCCTGGGCACGCTGCTCGGGTCGTTCGACGCGGCGGAGCTGACCGCGGAACTCGGCACGCGCTGGGACATCCAGCGCGGCTACTTCAAGCGGCACGCGTCCTGCTCGTTCACGCACCCGGCGGCCGACGCGGTCCTCGCACTGCGCGGCGAGGACGGGTTCCGCGCGGAAGGCGTCGTGGAGATCCTGGTCGAGACCCACGCCCTCGGCGCGGGGCTGAGCGGCACCACCTGGTCCAACCGGCTGTCGGCCATGTTCTCCACCCCCTTCGTGGCCGCCACCGCGGCGCTGACCGGGCAGGTCGCGCCGGACAGCGACCTCGACGACCGCGCGGTGCAAGCGCTTGCGCGGCGGGTGCGGCTCGTCGCGGCCGACGACCTGACCGCCCGGCTGCCCGCCGAACGCGCCACGCGGGTCACCGTCACCTTCGACGACGGCACCACGCTGACCCGCGAGGTGCCCAACCCGGTCGGCGACGCCGACCACCACCCGCTGAGCGAACACGACCTGATCGCGTACCTGAAGACGTGGCTGCCCGCGCAGCCCGGACTCGTGGACCGCGCCGTCGCGGTCAGCCACGAGCTGCCCGGCCTGGCCCGCGTCGGTGACGCGCTGCGCGGGCTGGCCGGCGGAGTTGAGGAGGAGCTGAACTGATGCGTGCCCTCGCGGTGACGCCCATCCACCTGCCGCCGGAGGAGATCCGGCGGCGGCAGGACCGCTACGACCGGCTCGCCCCGCCCGGTCTGGAGATCCAGCTCGTCGACGTGGGTGCCACCGCGCCGGCGTCGCTGGACACCGACTCGGCGGTGCGAGCCTCCGAGCGCGAGGTCGCCGCCGCGCTGGCGAAGGCGGGGGAGGGGTACGACCTGGCCTTCCCGGACTGCGTGCTCGACCCGGCCGTACCGGACACCGTCGCCGCGCGGCCGCTGCCGGTGCACGGGCTCCTCAAGCTGTCCGCGACCCACCTCGCCGGCAAGGGCGTGCGGTTCGGCGCGGTGGTGCGCAACCGGGCGATCCGGGCGGAGTTCGAGAAGCGGATCGCCGGCTACGGGCTCGGGGCGTACTTCGCCGGCACCCGCGTGCTGGACCTGCCGTTCGAGGCCATCGCCGACACCGGCACCTGGAACCGGGCGCTCGGCGCGGCGGTGCGGGAGCTGGCGTCGCTGGGCGCGACCGCGGTGATCAACGGGTGCTCGGCGGTCGACGTCGAGGCGGCCGGCCTGCCCGCCCGTGTCGTCGACCCGACCGAGCTGGCCCTGCGGCTGCTCTGCGTCGAGGAGACCCGGTGAGCGAGGGACCCGACCTGATCGTCGCCGGGGCCGGTGGTGGCGTGGCCGGTGCGCTGCGGGCGGCCGAGCTGGGGCTGAGCGTGCTGGTCGTCGAGGCCAGCGAGCACTTCCGGCGCGGCAACAACACGTCGATGTCGACCGCGATGTTCCCCGGCGCGGGCTCGCGCTGGCAGGCCGAGGCGGGTATCGACGACTCGCCGGAACGGTTCGTCGCGGACATCATGGCCAAGACCAAGGGCCAGGCCGACCCGCGGCTGGCCCGTACGCTGGCGGAGGTGAGCGCGCCGCTGGTGGAGTGGCTGGCGGATTCGGCGGGACTGCCGTTGTCGCTGGTCACCGACTTCAACTACCCCGGTCACGCCGTGCCGCGCTGCCACTCGATCCCCGGCCGGCACGGATCCGGCGTCGTCGACCACCTCGCGCGGCGCGTCACCGAGCACCCGGACATCGAGCTGCTCGTCCCGGCGAAGCTGGTCGACGTGCTCACCGACGACGGGGTCCGGGGCGCGGTGGTCCGCTACCCGGACGGCACCGAGGAGCAGATCCCGGCCCGCGCGGTTCTGCTGGCCACCAACGGGTTCGGGGCCGACCGCGACCTCGTGGCCCGGCACCTGCCGGAGATCGCGGGCGCGCTCTACCAGGGCAGCGACCAGTCGCTCGGCGACGCGCTGCGGATCGGCGAGAAGCTGGGCGCGGCCACCGGTTTCCTCGACGCCTACCAGGGCCACGGCGCGGTCGCGGCGAACGCGGGCACGCTCGTCGGCTGGGCGACGATCATCCACGGCGCCATCCTGGTCGACACGGGCGGGCGCCGCTTCGGCAACGAGACCCGCGGCTATTCCGAGTACGCCGCCGAACTGGCCGCACGGCCCGGCGCCACCGGCTGGATCGTGCTCGACCAGACGATCTTCGAGCAGTGCCAGCCGTTCCAGGACTTCCGGGACACGGTCGCGTCGGGTGCGCTGGTGTGGGCCGACGACGCACCCGAGCTGGCCGCCGCGACCGGACTGCCCGCCGACGCGCTGGCCGACGAACTCGCCACCGCGGCCGCGATCGCCCGCGGTGAGCGTGCGGACGTGTTCGGCCGCACGAACTGGGAGCGCCCGCTGTCCGGCCGCTACGCCGCGGTGCGGGTGGTGCCCGCGCTCTTCCACACCCAGGGCGGGCTGATGGTGAACGCGAACGCGGCCGTCGTCGACGCCCAGGACCGGCCCATCCCCGGCCTGTACGCCGCGGGTGGCGCTGCGGCGAGCATCTCCGGGCACGGCGCCGCCGGATACCTGCCCGGCAACGGGCTCCTGCCGGCCTTCGGGCTGGCCTACCTGGCCGCGAACGACGTCGCACGTCGCGCGGCCTGAACGATCACGCGGAGGGAACACAGATGGCAACGACGGAACTGCTCGTCAAGAACGTCCGGGTCGTGCGGCCGGACGACCCGGACGGGTCGCAGCCGGACCTGCTGGACATCGCCGTCGACGACGGCACGATCACGCGGGTGGCGCCGAACCTGCCCGAGGACGACGCGGCGCGGGTGATCGACGGCCGCGGCCTGCTGGCGTTCCCCGGTGTGGTCGACGCGCACCAGCACTGGGGCATCTACAACGAGCTGTCCACCGACACTCGCACCGAGAGCCGAGCCAGCGCGCAGGGCGGGGTCACGACCTCGCTGACCTACATGCGCACCGGTCAGTACTACCTGAACAAGGGCGGCAGCTACCGGGACTTCTTCCCGGAGGTGCTGAGCAAGAGCGCGGGCAACGCGTACGTGGACTACGCCTTCCACCTGGCGCCGATGAGCTCGCAGCACATCGAGGAGATCCCGTACCTCGTCGAGGAGCACGGCGTCACCTCGTTCAAGATCTTCATGTTCTACGGCTCGCACGGGCTGCACGGGCGGTCGTCCAGCCAGAGCGACTTCCTGATGATCCCGCCGGACGAGCGGTACGACATCGCGCACTTCGAGTTCGTGATGCGCGGGGTGCAGAAGGCGCGCGAGATCCTGACCGAGTACGCGCCGCACCTGTCGCTGTCGCTGCACTGCGAGACGGCGGAGATCATGACCGCCTACACCAAGCTCGTGGAGCAGGACGGCTCGTTGACCGGGTTGCGCGCGTACAGCGCTTCGCGGCCGCCGCACTCGGAGGGGCTGGCCGTCACCATCGCGTCGTACCTGGCGCACGAGACCGGGTTGCCGAACATCAACCTGCTGCACCTGTCGTCGGAGAAGGCGCTGTCGGCGGCGTTGACGATGGCGTCGGCGTTCCCGCACATCGACTTCCGCCGGGAGGTGACGATCGGCCACCTGCTGGCGGACGTCGACACCGCGTCCGGGATCGGCGGCAAGGTCAACCCGCCGCTGCGGGAGCGCGAGGACGTCGAGGCGCTGTGGCGGCACGTGCTGGCCGGCGAGGTGGACTGGGTGGTGAGCGACCACGCGTGCTGCCGGGACGAGCTGAAGTTCGGGTCGGACCGGGGCGACGTGTTCCTCGCGAAGTCCGGTTTCGGTGGCGCGGAGTACCTGCTGCCCGGCCTCGTCGGCGAAGGCACCAAGCGGGGCCTGTCGCTGCAGCGCATCGCGGCGATGCTGTCGTGGAACCCCGCGCAGCGCTACGGACTGCTGCGCAAGGGCACGATCGCGGAGGGCTACGACGCGGACTTCGCACTGGTCGACCCGGACGTCCAGTGGACCGTGCGCGCGGCCGATTCGGAGTCGACGCAGGAATACACGCCGTTCGAGGGCTTCGAGATGACCGCCCGGGTCACCGATACGTTCGTGCGCGGAAACCACGTGTACGCCGACGGGAAGATCCAGGGCGAGCCGATCGGGAAGTTCATCAAGCGCGGCCGCTGACCCACCCGCTTCACCAGACCTCCCCCGCCCCGATTCCCAGCCCGCGCTGATCGGCGACCGAAACACTCCAACCGAAGGGGCGGGGGAGGCCGGCACCCAAGGTGACCAACGGCGCCGCACGTGCTTTCTCTTTTCAAGCGCAACGGGATGCCGGCACGCGGCGGGCGATCGCCGACACGGGCTACCCCAGCCAAGCCATCCGAGCCGAACTGCGCCGTCGGCGTATCCCACCCACCATCCCCGAGCGGCGCGTCCACCGCCTCGAGCATGATCGGCCTGGCCACCCAGCTCCCCTCCGGGATTCCGCGCTAGGCGCGGCCTGCTTCGCTGTCGCGGAGCCAGGTCCAGTTGTCGCGGATTTCGTTCGACGCGGCTTTGATCAGGGTGCGGTAGCGCTCGATCGCTTCCGGGGTGAAGCGGTATTGGGGGCCGCAGATGGAGATGGAGCCGTGGACCTCTCCGTCGGGGCCGAACAGCGGTGCGGCCACCGAACCCGCCCCGGCTTGGCGTTCGCCCAGTGACACCGCCACGCCCTCGCGGGCGGTTTCCGCCAGTGCGGCCCGGAGGGCCTCCAGATCGGTGATCGTCTTGTCGGTCAGCGGGTCCAACGGCCGTCGCAGCACGGATTCCTGCCGGTCCTCGGGCAGGAAGGCCAGGATCACCTTCCCCGACGAGCCCGCGTGCAGCGGGAAGCGGCGGCCGATCTCGACCGTCATCTTGATCTCGCGCGGGCTTTCGAACTGGTCCAGGTACACGCGCTCGTCACCGACCAAACCGGACAGCGTGGTCGTCTCCCCGGTCTCGTCGCGCAGCCGGCGCAGTATCGGCGTCGCCACGGTGCGGGCGTCGAACCGGCGCAGGGCGCTCGCCCCGAGCGCGGCCGCGGCCTGGCCCAGGCGGTACCCGTTCACGCCGGGGTCGGTGGCCAGCAGCTCGCGCGACACCAGCGACTGCAGGATCCGGAAGACGACCGCCTTGGACAGGCCCAGCTCGCGGCTGATCGCGCTCACCCCGAGGTACCGGGGGCCGCCGGCGAAGAGCAGGAGCACGTCGGCGACCCGCGCCGCGGCCTCGGTGCCGGTGTTGTCGGTGGCCGGTGCGAGCTTGCGTCCGGCGGTACTCTTGGTGGTCAAAGCCGAAGGTCCTCGAGGAGTAGCGTTCCGCTGAGAGGAACGGTATCGGTGCAGCTTCTTCTCCACTGTACCGGTTCCCGCGCCACTTTGTTCCGGTCAGCGACACAACGGTGGGATGCGTGGCCGGTGCCGGTGCGGCAACCTGAGGGGCATGGCCGAGGACAGGGTGACGGTGCAGGTCGACGGGCGCCGGCTGTCGCTGTCCAACCTGGACAAGGTCCTCTACCCGGCGGCCGGGTTCACCAAGGGCCAGGTGATCGACTACTACGCGCGCATCGCGCCGGTGATCCTGCCGCACCTGCGCGACCGGGCGCTGACCTTCCGCCGCTGGCCGAACGGCGTCGACTCGAACCCGTTCTACGAGAAGGACGCCGGACGGCACGCGCCCTCGTGGGTGAAGACGGCGCGCATCGCCGGCGGCGGGCGCGGGCAGAGCGCCGATGTGAACGCGTACCCGCTGGTCAACGACGTGCCGACGCTGATATGGGCGGCCAACCTCGCGGCCCTGGAGTTGCACGTGCCGCAGTGGCAGGTCGGTCCGCGCGGCGCGCGGCGCAACCCGGACCTGCTGGTGTTCGACCTCGATCCGGGCGAGCCGGCGACGATCGTCGAGTGCTGCCGCGTCGCCGAGCGGCTGCGGGACCTGCTCGCGGCCGACGGGCTGCGGCTGTACGCGAAGACCAGCGGGTCGAAGGGGATGCAGCTCTACGCGGCGGTGCGCACGGCGACCCCGGAGGACACCTCGGCCTACGCCAAGGCCGCGGCGAAGAAGCTGGCCGCGGAGACGCCCGGCGAGGTCACGGCGGTGATGAAGAAGAGCCTGCGGCCGGGCAAGGTCTTCATCGACTGGAGCCAGAACAACCCGCACAAGACGACGGTCGCGCCGTACTCGCTGCGCGGACGCGAGGAGCCGACGGTCTCGACGCCGGTCACCTGGGACGAGGTGGCGGGCTGCCGGCGCCCCGCGCAGCTGAAGTTCCTCAGCGACGACGTCCTCGACCGGGTCGACGAGTTCGGTGACCTGTTCGACGACCTGCACGAAGGCCCGGTCGGGCTGCCCCGGGCGCGTGAGGCGTGACGGTCCCCCAGGGGTGTCACCAGGGCGAACAGTAACGTGAGGAGCATGAGCCCGCGCTGGTACGAAGAGGGGGAGGAGCCCGACTACCGCTTCACGCTCGCCAACGAGCGCACCTTCCTCGCGTGGTTGCGGACGGCCCTCGCGCTCATCGCCGGCGCCGTCGCGCTCATGCAGTTCGTGCCCCAGTTCTCGATCTCCGGGCTCCGCACGACCCTGGCCGCGCTGCTCGCCGCCACCGGCACGCTGCTCGCCGCCTTCGGCTACCGGCGCTGGGCCAGCGTGCAGCGCTCGATGCGCCACAAGCGGCCACTCCCCATGACGTGGCTGCCGTTCGTCGTCGGCTGGACGGCCGCGATCGCCGGGGCCATCGTCCTCGTGGTCGTGCTGGCCACCGTGCGATGAGGGACCCGGGACTCCAGCCCGAACGGACCGCGTTGGCCTGGCAGCGCACGGCGCTCTCCGCGGCCGTCGCGGCCGTTCTGCTCCTGCGCAGCGGGCTCACCCGCGACGCCCCGCTCGAGATCGCTGCCGCGGTGTGCGCCGCCGCCGTCGTCGTGCTGTGGTTCGTCGCTGTGCGGCGGCCGTCCACCACCGGCAGCGCGCGGCACGTCCTCGGCGCGGCCACCGTCGCGGTCGCCGCGGCCGGTGCCCTCACCGCGATCCAGGTCATCCTGCAGCCCTGAACGCGTCGCGCAGGGCGCGCAACCCGGCGGGGATGTCGTCCAGCGAGATCGCGCCGTACCCGAGCGCGATGCCCTGCTCCGGCGGCAGATCGCCGTAGTAGGTGTGCAGCGAGTCGAACGCGACACCGGGCGCGCGGACGGTCGACATGTCGACAGCCGACCGGGCGCACACGTGCAGGCCGGCCGCCGAGGGCACCAGCCGCAGCCAGTCGCCGAAGTCCCGGTCCAGGATCCGGGTGATCAGCTCGTGCCGGGCCGCGTACTCGCGCGTCGCCTTGCGCACGTGCCGGGTCAGCAGTCCCTCGTCGAGGAACCGGGCCAGCGCGGCCTGCGTGACGAGGTCGCCGTGCCAGTCGGTGAGCTGCTTGGCCTTGAGCAGCGCGGGCCGCAGCGCGGCGGGCGCGACGAGGAACCCGAGGCGCAGCATCGGCAGCAGGGTCTTGGCGAACGACCCGATGTAGACCACCCGGCCGGCTCGGTCCAGGCTCTGCAACGGATCCAGCGGCCGTCCGGCGAAGCGGAACTCGCTGTCGTAGTCGTCCTCCACGATCACCGCGTCCCGCCGGCTCGCCCACTCGAGCAGCGCGGCCCGCCGAGCCGGGGACATCGGGGTGCCGAGCGGGAACTGGTGCGACGGCGTGACGTGCACCAGCCGCGCGTCCCGCGGGATCCGGTCCACGACGATCCCCTCGCCGTCGACCGGCACGCCGGTCACGCGGGCGCCGAGCGACCGGAGCAGCCGCCGGGCCGGGGGATAGCCCGGATCCTCGACGGCGACGCGGTCGCCCGGCTCGACCAGCACCCGGACGACGAGGTCGAGCGCCTGCTGCGCGCCCTGGGTGACCAGCACGTCCTCGGCGGAGGCGTGCACCGACCGGGCGATCCCGAGGTGTCGCGCGACCGCCGCACGCAGTCCACTGTGGCCGGACGGATCGCCGTACCCGGCGGGTATTTCCCGGCCCCGCAAGCTTTGCGACACCAGTCGTCGCCAGGTCTGCACCGGGAACAGGCGTACGTCCGGTGCGCCGACCCGGAAGTCGTGGCGAACCGGGTGCGCCACCGGAATCGGGTCGGGCAGCGTGTCCCAGATCCGCCGCGCGGCGAGAACGCCCGCCGGCGCGTGGCGTGGCCGACCGGGAGCCGTGCCGGCCACGAACGTTCCCGCGCCGACGCGGCCGGTGAGCAGGCCTTCGGCGGTGAGGCGGTCGTAGGCCGCCGCGACGGTGTTGCGCGAGACGGCCAGGTCGCGAGCCAGTTCCCGGGTCGGTGGCAGTCGCTCGCCGGGGCGGAGCCTGCCGTCGGCGATGGCGTCGCGGAGCTGGCGGTAGATCTGCGCGACGAGGTCGCCGCGGCCGGTCAGGCTGACGTGCAGGTCCACACCGGCTCCTCGAATGGCCCAAACGGAAAGGCAGAAATTGGAGCTTACTCCGGGCCATTCGGGTTTCTAGTGTTCGTCGCATGACTTCTGCCGACCTCTGGTTCGACCCGAAGTGCCCGTGGGCGTGGATCACCTCGCGCTGGCTGCTGGAAGTGGAGCGGGTGCGGGACGTGCGCGTCGGTTTCCACGTGCTGAGCCTGTCGCTGCTGAACGAGGGCCGCGAGGTGGAGCCGTGGTACCGGGAGTGGCTGGACAGCGGCTGGGGCCCGGCGCGGGTCGCGATCGCCGCCGAGCGGAAGTGCGGCAACGAGGTGCTGCGCGACCTCTACACCGCGCTCGGGCGGCGGATCCACCTGGAGCGGGCGCCGGTCGGGCGGGAGCTGTACCTCGCCGCGCTCGCCGAGTGCGGCCTGCCTGCGGACCTCGCGGACGCCGCCGAGACCGACGCGTGGGACGGGGAACTGCGGTCGAGCACCGCGGCGGGACTGGCGCCGGTGGGCGAGGACCTCGGCACCCCGGCGATCCACGTTACGACGGAGGGCGCCGTGAACGCGTTCTTCGGGCCGGTCGTCACGCCGGCCCCCCGCGGCGAGGCGGCGGGGCGCCTCTGGGACGGCGTGGTGCTGGTCTCGAGCACCGACGGGTTCTTCGAGCTGAAGCGGGCCCGCACCCGAGGGCCGGTGGTGTCGTGAGGCCCGCCCGGCGCGGGGCGCGCAGTTGCCCGGTTCCGGACCACCCGAGTGCCCCGCTGATCGCGGCGGGGCCGGCTGTCCGGGTGCGACCGGTCGTGCGGGCGGTGGCGGCGCCGCTGGGCGCTGGGCCCGCGGGAGCCGACCCGGCCCAGCCGGGCGCGGCGGTTCCGTCCGCGAGGCCAGTCCCGACTCACCTGGACGCCACCCCGGCCGCCCCACTGATCGCGGCGCGGCAGGCCGGCCGGGTGCGGGCGGTCGTACGGGCGGAGGCGGTGGCGGCGCCGCTGGGCGCTGGGCGCGCGGGAGCCGACCCGGCCCAGCTGGGCGCGGGGACTCCGTCCGCGAGGCCGGTCCCGACTCACCCCGGCGCCACCCCGGCCGCGCCACTGATCGCGCCCCGGCCGGTTCGGGCGACACGGCCCCGGAGCGCGGCATGAGCGTCTCGCGGTCGCTCGCCCTCGCGCAGCTCGTCAACTCACTCGGTGACGGCGCCTACTACGTCACCTCCGCCCTCTACTTCACGCTCGTCGCGGGGCTCTCGCCGGCTCAGGTGGGGCTCGGGTTGACCGTCGGCTGGGCGGTCGGTGCCGTGGGCGGCGTGGTGGCCGGTCACCTCGCCGACCGGTGCGGTCCACGCCGGGTCGCCGTCGTGCTCGCGCTGGCCACGGCCGCCGCTCTCGGCGCGTTCCCCGTCGCCACCGGGTTCCCCGCTTTCCTCGCCCTCGCGACCTCCTACGCGTGCGGCCAGAGCGGTCTCGCCGCAGCCCGGCAGGCGCTGCTGGCCGGGCTGGTCGAACCCGCCCGCCGCACCCGCGTGCGCGCCCACCTCCAGGCGGCGACCAACGCGGGACTCGCCGTCGGCGCCGCTCTCGGCGGTCTCGCGCTGCAGGCCGGAACCCCCGCGGCCTACCAGACGGTGTTCGCCGCGGACGCCGCCGGTTTCGTCCTCGCCGCCCTGATCCTGTCGCGCGTGCCCGAAGCACCCGCGGTCCCCGCGCCCGACGGCCCGCGACTGGCCGTGCTGCGGGACCGCCCGTACGCCGTGCTGGCGTTGTTGAACACGATCATGCTGCTGAACATGCCGCTGCTGAGCCTGGTCATTCCACTGTGGATGGTGCAGCGCACGGACGCGCCGGCCTGGCTGGTGTCCGCCCTGCTGGTGGTCAACACCGTGAGTGTCGTGCTGTTCCAGGTCCGCGTCGCGCGGCGGGTGACCGGCGTTCGGACGGCCGCGCGGGCCGCTCGCCGGGCCGGGATCCTGATGCTGCTCGCGTGCGCGGTGTACGCGCTGTCGGCCGGCTCCTCCGGTGCGCCGGCGACCGGCGTGGTGCTCCTCGTCGCGGCGGGAATCCAGGTCGCGGGGGAGATGCTGGCCGCCGCCGGCGCCTGGGAACTCGGCTTCGCGCTCGCCCCGGACGACAAGCAGGGCCAGTACCAGGGCTTCTTCGCCTCCGGTGTCGCGGTCGCCCGCACGATCGGCCCGCTGCTGCTGACGACACTGGTCCTCGACGGCGGGGTGGCCGGCTGGCTCGTGCTGGGCGCGCTGTTCCTGTTCACCGGTTCGGCGTTCGTACCGGTCACCCGGTGGGCGGGCGCGCGGGAAACGCCGTCCGAAATGGTCTTCCGGCCCTAGAACCGGTGGTGGGCGGGTTCCTAGCATCGGGTCCTGACGTTCAACGGCGAACGAGGAATCGAGGCGGCAGAACTTATGGCGGGCAACAAGGCGGTCACCTACATGGGGCCGGGCAAGGTCGAGGTCGACACGATCGACTACCCGACCTACACGCTCAAGGACGGCCCTGGCGTGAACCAGGCCAATGTGGGACGCGAGTGTCACCACGGCGTCATCCTGAAGAACGTCGCGACCAACATCTGCGGCAGTGACCAGCACATGGTCCGCGGCCGCACCACGGCGCCGGAAGGGCTGGTGCTGGGCCACGAGATCACCGGTGAGGTGATCGAGACGGGTCGCGACGTCGAGTTCATCAAGGAGGGCGACTTGGTCTCCGTGCCGTTCAACATCGCCTGCGGGCGCTGCCGGAACTGCAAGGAGGGCAAGACGGGCATCTGCCTCAACGTCAACCCGGACCGGCCCGGGTCGGCCTACGGGTACGTCGACATGGGCGGCTGGGTCGGTGGCCAGGCCGAGTACGTGATGGTGCCCTACGCCGACTGGAACCTGCTGAAGTTCCCGGACCGCGACCAGGCCATGGAGAAGATCCTCGACCTCACCATGCTGTCCGACATCTTCCCGACCGGGTTCCACGGTTGTGTTTCGGCCGGTGTGGGTGTCGGGTCGACGGTGTACATCGCGGGCGCGGGCCCGGTCGGCCTGGCGGCGGCGGCGTCCGCGCAGCTGCTCGGCGCGGCCGTGGTCATCGTGGGCGACCTCAACGAGGAGCGGCTGGCGCAGGCCCGCAGCTTCGGCTGCGAGACGGTCGACGTGTCGAAGGGCGACCCGAAGGACCAGATCGCGGAGATCCTCGGGGAGCCCGAGGTGGACTGCGGTGTCGACGCCGTGGGGTTCGAGGCGCGCGGGCACGGCAAGGAGGCCGCGACCGAGCACCCGGCGACGGTGCTGAACTCGCTGATGGACATCACCCGCGCCGGCGGTGCCCTCGGTATCCCGGGCCTGTACGTGACGGGCGACCCGGGCGCCCCCGACGAGGCCGCGCGGCACGGTTCGCTGTCCATCCGGATCGGCCTGGGCTGGGCGAAGTCGCACGGGTTCACCACCGGGCAGTGCCCGGTGATGCGCTACCACCGGCAGCTGATGATGGCGATCCTGAACGACCGGGTCCAGATCGCGAAGGCCGTCAACGCGACACCGATCCCGCTGGCCGAAGCCCCGCGCGGCTACCAGGAGTTCGACCAGGGCGCGGCGCGCAAGTACGTCCTCGACCCGCACGGGATGCTGGCCAAGGCCTGATCGGAGGCAGGGGGGCGGTCGCCGCGCGAGGGTCAGCCGGCCCTCGCGCGGCGCTTCGTCCGGTCCTCACGCACATCGGCCGGTGCGCAGCTCAGGCGGGCACCGCCGCGGGGGAGGTCCACTCGATGTGGTGCTCGAACTGCCAGGTGAACTTTTCGGGCTTCGCGAGGCGCATCGCGGTGGGCATCAGCAGGTCGCGCAGGACGCGGGCGACCGGTCCCGCCGCCTTGTCGCTGTTGGTGCGGGCGGCCAGTGCGATGATCCGCTCGACCCGGGACCGCCGGGCCCGCTCGTAGGCGGCGAAAGCCTGGTCGTGCGGGAGATCGCGCAGGCAGCGGGCCAGTTCGACGGCGCTTTCGATCGCCAGCGACGCGCCCTGCCCGGAGCTGGGTGACGTCGGGTGCGCGGCGTCGCCGATCAGGACCATCCGTCCCCGGCTCCACACGGGCACGGTCGGGATGTCCTCGAGCGCACCGGTGATCACCAGCCCGGCCGGGTCGGTCAGCTCGATCAGCCGCGTCGCCGGTGTGCGGTCGTCGGCGAAGGCGTCGCGCAGCACGCGCAGCCACTCGTCCGCCCCGGCCGACACCGCCTCGGCCCGGGTCATCGGTTCGCGCCGCGGCAGGTTGGCGAACCAGCCGCCCGACGAGTCGTCCTCGATCTGGTAGCCGAAGAAGGCCCGCTTGCCGAACACCATGTGCATCCGGCCGCCCGTGCCCGGTAGCCCGCTGGAGGACGTGCGCGCGCCGAACCCGAGCAGGCCCGCGTACCGGGGCCGCGGAGCCGCGGGATCGAGGAGGCCCCGCACGGTCGAACGGATCCCGTCCGCGCCGATGAGGATGTCCGCGCGAGCCGTGGTGCCGTCGGCGAAGGAAACGCGGACCCCGTCACCGGTGTCCGTGGCGTCGACGAGGCGTTTGCCGTGCTCGACGGTGATGCCCTGGCGCACGGCCTCGTCGTAGAGGGCCCGGTAGAGCTCGTCGCGCCAGACGAACTGCATCGCGGGCAGGTGCGCCGGGCTGCCGAACTCGCCCAGGCGCTTGCCGGTCCAGCTCTGCATGACCATGCCCTCGATCGGGGTGCCGATGCGTTCCACGGCCTCTCTGGCGCCGATCACCTCCAGCGCGTCCAGGCCGTTGGGTGCGATGCTCAGCCCACCGCCGACCCCGTCGGCGGTACCGGAGTAGGCCTCGTACACGACGGCCTCGACCCCGGCCCGCCGCAGCGCCATCGCGGCCACCGGTCCGGCGATGCCGCCGCCGATGACCATCGCGGTTGTCGTCGTCATGGGTTTTCCCTCTCCTCGTGGAATTTCGCCCACGTGTCCCGCCAGTCGGCGATCCGCTCGAGGAACCGGTCGACGAACCCGATCTCCGCGTCCAGCACCGCCAGCCGGTAGTCCTCCTCGACCAGGAACAGCGGGTGCACGCCGTCGGCGGTCGCGGAGGCGATCAGCTCGGTGATCTCGGCGCGTTGTTCGCCGAGGCGGAGTTTGCGGTTGCGCAGCAGAGCGACCACGTCGTCGGGCGGCAGCGCCCCGATGAGCGACAGCGCGGCGACGAAGTGCGGGTACTCGTGCTTGGGTTCTTCGACCAGTTCACGCAGCCAGTCCCGCAGCTCGTCGCGGCCTTCGGGGGTGAGGGCGTAGGTGGTGCGCTCGGGGCGGAGGCCCTCGCGCCGGGTTTCCTGCGCGGCGATGAAACCGGCCTTGGCCAGCTGCTGCATGACCATGTAGAGCGAGCCGTGGGTGAACTTGATGCTGCGGGCGTCGCCGTTGGTGCGCAGGGTGCGGCTGAGCTCGTAGGGGTGCATCGGTTCGCGCGTGAGGTAGGCCAGCACCGCGAGCGCCAGCAGGTTCCCCACCGGTCGTTTCTTCGCCATGCTCTGACTATCCACCCCTGATTAGTCAGAGTAAACTATTTTGCCCTCGCGGACCGCGGGGTCCGTTGCGTTCCGGCATCACGGCGCGGCCAGCCGCGCGGCCAAGGCGACGAACGTGCCCGCGAACACCCGGCGCATCCACGCCCGCACCCGCGGCCGGGACAGCACCCGGTCCCGCAGCGCGGCCGCGCACGCGCCGTAGGCCAGGAAGACGACCAGCGTCAGCACCATGAACACCGCGCTCAGCCCGGCCATCGTGAGCATCGAGCGCGGATCGCCGGCGTGCACGAACTGCGGCAGGAACGCGAAGAAGAAGATCGTGAGCTTCGGGTTGAGCACGTTCACCAGCACGGCCGAGGTGATCACGCGCCCGGCGGACTTCGGCGCGGGTGCCTCCGGCGGCGAATCCTTCTCCCGCAAGGACGACCACGACAGGTAGAGCAGGTACGCCACCCCGGCGTACTTGATCACCTGGAAGGCGACGGCGCTGGCGTGCAGCAGTGCGGCGAGCCCGGTGATCGCGGCGACCGCGTGCGGGACGATGCCCAGCGTGCACCCGACCGCGGCCACGGCGCTCGCCCGGGTGCCGTGGGCCAGGCCCGCGTTCATGGTCAGCAGCGCGCCGGTACCCGGGGTCGCCACCACGACCAGCGCGGTGAGGAGGAATTCGAGGCTCATGCGGACCAGCCTCGTCCCATACTGGTCCGGTGAACAGGTCCAAAGGCCAGCCTTCCCACCGGGCCATAACGGGGTCCGACTTCCTCCAGCTCGACGTGCGCGAGGCGCCCGCGGGCGGCCGTTCGGCGTGGCTGGCGGAGCGGCTGCGCGGCGCGATCGCGGATGGGCGTCTCGCGGTCGGCAGCCGTCTCCCGGCGACCCGGACGCTCGCGGCGGAGCTGGGCGTGTCGCGCGGCGTCGTCACCGAGGCGTACCAGCGGCTGGTCGAGGACGGGCACGTCGCCGGACGGGGACGCGGCGGGACGGTGGTGGTGGCGGTGCCGGTCACGCCGTCGCCCGCGCTCGTACCCACCCCGGCGGATGTCGTGTTCGAGCCGCGCCCGGACGTCTTCGACCGGTTGCGGGCGGCGCCGGCGCGCATCGACCTGACACCGGGTGTGCCGGACCTGGCGGCGTTTCCGCGGGGCGCGTGGCTGCGGGCGGAACGAGCGGTGCTCGGCGGGCTGTCGGCGCCGGACTTCGGTTACGGCGACCCGCGGGGCGCGCCGCCGTTCCGGCTGGCGGTGGCGAACTGGCTGGCGCGGAACCGGGGGATCCGGGTCGACGCGGACGACGTGGTCGTGGTGTCCGGGGTCGCGCAGGCGCTGGGTCTGCTGGCGACGGTGTTCCGCGCGCACGGTGTCGGCGAAGTGGCCGTGGAGGACCCCGGGTCGCTGGGCGCGCGGCAGCACCTGCAGCACAGTGGACTGACGACGCCGCCGGTGCCGGTCGACGAGAACGGCGTGCGGGTGGACGCGCTGGCCTCGCCCGCGGTGCTGTTGACACCCGCGCACCAGTTCCCGACCGGCGTGGTGCTCGGCGGCGAGCGGCGGCGCGAGCTGATGCGGTGGGCGGGCGAGGGCGGTCTGATCGTCGAGGACGACTACGACGCCGAGCACCGCTACGACCGCCCGCCGGTGCCCGCGCTGCGGTCGATGCTGCCGGAGCGAACCTGTTACGCCGGAAGCATTTCGAAGCTGCTCGCCCCCGCGTTGCGGATCGGGTGGCTGCTGGTGCCCGGACGCTACCGGCGCGACCTGGTGGACGCGAAGCGGTACGCCGACCTGGGGAACGCCGTGTTGCCGCAGCTGGTGCTCGGACACTTGATGGGCTCAGGGGAGCTGGAGCGGCACCTGCGGCTGCTGAGGCGCCGCCACCGCACCCGCCGCGACGCGATGATCGGAGCCGTGAACCGGCACCTGCCGTCGGCGCGGGTGCACGGCGCCGCGGCGGGCCTGCACCTGATGGTGACGTTCGATTCGCCTGTGTCCGATGTGGACTTGGCCGCGGAGGCGCTGGCGCGCGGGGTGAAGGTGCAGCCGCTGTCCTGGCACCGGCAACGCCCCGGCCCGCCGGGGTTGGTGCTGGGCTACGGCGCCAGGTCCGCGGGCGAGATCGAGGACGGGATCGCCGTGATCGGGGAGCTGGTGCGCGGTACGCGGACGTGAGGTGCGCGCCGCCGGCCGGAACCAGGTCGTCGGTCCTGAGCGCCCGGTCTGCGGCTGCGAGCGGCCAGGTCGCCGCTACCGTCCGCCTCTGACGGGACGCCGCGTGTCCCGGCTTACGGCGCGTGGTCCGGCGGTGGCCAGCCGGCCGTGTTCAGGTCGATCTCGCACTGCTCGCGGTCCGACGCCGCCGCCTCCCGGTCCGCCCGCGACGCCGCGCGGTCCTGCCGCGACTGCCCGCGTTCCTTGCCCGCCTGGCGCCGCTCGCCGTTGACGGCGTTCTGCGCGGCGTCCGCCTGCTCCAGGTAGGTGAGCAGGGTGTGCCGTTCCGCGGCCGCGGCGGCGCGGTCCGCTTCCGCGGCCTCCCGGTCGGCTCGCGCGTGGTCCAGCAACGCCGTCAGCGCGGCCGGGTCGTCGGCAGGCAGGTCCGCTTCCCGGTTGGCCGCGTTCTCTTCGCGCCGGCTCGCCGCCAGGTCACGGGCCTTGGCGTCACCGGTGGCGCGCGCCAGACCGCGCCGCTCGCGCCGGTCGCGGTCCGCGCGGAGCTCGCCGGACCCGTCGCGCTCCACCGCGGCCCGGTCACGCCGCGCCGCCATCCGGTCGCGTTCGTCGGCCAGTTCGTCGCGTTCCCGCGCGGCGCGGTCGCGGTCCTCCGGCATGGCCTCGCACCCCTACTCGCAGCGTGGACGCGTTGATTCTAATCGCCCGCACGGCCCACGACAGGACCGCGGAATAAGCCTCCAGAGGGGCTCGTTGCGCCGGACATGAAGGCAATCGCGCTGCAGGAGTACGGCACGGCGGACGACCTCCGGCTGGTCGACCTCCCCGACCCCAAGGTGGGCCCGGCCGAGGTGCTGATCCGGGTCAAGGCCGCCGCGATCAACCCGGTCGACTGGAAGCTCGCCGCCGGGGGACTGGACGCCCTGATGGAGGTCCGGTTCCCGCTGGTGCCCGGTTGGGACGTCGCCGGCGTCGTGGAGCGGGTCGGCTTCGACGCGGGGGAGTTCGCCGTCGGCGACGAGGTCTTCGGCTACATCCGCAAGGACTGGGTGCAGCAGGGCGCCTACGCCGAGCTGGCGTCGGCGAACGTGCGCATGCTCGCGAAGAAGCCGTCATCCCTCGACTGGGTGCAGGCCGCCGGGGTGCCGCTCGCCGGGCAGACCGCGTACCGCTCGCTCAAGCGGGTGGGCGTCCAGGCCGGTGAGACCGTGTTGATCCACGCCGCGGCCGGGGGCGTCGGGTCGTTCGGCACGCAGATCGCGGTCGCCCTGGGCGCGCGGGTGATCGGTACTGCCAGCGAGCGCAACCACGAGTACCTGCGTTCCCTGGGCGCCGAGCCGGTCGCCTACGGCGACGGTCTGGCGGACCGCCTCCGCGCGGTGGGCGGGATCGACGCCGCGGTGGACTTCGTCGGCGGCGACGCGGTGGAGACGTCGCTGGAGTTCGTGCGCCCGGAGCGGGTGGCGTCGATCGCCAACCCGGACGTCGAAGCGCGCGGCGGGCACTACGTGTGGGTTCGGCCGGACGGCGCGGAACTGGCCGAGCTGACCCGCCTGGCGGACGACGGCAAGCTCACCGTGCACGTCGAGCGCGCCTTCCCACTCGCCCAGGCCGCCGACGCGTGGCGCCTCAGCCAGCAGGGCCGCACCCGCGGCAAGATCGTCCTGACCGTCTAGGCCACGGAGATGCAGAACGGGTGGCCGGCCGGGTCGGCGTAGACGGAGAGCGGTTCCCAGGGCCGCGCGTGCTGGACGGCCAGCTGGGGCAGGCCGTCCGCGGTGTGCAGCACGAGCCGGCCGTCGTCGCCGTCCTCGTCGCCCGGCCGGTACACCAGGACCGGTCATTGTGCTGCCGGTCGTCGCGACGTGCGGATCAGGAAGACGCCCGCCAGGACGGCGATCACGGCGCCGGAGAAGAACAACCACGACGGGTGGGTGGCTCCGGCCAGTCCGCCGATGAGCGTTCCGGCGCCGATGCCGGCGTAGATCGAGGACGAGTTCAGGGCGATGACCAGCGCGGTGCTCTCCGGTGCGGCGCCGATGAGGCGGTGTTGTTGGGGAGGGGTCTGGCACCAGCTGCTCGCGCCCCAGGCGAGCGACAGCACCGCGACGAGCACGGGGACGACGACGTGCCAGTGGGCCAGCATGCCGAGGACGAGCAGCGTCGCGGTCATCGTCGCGTAGCCCCACGTCAGGACGCGCACGCCGCCGAACCGGTCGGTGAGGTGTCCCGCGCTCTGCGCTCCGGCGACCGCGCCGACCCCGTACAGGAACAGCATCCATTGGCTGTCCCCGGCCGGGACGCCGACCGCCTCGAACGCGGGCACCGCGTAGGCGTAGGCGGTGTAGGCGGCGGCCATGCCGAGCACGGTCACCGGCAGGATCGCCCGCACGGCGGGATCGCGCAGGACCGACAACCGCGCGCGCAGCGGCAGGTTCGGGCCGCCGTCGAGCTTGGGCAGGAGGAGCCCGAGCCCGATCGCCACCACGAGGCACAACACCGCGACCAGGGCGAGCGCGGTGCGCCACCCCATCGCGCGGGAAGCCAGGTTGCCCAGCGGAACCCCGACCGCGGTCGCCACGGTGAGCCCGCCGACCACGATCGCGAGAGCGCGGCCGCGGAACCCGGGCGGCACGAGGGCCGAGGCGACGGCTCCCGCGTTGGGCGTGACCGTCGCGGCACCGGCCGCCGCGACGACGCGCGAGACGATGAGCACGGCGAAGGTGGGCGCCAGCGCCGAGCCGGCGTTGGCGATCGCCAGGACAGCCAGCGCGACCACCAGCAGCAGTCGGCGCGGGACCGTCGCGGTCACGGACGCCAGGACCGGCGAGAGGACCGCGTAGGCGACGGCGAACAAGGTGAGCGACTGCCCGGCGGTCGCGAGCGAGACGTCCAGTTCCACGGACATGCGCGGCAGGAACCCCGCGACGACGAAGGCATCCGTGCCGACGGCGAACGTGCCCAGGGACAGGAGCGACACCTGCCCGATCGACCGTCTCGCGTCCTGTTTAAACGAGATATTCAATGTCCCGATCCTCCCGGTGAAAAAAGCCGGCCCGTGGGCCGGCTGAACTAGACGCGTTCGACGAAGCGACGTGCTCGCTGCTGGGCCGTCTTGGGCGTCGCGGCGAGGAGGTCGGCGAGGGTTTGCGCGGCGAGTTCGCGCCGCCACGCGAGCTCGGCCTTCCGGAACGCCGTCAAGATGCCGCAGGGGCGGCGAAACTCGTCCGCGCTCGCGGTGGCCCCGGCGCCCCGCTGGCGGACTTCCTGGCACTGGAAGGGTTCCAGCCCACCCTCGATCGCGACGACGACGTCCATGAGCGTTATCCCGGCCGGGTCCCTGGCCAAGCGGTAACCCCCGCGTGCCCCGGCGTCGGAGCTGAGGATGCCCGCCTTCACCAGCGGCTGCAGCCGCTTCTTCAGGTACTCCGGCGGCAGGTCGAAAACCTCCGCGAGCCGCCCGGCCGGCAGCGGAGCGAGATCATCGAGCCACGCGAGCACGAGGCAGCAGTGCAACCCCCACTCGACACCCTCACCCATACGCACAATCGGGACCTTACATGTCCCGATAATGCCCCGAAAGGCAGGGCGGCGACCTGCGAGTTCAACGGGCCTGTTCGCCCCTGTGGTTCGTGGCTCTCGGCGTTCGGCGACGGGCATGAGTCGAGTGGCTCGGTCAGGAGGGGAGCAGGTTTGCTCGCTCCGCTCCGGGGGAGCGGAGGGCGGGGTTCAGTGAGAAAACGGCTGGTGAAGTGGTGGCGGCGGCTGCGTCGCCAACGCGCGCCGCGTTGCTCCGGCCGCTTAAGTCTCGAGAAGACGGCGACGTGCGACCTGTACCGCGCCACCCCGAAGTCACGGGCATTCTGTGGAGTCACATCGAGCGGTACGGCTACGGCGCGGACGGCCGGTTGTTCGTCGGCGAGCGTGGTGGCCTGATCTCCAAGGTCACGTACACGAAGGTGTTCCGCGCGGCGCGGGCGACGACGTTCACCGAAGAGGTTCGCCGTGGGCCACTCCTCGCCCGACCGTACGACTTCCGGCATGCGGCCGTGAGCACCTGGTTGGCCGCCGGGCTGGACCCGGCCGCGGTGAGCGTGTCCGTGCATTGTCCGCAGGCCGCCGCAGATGATCACGGTTCGCCGTGGTTGGCCGGGTAGAACGTGAATCGGCCCCTACCGCGTTTTCGCTGGTAGGGGCCGGTTTTGCATGTTGGAACCTGGGTGCCCTCGGCAGGATTCGAACCTGCGACACCTGCCTCCGGAGGGCAGTGCTCTATCCCCTGAGCTACGAGGGCCCATCGCTGGGCGACGTGACACAGCCTAGCGCACCGGGATTTCCACCGGGTGAGCGGCTACCCCTAACGGAAAGCGCGACGGTGGAGCCTCCGCTAGAGTGCGGCTGCGAAGGCAAGCCTTACCTGTCCTTGCACACATGCGCATACGACTATATATTGCGACTCCAGGGTGAAGGAGGGGACCAGCAGACATGGCGCACGGCCACGGACACGGGCACCAGCCGCCCGCCAGCGCGTCCGCGCGGTACCTCCCCCGGCTCGCCGCCGCGCTCGGGATCGGCGTCGCGTTCCTGGTCGCCGAGGTCGTCGTCGGGGTGGTCACCGGCTCGCTGGCCCTCATCTCCGACGCCGGGCACATGCTCACCGACGTCCTCGGCCTCGCGATGGCCCTCACGGCGATCGTCCTCGCGCGCCGGTCCGGTCCGACCTACCGGCGCACCTTCGGGCTCTACCGGGCCGAGGTCCTGGCCGCCCTGGCCAACGCCGTCCTGCTGTTCGGCGTCGCGGCGTACGTGATCGTCGAAGCGGTCGGACGTCTCAGCGACCCGCCCGAGGTTCCCGGCCTTCCCGTGCTGCTCGTCGCCCTCGGCGGTCTCGCCGCGAACGTCGTCGCGTTCGCGCTGCTCCGCGACGGCTCCAAGGAGAGCCTCAACCTCCGCGGCGCCTACCTCGAAGTCCTCGCCGACATGATCGGCTCGGTCGGCGTGCTCGTCAGCGGTCTGATCACCCTGACCACCGGCTGGCGCTACGCGGACGCCCTCATCGGTGTCGCGATCGGACTGTTCGTGCTCCCGCGCACCTTCACCCTCGCCCGGCGGGCCCTGCGCATCCTGTTCCAGCACGCGCCCCGGGAGGTCGACGTCGAGCGCATCAGCGCCGACCTCGGCGCCCTGGCCGGCGTGTGCGACGTGCACGACCTGCACGTCTGGACACTGACCTCGGGTATGGAGGTGGCCTCCGCGCACCTCACCCTGGAGCGCACCGCCCAGCCCGCCGACGTCCTCGCCGCCGCGCAGACCCTGCTGGCCGACGAGTACTCGATCGAGCACGCCACCCTGCAGTGCGAACCCCGCGAGTCCGCGGCGCGCTGCCAGGAGCTCAGCTGGTGATCACGGGAAGGGCAGCGGCTGCGCGCCCCGCGCCGTCAGCATGCCGCGCATCAGCGTCATCTCCGCGCCCTGCGACGTGAGGATGCTCTGCGTCAGGGCCTTCACCGCGGGGACCGACGTGTGGTCGTGCGCGTACTGCGCCATCTCCGTGCCGCCCTGGTGGTGGCGCAGCATCAGCTGCAGGAAGTAGACGTCCAGCTCGGTGCCGGACAGCGACCGCAGCTTGGCCAGTTCCGTGTTGGTCGCCATCCCGGGCATCACCGCCCCGTCCGAACCGGACGCGGGGGCCGTCGTCGGCGCCATCGCCATGTGCTCGTGCCCCGCGTCGGAGCTCATCCACGTCATGTACGCGCCGGTGGCCTGCTCGGGCTGCCCCCACAGCATCAGCCAGCCCTTCATCCGCCCGACCTGCTCGCGCTGCGTGGACTCGATGTCGAACGCCAGCTGCTTGAGCTGGGGGTCCGTGGTGTGGTCGCGCTCCCAGCCCGCCATCGTCACGGCCTGGAGGTGGTGCACCGACATGTCCTGCGCGAAGCCGACCTCGACCGAACCCGCGGAGGGCGTGGCGGACGAGGTGTCGTCACGCAGGGCGAGCTGGGTCAGGAACATCCCGATCACGGCCCCGACCAGCAGGACCGCGACCACCGAGGCCCCGATGACCACCGGCCGCTGCGAGGCGGGCCGGTCGTCGACGGGGGGCTGGCCGGGAGAGGTCATCAGGACGTCGGAGCCGGGGCCGACGGCATGCCCGAGTCCTGCTGCGTGCCCGTCGAGCCCTGGTAGGTCATCGGCTTGGCGTCCGGCCCCGGCGGCGTCGGGTCGAACGGCGGCGGGTTGTCCGGGTCGAACGCACCCGGGCCGAGCGCGTCGCACGAGGCGCCCACCTCGGGGTAGGTGTTCTGGTTGGTGCGCAGGGCGGTGATGAACTCGTCGATCCGCTCGTCGCCCGCCGAGTCGACCTTCAGCTGGTGGCCCCACGACTGCAGCGAGATCGGCTTGTCCAGGCCGGGGTAGGGCGACATCATCGTGTACGGCTTGCCCTCGACCTTGCTCTTGAGCGTGTTCAGCGCGTCACCGGTGACCTGGTCCGGGTTGTACGCGATCCACACCGCACCGTGCTCGAGCGAGTGCACCATGTTCTCGGTGCGGACAGCGGTCGGGTAGACGATGCCGGTGCAGGCCGCCCAGTACCCGTCGTGCGGGCCGCCGAACGGCGGCGAGTGGTCGTAGGCCACCCGCTCGGTGGGCAGGACGTGGACGCTGCCCTGGTACTGCTGCGTGACGATGCCGGAGATCTTCAGCGACGGGTCCGGGTTGTCCGCCGTGGGCGCCCAGCTCGCCAGCGCGCGCTTGGGCGCCGACTGGACCAGGTAGTAGGTGACCACGACCGCGGCGAGCGCGACGACCGCGACCACCGAGATGATCGTGCCCCAGGGCACACCCTTCTTGGACACCACCGAGCCGCGGGCCGCCTTCACGCTGCCCTTCCTCGGTGCGCCCTTCTTCTTAGTGCCGCTGGCCATGACTCCCGCGTCTCCCGTCGACTGGATATACCCGGGTAGAGTTTAGGGACCCCGTGTTCGGTCCCTGTCAACGCCCGTGGTCGCGGCCCTTACACTCGGCTGGTGACTCCCGAGGCCCTAGCTGACCTGGTCCGTACGTCCGCCGCGCGAGTGCTTTCCGCCCGCGGCGCCGACACCGCCGTGCTGCCCGCCACGGTCACCGTCGAGCGCCCGCGCAACCCGGAACACGGAGACTACGCCACCAACGTCGCGTTGCAGGTGGCGAAGAAGGCCGGCCTGGCCCCGCGCGAGTTCGCCCAGGAGCTGGCCGACGCGCTCGCGGCCGCCGACGGCATCGACTCCGCCGAGATCGCCGGCCCCGGTTTCGTGAACCTCCGGCTGGCCGCCGACGCGCAGGGCGAGCAGATCCGCCAGGTGCTGTCCCTCGGTGACGGCTACGGCCGCGGTGAGGCGCTCAAGGGCCGCAAGATCAACCTCGAGTTCGTGTCCGCCAACCCGACCGGCCCCGTCCACCTGGGCGGCACGCGCTGGGCGGCGGTCGGCGACGCGCTCGGCCGCGTCCTCGCCGCACAGGGCGCCGACGTCACCCGCGAGTACTACTTCAACGACGCGGGCGCGCAGATCGACCGGTTCGTCCGGTCCCTGATCGCCGCCGCGAAGGGCGAGCCCGCGCCCGAGGACGGCTATGCCGGCGCCTACATCACCGACATCGCCGCGGAGGTGCTGCGCCAGGAGCCCAGCGCGCTGTCCCTGCCGGAGCAGGAGCGGCACGAGACGTTCCGCCGCGTCGGCGTCGAGCTGATGTTCGGCGAGATCAAGAAGAGCCTGCACGAGTTCGGCACGGACTTCGACGTCTACTTCCACGAGGACTCGCTGCACGCCAGCGGGGCGGTGGAGAAGGCCGTCCAGAGCCTCAAGGACAACGGCAGCCTCTACCACGCCGACGGCGCCTGGTGGCTGCGCTCCACCGAGTTCGGCGACGACAAGGACCGCGTGGTCATCAAGAGCGACGGCGCGCCCGCCTACATCGCCGGTGACATCGCCTACCTGCAGGACAAGATCGGCCGCGGCTTCGACCTGTGCATCTACATGCTGGGCGCCGACCACCACGGCTACATCGCCCGGCTCAAGGCCGCCGCGTCCGCGATGGGCCACGACCCGGCGGTGGTCGAGGTGCTCATCGGCCAGCTGGTCAACCTGGTGAGCGAGGGCAAGCCGGTCCGGATGAGCAAGCGCGCAGGCAACGTCATCACGATGGAGGACCTCGTCGAGGCGGTCGGTGTGGACGCCGCGCGCTACGAGCTGACCCGGTACTCGGTGGACTCGAGCATCGACATCGACCTGGACCTGCTGCGCAAGAGCAGCGACGAGAACCCGGTGTACTACGTGCAGTACGCGCACGCCCGGCTCGCCTCGCTGCAGCGCAACGCGGCAGAACTCGGACTGAAGTTCGACAACGACGCCGACTTCGGGCTGCTCACCCTCGACCGCGAGGGTGACCTGATCCGCACGATCGGGGAGTTCCCCACGATCGTGCAGCGCGCCGCCGAGCTGCGGGAACCGCACCGCGTGGCGCGCTACCTGGAGAGCCTGGCCGGCGCGTTCCACAAGTTCTACGCCGTCGCGCAGGTCCTCCCCAAGGGCGACGAGGAGGCCACGCCGCTCACCTTCGCCCGTCTCGCCCTGTGCGAGGCGGCGCGCCAGGTGTTCGCCAACGGTCTCGCCCTGCTCGGTGTCTCCGCTCCGGAACGGATGTAATTTCTGATGGCTCACCCCGCCGGCCCTCGGCACGCGGAGGTCTACCCGCACGCCGACACCTCCGGTTTCCCCCCGTCCAGTTCCGAAGAACTCGACCGGCTCTACCCGAAGGTGTGGCCCCGCAACACCTATCGCGCCCCGGACGGGGTCGTGCGGATCGCCGGCGTCGACGTGCGGCAGCTGGCCGAGACCTACGGCACCCCGTTGTTCGTCGTGGACGAGGCCGACTTCAAGTCCCGCTGCGCCGAGTACGCCGAGGCGTTCGACGACCCGTCGCTGGTGCACTACGCGGCCAAGGCGTTCCTGTGCACCGAGGTGGCCCGCTGGGTCGCCGCGCAGGGCCTGAGCCTGGACGTCGCCAGCGGCGGCGAACTCGCGGTCGCGCTGCGCGCCGGCTTCCCGCCCGAGCGGATCACCTTCCACGGCAACAACAAGTCGGTCGCCGAGCTGGAGACCGCCGTGGGCGCCGGGGTCGGCACGGTCGTGCTCGACTCCTACTACGAGATCGCCCGGCTCGCCGACGTGGCCGCGCGCCTGGACGTCGAGCAGAAGGTGCTGGTCCGGGTCACGGTCGGGGTCGAGGCGCACACCCACGAGTTCATCGCGACCGCCCACGAGGACCAGAAGTTCGGGTTCTCGCTCGCCGCCGGTGACGCCGCCGAGGCGGTGCGCCGGGTGCTCAACGCGCCGTCGCTGCGCCTGGTCGGGCTGCACAGTCACATCGGCTCGCAGATCTTCGACGCCGACGGCTTCGAGGTCGCCGCCCGCCGCGTGGTCGGGCTGATGGCCGAGCTGGCCAAGGAGCACGGCGAGCAGCTGCTCGAGCAGCTCTCGCTGGTCGACCTCGGCGGTGGCTTCGGCATCGCCTACACCGACAAGGACAACCCGCCGCCGCCGGCGCAGATGATCACGCAGATCCGCGACATCGTGCGCAAGGAGTGCGAGTTCGCCGGCCTGCCGGTGCCGCGCATCGCGGGCGAGCCGGGCCGCGCGATCGCCGGCCCGGGCACCGTCACGCTGTACGAGGTGGGCACCATCAAGGACGTTTCGCTGGGGGACGACGAATCCCGGCGCTACGTCAGCGTCGACGGCGGGATGAGCGACAACATCCGCACGCCGCTCTACGACGCCGTGTACGACGTCCGCCTGGTGTCGCGCGCGAGCGACGACGGGACGAGCGAGCAGGTCGGCGCGGCGCTGAGCCGCGTCGTGGGCAAGCACTGCGAGTCCGGCGACATCGTCGTGCGCGACTGCTGGCTGCCCGACACCCTCGCGCCGGGCGACCTGCTCGCCGTCGCGGCGACGGGCGCCTACTGCTACTCCATGGCCAGCAACTACAACCGGCAGCCGCGGCCGGCGGTCGTCGCGGTGCGCAACGGCAGCGCCCGGCTGCTGCTGCGCCGCGAGACGATCGACGACATGCTGCAGCTGGAGGTGTCGTGACTGCAATGTCCACTGTAGACGGCAAGACGGTGCGCGTGGCGCTGCTGGGCTGCGGCACGGTGGGCGCCGAGGTCGCGCGGCTGCTCACCGAGCAGGCCGGCGAGCTCGCCGCCCGCGCGGGCGCCCCGGTGGAGCTGGCCGGCATCGCGGTGCGCCGCCCGGACAAGCACCCCGAGCTGCCGCAGCACCTGCTGACCAACGACGCCGCCGCGCTCGTGGAGTCCGATGTGGACGTCGTGGTCGAGCTGATCGGCGGCGTCGACCCGGTGCGCGAGTGGCTGCTCACCGCGCTGCGCAAGGGGAAGTCGGTCGTCACGGCCAACAAGGCGCTGCTGGCCGAGTACTCCGCGGAGCTGTTCGAGGCGGCCGACGCGGCCGGCGCGGACCTCTACTTCGAGGCCGCCGTGGCCGGTGCGATCCCGCTGCTGCGCCCGCTGCGCGAGTCGCTGGCCGGTGACCGCATCACCAAGGTGATGGGCATCGTCAACGGCACCACCAACTTCATCCTGTCCGCGATGGACTCCACGGGCGCCGGGTACGCGGAAACCCTCGACGAGGCCGTCCGTCTCGGCTACGCCGAGGCGGACCCGACGGCGGACGTGGACGGCTACGACGCGGCGTCCAAGGCGGCCATCCTCGCCTCGCTCGCCTTCCACACCCGCGTCACCGCCTCCGACGTGCACCGCGAGGGCATCTCGAACGTGTCCGCTTCGGACATCGCGGCGGCGAAGGCGCTGGGCCGGACGGTGAAGCTGCTGTCGATCTGCGAGCGCGTCACCGGCGAGGACGGCACCGAGTCGGTCTCGGCGCGCGTGCACCCGGTGATGATCCCGCGCAGCCACCCGCTGGCGAACGTCGGCGGCGCGTTCAACGCCGTGTTCGTCGAGGCCGACGCGGCGGGGAACCTGATGTTCTACGGCCAGGGCGCCGGTGGCGCGCCGACGGCCAGCGCGGTGCTCGGCGACCTCGTCGCGGTGGCCCGCAACCGGGTCGTCGGCGGGCGCGGGCCGCGCGAGTCGGCGCACGCCGCGCTGCCGGTGCGCCCGATGGGCCAGACGCCCACGCGCTACCACGTCAGCCTCGACGTGGCCGACAAGCCCGGTGTGCTCGCCCAGGTGGCGCAGGTGTTCGCCGCTCACGAGGTGAGCATCGCGGCCGTGCGGCAGCGTGACCGGCACGACACGGCGAGCCTGGTCATCGTGACGCACCTCGCACCGGACGCGGCGCTCGAGGCGACCGTCGAGGCGATCGGGAAAATGGACGTCGTCAACGAGGTCGTCAGCGTGATGCGGGTGGAAGGCGAGGACACATGACAGCGAAGGCCGGCTGGCCCGGGATCATCGAGGCGTACGCCGACCGGGTGCCGGTTCCGGCCGGGGCGGAGGTCATCACCCTCGGCGAGGGCAACACACCGCTCATGCCCGCGCCGCACCTGTCCGAGCTCACCGGCTCGACCGTCTACCTCAAGGTCGAGGGCGCCAACCCGACCGGGTCGTTCAAGGACCGCGGCATGACGGTCGCCATCACGCACGCCAAGGCCAGCGGCCTGCAGGCGGTCATCTGCGCCTCCACCGGCAACACCTCCGCCTCGGCCGCGGCCTACGCCGCCCGCGCGGGCCTGACCTGCGCCGTCCTCATCCCGCAGGGCAAGATCGCGATGGGCAAGCTGGCCCAGGCGATCCTGCACGGCGCGCGCATCCTGCAGATCGACGGCAACTTCGACGACTGCCTCGAGCTGGCCCGCAAGACCGCGATCGACCACCCGGTCACGCTGGTCAACTCGGTCAACCCGGTGCGCCTGATCGGCCAGAAGACCGCGGCGTGGGAGATCTGCGACGTCCTCGGCCAGGCGCCGGACATCCACTGCCTCCCGGTCGGCAACGCGGGCAACATCACCGCCTACTGGGCGGGCTACTCCGAGTACGCCGCCGACGGTGTGGTGAAGTCCACACCGCGCATGTTCGGCTTCCAGGCCGCCGGCGCCGCGCCGCTAGTCAAGGGCGAGCCGGTGGCCGAGCCGGAGACGATCGCCACCGCGATCCGCGTCGGCAGCCCGGCCTCCTGGGAGGGCGCGGTCAAGGCGAAGAACGCCTCCGGCGGCCTGTTCGAGGCGGTGACGGACGAGAAGATCCTCGCCGCGTACCGCCTGCTGGCCGGCAAGGAGGGCGTGTTCGTGGAGCCGGCGTCGGCGACCAGCGTGGCGGGCCTGCTCGCCACCGCGGCGGACGGCCGCATCCCGAAGGGCTCGACGGTGGTCTGCACCGTCACCGGTCACGGCCTCAAGGACCCGGCGACCGCGCTGGAGGGCAACGTCGAGGTCGAGCCGCTGGCCGTCGACTCGCGTGCGGTCGCCACCGCGCTGGAGCTCACGTGACCGCTCTGAAGGTGACCGTTCCGGCGTCGAGCGCGAACCTCGGCCCGGGCTTCGACGCCCTCGGGCTGGCGCTCGCGCTGCACGACGTCGTCGAGGTGCAGGTCACCGACGCCGGCCTCAAGGTCGAGGTGTTCGACGCCGGCGCGGGCGGGGTCGAGGACGTGCCGACCGACGAGACGCACCTGGTGGTGCGTGCGCTGCGGCGTGCGTGCGGTCACCTCGGCGTGACGCCGCCGGGGCTGCATCTGCGGTGTTTCAACAAGATCCCGCACGCGCGCGGGCTCGGCTCGTCCGCCGCGGCGGTGGTGTCCGGGATCGCCGCCGGGTACGCGCTCGCGGGCAGGCCGCTCGACGGCGACGCGGTGCAGCTGGCCGCGGAGTTCGAGGGCCACGCGGACAACGCGGCCGCCAGCCTGCTGGGTGGTTTCGTTCTGGCCTGGTGCGACAACGGCGTCTTCCACGCGGAACGGCTGACGCCGCACCCGTCGATCCGGCCGGTCGTGGCGGTCCCGTCGGTGAAGTCGTCGACCGAGGCGACGCGGGGTCTGCTGCCCGCCGAGGTCCCGCACGCCGACGCCGCGTTCGCCGCGGGCCGCGCGGCGCTCGCGGTGCACGCCGTGACCAGCGACCCGTCGCTGCTGCTGCCGGCCACCGAGGACCGCCTGCACCAGCACTACCGCGCCCCCGCCTACCCGGAGACCGGCCGCCTGGTGCATGACCTGCGCGAGGCGGGCGTCGCGGCGACCGTGTCCGGCGCCGGGCCGACCGTGCTGGCCCTGACGATCGACGGAATAATCCCAC
Organism: Amycolatopsis thermophila; assembly: GCF_030814215.1. Taxonomy (NCBI): domain Bacteria; kingdom Bacillati; phylum Actinomycetota; class Actinomycetes; order Pseudonocardiales; family Pseudonocardiaceae; genus Amycolatopsis; species Amycolatopsis thermophila. The sequence continues at coordinate 970,549 of NZ_JAUSUT010000001.1, read as the reverse complement.
CCGCGGTCGACGTTGCAGGATTTGAAGTCATCGAGCTGCCGGTCGACCAGACCGGGGTTCAGGTCACGAGCCGGTAGATTCCGTGCGGAGATTCGCGGCACGCCGGGGGGTGGTTGTTGCACCTCGTCCCCGGTCGGTCTACCCTCGGGGGCGTTCGATCACCGCGCGCAATCGCACCCGGTGTCGGTCCCGGGGGATCCTTCCCGGATCGCATTCTCTTGTTGAGTCGATAATTCCGCATAGCTGGTGCAGGGATTGACCTAGGCGGGTTTCCGGTAGCCACGGTGACACGAATCCGGCGCGTTCCACCTGGAACACGCGAGAACCCCGTGTGGCGGCTCGGCCGCTGTGACCTGCGTGTCCCGGCCGGGGAACCACACCGGGCAGGAGCAGACCGTTCCGCGATCGGACGCGGGCGGTAGTCCGCTGATCCACCTGGAGGCGTGGATCGGTCAGGAAGGACATGTGTGAGCAACACCGATCTTTTGAGCGGTGACGTGGCGACACCGACCGCGTCGGCCGCTGAGCCAGGGGAGCAGAACGGTACGGCCGCGCCGAAGCGCCGCAGTGGTGGCCTGTCCGGCATGGTGATCGCCGACCTGCGGGAACTCGCCGCCCAGCTGGGCATCGGCGACACCAAGGGGATGCGCAAGGGCGACCTGATCGCCGCGATCCGCGAGCGCCAGGGCAAGGCCCCGCGCAAGCGCGCCGCGGCCGACGAGACCCTGCCCCTCGACGGCATCGCCGCGAAGGTGGAGGCTCCGGTGCAGACCAAGCCGGCCGAGAAGGCCCCGCAGGCCGAGGCCCCGGCCGACAAGCCCGCCCGGGCGGACAAGGCCGGGAAGCCGGCGCAGGCGGACAAGCCCGCGCAGGCCGACAAGCCCGTGAACGGTGCCGAGGCGCCCCAGCAGCAGGGTGAGGACACCCCGCGGCGCGAGGGCGGCGCGCGCCGTCGCCGCGGCGCCAACCGCGCCGCCGGCAGCCCGGACGCGCGTGGCGGCAACGACCAGCAGCGGGGCGAGCAGCAGCGCGAGCAGCGCGGTGGCGACCAGTCCCAGCAGGGCGGTGGCGACCAGCGCAAGCAGAACAACCAGCGCGACAACAACGCCGGTGGCGGCCAGCCCAAGCAGAACTCCGGTGGCGGCCAGAACTCCGGTGGCGCGGACGACGACGAGGGCGGCCGTCGCGGCCGCCGGTTCCGGGACCGCCGCCGCCGCGGCAACCGCGGTGAGGGCGGCACGGACACCGAGATCCGCGAGGACGACGTCCTGCTGCCGGTCGCCGGCATCCTCGACGTCCTGGACAACTACGCGTTCGTGCGCACCTCGGGTTACCTGCCCGGGCCCAACGACGTGTACGTGTCGCTGTCGCTGGTGCGCAAGCACGGCCTGCGCCGCGGTGACGCGATCACCGGTGTGGTCAAGCAGCCGCGCGAAGGCGAGCAGCAGCGCCAGAAGTTCAACCCGCTGGTGCGCGTCGACACCGTCAACGGCCTGGACCCGGACGAGGCCAAGCGCCGTCCCGAGTTCACCAAGCTGACCCCGCTCTACCCCAACGAGCGGCTCCGCCTGGAGACCGAACCGCACAAGCTGACCACCCGCGTGATCGACCTGGTCATGCCGGTCGGCAAGGGGCAGCGCGCCCTGATCGTGTCGCCGCCGAAGGCCGGTAAGACCACGATCATGCAGGACATCGCGAACGCGATCACCACGAACAACCCCGAGTGCCACCTGATGGTCGTCCTCGTCGACGAGCGTCCGGAAGAGGTCACCGACATGCAGCGGTCGGTGAAGGGTGAGGTCATCGCCTCGACCTTCGACCGCCCGCCGTCAGACCACACCTCGGTCGCCGAGCTGTCCATCGAGCGGGCCAAGCGCCTGGTCGAGATGGGCATGGACGTGGTGGTCCTGCTCGACTCGATCACCCGCCTCGGCCGCGCCTACAACCTGGCGGCCCCGGCGTCCGGCCGGATCCTGTCCGGTGGTGTCGACTCGACCGCGCTGTTCCCGCCGAAGCGCTTCCTGGGCGCGGCGCGCAACATCGAGAACGGCGGGTCGCTGACGATCTTCGCCACGGCGATGGTCGAGACCGGGTCGACCGGTGACACGGTGATCTTCGAGGAGTTCAAGGGCACCGGCAACGCGGAGCTCAAGCTCGACCGCAAGATCGCCGAGCGGCGCGTCTTCCCCGCGGTGGACGTCAACCCGTCCGGTACCCGCAAGGAGGAGCTGCTGCTCTCGCCGGACGAGCTGGCGGTCACGCACAAGCTGCACCGGGTCCTGCACGCGCTGGACTCGCAGCAGGCCATCGACCTGCTGCTGTCCCGCCTGCGCAAGACCAAGACCAACATCGAGTTCCTGATGCAGGTCTCCAAGACGGCGCTGGCGTCCGACGACGACTGACGTTCGTGGCAAGCGAAACGGCCACCCTCCCCCGGGAGGGTGGCCGTTTTCGTTGTCCCTACTGCCGGGGCACGGCGGCCGAGGTCCAGCCGCGGTAGTTGCCGTAGTAGCCGTACCCGCCCATCGCCTTGGTCACGTGGCCGATCTTGCCGCCCACGCTGGTCGCGTAGAAGCCGCCCGCGCCGTCGGAGATGCCGACGTGCCCGTACGGCGAGGCGATGTTCCAGTACACGAAGGCGCCCAGCGGCGGGTTCCGGTCACCGGCGTGTTTGGGGCCGGCCCCGTTCCAGTGCGCGTTGGCCGAAGCCCACACGCCGGTGGTGCCGTAGGCGTTCTCCACGGCCTTCTCGCAGTAGCCCTGGTAGGCGGTGCTGCCGATGCGGGCCTGGAACCACGCGACCGCGCCGGACGGGGTGCCGTCACCGGCGGCGAGGATGGAAACGTCGCTGCTCGGGGTGTCGGCGAGCGTCGCGGCCTGGCTGGTGAGCGGGACCACCGTGAGCGCGGCGGCCGCGAGGGCGGCGACGGTGACGGATGTGATGCTGCGGGACATCGGCTCCTCCTCACCCGGCGGGTCCGGGTCTCGGGCTCGAGCCTCGCGCGCGCCCGTACAAAACCCGTACAGGTCCCGTACCCGGAATATGCGCCGGGCAGGGGGCGTTGACCTGCACGTCAGCGCGTCTGGCAGAATCAATCCGCTAACGTCCGGCACCGGTTCACCCCGCTCGCGGGGACCCGGCGGCCATTGAGAGAGGACTCCATGAAGAGCGGTATCCACCCCGAGTACGTGCCTACCACGGTCACCTGTGGTTGCGGCAACACCTTCACGACCCGCAGCACCAAGACCAGCGGTGCGATCACGGTCGAAATCTGCTCGAACTGCCACCCCTTCTACACCGGCAAGCAGAAGATCATGGACACCGGTGGCCGGGTGGCGCGCTTCGAGGCGCGCTACGGCAAGCGGGCCAAGAAGGCCGACGCCAAGTAGCTTCACCGCCGGCGCCCATCCCCGAGTTCCCGGGGGTGGGCGCCGCTTTTGTGTCCGGAGGAACGAGAGGAAGGAACGGTCGTGGATTCGTCTTCGCTGCACGGGCTGCTCGACGAGTACACCGAGCTGGAGAAGCAGCTGGCGGACCCGGCCGTGCACGCCGACCAGTCCCGCGCGCGCAAGCTCGGGCGCCGCTACGCCGAGCTGAGCCCGATCGTCAAGGTGATCAACGAGCTCGACCAGGCGCGCGACGACCTGGGGACGGCCCGCGAGCTGGCCGACGAGGACGCGGCGTTCGCCGCGGAGGCCGAGGAGATCGCCGAGCGCATCCCGCAGCTGGAGTCCCGGCTGACAGAGCTGCTGCTGCCGCGCGACCCCTACGACGGCTCGGACGTCCTGATGGAGATCAAGTCCGGCGAGGGCGGCGAGGAGTCGGCGCTGTTCGCCGGCGACCTGCTGCGCATGTACCTGCGCTACGCCGAGCGGCACGGGTGGAAGGCCGAGGTGCTCGACGCGGTGCACTCCGACCTGGGCGGCTACAAGGACGTCACGGTCGCGGTCAAGAGCAAGGGAACCGCGACTTCACCCGCCGACGGCGTGTGGGCGCGGCTGAAGTTCGAGGGCGGCGTGCACCGGGTGCAGCGCGTGCCGGCGACCGAGTCGCAGGGCCGGATCCACACCTCCGCCGCGGGTGTCCTGATCTACCCGGAGCCGGAAGAGGTCGAGGTCGAGATCGACCCGAACGACCTGCGCATCGACGTGTTCCGTTCGTCCGGTCCGGGTGGGCAGAGCGTCAACACGACGGACTCGGCGGTGCGCGTGACGCACCTGCCGACCGGGATCGTCGTGTCGTGCCAGAACGAGAAGTCGCAGATCCAGAACCGCGCCCGCGCGATCCAGGTGCTGCAGGCCCGGTTGCAGGCCCTGGCCGAGGAGGAGGCCGCCGCCAAGGCGGCGGACGCGCGGAAGTCGCAGGTCCGGACGGTGGACCGCTCGGAGCGGGTGCGCACCTACAACTTCCCGGAGAACCGCATTTCCGACCACCGCGTGAACTACAAGGCGTACAACCTGGACCAGGTCCTCGACGGCGACCTCGACGCCGTGCTGGACGCCCTGGCCACCGCCGACCGCGAAGAGCGCCTGGCCTCCGCGGGGCAGTGACGAGGAAGCCCCGGCCGCCGGCCGGGGCTGCGTGGCCGTTCAGATGCGGCTGAGGAACTTCTGGATGTGGGCGAGCCAGTCGTCGCGGGCCTCGATCTGCATCAGGTGCCCCGACTCGATCTCCACGTACTCGGCGCCCGGGATCCCGTCCGCCAGCGCCCGCTGGACCTCGGCCGGCACGAGCACGTCCTGCCGGGTCCCGATCACCAGCGCCGGCACCGCGATCCGCGCCAGCTCCGCGCGGGTGTCCACCGCGGCCACCAGGTCCACCTGATCCGGCGTCCCCGGCGGAACGACCAGGCCGCCGACCGCGGCGTCCAGGTCCGCGGGCGAGAGCGAGTTCAGGAACCGCCCACCCGTCGCCGCGAACGTCAGGTACTTCGCCAGCAGCTCCTGGTTCTCCTGGTCGAGCAGGGCGCGCCACACGTCCACCGCGAGCCGCATCTGGTTGGTCGGGTGCGCGAACCCCGCGGTCAGCACCAGCCCCGTGACGCGCTCGGGGTGCCGGGTGGCGGCCCGCACCGCGACCGCCGTGCCCAGCGAGTACCCGAGGATCGTGAACCGGTCCACCCCGGCCGAGACCGCCGTCGCCACCAGCGAATCGGCCAGCGAATCCAGGTCCAGCGGCCGGTCGCTGCGGGGCGTCGCGCCGGAACCGGGGTAGTCCGGCCCCACCACCGTGTGCGTGCGGGCCAGGTCGTCCAGGATCGGCCCGTAGTTGGCCTCGATACCGCCGCCCGCGCCGTGGGCCAGCAGCAGACCCGGCCCGGAACCGCGGACGACGTGCGCGAAATGTTCGGTCATGCGGCGACGTTAGGTAGTGACACCGGTGTGAAGGTCAAACTCGAGTGAGCGAGGTCGCATGCGGATCGGCGAACTGTCCGCCCGGACCGGGGTGAGCCAGCGGTTGCTGCGGTACTACGAGGAGCAGCGGCTCCTCACGGCCGCCCGGGACGCCAACGGCTACCGCCTCTACGACGAGAACGCGGTGACGACGGTCCGGCAGATCCGCGCCCTCCTGGCGGCGGGGCTGTCGACGTGCGTCATCCGCGAGGTCCTGCCGTGCGCGCGGGGCGAGAAGCCGGAGCTGGACCTGTGCCCGTCGCTGGTGCGCACGCTGCGTGAGCAACTCGACGCACTGGACGAGCGCATCGACGATCTCCGGCAGACGCGCGGTGCGCTCGCGGCATATGTCCCCACGGCCGGATGAGCGCTGTGGAAAAGTTGCGTCCGTGAAGCGGCAACCGTTGCGTCTGGCGATCCTCGAGGCGATGCGCATCCTGGAGGACGCGGGGGTGTCGTCACCGCGTGCCGACGCCGAACTCATCGCCGCGCACGTCCTCGGTGTCGACCGCGGCCGCCTGCCGCTGGTGCCGCTCGTCGACCCGCCGGTGGTGGAGGCGATCGGCAAGCTGGTGGCGCAGCGGGCCAAGCGGGTGCCGCTGCAGCACCTGACCGGGTGGGCCGGGTTCGCCGGGATCACCCTGGACGTCGGGCCCGGCGTGTTCATCCCGCGGCCGGAGACGGAGCTCCTCGTGGAGTGGGGGCTGCGGCACATCCACGGCCGCGAGTACCCGGTGGTGGTCGACCTGTGCACCGGGTCCGGGGCGCTGGCGCTGGCGATCGCGCACGAGCGCCCCGACGCGGTCGTCTACGCCGTCGACATCGACCCGAACGCGCTGGCGTGGGCGCGGCACAACGCCGACAAGCAGGCCGCGGCGGGGGACACGCCGATCCGGCTGTACTCCGGGGACGTCGGGGACAACACGATCTTCGCCGAGCTGGACGGCCTGGTGGACCTGGTGGTGTGCAACCCGCCGTACGTCCCGCCGGGCGGCGACCTGCCGCCCGAGGTGGTCGACTTCGACCCGCCGCAGGCGGTGTTCGCCCCGGACGGCGGGCTGGCCGTGGTCCGGCAGGCCGTGGCGACCGCCTGCAGGCTGCTCAAGCGCGGCGGCGGGGTGGCCATCGAACACGACGACACGCACGGCTCAGCGGCGCCGGCGCTGGTCGCGTCCCGCAAGGTCCTCACGGACGTCCGGGACCACCACGACCTCGCCGGGCGCCCCCGGTTCGTCACCGCCCTGCGCGGCTGACGCCCCGGCCGCGGCCGCCCTCGCGCCGGACGCGCCACGCGCGTGCCGCTTTCCGGGTTCCCAGGCCGGGCCTCAGCCCGGCTTGCGCGCCTCGATGAGGTGACGGCTGCTGTGCGCCAGGAAGGGCCCCTCGGTGGCGATCCGCTCGTGCAGCGTGCGCAGCTGCGGCTCGTACGCCTCGACGGTGAAGCCGGGGACCATCCAGATCACCTTGCGCAGGAAGTGGACGACGGCCGCGATGTCGCCGAACTCCATCCGCAGCCGCTCGGCGCGCAGGTCCACGATCTCCAGACCCGCCGCCCGCGCGTCCGCCCGCTCGCGGTCGGGGTGCCGGGCGTTGCGCACCTCGTCCGGCTGCGGGCCGAGGAAGTACTCGACCAGCTCGAAGACGCTGGCGGGCCCGACGTGCTGGGCGAAGTACGTGCCGCCCGGCCGCAGGACGCGGGTGATCTCCGCCCAGTGCGGGCGGACCGGGTGCCGGCTGCTGACCAGCTCGAAGGCGCCGTCCGCGAACGGCAGCGGCGCGTCCTCGGGCGCGGCGACGACCACGACACCGTGCGTCCGCAGCGCCTCGGTGGCCGCCGCCACGTTCGGCGGCCAGCCCTCGGTGGCCGCGAAGAGCGCCGGCACGCGCGCGGCCCGCTCCAGCGCGAAGCCGAGGACTTCGCCGCCGCCTGTCTGCACGTCGAGCACGGCCTGTGCGTCGGACAGCCGGCCGGCCAGCGACTCGGCGTACCGCCAGGACGGCCGCGCCTCGGTGGCCCGCCCTTCGAACCACGAGAAGTCCCAGCCCCCGGTGGGGACGGCGACCCCTTCGGCCACGAGGTCGGAGAAGGACCGGTTCCGGTGGTCTGGCATGGCGGGATCGTGTCAGAGGGCGGGACGGGCGTCCTCTCGATTTTCGGCGGATGCCCCGCGCCCCGCACCACCCTTCGGGGTCAGCCGGCCCCGCACCGTCACCACCACCCGCAACCGAGCCGTTACGCGCCCGGGAATAGTCTTCACCCCATGAGCGCGGTGTACGACTGCAGCCGTCCGGAAACGCGGGCGGAGGGGCTGGCCGCGGCGGCCAGTGCGGTGCGTTCGGGGCGGCTGGTCGTGCTGCCCACGGACACGGTGTACGGCATCGGCGCGGACGCCTTCGACTCCAGTGCCGTGCGCGCGCTGCTGCGGGCGAAGAACCGCGGCCCGGACCTGCCCGTCGGCGTCCTGGTCGGCTCCTGGTCCACAATAGATGGTCTGGTGCTCGGCGTCCCGCCGCAGGCGCGGGCCCTGATCGAGGCCTTCTGGCCGGGGGATCTGTCCATTGTGCTCCCGCACGCGCCGAGCCTGCAGTGGGACCTGGGCACCACCCGCGGCACCGTCATGCTGCGGATGCCGCTGCACCCGGTCGCGCTCGAACTGCTGCGCGAGGTCGGCCCGATGGCCGTGTCCAGCGCCAACGTCTACGGGCAGCCGCCCACCTCCGACGCGCAGGAGGCGCGGCACCAGCTGGGCGAGTCGGTCTCGGTGTACCTCGACGGCGGGCCCAGCGCCGAGCCGGTGCCGTCGTCGATCGTCGACCTGACCGGTGACGAGCCCGTGCTGCTGCGGGCCGGCGCGGTCAGCGCCGAAGCGGTGAGCGAGGTGCTCGGCGCACCGGTGAAGACCCCGGCCTGATGACCCCCGTCACCACCGCCGGCCTCCCGATCCGGGAGTACATCCTGGTCGGCCTGATCGCGGCGACCCTGACGTTCCTGCTCACCGGCGTCATCCGGCGACTGGCGATCCGCGTCGGCGCGATCGCCAACCCGCGCGCCCGCGACGTGCACGTCATCCCGATCCCGCGCATGGGCGGTGTCGGCATGTACCTGGGTGTGGTCGGCGGCATGGCGATGGCCCACCAGCTGCCGGTGCTGCGCCGCGCGTTCGACTTCTCGCTCGACCCGGTCGGTGTGCTGATCGGCGGCGGTGTGATCGTGCTGATCGGCGCACTGGACGACCGGTTCGAGATCGACGCCTGGACCAAGCTCGCCGGGCAGGTCATGTGCGCGGGCATCCTGGTGATCTTCGGTGTGCAGTGGAACGTGTTCTGGGTGCCCTGGGGCGGCAACGGCGACGCGCTCGGCTCGGTGGTCACCCTGGACAACAACCAGGGCGGCCTGCTGATGGTGTTGCTGGTCGTAGTGCTGGTCAACGCCCTGAACTTCGTCGACGGGCTGGACGGCCTGGCCGCCGGACTCGGCTTCATCGCCGCGGCCGCGACCTGCGCGTTCTCGCTCGGCCTGCTCAACTCGCAGGGCGGCGACGTCGGCGTCTACCCACCCGCGCTGATCGCGGCCACCCTGGCCGGGGCCTGCCTGGGCTTCCTGCCGCACAACTTCCAGCCCGCGAAGATCTTCATGGGCGACTCGGGTTCGATGATGATCGGGCTGATGCTCGCCGGTGCCACCACCTCGGCCTCCGGCAAGATCAACTACACCCGCTTCGGCGGCTCCGACGCGCTGGCGCTGCTGTCGCCGCTGCTGGTCGTCGTCGCGGTCCTGTTCCTGCCCGTGCTGGACCTGCTGATGGCGGTCATCCGGCGCACCCGGCGCGGCGAGAGCCCGTTCGCCGCCGACAAGATGCACCTGCACCACCGCCTGCTGGAGATCGGGCACTCCCAGCGCCGCGCCGTCCTGCTGATCTACCTGTGGGCGGGGCTGCTCGGGTTCGGCGCGGTCTCGGTGACGCTGTTCGACACGACGGCTGTACTCTGGATTGTCGGCGCGGGCATCGTGCTCGCCGCGATCGTGTCCGTCATTCCGCGCCTGAAGTCGCGGAACCAGGGAGTGTCATGACCGACAAGACCGAGAACCCGCACGCGCAGTCGGTGCTCAAACTGGCCGACGCGATGCTGCGCTTCGCGCTCTGGCCCGCGGTGGCCACCGTGGTCGTCGGCGCGGTCGTCTCCACGGTGCTGGCCGGTGTGCCCGGCCTGCTGGGGTCCCTGGTCGGCGGCGTGGTCGCGTTCGCGTCCTCGCTGGTGACGCTGTTCATGATGCGCAAGTCCGCCGCCATGGAGCCGTTCGCCGTGATGGCCGTCGCCATCGGCGGCTACATCCTCAAGGTGCTGGTCCTGTTCGGCGTGATGACCGCCCTCAAGGGTGTCGACGCGTTCAACCGCTACTCGCTCGCGTTCACTACGCTGGCGGTCATCCTGGTGTGGGCGGCCGCGGAGTTCCTGGCTTTCCGCAAGACCAAGATTCCGACGATCATCCCCCAGTGATCGGCGCAGGTCAGAGCGCTTTCGCGAAGATCATTCCGCAGCCGGGCACGCAATAAGGAGTACGCCCGTACGGTGGCGTTGTACCGGCTGGTATCGTCCGCGGGTGTGGAGGTGGGCCTTCGGGCCGCGCTCTCCCGATGCGGAACCCGACCTGCGACGCGGCGATCGAGACGGATGGTCCTGAGCACGGTTGGCCGATTCTGCCGTCGGAGATCGTAGTACCGAAACCCCCAAGTGGCTGACTGTACACGCGGTGTTCACTCAGGGGATCCGCCTCCAACTACCCGAAACGTATCGGGTACGTTAAGTCCAGATCGTGACGATTCCCCCGGCGGAGTGAACGCCGGCCGGGAGAACCGGAAGGAGCCCAGTTGGGCGCGCTGGTATTGGCCGAGGGCGACACGTTCGCGCCACCGGGTGCCGGAGACTTCGAGCTGCCGGCGATTTTCCTCGGCGTGACGAAGCCGATGATCATGGTCGTGCTGTCGGTGGTCATCATCGCGGCCTTTTTCCTGCTGTCTTCGCGCAAGCTGAAGATCGTGCCGGGCAAGGCGCAGTTCGTCGCCGAGTACGCCTACGACTTCGCGCGCAACGGCATCGCCCGCGAGCAGATCGGGTCCAAGGACTTCCGGCCCTACGTCCCGCTGGTCCTCGCACTGTTCAGCTTCGTGCTGATCAACAACATCTTCGGGATCATCCCGATATTCCAGTTCCCGACCTTCTCGCACATCGGTTTCCCGCTCGCGCTGTCGCTGCTGGTGGTCTACCCGGTCTACCACTACGTCGGGTTCAAGCGGCACGGGTTCGTCGGCTACCTCAAGCACGCGACCGTCCCGCCGGGCGCGCCGGGGCCGATCTACATCCTGCTGACGCCGATCGAGTTCCTGCAGAAGTTCGTCCTCAACCCGCTCACCCTGGCGGTCCGGGTGTTCGCCGCGATGTTCGCCGGCCACCTGATCCTGCTGGTGTTCACCGTCGCGGGCGAGTTCCTGCTGCTGCACGCGGGTGGCGTGTTCAAGCCCATCTCGGTGGTCTCGTGGGCGTTCGCCATTCTGATGACTTTCGTGGAAGCGCTGATCCAGGTGATCCAGGCCTACGTGTTCGCCGTTCTGTCGGCGAACTACATCGGCCAGGCGCTGGCCTCGGACCACTAGGAAAGAAAAACAACCGCAAGCCCCCGATCCGCGCGGTAGCGGACCGAGTGAAAGGGAAACGCAAGTGAGCAGCATCGTTCTCGCCCAGGCCGCCAACGCCATCAACCTGAACCAGGGCCTGGCGGCCATCGGTTACGGTCTGGGCGCCATCGGCCCGGGCATCGGTGTGGGCCTGATCTGGGCCGCCGTCATCAACGGCACCGCCCGTCAGCCGGAGGCCCAGGGCAAGCTCATGGGCATCGCCTGGACCACCTTCGTCCTGACCGAGGTGCTCGCCCTGATCGGCCTGGTCGTGTACTTCATCGCTTCTGCCTGATCGTCCGCCTGACGCGTTGGGAGACGTTGTGGTGAAGACCCAGATCGTGCTGGCCGCGGAAGAGGCGCCGAACCCGGTGCTGCCGCACCTGAGCGAGCTCATCCTCGGCCTGGTGGCGTTCCTGATCCTGCTGTGGCTGCTCAAGAAGTACGCCGTGCCGCGCTTCGAGAAGATGTACGAGGAGCGCACCGCGGCCATCGAGGGCGGCATCGCGAAGGCGGAGAAGGCCCAGGCCGAGGCCGAAGAGGCGCTCGCGAAGTACCAGGCCCAGCTCAAGGACGCCTACTCCGAGGCCGCCAAGATCCGCGACGACGCCCGCCTCGAGGCGGAGCGGATCAAGGAAGAGCTGCGCGCCGAGGCCCAGGACGAGGCGGCCCGGATCATCGCCCAGGGCCACGCCGCGCTGCAGGCCCAGAAGGCGCAGATCGTCACGGAGCTGCGCAACGAGCTGGGCCGCAACTCGATCGAGCTGGCGAGCCGGATCGTCGGGGAGCACCTCGAGGACGAGGTCCGTCGCCGTGGCACGGTCGACCGGTTCCTCGCCGAGCTCGGCAGCGCCGGTAACGGAGCAGGGAAGTAACCCCCATGACGCTGACGCTGCACGCCGCGAGCCGGGAAGCGCTCGCCGCCGCCGAGACCCGGCTGTCCGAGGTCACCGGTGGGGCCGGCGCCGACCCGGCCGCCCTCGGCAACGAGCTGCTCGCCGTGGTCGACCTGCTGGGCAGGGAGATCGGGCTGCGCCGCGCGGTCGCCGACGCCTCGTCCGACCCGGGTGCCCGCACCGGGCTGGTCCGCTCGCTGCTGGCCGGCAAGGTGTCCGAGCAGGCGCTGAGCGTGCTCGACGCCGTGGTCGCGGCCCGCTGGTCGAGCCCGCGGGAACTGGTCGACGGGATCGAGTCGCTCGGCCGGAACGCGCTGCTGACCAGCGCGGAGAAGGCCGGGAAGCTGGACGCCGTCGAGGACCAGTTGTTCCGGATCGCCCGTATCGTGGTGAGCAACCCGGAGCTGGAGCAGACGCTGTCCGACCAGACGGCACCCGGCGACGCGAAGCGCAGGCTGGTCCGCGAACTGCTGCAGGGCAAGGTGGACGAGATCACCCTTGCGCTCGTGGAGCAGGTCACCGGCCGGTCCGCGGGCCGCAGCGTCGGGTTCAACCTGGACCAGCTGGTCCAGCTGGCCGCCCAGCGCCGCGAGCGTTCGGTCGCGTACATCACGAGCGCGAGCGAGCTGTCCGCGGAGCAGCGAGAGCGGCTGGCCGAGCAGCTGCACCGGATCTACGAGCGCCCGATCGCGCTGCACGTCGAGGTCGACCCCCGCCTCGGCGGCGGGCTCGTCGTCCGGGTGGGCGACGAGGTCATCGACGGCAGCACCGCGGGCCGGATCGCGGCGCTGCGCCGGCAGCTGGCGTGACACCACACAAGACTTTGCACACTGGCAGGAACGAAGCGAGAGCGGGAACGACATGGCGGAGCTGACGATCTCCTCGGACGAGATCCGTAGCGCGATCGAGAACTACGTCTCGAGTTACTCACCCGAAGTCAACCGGGAAGAGGTCGGCGTCGTCGTGGACACCGGCGACGGCGTTGCCCACGTCGAGGGCCTGCCCTCGACCATGGCCAACGAGTTGCTGGAGTTCCCCGGCGGCATCCTCGGTGTGGCCCAGAACCTGGAGCCGCGCCGGATCGGTGTCGTCATCCTCGGCAACTACGAGTCGATCGAGGAGGGCCAGGAGGTCAAGCGCACCGGCCAGATCCTCTCGATCCCGGTCGGCGAGGGCTTCCTGGGCCGCGTCATCGACCCGCTGGGCAAGCCGATCGACGGCCTCGGCGACATCCCGGCCGAGGACCGCCGCGCGCTCGAGCTGCAGGCCGCCTCGGTCGTGCAGCGCCAGCCGGTGTCCGAGCCGCTGCAGACCGGTATCACCGCCATCGACGCGATGACCCCGATCGGACGCGGCCAGCGCCAGCTGATCATCGGCGACCGCAAGACCGGCAAGACCGCGGTCTGCGTCGACACGATCATCAACCAGAAGGCCAACTGGGCGACGGGCGACCCGACCAAGCAGGTCCGCTGCATCTACGTCGCGGTCGGCCAGAAGGGCTCCACGATCGCCGGTGTCCGCAAGTCCCTCGAGGACGCGGGCGCGCTGGAGTACACCACCATCGTCGCGGCCCCCGCGTCGGACTCCGCCGGCTTCAAGTGGCTGGCCCCCTACACCGGGTCGGCGCTGGGCCAGCACTGGATGTACCAGGGCAAGCACGTCCTGATCGTGTTCGACGACCTGACCAAGCAGGCCGACGCCTACCGCGCGATCTCGCTGCTGCTGCGCCGTCCGCCGGGCCGCGAGGCGTTCCCCGGCGACGTCTTCTACTTGCACTCGCGGCTGCTCGAGCGCTGCGCGAAGCTGTCGGACGAGCTGGGTGGCGGTTCGCTGACCGGTCTGCCGGTCATCGAGACCAAGGCCAACGACATCTCGGCCTACATCCCCACCAACGTCATCTCGATCACCGACGGGCAGTGCTTCTTCCAGTCCGACCTGTTCAACTCGGGTCAGCGCCCCGCGGTCGACGTGACCACCTCGGTCTCCCGAGTCGGTGGTGACGCGCAGATCAAGGCGATGAAGACGGTGTCCGGTTCGCTGCGGATCGACCTGTCCCAGTACCAGGAGCTGCAGGCGTTCGCCGCCTTCGCCTCCGACCTGGACCCGACTTCGCGCGCCCAGCTGGACCGCGGTGCCCGCCTGTACGAGGTGCTCAAGCAGCCGCAGTACTCGCCGATCCCGGTCGAGCAGCAGGTCGTCACCGTGTACCTGGGCACCAAGGGCCAGTTCGACGACGTGCCGGTGGAGGACGTGGCTCGCTTCAACTCCGAGCTGCTGGAGAACATCCGCCACAAGCACGACGACATCCTCGCCGAGATCCGCGACAAGGGTAAGTGGACCGACGAGCTCGCCGAGCGCGTCGTCGCCGCGGCCACCGAGTTCAAGAAGGGCTTCACCACCTCCTCCGGTGAGCAGCTCGTGAACGAGGCCGAGGCCGATGCGATGGACGCCGACAAGGTCGGGCAGGAGACCGTGAAGGTCAACAAGCCCGCCCCGACGAAGTGACCGGATAGCTGATGGCGCAACTTCGCGAGCTCCGGGCAAAGATCCGGGCGACGAAATCGATCGGCAAGATCACCAAGGCGATGGAGCTGATCGCCACCTCGCGGATCGGCCGTGCCCAGGCACGGGTCGAGGCTTCGCGCCCGTACGCCACGGAGATCACCAAGGTGCTCTCCGCCCTGGCGGGCGGGGCCGCGAGCCTCGACGACCCGTTCCTCGTCCAGCGGCCGAACCCGAAGCGGGCGGCCGTGCTGGTGGTGACCAGTGACAAGGGCCTGTGCGGTGGTTACAACACCAACGTGCTGCGGGCGACCGAGGAGCTGCTGTCGCTGCTGCGTTCCGAGGGCAAGGAACCGCACGTCTACGTCATCGGCGGCAAGGGCCTGAACTACTACCGGTTCCGGGGCCGCGAGGTCGCCGGCAGCTGGACGGGGTTCTCGGACCAGCCGCACTACGAGAACGCCGCGGCGGCGGGGGAGACCCTGACCAAGGCGTTCCTCGCCGGCGCGGACGACGACGCGAACGGCCCGGGCGAGGACGGCGTCCTCGGCGTGGACGAGGTGCACATCGTGTACACCGAGTTCAAGTCGATGCTGACCCAGACCCCGGTCGCCAAGCGGATGGCCCCGCTCGAGATCGAGTACGCCGAGGAGGGCGCCGAGCCCGCCCCGGGCGACATCCTCCCCGCGTACGAGTTCGAGCCCAGCGCGGACCGGCTGCTGTCGGCCCTGCTGCCGAAGTACATCAACACGCGGATCTTTTCGGCCCTGCTGGAGTCGGCCGCTTCCGAGCTGGCCGCCCGCCGCACCGCCATGAAGTCGGCGTCGGACAACGCCAAGGACCTCGTGGAGACCTACACCCGGCTGGCCAACCAGGCCCGGCAGGCCCAGATCACGCAGGAGATCAGCGAAATCGTCGGTGGGGCCGATGCGCTCGCCGCTGTAGGAAGTGATGAGTAGATGACCACCACTGAAACCCGGACCAAGGGCCGGATCGTCTCGGTGACCGGCCCGGTCGTCGACGTGGAGTTCCCGCGCGGCGCCGTGCCCGAGCTGTTCAACGCGCTCAAGGTCGAGGTCGACTTCGAGCAGCTGCGCAAGACGATCACCCTCGAGGTGGCGCAGCACCTCGGCGACAACCTCGTCCGCACGATCTCGCTGGCCCCGCAGGACGGTCTCGTCCGTGGCGCCGAGGTCATCGACACCGGTGCGCCGATCTCGGTGCCGGTCGGCGACGAGGTCAAGGGCCACGTCTACAACGCGCTGGGCGACTGCCTCGACCAGCCGGGCTACGGCGCGGACCTGGAGCGCTGGAGCATCCACCGCAAGCCGCCGGCCTTCGACCAGCTCGAGGGCAAGACCGAGATGCTGGAGACCGGCCTCAAGGTCATCGACCTGCTCACCCCGTACGTGCAGGGTGGCAAGATCGGCCTGTTCGGCGGCGCCGGCGTGGGCAAGACGGTTCTGATCAAGGAAATGATCACCCGTGTCGCCCGGAACTTCGGTGGCACCTCGGTGTTCGCCGGTGTCGGCGAGCGGACCCGTGAGGGCACCGACCTGTTCCTGGAGATGAGCGAGGACGGCGTCATCAACGACACCGCGCTCGTGTTCGGCCAGATGGACGAGCCGCCGGGCACCCGTATGCGGGTCGCGCTGTCCGCGCTGACGATGGCGGAGTACTTCCGCGACATCAAGAACCAGGACGTGCTGCTGTTCATCGACAACATCTTCCGGTTCACCCAGGCCGGTTCCGAGGTGTCGACCCTGCTGGGCCGCATGCCTTCGGCCGTGGGTTACCAGCCGACGCTGGCCGACGAGATGGGTGAGCTGCAGGAGCGGATCACCTCGACCAAGGGCCGTTCGATCACCTCGATGCAGGCGATCTACGTGCCGGCGGACGACTACACCGACCCGGCGCCTGCCACCACGTTCGCCCACCTGGACGCCACCACCGAGCTGTCCCGGTCGGTGTTCCAGAAGGGCATCTTCCCGGCGGTCGACCCGCTGGCGTCCACCTCGACGATCCTCGACCCGGCCATCGTCGGTGAGGACCACTACCGGGTGGCGTCCGAGGTCATCCGGATCCTGCAGAAGTACAAGGAGCTGCAGGACATCATCGCGATCCTCGGTATGGACGAGCTGTCCGAAGAGGACAAGCTGACCGTGCAGCGGGCGCGCCGCATCGAGCGGTTCCTGTCGCAGAACATGCTGGTCGCCGAGCAGTTCACCGGCCAGCCGGGTTCGACCGTGCCGCGGGCGGAGACCGTCGAGGCGTTCGACAAGATCGCCAAGGGCGAGTTCGACCACTACCCGGAGCAGGCGTTCCTGGGCATCGGTGGCCTCGACGACCTCGAGAAGAAGTACAAGGAACTCACCGGCAAGTGATGTCGGGACGACGGCGGGGTGGGGTGTCCTTTATGGACTTCCGCCCCGCCGTTGTCGTAACCGGTCGCGAACCTATTAGACTGCGCTCATCGGCGCGGGAACGAAGGAGAGCTACGTGGCTGAGATGACCGTCGAGCTTGTCGCCGTCGAGCGCCGCCTCTGGTCCGGTCAGGCGACGTTCGTGGTCGCGCAGACCACTGAGGGTGAGATCGGCCTGATGCCGGGTCACGAACCGGTACTCGGTCAGCTCGTCGAGGGTGGCGTCGTCAAGGTGACGACCACGGACGGTGAGACCGTCCGCGCCGCGGTCCACGGTGGCTTCCTCTCCGTGACCGCCGAGCGGGTGAGCATCCTCGCCGAGTCGGCCGAGCTCGCCGAGGAGATCGACGTGGAGGCCGCCCGGTCGGCCCTGAGCGGCGAGGACGAGGCGGAGCGCGCCAGGGCGACAGCCCGGCTCCGCGCGGCCGGTCAGTCGGTCTGATACGGCGTCGAGCAGGAGCCGGCCGTGGAAATCGCCCTCGTCGTCCTGGTCGTCCTGCTCGGTCTTGCCGTTCTCGCGTTCTGGTACGCCCTCCGGTGGGTCCGGATGCGCCGCGGTGGTGGCGTGAGCGTCGCGCTGCGGTGGGATCCGGACAACGCCCGCGCCGGCTGGCACCTGGGGCTCGGCCGGTACGAGGGTGAGGTGTTCGCGTGGTACCGGGTGTGGAGCCTGCGGACCGGCCCGGACCGCGTCTTCGAGCGCGAAACGCTGATGATCGCCGACCGCCGCGACCCGATCGGCACGGAAGCCTACGCGGTCCCCTCCGACGCGACGGTCCTGCGCTGCGAGTCGGCCGTGCAGGCGCCGATCGAGATCGCGATGGGGCCGGACGCGCTGACGGGCTTCCTGTCGTGGCTGGAGTCCGCCCCGCCCGGGCGGCAGGTGCCGCGGGCTTCCTGATCAGGGCGCTGCTCCCCGGGAGCGGCGCTCCTTTGCTGTTTGAGGGTTTCCCGGGTCTCTTCGGCCTGGCTCGGGCGGCGGATCAGGCCTCGGCGCCGCCGGGCTGCCACAGCACGTCGCCGTCCGGGTTGGCCAGCCGGGCCAGGATGAAGAGCAGGTCGGACAGCCGGTTCAGGTACTTCACCGCCAGCACGTTCGTGCGCTCCGGGTCGGCCTCGACCAGCGCCCACCCGGCCCGCTCGGCGCGCCGGCTCACCGTCCGCGCCTGGTGCAGGAACGCGGCTCCCGGGGTGCCGCCCGGCAGGATGAACGACGTCAGCTTCGGCAGGCGCTCGTTGAACTCGTCGCACCAGCCTTCGAGCCGCTCGACATACGCCTCGGTGATGCGCAGCGGCGGGAACTCCGGATCGGGCACCACCGGCGAGCACAGGTCGGCGCCCACGTCGAACAGGTCGTTCTGCACGCGCCGCAGCACCGCGGCGACCTCCTCGGACAGCCCGCCCATCGCCAGGGCCAGCCCGACCACCGAGTTCGTCTCGTCGACGTCGGCGTAGGCGGCCAGCCGCGGGTCGGTCTTCGGGACGCGCGAGCCGTCGCCGAGCGCGGTCGTGCCGTTATCGCCGACCCTGGTGTACACGCGGTTGATCCGTACCGGCATACCCAGAACTCTACGACTGCTCGAACATCCGCATGGCCTCCGGCGTTTCGAAACACACCGCCGGATCGATGCGCGCCCGCAGGTCCCGCACCAGCGCCCGCCCGCCACGCCAGTCGCCGGGCCGCACGGTGATCGCCCCGCCGTGCCGCCCGAACAGGTGCAGGATCGGCAGCTGACCGTCGGTGTGCTCGATGCCGACCCCGGCGAGATCGTCGAACCGCACCACCGCGGCGGGCGAGGAGCCCGGCCCGAAGTAGGTGGACAGGCCGTCGTCGCCCACCACGAGCCGGTAGTTGCGCGGCGTCGTCGCACCGACCAGCGCCCGCTTCACCTCCCGTCCCGGTGGCGCGGGCAGCGGGCTGCCGGGCAGCTCGGGCAGGTCCCGCGGCACGGACCGCTCCGGCGCGCACAACACCAGCCGCGCGGCGAGATCGCGGGCGGCCGCGGCGACGGCCGCCGGGTCGAGGCCGGCCAGCACCCGCGACTGGTGCCCGGCAGCCGACGGCCAGCCGGTCAGCTCGCTCATCGCCGCGTCGAACGCCCGGTACAGCGCGAACTCCCGTGACCCGATCTCCTCGGCGAGCCCGGCCCGGTCGGCCGACAGCTCCTCCTCGGTCGGCCCGCCGCGACCCAGCTCCGCCAGCTCGGCGCGGATCGCCTCGACCACCCGGCCGGCGTGCTTGTCCGGCACGTCGGTGCCGAACCCGAGGACGGCCCGGTCGGGGTCGACCACCTGGTGGTCCAACGCGATGTCGTAGACCAGCCCCTCGAGGTGACGCAGCCGGTCGGTGAGCCGGTGGATCAGGATCCCGGCCGCGCACGCCGTTTCCGCGGTCCAGTCGACGAGCGCACAGCCGACCACGCCGTTGGGGATGCTCGTGTGCGCCGGCGTGGGCAGGTCGAACGGCTGCGCCGCCACCGGCTGCCGGGGCGGGCCGCCGGGCAGGGGCAGCCTCAGGCCGGCCGGGGGCGGGCCGGACAGCACGAGCGCCGCGTTGCCGCGGTGGAACCAGCGCGCGCCCCATTCACGCACCTGGTCCGGGCCGGCGTGGACGGCCGCGAGCTGGACGTTGCCGGCCAGGCCGAACGCCCGGTTGCCGAACCACAGCGCGGACGGCAGCCACGCGGTCACCGCCGGGCCCTCGCTGCCGCGCTCCTCGGCCAGCAGCACGCCCCGCTCCAGCCGGAGCGGGCCGGTGTCCAGGTTCGCCAGCGAGACGCACACGCGGCGCAGGTGCTCGACGACGTTCTCCGGGCCGCTCGTGACGTCGAAGCTGGTGTGCAGGACCTCGGTGGCGGCGTTGTTCTCGTACCGGGTGGTGCGCACCCGCCGCATCGCCAGGTGCTCGACCAGGTGCGTGATACCGGTCTCCAGGAACGTCTCGTGGGCGAGGCCGACTCCGAACAGCAGGCTCGCGCTGAGCCGGCCGGGCTGGTCGGTCCAGAAGACCGGGACGCCGTCGATCTCGGTCCGGTGCACCTCGGGCAGGGACGGAGACGCCGGCGGGGTCAGCATTTCGCTCAAGGTTCCCCCAGTTGGTGGGACGCACGGGCGCATGATCGCCGCGGGAGGCACAGTGTTTCACACGTTCGTGCGAAGTCGGTCGCCCTCTGTTATCCCCTGCCCCTCCGTTCGAGTGCCCGAACCGGCAGGCATGATGGCGGCCATGAGCGAGCACTTCGACGTGCACGGTGGTGCGCGGCTGGTGGGCGAGGTCGAGGTCGTCGGCGCCAAGAACAGCGTTCTGAAGCTGATGGCCGCCGCGCTGCTCGCCGAGGGCACCACCACGATCACCAACTGCCCGCAGATCCTCGATGTCCCGCTGATGGCGGACGTGCTGCGCAGCGTCGGGTGCGAGGTGGTCCTGGACGGCGACACCGCGAAGATCACGACGCCGTCCGAGCTGTCCCACCGGGCCGACTCACCCGCGATGGGCAAGCTGCGGGCGTCGGTCTGCGTGCTCGGCCCGCTCGTCGGCCGGCTCAAGCGGGCCGTGGTGGCGCTGCCCGGCGGGGACGCGATCGGGTCCCGGCCGCTGGACATGCACCAGAACGGGCTGCGGGCGCTCGGCGCGACGAGCACCATCGAGCACGGCTGCGTGGTGGCCAAGGCCGACGAGCTCAAGGGCGCGCAGATCTGGCTGGACTTCCCGAGCGTCGGCGCGACCGAGAACATCCTGATGGCGGCGGTTCTGGCGCAGGGCACGACGGTGATCGACAACGCGGCACGCGAGCCGGAGATCGTCGACATCTGCGTGATGCTGAACGAGATGGGCGCGCAGATCGAGGGCGCAGGCACGTCGACGCTGACCGTGCACGGCGTGTCCGAGCTGCACCCGACCGAGCACCGCGTGATCGGCGACCGGATCGTGGGTGCGACGTGGGCGTTCGCCGCGGCGATGACCCGCGGCGACCTGACGGTCAAGGGCGTCAACCCGCACCACCTGGACCTGGTGCTGGAGAAGCTGCGCATGGCCGGTGCCGAGGTGACCACGTTCGACGAGAGCGGGTTCCGGGTCGTGCAGAACGACCGGCCCAAGGCGGTCGACTTCGTGACCCTGCCCTACCCGGGGTTCGCCACGGACCTGCAGCCGTTCGCGGTCGCGTTGTCCGCGGTGTCCGAAGGGACGTCGATGATCACGGAGAACGTGTACGAGGCGCGGTTCCGGTTCATCGAAGAGATGGTGCGCCTGGGAGCCGATGCCCGCACCGACGGGCACCACGCGGTGGTCCGCGGGGTCGACCGGTTGTCCAGCGCGCCGGTCTGGGCGTCCGACATCCGCGCCGGCGCGGGCCTGGTGCTGGCCGGCCTGTGCGCCGACGGGATCACCGAGATCTGGGACGTGTTCCACATCGACCGCGGGTACCCGTACTTCGTGGAGAACCTGAACCGGCTGGGCGCGCGCGTGGAGAGGGTGATCGGCGCGGCGGAGCGCTCCTGAGCGCGCCTCTACTTCCGGCGTTGTTGGATGTCAAGTAGCCTCGGACCAGGATCTCAGGGTTTGGGGGTCGGATGACGGCGCTGCCCGAGTGGATGGTGCTCCCGCCCGGCGGTTTGACGGCGGCAGACTACGAAGCCCTTCCGGAGGAAGTGTGCCGCAGTCTGGAAATCGTCGATGGAGCCATTGTCGTGGCTCCGGCCCCCCGCCGGGTGCATCAGATCTTCGCTCGCCGGTTGGCCAACGTCCTCGAGGAAGCCACGACTGACGAGTGGGCCGTTGCCACTGATGTCGATCTCCGCCTCCGGGATCTTCCGCTGCTCAACCGCAGGCCCGGTCTCGTGGTGTTCAGCTCGTCACTGGACGAGGACGCGGTGCTCCGGCCGCAGCACTGCCTTCTGGTCGTCGAGGTGATGTCGCCCGGGTCGGTCACCGCTGACCAGACCGACAAACCCGCCGAGTACGCCGGTGCGCGGATTCCGCACTTCTGGCGCGTCGAGGGCCTGGACGGGCGCGAGCCGTCCCTCTTCCGCTACCGGCTCGACCCCACCACTCGCGCCTACGCCTCGGCGGGCGTGGACACCGGCAAGGTCACCGTCACCGAGCCGTTCGAGGTCACGGTCGACCTCCCGGCCCTGCTCTGAACTCAGTCCGCCGCCAGCGCGATCCCGAACCCGATCAGCGCCGTGCCCGTCACGGCGTCCATGGTGCGGCGCACGCGCCGCCGGCGGAGCCAGGCGTTCACCCGGTGCACCACCAGCAGCAGCCCCAGCTGCCACACGGTCCCCACGACCAGCACGGTGTAGGCCAGCAGCAGCGCGTCGCCCGCGCCGGTGGTCGCCGGGTCGAGGAACTGCGGCAGCACGGACAGGTAGAAGGCCAGCACCTTCGGGTTGGTGATGTTCGACAGGAACCCCTCCCGCCACCGGCGGAACCCGGTCGCCCGGCGGCGCTCCAGCGCGTCCAGCGCCGCGTAGTCCCCGCGCCACGCCCCGCGCAGCGCCTGGAACCCCAGCCAGCACAGGTACACCACACCGGCCCAGCGGACGGTCTCGAACACCGGTTGCCACCGCACGATCAGCGCACCCAGCCCGAGCCCGACCGCGGTGGCCTGCACGAAGTTGCCGAGCGCGATGCCCGAACACGCGTACAACCCGCCGCGCGCCCCGCCCGAGAGGGCGTTCTTCAGCACGACCATGGTGTCCGGCCCCGGCGCGATCGCGATCAGCACCACGAACACCAGGTAGCTCGCATACAGGCTCCACGTCACATCCCCGAGGCTAACCCGGCGCCCACAATGGGGTCAGGTGGATTTCGCGCCCAGTGACGTGCGTCCTTGCGGTGCTGCGCGAGAGA
The DNA here is from genome assembly GCF_030814215.1 of Amycolatopsis thermophila. NCBI lineage: Bacteria > Bacillati > Actinomycetota > Actinomycetes > Pseudonocardiales > Pseudonocardiaceae > Amycolatopsis > Amycolatopsis thermophila. The sequence continues at coordinate 947,805 of NZ_JAUSUT010000001.1, read as the reverse complement.
GTTACCGGCAAGTACGCTCCTGGTGTCGTCCATCTGGAGGTGCACCGATGCCCTACCCCACGGATCGCGAGCGGGACCGCCCCTGGGTGATGCGCACGTACGCCGGGCATTCGTCGGCCGCGGCCTCCAACGAGCTGTACCGCCGCAACCTCGCCAAGGGCCAGACCGGCCTGTCGGTCGCCTTCGACCTGCCCACCCAGACCGGCTACGACCCGGACCACCCGCTGTCCAAGGGCGAGGTCGGCAAGGTCGGCGTCCCCGTCTCGCACATCGGCGACATGCGGCGCCTCTTCGCCGGCATCCCGCTGGCCGAGGCCAACACCTCGATGACGATCAACGCGCCGGCCATGTGGCTGCTCGCGCTCTACGTCACCGTCGCGCAGGAGCAGGCCGACGCCGAGGGCCGCGACCGCGACGAGGTGCTCGCCAAGCTCACCGGCACCACGCAGAACGACATCATCAAGGAGTACCTCTCCCGCGGTACCCACATCTTCCCGCCCGCCCCGAGCCTGCGGCTGATCACCGACGTGATCGCCTGGACGGTGCACCACATCCCGAAGTGGAACCCGATCAACATCTGCAGCTACCACCTGCAGGAGGCGGGCGCGACGCCGACGCAGGAGGTCGCCTACGCCCTGTCCACCGCCGTCGCGGTGCTCGACGCCGTGCGGGACTCCGGCCAGGTCGAGCCGCGGGACATGCCGAAGGTCGTCGGGCGGATCTCGTTCTTCGTCAACGCCGGGGTCCGCTTCGTCGAAGAGATGTGCAAGATGCGCGCGTTCGCCCGGCTGTGGGACGAGATCACCCGTGACCGCTACGGCGTCGAGGACCCGAAGGCGCGCCGCCTGCGGTACGGGGTCCAGGTCAACTCGCTCGGGCTGACCGAGGCCCAGCCGGAGAACAACGTCCAGCGGATCGTGCTGGAGATGCTCGGCGTGTCGCTCTCGCGCGACGCCCGTGCCCGCGCGATCCAGCTGCCCGCCTGGAACGAGGCCCTCGGCCTGCCCCGCCCGTGGGACCAGCAGTGGGCGCTGCGCATGCAACAGGTGCTCGCCTACGAGACGGACCTGCTCGAGTACGAGGACATCTTCGCGGGCTCGCACGTCATCGAGGCCAAAGTGGACGAGATCGTCGCGGGCGCACGGGCGGAGATCGACCAGGTGCAGGACCTCGGTGGGGCGGTGGCCGCCGTGGAAAGCGGTTACATGAAGTCGCAGCTGGTCGCGTCGCTGGCCGACTACCGCCGCGGGGTGGAGTCCGGCGAGCGGATCATCGTCGGCGTCAACGAGTTCGACACCACCGAGCCCAGCCCGCTGCAGGCCGAGGGCGCCAAGGCGATCGAGACCGTCGACCCGGCGGTGGAGAAGCAGGCGATCACGGCGCTGGAGGAGTGGCGCTCCCAGCGGGACCAGGCCGCGGTCGACGAGGCGCTCGGCCGGCTGCGCGAGGTGGCCAGGACCTCGGAGAACCTGTTCGAGGCGACGCTGGCGTGCGCGGCGGCGGGCGTGACCACCGGGGAGTGGTCCGGCGCGCTGCGCGAGGTGTTCGGCGAGTACCGCGCGCCCACCGGGGTGTCGGCGGCGGCGATGTCGGGCGACGCGAGCGAGCTGTCCCGCGTGCGCGACCGGGTGCGCGCCACCGGCGAGGAGCTGGGCGAGCGCCTGCGGATCCTGGTCGGCAAGCCGGGCCTGGACGGGCACTCCAACGGCGCCGAGCAGGTCGCCGTCCGGGCCAGGGACGTCGGCTTCGAGGTGGTCTACCAGGGCATCCGGCTGACCCCGGAGCAGATCGTGGCGGCCGCCGTGCAGGAGGGCGTGCACGTCGTCGGCCTGTCGGTGCTGTCCGGCTCGCACCTGGAGGTCGTGCCGCAGGTGGTCGACGGGCTCCGGGCGGCGGGCGCCGGCGACGTCCCGGTGATCGTGGGCGGCATCATCCCCTCCGACGACGCGCGGTCGCTCCTCGAGCGCGGCATCGCCCGGGTCTTCACGCCCAAGGACTACGAACTGACCGAGATCATGGACGAAATCGTCACGGTTGTCCGGGAACGCCACGGGTTGCCGCAGGACTGAGCCACTTCTGTCACTCCGCGTGCGCACCGTCCACACGCAACGTCGATCTCTTTCCGATAACAGCGAGTGGCGATCTCGTCGCATCTTTTGACCCGATCAGGGGCACCGCCTACGTTCAGTGAACCGGCTGGACCGAATAAGGGGTGCGACGAAGATGACGCACGGTCAGTGGACGCGACGGGACTTCTTCCGGCGATCGGCGGTCGTTGGCGCCGCCGCGGTGGCGGGACCGACCTTGTTGGCGGCTTGCCAGAGCACGCAGAGCGGGGACACGCTCGCCACGGCGAGAAGCTCCAAGACGATCAGGATCGGCATCGCCAACGAAGCCCCGTACGGGTTCGCCGACACCTCGGGCAACACCACGGGACAGGCCCCCGAGGTGGCGCGGGCGGTCTTCAAGGGCCTGGGGGTCGACACCGTCCAGGCCAACGTCGTGCCGTTCGACCAGCTGATCCCGGCGCTCAACGCCAAGCAGTTCGACGTCGTGGCGGCGGGCATGAACATCACGCCGACGCGGTGCAAGGCGGCGCTGTTCTCCGACCCGGACTACTCGGCGCTGACCGCGTTGCTGGTGCCGAGCGGCAACCCGCAGGGGATCAAGACCCTCGCCGACGTGGCCGCGAAGAAGGCCAGGATCGCCGTGCTGTCCGCCGCGGTGGAGAAGGGCTACGCGACCGCGGCCGGCGTGTCCGAGGACCAGATCGAGACCCTGGACACCCAGGACAACATGCTGCGGGCCGTGACCGCCGGCCGCGTGTACTGCGCCGCGCTCACCGACATCTCGCTGAAGTGGCTGGTGAAGCAGAACCCGAACTCGGGCGTCGAGGTCACGCCAGGGTTCCAGCCCACCCAGAACGGTCAGCCGGTGCAGACCGCCGGCGGTTTCGTGTTCCGCAAGGACGACACGTCGCTGCGCGACGCCTTCAACCAGCAGCTGAAGACGTTGCACGACAACGGGGAGTGGCTGCGCATCGCCTCGCCGTTCGGGTTCGACCAGAGCAACCTGCCGAAGCCCGGACTGACGACCGACAAGCTCTGCTCGGCCTGACACCCGGGTTCGGGGGCGCGTCGTGTCCGACTCGACATCCAACATCATCTCGACCATCCTCGGTGGACTCGGCGCGACGGTGTACGCGACGGTCGGCGGTATCGCGCTGACCATCGTGCTCGCCTTCCTCGCCGGGCTCGCGATGCTGTCGAGGTCCCGGACGGTGCGGTTCATCAGCCGGGTCTACGTCGAGGGCTTCCGCGGGACGTCGGAGGTCGTGCAGCTGTTCTGGCTGTACTTCGTGCTGCCGGCACTGGTCGGGTTCAAGCTCGTCCCGTTGTTCGCCGGCATCGTCGTGCTCGGGCTGAACCACGGCGCGTATGGCGCGGAAATCGTCCGCGGTGCCGTGCAGTCCGTGCCGCCCGCGCAACGTGAGGGCGCGGTGGCGCTGTCGTTCAGCCCGGCGCAGCGCATGTTCCGCGTGATCCTGCCGCAGGCGGTGGTGGAGATGCTGCCACCGTTCAACAACCTCTTCATCCAGCTGATGAAGAGCACCGCGCTGTTGTACTTCATCTCGGCCGGTGAGATCACCGAGAAGGGCGAGCTGCTGCGGCCGGTGTACGGCAGCCAGCTCGTGCTGATCTACGGCGTCGAGCTGTTGTGCTACCTGGCGATCGCGGTGATCATCACGATCGTCATGCGCGTGCTGGAACGCGTGCTGTCCCGGCGGCTGGGTCGTGCGGCGCCGAAGCGGCAGAACGTGTGGGCCAGGGCGGGGGCGGCCTGATGGAGTGGAACTGGTCCTACGTCTGGGAATCCATCCCGCTGCTGCTGAAAGGGTTGCTGGTCACCGTCGAGCTGACGCTGCTCGGCTCCGCGGTGGCGTACGTGCTGGGTCTGGTGCTCGCACTACTGCGGCGCGCCCGGATCCCGGTGCTGAGCCAGCTGGTGTACCTGTTCATCGAGGTGGTGCGCAGCACGCCGCTGCTCATCCAGGTGTTCTTCATCTTCTACCTGCTGTGGCCCGCCCTCGGTATCACGCCTTCGGCGTTCCTGACCGGCGTGCTCGCGCTCGGCATCCACTACGCCACCTACACGTCCGAGGTGTACCGGGCCGGCATCGACGCCATCCCGAAAGGACAGTGGGAGGCCGCGACCGCGCTGAGCCTCCCGCGGTCGCGGGTGTGGACGGGCATCATCCTGCCGCAGGCGGTTCCGCGGCTGCTGCCCGCGCTGGGCAACTACATGATCTCGATGTTCAAGGAAACCCCGCTGTTGCTCAGCATCGGTGTGCTCGAGGTGCTCAACCGGGCCAAGGAGCAGGGCGCGGCGACCTTCCAGGTCATCGAGCCCTACACCCTGGCGGGCATCCTGTTCCTGCTGATCAGTTACCCGTCGTCGATCCTGGTGCGAAGGTTGGAACGCCGTGTCGGACAGCTCTGAGATGATCCGGTTCGAGGGGGTCGTCAAGAAGTTCGGTGACCACGTGGTGCTGCGGGAGCTGAACTTCACCGTCAGGCCCGGCGAGTTCGTCACGCTGATCGGCCCGAGCGGATCGGGCAAGACCACGATCCTGCGCCTGCTGATGACGCTGGAGCAGGTGAACTCCGGGCGCATCTACGTCGGCGGCGAGTGCCTGTCCCACGTCGAGAAGGGCGGGCGGTTCGTCCCGGCCGGGGACAAGCACCAGCGCCGCATGCGCAAGCGGATCGGCATGGTGTTCCAGCAGTTCAACCTGTTCCCGAACATGAAGGTGCTGCAGAACATCACCGAGGCGCCGATGCGGGCGCTCGGGCTGTCCCGCGCGGAGGCCGAGCAGCGCGGCCGGGAACTGCTGGACATGGTGGGGCTGGCCGAAAAGGCCGACGCCCACCCGTCCCAGCTCTCCGGCGGCCAGCAGCAGCGGGTGGCGATCGCGCGGGCGCTCGCGATGCGGCCGGAGGTGCTGCTGCTGGACGAGGTGACCTCGGCGCTGGACCCGGAACTCGTGGCCGGAGTGCTCAAGGTGCTCAAGGACATCGCGTCCACCACCGACATCACGTTCCTGTGCGTCACGCACGAGATGCAGTTCGCCCGCGACGTCTCCGACCGGGTCCTGATGTTCGACCACGGCCAGATCATCGAGGACGCGCCACCGGACAAGCTGTTCACCGACCCGGACCACGAGCGGACCCGGGAGTTCCTGCAAGCAGTGCTCGACCGCGGATGAGCGCGGCGGAGGGTGGCCCAACGCTGACCTGCCGAGTGACGCGAGGCCCGGCCTGAGCTGAACGATGAGCCGGCGGGCCATGTCGGCTCCTCGCCGTGGCTCGTCATCGGACCGGGTTGACCTTCGTGCGCCCCGCTGTGCGAAACTCCTGTTCGTCAGACGTGCAGATGTACGTCAGACGAACACAAGGGAGACGAAGATGTCGGCCGGATCGTTCCTGCGCACCGCCTTCACCACGAAGCTCTACGTCACCGTCCTGGTGGCGATCGTCCTCGGCGCGGCCCTGGGCTTCGCCGCGCCGGGTGTGGGCACCGCGCTGCAACCCGTGGGCACCGGGTTCATCGAGCTCATCCAGATGCTCATCGCGCCGGTGGTGTTCTGCACGATCGTCACCGGCATCGCCTCCGCCGGTGAGCTCGCCAGCGTCGGGCGCATCGGCGTCAAGGCGCTCGTCTACTTCGAGGTCCTGACGACGATCGCGCTGATCGTGGGCCTCATCGTGATGGACCTGTTCAACCCGGGCGGCGGCATCCACGCCGACCCGGCCGCGCTGCACCTGTCCGGCAGCGCCCAGCAGTACGCGCAGACCGGCGAATCCCAGCACTGGTACGACTTCCTGGTCAACATCATCCCGGACACGGTCGTCAGCGCGTTCACCGGCGGCAACGTCCTCCAGGTCCTGCTGGTCTCGATCCTGTTCGCGATCGCGGTCAAGGCGCTGGGGGAGCGAGGCGCCCCGGTGATCCGCGGCATCGAGCGGATCGGCGAGGTGGTGTTCGGGATCGTCAAGCTCGTCATGTACCTGGCGCCGGTCGGCGCGTTCGCCGCGATGGCCTACACGACGGGAAAGTTCGGCGCGTCCACGTTGGCCAGTCTGGGTGGCGTGGTCCTGTTGTTCTGGGGCGCCGGGATCGTGTTCTGCCTCGTCGTGTTCGGCGCGGTCGCCCGGCTGTGCGGCATCCGGATCCTCAAGCTCTACCGCTACTTCAAGGACGAACTCCTCATCACCCTCGGCACCGCGAACTACGAGGTGGTCATGCCGCAGCTGATGCGCAAACTCGAGCACCTCGGCTGCCCGAAGCGGATCGTCGGCCTGGTCGTGCCGTCCGGGTACGCCTTCAACGGTGACGGGGTCTGCCTCTACCTCGGCTTCGCCTCGCTCTACATCGCCCAGGCCTTCGACGTGAACCTGACCATCTGGCAGCAGGTCGGGCTGCTCGCCGTCTTCATGATCACCTCGAAGGGCAGCGCGGGCGTCGCCGGTGCCGGGTTCGTCATCCTCGCCGCGACCCTGTCCACCACGGGCGTCGTCCCGGTCGCCGGGATCATGCTGGTCCTGGGCGTCGACCGGTTCCTGTCCACCATGCGCGGCCTGGTCAGCCTGTGCGGGCAGATGCTCGGCAGCATCGTCGTCAGCCGCTGGGAGGGCGTCTTCGACCGAGACCGCGCACGCCGGGTCCTCGACGGGCTCGAGCCCGTCCCCGCGACCGTCGCAGTGAACTAGAAGGGAAACACATGGCCAGGCTGGACTACGTGGATTCGGCCGGTGAGGTCGCCGACCGGATCCGCGCGCGCCGAGGGGGGCGCCTGACCCCGCTGGACGGCATGCTGCTGCACAGCCCGCCGTTCGCCGACGGCTGGAACAGCCTGCTGGGCGCCATCCGCGGTCAGGGCACGCTGCCCGGCGACCTGCGGGAGCTCGCGGTGCTGCGCGTCGCCGAGCTGAACGGCGCCGAGTACGAATGGGCGGCGCACGAACCGGTCGCCAAGGAGGAGGGCATGACGGCCGAGCAGATCGCCGCCCTGCGCGAGGGCGGGGACCGTGGTGTCCTGGACGCCCGGCAGCGCGCCGTCCTCGACTACACCGACGCGATGACCAGGAAGATCGCCGTGCCGGACGAGCTGTTCGCGGCCCTGCACGAGCACTTCGGTCCGCGCGAGATCGTCGAGCTGACTGTCACCGTCGGCGCCTACAACCTGGTGTCGCGGTTCCTCGTCGCCCTGGAGGTCGGCTCGTGACCGGCAGGCTGGGCGGCAAGGTCGCGATCATCACCGGCGCCGGCAGCGTCGGCCCCGGCTGGGGCAACGGCCGCGCCGCCGCCGTGCTGTTCGCCCGTGAGGGCGCGAAGATCTTCGCCGTGGACCTCAACCAGGAGGCGCTGGCCGAGACCGTCCGGACGGTCGAGTCGGAGGGCGGCGTGATCCGCACGCACCTGTGCGACGTGACCGACAGCGCGGCCGTCGCGGCGATGGTCCAGGCGTGCCAGGCCGAGTTCGGGCGCGTCGACGTCCTGGTCAACAACGTCGGCGGCTCACGCAGGGGCGGTCCGGTCGAGCTGTCCGAAGAGGACTGGCGAGGTCAGCTGGACTACAACCTGACCAGCGTCTTCCTCACCTGCAAGCACACGATCCCGGTGATGAAGGCGCAGGGCGGTGGCGCCATCGTCAACACCGCGTCCACGTCCGGCACCCGCTGGACGGGTTCGGCCCAGGCCGGGTACGCCTCGGCGAAGGCGGGCGTGATCCAGCTGTCCAAGGTGATCGCCGTGCAGCACGCGCCGGACGGCATCCGCGTCAACACCGTGGTGCCGGGTCAGCTGCACACCCCGATGGTCGAAGCCCGGCTGGCCGGGCAACGCGCGGGCGGCGACGTGGCGGCGCTGCTGGCCCAGCGCCTGGCCCGCATTCCCCTCGGCTTCGCCGGTGACGGCCGCGACACCGCGTACGCGGCGCTGTTCCTGGCCTCCGACGAGGCCCGTTTCGTCACCGGCACCGAAATCGTCGTCGACGGCGGCATGACCGCGAGGTGTGACTGATGACCGACCCGCGCAACCCCGGCCCGGACCCCGACCCGCACGCGCCCGCGGTGCCGCTGCCCGCCGGCAGCTGCGACTCGCACTGCCACATCTTCGGGCCCACGGCGAAGTTCCCCTACGCCGAAGACCGGACGTTCACCCCGCCCGAGGCGCCCAAGGAGGACCTCCAGGCGCTGCACCGGCTCCTCGGGTTCGACCGCGCGGTGATCGTGCAGTCCGCCTGTCACGGCAGCGATCACGCGGCGCTGCTCGACGCGCTCGAGACCGGCGGGGGCCGGTATCGCGGGGTCGCGCTGATCCGCCCGACCACGCCCGCCGACGAGGTGAAGCGCCTGCACGAAGCCGGTGTCCGCGGCGCTCGTCTGCACTTCACCCCGCACCTCGGCCCCGCGCCGTCACCGGAGACGATCGGCGCGATCGTCGGCCTGATCCGGCCGTTCGGCTGGCACATCGCCCTGCACGTGGCCGGCAACGGGATCGCCGAGCACGCGGACCTGGTCCGGTCGCTGGGCGTGCGGGTGGTGATCGACCACATGGCGCGCGTCGACCTCCGGCAGGGGCTGGACAGCGAAGCGGTGCGGGCTCTGCTGCGGTTGCTGGAGACCGGTTCGGTGTGGGTCAAGCTCAGCGGTGCCGACCGGATCGCGACCGCGCCGCCGGGCATGGCCGACTCCGCGGCGCTGGGGCGGTTGCTGGCCACCGAGGCGCCGGAGCGGGTGGTGTGGGGGACGGATTTCCCGCACCCGAACACGCACGGTTTCGTGCCCAACGACGGTGACCTGGCCGACCTGATCGCGGAAATCGCGCCGGACGAGGCCGCGCGGAAGCGGTTGCTCGTCACCAACCCGACGCAGTGCTTCTTCGCGGAGGACTAGTGCAGGCCCTGGATGTCGTGGGTGATGGCCTCGGCGGTCTCCAGCAGCCGGGGCACGAACCGGGTGCGGAGCTCGTCCAGCGACACGCGGGCCGCGTTGACGGACACGTTCAGCGCGGCCAGCGTCCGCCCGCCCGACCCGCGCACCGGCGCCGCCGCGGACCGGACGCCCTCCTCGCGTTCCCCGTCGACGACGGCGAACCCCTGTTCGGCGACCCGGTTCAGTTCCGCGCGCAGCTCGGCGGGGTCGGTGATGGTGTTGGGCGTGAGCTTCCGCAGTTCGACGGTGTCCAGATAGGACCGCAGATCGGCCTCCGGCAGCGCGGCGAGGAGGACCCGGCCCATCGACGTCGAGTACGCGGGCAGGCGGGAGCCGACGTTGAGCGTGATGGTCATCGACCGGGAGGCGGGCACGCGCACCACGTACACGATCTCCGGACCGTCCAAAGTGGCCATCGAGCAGGACTCGCGGAGCTCGTCGGCCAGCTCGCGCATGTGCGGCTGGGCGTGCTCCCAGAACGGCAGGGCGGCCAGGTAGCCGTAGCCGAGCCGCAGGACACCGGCGGTGAGGCGGAAGCGGCGGTCGTCGACCTCGGCGAACCCGAGGCGTTCGAGGGTCAGCAGGATGCGGCGCGCTGTGGCGCGGGTGAAACCGGTGGCCGCGGCCGCCTCGCTCACCGTCATGGCGGGACGCTCGGCGGAAAACGCCTGCAGCAGCCGGAAGGCCTTCTCCACCGAGTCGATGACGTCGGGGTCCTCTCTCGACACTGCCGCTCCTCGCCGTGGTCGCTGCCTCACGGAAACGGTACCCGAGCGCGGGAGGGGAGTGGCGGATGACGGAAGGACTGCTGTACGTGCTGTCCGAGCCGGGCGCGGTCGCCGAGGAGGAGTTCCACGACTGGTACGACACCGAACACGCCCCGGCGCGCGTCGGGGTGCCCGGGATCCGCAGCGGGTACCGGTACCGGGCGCTGGACGGGGCGCGGCCGTCGTGGCTGGCCTGGTACGAGCTGGAGCTGGGAGCGCTGGTGAGCCCCGAGTACGAGGTCGTGAGGCGGCGGAGCCCGCGGGAGGTGTCGGTGGTCTCGCGGCTGGAGACGCTGGACCGGCGGGTGTACGAGCTGACGGACTCGTGGGGCGCGTTCGACGGGCCGGCGCCGGTGGTCGTGTCGGTGGCGCTGACCGGGGACACGGACGCGCTGGACGAGTGGTACCGCGAGGAGCACGTGCCGCTGCTGCTCCGGATGCCCGGATGGCACCGGATCCGGCGGTACCGGCGGGTCGAGGGCTCGGGGCCGGACGTGCTGGCCTTCCACGAGATCGCCGGCGCGGAGTTGTTCGACGACCCGGTCTACCGGCACGCGACGCGCACACCGTGGCGGGATCGGGTGATGGCGACCGTGACCACGCGGGAGCGGCGGGTCTTCGGGTACCACAACACGGCCGGTCGGAGGTAGCGTCGGTCCATGGCCGAGTACGAGCACATCCTGGTCAAGCGCGACGACGCGACGGTCACGATCACGATGAACCGGGCGGCGCGCAGGAACTCCCTGTCCGAAGACCACCTGGCCGAGCTGCTGGCCGCGTTCGAGGAGACGGCGTCCACCGATGCGACGGGCATCGTCCTGGCCGGGGCCGGTCCGGTGTTCTCGGCGGGGCACGACTTCGGCGACGTGGCGGCCCGCGACCACGCCGGCGTGCGCCGGTTGCTGACGCTGTGCACGCGGTTGATGCGCACGATGGAGTCGGTGCCGCAGGTGGTCGTCGCACGGGTGCACGGACTGGCCACGGCGGCGGGGTGCCAGCTGGTGGCGTCGTGTGACCTGGCGGTGGCGGCGCGGTCGGCGGGTTTCGCGTTGCCCGGTGGGAAGGGCGGGTGGTTCTGCCACACGCCGGCCGTGCCGGTGGCGCGGGCGATCGGGCGGAAGCGCCTGATGGAGCTGGCGCTGACCGGTGACGCCATCGACGCGGCGACGGCCCTGGAGTGGGGCCTGGTGAACCGGGTCGTGCCGGACGACGAACTGGACGCGGCGGTGGCCGAGCTGCTGGCCAGGGCCACGCGCGGCAGCCGGGCCAGCAAGGCGCTCGGCAAGCAGACCTTGTACGCGCAGCTGGACCGCCCCGAGGCGGATGCCTACGCCATCGCGGTCGAGGTGATGGCCGCGGCCTCGCAGACGCCCGCCGCACGGGAGGGCATGGCCTCGTTCCTGGAGAAGCGGAAGCCGGACTGGCCGGAATAGCGGCGCGGGCGCGCCGGCGCCCGCTCGTAACGGTGACCGGGCGCGTGCATCCGCTTCCCGGCGGAGGGCGCCTCACGGCGCTGAGTGGTCACCTTGGGCTCGACCTCCCCCGCCCCCTCCGGGTGGAGTGTTTTCGGTCGCCGAGCAGGCGTGTCAAGGCGGGAAAGAGTACCTTGACACGCCTGATCGGCGACCAAAGGCGGGCTGGGGATCGGGGGCGGGGGAGGTCTGGTGACGTCGCACCTCGCCTCGCGTTGCCGGCTGGCGGGAGGTGTGGGGAGGCCTTGTGCGGCTTGCGTTGCCGGGTGCCTGAGGGTGGGTGGGTGGCTCGATCCCGGTCACGGCGCCGGCCACCGAACCCGCCGCCGCTAACCGCGCTCCCTCAGCAGCAACAGCCCGTACGCGGCGATGGACTGGGCGTCCGTGATCTCCCCGCGTGCGATCATCTTCTCGAACTCGGCCCGCGAGAACCAGGCCGTCCGCATGTCCTGCTCCTCGTGCTCCCGCTCGTGCGGCCCCTCGACCAGCTGCGTCGCCAGGTACACCCGCCCCCGTTGGCTCGACATCCCCGGCGCCACGTCGAGCTGGCCCAGGTCCTCCAGCGCCCCGGCCACCAACCCGGTCTCCTCCCGCAGTTCCCGCGCCGCCAGCTCCAGCGGGTCCACCTCCGCCAGATCCGGCGCCGTCCCCTGCGGGAACTCCCAGCGTCGCAGGCCGAGCGGGTACCGGTACTGCTCGACGAGGTGCAGACGATCGCCGTCCAGGGGGATCACCAGTGCGTAGTCGGGCTTGTCGACGACGCCGTAGATGCCCGGCGAGCCGTCCGGCCGGCGGATGTCGTCCTCACGGACCGTCATCCAGTTGTTCCGGTACACCTGGCGGGTGCTGAGCCGTTCGATGGGATCCACGCGACCAGTCTGCCGAAGCATCTTCTACCCTCGCCGGGTGCGTCTCGTGATCGCTCGATGCCAAGTGGACTACGCCGGCCGGCTGACGGCCCACCTGCCGATGGCCACCCGGTTGCTGCTCATCAAGGCGGACGGGTCCGTGTCGGTGCACTCCGACGACCGGGCCTACAAGCCGCTGAACTGGATGAGCCCGCCGTGCTGGCTCATCGAGGACGGTGACGTCTGGACGGTGCAGAACAAGGCCGGCGAGAAGCTCGTCATCACCATCGAGGAGCGGATCGACGAGATCAACCACGACCTCGGCGCCGAGCCGGGCCTGCAGAAGGACGGCGTCGAGGCCCACCTGCAGGAGCTGCTCGCCGAGCACATCACCACCCTCGGCGACGGCTACACCCTGGTCCGCCGCGAGTACCCGACCGCGATCGGACCGGTGGACATCCTCGCCCGCGACGCCGACGGCGGCTCGGTGGCGGTCGAGATCAAGCGTCGCGGCGAGATCGACGGCGTGGAGCAGCTGACCCGCTACCTGGAGCTGCTCAACCGCGACCCGCTGCTCGCCCCCGTGCAGGGCGTCTTCGCCGCGCAGCTGATCAAACCGCAGGCCCGCACCCTGGCCGAGGACCGGGGCATCCGCTGCCTCACCCTCGACTACGACGCGCTGCGCGGCACCGAATCGGACGACCTCCGCCTCTTCTGACCTCGCGCTGAACGCCACCTGCCCGGCGACCGCCGGACAGGTGGCGTTTTCGCGTTCCGGGGGTCCACGAGTTGCGGCCGGTGACGCTGCGGGGTTGAGATGTCACCGGTTTGATCTCGACACGGTCAAGGCGTGCCCGCTGGCGTGCGGAGCGGGGATACCGCGTAGTAATGTGCGCTCGTCACTCGATCGTGGTGATTCTTGTTCAAAGATGTTGGAATCCCGGAGGTGCGTCGGTGCCCGTGCTAGCCGCAGCGAACCTGCGACTTGATGCGCACGCGATCGACTACGTGTTGCTCGCGTTCTACTTCGTGCTGGTGCTCGGCATCGGCTACCTGGCCCGGAAACAGGTGTCGAGCAGTATCGACTTCTTCCTGTCCGGGCGATCCCTGCCGGCCTGGGTGACGGGCCTGGCGTTCATCTCCGCCAACCTCGGCGCCATCGAGGTGATGGGGATGTCGGCCAACGGCGCGCAGTACGGCCTGCCGACGGCCCACTACTTCTGGATCGGCGCCATCCCGGCGATGCTGTTCCTCGGCATCGTGATGATGCCCTTCTACTACGGGTCGAAGGTCCGCAGCGTGCCGGAGTTCATGCGGCGCCGCTTCGGCACCGGCGCCCACCTGACGAACGGCATCAGCTTCGCCCTCGCGCAGATCCTCATCGCGGGCGCGAACCTCTACCTGCTGGCCAGCGTGGTGAACCTGCTGCTCGGCTGGCCGATCTGGCTGTCGATCGTCATCGCCGCCGTCATCGTGCTCGCCTACACCGCGCTCGGTGGCCTCTCCGCCGCGATCTACAACGAGGTGCTGCAGTTCTTCGTCATCGTCGCCGCGCTGGTGCCGCTGACGATCGTCGGCCTGTACAAGGTCGGCGGCTGGAGCGGCCTGGTCGACAAGGTCACCAACGGCCCGGGCGGCGCGGAACAGCTCAGCTCCTGGCCGGGCAACCAGCTGACCGGTTTCGGCAGCAACTTCCTGTCGGTGCTGGGCCTGGTGTTCGGCCTGGGTTTCGTGCTCTCCTTCGGCTACTGGACGACGAACTTCGTCGAGGTCCAGCGCGCGATGGCGTCGAAGAGCATGTCGGCCGCGCGCCGCACGCCGATCATCGGCGCGTTCCCGAAGATGCTGGTCCCGTTCATCGTGATCATCCCCGGCATGATCGCCGCGGTCACCGTGACCGAGCTGCAGGGTGCCAACAAGCAGGCCCTGATCGACGGCGGTTCCGCACCCAGCGGCGCGACCTTCAACAACGCGTTGCTGCTGCTCATGCGCGACCTGCTGCCCAACGGCGTCCTGGGGGTCGCGATCGCCGGCCTGCTGGCCTCGTTCATGGCCGGTATGGCGGCGAACCTGAGCTCGTTCAACACGGTGTTCACGTACGACATCTGGCAGGCCTACGTCAAGAAGGACAAGCCGGACTCGTACTACCTGAACATGGGCCGGTGGGTGACCGCGGGCGCCACGATCCTGGCCATCGGGACGGCCGCCATCGCCTCCCAGTACTCCAACCTGATGGACTACCTGCAGCAGCTGTTCTCGTTCTTCAACGCGCCGCTGTTCGCCACGTTCATCCTGGGCATGTTCTGGAAGCGCATGACGCCGAAGGCGGCCTGGATCGGTCTGCTGTCCGGTACCGCGTCGGCCATCGTGGTGTTCCTGCTCGCCGAGACCGGCGTGTGGGACCTGCCCGGCCAGGGCGCGAGCTTCATCGGCGCCGGTGCGGCCTTCGTGGTCGACATCGTCGTCAGCGTCGCGATCAGCTCGGTGACGCAGCCGCGGGCGGAGGCCGAGCTGACCGGCCTGGTCTACTCGCTGACCCCGAAGGAGTCGCGTCAGCACTCCACGACCGGTGACGACGCGGGCTGGTACCGCAACCCGGGCCTGCTCGCGGGCATCGTCCTGGTCCTCACGATCGCGCTGAACATCGCCTTCTAGGAGGTTGGCAGACATGGCTACCGAAACCCCCGTGCGCACGCGCCGGGCGGGCGCGTTCGACATCCGGCTGATCATCTCGCTGCTGACCGGTGTCTACGGCATCGTCCTGACCGTCATGGGCCTCGCGTTCACCGACGAGGCCCAGCTGCAGAAGGCGGCGGGCGTGAACATCAACCTGTGGGCCGGTGTCGGCCTGCTGGTGTTCACCGCGCTGTTCGTGCTGTGGGCGGTCGTGCGGCCGATCCGGGTCCCGGTCACCGAGGGCGACGAGACCCCGGCCGAATAGGCGCCTTCCGCGCATCCGGGCGAGGCCGGGCGACTACCGTGCACCGCGTGCACTTCGTCGCCCGGCCTCGCCGTTTCGTTCCCGTGGTCCTGATCGCCCTGACCGTGTCCGCGTGCGCCGGGCCGGACCTCGGCAAGCAGAACTTCCCGCGCACGACCGTGACGCAGAGCAGCCGCGCGAGCGCACCGGACGGCCCCATCGACGACCCCGCGGTGACCCTGGACGCGCAGCGCACGGTCGACCCGTGCGCGATCCTCCAGGGCGGTGCCGCCGCCGACGTGGGCCGCACGGTCGGCGACAGCCTGTACGCCGGCGGCCTGGACAGCTGCAGCATCAAGGTGACCGACGCCGGCGGCAAGGAGGTCCGGCTGAGCCTCCAGCTCGGCGACTTCGCCACGTCGCTGAACGCGGAGGAGATGGATCCGGTCGAGGGCCTGCCCGTGCGCCAGTACAAGATCGACGAGGAGAGCTGCACCGTCACCGCGGTGACCAGCCGCGACCCCGACCTGGGCATCAGCCTGCAGGTCACCTACACCGGCGGCGACCCGTGCGGTGCCGGGATGACCGCGCTGCGCCGGGTCGTTGCGAAGATGCACGCCGGGCCACCGCGGCTGAACCGGCCGTCGAACTCGCTCGTGGCGGTCGACCCGTGCGCGCTGGCCGACGACGCCGTGGTGACCGAGGTCCTGGGCCGGGGCACGACCAAGAACCCGAGCGGCCTGCACGACTGCGGCTGGTCCGGCGGCACCGCCGACGCCGACCTCCGCTTCACCGAGACCGTCGAGCCCGAGGAGGGCGAGGACGGGACGGCGGTCAGCCTGGCCGGTGGCGTCACCGCCTACCAGAAGAAGGAGACCAACGCGGGCGCCCGCTGCACGATCGCGTGGACGCACCGCCGGACCGGTGACGGCGAGGGCGAGATCGTCAAGTTCGAGTACGACAACTACCACGACGACGCCGCTGCGGACGACTCGTGCGGAAAGGCGCGGCGGATCGTCGAGACGATCCTGCCCAAGCTGCCGAAGTCCTGATAGGAAGAGGGCGACAACGGAGTCAGGAGGCGGGCATGAAGAAGATCATCAACGATCCGGCCGACGTCGTCACCGAGTCGCTGCGCGGGCTGGCGGCCGCGCACGCGGACGTCCTGCGGGTGCAGGAGGACCCGAACGTGGTCGTCCGCGCCGACGCGCCCGTGGCCGGGAAGGTCGCGGTCATCTCCGGCGGCGGCTCCGGTCACGAACCGCTCCACGGCGGTTTCGTCGGCGTGGGCATGCTGGACGCGGCCGTGCCCGGCGCGGTGTTCACCTCGCCCACCCCGGACGCCGTGCAGGCCGCGATCCAGGCGACCACCGGGGAGGCCGGTGCGCTGCTGATCGTCAAGAACTACACCGGTGACGTGCTGAACTTCGAAACCGCGGGTGAGCTGGCCGCGGCCGAGGACCTCGACGTGCGCAGCGTGGTGATCGACGACGACGTGGCGGTGGCGGACTCGACCTACACCGCCGGCCGCCGGGGCGTCGGTGGCACCGTGCTGCTGGAGAAGCTCACCGGGGCGGCGGCTGAGCGCGGCGACTCGCTGGACGCCGTGGAAGCGCTGGCACGCAAGGTCATCGGGCAGGTCCGTTCGATCGGCGTCGCGCTCACCGCGCCGACCGTGCCGCACGTCGGCGAGCCCAGCTTCGACCTCGGCGCCGACGAGATCGAGTTCGGCATCGGCATCCACGGCGAGCCGGGCCGGGAACGGATCAAGGCCGAGCCCGCCGACGAGCTGGTCGCGCGCATGGTCGGCGCGATCGTCGAGGACCTGCCGTTCGAGCGGGGCGACCGGGTGCTGCTGTTCACCAACTCGATGGGCGGCACCCCGCTGGTCGAGCTGTACCTGGCGCACGGCATCGCCGAGCGGCTGCTGGCCGATCGCGGCATCATGGTCGAGCGCCGGCTGGTCGGTCCCTACATCACCAGCCTGGAGATGCAGGGCATGAGCCTGACCCTGCTCAGGCTCGACGACGAGCTGACGGAACTGTGGGACGCGCCGGTGAACACCGCCGCACTGCGCTGGAAGGCCTGACACATGGGATGCACGCCGGAGGGCGTCGCGAACGCGTTGCGGGGCGCCGCGGCCGCGATCGCCGAGCACCGCACCGAGCTGATCGAACTCGACCGGGCGATCGGCGACGGTGACCACGGCGAGAACATGAACCGCGGCTTCCAGGCCATCGTGGCCGCGTTGGACGGTGGTGTGCCGGACACACCCGGCGCGGTGCTGAAGCTGGCCGCGACCACCCTCATCTCGAAGGTCGGTGGCGCGGCGGGACCGTTGTACGGCACGGCTTTCCTGCGTGCTTCGACGGTGGTCGCCAACCAGCCGGAGCTCGGCGCGGCGGAGGTCGTCGCCGCGCTGCGAGCCGGGCTGGAAGGTGTGCAGGCGCGCGGGAAGGCGGTCGAGGGCGACAAGACGATGGTCGACGCGCTGCTGCCCGCGGTCGCGGCGGCGGAGAAGGCCGGCGGCTCGGATGTGGCGGCGGTGCTGTCCGCGGCCGCGGAGGGAGCCACGAGCGGAGCGGGGTCCACTGTGGACCTGGTGGCCCGGAAGGGACGGGCGTCCTACCTCGGTGAGCGCAGCGCGGGTCACCTCGACCCGGGCGCGCGGTCGACGGCGCTGCTGCTCGAGGCGTTCGCGAAGGCAGCCCGATGAGCGTCGGCCTGGTCCTGGTGTCGCACAGCGCCAAGCTCGCCGAGGGGCTCGCCGAGGTCGCCGGCCAGATGGCGCCGGACGTCACGATCGTGCCGGCGGGCGGGTTGCCCGACGGCGGGGTCGGCACGGACTACGACTCGGTCGTCGCCGCCGTCCAGCGGGCCGACTCCGGCTCGGGCGTCGTGCTGCTCTACGACCTGGGCAGCGCGCAGATGACGGCCGAGCTCGCGGTGGAGTCGCTGGCCGATCCGGAGGCGGCCGTCGTGGTCGACGCGCCACTGGTGGAGGGCACGGTCGCCGCGGCCGTGGCCGCCCAGGGCGGTGGCGACCGCGCCGCCGTGCTGGAGGCCGCGGCCGCCGCGGGTGCCCCGGCCGATCTTGGTCCGTCGACCGCCGAACCGGCCACGGACAGCGTCGAGCTGACCCTGACCAACGAGGTGGGCCTGCACGCCCGGCCCGCGGCGGTGCTGGCGCGCAGCCTGGCCGGCCTGGAGGCCGAGGTGACCGTCCGGCTCGGGGACCAGGAGGCCGACGCGCACAGCGTGCTGGCGCTCATGGCGCTCGGCGCGCGCAAGGGCGACCGGATCGAGGTGCGCGCGGGCGGTGCCCAGGCGGCCGAAGCGCTGCGCGTGGTGCAGGAGCTGGTGCAGGACAACTTCGGCGAACCCGCCTGAGCCCCGCTCGCACGGTCAGTGACCGCAGCCGCAGGCCCCGCCGCAGCAGCCACCGCCCGCCGGTGCGCCGGCGGCCGAGCCGGTCAGCGCGACGGTGGTGAGCAGCTTGACCGTGTCCGTGTGCCCCTCCGGGCAGGTCGCGGGCGCGCTCGACTCGCTCATCGGCCGGTTCACCTCGAAGGTGCCGGTGCATTCGCGACAGCGGTAGGCGTAGGTCGGCATGTCGCCATTATCCGGTACCGGGTGCGCGGAGAGCCACCTTCCTGCCAAGCTGGCCGGGTGGAGCTGCCAACGCTGTCCGGCGAGGGGCACCTCGCCGAGGTGGTGCCGTCCGTGCTCGCGACGCTGGGCGTCCCCGGCTGCGTGAACACGCTGGACCTGCCGGAGTCCGCGGCGGCCTGCGTGCTGCTGATCGACGGGCTGGGAGCCGGCCTGCTGCGCGACCACGCCGGCGACGCGCCCGTGCTGGCCGAGCTCGCGAAGGGGACGCTCACCGTCGGGTGCCCGTCGACGACGGTCGCCGGCCTGGCCGCGATCGGGACCGGGCTGGCGTCCGGGGAGCACGGCATGGCCGGGTACACGTTCGAGGTGCCGGGCTGCGGGGTGCTCAACGCGCTGACCTGGCGGCGCCATCCCGACCGCGCCGAGCTGGACCTGGACCCACGCGAGGTGCAGCCGCTGCCGACGACCTTCGAGCGGGCCACGGCGGCCGGTGTCGAGGCGGTGGTGGTGGCCGAGGCCAAGTTCGCGAAGTCGCCGCTGACGAAGGCCGTGCAGCGGGGCGGCATCTACCGCGGTGTCCACGCGATGGGGGACGTGGCCGCGGAAACGTTGCGCGCGCTGGAGTCGTCGCGCGGGTTCTGCTACTCCTACCACGGTCAGCTCGACGAGCTCGGCCACCGCTACGGGCCGGGATCTGCGGCGTGGGTCATGCAGCTGCGGCAGGTCGACCGGCTCGTGGAGTCCATCGTGGACGGTCTGCCCGCCGGGCGGGTGTTGGCCGTGGTGGCCGACCACGGCATGGTCGCGCTGGCCGGCAACGTGATCGACATCGACGCGACGCCCGCGCTGCGGTCGGGCGTGCGCGCATTGGGCGGCGACCCGCGGGTGCGCCACGTCTACACGGAGGCCGGCGCGGAGGACGACGTGCTGGCCGCGTGGCGGTCGACGCTGGGGGAGCGGGCCTGGGTGGCGCGCCGCGACGAGGCGATCGCGGCGGGCTGGTTCGGGCCGCGGGTGAGCGACCGGGTGCGCCCGCGGTTCGGCGACGTGGTCGCGGCCGCCCGCGAGGACTTCGGCATGCTGCGACGCACTGCCGAGCCGGTGGAGTCGGCCCTGATCGGCCAACACGGCTCCCTGACGCCCGCCGAGCAACTCGTCCCGCTGGCGATCGCCATCGGCTGAACCAGGTCAGCACAACAGTGCGCAGAACCTCCGCAGTCTCGTGAGTCCCTCCGCCGATCCGGGCCCGGACGCAGTGCGCGCGGCGGTTCAGGCCGGCGGACGCAAACCGTCCAGCACCACGGTGATCAGGCGCTCGGCCGTCTCGTCACTGCCCTCCGCCGCGACCCCCACTCCGTGCCCGAGCAGCAGCAGATCGCGCGGCTTCAGGTCCGGGCGCACCGCGCCCGCCTCCTGGGCGCGCGTGAGCAGCTCCGCCGCCGCTTCGTTCATCATCGTCTTGCCGAGGGCGAACGTCTCCGAGTCGCGATCCATCGCGGCCTTCAGCGACGCGGCCACCCCGCGCTTGTGCAGCACGAACGCGACCTGCTCACGCATCCACAGCTCCAGCGCCTTCGCCGGCTCGTGCTGTTCCAGCAGTTCGTGCGCCCACGAGCTGAGGCGCTCGATGTCGTCGCGGTAGACGGCCTCGATCAGGGCCTCGCGGTTGGGGAAGTGCCGGTAGAGGGTGCCCGCGCCGACGCACGCCTTCCGCGCGATGTCGTCCAGCGGCGCCTCGGGGCCGCGCTCGGCGAACGCTTCCCGCGCCGTGCTCAGGATGCGCTCGTAGTTGCGCCGCGCGTCCGCCCGCATCGGCCGTGCCATCATGCGCCTCACCTCAAAACCGGACACATTCTCCGGATACACTTGCGCAACCGGAGACGTTCTCCATATGCTAGCTCGTAGTCAAGCGGAGAGTCTGTCCGCTTACCTTCGTGCAATCCGATGGAGCCCCCTTGCCTGGAACAACGCTGCCCGCGTCCGGCACGGCCGTCGCCGCGACCGCGGCGCGACCACGCCCCGGCGTGGTGCTGGCGACCCTGCTCACCTGCCAGCTGATGATCGTCCTCGACATCACCGTCATGAACGTCGCGCTGCCCCGGATCCAGGCGGATCTCGGGTTCACCGCGGCTTCGCTGAGCTGGGTGATGTCGAGCTACACCCTCGTCTTCGGCGGCCTGCTGCTGCTCGGCGGACGCGCCGGCGACCTGTTCGGCCGCAAGCGCATGTTCGTCGGCGGTGTCCTGCTGTTCACCGTCGCCTCGCTCGCCGGCGGCCTGGCCGGCTCGGCCGCCTGGCTGATCGTCGCCCGGATCGCGCAGGGCCTCGGCGCCGCCGCCGCGGGCCCCAGCACGCTCGCCCTGCTCACCACCACCATCACCGAACCGCGCGCCCGGCTGCGGGCGCTGGCCCTGTTCTCCGGCATGTCCAGCGCCGGGTTCGCGGTCGGCCTCATCCTCGGCGGGCTGCTCACCGAGTGGCTGTCGTGGCGGGCCGTGCTGTTCATCAACGCGCCGTTCGGGCTGGTCGTGGCCGCACTCGCGAGCCGTTACGTCGTGGAGCCGTCCCGGCAGCGCGCCCGGCTCGACCTGCCCGGCGCGGTGACCGGCACCGTCGGCGTCGCGGCGCTCGTGTACGGGTTCATCCGGGCCGCCGACCCGGGCTGGACCGACCCGCTGACGGTCACCTCGCTGATCGCCGGCGCGGTGCTGATCGGTGTGTTCCTCGTCGTCGAGACCCGGACCGCGCAGCCGCTGCTGCCGCTGCGCCTGTTCACCGACCGCAACCGCGCCGCGGCCTACGCGAACTTCTTCCTCGGGCCGATGGCCGGCATGTCGATGTTCTTCTTCCTCACCCAGTACCTGCAGGACGTGCGGGGCATGAACGCACTGGGCACGGGGTTCGCGTTCCTGCCGATGGCCCTGCTGGTGTTCGTCCTGAGCCGGTTCATCCCGCGGCTGCTGCCCCGGTTCGGGCCGAAACCGGTCGCGCTGGCCGGGACGTTGTCGATGACGGCCGGGGTGGCGTGGCTGACCCAGTTGGAGGTCGGCAGCGGCTACCTGACGAGCCTGCTCGGCCCGATGGTCCTCACGGGACTCGGCATGGGGCTGGCGTTCTCGCCGCTCAACGTGATCATCATGAGCAGCGTGCCGGCGTCGGACGCGGGTGCGGCGGGTGGCGTGCTGCAGACGATGCAGCAGACCGGCGCGACGCTCGGGCTGGCCATCCTGGTGACGATCTTCGGCACGGTGACCCGCACCGCGACCGGCTCGCCGCACGAGGTGATGGTCACCGGCATGACGTCGGCGTTCACCGCCTCGGTGATCATCGCGGCCCTGACGTTCGTGGTGGCACTCACCTTCCGGCGCGAGGGCGAGCGCGCGGCGTAGGCGATACCGTGGCCGGGTGCCCCGACGCAACCGACCACACCGTGGCCGCCCCGACGCCGACCGCGCCGGGGCGGCTTCCGGTTGGGCGCACGCGGAGTCGGGTCCGGACGGGGACTGGCTGGTGCGCAGCGTGCCGGGCAGCCACGCGACCAAGGTCTACCGGTGCCCCGGTTGTGATCACGAGATCCAGCCCGGGGTGCCCCACGTAGTCGCCTGGCCCGCCGACGAGCTCGGCTCGGTGGCCGATCGCCGTCACTGGCACCGCGCCTGCTGGAACGCGCGGGACCGCCGGGCCCCGACGCGGAAGCGCTTCTAGAGCTTGCGGAAGTGGCGCGAGACCGCGCCGTCGTGGAAGGTCTCGGTGTAGGCGGTGAAGCCGAGCCGTTCGGCGACCCTCAGGGAGGGTTCGTTCGCGATGTGGACGCTGATCTGGACCGGGAACTCCGGTAGTTCCCGCTCGGCCCAGTCGACGACGGCGGAGGCCATCTCGGTCGCGTAGCCGCGGCCCCAGAACTCCGGGCGGAACCGGTAGTAGAGGTTGAGCAGGCGCGCCCCGCCGAACTCGAGGTACTGCACGCCGCCGATGCCCGCGACCTCGCTGGTGCCGAGCGGGACCACCGCGACGTAGCCGAAGCCGTGCGCCTTCCAGTGCTCCAGCCAGGCGGTGAGCTTGACCTCCGTCTCGTCGGTGCTGGGCGGGGCGGGGTGGTAGCGGTTGGTCCGCGGGTCGGTCTGGATCTCGACCACGTCGTCGCGGTCGCCGGGGCCCAGGGGCCGCAGCAACAGACGGTCCGTGCGGATTTCCCGCCACTCGACGCTCACGAAGCGACGTTAGCGCGGCGGTCCAGCACAATCTCGGGTATGGCCGATCTTCCCCTGGTTCTCCTCCACGCGTTCCCGGTGGACGCCCGCATGTGGCGCCCGCTCCGCGACGGGCTCACCGCACGGCACCGGCTGATCACGCCCGACCAGCGCGGGCTCGGGCGGACGCCGCTGCCGGAGACCGACCGCGAGCCGACCCTCGACGACGCCGCGCGGGACGTGATCGCCCTGCTCGACAAGCTGGAGCTGGAGCAGGTCGTGCTCGGCGGCTGTTCCATGGGCGGCTACGTCACGATGGCTGTGCTGCGCGCCGCGCCGGAACGGGTCGCCGGGCTGGTCCTGATCGACACCAAGGCGACGGCGGACACGCCGGAGGCGGCCCAGGCGCGCCGCGACCTGGCCGGGCGGGCCGAGGCCGAGGGCGTCGGCGGCTGGCTCGCCGAGGCGATGCTGCCGAACCTGGTCAGCGCCTCGACCCGCGAGACGCGCCCGGATGTGGTCGAGTCGCTGCGCGGCCTGATCGACAGCCAGCAGGGCGCCGGCGTGGCCTGGGCCGCGAGGGCGATGGCCGCCCGGCCCGACTCGACGGAGTTGCTGACCGCCGCCGACGTGCCCGCGGTGGTCATCGTGGGCGAGGAGGACGGCCTCACCCCGCCCGACGCCGCCCAGGCGCTGGCGGAGGCCCTGCCGAAGGGTGAGCTGGTGGTCGTCCCGCAGGCCGGGCACCTCACGCCACTGGAAGCACCGGCCATGGTCAGCGAGGCGATCCTCGGCTGGTGGCCCTTCGGGTAGCGGGACGGCCGCTCACGCTCGTGCGTCGGCTGGCTCCGCCCACCAGCCGTCCCGCTACCGGATCGGCATGCTCCGGAGGCGATCCGCTCCCAGAAGTAGTGGACCTCCCTGGTGTGCCAGACCAGTCGGCCGCGTCCCCCCGCACCGCGGCGAGCTACCCCTTTGTGAATCTCCGCAGCTCAGCCCGTGCTTCCGGGAGCCGCTCGGGAAACCGCCGGGCGATCACGAACCGCCAGCACACGGCGAACAGCTCCCGCAGCCGCACCCACGGCTCCAGCTCGCCGGGCTCGCCCGGGTACGCCGCGACCGCCGCGCGGCCGTCGAGCCTGCTCGTCGTCGCCAGGCACGCCAGGTCCCATCCGACCGGCCCGGTCCAGGTGTCCTCGAAGTCCAGCCACCGCGGCCCGCTCGCCGTGGCCACGAGGTTGCCGGGGTGCGCGTCACCGTGGAGGGGCTGCGCCGGCGCGTCCGGCAGGCTCGCCTCGACCGCGTCGACCTCGTCCGCCAGCTCCGCGGGCAGGTCGAGGCGTGAGATCCACGACCTGGCCTCCGCGACCGGGCCGGGCGCGTCCAGCTCGCCGGGGAACTCGCGCAGCGCGGCGTGCAGCTCGGCCAGCGACCAGGCCACCTCGGCGGGGGAGAAGACGTGATCCGGGTCGTGACGTGTGAAACGCCACAGTGTCACCGGAAGGTCGTCGACGAGGTGGGGACCTGGGCTTTCGAAGGGCGGAATGACCGGTGCGTCCCGCATCGCGAGGAACGACGAAAGTGCCACTTCGCGTGCCAGCGACTGGAGCACCCGTGGCCGCGCGACCAGCGTCGTTCCCGGCACCCTGGCCACCACCGCACCCAGCCTCACCAGGACGTTCGAGCGCCTGGCCAGCACTTCCGGGTACTCCGTGGGCAGGTGGAACCGGTTCCCGACCTCGACCGCGGCGGCGACCGCGGCGGCCACGTAGCGGTCTTCCATGGCGTGATCTTCCCAGCCGGTGCGCACCTGTGTCGGAGGCGAGGGATACCATCCGGACTGGTCGCGTCGCCGCGGCCGGTGAGATACCGAAGCAGAACTTGGAGGCAGGAGTGACAGCCGTAGCCCCGCAGCCGATTGTCACGCGTCCCTATCCGGCGCGACAGGAGGCCAAGGGTTCGTTGCTGCTGCGGTTGTTCCGCACGACGGACCACAAGCAGATCGGCATCATGTACCTGGTCACGTCGTTCGCCTTCTTCATGGTGGGCGGCGCGATGGCGATGCTGATCCGCACCGAGCTCGCCCACCCGGGACAGCAGTTCCTGTCGCAGGAGCAGTACAACCAGCTGTTCACCATGCACGGCACGATCATGCTGCTGCTGTACGCGACCCCGATCCTGTTCGGGTTCGCGAACTTCGTGATGCCGCTGCAGATCGGCTCGCCGGACGTGGCGTTCCCGCGGTTGAACGCCTTCTCCTACTGGCTGTACCTGTTCGGTGGTCTCATCGTCGTGGCGGGCTTCCTGACGCCGGGTGGCGCGGCCGACTTCGGCTGGTTCGCCTACACCCCGCTGTCGGACGCGATCCACTCGCCGGGCGTCGGCGCGGACATGTGGATCGCCGGTCTGGCGGTCTCCGGTCTGGGCACCATCCTGGGCGCGGTCAACATGGTCACCACCATCGTCTGCCTGCGCGCGCCGGGCATGACGATGTTCCGGATGCCGATCTTCACCTGGAACATCCTGATCACCAGCATCCTGGTGCTGCTCGCCTTCCCGATCCTCACCGCGGCGCTGATGGGCCTGATGGCCGACCGGCACATCGGGGCGCACGTGTTCGACCCGGCCACCGGTGGCGTGATCCTCTGGCAGCACCTGTTCTGGTTCTTCGGGCACCCCGAGGTGTACATCGTCGCGCTGCCGTTCTTCGGCATCGTCTCCGAGATCATCCCGGTGTTCTCGCGCAAGCCGGTCTTCGGCTACAAGGGCCTGGTCTTCGCGACGCTGGCCATCGCGGCGCTGTCGGTCGCGGTGTGGGCGCACCACATGTACGCCACCGGCGCGGTGCTGCTGCCGTTCTTCTCCTTCATGACCTTCCTGATCGCGGTCCCGACCGGTGTCAAGTTCTTCAACTGGATCGGCACCATGTGGAAGGGGCAGCTGAGCTTCGAGACGCCGATGATCTTCTCGGTCGGCTTCCTCGTCACCTTCCTCTTCGGTGGCCTGACCGGCATCCTGCTGGCCGCCCCCGCGATCGACTTCCACGTGTCGGACAGCTACTTCGTGGTGGCGCACTTCCACTACGTGCTCTACGGCACGATCGTGTTCGCGACCTTCGCCGGCATCTACTTCTGGTTCCCGAAGATCACCGGCCGGATGCTCGACGAGAAGCTGGGCAAGCTGCACTTCTGGACCACGTTCATCGGCTTCCACGGCACCTTCCTGGTCCAGCACTGGCTGGGCGCCGAGGGCATGCCGCGCCGCTACGCCGACTACCTGGCCAGCGACGGGTTCACCACCCTGAACACCATCTCCACCATCGGCGCCTACATCCTGGGCGCGTCGACCCTGCCCTTCATCTACAACGTGTTCAAGAGCTACCGCTACGGCGAGCTCGTCACCGTGGACGACCCGTGGGGCTACGGCAACTCGCTGGAGTGGGCCACGAGCTGCCCGCCGCCGCGGCACAACTTCACCGAACTGCCGCGCATCCGCTCCGAGCGGCCGGCGTTCGAGCTGCACTACCCGCACATGGTCGAGCGGATGCACCACGAGGGTGAGATCGGCTTCTTCGGCAAGCCGAAGGTCCACGCCGGGGTCAAGGCTCCGTCGCAGGCCCTCACCGACGCGGTCATCCCGGGCGACCACGACAAGGACAACGCGAGCGAGCAGTGATCCGCGGCGTCCAGGTAGGAACCGCGCCATGACGCCGGTGCTGATTACGACGACCGGGCCGGACAAGCCCGGCGTCACCTCGGTCCTCTTCGCCGCCCTCACGCGGCACGGGGTCGAGATGCTCGACGTCGAACAGGTCGTCATCCGCGGCCGGCTCACCCTGGGTGTGCTGGTCGCGGTGGCGGACGACCCGGAGGGCCTGCAGGAGTCCGTCGAGCAGGCCATGGCTACGGTCGCCATGCACGTCGAAGTCCGGGTCGGGGACGCGATCGGGGAGGACCCGTTCGCCCCCGCCCGGCAGGGTTCGACGCACGTGGCCGTGATCCTCGGGCGTCCGCTGACCGCCCGCGCCTTCACCGACTTCGCGGGCCGGCTGGCCTCGCTCGGCGCCAACATCGACGCCATCCGCCGCATCGCCGATTACCCGGTCACCGGGCTCGAGGTGCATGTCTCGGTCGCGGACGACACCGAGCAGGCCGACACCGAGCTGCGGGCCGCGGTCGCCGACGTCGCCTCCTCCGGCGGGGTGGACATCGCGATCGAACGCGGTGGTCTCGCCCGGCGGGCCAAGCGGCTCATCGTCTTCGACGTGGACTCGACCCTCATCCAGGGCGAGGTCATCGAGATGCTGGCCGCGCACGCCGGGGTCGAGCCGAAGGTCCGCGAGATCACCGAGGCCGCCATGCGCGGCGAGCTGAACTTCACCGAGTCGCTCGAACGCCGCGTCGGCCTGCTCGCCGGGCTGCCCGAGTCGGTGCTCGACGAGGTGGCCGCGACGATCCAGCTGACGCCGGGTGCCCGCACCACGGTCCGGACGCTGAAGCGGCTCGGGTTCCGCTGCGGTGTCGTGTCCGGTGGTTTCACCCGGATCATCCAGCCGATCGCCGACGACCTGGGGCTCGACTTCGTCGCGGCCAACGAGCTGGAGGTCGTGGGCGGCAAGCTGACCGGGCGGGTCGTCGGCGAGATCATCGACCGCGCGGGGAAGGCGATCGCGCTGCGCCGCTTCGCCGACCGCTACGGCATCCCGCTCGCCCAGTGCGTCGCGGTGGGTGACGGGGCCAACGACATCGACATGCTCAAGGCGGCCGGGATGGGCGTCGCGTTCAACGCGAAGCCCGCGCTGCGCGAGGTCGCCGACACCGCGCTGTCGCATCCGTACCTCGACGCCGTGCTGTTCGTCCTCGGCGTCAGCCGTGCGGAGGTCGAAGCCGCCGACGCGGCCGATGGCCTCTCGCTCGCGCGGCCATGAACGTCCTCGCACCGCTGGCCGCCCGGTACGCCACGTGGCTCGGGCTGCCGGCCGAGGAGACCGCGCTGCCGGAGGGCGCGCCGCACGAGGTCCGGGCGATGCCGGTGATCCTGCGGCTGGAGAAGGCCGAACCGCCGTCACGTACGCCGCTTCTGGAAGCGGCGGCCGCCGCGGCGCTCGCGGTGTGCCTGGACGAGCGTGCGCAGCCGGGCGGCGAGTGGCACGAACCGGTGCACGACTGGGTGTCCGGGCACATCCGGAAGGTTTCGCGCCGGGCGCGCGGGGCGCACTGGGTGGCGGCACAGGATTTTCCCGGGGTGACGGTGACGGTCGACGGGGCCGAGGTCCGCGCGCTGGTGCCGGGGCGGGTGGTCGACGTGCCGAAGGAGATCAGCCGCCTGCAGATCTCGGGCAGTGACCTGCCGCCTGACGAGCCTGGTCCCGCGCCGCCGGACGTGCCGCTGTTGCTGCTCAATCCCGAGGTCGGGATGACCGTGGGGAAGGCGTCCGCGCAGGTCGGTCACGGCACGATGATCCTCGCCTCGCTGCTGGGTCCCGATGAGCTGGCGGCGTGGGCGGAGCGCGGGTATGCGTGCGCGGTGCGGACCGCGACCGTGGCCCAGTGGAAGCAGTTGCACCCGGGTGACGATCCCGCGGGGGCCTGGCGCACGCGGCGGGTGGTCGCCGTGCGGGACGCCGGGTTCACCGAGGTCGAGCCGGGCACCGTCACGGTCCTCGCCCAGTGGCGCTGACCTCGAGCAAGGAGCGCCTGTGAGTCTGGATGTCCGCCGCGAGGGCGAGCACGAGTTCGTCGGCCGCAACGAGCGTGGCGCGTCGGTGCGGATCGGCCGCAAGGGCGCGCCGGACGCGTTCTCGCCGGCGGAGCTGCTGCAGATCGCGGCGGCCGGTTGTGCGGCGGTGACGGCCGAAGAGCTGATCACCCGCCGCACCGACGCGCCCCTGCGGGTTGAGGTGACGGCGGATCGCCGCGACGGCGCGTGGGAACTGGACGCCGTGCACGTCCTCTTCGACGTCGACTTGTCCGGTTTGGACGACGACGAGCGCGCGAAGCTGGTGGCCGCGGTGGACCGAGCCATCGAACGGCTGTGCACGGTGTCCCGGACGCTCAAGAAGGGCATCCCAGCGACCGAAAGCTTCACCGAATAGCGCCTCGCGCCCCGCGGGTGCAGTGGCGAGATGTCACCCCGTCCAACGATCCGCGAGGCGCTGCGGGAAATCACCACCTGACGCCGCGCGTGGGGGATCCTCGTGCGGGCGCGAC
Source organism: Amycolatopsis thermophila (assembly GCF_030814215.1). Taxonomy (NCBI): domain Bacteria; kingdom Bacillati; phylum Actinomycetota; class Actinomycetes; order Pseudonocardiales; family Pseudonocardiaceae; genus Amycolatopsis; species Amycolatopsis thermophila. The sequence continues at coordinate 918,791 of NZ_JAUSUT010000001.1, read as the reverse complement.
CGGGTGGTTCGTGGGCGCGCGAGGGGGATCCTCGTGCGGGTCCGGCCGGGTAGTTGGTGGCCGCGCGTGGGGGAATCTCGTGCGGGCGCGACCGGGTAGTTCGTGGGCGCGCGAGGGGGAATCTCGTGCAGGTGCCGCGCGAGGGGGATCCTCGTGCGGGCGCGACCGGGTAGTTCGTGGGCACGCGTGGGGGAATCTCGTGCGGGCGCGACCGGGTAGTTCGTGGGCACGCGTGGGGGAATCTCGTGCGGGCGCGACCGGGTAGTTCGTGGGCACGCGTGGGGGAATCTCGTGCAGGTGCCGCGCGAGGGGGAACCCCGTGCGGGCGCGACCGGGTGGTTGGTGGGCACGCGAGGAGGAATCTCGTGCGGGCACGACCGGACAGTTCGTGGGCACGCAAGAAGAACCTCGTGCGGCCGTCAGCTGGCGCGGCCGCCGGCTCACGCGACCACCAGCCGACGCGGCTCCCCACCAGCTGACGCGACCGCCCGCTGATGCGGCCGCGCCGGCTGTCGCGGCTGCGCCGGCTGTCGCGGCCCACAGCTGACACCGGCGCCGGCGCGGGCGAGCCCGCTCCGTTGTCAGCTGGCCGCCGCGTCCAGGCGTTGCAGCGCTGCTTTCGCCACGTCGGGGTCGAAGGTCGGCCAGAAGGGGGGCAACGAGGAGCGCAGGAAGCCGCCGTAGCGGGCCGTTGCCAGGCGGGAGTCCAGCACGGCCACCACGCCGCGGTCGCCCACGGACCGGTGCAGGCGACCGGTCCCCTGCGCCAGCAGCAGCGCCGCGTGGGTGGCGGCCACCGTGAGGAAACCGTTGCCTCCCCGGGCCTCCACGGCCCGCTGCCGCGCCGAGGAGACCGGGTCGTCCGGGCGCGGGAACGGGATCCGGTCGACGATCACCAGCTGCAGCGACGGCCCGGGCACGTCCACGCCCTGCCACAACGACAACGTCCCGAACAGGCACGTCCGCGCGTCCTCCGCGAACTTGGTCACCAGCAGCGACGTCGCGTCCTCGCCCTGGCACAGGATCGGGAACTTGATCCGGTCGCGCAGCTCCTCGGTCGCCTGCTTCGCCGCCCGCATCGACGAGAACAGGCCCAGGGTCCGGCCCCCGGCCGCCTCGATCAGCGACGCGATCTCGTCGAGCGTCTTCTCGCCCAGGCCGTCCCGGCCCGGCGGCGGCAGGTGCTTCGCCACGTACAGGATCCCGTTGCGCCGGTGGTCGAACGGCGAACCGACGTCCAAACCGGACCACTTCAGATCGTCGTCGTCGGACGGGGCCTCCTTCTCCGTCGCCGCGCCTTCCGCGTGCACCACCTTCGCCTGCGACGGCGGCAGCCCCCACTGCCGCGCCAGCGTGTCGAACGCGCCGCCCAGCGCGAGCGTCGCCGACGTCAGCACCGTCGTCTTCTGCGCGAACACCCGCTCCCGCAGCAACCCGGCCACCGACAGCGGCGCCACGTGCAGCGTCGGCGGGCGGTTGCCGAACGCGAACCGGTCGTTGGACAGCCACACGACGTCCCGCTGGTGCGCGGTGTCCTCGGCGAACGCGTCGAGCAGCCGCACCGCGGTGTCGTGCACCTCCTCCAACTGCGAACGCGCGAGCTTGCGGGCGGTCGCCTCCTCGACGTCCTCCTTGCGGTCCGACCCCAGCGCCGACAGGCACGCGTGCGCACCGTCGCGCACCGCGGCCACCGTGCCGCCGAGCGCCTTCGGCAGCGTGTCCATCCGCCCGGCCGGCATGTCCTCCAGGATCATCGCCAGGCCCTCGCTCGCCTCCTGCAGCCGGTCGGCCGTGTCGGCGTCGATCAGCTTCCCGCACCGCCGCACCGCGACCGCGACCGCCGACGACGTCAGCTCGCCCGTCGCCACCGACGTCACCCGGTCGACCAGCTCGTGCGCCTCGTCGATGATCACCAGGTCGTGCTCCGGCAGCACCTGGAAGCCCTGCAGTGCGTCGATCGCCAGCAGCGCGTGGTTGGTGACCACCACGTCCGCCTTGCCCGCCTCACCCCGCGCCCGCTCGGCGAAGCAGTCCTGGCCGATCGGGCAGCGCGACACGCCGAGGCACTCGCGCGCGGTGACCGACACCTGCCGCCACGCCTGCTCCGACACGCCCGGCACGAGCTCGTCGCGGTCGCCGGTCTCGGTGTCCGAGGACCACTCGCGCAGCCGGGTGACCTCCTTGCCCAGCCGCGACACCGCGAACGGGTCGAACAGGGCCGGGTCCTCCGGCTCCTCCGGCGCGCCCGAGTCGAGGCGGTGCAGGCACAGGTAGTTGCGGCGGCCCTTGAGGATCGCGAACGTCGGCGTGCGGCCCAGCGGCTTCTTCAGCGCCTTCGCCAGCCGCGGCAGGTCGCGGTCGACGAGCTGCCGCTGCAACGCGATGGTCGCCGTCGACACCACCACCGTGGTGTCCTTCTCGACCGCGTGCCGGATGGCCGGCACCAGGTACGCCAGCGACTTGCCGGTGCCGGTGCCCGCCTGCACCGCCAGGTGCTCGCCCGTGCGGATGGCCCGCCCGACCGCCTCGGCCATCTTGACCTGGCCCGGGCGCTCGGCGCCGCCGAGCGCCTCGACAGCAGTCGTGAGGAGCTCGTTGACACCGGGGAACGCAGTTCGGGCGGCCACCAGGACACGGTACCGGGGACCACCGTCAAGAACGCCGCACCGCCCCGCCGCCACCAACTTCGAGATCCACTCGTCCGGGTGGCATCCCGCCGGGTGGGTCAGGCCGTCCGGGTGACCTGCCGATTGACGAAGGGGATTTCCCGGCGAATCGAAAGGAGCGGCTCATGAGGCGGGCCAGGCGGATCGTGGTGGCAGCACTCCTCTGCGGCGGTGTGGTGGGCGTCCCGGCGAGCGCTCAGGCGCAGCAGACCACCGCGACCGGCGCCGGTTCGGTAGGCGCGGTGGACATCACGGTCGACGCCGCGCCCGCGCACGCCGACCCGCTCGCGACGTGCGTCGTGGACCGGACGCCGTCCGGCCACACGGACCCGGTCACCGTCGGCGGGAAGACGTCGTACGGTTCGAGCGACACCACGTGCACCCGCAACACCGACGGCACCGCGAGCGTCAAGGTCACCGGGCAGCGGTTCGAGACCAGCGTGCTGCAGCCCTACGGCGGGCCGGTCATCAAGGCCGGGACGTTCGGCGCCGGTTGCACCACCACCGCCAAAGGCAGCAACGGTTACATGGAGCTGGGCGCGGTCACCGGCATCACGGTGCCGGAGAGCATCCCGGCCAACCACACGATCACGATCCCCGGCGCGACGCCGGACGCGCCGCCGATCGCCGAGGTCGTGCTCAACGAGCTGGTCGTGCCCTCGCCCGCGGACGGCAGCCTGACCACGAACGCCATGCACATCAAGCTGTTCCCGCAGGGCGGCCCGGCCTCCGGCGACATCCTCGTCGGCTCGGCCCGCTGCTCGCCGTTCGGCCTCTGACGTCGCTGCTGCACGACGACCTGGTGGACGGCGACACCTGGCGGCGGCACCGGCCGACGGTGTGGGCGGCGCGGGGCGCGGCTGCTGTCCGAGGCGGTCGGCGAACTGATCCGCGGCCAGGTGCTGGACGTGGCCTTCGAGCAGCGCGACGACGTCACCCTCGACGAGTGCCTGGACATGGCGGGCGGCAAGACCGCGCTGCTGTCCGCCAGCGCGGCGATCGGCGCCGACCTGGGCCTGGCGTTCCAGCTGGTCGACGACGTGCTCGGAATCTGGGGCGAGCAGTCGGTCACCGATCAGGCGTACCGGTCCGCGATCGCGGCGAGGTGGGAGGCGCGCTTCGCCAGCTCGTCGAGGCGGCCGCCGTCGACCGCGTCGCCGAACAGCGCCGACGCCACCCCGACCGCGAGCGCGCCGGCACCCAGGTGATCGTCCACATCGGACAAGGCGACGCCGCCGGCGGGCACCAGCGGCACCTCCGGCAGCGTGGACCGGACCTCCTCGAGGTACCGCGCGCCACCGGAGGTGCCCGCCGGGAAGAGCTTCACCGCGGCCGGCCCGTACCGCCACGCGGCGTCGACCTCGGTCGGGGTGAGCGCACCGCACACGATCGGCATCGCGCACTCCTGCGCCCGCCACAGCACGTCCGGCCAGAAGGTGGTGGTCGCGACGAAGTCGATGCCGGCCGCGGCGCACCGGTCGACGTCCGCCACGGTGCGCACCCCGCCCGCACCGATCAGGGCGTCCGCACCGAGCTCGACCTGCAGGGTGCCGATCGCGTCCAGCGCGCCCGGCGTGGCCAGGTCCACCTCGATGACGCGCAGGCCCGCGTCGTAGACGACCTGGCCCGCGTCGGCGAACCAGGACGCGTCCTCGGCGCGCAGGATCGCCAGCACCCGGCTGGTCGCCAGGCGCTCCCGGAAGCGGTTGTTGTGCTTCCGCAGCACGGTGCGCATCAGCCGACCCGCGGGGTGCCCACGAGGTCCACGTCCGCGGCGCGCAGCTGGTCCAGCGCCCGGTCGGTGGTCTCCCGCGCCACACCGGCGGTGAGGTCGAGCAGGACGCGCACCGAGAACCCGGCCGCGGCGGCGTCGAGCGCGCTGGCCCGCACGCAGTGGTCGGTCGCGATGCCCACCACGTCGACCTCGGTGATCTGCCGTTCCCGCAACCAGTCGGCGAGCTGCTCGCCGGCGTCGGTGTGCCCCTCGAACCCGGAGTACCCGTCGCTGTACTGGCCCTTCGAGAACACCGCGGTGATGGGGCCGACGTCGAGCGCCGGGTGGAACGAGGCGCCCGGCTTCCCGGCCTCGCAGTGCCGCGGCCACGACCGCACGTAGTCCGGGTTCTCGCTGAAGTGCGCACCCGGGTCGATGTGGTAGTCGCGCGTCGCGGCCACCGCCGTATAACCACCGCGGGCGAGGTGCTCGCTGATCTTCGCGGCCACCTCCGCCCCGCCGGCGACGGCCAGCGCGCCGCCCTCGCAGAAGTCGTTCTGCACGTCCACGACGATCAGTGCCCGGCTCATCAGGCCTCCTGGGGGAACACGGTGGGGATCGCGGGTTCGCCGTGGGAGAGCTTGAGCCCCTCCCACGGCAGGCTGACCAGGCCGTCGCGCAGCCGCTGACGGCTGTCGTCCAGCGTCGGCAGGTCGTCGACCGGCTTGCCGCCGCGCACCAGCGGGATGGGCAGTTCGCGGTCGTGCTCACCGGCCTCGGGCCGCTGCCCGGCCGCGTACACGACCTCCTCGATCGCCGTCCCGGTCGGCTTGTGACGGCGCAGTGCGGACTTGGCGCCACCGCGCGAGGCCTTGTTCTCGCTGCGCTTGGCCACCGGGCGGCCGTCGACCTCGACCAGCTTGTAGACCATGCCCGCGGTCGGGGCGCCGGACCCGGTGACCACGGAGGTGCCCACCCCGTAGGCGTCGACCGGCTCGGCGCGCAGTGCCGCGATCGCGTGCTCGTCGAGGTCGCCGGACACCACGATCCGGGTGTCCCGCGCGCCGAGCGAGTCCAGCTGCTCGCGCGCCTTGCGGGCCAGCACGCCGACGTCACCGGAGTCGATGCGGATCGCGCCCAGGTCGGTGCCGGCGACGCGCACCGCGGTCTCGATGCCCCGGGTGATGTCGTAGGTGTCGACCAGGAGGGTGGTGTCGGTGCCCATCTTCTCGACCTGGGCGCGGAAGGCGTCTTCTTCGCTGTCGTGCAGCAGCATGAACGCGTGCGCGACCGTGCCGCGGGTCGGCAGGCCGTAGCGGCGGCCGGCCTCCAGGTTCGACGTGGTGGCGAAACCGCCGATGTAGGCGGCGCGCGCGGCGGCGACCGCGGCCCACTCGTGCGTGCGGCGGCCGCCCATCTCGATGATCGGCCTGCCGTGCGCGGCCGACGCCATGCGTGCGGCGGCGGAGGCGATCGCGCTGTCGTGGTTGAGGATCGACAGCGCGACGGTCTCCAGCAGCACCGCCTCGGCGAACGTGCCCCGGACGGTGAGGATCGGCGAGCCCGGGAAGTACAGCTCGCCCTCCGGGTAGCCGTCGACGTCGCCGCTGAACCGGTAGTTCGCCAGCCACGACAGGGTGTCGTCGTCGACGACGGCGGTGGCCGCGAGCTGGTCGATCTCGGCGTCGGTGAACCGGAAGTCGGCGATCGCGTCCAGCACGCGGGCGGTGCCGGCGACCACGCCGTAGCGCCGTCCGGCGGGCAACCGCCGGGCGAAGACCTCGAACACGCACTGCCGGTCGCCGGTGCCGTCGGCCAGGGCACTGCCCAGCATGGTGAGTTCGTAGTGGTCGGTCAGCAGGGCGGTGCTGCCGTGCGTCTCGGGGAAACCCATGCGTTCAGACTATGAGGTAGTTGCGCGTCCGGCCGAATCACCCGAACAGACCCACCACCGGTCCACGTTGTGCCGGTTCCGTGACACCATGGGTCGCATGACCACGCCTGTCGCATCCGAACAGACGCAGGTTGAACCAATCGGTGTCGAGACCGGTGCCGAGGACAAGCCGTGGCAGACGATCGTCTGGAACGACCCGGTGAACCTGATGTCGTACGTGACGTACGTCTTCCAGAAGCTGTTCGGGTACAGCCGCGACCACGCCACCAAGCTGATGCTGGACGTGCACCACAAGGGGCGCGCGGTGGTGTCGTCGGGCACGAAGGAGAAGGTCGAGGGCGACGTGACCAGACTTCACGCGGCCGGCCTGTGGGCGACGATGGAGCACACTTCGTGAGGGGCTGGCAGCGCAAGGGCGGGCGCGTGCACGCCGGGTTCGAGCAGCAGGAGGCCGCGGTGCTGCGCGGCCTGGTCAGCCAGCTCGAGGACATGCTGCGGGCGCGCGCCGAGGAGGCGCCGCAGGACCCGCTGGCCGAGCTGACCGGCATCCGCACCGGCCCGTCGCAGTCCCCGGACGACCCCGTGCTGTCCCGTCTGCTGCCCGACTACCACAAGATCGACCCGGACACCCCCAGCCAGGAGGTGCTCGACTCGGCGAGCGCGCTGCGGTCGCTGCACGAGCCCGAGCTGGTGGACGCGAAGGTCGGCGTCGCCACGGTGGTCATGGAGACCCTGCCGCGCGACGGCGGTGACGTGAAGCTGACCTACGAGCAGGCCGACGCGTGGCTCGCGGCGCTCAACGACGTCCGGCTGGCGCTGGGGACCGCGCTGGACGTCACCGAGGACATGCCCGAGGAGCTGCCCGAGGACGACCCGCGGTCGCCGCACCTGGGCGTCTACCACTGGCTGACCTGGGTGCAGGAAAGCCTGGTGCAGGCGCTGACGGCATGATCACCGACGTGCCCGGGGTGCTCGTCGGGCACCACCACCGGATCGGGGACGGCTGGGCCACCGGGACGACGGTCGTGCTCACGCCGCCGGGCACCACGGGGGCGGTCGACCAGCGCGGCGGCGCGCCCGGCACGCGCGAGACCAACCTGCTCGAGCCGGAGAACCTGGTCCGCCACGTCGACGCGATCTGCCTGTCCGGCGGCAGCGCCTACGGTCTCGCGGCGGCCGACGGGGTCATGCGGTGGCTGAGCGAGCACGAGCGCGGGTTCCAGGTCGGGGCCGAGCCGCACGAGGTGGTGCCGATCGTGCCCGGCGCGGTGATCTTCGACCTGCCGCGCAGCGCGTGGGGCAACCGGCCGGACCCGTCGTTCGGGTACGCCGCCTGCGAAGCGGCGGGTGTCGCGGTCCGGCAGGGCAGTGTCGGCGCGGGGGCCGGGGCGGCGGTCGGGTCGCTGAAGGGCGGGGTCGGTTCCGCGAGCGAGCGGGTGGGCGACTTCGTGGTCGGGGCGCTGGCGGTGGTGAACGCGCGCGGCGAGGCGGTCGCGTTCGAGACGGGACGGCCGTTCGCGGCCGACCACGAGGTGGACGGCGAGTTCGGGGTGAGCTGGCCGGAACGGGCCGCGTCGGTGCCCGGGCAGGCGACGGACCTGAACACGACCATCGGCGTGGTGGCGGTCGACGCGGACCTGTCGAAGGCCGAATGCCGCCGCCTGGCGGTCGCGGCGCAGGACGGCCTGGCGCGCGCGGTGCGGCCGGCGCACTCGATGTTCGACGGCGACACGGTGTTCGCGCTGGCCACGGGCGCCCGAGACTTGCCGGAGGCCTCGGGACCGTTCGGGGTGACCACGCGCGCGGCGGCGCTGGACGAGCTGTGCGGGGCCGCGGCGCGGGTCTTCGCCCGGGCGTGCGTGCACGGGCTGATCAGCGCCGAGGGTGTGGCGGGCGTGCCCGCGTACCGGGACGTGTGGCCGGAGGCCTTCGCGTAACGCGCCTGCCGGGGGCGCGATCATGAGGCCGTGAAGCGTGAGCGGGCCTGGGCCGTCGTGGTGCACGACGACCACGTGAACTCCTTCCAGTCGGTGGTCTACGCGCTGCACAGCACGGTCGGGTTGCCGGTCGAGCGGGGCCTGGAGTTCGCCGGCGTGGTGCACCACGAGGGCCTGGCCGAGCTCACCCGGTTCGCGTCCCGGGAGCAGGCCGAGCGCCTGGTCGCCGAGCTGCAGGTGCTCGGCCTGCACGCCACGGTGCAGGGCGTCTGACGTGGACTTCCTCGACGCGCACGCGCTGCCCGGCGGCCAGGTCCTGGTCCAGATGTCCCCGAACGTCGGCGAGTGCCTCTACGCGATCGCCGGTGAGCTGCTGACCGCGCTGGACACCGGGCGCCTCGGCGGCCGGCCGCTGCGGAACGAGGACCTGTTCCCCGACGCCCACCTGCTCCTCCGGGAGGCGCGAGGGTTCCGCGAGCGGCACGGCGCGGCGATGCGGGAGAGCGTGACGGCCGCGGTCCGGGCGATCGTGCGCGGCTGGCCGGGCACGCCGGCGGTCACGCTCGATCCGGCCTGGCTGCGGGCCTGGATGATCACCTTCGGTCACGCGCAGGTCCTCTACCTGCGCAAACCCCGGTGGCGTGACGGGCGTGCCTGGGCGCGGTTCCCGGTCAGCGGGCGGGACGTCACGCTCGGGTGGCTCGCGCACGCCCAGGACGCCGTCGCGCTGGCGTGCGCAGTCTCACTCTGTGAACCCCCGGTGTCCGGCACGTAAGATAACCGTCGTGCTTCGGATCCGCCGTGAACTCGTCGACGAGATCGTCGCCCACGCTCGCCGGGACCACCCGGACGAGGCGTGCGGCGTGATCGCCGGTCCCGAGGGTTCCGACCGCCCCGAGCGGTTCATCCCGATGCTGAACGCGGCGCGCTCGCCGACGTTCTACGAGTTCGACTCCGGTGACCTGCTCAAGCTCTACCGCGAGATGGACGCGAACGACGAGGTCCCGGTCGTGATCTACCACTCGCACACCGCGACCGAGGCCTACCCGTCACGCACCGACGTGTCCTACGCCTCCGAGCCCGACGCGCACTACGTGCTGGTCTCCACCCGCGACCCTGAGACGCACGAGTTCCGGTCGTACCGGATCGTGGACGGGGTCGTCACCGAGGAGCCGGTGGAGATCACGGAATAACGCCGGGCAGCCGGACGTCAGACCTGGAAGAAACCCAAGCGGAGGTAGTTACTCATGGCCGTGACCGTGTCCATCCCCACCATCCTGCGTACCCACACGGATGGCCAGAAGTCGGTCGAGGCGTCCGGCAAGACCGTGCTCGAGGTGATCGACGACATCGAGTCGCGGCACGGCGGCCTCAAGGCCCGCCTGGTCAAGGAGGACAAGCTCCACCGCTTCGTGAACGTCTACGTCAACGACGAGGACGTGCGCTTCGCCGGCGGCCTGGACGCCGAGGTCAAGGACGGCGACACCGTCACCATCCTGCCCGCGGTGGCCGGCGGCGCCCGCTAGGCCATGGCCCGCTACGAATCGCTGCTCGACGCCCTCGGCGGCACGCCGCTGGTGGGGTTGCCGAGGCTGTCCCCGACGCACGACGTGCGCCTGTGGGCCAAGCTCGAGGACCGCAACCCGACCGGCTCGATCAAGGACCGGCCCGCGCTGGCCATGATCGAGGCCGCCGAGCGCGAGGGCAGGCTGCGCCGGGGGTCCACGATCCTCGAGCCGACCTCGGGCAACACCGGTATTTCCCTGGCCATGGCCGCCAAGCTCAAGGGCTACGGCCTGGTGTGCGTGATGCCGGAGAACACCTCGGCCGAACGCAAGCAGCTGCTGCAGGCCTACGGCGCGCGGATCGTGTTCTCGCCCGCCGCGGGCGGGTCGAACGAGGCGGTGCGGCGCGCCAAGGAACTGGCGGAGAAGAACCCGGACTGGGTGATGCTCTACCAGTACGGCAACCCGGCCAACCCCGAGGCGCACTACCGCGGCACCGGCCCGGAGCTGCTCAAGGACCTGCCGACCATCACGCACTTCGTCGGCGGCCTGGGCACCACGGGCACGCTGGTCGGCGTGGGCCGGTACCTGCACGAGCAGAAGCCGGACGTGCAGATCATCGCCGCCGAGCCGCGCTACGGCGAGCTGGTGTACGGGCTGCGCAACCTCGACGAGGGGTTCGTGCCGGAGCTGTACGACCCGGACGTGCTCAACGGCCGCTACTCGGTGGGCGCCTACGACGCGCTGCGCCGCACGCGTGAGCTGCTCGAGCACGAGGGCATCTTCGCCGGCATCTCCACCGGCGCGGTCCTGCACGCCGCGCTCGGCGTGGCCGAGAAGGTCGCCGCCAAGGGCGAGCGCGCCGACATCGCGTTCATCGTCGCCGACGCCGGCTGGAAGTACCTGTCCACCGGCGCGTACGCCGGGAGCGTCGACGAGGCCGCCGAGCGCCTCGACGGCCAGCTCTGGGCCTGAGTCACACACCCGGACGCCCCCTTCCCGGTTCACCGGAAGGGGGCGTCCGCGGGTTCAGGCGCCGGGGGAGACGATGTCCGCCGACAGCGGGGCGACGGCACCGATGATCGTGGTCGTGGTCTCCGCGGGCACCCCGGCCGCCAGCAGCGACTCGCTCAGGTGCTTGGCGACCAGGTCGAAGTGGTGCCGGCCGATGCCGCGGCCGCGGTGCACGTCCTTCATCGACCGGCCCCGGTACTCGTCGGGCCCGCCGAGCGCGGCGGCGAAGAACTCGACCTGCATGCCCTTCAGCCGCGGCAGATTGGTGCCGGTGAAGAAGGGCGCCAGCTCGGCGTCGTCGAGCACGCGCTCGTAGAAGTCGTCGACGACGGCGACGAGCGCTTCCTGGCCGCCGATCTGTTCGTAGATGCTCGTCACGGGTGTTCCTCCCGGCTGTGGTGGTCCCTTGTCGCCCAGGGAACCGCGCCCGCGTTTCGTCCGCGTTAGACGGACTTCAACACCGTGCAAGCGAATCCTCACCGCGCGATTCAGGGTTTTCTCCCGATTCCGCGAAGCCGGGCCGCTCCTACCGTGGAGGTCATGAGCACGCTGCCCGCACCCCCGGCCGAGGGGGCCAAACGCGTCCTGCCGGCGAAACCGAAGACCGCCGCGCTCGTCGTGCTGGCCTTCACGGCCCTGCTGTACGTCGTGGAGGCCGTGGACGTCGCCCTGCACAACCGGCTCGACGCCGAGGGCATCGTGCCCCGCTCGCTCGGCGGGCTGGACGGCGTGGTGTGGGCGCCGCTGCTGCACGGCAGCTGGTCGCACCTGCTGGCCAACACCGTGCCGGTGATGGCGTTCGCCTTCCTCGCGATGGCCGCCGGGATCGCCCGCTGGGCGCTCGTGACCGCCACGATCTGGCTGGTCAGCGGCCTGGGCGTGTGGCTGACGGCGGGGGCGGGCACGGTCACGATCGGCGCGTCCGGGCTGGCCTTCGGGTGGCTGGCGTACCTGCTGGTGCGGGGGCTGTTCAACCGCTCGTTCGCGCAGATCCTGGTGGCCGCCGTGCTGCTGATCGGGTGGGGCGGCATGCTGTGGGGCGTGCTGCCCGGGCAGCCGGGCATCTCCTGGCAGGCGCACCTGTTCGGCGCGCTCGGCGGGGTCCTCGCCGCCCGGTTCGCCGCCCGGGCCGGCCGCCCGCGGGCGGTACCCTCGACCTCGTGAGCAATCGCGAGGCCCCGATCGGTGTGTTCGATTCCGGCGTCGGGGGCCTCACGGTCGCCCGCGCGATCCTCGACCAGCTGCCGTCGGAGCAGCTGCGTTACGTGGGCGACACGGCGCACAACCCGTACGGGCCGCTGCCCATCGCCCGTGCCCGCGAGCTGGCGCTGGCGTCGCTGGACAAGCTCGTCGAGGACGGCGTGAAAGCCCTGGTCATCGCCTGCAACACGGCGTCGGCCGCGTGCCTGCGGGACGCCCGCGAGCGCTACGACGTGCCGGTGATCGAGGTCGTCCTGCCCGCCGTGCGGCGGGCCGTGGCCGCGACCCACACCGGGCGGATCGGCGTGATCGGGACGGCGGGGACGATCCGGTCGCGGGCGTACGAAGACGCCTTCGCGGCGGCGCGCGACGTGACGATCACCAGCGTGGCCTGCCACCGGTTCGTCGACTTCGTGGAGCGCGGCGTCACCTCCGGGCGCCAGGTGCTCGGCCTCGCGGAGGGCTACCTCGAGCCGCTGCTGCGCGCGGAAGTCGACACGCTGGTGCTGGGCTGCACGCACTACCCGCTCCTGACCGGCGTGCTGCAGATCGTGATGGGGCCGGACGTCACGCTCGTCTCCAGCGCCGAGGAGACCGCCAAGGACCTCGTCCGCGTGCTCACCGAACAGGACATGCTCGCCGAACGGGACGAACCGCCGCAGCACGAGTTCATCGCCACCGGCTCACCGGAGCCGTTCGTCCGGCTCGCGCGGCGCTTCATGGGATTCGCGCCCGGCGTGCTCTCGCCGATCAGCGCCTGAGCTGGCAGGGTGTCATCTCGTGCGACTGACGATCCTCGGCTGCTCGGGCAGTGTTCCCGGACCGGGCGAGCCCGCGTCCGGCTACCTGCTCGAGGCGGACGGGTTCCTGCTCGGACTGGAGTTCGGCAACGGCGTGTTCGCCGAGCTGCAGCGGCGGCGTGACCCGTTCGACCTCGGCGCACTGGTGCTGTCGCACCTGCACCCCGACCACTGCGCGGACTTCGGCGCGCTGACCGTCCTGCGGCGCTACCACCCCGCGCCGCCCTACGACGCCACCCGCCGCCGGCTCCCGGTGCACGCCCCGGCCAACGCCCCGGTGCGGCTGGCGATGGCCTACGCGCCCAACGAGACCGAGCTGGCCGAGACCGACCTGTCCGACGTCTTCGAGTTCTCCGCGCTGTCCACCGAGCCGGTCACGATCGGGCCGTTCGAGATCACCGCGATCCCCGTCGACCACCCGACCGAGGCGTTCGGGCTCCGGGTGCGGCACGGGGACCGGACGCTGGCCTACACCGGTGACACCGGTCCCTGCGACACGCTCACCGGCCTCGTCCGGGACGTCGACGTGCTGCTGGCCGAGGCGTCCTGGACCGACGCGGCCGACCGGCCGCCGGGCGTGCACCTGTCCGGCAAGCAGGCGGGTGAGCTGGCGCGGGACGCGGGCGTGGGACGCCTGCTCATCACGCACGTGGCGCCGTGGAGCGACCGGGACGCGATCCTCGCCGAGGCGACGGCGGCCTTCCCCGCGGCGACGCTCGTCGAGCGCGGCGCGGTCTACGACATCTGAGGTGTGCCGCAGCGCCGTGGCACCCGTCCGACCCCGTGGGCTGACTTACGCCGGGAGGTAGTCCGCGGCCAGCGCGGCGGCGTAGGCGTGGAACAGCGCCACGAAGTCCAGCGCGCCGCCCGGTACGTCGAACTCCGCGAGGTCGTAGGCCAGGTGCGAGCCGCGGTGGGCGGGCTCGTCGTTGGTGACGTCGGTGAACCAGTCGAGGAACGTGAGCTGGCGCTGATCGCCCGGGCCCACCGGTGGGGTGAGCAGGTCCAGCAGCATCGGGCGGTTGCGCAGGGTCCAGCGGTAGAACTCGGAGAACTGGTAGAAGCGTTCCTCGACCGGGGTGGCCGCGACGCCGTGCACGTGCTCGGCCAGTACCACGCCGTGCTCGGTCGACGCCTGCTCGGCCTCGCTCCACGCGCGGTCGTGCACCGAGCGACCGGACAGCTTCCCGTCACGCAAGCGGGTGAGGTAGCTCGCCCACAAGGGCGCGCCGGGGTTGCCGTAGGTGTCCGTGCTGTCCCCGCGCGCCAGCGCTATGCCCCGTTCGACGCCCTCCAGGATCCCGGCATCCACAAAGGACACCCACGTGCCGGACGCACCGAGGCCGCGGTCGGCGAAGAACTCGAGCACGCCCTCGATGTTGCGCCAGCGCGGCGCGTACCCCGGGACGACGTCCGCGGCCGGGCCCGCGGCGAGCTCACGCACGAACGTCAGCCGCTGCGCGATCGTCATGCCGTCGATGTCGGCGGCGGTGCAGGTCAGGGTGGTGGTGCAGGTGGTGGCCCCGGCGGTGGCGGGTGCGGCGGTCAGGGCGAGCAGGCAGGCGAGCAGGGTCGCGAAGGCGGCGCGCATGAACAGGCACATTAGCGGGGTTCTACGCTGCACGCGTGGTGCGAAAAGACGGCAGGAACGACGACCAGCTCCGCGACGTGAAGATCACGCGGGGATTCCAGCAGTGGCCGGCCGGCTCGGTGCTCATCGAGTTCGGCAACACGAAGGTGCTGTGCGCGGCGAGCGTCAGCGAAGGTGTGCCGCGGTGGCGGGCCGGATCGGGACTGGGCTGGGTGACGGCCGAGTACGCGATGCTGCCCTCGGCCACGCACGACCGCAGCGACCGCGAGTCGGTCAAGGGCCGGGTCGGCGGGCGGACACACGAGATCAGCAGGCTCATCGGCCGGGCGCTGCGGGCCTGCATCGACCTGTCCGCGCTGGGCGAGAACACGATCCAGCTGGACTGCGACGTCATCCAGGCCGACGGCGGCACCCGCACGGCCGCGATCACCGGCGGCTACGTGGCGCTGGCGGATGCGGTCACCTGGCTCGCCGCGGCGGGCCGGCTCGCCGATCCGCAACCGCTTTCGGCGATGGTGTCCGCGGTCAGCGTCGGCGTGGTGGACGGGCGCGTGCGGCTGGACCTGCCCTACGAGGAGGATTCGCGGGCCGAGGTCGACATGAACGTCGTCTGCACCGACGCCGGCACCCTCATCGAGGTGCAGGGCACCGGTGAGGGCGCGACCTTCACGCGCTCCACTTTGGACAAGATGCTGGACCTGGCGCAGGCCGGTTGTGCCGAACTGACGCGGCTGCAGCAGGCCGCGCTGGGCGAGCCGTACCCGTACGAGCTGCCGGAGCCGGTCGCGGGCAAGAAGAAGGGCGCGAAGTGAGCCGGGTGCTGCTGGCCTCGCGCAACGCCAAGAAGCTCGGCGAGCTGCGGCGGATCCTCGCCGCCGAGGGCCTTGACGGTGCCGAGGGGCTCGAGGTGGTCGGACTGGACGACGTGCCGGAGTTCCCCGAGGCGCCGGAGACGGGCGCGACCTTCGAGGAGAACGCCGTGGCCAAGGCGCGGGACGCGGTCGCGGCGACCGGGCTGCCCGCCGTCGCGGACGACTCGGGCCTGGCGGTGGACGCGCTGAACGGGATGCCGGGCGTGCTGTCCGCGCGCTGGGCGGGGCGGCACGGGGACGACCAGGCGAACCTCGACCTGGTGCTCGCGCAACTGACCGACACCCCGGAGGAGCGCCGGGGAGCGGCGTTCGTGTGCGCGGCGGCGCTCGTCCGGCCGGGCGGTAGGGAAACGGTCGTCCGCGGCGAGTGGCGGGGCGCGCTGATCCGGAAACCCCGTGGTACCAACGGTTTCGGCTACGACCCGATCTTCGTGCCGGAGGGGGAGACCCGCACGTCGGCGGAGCTGGCGCCGGAGGAGAAGGACGCCGCCTCGCACCGGGGCCGCGCGCTGCGGGCGCTGCTCCCGGCGCTGCGCGAGCTCGTCTGAGGTGGACCCCGGAGGCCACCGCCGCCGGCGGTGGCCTCCGGGAAGTCAGACCGCGACCGCCCTGGGCGCGGCGGCGGGCAGTTCGGCGGACACCAGCCGGAACGACACCGACTGCCCGGGCCGGGCCTGCGCCACCACCGGCAGGTCGTCAGTCAGGACGACCCCGATCACCGGGTACCCGCCGGTCACCGGGTGGTCGGCGAGGAACACCAGCGGCAGCCCGGACGGCGGTACCTGGATCGCGCCGGGCACCATGCCTTCGCTGAGGAGCTCGCCTTCGCGGGCGCGTTCCAGCACCGGGCCGGTGAACCGGACGCCGACGCGGTTGCTGTCCGACGTCACCTCGTAGGTCGCGGTCGAGAAGGTCCGCAGCGCCTCGGGCGTGAACCAGTCGTCACGCGGGCCGGGCATGACCCGCACCGTCAGGTCGAACCCGGCGGGGTCGGGCACCGGCGCGACCTCCACGGACGGCAGCGGCCCGCACTCGTCCCGCCCGATGGGCAGCACGTCGCCCGCACGCAGCGCCGCGGGCCCCAGACCCGCCAGCAGATCCGTCGAGCGCGACTCGAGCACCTTGTCCACGCCGATCCCGCCGCGCACCGCCACGTAGGTCCGCAGACCGGACGTGGGCATGCCCAGCGTGAGTTCGTCACCCGGCCAGACGGTGAACGGCGCGTTCATCGCCTCGCCGCGGCTGCCCCGGCGGATCGGGCACGGCGCGCCGGTCACCACGACCCGCGCCACCTGCCGGAACCGCAGGACCAGCCCGCCGAAGGTGGTCTCCAGGACCGCGGCGCCGTCCAGGTTGCCGACCAGCCGGTTGGCGAGCGCGGCCGACCGCCGGTCGGCCGCCCCGGACCGGCCGACCCCCAGGGCGGCCAGTCCGGGACGTCCCAGGTCCTGCACCGTGGTCAACGGCCCCGGCCGCACCACCTCGATCATCGAACCTCCCGGAAACGGATGCGGGTGCCCGGCCGCAGCAGGGCGGGCGGGCGGCGGGCCGGGTCCCACAGCGGGACCTCGGTCCGGCCGACCAGCTGCCATCCGCCCGGCGAGGACCGCGGGTAGATCCCGGTGAACTCACCGGCGATCGCGACGGCCCCGGCCGGGACGTGCGTCCGCGGGACGGCCCGCCGCGGCAGGTGCAGCTTCGGGTGCAGGCCGGTCAGGTAGCCGAACCCGGGGGCGAACCCGCCGAAGGCCACCGTGTACTCGGCGGCGGTGTGCATTTCGACGACACCGTCCGCGCCGAGGCCGGTGTGCTTGCCGACCTCGGCCAGGTCGGCCCCGTCGTAGAACACCGGGATCTCGACCAGCTCGCCGCGGACCGCGTGCGAGGGCACCGGTTCGGTGTCCCGCAGCAGTTCGACGAGCTCACCGGCCGGGATCACGGCCGGGTCGAAGCGCACCAGCAGGGTGCGCGCCGCCGGCACCAGCTCGGTGACGCCGTCGGGACGAGGGTCGGACAGGGCGGAGTACAGGCCGAGCACCGCGTCGATGCCGCCGGTGTCGCCGACGTCGATGAGCAGTGCCTGGTCCCCGCATCGCCGGATGTTCATGCGAAACTCCGCACCTCGACCCCGGCCGACACCAGCGCGGTGCGGGCCGCGGTGGCCAGCGCCACCGCGCCCGGGGTGTCGCTGTGCACGCACAGCGAGCCCGCCTGGAGGGGGATGACCGTGCCGTCCACGGCCACCACCTCGCCGTCCCGCACCAGCCGCACGCACCGGCGGGCCACCTCGTCCGGGTCGGTCAGCACCGCCCCCGGCTCGCGCCGGGGGAGGAGCCGGCCGTCGGGCGAGTACCCGCGGTCGGCGAACGCCTCGGCGATGGTGGACAGCCCGGCCTCGGCGGCCCGCGCCAGCCACCGGGACCCCGGCTGCCCGAGCACGGGCAGCGTCGGGTCGTACTGCCACACCGCCTCGGCCACCGCGCCCGCCTGCTTCTCGTGCGTGGCGATGGCGTTGTACAGCGCGCCGTGCGGCTTGACGTAGGCGATCTCGCCGCCCGCCGCGCCGGCCAGCGCGTCGAGCGCGCCCAGCTGGTAGAGGATCTCGTCGATCAGTTCGACGGGGTCCACGTCGAGGAACCGGCGGCCGAACCCGGCCAGGTCCCGGTACCCGACGTGGGCTCCGATCGTGACCCCGCGCTTCACCGCCGCCTCGCACACGTGCCGCATGGTGGAGGGGTCGCCGGCGTGGAAGCCGCAGGCCACGTTGGCGCCGGTCACGACGTCCAGCAGGGCTTCGTCATCGGCGATCCGCCAGGCGCCGAACCCTTCGCCCACGTCGCAGTTCAGATCGATGGTGGCGGTGGTCGCGGGGGCGCTCATCGTGCGAGTTCCGCCGTCTCGGCCTGGACCGCGACCGTCTCCTCCGGCGCCTTGCGGCTGAGCGCGACACCGATGCCGGTCAGCACCGCGGTCACCACGACGTACAGCGCCACCGCGACCCAGGAGTCGTAGCTGGCGAGCAGGGCCGTGAAGATCAGCGGGGCCACCGCGCCACCGAGGACACTGGCCAGGGTGTAGGCCAGCGAGCTGCCGGTGTAGCGCAGGCGCTCGGAGAACTGCTCGGTGATCAGCGCGGCCTGCGGGCCGTAGAGCAGCGCGTGGATCGCCAGTGCGACGACCATGCCGACGGCGATGGCCAGGTAGGACTTGGTGCCCGCCAGCGGGAAGAACAGGAACGGCCAGATCGCCGCGGCGATCGTGCCCACGAAGTACATCGTGCGGCGGTTGAACCGGTCGGACAGCGCACCCGCGGCCGGCATCAGGAACAGCTGGAACGCGGAGCCGATCATCACCGCGGTCAGGCCCTGGCCGCGGCTCATGTGCAGCTCGCTGGTCATGTAGGTGAGGACGAAGACCGTGAACAGCGAGTACAGGACGTCCGGGCAGATGCGGACCAGGATGCCGGCGATCAGGGCACGCGGCTCCTGCGTGAAGACCTCCTTGAGCGGGGCCTTCGGCTTCTCGCCGCTCTCGGCGATCTTCTTGAAGACCGGGGTCTCCTCGAGCTTCATCCGCAGCCACAGGCCGAACAGCACCAGGACGCCGGACAGCAGGAACGCGACGCGCCAGCCCCAGGACTCGAACGCGGAGGCGGTCAGGACGGCGGTCAGCAGCGCGATCACACCGTTGGCCAGCAGGTTGCCGGCCGGCGGGCCGATCTGCGCGGCCGAGGCCCAGAAGCCGCGCTTCTTCGGGTCACCGAACTCGCTGGAGAGCAGCACCGCGCCGCCCCACTCACCACCGACACCGACACCCTGCGCGAAGCGCAGCAGCACCAGGAGCACGGCGGCCCAGCCGCCGACGGAGGCGTGGGTCGGCAGGACACCGATCAGGAAGGTGGCGATACCGGTCAGCAGCAGGGTGAACACGAGTACCTGCTTGCGGCCCAGCTTGTCGCCGAGCCGGCCGAAGACGAACCCGCCGAGGGGGCGGGCCAGGTAGCCGACCGCGTACGTGGAGAACGCCGCCATCGTGCCGGCGAGCGCGTCTCCCGAGGGGAAGAAGAGCTTGCCGAACAGCGTCGCGGCGGCCACCGAGTAGGCCGCGAAGTCGTAGTACTCGAGGGTGGTGCCGGACAAGCTCGCCACGAACGCGCGGCGCAGTGAGCGCTTGTCCGTGGTCTCAGTTGAAGCGGTCATCACGATGTCCATCCATCGAAGGGGAGTGAGGTAGGTCATGAAGTTAGGGATTGTTGAACGATCCGTCAATACTTTCGAGGAACACGACCGTCGCTTCGAAGCGGTTGGATAGACTTTTCGTAGAACAAGTCGCAGGTTGAACCGGCCTTCGATCCACTGGTTAACTTTGCGTAACGCCGATCAACCCCCCAGAAACCGGAGGCTTCGAGTGAGCACCGACGCCGAGTCCATGGGCTCGATCCTCAGCACCGGCCTCGAAGCGGACCGGTTGCTGCTGGGGCGCACCAGCACCGCCGAACGGCTGGCGGACATCCTGCGTACCCGCATCACGGAGGGCTTCTTCGAGCCCGGCAGCCGTCTGTCCGAGGAGGCGATCGGCGGGGCGCTCGGGGTCTCGCGCAACACGCTGCGCGAGGCGTTCCGGCTGCTCACGCACGAGAAGCTGCTGATCCACGAGCTGAACCGGGGCGTCTTCGTGCGGCGCCTGTCGATCGAGGACGTGACCGACCTGTACAAGGTGCGCAAGCTCGTGCAGTGCGCCGTGCTGCGGGAGATCACCAGCCCGCCGGGCGACAAGCTGCAGGCGGTCGAAGCCGCGGTCGCCGACGGGGAGGACGCGCGCAAGCGTCAGGCCTGGCGCGAGCTGGGGACCGCGAACATCCACTTCCACCAGGCGCTGATCACGCTCGCGGGCAGCCCGCGCGTCGACGAGCTGGTGCGCGGCCTGCTCGCCGAGCTGCGGCTGGTGTTCCACGTGATGGCCGACCCGCAGCCCTTCCACGAGCCGTACCTGGAGCGCAACCGGGAGATCCTGGAAACGCTGCGCACCGGCGACGGCCTGGCGGCGGAGAAGCTGCTGGCCGCCTACCTCGACGACGCCGAGAAGCAGCTGGTGGACGCCTACCGCAGGGTGATGTGACCACCAGCCGCGAGCGGCCGGCACAGCGTGGGAGACCGTGCCGGCCGGGGAGCGTCAGCCGGCGATCTTCAGGTCCTTGAGCAGCTTCGCCACGTGGCCGGTCGCCCGGACGTTGTACAGCGCTTTCACGATCTTGCCGTCCGGGTCGATGACGAAGGTCGACCGGATCACGCCCTGCACGACGCGGCCGTAGTTCTTCTTCTCACCGAACGCGCCCCACGCGGTGAGGACCTCCTTGTCCGGGTCGGACAGCAGCGGGAAGTTCAGCTGCTCCGCCTCGGCGAACTTCGCCAGCTTCTCCGGCTTGTCCGGGGAGATCCCGAGGACCTGGTAGCCGGCGCCGTCGAGCTCGCCGAGGTTGTCCCGGAAGTCGCAGGCTTGCTTGGTGCACCCGGGCGTGCCCGCCGCGGGGTAGAAGTACACCACGACCTGCTTGCCCCGGTAGTCCGACAGCGAGACCTGCCTGCCCGTGCTGTCCGGGAGGGTGAAGTCGGGAGCCTGGTCGCCGGGGGCGAGACGCTGCTGGTCGGTCATGCCCCGAGCGTATCCGGACCGGCTCAGGCGGGCCCGCAGTACACGGCGATCACCGGGCTGGTCGCGGTCGGCCGCAGCGTCAGCTTCATCTCGGCCGGCTGCGGTGGCGCGGTGAACGCCAGGCTCAGCCGCACGTCCCGGCCGGGCTGCACGTCCTTGCCCGCCTCGACGATCCCGCTGTAACCCTGCGTGGAGTCCACGACCTGTTTGGACGCGACCTCCCCGACGGTGGCGGTCACGGTCAACCCGGACAGCCGGTACGGCTGGTCGCCCTCGTTGCGGATGATGATCTCGAACGCGACCGCCCGGTCGCTGCGCGGATAGGCGCTGCTGCTGGGCCGGAACGGCTTCGGCGCCGACACCGACACCGCCACCCCGTCGTCGAACCGGAACTGGCCGCCGAAGTCGAGTGTGCGCAGCGCCGGAAGCGCCTGCTGGAGCGCGACATCACCACCGGTGCTCGTCGACCCGCTCTCGACCGGCGCCGGCGCCCCGCACGCGGTCACCGCCACCAGGACGACAGCGGCCATCGCGTGCTTCGGGGTGCGCACAGGGGCCACTTCCTCACTTCTTCAGCCGCTCCCGGCTGGGCCGTTCGGGGTAGGTATTTCGGCCGGGGCGCGCTCCACTCTGTCCTTACCGGCGAGCGGGTGCGAGGCACGGCGCGGGGTTGACGCGGACCTGGTGTCGGGCTGTGGCCGATCCGTGATCGGAACGGCACGCCGGTGATGGCTCTCTCACCCGGACGAGTTCACACCGCCAGTGCCAGGAAGAGGATGAACGTGCCGCACCCCAGCAGCCAGGCGACGATCAGCCAGCCGAAGTCACGCCACGGGTCGACGCTGTGGTTGTCCTCGCCGGGCACGTAGACGCCGCGCTGCTCGAACCAGTCCGCCACGCTGCTCACCCACGAGAAGGGGTTGCGGCCCGCCACGACTCCACCTCCGCGCTCCCGGCGATCGGCGTCACAGTATCGGGTCGGCTCCGCGACCGGGTCGTCACGCCCAGTACGGCATTCGACCCAAAGCGTGTGACCTCGATCACGAGATAAGGCAACGAACTGATAACAACAGTAATCATGTCGCGGGCAGTAATCGGATTGGGAGAGGTTCAGCGTGACGAGCGACGACAAAGACACTCAGGCGAGTGCCGCGACGCGCAGGATCAGTGTCGCGGAGTTGCTGCACCGGGAAGGTGTCACGCAGGAGTTCACCGCCGTCAAGCTGCCGAAGAAGCCGGCGCCGGAGCCCGAACCGGAGTACGACGAGGACGACGACTCCGGCATCACCCCGGAGATGGCCGAGGCGCCGACCGTGCGCATCCCGGCCGCGAGCATCCTGCGCCGCGAGAGCGAGCCGGGCAGCAAGTGGGACCGGCGCAAGGTCGGCCGCATCGGCGCGATCGCGGCCGGCGTGGCCGCGCTGTGCGGTGTCGCCGCGACTTCGCTGACCACCGGGCACCTGCACGACACGGCGTCGCCGGGCGGCTCGGGCGGTGGCCCGGACACGAGCACGGGCCGGGCGCCGACCAGCACGATCTCCGCGCCCCAGCAGCAGTTGCTGGCCACCGGCACGCCGTCGAGCAGCCCCAGCCTGCCGCCGTCGGGCAGCGCCTCTTCGCAATCGCAGGCACAGCCGCAGAGCCAGGCCGGCACGGGCAGCACGAGCAGTGCGAGTAGTGCGGGCAGTGCGAGCAGCTCCGGCGGCCAGTCGCGGACCGGCAGGTCGAGCACCGGTGGTTCGACCGCCGCGCCCACGACCACGCAGGCGGCCCCGGCTCCGGCGGCGAGCACGACCACGGGCACTACCGCGGGCACGGGCACGAGCAGCCAGCAGCCGGCGACGACCACGACGCCGGGGAGCACGACCTCCAGCTCGTCGTCGTCCCAGGAGCCGACCCGGTCCAGCACCACGACGCCGTCCAAGCCGCAGCAGAACGGCGGGCTGCTGGGCGTCGTCGGTGGTCTGGTGGGCGGCCTGCTCGGCGGCTGACCCTCAGCGGGGCATCCGCCGCCACACCGCGCGCGGCAGCAGGCGCATCAGGAAGAACACCGGGCGCAGCACCGGCGGCACCCACACCTCGCCGCGCCCGCGCCGCAGTGCGCGGACGGTCGCGGTGGCGACCTGTTCCGGGGTGCTGGAGAACGGCGCCGGGGACATGCCTTCGGTCATCCGGCCGATCACGAAGCCCGGCCGGACGAGCAGCAGCCGCACGCCGCTGCCGTGCAACGCGTCGGCGAGCCCGCTGGCGAACCCGTCCAGCCCGGCCTTGGCCGAGCCGTAGACGTAGTTCGCGCGCCGCACGCGGACCCCGGCGACCGAGGAGAACACGACGAGCCGGCCGGATCCCTGCTCGCGCAGCAGGTTGGCCAGCTCGGTCAGGATGCTCACGTGCGCGACGTAGTCGGTGTGGATCACGGCCATCGCGTGCGCCGCGTCCCGTTCCGCCCGCTCCTGGTCGCCCAGCAGCCCGAACGCCACCACGACCGTCTCCAGTGGACCGTGCTCGGCGACGATCGAGTCCAGCACACGCCGGTGCCGGGACACGTCGTCGGCGTCGAACTCGACCCGCGCCACCTCCGTGGCGCCGGCCCGGCGCAGTGACTCCTCCTCGGCATCGAGGTCGCCGCTGCGCCGGGCCGCCAGCACGAACTTCCCCCCACCGTCCACGAGTTTCCGCGCCACGGCGAGGCCGATCTCACTGCGCCCGCCGAGCACCAGCACCGTTCCGCTCACGCGGGGCAGTCTGCCCGACGATCAGTGGGCGGTGCGCCCGGGCCGGTGCATCTTCCAGCGCGACGGACGGTGGCGGCCGGCCGCCGCTTCGGTCTGCTGCGGGACCGGGCGGGTCGGCACGTCCGCGTTGCCGGGCACCTCGTCCCCGGTGACGAGCGGCTGCTGCACCGTCGTGGCGGTCGCGGTGCCGGTGGTTTCCACGTGGGCCCGCTTGCGGGCCGGCATGATCGCCATGACCAGCCCCAGCACCGCGCTGACCAGGTGCAGCCAGTTGTCGGCCGCGTTGAGGTTGAGCGGGTTGCCCAGACCGGACACCGGGTTCGACGCGATGACCCCGGTGATCATCAGGCCCCAGATCCCGACCAGGCCGAAGCCGACGAACAGGATCCAGCCGAAGGTGCGCGCCGAAGCCGACGACGCCGCGAACAGCAGGCCGAGAACACCGACGACGATGTGGACCAGGTTGTGCAGCGGGTTGACCATGAAGCCCAGGACCGTGTGGTCCTGGTTGCCGGTGAAGTCGCCGAGCCCGGTGCGCACGAACCCGGCGATGCCGAGCGCGAGGTAGACCAGGCCGACGACCACGGCGAGCATCTGGACCGGCTGGAAGCCGGTCACCCGGACGCGGGCATGTTCTGAACGAGACATGTCACCTGTCCCCTTTGTCCGACGGTCACCACGGTTGCGTGATGTGCCGGTCGGGTTACCCGAGGTTCGAATCGGGCAAACTCACCGCACCAGCCGCCCGAGCAGGCCGGATGCGACCGCGATCGCGATCGCGGCGGCGCCGGCGAGCACGCCGAAGTCCACCCAGAGGCGCGACGGCGTGCCGATGAGCAGACCGCGCAGGGCGTCGACCTCGTAACTGAGCGGGTTGATGTGGCTGAGCACGCGCAGCCAGCCGGGCATCAGGTTCACCGGGTAGAGCGCGTTGGACCCGAAGAACAACGGCATCGTGATCGCCTGACCGATGCCCATCAGCCGTTCGCGGGACAGCACCAGCCCGGCGATCACGATGGACAGGCAGCAGAAGAACGCCGACCCGAGGACGACCGCGAGCGCGGCACCCAGCAGTTTCAGCGGGTTCCCGGTCAGGCCGACACCGAGGATCGCGGCGAGGATCAGCACGATCACCGCCTGCACGAACGCCCGCACCCCGGCGGCGAACGCCTTGCCGGTGACCAGCGCGGCACGCGGGGTCGGGGTGACGAGCAGTTTGCCCAGCACGCCCGCGTCGCGCTCCCAGATGATCTGGATGCCGTAGAAGATCGCGATGAACAGCGCCGACTGGGCGAGGATCCCGGGCGCGAGGAAGTCCAGGTAGGGGATGTCACCGGTGGGGATCGCGCGCAGGCGCGTGAAGGTCTCTCCGAAGATCAGCAGCCACAGCGCGGGCTGGATCGCGCGGGTGATCAGTTCGGAGCGGTCGCGGCGGAGCTTCTGCAGCTCCACCAGGCACATCGTGGCCACCCTGGACAGCAGGCGGCGGACCGGGTTCGTCTCAGCCCAGCCGGCGGGCGGTGCGGCGAGCGGCACGGACATTGCGCATCCCTCCCTTGTCGGCATCGTCGAACGCGTCACCGGTGACCGCGCGGAACACGTCGTCCAGAGTGGCTCCCGGGCCGAGTTCGGCCTGGAGCTGTGCCGGGCTGCCCTGGGCGCGGATGCGCCCCCGGTGCATCAGCGCGACCTGCTCGCAGTACTGCTCGGCCTCGTCCATGTAGTGCGTGGTCACCAGGACGGTCATGCCGGTCTCGGCGCGGACCTGCTCGATGCGCTCCCAGACGCTGGTGCGGGCCACCGGGTCGAGCCCGATGGTCGGCTCGTCGAGGATCAGCAGCCGCGGGGCGCTGACCAGCGCCTGCGCGAGTTCGAGGCGGCGGATCATGCCGCCGGAGTAGGTGGCGGCGGTGCGGTCGGCGTCGTCGAGCAGGCCGACGGTGCTCAACGCCGTGTCCACCTGCTCCTTGAGTTCGCGGCGCGGGACGTCGAAGAGCCGGGCGAACAGCGCGACGTTCTCCCGTCCGCTGAGCGACCCGTCGGCGGAAAGCTGTTGCGGCACATAGCCGATCAGGCGGCGCACGGCCATCTTCCGGCGGGCGACGTCGAGCCCGAACACCTCGATGGTGCCGGCCTTCGCGGGCAGCAGCGTCGTGATCACGCGGATGGTGGTGGTCTTGCCGGCGCCGTTGGGGCCGAGCAGGCCGAAGATCTGCCCGGCCGGGATCTCCAGGTCGACCCCGTCGACGGCGACGGTGTCGCCGAAGGCGTGCCGGAGCCCGGTGCAGCGCACCGCGGGTGCGGTCATCTCTCCTCCTGAAGGGCGTCGATCAGCCGGCCGAGCGCGGGCAGGGCGGCCTCGATGGCGTCCCGGTCGCGGGCGGGCAGGGTGGCGACGGCGGCCGCGACGAACTCGGTGCGCGTGCGGCGCCAGTTCGCCAGCCGCTCCCGCGCGGCGCCGGTCAGGTCGAGCCGCGCGGCCCGCCGGTCGTCCGGGTCGACCTTCCGTTCCAGCAGCCCGGCGTCGACCAGCTGGTTGACGAGCGTGCTGACCGAGTTGCCGGCGAGGTGCAGCGACCGCGCCGCGGCGGCGACACCGGTGCCGGGGTCCTTCTCGACCACCCGGAGCAGCTCGATCTGCGCCGGGCGCAGGGGAGTGCCGGGCAGCTTCTCCCGCACGCGCCGCCGGACCACGCGCCGCAACGCGGCGATGGTGGTCACCAGGTTCTCGGCCAGTTCTCGCACGTCCTCCAAGGTAGCTCTTAATGAGAGCTATTAGCAACGCTGACAATTCGGGTGCCGATGACGGAAACACCCGGATCGAGCTGTCGACGACCGGCAGCACCTACGGCAGGTGGAAGACCGCGCCCGGAGCCGCGTAAGCCACCGGTCCGTCGAACCGCGAGGCGGCGCGGGTGACGGCTTCGTGCGGGGTGAGGAACGGGCCGACGTGCGTGACGATCAGCCTGTGCGCCCCCGCGAACCCGCGGTCTCGCCGGCCTCCTCGGGCGTGTGGTGCACCTCGGACACCGTGGGGCCGTCGGCCTCGCACAGCAGCGCGTCGCAGTTCTCGGCCAGCTCCACCAGGCCGGGGCAGGGTGCGCTGTCGCCGGAGTAGGCCAGTGCGGCCGCCCCCGCCTCGACGCGCACCGCGAACGCCGGCATCCCGTGTTCGACGGCCGCCGCGGTGAAGGTCATCGGTCCGATCCCGGTGCTGAACCCGTCGGACAGTTCGTGCACCGCGAACGCCTCCTCGACCGGGCTGCGGTGCGGGCCGTTCGTCAGGAAGCCGGCCAGCCTGCCGGCGATCCCGGGCGGGCCGTACAGCGGAATCGGCTCGGCCAGGTCGATTTCGGCGTACCGCAGGCCGTAGTACGCGGTGAGCAGGTCCGCGCAGTGGTCGGCGTGCAGGTGCGAGATCCAGATGGCGCTGAGCCGGTCCAGGCTCGTGTGGCGGCGCAGCTCGCCGAGCGTGCCCGAGCCCGCGTCGAGCCACACGTGGGTCTCGCCGCTGGACACCAGGTAGCCCGAGCACGGGTTGCCCGGCTCCGCGTACGGCGTCGCCGAGCCGAGCACGGTCAGGCTGAGATCGCTCACGTCGCCGAGCCTACTGCGAGCCCATGATCGACATATCGACATGCACGGCCGGCTATTGTGGACGGTCCGCAACCTCGCGGACGTGCTCGCTAAAGTCCTGCGGGTGAGTACCGGAATCTCCACTTTGGCGAACCAGTGCCCCGCGCTGTCCCGGACGAGGGCGCTGGCCACGTGGGTCGGCAGCGGAAGACCCGTTACCGCCAAAGGAGTTCTGCGCCCCGCGGACGTCCCGTCGGTCGCCGGTGTGCTGGGCGTCGAGGTCGGCGAGAAGGTCCGGTCGGCCGCCGACGTCGTGCCGATCCACCGGCCGTGGGTGGCCGCCGAGGGCGCGGGGCTGATCGAGGTCGGTGTCGCGGAGGCGGTCGCGCGCCCGGCCGACGACGACCCGGCCCAGCTGTGGCTCAAGGGGCTGGACGCCGTCCTGCGCGCCGAGTCGGTGGACCCGCGCCGCCGCGGCGCCCATGTGCTGTGCCGTGCGGTGCTGACCGCGCTGGCCAACGGTCCCCTGCTGGACGATCTCGAGTTCTCGGTGCACCGGCTGCTCCGGGGCGAGGAGGACGCCGGCGCCGTCGCCGGCAGCTTCGGCGGTAGCGAACTGTTCCCGCTGGACGCGGCCCTGGACGTGCTGACCGAGTTCGGGGCGCTCGACGGCGACCACGAGGTCACGCCGCTGGGCCAGTGGGCGCTCGACGAATGGGCCGCTCGTGAACCGCGACCGGTCACGCCCGACCTGCGGGCCGCCCAGCTGCTCGCCCGGCTGGCGCCGCTGCCCGCCGACGAGGCCTGGCACCACGCGCTGCGCTGGTTCGACGGCCGGCGCCCGGTCGACGGCGCCGCGCAGTTGCTGCACGCGGCGGAGTTCGCGTCGCCGGTCGAGCGGGTCGCGGCGATCGAGGTCGTCGCGGGTTTCGGGGACGAGGTCCGGCCGGCCTGGCACAGCGCACTGAGCCACCGCAACGTCCGGCCGCACGCCGCCGCGATGCTGGCGATGTGGGACGAGGGGCCCGGACTGTCCGAATCGGAACGTCGCAGGCTGGTCACCGAGTACGCCCTGTCCGCGCGGGAACGCAGCGGCGTCGAGGAGGTCTACCACTACGTCCGGGACCGCGGCGGGCTCGACGCGCTGGAACCCGGGGCGACGGCCCTGCGCCGGGAGCTGCGGGACTTCGCCGCGTCCGTGCGGCTGCCCGTGTACCAGCTGAAGGTCACGGTGGCCGGCCGCAAGCCGCCGGAGTGGTGGCGGCTGCTGATCCCGGCGAGCGTGACGCTCGGCGTGCTGGCCGAAGCGCTCGACGCGGACGGCGAACACCACTTCGAGGCCGACGGCCTCCGGTACGCCGACCCGTTCTTCGGCCTGGGCGAGGACCGCGACGAGCACGACGTCCGGTTGTCCCACGTACTGGTGCGGCCGGGGACGAGCGTGCGGTTCTTCCTCGGCGACGTCGAACATGCGGTCACCTGCGAGAAGATCCTGGACCCGGACCCGGACACGCGGTACCCGCGCTGCACCGGGGTCGCCAAGGGCGCGGAGAGCGCGGCGTCCCGCAACGACCGGCTCGCCGCGCTCCGGATCCCGCACCCGAGCGAACCGTAACCGCTTCCTCAGGTGAGGCGGTCCAGGATGAACGCCCGCAGCCCGTCCAGATCGGTGTCCACGGCGACCTCGACGCGGCCCGGCGCGATCTCGCCCTCCGCGTCGGCGCGCAACGCCTGCCGACGGCGGTCGACCAGCGTCGCGCCGCGCGCCGGGCCCAGCGAGCACTCCACCTCGATCGGATAGGTCTCCGTGTGCAGGATCCCGGGCCGGATCGCCTCCGCCACGGCGACCGCGTCGTGCAGCACGATCCCGTCCCACCCGAGCGCCTTGCGGTAGTGCGCCAGGTAGTCCGGCGTCAGCGCCTCGAGCGCGGCGCCGATCGGCCCGGACGCGGCCAGCTTGCCGAGCCAGGCGCGGTCCACCGCGCACCGGTAGGTCAGGTCCATCGGCACCAGCACGCGCGGCACCGGCTCCTCGACCAGCACCCGCCGGGCCGCCTCCGGGTCGCTCCAGATGTTGAACTCCGCGGCGCCCGTCGTGTTGCCGCCGCCGAGCCCACCGCCCATGATCACGATGCGCGCGATCTTCTCCCGCACCTCGGGATGAGCCGCGAGCAGCAACGCGATGTTCGTGAGCGGCCCGATCGGCGCGATCGTCACCGGCTCGTCGGCCGCCGCCAGCAACGAAACCAGGAGGCTCACGGCGCCACCGGGTTCGAGGTCGCGGCCCGGCTCGGGCAGTGCCGCCGAGCGCCCGGACAACCCGTCCGGCCCGTGCACGTGCGCCGCCCGCTGGAGCTGGGCGTGCACCAGTGGGCGCGCCGCGCCGGCCGCCACCGGCACGTCGGATCGCCCGCACAGCGCCAGGACGCGCCGCGCGTTGAGGGTCGTGGCCTCGAGCGGGACGTTGCCGAAGACCGTCGTGACTCCAAGCAGATCGACGTCCTCGCTCAACGCCGCGAGCGCGATCGCGAAGGCGTCGTCCACGCCCGGGTCGGTATCGATGATCAACGGGGTCGGCATACTGTCAACCTATGACATCGATGTGGGGATCGCCCGTGCTTTCCCGCCTGGGTGCCTGGCGGCAGGCCCGGCGCGACCCGCGGCAGGCGAAGTTCCTGACAACCGAGTCACTGCGGTGGGTTCTGCGCAACCGCGCCTACACCCCCTGGTACCTGGTGCGGTACTGCCGGCTGCTGAAGTTCCGTCTCGCGAACCCGCACATCATCCTGCGCGGCATGGTGTTCCTGGGCAAGGACGTGGAGATCCACTGCCGTCCCGGTTACGGCCGCCTGGAGATCGGCCGGTGGGTGCACATCGGCGACGGCAACGCCATCCGCTGCCACGAGGGTTCCCTGCGGATCGGCGACAAGGCGGTCTTCGGCCGGCAGAACGTCATCAACTGCTACCTCGACATCGAGCTCGGTGCCGCGACCCTCGTGGCGGACTGGGTCTACGTCTGTGACTTCGACCACATCACCTCGGACATCACGCTGCCGATCAAGGACCAGGGCATCGTGAAGACCCCGGTGCGCATCGGGCCGGACACCTGGATCGGCACGAAGGTCTCGATCCTGCGCGGCACGCGCGTCGGCCGCGGCTGCGTGCTGGGCGCGCACGCCGTGGTGCGCGGCGACATCCCCGACTACGCCATCGCGGTCGGCTCGCCGGCCCGCGTGGTGCGCGACCGCCGCGCCGACTACGAAGCCGACGCCGAACGCCGCGCAGCCATCGCGGACATGGCCCGCAAGGCGAACAAGGCTCTGCAGAAGACCTTGGAGCAGCACGAGGTGTAGTGCCCCTGGAGGTCGTAGCCGCGGATCGCCGCTCGGTGGCGGCGCACCTGGACGGACCGGCCTGCGCCGGGGTACTACGTCCGGCGGGTGTTGAGCCGCGCCGCCTGCCGGGTCAGGTAGTCGCGTTCGGCGAGGTTCGGGGCCTTCCGCGCCGCGTCGGCGTACAGCCGCGCCGCCGTCGCCACATCTCCGTCGCGTTCGTGCAGGTACGCCGCCACCGCGGTGTGACGCGGCAGCGAGTCGTCCAGCTCGGCGAGCGCCGCCAGCCCGGCGCGCGGCCCGTCCGCCTCGCCCACCGCCACCGCCCGGTTGAGCCGGACGATCGGGCTGCCGGTCAGCCGCACGAGCTCGTCGTACCACTCCACGATCTGCACCCAGTCGGTCTCCTCGGCGGTGGGTGCGTCGGCGTGCAGCGCGGCGATGGCGGCCTGGGCCTGGAACTCGCCCAGCCGGTCCCGTGCGAGGGCGGCCTGCAGGATCTCGACGCCCTCGGCGATCGACGCGGTGTCCCACCGGCCGCGGTCCTGCTCGGCCAGCGGCACCAGGCTGCCGTCCGGCGCGATGCGGGTCGCGCGCCGCGCGTGGTGGAGCAGCATCAGGGCGAGCAGGCCCGCCACCTCGGGGTGGTCGATCGCGGTCGCGAGCTGCCGGGTGAGCCGGATGGCCTCGGCGGCCAGGTCGACGTCACCCGAGTAGCCCTCGTTGAAGACCAGGTAGAGGACGCGCAGCACGGTGGCGACATCGCCGGGCTGGTCGAACCGCACGCCGGCGACCGTGCGCTTGGCGCGGCTGATGCGCTGCGCCATGGTCGCCTCGGGCACCAGGTAGGCCTGGGCGATCTGGCGCGTGGTCAACCCGCCGACGGCGCGCAGCGTCAGCGCGACCGCCGATGACGGCGTCAACGACGGGTGGGCGCACAGGAAGTACAGCTGGAGCGTGTCGTCCACCGATGACGCCGGCCCCGGCGCCGGTTCCTCATCGACGCGGTCCTCGCGCCGGCGGCGGGCGGTGTCCGCCCTGGTCGCGTCGAGGAACTTGCGCCAGGCGACCGTGACCAGCCAGCCCTTCGGGTCCCGCGGCGGGTCGCCCGGCCACACGCGGATCGCCTCGACCAGCGCGTCCTGCACGGCGTCCTCGGCCGCCGCGAAGTCGGCTCCGCGGCGGACGAGGATCCCGAGCGCGGCCGGCGTGAGGCTCCGGAGCAGGGCCTCGTCCACCAGGGTCACTCCGTGACAGCCGGCTCGTGGCGCAGGAACGGGCGCAGCTCCAGCCACTCGTGGATCGGCTTGCCGCCCGCACCGGGGGCGGCCGACAGCTCCCCGGCCAGCTCCACGGCGCGCTCGTAGCTGTCGACGTCGATCACCATCCAGCCGGCGATCAGGTCCTTGGTCTCGGCGAACGGGCCGTCGGTGACCGGTGGGCGCCCCTCGCCGTCGTAGCGCACGAACGTCCCCTCGGGGGCGAGCGCCTGGGCGTCGACGAACTCGCCGGTCTCCTCGAGCCGGGCCGCGAAGTCCTGCATGTACTTCACGTGCGCCGAAATCTCCTCCGGCGTCCACTGGTCCATGGGCTCGCAGTTGACCGCTTCCGGAGCGCCCCGGTAGTGCTTGAGCAGCAGGTACTTGGCCATCGTGTTCTCCCTCGACGCGGGTGCGACCCATTGTGGCCGCATTCACCCCGGGGACGGAGCCGATCGCGCGATCTCGACACGGTGGGCCGGAAATTTTTCCCGGCCGTGTCAGTGCGAGGTCAGCGCGGCCAGCGCCGCGGCCACCCGGGCGCGGATCGCCTCGTCGTGGATCAGCCCGTCCGCACCCACCTCGTGCCGCGTCACCGGCACGTGCACGCACGCCTCCTCGACGATCCGCGTGCCCAGGTACCCCAGCACGGTGCGCAGCGAGGCGTGCGCCCCGGCCGCGCCCGTGATCGAGGACGACACGTTGACCCACCCCACCGGCTTGCCGTCCATCGCGCCCGAGCCGACCGACCAGTCGAGCAGGTTCTTGAACGACCCAGGCAGCGCGCCCGCGTACTCCGGCGTGCAGAACAGCACGGCGCCGGCGTCCGCGAGCCGCCGGCGCAGGTCGGCGACCGCCGCGGGCAGCGGCTCCCGGTCCTCGTCGGGGTTGAAGTGCGGGAGCGAGCCGAGCCCCTCGTACACCTCGACACCCGGCGCGACCGCCCGCGCGGTCGCCAGCAGCGCGCCGTTGGTCGAACCGGCGCGCATGCTGCCGTTCACCGCGAAGATCTGCACCCCGCCACGCTATCCCTTCGGCACCGCCGGGTACGGGACGAAGGTGCTGGTGTTCTCGTCGACCGTCAGCTGCTTGCCGATCGTCGGGAACGCCCGCTGCGGGCAGGCCGGCCGTTCGCACACTTTGCAGCCCATGCCGATCGGCGTCGCCGCGGCCCTCGCGTCGAGGTCCAGCCCGGTCGAGTAGATGAGCCGCCCCGCGTGCCGGAGTTCGCAGCCCAGTCCGACGCTGAACATCTTGCCCGGGCTGCCGTAGCCACCGATGTTGCGCGACACCGTCCGCGAGATCCAGAAGTAGCTCTTGCCGTCCGGCAGCGTCGCGATCTGGGTGAGGATCTTACCCGGCGAGCTGAACGCCTCGTAGACGTTCCACAGCGGGCACGACCCGCCGACGCGCGAGAAGTGGAACCCGGCCGCCGACTGGCGCTTCGACATGTTGCCGGCCCGGTCGACCCGCACGAACGAGAACGGCACGCCGCGCCGCTTGGGCCGCTGCAGCGTCGACAGCCGGTGGCAGACCGTCTCGAATCCGACGCCGAAGTGGTCGCACAGCCGCTCGATGTCGTAGCGGAAGTTCTCCGCGGTGGACAGGAACGCCCCGTACGGCAGGATCAGCGCGCCCGCGAAGTAGTTGGCCAGCCCGACCCTGGCCAGCGACCGGGCCGCCGGGCCCGAGAACGCCCACGAATCGGCCAGCTCGGTGATCAGGTCGTCGTACTCCAGCAGCGCGATCTGCGAAGCCATCCGGAACGCGCGCTGGCCGACGCGCAGACTCGGGGCGAGCCGCAGGACCTTGGCCTCCGGCAGGTAGCGGTGCTGCTGACCGGCCGCCTCGTCGAGGCCTTCGCTGGTCACCTGCACGCCGTAGTGGTCGGCGAGGCGTTCCTGCAAAGCGTTGTGAACGCCGCCCCGGCGCAGCCCGATGTCCTCGGCCATCCGCTCGGCGCGTTCGTCCAGTTCGGCGACGTAGTTCTCGCGCTCGTAGAAGAAGTCGCGGACCTCCTCGTGCGGCAGGGGAGCGGCGGCGCTGCCGTGCGGGCCCATGCCGTTCTCGGTGACCAGCGCGGCCGTGCTCTCCACCGCGGCCCGGTAGCTGCGGTGCAGCCGGACCAGGGCCTGCGCGATCGTCGGGAGGTTCGTGGCCAGGTCGTTGAGCTCGCTGGTGGTCGCCTCGATGCCGATCGACTCGTCGAGCAGTGCTTCCCGCACGTCCGCGACCAGGCGGCTGGTGTCGTTGTTGGCGAAGAACTCGGTGTCCACGCCGAACGCCTCGGTGATGCGGAGGAGCACTGGAACGGTCAAGGGGCGCGAGTTGTGCTCGATCTGGTTGAGGTAGCTGGGGCTGATCTCCAGCAACCTGGCCAGGTCCGCCTGGCTCATCGCCCGGCTCTCGCGAAGGTGGCGCAGCTTCGCGCCGGCGAAAGTCTTCTCCACGGCAGGCCTTCCTCGACAAGTTTTTCAGACCGGACCGATCACGTGACCGATTCAGTCCCCGATCTTTGCGGCGGCTGCGAAACGTCGTTTCGCAACCTTCACAACATCCTACGGGAAAATTTACAGAAATTGGCAAATTGGAGCGCTGGCGGCATTTGCGCAGCGCATGTCATGGTCGAGACAAGCAAGCGAGTCATCGCAACGTTCGCAAAGGTGGAGAAAGACCCATGGCAGAGCAGCCCAACCACTTGCAGCAGGAAGCCGCTGAGCTCGCCAAGCGGTGGGAAAACGACCCCCGGTGGAAGGGTGTCAAGCGGTCCTACAGCGCGGCGGACGTGATCAAGCTTCGCGGCAGCGTCGTCGAGGAGCACACCCTGGCCCGCCGGGGCGCCGAGAAGCTGTGGGACCTGCTGCACACCGAGGACTACGTCCACGCGCTGGGCGCGCTGACCGGCAACCAGGCCGTCCAGCAGGTGCGTGCCGGCCTCAAGGCGATCTACCTGTCCGGCTGGCAGGTCGCGGCCGACGCGAACCTCGCCGGGCAGACCTACCCGGACCAGAGCCTCTACCCGGCCAACTCGGTG
Organism: Amycolatopsis thermophila; assembly: GCF_030814215.1. Classification (NCBI taxonomy): domain Bacteria; kingdom Bacillati; phylum Actinomycetota; class Actinomycetes; order Pseudonocardiales; family Pseudonocardiaceae; genus Amycolatopsis; species Amycolatopsis thermophila. Next base: position 884,010 of record NZ_JAUSUT010000001.1, on the reverse strand, counting down.
CCGGCCGTCGTCCGCCGCATCAACAACGCGCTGGGCCGCGCCGACCAGATCAACTGGGCCGAGGGCAACACCGACATCGACTGGTTCGCCCCGATCGTCGCCGACGCCGAGGCCGGCTTCGGTGGCCCGCTCAACGCGTTCGAGCTGATGAAGGGCATGATCGCCGCCGGCGCCGCGGGCGTGCACTGGGAGGACCAGCTCGCGTCCGAGAAGAAGTGCGGCCACCTCGGCGGCAAGGTGCTCATCCCGACCAAGCAGCACGAGCGCACCCTGAACGCGGCCCGCCTGGCCGCCGACGTGCTCGACGTGCCGACCCTGGTCGTCGCCCGCACCGACGCGCAGGCCGCGACGCTGATCACCAGCGACGTCGACGAGCGCGACCGGAAGTACATCACCGGCGAGCGCACCTCGGAGGGCTTCTACAAGGTCCGCAACGGCATCGAGCCGTGCATCGACCGCGGCCTGGCCTACGCCGAGTACGCCGACCTGCTGTGGATGGAGACCTCCACGCCGGACCTCGAGGTCGCCCGCCAGTACGCGGAGGCCATCAAGGCGAAGTACCCGGACCAGATGCTGGCCTACAACTGCTCGCCGTCGTTCAACTGGCGCAAGCACCTGGACGACGCGACCATCGCGAAGTTCCAGCGCGAGCTCGGCCACATGGGCTACAAGTTCCAGTTCATCACGCTGGCCGGCTTCCACGCGCTGAACTACTCGATGTTCGACCTGGCGCACGGCTACGCCCGCGAGGGCATGACCGCCTACGTCGACCTGCAGGAGCGCGAGTTCGCTTCGGAGGAGCGGGGCTACACCGCCACCAAGCACCAGCGCGAGGTCGGCACCGGCTGGTTCGACCTGGTCAGCACCGCGCTGAACCCGGAGAGCTCGACCACCGCGCTCACCGGGTCCACCGAAGAAGCCCAGTTCTAGAAAGAGCCGCGAGCGGCCAGGGCGCGCTCGCGCCCCGGCCGCCCCCGCGGCCCCTCCAGGAAGGCTCGCCATGTCCCACACGTTCACCTCGCAGATCGAGGTCGCCGGCCCCGCCGGCGAGCGGTACGACGAGATCCTCACCCCGGCTGCGCTGGCCTTCATCGCCCGGCTGGACAACGAGTTCGCCGGACGGCGGCGCGAGCTGCTGGACGAGCGGCGGCTGCGGCGGGAGAAGCTCGCCGGCGGTGAGGAACCCCTCGATTTCCGGCCGGAGACCCGCTGGATCCGCAACGACGACTCGTGGCAGGTGGCGCCCGCGGCGCCCGGCCTCGAGGACCGCCGCGTGGAGATCACCGGCCCGACCGACCGCAAGATGACGGTGAACGCGCTGAACTCCGGCGCGAAGGTGTGGCTGGCCGACTTCGAGGACGCGACCTCGCCGACCTGGCCGAACATCGTGGGCGGGCAGCTGAACCTGTTCGACGCGATCCGCCGCAACATCGACTTCACCACCGAGTCGGGGAAGCGGTACACGATCGGCGACAACCCGGCGACGATCGTCGTGCGGCCGCGTGGCTGGCACCTGGTCGAGAAGCACCTGCGCATCGACGGGCGACCGGTCTCGGCGAGCCTGGTGGACTTCGGGCTGTACCTGTTCCACAACGCGCGCCAGCTGCTGGCGCGGGGCAGCGGGCCGTACTTCTACCTGCCCAAGCTGGAGAACCACCTGGAGGCGCGGCTGTGGAACGACGTGTTCCGCCTCGCGCAGCAGGAACTGGGCATCCCGCAGGGGACCATCCGCGCGACCGTGCTGATCGAGACGATCACCGCGGCCTTCGAGATGGACGAGATCCTGTACGAGCTGCGTGAGCACGCGGCCGGCCTGAACGCCGGGCGCTGGGACTACATCTTCAGCATCATCAAGAACTTCGGCGACGCCGGCGCGGACTTCGTGCTGCCCGACCGCGCCGAGGTGACCATGACCGCGCCGTTCATGCGGGCCTACACCGAACTGCTGGTCCGGACCTGCCACAAGCGGGGCGCCTATGCGATCGGCGGCATGGCGGCGTTCATTCCGAGCAAGGACCCGGCGGCGAACGCGCTGGCGTTCGAAAAGGTGCGGCAGGACAAGGAGCGCGAGGCGCGCGACGGGTTCGACGGCTCGTGGGTCGCGCACCCCGGCCTGGTGCCGGTCTGCCGCGAGGTCTTCGACGAGACGCTGGGCGGGTGGCCCAACCAGCTCGGCCGGCTGCGCGAGGACGTCTCGGTGACCGCCGAGGATCTGCTGAACGTGGCCAGCGCCGGTGGTGATGTCACCGAGAAGGGGTTGCGGGCCAACATCAACGTCGCTCTGCGTTACGTCGACTCGTGGCTCCGGGGGACCGGCGCCGCCGCGATCTTCGACCTGATGGAGGACGCCGCGACCGCCGAGATCGCGCGGGCGCAGGTGTGGCAGTGGATCCGCAACGGCACGAAGCTCGACGACGGCACGGCCGTCACCGAGTCGCTGGTGCGGTCGATGCTGGACGAGGAGCTGTCGGCGATCCGCGCGGAGCTGGGCGCGGAGGCCAAACTGGACGATGCGCGGGAGATCTTCGTGGAGACCGCGCTCGGTGAGAAGCTGCCGAACTTCCTCACGACCGGTGCGTACGCGCGCTATTTGACCGATTTGGTCTAGTTCGGACTCCGGTTTTCCCTCTCCTGACGGGGAAAACCGGCTCGCGCTGGCTGTGGCCGGACAGCGCGGACACTCGGGCCCGGTAGGTATGCTCCGCCTACCGGGCCCGACTTGTTCCCGGGAAATTTCTTCCTTTCGGTCGATGTGTAGAACCGGCTCCCCGCGCAATCCTGGAGTGCAGCAACGTTGATCCAGGGATGCCGAAGGAGCTGGTCATGATCCCTGCTGTGCGCCGTTTCACCCGATCGATCGCGGTTTTCGCCGGTGTGGTCGCCGCGTGTGTCTGCGCGCCCGCCGCACAGGCCGAGCCGGGCATCGTCGGCGGCACGCCCGCGAACATCGCGGAGTACCCGTTCACCGTGGCGCTCACCGATGCCACCGGGCTGCAGTTCTGCGGTGGAACGCTGGTCGCGCCGGACAAGGTGCTGACCGCGGCGCACTGCGCGCAGGGGGAGAGCCCGCCCGGGCTGCGCGTCGTGAGTGGACGGACGGAGCTGAGCGGCCGTGACGGCACGGTGTCCACTGTGTCCCACGTTTGGGTGCACCCGAAGTTCAAAGACGCCACGGAGGGCTACGACGTGGCGATGCTGACGCTGACGCGGCCGGTGTCCGGGCAGCCGCTGGCGCTGGCCACGAAGGACGACGTGGGTTACCAGGCCGGCACCGAGGCGACGATCCTGGGCTGGGGCAACACGGCTCCGTCGGGCGACTCGTCGGACACCCTGCTGAAGGCGAAGGTCCCGATCACGAGCGACGACTACTGCAAGAAGGCGTACCCGCAATACACCCCCGACGCGATGGTCTGTGCCGGCTTCCCGCAAGGCGGGGTGGACACCTGCCAAGGCGACTCGGGAGGCCCCCTGGTAGCCGACGGGCGACTCATTGGGGTCGTCTCCTGGGGCGAGGGCTGTGCCGAACCAGGAAAGCCCGGAGTCTACGCCCGAGTCGGCTCCTACCACGACGAGCTGCAAGCACAGCTGACCCCACCCGAGGTGCTGCCCTAGGCTCCCCCCACCCGGCCGCGGTGCTGCCGGAGCTCGCCGCGCCGGCCGGGGTGCTGTCGTTGCTCGCCCACGCCCGGCTGGGGTGCTGCCGTTGCTCGCCGCACTCGGCCGGGGTGCTGTCGTAGCTCGCCTGCGCCCGGCCGGGGTGCTGCCGAGCCTCCGCACACGGTCGGGATGCTGCCGTTGCTCGCCGCACCCCGGCCGAGGTGCTGCCTTAACCTCCCGCGTCCGGCCGAGGTGCTGCCTTAACCTCCCGCGTCCGGCCGAGGTGCTGCCTTAACCTCCCGCGTCTGGGCGAGGTGCTGCCCTATCCCGCGGGCTCGGCCGGCTGTAGCGCTCGGCGCCTCAGCCGGGTGAGCCGGCGCCGCTCCGACAGTCGCCAGTGGTGCTGCCCAGCCTCCGCGCCCGACCGGGGTGCTGCCCTTGCCCTGCGAGCCCGCGGTGGTGCTGTCGTAGCTCTCCGCACCCCGGCCGCGGTGCTGCCCGAGCCTCCCGCGCGTGGACGAGGTGCTGACCTACCCCTCGGGCTCAGCCGGCTGAGCCGGCGTCGCTCTGACAGCTGCCAGTGGTGCTGCCCCATCTCACCGGCCGTGATGCTGCCCCAGCCCGCCGCGCCCACCCGGGGTGCTGCCCTTGCCCTGCGAGCCCGGCCGGCTGTGGTGCCCAGCGCCCCAGTCGGCTGAGCTGGCGGCGCTCCGATGGCCACGCGTCGCCGGTGGTGGCGGCGCTCGGTTGCGAGCCGCCTGCGCGTCGACGACCAACCACGCCACTTGCTGTCCGACGGCCGCAAGTGGGGCCAACGGTTCGACAACCACTCGCGCCGCAAGCGGCCCGACGGCACTCGCGCCACCGGTAGCCGCGCCGCTCGCTCCGTGGGCCGCGCGCTGCTGGTGGTGCGGCGCTCGCGCCAGCCCTCGGCCGCCTGCAGTGGGGCTACCGCCGAAGCCGCGGCGTTGGTGGTGGAGCTGCTCCACGGCCCATGCGCGGCTGGTGGCGATATGGCGCTGCGATAGCCAGCGTGCCGCTCGTGCTGGCACCGCGGTCGCCGGCGCACCCGGTGCTGAAGCAGCGGCGGCGGCGTGGAAGAGCTGCACGCGTCAGCACCCGGGCACGCTTCAGCAACGGGTCAGGTTTCAGCAAGGGGCCCCCTTCAGCAAGGGGCAGGTTTCAGCAGCGGGTCAGGTTTCACCACCCGGGCATGCTTCAACAACGGCGCGCTTCCCCAGCGCCGCCACGACCGATGCGCTGGTTGCCCCCAGCTGCGAAGGCGTCGGCCTTGCGGGCTGTCTCGCTTATCCAACGTCGGCCTTGCGGCTCGCCTCGCTCGTCCAGTTGTCCCGCAGCGCTTGTGGCGGACCGCGCTCCTCTCCGCGGGGAACTTCACCGGCTACCGAGGGCGTGCCGCGGGATCGATGATGCGGAACCTCGTCGGTTCAAGCGCTCAGCCGGCCGATGCGGCACCTCGTCGGTTCAAGCGCTCAACCGGCCGAAGCCGCACCTCGGCGGTCCAAGCGGCTCAACCCGCCGAAGCGGCTCGCAACAAGGTTTGCGCCGCCGCCTTGGCTGTGTCGGCCGCGGTGGGGTCTCCGGTGATTCCCGCGATCACCGTCGCGCCTTCTACGAGCGCGAAGATCTGGTCGCCGAGCGACTCCGATCCGGCCCAGGCCCGCAGGTGGCCCCGCACCGAGTCCTTGTGCTCCCGCGCCACCCGCGCGACCCCCGGCGCCCCCTCGCCGAGTTCGCCGAACGAGTTGATGAACGCGCACCCCCGAAAATCGTCCTCGCTGAACCACCCTCGCAGCCAGTCGAACACCGCCGGCACCCGGTCGCCGGGGGAGTGGGCCTCGACGTAGTCCACGAGCGACCTCCGCCACCGCTCGTCCCGACGACGGAGGTACGCCTCGACCAGGTCGCCCTTCGCCGGGAAGTACTGGTACAGCCGCTTCAGCGAAACGCCCGACCCGGACCGGATGGCGTCCATGCCCACCGCCTGGATACCACGCGCGTAGAACAACTCCTCGGCGGCGTCGAGCAGCTTCACCCGGGCTTCGTCGTGGTCCATCACACCTGACCCTTGCGTCGAGAACGTGCGTTCTCCTACTCTAGCGCACGAAGGGAGAACGCACGTTCTCCGAAGGGAGCCCGTCATGTCCGATCGCCCGCCGTTCCCGCCGTTCGACGAGACCACGGCCGCGCAGAAGGTCCAAGCCGCCGAGGACGCGTGGAACACCCGCGACCCGGAGAAGGTCGCGCTGGCCTACACAACCGACTCGATCTGGCGCAACCGCGACCGGTACGTCGTCGGCCGCGACCAGATCGTCGAGTTCCTGCGCCAGAAGTGGGACCGCGAGCTGGACTACGCCCTCCGCAAGGAGCTGTGGGGCTTCCGCGGCAACCGGATCGCCGTGCGGTTCCAGTACGAATGCCGCGACGCCGACGGCCAGTGGTGGCGGAGCTACGGCAACGAGCTGTGGGAGTTCAGCGACAACGGCCTGATGCGCCGCCGCGAGGCGAGCATCAACGACACGCCGATCGCGGAGTCCGACCGCCGCATCTTCGGCCCCCGCCGGGAATCCGAGTACGGGCAGCCCCTGCCGGTGTTCTGAACAATTCGGTCGACAGGGCGTGGAGCGGATGCCAGCGTGAGGGCGTGCGTCTCGTCGCGCTCCCAGCTGACACGTTCCACGCCCTCGCCGAGGGTGACCTGCTCGCGGCGAACCGGGCGTCGCCCGTGGAGCTCACGCCCTACTTCGTCAACCCGCGCTGGCTGCCGGGCTGGCGCAGGGCAAGCGCCCGCGTGCGGGCCGATCCCGGTGTCGCGGCCTGGCTGGCCGGCGCGATCGCCGGGCCGGACGGCGTGGTGGGCCGCGCCGGCTTCCACGGGCCGCCGGACGAGCGGGGCATGGTCGAGGTGACCTACGAAGTCGAGCCGGCCCAGCGTCGCCGTGGCTACGCGCGCGCCGCGCTGAACGCCCTCGTGGCGCGTGCCGTCGACGCGCCCGAAGTCCACGTGGTGCGGGCGGTGATCCGGCCGCACAACCACGCGTCCCGCCGGCTGGTGACCACGAGCGGATTCGCGGAGGTGGCGGAACCGCCAGGCCTGGCGAACGGACCGTGGGTGGTCTACGAACGCCTGACGCGGTAGCGGATCGCAGCCCGCGGCGCACGAAAACCGCTCAACAGCAAAAAAACACCGTCAGCGGACAGGTTTCCGAGCCGTGGCACGGGTTCTGCCGGACGTGCTCTTCCGCGCCGCGGACCCCATGGCCGCGGGTTTCTTCTCGCTCACCACGGGCGGTGGCTCGGGGTTGAGCACATTGCCCGTCGGGATCTTGGGACGTCCCAGTTCACCGTGCTCGCGCACCCGGGCCCTGCGGTAGACCTCGGCGGTGGTCACGGCGATGCGGGCCCAGTCGAAGTCGTCGGCGAGGCGGGCCTGCGCGGTCCGCGCACGATCCTCGGCCGCCGCGCGGTCCCGCAAAACCGAGTTCACGGCCGAGGTCAGCGCCGCCACGTCGCCGGGCGCGAACGACAGCCCGGTGACCCCGTCGACGACGACCTCGCCCAGACCGCCGGCCGTCGACGCCACCAGAGGCGCCCGCGCCGCGGCCGCCTCGAGGGCGACGATCCCGAACGGCTCGTACCGGCTCGGCAGCACCACGGCGTCCGCCGCCGACAGCACCGCCCGCAACTCCCGGTCCCGCAGGTGCCCCGCGAACTCCACCGCGTGCTGCATCCGCATCCGGCGGACCTGCTTGACCAGCTCGTCCAGGTGCCGCCCCCGCCCGGCGACCACCAGCCGCGTCCCGCGGTGCGCCCGGCGGATCTTCGGCAACGCGGACACCAGGTCCTGGACGCCCTTCTCCCACTCCAGGCGCCCGAAGAACAACAGCAACGGCTCGCCGCCGGGCGCGTACTTCTGCCGGGCCTCGGCGACCTCCTCGGCCGCGACCTGCCAGCCCCGTTCCTCGATGCCGTTGTGGATCACGGTGATGTCGTCCGCCGACACCTCGAACAACTTCGCGACCTCAGCGCGCATCGCCTGGGAGCAGGTGATCAGGGCGTCGGACCGGTTGGCCAGCCACCACTCCACCGAGTGCACCTGCTGGTTCAGCGGCTGCGACAACCACCCCGAGTGCCGTCCCGCCTCGGTCGCGTGGATCGTCCCCACCAGCGGGCGCCGCAGCGTGCCCGCGAGGCTGATCGCCGGGTGCGCCACCAGCCAGTCGTGCGCGTGGACGACGTCGGGCTGCCACGTGCGCGCCAGCTCGAGGCCGGCGCGCACCATGCCGTGCCCCATCGCCAGGGTCCACGCCACGAGGTCCCGCTCGAACGTCACGTGCATCGGATCCTCGGCGACGCGGATGATGCGCACGCCCTCGACCACGAGGTCCGTGGTGGGGTGCGTGTGCGCGTCGGTGCCCGCGGGATGCCGGGAGAGCACCACGACCTCGTGGCCGTCCTGCACCAGGTGCCGGGCGAGCGCGTGCACGTGGCGGGCCAGCCCGCCGACCACGACGGGCGGGTACTCCCAGGACAGCATCAGCACGCGCATGACAGGAGGTTACTCACTAGTCAACTAGGAACAGAACCGCCCGAACACCCCGCCCACTGGTGGGTGATGTCGATCACAGGGTGAGGGGTCGCGGGGGTCGAGGCGCTGCCCCCGGGGCCGGCGAGGTTGGGGTGGGCGCAGGTGGTCGTGACGCGAGCAGGCGGCGCGGTGGTCGACGATGGTGGGCGTTGGCGTGGTCCGGGCCCTTCTCCCGCGGGCGCTCCAGGGAGGCGGTGCGCAGGCCGGCGGCGCGGGCGCCGTCGAGGTCCCAGGCGTGCGCGGCCACCATCAGCACCTGGTGCGGGGCGACGTCCAGCAGCTCGCGAGGGTTCGGCGTGCTGGCGAGTGGTGACGAGGTCGAATCGCACTGTCGCCCGGCCCGCCGGGGGTGGGCGGGCGGCAACCGGCCCACGCGGCGGGGTCCGGTTCCGCGATCACCCCGGATGCCGGAACCGCCGATATCACAGCAGGCGCGCGTCCAGCTGCCCGAACGGGTTGTCCTGCCGGGCCCACCGCTCGACCTCCGCCGGGAGCGGGCCCCGGCCGATCCACCCCGCCAGCTCGTCGAAGCGCGCGGTGTGCACCGTGGCGCGGCGGCGGGCGTAGTCGGCGGCGGAGTCCTTCGTCACCATGAACGCCCAGTCGCTGGACAGGGCCATCATCGCCTCGCCGACGGCCCAGTCGGCGATCCGGTCGCGCCGCGGGCCGCGCGGCAGGGCCAGCATCCGCCGCTGGAGTGCCGCGTTGTCGGCGACCATGTCCGCCACCTGCTCGCCGTCCCAGACGCGCCAGTCCTTGCCGGAGCCCCACGACGACGCGGGCAGTTCGACCGGCTCGCCGACCAGCCCTGCGTCCACCGCGCCGCGCAGCGTCGTCACCCGCACCCCGGCCTCGGGCAGCGCGCGCAGCACGCCCTCCAGCCACGCCGGGCCTTCGTGCCACCAGTGCCCGAACAGTTCGGTGTCGTAGGCCGCGACGACCATCGGCTCCCGTCCGTGCTGTTCGCGCAGCTCGCGCAACCGCGACACCACCGTCTCGACGAAATCCTTCACGTGCGCGCGAACGGTGTCCGCGGCCACCGCCGGCTCGTAGGGCGCCTTGTCCGCGGGCTCGACCTGCTTGCCCGTGACCCGCGACGGCTTGAGGCCGACCTCGTGCGCCCACGTGTGGAAGTCCCGGTAGTGGGCGTGACCGGGATACCCCGCCTTCGGTGACCAGACCCGGTAGGTGACCTCCAGGTCCCGCCCGAAGCACAGCACACCGGACTCACCCACCGGGCGCGCGAACGCCGTGTCGCCGCGCAACGAGGGACCGTCCACCAGGAACCGCCGCACCCCGGCCGCCGCGTAGTCCGCCTCCATGCCGGGCGCGTAACCGCACTCCGGCGCCCAGATGCCCGCCGGCCGGTGCCCGATGCGCAACGCCGTGTCCGCCAGGCCGCCCGTGAGGAAGAACGACCGGATCCGCGGCTCCAGCAACGGCTGGAACGGATGCGCGTACGGCCCGCCGAGCAGTTCGATCACCTCGGAGTCCACAAGGGATCGAAGCAGCGGCGAAAAGCCGTGCCGCCATCGGGTTTCGAAGTCCTCCAGCGATCGCGTCGCCGCGCGGTGCTCGGTGGCGGCCAGCTCGCGCAGCACCGGGTCGTCGCGCCACAGCGTGCCGGCCTGCACCGTCCGCAGCTGCCAGTGCCCGAGCCACTCGTGGAAGGCCCGCAGCGCATGGGGATCGTCGAGCTGTGCCGCGAGGACCGGTGTCACCCCGAGCGTCAGCACGTCCCGGACGCCCTCGGCGGCGAAGCGGCGCAACAGGTCCACCACCGGCAGGTACGAGTGCGCCCACGCCTGGTACAGCCACTCCTCGCCGACCGGCCACGACCCGTGGTGCGGCAACCAGGGCAGGTGGCTGTGCAGGACGAGGCAGAACGTCCCCTCGCGGTTCACGGCCGCACCGCCACCGCGACGAGGTCCAGGCTCTCGTCCAGACGGTCACCGGTGATCTCGAAGTCCGAGGCCCGGATCGCGGCGATGTCGGCGAGGAGCTCCGGTGGCCAGGGCGCCTGTCCGGGCAGGTGTCCCATCACGACCTCCAGCTGCGCGTCGATGATGGACCCGCCGTACCGCTCGTCGAGCGCGCGCAGGCCCGGGCCGTGGTGCAGGCCGTGCAACAGCTCGACCGTGAAACCCGCCTCGCGCAACAGGGAATCCAGTTCGCCCGGTGCGAGTTCCCTGGTGTGGAACGGGTTCAGCGGCGTGTCGCTGTCCGGGGTGAACGTCAGCCGGTTCGGCGTGGTCACCAGCAGCCGCCCGCCCGGCCGCAGCACGCGCAGGCATTCGGCGAGGAACGCGCCCTGGTCCCACAGGTGCTCGATGACCTGGAAGTTCGCGACCACATCTACGGACCGTTCCCGCAGCGGAAGCTGCACCAGGTTTCCCCGCGCCGTCCACACCTGGGGATAGCGCCGGGCGACGTGCTCGGTGGTCGGCTGGTCGTAGTCGAACGCGAGCACCGACTCGGCTGTTTCGGCGATCAGCCCGGCGCCGTAGCCTTCGCCGCAGCCGGCCTCCAGCACCACCGCGCCCGCGCACCACGGCAGCAGCTCGTGGTAGGCCGCCTCGTGGCGGCGGAACCAGTAGTTCTCCTCGGCGATGCCCGGCACGGTGCGTTCCCCGGTCAGGTGCAGTGCTTCGGCGCGTGACGTGCTCACCCCGGCGACACTACTGGGTGAGTCAGGGCCACTTCCGCAGCACGACGGTCCAGGAAGACGCGTCGACGTGGAACTCGGGCACCGGGTTGCCCGCGCGCGCCATCGTCGAGCGGATGCGGAAGATCCCGCGGCCGAACCGGTTGACGTAGCCGAGCGCCTTCATCGCGCGGGCCAGGTTCGGGTTGCGGTAGTCGTGGACGCGGTCGAAGTTGTCGGCCCGGACCTGGCCGTAGGGGCCGCCCGGATTGCTCACGTCGATGCGGTCGTCGAACCAGGTGATGCGGATCGGTGCGTGGGAGGTCTCGTAGTTGCGGTGCATGACCGCGTTCATGCACGTCTCGCGCAAGGCTTCGGGCGGGTAGTCGGGCAGTTGCTCCTCGCGGAAACCCTCGTCGTCGGCCAGGCGTGTGCGCAGGTGCCCGCTGAGCAGGGCGCTGAGCCGGGAGGTCGTTTCGACGAGGTTGCCGCGCAGTTCCTGCTGGTCGGCGATGGGCGCGTCGAGGTCGAGGCCCTGGTAGCGGACGAACTGGACGTACGCGCCCGGGACGTGCGCGCTCGGGTCGTGCCCGATGGTGAGCGCGCCGAGGGCCGTAGGGATCCCGGCCGGCGTGGTCAGCCGGAGCCAGGCGAGATCCGCCTCGACCGGACGGTGATTTTCTTCCAGCGCTCCGGTGGCCACGAACGAGGGCAGGTAGGTGGTGCGGAAGAGGCGCACGTCGAGGTCGGCTTCGGTCGCCGTGACCAGTGGTCTGCCGTCGAAGGGACCACCCGCGAAGCGGCGGAGGTCGTGCTGAACGCGCTGGTCGTCCGCGACGCTCGTAGCCGTGTGCACCGTGACGCTCCCCTCAGTGGCAACTGTGCGACTGGTGGGTAACCCTAACGGGTGAGCACGGAGACGCCGCGCCGTCCGGCGGAAACAGTCCAACAGCCGGCGCCGGCGGTGCCCTGAAACCGAGCGACGGTGTGGGTGAGGTGTGGCGCCGGATCAGGGCCGGGTGGCGTTCGGCAGCCGGGCGACAGCCGAGCGCGGGCCGGGCCCGCGGACACCTCGGCCCGCCGGACATCAGTACCCGCGGCGTCCGTTCACGCGGGCCTTCAGCTTCGCCACCGCGGATTTGGCCTGAGCGCGCCGGCGCGGGTCGCCGGCGAACTCTTTCGCCTGCTGGATGGCCCGTCGGCCCTGCGGGGTGCTGGCGAATCGGGCGAGTTTGTGCAACAGCGAAGCCATGTCCGTCCTCCGGGGCGGTATGCCGGGTTCGTCCCCCTGTCAACGGACAGGTCACCCCGCCGGTTCCACCCCTATCCGGGCGAGACCGTGATGCTCAGCGCGCCCGGCCCGACGTGCGCGCCGATCACCGTGCTCGCCTCGACGATGCTCAGCTCCCGCACGTTGGCGACCCGCTCGCGCAGTTGCTGCACCAGGCTCAGCTCGCGGTCGGTGGGGCGGAAGCACGAGATCGCCAGGTCCGTCGGCAGCCGGCCGGCCCGCTGTGCGGCCAGGTCGACGAGCTTCGCCAGGGCGCGACGGCTGCCGGCGGCGCGCGCCAGCGGGGCCACTTCGCCATCGCGGACGGTGAGCAGTGGCTTGATCGACAACGCCGTCCCGAGCAGCGCGGCGGCGCCACCGATCCGGCCACCCCGGCGCAGGTACTCCAGCGTGTCGACGTAGATCAGCTCGCTGCTGGTCGCGAAGCGCCGTTGCGCCGCTTCGATCACGCGTTCCGGCGAACCGCCCGCCGCGGCGGCACGGGCGGCGGACAGCACCGCGAACCCGAGGCTCATCCCGGTCGTCCCGCTGTCCACGGTGTACACCGGGACCTGCACCTGCCGCGCGGCCTCCTGCGCGGCCTGCAGGGTGGCCGACATGCGCTGCGAGATGTGCAGGCTGACGATCGCGGTCGCCCCGGCGCTCACCGCGTCCTGGTAGGTCCAGAAGAACGCGCCGGGGTCCGGCGGGTTCGTGGTGACGCGTTCACCCGCGCTCAGCGCGGCGACGAGATCCCCTCTGTCGAACCGGTTCTCCTCGTCCACGTGGTCCCCGACCTGCAGCTGGAGCTGGATCACGGCGACGCCCCACTGCTTGCGCAGCTGCTCGGGCAGGGAAGCGGTCGAATCGGTCACGACGGCGACGTGGTTGGACACGGGAAGTGAGGTTAGACCGAAGGCACCAACGGGTGTAACCACATCCGGTCAACCCTCCACTGGGAGTAGTCTGAGCGGGAGCGGGAGAAAGCTGAACGATCGTCCCGGTAATTCGGGATTCCGGGTGAATGGCGTCACCTCGGGGCGCCACGACAGCGAAATCTCCCTACGCTACCGACCAGTAGAGCTGGTTCAGGGAGGTCGAAGGGGACCAATGACGAACATCGTTGTCCTGGTCAAGCAGGTACCGGACACCTATTCGGAGCGCAAGCTCTCCGACGGTGACCACACGCTCGACCGCGAATCCGCCGACGCCGTTCTCGACGAGATCAACGAGAAGGCCGTCGAAGAAGCGCTGAAGATCAAGGAAGCCGGCGAGGGTGAGGTCACCGTGATCTCGGTGGGCCCGGACCGCGCGACCGACGCCATCCGCAAGGCCCTGTCCATGGGCGCGGACAAGGCCATCCACGTCTCGGACGAGGCCCTGCACGGTTCCGACGCCGTGGCCACCGCGAAGGTGCTCGCCGCCGCCGTCGGCAAGGTCGAGGGCGTCGACCTGGTCATCGCCGGCAACGAGGCCTCCGACGGCCGTGCCGGTGCCGTGCCCGCGATGCTGGCCGAGCTGCTGGGCCTGCCGCAGCTGACCCAGGTGCGGTCGCTGACCGTCGAGGGCGGCACCGTCAAGGCCGACCGGGAGACCGACGACGGCCTGACCCACCTCGAGGCGAACCTGCCGGCGCTGGTGAGCGTCACCGAGAAGATCAACGAGCCGCGCTACCCGTCCTTCAAGGGCATCATGGCCGCGAAGAAGAAGCCGGTGGAGACCCTCACGATCGCCGACCTCGGCGTCGACGCGGGTGCGGTCGGCCTCGGCAGCGCGCTGTCCACTGTGGTCGAAGCGGCCCCGAAGCCCCCGCGCACCGCGGGTGAGCGCGTCGAGGACGAGGGTGACGGCGGCAGCAAGATCGCCGAGTACCTGGTCGGCCAGAAGATCATCTGAGGCAGGAGCAACGGAGCAATGGCTGAAGTTCTGGTTCTCGTCGACCACCTCAACGGCGAGCTGAAGAAGACCACGTTCGAGGCCCTGACCGCCGCCCGCGAGCTGGGCGAGCCGTCGGCCGTCGTCGTCGGCGCCCCGGGCACCGCGGGCAAGTTCAAGGAGCAGCTGGGTGCCTACGGTGCCCAGAAGGTCTACGTGGCCGAGTCCGAGGACGCCGCGAACTACCTGGTGACTCCCAAGGTCGACGCGCTGGCCAAGCTCGTCGAGCAGGCCTCCCCGGCGGCGGTGATCGTCACCGCGTCCGCCGAGGGCAAGGAGGTCGCCGGCCGTCTCGCGATCCGCGTCGGCGGCGGCCTGCTCTACGACGCCGTGGGCGTCAACTCCGACGGCACCGTGGAGCAGTCCATCTTCGGTGGCGCGTACTCGGTGAAGTCCAAGGCCCAGGGCCTGCCGATCATCTCGGTGCGCCCGGGTGCGGTCGAGGCGTCGCAGGCCGAGGGCGCGGCGGCCGAGGAGGCCGTCGAACTGCCCGCGGTGGACGCCGCGAAGTCCGCGAAGATCACCGGTGTCGAGCCGGTCGTCGGCGGTGACCGCCCCGAGCTGACCGAGGCCACGATCGTGGTCTCCGGTGGCCGCGGTGTCGGTTCGGCCGAGAAGTTCGAGGTCGTGGAGAAGCTGGCCGACTCGCTCGGCGCGGCCGTCGGCGCCTCGCGTGCCGCGGTCGACTCGGGCTACTACCCGGCGCAGTTCCAGGTGGGCCAGACCGGTAAGACGGTCTCGCCGCAGCTGTACGTCGCGCTGGGCATCTCCGGTGCGATCCAGCACCGCGCCGGCATGCAGACCTCGAAGACGATCGTCGCGGTCAACAAGGACCCCGAGGCGCCGATCTTCGAGATCGCCGACTTCGGCGTGGTGGGCGACCTGTTCAACGTCGCGCCGCAGCTGACCGAAGAGGTCACCAAGCGCAAGAGCTGACGCTCGCCCTCACCACGACGGGCCACCGCTGGGACTCCCCGGCGGTGGCCCGTCGCTTCGAGTGCTCGGCGAGCTCGCCCAGCAGGGCCGCCCGCCGCCCAGCCGCCGCACCGAGCGCCACCAGGATCGGACACCAGCTGCCCGACATCACGCTCACTTCCGGTCGGACGCGGTTGCTGAGAGAACCCTGAGAACCCCGGGTTCATCCAACGTGCACGAGGTGGTCACGCGATGAACCTCCTGGCGGTTTCCTTCCCGCCGGTACACCTACAGGCATGACGCGGTCCCAGTTGCTCGTCAGCACCGACAACCAGGACGGCCAGCTGCCCGAGGGCGCTGCCCGCTACTCGCTCCTGGTCGCCTACGACAACGAGGAAGTCGTTGCGGCCCAGCGACTTCGCTACCAGGTGTTCGCCGAGGAGATGGGTGCCAGGCTGCACTCCGCGCCCGGCCTGGACGCCGACCGGTTCGACGAGTTCTGCGACCACCTCGTGGTCCGCGACGACAACACCGGCGAGATCGTCGGCACCTACCGGATGCTGCCGCCCGGCCGCGCGGCCGCCGCCGGCGGGCTGTACTCCGAAACCGAGTTCGACCTGACCAACCTGGCCGGGCTGCGCGGGTCCCTGGTCGAGACCGGCCGGTCCTGCGTGCACCCCGACCACCGCACCGGCGCCGTGGTGAGCCTGGTGTGGGCCGGGATCGGGCGGTACATGCTGCTGTCCGGGCACCGCTACCTCGGCGGGTGCGCGTCGGTCCCGCTGACCGACGGCGGCGCGTACGCGGCCGGGGTGTGGGACGTCATCCGCGCCAAGCACTACGCGCCCGAATCGCAGCGCGTCACGCCGCTGAACCCGTGGGGGGACGCGGACATCGCCCGTCCGTCCCGGTCGATGCTGCCGCCGCTGATCAAGGGCTACACGCGGCTCGGCGCGAAGGTCTGCGGCCCGCCCGCGCACGACCCGGACTTCGCCGTCGCCGACTTCTTCACCCTGCTCGACCTGCAGCACGTCGACGAGCGGTACCTGAAGTTCTTCCTCGGGAACCAGGCGTGAGCCACCCCTGGATGCCGGCCTCGCCGTGCGGCGACGGGTGCCTGACCGCCGGTGCGCCGGTGGTCGGGCGGGTGCGCCGCGCCGTGCGGTTCGCCGGCGCCGTTTCGGTGGTGCTGCTGGCGTTCGGGGTGGTGCCGGCGCTGTTCGTGCGGCGGTTCCGGGACCCGCTGGCGCGCCTGGTGTTCCGCGGCGTGCTGCGCGCGTTCGGGGTGCGGCTGGTGGTGCGCGGCGAACCGCTCGACGGCGGCGGGCGTGGCGCGCTGGTGGTGAACAACCACATCTCGTGGCTGGACATCGTGGCGGTCAACGCGGTGCGGCCGATGCGCGCGCTGGCCAAGAAGGAGATCGCGGGCTGGCCGGTGCTCGGCCCGCTCGTGGCCCGCGGCGGGAGCATCTTCCTGGACCGGGAACGGTTGTCGACGCTGCCGTCCACGGTCGCCGACCTGGCCGCGGCCCTGCGCGGGGGTTCTCTGGTGAACGTGACGCCGGAGGGCACGACCTGGTGCGGCCTGGCGTCCGGCCGGTTCCGCCCGGCGACCTTCCAGGCGGCGATCGACGCCGGTGTGCCGGTGCGGCCACTGGCGTTGCGCTACCGCATGGCCGGTGGACGCGAGACCACCCAGCCGGCGTTCATCGGGCCCGAGCCGCTGATCGACTCCCTGCGGCGGGTCGCGGCGCTGCGCGGCTTGGTGCTCGAGGTGACCGTGTGCGGGGAGATCGCGCCCGGTCGCGCCGCGGACCGGCGGGAGCTGGCCGCGATGGCGGAGGCCGCGGTGCAGGCGGCACTGGGCAACGTGACGGTGCCCGCCCAGCGGCGGCGGCGGGCTGCCGAACCAGCGGGCCTGCAACGCGCGTGATCGGCTTGACCTCCACCGCGCTGGAGGTGTCAGCCTGAACACCATGATCGTCGCGAGCGGGCCGCGTGGGGTGCTGTGGACGGCGGAGCACCGGACGACCACCGTGGCCAGCCTGCTCGTCGTCACCCTCATCGCGTTCGAGAACATGGGTGTGGCCACCGCGATGCCCACCATGGTCGCGCAGCTGGCGGGACAGCGTCTCTACTCCTGGCCGTTCACGGCGTTCCTCGTCGCGAGCGTCGTCGCCACCGTGCTGTCCGGGCGGGTCTGCGACCGGCGCGGCCCGGCGGCACCCATGCTCGCCGGGCCGGCCCTGTTCCTCGCCGGGTTGCTCGTCGCCGGCACCGCTGGGGACATGGCGCTCCTGCTCGCCGGGCGAGTGCTCCAGGGGCTCGGCTCGGGCACGGTCCTCGTCGCCGTGTCGCTCCTGATCGCGCTCGTCTACACCGACCGGGAGCGGCCCGTGATGTACGCGGCCAACGCCGCGGCCTGGGTGCTGCCCGCCGTGGTGGGGCCGACCGTCGCCGGGCTGGTCACCGAGCACCTCGGCTGGCGGTGGGTGTTCCTCGGCCTCGCCCCGCTCGCGGTCACCGGCCTCCTGATGCTCGTCCCGGTCGCCCGCCGCCTCACCCACGTTCCCGGAGAACACCGGAAACGCGCCGGCGTCGTCGTCGCCCTCGGGGCCGCGTTCGGGGTCGCCGCCCTGACCTGGGCCGCCCAGCACCCCAGCCCCGCCGCGCTCGGCTACGGCGCCGCCGGTCTCGTGGCACTGGCCCTCGCGGTCCGCCGCCTCGTCCCGCCCGGCACGGTCACCGCCCGGCCCGGCCTGCCCACGGTCGTCGCCTCCCGGGCTCTGCTCGGCGGCGCCTTCGCCGGGATGGAGGCGTACCTGCCGCTGGCCATGACCACCGTGCACGGCTACAGCCCGGCGATGGCCGGCCTCCCGCTGACCGCGACCGCCCTGACCTGGTCGGCCGCCTCCGCCGTCCAGGGCCGCCGCCCGGACTGGCCCCGCGAGACCCTCCTGCGCGCGGGCTTCGGCATGGTCGCCGTCAGCGTGCTGCTGTTCGGGTTCGTCGCGCAGCCCTGGTTCCCCGGCTGGCTCGCGTTCGCCGCGTGCCTGCTCGGCGGGGCCGGCATGGGCATCGCCTACCCGTCGATCTCCCTGCTGTTGCTGCGGTTCTCCCCCGAGCACGAGCGCGGGTTCAACACCTCCGCCATGCAGCTGGGCGACTGGGTCTCCTCGGCACTGACCGTCGGTTTCGGCGGGGTCCTGCTCGGTCTGCTCGCCTCGGCGCGAGAGCCCGCGCCCGCCCTCGGTGTGCTCGCGCTCACCCTGGCCGCGCTCGCCGTGGTGGGCGTCGTCATCACCCGGCGGTGGCCCACGCGCGAGTGATACCGCACGGTCTACTCTGGTAGTGCGATGACCTATCTCGACCACGCGGCGACCACCCCGATGTCGCCGTCCGCCATTGCGGCGATGAGCGAGGCGCTGTCCACGGTGGGCAACGCCTCCTCGCTGCATTCCTCCGGCCGCCGCGCGCGGCGCGCCGTCGAGGAGGCGCGCGAGGTCATCGGCGAGGCCCTGGGCGCCCGCCCGTCCGAGGTGATCTTCACCGCGGGCGGCACGGAAAGCGACAACCTCGCCGTCAAGGGCATCTTCTGGGCGCGTCAGGGCGCCGACCCGCATCGCCGCCGCGTGCTGGCCGGCGCGGTCGAGCACCACGCGGTCCTGGACGCCGTGCAGTGGCTGGCCGACCACGCGCAGGCCGAGGTCACCTGGCTTGACGTCGACGAGCACGGCCGGGTGCTGCCCGAAACGCTGCGCAAGGCCATCGAGAGCGACCCGTCGGACGTGGCGCTGGCCACGGTCATGTGGGCGAACAACGAGGTCGGCACCATCAACCCGATGGCCGAGCTCGCCGGGATCTGCGCCGAGCACGGGATCCCGCTGCACACCGATGCCGTCCAGGCGGCCGGTGCCGTCCCGGTCGACTTCGCCGGCAGCGGCGTCAGCGCGCTGACCCTGACCGGGCACAAGCTCGGCGGCCCGTACGGCGTCGGCGCCCTCCTGCTGTCGCGCGACACCCAGTGCGTGCCGCTGTTGCACGGCGGCGGGCAGGAGCGCGACGTCCGCTCGGGCACGCTCGACGTACCGGCGATCCGCGCGTTCGCGACGGCGGTCGAGGAGGCGGTGCGCGAGCAGCCCGCCTACGCCGAGCGCGTGAGCCGGCTGCGCGACGCCCTCATCGAAGCCGTGCGGCGCGAGGTGCCCGACGTCGTCCTCAACGGCATGCCCTCCGGCGACGGACGGCTGCCCGGCATCGCGCACCTGACCTTCCCCGGCTGCGCGGGCGACAGCCTGCTGATGCTGCTGGACGCCAAGGGCATCGAGTGCTCGACCGGTTCGGCCTGCACCGCCGGTGTCGCGCAGCCCAGTCACGTGCTGCTGGCGATGGGCGCCGACGCCGCGTCGGCCCGCGGCTCGCTGCGGTTCTCGCTCGGCCACACGTCCACACAGGACGATGTGGACGCGGTGGCGCGCGAGATCGGTGGCGTGGTGGCGCGGGCCCGGCAGGCGGGCCTGTCCGGGATGCGCAAGAACAAGCAGGAGGTGTGATGCGGGTACTGGCCGCGATGAGCGGGGGAGTGGACTCGGCCGTGGCGGCGGCCCGCGCGGTGGAGGCCGGTCACGACGTGGTCGGCGTGCACCTGGCGCTGTCGGCCAAGCCCGGCACGCTGCGCACCGGTTCGCGCGGGTGCTGCACGATCGAGGACTCGCACGACGCGCGCCGGGCCGCGGACATCCTCGGCATCCCGTTCTACGTCTGGGACTTCGCCGAGCGGTTCACCGAGGAGGTCATCGAGACCTTCGTCGGCGAGTACGCCGCGGGCCGCACCCCCAACCCGTGCGTGACCTGCAACGAGAAGATCAAGTTCGAGGCGCTGCTGGACAAGGCGATGGCGCTGGGTTTCGACGCCGTCGCCACCGGGCACTACGCCCGCCTGTCCGTTGTGGACGGTGTGCCGGAGCTGCGCCGCGCCGTCGACCCGGACAAGGACCAGTCCTACGTCCTGGCCTCGCTCACGCCCGAGCAGCTGCGCCACTCGATGTTCCCGGTCGGCGACACGCGCAAGCCGGACATCCGTGCGGAAGCCGAACGCCGCGGGCTCGCGGTGGCCCGCAAGCCGGACAGCCACGACATCTGCTTCATCCCGGACGGGGACACCAAGAAGTTCCTGGAGAAGCGCCTCGGGCAGCGGCCCGGTGACCTGGTGGACGCCGAGACCGGCGCGGTGCTCGGCCGCCACACCGGCGTGCACGGCTTCACCATCGGGCAGCGCAAGGGCCTGGGCATCGACCGGTCCGTGCTGGACGGCAAGCCGCGGTACGTGCTGGCCCTGGAGCCGGTGTCCGGCACGGTGAAGGTCGGCTCGGCCGAGTCGCTGACCGTCCGCGAGATCCGCGCCGGCCGCCCGGTGTGGCCGGCCGCTCCGCTGGACGGCCCGACCGAGTGCGTGGTCCAGGTGCGGGCGCACGGCGGGGTCGCCGACGCCGTCGCCGAGGTGGACGGCGACGAGGTGCGGATCCAGCTGCGCGACCCGCTGACCGGCGTCGCGCCCGGCCAGGTCGTCGTGCTGTACCGGCCGGACGCCGGCGGCGACGTCGTCCTGGGCAGCGCGAAGATCGCGGCGACCGCGGCCTGACCCCTCGATCCGGTGGTGTTCGCGGGTGCACGGCACCGCGCGCCGGGGCTAGAATCGTGATCCGGTTCCGGCCGGTGACACAACCACGCGCCGAGGGGGCGAGTCCGGTGTCCGACGAGCGGTGTGGCCCGCTCACCGAGCGGTTGCTCGATCTGACCGTCGAGCGGCGACGGGGGACGCCCGTGGTCAGCGCGGCCGGCGAAATCGACCTCTCCACGGCGCCCCGGCTGGCGCGGGTGCTCGGCGAGCAGGCCGGCCCGGTCGTGCTCGACCTCACCGGCGTCGAGTTCCTCAGCGCGGCGGGGGTGCAGGTGCTGCTCGACGTGCGCGGGCGCGGCCGAGACCTCCGTGTCGTGCTGCCGCGGAGCTGCCTGGCGCACCGGGTCCTGGAACTGACCGGGGTGGAGGAGGCCGTGGCGCGGTACGACACCGTGGCGGACGCCGTCGGTTCGTGATCCGCCGGCCGGCCGGGAACGGGCTACGGTCGGCACGTGGGCGGGCAACCTTTCGACGTGTCCGGCAGGGGCCGCGACGCGAGCGATCAGACCGGGCCGGAGACGGACGAGGGTTTCCAGGCGATCCTCGGCCACCTCGAGCAGACCCGCGGGTTGGACTTCACCGCCTACCAGCGGAGCAGCCTGATGCGCCGCGTCGCGCGCCGGATGAGGGTGGTGGGCTGCTCGGGCTACGGCGACTACCTGGACCACCTGCAGGCCGACAGCGACGAGGTCCGCGCGCTGTTCAACACGATCCTGATCAACGTCACGAACTTCTTCCGTGACGCGGACGCCTGGGCCTTCCTGCGGTCCGAGATCATCCCGATGCTCCTCGCCGAGCGCGGGCCGGACGACCAGATCCGCGTCTGGAGCGCGGGGTGCGCGTCCGGGGAGGAGGCCTACAGCGTGGCGATCGCGCTGGCGGAGGCGCTGGGCGCCGAGCAGTTCCGGCGGCGCGTGAAGATCTACGCCACCGACGTCGACGAGGAGGCGCTCGCCCAGGCGCGCCAGGCCGTCTACACCGCGAAGGACGTCCAGGAGCTGCCCGCGGACTACGTCGCCCGCTACTTCGACCAGACCGGCGGCCGGTACGTGTTCCGCGACGACCTGCGCCGCTCCGTGATCTTCGGGCGCAACGACCTGGTCCAGGACGCCCCCATCGCACGCATCGACCTGCTCGTCTGCCGCAACACGCTGATGTACTTCACCGCCGAGGCGCAGCGGAACATCCTGCGCAAGCTGCACTTCGCGCTCGTGCCGCGCGGGGTGCTGTTCACGGGCAAGGCCGAGATGCTGCTGTCGCACAGCCGGATCTTCGAGCCGGTCGACCTGCGGTTCCGGATCTTCCGCAGGCGCGCCGCCGGCCTGAGCGGGACGCCGTCGCGGCGCCGCGCCCTCATGTCCGGACCCCAGCCCGCGGTCGGCCGGCTCGACGAGCTGCGGGCCCTGGCGTTCGCGTCGAACCCGGTCGCGCAGGTCGTCCTCACCGTCGACGACGTGGTCGCGTTGGTCAACCGGCAGGCGCAGCAGCTGTTCGGCCTGACCGACCGCGACGTGGGGCGGCCGCTGAGGGACCTCGAGATCTCCCACCGGCCCGTCGAGCTGCGCAGCTACCTCGAGCAGGTGCGCGGCGAGCGGCGCGCGGTGCGGGCGAAGGGCGTCGACTGGCAGCGGGGGCCGGGTGAGGTGCTCGTGCTCGAACTGCACATCAGCCCGCTGATCACCCCCGCCGGCGAACTGGCCGGCATCTCGGTGCTCTTCCACGACATCACCACCAGCCACCGGCTGCTCGCCGAGCTGGCGACCGCCAGGCGGCAGCAGGAGAACGCTCACCAGGAGCTGCGGTCCACCACCGAGGAGCGGGAGACCGCGAACGAGGAGCTCCAGTCCACGGTCGAGGAGCTGGAGACCACGAACGAGGAACTGCAGTCCACGGTCGAGGAACTGGTAAGCACCAACGGCGAGCTGCAGACGAGGAACGACACGCTCCGGGACCGCACGAGCGCGCTCGACGACGTCAACGAGTTCCTGGAGTCGCTCCTGACCTCGCTGCGGGCGGGGGTGGTGGTCGTGGACCGGCGGATGCGGGTGGTCGCGTGGAACGCGGGCGCCGAGGACCTGTGGGGGCTGCCGCGCGCCGAGGCCGAGGGCGAGCACCTGCTCGACCTCGACATCGGCCTGCCGGTCGCCGACCTGTGCCCGGTGGTGCGCCCGGCGCTGGCCGACCCCGCCTACTACGAGCGCATCACCCTCGACGCGGTGGACTGCCGTGGCCGGACCATCGCCCTCGCCGTCGCCTGCGGTGCGATGCGGAACCGGCGCGGCGAGCCGGCCGGTGCGATCCTGGTGATGGAGACGCGGGACGGGGCGGGCGCGCTCATACCGTGAACGGGCTGAGCTTGCGGGGAGCCAGGTTGAGGACCGCCCACACCACCTTGCCGCCGCCGGGGTACGGCGAGCACCCCCAGGCCTGGGACAACGCGGCGATCACCTGGAGGCCGTAGCCCTCCAGCCGGCCACCCGGCCGCTGCCGCAGGACCGCGGGCTGCGGGTTGGCGTCCCGGACGGCGACCGTGAGGAACCCGGGCCGCAGCTCCAGCCGGAGCTCGAGCGGGGTGCCGCCGTGGCTGATCGCGTTCTCGACGAGCTCGGTGGCCACGCCCAGCGCGTCCTCCCTGCGGTAGCCGACGCTCCACTCCCGGCAGATCTCCTGCACGAACAGCCGGGCGGCGTGCGAGCTGGACGACAGCGGCGGGAACTCGGCGGTGGCGCGGCGGCGCTGCGGTGGGTCCCGGACCGTGCCGAGCGCGTCGTCCAGGGTCGCGAACGTGGGCACGAACCGCGGGACCGCGGTCGAATCGATGAGGTGGCGCTGCTGCTCGTCGCCCGCGACCAGCAGCAGCGGGACCGACGGCCACTCGGAGATCCGCATCCACACGGCGGAGAAGACGGTGAGCGCGGGCGCGCTGGTCACCTCGAGGCGGTCGACCCGGGCGACGAGCGCGTCCGGCTGGTCGATGGCCAGTTTGATCAGGCTGTCCCGCAGGTGCCCGTACGTGCACGTGTCGAGGCGACCCGCCAGGTCGACGATGGTGCACCCGGCCACGTCCTGCCGGCGGACCGTCAGCTGAGCGGTGCTCATCGATGACACCGCCTCCAACGAATTCGAAACGGATCCCGGTCGCCGGTGTGGTACCCAGCCGGGTCCGGGAGCATTCCTGCCGGACCTCCTCAGTCTGCCAAGCCGCGCAGGAGGGGGAGGAAAACGTCGTCGATGATCTGGGTAATCGTTTTCTCCGTGATTTCGCGGTGGTAGAAGGTGGCCTCGACCCGGATCAGGTCCAGCGGGAGGCGCGCGGCCCGCGGCGTCAGCTCCACCGGCGGGATCTCACCGCGCCGCACCGCGCGGTCCACGAGCGTCTCGATGACGGGCCGGCGCGTCGTGGTGGCGATCTGCTTGCGCAGCAGGGCGAAGACCTCCGGGTCGCGGAAGGTTTCGGTCATCAGGCCGGCCAGGACGTCGCGGGGGGTGTCGTCGAAGCGGTTGACCACGCGCTGGAGCAGGGCGAGCAGGTCCGACCGGAGGCTGCCGGTGTCGGGCACGTCGCCCTCCCTGGGCACCCGCCGCCGCCACGCGGCGAGGACCAGTTCCGGTCGACCGGGCCAGCGCCGGTAGATGACCGGTTTGCTGGTGCCGGCCCGCGCGGCCACCGATTCCATGGTCAGCTTCGCGTACCCGACCTCGACCAGCTCGGCCCAGGCCGCCTCCAGGATCGCGGACTCGAGTTCCTCACCGTGTCGCCGCGGCACCGGAGTGGCCTCCCCTAAAAAACGTTGCGTTTCTTATCGGGCTAGTCTACATAGTAGATACCGACCGTTTCCTAGGGGGAATCGTGCTCATCCGGGTGTTGCGGACGTTCCTGCGTCCGTACTGGCGCGCGCTGACGGGCGTGATGGTGCTCCAGCTCGTCGGCACCGTCGCGTCGCTCTACCTGCCGAGCCTCAACGCCGACATCATCGATCACGGCGTCGCCACCGGCGACACCGGTTACATCTTCTCGACCGGCGGCTGGATGCTGGCCGTCACGCTGGTGCAGATCGCCTGCTCGATCGCCGCGGTCTACTTCGGCGCGCGCAGCGCGGCCGGGTTCGGGCGCGACGTCCGGGGGGCCGTTTTCCACCGCGTGGGCGGGTTCTCCGCACGCGAGGTCGCGCACTTCGGCGCGCCGTCGCTGATCACCCGCACCACCAACGACGTGCAGCAGGTGCAGATGATCGTGGTCATGGGGGCCACGATCCTGGTCACCGCGCCGATCATGTGCGTCGGCGGCATCGTGCTGGCGCTGCGGCAGGACGTGGGGCTGTCCTGGCTGCTGCTGGTCGCGGTGCCGGTGCTGCTGGCGGTGATCGGGCTGATCGTGTCGCGCATGGTGCCGCAGTTCCGGCGCATGCAGGTCCTGCTCGACCGGGTCAACCGGGTGCTGCGCGAACAGCTGTCCGGCATCCGCGTGGTGCGGGCGTTCGTGCGCGAGCGGGACGAGGTCCGCCGCTTCGCCGTCGCCAACGACGACCTGACGGTCACCGCGCTGCGCGTCGGACGGCTGCAGGCGCTGATCTTCCCGTCGGTGATGCTGGTGCTCAACGCCTCCAGCGTCGCCGTGCTGTGGTTCGGCGCCCACCGCGTGGGGTCGGGGGAGATGCAGATCGGGGCGCTGACGGCGTTCCTGAGCTACCTGGTGCAGATCCTGATGTCGGTCACGATGGCGACCTTCATCGCCACGATGATCCCGCGCGCCTCGGTGTGCGCGGAGCGGATCGCCGAGGTCCTCGACACCGAGCCCTCGGTCGTGCCGCCCCTGCGCCCGGTGCGGGAGACGACCGAGCACGGCGCGGTCGAGTTCCGGGGTGCGGAGTTCCGGTACCCCGGTGCGGCGGAGCCGGTGCTGCGGGACATCACGTTCCGCGCCGAGGCGGGCAAGACCACCGCGATCATCGGCAGCACGGGCGCGGGCAAGACCACGTTGCTCTCGCTGGTGCCGCGGCTCGTCGACGCGACGGCCGGGCGGGTGCTGGTCGACGGCGTCGACGTGTGCGACCTCGACCCGGACGT
Organism: Amycolatopsis thermophila; assembly: GCF_030814215.1. Classification (NCBI taxonomy): domain Bacteria; kingdom Bacillati; phylum Actinomycetota; class Actinomycetes; order Pseudonocardiales; family Pseudonocardiaceae; genus Amycolatopsis; species Amycolatopsis thermophila. The sequence continues at coordinate 858,293 of NZ_JAUSUT010000001.1, read as the reverse complement.
GCTGTGGAACCGCATCGGCCTGGTGCCCCAGCGGCCGTACCTGTTCACCGGCACCGTCGCGAGCAACCTGCGCTACGGCAACCCGGACGCCACCGACGAGGAACTGTGGGAGGCGCTGGAGATCGCGCAGGCGCGCGATTTCGTGTCGGAGATGCCCGGCGGCCTGGAAGCGCCGATCGCGCAGGGCGGCACGAACGTATCCGGCGGCCAGCGGCAGCGGATCGCCATCGCCCGTGCCCTGGTGCGCAAGCCGGAGGTCTACCTGTTCGACGACTCGTTCTCCGCGCTGGACCTGGCCACCGACGCGCGCCTGCGGGCCGCGCTGGCGCCGCACACCGCCCGGGCCGCGGTGATCGTCGTCGCGCAACGGGTGTCCACGATCGTGCAAGCCGACCAGATCGTGGTGCTGGAGAACGGGGAGATCGTCGGCCTGGGCAGGCACCACGAGCTGCTGCGCGACTGCCCGACCTACCAGGAGATCGTGGAGTCCCAGATGACGGCGGAGGAAGCGGCGTGACCAGACCAGGTGGTTTCCCCGGCGCGCCGGCCGGTGCGCCCGGCCAGAAGCCGAAAAGCTTCGGGGCCTCCGCGCGCCGGCTGATGGGACGGCTGCGGCCGGAACGCGTCACGCTCGTGTTCGTCGTCGCGCTCGGCGTGGCCAGTGTCGCCTTGTCCGTGGTGGGGCCGAAGATCCTCGGGCACGCGACGGACATCATCTTCGGCGGTTTCATCTCCGCCCGCCTGCCCGCGGGCCTGACCCAGGAGCAGGCCGTCGCCACGGCCCGGGCCGAGGGCAACAACAACCTCGCGGACATGCTGGCGCGCATGGACCTCACCCCGGGTGCGGGGATCGACTTCGGCGCGCTGGGCACGGTCCTGATGTGGGTGCTGGTGTTGTACGTGGCCGCGTCGGTGTTCCAGTGGCTGCAGGGCTACCTCCTCAACGGGGCCGTGCAGCGCGTGGTGTTCCGGCTGCGCGAGGACGTCGAGGCGAAGCTGCACCGGTTGCCGTTGCGCTACTTCGACGGGCAGCCGCGCGGTGAACTGTTGTCCCGCGTCACCAACGACATCGACAACATCTCCCTGACCCTGCAGCAGACTCTGAGCCAGCTGCTCACCTCGCTGCTGACGCTCGTCGGTGTGCTGGTGATGATGTTCGTCGTGTCGCCGCTGCTGGCGGTGATCGCGTTGCTGGTGGTGCCGGTGTCGATCGTGCTGACCGGAGCGATCGGGAAGCGCTCGCAGAAGCTGTTCGTGGCGCAGTGGAAGCACACCGGTTCGCTCAACGCGCACATCGAGGAGGCGTTCACCGGGCACGAGCTGGTGAAGGTGTTCGGCAGGCAGCGGGAGGTCGAGCAGGAGTTCGGGCGCCGCAACGAAAACCTCTACCAGGCCGCGATGGGCGCGCAGTTCGTCTCCGGGATCATCATGCCGGCGATGATGTTCCTGTCGAACCTCAGCTACGTGGTGCTCGCCGTCATCGGCGGGCTGCGCGTGGCGACGGGGACGATGTCGCTCGGCGACGTGCAGGCGTTCCTGCAGTACTCGCGGCAGTTCACCCAGCCGCTGACGCAGGCCGCGTCGATGGCGAACCTGATGCAGTCCGGTGTCGCCTCGGCGGAGCGGGTGTTCGAGCTGCTCGACGCGGGGGAGCAGGAGCCGGACACCGCTTCGCCGCGGCTGCCCCGGGAGCGCCGCGGGCGGGTCGAGTTCGAGCACGTCCGGTTCTCCTACGACCCGGCGACACCGCTGATCGAGGACCTGTCGCTGGTCGCGGAGCCGGGCCAGACGGTGGCGATCGTGGGCCCGACCGGGGCGGGCAAGACCACCCTGGTGAACCTGATCATGCGGTTCTACGAACTGGACGCCGGGCGCATCACGCTCGACGGTGTGGACATCACCGCGATGACCCGTGACGAGCTGCGCGGTCAGACCGGCATGGTGCTGCAGGACACCTGGCTGTTCAACGGCACCATCCGGGACAACATCGCCTACGGCCGGCCGGCGGCGAGCGCCGAGCAGGTCGAGGCGGCCGCGCGGGCCACCTTCGTCGACCGGTTCGTGCGCAGCCTGCCCGACGGCTACGACACGGTGATCGACGACGAGGGCACGAACCTCAGCGCGGGGGAGAAGCAGCTGATCACGATCGCCAGGGCGTTCCTGGCCGATCCGTCGTTGCTGATCCTCGACGAGGCCACCAGCTCGGTGGACACGCGCACGGAAGCGCTGCTCCAGCAGGCGATGTCGGCGCTGCGGACCGACCGGACGAGCTTCGTCATCGCGCACCGCCTGTCCACGATCCGCGACGCCGACCTCATCCTGGTGATGGAGTCGGGGCGGATCGTGGAGCAGGGCACGCACGACGAGCTGATCACCGCGGGCGGGGCGTACCACCGGCTGTACTCGGCGCAGTTCCGCAGCCCGGTGGAGGCCGCGACCTGACCGTGGGGGCCGGTGCCGGCGAGGACACGGTCAGGCCGCCTCGACCGCCGGCTTGAGGACGTCCTCGCACCACCGGCGGAACGTGGTCGGCGTGTCGATCGCGTGCCGCGGCGCCCGGGTCACGCCGTCGTCCAGGCCCTTGTCCTTCGCGATCGCCATGTCGAGCATCGACTGGGCCATGGCCTCGGACAGACCGGCGCCGATGAGCTGCTCCTTGAACGCCGCGCCCGGAACCTGCCCGTACCGCACGGGGAAGCCGAGCACGTCGGACATGATGGCGGTCACGTCGTTCCCGGACAGGTTCTCGGGTCCGAGCAGCGGGACCTCCTCCTGCCCGGTCCAGGTGTCGTCGAGCAGCAGGCGCGCGGCGACGGCCGCGATGTCGCGCCTGGCGACCATCGGCTGGACGTGGTCGGGGGAGACGGCGTCGAACAGCATGCCCCGCTCCTTGATGCCCCGGACCTGCCGGAGCACGTTGTCCATGAACGTGGCCGCGGCCAGCGCGCGGAAGGGCACTCCGGTGCCGGCGATCAGGTCGTCCATCGCCAGCGAGCCTGTCACGTGCCCGGCGTGACCGGCCAGCGGTGTGCCGCGGCCCAGCGCGGTGATGCCGACGACGCGCTGCCCGGTCAGCGCTTCCACCGCCGGGCGGCTGAACTCGCGGTAGGCCTCGACGGGGCCCGCGGCGCGCCGGTCGGCTGGTACCAGCCAGAACACGGCGTCGGCGCCGTCGAAGGCGCGTGCGACGACGTCCGGATCGCCGTGCGACCCTGGGACGACCTCGACCCGGTCGCGCACCTCGGCGGGCAGTCCGGCCGGATCGCGCACGACGACGCGAACCGGCCGTCCCGCGGCGAGCACGTGGTCGAGGACCTGGCGTCCGATGTGTCCGGTGGGGGTGGTGACGACGATCATGACGTTCCTCTTCGGGTCGTCCGGAGTAAGTAAACTCGACCGTACCGTTTACTTTTTGAGGGTGCAAGAACGATGAGCCGAGCTGGTGCGTCGCAGAGGCGTGGCGAAGAACTGCGGCGCCACATCCTGTTCGAGGCCAAGGAGGTGTTCCTCGAGACCGGCTACGAACGGGCGTCGATGGACACGGTCGCGGCGCGGGCCGGCACGTCCAAGCGCTCGCTGTACGCGCACTTCGAGAGCAAGGACAAGCTGTTCCTCGCGGTGCTGGACCTGGCGCGCGAGCTGCACCTGGACACCCTCAAGACCCCGGACGCCTACGCCGAGGACCCGGCGGAGGCGGTGGCGCTCTACTGCGGGCGATTCCTGCAGCTCATGCTGTGGGACCGGCAGCTCGCGACGTGCCGGCTGAGCATCACCGCGGCGGAGCGGCTGCCCGGCAGCGCGCGCGCCTACTTCGACGCCGCGTTCGTCGGCCCACGCGAGCGGCTGGCCGCGCACCTGGCCGGGCACTTCGGGATGGACGGCCCGCGCAGCACGTCGGCCGCCCAGGACCTGATCGACCGCACCGTGCTACCGCGGCTGTTCCGCACGCTCTTCGCCGCCGAGGAGCCGTTCCCGGACAAACCCGCGGAGGAGACGCTGGCGGAGGACGTCGACCTGGACGCCATCCGCCGCGTGGTCTCGGCAGTGCTCTAGGTGATGTCCTGCAATTGATCGAGCTGGGGGTTCTGGTTTGATCTCGGGTCGGGGTGAGGTGACGGACCGCGCATCACCGGCAGGTGCGCAACGCGATTCTGTGGAAGCTGCGAACGGGGCGGTGGAAGACCGCGCACGGGCGGTTGCGGTTGTGCACCGCCGACGGCACCTGGCAGACGATTCTGGACGAGGTGATCGTCAAAGACGACTCGGTCGGCGATGTGGAATGGGTCGTCTCGGTCGATTCGAGCGTGGTCCGGGCGCACCGGCACGCGGCTGGCGCCCGAAAAAGGGGGCTGCACCCCCGCCCTCGACACGGCAGGCTATGCGGGACCGACGAATCCGGTTCATCAGCCAGGAGCGCGCAGACCAGATCGCCCGCCGCCAAGGGCTCCCGCCCGCCTTCGACCGCGCAACCTACAAGCGGCGCAACGTCGTCGAACGCCGCTTCAACCAGCGAAAACAGTTCCGCGACCTCGCCACGCGCTACGCCAAACGCGCCGGACCCACCATCGCCGCCATCACCCTCTGGCTCCGATGGCTCACCGGACACGGCCTGGTCAGAGCATGAGCTTGAACCCCAGGTGGGTCGCCTCGAAGCCGAGCCGCTCGTAGAAGGCGTGCGCGCGGGTGCGAGAGGCGTCGGAGGTGAACTGGACCAGCGCGCACCCACGGCGCCGCGCCTCGTCGACGGCCCACTTCATCAGGTGGGCCCCGAGTCCGCCGCCGCGCAGGCCGGAGCGCACGCGAACGCCCTCGACCAGCGCCCGCGTCGCGCCGCGGCGGGACAGGCCGGGGATGAACGTCAGCTGCAGCGTGCCGGCCACCTCGCCGTCCCGTTCCGCGACGACGAGCAGCTGGTTCGCGTCGGCGTCGATGGCCTCGAACGCCCGCAGGTAGGGCGACGGGTCGCCGGGCGTCTCCCGCTGGGCGCCGAGGGGGTCGTCGGCGAGCATCGCGACGATCGCCTCGACATCCGCGCGCCGGGCTCGTCTAATGTGGATCTCACTCACGACCCCCGAGTATGGCACCGGCGCCGAAGGAGGAGTTCCCCTTGACCACGCTCCGCTCCAGTACCGTCGCGGACATCCTCCGGCGCAGCGCCGCGCGCTGGCCCTCGCGCGTGGCCCTGCGCTTCGCCGACCGCACGTGGACCTACGCCGAGCTCGACGACGCCGTCACCCGCGCCGCCGCGCACCTGCTCGGGCTCGGCCTGGACAAGGGCGACCGGGTGGCCGCCTACGGCAAGAACTCCGACGCCTACCTGATCGGCTTCCTCGCGTGCGCCCGCGCCGGGCTCGTGCACGTGCCGATCAACTACAACCTCACCGGCGGCGAGCTGGCCTACCTGGTCGAACAGTCCGGCAGCCGCGTCGCGCTCGCCGACCCGGCCCTGGCCGGCAACCTGCCGCCGCTGGAGCAGGTGGTGCCGCTGCGCGACGCCGACGGCGCACTGGTGGCGTTGTCCGGTGAGGTGCCCGCGCTGGACGTCGAGGTGGCCGACGGCGACCTCGTGCAGCTGCTGTACACGTCCGGCACCACTTCGCGTCCCAAGGGCGCGATGATGACCCACCGGGCGCTGGTGCACGAGTACCTCTCCTGCATCACCGGCCTGGACCTGACGGCGGACGACGACCCGCTGCACGTCATGCCGCTCTACCACTCGGCGCAGATGCACGTGTTCCTCGTGCCGTGGCTCGCGGTGGGCGCGACGAACACGCTTCTCGAGACGCCCGACCCGACGGACGTGCTGCGCCGCCTGGCCGAGGACCGGCACGGCGCGTTCTTCGCCGCGCCGACGCTGTGGGTCGCGCTGGCCAACCACCCCGACTTCGGGTCGAAGGACCTGAGCGCGCTGCGGAAGGCGTACTACGGCGCGTCGATCATGCCGGGCCCGGTGCTCGAGCGGCTCCGGGAAGCCATGCCGGAGCTGGGTTTCTACAACTGCTTCGGGCAGTCGGAGATCGGCCCGCTGGCGACGATCCTGCGGCCCGGGGACCACGCGACGCGGCCCGATTCGGCCGGGCGGCCGGCGCTGTTCGTGGAGTTGCGGGTGGTGGACGCCGAGGGCAACGACGTCGCACCGGGCGAGTCGGGCGAGTGCGTGTACCGCAGCCCGCAGCTGTGCGAGGGGTACTGGGACAAGCCGGAGGAGACGGCAGAGGCGTTCCGGGACGGCTGGTTCCACTCGGGCGACCTGGTGCGGATCGACGAGGAGGGCTACATCTACGTCGTCGACCGCATCAAGGACGTCATCAACACCGGCGGGGTGCTCGTGGCGTCACGCGAGGTCGAGGACGCGCTCTACACGCATCCCGCCGTCGCCGAAGCGGCCGTCATCGGCGTCCCGGACGAGAAGTGGATCGAAGCGATCACCGCGGTGGTGGTGTCCAAAGAAGACGTCGACGCGGAGGCGCTGATCGCCCACGTGCGCTCGCGGCTGTCCGCGTTCAAGGTGCCCAAGGCGATCCGCTTCGTGTCCGACCTGCCGCGGAACGCCTCGGGCAAGATCCTCAAGCGCGAGCTGCGGGACCAGTTCTCCTGATCTCAGCGCCGCGGCCGCGCCGGCGCGGCCTGCCGCCCGGAGAACCGGACCTCGCGGGCGGCCTGGGTCGCGGCCGGGGCCGCCACGGGCTCGGGCGTGTCGGGGTGGCTGAAGCGGACGGCGTGCGCGTCCTGCGCAGGGTGAGCTTGGGTCATGCGGAACTCCTCGGGAGACGGGGGCCGACGGCATCCTTCGATGACGCGAGCCGCTCCGGTGCATCTCGCAACCGGCACGAACGGCGATCGGACCTGCCCGTTGCCCCCAGCCTACGCGATCGGCTACGCCACCGAGTACCGGCGCACCCCGTCCTCGACCAGGAGTGCCAGCTTGCCCTGGTGGACCAGCAGGTCCAGGTGGGCCGCGGTCTCCAGGACGGCCAGCATCTGGTTGAACACGTCCAGCTCGCCGAGCTTGCGCTGCCGCCGCGTCCAGCCAATCCGCAGCGCGGACTCGTACGCCGTCCGCGCACCGTCCACAATGGTCGTGGCGATGACATCGAGCCGCTGGGCGTGGTGGTCCAGCAGCGCGTCGACGCGGGCGTGCACGCTGTCGGTCACCGGGCCGTGCGCGGGCAGCATCCGGCGGTCCGGCATGCCGCGCACCAGGCGCAGCGAGTCGAGGAAGTCGCGCAGCGGCATCTCGGCGACGGCGGGCTGGAAACCGATCGACGGCGTGATGTGCGGCAGCACGTGGTCGCCGGTGAACATCAGCCCGGCGGCGCCGTCGTCGAACACGACGTGCCCGGCCGTGTGCCCCGGCGTGTGCACGACGTCGAGCGCGCGGCCGGGCAGCACGGTGCGGCGGCCCGGCGTGAGCCACTCGTCGGGCAGCTCCCAGATCGACGCCTCGGTGTTGCGCCCGTGGATCTCGAACACCCGCACCAGCTCGTCGGCCACCGGGTCCGCGCCGCACATCCGCAGCGACCGGATCTGCCCGATCAGCGGCACGGCATCCGGATCGGCCGTCACGCGCAGCGACGGTTCCTCCAGCGAGCCCAGCGCGATCCGCCCGCCGAACTCGCGCCGCAGCGCGACGGCCTGCGTGTAGTGGTCGCGGTGCACGTGCGTGACCAGGAACTGGCTCACGTCACCGAGTTCGGCGCCCAGTCCCTTGAGCGCGGCGGCCAGCTGCTCGCGGGCCTCGGCCAGCGCCCAGCCGGAGTCGATGAGCACCAGGTCGGAGCCCTCGGTGAGGGCGTAGACGTTGACGGCCTTGAGCCCGTCGTTCGGCAGCGGCAACGGGATCCGGTGCACACCCGGCGCGACGGCGTACAGGCCCGGTTCGCTCCATTCGGCGCTGCCTTCGGGGAGTGCTTCCACGAGACCTCATCGTCCTTTCCAACCCGGGATATTTCACTTTGGAACTTCCCGGGTGGAATGTCTACCGGACGCGGTTGAGACCCGCGTCACCCACCGTGCCGCAACGCGGTGTCCAGGGTCAGCGCGGCGGCGATCACCAGGCTCGCCAGCGGATCGGTGAGCTGCGCCAACACCTCCACCACGTAGTGGTCGGCGCTGCTGAAGGTCTCGCCGAGCACGTCGTCGAACGTCTTGGTCGCCCGCGCGACCTCGGTGCCGCCGGCGTCGGTGAGCACGAAGTCCCAGGCGCCCCGGCCCGCCAGGGTGCCGACCGCCCGGCCGTGCGCCGAAAAGGTGAACCGGGTCCGGCCCGCCCGCGCGATCTCCCCGATCGGGGTGCCGTCCGCGCGGGTCACCAGGAATCGCGAGTCGTGCACCCGCACTTTCAGCACGACACTTCCGCCGGAGTCGCGCACGTCGAAACAGTGCGGGCGAAACCGGTCGGAATTCGTCAGCACGCGCAGCGCTTTCCGGAACGCGCTCCGGTCGGCTTCCACCACCGCCCCCAGCGGCCGCCCGTACTGGTCCCGCACCGCGAACCCGTTCGCCACCTCGGCCAGCCGGGCACGCTGGCTGACCACCAGGAAGGGCTCGGTGAACAGGGTGCCACCGCCCGCGTGCCGCGAACTGCTCGTCATGCACGCCAAGGTTAGCCAGGGAAAATCAAGAACGGGAGACGACCGGTGAATTGCACGGAAATGTCCGGCTTGGCCCGATTCGCCAATCCGGGTGCCTTTCCGTTAATCCTCCCGGCGCCTTTCCCGGGCCCGACCCGAGGCCCGGGACGCGACCGGCGCGTCCGGCTTGGAGAATCGGGGTGTGAGCGAACACGTCTGGCCCCCCGGCGCGGCCACCGCGATCGGGTCGATGCCCGGTACCGAACCCGCGGAAGCGGCCGCCGTCGTCTTCGGCGAGCTGCCCGATTTCCCGCACCTGCCGGAGCTGCCCGCGCGCGGCGTCGGCGCGGACCTGATCGGGCGGACCGCCGCGATGCTGGTCGACCTCGCGGTCGAGGTCGTGCCCAGCGGCTACCGCGTCGCGGCGCGGCCGGGGCGCGACCACCGGCGCGCGGTCGACCTCCTGCGGTGGGACCTGGACGCGGTCACCGAGGCCGGCGGCGCGCCGGTGATCAAGACGCAGCTGGCCGGGCCGTGGACGCTCGCCGCGGGCATCGAGCTGCCGCGCGGGCACCGCGTGCTGACCGACCGCGGCGCCGTCCGGGAGTTCGCCGAATCGGCGCTCGAGGGGCTCGCCGCGCACGTCGCCGAGCTGAAGGCGCGCACCGGCGCCGAGGTCGTCGTCCAGTTGGACGAGCCGACGCTGCCCGACGTCCTCGCCGGCGCCCTGCCCACCCCGTCCGGGTACGGCAACGTCCCCGCCGTCCCCGAACCGGAGGCCCGGGAGCTGCTGGGTCACGTCATCGAGCGGGCCGGCGAGCTGACCGGTCAGCCGGTGGTCGTGCACTGCTGCGCCGCGCGGCCGCCGGTCGGCCTCCTGCGCGCGGCGGGCGCGGGCGCACTCGCGATCGACGCCACCCTCCTCGCCGGCGCGCCGTCGACCCTGCTCGACGAGATCGGTGAGGCGTGGGACAGCGGCACGGTCCTGTTCCTGGGCCTGGTGCCGGCGCTGGAACCGGCGCGCCGGCCGTCGCTGCGCGAGCTGGCGCAGCCCGCGCTGGCACTGGCCGACCGGCTCGGGTTCAACCGGTCGACCCTGGCCGACCGCGCGGTGCCCACGCCCACCTGCGGGTTCGCCGGCGCGACCGGCGACTGGGTGCGCCGCGCGCTGAAGCTGGCGACCGATCTGGGCAAGGCGTTCGTGGAGCCACCGGAAGGCTGGTAGGAACGCACGATGCGATGGTTCCGACGACAGCGCGCGGAGGACCAGCTGCCCGACCCGCGCACCGCGTGGCCCGAACAGGCGGTGCCGGACGACCCGGTGGCGGCCGCGCGGCGGTTCTGGCGCCGCTGGTCCGAGATGCTGCCGGAGATCAGCGCCGCGCTCGGTGACCGGGAGCCGCAGCGGGTCGAGGTCGAGCTGGCCGACGCCGTCGCCGAACTGCACCCGAACCTGCACGTGTCACTCGAACGAGGGCAACGCGCGATTTACGCCCTCGTGGTGAGCGGGCAGGAGGACCCCGCGCTGCGGCCCTTCACCGATGCGTGGAAGGCGGCGGCGCCGCCCGAGGACGCGATCTGGGAGTACCACGACTCGGTCCCGCCGGTGCCCGACCCGTCCGGCGTGACGGTGAACCTGGGGACGCGGTCGGTCGCGCTCGCCGACGTGCGCGTCGCCGCTCAGGTGGACGAGGCCGAAGGGGTGGTCGACGTCGCGGTGCACCACCCGCTGCTGGGTGAACTCGACGACGCCGCGCGGTCGGCGATGACCTTCCTGCCGCTGGACGCCACCCTCGGCGAACGCCTCGCGGCCGAGCGGTTGCGCAGGGTGGAGACGGCCGGGACCGAGCCGGACGGCGCCATCACGCTGCTCGAACTGCGTGACCTGGTCCGGGGTCTGGACCAGGAACGTCCGGAAAGTGTCGGTGGTGCTGACTAAGCTGACGGACTGTGAGTGAGACCCCCGCCGCACAGGACGTCACCGAGGTGCCCGCCGAGGTTCGCGAGCGCCATGGCGCACTCGCCGAAGAGGTGCGCGGACACCAGTTCCGGTACTACGTGCTGGACTCGCCCGTCATCACCGACGGCGAGTTCGACGAGCTGCTCAAGGAACTGGAGCGGCTGGAGTCGGAGTACCCGGGCCTGGCCACGCCCGACTCGCCGACGCAGAACGTCGGCGGCACGTTCTCCACCGACTTCGTCGCGGTCGACCACCTCGAACGCATGATGAGCCTGGACAACGTCTTCGACGAGGCGGAGCTGCAGGCGTGGGTCGAGCGCGTGGAGAAGGAGGTCGGCGGCTCCACGCAGTACCTGTGCGAGCTCAAGATCGACGGCCTGGCCATCAACCTGCTGTACGAGAAGGGGCGGCTGGTCCGGGGGCTGACCCGCGGCGACGGGCGGACGGGTGAGGACGTCACGCTCAACGTCCGCACGCTCGAGCAGGTGCCCGAGACGCTGACCGGCACCGACGAGTACCCGGTGCCCGACCTCGTCGAGGTGCGCGGCGAGGTGTTCTTCCGGGTCGAGGACTTCACCGAGCTCAACGCGAAGCTCGTCGAGGCGGGCAAGCCGCCGTTCGCGAACCCGCGCAACACCGCGGCCGGATCGTTGCGGCAGAAGGACCCCAAGGTCACGCGCAGCCGCCGGCTCCGGCTGATCTGCCACGGCCTCGGCAAGCGCGAGGGGTTCGAGCCGGCCCGCCAGTCCGAGGCGTACCAGGCGCTGGCCGCGTGGGGGCTGCCGGTGTCCGGCCACACCAAGGTCGTCGACGAGGCGTCCGAGCTGCTGGAGCACATCCGGTACTGGGGCGAGCACCGGCACGACGCCGAGCACGAGATCGACGGCATCGTGGTGAAGGTCGACCAGGTGTCGCTGCAGCGGCGGCTGGGCAGCACGTCGCGCGCGCCGCGGTGGGCGATCGCCTACAAGTACCCGCCGGAGGAGGCGACCACCCGGCTGCTCGACATCCAGGTCAACGTCGGCCGAACCGGTCGGGTCACGCCGTTCGCGGTGATGGAGCCGGTGAAGGTGGCCGGGTCGACGGTGGCGATGGCGACGCTGCACAACGCGCAGGAGGTCAAGCGCAAGGGCGTCCTGATCGGTGACCGCGTGGTGATCCGCAAGGCGGGCGACGTGATCCCCGAGGTGCTCGGCCCGGTGGTCGACGTGCGCACCGGTGACGAGCGCGAGTTCGTCATGCCGACGTTCTGCCCGGAGTGCGGCACGAAGCTGGCCCACCAGAAGGAGGGCGACGTCGACATCCGCTGCCCCAACGCGCGGTCCTGTCCCGCCCAGTTGCGGGAGCGGTTGTTCCACCTCGCCGGTCGCGGCGCGTTCGACATCGAGATGCTCGGGTACGAGGCGGCGACGGCGCTGCTGGAGTCCGGTGTGGTCGTCGACGAGGGCGACATCTTCGACCTCGACGAGCAGAAGCTGGGGCAGGTGGAGCTGTTCCGCACCAAGGCGGGGGAGCTGTCGGCCAACGGGCGCAAGCTGCTGGCCAACCTGGACAGTGCGAAGGACCGTCCACTGTGGCGGGTGCTGGTGGCGTTGTCGATCCGGCACGTCGGTCCGACGGCGGCGCAGGCGCTGGCGCGCGAGTTCGGTTCGCTGGACGCGATCGAGCAGGCCGGTGAGGAGGCGATGGCCGATGTGGACGGTGTCGGCCCGACCATCGCGAACGCCCTGCGCGAGTGGTTCGCCGTCGACTGGCACCGCGAGGTGGTGGAGAAGTGGCGCCGCGCCGGGGTGCGGATGGCCGAGGAGCGCGACGAGTCGGTGCCGCGCACGCTGGAGGGGCTGTCGATCGTGGTGACCGGGTCGCTGAACACGTTCTCGCGGGACGAGGCCAAGGAGGCGATCATGTCGCGCGGCGGCAAGGCCGCCGGTTCGGTGTCGAAGAAGACGGCGTTCGTGGTGGTCGGCGACGCGCCGGGGTCCAAGTACGACAAGGCGGTGCAGTTGAAGGTTCCGGTTCTGGACGAGTCGGGTTTCCAGGTGCTGCTGGACCGTGGCCCGGAGGCCGCGGCCGAGGTGGCGCTGCCGGCGGGGGAGGACGCCGGTGAGTGAGATCTCGGTCAGACCGGCGCGGCCGGAGGAGTTCGCGGCGGTGGGGGCGCTGACCGCGTCGGCCTATCTGGCCGACGGCCTGATCAGCGAGGACGACGACTACGTGCGCGAACTGACCGACGCCGCGCGCCGTGCCGAGCACGCGGAGCTCCTCGTCGCGGTCGACGAGGGCGGCCTGCTGGGTTCGGTGACGGTGGTGCGCGCGGGCACGGAGTACGCGGAGATCTCCCGCGAGGGCGAGCTGGAGTTCCGGATGCTGGCCACCGCGCCGGCCGCACGTGGCCGCGGCGTCGGTGAGGCGCTGACCCGGGCGGTCCTCGACCGGGCCCGCGAGGCCGGCGCGTCGGCCGTGGTGATGTCCAGCCTCGACGCGATGACGACCGCGCACCGCCTCTACACGCGGCTGGGTTTCAGCCGCATCCCCGACCGCGACTGGGAACCCCTGCCGGGCCTGTGGCTCCGCGCCTTCCGGTTGGTGTTCTGAGTCGTCCGGGAGTTCTCGGCGGTCTCCCGATGGACCCGCATTCCGGCGTGGGACGGGACCGCTGCCGGGCCTGTGGCTGCGCGCCTCCGGTTGGTGCTTGAGTCGTCCGCGGTTCCGCCGAGCTGCCGGGCGGTTCCACCGCCTCCCGCGCTGATCACCCCTGGGAAGGACGCGCCGGCCGGGCCCGCGGGAGCCACCACGTTGCGCTGCCGCGCGCGTCACCACGTTTCGCCGCGCGCGTTACCACGTTGCGCCGCCGCGCGCGTTACTCGCGGGGGCGGTCGCTGCTACGCCGCGCCGGGACCTTGTCGTCCACACGGGACGGTCACGTCGCCGTGGGCAGGGGTGTGCCGTCGGTGCGGGACTCGATCGCTCGCACGACCGCGGCCATGTCCTCGTCGCCGTACCCGAGCCTCACCGTCTCGCCGTACAGCGCGTGGCACACGTCCAGCAGCGGCGACGCCACGCCGGCCGCGCGGGCGGCCTCCGCGACCAGCCGGTTGTTCTCCAGCACGTTCGCGATCGACGCCTGCACCTCGAAATCGCCGGTCACGAGCTTCGCCGCCTTCACCCGGGACACGCTGCTGGCCATCGGACCGGCATCCAGCACCTCCACGAACCGCCCGAGGTCGAGGCCCCGCCGCTGCGCGAAGTGCACCGCCTCGGCCAGGCCCGTCACCATGGTGATCAGGTACAGGTTCACCGCCAGCTTCATCAGCAACGCGTTCGGCACCGGCCCGCACTCCACCACCTGGTGGCACATCGGCCGCAGCAACGGCGCCACCTCGCGCGTCGCCGCGGGGTGACCGGCCAGCATGCCCACCAGCTGACCCGCCTCGGCCGGCTTGCGCGACCCCGACACCGGCGCCTCGACGTACGAGCCACCCGCCGCCGCGACCTCCGCCGCGAGCCCCTGCGAGTACTCCGGCGACGTGGTGCCCATGTGCACGACCGTCCGCCCGCCCACGTTCGCCGCGAACTCGCCTCCCCCGCGCCCCAGGACCGCGTCGACCGCGGGCCCGTCGGCCAGCATCAGGAACACGACGTCCGACCGCCGGCACACCTCGGCCGCGCTCGCCGCCACCTCCGCGCCCGCCGCCCGCAGCACCTCGGCCTTGGCCGGCGTCCGGTTCCACACCACGAGCGGCGTGCCCGCGCGGACGAGGTTCAACGCCATCGGCGTGCCCATGACGCCCAGCCCGACGAAACCCACCTGCATGGACCCACACTAGCGCGTGGTTATGACACTTGTCATGACCCTTCGGTGAGGTGCCCGATGAGGTGGATCAGCTGGCGCCGGAACGCGACGTCGTCGCCCAGTGCGCCGATCACCGAGGTGTCGTCCCGCGCGATCTGCTCCGCCTCGTCCAGCGTCGCCACGCCCGCGGGCGTGAGGCTCGCCAAGGAGCGGCGCCCGTCGAGGGGGTCGGGGACCCGCGTGACGAACCCCGACCGCGACAGGCGCTCGAGGGTGCGGCTCATCGTCTGGTCCGTCACCTGGCACTGGCGGGCCAGCTCCCGTTGCGACAACGGCCCCGCGCGCAAGGTGTGCAGCGCGATCAGGCCCGCGTGCGACAGCCCGAGCGCCTCCAGCCGCGCGTTCCAGCGCTGCTCGACCAGCCGTGCCGCCGCCGACAGCAGCCGCCCCGTCGGCCAGGACGCCACGCCCTCGTCCCCGGGCGGCCGGCCGCCGGAGGGTGCCGCCGGAGCACCGGCCGGTGGAGCGGATCGGCTGCCCGGCCCGGGCGGGCGTGCCGGCGGGACACCTTCCAGCGCCGGGTCCGAGCGGCGCGATGTCCGCTTTGCCGGGTCTTCCTCTGCGGCCAACCACGCCTCCCGGTAATGTTCAGCCCGCTGAACAAATCGTCGACACCAGGACTGTATTAGCCCATGAGGACCGCCCGCTGGCTCGTCCCCGCTCTGCTCGTGATCGGCTGGCTCGCCCTGGGCGGGTTCGGCGGCTCGTACACCGGCAAGCTCAGTGACGTCTCGACCAACGACAACTCGTCGTTCCTGCCCGCCTCCGCCGAGTCCACCCGCGCCCTGGACGAGCAGAAGGCCTTCTCCGCGAACCAGACCCTCCCGGCGATCGTCGTCGCGGAGCGGGCGGGCGGCATCACCCCGCAGGACGCCGCGTTCCTCACCGAGACGGCCGAGCGCCTCAAGGCCATTCCGGGCGTCACCGGCGCCACCGGGCCGGAACTCTCCCAGCGGGACGGCGACGCCCTCGAACTCACCGTCCCCGTCGCGACCGGCGGCGAACCCGGCGAGGTCGTCGAGAAGATCCGCACCGAACTCGAGAACGCCCCGCCCGGCCTCACCGTCCTCGTCGCCGGCCCGGCCGCGCAGATCGCCGACCTGGTCACCGCCTTCGGCGGCCTCGACGGCCTCCTCCTGCTGGTCGCGGGGCTGGTCGTCGCCCTGATCCTCGTCGTGGTCTACCGCAGTCCACTGCTGCCGCTGATCGTCCTGCTGTCCGCCGTCTTCGCGCTCGGGCTCGCCAGCCTCGTCGTCTACGTCCTCGCCGACCACGACGTCCTCACCCTCAACGGCCAGAGTCAGGGCATCCTGTTCATCCTCGTCTTCGGCGCCGCCACCGACTACGCGCTCCTGCTCGTCTCGCGCTTCCGCGAACAGTTGCGCGACACCGAAAGCCGCTACGAAGCCGTCATGCTCGCCTGGCGCGCCACCCTGCCCCCGATCGCCGCGTCGGCCGGGACCGTCGTGCTCGGCGTGCTCTGCCTGCTGTTCTCCGACCTGCAGTCCAACCGGGGCCTCGGCCCGGTCGCCGCGATCGGCATCGCCGCCGCGTTCGGAGCCTCCGTCACGTTCCTGCCCGCCGCGCTCGCCCTACTGGGGCGTGCCGCGTTCTGGCCGATCCGCCCGAAGCTCGGCTCACCGCACCCGGAGTCGAGCGGCATCTGGGGCCGCATCGCCGGGGCGGTCGCCGCCAAACCGCGCGCGATCTGGATCGGCACGACGGTCCTCCTGCTGGCCGGCGCGGCCTTCGTCCCGCAGCTCAAGGCCGGCGGCGTCGCCCAGACCGACCTGTTCCTCACCCCGGTCGAGTCGGTGGCCGGGCAGGAGGCCCTGGTCCGGCACTTCCCGGGCGGCTCGGGCTCGCCGACCGTGATCATCGCCGACGCCGGCCGGGCCGAGGACGTCGCGCGGGCGGCCCAGGTGGACGGTGTCGCGCACGTCGCCGCGGCGCCGAACGTCGTCGACGGCCGCGTCCAGATCATCGCGGTCCTCACCGACGCGCCCGATTCCGAGGCCGCCCTGGACACCGTCGGCCGCGTCCGGCAGGCCGTCCACGCGGTGCCCGGCGCGAACGCCCTGGTCGGCGGCACCACCGCCACCCAGCTCGACACGCAGGCGACGTCCGAGCGCGACCGCGCGCTGATCATCCCGATCGTGCTGGTGGTGATCTTCGCGGTGCTCGCGCTCCTGCTCCGCGCCCTGCTCGCGCCGCTGCTGCTGATCGCCACCGTGGTGCTGTCCTTCGCCGCGACCATGGGTGTGTCCGCGCTGGTGTTCAACCACCTGCTGGACTTCCCCGGCGCGGACCCGGCGGTGCCGCTGTTCGGGTTCGTCTTCCTGGTCGCGCTCGGGATCGACTACAACATCTTCCTGATGACGCGCGTGCGCGAGGAGGCCGTCCGCTCGACCACCCGCGAGGGCACCCTGCGCGGGCTCACGCTCACCGGCGGCGTGATCACCTCGGCCGGGGTGGTGCTCGCGGCGACCTTCGCGGCGCTGTCGGTCATCCCGATCCTGTTCCTGGCGCAGATCGCGTTCATCGTCGCCTTCGGCGTCCTGCTTGACACGCTGGTGGTGCGCTCGCTGCTGGTGCCGGCGCTGACGCTGGACGTCGGCAGGCGGATCTGGTGGCCCTCGAAGGTCCCGTAGCTCAGCCGTCGAGCACGACGGCGACGATCCCGGCCAGGTGGGCCAGCCGCGCGACCTCGGCGGCCCGGAACATCGGGCCGCCGGGGCGGCCGACCAGCAGCGCCTTGTCCGGCTTGCCCAGCGGGGTCGCGGCCAGTTCGGTGCCCAGCTCCTGCCAGGTCTCGGGCACCCAGGTGTCCTCGGAGTCCAGGATCGTGGCGCGCTCCAGGGGCAGCCACGGCAGGTCGGTGATCGGCGCCTCGGGTGCGGCGCTGGAGGAGGCCAGCCGGTCGACACCGGGCTCGCTCACCGACACCACGATCGCCCAGCCCGCGCGGATGATCCGCGGCACGCCCTCGACCAGCACGGCCAGCCCGGACGCGGGCTGCTCGGCGATCTCCTCGACGAGCTCCAGCTCGCGGTGGGTGTCCAGGACGCCGGCGTACGGCCGCACCGCGTCGACCTCGACACCTTCGACGCTCTCCGCCGCGGTGATCACCGCGTCCGGCAGCCGCCCGGAGGGCAGCTCGACGACCATGTCGTCGATCGCGACGCCGCCGCCGCGCTCGACCACGTCCACCGAGAGGATGTCCGCCCCGATCATGCCGAGAGCCGTCGCGACCGCTCCGAGGGTTCCTGGCGTGTCCGGGAGCTGCACCCGGATCAGGAAGGACAACGTGAACCCCTCTCGGGTCCGGCGCTCCCGCCTCGCCGGGGAGCGCAACCGGCCGCTGATTGTGACAGACGAAGGCCGTTACGGGGAGCCATCGTCTGCCTACCGAGACCGGATTGCGCGCCCGCCGTACACAACCCGGTCGAGGTCGCAGGGCCCGCCGCCATAGACTTGTGACTTACCGAAACACCGATCCGCACACCCCGGGAGTCACCCGCGTGCCCAACATTTCCCGCGACGAGGTCGCGCACCTGGCCAAGCTCGCCAGGCTCGCCGTCACCGACGAGGAGCTGAACGTTTTCGCAGGTCAGCTCGACCAGATCCTGGACGCGGTGGCCAAGGTCAGCGCGGTCGCCGCCGACGACGTACCGCCGACCTCGCACGCCGTGCCGCTCACGAACGTCTTCCGCGAGGACGTGGTCCGGCCCGGGCTGACCCAGCAGCAGGCGCTGGCCGGTGCGCCGGCCGCCGAGGAGGGCCGCTTCCGGGTGCCGCGGATCCTGGGGGAGGAACAGTGACCGACCTAACACGCCTGTCCGCCGCCGAGCTCGCGGACAAGATCCACGCCCGCGAGGTGTCGTCGGAGGAGGTCACGCAGGCCCACCTGGACCGCATCGGCGAGGTCGACGGGGCCGTGCACGCCTTCCTCAACGTCGACGCCGAGGGCGCGCTGGCCGCGGCCCGCGCGGTCGACACCGCCCTGGCCGGGGGGCAGGCCCCGGCCTCGCCGATCGCCGGTGTGCCGCTCGCGCTCAAGGACGTGCTCGCCACCAAGGGCCTGGCCACCACGTGCGGGTCGAAGACCCTGGAGAACTGGGTTCCGCCGTACGACGCGACGGTGACGCGCAAGCTGCGCGAGGCGGGCGTGCCGATCCTGGGCAAGACCAACATGGACGAGTTCGCGATGGGCTCCTCCACCGAGAACTCGGCGTTCGGCCCGACGCGCAACCCGTGGGACCACACCCGCATCCCGGGGGGCTCCGGCGGTGGTTCGTCCGCGTCGCTGGCCGCCTTCGAGGCGCCGCTGGCGATCGGCACCGACACCGGCGGCTCGATCCGCCAGCCCGGCGCGGTCACCGGCACGGTCGGCGTGAAGCCGACCTACGGCGGGGTGTCGCGGTACGGGCTGGTCGCCTTCTCGTCGTCGCTGGACCAGGCCGGGCCGTGCGCCCGCACCGTGCTGGACGCGGCGCTGCTGCACGAGGTCATCGCCGGTCACGACCCGCTCGACTCGACCTCGATCGACGCCCCGGTGCCGCCGGTGGTCGCCGCGGCGCGCGAGGGCCTGCGCGGTGACCTCACGGGCGTCAAGGTCGGCGTCGTCACGGAGTTCAGCGGCGAGGGCTACCAGGCCGGCGTGCAGCGCTCGTTCGAAGCGGCGGTCGACCAGCTGCGCGCGCTGGGCGCCGAGGTCGTCGAGGTGTCCTGCCCGAACTTCGTCTACGCCCTGCCGGCGTACTACCTGATCGCGCCGAGCGAGGCGTCCTCGAACCTGGCCCGCTTCGACGCGATGCGCTACGGGCTGCGGGTCGCCGACGACGGCACGCACAGCGCCGAAGAGGTCATGTCGCTGACCCGCGAGGCGGGCTTCGGGCCCGAGGTCAAGCGCCGCATCATGCTCGGCACGTATGCGCTGTCGTCGGGTTACTACGACGCCTACTACGGCTCGGCGCAGAAGGTGCGGACCCTGATCACGCGTGACTTCGAGGCCGCGTTCGCGCAGGTCGACGTGCTGGTCTCGCCGACCACCCCGACCACGGCGTTCAAGATCGGCGAGCGGGTCGACGACCCGATGGCCATGTACCTCGCCGACCTGTGCACGATCCCGGCGAACCTGGCGGGCAACGCCGCGATGAGCGTGCCCAGTGGACTGTCCGATGAGGACGGTCTGCCGGTCGGCCTGCAGATCATGGCACCGGCGCTGGCCGACGACCGGCTCTACCGGGTCGGCGCCGCCTACGAGGTCGCGCGCGGCTCGATCATCGACCGGGTTCCGGAGCTGAAGGGAGTCTCGGCGTGACCGCCGTTGCCGAAGTGATGGACTACGCCGAGGTCGTCGAGCGGTTCGACCCGGTGCTCGGGCTCGAGGTCCACGTCGAGCTCAACACCAGGACGAAGATGTTCTGCGGCTGCGCGAACGAGTTCGGCGGCGAGCCCAACACCCACGTGTGCCCGACGTGCCTGGGCCTGCCCGGCGCGCTGCCGGTGCTCAACGGCAAGGCCGTCGAGGGCGCGATCCGCATCGGCCTGGCGCTGAACTGCGAGATCGCCGAGTGGTGCCGGTTCGCCCGGAAGAACTACTTCTACCCGGACATGCCGAAGAACTTCCAGACCTCCCAGTACGACGAGCCGATCGCGTTCAACGGCTACCTCGACGTGACGCTGGACGACGGCGAGGTCGTGCGCGTGGAGATCGAGCGCGCGCACATGGAGGAGGACACCGGCAAGTCGCTGCACGTGGGCGGCGCGACCGGGCGGATCCACGGCGCCGAGCACTCGCTGCTCGACTACAACCGCGCGGGCGTGCCGCTGATCGAGATCGTCACCAAGCCGATCGCCGGCATGGGGGAGCGGGCGCCGGAGGTGGCGCGTGCGTACGTGACGGCGCTGCGCGACCTGCTGCGCGCGCTGGACGTGTCCGACGTGCGGATGGACCAGGGCTCGCTGCGGTGCGACGCCAACGTGTCGCTGATGCCCAAGGGCGCGAGCGAGTTCGGCACCCGCACCGAGACGAAGAACGTCAACTCCTTCCGCAGCGTCGAGCGCGCCGTGCGGTACGAGATGACGCGGCAGGCCGCGGTGCTGGTGTCCGGCGGCACCGTGGTGCAGGAGACGCGGCACTTCCAGGAGGCCGACGGCACCACGTCGTCCGGCCGCACCAAGGAGACCGCGGAGGACTACCGGTACTTCCCGGAACCCGACCTGGTCCCGATCGCGCCGTCGCGCGAGTGGGTGGAGGAGCTGCGCGGGACGCTGCCGGAGATGCCGGCCGCGCGCCGCAAGCGCATCCAGACCGAGTGGAACCTCTCCGCCGAGGAGCTGCGCGACCTGTTCAACTCCGGCGCGGTCGAGCTGGTCGAGGCGACCGTGGCCGAGGGCGCGAAGCCGAACGAGGCACGCAGCTGGTGGGTCAACTTCCTGGCCCAGGAGGCCAACGCGCGCGAGGTCGAGCTGACCGCGCTCCCGATCACCCCGGCGCAGGTCGCGCGGGTGGCCGCCCTGGTCGAGTCGGGCGAGCTGACCAACAAGCTCGCGCGCGAGGTGGTCAAGGGCGTGCTGGCCGGCGAGGGCGAGCCGGACGAGGTCGTCGAGAAGCGCGGCCTGAAGGTCGTGTCGGACGACTCCGCGCTGCTCGCCGCGGTGGACGAGGCGCTGGCCGCGCAGCCGGACATCGCGGACAAGATCCGTGGCGGGAAGGTCCAGGCCGCGGGCGCGATCGTCGGCGCGGTCATGAAGGCGACCAAGGGCCAGGCCGACGCCAAGCGCGTGCGCGAGCTGATCATCGAGCGGGTGGGCGCCTAGGGATGCCTTCGCCGAAGAAGGTGTCGGCGGAGCCCACGCGGTTCTCGGTCAAGCGCGTCAGCCGGCGCGAGTGGGTCGGACTGGGGGCGGGCGTGGTGGCCACGCTCGCCCTGTTCCTGCCGTGGACCAACCTCTCGGCGACGCAGCAGATCGTCGAGGAGGCGCTGCGGGAGCTGCCGCGTTCGGACGTGGCGCGGGACGCGTGGACCACCGGGTTCCTGGCCTGGTGCGGGCCACTGCTGGTGCTGCTCGCCGGGATCGTCGTGGTGGCTTTCGGGCAGTTCCGGAAGGTGCGGGTCGCCGGGTTGCCGCACCTGTGGCTGATCTGCGCCGCGGTGGCCGTGCTGCTGATGGTGCTCGGGTGGTTCGCGATGGGGTGGCAGTTCGACGAGGACACCCGCGGGCTGCTCGACGCCGGTGGCGTCGGCCTGTACGCGGGGCCGGGGCGGTACCTGGGGATGCTGGGGGCGGTGGCGTCGCTCGTCGCGGCCGTGCTGGACGTGCGGGCTTTGCGCCGGCGCTGACCGCAACGTCCCGCGAGTGCCGCGCTCAGTCCTTGCCGCTGCCGCCGTTGGGGGTGGCCTGCAGTGAGATCAGCACGACCCGATCGTCGCTGGAGATGGGTTGTCCGCCGTCCTTGTTGACGGTGCCCACGAGCGCGAACTGGGCGTCGATCTGGTCGAGGCCACCGTAGCGGCCGTACGCGGTGCCGTTCTTGCCGTCCATCAGCGCCTTCGGCTTGCCGCCGACCGAACCGTCCAGCGTGATGGGCAGCTCCTGCAGGCTGGCGCCCACCGAGGTGGCGATGACGACCGCCGTGCCGCTGTCCGCGCAGCCCGCCACCGCAGGCTTGTCCGGCCACGTCCACGTCGGCACGGCCAATGACGCGCCGGGGGCGATGGAGTACAGCGCATCGACCGCCGGGCCGCGGTCGGTGATCCACGTGCGCGAACCGTCCGTCGCCTTGCAGAGACCGCCGGGGGAGTGCACCCCGCTCGCGTACACCCGCGAACCGGGCGTCGGGTTTCCAGCGGCGGGGTTGCCGGCCGTGTCGATGCGCAGGACCTTCCCGGCGAGCGAGCCCGGGTCCGCCGCCGCCGACGGGTCGCCCGCGTCGCCCGTCGCGACCAGCAGGGCGCCCCGCCCGTCGGTCATGATGGCGCCGCGGTTGCCCGTCGCGCCCTTCGGGATGCCCGTCAGGATCGCCTTCGCCGGCTGGCCGCGCGTGAACCGGACGACGCGGTTGTCCGTCGCCGTGGTGACGTACGCGAACATCAGCTGGTCCTCGGCGAACGTCGGGGACAGGGCGAGACCGGTCAGGCCGCCGTCACCGGCCGGGCTCACGTCGAGCCGGGTGACCTCGGACGGCGCGGAACCGGCGGCGACCTGCACGACCCGACCCGTGCGGCGCTCGGCGGCGAGCCCGCTCGGCGCGGCCCCGGAGTTCGGCAGCGCGGCGACCGCGGACACGGTGTCGAGGCACGTCGCGATCACCGACTGGTCGTAGTCGGTGCAGCCCCGCGGCGGCGGGATCGACGTCTGGGGCGCGCTGGTGCGCGACTTGCCCTCGTCGCCGTCGACCTCGGGCAGTTCGGGCTGCGGCCCGGCCGGGGCGGTCAGCTCGGGCGCCGGTTCGAACGTCTGGTTCGCGGCCCGGTCGTCGAACTGCGCGCAGCCGGTCAGCAGCAACCCGCACGCGGCGAGCAGCCACAGCGGCCGCCGCGGCGCCTTCCCCTTCCCGACACGCACGCCTCCCAGCCTAGGTGGCGGCGGGTGAACGAGGGGTAAGTACCGTGGCGATCATGCCCGTCACGGTTCTGGTTCCCGACGAAGACGGCCTGCTCGCGCTGGGTGAGCTCGCCGGTGTGCGCCCCGTCCGCTACAGCTGGCGCGAGCCGCTGCCGCCGGAAGCGGCCGAGGCGGAGGTGCTGGTCCCCGGCGCGCACCGGCCCGAGGAACGCGGCGCGCTGCTGGGCGCGTTGCCCAACCTGAAGCTGATCCAGCTGCTGTCGGCGGGCGCGGAGAACTGGATCGGCACCGTGCCCGACGGCGTGCTGCTGTCCACCTGCCGCGGCGCCCACGGCGGCAGCACGGCCGAATGGGTGATGGCGGTCCTGCTGTCGATCTACCGGGAACTGCCGGGCTTCGCCGCCGACCAGTCCGCGCACCGCTGGAACCTGCACGCCACCGACACGCTGCAGGACAAGCGGGTGCTCGTCGTCGGCGCCGGCGACCTGGGGCGGCATCTCAAGCGCCGCCTGACCGCGTTCGACGCGCGCGTGACGATGGTGGGGGTGAGCGCCCGGGACGGCGTGCACCCCGTGGACGAACTGCCCGGCCTGCTGGGCGGGCACGACGTCGTCGCGCTGATGGTGCCGCTGACCTCCCGCACGCGCGGCATGGTGGACGCGAAGTTCCTGGCCGCCATGCCCGACGGTGCGATCCTGGTCAACGCCGCCCGCGGCCCCGTGGTCGACACGGACGCGCTGGTGGCGGAGCTGACCAGCGGCAGGCTGCGGGCCGCGCTGGACGTCACCGACCCCGAACCGCTGCCACCCGGGCATCCACTGTGGACGGCGCCGAACCTGGTGCTGACGCCGCACGTGGCGGGCACCGTGTCGGGCAGCAAGCGCCGCTCCTACGCGGTGGTCGCGGCCGAGATCGCCCGGTACGCCGGCGGCGAGCTGCCCAACAACCTGGTGCACGGGGAGTACTGAGGCCGATGATCCGCCGCCACGAGGTGGCACGCCCGACGCGTCGCCGAAACGGTCGCGTTCCGGACACGGATGGCCTAACCTGCGCGGGTGGCCAGCCCTCAGGACGATTCGCCGACGCAGAACCTGTTCACGGAGTCCGCCTACTACCAGCCGACCGACACCGGTGGCAGCACCAGCATGCTCTCCGACGTCGAGGACCGGCCGTCGCCGCCGGTGAACCGGTACCACGGCGGGCTCGACTTCGGCCTGCTCGTGCTGCGGCTCGTGCTCGGGGCGATCATGGGCGCGCACGGGCTGCAGAAGGTGTTCGGGCTGTTCCACGGTCCCGGGATCGACGGCACGGCGCGGATGCTGGAGTCGATGGGCTACACCGCCCAGCCGACGCTGCTCGCGTGGATCACCGGACTGAGCGAACTGATCGGCGCCGTGCTGATCGTGCTGGGGCTGTTCACCCAGATCGGGGCCGCCGCGCTGCTCGGCGTCACCGCGAACGCGGTGTACGTCCAGTGGGGCGGCGGGTTGTTCGAACCGCACGGCTTCGAGTTCGAGCTGCTGCTGGCGGCCGTGGCGTTCACCCTGCTGTTCACCGGGTCCGGCCGGATCGCCCTGGACGTCAACACCCCCTGGCGACGCCGTCCGGTGCCGTTCGGGTTCTTCTTCCTACTGATCGCCGCCGCGGCCGCGGTGGTGGTGATCGTGCTGGCCCGCTGAGGCGGCAACGATGAGGGCCCCGGCTGCGGCAGCCGGGGCCCTTCGCGTGTGGCTTACTTGTTCGGGTCGCGCACCGCGCCCGTGTCGGCCGAGGTGGCCATCCGGGCGTAGGCCCGCAGCGCGGCGGTGACCGGTCGCTGCCGCTCGGCCGGCTGCCACGGGCGTTCCGAGGCGTCCATCTTGGCGCGGCGCTCGGCCAGCACGTCGGCGTCCACCAGCAGCTCCAGCTTGCGCTCGTGCACGTCGATCAGGATCTGGTCGCCGTCGTGCACCAGGCCGATCGTGCCGCCTGACGCCGCTTCCGGCGAGATGTGCCCGACCGAGATGCCCGACGACCCGCCGGAGAACCGGCCGTCGGTGATCAGCGCGCACTTCTTGCCCAGTCCGGCGCCCTTCAGGAACGCCGTCGGGTGCAGCATCTCCTGCATGCCCGGTCCGCCGGCCGGACCCTCGTAGCGCACCACGAGCACCTCACCGGGCTGGATCTTCTTGCCGAGGATGACCGACACGGCCTCCTCCTGGCTCTCGACCACGCGCGCCGGACCCTGGAACCGCCACAGCGCCTCCTCCACGCCCGCGGACTTGATCACGGCACCGTTCTCGGCCAGGTTGCCGCGCAGCACCGCGAGCCCGCCGTCCTTGGTGTAGGCGTGCTCGAGGTCGCGGATGCAGCCACCCGCCGCGTCCGTGTCGAGCGAGCTCCACCGGTTCGACGTCGAGAACGCCTCCGTGGTGCGGACCCCGCCGGGCGCGGCGTGGAACAGCTCGATCGCCTCGGCCGACGCCGAACCGCCGCGGATGTCCCACGTGGACAGCCACTCCTCGAGCGAGGGCGAGTGCACCGCGCGCACGTCGGTGTTGAGCAGCCCGGCCCGGTTCAGCTCGCCGAGGATCGCGGGGATGCCGCCGGCGCGGTGCACGTCCTCCATGTGGTAGTCGGAGTTCGGCGCGACCTTCGACAGGCACGGCACGCGGCGGCCGATGGCGTCGATGTCGGAGATCGTGAAGTCGATCTCGCCCTCCTGCGCCGCGGCGAGGATGTGCAGCACCGTGTTGGTCGAGCCGCCCATCGCCATGTCCAGCGCCATCGCGTTCTCGAACGCCTTGCGGTTGGCGATCGAGCGCGGCAGCACGCTGTCGTCGTCCTCGCCGTACCAGCGCCGGCACAGCTCCATCACGGTGCGGCCGGCGTCGGAGAACAGCTTCCGGCGCGCGGCGTGCGTGGCCAGCGTGGAGCCGTTGCCCGGCAGCGACAGGCCCAGCGCCTCGGTGAGGCAGTTCATCGAGTTCGCGGTGAACATGCCCGAGCACGACCCGCACGTGGGGCACGCGGAGCGCTCCACAATGGACAAGCCGTCCTCGTCGACGGCCGCGTTCGCCGACGCCGAGATCGTGGTGATCAGGTCGGTCGGGGCGTGCGCGACGCCGTCGACGACGACCGCCTTGCCGGCCTCCATCGGTCCGCCGGAGACGAACACCACCGGGATGTTCAGCCGCATCGCGGCGTTGAGCATGCCCGGCGTGATCTTGTCGCAGTTGGAGATGCACACGAGCGCGTCGGCCTGGTGCGCGTTGACCATGTACTCGACCGAGTCGGCGATGATCTCGCGCGACGGCAGCGAGTAGAGCATGCCGCTGTGCCCCATGGCGATGCCGTCGTCCACCGCGATCGTGTGGAACTCGCGCGCCACGCCACCGGCCTCGCGGATCGCCTGGGCCACGATGTCGCCGAGGTCCTTGAGGTGTACGTGCCCGGGCACGAACTGGGTGTAGGAGTTGGCGATCGCGACGATCGGCTTGCCGAAGTCGCCGTCGGTCAGCCCGGTGGCCCGCCAGAGGGACCGGGCACCCGCGGCGTTGCGGCCATGGGTGGTTGTTCGGGAGCGCAGAGCAGGCATGTCAGCCAGATTACGCCCGGGCGGCCCGGTGCCGATCAACCGGCGGCCCATCCCACACCGAAAACGGCGCAGCCCCCACGCGTCTGGGTGAAATCGCAGGTCAGGGCGGTGCCCACGGAATGAGATCCGCGGGCACCGGCTCCCGATACACCGCGGGAATTCGCCATTCCTGGCTTTCGCTCGGACAAGGGATCGCACAGGGGCCTCGCCGGCACCCGGAAAGGGAAGGTCGCCGGTGATGATCCCGCCGACCCGGTACGGGACGACCTTCAGCGTCCGGTTCCAAGCCTGGGCTCGGCCGGTGTGGATCGCGCCGATCGGGCTCGCGCTGGGCAGGGCCACCGCGCCGGGCGCCGGGCACCACATGACGCAGCCGGCGACGTCCCGCCCGCCGGGATGACCGTGCTCCCGCACCGGGCCGGCGCGGCCGGTGGCGGCCCGAACGCCGTGCCTGCGCCTGGAGTACATCGCGCTGTACGAGGGGGAGCCGATGTGGCTCGCCACCAACGACGCGCTCTTCCGCGCGGCTGCGGGACTGCCCGTTCGCCACCGACTGGTACGCCCTCATGACCGACGCCGGTGTCGGGTTCGAACAGTCCGAGTTCATCATCGGTGCCGAACCGGCCGACCCGCTGACCGCCGTCGTCCTCGGCGTCACGCCCGGCGCGCCCGTCCTGGTCTCCGAGGAGACCATCGCCGACCCCGCGGGCCGGCTGTTCGACCTCGCCTTCATCCACGCCCGCGCCGACCGGTTCCGGTTCGTCTCGCGCGGCATGCGACTCCCCGGGAGCGAAGCACGACCCGGACCGTCACCGGCCGGACTGGCCGCGAGCGACGAGCGCGCTGGGCCGCCAACGCCCCGGCCTACGCGGCCCAGCGCGCGTAGCTGGACGCCGTCCACGCGGTGTCGGAGGCCGCTACACCTCCGGCCTGTGGTTCCGCGCCGGCGCCCGCATCGAGGACTGGTCCCGCTGACCTCAGTTCGCGTCTTCGCCGGGCTTCGCCGGACCGGGGTCGCCCGCGTCCGCGGGGCCGGGCTTCGCCGGTGCTTCCCCCGCGCTGTCCCCACCGTCGGCGTCCATGTCGTCGGTCAGGCCGCTCGGGTCCTCCATGCGGCCCTCGCTCACCAGGGAGATCACCGGCAGGTGCCGGGTGCGGACGGTCGGCAGCGCGACCTCGCTGCCGTCGGCCAGCACGGCCGAGACCTTGGCCTTCTTGCTGATCGTCAGCCCCTTCAGCGACGACCACGGCATCTCGCGGTGGCCGAACACCGTGCGCACGCTCAGCCCCCGCGTGGAGGCGATCGTGCGGGTGCGCAGGACGTAGACGGCCATCCCGATCGGGATGACGTACATGACCCACAGCCCGGGCACGTCGGCGAAGGCGGCGGGGATCATGCACACCGCCAGGAACACGACGAAGAGCAAGGTGATCAGCGGGACGCGGAAGATCGCCTTCCGGCCCTCCTGCTGGTTTTCGGCCACGCAACCATGGTGCCTTCCGCCAGATGGGACGGCTCCGGCGGGTGTTGCCCAGTATCCGGGATCACCATCCCGCAGAGTTGACACCATCAGCGGCGACCCGTTAACGTCAGCGCCGTGACACCGCAGATTGGCCTCGTACTTTTCCCGCGCGTCGACGCGTAGGGATTCCAGCGTTCCCAACCTGCGTCGACGCGCGACCCTCGTGCGACCTGGAAAGGTCGGCGGGGGTTTTTTGTTGCCCACGCCTTGCCGACCCGAACCAGACCACCCGACGAGCAGCCCCGACGAGACCCACGAGGCAGAACTGATGACAAGCGCCACGTCGCGATCGGACACGAAACCCGGAGGAACTCCGGCCGCCGCGTCGCCCGCCCAGCTCGGCAACCGCCCCAAGCCCGCCCCGCCCGCCGGCACGCCGGTCCGGGTGACCGGGGCGCAGTCGCTGGTGCGGTCGCTCGAGGCGATGGGCGTCGAGGTGGTCTTCGGCATCCCGGGCGGCACGATCCTTCCGGCGTACGACCCGCTTCTGGACTCGACGAAGGTGCGGCACGTGCTGGTCCGGCACGAGCAGGGCGCCGGGCACGCCGCCACCGGGTACGCGCAGGCCACCGGCAAGGTCGGGGTCTGCATGGCGACCTCGGGCCCCGGCGCGACGAACCTGGTCACGCCGCTGGCGGACGCGAACATGGACTCGGTGCCGGTCGTCGCGATCACCGGGCAGCAGACCCGTCCGCTGATCGGCACGGACGCCTTCCAGGAAGCCGACATCTGCGGCATCACCATGCCGATCACGAAGCACAACTTCCTCGTCACGGATCCGGCGGACATCCCGCGCACGATCGCCGAGGCGTTCCACCTGGCCTCCACCGGCCGTCCCGGCCCGGTCCTGGTCGACATCCCGAAGGACGTGCTGCAGGAGCAGACCTCGTTCTCCTGGCCGCCGGAGATGCACCTGCCGGGCTACCGGCCGACGCTGCGCCCGCACGGCAAGCAGGTCCGGGAGGCTGCGCGGCTGATCGCCCAGGCCCGCCGCCCGGTCCTCTACGTCGGTGGTGGCGTGATCAAGGCCCAGGCGTCGGCGCAGCTGAAGGAACTGGCCGAGCTGACCGGCATCCCGGTGGTCACCACGCTGATGGCCCGCGGCGCGTTCCCCGATTCCCACCCCCAGCACCTGGGCATGCCGGGCATGCACGGGTCGGTCGCCGCGGTCGCCGCGATGCAGCGCGCCGATCTGCTGGTGGCACTGGGCGCTCGCTTCGACGACCGGGTCACCGGCCAGCTGTCGTCGTTCGCGCCCGAGGCCAAGGTCGTCCACGCCGACATCGACCCGGCCGAGATCTCCAAGAACCGCAAGGCCGACGTGCCGATCGTGGGGGACTGCGCCGAGATCATCACCGAGCTGATCGACGCGGTGAAGGCCGAGACCGACCGCATCGGCGAGCCCGACCTCAAGCCGTGGTGGACGCAGGTCGACTCGTGGCGCCAGACCTTCCCGGCCGGTTACGAGTGGCCCACCGACGGCACGCTGTCGCCGCAGTACGTCATCGAGCGCATCGGCCAGATCGTCGGCCCGGACGCCGTCTACGCCGCGGGCGTGGGCCAGCACCAGATGTGGGCCGCGCAGTTCATCAAGTACGAGAACCCGCGCACCTGGCTCAACTCCGGCGGCCTGGGCACCATGGGCTACGCCGTCCCGGCCGCGATGGGCGCCAAGTTCGGCGTGCCGGACAAGCAGGTGTGGGCCATCGACGGCGACGGCTGTTTCCAGATGACCAACCAGGAGCTGGCCACCTGCGCCATCGAGGGCGCCCCGATCAAGGTCGCCGTCATCAACAACGGCAACCTCGGCATGGTCCGGCAGTGGCAGAACCTCTTCTACGCCGAGCGGTACTCCAACACCGACCTGGGTACGCACAAGCACCGCATCCCGGACTTCACCTTGCTGGCCGAGGCGCTGGGCTGCGCGGGGCTGCGCTGCGAGACCAAGGACGAGGTCGACGACGTCATCCGCCGCGCGATGGAGATCAACGACCGGCCCGTCGTGATCGACTTCGTGGTCGGCAAGGACGCCCAGGTGTGGCCCATGGTGGCCGCGGGCACCGGCAACGACGAGATCATGGCCGCACGCGGCATCCGCCCGCTGTTCGAAGACGACGAGGTTTCGCAGTGACGACGCATACCCTCTCCGTGTTGGTGGAGAATGTCCCCGGGGTGCTCGCCAGGGTCGCCGGGTTGTTCTCCCGCCGCGGTTTCAACATCGAGTCCCTCGCCGTCGGGTCCACGGAAAACCCCGAGGTGTCCCGGATGACGATCGTGGTCGCCGTTGAGGAGCTACCGCTCGAACAGGTGACCAAACAGCTCAACAAGCTGGTCAACGTCATCAAGATCGTGGAGCTCGAGCCCGCCGCCTCCGTGCAGCGCGAACTGCTGCTGGTCAAGGTGCGGGCCGATGCCACCGTGCGCAGCCAGGTCCTCGAGACCGTCCAGCTGTTCCGCGCGAAGGTGGTCGACGTGTCGCCCGAGGCGCTCACGATCGAGGCCACCGGCACCGGTGACAAGCTCAGTGCCCTCCTGCGCATGCTGGAGCCGTATGGCGTGCGTGAGATCGTGCAGTCCGGCATGGTCGCGGTCGGCCGGGGTCCCCGGTCGATCACCGCCTCCGCGCCTCGCTAATTTGAGAACCGAAAGGAATTCATTCCCCTCATGTCTGTCGAAATCTTCTACGACGACGACGCCGATCTCAGCATCATCCAGGGTCGCAAGGTCGCGGTGATCGGCTACGGCAGCCAGGGCCACGCGCACGCGCTGAGCCTGCGCGACTCCGGGGTCGATGTGCGCATCGGTCTTCCGGAGGGGTCGAAGTCGCGCGCCAAGGCCGAGGAGGAGGGCCTCCGGGTGCTCACCCCGGCGGAGGCGTCCGCCGAGGCCGACCTGATCATGATCCTCGCGCCGGACACCAAGCAGCGCTTCATCTACGCCGAGGACATCGAGCCGAACCTGAAGGACGGCGACGCGATCTTCTTCGGCCACGGCTTCAACATCCGCTACGAGCTGATCAAGCCGCCGGCCAATGTGGACGTCGCGATGGTCGCGCCGAAGGGCCCCGGCCACCTGGTCCGCCGCCAGTTCGTCGACGGCAAGGGCGTGCCCTGCCTGATCGCGGTCGAGCAGGACGCCTCCGGCAACGCCCAGGCGCTCGCGCTGGCCTACGCGGCCGCCATCGGTGGCGCGCGCGCCGGCGTCATCAAGACCACCTTCAAGGAGGAGACCGAGACCGACCTGTTCGGCGAGCAGGCCGTCCTCTGCGGTGGTGCCTCCGCCCTGGTGCAGACCGGTTTCGAGGTGCTGACCGAGGCCGGTTACGCCCCGGAGATCGCCTACTTCGAGGTGCTGCACGAGCTCAAGCTCATCGTCGACCTCATGTACGAGGGCGGCATCGCCCGGATGCGCTACTCGATCTCCGACACCGCCGAGTACGGCGACCTCACCCGCGGCCCGCGGGTCATCACGCCCGCGGTGAAGGAGGAGATGCGCAAGATCCTGGGCGAGATCCAGGACGGCACCTTCGCCCGCGAGTGGGTGTCCGAGGACGAGACCGGCCGCGCCAACTTCCGCAAGCTGCAGGAGGCCGGCGAGCAGCACCCGATCGAGGAGACCGGGAAGAAGCTGCGCGGCCTGATGTCGTGGGTCGACCGGCCGATCACCGAGACCGCCTGATCCGCTGCGACGCGAAGGACCTCTCCGGGGCGCGCCCCGGAGAGGTCCTTTTCCGTGTGCGGAGTTACCGTGAGCGCGTGGACGAGAAGGAGCGGGTTCGCGTCGAACTCGACCTCAGCGGGGCGCGGTGGCAGGCCACCGGCGGCGAGCTGGAGTTCGCCCACGTCGAGCACGTGGACGGGCGGGTCTACACGGCCCTGCGGAAGGCGACCGATCCGGACGGGACGGTCCTGGTCTTCACCCCGTCCGAATGGGACGCGTTCGTCGCGGGTGCCCGGGACGGCGAGTTCCACGACCTCGCTGGGCTGAGCGGGGACTGAGCGGCCGCGAACAGTTCCGGCAGGGTTCCGGTGGCGGCGGCGACCGCGACGTGGTCGAGGTAGTCGTGGGATTCGGCGATCCGGCCGTCCCGCACCCGGGTGATGAGGACGTTCGCCGCGGCGGCTGTTCCGCCGACCGCGCACTCGACTTCGGTGACGATCAGGTTCGGATCGGCGCACTGGTGGAAGACGACGGTGCGCGGCTCGAATCTCGCCCCGGTCGCGAAGTGCTCGCGTAGTGCCTCCCGGCCCCTGAGCACCGGCGCGGCGGGGTGGAAGGGGAGCGTGACCTGCGCGTCTTCGGCGTAGAGGTCCGCGCGCGTGGCCGGCGGTCCGGTGAGGGCGTGGAGCACGAGCGCGCTCGGCGAGCCGTCCGGCACCTCGGGTCGCGGCCCGGCCGGCGCGGGAGCGGCTGGTTCCGCGATGCCGGTGAAGTCGCCGCGGGCAGCGGCCATCCGCAGGGGGTCGTGGTAGTCGCGGGAGTGCCTGATCAGCCCGTCGCGCACCCGCACGACCTGCACGTTCGCCGACGCGAAGCCTGCGCCGCGGTAGATGTAGGCGGTGACGACGACCTCCGGGTCGGTGGTCTCGTGCAGGACGACGTCGGAGGCTTCGAGCCGGACACCCGCCGCGGCGGCCCGGGCGAAGTGGTCCGCGAGGGCCTGGCGTCCGGTGAGGCGCGAACGCTGGAGCGGGTGCTCCACGACGGTGTCTTCCGCGTAGTGGGACGCCAACCCGGTCCACCGGCCCGCGCTGATGCGCTCGATGAGGGTGCCGACCACGTCGGCGGGGGAGTGCGGCATGCCGCCGAGAATACGGAGTGCTTACTCCGTTTGTCCATTGTGCGGCCGACGCGACGGCCGGCGCCCTCGACGACGAGACCCCGGGCCGCGACAGGCGCTTCTGGCGAGTCGGCTTGCGCTCCCGTTAACAGCCCCGGTGAGCAGCGCGACTAGACTCGTCGGCGTCGTTTGACCCAGCTGCGTCCACGGGAGCCCAATCGTGACCAACCCCAGCAAGCCGGTCGTCCTCATCGCCGAAAAACTCGCCCCCTCCACGCTGGCCGTGTTCGGCGACGAGGTGGAGGTCCGGCACGTGGACGGCACCGACCGCCCCGCCCTGCTGG
Organism: Amycolatopsis thermophila; assembly: GCF_030814215.1. NCBI lineage: Bacteria > Bacillati > Actinomycetota > Actinomycetes > Pseudonocardiales > Pseudonocardiaceae > Amycolatopsis > Amycolatopsis thermophila. The sequence continues at coordinate 825,109 of NZ_JAUSUT010000001.1, read as the reverse complement.
AGGCGGTGAAGGGCGCCGACGCGCTGCTGGTCCGCTCCGCGACCAAGGTGGACGCCGAGGTGCTGGCCGCCACCACGCGCCTGAAGGTCGTCGCCCGCGCGGGTGTCGGCCTGGACAACGTCGAGGTCCCGGCCGCGACCGAGCGCGGTGTGCTCGTGGTGAACGCGCCGACCTCGAACATCGTCTCGGCCGCCGAGCACGCCGTCGCGCTGCTGCTCGCCGTGGCCCGCCGGGTGCCGGCCGCCGACCAGAGCCTGCAGGGCGGCGCCTGGAAGCGCAGCCAGTTCACCGGCGTCGAGCTCAACGGCAAGACCATCGGGGTCGTCGGCTTCGGCAAGATCGGTCAGCTGTTCGCGCAGCGCCTCGCCGCGTTCGACACCAAGATCGTCGCCTACGACCCGTACGTGCCGGCCGCCCGCGCCGCGCAGCTCGGTGTCGAGATGCTCAGCCTCGACGAGCTGCTCGCCCGCGCCGACATGATCTCGATCCACCTCCCGAAGACCCCGGAGACCAAGGGCCTCATCGACGCCGAGGCGCTCAAGAAGACCAAGCCCGGCGTGATCATCGTCAACGCCGCGCGCGGTGGCCTGGTCGACGAGGAGGCGCTGGCCGAGGCGATCCGCAGCGGCCACGTGGGCGGTGCCGGCATCGACGTGTTCGTCACCGAGCCGACCACCGAGAGCCCGCTGTTCGGCCTGCCCAACGTCGTCGTCACCCCGCACCTGGGCGCTTCCACCGCCGAGGCGCAGGACCGCGCGGGCACCGATGTCGCGCGTTCGGTGCTGCTGGCGCTGCGTGGCGACTTCGTGCCGGACGCGGTCAACGTCGCCAGCGGTGGCGTGGTGGGCGAGGAGGTCCGCCCGTACCTGCCGCTGACCCAGAAGCTGGGCACCGTGCTCGCCGCCCTGAGCCAGAAGGCGCCGTCGGCCGTCACCGTCGAGGTGCGCGGCGAGCTGTCGTCGGAGGACGTCAGCGTGCTGTCGCTGGCCGCCCTGCGCGGCGTGTTCTCCGGCGTGGTGGAGGACCAGGTCACGTTCGTCAACGCGCCGCGCCTGGCCGAGGAGTTCGGCGTGCGCACCGAGATCGTCACCGAGCCGGAGAGCCCGAACTGGCGCAGCCTGGTCACCGTGCGCGCGGTGCACGAGGACGGCAGCGTGCTGTCGGTGTCGGGTTCGGTCACCGGCAACAACCAGGTGGAGAAGCTGGTCGAGGTCAACGGCCGTCACTTCGACCTGCGCGCCGAGGGCCACATGCTGCTCCTGGAGTACCCGGACCGCCCGGGCATCATGGGCCGCGTGGGCACCCTGCTGGGGGAGGCGTCGGTCAACATCGAGGCCGCGCAGATCAGCCAGACCACCGACCGCTCGGACGCGGTGATGATCCTGCGCGTCGACCGCGAGGTGGACTCCCACCTGCTGGAGCCGATCGCGGCGACCGTCGGCGCGCGCACGATCCGCGCCGTCACGTTCGCATAACGCGGACTACCTTCCAAAGTCGGATTACTCCGATGCGCTCTAGGCGCATCACCGGATGACCAGCTAAGTTCGCACCCTCGCCTTGATCGGAGTGAGGGTGCGAACAAGCATGAGAAACAGGACCCGGCGGTCGCTCGCGGCCGTCTTCACCGCCGCGCTGGCCACCACCGGTTTCGCGACGGGCAGCGCGGCGGCCCAGGACGAGCCGCCGGCGCCCGGCCTGCCCACGGCGAAGGTCTCCGCCGACGGGCTGCAGGGCAAGTTGTCGCCGCGGCTGGCGGCGAGCCGGGGCCGCACCACCGCCTTCGTCGAGCTCACCCAGCAGCCCGCGGTGGACGCGTTCAACGCCGAGCGCGGTGCGGGCAAGGACCGCGCCAAGCAGGCGGCGAACAACGCCCGCGACGCGGTGGCCGGCGTGGTGAACTCCGTCGTGGGCCAGTTGCGTTCGGCCGACGCGGGCACCGAAGTCCTGTACTCGACCGCGAACGCGGTGTCCGGTGTGGTGGTGACCGCCGACGCCGCGAAGATCCGCGAACTGGCCGCGCGCCCGGACGTCGCGTCGATCCGCACGGTCGTGCCGAAGACCCGCAGCAACAACAGCACCGCGCAGCTGACCAACACCCTCAACGCGTGGCAGCAGACCGGACGGCTCGGCGACGGCGTCCGGGTCGGTGTCATCGACGACGGCATCGACTACACGCACGCCGACTTCGGCGGCCCCGGCACGAAGGCGGCCTACGACTCGGTCGACCGCGCCGCCCCCACACCGCTGTTCCCCAACGCCAAGGTGGTCGGCGGCACCGACCTGGTCGGCGACGGGTACGACGCGGCCACCGACGGCGCGGACACGCCGAAGCCGGACCCGAACCCGATCGCGTGCGGCGAGCACGGCACCCACGTGGCCGGCACCGTCGCGGGTTACGGCGTCAACGCCGACGGCAGCACCTTCACCGGCGACTATTCGAAGCTGACCGCGGACTCCCTCAACGCGATGAAGATCGGCCCGGGCATGGCACCCAAGGCCTCGCTGTACGCGATCAAGGTGTTCGGGTGCGCGGGCTCGACCAACGTCACCTCACAGGCCCTGGACTGGGCGCTGGACCCCAACGGCGACGGTGACTTCGACGACCACCTCGACATCGTCAACCTGTCGCTGGGCAGCGACTTCGGCGCGCCGGACGACCCGGACTCGCTGTTCGTGCGCAAGCTCGCCGCGAACAACGTGCTGTCGGTCATCGCTGAGGGCAACGGCGGCGACCTCTACGACGTCGGCGGCTCGCCGGGCAACACCCCGGAGGCGCTGACCGTGGCGTCCAGCCGGGACATCTCGGTGCTGCGCGACGCGGCCGACGTGACCGCGCCCGGCGACGTGGCGGGCCCGAAGGGCGGCCAGTACAGCCAGAGCTACGCCGGCTACGACACCCTGGACACGACCGCACCGGCGGTGAAGCTGTCCGCGGCCAACGCCGACGGCTGCGCGCCGTTCTCCGACGCCGACAAGGCCGCCGTCGCGGGCAGGTTCGCCTGGCTGGAGTGGGACGACAACGACGCCACCCGCGTCTGTGGTTCGGCCGCGCGGGCCAACAACGCGCAGGCCGCCGGCGCCAAGGGCGTCCTGCTCTCGTCGAGCCTGGAGCACTTCGCCGCGGGCATCGCGGGCAACTCGGCCATCCCGATGTTCCAGTTCACCGCCTCGGCCACCGGCCAGATCCGCCCGGCGCTGAACGCCGGCACGCTGGCCGTGCGCCTCTACGGCGCCGGCCGTGCGAGCCTGCAGACCTACGACCCGGCGATCGTGGACACCCCGAGCTCGTTCACCTCGCGCGGCGTCCGCGGCCCGGCGGTGAAGCCGGACGTGTCCGCGCCCGGTGACACGATCTCGTCGGCGCTGCGCGGCAGCGGCAACGACCGCACCGTCCTGTCCGGCACGTCGATGGCCACGCCGCTGACCTCCGGCGTCACCGCGCTGCTGCGGCAGGCGCACCCGGAGTGGTCGGTCGAGGAGATCAAGGCCCTGGTGATGAACACCGCCGGGCACGACATCGTCGCCGACGGCAAGACGTACGCGCCGCAGCGGGTCGGCGCCGGACGGCTGGACACCCAGGCCGCGCTCAACGACCAGGTGCTGGCCTACTCGCGGGACGACCGGGGCGCGGTGAGCGTCACCTTCGGCACGGTCGAGGTGAGCAAGCCGGTCACGCTGACGAAGACGATCCAGGTGGTCAACAAGGGCGACAGCTGGGCCCGCTACAACGTGGCGTACGAGGGCATCACCAACCTGCCCGGCGTGCAGTACCAGCTGTCGGACCGTTCGGTGACGGTGGCGCCGCACGGCACCGCGACGGTCCGCGTCACGCTGCGGATCACCGATCCCACCGCGCTGCGCAAGGTCATCGACCCGACGGTCGCGACCGAGCAGGCCGGGCTGGCGCGGCAGTTCGTCGCCGACGCGTCGGGGCGGGTCGTGCTCACGCCGCTCGGTGGGTTCGGCACCGCGTTGCGCGTGCCGGTGTACTCGGCGCCCAAGCCGGTCTCGGCGATCGGGGCGCCGAAGACGCTGGACTTCCAGGCGGACACGGCGCGCTTCTCGCTGACCGGCCGGGGAGTCGACCAGGGCACCGGCAGCCAGCGCTACGAGTCGCTGATCAGCGTCCTGGAGCTGCAGGGCCAGTCGCCGAAGCTGCCGGAGTGCCGCGGCCGGGTGACCGAGGGCTGCACCATCAACGACACGGCCAAGGGCGGTGACCTGCAGTACGTCGGCGCGGCGTCGAACATCGCGCAGGCCCGCCAGGAGGGGCACGCGGACCAGGCGCTGCTGGCGTTCGGGATCTCGACCTGGGGCAACTGGGCGAACCTGGGCAGCAACACGATCCCGTTCGTCGACATCGACACCAGCGGGGACGGCAAGCCGGACTTCGAGTCCTACGTGACCAAGCCCAGCGGCACCGACGTGTGGCTGGTCAACACCGTCGACCTCAACGCCCAGGGCTTCCCGACCGTGGACGTGCAGGCGGTCAACGGACAGCTCGGCGACGTGGACACCAACGTGTTCGACACCAACGTCGTGCTGCTGCCGGTCAGCATCGCCGCGCTGGGGATCGACCCGAACGCAGCCTCGCACAAAATCAGCTACGCCGTCGGCACCGCCGGGTACTACGTGGCGCCGGGCAGCACGAACGGGCTCATCGACTCGATCGACACGGCGATGACGTTCGACGCGCTCGCCCCGGGCTACTCGGTCTCGGGCGCCAACGGGGCCGCACTGGTGTACTCGGCGAAGCCCGGCACGGCGCTGACGGTGACGCGCAACCCGCAGACGGCGCAGACCGATACCGTGCTCGGGTTGCTGGCGCTGGAGCACCACAACGGCAACGGCGACCGGGTGAGCGTGATCCGGGTGAACGGGGGTAGCCGCCCCTGAACATCCGGGCTCAATCCGCCATCCGGGTGTCTCACTTGTCGGGAGATTCCGTCATAAGGGTGGTGCCGCTTCGGTCCGTTGGCGACAGCCGGTAACCTGCCGTCGCTGGAGTATGTGGGCAAACGGGTGCGCAACGAGCCCCGTGGCCCTGATCGACGGAGGTGTCTGATGCGGCTCGCGGTGATCCCAGGTGATGGGATCGGTCCCGAAGTGATCACCGAGGCCCTGAAGGTACTCGGCGAGGTCGCCCCGACCGTGGAGTACACGAACTACGACCTCGGCGCGGCCCGCTGGCACGCCACCGGCGAGCTGCTGCCCGAGTCGGTCCTGGGCGAGCTCCGGCAGCACGACGCGATCCTGCTGGGCGCGGTCGGCGACCCGACCGTGCCCAGCGGCATCCTCGAGCGGGGCCTGCTGCTCCGCCTGCGGTTCGAGCTGGACCACCACGTGAACCTGCGCCCGGCCAAGCTGTACCCGGGCGTGCGCGGCCCGCTGGCCGACTCGAACGCCGAGATCGACATGGTCGTCGTGCGGGAGGGCACCGAAGGCCCGTACGCGGGCAACGGTGGTCTGCTGCGCAAGGACACCGAGCACGAGATCGCCACCGAGGTGAGCGTCAACACCGCGTTCGGCATCCGCCGCGTGGTGTCCGACGCGTTCAAGCGGGCCGAGGAGCGGCCGCGCAAGCACCTCACGCTGGTGCACAAGACCAACGTGCTGCTGCACGCCGGCTCGTTGTGGTCGCGGATCGTGGAGGAGGTGTCGCTCGAGCACCCGGAGGTCACGGTCTCCTACTCGCACGTCGACGCCGCGACGATCCACATGGTCACCGACCCGTCCCGCTTCGACGTGATCGTCACCGACAACCTGTTCGGCGACATCATCACCGACCTGGCGGCCGCGGTGACCGGTGGCATCGGCCTGGCGGCCAGCGGCAACCTGGACATCACCCGCCGCAACCCGAGCATGTTCGAGCCGGTGCACGGCAGCGCGCCGGACATCGCCGGGCAGGGCATCGCCGACCCGACCGCCGCCGTGCTGTCGGTGTCGCTGCTGCTGGACCACCTGGGCCAGCGCGAGGCGGCCCGCCGGATCGAGGCGTCCGTCGCGTTCGACCTGGCCACCCGCGACCAGGCGAACCCGGGCACCACCCAGGCGATCGGCGACCGCCTGGCGGCGCTGGTGTCGTCGAACACGCGGGCCGTCGGCTGATCGTTTTCCCCGCGGTGAAGGCCATCCCCGGTCCCGGGGGTGGCCTTCACCGCATTTTTGCCCCGCCGGGCGGCGGTGTGGCATGATGCGGCTATGGCTTCTTTCGCCGTGATCATTATCGGCAGGCGCGCCGGGTAGTGTCCGCATCGGACACCTGGCGCGCAGACCTCTCGCATCCGCGGGAGGTTTTTTTGTTGCCCGAGAAGCCTCCCACCACCGCATAGGAGATGACCGTGACCCGCACGGAACCCGCCGGACTGCCGCTCGGTGACGACTTCCACCTGTACGACACCACGTTGCGGGACGGTGCTCAGCGCGAGGGCGTTTCCTACTCGGTGGCGGACAAGCTCGCGGTCGCGCGGCTGCTCGACGAGCTGGGGGTGGGTTTCATCGAGGGCGGCTGGCCGGGCGCGTTGCCGAAGGACACCGAGTTCTTCGCCCGCGCGGCGGCGGGTGAGCTGACGCTGAAGCACGCGGCGCTGGTGGCGTTCGGCTCGACCCGCAAGGCCGGGACGACCGCGGCCGAGGACGCGCAGGTGCGCGCGCTGCTCGACTCGCGGGCGCCGGTGATCACACTGGTCGCGAAGTCCGACCGGCGCCACATCGAGCGGGCCCTGCGGGTGGACGTCGACGAGGCCTGCGCGATGGTGGCCGACACCGTCGCCTTCCTGGTCGGCGAGGGCCGCCGCGTCTTCCTCGACGCCGAGCACTTCTTCGACGGCTACGCCTTCGACCCGGACACCTCGCTGCGCGTGCTCGACGCCGCCGCGACCGCCGGTGCGGACGTCGTCGTGTTGTGCGACACCAACGGCGGCCAGTTGCCGCTCGGGATCGCCGACACGGTGCGGGAGGTAGCCGGCCGCACCGGGTTCCGGCTCGGCATCCACTGCCAGGACGACACGTCCTGCGCGGTGGCCAACAGCATCGCGGCGGTCCAGGCCGGCGCGACGCACGTGCAGTGCACCGCGAACGGGTACGGGGAACGGGCCGGCAACGCCGATCTGTTCGCCGTGACGGGAAACCTCGTGACCAAGCTCGGCATGGACGTGCTCCCGACCGGGGCCGAGGCCGAGCTGACCCGCGTCTCCCATGCCCTTGCCGAAATCGCGAACATCGCCCCCGACACCCACCAGGCCTACGTCGGGGCTTCGGCCTTCGCCCACAAGGCGGGGCTGCACGCGAGTGCGATCAAGGTGGATCCGTTGTTGTACAACCACATCGATCCAACCTCCGTCGGCAACGACATGCGGGTCCTGGTCACCGAGATGGCCGGCAGGGCCAGTCTCGAGCTCAAGGGACGTGAGCTCGGGGTGGACCTTGCCGGCCGGCCTGACGCGGTCACCAACGCGGTGACGAAGGTCAAGCGGCTGGAGGCGGAGGGCTGGTCGTTCGAAGCCGCCGACGCCTCGCTGGAACTGCTGCTGCGCCAGGAGGTCGACGGCCCGGCCGAGCCGCCGTTCACGCTCGAGTCCTACCGGGTCGTGCTGGACCACCGCAGCGACGGCGAGGTGATCTCCGAGGCGACGGTGAAGGTGCACGTGAAGGGTGAACGGGTGATCGCCACCGCCGAGGGCAACGGCCCCGTGCACGCGCTGGACGCCGCCCTGCGCAAGGCGCTGTCGCCGTTGCTGTCCTGGTTGGACACTGTCGAGCTGGCCGACTACAAGGTCCGCATCCTGCCCAGCCACCCGGGGACCGACGCGGTCACCCGCGTGTTGCTGAACTCCAGCGACGGCGACCGGGAATGGACGACGGTGGGCGTGCACGGCAGCATCGTGGAGGCCAGCTGGCTCGCGTTGTGCGACGCCCTGGTGCACAAGAGCCTGCGCGGCTGAACCGGGCACGCCTCCTGCGGCCGGTCCGCTGTCACCGACCACCCGCGTGACCGGGTGGGGGGCGCTGACTAGGCTTGGGGGCGTGCGTCTAGCTCGAGTTGCTCATTCCGGTGGAGTCGCGTTCGCGTCCGTGGACGGCGACGAGCTCCTGGAGATCGCCGACCACCCGTTCGGCCGGCCGAACTACACCGGCAAGCGGTTCTCGCTGGCCGACGTGCGGTTGCTCGCGCCGATCCTGCCGTCGAAGGTCATCGCGATCGGCCGCAACTACGCGGAGCACGCGGCCGAGTTCGGCAACGAGGTGCCGAAGTCGCCGATGATGTTCCTGAAGCCGTCGACGAGCGTCATCGGCCCGAACGCGGCCATCCGCCTGCCGGCCGCGTCCGAACGCGTCGACTTCGAAGGCGAGCTCGCGGTGGTGATCGGCCAGCCGATCCGCAACGTGAAGGCCGCCCAGGCCCCCGCGGCGATCCTGGGTTACACGATCGCCAACGACGTGAGCGCGCGGGACCTGCAGAAGGCGGACGGCCAGTGGGGTCGTGCCAAGGGGTTCGACACGTTCTGCCCGCTCGGCCCGTGGATCGAGACGTCGGTGGACGCGTCCGACCTGGCGATCCGCACCGAGGTCGACGGTGAGGTCAAGCAGGACTCCCGGACGTCGCTGCTGATCCACAAGATCCCCGACCTGGTGGAGTTCGTGTCCGGGGTGATGACGCTCCTCCCCGGGGACGTGATCCTCACCGGCACGCCCGCGGGCGTCGGCCAGATCACCGATGGCCAGACGGTCTCGATCACCATCGAGGGAATCGGCACGCTGACCAACCCGGTCCACAACGCCTAGCGACGCTTGTGCCCTAAAGAGAGCTGGGTGGTCATCCCGTCGCCTGAGGCCGTCACATCACTGTGAGCCAGGCCCGCACCCTGCGCCGGGTCGCGAGCCGAAAGACCAAAGCGTGCGGGCCTGGCTCACAGTGATAGGCCTCAATCAGGCGACGGGATGACCACCCAGCGACCACCCACTCAAGGCGAGCCGACAACGCTCCCCGGTCATTCCGGAGCCTGCCCGTCCGGCGAGGACATCTTTTGATCTTTAAAGCCGCGCTCACGCGCTCAAAAGAAGGCGCCTCACGGCGCCGAACGGTCACCTTGGGTGCCGACCTCCCCCGCCCCCTCCGGGTGAAGTGTTTTCGGTCGCCGAGCAGGCGTGTCAAGGCGGGAAAGAGTACCTTGACACGCCTGATCGGCGACCAAAAGACGGCTGGGGATCGGGGGCGGGGGAGGTCTGGTGACGTCGCGGCTCGCCTCGCGTTGCCGGGTGTCTGGGGGTGTGGGGGAGGTCTGGTGAGGTCGCGCCTCGCCTGGCGTTGCGGGCCGCCGGGAGGTCTTGTGAGGCCTGTGCTTGCCCGAGCGTTGCCGGGTGTCTGGGGGTGCGGGGAAGGTCTGGGAAGGTTCTCGTCGGCTTGCATTGCCGGCTGCCGGGAGGTCTGGTGACGTCGTGCCTCGCCTGGCGTTGCCGGGCCGCGGGTTTTCCGGGTGGGACCGAGGGCCCCGGATGAGCCAGCGGTCGCGTTGGCCCCGGACATTCCGTGCCCCGGCTATCGGTTTGCGGGTGGGGTAGCGGCGGCTCCGTTACCCCACCCCCCACCCGCCCCGAAAAGGCCCCCGTCCCCGCCGAAAGTCACCGCCGGGCCCAGTTCGGCGCGTGCTCGGGCAGCAGGCCCACTCCGATCACGTACGCCGGCACCCGACGCGCCGCCGGGAGGGCGTTCATCAGCCTCACCAGTGACTTCGGCGCTCCCTCACGCCGGCCCTCGATCACCGGCCGGATCACCGCCCGGTGCATCACCCGCTGGATCGCCTGCACCACCAGCGTCGGCACCAGCCGGCGCCGCCGCACTCGCGCCAGTTCCCGCCCGGTCACCCGGCCCCGCCGTAGCGGCTCCGCCAGCAACCGCGCCGTCGCGACCGCGTCCTGCACCGCCAGGTTGATCCCCACCCCACCGATGGGCGACATGGCGTGCGCCGCGTCGCCGATGCACAACACGCCTTCGCGGTGCCAGCGCGGCAACAGGTTCAGCCGGACGTCGAGGTGCTTCACGTCGTCCATCGACTCGATCGCGTCGACCTTGCCGGCCAGGGCGGGGACCACCGTGCGGACCCGCTCCCGGAACGCGTCGACGCCCTCGGCCCGCAATCGCGCGTCGAATCCTTTCGGGGCCAGGTAGGCGATCTGGAAATAGTCCTCCCGCGGGATGAGCACCGCGAACTGGCCGTGATGCATTTCCGGCATCAGCGCGGGGTTCTCGCCCGCCTCGCGCGGCAGCCGGAACCACCACGTGTCGATCGGCACCGGGAATTCACGGGGACGCAGACCGGCGCCGCGCCGCACCGCGGACCACCGACCGTCACAACCGACGACCAGGTCCGCGCGGATCTCGCCGCGATGACCGTCGGCCGTCGTGTAGCGCACCCCGGCGACGCGGCCCCGCTCCCGCACCAGCTCGGTGACCTCGGTGTTCATCCGCAGGTGGAAGTCCGGCTCCGCCTGACCCGCCTCGGCCAGCAGGTCGAGGAGGTCCCACTGCGGCACCATCGCGACGTAGGGGTGCGGCACCTTCAGCTGCCGGAAATCGGCGATCGTCAAAGCCGGCGGCCCGGGCAGCGAAACGGTCTCCAGCCTGCTCTGCGGGAGCTTCGCGAACCGCTCGCCCAGCCCGAGCTCGTCCAGCAGCTGCAACGTGGACGGGTGCACCGTGTCGCCGCGGAAATCCCGCAGGAAATCGGCGTGCTTCTCCAGCACCGTCACCTCGACCCCGGCCCGCGCGAGCAGCAGCCCGAGCACCATTCCGGCCGGTCCGCCACCGGCCACGAGGCAGGTCGTGCGCTCGCTCATGGTCGCCATCCCCTTAATTCATCCCGTGTTGAATAAGACCAGGATGGCGCTCTCCGGTGGCCTCGTCAAGCGGGATAGGCTGAACAGGTTATGACTGAGACAGTCCGCGCCCGCTTCTGCCCGTCGCCGACCGGAACCCCGCACGTGGGGCTCATCCGCACGGCGCTGTTCAACTGGGCCTTCGCCCGGCACCACGGCGGCAGCCTGGTGTTCCGCATCGAGGACACCGACGCCGCCCGCGACAGCGAGGAGTCGTACCAGCAGCTGCTGGAGGCGTTGCGCTGGCTCGGTCTGGACTGGGACGAGGGCCCCGACATCGGCGGCGAGTACGGCCCGTACCGGCAGAGCGAGCGCCGCGACATCTACGCCGACGTCGCGCGCCGCCTGCTCGAGGCCGGCGAGCTGTACGAGGCGTTCTCGACCAACGAGGAGGTCGCGGAACGTCGCAAGGCGGCGGGCCAGGACCCCCAACTCGGTTACGACAACTTCGACCGCGACCTCACCCCGCAGCAGCGCGAGGCCTACCGCGCCGAGGGGCGGGTCCCGGTGCTGCGGCTGCGCATGCCGGACGAGGACCTGGCGTGGAACGACCTGGTGCGCGGCGAGATCAGGTTCCCCGCCGGCTCGATCCCGGACCCGGTCCTGGTGCGCGCCAACGGCGATCCGCTGTACACGCTGACCAACCCGGTCGACGACGCGCTGATGCGGATCACCCACGTCCTGCGCGGGGAGGACCTGCTCCCGTCGACGCCGCGGCAGATCGCGCTGTACCGGGCCCTCGAACGCATCGGCGTGGCCGGGTTCACCCCGCAGTTCGGCCACCTGCCGTACGTGATGGGCGAGGGCAACCGGAAACTGTCCAAACGCGACCCCCAGTCGAACCTGTTCAACTACCGTGACCGCGGTTTCATCCGCGAGGGCCTGCTGAACTACCTGGCGCTGCTGGGCTGGTCGATCGCCGACGACCGCGACACGTTCACGGTCGACGAGCTGGTGCGGGCCTTCGAGATCTCGAAGGTGAGCGCCAACCCGGCGCGGTTCGACGTCAAGAAGGCCGAGGCGATCAACGGCGTGCACGTCCGCGCGCTCGACGCCGAGGACTTCGTGCAGCGCGTGGTGCCCTACCTGCAGACGGCGGGGGTCCTGCCCGCCGAGCCGTCGGAGGACCAGCTCGCGCGCTGGCGCACCATCGCACCGCTGGTGCAGGAGCGCGTCACCGTGCTGGCCGACGCCGCCCCGCTGGTGCGCTTCCTGTTCGTGCCCGAGGAGGAGTTCGCGCCCGAGGAGGACGCCGCGGCCAAGAACCTCAAGCCGGACGCCGAGCCCGTGCTGCGCGCGTCGATCGAGGCGCTCGAAGCGCTGCCGTCGTGGGAGACCGCGGCGATCGAGCAGGCGCTCAAGGACGCGCTGGTCGAGGGCCTGGGGCTCAAGCCGCGCAAGGCTTTCGCCCCGGTTCGCGTCGCGATCACCGGTCGCACCGTGTCGCCGCCGTTGTACGAATCGATGGAGCTGCTGGGGCGCGAGGTTTCACTCGGACGTCTGCGTAACGCCCTGCCCGGCAACCCTCAGTAGAACGGACCGCGCTCGAAACGTCGCGCTGAATCACCTTGTCGGCCGAACCGCTGAGCGTAGTCTTCGCCTAGCCTCGCTGGGTGGATTTCGCGCGTCCCGGCACACCTACCCGCGTCCGTGTCCCCGAGCCTGGTCTGGGGGATCCGGCCGATCCGTGGAGACCGTCGAGCCTCCGGCTGGTGTGCCTGGACATCGACGACACGTTGATCGACTTCACCTCCGCGGGCAAGCGCGCGCTGGCGCTGCTCATCGGCCGCGCCGACATGTGGCCGCTGTGGGAGCGGATCACCGACTGGCACGTCGCGCGCGTGGTCGCCGGTGAGATCGACTACGGGTCCATGCACCAGCGCCGCACCCAGTGCTTCCTCGCCGAGCTGGGCGTCGTGGTGGAACCGGAGGACGTGGCCCGGTTCGAGTGCCGCCGCAAGGAGGTGCTGCGCAGTTCGTGGCGCCTGTTCGACGACGTCCTGCCGTGTCTGGAGTGGCTGCGCGCCGCGGACGTCCTCATCGCCGCTGTGACCAACGCCTCGGGCGCCCACCAGCGGGCCAAACTGGCCGATCTGGGCCTCACCCGCTTCTTCGACCACGTCGCCATCGCCGGCGAGGTCGGCGCCGCCAAACCCGATCCGGTGATGTTCCACTCCGTGTGCGCGGTGCTCGACTGCGATCCGAGTGAGGCCGCCCACGTCGGGGACAAGCTGCACACCGACGCCGTGGGCGCCCGTGACGCGGGTCTGGAGGGCGTGTGGCTCGACCGGACCGGCAGCGAGGTGAGCGCGCCCGAGGGCGTGCACGTCATCGGCGGCCTCGACGAGCTGCCGCAGCTGCTGGTCAGCGAGTTCGCCCGGATCGGCGTCCCCGCGCAGCGCTAGAGCGGCGCCCGCGCGGCGCTGGACCCGACCCCCGGTGACGCAGGGGTGGCGGGCCTAGGCTATATTTCTTCCCAGCGGAGCTGCTCCGAGTCGCGAATCGGAGGGGCAAACCCGTTGGGGTATGGTGTAATTGGCAGCACGACAGATTCTGGCTCTGTTAGTCTAGGTTCGAGTCCTGGTACCCCAGCTGCAAGAGGGAAAAACCACTCTGGTAAGTTTCCTCTCGCAACACGGAAGACCTAGCCCCCGTCGTCTAGCGGCCTAGGACGCCGGCCTCTCACGCCGGTAGCGTGGGTTCGAATCCCATCGGGGGTACGCAGAAGGACCGTCAGCCACCAGGCTGGCGGTCTTTTTCGTTGCCCGGCAAGGAAATCGCGTTGTCCACCCGGGACGCGCCGTCCTAGTCTCGAGTATGGCCGAGGTCACCCTGCAGGTCGCCCACACCGCCGATCTCGGCGCCCGGGCCCTCGCCGCGGCCCGCGACCTGTTGTACGACGTTTTCGAAGGCGACATCACCGAGCACGACTGGGAGCACGCCCTCGGCGGCGTGCACGCCCTGCTGTGGGAGGGCGGAGAACCGGTCGCCCACGGGTCGGTGGTGCAGCGGAGGCTGCTCTGTGACGGGCGGGCGTGGCGAGCCGGATACGTGGAGGCAGTCGGGGTACGGGCGGACCGCCGTCGGCGCGGCTACGGGGCCGCGGTGATGGAGCCGCTGGAGCGCGTTGTCCATGAGGCCTACGAGTTCGGTGCGCTCGCTGCGACGGACGAGGCGATCCCGTTCTACCGCGGGCGCGGCTGGGCGTGCTGGCGCGGTCCGCTGTCGGCGCTCACGCCGTCCGGGCTCCGGGCGACGCCGGAGGAGGCCGGCGGGGTCCTCGTCCTCGGGCTGCCCTACGGGCTGACGCCCGACGCCGAGCTGACGTGCGATTGGCGCGACGGCGACGTCTGGTGACGCCCCGTTGTTTCACTGCTTTCGTCGTCACTCTTTCGGCGCAGCGGGTTTCCGAGAAATGTGACGGGAATTGTCTGGCAAATGTGTAACACCGAAGTGGTATTGCGCGATTAACGCGCAACTGCTCCCCATCAAGGGACGATAACAGCGCCGTGTTGCCGTGACCAGTCCGCGCCGGCCCGCGCGCGGCGGTTGGGCCAGGTCCAGGCGGTCACGCTGCGTGTCTCCCGGTGGTCACGGAAAGCCCTTTCGGTCGATGTTGTGAACCGTTCACCGGTGCCAGCATGGATACATCCCGATCTTGGTGCGCTGTGAGGGGCCCCTCACAGCGGTCTTGGTCTCGTTTTAGTGCCAATTCGGGTACGGGCGCGGCACAGTGGGTATTGCGATTGTGCTTGCCGAGGGAGCAGACGAAAGGGGGATTCGACCGTGACCGGACCAATCGGGCGTTTCTGGCGACGCCTGCACATCGGTCGCAACCCGTTGGCCAGAACGTCCGACCGGGTCGAGGCCGCACTGCTGTTGGTGGTGGTGCTGGGTCTCCTCATCGCGATTCCGCTCGCGATGTTCACAGGTTCCCGGACGTACGGGGGCCAGCTGGCGGTGTCCGAGCAGCAACAGGCTTCGCGGCACCTGGTGACCGCGACGCTGGTCGAAGACGCGCCGACGCCGGTGCCGGCGACCGAGGGCGCGTTCTCGACGAGCGGCTCGGCCGGGGTGCGTGCGGAGTGGACCTACAACGGTGGGGAGCCGAAGACGGGCGTCGTGGCGGCCGATCCGGGCGCGACCGCCGGTTCGAAGGTCCCGGTGTGGCTGAACGAGGCCGGCGATCCCGCGCCGGCGCCGATCAGCTCCACCGACGCGGCCACGACCGGTGTACTGGCGGGGATCTTCGCGTGGCTCGTGGCGGCTCTCGTGCTGATCGCCGCGTACTGGGTGACGCGCTTCGTGCTGGACCGCAGGCGTGCCGCGCGGTGGGAAAGCGAATGGGCCACGCTAGGCGACCGCTGGGCGCGTTACTGACCCTCTTCACTGGGGTGACGACACGTCGCTGAGGGCATCCGGCGCCGGGTGCCCCCGCGGCGTTCTCCCGTCCACCGACCGGGTGGACGATACTGGGGAAGACCCTGCTGTCCTTTCGTCAAGTCGAAGGTTGCCTCGGCGGCGAATTCACCCGCGGACCGGCTCGGGCCGCCGTGCCGGTTCAAGTGATCCGCCGAAGCCGCGGGTGGACTTCAACGCACCCCGCGCGGCCGGAACTGGATGCTGATCCGCGGCCCGACCGGTTTGCTCGTCTTCGGCACCGCGTGCTCCCACGTGCGCTGGCACGAGCCGCCCATCACGATCAGATCCCCGGGGCCCAGCAGTTGCCGCACGGTGGTCCCGCCGCCGCGCGGGCGCAGCACCAGGCTCCGCGGCGCGCCGACCGACACGATCGCCACCATGGTGTCCTCGCGTGAACCGCGGCCGATCGTGTCACCGTGCCACGCCACGCTGTCCCGGCCGTCGCGGTAGAAGCACAGCCCGGCCGTGCGGAACGGCTCGCCCAGCTCGCCGGCGTAGTGCCGGCTCAACGCCTCCCGCGCCTCGTCCAGCACCGGGTCCGGCAGCGGCTCGTCCTCGCCGTAGAAGCACAACAGCCGGGGCACGTCGACGACCCTGTCGTACATCCGGCGCCGCTCCGCGTGCCACGGCACGTCCGACGCCAGGCGCTCGAACAACAGGTCCGCGCCCGTCAGCCAGCCCGGGCGCAGATCGATCCACGCGCCGTCGCCCAGTTCCGTCCGCCGCGCCTCGGCCAGGGATCCGAGCGAGCATTCCTCGGCCTGACCGAACAGCGAACCCTGCAGCCCCGCGGTCATGACGACACCCTACACCGAATCGAACACGTGTGCGATGTTCATATCGGCGGTCGCGTGCGCGGGAGAGGCGCCGAAGCGGGCGGCTACAACCGTTCCTGCAACGCCTCCGCCGCCGCGAGCAGATCCGCCGCCCATCGCGCGCCGGGCTTGCGCCCGATCCGTTCGACCGGACCGGAAACCGAGACCGCGGCGATGACGTTGCCGCCGGAATCCCGCACCGGCGCGGAAACGCTCGCCACACCGGGCTCGCGCTCGGCCACGCTCTGCGCCCAGCCGCGCCGCCGCACCTCCAGCAGCGTCCGTTCCCCGAACACCGCGTCCGCCAGGATCGTGCGCTGCGTGTGCGGATCCGACCACGCGGCGAGAACCTTCGCGCCCGAACCGGCCGTCATGGACAGCCGCGTGCCGATCGGAACCGTGTCGCGCAGACCGCTCATCGGCTCGGCGGTCGCCACGCACACGCGCTGCACGCCGTCGCGCCGGTACAACTGCACGCTCTCCCCGGTGATGTCGCGGAGCTTCGGCAGGATCGAACTCGCCGCGTCCAGCAACGGGTCCGCGGTCCCGCCGGCGAGTTCGGCCAGGGCCGAACCCGGGCGCCACCGCCCGTCCGGCCCGCGCCGCAGCAGGCGGTGCACCTCCAGCCCGACGGCGAGCCGGTGCGCGGTCGCGCGCGGCAGTCCGGTCCGGCTGCACAGTTCGGCGAGCCCGCACGGATCCTCGGCGACGGCCTGCAGCACGGCCACGGCTTTGTCCAGAACGCCGATACCGCTCTGCTGGTCAGAAGAGCTATGCTGTCCCACGACGCGATACTAGCTTCCCGTCATTTGGGAAGTCCAGAATCTGGGAAAATCGAACCGGAGACACGGGCGCCGTCATACGGCGTCGCTCTCGGGTTCCTTTGCTCCCAATCAACCTCGTGGGAGGAGCACAGATGACCACCACGCGGCCACGGACCCTGGCCGAGAAGGTGTGGGAGGCGCACACCGTGCGCCGCGGTGAAGGAGCCGAGCCCGACCTGCTCTACATCGACCTGCACCTGGTGCACGAAGTCACCAGCCCGCAGGCCTTCGACGGCCTCCGCCTGGCGGGGCGCAAGGTGCGGCGCCCGGACCTGACCATCGCGACCGAGGACCACAACGTCCCGACCGTCGACATCGAACTCCCGATCGCCGACCCGGTGTCGCGCACCCAGGTCGAGACGCTTCGGAAGAACTGCAAGGAGTTCGGCGTCCGGCTGCACCCGATGGGCGACGCCGAGCAGGGCATCGTGCACGTCATCGGCCCGCAGCTGGGCCTGACCCAGCCCGGCATGACGGTCGTCTGCGGTGACAGCCACACCTCCACCCACGGCGCCTTCGGCGCGATGGCGTTCGGCATCGGCACCTCCGAGGTGGAGCACGTGCTGGCCACCCAGACCCTGCCGCTGAAGCCGTTCAAGACGATGGCGATCAACGTGGACGGCCGGCTCCGCCCGGGCGTCACCGCGAAGGACGTCATCCTCGCCGTCATCGCCAAGATCGGCACCGGCGGCGGGCAGGGCTACGTCCTGGAGTACCGGGGCAGCGCGATCGAGGCGCTGTCGATGGAAGCCCGCATGACGATCTGCAACATGTCGATCGAGGCGGGCGCCCGCGCCGGCATGATCGCGCCGGACGAGACCACGTTCGCCTACCTCAAGGGCCGCCCGCACGCCCCGAAGGGCGCCGACTGGGACGCCGCGGTGGAGAACTGGAAGTCGCTGCGCACCGACGAGGGCGCCGAGTTCGACGCCGAGGTCCACCTCGACGCCGACTCCCTCACCCCGTTCGTGACCTGGGGCACCAACCCCGGCCAGGGCCTGCCGCTGGGCGAGTCCGTGCCGGACCCCGAGCAGATCGCCGACGAGAACGAGCGCTTCGCGGCCGAGAAGGCCCTGTCCTATATGGACCTCAAGCCGGGCACCCCGCTGCGCGAGATCAAGGTCGACACCGTGTTCCTCGGTTCGTGCACCAACGGACGGATCGAGGACCTGCGGGCCGCCGCGGAGGTGCTGCAGGGCCGCAGGGTGGCCGAGGGGGTCCGGATGCTCGTGGTCCCCGGCTCGATGCGGGTGCGGCAGGCCGCCGAGGCCGAGGGGCTGGACAAGGTCTTCCTCGACGCCGGTGCCGAGTGGCGCCAGGCGGGCTGCTCGATGTGCCTGGGCATGAACCCGGACCAGCTGGCGCCCGGCGAGCGGAGCGCGTCGACCTCCAACCGCAACTTCGAGGGCCGGCAGGGCAAGGGTGGGCGCACCCACCTCGTCTCGCCGCTCGTCGCGGCCGCGACGGCCGTCCGCGGCACGCTGTCCAGCCCCGACGACCTGAACTGAAGGAGCCCACCACCATGGAGCCGTTCAAGACGCACACCGGCATCGGAGTGCCCCTGCGCAGGTCCAACGTGGACACTGACCAGATCATCCCGGCCGTCTACCTGAAGCGGGTCAGCCGCACCGGTTTCGAGGACGGGCTGTTCGCGGCCTGGCGGGCCGACGAGAGCTTCATCCTCAACCAGGAGCCGTTCAAGGCCGGCAGCGTGCTGGTCGCCGGCCCGGACTTCGGTACCGGGTCTTCGCGCGAACACGCTGTCTGGGCATTGATGAACTACGGCTTCCGGGTCGTCATCTCCTCCCGCTTCGCCGACATCTTCCGCGGCAACTCCGGGAAGCAGGGTCTGGTCGCGGCCCAGTGCGAGCAGTCGGACGTCGAGCAGCTGTGGAAGATCCTCGAGAACGACCCCGGCACGGAGGTCACGGTCGACCTCGAGGAGAAGACCGTGCGGGCCAAGGACTTCCAGACGACCTTCTCGATCGACGACTACACCCGCTGGCGGCTGCTGGAGGGGCTCGATGACATCGCTCTCACCCTGCGACACGCCGAGGCGATCGACCGGTTCGAGTCGCAGCGTCCCAGCTGGAAGCCGGTGACCACCCCGGTGACCGCCGGGTAACACGAATTCCCTGCTCAGCAAGGGATTCGCACCCGGCGCGGAGCCGGGCACACCACGCCGAACGGCGCGCGGACGGGCCCGAGAGGGTCGCTCAGGAGGCGGAAACCACGCCCCGCCTGCAGAAAAATTCCGCGCGCCGTTTGGAATTTTGGGCGAGTTGGTAATACCGTGTGCGTGAAGTCGGCCGATGTGGCCGTGTGACACGTAGTTCTTCATGGAGGACTGGAATGGCCAACAAGGCCCAGCTGATCGAGGCGCTCTCCGAGCGTCTGGGCGACAAGAAGGTTGCTTCCCAGGCGGTCGACAACCTGGTGGACATCATCATTCGCACCGTGCAGAAGGGCGAGAAGGTCAACATCACCGGTTTCGGTGTGTTCGAGAAGCGCGCCCGCGCGGCCCGCACCGCTCGCAACCCGCGCACCGGTGAGACGGTCAAGGTGAAGAAGACCAACGTCCCGGCCTTCCGCGCCGGCACGACCTTCAAGGACGTCATCAGCGGTGCCAAGAAGCTGCCGAAGGCCACGGCGGCGAAGCGCACGACGACTTCGACCCGTAGCGCGGCTGCTTCGACCCGCAGCACCGGCACCACCGCTTCGCGCGGCACGTCCTCGCGGGCCACCACCGCGAAGGCCACCACCACCCGTCCCACCGCGACGCGCAGCACCACCAGCCGCACGCGTTCCGCGGCTGCCACCAAGGCGGCCCCGAAGACCACGGCGGCGAAGTCGACGGCTTCGAAGTCCAGCACGGCGGCGAAGTCCACCGCGGCGAAGAAGACGACCGCCACGAAGGCGGCGCCGAAGGCCACGGCGGCCAAGTCCACCACGGCGGCCAAGAAGACCACCGCGACCCGGAAGAAGAAGTAAGTCGTAGCGCTGCTTCTCGGCAGGGCCCCCGCGATGCGCGGGGGCCCTGCCGCGTTTCCGGGGTGCCCGGCCGCCCCCGCGGCGGCGGTTGTGTTCAGGGTTGGGCGGCGCGTTTCGCCGTTGGGTGCCGGCCCGGGTCGCCTGGCGCCGGATTTGGTGGGGAGCGCCGCCGCGAGACAGCGTTCTCACACCAACCCCGGCGGGCGCGCCAGCGCCCGTGCGCTCAAGGGGGCGGGATGACCACCCAGCGACCACCCCGCCGACGCAAGACGGCAGTATCTCCCGTCATCCCGAGCCTGGCCGTCCGGCGAGGAGATCCCTTGATCTTTTCCGTCGCTTAGCGGCGAAGGGCGCCTACGGCGCCGATGGTCACCTGGGGGCCGACCACCCCGCCCCCTCTTTTGAGTGTTCTGGTCGCCGATCAGCGGCGGGCTGGGGATCGGGGGCGGGGGAGGTCTGGTTCGTGGGAGGTCGGCTCCCGTCGCCGGGCGCCGGATGGTGCTTGGAGGAAACCGGGCCGCCGCCCAGTCGCCGGTCAGGAGGGCAACGCCCAACAGTCCCAGGCGGACGGACCTCAGGCGGCGCTCGTCACCGGTGTGGGGAGCGCGGTGGGCAGGTAGTCGGCCGCCACGAGCACCGGGCCGCCGTTCCCGGGGGCGGCCCGGAACGTCAGGACCCACACCGAGCCCTTCTTGCTCGGCACCTTCTCACCTTCGTCCACCGGCAGCCTCACCTCGTCGCGCGCTGCGAGCCGGCTCACCAGGTCCGGGATCACCCCGCCCTGGCTGCAGACCACGGGCGTGCCCCCGGCGGACACGAAACCCACCAGCCGCGCCAGGCCGGCGTCCGGGGCGTCCCAGTAGAACTCCTCCGCCATCAGGTCCTCGTGCTCGACCGGCACTCCCAGATCGTCCGCCAGCCCGCGCACCGTCTGCTCGCACCGCAACCGCGGCGCGGCGAGCACCCTGTCCGGTCCGAACAGTGGCAGCAACGCCCGCAGAGCGCCCGCCTGCCGGATCCCGCTCGGCGACAGCGGCCGCAGGTCGTCGTCGCCCCGCCACTCGTCCCGCTTGCCGGCCTTCGCGTGCCGCACCAGCAGCAACGTCGACAACCCGGCGGGCAGCGCGGTGAACTCCGCCAGCACGCTCCGGTCGCTGTCGTAGGACAACACCGACGCGGCCGCGGCCGGCGGCAGCCACCGCAGCTCGTCGACCTCCTCGTTCGGCGCGAACGAACCCGACACCGCCGCCGCGCTGAAGTAGTCGACGCTCTTCGGCCCCGCCGCCACCGAGTACCGGACGGTCATCAGGTGCCGTCCCAGCACCGCCCGGAAACCCGTCTCCTCCCGCAGCTCCCGCACGGCCGCCGCGGGCACGGTCTCCCCGTCGTCGAGCTTTCCCTTCGGCAGCGACCAGTCGTCGTAGCGGGGCCGGTGGGCCACCGCCACCTCGACGCCGTCCGGACCACTGCGCCACAGCACCGCACCCGCGGCGCGGACACGAACAGAACTCACCCGTTGGCCCCGTGCTTCTTCAACAACTCGGTCTGGTGGTCGCGGACCTGCGAGGTGTCCGCGGGGGAGGGCTGCCACTCCCCGTTCTCGGTCAGCACCCAACAGCGCGTGGCCGGGTCGAGCGCCGAGTCGAGGATGTCGTCCAGCTGCCTGGTCAGCCGCGCGTCCTTGACCTGCACCATCGCCTCGATCCGCCGGTCGAGGTTGCGGTGCATCATGTCCGCGCTGCCGATCCAGTACGTGCCGCCGGCCAGGAAATGGAAGATGCGGGAATGCTCCAGGAACCGGCCGAGAATGGACCGGACGGAAATGTTCTCCGACAGTCCGGGCACCCCCGGTTTGAGGGCGCAAATACCCCGCACCACGATCTCCACCGGAACCCCTTCGCGGGAGGCCCGGTAGAGCGCGTCGATGATTTGTTCGTCGACCAGCGAGTTGCACTTGATGCGGATGCCCGCCTCCGCGCCCGCGTGTTTGTGCTCGATCTCCTCGTCGATGAGCCGCAGGATGCCGCGGCGGATCCCGGCCGGCGAGGTCAGGATGTTGCGGTAGGTGTCCTGCCGCGAGTAGCCGGTCAGCACGTTGAACAGGTCCGTGATGTCGGCGCCGATGTCCGGGTCGGCGGTGAGCAGGCCGACGTCCTCGTACAGCCGCGCCGTCTTCGGGTTGTAGTTGCCGGTGCCGATGTGGCAGTAGCGCCGGATCGTCGAACCCTCCTGGCGCACCACCATCGCGACCTTGCAGTGCGTCTTGAGCCCGACGAGCCCGTAGACCACGTGCACCCCGGCCCGCTCCAGCGTGCGGGCCCAGGTGATGTTGGCCTCCTCGTCGAACCGGGCCTTGATCTCCACGAGCGCCACGACCTGCTTGCCGGCCTCGGCGGCGTCGATGAGCGCGTTGACGATGGGGGAGTCACCGGACGTGCGGTACAGGGTCTGCTTGATGGCCAGCACCTTGCTGTCCCCGGCGGCCTGCTCGATGAACCGCTGCACGCTCGTGGAGAACGAGTCGTACGGGTGGTGCACGAGCACGTCGCCCTCGCGCAGGGTGGCGAAGACGCTCTTCGGCGTCTCGTGCTCACCGAACGCCGGGTGCGTGGCCGGGACGAAAGGGCGGTCCTTCAGTTCCTTGCGGTCCAAACTGGAAAGCTGGGTCAGGCAGGTCAGGTCCAGCAGGCCGGGCACCTCGACCACGTCGTGCGGATCGACCTCCAGCTCGCGCAGCAGCAGGTCGAGCACGTGCTCGCTCATGTCGGCGGCGACCTCGAGCCGCACCGGCGGGCCGAACCGGCGCTGCGCCAGCTCCCGCTCCAGGGCCTGCAGCAGGTCCTCGTCGCGGTCCTCGTCCACGTCCACGTCGGCGTTGCGGGTCACGCGGAAAACGTGGTGCTCGGTGACCTGCATGCCGGTGAACAACTCACCGAGGTGCGCGGCGATGAGCTCCTCCAGCGGCAGGAAGGTCGCGACGCGGCTCTCCCGCTGCTGCTCCACCCGGATCAGGCGCGGCACGTTGTTCGGCACCTTGACGCGGGCGAACCGCTCGGTGCCCAGATCCGGGTCGCGCACCGTGACGGCCAGGTTCAGCGACAGGCCCGAGATGTAGGGGAACGGGTGCGCCGGGTCGACCGCCAGCGGGGTGAGCACCGGGAAGATCTGCTCGGTGAAGTAGTCCGACAGCCGCGCCTGGTCGTCGGCCTCCAGGTCGGCCCAGGACACGATCTGGATGTCGTGCTTGGCCAGTTCCGGCCGCACGTGCTCCTCGAACGCGGCGGTGTGGCGCTCGACGAGGTCCTGGTTGCGCTTGGCGATGTAGGCCAGCTGTTCGCGCGGGGTGAGGCCGTCGGCGCTGCGCACCGGCAGGCCCGTCTCGTCGCGGCGTTTCAGCCCGGCCACCCGGACCATGTAGAACTCGTCCAAATTGGACGCGAAGATGGCGAGGAACTTGGCCCGCTCCAGCAGCGGCTGGGAGGCGTCCTCGGCCAGGGCCAGCACCCGCGCGTTGAAGTCCTGCCACGACAGCTCGCGGTTGAAGTACCGGTCGTCGGGCAGGGTGGCGGACAGCTGGTCGGCCGACGGGGTCACCGCCGGCGGGGCCGACGGGATGGCGCGGAATCTCGTGGGCGCGTCGGTCTCGCCGGACGCCGGTGGGGTCGTTGCCGGGGGGATGTTCTCGTCGCTGCTCACACTGGCATTGTTCCCTACTTCGGCCCGTGCTGCCGATACTCCGGCCGAGAGATTGAGCAGTTCACCGGTGCTCCTGAGGATCACCCGGAGCAGTTCGCCGAGCGGTCGGGTGAGGTTCACGCCACCTCCCGCGCGCGCAGCAGCGCCCGCGTGCGGGCGCCCACGCCGAGCTCGCGGGCCTCCGCCAGATCGGCCGGGGTGTCGACGTCGCGGCGCAGGCTGGGCACCGCCAGGGCCAGCGGGGCCGCGCCGGACTGCGCGTGCGCGGGCGCGGAGCCCGGACCGAACCGGGGGTCCAGCGGCCCGCCGGCGGCCGACAGCAGCAGTGTGGTGCCGGTGCCCTCGGCGTCGGCGACGAACGCGCGCGCCCCGTCGGCCGCCGCGACCGCGGCGGCGAGGTCCGCCGGACGCAAAGCCGGCAGATCCGCCTGGATCGCCCCGACGACGCCGGCCGGGTCGCGCTCGCGCAGCAGCGCCTCGCCCTGTCTCAACGCGGAGTTGAGGTCGCCGGGCCCCCGCTCGCCGACGATCTCCACGCCCGGGCGGCGCAAACCGGACACCGCGGCCGGATCGGCGGCGACCACGACCACGCGGGGCACCCCCGCTGCGGTCACCGCGGCCAGCGTGTCCCAGGCCAGGGCCAGCACGAGCGCCGGGTGGTCGCGTTCGTCGACGGCCCCGCGCAGGCGCGACTTGCCCGCGCGGGGCTGCTTCATCGGCACGATCAGGCCGGAGATTTCGACGGGTACGGGCACGCCACCATCTTTCCGCAATCGTGCACCTAGGATCAGCTACCGGCAGCACACACCACAGCAGGAGGAGTCTTGGCCGGTCGCGAGAAGGGCGGGTTCTGGGTCGGAGCCGCCGCGGCGCTGTTCTACCCGGTGAGCTGGATCGGCAGGCGGGTCTACACCGGCGCTGAGCGCATCCCGCGGGAGGGGCCCGCGCTGGTCGTGATGAACCACGTCTCCCACATGGACCCCGCGGTGGACGCCGTGTTCATCCACCGGCAGAAGCGGGTGCCGCGGTTCCTGGCGAAGGACAGCCTCGCCCGCGCCCCGATCTTCGGGCGGATCCTCCTGGGCGCGGGCAGCATCCCCGTCTACCGCGGGTCGGCGCAGGCCGGGGACAGCCTCCGCGCCGCGCACCAGGCCCTCGCCGAGGGCAAGGTCGTCGTCATCTACCCCGAGGGCACCATCACCAAGGACCCCAACGGCTGGCCGAAGCGGTCGCACACCGGGGTGGCGCGGCTCGCGCTGGACAACGACGTGCCGGTGATCCCGGTGGCGCGCTGGGGCACCCAGCAGATCCTGGACTTCTACCACAAGAAGATCCGGCTGCTGCCCCGCACGACGGTCACGCACGCGGTCGGTGAGCCGATCGACCTGTCGGCCTACCGCGGCAAGCCGCAGACCGGGCCGGTGCTGCGCGAGGTGACGGAGCTGCTCATGGAGCGGGTCACGGACCTGCTGGCCGGCATCCGCGGCGAGCAGCCGCCCGCGCGCAAGCCCGAGGCGGCGGACTGACGATGGTGCAGCGCATCACGGTGCTCGGTGCGGGCTCGTGGGGCACCGCGTTCGCGAAGGTGCTCGCCGACGCCGGCCGCGACGTCACGATGTGGGCCCGGCGCGCCGAGGTCGCCGACGAGATCCGCGGCCGGCACACCAACGGCGGCTACCTGCCGGGCATCGAACTCCCGGACGGGCTGACCGCGACGCACGACCCGGCCGAGGCGCTGTCCGGTGCGGAGGCCGTCGTGCTGGCGGTGCCGAGCCAGACCCTGCGCGCCAACCTGTCCGGGTGGCGGGACCTGCTGCCGCCCGGCGCGATCCTGGTCAGCCTCGCCAAGGGCGTCGAGCTGGGCACGCTGAAGCGGATGAGCGAGGTCATCAGCGAGATCACCGGGGTGTCCGGCGACGAGATCGTGGTGGTGTCCGGACCGAACCTGGCGCGCGAGATCGCGCAGGCGCAGCCGGCCGCGGCGGTGCTCGCGTGCGTCGACCACGACCGGGCCGTCGCGATCCAGCAGGCCAGTTTCACCGCCTACTTCCGGCCGTACACCAACACCGACGTGGTGGGCTGCGAGGTCGGTGGCGCGGCGAAGAACGTGATCGCGCTGAGCTGCGGGATGGCCGTCGGCATGGGGCTGGGCGCGAACACCACGGCCACGCTCATCACCCGCGGACTGGCCGAGATGGCCCGGCTGGGTACGAAACTCGGTGCGGACCCGCTGACCTTCGCCGGGCTGGCCGGGGTCGGCGACCTGGTGGCGACGTGTTCGTCCCCGCTGTCGCGCAACCGCACCTTCGGCGAGCGGCTGGGCCGGGGCGAGACGCTGGAACAGGCGCAGGCCGCGGCCGGTGGTCAGGTCGCCGAGGGCGTCAAGTCGTGCACGTCGATCCGCGAACTGGCCCGCGTGCACGGGGTCGACATGCCGATCACGGACGCGATGCACCGCGTCTGCCACGAGGGGGCCGACCCCCGCCAGGTGGGCGCGGAGCTGCTGGGGCGCCGCCAGAAGCACGAGTGGTCCTGACGGCGGCCTCCGGCAGGTCCACTCGGGATTGCCCACCAGGTGGAACGGAGTTGACGCCCGCCCGGCCCGCTGGTTGGGTGGGCGCCGTGACGACGCGTGGCCTTCTGACCCGGCGGGACCTCCGCCGCGGTGCCGCGCTGTGTCCTTGTTGTTGTCGCTGACCCAGCCCAGCCTGACCGACAACCACCTTTCCGACGAGGACACCTGTTTCCATGTTCGCTGTTCCGGACAACACGATCGCCCTGACCGAGAAGCCCGTGCTGCGCCACCCGGTGCGCGTCGCACTCGAGTTCGCCGCCGACCGCGACCGCTGGCGGCACCTGCTGCGCTACGACCCCGACGAGCGGTTCTCCGCGCTCGTCGAATCGCGGGACGACGAGGAGATCTGGCTGTTGGGCTGGCTGCCCGGCCAGCAGACCGACCTGCACGACCACGGCTCGTCGGTGGGCGCGTTCACCGTCGTGAGCGGCCACCTGGCGGAGACCGTCGCGCGGAGGTCCCCGGAGGGGCGCGCGGTGACCGAACTGCACGCGTTGTCGGCGGGGCAGTCACGGGTGTTCGGGCCCGGGTACGTGCACCAGGTGCGCAACGACGGCCCGGACCCGGCGATCAGCGTGCACGTCTACCGCAGCGGCGGCCGGGTGATGCGGCCCTACCACCTGGACCCGGTGACCGGCCCGATCCGGGACTGACGTTTTCGCCCGATCGGGAAAGTTGGCGGGCGCGTTCGATCCGATCCGGCGGACCCTCACGATCGCTGCGGTAGCCTGCGCGTTGATCATCGGGTACTCGCGCAGGGGAGCAGGATGCAGCCGAATCTGATCCCGGGGGAGGACTTCCAGCACCTGCTCGAAAAGCAGGTGCGGGAGATGCAGCAGAAGGCCGCGGCGCTGCAGGACGCGCTCGGCGAGGCGTCCGCGACCGTGCGGTCCAAGGACGGTTCGGTGACCGTGACGATCGCGCCGAACGGTGCGCTGCAACGCCTCGAACTCGGCCACCGCGCCTGCGATCTCGGGCCGGCGCGGCTCACTGCCGCGATCATGGAGGCCGTCCGGGAAGGCCAGCGGCAGGCCGCGCGGGCCGTGGCCGACTCGTTCACCGCGATCGCCGGCGAGGGCGAGTCCGCCGACGTGATCAAGAGTTTCCTGCCGCCGGTCGAGGACGAGCCGGAGGACTTCGCCGAGCCCGAGGCGGAAGCGACGCCGCCGCCCCCGCCGCCTCCGGTTCCGCCCGTGCAGCAGCGTCCGGCACCACGACGGCCGCGCCCGGCCGCTCCCGCGGATGACGACGACGAGATGAGGCCGTGGTGAGCGGTTCCGGTTTCGAGGTCGATTCGGCTCCTCTGGTGTCGTTCGGACAGCACCTCGACCAGTTGACGGAGAACCTGAAGGGCACGGCCGGGGTGGTCGGCGGGTGCGTCGGCGACATCGGCATCTTCGGGATGGTCGGGCAGATCTTCGGAGCCGGTGTGACGCTGTGGTGCGGCAAGGCCGAGGACCAGCTCAACAAGTACTCGGGCACGATCACCGAGTTCGCCGACAACGTGCGCGACGCGGCGAAGGCCTACGACGCGCACGATTCCGAGACCGCCGCCGGGCTGCTGGGGTTCAAGGCATGAGCGAGTACAAGCCCGGGGACGTCGGCCTGCACATGGCCGAGAAGTGGCAGACCGGCGCCGGGTTCTTCGACGCCGCGGTCAGCCTGAACGAGGCCGTCAAGGAGAACGACAAGGTCGCGGTCGGCATCGGCTCGGCCGGTCTGGCTCTGGAGACGCTCGGGCTCGCGCTCGACCCGATCGGCAGCCTGCTGACCGCGGGCATCGGGTGGCTGATCGAGCACATCTCCGTCTTGCGGTGGCCGCTGGACATCATGTGGGGCGACCCGGAGGGCATCCAGGCGGCCGAGGAAGCGGTCAAGGCCGAGAAGGCGAAGCTCGAGCAGTGGGCGCAGGACCACCAGACCAAGCTCGCAACGCTGATGGAGAGCTGGTCCGGGGAAGGCGCCGACCAGTTCCGCAAGAGCATGGAGGCGGTGACCGACCAGCTCAACGCGATCGGCGGTTACCTGGAGAACGCCGGGAAGTCGATGAAGGTCGCCGGTGGTCTGGTGGGCGCCTTCCGCGGCATCGCGCGCGACCTGATCGCCATGCTGCTGGCGACGATCATCAAGGGCGCGCTGATCGCGGCGGCGCTGGCGCCGGTGACGTTCGGGGCGTCCATCGCGTTCTTCATCGGCACGACGATCGGCATGGTGGCCACCGCGCTGGGCAAGATCGGCGCGAAGATCGCCGAGCTGACCAGGAAGCTGGTGGACCTGGGCGCGTCGCTGGCGAAGCTCGGCAAGGCCGGTGACGATCTCGCAGGCGCCAAGCCGCCGTCGGTGAAACCCGGTGCGAGCGGCCCCGCGCCGACGAACACCGGTGCGCCGGTGTCGGGTGGGCCGAAGTTGACCGAGCCGCCTGCGTCGGTGGTTGCTGGGCCGAGGCCTGCGGATGCGCCGGCGGTGTCGGGTGGGCCGAAGTTGACCGAGCCGCCTGCGTCGGTGGTTGCTGGGCCGAGGCCTGCGGATGCGCCGCCGGTGTCGGGTGGGCCGAAGTTGACCGAGCCGCCTGCGTCGGTGGTTGCTGGGCCGAGGCCTGCGGATGCGCCGCCGGTGTCGGGTGGGCCGAAGTTGACCGAGCCGCCTGCGTCGGTGGTTGCTGGGCCGAGGCCTGCGGATGCGCCGGCGGTGTCGGGTGGGCCGAAGCTGAACGAGCCGCCTGCGTCGGTGGTTGCTGGGCCGAGGCCTGCGGATGCGCCGCCGGTGTCGGCACCACCCAAGGTGGACGATGCTGTGACGACACAGTCCGCCCCGCCGAAGCCTGCGGACGCCCCGCCGGTCTCCCCGGTGCCCAAGCTCGACGAGCCCGCCGACCCGGCTCCGGGCACGCCGGTGCCGCCCCCGGCCGATCCGGCGCCCGGTTCGCCCAAGCCGACCGGTTCAACTCCGGCCCCGTCGAAGCCGGCCGATCCGGCGCCCGGCTCGCCCAAGCCCACGGACGACACCCCGGCTTCGCCGAAGCCCGCGGACCAGTCCCAGCCCGGCGGGCCGAAGCCCACGGACCAGGCGGGTCACGACCCCAAGACGCACCACCGGTTGTCCGAGCAGATGTCCCAGGCGATCAAGAACGAGCTGTCCAAAATCGAGGGCGTCACGCCCGAGACGCTGGCGAAGTTCGACAAGATCAGCAACTTCTCGGTCGCCCAGCTGGGCAAGCTGTTCGGCACGGAGGGCGCGGAGAAGTTCGAGCAGGCCATCAAGTTCATGACGGACCCGTGGTTCGGCTATCGCGGCCTGGCAGGCAAGACGATCATCGACATGATCAAGGGCGTCCCGACGAGCGTCGGCAACGTCACCGGCGGCGACGACGAGTGACCCGCGGGCTCCGCGCTCCGCACCCAGCGGAGCGCGGAGCCGCGGGCAGCTCGCGTTGGGTCTCCCGCGCAGCAAGCCCGCGGGCGTCAGCGTTTGGGCCAGTGCCACGCGGGCCGATCGAGCCTGCCCTGCCCGGCCAGTGTCGTGGCGCCGGCACTCTTCTCCAGTTCCAGCGTCGCGGCGTGCTCGGCGAGCGCCTGGACCAGGGGCTGCGCGTGCGAGACGACGACGATCTGCGCGCGCTGCGCCGCCTTCACGATCAGCGCGGCCAGTGCGGGCAGCAGGTCGGGGTGCAGGCTGGTTTCGGGTTCGTTCAGCACCAGCAGCTCCGGTGGACGCGGGCTCAGCAGCGCGGCCACCCACAGCAGGTAGCGCAGCGTCCCGTCCGACAGCTCGGCCGCGCCGAGCGGGCGCAGCAGCCCGTGCTGGTGGAACCGCAGGCGCAGCAGGCCGTCGACGCCGTCCACCTCGACCCGGGACCGCGGGAACGCGTCGGCGACCGCGGTCGCCAGCGCCTCGTCGTCGCCGGACTCCTGGATCGTCCGCAACGCCGCCGCCAGGTCACCGCCGTCGTGGTCGAGCACCGGGGTGCGGGTGCCGACGCGGTCCTGCCGCGCGGGCGCGCCGGGGTCGGTGCGGAACTGGTCGTAGAACCGCCACGACCGCAACCGTTCCCGCACGATCATCAGCTCCGGGCAGGCGCGGGGGTCGGCCAGCTCGCTCAGCACGCTGTCGGTCAGCCCGATGCGCGAACTCGCCGTCCACGCACCGGAGTCGTCGCGGACCCGGACGGCCGGGCCCGCGCGGTCGGCGAGCAACGTCGCCGGCCGCAGGACCGGACCGCGCCACAGGCATTCCCGCTTGTACTCCGGGTCGAGGTCGAACATCGACTCACCGGGCACCGGCAGTCCGAAGTCGAGCGCGTACCCGAACTCGTCGCCGCCGAATCCGAGCCGCAACCCGACCGGCTTCGTCCGCACCGTTCCCCGCACGGTCCCGTGTTTGCCCACCGCCTCCGGCCCGGCCCACAACGTCGAGGGCAGCCCGCCTTCCCGGGCCAGTGCGGCGACCGCGCCGTTGCGGCCGGCGTCGGCCAGCAGGCGCAGTGCCCGGTACAGGTTGGACTTCCCGGAGCCGTTGACGCCGGTGACGACGGTCAGCCGCGACAACGGCAGCACGAGATCCCGCAGCGAGCGGTAGTTCTCGACGGCGAGCGTGGTCAGCACGCGCCCGACGCTACCGGCGCGCTACGACAGTTTCCGGTCGCGCACGTGCTCCGGGACCGGTGCGCCCGCGGGCACGTAGGTGGCCGGGACCGGGGTGCCCAGGGTGGTCTGGACCGGCACGACCCCGGCCCAGATGTGGTGGCTGTCCATGTCCTCGGGCTCGTCGACGGGCTCGCCCGCCCGGATCTTCACCGACGCCTCGGCCAGGTCCAGTGCGAGCACCGAGACCGCCGCGCGTTCCTTCGCGGTGACCGCGCGGGCGTGATCCCACGAGCCCGGTGTCAGGTGCTCGGTCACCACGTACAACCCGTGCATCTTCTCGTCGCCCGTCACCAGCCGCGCCTTCCCGTGCACGACGGCGCTGCGGTAGTTCATCGAGTGGTTGTTGAGCGAGCGCGCGTAGACGAGCCCGTCGAGCAGGGTCACCGTGACGCAGACGTCGATGCCCTCCGCCGCCGCGCGGATGTTGCCCGCGCCGCTCGAACCGTGGAAGTACAAGGTGTCGCCGTCGCGGCCGTACCCGGTGGGCAGCACCACGGGCGATCCGTTCAGCACCAGCCCGAGGTGGCAGATCAGCGCCTCGTCGAGCACCTCGTACAGGCGCTCGCGATCGGTGGCCGCCCGGTCCCGCTTGCGGGTCAGGGTGCTGCGCGGGGTCGGCGAGAGTGTGCTCATGCGTCCAGGGTGCGGCGTATAGTGGACTTTCAATAGATCCACTTTTCCAGCAGTTCGAAAGGCCACTTTCCGTGTCGCAGTCCGCCACCGCGCTGCCCGTCACCCTCGACCGCGAGGCCGCGACCCCGCTGGCCGTGCAGCTCGCCGACGCCCTGCGCGACGCGGCCGCGACCGGGCACCTGCGCGGCGGCGACCGCCTGCCGTCCACCCGCGCGCTGGCCGCCCGGCTCGGCGTGAGCCGCACCGTGACCTCGGCCGCGTACGAACAGCTGCACGCGGAAGGCTGGATCACCGGGCGCCACGGATCCGGTACCTACGTCACCACTTCACCACCCAGCGACCGGCCCGTCCACCGGGTCGTCCCAGGGGAGGCCGCCGAACCGGACGAGCTGCTCGACCTCACCCCGGGCACGCCGTGGGCGGAGGGCATCGACCGGGCCGCGTGGCGCCGGGCGTGGCGCGCGGCCGCCGACACCGCGCCGCTGACCCGCGCCCACCGCGCGGGCCTGCCGGAGTACCGGTCCGCGATCGCCGAACACCTGCTGCGGCACCGCGGTCTGGCGGTCGGTACCGACTCGGTCCTGGCCACCGGCGGCACCACCGCCGCGGTGCTCGAACTGGCCGGGGCGGTGTTCCGGCCCGGGGACACCGTCGCCGTGGAGGAACCGGGCTACCAGCGCGCGGTGGAGGCGTTCCTGAGCGCGGGGCTGACGGTGGTCGGCGTGCCGGTCGACGGCGAGGGCCTGGTCACCGAGGCCATTCCGCCCGGCGTGCGCGGGATCTACTGCTCGCCCGCGCACCAGTACCCGATGGGATCCCGGCTGAACGCCGCCCGCCGGGTCGGGCTCGTCGAGCGGGCGCGGGCGGAGAACATGCTCATCATCGAGGACGACTACGACGGTGAGCTGCGGTTCGACGTCGCCCCGCTGCCGCTGCTCGCCGCGCTCGCCCCCGACGTCGTGGTGCACCTGGGCACCACCAGCAAGATCCTCACCCCGACCCTCGGCGCGGGCTGGATGGTCGCGCCCGGGGCGGTCACCTCCACGGTCCTGGCCTACCGCGATCGCACCGGAACCCGGCCGTCCCCGGCTGGCCAGCGCGTCCTGATCGAGCTGGCGCGGCACGGCGACCTGGGCCGTCACCTGCGGAAACTGCGCCGCGAGCTGTCCGACCGGCGGGTGATGCTCGTCTCCGCCCTGCGCGGGGCCGGCATCCCGGTGCTCGGCGACGACGCGGGCGCGCACCTGGTCGTGCCGTTCCCCACCGCGGAGGCCGAGCGGGAGCGCGTCGCCGCCGGGCGGGTGCGCGGGATCCGCCTCGACGGCCTGGCCCGGCACTTCGCCGGCACGCCGACGGCGTTCGGCGCCGCGATCGGGTACGCCGGCTGTTCGCGCGCGGCCCTGGCCGGTGCGCTGGACACGCTGGTGGGCTTACTGCGCTGATCTCAACGGGGCAAGAGCCCGGTAGGGTGACGGCCCATGAGGAAGACGCGGGTGGCCGTGGTGTTCGGCGGCCGGAGCACCGAGCACACGATCTCGTGCCTGTCGGCCGGCAGCGTGCTGGCGCACCTGGACCGTGAGCGGTTCGAGGTCGTGCCGATCGGGATCACCCGCGAGGGCGGCTGGGTGCTGGGCACCGCCGACCCGACGGCGCTCGCGATCCGGGACCGGCAGCTGCCCTCGGTCGAGGGCGGGCAGTCGCTCGTGCTCGCCGGCGACCCGACGCGGCGCGAGCTGGTCGTCACCGAGCCCGGTGCCGAGGCGCTCGATGGGGTCGACGTCGTGTTCCCCGTGCTGCACGGTGCGTTCGGTGAGGACGGGACGCTGCAGGGCCTGCTCGAGCTGGCCGGGATCCCGTACGTGGGCCCGGGCGTGCTGTCCAGCGCCGTCGCGATGGACAAGGGGTATGCGAAGAAACTTCTTGCCGCGGAAGGACTTCCGGTCGGCCGGTACGTCGAGCTGCGCCGTGGCCAGTCCACTCTGGACGCCGCGGACCGGGAGCGGCTCGGGCTGCCGGTGTTCGTGAAACCGTCGCGCGCCGGGTCGTCGATCGGCATCAGCAAGGTGACCGACTGGGCCGGCCTGGACGCCGCCATCGCCCTGGCGCGCGAGACCGACCCGAAGGTGCTCATCGAGGCCGCGGTGCCCGGCCGCGAGGTCGAGTGCGGCGTGCTGGAGTTCCCGGACGGCCGGGTCGAGGCCTCGCTGCCGGCCGAGGTGCGCGTCCTCTCCGACGACGAGTCCGCCTGGTACGACTTCGAGACGAAGTACATCGGCGAGGACGCCGAGCTGGACATACCGGCCAAGCTGGACGACGTGGTGACCGAGCGGCTGCGCGCGCACGCGGTGAAGGCGTTCCAGGCGCTGGACTGCCAGGGCCTGGCCCGCGTGGACTTCTTCGTGGGCCCGAACGGCGAGCTGACGGTCAACGAGGTCAACACGATGCCCGGCTTCACGGCGACGTCGGCCTACCCCAAGATGTGGCAGGTCACGGGCGTCGATTACCGCACGTTGCTGACGACGCTGATCGACACCGCGCTCGCGCGGGGCACCGGGCTGCGCTAGAACCGCAGCGGTACCGGGTCGAGCGTCGCCGCGATGGTGTCCGAGATCTGCTGCAGCGGGCCCGTGCCGGAGGTGTCGGGCACCGTCAGCGCGATGTAGACGGCCCGGTCGACCACGTACCAGGTCGAGGCGCCCGGGCCTTCGACCGGCAGCCACTGCACCCCGCTGACCACGCGCAACTGGCTGGTCGGCGTCAGCTCCGGCGGTTTGCCCAGCCCGCAGCGCAACACGATCGAGTCCGGGCTGCCCCACGCCACGGTCGCCTCCGGGGCGGGTTCGGCGATCGTGCGGCGGGGCAGCGGCGTGCCCTTCGAGTTCAGCTCCGCGGGCATCGCCGGGATCAGCTTCGCGCACTCCGGCGAGCCGGCCTGCGGCGCGTCCACCGGTACCAGCGCGAGCGGGCCCTCCTCGTTGCCGGAGTCGCGCGTGGTCAGCCCGATGACCGCCACCACGGCCGCCAGCGCGACGACCAGCACGGCCGCGACCACGAGCAGGACCCGGGGCGGTGCCCCGGTGTCGGTGTCCGGCATCGGCTACAGGTGGACCACGGGGCAGGTGAGCGTGCGGGTGATGCCCTCGACGCCCTGCACCTTCGCGACCACGAGCTGCCCGAGGGTGTCGACGTTGTCGGCCTCGGCGCGCACGATCACGTCGTAGGGCCCCGTGACATCCTCGGAGCTGGTGACCCCGGGGATGCCGGCGATCTCCGCGGCGACCGCGGCGGCCTTGCCGACTTCGGTCTGGATGAGGATGTATGCGTGGACCACGGCGCGCCCCTTCGTCTCCGGCGTCGAACTCAAGGTAGGAACGTGGTCAGAACCTACCGCACGGACGACGAATCTAGGTCATCCGACTATCGAGCGACCGAGGTGATGCATGTCGAGCAACCAGGCATCCGATGCGGGCACGGTCGCCGGAATGGGTGAGTTCGGCCTGATCCGCGCCGTGACCGCGAACCGGAGCCAGCCGCCGGGCACGCTCCTCGGCCCCGGCGACGACGCCGCCGTCGTCGCCGCGCCGGACCGGCGGGTCGTCGCCACCACCGACGTCCTCGTGCAGGGCGTGCACTTCCGGCTGGACTGGTCCACTCCGGACCAGGTCGGGCGCAAGGCGGTGGCGGAGAACTTCGCCGACGTGGCCGCGATGGGCGCGGTTCCCACGGCCGTGCTCGTCGGGCTCGCCTGCCCGCCGGACACCCCCGCCAGCGTCGTGTCCGAGCTGACCGACGGCATGTGGGCCGAGGCGCAGCGGGCCGGCGCCGGCGTGGTCGGCGGCGACATGGTGCGCGCCGACCAGCTGGTGGTGAGCATCACGGCGCTGGGTGACCTGCAAGGCCGGGCGCCGGTCACCCGGTCCGGCGCGCGGCCCGGCGACATCGTCGCGGTGTCCGGACGGCTGGGCTGGGCGGCGGCGGGTCTGGCCACGCTCGGCCGCGGGTTCCGGTCGCCGGTCGCGGTCGTGAACGCGCAGCGCGCGCCCGAACCCGACTACCCGGCCGGGCCGGCGGCCGCGCGGGCCGGCGCGACCGCGATGATCGACGTGTCGGACGGCCTGCTGGCCGACCTCGGGCACATCGCCGAGGCGTCCGGCGTGGGCATCGACGTGCGGACCGAGCAGCTGGAGATCGACCGGAAACTCGTCGACGTCGGCACCGCGCTGGGCGCGGACCCGCTGACCTGGGTGCTGACCGGCGGGGAGGACCACGCGCTGGTCGCGACGTTCCCGTCGTTCGCCGACCTGCCGGCGGGGTGGCGCCGGATCGGGGCCGTGACCGTGGCCGATTCCGGCGTGACCGTGGACGGTGAGCAGTACCACGGCGAAACCGGCTGGGAGCACTGGCGGTGATCCCTCTAACGTAGGTCGGCGTGGACCTTCGCGTGGTGCCGTACGACGACCCGGACGCGGTCAAGCTGATCGACGGCGTGCAGCAGGAGTACGTCGCGCGGTACGGCGAGGAGGACATCACGCCGGTCGAGCCGTCCGAGTTCGCGCCGCCGCTCGGGCTGTTCGTGGTCGGCTACCTCGACGGCGAGCCGGTCGCCTGCGGTGGCTGGCGGGTGCGGGGTGCGGACGAGGCCGAGCTGAAGCGGATGTACGTCGTGGACGCCGCGCGCGGCCGGGGTTTCGCGCGGGCGGTGCTGGCGGAGCTGGAGCGGACGGCGCTGGCGGCCGGGCGGAAGCGGCTGGTGCTGGAGACCGGGCTGAAGCAGCCGGAGGCGCTCGCGTTGTACCGGTCTGCGGGGTACGCGGATGTCGCCGCGTACGGCGTCTACCGGGACGATCCGCTGTCGGTGTACCTGGGCAAGGACTTGGAGGACGTTCGTGGCGATCTACGCGCTCGGTGAGCTGACCCCGTCGATCCACCCGACCGCGTTCGTGCACCCGGACGCCACGGTGATCGGCGACGTGCGGATCGGGCCGAACGCGTCGGTGTGGCCGCAGACCGTCCTGCGCGGCGACAACGGCTACATCGAGATCGGCGAGCGGTCCAACGTGCAGGACGGGTGCGTGCTCCACTGCACCGCCCAGGACCCGACGATCCTGGGCCCGTCGTCGGCGATCGGGCACGCGGTGCACGTCGAGGGCGCCCGCATCGGCACCGGGTGCCTCATCGCGTCCGGATCGGTGGTGCTGAACGGGAGCGTGATCGAGGACGGCGCGATGGTCGGCGCCGGGGCGGTGCTGTCCTACTCGTCGCACGTCCCGTCGGGGCACATCGCGCTCGGCGTGCCGGCCAAGGTGCGGGAGAACAAGTCCTTCGGGCCGGAGAAGATCCAGCGCGTGGTGGACGGCTACGTCGAGCGGGCGCAGTGGTTCCGCGGCGCCCTGCGACGGCTGGACTAGGGCAGCTTCCAGTCCACCGGTTCGGCGCCCTGCCGCCGCAGCAGCTCGTTGGCCCGGCTGAAGGGCCGCGAGCCGAAGAAGCCGTTGCGGGCGGACAGCGGGCTGGGGTGCACGGACTCGATGCACGGCACCCCGCCGAGCAGCGGTTTCAGGCTGCGCGCGTTGCTGCCCCACAGGATCGCGACCATCGGCTTGCCGCGGGCGGCCAGCGCGCGGATCGCCTGCTCGGTGACCTCTTCCCAGCCCTTGCCCTTGTGCGAGTTGGGCGCCCCGGGCCGCACGGTCAGCGACCTGTTGAGCAGCAGCACCCCCTGCTGGGTCCACGGCGTCAGGTCACCGTTGGACGGCGCCGGGTGGCCGAGGTCGTCGCAGTACTCCTGGTAGATGTTGATCAGGCTCTTCGGCAGCGGCCGGACGTCCGGCGCGACGGCGAAGCACAGGCCGATCGGGTGGCCGGGCGTCGGGTACGGGTCCTGGCCGACGATGAGCACCTTGACGTCGTCGAAGGGCTGCTGGAACGCCCGCAGCACGTGCTCGCCCGCCGGGAGGTACTTGCGCCCCGCGGCGATCTCGGCGCGCAGGAACTCACCCATCGCGGCGATCCGGTCCGCGACCGGGTCCAGCGCTTTGGCCCAGCCTGCTTCGACGACTTCGTGCAACGGTTTCGCAGCCACGGCGGCGTACTCTAGCGCGGCGCCGGGGGTCCAGGGGGCTTGCCCCTGGTGGGGGTTCGGGGGTGCGATCCCCGAAGGACTCGGAGGCGCGAAAAAACGGCGAGCGCTCTCTGTGAGCACTCGCCGTCCTGGGCTTCGCGCCTCAGCCGCGAACGACCTTGCCGGCCTTCAGGCACGAGGTGCAGACGTTCAGCCGCTTACGCTGGGACACGCCGATCTTGGCGTGCACGGTCTGGATGTTCGGGTTCCAGCGGCGGTTGGTACGCCGGTGGGAGTGCGAGACGGACTTGCCGAAGCCCGGTCCCTTGCCACAGACGTCGCACACGGCAGCCACGTCGAACTCCTTTGACGATCAGGGAAGACAACAGACCCAGCAGCGCTGGGCAACTCGACCATAGTAAACGACGGTCCTTCGCCGTCCGGCGACCGGGTCGCTACCCTGGCCTGACCAGGGAGGAGGTCGGCGGTGCGGGCTCTGGACGAGCATGCCATCTCAGCGTGGGCGGCCGCCTGCGCGCACAGCCTCGAGGTGCTGTGCCCGGCGATCAACGGCATCAACGTCTACCCGGTCGCCGACTCCGACACCGGCTCCAACCTGCTGCACACCATGTCCGGCGCACAGGCCCGCCTGGCGGCCGAGCCCGGCGACTCGGCCGCCGCGGCCCTCGCCGTCCTCGCCCGCGGCGCCGTCCTGGCCGCTCGCGGCAACTCCGGCGTCATCCTCTCGCAGGTCCTGCGCGGACTCGCCGAATCCGCCGCCGAAGCCCCCGAACTGGACGGGCCGGCGTTGGCGAAAGCCCTGGCCAACGCCCACCGCGCGGCCACCGACGCCGTGGCCCGCCCGGTCCAGGGCACGATGCTCAGCGTGCTGCAGGCCGTCGCGAACGCGGTCGGCACGCAGCCGGGCGAGCTGTCCGACGTCGTGGAACTCGCCGCGAAGGCCGCTTCCGAAGCCCTCGCGCACACCCCGCACCAGCTGCCCGTCCTCGCCTCGGCCGGGGTGGTCGACGCCGGCGCACGCGGCCTGGTCGCGGTGTTCGACGCACTGGCCGGCGTGGTCATGGGCACCGAGACCCAGATCCCGCACTCCTGCGAGGCGCGCCGCGACCCCGAGCCCGAGGAGAAGGCGCCGTACGCCTGGGAGGTCATGTACCTGCTGGACGGTGTCGCCGACGAGGACGTCCCGGAGCTGCGGCGCGCGCTGTCCGGCCTCGGCGACAGCGTCACGGTGGCCGGGGACGGCGCCGGGGGACACGCGGTCCACGTGCACTGCGCGGACATCGGCGGGGCGATCGAGGCCGGTCTCCGCGCCGGCACGCCCAGCAACATCCGCGTCGAACCCCTGGTCACGCCGACGCCGATCGAGCCGCCCTCCGGCCCGGACCGCGCGGTGGTCGCCGTCGTGCACGGTGAGGAGCTGGCCGCGCTCCTGCGCGACGAGGGCTTCGCGGTGCTCGCGGTGCCCGACCACGCCACCCCGAGCGTCGAGGAGATGCTCGGCCTGATCACCGAGCAGGCGGCCGGGCACATCACGGTCCTCGCCGGCGGCGCGAGCCTGACCAGGGCCGCCGACGACGCCGCGGGCCACCCGATGATCGGCGACCGGGACGTCGTGGTCATCCCGTGCGCCTCCCCGGTCCAGGTGCTGTCCGCGCTGGCCGTGCACGACGCCGGGCGCCGGGCGAACGACGACGTCGTGGCCATGGCCGAGGCGGCCGCGGCGACGCGGCGGGGCGAGCTCGTGGTGGCCGCCGAGGAGTCGATAACCTGGGTGGGACGGGCCCACGCCGGTGACCTGATCGGCTTCGTCGACGGCGAGGTCGTGCTCGTCGAACCGGCCGGAGCCGAGCCCGCCGACGCCGCGATGGGCGTGCTGAACCGGATGCTGGCGGTCGGCGGCGAGCTGGTCACCGTGCTGACCGGCACCGCAGCACCGGAGGGCCTGACCGGCGAGTTGCGGGAACGGTTGCGGTCCGAGCGACCGGAGGTGGAGTTCGTGGATTACCCCGGCGGGCAGGCCGACGCCGTGCTGCTGATCGGTGTGGAGTGAACGCGTGACCGGACTGCGTGACAAGCTGCCCCCGCTGCTGGGCGCCAGGACCGCGAAGGCGCTCGCCGAGTCGCTGGACATCCACACGGTCGCCGACCTGCTGCGGCACTACCCGCGCCGCTACGCCGAGCGCGGCGAGCTGACCGACATCGCCGGGCTGGAGATCGGCGAGCACGCGACCGTGATGGCGCGCGTGGAGAAGGTCAACATGCGCCGCATGCGCAACAAGCCGGGGCACATCCTGGAGCTGGTCATCACCGACGGCCACCGCCGGCTCTCGTGCGCGTTCTTCGGCCGCCCGCACCAGCACGAGCGCCAGCTGCGGCTGGGCCGCACCGGGTTGTTCGCGGGCAAGGTCACCGCGTTCCGCAACACGCTGCAGCTCGCGAACCCCGAGTACCAGATGCTCGACGGCGACGACGACAGCGCGATGGACGACTTCGTCGGCGCGATCATCCCGGTCTACCCGGCCGCCGCCGGGATGCCGTCGTGGTCCATCGCGCGGTGCGTGCGCCAGGTGCTCGACACGCTGGAGCGGGAAGAAGACCCGATGCCGCGCGAGTTCCTCGAGCGGTACCGCCTCATGGACCTGTTCGACGCGCTGCACAACATCCACCGCCCGAAGGACCACGCCGCGCGCGAAGCCGCGGAAAAGCGTCTCAAGTGGGACGAGGCGATGGCGGTGCAGCTGATCTTCGCGCAGCGCCGGTTCTCCGCGGTGTCGCGGCCCGCGCCGGCGTGCGCACGCACGAAGGACGGCCTGCTGGACGCGTTCGACCAGCGGCTGCCGTTCGAGCTGACCGAGGGCCAGCGCGCGGTCGGCGAGGACATCGCCGCAGACCTGTCGGGCGAGCACCCGATGAACCGGTTGCTGCAGGGCGAGGTCGGCAGCGGCAAGACCGTCGTGGCGCTGCGCGCGATGCTCCAGGTGGTCGACTCCGGCCGCCAGGCCGCGATGCTCGCGCCCACCGAGGTCCTCGCCGCGCAGCACGCCCGGTCGCTGCGGGAGATGCTCGGCGACCTCGGCCGGGCGGGGGAGCTGGGCGCGGCGGAGAACGCGACCAAGGTGACGCTGCTGACCGGGTCGATGTCGGCGAAGGAACGCAAGCAGGCGCTGCTGGACACCGCGAGCGGCGCCGCCGGGATCGTCGTCGGCACCCACGCGCTGATCCAGGACACGGTGTCCTTCGCCGATCTCGGTCTCGTGGTGGTCGACGAGCAGCACCGGTTCGGCGTCGAGCAGCGGGACGCGCTGCGCTCGCGCGCGGCGAACGGCGGCAGCCCGCACGTGCTGGTGATGACCGCGACGCCGATCCCGCGCACGGTCGCGATGACCGTGTACGGCGACCTGGAGACGTCGGCGCTGCGGCACATGCCGGTCGGCCGCTCGCCGATCAAGACCAGCGTCGTGCCGGCCGCGGAGAAGCCGGCGTGGCTGGACCGCGCGTGGGAACGGGTGGTCGAGGAGGTCCGCAAAGGACACCAGGCCTACGTCGTGTGCCCGCGGATCGGGGACGAGCCGGCGTCGAACAACAGCGACAAACGCCCGCCGCTGGCGGTGCTCGACGTCGCCGCGGATCTGGAGCACGGGCCGTTGTCCGAGCTGCGGATCGGGATCCTGCACGGCCGGATGCCCGCCGACGAGAAGGACGCGGTGATGCGGGCGTTCGCCGCGGGCGATCTGGACGTGCTGGTGGCGACCACGGTGATCGAGGTCGGCGTCAACGTTCCGAACGCGACGATGATGGTGATCATGGACGCCGACCGGTTCGGCGTCAGCCAGCTGCACCAGCTGCGCGGCCGGGTGGGCCGGGGGAGCGTGCCGGGGTTGTGCCTGCTGGTCACCGAGACGCTGGACGGCACCGCGACGCGGGACCGGCTGGCGGCGGTGGAGTCCACAACGGACGGCTTCGAACTGTCCCGGCTGGACCTGGAACTGCGGCGCGAGGGCGACATCCTGGGCGCGGCGCAGTCGGGCAAGCGGTCGGGGCTGAAGTTGCTGTCGCTGCTGCGCGACGAGGACGTGATCGCCCAGGCGCGGGAGCGGGCGCAGGAGATCGTGGGCGGGGATCCGGCGCTGGAGCGGCATCCGGGGCTGGCGCACATGGTCTCCGACCTGGTCGACGCCGACCGCGCGGAGTACCTCGAAAAGACCTGACGCACGATCGGGCGACGCTTCGAGTTGTGCGCCGTCGGTGACCGGGCAACGCTGGGGCGTGCTCAAGTCTGGAATGCGCGCGGTCATCGGTTCGGCACTCCTCGTCCTCGCCGCCACGGCACCGGTTTCGGCCGCGCCCCGTGCGCAGCAGAACCCGCCGAGCTGGGCCCTGGACCGGATCGACCAGCGCGGCAACGCCGCCGATCAGACGTACCACTACGACAGCACCGGCGAGGGCGTCACGGTGTACGTGATCGACACCGGTGTCGACCCGGCGGTGCCGGACCTGGCCGGGCGGGTCGACCCGGGCCGCAACCTGGTGGACGGCACCGACAACGCGGCCGACGGCAACGGCGACGGCACGCGGATGGCGGACCTCGTGGCCGGCACGGAGTTCGGCGTCGCGAAGGCCGCGCGGATCGTGCCGGTCAAGGTGCTCGACGACGCCGGCAACGGGCGCCTCAACAACATCATCTCCGGCATCGACTGGGTCACCCGGAGCGCGAAGCAGCCCGCGGTCGCGGTGATCGGTTTCGGCGGCCCGGCCTCGGACGGCCTGGACGACGCGGTGCGCCGGCTGATCGGGGTGATGCCGGTGGTCGCGGCGGCGGGGTGGTCGGGAGTGGACTCGTCGTTCTCCTCACCCGCGCGCATCCCGGAGGTGCTGACCGTCGGCGCGGTCGACAGGACGGACGCCTTCGCGCCGAAGTCGAACTCCGGTCTCGGGGTCGACCTGCTCGCACCCGGTGTGGACGTGCCGTCCGCGGCGCCCGGCAGCACCGCGGCGACGCCGTTCT
The DNA here is from genome assembly GCF_030814215.1 of Amycolatopsis thermophila. NCBI lineage: Bacteria > Bacillati > Actinomycetota > Actinomycetes > Pseudonocardiales > Pseudonocardiaceae > Amycolatopsis > Amycolatopsis thermophila. The sequence goes on along the minus strand of NZ_JAUSUT010000001.1, from coordinate 782,548 downwards.
CGGGCACCTCGGTGGCCGCCGCGCTCACCGCGGGCGCCGCCGCGCTCTACCGCGCCCAGCACCCGGACGCGACGCCCGCGCAGGTGGTGGACGCGTTGATCAACAACGCGACGCCGGACAAGCTGACCGGCGTGCCCCAGGGGACCCCGAACCGCCTGCTCTACACGCTGTTCGACGGGTCGGTACCGAACAGTTGAATTACCCCGTACCTTCGTGCGGTATGCGCACGTCCCGGATGATGCCCATCACCCGGGACTGAACTCCCGGTGAGCGGGATCGGCAAGGTAACGTCACAGCACTACCGATCCGATTCACAGGGAAGGACCGGGCATGTTTCGCAAGGTGCTGGTCGCCAACCGCGGCGAGATCGCCATCCGGGCGTTCCGCGCCGGTTACGAGCTGGGCGCGGGCACAGTGGCGGTGTTCCCCCACGAGGACCGCAACTCGCTGCACCGGCTGAAGGCCGACGAAGCCTACGAGATCGGCGAGCCGGGACACCCGGTGCGCGCCTACCTCGACGTCGAGGAGATCGTCGCCGCCGCGCGCAAGGCCGGTGCCGACGCGGTCTACCCCGGTTACGGATTCCTGTCCGAGAACCCGGACCTCGCGCGCGCGTGCGAGGAGGCCGGCATCACGTTCGTCGGCCCGAGCGCGGAAATCCTGGAACTGACCGGCAACAAGGCGCGCGCCGTGGCGGCCGCCCGCGAGGCCGGCGTCCCGGTGCTCGGCTCGTCCCAGCCGTCGACCGACCTCGACGAGCTGACCGCCGCCGCCGACGAAGTCGGCTTCCCGGTGTTCGTCAAGGCCGTCGCGGGCGGTGGCGGCCGCGGGATGCGCCGGGTCAACGATCCCGCGCACCTGCGCGAGTCGATCGAAGCCGCGATGCGCGAAGCCGAATCGGCGTTCGGCGACCCGACCGTGTTCCTCGAAAAGGCCGTCGTCGACCCGCGCCACATCGAGGTGCAGATCCTCGCCGACGGCGCGGGCAACGTCATCCACCTGTTCGAGCGCGACTGCTCCGTGCAGCGGCGGCACCAGAAGGTCATCGAACTGGCGCCGGCGCCGAACCTGGACCCCGAGCTGCGCGACCGCATCTGCAACGACGCCGTCGCGTTCGCCCGCACGATCGGCTACCGCAACGCCGGCACCGTCGAGTTCCTGCTCGACAAGGACGGCAACCACGTCTTCATCGAGATGAACCCGCGCATCCAGGTCGAGCACACGGTGACCGAGGAGGTCACCGACGTCGACCTGGTGCAGTCGCAGCTGCGCATCGCCTCCGGCGAGACGCTCGCGGACCTGGGCCTGTCGCAGGAGAAGGTCTACCTGCGTGGCGCGGCGATGCAGTGCCGCATCACCACCGAGGACCCGGCCAACGGGTTCCGCCCGGACACCGGCATGATCAGCGCCTACCGCTCGCCCGGCGGCTCGGGCATCCGCCTGGACGGCGGCACCGCGTTCGCCGGCACCGAGATCAGCGCGCACTTCGACTCGATGCTGGTGAAGCTCACCTGCCGCGGCCGCGACTTCAAGACCGCGGTGGGCCGCGCCCGCCGTGCCCTCGCGGAGTTCCGCATCCGCGGTGTCTCCACGAACATCCCGTTCCTGCAGGCCGTGCTGGACGACCCGGACTTCGCCGCCGGGCGCATCACCACCTCGTTCATCGAGGAGCGGCCGCACTTGCTCACCGCGCGGCACTCCGCCGACCGCGGTACGCGTCTGCTCACCTACCTCGCCGATGTCACGGTCAACAAACCGCACGGTGAGCGTCCGCGCCTGATCGACCCGACGACGAAGCTGCCGGAGCTGCCCGCGGGCGAGCCGGCGGCCGGCTCGAAGCAGAAGCTGACCGAGCTGGGCCCGGAGGGGTTCGCGCGGTGGCTGCGCGAGTCGCCGACGCTGGGCGTCACCGACACGACGTTCCGCGACGCGCACCAGTCGCTGCTCGCCACCCGCGTCCGCACCAAGGACCTGCTCGCGGTCGCGCCGGTCGTGGCGCACACGCTGCCCCAGCTGCTGTCCCTGGAGTGCTGGGGCGGCGCGACCTACGACGTCGCGCTGCGGTTCCTCGCCGAGGACCCGTGGGAGCGGCTGGCGAAGCTGCGCGAGGCGGTGCCGAACATCTGCCTGCAGATGCTGCTGCGCGGGCGGAACACGGTCGGCTACACGCCCTACCCGACCGAGGTGACCAACGCCTTCGTCGAGGAGGCCACCAACACCGGGATCGACATCTTCCGCATCTTCGACGCCCTCAACGACGTCGAGCAGATGCGCCCGGCGATCGAGGCCGTCCGCGAGACCGGCAAGGCCGTCGCCGAGGTCGCCCTGTGCTACACCTCGGACCTGTCGGATCCGGGCGAGAAGCTGTACACGCTGGACTACTACCTCAAGCTGGCCGAGCAGATCGTCGGCGCCGGTGCGCACGTCCTGGCGATCAAGGACATGGCGGGCCTGCTGCGCGCGCCGGCCGCGGAGAAGCTGGTTTCCGCGCTGCGCAAGGAGTTCGACCTCCCGGTCCACATCCACACCCACGACACCGCGGGCGGCCAGCTGGGCACCTACCTCGCGGCGATCAACGCGGGGGCGGACGCGGTGGACGGCGCGGTCGCGTCGATGGCCGGGACCACCTCGCAGCCGTCGCTGTCGGCGATCGTCGCGGCGACCGACCACTCGGCGCGGCCGTCCGGGCTGAGCCTGCGGGCGGTCGGGGACCTCGAGCCGTACTGGGAGATCGTGCGCAAGATCTACGCGCCGTTCGAGGCCGGACTGGCCTCGCCGACCGGCCGCGTGTACGAGCACGAGATCCCCGGCGGCCAGCTGTCCAACCTGCGCACGCAGGCCAAGGCGCTCGGCCTGGGCGACCGCTTCGAGGAGATCGAGGCGATGTACGCCGCGGCGGACCGGATCCTCGGCCACCTGGTCAAGGTCACGCCCTCGTCCAAGGTGGTCGGTGACCTCGCGCTGCACCTCGTCGGCGCCGGGGTGGAGCCGGAGAAGTTCGAGGCCGAGCCGAACCGCTACGACATCCCGGACTCGGTGATCGGCTTCCTGCGCGGCGAGCTCGGCGACCCGCCCGGCGGCTGGCCGGAACCGTTCCGCACCAAGGCGCTCGAGGGCCGCGCGGAGCCGAAGCCGGTCGCGGAGCTGTCCGACGAGGACCGGGCGGGGCTGGCGAACGACCGCCGCGCCACGCTGAACCGGCTGCTGTTCCCCGGGCCCACCAAGGAGTTCGAGGAGCACCGCCGTGCCTACGGCGACACCAGCGTGCTGCCCAGCAAGGACTTCTTCTACGGTCTGCGCCCGGGCGAGGAGTACGCGGTCGACCTGGAGCCCGGTGTGCGGCTGCTGTTCGAGCTCGAGGCGGTCGGCGAGGCCGACGAGCGCGGCATGCGGACGGTCATGTCCACCCTGAACGGCCAGCTGCGGCCGATCCAGGTGCGCGACCGGTCGGTGGCCGCGGACCTGCCGGCGGCCGAGAAGGCCGACAAGTCCAACCCGAAGCACATCGCGGCGCCGTTCGCCGGTGTGGTGACGCTGTCGGTGGCCGAGGGCGACCAGGTCGAGGCCGGCGCCACGGTCGCCACGATCGAGGCGATGAAGATGGAGGCCGCGATCACCGCGTCGGAGTCCGGCACGGTCGGCAGGCTGGCGATCAACTCGGTGCAGCAGGTCGAGGGCGGCGACCTGCTCATCGTGCTGGAGTAGATCGCGTGCGGTCCGCGGGCCGTCGCTAGGGTCGGTGCCGCGCCGATCCAGGTGGTGCCGCAGTGGCAAGGGCCCGGACACCCCGGGCGGGCGAACTGCCCGCGGGGGTGCCGGGCCCGTTCCGCGTTCGCGGGCGAGGTGCATCGCGCACCGGGAAGCGTTGCTGGACAACAAGAAGCGGCACAGCGGCGCTCGCCGGCGGCCCGGTGCTGACGATCGGCGGGCACTGCGCGGTCGGTCTGGTGCCGGCCGCCGCGGCCCGCGCGGTGGACGGGGTGCCCCGTCCACGGGATGGTCCTGTGCTCGCCAGCGTGGCGGCCGAGCTCGTCGAATGCGTTTCCGGCAAAAGGGATGAACGGGTATTTCTCGCTCGTGTGGACACCATTGGTGAATTACTTCGCTGATACAAGCGATTTGCCGTCGCGCGTGCTTGAATGGAGTTCGTGGGTAGCGCACGCGGGGTCGCGAGCGCCGTCGGAGAACTCTTGAACACGGCGCTGGGCCAGAAAGTCCCGATCCGGATCCGATGCTGGGACGGCAGCGAAACCGGCCCGCCGGACGCGCCCGTCCTGCACCTGAAACACCGCCGCGCGCTGCGGCGCCTGCTGTGGGCGCCGAACGAGCTGGGGTTGTCGCGCGCGTACGTCGCCGGGGAGATCGACCTCGACGGGCCGTTCGTGGAAGGGCTGGAACGGTTGTACGCCCTGGCCCACGACGGCGGTTTCGACGTCGACCTCGGGTGGGCGGCGCGGCGGGACCTTGCGCGCACGGCGCTGAAGCTGGGTGTCGTCGGATTCCCGCCGAAGCCGCCGCCGGAGGAGATCCGGCTGGGCGGGCGGATGCACTCGCGCAAGCGGGACGCCGCGGCGATCTCGCACCACTACGACGTCGGCAACGACTTCTACTCGCTGGTGCTCGGTCCGTCGATGACGTACTCGTGCGCCGTGTGGGCCCGGCCCGAGACGACGCTGGAGCAGGCGCAGATCGCGAAGGTCGATCTGGTGGCGCGCAAGCTGGGGCTGCGCGAGGGCATGCGCGTGCTCGACGTCGGCTGCGGGTGGGGCACGTTCGTCATCCACGCGGCCAAGCAGTACGGGGCGCACGCGGTCGGTGTCACGCTGTCGCAGGCCCAGGCGGATTTCGCGCGGAAGCGGGTCGCCGAGGAGGGGCTGTCGGACCTGGTGGAGATCCGGGTGCAGGACTACCGCGAGGTGTCCGACGGCCCGTTCGACGCGATTTCCAGCATCGGCATGGCCGAGCACGTCGGGGCGTCGATGCTGCCGGTGTACGCGCGGTCGCTGTTCGCGTTGCTGCGGCCCGAGGGGCGGTTGCTCAACCACGCGATCTCCCGTCACCCGACGGCGCCGGCGCGGGACCAGAAGACGTCGTTCATCGACCGGTACGTCTTCCCGGACGGTGAGCTGGAGCCGGTGAGCGTGATGGCCGGGGCGATCGAGGAGGCCGGCTTCGAGGTGCGCGACGTGGAGGCGTTGCGCGAGCACTACGGGCGCACGCTGCGCGCGTGGGTGGCGAACCTGGAGGCGAACTGGGCCGAGGCGGTGCGGTTGAGCAGCCCCGGACGCGCCCGCGTCTGGCGGTTGTACATGGCCGCGTCGGCGCTCAGTTTCGAAAGCGGGGCCATCGGGGTGAACCAGATCCTCGCGGTGAAGCCCTCGGCGCGCGGGGGCAGCGGGATGCCGCCGGTGCGCTCGCAATGGCTGTCCTGAGTTCCGGTGGTGGTGCCCGCGGCGGAGCCGCGGGCACCACATGACCTCGGCGTTGCGGGTGTACAACCGCGCGCCGCGGGCGTGCGCGGTGGCCGCGAGAGGAGGGCCATCGTCCGGGCGCCCGGCTTCCGGTCGGCCCTCGAGCCCCCGGTAGCTGGAGGCGACCGGTGCCCGCGCGCTGCCGTCACGCGGGCACTCACGGGGCGCGGAGCGCCTGGTCGACGCGGTCGCGGTCGCACTCCCACTCCGGGCCGGTGAACACGTCGGCGATCTCGTGGCAGCTGCGCCACGTGCGGGGATCGACGGCGACCAAGCGCACGCGCGGCCCCCCGGACACGGCTGATCGTCACCTTTTCGCCCGCCTCCGCACCCCGGACCAGTTCAGAGGCATGTTGCCGCGCTACTCCGAGGCGAGCTGCGCGACCAGCTCGTACGAGCGCACCCGGTCGGCCGCGCCGTGCACCATCGTCGTGATCATGATCTCGTCGGCGCCGGTGTCTCCGATCAGCGCTTCCAGCCCCTTGCGCACCGTCGACGGTGAGCCGTGGATCGTCGTGGCCAGGCGTTCGTCCACCAGCTGCCGGTCGAGGGCGGAGTACGCGTACTCCGCCGCCTCCTCCGGGGTGGGCAGCGGGATCGGCCGCCCGCGGCGCAGGCTGGCGAACTGCAGCCCGCTGGGCCCGGCCAGCCACCGCGCCCGCTCGTCGGTCTCGGCGCAGATCACGGCCGCCCCGAGCATCACGTACGGCTCCGGCAGGGCCTCCGACGGCCGGAACGAGTCGCGGTACAGCTGCACCGCAGGAGCGTGTTCCGCGCGCTGAAGTGGTGCGCGAACGCGAACGGCAACCCCAGCGAACCGGCCAGGCGGGCGCTGAACCCGCTGGACCCGAGCAGCCACACCGGCGGCCGGTAGCCGGCGCCGGGCACCGCGCGCACCGGTCCGTCGCCGTCGAAGTAGGCCAGCAGCTCGGTCAGCTTCTGCGGGAAGTCGTCGGCCCCCAGCGCCTGGGCCGACCCGCGCAGGGCGATCGCGGTCCGCTGGTCCGTGCCCGGCGCACGCCCGATGCCCAGGTCGATCCGTCCCGGGTGGAACGCCTCGAGCATCCCGAACTGCTCGGCCACCACCAGCGGCGCGTGGTTGGGCAGCATGATCCCGCCGGAGCCCACGCGGATCGTCTCCGTCGCCGCCGCCACGTGGCTCATCAGGACCGTCGTGGCGGAACTGGCGATACCGGGCATGTTGTGGTGCTCGGCCACCCAGAACCGGCGGTAACCCAGCCGCTCGGTGTGCCGGGCCAGCTCGACGGTGCTGCGCAACGCGGTACCGGCGTCGGCGCCGCTCGGGATGGGGGACAGGTCCAGTACGGACAGCGCGACCTCGGACAGGGAACTCACGGCAACGTCCAACGCCGGCCGGGCCGCGACTCTTCCCCACCGGTTTTGTCGTACCCCGCCGCTAACGTCCGCCGCATGGACCTCACCGCCTCCACCGCCGTCCTGGCCGCCGCGACGGCGGACGCGGCGCGGCTGCTCCCCGCGCCCGCCCTCGGCGGTGTTCTGCTGACCGCCACCGCGGAGGGACTGGCTGTCGCCGCGGCCGCGCCGGACCAGGCGCTCCGGTTGGAGCGCCCCGCCCTGGTGCACGCCGACGGCGAGGCGCTCGTGCCACTCCGCCCGCTCGCCGAGACGCTGCGGGCGCTCGACGCGGAGGAGGTGCGGGTGGTGGTCGAGGAGAGCAGGCTGGTGGTCCGCGCACCCGGCGCCCGGTTCGCGCTGCCGCTGATGGATCGCGCGGTCCACCCGCCGGTGGCGAACGCGCCACCACTGGCGGGATCGGTCGGCGGCCGTGCCCTGCGGACCGCCGTCGAGGCTGTGGCGAGCGCGGCCTCCCGGGAGGACGCGCTGCCGATCTTCACCGGCGTGCGCATGTGGACCGACGCGGAGGGGCTGACGCTGCTGGCCACCGACCGGTACCGGATGGCACTGGCCACGGTGGACTGGGACGGCGGCACGTTGGACGTGCTCGCGCCCGCGACCGTGCTGTCCGGTCTGGCACGCGGGTTCGGGGCGGCGCCGTCGGTCGTCCTCGGCGCCGACGACGACCGGCTCGGCCTGGCCTGGGGTCCGGACTCGTTCGTCACCGCGCTGCTGGCGGTTCCCTTCCCCGACGAGCGGGCGCGGCAGTTGGCCCGCGCCGAGCCGTCCGGCACGGTCGAACTGGAGGCCGACGCGCTCGCCGCGGCCCTGCGCCGGGCGTCGCCCTACGCCGGGCCACGCGGCACGGTCACCCTCGCCGGCTGGGACGGGGAGCTGCGGGTGCTCAGCAGCGATCCGCGGGGCGGCGAATCGGAGCAGGTCGTCAAGGCCGGCGTGTCCGGCTGCCACGGGAGCTCCACGTACCAGGCGCGCTACCTGCTCGACGCGCTCAAACCGTTCGCCGGGCGGAGGGTGCGGATCGAGCAGCAGGAGGGTCTGCGGCCGACGGTGTTCACCGCCCCGGCGGACGGCGGGGTGGCGGTGACCTACGTGGTGGTCCCGATGCGGGTGTGACGGAAGGCCCGTGGCGCGGGGTGTCCCGATGGGGTTGTCAAGCCGCAGCCGTTGACGGGGTCGGGGTGGGCTGGGGGCGGTAGTAGGTGCGGTTGCGGAGCATGGCGTAGATGACGTCGCAGCGGCGGCGGGCTAGGCAGATGAGGGCGGCGTTGTGCTTGTTGCCTTCGTCGCGTTGGCGCTGGTAGTAGTCCTGCTGGTGGGGTCGGAGAGAGCGGCGAAGGCGGCGAGGAAGAGGGCTCGTTTGAGCTGCGGTTGCCGGTGCGGGCCGGGTGTTCGCCCTTGATGCTGGTGCCGGAGCCCGCATCATGACCTCGACTGGGGGCATCAGTCATACCGAACCTGGCGACCACAGCTCCTTGATCAGGAACCACGAAAAAGAAGCCGGGCGGCGGGCGACCGGCCACGAGGGCCAGGCTGGGCGGCCCCGCCGGGGAGCTGATCCGCCACCGCGGCGCGGGACCGGCCCTAGGAGCCGGGCACCGAGCCGATCTGCGGCGGGGTCGGCGCCGTGCCCGTCACGACGGTGCCCAGCGTCTCCTGCCAGGCCCGCTGCCACAGCCCGGCCGCCTCGATCTTGCGCAGCCAGTCGTTGACGAACCGCTTGAACGACTCGTCGCCGAGCTTGAGGCCGATGCCGTACGGCTCGCTGGTGAACGGCTGCCCGCTGATCTGCAGCTTCGCGTCCAGCTGGGCCTCGCCGGCGAGCACGGTCAGATCGTGCACGTACGCGTCGCCCTTGCCCTGCTCCAGCGCCTGCACGCACTCCTCGGCCGTGCCGAACGTGGTGATCTTCGCGCCCGGCGCCCGCTGCTGGAGCGCCGTCACGCTGGTCGTGCCCGCCACCGCCAGCACGGTCTTGCCGTTGAGGTCGGCGGGGTCGTTGATGCCGGTGGCGCCCTTGAGGGTGGCGATCGCCTGCCCGGACAGCAGGTATGGCCCGGCGAACGCGACCCGTTGTGCCCGCTCTGCCGTGATCGTGTAGATCCGGATCACCGTGTCCACGGTGCCCGTTTTCAGCATGGCCTCACGTGTTTCCGGTGTGGTCGTCACGATGTTGACGTTCGGCCTGCCGACGATGTATTTCGCGAGCATTTTTCCGAGTGTGGCGTCGAATCCGTCGGTGCTCCCGGTGATCGGATTGCGCTGGGACAGCAGGGGCAGGTTCTCGTCGCCGCCGATGATCAACGTGCCGCGTGACCTGATGGCCTGTGCCGTGGGGCTCGCCGCCAGGTCCGCCTCGCTCGCCACCGGCGCCTCGCCGATGACTCCCTGACCTGAGGAAACGTCCCCGCTCACGCCCGCGTTGCCGCCGTCGCCCGTGCACGCGGCGGTCGTGAGCAGCGCCGCGGCGAGGCCGATCGAGGCCGCCGTACGGCGCGCAGCACGCACCCAACCTGCCATTTGGTGCTCCATCCCGGTCCTGTGACACCACGAAGAGACGATCGGTCTCGCCGTGCATGGTAATTGCCCGGGAAATGACGGGGACTAACGGAAGGGTTGCGGTTTTCGTGATTTATTTCGCGGCGGGCAGCCACTCGTCGTCGGAGGCCACGACCGTCAGCTGCTGCGTGGCGCGGGTCAGCGCGACGTAGAGCACCCGGCGGCCGGTCATCGACTCGGTGATCAGCTCGGTCGGCTCCACCAGCACGACGGCGTCGTACTCCAGGCCCTTGGCGTCGAGGCTGCCGACGACCTTGAGCCGCTCGTCGGCGTGCCCCCGCACCCAGGTGCCGACCTCGGCGACCCGGTCCATGGCGCAGATCACACCGACCGTGCCCTCGACCGAGTCCAGCAGCTCCTTCGCCGCGGCCTGCACCGCGCTCTCCACCCCGGCCGGCTCGACCGTCCGCACGTCCGGTTCGAGACCGGTGGTCCGGACCGCGCGCGGCAGCTCGCCCTCCGCCGCGTGCCCGGCGACCACGCGGGCGGCCAGCTCGAAGATCTCCGCCGAGTTCCGGTAGTTGGTGCGCAGCGTGTAGCGGCGGATCGGGGTGCGCGGCCCGAAGACCTGCGTGCGAGCCTGGGCCGCCTCCTCCGGGTCCGGCCACGAGCTCTGCACCGGGTCGCCGACGACCGTCCAGCTGGCGTACCTGCCGCGCCGCCCGACCATCCGCCACTGCATCGGCGAGAGGTCCTGCGACTCGTCGACGACGATGTGCGAGTACTCGTCGTAGTGCTCCGGCCGGTGCGGCTTGCCCTGCGAGCCGCGCTCCGGCGGTGCGGCGTCCAGCTCGATCTGCTGGGCGCGGCGGCGGCGCTTGGGCGGCGGGCCGACCAGCACGCGCAGCTCGTCGAGCAGCGCCACGTCGGCGACCGTCCACTCGCGCTCGCGGTCGGCGAAGGACGCCGCCAGCAGATCGACCTCGCCGGGGGTCAGCACGCCGCGCGCGGCCTTCGTCAGCCGCTTCGGATCGCCCAGCCAGCGCAGGATCTCGCCGGGGTACAGCACCGGCCACCAGACGACGAGGAAGCGGTGGAAGTCGATCCGCTCGCCCAGGTCGTGGATCAGCTCGGCGCGGTCGATGGTGCGGCCGTCGGTGCGGGCGTTCTCCTCGGCGCGGTCGGCCAGCGCCTCCAGCAGCGCCTCGGCCGCGCGCACCCGGGACCGGTTCGGCGGCCCGCCGTGGCCGTGGACGCGGCGGCGGACCTTCTCCAGCTCCTTGCGGGTCAGCTTGAGCAGGTCGCCCTTGTAGAGGATGCGCATCTCGTCGGGGACGTCCGGCGGGGTGTCGCGCATCGCCTTGAGCAGCACCTTGCGCATCCGCAGCGATCCCTTGATCGCGGCCAGCGGCGCCGGGTCCTGCCGGTCGGTGTCGATGCCGTCGAGCACGGCGCCCAGCGCCCGCAGCTCGACGTTGGTCTCACCCATCGACGGCAGCACGCGCGAGATGTAGTTCGTGAACACCCCGGACGGGCCGACCACCAGCACGCCGGCCCCGCCGAGCTGCCGGCGGTGCCGGTACAGCAGGTAGGCCGCGCGGTGCAGCGCGACCGCGGTCTTGCCGGTGCCCGGGCCGCCGGTGATCTCGGTGACACCGCGCCACGGGGCCCGGATGACCTCGTCCTGCTCCTTCTGGATGGTGGCGACGATGTCGCGCATCTTGTCGCCGCGCGAGCGGCCCAGCGCGGCCATCAGCGCGCCCTCGCCGACCACCCGCATGTCGTCGCCGACGGCCTCCGGGATCAGCACGTCGTCGTCCACGTCGAGCACCGTCTGCCCGGAGCAGCGGATGACGCGGCGGCGGACCACGTCCATCGGTTCCTCGGCCGTGGCCTGGTAGAACGCGGCGGCCGCGGGGGCGCGCCAGTCGGTCACCAGGTTGTCGAACTCGGCGTCGCGGATGCCGAGGCGGCCGACGTAGATCTTCTCCCCGCTGGTGTGGTCCAGACGACCGAACACGAGGCCCTCGTACTCGGCGTCCAGCGTCTGCAGCGTCTGGGTCGCGTGGTGGACCATCATGTCGCGCTCGAACAGCATCGAGGCCTGCTCGAAAACGGCCTCGCGCTGGGCGCCGTGGCCGATCTCGTAACCCTTGGCGCGCATGGCCTCCGCCTGCGCCCGGAGTTCGGCGAGCCGGGTGTAGACGCGGTCCACGTGATGTTGTTCGATGGCGATCTCGGCCCGTCTGACCCGAGGTTCCGACACGCAGCGCTCCTACAGCTCACTTCGCCGGCAACAGGAAGATTGACTCTACGCGTGCCGCGCGCGCTGTTCACCGGGTCCTGGCCAAAACACCGCGCAGAACACAGCGCGATGATGGGGGTGTGACCAGGATCGTGGCGGGCGCGGCGAGCGGCAGGCGGCTGAAGGTGCCCCCGCAGGGCACCCGGCCGACGTCCGAGCGCGTGCGGGAGGCGTTGTTCAACGCCCTGGAGGCGGCGGGGGAGCTGCGGGAGGCACGTGTCCTGGATCTCTACGCCGGTTCCGGCGCACTGGGGCTCGAGGCGCTGTCGCGGGGCGCGGCGGACGCGGTGTTCGTCGAGTCCGACCGCCGCGCCGTCCAGGTGCTCAAGGCCAACGTGACCGCGCTCGGGCTGGGCGGTTCCGTGCGCTCCGGTCCGGTCGAGACCGTGCTGGCGCAGCCCGCGGGCGAACCGTTCCACCTGGTGCTGGCCGACCCGCCGTACTCGGTGGGTGCGGGCCGGATCGGGGCCGTGCTGGTGGCACTGGCCGAGGGTGGCTGGCTCGCCGAGGACGGGCTGGTGATCGTCGAGCGCGCGCTGCGGGACGGCGAGCCGGAGTGGCCGGCGGGTTTCCGGCCGCTGCGCACCTCGCGTTACGGCGACACGGCGTTGTACTGGGCGGAGTACGTCACTTCATCGCGCCACGGGGGGTAGAGCTTGGTAGCGTCCGCGCCATGCGGCGTGCGGTGTGTCCAGGCTCCTACGACCCGGTGACCAACGGCCACCTCGACATCATCGAGCGGGCGGCCAAGCTGTTCGACGAGGTCGTGGTCGCGGTCATGATCAACAAGTCGAAGAAGGGCATGTTCTCCATCGACGAGCGGATGGAGATGCTGCGCGAGATCACCGCGCACCTGCCCAACGTGCGGGTGGACTCGTGGCACGGCCTGCTGGTCGAGTACTGCAGGCAGCACGACATCGCGGCGATCGCCAAGGGCCTGCGCTCGGTCAGCGACTTCGACTACGAGCTGCAGATGGCGCAGATGAACCGCGAGCTCTCCGGGGTGGAGACGCTGCTCATGTCGAACAACCCGGCCTACGGCTTCGTGTCCAGCTCGCTGGTCAAGGAGGTCGCCACCTACGGCGGCGACGTGAAGAACCTGGTGCCCGGCGTCGTCTTCGAGAAGCTGACCGCGAAACTCGCCGAACGGGCCTGACCGGGCGACGGTTCACCTTTCGGCCGCCTGGTGGTCGCGCTCCGCGCCCGAAGCCACCGACACCTACCCGCTGATCCGGCAGGGCGGCCCGTACCCGTACGAGCAGGACGGGACCGGCTCGGCGGGGGAGCACTTCTGCACCGGCGACCACTACGCCGGCTTCGAGTTGGTCGACGTGACGTCCTGAGTGTTCCTCTTGACACGCCCGGTGACGCAGCGTTCCCCCGTTTCCCCGGGGGAACGGGCAGACTTGTGGTCAAGCCGGATGGGGAAAGGCCACCTAGGGAGTCGCTGTGTACCGGGTGTTCGAGGCGCTGGACGAGCTCGTCACGATCGTCGAAGAGGCACGCGGGGTGCCCATGACGTCCAGCTGCGTGGTTCCCCGCGGGGACGTCCTCGAGCTGCTCGACGACGTGCGCGACGCGCTGCCCCGCGAGGTCGACGACGCGCAGGACGTGCTCGACCAGCGCGACGACCTGATCAACAAGGCCCGCAGCCAGGCCGAGACCACGGTCAACGACGCCACCGCCGAGGCCGAGCGGGTCACCTCCGAGGCCGCCGCCGAGGCCGAGCGCATGATCGCCGACGCGCAGGCGCGCGCCGAGCAGGTCATGGCCGACGCCCGCGCCGAGGCCGAGCGCATGATCGCCGCGGGCCAGGCCGAGTACCACAACCTCACCGAGCGGGCCCGTGCCGAGGCCGAGCGGATGATGCAGGCCGGTCGCGACGCCTACGAGCGGGCCGTCGAGGACGGCCGCCACGAGCAGTCCCGGCTGGTGTCGCAGACCGAGGTCGTGCAGGCCGCGCACGCCGAGTCCGCGCGCATCGTCGACGAGGCCCACGCCGAGGCCGACCGCCAGCGCGCCGACTGCGACGCCTACGTCGACGGCAAGCTCGCCGAGTTCTCCGAACTGCTGTCCACGACCCTGCGCACGGTCGACTCCGGCCGCAACCACCTGCGCGCCCCGTCCGGCCTGTCCCAGCGGCAAACACCCCTGTACGACTTCCAGCCCTGATCCGGCGGAGGCGTACAGTAGTGGGGTTGCCTTCCGCCCCCGACACAACGGACCGATGTCTCAGCACAGTGACTCTCCCGACGCCCGCAATCCGTGGGTCGTCGACACCCGTGAGCTGGGCCGGCGCGCCGGCCTGAGCCGCGCCATCCAGCGCACCGCGCCGACCAGCGTCGAGCTGGGCGTGCCCGACGTGATCGTCGTGCCCGCGGGCGCCGAGGTCGAGCTGGACCTGCTGCTCGAATCGGTGGTCGAGGGCGTGCTGGTCACCGGCACCGCCGCGGCGCGCACGACCGGCGCCTGCTCCCGCTGCCTCGACCCGATCTCCGACGAGGTCGAGGTCGAGCTGACCGAGCTGTTCGCCTACCCGGACTCGACCACCGACGAGACCACCGACGAGGACGAGGTCGCGCGCCTGGTCGACGACCGGATCGATCTCGAACCACTGGTCCGCGACGCCGTCGTGCTGGCCCTGCCGCAGGTCCCGCTCTGCCGCGAGGACTGCCCGGGGCTGTGCCCGGAATGCGGTGGGAAGTGGGCCGATCTCGAGCCCGGACACGGGCATGAGACGATAGACCCTCGGTGGGCCGCGCTGGTCGAGCGTTTCGACGACTCGTCCTCGGGCGGGCCCGGCCGGCAAGCCTGACGGGCATCAGCTCGTAAGCATTGAGTAAGCACGCTCGCGCCCGCGTGAGCGAACCGTGGATGAGGAGATTCAGTCGTGGCCGTCCCGAAGCGGAAGATGTCGCGCTCCAACACGCGCCACCGTCGTGCGCAGTGGAAGGCGACGCCCGTGCAGCTGGTGCCCTGCTCGAACCGGGCCTGCCGGCAGCCGAAGCCGCAGCACGTGGCCTGCCCGACCTGCGGCCAGTACGACGGTCGTCAGGTCGTCGAGCCCGCCTGAGGTCGCTGACCAGTATGGGGGGCAGGTCGAGATCGGGAGGGCCGGCCGCCGACCCGAAACCGTTGCTCGAAGCGCTCGGCGTCGACCTCGACGCCGAGCTGCTCACGCTAGCGCTCACCCACCGTTCGTACGCGTACGAGAACGGTGGGTTGCCGCCTAACGAGCGGCTCGAGTTCCTCGGCGACGCCGTGCTCGGTCTCGTCGTCACCGACCACCTGTACCGCACGCACCCCGATCTGCCGGAGGGGCAGCTCGCGAAGCTGCGGGCCAGCGTGGTCAACATGCACGCCCTGGCCGGAGTGGCGCGCGGGCTCGGCGACGGTGGTCTCGGTGCGCACCTGCTGCTGGGCAAGGGCGAGGAGCTCACCGGCGGGCGCGACAAGGCGAGCATCCTCGCCGACGGGCTCGAGGCCGTCATCGGTGCGGTCTACCTGGCGCACGGCATCGACGCGGCGCGCGATCTGGTGCACCGCCTGTTCGACGCGCTGCTGGCCGAGGCTCCGCTGCGCGGGGCCGGGCTGGACTGGAAGACGAGCCTGCAGGAGCTGACCGCGTCGGCCGGTCTGGGCGTCCCGGAGTACAAGGTGGAGGACACCGGGCCCGACCACCGCAAGGAGTTCAGCGCGACGGTCCTCGTGGCCGGGCGCGACCTGGGCAACGGCAACGGCACCACGAAGAAGGAAGCCGAGCAGAAGGCGGCCGAGACCGCGTGGCGCTCGCTGTCGGAGGAGCTGAAGCCCGAGGGCTCGGAGTAGTTCGCTGTTCGGAAGCCGGGTTGCTGCCGTGGTGCAGCGGCCCGGCTTCGTCGTTCCCGGCACATCCGGTGAGCGTGACGCGTTGGGTCCTCGTGGAACCTGCCCGGTGTCACGCTGCGTCGTCGTCATGCGACCCGGTCGGACGTCGGGGATTGTCGGTGGTCGTGGATAGGGTGGTGGAGTGCCGGAGCTTCCCGAAGTCGAAGTGGTCCGCCGTGGGCTGCAGGCCCACGTCGCGGGCCGGGCGATCGCGCGTGTCGAGGTGCTGCACCCGCGTGCGATCCGGCGTCACGAGCTGGGCCCGGACGACTTCACCGGCCGCCTCGCCGGCGCGCGCATCGAGGCGGCCCGCCGCCGCGGCAAGTACCTCTGGCTGGAGCTCTCCGACAAGGAGGCGATCCTCGCGCACCTGGGCATGAGCGGCCAGATGCTCGTCCAGCCGGAGGGCACGCCCGACGAGAAGCACCTGCGCGTGCGCTTCCGCTTCGACGACGGCGGTCCCGAGCTGCGGTTCGTCGACCAGCGCACGTTCGGCGGCCTCGCGCTGGCCGACCTGGTCGACTCCGACGGCGTCCTCCTGCCCTCGCCCATCGCGCACATCGCCCGTGATCCGATGGACCCGGCGTTCGACCCGGCCCGGGCGGTCCAGGCCCTGCGTTCCCGTCGCACCGAGATCAAGCGCGCCCTGCTGGACCAGACCCTGGTCTCCGGTGTGGGCAACATCTACGCCGACGAGTCGCTGTGGCGCGCCCGCCTGCACTGGGCCCGTCCCACCGAGAAGCTGACGCGCGCCCAGGGCGCGGCCGTCCTCGAGGCTGCCACCGAGGTGATGAACGAGGCGCTCCAGGCCGGCGGCACGTCGTTCGACGCGCTCTACGTCAACGTCAACGGCCAGTCCGGCTACTTCGACCGTTCGCTGAACGTCTACGGCCAGGGTGACCGGCCGTGCCGCCGCTGCGGCACGCCCATCCGCCGCGAGCCGTTCATGAACCGGTCGTCCTACTTCTGCCCGCGCTGCCAGCCCCGGCCGCGCCGCACGCACTGACTCGGGAAGGCGGGACACGTGCCCCAGGAAGAACTCGTGGTGCTGCTCGACGAGCGGTTCGTCCCGATCGGGACGGCCCCGAAGAGGACGGTGCACGACGCACACACCCCGTTGCACCTGGCGTTCTCCTGCTACGTCTTCGACTCCGGCGGGCGCGTGCTGCTGACGCGCCGGGCGATCGGCAAGAAGACCTGGCCCGGGGTGTGGACCAACTCGTTCTGCGGTCACCCCGGCCCGGGCGAGGACATGGCGTCGGCCATCGCCCGCCGCGCGAAGCAGGAGCTCGGCTTCGAGGTCACCGGCCTGTGGGAGGTGCTGCCCGACTTCCGCTACACGGCCACCGACGCGGGCGGGGTCGTGGAGAACGAGTTCTGCCCGGTGTGGGTCGCCGAGGCGGCCGCCGACCCGCTGCCCGAACCGGACGAGGTGTGCGAGTGGCAGTGGGCCGGGTGGGGTGATCTCGTGGAGAGCATGAGCCGCACGCCGTTCGTGTTCAGCCCGTGGTCGCGGCTCCAGGTGCCGCGGCTGGCGGAAGCACTTTCGGCGGGTGCGACGCAGCGCTGACAGCCGGCCGGTGCGCTCGTGCACGCGGGACGCGATCCGGCGCGGGCGAAGAAGAAGCCCCGAACCGCGGCGCGGTCCGGGGCTTTCGGGGTCAGGGAGTTCAGTTGAAGGCGTGCGTCCGCGCCGCCAGGTTCGCCAGCAGGTCGCGGCCCTTCTCGGCGTTGCGGGGCTGGCTCAGCACGTCGTAGCGCCGCGCGACGAGCTGCGTCTGCGACACGAAGTCGCGGCGGCCGCGGGTCGCGCCGTAGCTGATGGCGGCGAACACCATGCTGAAGGCGACACCGGCGACGAGCCCGAACAGGATCGGCAGCAGCCCGGCGCCCGGCGTGAACCACGTCAGCAGCAAGCCGACGAACACACCGAACCAGGCACCCGACATCGCGGCGCCCCCGAGCACCCGCCCCCAGCTGAGCTTGCCCGCGACCCGCTCGACCAGCATCGGCTCGACGCCGACGATCGTGACGTCCGCCACGGGGAAGTCGTGATCGGCGAGGTGGTCGACGGCCCGCTGGGCCTCTTCGTAGGACTCGTACGACCCGATCGGCCAGCCGGTGGGCAGGGTCGGGAGCTGCGGGGCGGTGCGAGCGCCTGAGAACGCGGTCTGCGTGAATGCTTGGGTCATCTGTCTCACCTCTCCTGACCTGTTCAACGCTCCCGCATACCCACTTGTGCCCTATGTCTGAACTTCACAGGGAATTTTCAGCTACGCCAGCCGCAGCTCCGGGCGGTAGATGTCGAACCAGTGGCGCAGGTCGAGCAGCCGGTCCAGGCCGTGGCGCGTCAGGGACGTCATGGCGGCCGGGTCCTGGCCCACGGCCTCGGTGACCCACCCGCGGTCGGCCAGCTCGAACACCGGACTGTCCTTCTGCGCCAGCACTTCCTTGGCCTGCTGCTGCAACACGGCCGCGTAGCCGGGGTCCTGGGTGGACGGGTACGGGCTCTTCACCCGGTCCACAACGGACTGCGGCAGCACGTGCTTGGTCGCGTGCCGCAGCAGGCTCTTCTCCCGGCCGTCAAACGTCTTGAGCGACCACGGCGTGTTGTAGACGTACTCGACGAGCCGGTGGTCGCAGAACGGCACCCGCACCTCGAGCCCGACCGCCATCGACGCGCGGTCCTTGCGGTCCAGCAGCGCCCGCACCATCCGGGTCAGGTGCAGGTGGCACACCTCGCGCATCCGCCGTTCCAGGCCGCTCGCCCCGTCCAGGTGCTCGACCTGGCCCAGCGCGGTCCGGTACTGGTCGGCGATGTAGCCGTCCAGGTCCAGCGTCCGGGAAACGTCCCCGCGCAACAGGTTCCCGCCGTCCTGCACGCCGGTCCGGAACGCCAGCCACGGGAAGGTGTCGGCGTTGCGGGCGGTGTCGTCGTGGAACCACCGGTACCCGCCGAACACCTCGTCGGCCGACTCGCCGGACAGTGCCACCGTCGACTCCGATCGGATGGCCTTGAACAGCAGGTACAGCGAGGTGTCCATGTCGCCCATGCCGGCCGGGATGTCCCGCGCCCTCACCACCGCGCGGCGCACCTCCGGGTCGGACAGCGCCGCCGGGTCCAGCACGACGTCCTGGTGCGCCGAGTCGACCAGCTTCGCCACGTCCCGGATGAACGGCGAGTCCGGGGTGTCGCGCATCTCGTCGGGCTTGAAGTTCTCCTCCTGCCCGACGAAGTCGACCGAGAACGTGCGCAGCTGCTCGCCATCCTCACGCAGCCGGGCCGCGGCCAGACCGGTGATCGCGCTGGAGTCCAGGCCACCGGACAGCAGCACGCAGCGCGGTACGTCGGCGACCAGCTGCCGGTGCACGATGTCGGTCATCAGCTCGCGCACCCGCGCGACGGTCGTCTCCTGGTCGTCGGTGTGCTCGCGCGCCTCGAGCTTCCAGTAGGTTCGGGTGTGCACGCCGTCGCGGTCGACGCGGACGATCGTGCCGGGCTCCACTTCGGACATCCCGTGCCACAGCGACCAACCCGGCCGCTTGGTGAAGGAGAACAGCTCACGCAGCCCGTCGGCGTCCACGACCTTCCGCGCCGCCGGGTTGGCGAGGATCGCCTTGGGCTCGGAGCCGAACAGCACCCCGTCGCGCGTGGGGTAGTAGTAGAACGGCTTGATGCCCATCCGGTCGCGGATCATGACGAGCTTGTCGTCGCGGGCGTCCCAGATGGCGAAGGCGTACATGCCGTTGAGGTGGTCGGCGACGGCCTCGCCCCATTCGAGGTAGCCGTGCAGCACGACCTCGGTGTCGCTGTCGGTCCGGAAGGTGTGGCCCTTGCCCTCCAGTTCGCGGCGCAGCTCGGCGAAGTTGTAGGCCTCGCCGCTGTAGACCATCGCGACCTCGCCGGCGGGCGTGGTCACCGACATCGGCTGGCGTCCGCCGGGCAGGTCGATGATGGCCAGACGCCGGTGCCCCAGCGCCGCGTGCGGGGCGATCCAGGTGCCCTCGTCGTCGGGGCCGCGGCAGGCCATGGTGCCCGTCATCGCGTCGAGCACCTCGCGCCGCTGGGTGAGATCCGAGTCGTAGGCGACCCAGCCGGTGATTCCGCACATGCGTACTACCCTCCCGATGCTTAGCAAGTACAACTATGCGTAACACCGTGGTAACACAACTCACCGGTAACTGTCTGCCCGATCTGACCGCTCTGACGGATGATTTTCACGCACTGTGACTGGATGCACACGCACCTCAAGAACACGTAAACGAGCCCCGGCGGCGCGTCAAGGCGCCGTCAGGCCACCGCTGGAACGGGACACCGCGGACGCACTCTGTCACCCGGGCGGTCACCGGCCAGGTGACCCGAGTCGGAAGGTGCGAAGTGGCGGATCTGCTGTACGCGGTGCTGCTGGTCGCGGGGTTCGCGGTGCTGGCGCTGACGCTGCGCGGGCTGGAGCGGTTGTGACGGGGCTGGTGGCCGACGTCGTCGGCGGTGTGACGGCGCTGGGCCTGATCGTCTACCTGTTCGTCGCGCTGCTGCAGCCGGAGAGGTTCTGATGCCGGACCTCGCGTCCGGCCTGGTCACGGCCGGAATCCTCGTCGCCGCGCTGGCGCTCGTGCACAAGCCGCTGGGCGACTACATGGCGCACGTCTTCACCGGTGAGAAGCACCTGAAGCTCGAGCGCGGCCTGTACCGCGTGTTCCGCGTCGACCCGTCCTCCGAGCAGCGCTGGCCCACTTACGCGCTCGGTGTCCTCGGGTTCTCGCTGGTGTCCATCGTCTTCCTGTACCTGCTGCAGCGCCTGCAGCCGCTGCTGCCGTTGAGCCTCGGTCGCGGGCCGGTCAGCCCGGGCGTCGCGTTCAACACCGCGGTCAGCTTCGTGACGAACACCAACTGGCAGTCCTACGTGCCCGAGACCACGATGGGTCACCTGGTGCAGATGGCCGGCCTGACGGTGCAGAACTTCCTGTCCGCCGGGGTCGGGCTGGCCGTCGCGATCGCGCTGATCCGCGGGTTCACGCGCGCGAAGACCGACCGGCTCGGCAATTTCTGGGTGGACCTGACCCGTGGCACCGTGCGGATCCTGTTGCCGGTGGCGGTGGTGTTCGCGATCGCGCTGATCGCGCTCGGCGTCACGCAGAGCCTGCGCGCCGGCGTCACCGTGACCGGTGTGGACGGCACGCCGAGCACGATCTCCCTGGCGCCCACCGCGAGCCAGGAGGTCGTCAAGGAGCTGGGCACCAACGGCGGCGGGATCTTCAACGCCAACTCCGCCCACCCCTTCGAAAACCCGACCGCGTGGACGAACCTGGTCGAGATCTTCCTCATCCTGGTGATCCCGGTGTCGCTGACCCGGACGTTCGGCAGGCTGGCCGGCAACCCGAAGCAGGGGTACGTCCTGCTGTCGGTGATGGGTCTGCTGTGGACGTTCGTCCTGGTCGTCACCTGGTGGGCGGAGTCGCACCCGAACGGACCCGCCGCGTTGCTGGCCGGAGCCGGCCTGGAGGGCAAGGAGCAGCGGTTCGGCATCGGCGCGTCCTCGTTGTTCGCCACCAGCACCACCGGCACGTCGACGGGTGCGGTCAACGCGATGCACGACAGCTTCAGCGGCCTGGGCGGCGGGATGCCGTTGCTGCAGATGCTCTTCGGTGAGGTCTCGCCCGGCGGCGTCGGTACCGGCCTCTACGGCATCCTGGTGATGGCGATCATCGCGATGTTCCTGGCCGGCCTCATGGTCGGGCGCACCCCGGAGTACCTGGGCAAGAAGCTCGGCAAGCGCGAGGTGACCGCGGCCGCCGTCGCGATGCTGGCGATGCCGACGGTCGTCCTGCTCGGCGCGGGCGCGGCGCTGCTCGTGCCGGGCACCACGGGCGCGCTGGGCAACAGCGGCCCGCACGGACTGTCCGAAGTGCTCTACGCCTACGCCTCGACCGGCAACAACAACGGCAGCGCGTTCGCCGGGATCACCGTCACCGCCGGCTGGTTCCAGTCGTCGCTGTCGGTGGCGATGCTGATCGGCCGGTTCGTGCCGATCATCGCGGTCCTGTGCCTGGCCGGTTCGCTGGCGGCGCAGAAGAAGGTGCCGGAGACCGCGGGCACCCTGCCGACGACCGGACCGCTGTTCGGGTCCGTGCTCGCCGGAACCATCGTTCTCGTCGCGGCGCTGACGTTCGTCCCCGCGCTCGCGCTCGGTCCCATCGCGGAGGCCGTGGCATGACCATCACCCAGGAGAAACCCGCCGGAACGCCGGCGGAAACGCAACGCGCCGGGGCGGGGGTGTTCACCGGGCGGCAGCTGCTCACCTCGCTGCCGGACGCGCTGCGCAAGCTCGACCCCCGCCACCAGGTGCGCAACCCGGTCATGTTCGTCGTGTGGGCGGGCTCGGTCCTGACGACCGTCTTCGCGGCCACCGATCCGAGCGTGTTCACGATCCTGATCGCCGTGTGGTTGTGGTTCACGGTCGTGTTCGCCAACCTGGCCGAGGCCGTCGCTGAGGGCCGCGGCAAGGCGCAGGCGGAGTCGTTGCGCCGCACCAAGAAGGAGACCGTCGCGAGGCGGATCGTGCCGGGCGGCGAGGAACGCGTGCCGGGCGCCGACCTGCGGGTCGGGGACCTGGTGGTCGTCGAGGCGGGGGAGACGATCCCCGGCGACGGGGACGTGGCCGAAGGCATCGCCACCGTCGACGAGTCGGCCATCACCGGCGAGTCCGCGCCCGTGATCCGCGAGTCCGGCGGTGACCGCTCGGCCGTCACCGGCGGCACGACCGTGCTCAGCGACCGGATCGTCGTGCGGATCACGACCAGGCCGGGCGAGTCCTTCATGGACCGCATGATCGCGCTGGTCGAGGGTGCCTCGCGGCAGAAGACTCCGAACGAGATCGCCCTGACGATCCTGCTGTCCACGCTGACGATCATCTTCCTGCTCGCCGTCGTGGCGCTGCAGCCGATGGCCGCCTACTCGGGCAGCGAACAGCCGGTGGTCGTGCTGACGGCCCTGCTGGTGAGCCTGATCCCCACGACGATCGGGGCCCTGCTGTCGGCGATCGGCATCGCCGGGATGGACCGGCTGGTGCAGCGCAACGTGCTCGCCACGTCCGGCCGCGCGGTCGAGGCCGCCGGGGACGTCTCGACGCTGCTGCTGGACAAGACCGGCACGGTCACCTTCGGCAACCGGCGTGCCACCGAGCTGATCCCGGTGGGGGGAGCCACGCCCGGGCAGCTGGCCGAGGCCGCGCGGTTGTCCAGCCTGGCGGACGGCACCCCGGAGGGGCGCAGCGTCGTCGAACTGACCGACGGCACGCCGGTCCCCGAGGGCGGCGAGTTCGTCCCCTTCAGCGCGCAGACCCGGATGAGCGGGATCGACCTGCCCGGGCGCCAGGTCCGCAAGGGCGCCGCGGGCGCGGTCCGCGACTGGGTGCGCGAGCACGGCGGCGGCTTCCCGGAGGAGACCGAGCGCATCGTCGGCGAGATCGGCGAGCAGGGCGGGACCCCGCTGGTGGTCGCCGAGCTCATCGGCGGGCACGCGGTCGTGCGCGGCGTGATCCGGCTGTCCGATGTGGTCAAGCCGGGGATGCGGGAGCGCTTCGCCGAGCTGCGCCGCATGGGCATCAGGACGGTGATGATCACCGGCGACAACCCGCGCACCGCACGCGCGATCGCCGAGGACGCCGGTGTCGACGACTACCTCGCCGAGGCCAGGCCCGAGGACAAGATGGCGCTCATCCACCGCGAGCAGGAGGGCGGCCGGCTGGTCGCGATGACCGGGGACGGCACGAACGACGCACCCGCGCTCGCCGCCTCGGACGTCGGGGTCGCGATGAACACCGGCACGTCGGCCGCGAAGGAGGCCGGCAACATGGTCGACCTCGACTCCGATCCGACGAAGCTGATCGAGATCGTGGAGATCGGCAAGCAGCTGCTGATCACCCGCGGCGCGCTGACGACGTTCAGCATCGCCAACGACGTCGCGAAGTACTTCGCGATCCTGCCGGCCATGTTCGGGGCGATCTTCCCGCAGCTGGCCGCGCTGAACATCCTGCACCTGGCCACGCCGCGCTCGGCGATCCTGTCCGCGGTGATCTTCAACGCGCTGATCATCGTGGTGCTGATCCCCCTGGCGCTGCGGGGCGTGCGGTACCGGCCGTCGAGCGCGTCGGCGCTGCTGCGCCGCAACCTGCTGGTCTACGGGGCCGGCGGACTCGTCACGCCGTTCCTCGGCATCTGGCTCGTGGACCTCGTGGTCCGCCTCATCCCGGGAATCGGGTGGTCGTCATGGTGAGGTCGTTGCTCAAGCAGACCGCCGCGGGACTGCGGGTGCTGCTGGTGTTCACGGTGCTGCTGGGGGTGGTCTACCCGTTCGGCGTGTGGGCGGTGTCCCGGATCCCCGGCCTGCACGACCACGCCGAGGGGTCGCTCGTGACGGTGCACGGCCAGGTCGTGGGGTCCTCGCTCATCGGCATCGACCCGGTGCCCGCGGATCCGGCGCACGACCCGTTCTTCCACACCCGGCCCACCGCGACGGACGACCCGTCGGTGTCCGGCGGGTCCAACCAGGGCGGGTTCAACGAGGACCTGGTCGCCACCGTCGGGGAGCGCAAGGCGGCCGTCGCGCGGCGCGAAGGCGTCTCACCGGACGCGGTGCCGGCCGACGCGGTGACCGCGTCGGCGTCGGGACTGGACCCCACGATCAGCGTGGCCTACGCCGATCTGCAGGTGCCGCGCGTCGCGCGCAACACCGGGTTGCCCGAGTCCGAGGTGCGGCAGCTGGTCGCGGACGACACGACCGGCCACGGCCTCGGCATCCCCGGGGTGAACGTGCTGCACCTCAACGTCGCGATCCGCCAGGCCGCCGGTTCCTAGGAGCACACTGAACCCGTGGACGTCGAGAAGGACCCGCCGCGCCGGGGAGAGCTGCGCATCTACCTCGGTGCCGCACCCGGCGTGGGCAAGACCTACGCCATGCTGGGCGAGGCGCGCCGCCGCCACGACCGCGGCACCGACGTGGTCGTCGGACTGGTCGAGACCCACGGCCGGGTGAAGACCGCGCAGCTGCTCGACGGGCTGGAAACCGTGCCGCGGCGTGCGATCACCTACCGCGGGCGCGAGTTCGACGAGCTGGACGTGGACGCGGTGCTCGCCCGCGCCCCGGAGGTGGCCGTCGTGGACGAGCTGGCGCACAGCAACGCGCCCGGCTCGCGCAACGAGAAACGCTGGCAGGACATCGAGGAGCTGCTCGAGGCCGGCGTCGACGTGCTGTCCACGGTCAACGTGCAGCACCTGGAGAGCCTGGGCGACGTGGTCGAACGCATCACCGGGGTCGGGCAGCAGGAGACCGTGCCCGACGACGTCGTGCGCCGGGCCGAGCAGGTGGAGCTGGTCGACATCACGCCCCAGGCGCTGCGGCGGCGGCTGGCGCACGGCAACGTCTACCCCGCCGAGCGCATCGACGCGGCGCTGGGCAACTACTTCCGCACCGGCAACCTCACGGCGCTGCGCGAGCTGGCGCTGTTGTGGCTGGCCGACCAGGTGGACGTGGCGCTGCAGCGCTACCGCGCCGAGCAGCGGATCACCGACACGTGGGAGGCGCGCGAACGGGTGGTCGTGGCGATCACCGGCGGGCCGGAGAGCGAGACGCTGGTCCGGCGCGGCAGCCGCATCGCCGCGCGGGCCGGGGCGGACCTGCTGGTGCTGCACGTCCTGCGCGGCGACGGGCTGTCCGCGCTCGGGCAGGTCGAAACCGGCCGCTACCGCAAACTCGCGGATCAGCTGGGCGGCACGTTCCACACCGTCGTCGGTGACGACGTCCCGGCGGCGCTTCTCGACTTCGCAGGCGGTGTCAACGCCACCCAGCTCGTGCTGGGCACGTCCCGGCGATCGCGGGTGGCGCGGCTGTTCGACGAGGGCATCGGCGCGTCGGTGGTGCGGCGGTCCGGGCAGATCGACGTGCACATGGTCACCCACGACGAGGCCGGCGGGCGGTGGCGGTCGTGGCTGGGGCGGCGCAGCCCCCTGGCGCCGTCGCGGCTGCTGATCGGGTGGGTGCTGGCGTTCGCGGCGCCGGCGCTGGCCACGCTCACCGGGGTGCTGCTGCGCGGCGAGCTGGACTTCTCCACCGACGTCGTGGACTACTTCCTCGCCACGGTCGTGGTCGCGCTCGTCGGCGGGCTGGGCCCGGCTCTGGTGGCCGCGCTGCTGTCGGCCGGGCTGCTGAACTTCTTCTTCACCGAACCGCTCTACACGCTGACCGTGCACGCGCAGACCAACGTCACCACGCTGGTCGCGATGGTCCTGGTCGCTGTGCTGGTCGCGCTGGTGGTGGACCGCGCGGCGCGGCGGGCCACGCAGGCGGCGCAGGCGCGGACCGAGGCCGCGTTGCTGGCGTCCTACGCGCGCACCGTGCTGACCCACGCCGAGCCGTTGCCGCGGCTGCTGGAGAAGGTGCGCGAGAACTTCGGCATGGACTGCGTGGTGCTGCTGGAAAGGCGGGACGGCCGGTGGCAGGTCGCCGAGCACGCCGGTGCCAACCCGTGCGGGAAGCCGGACGAGGCCGATGTGGACATCCCGGTCACCGCCGACGTGCACCTGACCTTGCGCGGCCGGGCGTTGCCGGCGGCTGACCGCCGGGCGCTGGAGGCGGCGGCCGGGCAGGCGCTGCTCGCGCTGCGGCAGCAGCGGATGGCCGCGGCTCAGGCCGAAGCGGAGCGGCAGGCCGAGGCGACCCAGCTGCGCACGGCGCTGCTGTCCGCGCTGGGGCACGACCTGCGCACGCCGCTGACCTCGATCAAGGCGTCGATCGGGAGCCTGCGGGCGCACGACATCGAGTTGTCGCCGGAGGACACCGAGGAGCTGCTGGAAGCGGCGGAGGAGTCGACCGACCGGCTCGCGCGGCTGGTGAACAACCTGCTCGACTCGTCGCGGCTCGCGGCCGGGGCGGTGCGCACCCACCTGCGGCCGGTCGGCTACGACGAGGTCGTGGCGCACGCGCTGTCGGATGTGGACGGTTCGGAGCCGGTGGCCGTCGAGGTGGACGAGCGGCTGCCCGCGGTGCAGGCCGATCCCGGACTGCTGGAGCGGGTGGTCGCGAACGTGCTGGACAACGCGCTGCGGCACGGTGGCGGTCCGGTGGCGGTGCGCGGTTCGGCCTACGCGGAGTGGGTCGAGCTGCGCATCGTCGACCACGGGCGGGGTTTGCGGAAGGGTGCTTCGGAGACGGCGTTCGCCCCGTTCCAGCGGCTGGGGGACCGGGACGCGACACCCGGTGTCGGGCTGGGCTTGTCCGTGGCGAAGGGGTTCACCGAGGCGATGGGCGGCACCATCCGAGCCGAGGACACCCCCGGTGGTGGGCTGACGGTGGTCGTGGCCCTCAAGGCGTGCCAGGCCCCGGACGTGGTGTCGGCGGTGCTGAAGGAGGTGGCGCCGTGACCGGGCAGGCCGGCACGGTCCTGGTGGTCGACGACGAACCGCAGATCGTGCGCGCGCTGCGGATCAACCTGACCGCCCGCGGGTACCAGGTGGTCACGGCGCACGACGGCGCGGCGGCGCTGCGCGCGGTGGCCGACACGAAGCCCGACGTCGTGGTGCTGGACCTGGGGTTGCCGGACATCGACGGCACGGACGTCATCAGCGGGCTGCGCGGGTGGACGACGGTGCCGATCATCGTGCTGTCCGCGCGGGGCGAGTCGCCGGACAAGGTCAAGGCGCTGGACCTGGGTGCCGACGACTACGTGACGAAGCCGTTCGGGATGGACGAGCTGCTGGCGCGGCTGCGCGCGGCGCTGCGGCGCTCGGCGGTGCACTCGCCCGAGGGCGAGGCACTGGTCGAGACCTCGTCGTTCACGTTGGACCTGCTGGCGAAGAAGGTGCACCGCGACGGCGTCGAGGTGCACCTGACCAAGACCGAGTGGGGTGTGCTGGAGCTGCTGGTACGCAACCGCGGCCGGCTGGTGGCGCAGAAACAGCTGCTGCGCGAGGTGTGGGGCCCGGCGTACGAGAACGAGTCGCACTACCTGCGGGTCTACCTGGCCCAGCTGCGCCGGAAGCTGGAACGCGAGCCCTCCCGCCCACGGCACCTGATCACCGAGCCGGGAATGGGCTACCGCTTCGAGGCGTGATCCGCCCGCGGGGTCGACACCCGGCGACCGGCGGTGTCAACATCCGGCGACTCCCGGCCAGGGGCGAGATCCGGGCGGCACCCGATGTGCGCGGCGGCGACCCGCGGCAGCCTCGGGAGCATGCTCAAGGGATGGCGGCACGCGGCCGTCTGGCTGCACATCATCACGTCCGTCGGCTGGATGGCCGAGGCGCTCACGTTGTTCGCGCTGATGCTGATCGGCTCGGGCGGCGATCCGGGGCGCCGGGCCAGCGCGCTGTCCATGGCGCACGTGATCGACCTGCACCTGCTCGCCCCGCTGGCGAACGCCTCGGCGTTCACCGGGTTCCTGCTGGCCGCCGCGACACCGTGGGGGTTCTTCCGGCACTGGTGGGTGTTCGGCAAGTTCACCATCACCGTCGTGCAGTTCAACGTCGCGATCATCGTGCTGTCCCCGGCGCTCGCCGCTGCCGAACGGGCCGCGCTCGCCGGGGAGCCGGCGCCGTGGCCGCTCGCCGGCGGAACCGCGCTCATGGCGAGCGCGATCGCCTTCCAGGCCTGGCTGTCCGTCGCGAAACCGTGGAAGCGGACGCCCTGGGCCGGCCCGGGAAAGCCGAAGACCGGCCCGGTGTGGGTGTTCGCCGCGGCGGTGTGCGCCCCGATCGCCGACGCGGGCATCGGGATCGCGCTCGGTTTCCCGTTGCCGCTGCTGTCGCTGATCGCGCTCGTGGTGCGGCTGGTCAGCCGGTCACGTGGTGCTCGGGGTCGGGCTGTCGCTGTTGGATGACGACGAGCTGCCGCCCGTGCTGGAGCTCGGGAGCGTCGAGCTGGACTCGCCCGGGGATGAGCTGGACGGCGTGGACGGCACCGTGGACGAGGTGTCGGTCGGGGTGCTGCTGCTCGGCGGCTTGGGGGACGTCCGCGTCGCACTGGGAGTGTCCTCCCGCGAGGGCGAGGTCCCCGGCGGCAGCGTCGTGCCGGGCGGGATGACCGTGCCGGGCGGCAGCGGCGTGCCCGGCGGCAGCACGATCGGCTGCTCGCCGGAGCCCTCCGGCGGCAGCAGCGTCACGACCTGCGTGCCGTCCGGGTTGGTCGTCACCACGGCCGTGCGGGTGCCCGCGGGGATCGCGACCCCGTCGACCGTCACCGGCGCCTGGCCGGGCGCCGCGTCGCCGGGGACGAGCTGGGCACCCGAACTCGTGCTGGCGCCGTTCGGCACCGCGACCTTCGGCGAGTCGCCGGGCGCGACGAGCGAGGCCAGCCCGCCGAACGCGGTGGCGAGCACGACACCGCTGACGGCGAGCAGCACGTAGCCGCTGCGCTGGCTGCGCGTGGCGGAGTCGCGCGGCGGCGAGACCTCGGTCCGACGACTCGATCGTGACCCCATCTGGGTCATTGGTCGCTCCTTGACACTGGCGGGGAGAACGGCTTGAGCACACCCGGGCGAGTGACCCGAATGGTGGCGCCTGCCGGGGAGATTAGCACCAAGAGTGAAGGTTGATCTGTCCAGGAGCACCCGAATGCTCACCCTCCGCGACCGAACGGAGTCGGGCACCATGGGGGACGTGACGGGTGAACAGGACAGCGTCCGGCTCACGGCGTGGGTCAGCGGACGCGTGCAGGGCGTGGGTTTCCGCTGGTGGACGCGATGCCGGGCGCTCGAGCTCGGCCTTGTGGGCAGCGCGCGGAACCTCGACGACGGCCGTGTTCGGGTGTTGGCGGAGGGTAGTGAAAGCCACTGTCAGCAGCTACTCGGCCTGCTGCGCTCAACATCATCACCCGGTCGTGTGGATCATGTCGTCGAACACTGGTCGGCGGCGCAGGGCGGCCTGGAGGGCTTCGTGGAGGAGTGACATCTGTGACTGGAGGGGCCGATGGGGCTGGCGGGGACAACACGCGCCCACGGGCTGGCCCGGGAGGTCCGGCCGCCCCGGATAGACTCCTCGGATCACCCAGGCGTTGAAGGGTCCCGCCACGTGCATCTCAAGAGCTTGACGCTGAAGGGTTTCAAGTCCTTCGCCTCGGCTACCACCCTGCGGTTCGAACCGGGCATCACCTGCGTCGTCGGTCCGAACGGGTCGGGCAAGTCGAACGTGCTCGACGCGCTGCGCTGGGTGATGGGCACCCAGGGCGCGAAGGACCTGCGCGGCGGCAAGATGGAGGACGTCATCTTCGCCGGCACCTCGGGCCGCGCACCGCTGGGCCGCGCCGAGGTCACGCTGACCATCGACAACGCCGACGGCGCGCTGCCGATCGAGTACAGCGAAGTGTCCATCACGCGCCGCATGTTCCGCGACGGTGCCAGCGAGTACGAGATCAACGGCAGCTCGTGCCGCCTGCTGGACATCCAGGAACTGCTGTCGGACTCCGGTATCGGCCGCGAAATGCACGTCATCGTCGGCCAGGGCCAGCTGTCGCAGATCCTCGAGTCCAAGCCGGAGGAGCGCCGCGCCTTCATCGAGGAGGCCGCGGGTGTGCTCAAACACCGCAAGCGCAAGGAAAAGGCGCTGCGCAAGCTCACCGCGATGCAGGCGAACCTGGACCGCCTCAACGACCTGACCGCCGAGCTGCGCCGCCAGCTCAAGCCCCTGGGCAAGCAGGCCGAGATCGCCCGCAAGGCGCAGGCGGTGCAGGCCGAACTGCGGGACGCCCGCCTGCGCCTGCTGGCCGACGACCTGGTCACCCAGCGCGCCGCGATCGCCAAGGAGGAGGCCGACGAGAACGCCGCCCGCGCCCGCCGCGCCGAGGTCGAGCAGGCCCTGGAACTCGCCGGCGCCGAGGAGGCCCAGCTCGAGGCGATGGTCGCGGAGGACGCGCCGCGCCTCAACGCCGCCCAGGACACCTGGTTCAAGCTGTCCGCACTGGGCGAGCGGTTGCGCGGCACGGTGCGGCTGGCCGTGGAGCGGCAGCGCCACCTGTCCGCCGACGTCGACACCTCGACCGGCGGCCGCGACCCGGAGGAGCTGCTGGCCGAGGCCGAGCAGGTCGCCGAGCGCGAGGCGGAGCTGAACGAGGCGGTCATGATGGCCCGGGAGACGCTCGCCGAGGCCGTGCTGCGCCGCGAGGAGCTGGAGCACGAGGTCCAGGCCGCGGAGAAGGCGCACATGGCCGCGGTGCGCGCGATCGCCGACCGGCGCGAGGGCCTCGCGAAGCTGACCGGCCAGGTCGAGGCGCTGCGCAGCAAGAACAGCGCGACGTCGGACGAGATCGAGCGCCTGACCGGGGCCATCGACGAGGCCGCCGCGCGGGCCGAGATCGCCGTCGAGGAGCTGGAGGAGGCGCGCGCCGAGGGTGGCGTCGAGGAGTCCGACGACGCCGACCTGCAGGACCGCCACGACCGCGCCGTCGCCGCCAACCAGGCCGCCAAGGCGCGCGTGGAGGAGCTGGTCAAGGCCGAACGGCAGGCCGACCGCGAGATCGCCTCGGAGAAGGCGCGGGTGGACGCGCTGTCGATGGGCCTGCGGCGCAAGGACGGCGCGGGCGCGCTGCTCGGCGCGAGCGACCAGCTGCCGGGCCTGCTCGGTTCGGTCGCGGCGCTGCTGTCCGTCGAGACCGGCTACGAGGTCGCGCTCGCCGCGGCGCTCGGCCCGGTCGCCGACGCCGTCGCCGTGCAGGGCGGCGAAGAGGCCATCGCGGCGCTGAAGTTCTTGAAGGACAACGATTCCGGCCGGGCCGGTGTGCTGCTCGGCGGCGCGTCGTACACAGTGGACACCTCGTCCTGGCCGTCCCTGCCGGACGGTGCCCGGTGGGCGCGCGAGGTCGTCACCGCGCCCGAGGCTCTGCGCCCCGCGGTGGAGCGGGCGCTGGACCGGATGGCCGTGGTGGACACCCTGGAGGCGGCGCGGCAGCTGGTCGCGGCGCACCCCGAGGTGAGCGCCGTGACCGCCGAGGGCGATGTGTTCGGCTCGCACTGGGCGGTCGGTGGCTCGGGGCGCAGCGAGAGCGTCATCGAGGTGCAGGCGGCGGTCGACGAGGCGCAGGACCGGCTGATCGCGGCCGAGCGCAGGCTGGAGCGGACGGCGGCGGAGCTGGAAGGCGCGCGCGCCGAACAGCAGGCCCGCCGGGACGAGGTGGCCCAGGCGAAGGAAGCGCTTTCCGAGGCCAGGGTCCGCAAGGCCCGGTCGTCGGAACGGCTCAACCGGCTGCAGCAGGCCGCGCGGTCGGCCGAGGCCGAGGTCACGCGGCTGCGGGACCAGCGCGCGAAGGTCGAGGCCAGCCGGGAGCAGGCGCTGGCCAGCCTGGCCGAGCTGGAGGAGCGGCTGGCGGCGGTCGCCGAGCAGCCGGTGGACGAGGACCCGGACACCAGCGCGCGCGACGAGGCCGCCGAGAAGCTCGCCGCGGTGCGCCAGGAGGAGGTCGAGTCGCGGCTGGCGCTGCGGACCTCCGAGGAGCGCGCCCGCAGCATCGCCGGCCGGGCCGAGTCGCTGCGCCGGGCCGCGCACGCCGAGCGCGCGGCGCGGGAGCGGGCCGAGAAGGCGCGGGCCGCGCGTGTCCGTGGCGCCGAGATCGCCGCCGCCGTGGTCGACGCCGGTGAGCTCGCGCTGGAGCGGATCGAGGTGTCCGTGCAGCGGGCCGCCGCCGAGCGCGACGAGGCCCAGGCCGTGCGGCAGCAGCGCGAGGGCGCGCTGACCCAGGTGCGCAACAAGGTCCGCGAGCTGACCCACGAGCTGGAGAAGCTGACCGACGCGGTGCACCGGGACGAGGTGCTGCGCGCCGAGCAGCGGCTGCGGCTGGAGCAGCTGGAGACCAAGATCGCCGACGACTTCGGTATCGGCCTGGAGGACCTGGTCGCCGAGTACGGTCCGGACGTACCGGTGCCGCCGAGCCCGTCGGAGATGGCCGAGTACGAGGAGGCCAAGGCGAA
The DNA here is from genome assembly GCF_030814215.1 of Amycolatopsis thermophila. Taxonomy (NCBI): domain Bacteria; kingdom Bacillati; phylum Actinomycetota; class Actinomycetes; order Pseudonocardiales; family Pseudonocardiaceae; genus Amycolatopsis; species Amycolatopsis thermophila. Next base: position 750,062 of record NZ_JAUSUT010000001.1, on the reverse strand, counting down.
CGGCGAGCAGGTCAGCGCGCCGCCGTCGATCCCGTACGACCGGTCCACGCAGGAGCGCCGCGCGAAGCGGGCCGAGCGGGACCTCGCGACGCTGGGCAAGGTCAACCCGCTGGCGCTGGAGGAGTTCGCCGCGCTGGAGGAGCGGTACAAGTTCCTGTCCACCCAACTGGAAGACCTGAAGGCGACGCGCAAGGACCTGCTGACCGTCATCAAGGAGGTGGACGACAAGATCCTCGAGGTCTTCACGTCCGCCTACCACGACGTCGCGCGCGAGTTCGAGACGGTGTTCTCGGTGCTCTTCCCCGGCGGCGAGGGACGGATGATCCTGACCGAGCCGGACGACATGCTCGCGACCGGCGTCGATGTGGAAGCCCGCCCGCCGGGCAAGAAGGTCAAGCGTCTGTCGCTGCTCTCCGGTGGCGAGAAGTCGCTGGTCGCGGTGGCGATGCTGGTCGCGATCTTCCGCGCGCGGCCGTCGCCGTTCTACGTGATGGACGAGGTCGAGGCCGCGCTGGACGACACCAACATGCGACGGCTCATCGGGCTGCTGGAACAGCTGCGGGAATCGTCGCAGCTGATCATCATCACCCACCAGAAGCCGACGATGGAAATCGCCGACGCGCTGTACGGCGTCAGCATGCAGGGGGACGGCATCACGAAGGTGATCAGCCAGCGCCTGCGGCAAGAGGCCTAGCGCCTGGCCGACCCGCCGCCCGGCAAGCCAAGGGGACGCGGGACCACCACTCGAACCGGAGCCGGCAACGCCAGGCGAGTCGCGGTGCGACCTCCCGAGACCTCCCCGCACCCCCCAGGCGGCCGGCGACGCGAGGCGAGGTGCGACGTCTCCAGACCTCCCCGCACCCCCCAGGCGGCCGGCAACGCGAAGGCGAGGTGCGGCGTCCCCAGACCTCCCCCGCCCCCGATCCCCAGCCCGCCTTTGGTCGCCGACCAGGCGTGTCAAGGTACTCTTTCCCGCCTTGACACGCCTGCTCGGCGACCGAAAACACTCCACCCGGAGGGGGCGGGGGAGGTCGGCACCCAAGGCGACCACCCAGCGCCGCAGGCGCCACTGGCCGAAGGTCAGGAAAAAGATCAAAAGATGTCCTCGCCGGACGGGCAGGCTCCGGGATGACCGGGGATGCAGGCCGGGTCACCTCATGCAGTGGGTCGCTGGGTGGTCATCCCGTCGCCTGCATTGAGGCCTATCACTGTGAGCCAGGCCCGCAAGCTTGGCATGTCATCTCGCGCGGGTGCCGGGGGTGCGGGCCTGGCTCACAGTGATGTGACGGCCTCAGGCGAGGGGATGACCACCCAGCTCTCTTTAGGGCACGGGCGCTGACGCGCCGCTTGATCGCCGTCAAGGGGCCAGTTTCCCCCGAAAGTGTCCGTTTCGGACAGCGGTTGCCGGTAATAACCCTCAGTGCCGGATCAGTAACCACCCATGTGGCGCTAGACACAGTGGTGCCACCGACCACTAAGTTGAGTAATCGATTTCTCGCGTGCGAGCGCGGGGCGGTCCGTCCAGGCTGGGGGTCCCACTGTGCCCAAATCTTCCCTTGTCGCGCCCAAAAACCGCTCCGTGATGGTGGTGGTCGGGCTGGTGCTCGCGTTCCTCGTCGGGGTGCCCGCCGGTGCGGCGCCGGCCCCGGCTGCGAGCGACAAGGGACCGGTGGGCTGGGACACCTACCGCTCGATCGACGGCCTGGCCCGCATGCGGCCGGGCGAGCAGGTGAAGCAGTTCTCCAGCTTCGACCGCACCGGGCACAACGACGACGGCTTCGCCGGCACCTATTCGTGCCTGCGCGAGGAACCCAACGGCGACTGCCTGCTCGCCGACGCCCGGGGCGCCGGGGAGATCTCCTCCATCTGGTTCACCTACGAATCGACGACCGTCGCCGCGATCGGGCGCATCACCATCGAACTCGACGGCCGCGTGGTGCTGCAGGCGCCGCTGCAGGACGTCGTCAACGGTTCGCGCGGTGCGCCGTTCGTGTGGCCGCTGGTGGGCAACTCGGCCGACACCATGGGCGGCGCGGTGATCAAGGTGCCGATGCCCTACACCCGCTCGATGCGCATCACCACCGAGAACAACCCGCACTTCTACCACGTCACCTACCGCCAGTTCGCCGACGCCAACGGCGTCCGGACCTTCAACCCGAACGACCGGGCCACCGACGTCGTCCAGCGCCTGCGCGGGTTCGGGGTGAACGACCCGAAACCCGCCGCACCCGGCGCCCGTGCCCAGGTCGCGCCGGTCGACGTGCCGGCCGGGTCCGCCGTGTCGGTCCCGCTGCCCGGCGGTGCGCGGCGCATCACCCAGCTCAGCCTCCGGTTGCCGCAGGTCATCGCGGCACCCGGGCTCTCCGACGACGGCCGCGCGTACGGACCCGGCGGCAGCGCTTTCACCGCGACCGTCGCCCCGGACAACGACGGTGTGCGCATCACGCGCCGCATCGACGCCGGCATCGGCGAGCAGCGGGCCGACCTCCTCGTCGGCGGGCAGCCGGCCGGCCAGTTCACCAGCGGCCCGGCCCGTGCCGGCGGCGGCTGGGTGGACCAGACCATCGAGGTGCCCGCCGCGTTGACGCGGAACCGGTCGCAGTTGCAGGTCGCGACGCGGTTCGTCTCCTCCAGCGAGGACGTCAACGAGTTCCGGTACGAGGTGCACAGCAAGGTCGGCGGCCAGTGGGTGCGCACCGACGTGCTCGACGTCGGGCACAACCACGCCAACGAGGAAGCCGTCCACGGGTACACAGTGGACGGTGAACGCTGGTCGGGACTGCGGCACTTCCGCTACGCGGCCGACCCGGGGCAGGCGGCGGCGTCCGAGGCGGTGCTGGAGGGCCTGCGGTTGCGGCTGACGTTCGACGGGCAGACCACCGTCGACGCGCCGGTGGGCGAGTTCTTCGGGTCGGGGCTGGGCAAGTACGCGTCCCGGACGCTGCTGCACTCCATCGACACCACGGACAACGGCGCCTACACGACGTGGTGGCCGATGCCGTACGGGCGCAGCGCGGTGGCCGAGCTGGTCAACACCTCGGGTGTGCCCGTCGCCGGGGGCAGCCTCGAGGTCACGTCCGCGCCGGACTCCGCGGTCGCCTCCGGGCTGGCCGACGGTTCGCTCGGCTACTTCCACGCGACCCAGCACCGCGGCGGCACGGTGTCCGGTCAGGACTGGAACTTCCTGACGGCGCAGGGGCGCGGCGTGTTCTACGGGGTCACCACCAGCATGCGCGGCGGCATCCCGCCGGGGCAGAACCAGCTGAACTACCTCGAGGGCGACGAGCGGATGTACCCGGACGGGTCGGCGAGCCCGGCGATGCACGGCACCGGGTCGGAGGACTTCTACGAGTCCGGGTGGTACTTCCAGGACGGCCGCGACGGCGGTGTCGAGGGTGTCCCGTACGGGATGCCGCAGGCGGGGCTGGTCAGCCGCGAGGACGGGACCGACGGGTGCCGGTACGTGTGCCTCAACGCCTACCGGCTGATGATCGGGGACGGGGTGCCGTTCGGCAACGGCATCGAGTTCGACATCGAGCACGGCGACCGCTCGTCGATGCCGGCCGACTACAGTTCGACGGCCTACTGGTACGGGCAGGGCGCACCGTCGCTGAGCCAGAGCGACGTGGTCGAGGTGGGCGACGACGCGAGCCGGTCGCAGCACGGGTACTCGGCGCCGGGGGACACCCGCGAGTCGCTGACGTCGACGTTCGAGGGCAAGGGCGACACGACACCGGTCACCGGGACCACGACGTCGACCACCCAGCCGGTCACGTTCACCGCCCGGGTCGACCAGGCCAACGGCGGGCTGCGGCTGCACCGCGTGTCCGACCAGGCACAGGCCTTCCAGCACGCGCGGGTGTTCGTGAACGACCGGCTCGTCGGCGAGTGGTACCAGCCGCTGGGCAACACCCACTCGCGGTGGCTGGAGGACAGCTTCGACATCCCGGCCTCCGCGACGGCCGGGCAGACGTCGGTGCAGGTTCGGCTCGAGCCGGTGGCCGGAGCGCCGGCCTGGTCCGCGGCGCGCTACACGGTGTTCTCGCAGGCCACACCGCCGCCGGCGCAGGACTGACCTGGCGGCGGTGGCTCGGTGCGAGCGCCGTGCCGGACCAGCGCTGTGATGCCGTGGCTGTTACCGATCTTGTGCTCCTGCCACAACACCACGACCAGAGCCTCCACCTCAGCCGAGGTGCGGTTCGGGCTGCGATGCGGCCGGCTGGACCGGTCGTTCACCCCGCCGGGCCGTGCTGACGAGAGCGGCCCACCGAGCGGGCGACGGTGATGTGACTACCCCACCCACGTCCCCGGACAGCACAACTAGCTGATCGGCGCCGAGCCGTCCCATTCGGACAGTGGCGCGCTGTGCCACCGCCACTTAGCCAGGCGCGGGTGGCCCGGCAGGGCGGCGCGCCCGTTGGCCCACAACAGTGTGGGCCACGGGGCGGTGTCCATCGGCGTCCAGGGGAACAGCCGGTACAGCGTCGCGGCCGCCAGGCGGGCCGGGGGTTCGAACGTCACGCCCAGACCGCGGGCCGCGTCGTGGGTGTGCACCAGCAGCTCGTCGCAGGCCATGGCGGCGAAACCGGCCGGGTCGGCGATGCCCCACGGGTGCCAGCCGCGCGCGTCCGGCGCGCTCGTCGCCACCACGGCGGCCAGCACCTTCGCCGTCGTGCCGAGCGTCACCAGCAGCTCGGCCGGTGGCGAACCGGCCCGCACGTGGGCCTCCATCGTCGAGAGCTCGACCGGCCCGGCGGTGAGGTCGTAGGCGTACCAGTGCAGGCAGTCCGAGATGTGGGCGACGACCCCCGCCACCGTCAGGTCCATCTCCGGCACCGCCACCGACCAGTCGCGGTCGAGGTGCCCGGAGAGGAACTCCGCGCACACCTCGGCGGTGCTCAGCAGGACGTTGGCGTCCATCTAAACCGGCTCCGGTTCCTTCGGGGCCGTGGTCTCCGCACTGCGGTGCCGCAGGGACAGCGCGCCGCCCACGACGAGCGTGATCAGTACGCCGAGCAGGGTATACCACGGGAACGCCAGCACCACCGGCTTCGCACCGGGCGCGGGTGGGATCTTCACCCCCAGCACCACCACCGCCATCGCCGCGACCGTCACCACGAACGCGACGATCGCGTCCAGCTGCCGCGCCCGCTTGACCCACATGCCGAGGAAGAACGCGCCCAGCATCGCGCCGTACGTGTACCCCGTGATCGACAACCCCTGTTCGATCACCGGGTTGTTCCGGTTGCTGAACATGGACCCGAACACCGCGAACACCACCGCCCACACCAGCGTCCAGATCCGCCCGTGCCGCAGCAGTTTCGAATCCTCCGGCGGGCGCTTGGTGAACCGCTGGTAGAGGTCGGCCACCGTCGAGTTCGACAACGCGTTCAACGCCGAGGCCAGCGCACCCATCGTGGACGCCAGGATCGCCGCGATCAGCAACCCGGCCACCCCGACCGGCAGCTCGCTGGTGATGAAGTTCGTGAACACGTCGTCGCCCTTCACGCCCAGCTGGGGCAGCGTGCGGAACCCGTTGTGCGCCCACAGCATCGCGCCGACGAACAGGAACAACGCGAACTGGATGGTCACCGCGACCCCGCTGCCGATCAGCGCCTTGCGCCCGTCGGCGACGCTGCGGCAGGCCAGGAACCGCTGCACGATGAGCTGGTCGGTGCCGTGCGAGGCCATCGTGAAGATCGCGCCGCCGACCACGGCCGTGACGAACGCGTACTGGCTGGTCAGCAGGTGCAGCGGGTCGACGTTGAAGTCGAAGAGCCGGAACACCCCGGCGTCCGCGGCGCGCGAGGTCCAGCCCGACGGCAGTTTCGTGGCCAGGACGATCATCGCGATGATCGCGCCGCCGATGTACACCGACAGCTGGATCACGTCCACCCACACGACCGCCTTGATGCCGCCGACCAGCGCGTAGATCACGGTCAGCGCCGTCAGCACCACGACGATCTGCCAGTACGACGTGTTCAGGCCGAAGTGCTTGAGGATGACCTGGATCGGGATCGCGCCGGCGAACAGCCGCACGCCCTCGGCCAGCAGCCGCGTCACGATGAACGCCACCGACGACACGCCCTGCATCGCGGAGCCGAACCGCTGCCCGAGGAAGGCGTACGCGGTGGTCTGCTGGCCCTTGAAGTACCGCGGCAGCAGCACGAACGACACCAGCGTCCGCCCGATGATGTAACCGAAGGGCAGCTGCAGGTAGGTCAGGCCGTTGTAGTTGCCCGACGCGGCCCAGATCAGGCCCGGCGTGCTGATCACGGTCAGCGTCGAGGTCTCGGTGGCGACGATCGAGAAGCACACCGCCCACCACGGCAGGCTCCGCTCGCCGATGAAGTAGTCGGTGGCCGAGCGCTGGCGCCGCCCCACGAGCACGCCGATCGCGGGCATCGCGGCCAGGTAGACCACGATGATCGCCAGGTCAACTGGGTGCATCAGGCACTCCTATCGGTTGGTCGGGGTGGGGCGCTACCCGCAGACGGGTGACGGTCACGGGATGTGGAGCGGGCATCGACAACGCGTGCGCACCCGGGGTGATGCTGCCGAGCAGGCGCGGACCGCGCGCGCCGGTCGCGGCGGGCAGGTTCGCCGGGACGCCGCGCCAGGTCAGCCAGCCGAGCAGAGCGGTCAGGTAGGCCTCCTTGGCCTCGCGCGGCAGGCCGAACTCGTCACTGGTCGCCAGCCGCGTCCCGGGCAGGTGGGCGGCCAGCGCGCGCATCAGCGACGGGTTGTCGGCGCCGCCGCCGGAGACGATGACGGTCGTCACCCCGGCGCAGGCGCGGGCGATCGTCACCGCGGTCAGCTCGGTGAGCGTCGCGAGAAGGTCCTCGTCGCCGACGTCGAGCCCCTCGCGGGCGGCGCGCAGGTAGCCGGCGTGGAACAGCTCCTTGCCGGTCGACTTGGGCGGTGGCGCCGCGTAGTAGGGCTCGGCGAGCAGGCGGTCCAGCAGCTGCGGGTGGACCCGGCCGCGAGCGGCGATCGCACCGTCGAGGTCGCTGTGCTGCGCGCCGTGGGTCACTTCGTGCGCCGCGAGGTCCAGCAGCGCGTTGCCCGGCCCGGTGTCGAAGGCCTGCACGCCGTCCGGCCGCACGACGGTCACGTTGGCGATGCCGCCGATGTTGAGCGCGACGGCCGGGGCGAGGTCGCGCAGCCACAGGGCGTCCAGGGTGCCGGCCAGGGGAGCGCCGTGCCCGCCGGCGGCGATGTCCCGTGCCCGCAGGTCGGCGACCACCGGCAGGCCGGTGCGTTCGGCGATCCACGCCGGCTGCCCGAGCTGCAGCGACCCCAGGGCGCGGCCGTCGCCGACCCAGTGGAAGACGGTCTGGCCGAGCGAGGCGACCAGCTCGGCGCCGTCGGCGAGGGTCGCCGCGGCCTCGGCGAAGGCCTGGCCGACGCGGGTGTCGAGGCGCGTGACCTGCTCGACGCTCGTCGCGGACGGCGGCAGGACCGCGAGCAGCTCGCGTCGCAGGTCGTCCGGGTAGGGGTGGGCGGAGTGCCCCAGCGGGACGAGGACCACCTCGTCCCCGGACACGTCCAGATCGGCCAACGCCACGTCGATGCCGTCGACCGAGGTACCGGAGATGAGCCCGACCACGCGCATGACCGAGTGGTCTAGTCCTTTTATCACCGGAACGCAAGGTGTCCGGTGATTTCTTGTCCGAGGTGAGTCCGTGAGGGGCGGACTGCTCGGTCGCGCGTCGGATGCGAGGATGACGACGTGGCGCAAAACCTCTGGTTCTGGATCACCCTGGTGGTCGTCATCCTGCTGGCGATCCTCCTCATCAGCGGTCTGGTCGTCGCCCGTCGGCGGAAGATCAGCCTGACCGAGGCGGAGCAGGAGCGGGAGACCAAGCCGCCGAGAGGGGGCGGCTACCAGGCCGGTGGCGGCATCGCCCTGGCGCCTGGTGGTCAGAAGACGGAGACCGTCGAACCCCCCGAGCACCCCGCCGGTGAGCGCACCGAGGTCGACGGTCAGCCCGGTGTCGGCGACGACGCCTCCGTGCCCCGTGACTCGCCGCGGCGCGGCATCGTCGACGTGGGCCTGCCCGAGGCGGCTTCACCCGCGCGCGAGGCCCCACCGGCGCCGCCGGACACGCCCCTGACGCCGCCCGCGCCCGAGGTGCCCGCGTCGCCGCCGGTCACCGAGGCGCCGCAGGTCCCGGCCGCCCGCGAACCCGAGCCGTCCGCGGTCGCGGTCGAGGAGCCGGAGCCGGTCAGCGGGCGCATCGAGCGGCTGCGCGGACGGCTGTCGAAGTCCCGGTCGATGTTCGGGCAGAGCCTGCTCGGCCTGCTCGGCGCCGGTGACCTGGACGAGGACTCGTGGCAGGACGTCGAGGACACGCTGCTCATGGCGGACCTCGGCGCGGCGACGACCACGGAGATCGTCGAGACGCTGCGGACCGAGCTGACCGCCCGCGCGGTGCGGACGTCGGCCGAGGCGCGCACGGTGCTCAAGTCGGTGCTGACCGGGGCGCTGCACCCGGACTGGGACCGTTCGGTGCGGGCGCTGGCGCACACCGTGGACGGGAAGAAGCAGCCCGCGGTCGTGCTGGTCGCCGGCGTGAACGGCACCGGCAAGACCACGACCACCGGCAAGCTCGCGCGCGTGCTGGTCGCGCAGGGCAGCGAGGTCCTGCTCGGCGCCGCGGACACCTTCCGCGCCGCGGCGGCCGACCAGCTGCAGACGTGGTCGGAGCGCGTCGGGGCCGAGGTCGTGCGCGGCAAGGAGGGCGCGGACCCGGCGTCGGTCGCGTTCGACTCGGTCAAGCGCGGAGTGGACTCCGGGGTCGACGCGGTCCTGATCGACACCGCCGGGCGACTGCACACCAAGACGGGCCTGATGGACGAGCTCGGCAAGGTCAAGCGGGTGGTCGAAAAGCAGGCCAAGGTGGACGAGGTGCTCCTCGTCCTCGACGCGACGACCGGGCAGAACGGCCTCATGCAGGCCCGGGTGTTCCGCGAGGTCGTGGACGTCACCGGGATCGTGCTGACCAAGCTCGACGGGACCGCCAAGGGCGGCATCGTGTTCCAGGTCCAGCGCGAGCTCGGGGTGCCCGTGAAGCTCGTCGGACTGGGCGAAGGGCCGGACGACCTGGCGCCCTTCGAACCGGCCGCCTTCGTGGACGCCCTGCTGGGCTGATCGACGGTTACCCGGTCGGGTGACAGGAACGACGAACACTGTACAAGCCTGGTCGAAGTTCGACAGAGTGTGAGAAGCGCGTCGCAGGGGAGGCGGCGCGCTTCTTCCTGTTTCAGGCGCTCTCCGCCAGGTGGGTGGACAACGTCGCCGCTGTCGCCTGCACCAGGGGGGCGATCCGCGAGACCGCCTCGAGGGTCAGCCGGCCGGAAGGTCCCGACACCGAAACGGCCGCCGGAGCCGGTGTCCCGGTCAGCGGGACCGCCACGCAGCGCACCCCCAGTTCCTGCTCGCTCTCGTCCACGGCGTAGCCCTGGGCCGCGACCTGGGCCAGGTGCGCCAGCAGCGCGTCGGCGTCGGTGAAGGTGTGGTCGGTGTACGCGGGCATCCCCGTGCGGGCCAGCAGCGCGCGCACGTCCTCCGCCGGCAGCTGGGACAGGATCGCCTTCCCGACGCCGGTCCCATGCGGCAGCACCCGGCGCCCGACCTCGGTGAACATCCGCATCGAGTGCTTCGACGGCACCTGCGACACGTACACCACTTCGTCCCGCTCCAGGACCGCCAGGTTGGCCGTCTCGCCGGTCGCCTCCACCAGTTCCGCCAGCAGTGGCCGCGCCCAGGTGCCGAACTGCATGCTCGCGTGCTCACCCAGCCGGATGAGCCGCGCCCCCAGCGCGTACCGCCGGTTGGTGTTCTGCCGCACGTAACCGAGTTGCACGAGCGTGCGGATCAGCCGGTGGATCGTCGGCATCGGCAGGCCCGACGTGGCCGCCAGCTCGGACAGGCTCGCCTCGCCACCGGTGTCGGCGAGCCGCTCGAGCAGCTCGAACGCGCGCCGCAGTGACTGGACCCCGCCGTCGCGTCCCACCTTCGCCTCGGTCACCGCGTCTCCTCACATTGAGCTTCCGCTATGTAGAAACTATAGTCCGGGATGTAAAAACCGAACCGCAAGTTCTTCTTGGGAGTGTTCCGCATGGCTGACGTCCAGGTGCTCGGCGGCTCCGTCGAGCGAGGCGACGAGATCCTGACCCCGGAAGCGCTGGACTTCCTGGCCGGGCTGCACCAGAACTTCGCGGCGCGTCGTGACGAGCTGCTCGCCGCACGCGCGAAGCGGCGTGAGGAGGCCAAGCGCACCGGGCGCCTGGACTTCCTCCCCGAGACCAAGGAGATCCGCGAGGGCGACTGGAAGGTCGCCGAGGCGCCGCCGGCTCTGCGCGACCGCCGCGTGGAGATCACCGGCCCGACCGACCGCAAGATGACGATCAACGCCCTCAACTCGGGCGCGAAGGTGTGGCTGGCCGACTTCGAGGACGCCAACACCCCGCACTGGCACAACGTCGTCGGCGGCCAGGTCAACCTGCACGACGCCATCCGCGGCACCATCGAGCTCGACTCGAACGGCAAGCACTACGAGCTGCGCAAGGACGCCCCGCTGGCGACGATCGTGGTCCGCCCGCGCGGCTGGCACCTCGACGAGCACAACCTGACCTTCGACGGCCGCAAGGGCGTCGGCGCGCTGGTCGACTTCGGCCTGTACTTCTTCCACAACGTGCGCGCCCTGCTCGCGAACGACAAGGGCCCGTACTTCTACCTGCCGAAGATGGAGAGCCACCTCGAGGCGCGGCTGTGGAACGACGTGTTCACCCACGCCGAGAAGGAGCTGGGCATCGAGCACGGCACCATCCGCGCCACCGTGCTGATCGAGACCATCCCGGCCGCGTTCGAGATGGAGGAGATCCTCTACGAGCTGCGCGAGCACGCCTCGGGCCTCAACGCGGGCCGCTGGGACTACCTGTTCAGCGTCATCAAGTACTTCCGCGACGCGGGCGAGAAGTTCGTGCTGCCGGACCGCAACAGCGTCACCATGACCGCGCCGTTCATGCGCGCCTACACCGAGCTGCTGGTGCGCACCTGCCACAAGCGGGGCGCGTTCGCGATCGGCGGCATGGCCGCGTTCATTCCGAGCAAGGACCCCGAGGTCAACGAGAACGCCTCGAAGAAGGTGCACGCCGACAAGGCGCGCGAGGCGAACGACGGGTTCGACGGCTCGTGGGTCGCGCACCCGGGCATGGTCGAGCTGTGCAAGGAGGAGTTCGACAAGGTCCTCGGCGACAAGCCGAACCAGCTGGACCGGCTGCGTGAGGACGTGTCGGTGACCGCCGACCAGCTCCTCGACGTCGCGAGCACCGAGGGCCGCGCCACCGAGGCCGGCCTGCGCGGTGCGGTCGACGTCGGCGTCCGCTACATCGCGTCCTGGCTGGGCGGCAACGGCGCGGCGGGCATCCACAACCTGATGGAGGACGCCGCCACCGCCGAGATCTCGCGCTCGCAGATCTGGCAGTGGGTGCAGAACGGCACGCAGCTCGACAACGGCCAGAAGGTCACCCGCGAGCTGGTCAAGTCGGTTCTGGACGACGTCCGCAAGGAGCTCGACGGCCAGGTCCCGGCCGACCTGCTGGTCCCGGCGGTCGAGGTGTTCGAGGAGGTCGCGCTGGCCGACGAGTTCGTCGACTTCCTGACCCTGCCCGCCTACGAGCGGATCAAGTAGCCGTGGCGGGCCGGCTCGCCGGGGACGTCTACGCGGGCATCGACGCCCGGCTGTCCGAAGTGGACGCACGCGTCGAGGCGCGCTACCCCGGTGAGCCGGCCGGGCGGCAGCCGGTGCACACGGTCTACGTGCCGGCGCACCGGTACACGCCCGGCTTGGTCGCCCGCTGGGGCGAGCAGGCGCGGGCGGTGTTCGACGCGAACGGCCGGGCGCTCGGGCTCGACCCGGCGGTGGCCGAGCGGGTGCGGCGCAAGCTGGTCAGCGAGCCGATCGAGGACCTGCGCATCGACTTCGAGGACGGCTACGGCCGCCCCGGCGACGACGTCGAGGACGAGGCGGCACTCGCCGCCGGCCGGCTGCTGGCGGAGAACCCGGTGACCCCGTTCTGCGGGATCCGGTTCAAAAGCTTCGAGCGCGCGACGCGGCGGCGAGGAATCCGGACGCTGGACGCGTTCCTGTCCGGTCTGCTGGAGCACGGTGACCTGCCGCCCGGGTTCGTGGTGACCCTGCCGAAGGTGACGGCGGTCGAGCAGGTCGGCGCGGCCGCCGAGGTGCTCGGCCACCTGGAGCGGGCCTACGGCCTGCCGCCCGGTGGGCTGCGGTTCGAGGTGCAGATCGAGACCGCCCAGTCCATCGTGGACAGCGAGGGCCGGGTCGCGGTGGCGCGGATCGTGCAGGCCGCCGAGGGACGCTGCAGCGGGCTGCACTACGGGACCTACGACTACAGCGCCGGGCTGGGCATCGCCGCGGAGTACCAGAGCACGGAGCACCCGGCGGCCGACTTCGCGAAGGCGTTCATGCAGGTCAGCGCCGCGGGCACGGGGGTGAGGCTGTCCGACGGCTCGACCAACCGGCTCCCGGTGGGCGACGCGCTGCTCCCCGCGTGGCGCGAGCACCTGCGTCTGGTGCGGCGGTCGCTGGAGCGCGGCTTCTACCAGGGCTGGGACCTGCACCCGCACCAGCTGCCGACCCGCTTCGCGGCGACCTACGGGTTCTTCCGGGCGGGCCTGCCCGCGGCGGCGGCGCGTCTGCGCGACTACGCGTCGCAAGTGGACAGCGGCGTGCTGGACGAGCCGGCCACGGCGCGGGCGCTGTCCGGGTTCCTGCTGCGCGGACTCGATTGCGGTGCCGTCGACGCCGGCGAGGTCGAGGAGCTGACGGGCCTGGACCGCGCGCGGCTGGAGGCCTACGCGACCTTCTGGGGCTGACCGAGGAAGTCGAGCAGGGTGGCGGTGAGCGGGGCGGGCGCGTCCTCCTGCACCAGGTGTCCCGCGCCGGGCAGCAGCCGCAGGGTGGCGCCGGGGATCCGGGCGGCCAATTCCGCGCCCTGCGCGGCGGGGATCCACGAGTCCGCTTCGCCCCAGCACACCTGCACCGGCAGGTCCAGACTGCCCAGCAGCGGCGAGATCTCGTCGGTGTGACGCTCGTCCGCCTGGGCGATCTGCCGGTAGAACGCCGCCTGCCCGGTCTCCCCGAGCCACGGTGACACCAGTCGCTCCAGCACCTGGGGACGCAGACCGGGTCCGGACGCCGTGCTCACGTGCTCCCGCACCAGCGCGGCGTGCAGGTGCGCAGGCAGCTGCTCGAACACCGCGGCGTTTTCGCGCACCAGCCGGAAGAACGGCGTGCCCCACGGTGCGATCGCCACGACGTCCACCAGCGCGAGCCGCCGGTACCGCGCGCCGTGCAGCAGGTGCGCCCGCAGCGAGACCGCGCCGCCGAAGTCGTGCGCGACGATCGACGGCGACTCCAGGCTCCAGTGCTCCAGCAACTCCGTGAACACCAGCGCCTGCGCGGCCAGGGACACGTCCTGGCCCGCCCGCATCTCGGACCGCCCGTAACCCGGCATGTCCCACGCGAACACCTCGTGCCGTCCGGCCAGCGCCGCCGCGACGTCCCGCCACACGAAGGACGAAAACGGCGTGCCGTGCATCAGCACCACCGGCGACCCGGAGCCGGTTCGCGACCAGCGCGCGGTTCCGCTCGACGTCTCGATCCGCTCCACGCCCAGGACGTTACCAGCTAACCCAGTTAGACGGTAACCAGCAGCGCCAGGTACACGTCGACCTGCGTGACGAAGTCGTTCAGGTCCACGCCGAGCAGCTCCGAAGCCCGCGCGATCCGGTACCGCAGGGTGTTGACGTGGACGTGCAGCGCCCGCGCGGCGACCGTCGGCGAGCTCGAGCACTCCAGGTAGACCCGCACGGTGTGCACGAGATCGGTGCCCTGCGCGGCGTCGTAGGCGAGCAGCGGGCCCAGCACCCGTGCCCGGACGGTGCGCCGCAGTTCGTCCGGTGCGCCGGCCGCCAGCAGCTGGTGCACGGCGATGTCCTCACCCGCCACCAGCTCGATGCGCCCGCCGCGCCGGGCCGCCAGTTCCACCGCGTGCCGGGCTTCCTGCGCCGCGCCGCGCAGGCCGTCCACCGACGCCGGGCCGCCCGATCCCAAGTGGAACCGCGACAACGAAATCAGGCGGTCCACCCGCGTCAGCGCCTCACCCGCCACGCGCATCCAGTTTCCGGGCCCCGCGACGAGGGCGTAGGCGTCCTCGCCGACCACCCCGACCACTGGCCGCGCTTCGGCGAGCACCTCCGCCAGCACGTCCGCCGCCCGTCCCGCGCCGTCGTCCGGAGCACGGGCCAGCAGCACCCGGATCTCGGCGTCCTCCGGCAGCCCGGACGCGGCGTAAGCCTCCGCCACCGGCCCACCTTCGGCGAGCGCGTGGATCAACGGTTCCGCGGCGCGCCCGGACATCCGCCGCACCTGGTCCATCCGCGCCCTGGCGAGCCGCACCAGGTCGGCGAGTTCGCCGGCCAGCTCGCCCGGTTCGGGATGCCCGACGGCGAGCAGCCACGGCACCGTGAAGCTCCCGCCGACCGGCAGCAGCGCGCGCCCGTCGTGCACGGTCACCTCCCGGCCCGGCACCACGTGGGACACCGGATCGCCCGCCGGTGGCTCCGCCGTTCCCGCGACCACCCGTCCGGTGCCGGAGAGCACCCAGCACGGGGCGCCCAGCTCGATCGCGCCCTGCCGCAGCAACGCGGGCAGCGAGACGTCCTCGGTGGCCGCCGACAGCAAGCGCTTGCGAGCGCCGCCCGGTTCCCGGCCGCGGGCGGCGGCGAGCTCCAGCACCACGCGTTCGGTGATCACCGCGAACGACAGGTCGGCCGGTACCTCCAGCAGCGGGATCCGGTGCTGCGCGCACGCGTGCACCACGTCCGGCGGGATCCCTCCGGTGTCCGCACCGGACGCGGCCAGCGCGGCGACCCGGGCGCGCGCCAGCGCCGCCACGAACGGCTCCGCATCGCCGGGCTGTCGCCACCACAGCAGCCCGCTCAGGACGACCTCGCCCGCCGAGACGTACCGGCTCGGGTCGGGCAGCTCGGTCACGTAGATCCGGCGGACCTCGCGGCCGAGCAGCCCGGCGCCGGTGCGCAACCGCAACCGCAGTTCCGGAATCTCCAGCAGTGTCTTGACGGTCGTCATCAGGGTTGTAGGAAAGCACAAACCCGCGCCGGGCCGCTGCTGTCGGTTCGTACTGAGCCGCCGTTGCCGGTGCCCGTGCCGCGGGCGTCTACTGCTATCCATGGAATTCCTGCGACCGTCGACGCTCGCCGAAGCGCTCGCCGCGAAGGCGGAGCGCCCGGACGCGGTGCCACTGGCCGGCGGCACGGATGTCATGGTCGAGCTCAACTTCGATCACCGCCGTCCGGACGCCCTGCTGGACCTGACCCGCGTCGCGGAGCTGGGCGAGTGGACCACCGACGGCGACGACGTCCGGCTCGGCGCAGGGGTGTCGTACACGCGGCTCATCACCGAGCTGGGTGAACGGCTGCCCGGGCTCGCGATGGCCTCGCGGACCGTCGGTTCGCCGCAGATCCGCAACCGCGGCACGGTCGGCGGGAACCTCGGCGCGGCCTCGCCGGCGGGGGACACCCACCCCGTGCTGCTGGCCACCGGTGCACGCGTCGAGGCCGCGTCGGTGCGCGGCACCCGGATCATCGACGCCGACGAGTTCTACGTCGGCGTCAAGAAGCACAGCCTGGAGCCCGACGAGCTGATCGTCGCGGTGCACCTTCCGGTCGCCACCGGGCCGCAGCAGTTCGCCAAGGTCGGCACGCGCAACGCGATGGTCATCGCGGTGTGCTCGTTCGCCGTCGCGCTCGATCCGCGGGGGCGCCGGGCCGGCGCGGCGATCGGCTCGGCGGCACCCACGCCCCGCCGCGCCACCGAGGCCGAGGAGTTCCTGGCCGGCGAGCTGCCGTGGGACGCCCCGGCACCGCTGCGCGACTCGGTGAAACGACACTTCGGCGAGCTGGTCGCGGCGGCGGCCGCACCGATCGACGACGTGCGCGGCACCGCGGAGTACCGCAGGCACGCGCTGGCGGTGCTCGCGCGGCGGGCCCTCGGCTGGGCCTGGCAGGACTACCTGGGAAGTGAGCGGACATGCGCGTGAACGTGACGGTCAACGGCGAGCGCCGCGAGGCCGACGACGTGTGGGAGGGCGAGAGCCTGCTCTACCTGCTGCGCGAACGCCTCGGCCTGCCCGGCTCGAAGAACGCCTGTGAGCAGGGCGAATGCGGCTCCTGCACGGTCTACCTGGACGGCACCCCGGTGTGCTCGTGCCTGGTGGCGGCCGGGCAGGCGGAGGGGCGCGAGGTGGTCACGGTCGAGGGCCTGGCCGAGGGCGACCGGCTCGACCCGGTGCAGCAGTCCTTTGTGGACGCCGGGGCGGTGCAGTGCGGGTTCTGCACACCCGGTCTGGTGATCGCCGCGCACGACCTGCTCGCCAGGGTGCCGCGTCCCGGTGACGAGGAGATCCGCGAGGCGCTGGCCGGGAACCTGTGCCGGTGCACGGGTTACGAGAAGATCCTCGACGCGGTGCGGGCGGTGGCCCGATGACCCTGATCCTGGAGGGCGCCGCCATCGTGACGGTCGACGGCGACGGCAGCGAATACCGGAGCGGGCACGTGGTGGTCGACGGCGAGACCATCACCTCGGTCGGCGAGGGGCCCGCGACGGCCGAGGGGGAGCGGGTCGACGCGTCCGGCTGCCTCGTCACGCCCGGACTGGTCAACACCCACCACCACCTCTACCAGTGGGCCACCCGCGGGCTCGCGGCCGACGCCACGCTGTTCGAGTGGCTGGTCCACCTGTACCCGGTCTGGGGGCGGCTCGACGCGGACGTCACGCACGCCGCCGCGTCCGCCGGGCTGGCGCACCTGGCGCTGACCGGCTGCACCACGGTGGCCGACCACCACTACGTTTTCCCGCGCGACAGCGGCGACCAGATCGAGGCCCTGATCGCGGCGGCCACGCGGATCGGTCTCCGCGCGCACCTCGTCCGCGGCTCGATGGACCGCGGCGAGTCCGACGGCGGGCTGCCGCCGGACAACCTGGTCGAAACCACCGAAGCCGCGTTGCTGGGCACCGAAGCGGCCATCGACGCCCACCACGACCCGGCGCCGAACGCGCGCATCCGCATCGCCGCCGGGCCGTGCTCGCCGTTCTCGGTCAGCGAGGAGCTGATGCGGGAGGCCGCGGATCTCGCGCGCCGCAAGGGAGTCCGGCTGCACACGCACCTCGCCGAGACGCTGGACGAGGAAGAGCAGTGCGTCGCGGAGAACGGCTGCACGCCCGCCGAGTACGCGGACAAGCTCGGCTGGCTCGGCGACGACGTGTGGCTCGCGCACACCGTGCACCTGGAGCAGTCCGCGATCCGCCGTCTCGGCACGACCCGCACCGGATCGGCGCACTGCCCGACGTCCAACGGCCGCCTGGGCACGGGTATCGCGCCGGTGCGGGAGCTGCTCGACGCGGGCGCCCCGGTCGGGCTCGGTGTGGACGGCGCGGCGTCCAACGAGTCCGGCGGCCTCGGCGAGGAGCTGCACCAGGCGCTGCTGCAGGCGCGGCAACGCGGCGGCCCGACCGCGCTGACCGTCCGGGAGGCGCTGTGGATGGGCACGATGGGCGGCGCGCGCTGCCTCGGCCGGGCGGGCGAGCTCGGGTCGATCGAGCCGGGCAAGCTCGCCGACCTGGCGGTGTGGGACCTGACCGGCCTGCGGTACGCGGGGATCGACGACCCGGTCGCCGCGCTCGTGCTCGGCACGACGCCACCGCTTCGCCTGCTGCTCGCCGGCGGCCGCACGGTGGTCGCCGACGGCGAGTTGCGCACCGGCGACGAGGCCGCGATCGCTCGCGAACTGACCGCGGCGAGCAGGAGGTTGCGATGACCACGGTCGAGCGGGTCACCGCGGCGGAGGGCATCGGCAGCAGCCCGCGCCGCCCGGACGGGATCGTCAAGGTGCGCGGCGAGTTCGCGTACTCCTCCGACCTGTGGCACGAGGACATGGTGTGGGGCGTGACGCTGCGCAGCCCGCACCCGTCGGCGCGCATCACGGCCATCGACATCACCGAAGCGCTGAAGGTGCCGGGCGTCGAGGCCGTGCTGACGCACGAGGACGTGCCGGGCGTGAACCGGTACGGGCTCGAACACCCCGACCAGCCCGTGCTCGCCGTCGACGTCGTGCGCTACCAGGGCGAACCGGTGGCGCTCGTGGCCGCCGACCACCCCGAGACCGCGCGCCGGGCGATGAAGCGCATCCGCGTCGAGTACGAGCTCCTCGAACCCGTCACCGACGCCGAGGAAGCCGTCCGCGGTGAGGCCCCGAAAGTGCACCCGAACGGCAACGTGGTGCGGCACGTCCCGGTGCGACGGGGCGACCAGTCGGCGACCGCCGAGGTGGTGGTCTCCGGCGTGTACGAGGTGGGCATGCAGGACCAGGCGTTCTTGGGGCCCGAGTCCGGGCTCGCGGTGCCGGCCGAGGACGGCGGCGTCGACCTCTACGTCGCGACCCAGTGGCTGCACGTCGACCAGCGGCAGATCGTGGCCGCGCTCGGCCTGCCCGAGGACAAGGTGCGGCTGACGCTGGGCGGGGTCGGCGGCGCGTTCGGCGGGCGCGAGGACCTGTCCATCCAGATCCACGCGTGCCTGCTCGCGCTGCACACCGGCAAACCGGTGAAGATGGTCTACAACCGGGAGGAGTCCTTCTACGGCCACGTGCACCGGCACCCGGCGAAGATGTACTACGAGCACGGCGCCGGCCGCGACGGCAAGCTCGTCTACGTCAAGGCGCGGCTCTTCCTCGACGGCGGCGCCTACGCCTCGTCCACGGGCGCGGTCGTCGCGAACGCCGCGACGCTCGGCGTCGGGCCGTACGACGTGGACAACGTGACGGTCGACTGCTGGGGCGCGTACACGAACAACCCGCCGTGCGGTGCGATGCGCGGGTTCGGCGCGGTGCAGGCCGCGTTCGCGTACGAGTCGCAAATGGACAAGCTCGCGGCGGCGTGCGGCCTGGACCCGGTCGAGGTGCGCGTCCGCAACGCGATGAGCGAGGGCTCGCGGATGCCGACCGGGCAGATCGTGGACTCGGCCGCGCCGGTCGCGGAGTTGCTGCAGCGGGTGGCCGCGAAACCGCTGCCGGTCTCGCCGTCGGGTGACCGAGACCTGCGGACGCTCCCCGGCGGCGTCTCGAACACCACGCACGGCGAGGGAGTCGTGCGTGGCGTCGGCTACGCGGTGGGCATCAAGAACATCTGCTTCTCGGAGGGCTTCGACGACTACTCGACGGCGCGGGTGCAGTTGCGCGTGGTCGGCGACGAGGCGGCGGCGACGGTGCAGACCGCGGCGTGCGAGGTCGGGCAGGGCCTGGTGACGGTGCTGCAGCAGATCGTGCGGACCGAGCTGGGCGTGGAGCGCGTGACGATCCTGCCGGTGGACACCTCGATCGGCAACGCGGGTTCCACGTCGGCGTCCCGGCAGACCTACGTGACCGGGGGAGCGGTGCGGGCCGCGTGCCTGGCGGTGCGCACGGCGTTGGCCAAGCGCGTCGGCGCGCCCGACCTGGAGCTGGTCGGCGGCAAGGTCGTGTCCACCCGGGACGGTGTGCTCGCGGACCTGGTCGACGTGCTGGGCGACGAGGTGGTCGACGAGGTGGTGGAGTGGCGGCACCGGCCCACCGAGGTGCTCGATCCCGAGACCGGCGCCGGCAACGCCCACGTGCAGTACGGTTTCGCGGCCCACCGGGCGGTCGTGGACGTGGATGTCGAGCTGGGCCTGGTGAAGGTGGTGGCGCTGGACTGCGCCCAGGACGTCGGCCGCGCGCTCAACCCGCAGGCGGTGCTGGGCCAGATCCAGGGCGGTTCGGCGCAGGGGCTCGGGCTCGCGGTGATGGAGGAGATCCAGACCCGCGACGGCAAGATCCGCAACCCGTCGTTCACCGACTACCTGATCCCGACGGTGCTCGACATGCCCCCGATGTCGATCGACGTGCTGGAGCTGGCCGACCCCAACGCCCCCTACGGCCTGCGCGGGGTCGGCGAGCCGCCGACGATCTCGTCGACACCGGCGATCGTGGCCGCGATCCGCGCCGCGACGGGCAAGGACCTGCCGCGGGTCCCGGTACGGCCCGAGCACATCATCGGCTGAGGCCGCGTTCGCCGGGCGCCAGGTGGCGGCCGGACATGACGAACGCACCGCCGCGGTCGTCGTAGGTGTTGGGCACCACCCGGTGTTCGCCGCCCATGAGGTGCAGGAGGTCCTCGCCGAACAGGCAGGTTTCGATCAGGACCCGGTCGCTCGCGTGGTCGGTGCCGGCGAACCACAGGCCGATGATCTCGCCGCCGGCCGTGCGCACCTTGGCGAAGTTCCCGGTGCCGCCCTGGGGCGGGGCCGCACCGGCACGTTTCCCGTCGACCAGGTCGCCGACGCCGAGCGGCGCCGAGATCAGTACGCGGGCGTCGTTGGCCGCGCGGACGATCCGGGCCGGCCCGTCGGGGAGGGCGATGCCGGTGAGGTCGTTGATCGTCGCGCTGCCCGGCTCGGGAAGACCGAACGCGGGCCCGTGCCGGTTGGACGGAGCGGTGAGCGCGGTCGGCCGCTGCGGGTCCCACAGCTGCACACCGCACTCGCGGTGTTCGCGGAACGCCGCGGCGATGACCTCGGTGGACCCGAGGGACACCGGCGCCAGGTCTCCCCGGCCTGCTCCCACAGCTCGAGCGTCCCGCCGAAGCGGGCGGCGGCGAAACCCGCCGTGGCGCCGAAGCGGACACCGGTCAGCCGGTGGACCTGATCGCCCGCGTGGCCCGGCGGATGCGGCGGCTGCTCGAACCCGAACACCTGCCGGCCGCTCGCCGGGTCGACCACCCGCACCGCGTCCGCTCCGCGACCGCGATCAGCGGTGGCTCCGCCGGGATCACTGCCAGCGCCGAGGCCCGTGTCCCGGTGAGCCGCCGGGGTTCGTAGCCCGCCCGGCCCATCCGGTCCGGGTCCCACAGCGCCACTCCGTCCGTGCCACAGGAGGCCAGCGCCCAGCGGGCACACCGTCGGCGGCCGGCACGGTGGTCACCCGGAACACGGTCGCACCGTGCCCGCGCAGTTCCAGCCCGCCGCCCGGCAGGGGGCCGGCGGCCGGTTCGGTGCGCGGCGGCGGAGTCCGACGGCGCCGGAACGGGTTGCGCATGCCTGCTTCCTACCAGTCACCGCCGGGGTGCGGAAGGAATCAGCCGGCGAGGAGTTCGCGTGCCGTGGCGACGGCGGCCTCGCCCGCGACCGCCAGCGGCTCGACGTCCCGGAGCGAGCGGCTCAGCACGAACGCGCCCTCCAGGCCGGTGATCACCGCGATCGTCAGCCGGCGTGCGGCGTCCTCGGACAGGCCGAACCGTCCGAACACCGCCGTGCCCGTGGCGATCCACGCGGTGAACACGTCCGCGGTCGCCCGGCGCAACGTCTCGTTCGTGCTCGCGACTTCCAGGGCGACCGTCGCGATCGGGCAGGCGTCCGCGTAGTCCGTTTCCCGCAACGTCACGGCGGCGGCGGCGAACGCCTGCTCCAGCCCGGTGACCAGGTCCGGCGCCGGCGCGATCAGGAGGTCGAACAGCTTGCCGTACGCCATCCCCGACGTGCGGATGACCTCCTCGGCCAGCTGTTCCTTCCCGCCGGGGAAGAAGTGGTACAGCGAACCGAACGGCGCGCTCGCCTCGCTGACGATCTGCTTCAGGCCGGTCCCGGTGTAGCCGTTGCGCCGGAACAGCTCGGCGCTCACGGCCAGGATTCGCTCCTTGGTGTTGCCCACCGCCCCGATCCTAGCTAGCCTCCTCACTAGAGCGATCTATCAAATCTGGGGGCGACGCGATGCCCGAGATCGAACTGTCCGCAGGCACCATCGACTACACCGACACCGGCGGCGACGGCCCGGTGATCGTCCTCCTGCACGGGCTCACGATCGACAATTCCGTGTGGCGCAAGGTCGTTCCCGGCCTGCCCGAATACCGCTGCGTCCTGCCGAACTGGCCGCTGGGCGCGCACAAGAAACCGATGCGGCCCGACGCCGACCTGACCCTGCGCGGCCACGTCCGGCTGCTCGCCGAGTTCCTCGAGGCGCTCGACCTCCGCGACGTCACCCTGGTCCTGAACGACTGGGGCGGTGGCCAGTTCCTGATCTCCGAGGGGCTGACCGGCCGCCTCGCCCGGCTGGTGCTCGTCGCGTGCGAGGCGTTCGACAACTTCCCACCCGGCCTGCCCGGTCGCATGCTCGTCCGCGTCGCGCGGATTCCGGGCGGCATGAAGGTCCTGCTGCACCTGCTGCGGTTCCGCGTCGTCCAGCGCGCGCCCGGCTCGTGGGGCTGGATGAGCAAGACCCCGGTGCCGCCGGAGGTCATGGACACCTGGTTCGGCCCGGCCCGCGAGAACCCCGCGATCCTGCGTGACACCGTGAAGTACGGGCTGTCCACACCGCCGAAGGAGACGTTGCTGGAGTGGTCCGGCAGGCTCGGCGAGTTCACCGGGCCCGTACTCGTCGTGTGGGCGACGGAGGACAAGCTGATGCCCCGCGAGCACGGGCCGCGTCTGGCGAACCTCTTCCCCGACGGCAGACTCGTCGAGGTCGGCGACAGCTACACGCTCGTCCCCGAAGACCAGCCGGAACGGCTCACGACCCTGCTGCGGGAGTTCGTTCCCGTCGCGAGCCGAAGATCAGGTTGAGCACCACCGCCACGATGCAGCCGGCGCTGATGCCGGAGTCGAGCACGGTCTGCACCGCCGAGGGGAAGTGCGCGTAGAACTCCGGCGCGGCGATCGGGATGATGCCGACGCCCAGCGCGGCGGCCGCGATCGTCACGTTCGCCGGCCGGTCGAAAGCCGCCGTGGACAGGGTCCGGATGCCGCTGACGGCGACGCTGCCGAACAGCACCAGCCCGGCCCCGCCCAGCACCGGCTGCGGCACCAGCGCCACCACACCACCGGCGACCGGGAACAGGCCGAGCAGCACCAGGATCGCCCCGCACGCCGCCACCACGTACCGGCTGACCATCCGCGTCAGCGCGACCAGCCCGACGTTCTGCGCGAACGCGGTGCACGCGAACCCGCCGAAGACCGTCGACACCGCGGTGGCCACGCCGTCCGCGCGCAGACCGTCGGCCAGGGTGCGCTGCCCGGCCGGCCGCCCGACCACCTCACCGAGCGCGAGCATGTCGGCCGTGCTCTCCGCCATGATCACGACCATCACGATCGCCATCGAGACGATCGCGGCCACGTCGAACGCGGGCGTGCCGAAGTGGAACGGGCTCGCCACCCCGAACGCGGGCGCCTCGCGGAAGGTCGACGTGTCGACCTCGCCGAGCGGCCACGCGATCAGCGTGCCCAGAACCAGGCCGAGCAGCAGCGCGATCCGGCTCCAGAACCCGGGCAGGAACCGGTTGAACGCGAGCACCGCCAGCAAGGTGATGGCGGCCAGCAGGATGCCGTGCCCGTCGGCCGAATCCTGCTGGCTGGAGATCCACTGGATCGCCACCGGCAGCAGCGAGATCCCGATGAGCGTGATCACCGTGCCCGTCACCAGCGGCGGGAAGAACCGCGTCAGCCGCGAGAAGAACGGGGCGGCCAGGACGATCAGCGCGGCGCCGACGAGGGTGGCGCCGTAGACGATCCCGAGCGCGTCACGGGGCCCGTGCTGCTGCACGATCGCCATCACCGGGGCGACGTTGGCGAACGTGACGCCGTTGACCAGCGGCAGACGCGAGCCGAACCGCCACACACCGAGCGTCTGCAGCAGGGTCGCCAGGCCCGCGGTGAACAGGCTCGCGCTGATCAGCAGGCTCAGCTGACCGCCGGACAGGCCGACGGCGCTGCCGATGATCAGCGGCGGGGCGACGACGCCGGCGTACATCGCGGCGACGTGTTGCACGCCCCCGACGACGAGTTGCAGGGCCGGGGGCCTGCGATCGACCGGATGCACTTCCGTCTCGGGCGCGGCGGTCGTGGTCACGCGGTTCTCCCAACTGCCCGGGGCTACTCCCAGGCGGGGCCCGGGTCCTGCGCGTCGTCGCGCAGGACGGTTCCTTCGATCAGACCGTAGGGACGGTCCGCGGCGTGGAAGACCTCGTTGTCGTTGGTGAGCCCGAACGGACCGAGGTCCACCGCGAAGTGGTGCTTGTTCGGCATCGACAGCCGGATCTCGGCCACCTCGGCGCGTTCGGCGAGCACCGCCTCGCCCATCGCGTACAGGGTCTGCTGCAGCGACAGGCTGTGCTTGGTCGCGAAGGTCTCCAGCAGGATCCGCCGGATCTCGGCGAAACTCTTGTGCCAGTCGACGTCCCGGCCCTGGTAGCGCCACCGCGCGGTGACGGCGGTCGCCAGGATGCGGTCGTGGGTCTCGGCGAGTGTGGTGTACCTGTCGCGCGGGAAGCCGTGGAACTCCGAACCGGCCGACTTGAGCACGACCAGGTCCCGCAGGCCGGACACAACCCAGTGCCGGTCGTTCTCGACGGTCACGACGGTGGTGCGTTTTTCCTCGCCCGCGCGGGAGAACGCGTGGTCGTGCGGGCGGCCGCCGACCGTGATGCGCTCCCAGCCGTGCTCGTCGATCGTCACGCGGGCGCCGGTGATCTGGGCGAACTCGCGGACGAAGTGGCGGCCCAGGCGCAGCGCGAAGTCCTCGATCTCGCCGACCGGGCTTTCCTTGGCGAAGGCGTAGACCGTGTTCTTCTGCGTGTCGGTGGCGACGACATCGGAGTTGTCGCCGGTCAGGTGCGTCTTCGCGAGGTCGCCGCGCAGCGCCGTGGACACCGTGAGGTCCTTGAGGTGGTGCACCGCGCCGGTGCGGGTCACCGTGACGAGACGGACCTCGGCCTTGCCGTACTGGTTGGGGCCCAGCCTGATCGCCATGGTCAGCTCCCTCGGTAGGTCGAGTAGGAGAACGGGCTCAGCAGCACCGGGACGTGGTGGTGCTGCGTGCCGTCGAAGACGCGGAAGGACACCGTGACCTCGGGGAAGAACGCGTCCGGGCCCAGGTGGGGGCCGGTGTCGAACACCAGCCGGTAGACGCCGGGTTCGAGCCGGTCCGGGCCGAGCTCGCGGATGCGGCCGTCGTCGTCGGTGCGCCCGCGCGCGATCTCCGTGCCGTCGGCCGCCTCCAGCCGCACGTCGATGCCCGCGGCGGGACGCCCGGCGGCGGTGTCGAGGACGTGGGTGGTCACCAGGCTCATGCCGTCACCGCCTTTTCCAGGCGCAGCACGGCGATCTCGACCAGTTCCCGCCCGGCGACGGCCAGTTCGGTGACCGGGTCGTTGTGCATGCGCTCGCGCAGGTTCGCCAGCAGTTCCGCGCCGCCGCGGCCGCTCGCGCGGACCAGGAAGACGTGCCCGAAGCGCTCCTCGTACTCGGCGTTGGCGGCGCGGAACTTCGCGGCCGCATCGTCGTCCACACCGGACTGTTCAGCGCGGGACCAGCCGCCGGACGGCTTGTCGCCGATCCGCGGGTGCGCCGCGATGGCTCGCCGGGTTTCGTCCGCGGTCAGGGTGAGACGGGCCGCCGCCGTCAGCGCGGCGAGGTCCGGATAGGGCCGCCCGTCCAGTACCGCGTCCACCCAGCGCGGAACGTCCAGGCAGGCCGTGAGCAGATCCCTGGCTTCGTCCGGGGGTGCGCTGTTGAACTCGGCGAGCGTGACAGTCAAGTGCTCCTCCGGATCACGGTCCTGTCGATGCTGGTGCCTGGACGTTACGTTCGCGTTCTCCGGCCGTCAACAATTTGTTGAACTCAGGGCTCGCGGTTGAGATAGTTGTAGACCGTGAAGCGGGTGACGCCGAGCGCCTCGGCCACGGTGGGCGCGGCCTTGCGCAGGGCGAAGGCGCCGCGTTCCTCGAGCAGGCGCACGGCGCGCTGTTTGCCGGGCCGGTCCAGGTCGGCCAGTCGGGCTCCGAGTTCCCGCTCGACGCCGGTGATGAGCCGGTCCAGCGTGGTGGGCGGTGTGCCGGCCGGTTCACGGGCGGCGGCCGGCGTCGACAGCTGCAGGGTCAGGCGGTTCGCGCCGCCGGCCAGCGCGGCCCTGGCGATCGCCGGGAGCGCGTCGAGCAGGGCGTCCGCGTCGCCGCGGGCGGTGGTGCCGAGCGGGCCGAAGTCCACCGACAGGCCGGCCTCCTCGGCGGCGGTGCGCGCGCGGACGGCGTGCTCGGGCGGCTCGCCCTCGCCGCGGAACGGTTCGGTGGTGAACTCGGCTTCCAGTTCCACGTCCGCACGGTAACGGCACGGGCGGGGAAACGGGAAGCAACGAAAGGAGTGCCGGGGTGGAGCTGGTCTTCCGCGCGCCGCGCGCGATCACGGACGCCGGCACCGGGCCGTACTCGGTGGGGGTCGGCGACGGACGGATCGTGGCCGTCGAACCGGGGCTGTCGCTGGACGGCGACCGGGTCGTCGAGCTGGGTGAGGACGTCGTCCTGATGCCCGGGCTGGTCGACACGCACGTGCACGTCAACGATCCGGGCCGCAGCGAGTGGGAGGGGTTCGAGACGGCCACCCGCGCGGCCGCGGCCGGCGGGATCACCTCGATCGTGGACATGCCGCTGAACAGCGTGCCACCGACGGTGGATCCGGCGGCCCTGGAGGTGAAGCGGCGGGCGGCGCGGGGCCGTGTGCACGTCGACGTCGGGTTCTGGGGTGGCGCGGTGCCCGGCAACGGTGCCGAGTTGGCGCCGTTGCACGAGCAGGGCGTGTTCGGGTTCAAGTGCTTCCTGCTGCACTCCGGTGTCGACGAGTTCCCGCCGCTCGACGACGCCGAACTGGAGGCCGATCTGCGGATCCTCGCCGACCTGGGCGCGCTGATGATCGTGCACGCCGAGGACGCTGCGACGATCGAGAGCGCTCCGCGGCCGCACGGCGCGCGCTACGAAGGGTTTCTGGCCTCGCGACCGCGCGAGGCGGAGAACCGGGCGATCGCGAGGGTGATCGAGCTGGCCCGGCGCACCGGAGCCCGGGTGCACGTCCTGCACCTGTCCTCTTCGGACGCTCTGCCGATGATCGCGCGGGCGCGGGCCGACGGGGTCGCGCTGACCGCCGAGACGTGCCCGCACTACCTGAGCTTCGCGGCGGAGGAGATCCGCGACGGCGCGACGGAGTTCAAGTGCTGCCCGCCGATCCGCGAGTCGGGCAACCGGGAGTTGTTGTGGCAGGGGCTGGCGGACGGCGTGATCGACTGCGTCGTGAGCGACCACTCGCCGTGCACGCCGGAGCTGAAGCGGTTCGACAGCGGCGACTTCGGCGCGGCCTGGGGCGGGATCGCCGGGCTGCAGGTCGGGTTGCCCGCGGTGTGGACGGGTGCGAGCCGGCGCGGTCACGCGCTGGAGGACGTGGTGCGCTGGATGGCGCGGCGGCCGGCCGAGCTGGCCGGGCTCACGCGCAAGGGCCGGATCGCGGTGGGCTGCGACGCGGACTTCTGCGTGTTCGCACCGGACGAGGCGTTCGTGGTCGACGTGGCGAAGCTGCGGCACCGCAACCCGGTGAGCGCGTATCACGGCAGTTCGCTGCGCGGCGTGGTGCGGCAGACGTGGTTGCGCGGCCGGGAGGTCTCCGGGGACGATCCGCGGGGTGAGCTGATGCGGAGGGGGCAGTGGTGACCGAACGTCCGGAGTGGACTCGCGAACCCGACCTGGCGGTGCGGCGGGTCGGCGGGAGCGTGGTGTGGGCCAACGACGAGGCCTTCGCCGAGCGGGAGAACCTGATCAAGCCGGGGCCGGCCGAGTTCCGGCCGTGGAACTTCGGGCACAAGGGCCAGATCTACGACGGGTGGGAAACCCGGCGGCGCCGCTCACCGGGGGTGGACCAGGCGATCGTGCGGCTGGGCCTGCCCGGCGTGGTGCACGGGGTCGTCGTCGACACGGCGTTCTTCACGGGCAACTACCCGCCGTTCGCGTCGGTGGAGGCGGTGGCGGCCGACGGGTACCCGAGCCCGGACGAGCTGGCGGAGCTGGCGTGGACCCCGCTGGTGCCGAAGTCCGCCCTGGCCGGGGACTCGGAGAACTTCTTCGCGGTCTCCTCGAGCACGCGGTGGACGCACGTGCGGCTGACGATCCACCCGGACGGCGGCGTGGCCCGGTTCCGGGTGCACGGGACGCCGGTGGCGGACCCGCGCCTGGTCGACCCGGCCGCGCTGGACCTGGCCGCACTGGAGAACGGCGCGCGCGTGGTGGACTGCTCGAACATGTTCTACTCGTCGCCGGCCAACCTGATCTCACCCGGTTTCGCCGCCGTGATGGGCGAGGGATGGGAAACCGCCCGCCGCCGCGACGACGGCAACGACTGGGTGACGGTGCGGCTGGCGGGCGCCGGCGTCCCCCGGCTGGCCGAGCTGGACACCACGCACTTCAAGGGCAACGCGCCGGGCTGGGCTTCACTGCGGGGCCGTCTCGACGGCGACTGGTTCGAGGTGCTGCCCCGGACCCGCCTCCAGCCGGACACCCGCCACCGCTTCCGCGTGCCGGACCCGCGTGAGCTGACCGAACTGCGCCTGGACATCTACCCGGACGGCGGCATGGCGCGTCTGCGGCTGTGGGGCGCGCTCACCGCCCAGGGGCGCGCGACGCTGGAGCGCCGTTTCACCGACAGCGCCGGGTGAGCGGGAACCGGTGCGCGGATCGCTACCCGATCACCGCGCTCTCGCCCGGCTCCAGCACGTGCAGCCGGTCACCCAGCCCGGCCCCGGCGAACGCCTTCCGCACCTCGTCGGGCCCCTCGCTGAAGTGACCCCACCCGCGCGTGTGCACGGGCACGATGTTCCGCGCCCGGAGGACCTGTGCGGCCTCCGCGGCGTCCTCGCTGGTCAACGTCAGCGGGGCGCCGTCGAACAGCGAGGTCCGCGCCGCGCCGGCGAACAACACCGCGAGATCCAGTTTCCGCAGCCGCCGGGAGATCTCCCGCACCACGTCGAGCGAGGCGTTGTCCCCGCTGACGTACACCGTCGGCAGGTCCTTGCCGGTCAGCACGAAGCCGACGACCTCGCCGGTGATCTCCTCGCTGCCCTTGGGCCCGTGCTGGGCGGGCACCGCGGTCACCGCGACGGGCCCGATGTGCAGCTGGTGCCACGGCGCGAGCCCCTGTGCGGTGCCGCCCAGCCGCCGCGCGCCGCTCGGGGTGGTGAGCGTCAGCAGGGCCCGCTCGACGTACTCGCGCCCGGCCGGGTCGAGATTGTCGGCGTGCTGGTCGTGTGACAGCAGCACCGCGTCGACCGGCCCGACCTCGTCGGCGGACAGCCCGGGGTCCTCGGTCTTGGTCAGCGGGCGGCCGGGCGTCGTCTCGTGCACGCCCGCCGGGCTGAACGTCGGATCGGTCAGGAACCGCTTGCCGGCGATCTCCAGCAGCACCGTGGGGCCGCCTACGTACGTCACCTTCACACTGTCTGCCGTGACCACAACAACCCACCTCCAGACGGGGAACTTCCCGCCACACCACCGAGTCTGACACGATCGGGCGTCTCCGGTGGAGGGCGAGAGGCGCGGATTCGCCGAGCGGACCGGCACAATCGGCGTCCGGACGGCGAACCCGCCGCCCGGCACGGGGCCCGCGAGCAACGCCCGATTCGTCCGGTTGGACGGTGTGTGCGCCGGTCAGGGCCTCAGGCGCCGGCGGGAGCTGATCACACCGGTGTTGAAACCGGCCAGGTGCAGGCCGCCCGCGAACCGCGCGTGCTCGATCTTCACGCACCGGTTCATCACCACGTCCAGGCCCGCCTGACTCGCCCGCTCCGCCACCGGCTCGTGCCACAGGCCGAGCTGCAGCCACAACGTCCGCGCGCCCGCCTTGACGACCTCCTCGGCGACGTCGGGCAGGTCGGCGTGCTTGCGGAACACGCTGACCAGGTCCGGCTCGCCCGGCACGTCCGCCAGCGACGGGTACACCGGGTGACCCAGCAGCGATTCCAGCCGCGGGTTGACGAAGTTCACCTGGTACTCGCTGGAGGACAGCAGGTACGTCGCGACGAAGTAGCTCGGCCGCGCCGGGTTGTCGGACGCGCCGACGATCGTGACGGATTTCGTGCGCGACAGCAGCGCGAGCCGTTCCCGCGCCGTCGGCGGCGTCCAGGACAGCGGCGAATCCGACCGGACGGCTCCGGCGGGCACGGTGGTCTCCAGGCTCATGCGGCCTTCACCGCCGCCGTGAGGGCCTGGTCGATGTCCCACAGGATGTCCTCGGCGTCCTCGAGGCCCACCGACAGCCGGATCAGGTCGGGGCCCACGCCGCCGGCTTCGAGCTGCTCGTCGGAGAGCTGCTGGTGGGTGGTCGACGCGGGGTGGATCACCAGCGTGCGGGCGTCGCCGACGTTGGCCAGGTGGGACAGCAGCTCGACCGACTCGACGAACCTCTCCCCGGCCGCGCGGCCGCCCTTGACACCGAAGGAGAACACCGCGCCCGGCCCGAGCGGCAGGTACTTCTTCGCCAGCTCGTGGTGCCGGTGCCCGGGCAGCCCGGCGTAGCCGACCCACGCCACGCGGTCGTCGGCGTCCAGGAACTCCGCGACGGCCCGCGCGTTCGCCAGATGCGCGTCCATCCGCTGCGGCAGCGTCTCCACGCCCTGCAGCAGCAGGAACGCCGAGTGCGGCGACAGCACCGCGCCGATGTCGCGCAACTGCTCGGCCCGCAGCCGCGTGCAGAACGCGTACTCGCCGAAGTTCTCCCAGTACTTGAGACCGCCGTAGCTGGGCACGACCTCGGTCATGCGCGGGAACTTCCCGTTGCCCCAGTCGAACTTCCCGGATTCGACCACGATCCCGCCGAGCGTCGTGCCGTGCCCGCCGAGGAACTTCGTCGCCGAGTGCAGCACGATGTCCGCGCCGTGCTCGATCGGACGGCACAGGTACGGCGTGGCCAGTGTGGCGTCGACGACGAGCGGGATGTCGTGACTGTGCGCGAGATCGGCCAGCCCGGCGAGGTCCGCGATGCCGCCACCCGGGTTGCCGATGACCTCGGTGAAGATCAGCCGGGTGCGGTCGGTGATCGCGGCGGCGTAGTCGTCGAGGTCGTCGCCGGGCACGAACGTGGTCTCCACGCCGAAGCGGTTGAGCGTGCCGGACAGCTGCGTGACCGTGCCGCCGTAGAGCCCGCTGGCCGACACGATGTGGTCGCCCGCCTCGGCCAGGGCCGAGAACGTGAGGAACTCCGCCGCCTGGCCACTGCTGGTGGCGACCCCGCCGATGCCGCCCTCCAGGCTCGCCAGGCGCTCCTCGAACGCCGCCACCGTCGGGTTGCCGATCCGGCTGTAGATGTTGCCGTACTTCTGCAACGCGAACAGGTTGGCCGCGTCGGCGGCGTCCTCGAACACGAAACTCGTCGTCTGGTAGATCGGCACCGCACGCGCGCCGGTGACCGGATCGGGTGTCCCGCCGGCATGCAGGGCGCGCGTGCGGAAGCCCCAGCTGCGCTCACTCACCCGCCCGACGCTACCTGCCCGTCCACCGACCGGGCCAGCTCTCCCGGGTGGCGGGCGAGGTGCCGCCCGGCGCGGTACGCCCGCACCACCGCCGACCCCAGCGTGGCGCCCCCGCCGGGGTAGGTGTCCCGGAACAGCGTCGCGGCGCAGTTGCCCGCCGCGTACAGGCCGGGGATCGGCAGGCCGTCGTGGTCGACGACCCGGCCGTCGGCGTCGGTGGCCAGGCCTCCGGCGGTGCCGAGGACCCCGGCGTGCACCGGCACCGCGAAGAACGGCGGCCGCTCCACCGGCGCCAGGCACGGGTTGGGCGTGATCGCCGGGTCGCCGAGGTGGCGGTCCTGCGGGCTCCGGCCGCGGCCGAACACCGGGTCCTCGCCGCGGCGCGCGCCCGCGTTGAACTCCTCGACCGTCGCGACGAGAGCCGGGCCGATGCCGGCCGCCCTGGCGAGCTCCCCGAGCGAATCGGCCTGGATCATCCACGGCTGCGGCGACGTGGCGCCCGCGACGGGATACCGGTCCAGGTAGGCGCGGTCGAACACGAGGAACGCGGACGAGCCGATCGCGCCGAACGCGCGGTTGAGGTCGTGGTAGTTGAGGGCTTCGTTGACGAACCGGCGCCCGGTGGCGTCGACCGTCAGCGAACCGGGCAGCGTCATCTCGACGTTGCCCATCCGACCCGACGGGTGCCCGTCGTACCGCGCGGTGGGCGGCGTCAGCACCGGCACGCCCCACACCGCGGTCATGTCGCCGACCGCGGCGCCCGTGCGTACGGGCTCGGGATGGTCTACCCGCACCTGCCGCGGGTGCTGCTGAAGCGGCACATCGACTCGGGTTACCTGCGCACCGGTTCCTCGTTGCGGGAACTGGCTTCGTCGATCGGGGTCGGCCCGGAGGGGCTGGAGCGCACGGTCGCCGACGCCAACCGGTTCGCGCGCACCGGGGTGGACGAGGAGTACGGCAAGGGGTCGAGCCCGTTCGGGCACCAGTACGGCGACCCCGCCCACACGCCGAACGTCAACCTGGGACCGATCGACAAGGCCCCGTTCTACGCGATCGCGGTGGTGCCGACCCCGCTGGCGACCGCGCTGGGCCTGCGCACCGACACCGACGCCCAGGTGCTGCGCGACTCGGGCGAGCCGGTGGGCGGCCTGTACGCCTGCGGCAACGACGCGAACTCGATCATGGCCTCGGAGTACCCGGGCGCCGGATGCCAGGTGGGGGCCGGCTTGACGTTCGGTTACCTCGCCGCGCGCCACGCCGCACGCTCCTGAGCCGCCGCGGCTGACCGGTACCGCTCGCCGCGGTGCCGGTCAGCCGCGGAGCCCGGCCGCCACCGCGCTCATCCGAACGCCAGCCGCAGGCGGTGCAGCCGCTCCGCCGGTGTCTGGCGCGGGCAGCTGACGCACTTCTCGTGGTGGCCGGTGCGGTAGATCAGGCAGCACGACGCCCGCCGCACCACCGGTGTGGACCCGATCTCGACGAACCTCGGCCGGGGCAGGTGGTCGCCCACGGCGTCCACCACCGGCCCGGCCAGCTCCACCCCGCGCGCCGGGTCGCCCGCGGCTTTTCCCGCCCACAGCAGGACGTTCGCGATCGAGTCGGTCGCGATGGCGCACAACGCCCGCGTCCCGGCGCCGCTGACCTCGGCCACGGCCTCGATCCCGGCGTCCAGCGCGCCGGCCAGCGCCTCGCCGATCACCGCGACGTCCGATCCCAGCGGCCGCGACGACCGGGCGTCGAGCACCCGGCCGTCGGGGATGACGTCCAGCGTCACCGCCTCCAGCGCCGGGTCCCTCGCCCGTCCCGTCGCCACCAGCGGGTCCAGCGCGGGCGTCACGAGCACCGCCGACACCGAGTACCACCAGATCGTGCCGATCACCACCGGCCCGCCGCCGCCGTACAGGACGGCGGCGCGGCGCAGCTGCTCCCGCAGCCAGTCCCGGTCGGTGATCGCGGTGGCGGGCACGGCCGTCACGTCGTCCTCCGGTACCGCGACAGCGAGAACGCGATCGTCACCTCGGCGGGCTCGGTCACGTCCGTGAGCGCGGTGAGACGGTCCGGGTGATGGCCGGTGGGGCCCATCCGGACGGCGTGCCGGATGTCGTCCGGTTTCCACACCACCCGCTCCCGCAACGTCTCCCGCGAAACCAGTTCGAAATGATCCGACAACGCCGCGTCGAGACGTTCTTCCTTGCGCGCGTCCACTTCGAGAACCGGTGCCACCGACGCCAGTTCCGCCAGGTGCCCCCGTTCGGGCGACACCACGAGGAGGGAACCGCCGGGCCGCAGCACGCGCCGGAACTCCGGGCCGTTGCGCGGCGCGAAGACGTTCAGCACCACCGCGGCCGAGCCGTCGGCGACCGGCCACGGCTCCCACAGGTTCCACACCGCCGCACCCAGGCGAGGGTGCGCCTTCGCGGCGCGGCGCAGCGCGACAGCCGACACGTCGAGCGCCAGCCCGGCCGCCCCGGGAAGCCGCTCCAGCACGCCGGCCAGGTAGTAACCGGTCCCCGCGCCGGCGTCGACGACCAGACCCTCCCCACCGGTCTCCGACGCCGTGACCTCGGCGAGCCGGTCCCGCAGCCCCGCGTAGTGCCCGCCGTCGAGGAAGGCCACCCGCGCGGCGACCATCTCCGCCGTGTCCGCCGTCCCGGCCGGGACCCCGGCGTGCAGGAGGTTCACGTAACCCTGCTTCGCGAGGTCGAACGAGTGCCGCGACGGGCAGCGCAGCGACCGGCCGTCGCGGGCGAACGGCGCCGCGCACAAGGGGCACCGCAACGCCCCGACGACGGCGTCCGGCAATGTGGCGGGCCTCGTCATGCCCCCATCTCATCACACGCCGCTGTGACGCACCGTGACCGGCGACGGGGAGTATCCGACGGCTGTGTTTCCGAACAAGGCACATCTTCCCCGATCGCGCGAAACGTGCTCGTAACAACAGCGGCGGCACAGTTCACTTCGGGGAAACGTCGGAAGCGTCCCGGTGAAACACCGGAGTCGAACACTCCCGGGCACCACCTCGGGTACGGGAGGACGATGTGCTGAACGCAGGAGACACCGCGTGGGTGTTGGCCAGCGCCGCGCTGGTCATGCTCATGACACCAGGGCTGGCGTTCTTCTACGGCGGCATGGTCCGCGTGAAGAGCGTCCTGAACATGCTCATGATGAACTTCATCTGCCTGGCGATCGTCGCCGTGCTGTGGACCCTCTACGGGTTCACGATGTCCTTCGGCAGCGACGCGTTCGGTGGGCTGCTGGGCAACTTCGGCCACGCCGGCCTGGCCGACACGTGGGGGCACGTGGTCGGGTTCGCCACCGCGGCGACCGGCACGACGCCGGAGATCCCGTGGCCGGGCGGCGACGGCATCCCGATGCTCGTGTTCGCCATGTTCCAGCTCATGTTCGCGATCATCACCCCGGCGCTGATCTCCGGCGCGATCGCCGACCGCGCCAAGTTCTGGGGCTGGGCCCTGTTCGTCGTCGTCTGGGTCACGATCGTGTACTTCCCGGTGGCGCACTGGGTGTTCGCCTTCGACGGTTTCCTGAGCCCGGACGCCGTCGGCGGCTGGATCGCCAACAAGCTCAAGGCGCTCGACTTCGCCGGTGGCACCGCGGTCCACATCAACGCCGGTGCCGCGGGCCTCGCGCTCGCCCTCGTCCTCGGCAAGCGGCGCGGCTGGCCGCGCGAGACCGGCCGCCCGCACAACGTCCCGTTCGTCCTGCTGGGCGCGGGTCTGCTGTGGTTCGGCTGGTACGGCTTCAACGCCGGTTCCGCGCTCAGCGCCGGTGACCTGGCCGGTGTCGCCTTCGCCAACACCACCGTCGCCACCGCCGCCGCGGTGCTGGGCTGGCTGATCGTCGAGCAGCTGCGCTTCGGCAAGCCGACCACCCTCGGCGCGGCTTCCGGCGCGGTGGCCGGACTGGTGGCCATCACCCCGGCCGCCGGTTTCGTGACGCCGCTCGGCTCGATCGCGATCGGTGTCATCGCCGGTGCGATCTGCGCGCTCGCCGTGAGCCTGAAGTTCAAGCTGGGCTTCGACGACTCGCTCGACGTGGTGGGCGTCCACCTGGTCGGCGGTCTGGTCGGCACGCTGCTGATCGGCTTCTTCGGCACCACCAGCGTCAACTCCCTCGGCGCGGACGGCCTCTTCTACGGCGGCGGCTTCACCCAGCTGGGCAAGCAGGCCGCGGCGGCCTTCGCGGTGATGGGGTACTCGTTCGTGCTGACCTTCATCATCGGTGGCGTCATCAAGCTCCTCGGCGGTTTCCGGGTCAGCAAGGAGGACGAGGTCACCGGCATCGACGAGGCCCAGCACGCGGAGAGCGCGTACGACTTCGCGGGCGGCAGCATCGGCGGCCACAGTGGATCGATCCCCGCTTCGCTGCCCTCGAAGGACGGCGCGGCACTGGAAGGGAGCAAGGCATGAAGCTGATCACCGCGATCGTCAAGCCGTTCACCCTCGACGACATCCGCGCCGCCCTGGAACAGCTGGGCACGCTCGGCATGACCGTCAGCGAGGTGCAGGGCTACGGCCGCCAGAAGGGCCACACCGAGGTCTACCGCGGCGCCGAGTACGCCGTCGACTTCGTGGCCAAGCTGCGGGTCGAGGTCCTCACCGACGACTCGAACGTCGAAAAGGTCATCGAGGCCATCGTCAACGCCGCGCACACCGGCAAGATCGGTGACGGCAAGGTGTGGGTGACCCCGGTGGAGACCGTGGTCCGGGTCCGTACCGGCGAACGCGGTACGGACGCGCTGTAGGGACGCACCACATGGTCGTCGGGGGGCAACTCGCCGAGGCGGCGAACCGGTTGCTGGAAGGCCGGCACGGCAGGCTCGGTGCGTCCGCACTGCGCGCCGCGCTGGTGGACCTGTACGAGTTCTGGCTCGGCAAGGCCGCCGCGGCGGCCGGCGTGGACACCGCCGAACCCGGTGTCGCGCTGGTCGCCGTCGGCGGTCTCGGCCGCCGCGAGCTCGTGCCGTTCTCGGACCTGGACCTCGTTCTGGTCCACAACCAGCACCCGGGGATCGCCGAAATCGCCGATGCGCTGTGGTACCCGCTGTGGGACGCGCGCATCGGCCTCGACCACTCGGTCCGCACACCCGGGGAGGCCCTCCAGGTCGCCTCGGAGGACCTGCGGACCGCGATGGGTCTGCTCGACGCCCGGCACATCGCCGGGGACGCCGAGCTGACCGGCAGGCTCGCCACCGCGGCGCGCGACCAGTGGCGCCGCACGGCCCGCAAACGCCTGCCGGAACTGGCCGAGTCGACCCGCCGGCGCTGGCAGCGCAGCGGGGAGATCGCCCAGTCCGCCGAGCCGGACCTGAAGCACGGCCGGGGCGGTCTGCGTGACCTCGGGGTGCTGGAGGCGCTCGCCGCGGCCCAGCTCACCGACCGCCCGGGGGAGGAGCTGCGGGACGCGCGCGAGCTGCTGCTGGACGTCCGCACCGAGATGCGCCGCGAACTGCGGCGCGACCGGGACGTGCTGTCCGGTGTGGACGCCGAACTGGTGTCCGCCGAACTCGGCTTCGGCGACCGGTTCACCTTGGCGCGCAAGCTGTCCGGCGCCGGCCGTGCGGTCGGGTACGCGGTGGACGTCGCGTTGCGCGCCACCGCCGAGCCGCCACGCGGGCGGTTCGGGCGGCGGCCGAGCCGGACCCCGCTGGACGACGGCGTTGTCCTGCACGGCACCGAAGTCGCGCTGGCCCGTGACGCGGTGCCGGCGAAGGACCCGGCGCTGCTGCTGCGCGTCGCGGCCGCCTCCGCCCGCACCCGCACGCCGATCTCGCACGGCACCCTGCGCACCCTGGCCGATTCCGCGCCGGAGCTGCGCACGCCGTGGCCCGCTGACGCGCGGGACTCGCTCACCGAGCTGCTGGGCGCGGGCGAGGGCCTGATCGACGCGGTCGAGGCGCTGGACCGCACCGGCTTGTGGGCACGGCTGTTCCCGGAGTGGGGCGCGGTGCGGGACCTGCCGCCGCGCGAGCCGGTGCACTCGTGGACCGTCGACCGGCACCTCGTGCAGACCGCGGTCGAGGCCGCGAAGCTCACCACCACGGTGTCCCGGCCCGACCTGCTGCTGCTGGCCGCGCTGCTGCACGACATCGGCAAGGGCCGCGAGGCCGACCACTCCGAACTGGGTGCGGCGATCTCGCTGCAGGTGGCCGAGCGGATCGGTCTGCCCGCCGCCGACGCGGCGCTCGTCTCGGCCGCGGTCCGGCACCACCTGTTGCTGGCGCACACCGCGACCCGCCGCGACATCGAGGAACCGGCCACGGTGGCGCGCGTGGTGAAGACCGTCGACCACGACGTGGTCCTGCTCGAGCTGCTGCACGCGCTGACGCTGGCCGACTCGCTGGCCACCGGGCCGGGCATGTGGACCGATTGGAAGGCCGGGCTGGTCGCCGGCCTGGTCAACCGCTGCCGTCAGGTGGTGCAGGGCAAGGGGTTCAGCCCGCCCGAACCGCTCGACGCGCGACGGCGCGAGCTGGTCGCGGCGGCCGTCGCCTCCGGTCGCAGCGAGGTGCTGATCACCCACGACGGCAAGATGGCCACGGTCGTGGTCGCCGCGCCGGCCCGCACCGACCTGCTCGCCCCGGCGGCCGGGGTGCTCGCCCTCCACTCGCTGGAGGTCCACACGGCCGTGCTGCGTGGCCACGACGGCGGCCGGGCAGGGATCTTCACCGCGTCCCCGAAGTTCGGGTCCCTGCCCGATCCGTCGCTGCTGCGCGAACAGTTCGCGCGGGCGGTCGCCGGCGGGCTCGCGCTCGAGGCGAAGCTCGCCGCGAAGGAACGCGACTACCAGCCGACCCGGGTGGCGGCCAAGCCGAAGGTGCTGTGGTTCGACGACGAGACCAGCGGGCCCAGCACCGTCGTGCTGGAGCTGCGGGCCACCGACCGGATCGGGCTGCTCTACCGGGTGGCCGGTGCGCTGCAGTCCTGCGGCGCCGAGGTGAAGTGGGCCAAGGTGGCGACCCTGGGCGCCGCGGTCGTCGACTCGTTCGCGGTCTCGCCGCGCGAAGGCCGGGTGGACCCGGCGTGGCGGCAGCGGGTCGAGCAGGCGGTGCTCACCGCCGCGTCATGATCCGCCGCGGGGTGTCGCCGCGGTTTTCCCGATCGGTGGTGGCAGGATGGCTGTCGTGCCCGAGTCGACGATCCTGCCGCTCACGGTCGCCGCGGCCCACCTGGAGGCCTGCGCCGCCGAGCTGGACCGGGCGCCGGAAACCGACCTCGGCGAGATCGTCGCCGTCCTCAGGCACCTCGTCGCCGGTCAGCGGCACCTGTCCGGCGCGCTCACCGGGCTCGCCGGCCGGCTCGGCGAGGCGCGTCACGGCGCGCTGGCCGCGATGCCGCCGGCCGAAATGGCCGCGCTGGTGGAGATCCTCCAGGCGGCGGGCGCGGCGTTCGGCTATTCGGCCGACGCGCTCGGCGAGAGCGAGCCGCTGGCCGCCTACATCGCCGTGAACGCCGGCGAGAGCACGCGTCTGTAGCCGCCTGGCGAACCAAGGCCGGCGGCACGGTCGAGGCGCCGAAAAATTCTTCGCGAACCCGCGTCACGCTCCCGGCCGAGGTGGGTCACACCCCTGCGCACACACGGTTCCTGAGTAGACCTACCTAGGGCTACTTGGGGGTCTTCACGCTGCCCCGGCCCTCGTGGGACCGGCAGTCTTGAGGACATCACGCCACGGATGTCCGAGGGGCTCTCGCTGGTACTGGGGGTTCGGCGAGCACGGGGGACCGGCGCCCGCGGCGTGCGTGTGCGGGTGGCCCGGCGAGGGGGCGGGCCACCCGCGCTTCCCCCCGCGCGGTTGGATGTCGCGCATGCTGCATCTGCTGATTCCGAGCTGCCTGACGAGCGAGGCGGCGGCCCACCCGGCGCCGGCATGGCTGGTGAGCGCGGCGTGAACACGGACGTGACGCAGAACCTCGTCGCCTTCCAGGCGCACGGCTTGGACGATCCGGTCGTCGCGAGTGCCCCGACCGTGGCCGACGACGCCCTGCGGCAGGCGTGGGCCCAGGTGCGCGCCGAACGTCAGGTCCAGCCCGCGGACGTCACCGCCGTCTACAGCGAGTGGGAACCCTCCGCCGAAGACCTCGGGTTCGTGGCCCTGATGTTCCCCGGCGCCCGGCACACCTACAGCTTCGACCGCCCCGGCCCGGACGGCTGGGCGGCCGCGTTCGCCGAGGCCGAGCGCGTGCTGGCGGAACAGGCCGCGCCCGCGCCGGTGCTGCTGCCGGTGCTGTGGAGCGCGTCGTCGCCGCGGGCCGAGTTGCTCGGCTCGATCCCGCACCACCCGCTGGTGCCCGGCCGGCTGTCGGTCGGCCTGGCCCACGTCGGGCCCACCCCGCGCGGCACGCTCGGTATGAACCATCTCACCACGCACGGCTACCAGGAGGCGGGCTCGCCGCCGTTCGCGGAGCTGATGGCCGAGGCGGGTGCGAACCTCAAGCGCGGTCTGCGCGTCACCGGTCACCGCGGCGAGCGCGGCGACCTGCTGCACCTGACCCGGGAGGACTGGCTGGCCGGTTCGGCGCTCGCGCTGGACGACTTCGGCGAGCAGATGGCCCGCAACCTCGGCGAGGAGCGGCTGGTGGTCGGCCTGCCCTGCCCGGACGAGCTGGTCGTGGCGGGCGCGGACTCCGGTTGGGCCGAGGTGATCCACGAACAGGTGCTGGGCTCGGAGTACGACACCACCGAGCTGGTGCCGTGCGTGGTGCTGCTGGAGCCCGGCGGGATGCGGCTGCTGGCCGAACGGCGGGCCTGACAGCCTGCCCGGTCGCAGCGGCTACCCTGGAGAGACGCCGCAGGCGGACAACCACGACCAGCTGGAGCGTGCACACCCGTGTTCGACACCCTCTCCGACCGGCTCACTTCGGTCCTGCAGAACCTGCGGGGCAAGGGGAAGCTGACCGACGCCGACATCGACGCCACCGCGCGCGAGATCCGTATCGCGCTGCTGGAGGCGGACGTCGCGCTGCCCGTCGTCCGGGAGTTCATCGCGCACGTCAAGGAACGCGCGAAGGGTGCGGAGGTCTCCGAGGCCCTCAACCCGGCGCAGCAGGTCATCAAGATCGTCAACGAGGAGCTGGTCGGCATCCTCGGTGGCGAGACCCGCCGCCTGAGCCTGGCCAAGAACCCGCCGACGGTGATCATGCTCGCCGGTCTGCAGGGTTCCGGTAAGACGACGCTGGCCGGCAAGCTCGCGCTGTTCCTCAA
Organism: Amycolatopsis thermophila; assembly: GCF_030814215.1. Lineage (NCBI taxonomy): Bacteria > Bacillati > Actinomycetota > Actinomycetes > Pseudonocardiales > Pseudonocardiaceae > Amycolatopsis > Amycolatopsis thermophila. Next base: position 709,390 of record NZ_JAUSUT010000001.1, on the reverse strand, counting down.
GAAGCAGGGGCACGCGCCGCTGCTGGTCGCGTGCGACCTCCAGCGCCCGAACGCGGTCACGCAGCTGCAGGTCGTCGGTGAGCGCGCCGGGGTGCAGACGTTCGCGCCCGAGCCGGGCAACGGTGTCGGCGACCCGGTCGACGTCGCCCGCCGCGGCATCGACGAGGCCAGGCACGCGCAGCACGACATCGTCATCGTCGACACCGCCGGGCGGCTCGGTGTCGACGAGGAGCTGATGAAGCAGGCCGCGGACATCCGCGACGCGGTCGAGCCGGACGAGATCCTCTTCGTCGTCGACGCGATGATCGGTCAGGACGCGGTCACCACGGCCGAGGCGTTCCGCGACGGCGTCGGCTTCACCGGCGTGGTCCTGACCAAGCTCGACGGTGACGCCCGCGGTGGTGCGGCGCTGTCCGTGCGGCAGGTCACCGGTCAGCCGATCCTGTTCGCCTCCAACGGTGAGAAGCTCGAGGACTTCGACACCTTCCACCCGGACCGGATGGCCAGCCGGATCCTGGGCATGGGCGACCTGCTCACCCTGATCGAGCAGGCCGAGCAGGCCTTCGACCAGGAGCAGGCCGAGAAGGCCGCGGCGAAGCTGGGCACCGGCCAGCTCACCCTCGAGGACTTCCTGGAGCAGATGCTCGCGGTCCGCAAGATGGGCCCGATCGGCAACCTGCTCGGCATGCTGCCCGGCGCCGGGCAGATGAAGGACCAGCTCGCCCAGGTCGACGACAAGCACCTGGACCGGCTGCAGGCGATCATCCGCGGCATGACCCCCGCCGAGCGGGCCGATCCGAAGATGATCAACGGCTCCCGCCGCCAGCGCATCGCGCAGGGTTCGGGCGTGACGGTGCGCGAGGTCAACGACCTGGTCAACCGGTTCTTCGAAGCCCGCAAGATGATGCAGCAGATGGCCGGGCGCTTCGGTTTCGGCGGCGGCAGCGCGACCAAGCGCAAGAAGGGCAAGAAGGGGAAGAAGGGCAAGGGCCCGACGCAGCCCAAGGTGCGCGGCGGGTTCCCCGGCGGAATGCCGATGCTCCCGCCCGGCGGCGCCGGTGGTGGCATGCCCGACCTCTCCCAGCTCGGCGGTGGCATGAACGACGTGCCCGGCTTCGACCCGTCGAAGTTCAAGCTGCCGAAGAACAAGTAGATGCACCTGCGCGCGGTGGTGCTGCCCGACGGTGAGCAGCGCGACGTCTGGGTCGGCGACGGCAGGGTCACGTTCTCCCCGGTGGCGGGCGCGGCCACGCTCGTCGAGGACGGTTTCCTGGTGCCCGGACTGGTGGACGCCCACTGCCACCCGGCGATCGGTCCCGGCGGTCCCACCGGCCTCGACGGCGCGGTGGCGAACGCGCTGGCCGACCGGGACGCGGGCACGCTGCTGATCCGCGACTGCGGTCAGCCGATCGACACGCGTCCCCTGCAGGAACGCGCCGACCTGCCGCGGATCATCCGCTCGGGCAAGCACCTGGCGCGGCCCAAGCGGTACATCCCGAACCTGGGCCTCGACCTGGAGGACCCGGACCAGCTGCCCGCCGCGGTCGCCGAGCAGGCCGCCGACGGCGACGGCTGGGTCAAGCTGGTCGGCGACTGGATCGACCGGTCCGCCGGCGACCTCGCTCCACTGTGGCCGGACGACGTGCTTGCCGAGGCGATCAAGGTCGCGCACGAGGCCGGCGCCCGCGTCACGGCGCACGTCTTCGGCGAGGACGCCCTGCCCGGACTGATCAACGCCGGCATCGACTGCCTCGAGCACGGCACCGGTCTGGACACCTCGCTGCTGGCCGAGATGGCCCGCCGCGGCACGGCGCTGGTGCCGACGCTGATCAACATCGAGAACTTCCCGGGCATCGCCGACTCGGCCGGCAAGTACCCGGTGTACGCGGACCACATGCGCGCGCTGCACGCCCGCGTCGGCGATCTGGTCGGCAACGCGCTCGACGCCGGTGTGGCGGTCTACGCGGGCAGCGACGCGGGCGGCATGATCGCCCACGGGCGCCTGGTGGACGAGCTGGAAGCGTTGCACCGCGCGGGGATGACCGCCGAGCAGGCGCTGGCGGCCGGTTCGTGGGCGGCCCGCGACTGGCTCGGCCACCCCGGGCTGACCGAGGGCGCGCCGGCCGATTTCCTGGTCCTCGACCCCGACCCGCGCGAGGACCTGTCCGCCCTGCGCAACCCACGGCACATCGTCCTGCGCGGCGCGATCGTCCGCTGAGGCGCGGACGCTGCCGGCGGGCCCGTCCGGCGCCCCGTTCCGGTGACACCGCTCACGCCCCGGGGTCGAATGCTCGCGCCCAGCCACATAGCCTGGCTCCATGGGATCCGTGAACCAGGGCGTCGGGGAGGCGTCGCGCACCCGGCCGGTCCTCGGTGCCCACTGGGGGTTCCTCGCGTTCTTCGCCGGGCTCGGGGTCTACCACCTCGTCACCGTCGTGATGACCGCGATGCGGTCCGGCCACGCCAGCGTCGACCCGCTCGAACTGCTCGACGTCGGCCCGGTGCTGCTGCTCGCGTTCGTGCCCAGCCTGCTGCTCGGTCTCGCCCCGCTGGTCGCGTCACGCCGCTGGGGCAACGGTCCGCGGGCCGACTTCGGCTGGCTGCCCGACCTGCGGGACGTGAAGGTGGGCCTGGCCTGCGGTGTCCTCGCCCTGCTCGCCGGCTACCTGGTCAACCTCGTGCTGCTGGGCATCTACGGCACCGACCGCGTCACCGACAGCCCCCTCACCGACCTCGCCGAGGACGGTGGCTCCGACGAGGTCCTGTGGCTCGCGCTCGCCGCGCTCGTCGTCGTGGTCGCCACCCCCATGGCCGAGGAACTGCTCATGCGCGGCGCCCTGTGGGGCGCGCTCGAGCACCACCGCATCCCGCGGTGGGTGATCCTCGTGCTCACCGCGGTCGTGTTCGCGTACCTGCACGGCGAGCCGACGCGCACGCTGGCCCTGCTCGCGCAGGGCCTGGTGATCGGCGCGGCCCGGCTGCGCACCGGGCGGGTGGGGGCGAGTTTCGTCGCGCACGCGGCGAACAACCTGGCCCCGGCGTTGATGCTGTTCACCGGGTCCTGAGCGGAACGACCATGGCGACTAGGCTCGGGAGGTGCTGGGCTAGGTGGAGAGGGAGGCACGCCGTGACGGCACACCCGGGCGAGCTGGATCAGCCTGATCTGCCCGCCGCGGAGGCCGCGTCCCACCCCGGGCACCGCTGGGGGTTCGGCGCGTTCCTCGTCGTCGAGGCCGTGCTGCTGGCCTCCGCCGCGTTCGTCAGCGTCCTGCTCGGGCCGGCGCCGCCCGGTCAGCCGCTGCCCGCGCGGGACGTCCTGATCGGCACCATGGCCCCGACCGTCCTCGCCGCGCTGGTCGCGATCCTGATCACCAAGGTGCGCGGCAACGGGCCGCTGGTCGACCTGCGGCTGTCCTGGCGCTGGGACGACGTGAAGCTCGGGCTCAAGCTCGGCACGTTCGGCCTGGTGCTGACCACGGTCAGCGCGTTCGTCTGGACCCAGGTGGTCGGCGAGGCCAACGCCGGGTCGGCGATCAGCGCGCTGGTCGAGGAGCAACCCATGTCGGTGAGCGCCGCGGTCGTGATGTTCGCCTACCTGTGGCTGCTCGGGCCGATCTGCGAGGAGATCATCTACCGCGGCCTGCTGTGGAACGCGGTCGAACGGCTGCACTGGGGCCAGGAGAAGTGGGCCCGGCTGGCGGCGTTCCTGCTGTCCACTGCGGTCTTCGCGGCCAGCCACCTGGAGCCGCTGCGCACCACGCTGCTGCTGGTCATCGCCATCCCGATCGGCCTGGCCCGGCTGTTCACCGGCCGCCTGCTGGGCAGCATCGTCGCGCACCAGATGAACAACTTCCTGCCCGCGGTCGCGATGCTGCTGACCGCCCTGGGCGTGATGTCCATCTAGACGCCGGTCGCAGGGCACGCGAGCGGGTCTGGCAGAATAGTCGCTTGCCTGCTGCGGCCGGGCCCTCTCACCGTGCCGTGGCGACCGAAAAGCTTCGGGTACTCGTCCGGTGTCCCCACACGGATCGTGACCCGACACCCGCGAGCACAGCAGAGAACCAAGGAGTACCCACACACCGTGGCCGTCAAGATCAAGCTCCAGCGCCTCGGCAAGATCCGTGCGCCGTACTACCGCATCATCGTCGCCGACGCGCGCACCCGCCGGGACGGCAAGGCCATCGAGACGATCGGCAAGTACCACCCGAAGTCGGAGCCGAGCTTCATCGAGGTCGACTCCGAGCGCGCCCAGTACTGGCTGGGCGTCGGCGCCCTGCCGACCGAGCCGGTGCAGCGCATCCTGGAGATCACCGGTGACTGGCAGAAGTTCAAGGGCCTGCCGGGCGCCGAGGGCACGCTGAAGACCGCTCCGCCGAAGCCGACCAAGGAGGAGCTGTTCAACCAGGCCCTCGCGGCGGCCGGTGACGAGCCCTCCAACGAGGCCACCACGCCGAAGAAGAAGCCGGCCCGCAAGGCCGACGACGAGGCGGCCAAGGACGAGGCGTGAGCTTCCTCGCCGACTCCCTCGAACACCTGGTGCGCGGGATCGTGGACAACCCGGACGAGGTCCGGGTCGACCTGATCACCACCCGCCGCGGTCGCACGCTCGAGGTCCACGTCCACCCGGACGACCTCGGCAAGGTCATCGGCCGTGGCGGCCGGACCGCGACCGCGCTGCGCACCGTCATGGGCGGCATCGGTGGCCGCGGCGTCCGCGTGGATGTCGTCGACACCGACCGCTGACCCATCCGTGGACGTCGTCGTCGGGCGGGTCGCGAAGGCCCATGGGGTCCGCGGTGAACTCGCCGTGGACATCCGGACCGACTCGCCCGAGGAACGCTTCCGCGACGGCGCGACGGTGACCGCCCGCTTCCGCGACGGCACCACGCGCCCGCTGACCATCGCAGCCGCCCGCCCCCACGGCGGGCGGCTGCTGGTCACCTTCGAGCAGGTCGTCACGCGCGAGGCCGCCGAGGCCCTGCGCGGCGCCCTGCTGCTCGCCGACACCGCCGACCTGCCGCCCACCGACGACCCGGACGAGTTCTACGACCACGAACTCGAGGGTCTGCGTGCCGAGCTGGGCGACGGCGAGGTCGTCGGCACCGTGCAGGAGGTCGTGCACGCCCCGCACGGGGAACTGCTCGCGATCGACCGCGACGGCCGCACCGTGCTCGTGCCGTTCGTGCAGGCGATCGTGCCCGTGGTGGACGTCGCCGGCGGACGCGTCGTCATCGAACCGCCCGAGGGCCTGCTCGACGACGCCGGCTGACGGGCTGGTTACCCTCGCGCCGTGCGGATCGACGTCGTCACCATCTTCCCCGAGTACCTGGACCCGCTGCGGGCCGCGCTGCTGGGCCGCGCCATCGAGCGCGGGCTGATCGAGGTCGGGGTGCACGATCTGCGGGACTGGACCCACGACGTGCACCGCGCGGTCGACGACGCCCCCTACGGCGGCGGCCCCGGCATGGTCATGAAGCCGCAGGTGTGGGGCGACGCCCTGGACGCGGTCTGCGGACCGGACACCCGCCTGGTCGTGCCCACACCGGCGGGCCGGCCGTTCACACAGGACGTGGCACATTCGTACGCCCGCGAGAAGCACCTGGTGTTCGCCTGCGGCCGCTACGAGGGCATCGACCAGCGGGTCATCGACGACGCCGCGCGCCGGATGCCGGTCGACGAGGTGTCCATCGGCGACTACGTCCTGGTCGGCGGCGAGGCCGCGGTGCTGGTCATGGTCGAGGCCACCGTCCGGCTGCTGCCCGGTGTGCTGGGCAACCCCGTGTCGGCCGAGCAGGACTCCTTCTCCGACGGGTTGCTCGAGGGACCCAGTTACACGCGCCCCGAGGTCTGGCGCGACCTGTCCGTGCCCGAGGTGCTGCGCTCGGGCAACCACGCGCTGATCGACCGCTGGCGGCGCGACCAGGCGCTGGAACGCACCCTGCTGCGCCGCCCCGATCTCCTCGACCGGCTGCCGGACGGTACGCTGGACGAGCGCGATCTCGCCGTGCTCGACCGTGTCCGGTCCGGGCAGCGGCAGGCCGGGTGATCCGGCCGGGGACGCGTCTGCAATACTTGACAGGTTGGCCGTACCAGTGGTGCGTGCCTGCCACAAGCCCCCGGGTCGCCTGCCTAGTGAGTGTGCGCGTGCTCGGATGACTGCCAGACAGACGAAGGACGAGGACGGACTCCCGATGAACACCCTGGACGCCCTGGACGCTCAGTCGCTGCGTTCCGACATTCCGCACTTCCGCCCGGGTGACACGCTGAAGGTGCACGTTCGCGTCATCGAGGGAAACCGTGAGCGTGTTCAGGTTTTCCAGGGCGTCGTGATCCGCCGCCAGGGCGGCGGTATTCGCGAGACCTTCACCGTGCGCAAGGTTTCGTTCGGTGTGGGCGTGGAGCGCACTTTCCCGGTGCACAGCCCGAACATCTCGAAGATCGAGGTGCACAAGCGCGGTGACGTGCGTCGCGCCAAGCTCTACTACCTGCGTGAGCTGCGCGGCAAGGCCGCCAAGATCAAGGAGCGCCGCGAGGCCCCGACCGCGTCCTGAGGGCTCGGACGTTCTCCGATAGCCTGGCGAAGTGGTCGAACCTGTGCCTTCCAGCGCCGCTGAGGACGAGCCCGAACGCCCGAATCCGGACGAGAGTGCCGATGCCGGCGCAAAGGGGAAACGGCGCCGCCGCAAACCCAAGAAACAGCGCTCGTTCTGGGTCGAACTGCCGATTCTGATCGTCGTCGCGCTGGCGCTGGCATTCGTGTTCCAGCATTTCCTGGCGCGGGTCTACACGATTCCCTCGGGATCGATGGAAACGACGCTGCACGGCTGCACCGGGTGCTACGGCGACAAGGTTCTCGTCGACAAGGTCACCTACGACTTCACCGATCCGGGACCGGGTGACGTCGTGGTGTTCAAGGGCCCCGAGCCGTGGGTCGAGAACGAGGCTCCGACCGAGCGCTCGGGCAACGCCGTGGTGCGCTTCTTCCAGGACGTCGGATCGGTCTTCGGTCTGGCCCCGCCGGACGAGCGTGACTTCGTCAAGCGGATCATCGCGACCGGCGGCCAGACCGTGCAGTGCTGTGACGCCCAGAACCGGGTCGTCGTGGACGGCAAGGCCCTGGACGAGCCCTACATCCACTGGGAGAATCCCGCTGAGGACCGGCAGGATTCCTTCGATCCGGTGACGGTGCCGGAGGGCTACGTCTGGGTGATGGGCGACAACCGCAACGACTCGTGTGACTCGCGCTGCCAGGGCGGCGGCGGTGTCCGCGGGGCTGTGCCGGTCGACAACATCATCGGCAAGGCCAGGATCATCGTGCTGCCGCCGAGCCGGTGGGGTGGGGTCAGCGACCACAACCCGCAGGCCGACGCCCAGCCGGTGGCGCTCGGGATGAGCGCTCCGTCGTGGCAGGAAGGCGTCCCGCTCGGGTTCGGTTTCGTCGCCGCGTGGCCCGTGGTGCGGGGCGGGCGGCGGCTGGGCTCGAAGGTGCGCGAGGCGGTCGAGCGAAAGCGGTAACCAGGTTGGGTAGGTCTTCGGCCACGGTGTTCTCGACCTCGTTCCGCCCGCCCAGGGCGATCGTCCGGGGCGAGACGGCGTGGAGTCTGCAGTCGGCTCTCGACCGCCGCGGTCTCGGCCCGGTGGCCGGGGTCGACGAGGCGGGCCGCGGGGCCTGCGCGGGCCCGCTGGTGGTGGCCTCGTGCGTGCTCCGGCCGGGGGACGCCGCCCGGCTGACCGAGCTCAACGATTCGAAGCTGCTCACGCCGCTGGCCCGGGACCGGGTGTACGAGCGGCTCCTCGTGCGGGCTCTGGACTACTCGATCGTCGTCATCTCACCTGAAGAGGTGGACCAGCTCGGTATCCACGTCACCAACATCGAGGGCATGCGCCGGGCGGTGGCGGGGTTGCGGGAGTGTCCGGGCTACGTGCTGACGGACGGTTTCAAGGTGCCGGGTCTGCCGGCGCCGAGCGTGCCGGTGATCAAGGGGGACCGGGCGGTCGCGTGCGTGGCGGCCGCGTCGGTGCTGGCGAAGGTGACGCGGGACCGCATCATGGCCGAGATGCACGGGAAGTTCCCGGTGTACGGATTCGATGTGCACAAGGGGTACACGACCGTGGACCACGGCGCGGCGCTCGTCGAACACGGGCCGTGTGAGGTACACCGGTGGTCGTACACCAACGTGGCGGCGGCGGCCGCCGCGCACGGCATGCGACCGCCGCGGAAGGTCATGCTCACCGCTGCTGCGTTGGGGCAGTCCGATGCTCCGGTGCGTGCTCTGGAGGGCGCAGTGGTCCAGAATGGGAGTTCCGCCGCCGGAGACCGGTCGAACTCGCGAGGAGGGGCGCGGATTTCATGAGCGCAGAGGATCTCGAGAAGTACGAGACCGAGATGGAGCTGTCGCTGTACCGCGAGTACCGCGACATCGTCAGCCAGTTCTCGTACGTGGTGGAGACCGAGCGGCGGTTCTACCTGGCCAACGCGGTGGACGTGCAGGTCAGGGACAGCGGGGGAGACGTCTACTTCGAGGTCCGCATGTCCGACGCCTGGGTGTGGGACATGTACCGGCCGGCCCGCTTCGTCAAGAACGTCCGGGTCATCACGTTCAAGGACGTGAACGTGGAGGAGCTGGAAAAGCCCGAGCTGCGCCTGCCCGAGGAGGGCCCCTTCTCGGGCTGAGGCGCTCGCCAGTCTCGCCGGGGACGTCCTCCAGCCGGGGGACGTCCCTCGTCTTTGTGCCCGCGGAGTCTTCGCCCGCGGGTCCCTCCCGCCGCTGCTCCTGCCGCCCGCTGCTGCTGCCGTGCCGCTGCCGCAGCGCCGCTCCCGTCGCTGCCGCGCCGCTGTCGCTGCCACCGCCGCGCCGTGTCCGCCGCCGCTCCTGGCCTTCCCGCCGCGATTACCACGCTTGCGCCCTTGAAGCGCTCCTCCCATCGCACCCCCGGCCCTCTTCACGGGGCACCTTTTATCCGTGCGCGTTCCACCGGTCCCGCGCCTTGCACCCGCCGTGGTTCGCGACGCCCGTCGTCTCCGTCGCCCGTTCGGCTCGAAACCACTGCCTAACCCGTGGACCGCTGGCAGCCCTCTTCCCCCACCGACGCCCGCGCGGGTGCCGGAGGGGTCCCGCATTCCGCGCCCACATCCGCGATCTCCACGCTTGCGCCTCGAAGCGCTCCTTCCACGGCAGCCCCGCCGGCCCCTACCGCGGGGCACCTTCCCCGAGCGTTTTCCACCGTCCCCGGCCTCCGCCGCCCAGGCCACGGCGTCCCTCATTTCGGTTCCCCAAGGCCCGCCCCTCGTCGCGCCACCGCGTCCAGGGCTGTCCCACCGCGCTGCGCGACCTGCACCGCAGGCCCCGAGGTCCCGAACGCGGCCCCTACCAGAGGGGGCCGACAATCCCGCCGCCCCGCATCGCGATCCGCCGCGGTTGTCCACAACACCCCACTTGTCCACAGGCCCGGCAACTGCATCTGTCGGCGAAACCGCAGGTCCTGGCACTGTCGATGGCACGTGATCGACCGACCTGGGGGACCAGCCATGACCACCGCGGCAAGACCTGCCCGCCACCTGACGCTCGGCCGCAAGGGCGAGGACGTCGCCGCCCGCCACCTGCAGCGGCTCGGTTTCGTCGTGCTGTCCCGCAATTGGCGCTGCCGCCAGGGCGAGCTCGACCTCGTCGCCACCGACGGGCGCACCCTGGTCATCTGTGAGGTCAAGACCCGCACCCGGGAGAGCTTCGGCGACCCGGCCGAGGCCGTCACCGAGGACAAGATCGCCCGCATCCGGCGCCTCACCGGACAGTGGCTCAGCATCCACCGCGTCGGCTGGTGCCGGATCCGCTTCGACGTCATCGCCGTGTACGCCGAACCGGGTGGCGAGATCCGCGTCCGGCACATTCCGGGGGCGTTCTGATGCCCATCGGACGCGCCTGGTCCGTGGCCCTGCTCGGACTGGACGGCCGGCTGGTCGAGGTCGAGGCCGATCTGGGCGGCGGCCTGCCCGGCATCAAGCTCGTCGGGCTGCCCGACGCCGGCCTGCGCGAAGCCAAGGACAGGGTCCGCTCGGCCATCCGCAACTCCGGTCAGCACTGGCCCGAGGACAAGCTCACCCTCGGCCTGTTCCCTGCGAACCTGCCCAAGCTGGGATCGGGCTACGACCTGGCGATCGCGGTGGCCGTCCTCGCCTCGGCGGGCAAGGTTCCGGCCACCCGCCTGCTCGGCACCGTGCTGCTGGGCGAGCTCGCGCTCGACGGCCGGGTCCGCGAGATCCGCGGCGTCCTGCCCGGCCTGCTCGCGGCGCGCAAGGCCGGGGTCAAACGAGCCATCGTCCCGTCGCACTCGCTGGTCGAGGCGGCACTGGTGGACGGCCTGGAGGTCTACGGCGCGGCGCGTCTGCGGGACGTGGTCGCCTGGCTCGAGGGCGAGAACGCCCTCACCCGGCCGGACCCACCCGTCGAGCAGGAACCACCCGAAGTGCCCGATCTGGCGGACGTCATCGGCCAACCAGAAGCGCGCTGGGCTCTCGAAGTCGCGGCCGCCGGTGGTCACCACCTGCTGCTGTCCGGACCGCCGGGCGTGGGCAAGACGATGCTGGCCAAACGCCTGCCCGGGCTCCTGCCGATGCTCGGCACCGAAGAGTCCCTGGAGGTCACAGCCGTGCACTCGGTGCACGGAGCGTTGTCACCGTCGGCGCCGCTGATCAAGGTCCCGCCGTTCATCGCGCCGCACCATTCGGTGTCCGAAGCGGCCCTGATCGGCGGCGGCGCGGGCATCGCGGCGCCCGGTCTGGTCAGCCGTGCCCACCGCGGGGTGCTGTTCCTGGACGAGGCGCCCGAGTTCGGGGCGCAGCGGCTGGACTCCCTGCGCACCGTCCTGGAGGAGGGCGAGGTGCGCATTGCCCGCGCTCGCGGCTCGGTCTGCTACCCGGCGCGGTTCCAGCTGGTCATGGCCACCAACCCGTGCCCGTGTGCGCCGCCGCGGGAGGCCGACTGTTCCTGTTCCCCGACCGAGCGCCGCCGCTACCTCAGCCGGTTGTCCGGTCCGCTGCTGGACCGCGTGGATCTCCGCGTCCGCCTGCGCCCGATGACCGCGATGAGCAATCACGAGTCCGGTGAGCCGGAGCCGACCGAGGTGGTGCGCAAGCGTGTGCTGGCCGCCCGTGACCGCGCCGCCGCCCGCTGGAGTGCGCAGGGGTGGAAGACCAACGCGGAGGTCCCGGGTCCCGCGCTGCGCCGCGAGTTCGCCCTCCCCCGCACGACGACCGCACTGCTCGACCGCAGCCTCGAACGCGGCACGGTGACAGCCCGCGGTGCCGACCGCTGTCTCCGCATCGCCTGGACCCTGGCCGACCTAGCCGAAACCGACGAGCCCGACGCCGACCACGTGGCCGCCGCCCTCGAGTTCCGCGACCGGAGAGCAGCATGACCGCCCCCACCCCACCTGACCCACAGCCTTCCATCCCAGAGCGCCCGCACGGAGTGAGCCGGGCCGACCGGCTGCACGTTGCAGAGTCACCAACGCCTCTCACCTCCCCGTGCGCGGTTCAGGACCTCCCGCGAGGAACGACTTTGCAGGCGAGCGGCTGGCACGTGCACAGGCTTCGACCGGGTAGCCAACGGCGGTCTTCCGCGGCACCCGCTCACCACATCCGGCCCGGAGCGCATCAAGCCGCCCTCGACGCCAACCGCCTGCGGCACATCGAGCAGGCACCAACGCCGCTCACCTCCCACCTCAGCCGGCCCGCCACCCACGCCCTGCGAGGGCTGACCTCCCTGTCGGACGGCCGGTGCGCGGGCCGACTCCGATCGGAATCCACCTGCGGCCTCCCATCGCAGCGGCGATCGCGCCCACTCACCACGTCCCGCCCGGAGCGAGCCATGGTTGACATCGAAGCCAGGTGCCTTACTCCCGCCTCCCCACCCCGTATCGGCACGCTGGCAACGCCGGCCGCCGCCCCTCGCGCCACTCACCACCTCGTCCAAGGAGCGAGCCATGGCTGACCTCGAAGCCGAACGCCTGGCCCGCGCCTACCTCCTCCGCGTCGCGGAACCGCCGGCGCCCGCGGTGGCCGAGTTCGTCGCCGCTCACGGTCCCGTTGCGGCTGCCGAAGCGATTCGCGCCGGCGATTGCCCCAAGCGGGTGCAGGACGAGACCGACGCCCGCCGCAGCCACGACCTGTCCCAGCGTGACCTCGACGAAGGCGCCCGCCTCGGCATGCGCCTGCTCATCCCCGAGGACGACGACTGGCCCGGCTGGGCCCTGCTGTCCCTCGAACTCGCCGGCAGCCGCGGCGTGCCAGGCGTCGCGCCGCCCCTCGCGCTCTGGGTGCGCGGCGCGGCCCGGCTCGATGACGCCACCACACAGGCTGTCGCGATCGTCGGCGCCAGATCGGCCACCACGTACGGCGAGCACGTCGCCGGCGAACTCGCCTACGCGCTCGCCTCCCAGATGGTGCCGATCTTCTCCGGCGCCGCTTACGGCATCGACGGCGCGGCCCACCGGGGTGCCCTCGCGGCCAGCGGCACCACGGTCGCGCTGCTCGGCTGCGGCCTCGACGCTGGCTACCCAGCCGGTCATGTCGTGCTCCTCGACAAGATCGCCGAGCACGGCGGCCTCGTGGTCAGCGAGTACCCGCCGGGCACACCTCCCGCCCGCCACCGGTTCCTGGTCCGCAACCGCCTGATCGCCGCGCTCAGCGAGGGCACCATCGTGGTGGAGGCGGGCCATCGCAGCGGCGCGCGCAACACTGCGACGACGGCGGGTGCGCTGGGCAAGGTCGTGATGGCCGTTCCCGGTCCCGTCAGCTCGGGGATGTCGATCGGCTGTCACGAGCTGATCCGCGAAGCGGGCGCGACGCTCGTCGCGTCGGTCGACGACGTCGTCGAAACCGTCGGCAGGCTGGGCACGTCCCGGCCCGAGAAGGTGCGCTCGAAACGGCCGACCGACGGCCTCGGCCCGGACGCCCTGCGCGTACACGAGGCGCTCCACCGGCGGGAGGGCAAGTCCGCGGAGCAGATCTCGGCCGAGTCCGGGGTGCCGGTCGCCCGGGTCCGGGCGCTGCTGCCCGCCCTCGAGCTCGACGAGTTCGCCGAGCGCTGCGACAGCGGCTGGCGCGCCAAGGTACGGAGGTGATGTGATCGTCATCTGTCGCCGGTGTGGCGATGCTTGACCACGCGCCGCCCTTCGCGCAGCGTGAACAACCATGTCCGCACGGGAATCTCGGGGTCGCCGAACCGACCTGCACGCCCTCCGGGAAGCCCTGCCGCGCGCCGCCGCGAGCCTGGTCGGCGACTACGAACGGCACCTGGGACTCGAACGGGGCGTGTCCCCGCACACCGTCCGGGCCTACGTGGGTGATGTCGTGTCGCTCCTGGCGTTCCTGCACGGTGAGGAGGCGCCGCCGGACAGGCCTGCGCTGGAGGGACTGGACATCGGGGTGCTCCGGTCGTGGCTCGCCGAGCAGCGCAACGGCGGAGCGGGCCGGACCACGCTGGCGCGCCGTGCGGCCTCGGCGCGCACGTTCACCGCCTGGGCCCGCCGACGGGGCTCGCTGGACCACGATCCGGGGGCGAAGCTCGTCGCGCCGCGGGTGCACCGGACCCTGCCGCCGGTGTTGCGGCCCGACGAGGCGGAGGACCTGCTCGGAGCCGCCGGGAGCGGGGCCGCCCAGCAGGAGCCGGTCGCACTCCGGGATCACGCGGTGCTCGAAGTCCTGTACGCCACTGGGGTGCGGGTGTCCGAGCTGTGCGGGCTCGATGTGGACGACGTCGACTTCGGACGGCGGCTGGTCCGCGTGCTCGGCAAGGGCGGCAAGGAGCGCATGGTGCCGTTCGGCGTGCCCGCGGATCGAGCGCTGCGAACCTGGCTCGACCACGGACGCCCGGCCGTGGCCGCAGCGGCGACGAAGCCGGATTCGAGCGCGCTGTTCCTGGGGGTGCGCGGTGGGCGGGTGGACCCGCGCACCGTGCGCCGGGTGGTGCACGAAGCCCTGGACGCGGTGCCCTCGGCGAGCGACATGGGCCCGCACGGGTTACGGCACACCGCGGCAACGCACCTGCTGGAGGGCGGTGCCGACCTTCGCAGCGTTCAGGAGCTACTCGGTCACGCTACGCTTGCCACGACACAGCTCTACACCCACGTGACCGTCGAGCGGTTGAAGGCGATCCATGACCAAGCCCACCCCCGATCCCGATGACCTCGGAGGACGGCAGGCTGGATCGCGGAGACCGCACGCCCCGTACGCGCCCGGAGAACGATCTGAGCCCGCTGCCGAGAACGGTTCCCGTGTGAAGGCCGATCCGCGAATCAGCCCGACCGGTCCCGCCCCGGACGGACGGTCGGCCCTGCCCATGCCCGGACCAGCGGCGAAGGCCGGTCCGCCCGCGACCACCGGGCTCACGCCGCACACCACTGCGCACGGCCACGGGCTCTCCAGCACCGCAGAGGGGGAGGCGACCGCCAACGGCAGTGCTTCCTCCTCGGAGAGCCCCCGCCCTCCAGCATCGACGGCCGCCGAACCGAGGTTGTCCGGCGATGCCCAGGGCGCCCGGCCCGGGACGGGGGCGTCCGGAGCGCGGAATGGCGACGTCGACGCCGCTATCCAGGCCGTGTGGCGCGAGTTCCGAGATCGTCCTGAGCAGCGACTCCGGGAGCGGCTCGTCCTGCACTACGCCCCGCTGGTGAAGTACGTGGCCGGCCGGGTCGGCACCGGGTTGCCGACGCACGTCGACGTCAGCGACCTCATCCAGTCGGGCATCTTCGGCCTGATCGACGCCATCGAGAAGTTCGAGCCCGAGCGCGGGCTGCGCTTCGAGACCTACGCGATGCAGCGCATCCGGGGCGCGATCCTCGACGACCTGCGCTCGCAGGACTGGGTGCCCCGCGTCGTGCGCAGCCGCGCCCGCGAGGTCGAGCGTGCGCTCGAGCGACTCGGTGGCCGCCTGCGCCGGACGCCGACCGACACCGAGGTGGCCACTGAACTCGGCATCACCCTCGACGAGCTCCGTGACCTGTACAGCCAGCTCCAGCTGACCAGCGTCGTCGCGCTCGAGGACCTGATGGCGGCGGGCCGCGAGAGCGGTTCGCTGGTCGACACGCTGCCCGACGACGACGCCGTCGACCCGGTGGCCGTCCTCGTCGACCGGGACAACCGGCGTCAGCTCGCCGAGGCCATCGCGCAGCTCACCGAGCGCGACCGGATCGTGGTCAGCCTTTACTACTTCGAGCGGCTGACCCTCGCCGAGATCGGCCGGGTGCTGGGCGTGACGGAGTCGCGGGTGAGCCAACTGCACACCCGGGCGGTGCTCCGGCTGCGTGCCCGGTTGACCGAGCAAGCCGGTGTCTGAGCCGGCTCGGTTGGACCGGGCGCGCTGGTGTCCGCCGAGCCGGGCCGCGGCTTCGCGCTGCGGCCGACCCGGGGGTTGGCGGATCGGCCGCCGACCAGGCCGTTGTTGACGGACCGGCTCGTCCTGTGCCGGGCGAGGGGCGGATGCCGTCTCCCGAGGAGGCCGGCAGCTGTCCGACGGGGCGCCCCGCGGCTGGGCCCAGCGGCGACCGGGCCCGTTCACCCTGTCCACGGCTTCAACCGGATCCTCGACTCGGTCTGGATCAGGGGGAGCGGGTTCAGGTACTCCTCACCGCGCCGGACGCCCCAGTGCAGGCACGCCTCCACCGGGCAGCCCGGGTGCCCGGGCAGGACGAGCCCGATCGGCTGGCCCTGCCAGACCTGCGTACCTGCCGGAACCGTCGGCGTGACCGGCTCGTAGGTCGTGCGCAGGCCGCCGTCGTGGTCGATCGAGATGACCGGCCGCCCGGCGACCAGGCCCGCGAAGACCACCACGCCCGGCCCCGCGGCGAGGACCTGTTGCCCGGGCGTGGCGGCGAGGTCGACACCGCGATGCCCCGGCCCGTAGGGCCCCAACGGCGCCTCGAACGGCCGGACGACCACCGGCCGCGGCGACAACGGCCAGCCGAACCGCGGCTCCAGCCCATCCCGCCCCGCCGGCCCGCTTCCCAGCGCCACCAGGCGCGGCCCGGATCCCGGCGGAGCGGGCGGTCCACTCGGCCCGCCCGCTCCGCCGGGCAACGCTGCGGCGAGCGCGGCTGCGGGCGGTGCGTCTGAACGGGGCACGCGTGGGGTGGCCGTCGGGCTGGGCAGTGGCGTGGCACCTGTGGTGATGGCCGCCCTGCTGGGCAGTGGCGTGGCACCCGTGGTGACGGGCGGTGCGTCGCTGAGGGACCCGATTGCCGCGGCCGCTCCGTCGTGCTGGGCTCTGGCGGGTGTGATGGCGGGTGGTGCGTCGCCGAGGGGCCTGTTTGTCCCGGCGGCCGGGTCATGCTGGGGCCTGGCAGGTGTGGTGGGGGGTGGCGTGTCGCTGAGGGGCCCGATTACCGCGGCCGCCGCGTCATGCTGCGCCCGGGCGGGTGTGGTTGCGGGTGGTGCGTCGCCGAGGGGGCTGTTTGTCCCGGCGGCCCCATCGTGCTGTTCCCCGCCAAGCGCGGCTGCGGGCGGTGCGTCCGTTCGGGGCCCGGTTCTCCCGGCCATCGCGTCGACGGGTCCACCGGCGAGCCGGCCCGCCACGAGCGTTGCCGCGCCCGCTTCGGCTCCCAGGGCCGCGGGCGGACGCGGTGCCCACCACGCCGCCACCCCGCTCGCCGACGCGAGCGGCGTTCCGGCCGCCACCCCAGCGCTGACCAGCACGATCCCCACCACGCGGCGCATCCTCACGATCATCACCCCAGCCTGGCCCACAACCACGACCGCGAACGGGCCTCGACGAAATCTGTGGACAACTCCGCCGCCTGTGGACAACTCCACCGTGACCAAGGCAGGCGACAGCTGCCCGTGGTGAACCACACGCGGCCAGGGCGTACACTGTTCGCGCGGCCTGTCCCGACAGGTCGACTTCGCGTGTACGTGCACGTCTCCCTCCCGAAGCGCTGGCCCAGGGAGCGGAGCACCACGGCGCCCGGCGGTCCCCGAGGAGCGATCCCCGAGGTCCGGGCACCGGCACGGCACCAGGGTCGCCGGCCACCCGGCCGACGGCGACACGAACCGGCCAGCGTGCCCCCGGCGGGCACGCACAACACAGAAGAGGTGCGAATCCGGCCATGGCCGTCGTCACCATGAAGCAGCTGCTCGATTCCGGCGTGCACTTCGGGCACCAGACCCGCCGCTGGAACCCGAAGATGAAGCGCTACATCCTCACC
This sequence comes from Amycolatopsis thermophila, assembly GCF_030814215.1. NCBI lineage: Bacteria > Bacillati > Actinomycetota > Actinomycetes > Pseudonocardiales > Pseudonocardiaceae > Amycolatopsis > Amycolatopsis thermophila. The sequence continues at coordinate 692,191 of NZ_JAUSUT010000001.1, read as the reverse complement.
GAGCGCAACGGCATCTACATCATCGACCTGCAGCAGACGCTGAGCTACATCGACCGTGCCTTCGAGTTCATCAAGGAGACCGTCGCGCACGGCGGCACCATCATGTTCGTCGGCACGAAGAAGCAGGCCCAGGAGGCGATCGCCCGCGAGGCGCAGCGCGTGGGCATGCCCTTCGTCAACCAGCGCTGGCTCGGCGGCATGCTGACCAACTTCCAGACCGTCCACAAGCGGCTGCTGCGCCTCAAGGAGCTCGAGGCCCAGGAGCAGACCGGCGGCTTCCAGGGACTGACCAAGCGTGAGATCCTCACGCTGACCCGCGAGAAGGAGAAGCTGGAGCGCACCCTCGGCGGTATCCGCGACATGCAGAAGGTGCCCAGCGCCGTCTGGATCGTGGACACCAAGAAGGAGCACATCGCCGTCGGCGAGGCGCGCAAGCTGAACATCCCGGTCGTCGCGGTCCTGGACACCAACTGCGACCCGGACGAGGTCGACTACCCGATCCCGGGCAACGACGACGCGATCCGCTCCGCCGCGCTGCTCACCAAGGTGGTCGCCGAGGCCGCCGCCGCCGGCCTGATGGCCCGCAGCAGCCGCAACGGCGCCGCCCCGGCCGCCGACGGTCAGGACAAGCCCGAGCCGGCCGCGGACGAGCCGCTGGCCGAGTGGGAGCAGGACCTGCTCAAGGGCAGCGAGGCCCCGGCCGAGCAGACCACCGCCTCCTGATCTTTCCGGCACGGCCGCGCTTCCGAGCGCGGCCACCCACGACTTTCCGAGAGGAACGGACAACGCACGATGGCGAACTACACCGCGGCGGACGTCAAGCGCCTCCGCGAGCTCACCGGCTCCGGCATGATGGACTGCAAGAAGGCGCTCGAGGAGAGCGACGGCGACTTCGACAAGGCCGTTGAGTTCCTGCGCATCAAGGGCGCCAAGGACGTCGGCAAGCGTGCCGAGCGCGCCACCGCCGAGGGCCTCGTCGCCGGCGACGGCGGCGTGCTGGTCGAGATCAACTCCGAGACCGACTTCGTCGCGAAGAACGAGCAGTTCCAGGAGCTGGCCAACAAGATCGTCAAGGTCGCGCAGACCCTGCAGACCGACGACGTCGAGAAGCTGGCCGCGGCCGAGCTCGAGGGCGGCAAGTCCGTCGGCGACGCCGTCCAGGAGCTAGCCGCCAAGATCGGCGAGAAGCTCGTCCTGCGCCGCGTGGTGGCCTTCGACGGCCAGGTCGCGACCTACCTGCACCGCCGCGGCACCGACCTGCCCCCGGCGGTCGGCGTGCTGGTCGAGTACACCGGTGAGGGCGACGGCGCCGCCGAGGCGGCCCGCAACGCGGCGCTGCAGATCGCGGCCCTCAAGCCGAAGTACCTGACCCGCGACGAGGTGCCGGCCGAGCTGGTCGACAACGAGCGCCGCATCGCCGAGGAGACCGCCCGGGCCGAGGGCAAGCCCGAGCAGGCCCTGCCCAAGATCATCGAGGGCAAGGTCAACGCGTTCTACAAGGACACCGTGCTGCTGGAGCAGCCGTCGGTCCTCGACAACAAGAAGAACGTCAAGGCGCTGCTCGACGCGGCCGGCGTGACCGTCACCCGGTTCGCCCGGTTCGAGGTCGGCCAGCCGTAACACGACGGCATGACGTGAGAGTGCCCCGTCTCCGTGGTCACGGGGACGGGGCACACTCGCGAAGGCAGGGTCTTCACAGACGGCACCCGAGCGGGCGGAGGCGGACATGGGCGAGGCGAAACGAGCCGACGGTGGTTACCGGCGGGTGCTGCTGAAACTGGGTGGCGAGATGTTCGGCGGGGGAGCGCTCGGCCTCGACCCGGACGTCGTGCACTCCGTGGCCGCGCAGATCGCCGACGTCGTCCGCACCGGGGTGCAGATGGCCGTCGTCATCGGCGGCGGCAACTACTTCCGCGGCGCCGAGCTGTCCCAGCGCGGCATGGACCGCGACCGGGCCGACTACATGGCCATGCTCGGCACCGTCATGAACTCGCTCGCCCTGCAGGACTTCCTGGAGAAGGAAGGCGTGCCGACCCGCGTGCAGACCGCCATCACCATGGGCCAGGTCGCCGAACCCTACATCCCGCGGCGTGCCGAGCGGCACCTCGAGAAGGGCCGCGTCGTGATCTTCGGCGCCGGCACCGGCATGCCCTACTTCTCCACCGACACCGCGGCCGCCCAGCGCTCGCTGGAGATCGGCTGCGAGGCCGTGCTCATGGCCAAGGCCGTGGACGGGGTGTTCACCGCGGACCCGAAGAGCGACCCGAGCGCCAAGATGTTCGACGAGATCAGCCACCGCGAGGTGCTCGAGCGCGGGCTCAAGGTCGCCGACGCCACCGCCTTCAGCCTCTGCATGGACAACAACATGCCGATCATCGTGTTCAACCTCCTCACCGAGGGGAACATCGCCAGGGCGGTGCGTGGTGAGAGGATCGGCACGTTGGTGAGCACCCCCGGGGCCGGGCAGAGCGCCTGACCCCGAACGGACCGGGAACAACAGCACAGACAACGGGAGTAGCCGTGATCGACGAGACCCTCCTCGAGGCCGAGGAGAAGATGGAAAAAGCGGTGTCCTTCGCCAAGGAGGATCTGTCGTCGGTGCGCACCGGCCGGGCCAACCCGGGCATGTTCGCCCGCATCACGGTCGAGGCCTACGGGTCGACCATGCCGCTGAACCAGGTGGCCGGCGTCAACATCCCCGAAGCCCGCATGGTCATCGTCAAGCCCTACGACCAGAGCCAGCTCGGCGCGATCGAGAAGGCCATCCGCGAGTCCGACCTGGGCGTCAACCCGTCCAACGACGGCCAGATCATCCGCATCACCATCCCGCAGCTCACCGAGGAGCGGCGCAAGGAGATGGTGAAGATGGTCAAGTCCAAGGGCGAGGACGCCAAGGTCCACATCCGCGGTGTGCGCCGCAAGTCCAAGGAGGAGCTCGACCGCATCGCCAAGGACGGCGAGGCCGGCGAGGACGAGGTCGCGCGCGCGGAGAAGGAACTGCAGCACCTGACCGACAACTACGTGGCGAAGGTCGACGAGCTCGTCAAACACAAGGAAGCCGAGCTTCTCGAGGTCTGATGCCCCAGGTGAGCGAAGAACGCGAGAAGGCCCCCGTGGCTTCTGCGGAGCCGGCCGAACCGGCCAAGAAAACGTCGCGGGCGGGACGGAACCTTCCCGCGGCGATCGGTGTCGGGCTGCTGCTCGGTGCGGCGATCCTCGTGTCGCTGCTGACCGTGCGGTACCTGTTCATCGGGATCATCGCGGCGGCGATCGCGGTCGGTACTTACGAGTTCGCGCAGGCGCTGCAGCGTGCCGCGAAGATCCGCCTCGCGCTGGTCCCGCTGCTGGTGGGCGGTCAGGCGATGATCTGGCTGGCCTGGCCGTTCGGCTACCGGGGCGCCCTGATCGCGTTCGCGCTCACCGTCCTGGCCTGCCTGCTGTGGCGGCTGCCCGGCGGGGCCGACGGGTACCTGCGCGACATCAGCGCGTCCGTGTTCACCGCCGCGTACCTGCCGTTGTTCGGCGCGTTCGCGGCGATGCTGGTGCCGCCCGCGGACGGCGTGGGCCGGGTGCTCGCGTTCCTGATCGGCGTCGTCGCGTCCGACACCGGCGGCTACATCGCGGGTGTGCTCAAGGGCAAACACCCGATGGCGCCGTCGATCAGCCCGAAGAAGACGTGGGAGGGCTTCAGCGGCTCGCTCGTCGCGGGTGTGGTCGCCGGTTCGCTGACGATGACGCTGCTGCTGGACGGGCACGTCTGGCAGGGCGTGGTGTTCGGCATCGCGATCGTGCTCACCGCGACCCTCGGCGACCTCGTCGAGTCGCTGATGAAGCGGGACCTGGGGATCAAGGACATGGGCACGTTGCTGCCGGGCCACGGCGGCCTGATGGACCGGCTCGACTCGCTCCTGCCGTCCGCCGTGGTGTCGTTCCTGCTGCTGTCGGCGTTCCTGAACTAGCGCGACCACACGCCGAACCACTGCTCGGCGCCGTACTCCTCGAACCGCGCCACCTCGGTGAAGCCCAGCTTCGCCGCGAGACGCATCGCGCGGTCGTTGGCGGTCTGGGTGCACAGCACCACCGGTTCGCCGGGAACCGTGCCAGCGAACCAGCCGAGCACCGCCGCGCAAGCCTCGGCGGCGTACCCGTGTCCCCACGCCTGGGGCAGAAACAGGTAGCCGAGTTCGGCCTCCCCCGCCTCCGGACGGACGTGACCCGGGCGCTCCGCGTCGTGGCGGTCGAGCGTGACCATGCCGATCATCGCGCCGTCGAGATCGGCCACGAACAGGCCGGGGCGCCGCCCGGGCACCTCCGGCACCGTGCGCTCCAGCTCGTCCCGTGCTCGTGAGCCACCGAGGTAGGTGCCCACCTCCGGCGAGGCGAACAGCTCGACGAACGCCGCCCGGTCCCGCGCCTCGGATTCGCGGAGCACGAGCCGCTCGGTCTTGATCGGAGCAGGTGGCCAGGTGTCGAACATGGCGGCGAACCTATCGCACGCTCGGGAGAGCGACGGCTCAGTCGTCGTAGGGGTCGTCCACTTCGGCGCGGCCCCAGCCTTCGGTCACGCGCGAGTGGTCGATCACCGAGAACACCGCCCCCGCCGGGTCGGCGAGGATCGCGATCCGGCCGCGCGGCGTGTCGTACGGCTCGACCAGCACGGTGCCGCCGAGCATGAGCGCGTGCCCGGCCGTGGCGTCGGTTCCGCGGGCCGGGTCGACGCTGAAGTACACCATCCAGTGCGGCGGCGCCTCCGGCGGATACTCCGGCCCCATCACGTACCGGTACAGCACCGGCTCCTGGTCCAGCCGCCATTCCGCGTAGTCGATGCCGTGGTTGTCGCCCACCTGCAGGCTCGTGTACTGGAAGAGCCGGCAGAAGAAGCCGTCCGCGGCCTCGCCGTCGCGCGTGTTCAGGTCGGCGCCTGAGTAGGTGTTCGGGTACCCCGTGGCGAACGCCCAGTCCGGCGGCGGCTGCCACAGCACGAACGGCGCGCCGGACGGCTCGATGCCGTGCACGATGCAGCCGCGGTGGGGCAGCACGGTCGGTTCGAGCGTGACGACCCCGCCGAGCCGCTGCACCCAGTTCGCCGCCGTCTGGGCGTTGTGCACCGAGATGTTGATCATCCAGGCGCTCGCCTGTCCCGGCGCCGCCTGGTAGAGCCCCCCGGCGGGCACGCCGTCGAGGGTGCCGATCAGGTACCGGCCGGTGCGGGTCGCGGGATCGCGGCTGAGCAGGAACGTCCAGCCGAAGAGCCCTTCGTAGAACCGGTGTGAAGCCGCCTCGTCGACGCTGGCCAGTTCGACCCAGCACGGCACGCCGGACGGGAGCGCGGACGGGACCGAAGGTCCGACGGACATACCGCCTCCGATCGGTGGGGAGGGCAGCAGTCTAAGCCGAATTCGAAGCGCTTTCCGGGCGCCCTCTCGTCTATCCTTGCCGCGTGTGGAAGATCGCCCGGCGTGGGCAGCGCTCCGCGTCACGGGCGGAGGTCCTGCCGAGCCCGAACATCTGGTACCACCCCGACACCTACGAGCTGGAGAACCGCGCGCAGGACGTCGACGGCGACCTGTGGCGGGTTCTCGAGCAGGAGTGCGACTGGGCGGGCGGGGACGTGCTGGACGTCGGCTGCGGAGACGGTTTTCACCTGCCCCGCTTCGCCACGACCGCGAAGTCCGTGATCGGTGTCGAACCCCACGAACCGTTGGTGCGGCGGGCCGAACGCCGCGTCGCGGAGCTGCCCGCGGTGCGGGTGCTGCCGGGCTCCGCGCAGGCGATCCCGGTGCCGGACGCGAGTGCCGACCTGGTGCACGCGCGCACGGCGTACTTCTTCGGTCCGGGCTGTGAACCCGGTCTGCGCGAGGTGGATCGCGTGCTGCGGCCGGGAGGAGCGCTGGCGATCGTCGACCTCGACGTGTCCAGTGAGCCGTACGGCCGGTGGATGCGGGCCGATCTGCCCGACTACGACCCGGCCGCGGTCGATTCCTTCTTCGCGGCACAGGGGTTCCGCTGCCGCCGCGTGACGGCGCGGTGGTGGTTCCCCGACGCCGAAAGCGTCGCGGCGGTGCTGCGCATCGAATTCAGCCCACCGGTGGCCGACCGGGCGATCGCGGATGTCCTACGGGACAATGGATCGCACGGCCGGCACTCCGGCACGGCGGGCTTCACGGTGCCGGTGGGCTATCGCGTTCTGGTTCGCGAGAAGCCCGCCGGCCTCGTGCTGCCTGGTCACTCGTCGTCGTCCTCGTCGTCGTCCGTCTCGATCTCGCCGAGCACGGCGTAGATCGAGCGCCGGGCTTCGTTGAGGATCTCGGCCGCGCGGCGCTTCTGTCCCGGCGTTCCGGCCTGGGACACCTGAACGGCGGCGGCGGCCAGCATCGCGCCGGCCTTGCGCAGGTCGACCTCGGTGGGGTCGACGTCGTGGGCGATCTGCTCCCACGGCGGCGCCGAATCCTGCTTCGCGGCCGCTTCGCGACCGGCGTCGGTCAGCTCGAACAGGCGCTTGCCGCCGTCCTCGCGGGCCACGACCAGGTCTTCGTCGGCCATCAGCTGCAGGGTCGGGTAGACCGAGCCGGGGCTCGGCCGCCAGAAGCCGCCACTGCGTTCGGCGATCTCACTGATGATCTCGTAACCGTGCCGGGGCTGTTCGGCCAGCAGGGCGAGGATCGCGGCGCGCACGTCGCCCCGGCGTCCTCGCCGTCCGCGGTGCGGGCCGCGGGGGCCGCGCCCCCGGAACTCGCCACGCGGGCCGCCCGGGCCCCAGCCCGGGGGGAAGTCCCCGAATCCACCACGGGCGAACGGGCCGAAGGCCGGGCGCTCGTGGTGCGGGGGGAATGGGTGGTGCCTCATGTCGGTTCTCCTTCCGTTGTGTTCCGACATGTTCACGATATATCGGAAACAGTCGGAAGGCAACTGCCCAGGTCGTGGAACAATGGAAGGGCTATGACTGCCCTCCCCCTGGTCTTCGACGCGCCCCGGCGCGGCCTGCCGCCTCGCCACCTCGCCGACCTGACCGCCGCCGAACGCGCGGCGGCCGTGAGCGAACTCGGTGAGAAGCCGTTCCGCGCCAAGCAGCTGTCGAACCACTACTTCGCCCGCCTGACCGCCGACCCGCAGGCGATGACCGACATCCCGGCCACCTCGCGCGAGCGGCTGGTGTCCGAGCTGATGCCGCCGCTGCTGACCGAGGTGCGCGCGCTGGCCTGCGACGACGGCACCACCCGCAAGACGCTGTGGCGCGCGCACGACGGCACGCTGCTGGAGAGCGTCCTGATGCGCTACCCGGACCGGGCGACGCTGTGCATCTCCAGCCAGGCCGGCTGCGGGATGGCGTGCCCGTTCTGCGCGACCGGGCAGGCCGGGCTGACCCGGAACCTGTCGACCGCGGAGATCGTGGACCAGGTGCGGTCGGCGGCCGCGGTCATGCGCGACGGCCTCATGCCCGGCGGCCCGGGGCGGCTGTCGAACATCGTGTTCATGGGCATGGGCGAGCCGCTGGCGAACTACAAGCGGGTGGTCGCGGCCGTGCGCCGCATCACCGACCCGGCGCCGAACGGCCTGGGCATCTCGCAGCGTTCGGTGACGGTGTCGACGGTCGGGCTGGCGCCGGCGATCCGGCGGCTCGCGGACGAGAAGATGCAGGTCCGGCTGGCGGTGTCGCTGCACACGCCGGACGACGAGCTGCGCGACACGCTGGTTCCGGTCAACAACCGCTGGTCGGTGGACGAGGTGCTGGAGGCGGCGCGCTACTACGCCGACACCACGGGCCGGCGCGTGTCGATCGAGTACGCCCTGATCCGCGACGTGAACGACCAGCCGTGGCGGGCCGACCTGCTGGCGAAGCGGCTGCGCAAGCACCTGAACCAGCTGGTGCACGTCAACGTGATCCCGCTGAACCCGACGCCCGGCTCGAAGTGGGACGCCTCGCCGAAGCCGGTCGAACGCGAGTTCGTGCGGCGCGTCAACGAGGGCGGCGTGGCCTGCACCGTGCGCGACACCCGGGGGCAGGAGATCGCCGCCGCGTGCGGCCAGCTCGCCGCCGAAGGCTGACGCGCACGAAAAAGGGGCCCCTCGGCGGGGGCCCCTTTTTTCGTCGGGTGGGTCAGCGGCGCCAGGCGGTGCGCCTCTTCCTGATGTCCACGAGCAGCCCGATCACGATGGCGATCGCGAGGCCGACCAGCCACACGTTCTCGGTGTTGTTCTCATGGTTGTTGTGGATCATCGCCAGCAGCACGATGACCGTGACCCAGCCGGCGATGCGCGACCCCTTCGGGAACCCGCCGTGCCAGCCCCACTCGGCCGACGGCTCGTCGCGGGGATCCACCTTCGCCGGCGCGGCCTGCTGCCGCTTCTCGACCGCCTTGCTCGCCACGATCACTCCTCTGAGGCCCTGCACAAACGTCCAACCGGATGATTCCACACCGCGACCGGCCCCGCGCCGATGACCCGGTCACACGCGTTCGGGACAATGTCCCCGATGAACGCACCCCGCACCGTCCTCGTGCTCGGCTCGACCGGCTCGATCGGCACCCAGGCCCTCGACGTCGCCGCCCGCAACCAGCACCTTTTCCGCATCGCGGGCCTCGCCGCCGGCGGATCGGACCCGGCGCTGCTCGCCGCGCAGGCGCTGGCCCACGGGGTGGACGCGGTCGCGGTGACGAAGCCCACCGTGGTCGAGGACCTGCAGCTCGCGCTGTACGCCGAGGCGCAGAAGCGCGGCTACTCGCGGGGCGAGTTCAAGCTGCCGCGCATCTTCGCGGGCCCCCGCGCCGTGGTCGAGCTGATCGACGCGGTGCGGGTCGACGTCGTCCTCAACGGCCTGCCCGGCTCCCAGGGTCTCGAACCGACCCTCCACGCCCTCGAAACCGGCGCGATCCTGGCCCTGGCGAACAAGGAGTCGCTCATCGCCGGCGGGCCGCTGGTGCTCAAGCAGGCGAAACCCGGCCAGCTGGTCCCGGTCGACTCCGAGCACTCGGCGATGGCCCAGGCCCTGCGCGGCGGCCGGGCGGAGGAGGTCGACCGGTTCGTGCTCACCGCCTCCGGCGGCCCGTTCCGCGGCCGCAAGCGCGCCGACCTCGCGCACGTGACGGTCGCCGACGCGCTGGCCCACCCCACCTGGTCGATGGGCCGGCTCGTCACCATCAACTCCGCGACGCTGGTCAACAAGGGCCTGGAGCTGATCGAGGCGAGCCTGCTGTTCGGCGTCGCGTGCGAGAAGATCGACGTGGTCGTCCACCCGCAGTCGATCGTGCACTCGATGATCACCTTCACCGACGGCTCGACCCTGGCCCAGGCCAGCCCGCCGGACATGCGGCTGCCGATCGCGCTCGCGCTGAACTGGCCGGACCGGGTAGCCGGCGCGGCCCCGGCCTGCCGGTGGGACGAGGCGAGCGCGTGGACGTTCGAACCGCTGGACAACGAGGCCTTCCCGGCGGTCGAGCTGGCCAGGCAGGTCGGCACGGCAGGCGGCTGCCTGCCCGCGGTCTACAACGCGGCGAACGAGGTGTGCGTCGAGGCGTTCCTGGCGCAGAACGCGGGCTTCACGGCGATTGTGGACACTGTTACCGAGGTGGTGGAGGCCGCCGACGAGTGGCGTCGCGAGCCGAGCGACGTCGCGGAGGTCCTGGCGGCCGAGGAGTGGGCGCGCGCCAGGGCCGCGCAGATCGTGACCGGAGGGAAGTAGCGGGGTGCTCGCCTACATTTTCGGAGTCGTGCTGTTCGCGCTGGGCATCTGCGTGTCCGTCGCGCTGCACGAGGCGGGGCACATGCTCACCGCCAAGGCGTTCGGCATGAAGGTTCGCCGCTACTTCATCGGGTTCGGCCCGAAGGTCTTCTCCTTCCGACGCGGCGAGACCGAGTACGGCCTGAAGTGGATCCCGCTCGGCGGGTTCTGCGACATCGCCGGCATGACCGCGCTCGACGAGGTGACCCCGGACGAGGCGCCGCGCGCGATGTGGCGGTTCAAGACGTGGAAGCGCACCGTCGTGCTGGCCGCCGGGTCGGTCACCCACTTCATCCTCGGTTTCGTCGTGCTCTACCTGATGGCCACCACGATGGGCCTGCCCAACGCGGTCGTCGGCAAGCCGGAGATCTCCCAGGTCGCCGACTGCGTGCGCAGCGCGCAGACCGACCAGGAGTTCGCCAATCCCGTCTGCCGGCCGGGCGACGCCGCTCCCGCGAAGACGGGCGGGATCCAGCCGGGCGACGAGATCGTGTCGGTCAACGGCACGCGCACCGAGACCTACGCCGACGTCACCGCGCTCATCCAGGGCCTGTCCGGCCCGACCCGCTTCGAGGTCGAGCGCAACGGGCAGATCGTGCCGCTGACCGTCGACGTGGTGCGGGTCGACCGTCCGGTCACCGATCCGGCCAACCCGAACGCCCCGCAGAAGATCGTCTCGGTGGGTTCGATCGGTGTCACCTTCCCGAGCACGCTGCAGTACAACGCGGTCACCGCCGTCGGCGGCGCGGCCACCTTCACCGGCGACATGTTCGTGCAGACCTGGCAGCGGCTGCTGGAGTTCCCCGAGCGCATCCCGGCCGTGGTGTCGTCGATCTTCGGCGGCGAGCGCGACCCGAACACGCCGGTCAGCGTGGTCGGCGCGAGCCGGATCGGCGGTGAGGCCGTCGAGCAGGGGCTGTGGTCGCTGTTCCTGCTGCTGCTGGCGAGCCTGAACTTCTTCGTCGGCGTGTTCAACCTGCTGCCGCTGCTGCCGCTGGACGGCGGCCACATCGCGATCGTCTGGTACGAGCGGGTGCGCGACTGGGTGCGCAAGCTGCGTGGCAAGGCGGCCGGTGGCCCGGTCGACTACTCGAAGCTCTCCGCGGTCACCGTGGTGCTGGTGCTGATCGGCGGTGCCGTAACACTGCTCACCGTCACGGCGGACATCGTCAACCCGATCAGGCTGCAATAACCCGGCGTTTGGGCAGGTCAGGGCGGCGACCGGGGACACCGGCTCCGGCCGGGCGCCACCGTGGGCGGCCCGGCCTGTGGGTAAGCTGGTCTTGTCAGCAGCCCGTCTCACGCCGCAGAGGATTCGATGAGCGTCGAGCTTGGTATGCCCGCCCTCCCGCCCCCGGTGCTCGCCGAGCGCCGCAAGACGCGTCAACTCATGGTGGGATCGGTCGGGGTCGGCAGTGAGCACCCGATCTCGGTTCAGTCCATGACCACCACCCTGACCGCGGACGTGAACGCCACGCTGCAGCAGATCGCCGAGCTGACCGCGGCCGGATGCGACATCGTCCGCGTGGCGTGCCCGTCGGCCGACGACGCGGCCGCGCTGCCCGCGATCGCGCAGAAGTCGCAGATCCCGGTCATCGCCGACATCCACTTCCAGCCCAAGTACGTGTTCGCCGCGATCGAGGCCGGCTGCGCCGCGGTGCGGGTGAACCCGGGCAACATCAAGAAGTTCGACGACAAGGTCAAGGAGATCGCCCAGGCGGCGAAGGACCACGGCACCCCGATCCGGATCGGCGTCAACGCCGGCTCGCTCGACCCGCGGCTGCTGAAGAAGTACGGCAAGGCGACGCCGGAGGCGCTGGCGGAGTCCGCGCTGTGGGAGGCGTCGCTGTTCGCCGAGCACGACTTCCACGACATCAAGATCTCGGTCAAGCACAACGACCCGGTGATCATGGTGCGGGCGTACGAGCTCCTGGCCGAGCAGTGCGACTACCCCCTGCACCTGGGTGTGACCGAGGCGGGCCCGGCGTTCCAGGGCACGATCAAGTCGGCGGTCGCGTTCGGCGCGCTGCTGCGGCAGGGCATCGGCGACACCATCCGCGTGTCGCTGTCCGCGCCGCCCGTCGAAGAGGTCAAGGTCGGGCAGCAGATCCTGCAGTCGCTGAACCTGCGGCCGCGCAAGCTGGAGATCGTGTCGTGCCCGTCGTGCGGCCGGGCGCAGGTCGACGTCTACAAGCTCGCCGACGAGGTCACCGCGGGCCTGGAGGGCATGGAGGTCCCGCTGCGCGTCGCGGTGATGGGCTGCGTGGTGAACGGCCCCGGCGAGGCGCGCGAGGCCGACCTCGGCGTGGCGAGCGGCAACGGCAAGGGGCAGATCTTCGTCAAGGGCCAGGTCATCAAGACCGTGCCGGAGCACCAGATCGTCGAAACGCTGATCGAAGAGGCGATGCGCATCGCCGAGGAGTCGGGTGACGCGGAAGGAAGCGGCCAGCCGGTTGTCACGGTGAGCTAGGCCGATGAGCACCGTGTTCGCCGGTTCCGCGAACGGTTGCGGGCTCTGACCGTGTCCGGCGCGGAGTGGGCCGTCCGTGAGCCGCATCCGCAGTTGCGGCGGCTGATCGCGCGGTACGTCGGCTACACCCAGCACGGTCTGCCCCTCGCCACCCACCGCGGGTTGCCCTCGCGCCACGTCACACTCGCCATCAGCCTCGCCGAGCCGATCCGGTTCACCGGAATGCCCCTGGGGCAGTCCCCGGCGCGCCTGCCGGCCGCGCTCGGCGGCCTGCACACCGCGCCCGCCCTCATCGCGCAGGAGGAGTTCCAGTCCGGCGTCCAGGTCGAGATCGACCCGCTCGGGGTGCCCGCACTCTTCGGTGTCCCCACCGCCGAGTTGTCCGGCTACGTCGTCGATCTCGCCGAGCTGGGCCCGGCCCAGCTCCCGGAACGCCTCGCCGAATCACCGACTTGGGACGACCGGTTCGCCGTCCTGGACGACGTCTTCCGCCGCGGGCTGGCCGACCACGAACCGTCCCGCGAGGTCACCTGGGCCTGGCGCCGCCTGGCCCGGTCCGGTGGTCTGGTCCGCGTCGAGGCGCTCGCCCGCGAGATCGGCTGGAGCCGGCGCCAGTTCGCCGAGCGCTTCCGCCGCGAGCTGGGCCTGTCGCCCAAGCAGGCCGCCCGCGTGCTGCGGTTCGAGCGCGCTGCCGACCGGTTGCGGCGGGCCCCGACCGCGCTGGCCACCCTCGCCGCCGACTGCGGCTTCTACGACCAGGCCCACCTGTCCAACGAGTGGCGCGCCCTCGCCGGCTGCTCGCCGCGCACCTGGATCGCCGAGGAGCTCCCATTCCTCCAAGACCCGGGCACCGCCGCGGGCACAGACTGACGAGCATGACCGAGAACCCACCCACCGTCTGGCCCGCCTTCCGCTACGACGACGCCCGCGCCGCGCTGACGTTCCTCACCGAGGTGTTCGGCTTCCGCGAGGCGCTCGTCGTACCCGGCGAGGACGGGCAGATCGTGCACGGCGAGCTGCGCTGGCCCGAAGGCGGCGGCTTCATGTTCGGCAGCACCAGCCGCGTCGACGGCGTCCACGGCGACGCGAAGAACGCCGGCTCGGCCTACGTCGTCACTGATCACGTAGACGAGATCCACGAGCGCGTCCGCGCCGCCGGCGCCGAGGTCGTCGCGCCCCCGCACGACACCGACTTCGGCTCGCACACCTTCACCGCCCGCGATCCCGAGGGCAACCTGTGGACCTTCGGGACCTATCGAGGGGCTGCTTGATCGCCCACGATTTCCCGTTCCACCACTCCATCTGGCAATCTGGTGGATGTGTTGCGGCTTGCCGGTGCACGGCTGCTCAGTGATCGGGATCATCCCGTGGTCCGCGCCGTGCTCGCGGCGGACCCGGTGGCCAGCTGCATGGTCAGCGCGCGCGTCGAGGTGGCGGGTCTGGACCCGTGGCGGCTCGGCGGTGAGCTGTGGGCGGCCGACTACCGCGGTTCCCGCGGCGGGCGCCTGCCCGGGCTGTGCTTCTCCGGCCCGAACCTGATCCCGTTGCGCGGCAACGCGGCGGCGCTGCGGTCGTTCGCCGACCGCGCCCTGCGCAAGCAGCGGGTCTGCTCGTCACTGGTGGGCCCGGCGGAGCAGGTCCTCGGGCTGTGGGACGAGCTGGCGGGCGAGTGGGGCCCGGCCCGCGAGGTCCGCGACGACCAGCCGCTGATGGCGATGGAAGCGCAGCCGTCCGTCCGGCCCGACCCGATGGTGCGCCCGGTCCGGCCGGACGAGCTCGAACGGTACCTGCCGGCCGCGATCGCGATGTTCATCGAGGAGGTCGGCGTCGACCCGCGCGCCGGGGACGGCGGCGCCAGCTACCGCGCCCGCGTCGCGGAGCTGATCGCCGGCGGGCGCGCGTTCGCCCGGTTCGAGAACGGCGAGGTCGTGTTCAAGGCCGAGATCGGGGCGCTGTCCCGCAGCGTCGGCCAGATCCAGGGCGTGTGGGTGCGGCCGGACCGCCGCGGGCACGGGCTCGGCACGACGGGTACCGCGGCCGTGGTGAGCCATCTGGTCAACGGTCTGGGCCGCACGGCCAGCCTCTACGTGAACAGCTTCAACAGCCCCGCACTGGCGGCGTACCGGCGGATCGGGTTCAACCAGGTCGGCCGGTACGCGACCGTGCTGTTCTGACCGGGCTCACGGCCGCGGTCCGCGCGCGCGTCGTAGGGTGGAGCCATGTCCCACCGCGCTCCGTTGACCCCTGGCGTCCAGACGCCGCGCCGCCCCGTGCCCGCCAGCATCCCGCGTCCCGAATACGTGGACAAGCCGGCGCCGAAGCGGGACAACGGCAACGGGGTCCGCACGCCGGAGGTCATCGAGGCCATGCGCGTGGCGAGCCGGATCGCCGCGCAGGCGCTGGAGGAGGGCGGCAAAGCCGTCAAGCCCGGCAACACCACCGACGACGTCGACAAGGTGGTGCACGAGTTCCTGCTCGACCACCACGCCTACCCCTCGACGCTGGGTTACCGCGGCTTCCCGAAGTCGTGCTGCACGTCGCTGAACGAGGTCATCTGCCACGGCATCCCGGACTCGACGGTGATCGAGGACGGCGACATCTGCAACATCGACGTGACGGCCTTCATCGGCGGTGTGCACGGCGACACGAACGCGACGTTCTGCGCGGGTGACGTGTCGGAGGAGGTGCGGCTGCTGGTGGAGCGCACCCACGAGGCGACGATGCGGGCGATCAAGGCCGTGCGCCCCGGACGGCAGCTGAACGTGATCGGCCGCGTGATCGAGTCCTACGCGAAGCGGTTCGGCTACGGCGTGGTGCGCGACTTCACCGGCCACGGCGTCGGCCCGTCCTTCCACACGGCGCCGACGGTGCTGCACTACGAGGACCCGTCCGTGACGACGGTCATCGAGGAGGGCATGACCTTCACGATCGAGCCGATGATCACCCTGGGCTCGATCGACTACGACATCTGGGACGACGACTGGACCGTCACCACCAAGGACAAGAGCTGGACCGCCCAGTTCGAGCACACGCTGGTGGTGACCGCCGACGGCGCGGAGATCCTGACGCTGCCCTGACGTGCCCGCGGCGGGTCAGGTCTCGTCGATGAGGTCGTCCAGGAAGCCCGCAGCCTCGGCCATGGCTCGCTCGGTGTCGCGGGCCTCGATCGCCTCCAGCAGGCCGCGGTGGCCGATCGCCTCGGTCTCCGGCAGGCGGGTGTCCGTCGTGGCCGCGACGCTCGCCGTCACGGCCTCCAGGATCCCGCGGTAGAGCTCGGTCAGCAGGGCGTTGTGCGCGGCCCGGACGACCGCCAGGTGGAACTCGGTGTCCGCCCGCACGTAGGTCGCCAGATCCTCGTCGCGGTAGGCCGCGTCGCGCCGGTCCAGCAGTTCCCTGATCGTCGCCACCTCTTCGTCGGTGCGAACGGTCGCCGCCAGGCGCGCCGCCTCCACCTCGAGCGCCCGGCGCACGCCCAGCACCTCGCGCAGCTCCGACCCGCACAACCGGCGGATCGCGCCGGACACCTCGCTCGTGGCGCGCACGTACGTGCCGTCGCCCTGGCGGACTTCGAGCAGACCGCCGTGCGCGAGCGCGCGTACGGCCTCGCGCACGGTGTTGCGCCCGACGCCGAGGCTCTCGGCGAGCGCCGCCTCAGTGGGTATCCGCTGCCCGATCGGCCATTCGCCCTCCGCGATGGCGTCCCTGAGCTGTCCGATCACCTGGTCGACGAGGCCGGTCCGGCGAGTGGTGGCAAGTGGCACCGGATAGTCCCTTCACCCGATCATCCTATGTTTGTCATACTAGCCTGTGTGACGGTCAATGATGAGGCATCGGTGCAGGAAAAGACGCGAACCCCCGCGCCCCGCGTGCTCATCGGCACCGGGCTGCTCGGTGCGGCGGTCCTGCTGGCGGCGCTGAACCTGCGCCCGGCGGTGACCAGCGTCGGCTCGGTGCTCGACGAGATGCGCGACACGCTGGGCGCGTCCGCGACGTGGGCCGGGGCGCTGACCACGGTTCCGGGCCTGTGCTTCGCGTTCGCCGGCCTGACCGCGCCGGTCGTCGCGCGGCGGCTGGGCGTCGCGGCGGCGGTGGGAGTCGCGCTCGCCCTGCTCTCCGGTGGCCTGGTGCTGCGGGTGCTCGACGGCCAGCTGGTCGTGCTCGGCGGCACGCTCATCGGGACCGCCGGGATCGCGCTCGCCAACGTCCTGATCCCGGTCGTGGTCAAGGAGTCGTTCGCGACGCGGATCGGGCTGATGACCGGTCTGTACACCGGTGCGCTGCAGGCCGGGGGTGCGCTCGGGTCGGCGCTGACGCCGCCGCTGGACAGCGCGTTCGGCGGCTGGCGCCCGGGGCTCGGCAGCTGGGCGCTGCTCTCCGTGCTGGCGCTCGTGCTGTGGCTGTCCGCCGCACGCACCCGCCCCGGCTCGGTGACGTCGGCTCAGAACGCGACCGAGGGCCGTTCGCTGTTCCGCAGCCCGCTGGCGTGGATCGTGACGGTCTTCTTCGGCATGCAGGCCTGTCTCGCCTACATCGTGATGGGCTGGTTGCCGCAGGTGCTGATGGACGCCGGCGTCAGCCGGGGCGACGCGGGCCTGCTGCTCGGCCTGGTGTCGCTGCTGGGCCTGCCGGTGAGCCTGATCGTGCCACCGCTGGCCGCGAAGAGCGGGAGCCAGAGCGGGTGGATCCTGCTGCTCGGCGTGTTCGGGATCGCCGGTGTGACCGGGCTGATGGTCGCGCCGGGGGCCGCGCCGCTGCTGTGGTCGATCTTCCTGGGGATCGGGATGGCCGTGTTCTCGCTGGCGCTGACGACGATCGCGTTGCGGGCCCGCACGGGCGCGGACACGGCGAAGCTGTCCGCCATGGCGCAGGGGATCGGCTACCTGCTCGCCGCGGTGGGCCCGTTCCTGTTCGGATTCCTGCACGACGTGACCGGCGGGTGGACCGTGCCGTTCGCGATGCTGCTCGCGGTGGTGGTCGGGCAGATGGTGTTCGGCTTCTTCGCGGGCCGGCCACGCTACGTCTGACCGCGACGGCGGCTTGCCGTACCGGGGAGTCCGCCGCGGCCACGCCGGGCTCCCCACAGCGGCCCGGCGGCGCGCGTGCAGCGGACCGCGCCGCTCGTCACAGTGGCAGGTTGAGCAGCGCGTTCTCGATCAGCTCGGGCATCGCCGGGTGGATCCAGTACTGCCCGCGCGCCATGGACTTCGCGTCGAGGCCGAAGCTCATCGCCTGGATCAGCGGCTGGATGACGGTCGAGGCCTGCGGTCCGATGATGTGCGCGCCGATCAGCTGCCCGGTGTCCGGGTCGGCCAGCAGCTTCGCGAACCCGCTGGTGTCCTCCATCGCCCAGCCGTAGGCGATCCCCGCGTAGTCCTGTGTGGACGAAACGTACGTCACGCCCCGCGAGCGCGCCTCCTGCTCGGTCAGCCCGACCGAGGCGATCTGCGGCGACGTGAACACCGCGTGCGGCACGAACCGGTGGTCGGCCGTCATCGGGGAGTCGGGGTTCAGCAGGTTGTGCTGCACCACGCGCGCCTCGTGGTTGGCGACGTGCTTCAGCTCGTACGGCGAGGAGATGTCGCCCAGCGCGTAGATGCCCTCGACCGCCGTCTCCTGGTGGTCGTCGACGATCACGTGCCCGTCCTCGGTCGTCGTCACGCCCGTCGCGGCCACGTCGAGCAGATCGGAGTTCGGCCGGCGCCCGATCGCGAGCAGCAGCTCGTCCGCCTCCACGGTCTCGGCGCCCTGTGGCCCCTCCAGCTCCAGCGCGACACCCGCACCCGACGGACGCACGCGCACGGCCTTGCGGTTGAGCCGGACGTCGAACCGCTGCACGGCCAGCTCGGTGAACCGCTTGCTGATGTCGGAGTCCTCGCTCCGCAGGAGCGCGCCGGAGCGGGCGACCAGCGTGACCTCGACGCCGAACGACGTGAAGACGTGCGCGAACTCGGCGGCGATGAACCCGCTGCCGACGATGACCAGCCGCGACGGCAGCGTCTCGAGCCGCATCACGGTGTCGGACGTGTGGTAGCCGACGTCCTCGAGCCCCGGCAGGTCGGGCACCACCGGACGGCCGCCTGCGGCGAGCACGAACCGGTCCGCGGTGACGACCTCGTCCGGCCGCCCGTCCGGGAACGAGACGGTCAGTTCCTTGCGCCCGGTGAACCGGCCCTGGCCCTCGTACACCGTGACGTTGGCGTTGTCCTCGTGGCCGATCCGGTACTCGCGACCGCCCTCGGCGATCGGGTCGATCCGGCCGAAGATCCGGTCGCGGACGTCCGGCCAGCGCACCTCGTCCAGCGTCTCGTCGATGCCGAACCGGCTCGAGACCGACGGCGTCGCGGCGACGTCGGCGGCGTGCACGAACATCTTGGTCGGGATGCAGCCGACGTTGAGGCAGGTGCCGCCGAACACGCCCTTCTCGACGATCGCCGTCTTCCATCCGGCGAACCGGGGATCGAGGATCGAGTTCCCCGAGCCGGTTCCGACGATCACCAGGTCGTAGTGGGGCACGTGACCAACCTCCAGCAGCTGCGCGTTCACGTCGTCCAACCGGCCCGAACCGGCGATTTGTTCCCGTCCTACCCGCCGGTGGCGGTGAAGTGCATCCGGTCCGTGGGTTCCCGCCAGGCGCCGCCCCAGTCCCAGCCGACCGCGGCGAACGCACGCACGGTCGCGTCCCCGGCCTCGACCATCCCCGGCCGCACCCACGAGCGGTCCAGGTACGCGGACGACAGTTCGGGCAGCACCAGGTCGCCCTTGGTGTAGGGGTTGCAGAACGGGTTCAGGTCGATCGCCAGGCCGTAGGCGTGCGCCGACCAGTTCGTCTGGCCGCGGACCGGGCGGCACACGAACGCGCTGGTGTTGTTGCCGTCCCCGGTCGGCGGCGCGTCCAGCTCGGCGGGCGAGGTGATCCGCATTTCCTCGATCGGGAACCGCGCGGCGAACAGCTGCCCGAACACCCGCGTCACGTCCTGCGCCACCGAGGCGTTGAGCAGCATCTCGCCGGTGTGCGCCTTGCCGTCGAAGCCCCAGAACGACATCGTCACGTAACGCAGGTCCGACGCGGCGACCGGGCACGCGGACTGCCACGTGCTGCGGGCGAGCACGTCCCGCGGGACGGCGCCGACGGCCGAGGCGTACCGGCCGTCCGGGGGCGGCGGGAGGAAGTCCGGCGTCGGCAGACTGCGGTTGCGCAGCGCCTCCGGCGTCGGCCGGACCTGCCCGAACCCGTCGGCCCGGCGCGGCAGCGGGGTCGCGCCGACGGTCCAGGCCGGGGGAGCGGTGGTGGTCGTGGACGGCGGCGGCGCGGTCGTCGTGGTCACCGGCGGCGCCGCCGGGGAGGGTGCGGGCGGTGCCGGCTCGGACGGGGCGTTGCACGCCACGAGCCCGAGCGCCAGCAGGAGCGCCACGATTCCTCGCACGCCTGTCAGTCTCCCAGAATCGAGACCACCCGATTCAGTGACACCGGTTCCGGCAACTTGTCGACTACTGTATGTGCGGCAATCTCACGCCCCGGAGTCGTTCGTCGAACGATCGGGTGTGCGCAGGGGGATCACTGAGCTTTCGAAGGGAGCGCGCGCATGGCGAAGCACCGTCGACGCGACCGCCGATTCCGTTTTGCGCTGGCGGCCGTCATCGCCGCCGCCGCGTCCGTGCCGGTGGTCGCCGCGGCCATGCCGTCCACGAGTGCGCGCCCGGACATCGTCGGCGGCACCGAGGCGTCCGTCCGCGACTACCCGTACGCGGTGTTCCTGACCGACAAGAGCGGCAACCAGTTCTGCGGCGGCGTCATCGTCAGCCCGACCGCGGTGGCCACGGCGGCGCACTGCGCGAAGGCGGTGGCGCGGACGGATCTGCGGGTGGTCGCGGGCCGCCAGGACAAGCGCACGAACGACGGCAAGGTCGTGTCCGTGCGCGACGTGTGGATCCCGTCGTCCTTCTCCGACCCGGGCAAGGGCGATGACGTCGCGGTGCTGAAGCTGTCGCAGAGCCTGCCCTACCGCACGGTGAACCTGCCGGGAGACGACTCGCTGTACGCCGAGGGCACGAAGGCCACGGTGCTCGGCTGGGGCCGCACCGCCGACGGCGGCGCGCGCTCGGACGTGCTGCGCAGCGCGGTCGTGCCGGTCGTCAGTGACGACGGCTGCCGGTCCAGCTACTCCAACTACGACTCCCGCTCGATGGTGTGCGCCGGCTACCCGCAGGGCGAGATCGACGCGTGCCAGGGCGACTCCGGCGGCCCGCTCGTGGTCGGCGACACGCTCATCGGGATCGTGTCGTGGGGCGACGGCTGCGCCCGCCCCGGCAAACCGGGCGTCTACACCCGCGTGATCACCTACGCCGACGAGATTCGGAGCGAAGCGGACCCGTCGCGCCGCGTGTTCTGGTAGTCAGGACTGCGTGAACCCCGAGAGAGGCGTCCGCGGACCGGACCTGACCACGCAGCAGTTGTACGACATCCTCCAGCTCCGGGTGGAGGTGTTCGTCGTGGAGCAGACCTGCCCGTACCCCGAGCTGGACGGCCGTGACCTGCTCCCGACCACCCGCCACTTCTGGATCGACGGGCCGGACGGCATCGAGTCGTACCTGCGGGTCCTCGCCGAGGACGACGGGGTCCAGCGCATCGGCCGGGTGGTCACCGCCAAGAGCGCCCGCGGCCGTGGCCTGGCAGCGCGGCTGATGACCGCGGCGCTGATCTCGGTCGGCGACGCGGACAGCGTGCTCGACGCGCAGACCTACGCGCGGGGTTTCTACGAGAAGTTCGGCTACGTCGCCGAGGGCGACGAGTTCGACGAGGACGGCATCCCGCACATCACGATGCGGCGCCGGCTGGCGCCGATTCGCTGATCACCTTCACCGCGGTGTCCACATCGGACTCCGTGAGGTCGGCCCGGACGGTCAGGCGCAACCGCGACACGCCGTCCGGGACCGACGGCGGGCGGGAACACCCGACGCGCACGCCCTGTTCGGCGCAGCGGGCCGCCCACTCCACAGCGGACTCGGCGGAGGGCGCCCGCACGGACAGCACCGCGGCCTCCGGTGTGCTCACCCGGAGCCCGGCCGCCCGCAGCTGAGTGGACAGCGTCACCGCGTTGGTGACGACCTTCTCCGGCAGGCCGGGCTCGGACTTGAGAACGCCGAGCGCGGCCAGCGCCGCGGCCGCGCTGGCCGGGGCGAGCGCGGTGTCGAAGATGAAGCTGCGAGCCGTCTCGGCGAGGTGCCGGATCACCCGGCGCGGCCCGAGGACGGCGCCGCCCTGCGCGCCCAGCGACTTCGACAGCGTGATCGTGGTGACCACGTCCGGCGCACCGGCCAGGCCGGCGGCGTGCACGGCACCGCGGCCGCCGTCGCCGAGCACGCCGAACCCGTGCGCGTCGTCGACCAGCAACGCCGCGCCGTGCTCGCGGCACACCCGGGACAGCTCCGCCAGCGGGGCCAGGTCGCCGTCCACCGAGAACACCGAGTCGGTGACGACCAGGGCCCGCGGCTTGCGTCGGGTCGCGAGGGCGTGCTTGATCGCCGCCGGTTCGCAGTGGTTGATCGCGGCGACGTCGGTGCGGGACAGGCGGCAACCCTCGACCAGCGAGGTGTGGATGTACTTGTCGCTGACGATCGCCGACTCGGCGCCGGACAGCGCGGTGACGGCACCGAGGTTGGCCGTGAAGCCCGAGGAGAACACCAGGGCGGCCTGCGCGCCGCAGAAGCGGGCCAGCTCGTATTCGAGTTCGGCGTGCAGCTCCGTGGACCCGGTGACCAGCCGGGACCCGGTCGCGCCCGCACCCCAGCGGAGCGCGGCGGCCGCGGCGGCACCGGCGACGCGCTTGTCGCGGGCCAGGCCGAGGTAGTCGTTCCCGGCGAGATCCAGTTCCGTCGAGGAGGCCCCCCGGGGGCGCAGCCGGCTGGTCAGCCCGGCCGCGGCGCGCTTCTCGGCCGCGGTGTCGAGCCAGTCGAAAACCTGCTCTGGGGACGGGGAAGCCGGTACGTTCACGTCACGCAGTGTCGCACCGAGCCGGTGCTGAGCAGTGGAGGGGCCATGACGGATACGAGACCGGAGCCGATGCCGGAGGACTGGAACCGGGCGCTGGCGGTCGTGGCGCATCCCGACGACCTCGAGTACGGCGCGGCCGGTGCCATCGCCCGCTGGACCCGCCAGGGGAAGTCCGTGGTCTACGTCCTCGCCTCGCGCGGCGAGGCCGGGATCGACAGCATGCCGCCCGAGGAGGCCGGGCCGCTGCGGACGCAGGAGCAGCTCGCGAGCGCGCGTGTCGTCGGCGTCGAGCAGGTCGAGTTCCTCGACCACCCGGACGGGCTGATCGAGAACGGGGTCCCCCTGCGGCGCGACATCGCGGCGGCGATCCGGCGGCACCGGCCCGAGCTCGTGGTGACGCTCAACCACCGCGAGAGCTTCCCCGGCGGCGGGTTCAACATGGCCGATCACCGGCACGTCGGCGCGGCGGTCCTCGACGCGGTTCGCGACGCGGCGAATCGCTGGCTGTTCCCCGACCTGGGCCTCGAACCGTGGAGCGGTGTGCGCTGGGTGGCCGTGAGCGGTTCACCCCGGCCGACGCACGGCGTGGACATCACCGACACCTTCGACGCGGCCGTCGCCTCGCTGAGCGAGCACAAGGCGTACCTGGCCGCGCTGGACGGCGACATGGCCGAGCCGGAGCCGTTCCTGCGGCAGTTCGCCTCGACGGCGGGCGAGTTGTTCGGCGTGCCGCTCGCCTGCACTTTCGAGCTGTTCCCGCAGCGGTAGGACCGGCCCGGTCCACGTCGCGGCCCGATGCCGCCCGGCACGGGCCCGCGGGTCACGGGTGGCGGAGCCGGTAGGTCACGTGTGTGACGAGCGAGGTGGTGCGCGACGAGACCGGCTCGAGGTCCAGGTCGGACACGGTCGCGAAGAGCCGCTCACCGGCGCCGAGCAGCACCGGGGCGATGTGCAGCCGCAGCTCGTCGATCAGCCCGGCGTTGAGGAACTGGTCCACCGTCGAGGCGCCGCCGGCGACCGACACCGTCTTCTCGCCGGCCGCGGCGCGCGCCTGCGCCATCGCCGACTCGATCCCGTCGGTCACGAAGTGGAAGGTCGTGCCGCCCGCCATCTCGATCGGCTCGTGCGGGAAGTGGGTCAGCACGAACACCGGCGCGTGGTACGGCGGCTCCTCGCCCCACCAGCCGCGCCAGTCCTCGTCCCATTCGCCGCGGACGGGCCCGAACATGTTGCGCCCCATGATGTAGGCGCCGTGCCCGAGGATGGCGTCCACCTCGGCCTGGTTCTCCTCCTCGGCTTCGAACATCCACCTGTGCAGCCGTTCGGCCCCTTCGCCGAGCGGGTTCTCCCGGCTCTGCCGGGGACCGGCCAGGTAGCCGTCGATCGAGATGCCGAGGTCGCTGGACACCGTGGTCATCGTCGTTCCCCTATCTGGTTGCGAGTTGCAATCGGTTTCCGGGAACTGTACTGCTTCCGAGACCGGTTGTAAACTGCAATCGGAAGGAGAAGCGATGACGGAGGAACGCCGGTCGGGGTGCCCGATCAACCTGTCGGTCGAGGTGCTGGGTGATCGGTGGTCGCTGGTGGTGATCCGGGACATGATGTTCGGCAACCGCCGCCACTTCCGGGAGCTGCTGCAGAACTCGGACGAGGGGATCGCGTCGAACATCCTCGCGTCGCGCCTGCAGCGGCTCACCGAGCTGGGGCTCGTGTCGCGCGCCCCGGACCCCACCCACAAGCAGAAGGTGATCTACAGCCTGACCGAGCCGGCGATCCAGCTCGTGCCGGTCATGGCCGCGCTCGGCGCGTGGGGGCGACGTCACCTGCCCGTGACGCGCGAGCTGGCCGTGCGGGCGGAGCTGCTGGAGCGCGGCGGCCAGCCGCTGTGGGACGAGTTCATGGACGAGCTGCGCGAGCAGCACCTGGGCATCCCGCGCCCGGACGGCCGCGAATCGGTCTTCGCGCGGCTGCGCAGCGCCTACGAAGCCGCCCTCGAGGAACAGAGCGCATGAGAAAACCGCCGCGACCCTGGCGTGGGTCGCGGCGGTTCTCCGTTCAGACTCGATCAGCTCGCGGACGGTGTGCTGCGTCGCGGGCCGCGGCCCGGACGCCCCTGCCGGTACCCGCCGGCGTGCCCGCGGTCGCGGTCACCGTGGCCGTAGCCACCGCTGCGGCGCGGACGCTGCGGCCCGCCGAACCCACGCGAGCCGCCGGCCCGGCGCGGGACGGTGTCGCGGGGGCGGTCGACGACCGGGACACCGCTCGGCTCGCGGGAGCCGGTGATGTCCGCCATCTTCGGGTCACCGGGGCGGACCACCAGGTTGTCGGCGCGCACGCCGGCCTTGTCGGTCATCCGGCGGACCGTGCGGCGCTGGTCCGGCGTGATCAGCGTGACCACGACGCCCGACGCCCCGGCGCGCGCGGTGCGGCCGGCTCGGTGCAGGTAGTCCTTGTGGTCGGCAGCCGGGTCGACGTGCAGCACCAGGCTGACGTCGTCGACGTGGATGCCACGCGCGGCGACGTCCGTGGCGACCAGCACCGTGGTGTGGCCGTCGCGGAAGTCCTGCAGGACCCGGTTGCGCTGGCCCTGCGACTTGCCGCCGTGCAGCGCGCCCGCCCGCACACCCCGCTCACGCAGCCGGTCGGTCAACCGGTCCACGTGGTGCTTGGTGCGCACGAACATGATCGTGCGGCCCTCGCGGGCGCCGATCTCGGTGATCACCGACTGCTTCTCCTGGCGCGAGACCTGGAACACGTAGTGGTCCATCGTGTCGACGCTGGCGGTGGCCGGCGCGACCGAGTGCTCGACCGGGTCGTGCAGGTAGCGGTTGACCAGCTGCCCGACGTCGCCGTCCAGCGTCGCCGAGAACAGCAGCCGCTGGCCGTCGCGCGGGGTCAGGTCCAGGATCTCCCGGACCTGGGGCAGGAAGCCCATGTCGGCCATCTGGTCGGCCTCGTCGATCGCGACGAAGTCGACCTCGCTCAGGTCGGCGGTGCCCTGCCGGACGTGGTCCGACAGGCGACCCGGCGTGGCGATCAGCAGGTCGACGCCGCGGTGCAGCGCGTCGGCCTGCCGGGGGAAGGCCATCCCGCCGACGGCGGTCCGGCACCACAGGCCCAGCGCGCGGGCCAGCGGGGTGAGCGCGTCGCTGACCTGGAGGGCCAGCTCACGCGTGGGAACGAGGACCAGGCTGCGGGGTTTCCGCGACCGGGCCTTGCCGCCGTCGAGGCGGGCCAGCAGGGCCAGCCCGAAGGCGAGGGTCTTCCCGGACCCGGTCTGCGCCCGGCCGAGCACGTCGCGCCCCGCGAGCGCGTCCGGCAGGGTCGCCGACTGGATCGGGAAGGGTGCGTCGAGGCCGGCCTTGCGCAACGCCCCGAGCAGGGGCTCGGGCAGGTTCAGGTCGGCAAACGACTGCACGGTGGAAGTGGACTCAAGGGTGATGCTCACGCACTGCCTCTCGGACGTGGTGGTACGTCGCAAGGGAGGCCCGGTGTGCCTGCGCGCAGGCAGGCGGAAGACAAGTTCGGCGGGCTTTCACAAGGACGAACCCGGCGCGGCTGCGCCATCGGTGGTGTGTCCGCGTTCCAGGAAGGGGGCGACCCGAATTCACGTCGCCCGGTTGCGGACTGTGATCAGAATACCCGAAGACCGTCCGGGACCTCACGTCAGCCCCGCCCGCTTCCGCAGGTCGGATGCCAGGTCATCGGCTCCGACCTGCAGTCCCCGTGCGGCGAACCACCCGGAGATGTTGTGGACGTCACGGCTGAGGTACTCCGCTCCCCTCGGATTGGCCACCACATCGACCACCTGCGGCAGGTCGATCAGCACGATCCGGCCGTCGTGGACGAGGATGTTGTAGGCGGACAGGTCTCCGTGCGCGAGCCCCTCGGACGCCAGCACGTCGAGCGCACCGAGCGTCTGGAACCACAGGTCCTGCAGTTCGTCGGGCTCGGGGCGCAGCTGCGCCAGCCGCGGTGCCGCCGTGCCGTCGGCGTCGCCGACGAACTCCAGCAGCAGTTCGGTGCCGTCCCGCTGCACCGGGTAGGGCACCGGCACCCCGATCGTCCACAACCGACTGAGCGCGGCGAACTCGGCGACCGCCCACTGCTCGGCGATGAGGTTGCGGCCGAACGAGGTCCGCTGCGCCATCGCCCGGTTCTCCCGTGACCGGCGCATGCGCCTGCCCTCGAGGTACCCGGAGTCGCGGTGGAACTGACGGTGCTCGCTAGAGCGGTAACGCTTCGCGGCGAGCAGGCATTCCCGGCTGCCGTCCGGCAGGCCGCGGCGCAGCAGGTGCACCTCGGCCTCCTTGCCGGTCTTGAGGACACCGAGCTCGGTGTCCACGGCGGCCAGTTCGGTGATCACCCACGCCGGGTGCGGGCGCGGGCCGTGCTCGGCGCTGTCCCAGGTCGAATAGCGGTCGGCGCCGCCGGGGATCTCCGGTTCGGCGTAGGAGTCGTCGCGCAGCCGGGCGAGCCGTTCCCGTTCGTCCGGGGTGAGGCGGCCGCTGCGGACGGGGTTGATGTCGTCGTCGAACCGCGGGCGGCGACGGCGTGAGCGTGGCGTGAAGTCTTCGGAATCGTGCTGGCGCACTGGTGGGTCTCCAGGGATGAGTGCCCCACCGGCGCGGGATCAGGCGGGCGGGGCGGGTGGCTGGGCGAGGAGGGCACGGCCCAGGACAACGACGGACACGACGCACCTCCTTCACTTCCCACCGGGCCCAGCGCACCGGCACTCGGGTGATCGTGCCCGTGACGGTGGTGTGGCCGCAACCGAATAACGGGCAGACTGGCGGGCATGCGTGTTCTCGTGATCGGCTCCGGGATCGCCGGGGCGAGTGCGGCCCACCAGCTCGCCCGGCGCGGCGCGGACGTCGTCGTAGTCGACGAGGACCGTCCGGGCGTGGCCACCGCCGCGGGCGCCGGCATCGTGTGCCCGTGGACGAGCCGGCGGGGTGACGACGAATACCGCTTCGCCGCGGCCGCCGCCGCGTACTACCCGGACCTGGTGGCGCAGCTGGCCGAGGACGGCGCCGCGAACACCTCGTTCGAGGTGGTCGGTGGGATGATCGTCTCGGCCGACGAGACCGAACTGGACGAGGAGTACCGGCGCGTCGGCGACCGGGTCGCCGGTGAGCCCGCCGCGGGACGGGTCGAGCGGCTCGACCAGGCGCAGGCCCGTGAGCTGTTCCCCGCGCTCGCCCCCGGCCTGGCCGCCGTGCACGTCTCCGGCGGCGGCCGGGTCGACGGACGGCGCATGCGGCAGGCCCTGCTGGACGCGGCGGTCCGGCGCGGCGCCCGGATCGTCCAGGGGCGGGCCGCGCTGACCCCGCGCGGCCTGCGGATCGGCGACGAGGAGCTGGCCGGCGACCGGGTCGTCGTCGCGGCCGGCGCCTGGACCGGGGAGCTGCTGCCCGCCGTCCCGGTGGCGCCGCAACGCGGTCAGATCAGCCACTTCGAACTACCCGGTACCGACACCGCGCGATGGCCCGTCGTGCTGCCGGTGTCCAGCCACTACCTGCTGGCCTTCCCCGGCTCGCGGGTCGTCGCGGGCGCGACGCGGGAGACCGGCTCGGGGTTCGACCACCGGGTCACCGCCGCCGGCCAGCGGGAGGTGCTGGACCACGCCCTGACCGTCGCGCCCGGCCTGGCCGAGGCGACGCTGCTGGAGACGCGGGTCGGGTTCCGGCCCGCCTCGCCGGACGGCCTGCCGCTGCTCGGCCCGCTCGAGGACCGGCCGGACGTGCTGATCGCCACCGGCTTCGGCCACGGTGGCCTGACCGCGGCGCCGTTCGCCGGTCGCCTGATCGCGTGCCTCGCGCTCGGCGAAGAGATCACGGTCGACCTCGAGCCCTACCGGCCGGAGCGGTTCACCGGTCGGTGATCAGCTCCAGCTCCTGCTCGCCGACGCGGTCGAGCGTGATCCCGGCCTTCTCGGCGGCGTCGATCAAGCCCTCCACAGTGGAGGGTTCGCGCGACGCGGTCGCCAGCGCCGCCGCGAGCTTTCCCTTGTAGGCCTTGTTGAAGTGGCTCACGGTCCGGCCGCTCGCCGTGACCACCCGCACGGTGATCGCATGCGGGACGCGGGCCAGCGCGGCGTAGGCGCCCGACCGCAGGTCGACGATCAGGCCGTCCACTTCGGCCAGTGCGGGTTCGGCCACCGGACGCCACAGCGAGCGCAACGAGCCCAGCGCGGGCAGGGACGTGCCGCCGGAGAGCCGGTAGGCCGGGATGCGGTCGTCGCCGCGGGCGATGCCGAACAACGCGGAGGCGACGGCGAGGCGGCGGTCCGCCTTGGCCCGCGCGGCCTTGCGCATCCCGCCGTAGTCCAGCGCGTCGTAGAGGACGCCGGTGTAGCGCTCCAGTGCGGGCAGGGTCGGGGAGGTCCAGAGCGCGGCGTTGCGCGCGACCTCGTCCTCCTGGCGCCGCGACAGCCCGAGCACGTCCAGGCTCCCCGGGACGTCGGCGGCGAGGTCGACCAGCGCGTCGGCGATCTTGCGCCGCAGGGGGTTCAGCTCCGGGAACGACAGCTCGTCCAGATCCAGCGGTGGACCGTCGCCACCGGCAGCCTTGGTTTCCGAAGGGGGGAGCAACACCAGCACGGCCAGCAGGGTAACCCGGCCGTGCCCGGAGGGCCGGTCAGCCCACGGTCAGCCGACGGTCAGCGCTGCTCGCGAAGCTCGGGTCATCCGAGACGAGGAGGCACACATGAGCAGGACCGTTCTCATTTCCGGCGCGAGCATCGCCGGCCCGTCGGTGGCCTACTGGCTGAACCGCCTGGGGTGGTCGACGACGGTGGTGGAGCGGGCGCCCGCGCTGCGCGAGGGTGGGCAGGCGGTGGACTTCCGCGGCGAGCAGATGCGGGTGCTGCGTCTGATGGGGTTGCTGGAGGAGATCCGCGCGCACCAGACGTCGATGGGGGAGCAGCACATCCTGGACGAGTCCGGGACACGGGTGGCGAGCCTGCCGGCGTCGATGATCAGCGGCGAGGTCGAGATCCAGCGCGGCGATCTGAGCCGGGTGCTGTACGAGGCGACGAGGGCGGACACCGAGTACGTGTTCGGGGACTGGATCACGTCGCTGACCGAGACGGCGGCCGGCGTGGAGGTCACGTTCGCCCACGGCGCGCCGCGGACCGTGGACCTGGTGATCGGTGCCGACGGGCTGCACTCGGGGGTGCGGGCGCTCGCGTTCGGGCCGGAGTCGCGGTTCCGCACGGAGATGGGGTACGCGTTCGCCGGGTTCACCGCGCCGAACCACCTGCGGCTGGACCACACCGGGTTGATCTACAACGTGCCGGGGCGGGGCGTGACGTTGTCCGCGCAGGACCCGGACGGCCCGGCGAGCGCTGGTCTGGTGTTCCCGCTGGAGGGGCGGCGCTTCGAGCGCAAGGACGAGGTCCAGCTGAAGCGGACGATCGCGGAGGTCTACGCCAGGGTCGGCTGGGAGGTGCCGCGGCTGGTCGCCGCACTGGCCGACGCGGACGACCTGTACTTCGACGAGCTGGCGCACGTCTACCTGCCCGCGTACACGCGCGGACGGGTCGCCCTGGTCGGCGACGCGGGCTGGGGCGTGGGCCCGGGCGGCGGTGGCACGGGCCTGGCGATGATGGCGGCGTACGTGCTGGCCGGTGAGCTGGCCGCGGCGGGCGGGGACCACGCGGTGGCGTTCGGCCGGTACGAGGCGGAGGTCCGCCCCGCCGCCGAGGCGGGTGCCAAGCAGGCGAAGGGCACGGGCCCGTTCCTGGCGCCGCGCACCGCGCGGGGACTGTGGTTGCGCAACCAGTCGCACCGCATGCTGACGACGCGGGTGTTCTCGGGCGTGTTCGACCGGATGACCCTGAAGGCGGCGAACGCGCTGAAGGTGAAGGACTACGGCATCTGAGGCCCTGCCGGGGGTCCTGGCAGCGGGCTGGCCACCTGCGGCCACCGCACAGCCGGCGGCGTTCCGCGGGCCGCTTGCCGGGGTGCGGCGGGCGCGGCGCGTGCCGCATTGCGCGCGTGCGGTAGCTCGGGCATCGTGACTCGGGCGCTTTCGTCGCTGCTGTGCTCGCGGTGTCTGGGTTGTTTGTGGGGCGGGTGTGGCGCGGTGCGCGTGCGGTACCCGGGCGCAGCGGCCTGGTGTTCTCGTCGCTGCCGCGCGTGCCGTGCTCCGCGGTGGCTGGGTTGTTTGTGTGGCGGGTGTGGCGCGGTGCGGGTGCGGTACCTGGGCAACGCGACTTGGGCGCTCTCGTCGCTGCTGTGCTACCGGTGCCCGGGTTGCTTGTGCGGCAGGTGTCGCACAGTGTGCGGCGTTACCCCGGCGACGCGGCCTGGATGCTCTCGTCGCTGCCGCGCGTGCCGTGCTCCGCGGTGGCTGGGTTGTTTGTGCGGCTGGTGTGGCGCGGTGCGGGTGCGGTACCTGGGCAACGCGACTTGGGCGCTCTCGTCGTGCCACGCCTGCCCGTGCTCGCGGTGCCCGGGTTGCTTGTGCGGCAGGTGTCGCCCGGTGCGCGTGCGGTACCCCGGGCGCAGCGGCCTGGTGTTCTCGTCGCGGCCGCGCGTGCCGTGCTCGCGGTGTCTGGGTTGTTTGTGCGGCAGGTGTCGCAATGTGCGTGCGTTACCCCGGCGACGCGGCCTGGATGTTCTCGTCGCTGCCGCGCGTGTCGTGCTCCGCGGTGTCTGGGTTGCTTGTGGGGCGGGTGTCGCCCGGTGTGCGTGCGGTACCGGGCGCAGAGGCCTGGGTGTTCTCGTCGCTGCCGCGCGTGTCGTGTTCGCGGTGTCTGGGTTGCTTGTGCGGCGCGTGCCGCATTGCGCGCGTGCGGTAGCCCGGCCCCCGTGACTCGGGCGCTCTCGTCGCTGCCACGCTCGCGGCGCCGGGAACTCCTGCCACGCTGCCCCGGCTACGCCTCCCGCGGTGCACGCAGGCGCGCGATGATCTCCTCGGCGGGCATCGCCGCGCCGTGGTCGTACGCGTCGGCGAACGCGTCGGCGCCGAGGAGCTTCTGGCAGCCGGCCGCGACGCCCGCCACGTCCTGGTCACCCGGATGGGCCGTGCCGCGCAGCGCGACCGCCATCCCGAGCAGCTCGGCGGCCTCCCCGGGCTCGCCGTCGAGCAGCGTCACCCCCGCCAGCCCCTCGACGGCGTCCGCGACGTTCGTCCGGAAGTGCTGTGCCAATGTCACGTCCAGCGCCTGCCGGTGCTGCGTCCGCGCGCGCGTCAGGTCGCCCTCGGCCTCCGCGAGACGTCCCAGCCCCGTCAGGATCTGGGCGCCCGCGGCCTCGCTCTGCCAGTCCGCTCCCAGCGCGCCCAGCGCGCGCTCGTAGTGCGCCCGCGCCTCCGCGAGGTCACCCCGCCGCCGCGCCAGCTCGCCGAACCCGCGGTCCGCGTGAGCGAGCACCGTCCGGGCGCCCGCCCGCCGGGCCAGATCCGCCGCACGACGGTACCCGGCCTCGGCGTCGGTCAGGTCGCCGTCGCGCAGCAGCCGGTCGGCCCGCCGGTACCACAGTTCGGCCAGCTCCTCCGTCGCGTTGAGCTGTTTGAGCAGTTCGATCGCCTCGTCGAGCAGCGCGAGCGAGGTGGCCCGGTCGCCCCGCAGGTCGGCGGCCGCTGCCAGCCCGTCCAGCACCTGGGCGACGCCCCACCG
The DNA here is from genome assembly GCF_030814215.1 of Amycolatopsis thermophila. Lineage (NCBI taxonomy): Bacteria > Bacillati > Actinomycetota > Actinomycetes > Pseudonocardiales > Pseudonocardiaceae > Amycolatopsis > Amycolatopsis thermophila. The sequence goes on along the minus strand of NZ_JAUSUT010000001.1, from coordinate 660,387 downwards.
GTCGCCGAGCTCCCGGAACAGCTCGAGCGACCGGACGAACGCCTCCTCAGCCGCAGCCGGCTCTCCGTTGTAGAGGCGGAGGTAGCTCATCGAGAAGTACCCCAGCGCCTGGAACCACGGGTCGCCGTCGAACATCGCCCGTTCCAGGTCGCTCGGCTCGTGCGCCGGGTCCGGCGGGCCGGCGAACAGCGCCCAGTACACGAGCAGGTAGGGCTGGCGCAGCGGCCACGTCAGCGAAGCCATGATCGACTCGACCCGCCGCAGGTGCCCGGCCAGGCCCGGCGGGTTGGCCGGCGCGGCGTTGAGCACGCACAGCGCGTACTCCTCCGCCAGGTCGTCGGGCGGTTCCGGCGGCAGTTTCGCCAGCAACCGGGCGGCGACCGGCCCGATCTCGCTGCGCACCCCCTGCATCCGCCAGTACGACGAGAGCGCCCCGACGAGCCGCAGCGCCAGCCGGGTGTCCGCGTCGACCGCCCAGCGCAACGCGGCGTTCAGGTTCGCCCGCTCGGCGGACAGCCGCGCGAGCCAGTCGACCTGCTCGGCGCGGCGCAGGAACGAGTCCGCGGTCCGGGCCAAGGTGAGGAAGTACTCGGCGTGTGCCCGGTCCAGCCTGTCCCGTTCGCCGGATTCGTCGAGCCGTTGCGCGCTGAACGCCCGGATCGTCTCCAGCATGCGGTACCGCCCCCCGGAGTACTCGACGAGCGACTTGTCGACAAGGTTGTCGAGCAGGTCCTCGGCGTCCGGTTCGGACAGTCCGCACACGCGCGCGACCGCCTCGGCGGTGGCACCGCCGGCGAAGACGGCCAGCCGCCGGGCCAGGTCCTGTTCGTCCGGGTCGAGGAGGTCCCAGCTCCACTCCACGACGGCGTGCAGCGTCTGGTGCCGGGGCGCCGCGGTGCGGCTGCCTTTGGACAACAGGCGGAACCGGTCGTCGAGGCGGGCTTCGAGCTGGTCCAGCGACAGGGTCCGCAGCCGCGCCGCGGCCAGCTCGATGGCCAGGGGCATCCCGTCGAGTGCGGTGCAGATCCGGAGCACGCGCTGGACCGCGTCGTCGTCGAGCCGGAAATCCGCTCGCGCGGCGGCGGCGCGGTCGGCGAACAACCGCACCGAGGGGTAGGTCGTGGCATCCGCGGAGCCGGTGCCGGGCGGGGGGAGCGCCAGGGGCGGGACGGGGCACAGCGCTTCGCCGGTGATGCCCAGCGGCTCGCGGCTGGTGGCGAGCACCCGCAGGCCGGGGCAGGACGCCAGCAAGCGGTGGACGAGCTTCGCGGCGTCGGCGATGACGTGCTCGCAGTTGTCGAAGATCAGCAGCATCCGCCGGCCGGTGAGCGCCACCTCGATCCGGCCGACCGGGTCCGGGGACGCGCCCGGGGAGGCGAACAGGGCGGTCTCCCGCAGGCCGAGCGCGGTGAGCACGGCCTGAGCGACGTCGCCGCCGCTCGTGACGGGGGAGAGGTCGACGAAGCAGGCCTCGCCTTGCTGGCGGGCGCCGGTCTCGATGGACAGCCGGGTCTTCCCCGCGCCACCCGGGCCGGCGAGTGTGACCAGCCGGTTGCTGTCGAGAAGGGCCGCGATCCGCGCCAGTTCGGGTTCGCGGCCGATGAAGCTGGTGAGCTGGCCGGGCAGGCGCGGCGGTTCGGGGGGCGCCTCGGCGCGCAGCACCGTGAGGTGGGCGGCGGCGAGTTCGGGGGACGGGTCGGCGCCGAGTTCGTCGGCGAGTGTGCGGCGGGCGTCTTCGAAGACGGTGAGCGCTTCGGCTTGGCGGCCGTTGGCGGCGAGTGCGCGCATGAGCAGCACGCGCAGCCGTTCGCGGAGTGGGTGGGCAGCGCACAGGTCGGTGAGCTCGCCGATGATCGCGCGGGATTCGCCGAGGGCGAGGTCGGCTTCGGCGCGGTCCTCGATGGCTGTGGTGCGCAGTTCGTCCAGGCGGACGGCGTGCGCCTCCGCGAAGGGTGCTTCGCGCACGTCGGCCAGTGCCGGGCCGCGCCAGAGGGCGAGGGCGTCGCGCAGGAGTTTCGCGGCGCGGGCGTGCTCGTTCCGGTCGAGGGCGTCCCGGCCGTCGCGGGCGAGCCGCGTGAACCGGTGGACGTCGACGTGGTCGGGTTCGATCGCGAGCCGGTAGCCGGCGGGGTTGGATTCGATGCGGGCCTCGTCGCCCAGTTTGCGGCGGAGCCGGGACACCTGGGCCTGCAGCGCGTTGGCCGCGTCGCCGGGTGGCTGGTCGCCGTAGAGGCCGTCGATGAGGCGTTCGGTGCCGACGACGCGACCGGCGTCGAGCAGCAGGAGGGCGAGGAGGGACCGGGGCCGCGGCCCGCCGAGGGGCACCGGGTTCCCGGCCGCGGACCGCGCCTCGACGGGACCCAGGATGGCGAACCACACGCTGCCGATTGTGGCGCATGGGGCCCCGGACGGGGTGAGGCTGTGCCGCGGTTCGAGGGCCGCTGCTTTACTTCAGGTATGGAACCTGGGCCGCTGACGATTTCCTACGCCGTGGCTTCCGACGTCGGGCAGCGACGCGAAGCGAACGAGGACTCGGTGTTCACGAGTCCCCGTCTGCTCGCCGTTGCCGACGGGATGGGTGGTCATGTGGCCGGTGAGGTCGCCAGCTCGGGCGCGATCGCGGCCGTCGCCGCGCTGGACGAGCGGCTGGCGGCCGAGTCCGGCAAGCCCGACGTGGAGGCGCTGGCCGCCGCGGTGTCCGACGCCGGGCGGCGGTTGCGCGCGCTGGTCGAAGAGGACAGCGGGCTGCAGGGCATGGGGACCACGCTGACCGTGCTGGCGTGGGACGGCGCGTCGTTCGCGGTGGCGCACGTCGGTGATTCGCGTGCCTACCGGCTCCGGGACGGCGAGCTGGTGCAGGTGACGCGGGACCACACTGTGGTCCAGGAGCTGGTGGACCAGGGGCGGATCTCCCCGGAGCTGGCGGGGAGCCACCCCCAGCGGTCGGTGCTGACGCGTGCCCTGCAGGGCGCCGGCGAGCCCGAGCCGGACCTCTTCGTGCTGGATGCCCAGCCCGGCGACCGGTACCTGATCTGCTCGGACGGGCTGTCGGACGTGGTGCCGCCCCCGGCGCTGACGGAGGTCCTGGCGACCGTGGCGGAGCCGCAGGCGGCCGTGCAGCGGCTGGTGGAGCTGGCCAACGCCGGCGGCGGCCCGGACAACATCAGCTGCGTCGTAGTGGACGTCAGGCAGGGCTGACGCCCCGGCACTCGCCCCCGGTGCTGCGCGGCGCGCGCCGCGCCAGGTGCGCGGCGAAGTTGCCGCAGTGTGCGCGGCAAGCTGCGCCGCGTGGCGTGGGGCGGCGTGCCGCGTGGCATAGGGCGGTGCGCCGCGACGATCGGCAGGAAGGTATGCCGCCACATGTGTGGCGAGCGAGGCGAGGTGCGCCGCGGCGAAGTTGCCGCATCGTGCGGCGCAGCGGCAAGGCTGCCGCATCGTGCGCGTGAAGGTGCGCCGCGTGGCGTGGGGCGGTGCGCCGCGACGATCGGCAGGCAGGTATGGCGCCACATGTGTGGCGAGCGTGGCGAGGTGCGCCGCAACGTATGCGGCGCGGCTGTCGCACCGTGCGCGGCAAGGTGCGCCGGGAGCGCCGCAAGGAGTGCTGCGAGGCCTGCTGGCAGGCGGCGGCCTCACCTCCCGCCGAACGGCCCGTCCGGCCGAGCTCGCGCCGTTCTGCCCCCGCACTCCGCCATCAGGCGGGAACCACGCTCACACGACGGTTCTCGACGGTTCGCGATGCGGACCTCGATAGGCGAGCCGGGCTCGACTTCCGTCTAGGCGGGCCGCGGCAGCAGCCCGGGGACCCGCGACAGAAGTTCGACCAGGGCGCCGAACGGCATCACCCGCATCACGGGTCGCGGTGATGGTTCCACCATCGCCCTGCTGCGCGAGGAAAGCGCGCCACACCTCACGTGAAACCTGGTGCTGGGACACCGGATCACCCCTTTCGGGTCGTCCCAAACGGGAGAGCGCGGGAGGTGGCCGGCCGCGGGCCCGCCGGGTGATTACCGCGCCGCCGGGAGTCCTGTCGGTGCCCGGCACCAGGCCGACCCGGCAGTCACGACGCCGAAGCCAGCAGCTCACAGTTCGATGCCCAATCCTCCTTCCTGTCGTAGGGTTTTGTCATGATCGCCGCCGACCCGGACCGCCTCTGCCCACGACCGCAGCTCGTCCGCTCGGAGTGGTTCGAGCTGGACGGCGAGTGGGGTTTCGCCTTCGACGACGACGATCGCGGCCTCGCCGGCCAGTGGTTCACCAAGCCGGACGCCTTCGATCGCACCATCACCGTCCCGTACCCACCGGAGTCGGAACTCTCCGGCGTGCACGAGCCCGGACCACACGGTGTGGTCTGGTACCGGCGCGAGGTCGACACCCCGCCGATCCCGCCCGGCCACCGCCTGATCCTCCACTTCGCCGCGGTCGACTACGCGGCTTCCGTGTGGGTCAACGGAATCCACCTGGGCAGCCACACCGGTGGACAGACACCGTTCTCCTTCGACATCACGCAGGCACTGGGGGCCGACGGTCCACAGGTGATCGTCCTGCGGGCCGAGGACCGCGCGGACGAGGGCACCCAGCCCCGGGGCAAACAGGACTGGCACCGCGAGCCGCACGACATCTGGTACCACCGTACCACCGGGATCTGGCAACCGGTCTGGGCGGAGGTCGTGCCTGCCCTGCACCTCCGCGAACTGCACTGGACGACCGACATCGCCCGGGCATCCGTCGTCTGCGAGGGCGAATTCTCCGTCGCACCAGGTGAAGCGGTCACCGTCCGCGTGGTGTTGCGCCTCGGCGACGAAATCCTCGCCGAGCAATCGGTGCGTGTCGACCGGCGCCGGTTCCGGTTCGATGTTGCGGTGCCCGCGCTGCGACACGGACCGGACCGTTCCCGGCTGCTGTGGTCCCCGGAGCACCCGGTGCTGGTGGACGCCGCCGTCGAACTGCACGCCGCCGAGGCGCCTTCCGATGTCGTGTCCAGCTACCTGGGCCTGCGCGAGGTCGGCGTGGCCGATGGTCGCTTCCTCCTCAATCACGTCCCGTACTACCCGCGCATGGTGCTCGAGCAGGGCTACTGGCCGCAGTCACACCTCGCCGCCCCCGATGCTGTCGCGTTGCGCCACGAAGTCGAACTCGCCAAGGAACTGGGCTTCACCGGCGTGCGCGTGCACCAGAAGGCCGAGGATCCGCGGTTCCTCTTCTGGTGCGACCGGCTCGGCCTCCTGGTCTGGGGCGAGACCGCGAACGCCTACGAGTTCGCACCCGAAGCCGTCGAACGGCTCACCTGGGAATGGCTGGAGATCCTGCGCCGGGACCGCAGCCACCCCAGCATCGTCACCTGGGTGCCGGTCAACGAAAGCTGGGGCGTGCCCGACATCGCCACCGAGCCCGCACAGGTTCACTTCGTCCGATCCCTGTACCACCTCACCAAGAGCATCGACCCCACGCGGCCCGTCATCGGCAACGACGGCTGGGAGATCCCGGAGGCCGACATCGTCGGGGTGCATGACTACGCGCCGACCGGGTCCGCTCTGTCCATTCGCTACGGTGACGCCGAGGCGCTGCACGGTACCCTGTCCACCGGCCGGCCAGGCGGCCGCCGCCTCCTGCTCGGCGACATCGACCCCCACGCCGAACCCGTCCGTCCGATCATGCTGACCGAGTTCGGCGGCCTTTCCCACGTGCCCGCCGAAGGCGAGAAGTGGTTCGGCTATTCGACGGTTGTCGATGACGACGACCTGGTGGCGCGCCTGGAGGAACTCGTCACCGCTGTCCTGACCTCACCCGCCCTCGCCGGCTTCTGCTACACGCAGCTGACCGATACCGAGCAGGAACGCAACGGCCTGCTCACCGCCGATCGCCGTCCGAAGGTCGACCCGGCACGCATCCGGGCCGTGCTCAGCCGTCCCGCCGCCGCCAACCCTCCGGAGGACCTCAACGCCTACCGGGACCGGAGTTGATCAGTCAGCCGCCCTCGCGCGACTGACTGACATCCGGCCGCGTCGACAGGCGGCTTGGGAGAACCCACGGGCGCGCCGTGTGCCTCGGCGCGCCCGTGGGCGGGAACCGCTGCGGGAAAGCGATTCCCGACCGCCGCCCGCCCGGACTCACGTGTCCCCAGGAGCGAGCGGACGCCGGTCTCGACTGTGGCGGGGCGATGTCAGTTGTTGTCCCAGATCTGGATCGCCCGCACGATGAACGGGGCGTGCGGTACGAACGTCCCGCCGCCGGGGTACGTCGTGAAGTCCCCCTCGGTGGAGCAGTCCTCGCCCTGGTACACGGTCACCTCGCGGTCCAGCCGGTTGACGAAAGACCGGGCATCGCCGCCGAGCGGGATGCACTCGCCGGGATTGGCCGTGCGGAGGTCGAGCATCTGCACCGTGCCCCCGTAGAAGTCTCCCGACCACGCGCAGAACTCGCCCTGCTCGCACCCGTTACCGGTCGGCGGAGTGGGTTCCGCCTCGGCGACACCTCCGGCCGCCAGCAGTCCCAGCGCGGCCAGGACGAGCGCCTTGGGCAGGTACGCGCGAGTTCTCCCGAGAATGCCGAACATCTCTGATCTCCCCTGTGAGTTTCCCTGTGGGGACCGCACTCCCGCGGTCCGGGTTCCACAATGGCCGCTCCGGGCGAGGCTGTCAGCAGGCATTTCTACTTCTGTGGATAAGTAGGTTCCGTTAACTCGATCGGGCGTGCGTGAACGGACTTGTCCACAGGTTCGCGAACACGTTCTTGCCGGACGCGTGAATTCTCTGCTATTTCGCGGGACCCGTGGAACCGCGCACCACGAGTTCGACGTCCAATGTGGTCGCCTTCGGCGCGCGCCGCCCGGCGAGCAACAGCAACGCCAGCTCGCCGGCCAGCTGTCCCTTGCGCACCAGGTCCTGCCGCACCGTGGTCAGCGGTGGGTCCGACCACGCGGCCGGTGGCGTGTCGTCGAATCCGACGATCGACAGGTCCTCCGGCACGCGCAGGCCGCGCTGCCGCGCCACGGCCAGGGCGGCGAGCGCGAGCTCGTCCGACATGCACAGCAGCGCGGTGGGTTCCCGGTCCAGCAGCCGGGCCGCGCCGGGCATCGCCGCCTCCCGCGACAGCCCGGAGACCTCCCAGATCGGCACCGCGTCCGGATCGATGCCCGCTCCGGCCAGCGTTTCCAGGTATCCCGCGAGCCGTTCCCGATTGTCGAGGAACCGGCTCTTCGCCGCTTCGCCGGCGGTCAAGGGGCCGCCCCGCGGCTCGGACAGGCATTGGGCGGACAGGATCGCGAACCGCCGGTGTCCGAGTTCCAGGAGGTGCCGGGCCGCGGCCGTCGCGCCACCGCGGTCGTCCGTCGACACCCGTGCCGCGCCGGGCACGATCGGCTGGTCGATCACCACCAGGGGCAGCCCGCGCTGCTTGACCGCCCGGAGCGCGGGGGCGTGGTCGGCCAGGGAGTACGCGACCGCGAGGTCGGCCTGTGCCGCCAGCACCCGGTCCGCCCGCGGCCCGCCGTCGTCGCCGCCCGGCAGGAGCAGAAGGGCATGCCCCTCGGGGTCGACGCGGCTCGCCAGCGCGTCGAGCGTGATCGACAGCGCCGGATCGGAAAAGGCCGCGGACAACCCGGTGTCGAGCATGAACGCGATCGCACCGGAGCGCTGTGTGGCGAGGCTGCGGGCGACGGGGTTCGGACCGGTGTAGCCGAGCTGTTTCGCGACCCGCAGGACCTCGTCCCGCAGCTCGGCGGAGAGCTGGTCGGGTCGGTTGTACGCGTTGGACACCGTTGCCCGGGAGACGCCCACCGCGCTGGCGACGTCGTCGAGCGTCGGTCGGCGCCGACGGGTACCGGTCATCGGCGCAGTCTAAACCGGTCCGAGATCCGGTTGACGTTCTGAAGCGCTTAAGTCATTGTGGGACGGGTGATCGTGGTCAGCGACCGGGTAGCGGTGTTCGTGGTCTTCGCGCTCAACGGCGCGGTGTACGGGTCGTGGGCGCCGCGCGTGCCCGCACTCGCGGAGCAGGTCGGGGCGAGCCCGGGCGCGCTGGGGCTCGCCCTGCTCGGCGGCACTGCCGGGCTGCTCCTGGCGGCGCCGCTGTCCGGGCGGCTGTCGGAGCGGTTCGGCGCGCGGGCCGTCGTGCTCGCGGCCACCCTGCTGTCCTGCGTCGTACTGCCCCTGGCAGGATTGGTCGGCTCGGTCGCGTGGCTGGCCGCCGCCCTGTTCGGGATCGGCTTCGCCAACGGGGCGCTGGACGTGGCGATGAACATCGGCGGCGTCAGCGTCGAACGCCGCACGGGCAAGGCGATCATGCCGGTGTTCCACGCCGGGTTCAGCTTCGGCGGGTTGATCGCCTCTGCCGCGGCCGGTCTCGCCGCTGCCCAGCACTGGTCCCCGACGCGCCACTTCGTCGTTGCCGCTGTGGTGACGGCGCTGGCGATGGTTGCGGTCTACCGCGGGCTGCCGCGCGCGGTCCCGCGGTCCGGCCAACCCGTCCGAAAGACCCGCACGGCGAGGCGGCCCGTCCTCTGGCTGCTCGCGGTGGTGCCGTTGTGCTCCGCGGTCGCCGAGGGGGCCAGCTCGGACTGGTCAGCACTGCTGCTGGTCACCGAGCACGGCGCGGGGCAGGGCGCGGCCGCCCTCGCCTTCACCGCGTTCTCGCTGGCGATGGCCGTCACGCGCCTGGGCAGCGCGTGGATGCAACGCCGGCTCGGCGCGACGCGCACTCTCGTGATCGGAGCTGTCGTGGCCGGAACCGGTCTGCTGATGTCCGCGGTCGTGCCGGTCGCCGGAGTCGCGTTCGCCGGGTTCGTCCTGGCCGGCATGGGGCTCGCGGCCGCGTTCCCCGTCGCGCTCAGCCTGGCCGGTGAGGCCGGCGAGCGCGCCGACGGCAGCGGGGGCGAGCGGGAGATCGCGTTCGTCACGACCGTCGCCTACACCGGTTTCCTGGCCGGTCCGCCCCTGATCGGCGGTATCGCACAGGCGACCTCCCTGTCCGCTTCGTTTGTGCTGGTCGCGGTTCTGGCAGCCCTCATCGCCCCCGCCGCGGTCGGCGCGAGTCGCGCACGTCACCGTGAACGGACCGCTGCCGAGCTGCCCGTCTGAGGCAGGCCTACCCTCGACACGTGCCCTCCGAAGCTCCCGAGACCGTCACCCGGCGCCGGGTGAGCGTCCTCCCGCTGCTGCTGGTGTGCGGGTTGCTGGCCGCGGTGGTGGCCGTCGCGCTGCTCGCGATGACGGGCGGAGCCACCTACCTCGTCGCCGGCCTGCCCGATCCCGGCCTCGTCACCCAGTACGGCGTCGGCGTGGTCCGCGTGCTCGCCGACGTGGCGTCGGTCGTCTGCGTCGGCTCCCTGCTGCTCGCGGCGTTCCTCGTGCCGCCGCAGAAGTCGGGTGTGCTGGCGCCCGACGGCTACGCGGCCCTGCGCACCGCGGGGGTCGCCGCGTGGGTGTGGTTCTTCGCGGCACTCGCCTCGGTCCTGTTCACCGCCGCGGACGGGGCGGGCAAGCCGGTCACCGAGCTGTTCTCGCCCCAGGTCCTCATCGACCTGGTCGACGCGATCGAACAGCCCAAGGCCTGGCTGTGGACGGCGGGGATCGCGCTGGTGTTGGTGCTCGGTTGCCGTCTCGCGCTGTCCTGGGGCTGGACGGCCGTGCTGTTCGGCCTGTCCGTAGCCGGGCTGGTCCCGGTGGCCGTGACGGGGCACTCCGCGAGCGGCGGGTCCCACGACCTCGCGACGAACAGCCTGCTCTACCACTTGATCGCCGCGTCCCTGTGGGTCGGCGGCCTGGTCGCCCTGCTCGCTCTCGGCTGGCGGCGCGGCGAGAACCTGGCGCTGGCCGCCCGGCGCTTCTCCAAGCTCGCGCTCGTCTGCTGGATCGTGATGGCCGTGTCCGGCGTGATCAACGCGCTGGTCCGGCTGCCGGTGTCCGATCTGTTCACCACCGAGTACGGCCTGCTCGTGGTGGCCAAGATCGCCGCGTTGCTCGTCCTCGGGGTGTTCGGGCAGCAGCAGCGTTCCCGCGGCGTGCGCGCGGTGGCCGACCGACAGGGCGGCGGGCAGCTCCTGCGGCTGGCCGCGGTCGAGGTGCTGATCATGTTCGTCACGATCGGGATCGCGACCGCGCTCGGGCGCACTCCGCCGCCGCAGGACGTCGCGCAGCCCTCGACCACGGAACTCCTCGTCGGTTACGACCTGTCCGGCCCGCCGACCGTCGTGCGGCTGCTGTTCGACTGGCGGTTCGACCTCGTCTACGGCACGGCGGCGATCGTGCTGGCCGCCCTCTACCTCGCGGGCGTGCGGAGGCTGCGGCGCAACGGTGTCGACTGGCCCGTGGGCCGGACGGTCTCGTGGACCGTGGGCTGTTTCGTGCTGCTGATCGCGACGTCGTCCGGCATCGGCCGCTACTCGCCGGCGATGTTCAGCGTGCACATGGGCAGCCACATGCTCCTGTCGATGATCGCGCCGGTGCTGTTCGTGCTGGGCGGCCCGGTGACGCTCGCGTTGCGCGCGCTGCCGGTGGCCGGCCGGGACGCTCCGCCCGGACCGCGGGAATGGCTGCTGGCGGCGGTGCACTCGCCGGTTTCACGACTTCTCACCCATCCGGTCGTAGCGCTGGTGTTGTTCGTCGGCTCGTTCTACGCCCTGTACTTCTCCGGTCTGTTCGACGCCGCCCTGAACTACCACTGGGCACACCTTCTGATGAACGCCCACTTCCTCCTCGCGGGCTACGTCTTCTACTGGCCGGTGATCGGCGTGGACCCGGCTCCACGGCGGCTCCCGCACCTCGGGCGACTCGGGATGATGTTCGCCGCCATGCCGTTCCACGCCTTCTTCGGCGTGATCCTGATGTCGAAGCAGACGATCATCGGTGACAACTTCTACCGCGGCCTGCACCTGCCGTGGGTCTCCGACCTGCTGGCCGACCAGCGGCTCGGCGGTGGCATCGCCTGGGCGTCCGGAGAGGTTCCGGTGCTGCTGGTGCTGATCGCGTTGCTCGTGCAGTGGGCGCGGGCGGACGCGCGTGAGGCGAAGCGGCGGGACCGGCGGGAAGAAGCGAGCGGCGACCAGGAGCTTGCCGCCTACAACGCGATGCTCAAGCAGATGGCCGAACAGGGCAAGCCGCGCACTTAGCACACGGCACCGACAATTCCGCCGTGACGACCGGTTTTCGCCGCGAGTTGTCCACACCGCTCCAAACTGTCCACAGATTTCGGTGGTTTTCGCCCTCGTCCGCCGAATCGTCGTTCTTCCGGGCACCCTGGTGTCAGGCCGGAACAACGGATGGCGAGGAGTACCGGTGATGACGGCGATGACGGTGATGACCAGGGGCGGAACGCGTGGCCGGATGGCCGCGGTCGATCGGTGCGGCGGGCGCCGGTTCGGCCGACGGCACAGGTGTGTTGCCGGCGGGTGGTCCGGGGGACCGCGCGTCGGGTCGGTGCGGCTTGACCGGGGTGGTGAGACCACGGGGGCGCCTCGTGCTCAAGTTGACATCGAGAGTTTCGTGGTGCGCCGCGGTAGCTCGTGGGCGCGATCGAAACCTCCCTGGCGGCACCGGGATACGCCGTCGGGCCCTTCCGGCGCCGCCGGCGGCGCGCAGGAGAACGTGCGGTTGGGTCGGTGGCGTCCGGTTCCGCCCGGGCCGCGTGGAGGGCGGGGGCCGTGAGCGCCGCCTGTTCTCCACGGTGACCGGGGGTTGACGGTCCGTCGTGGGATGGTGACCGGCGTTCGGTCGCGCGTGACACGGCTCTACGATCGTGGGCATGGCCGAGTTCATCTACACCATGAAAAAGGTGCGCAAGACCGTCGGGGACAAGGTCATCCTCGATGACGTCAGCACCGCGTTCTACCCGGGCGCCAAGATCGGCGTCGTGGGTCCGAACGGTGCCGGCAAGTCCACCGTGCTGAAGATCATGGCCGGACTCGATCAGCCGAGCAACGGCGAGGCCTTCCTGCAGCCGGGCGCCACCGTCGGCATCCTCCAGCAGGAGCCGCCGCTCAACGAGGACAAGACGGTGCGCGGCAACGTCGAGGAGGGCCTCGGCGAGATCAAGGTGAAGCTCGACCGCTTCAACGAAATCGCCGAGCAGCTCGCCACCGACTACAGCGACGAGCTGATGGAGGAGATGGGGCGCCTCCAGGAGGACCTCGACCACGCCGACGCGTGGGAGCTGGACTCCCAGCTCGAGCAGGCGATGGACGCGCTCCGCTGCCCGCCCCCGGACGAGCCCGTCACGCACCTGTCCGGTGGTGAGCGCCGCCGGGTGGCGCTGTGCAAGCTGCTGCTGTCGAAGCCCGACCTGCTGCTGCTCGACGAGCCCACCAACCACCTGGACGCCGAGAGCGTGCTCTGGCTGGAGCAGTTCCTGGCCAGCTACCCCGGCGCCGTCCTGGCGGTCACCCACGACCGGTACTTCCTGGACAACGTCGCCCAGTGGATCATGGAACTCGACCGTGGCCGGGTCGTCGGGTACGAGGGCAACTACTCGACCTACCTGGAGAAGAAGCGGGAACGCCTCGAGGTCCAGGGCAAGAAGGACGCGAAGCTGGCGAAGCGGCTCAAGAACGAGCTGGACTGGGTGCGGTCCAACGCCAAGGCCCGCCAGACCAAGTCCCGTGCCCGCCTCGACCGCTACGAGGAGATGGCCGCCGAGGCCGAGCGCACCCGCAAGCTCGACTTCGAGGAGATCCAGATCCCGCCGGGGCCGCGGCTGGGCAGCGTGGTCGTCGACGTCTCGCACCTGAAGAAGGGCTTCGAGGAGCGGGTGCTGATCGACGACCTGTCGTTCACGCTGCCGCGCAACGGCATCGTCGGTGTGATCGGCCCGAACGGTGTCGGTAAGACGACGCTGTTCAAGACCATCGTCGGGCTCGAGAAGCCGGACGAGGGCGACGTCAAGATCGGTGAGACGGTCAAGCTGTCCTATGTAGACCAGAACCGGGCCGGTATCGACCCGAAGAAGACGGTGTGGGAGGTGGTGTCCGACGGGCTCGACTACATCAACGTCGGGCAGACCGAGATGCCGTCCAGGGCGTATGTCAGCGCTTTCGGCTTCAAGGGCCCGGACCAGCAGAAGCCGGCGGGCGTGCTCTCCGGTGGTGAGCGCAACCGGCTGAACCTGGCCCTGACCCTCAAGCAGGGCGGCAATCTGATCCTGCTGGACGAGCCGACGAACGACCTGGACGTGGAGACCCTGGGCTCGCTGGAGAACGCGCTGGAGCAGTTCCCCGGCTGCGCCGTGGTCATCTCCCACGACCGGTGGTTCCTGGACCGAGTGGCGACGCACATCCTCGCGTGGGAGGGCACGGACGAGAACCCGGCCAAGTGGTTCTGGTTCGAGGGCAACTTCGAGGGCTACGAGAAGAACAAGGTGGAGCGGCTCGGACCGGACGCGGCCCGGCCGCACCGGGTGACACACCGCAAGCTGACGCGCGACTGAGCGGGGGAGCCCCGTGCTAGCACGCTCGAGCCAACACGGAAGCGGAGTCCCCTTGGTTGCCACCCAGCACAGCCGATCCGGTTCGCGCTCCCACGATGGCGGCCGGACCGCGGAGATCGCGGCGGTCGAGCGCCTGCTCGACCAGGCCGCGGAGTTCGAGGTGCGCGCGCCGGAGCTGGCGCTCGTGCTCGGTGAGCGGTCGGCGGCCCTGGCCGAGGCCGCCGGGGCGGAGGAGCTGTGGGTCCGCGGTGAGGGACTCGCCGTGTCGGCCCGCGTTCGCCTCGGTCTGCGGGCTCCCACCGTGGGCCGGGCCGTGGCGGCTCTGCGTGCGGCGGAGGACACCGGTGAAACCGTGCTGGCCGCGCGGCTGCGCACGGACCTCGCGGTGTGTGCGCGCAGTGTCGGCGCACCGCTGACCGGGCTGGCGGCGTTGCGGCCGGTGCTCGACGCGCCGCGTTTCACCGGCGCGCACAAGGCCGCGGCGTTGAGCCAACTGGTGGGGTGCCTGTCGCAGTTCGGGCGCAAGCCGGAGCTCGACCGGACCCTCGCCGAGGCCGACCGGCTGTGCGGGGCGGACGACGCCCTGGACGCCGACGGCCGGCTGCTGGCGCGCGCGTTGCTGCGGGTCGCGGTGTCGGCACACCGGCGTCGGCACGGGGACGTCATCGGTGCGGCCGACGCAGCGCGGACAGGCCTCGGGTTCCTCGAACAGCTCGAGGATGCGCAGCACGACGGCGGGGTCGTCCGGGTACGGCTCGTCCTGCAGCTGGTCTGTTCGCTGCTGGATCGCGGCGACAGCGCCAACGCGCTCGACCTTGCTCGGCAGGTGCTGGACGAGCCGGCGCGGGCGGCGTCGGTCGCGCCTGCCGGCTGGCTCCGGATGGCGATCGCGACGCGGGTCCTGTTGCCCTCCGGCAGCATCGAGGCCGCGGCGCGGATGCTGCGCGACGCAGTGCACGCCACCGAGCGGCACGAGCTGCACGCGTTGACCGCGCGCTTGTGGACCGAGCTGGCGCACGTGGAGGAGCGACTCGGCCGGTATGCGGAGGCCATCGAATGCCTGCACCTGGCGCGGGCGGCCGAGCACGTGCACGCGCGTGCTCGTCGTCAGGCCGTCGGGCTGCTGACGGGTGAGTTCGGCGGCAACGGACACGCCGAAGTCGATCTGGACCACGTGCTGGGTTCGGTGCCTGCGACCGAGGGGGCGACCTCGGTGGCGGTCGCGCCGCTGTCGGTGCCGGAGGCGAAGGTGCCCGTCGGCCGCGAGCCCAGCGCCGACGCTCCGCCCGTGGCGGCGGACGCTCCGCGACCGCGGGACGCTGGTGAGCCGGCTGCCCGCGGCGCGAGGCCGGGTTGGTCCCGCACGCCCGAGCCGGGGGACGTTGGTGAGCCGGCCACCCCCGGTGTGAAGGCGGGTTGGTCCCTCGCACCCGAGCTCGGGGATGCTCGTGAACCGGCCACCGCCAGGGCGAAGCCGAGCTGGGCCCTGGCGCCCGAGCCCGCGCAGGAGCGGCCCGAGGACCTCACGAAGGCTCCGCGGTTCTCGCAGGCGGTACCGGCCGCAGGGCACCGAGCCGACGCAGCGGCAGCGACTTCGACGGGTGCGGCCGGGGTGGCGTCGCGCTCGGGGCGGCGTGCCTCGGCGGTTTCGGGGTCGACGCGGACGAGCGAGATCGATGCGGGGTCGCGGACCGAACCACCCGACACGAGCGAGGTCAAGTCCCAGCGGCCACACGACGCCGCGGCGCGGAGGTTGGACAGCGCAGGCAAGGCGACGCCCCAGTCCGAGCAACCGGACGATGCGACGCGCGTGATCCCCCTGGCCCGGACGAGCGACGCGAGCCCTGAGCAGCGCGACGAAGGCGCGGCGACCTCCCGGCGAAGCCCGGCGAGCGAGGTCGAGCCCGAGCGGCGTGACGAGGCCGTGGCGCGGCGACGCCGGGCGAGTGAGGCTCCGGCGGAGCCTGACGAACCGTCGGAGCTGGAGTCGAGCCGGACGGGCAAGACTGCTCTGACGTCCCGGTTGGAGCCCGACGCGGCGGAGCGTGACGAACCGGCCGAGCCGGGCCGGAAGCACGAAGCCGCGACGTCCGAGGCCGACGAAGTTGGGGCGCGGGCCGACGTCGTTCCGCCCGAGGAGCCGGAGAAGTCGCCGCGGCGATCCACGGATGCGCCGTCGCGGAAGGAGCACGCCGAGTCGCGGGCGGCCCGGAAGACACGCCACGATTCGGAGCACGGGTCGGTCGCCGCGCGCAGCGTGCTCGACCGGCTGGGCATCAGCACGGGGGCCGGTGGCGGTCGTCGCCGCGCGGCAGACGCCGGGGACCCCGGGCGTCCCGAGCCGGGTGGACGGCGCCGGGCGGATGAGGATGTCCCGCGCGAGCAGGGCAACCAGGCGGCGGCCGAATCCTGGCTGAGCGAGGACGCCGAGCCCGTCAGCCGGGCCGGGGTCGCTCCTGCGCGCCCGGAGACCTCGTCCGACGACAAGGTGCGCGGTGAGAACGAGCCGGCGCCCAGCATGCCGGTCATCGACAACTGGTTGCCGCGCCTGCGGCTGCCACCGTCGCTGGCCCCGTGGGACGACTTCGCCGACACGAGCAGCGACACCAGCACCAGCACGTCCGAGACGCCGTTCACGAACGCGCCGGTGCTCCAGGACGACGGCCTGGGCGCGCCGTTCCGCAGCGACCCGTCCGGTATACCCGACGACGACCTCCCCGAGGACGCCGGCCTCGCCGACCTGCTGGCCCGCGCACTGGCCGAACACCAGGCGGGCACATCCAGTGCGGCGGCCCTCGTCAAGCGGCTGGGCAACCAGTCCTCCGCCGAGCCGCGACCGGTGAACGGCCACGGACGCAACGGCAGCGAGCCCGGCAACGGCCGCCACCGCGGCGACGGCTGAGGCCGCCGGCGCCGGTGGGCCGCGACGCCGGACCGTGGTGGCACCGGGACGGGAGGGCGGGCGCTCGTCGGCGAGTGCGTTACTACGCGCTCGGCACCCGCCGCTACCGCCGCAAGGCTGAAGGTGGGGGCGGGCGAGTGGCCCCGGGGCTCAACTGAACGATCAGCGCGCGTGCTGAGCCGCGCCCGCGGCCGGTGCAGGGGGCGGTGCAGTGGTGGGCGTCGCGGCGGTGACGGACATTGCGGCGGTGACGGGCACTGGGGTGGTGGGCATCGTGCAGTGGCGGCCGTTGCAGGGGGCGGGCAGTGGCGGGCACCGTGGGCTGGTGAGCACTGGGCCGTGACGGGTATTGCAGTGGCGGGCACTGCAGCCGCGACAGGTACTGCGGCGGCGGGAATCGTGCGGTGGTGGGCACTGCGGCGTTGACGGGCACTGCGGCGGCGGGCACGGTGGCGGCGGCGCGCCGTGCACCGGTGGTGGCACCGTGCAGCGGTGGGCACTACGGCAGTGGCGGGCGGGGCGCCGGTGACGGGCACTGCGGCGGCGGGCACGGTGGCGGCGGCGAGCACGGTGGCGGGCACTGGCCACAACCCTGGGCGGCCCGGACACTCCCGGCGGCACGCGCGATGATCCGGCGCTCGACGGCCCGGCGCTCACTCCGGAGCAGCGGAACTCACCGCGCGAGCGGCCGGCTCGACACCTCCGGTCAGCGGCCCGACCGCCGCGATTGTGCACCGATTCTACGATCCGGCGGTCCGGCGTCGCCACGATTTACGGCCTGGTTATGGTGGTGTTCGTTCAGCGCTACGCGCGCGAAGCGAACTCGGTGGAGAGTTGCCTGAGATGAGCTCGACGAGAGTGTCAGCCCGCCCCGGATCCTCGTCCGGAACCGTCCCCGACGGCCGTCTGCGGCCCGCCAGCCCGGAGCAGATCCGGGACGAGTTGATCGAGGCCGCCGCCCAGCACGCGCCGGACATCGCCGACCTCATCCGCCTCTACTACCGCCACATCCCCGCCGACGAGATCCTCGGTGACGACCCCGTCGACCTCGTCGGTGCCGTCCGGTCCCACCAGCAGTTCGCCCAGAACCGCATCCCCGGCCGCCCCGCCGTCCGCCTCCTCAACCCGACCACCGCCGAGGACGGCTGGACCCGCGACGCCACCGTCGTCCAGATCGTCACCGACGACATGCCCTACCTGGTCGACTCGATCACCGCCAAGCTGGCCCGCGACGGCGTCCAGGTCCAGCGCCTCGTGCACCCCATCGTCGTCGTCAGCCGGGACATCACCGGCGAGCTCATCGAGGTCCACCCCAACGCCGACGTCGCCAGCCCGCCCGAAGGCGCGGCCGCCGAATCGTGGATGTACGTCGAGATCGACCTGATCACCGACCTCAACCGCGCCCGCGAGCTCGACACCCACCTCGCCTCCGTGCTCGGCGACGTCCGCGAGGTCGTCGAGGACACCGACAAGATGAGCCAGGCCGCCGTCGACCTGGCCACCGAACTCGACGCCACCCCGCCGCCGCTGCCCGCCGACGAGGTCGCCGAGGGCGCGAGCCTCCTGCGCTGGCTCGCCGACGGCCACTTCATGTTCCTCGGCTACCGCCGCTACGAACTGGTCGAGGACACCGAGTCGGGCACCGACGAACCCGCCCTGCGCGCCGTCCTCGCCTCGGGCCTCGGCGTGCTGCGCCAGGACAGCCTCGCCGCCCGCAGCCTCACCGCCGGCCCGGACACGGCCGCCATCGCGCTGCACCCGCACCTGCTCGTCCTCACCCAGGCCAGCGCACCGTCCACTGTGAACCGCCCGGTGTACCCGTACTACGTGGGCGTCAAGACCTTCGACGAGCGCGGCAACGTCACCGGCGAGCACCGCTTCCTCGGCATGTTCACCACCTCCGCGCTGCACGAGGACGTCCTGGACGTGCCCGTGGTGTCCCGCAAGGTGTGCGAGGTCATCCACCGCGCCGGCTTCCCGATGGAGTCCTACTCCGGCCAGCGCATGCTGGAGGTCCTGCAGAACTGGCCGCGCGCCGACCTGTTCTCCGCCGACCTCGACTCGCTCTACTCGACCGCGGTCGGCGCGATCACGCTGTCCGACCGCCGTCGGCTGCGCCTGTTCCTGCGCCGCGACACCTTCGGCCGCTTCTACTCGTGCCTGGTGTTCCTGCCGCGCGACCGCTACACCACCCGCTCGCGCCTGGCCATGCAGGAGGTGCTGCTCGCCGAACTCGAGGGCACCCACCTCGAGTACGGCACGCGCGTCGGCGAGACCGCTCTCGCGCAGGTGCACTTCACCGTCCACACCGATCCGGCCACGCGCGTCGAGCCGGACGTGCTGCGCATCCAGGAACGGCTCAACGCCGCCGTGCGCAACTGGGACGACCTGATGGTCGAGGCGATCCTCGCGGAGCGGCGCGAGCGCGCCGGCGAGGCCGCCCGCACCACCGCCGTGCTCGGCGAGGAGTCGGCCGGTGAGCTGGGCCAGCGGTACTCGGGCATCTTCCCCGAGGCGTACAAAGAGGACTTCACCGCCGTCGAGGCGCTGGCCGACCTGCGCAAGCTGGAGAGCCTGACCGGTCCGGACGACCTGGCGATGTCGTTCTACACCCCGGACGGCGCGGAGCCGGGGGAGCGGCGTTTCAAGCTCTACCTCCTCGGCGAGGGGGTGACGCTGTCCGCCGTGCTGCCCGTGCTGCAGCGGATGGGCCTGGAGGTCGTCGACGAGCGGCCCTACGAGCTGCGCCGCTGGGACGGCACCCGCTCCTGGGTCTACGACTTCGGCCTGCGCATCGGCCTGACCGACCTGGGCGAGGCCGAGCGCGACCTGCGCGAGCGCTTCCAGGACGCCTTCGCCGCCGCGTGGCGGGGCGACTGCGAGATCGACGACTTCAACGCCCTCGTCCTGCGGGCCGGCCTCACCTGGCGCCAGGCCGCGGTGCTGCGGGCCTACTCGCGCTACCTGCGCCAGGCCGGGACGCCGTACTCGCAGGAGTACATCCAGCGCGCCGTGCTCGCCCACACCGACATCGCCACGATGCTGGTGAAGCTGTTCGAGCACCGCTTCGACCTGACCACCGACCCGTCCGCGGACGAGCAGACCGACGCGCTGGTCGGCGAGATCTCGACGATGATCGACGCCGTCACCAGCCTGGACGAGGACCGCATCCTCCGCCGCCTGCTGTCGGTCATCTGCGCCACGCTGCGCACGAACTACCGGGTCACCGACGCCGACGGCCGCCCGCGCCCGTACCTGGCGCTCAAGTTCGACCCGCAGGGCGTGCCGGACCTGCCGGAGCCGCGCCCGCGGTTCGAGGTCTTCGTGTACTCCCCGCGCGTGGAGGGTGTGCACCTGCGGTTCGGTTCGGTCGCGCGCGGTGGTCTGCGCTGGTCGGACCGCAGGGAGGACTTCCGCACCGAGATCCTCGGCCTGGTCAAGGCGCAGGCGGTGAAGAACGCCGTCATCGTGCCGGTCGGCGCCAAGGGCGGCTTCGTCGTCAAGCGCCCGCCGGTCCCGACCGGTGACCCCGGCGTGGACCGCGACGCGCAGCTGGCCGAGGGCATCGCCTGCTACCGCATGTTCATCTCCGGCCTGCTCGACCTGACCGACAACCTCGTCGAGGGCCGCACGGTCCCGGCCAAGGACGTCGTGCGTTACGACGGCGACGACAACTACCTGGTGGTCGCCGCCGACAAGGGCACCGCGACGTTCTCCGACATCGCCAACGAGGTCTCCGCCGCGTACGGCTTCTGGCTGGGCGACGCGTTCGCCTCGGGCGGTTCGGTCGGCTACGACCACAAGGCCATGGGCATCACGGCGCGCGGTGCGTGGGAGAGCGTCAAGCGGCACTTCCGCGAACTCGGCGTGGACACCCAGACCCAGGACTTCACGGTCGTCGGCATCGGCGACATGGCCGGGGACGTCTTCGGCAACGGGATGCTGCTCTCCGAGCACATCCGGCTGGTGGCCGCGTTCAACCACCTGCACGTCTTCCTCGACCCGAACCCGGACGCGGCGTCGTCGTTCCGGGAGCGCAAGCGCCTGTTCGAGCTGCCGCGGTCGTCCTGGGAGGACTACGACCGGTCGCTGATCAGCGAGGGCGGCGGCGTGTTCTCGCGCAGCGCCAAGACGATCCCGATTTCGCCGCAGGTGCGCCAGGCGCTCGGCCTGGACGACGACGTCACCCAGCTCGCCCCGGCCGACCTGATCCGCGCGATCCTCCTGGCGCCGGTGGACCTGCTGTGGAACGGCGGCATCGGCACCTACGTCAAGGCCGAGACCGAGACCCACGCCGATGCCGGCGACAAGGCCAACGACGCGGTGCGCGTCAACGGCAACCAGTTGCGTGTGAAGGTGGTCGGCGAGGGCGGCAACCTGGGCCTGACCCAGCGCGGGCGCATCGAGTTCGCCCGGACCGGCGGCAAGATCAACACCGACGCCCTGGACAACTCGGCCGGCGTGGACTGCTCCGACCACGAGGTCAACATCAAGATCCTGCTCGACCACCTGGTCAGCAGCGGTGCGCTGGACCGGGAGCAGCGCAACGCCCTGCTGCACGAGATGACCGACGAGGTCGGCCGCCTCGTGCTCGCGGACAACTACCACCAGAACGGCGTGCTCGGCGTCAGCCGGGCGCACGCGGTACCGATGCTGCCGGTGCACGCCCGGCTCGTCACCAGCCTGGAGAAGGCCGGGGCGCTGGACCGGCGCCTGGAGGCGCTGCCGAGCAAGCAGCAGTTCCAGGCGCTGGAGAAGGCCGGCCAGGGCCTCACCTCGCCCGAGCTGGCGACGCTGCTCGCGCACGTGAAGCTGGAGCTCAAGGACGAGCTGCTGGCCAGTGACCTGCCGGACGCGGAGGTGTTCGCCAAGCGGCTGCCGGAGTACTTCCCCCAACCGCTGCGGGAACGGTTCGGCGACCGCATCAACGAGCACCCGCTGCGCCGCCAGATCATCACCACGCTCCTGGTCAACGAGGTCGTCGACGGTGCCGGCGTGTCGTACGCGTTCCGGTTGGCCGAGGAGATGAACGCGACCGCCACCGACGCCGTGCGCGCCTACACGGTGGTCACCCGCGTGTTCAACCTCACCGAGCTGTGGGAGGACATCCACGCGCTGGACAACCGCGTGCCCACCGAGGTGCAGGACGAGATGATGCTGGAGTCGCGGCGGCTGCTCGACCGGGCCGCGCGCTGGTTCCTCGCGAACCGGCCCCAGCCGCTCGCCGTGGGCGCCGAGATCTCCCGGTTCGGGCCGGTCGTCGCCGATCTGGCGCCGAAGGTCGACACGCTCCTGCGCGGCCGCGAAGCCGAGGCCGTGCGCGAGCAGGCCGACCGCTACGCCGAGGCGGGTGTGCCGCGGGAGCTGGCGCTGCGGGTGGCGGTCCTGCTGGACGCCTACGGCCTGCTCGACGTCGTCGAGGTGGCCGAGCTGGCCGAGCGCGAGGCCGGGGTGGACGCCGAGCGCAGCCCGAAGGAGGCTTCGGAGCTGTACTACGCGCTGTCCGCGCACCTGGACGTCGACCGGATCCTCACCTCGATCAGCGCGCTCGAACGCGGCAACCGCTGGCACGCGCTGGCCCGGTTGTCGCTCCGGGACGACGTGTACTCGTCGCTGCGGGCGATGACGCTGGACGCCCTGCGGCACAGCGACACCGACGACGACGCGGACGCGAAGATCGCGCAGTGGGAGAAGACCAACGCCTCGCGCCTGGCGCGGGCGAGGGTCGCGCTCGACGACATCAACCAGTCGGGCCGCCTCGACCTGGCGACCCTGTCGGTCGCCGCGCGCCAGCTGCGGAGCACGGTGAGGTAGGAATATCGGGGTGTACGTTGCGAAGGTGCGGCCCCGCTGGTCGGACATGGACGTGTTCGGGCACGTCAACCACGCCAACATGGTGACGTTGCTCGAAGAGGCACGCGTGCCGCTGTTGTTCGACGAGGCGGGCCGCGCCGGGCTCGCGGAGTTCGCGAAGGGCATGGTCGTGGTGAAGCTCGCCGTGCACTACCGCGCCCCGATCGTGGTCGACGGGCAGGAGATCCGGGTCGAGATCTCGCTCAAGGACCTGAAGTTCGCGTCGCTGACCCTGGCCTACCAGGTGCACGACGGTCCGCGCGCCGAGGACGGGATCGCGGTCACCGCCGAGACCGTCCTCGCGCCCTACGACGTCGCCACGAACCGTCCGCGCCGCCTCACCGCGGACGAGCGCGCGTTCCTGCAGGCCCGGCTGACGGAGGCGGGCGCGTGACCGAGCTGCGGATCCCCGACCGGGACGACCGGGAGACCCTCGGAGCCTTCGTGGCCAGGGCGGTGCGTCTGGACGGCCAGGCCGCCGTGCGGTTGCGCAACCGCGGGAACGGCGTCGTCGAAGCCTGGGTGGCCACGCCGTTCGACTGCCTGGCCACGCGGGCGGTGCACGGCGAGGTCACCCCGGGCGACGTCACGGTCTCCGGCAACGAGCTGCTGGCCGCGCTGACGGTCGCCGGTGGTGAACGGATGGACCCGGGCCCGGCGCGTGACCTGCTGTGGCACGGAGAGCTGCCCGCCGGCGCCGGGTGGCAGCTGGTCGACGAGCTGCCCGCGAAGGTGATCAGCGACCTCACCGACCGCGGTGTGGCGCTGGCGCGGGAGAACGCCGGGCCGCACGGCACCCCGCCGGCGTCGTTGATGGACCAGGCGGTGCTCACGGTCAGCGAGGGCGACCTCGAGGTCAAGGTGCACATGCGATGTCTGTTCGCCTTGTCCGGAATGGGGTTCTTCGATTCCGCCATTCCGGACGACGTCATCCGGGTGACCGCGACGAATTCCTGGATGCGCCTCGACGCCCGCTACGGCGCGGTCGTGCGGCGGCGGCACGCGTTGCTGCCCCTGCTGTTCTGACTTGCGCTGGAGCTGCTCCAGGTCGCTAGTGTTCGCGGTATGCGCTACGCGTTCAAAACCTCGCCGCAGAACACCGAGTGGGCCGACATGCTCGCGGTGTGGAAAGCGGCCGACGACATCGAAATCTTCGAGTCCGGGTGGACTTTCGACCATTTCTACCCGATCTTCTCGGACCCGACCGGGCCGTGCCTGGAGGGCTGGGTCACGCTGACGGCGCTGGCGCAGGCCACGCAGCGGCTGCGGCTGGGCACGCTGGTGAGCGGCATCCACTACCGGCACCCGGCGCTGCTCGCGAACATGGCCTCGACACTGGACATCGTCTCCGGCGGCCGGCTGGAGATCGGCATCGGCGCGGGCTGGAACGAGGAGGAATCCGGCGCCTACGGCATGGAGCTGGGCACGGTCAAGCAGCGAAGCGACCGCTTCGAGGAGGCGTGCGAGGTGCTCGTCGGCCTGCTCACGCAGGAGACGACGACCTTCAAGGGCGAGTACTACCAGCTGACCGACGCCCGCAACGAGCCGAAGGGCGTGCAGCGCCCGCACCCGCCGATCTGCATCGGCGGCAGCGGGGAGAAGCGGACCCTGCGCACCACCGCGCGCTTCGCCCAGCACTGGAACTTCGTCGGCGGCACGCCGGAGGAGTTCGCCCGCAAGCGGGACGTGCTGCACCAGCACTGCGCGGACATCGGGCGGGACCCGAAGGAGATCATGCTGTCCAGCCACGTGCGGCTGGGCCCGGACCTGGACTACGCGAAGGTCGCGGACGAGGCCGCCGCGCTCGGTGAGCAGGGCCTCGACCTCGCGATCGTCTACCTGCCGCCGCCGCACACCCCGGACGTCCTGGAGCCGCTGGCGAACGAGCTGGCGAAGCTGGGCTGACGCGCCGGCGCCGGACGGGCGCGGGACAGCTCAGACCCAGCTGTTCATCATGCTCTGGGCCGCCATCTCGAGGTAGTTCCACAGCTGGGTCTCCAGCGGCTCCGGCAGGCCGGCCTCGTCGACCGCGACGCGCATGGCGCGCAGCCACGCGTCGCGTTCGATGGGGCCGATCTTGAACGGCGCGTGCCGCATCCGCAGGCGCGGGTGACCGCGCTGGTCGGAGTAGGTGTGCGGGCCGCCCCAGTACTGCATCAGGAACAGCCGCAGCCGGTCCTCGGCCGGCCCCAGGTCCTCCTCGGGGTACATCGGCCGCAGCACCTCGTCCTTCGCCACCTCGGCGTAGAACCGCGCGACGATCTTGCGGAACGTCGGTTCCCCGCCGACGGCCTCGAAGAAGGACTGGGGCTCGCTCATACCGGTCACCCTCTCATTGTGCCGTGGTCGCCGCGGACAGGAATCCGGATTCCTCGAGCGCGGTGAGGCACGCCGCCCGCAGCTGCCGCTGCACCGCCCACTGGCGGCCCGGCCGCACCTTCACCGTGAGCCGCAGCTCGATGCTCTCCGGCGTGACCTTCTCCACACCCAGGACCTCGGGCTCCTCCAGCAGGTCGACCGACAGCGGCTCGGTGGAGGCCGCGGAGCGCGCGGCCTCGGTCAGCACGGTGGTGGCGCGCTCGACGTCGGCGTTGTAGCTCAGCGGCACGTCGACCAGGGCGATGGCGTAGCCCTGGCTGGAGTTGCCGACGCGGGTGACCTCGCCGTTGCGGACGTACCACACGGTGCCCTTGACGTCGCGGATCGTGGTGATGCGCAGCCCGACCGACTCGACGGTGCCGGTGGCCGGCCCGATGTCCACGACGTCCCCGACGCCGTACTGGTCCTCCAGCATCATGAACATGCCGGACAGGAAGTCCTTGACCAGGTTCTGGGCGCCGAACGCGAGCGCGATGCCGACCACTCCGGCGGAGGCGAGCAGCGGGCCCAGGTTGATGCCCAGCTCGCCCAGGATGTAGATCGAGGCCAGGCCGAGCACGACGAACGACGTCAGCGACTTCAGCACCGAACCGATCGTCTTGGCCCGCTGGCGGCGCCGCTCGGCCACCACCGGGCCGAGGATGTCGGGGGCGCGCTCACGCAGGGGACGCAGGATGGCCGGCAGCTTCTTGCCGCCGTTGCCGGCGGGCATCGTGGTGACGCGGTCGATCAGCTTGTGCAGCAGGAAGCGGATGACGAACGCGACGAGCAGGATCAACACGATCCGCAACGGCTTGGCGATCAGCCAGTTGGCCGACGCTGCCAGCCACTCGTTGTGCGTGATCTGGAACACTTGATAGCACCAGGTGCCGGGCTGGTTGATGCATTCGGGTGCTTCGTTGAGCAGCGGCGTCACGGGGCTCGGGGATCCCTTTCTGGCCGTTTTCGCCCGGCGTCAGGCAGACGTCGAACGAATTTCACAGGACACGTCTTCTAACACAGGTGCACATCGGGTGTGATCTGTGGTCGACTATGGCTGCACCGGTGGAGGTGGTCGAGTGCCAGACCGACAACCGATCCCCCTCGGCGCCCCCGACCAAGCGGTGGGCGGGCAGGCGCCGGAGGTAGCCCTGTGCGCTCAGGGGCAGGGCGCTCATCAGGGTCAGGGGCCGCCGGGTGGCGGTCCCCAGCCCAGTGGGCCACCCCCGCGAGGCGGCCGCGTGAGCCGACCCTCGGGTCAGCGTAGAGGGCGGGATCCGGCCGGTTCCGGCACCCCCGGGGCTTTCTCGATGGGCAGGCGGCGCGTGCTGCTCCTCAACGCCACGTTCGAACCGCTGACCGCGCTCCCGCTGCGGCGGGCCGTGGTGCTGGTCATGTGCGGGAAGGCAGAGGTCGTGCACGGCGATCCGGCCGGGCTCACGCTGCACGCGGCGACGCTGTCGCTGCCGGTGCCGTCGGTGATCCGGTTGTCCACGTACGTGCGGGTGCCCTACCGGGCGCAGGTGCCGCTGACGCGGGCCGGGCTGATGCACCGGGACCGATACAAGTGCGCGTACTGCGGCGGGCGGGCCGAGACGATCGACCACGTGCTGCCGCGCAGCAAGGGCGGTCCGCACAGCTGGCAGAACTGCGTCGCGTGCTGCGCGAAGTGCAACCACCGCAAGGCGGACCGGCTGCTGGAGGACCTGGGGTGGCAGCTGCGGGTGGTGCCCACGGCGCCGCGTGGTCCGCACTGGCGCCTGCTGGTGCACTCCGGTGACGCGGACCCGCTGTGGAAGCCCTACCTCGGCGTGGCGGCCTGATCGCCGGCACACCGGTGCCCCGGCGGTGAGCCGGGGCGTTCCGACGTCTTCGTCTGGTGGGGTTCCGGTCAGGTTCGGGACGGCTCGGACGCCTCAGGCGGCGGTGACGCGGGTGCCCCTCGTCACACGGGTGCCGCGGGTGACGCGGGTCCCTGCGGTGACTCGCGTGCCTCGCGTCACTCGGGTGCCACGCGTGACACGGGTTCCGGCGGTGACACGGGTACCCCGCGTGACCCTGGTGCCGCGGGTGACGCGGGTTCCCGCGGTGACACGCGTGCCGCGGGTCACACGAGTCCCCCGTGTGACGCAACCCTCAGGGGCGTCGATCAGTGACGGAACGTGGTCGGCGTTGGTCTGAGCGAGGGTACGGAGCAGGTACATGGTCTGTCCTCCAGGGACCTCAGCGTTACTCATCGGCAAGGGGAGCGGGGCGCAAGGCCCGTACAGGTGAAAAAGCTACGAGGAACTGGCCGACCGAACAAGGCAATGGCGCCGGGTGCGGCCGGCTGTACGTTGAGTTGCAACCTTTCGTCCGACCGCTCTTCAGCCCATCGCGCCATCGTGGTAACTACGCTCGGCGGACGGTGCCCCCCACGCGACGAGCGGTCATGCCCGGCTTCGGCGGGTCCGGGCTCCTCGGGCTACTCTTCACGCGTGAACATCGGAGAGACGATCCTGATCTTCGCGCTGATCCCGGCGGCGATCTACGGGGTGATCGCCCTGCTCACCCTGCGGTCGAAGCTGACCGGGACGCCGCGGTACCGGCCCGGGCAGGACTGGGAGTACCCGCCGATGTGGTGGAGCGGCAACCCGGAAGGTATCGGGACGGTGCACGACACGCACTCCGGCGAACCGGTGGAGAACAGGGACGCGAGCGCGAACGCGAGCGTGACGGCGGCAGGAGGAGCCCGTGGCAGCTGGTGAGCTGACCCGACAGCCCGGATCGGACGAGGAGCTGGAGATCGGCGTCGCGATTACCGCGACCGGACGCCGTTCGGTGGCCCGGATGTACGAGCCCTCTGCTCCATCCAGCCCATTCAGCACCGTCCAACTGGCCCGTCTGGACGAGGCGCTGACGCTCGCGAGCCGGGAGACCGGCCTCGACTTCAGCGTGTACCTGGGCGAGCTGGGCTCGGACACCCGCGCCCGCGCCGAGGAGCTGCACGCGTCGATCCAGCCCAGCTCGGCGAACGCGGTGCTGATCGCCGTGTCCCCGGGTGAGCGCGTCGTGGAGATCGTGACGGGCTCCGAGGCGGTCCGGCGGCTGCCCGACCGCGGCGCGAAGCTGGCCGTGATGAGCATGGTGGCGTCCTTCAAGGAGGGCGACCTCATCGGCGGGCTCGTCTCGGGCCTGCGCATGCTGGCCGACCAGGCCGGCTCGGCGCCGAAGCATTAGCAGCGCTTCCCAGAAGGGGCGGCCGCCGACGCGGCCGCCCCTTCTGGCGTTCCGCGGCGCGTGCTCCGAGCCCGAGCTGGGTGATCATCCGCGGGTGCGGGTGCCGGTCCCGTTGCGTGCCCGGGTGGCGGACCACAGATCAAGGGATCACGGAAGGGGCGCCGGCCGCGCATCGCTCGCGGGCGGCGCCCCTGTCTGCTGGATCAGGCCTCGTCGAACTCGCGGGCCGCCAGCGCTCGCACGATGCCGGCCCGCCCTTCCGACACCAGCCGCCGCAGTGCGGCCGGGTGGTCGCCGGCCAGCCACTCGTCCGCGGCTTCCACCGTGGCCCGCTCCACGGCCCAGGCCGGGAACAGCCCGACGACCGTCGGCTGGGCGCGCTCGCTCGAACGGCGGGACCAGACCTCGTCGATGGCCGCGAAGTAGGTGCTCACGTAGCCCGTCAACAGGTCCTTCTGCCCGGGGTGGGAGAAGCCGCTGATGATGGCGTTGCTCGTCGCGTTGGGCAGCTCGTCGTCGTAGACCGCGCGCTGCCAGGCTTCCGCCTTGGCCTCCGGGGTGGGCCGCAGGGCGCGGGCGCGCTCCGCGTGACGGCGCCCGGTCGCGGTGTCGTCGCGGGCGAGTTCGGCGTCGATTTCCGCGTCCCCGGCGCGCCCGTGGGCCACCAGGGCGTGCAGCAGCCGCCACCGCAGGTCCGCGTCCACCACCAGGCCCTCCAGCGGCGCCGACCCGTCCAGCCAGCCGGCCAGCACGTCGGCCGTCGCGCCGTCCAGGACCGAGCCGGCGACGGAGTTGACGAACGCCAGCTGGTGGTCGGAGCCCGGTTCGGCGTCGCGCGCCAGCTCCAGCAGCTTGCGGGTGAACTGCGGCCAGCCCTCGGCGGCGGCCCACGACGGCTGCGCGTAGGAGTTCAGCGCGGTCTGCGCCTGCAGCAGCAGCCGCTGCACGACACCGACCTCGGTCTCCGCGTGGATGCCGTGCAGCACGATCTGCAGGAAGTCCCGCGCCTTCAGCTCGGCCTCGCGGGTCATCTCCCACGCCGCCGACCAGCACAGGGTGCGCGGCAGCGGCTCGGTGATGTCGGCGATCCGGTCGACCAGCGTGGTCAGCGAACCGGTGTCCAGCCGCATCGTGCAGTAGGTCAGGTCGTCGTCGTTGACCAGCACCAGCTTGCCCGCCGGCACGCCAACCAGGTCCGGCACCTCGGTGCGCTCGCCCTCGACGTCCAGCTCCACGCGCTTCGTGCGGACCAGCTTGCCGGCCTCGTCGTCGTAGATGCCGACCGCGATGCGGTGCGTGCGCAGCTCACCGGCGCCCGGCTTCGCCCCCGTCTGCAGGACCGCGAACGACGTGAACCTGCCGTCGGCGTCGGTGTCGAACTTCGGCCGCAGCGAGTTCAGGCCGGTGGTCTCCAGCCACTGCGCGCTCCAGCCGGACAGGTCGCGGCCGGACGCCTCCTCCAGCGCGCCGAGCAGGTCGGCCAGCGTCGCGTTGCCCCACGCGTGCTTGCCGAAGTACACGCGCAGCCCGGCCAGGAAGTGGTCGAGCCCGACGTAGGCGACCAGCTGCTTGAGCACGCTGGCGCCCTTGGCGTAGGTGATGCCGTCGAAATTGACCTCGACCGCCTGCAGGTCGACGATGTCGGCCGCGATCGGGTGCGTCGAGGGCAGCTGGTCCTGCCGGTAGGCCCAGGACTTCTCGATGTTGGCGAAGCTGGTCCACGCGTGCACGTACTCCGTCGACTCGGCCTGCGCCAGCACGCTCGCGAACGTCGCGAACGACTCGTTCAGCCACAGGTCGTCCCACCAGCGCATGGTGACCAGGTCGCCGAACCACATGTGCGCCATCTCGTGCAGCAGCGTTTCGGCGCGCCGCTCGTAGGCGTAGCGGGTGACCCGGCTGCGGAAGACGTAGTCCTCCAGGAACGTCACCGCACCGGCGTTCTCCATCGCGCCCGCGTTGAACTCCGGCACGAACAGCTGGTCGTACTTGCGGAACGGGTACGGCGTGGCGAACGCCTTGTGGTAGAAGCCGAAACCCTGCTTGGTCTCGGTGAACAGCCGCTCGGCGTCCATGTGCTCGGCCAGCGACGCGCGGCAGTAGATGCCCAGCGGGATCGTGCCGTGCTCGTCGGTGTACTGGTCGTGCCACTCGGCGTACGGGCCGGCGATCAGCGCGACCAGGTAGGTGGAGATGCGCTCGGAGACGGCGAACACCGTGCGCGTGGCGCCCTCCGCGGTCTTCTCCGTGCTCTCCACCGGCGCGTTCGAAACGACCTTCCACTCGCTCGGCGCGGTGACCGTCAGGCGGTAGGTGGCCTTGAGGTCGGGCTGGTCGAAGCAGGCGAACATGCGCTTGGCGTCGGCGGTCTCGAACTGCGTGTACAGGTAGACCGCGTCGTCGACCGGGTCGACGAACCGGTGCAGGCCCTCGCCGGTGTTCATGTAGCGGCAGTCGGCCTCGACGACCAGTTCGTTGGTGGCAGCGAGGTCGGGCAGCGCGATGCCGTCGTCCTCGACGTAGCCGGACACGTCCAGCGCGCGGCCGTTGAGCGTCGCGGAGCGCACGGAACCCGCGACGATGTCGACGAACGAGCTCGCGCCCGGCTTCGTCGCGGCGAACCGGATCGTGGTCTTCGAGTCGAAGCTTCTCTCGCCCGGGCCGCCGTTACCGTCCGTGAGGTCGAGGGCGATGTCGTAGGACTCGACCTCGAGCAGCTCGGCACGCTGTTCGGCTTGGTCGCGGGTCAGGTTAGGGGCGGGCACAGGCACCTCGGAAACGCTCGCGGTTGTCATTCTCGGTGATCCCGCTATCCAATCATGTCTTGGCCGGGAACAAGGGCCCTCCGCGTGCTGTTGGCCCGTTTGACGGCCCCAGCACCCACAGGGAGAACATCGATGACGGCAGAGCGCACACGCGTGGACTTCTACTTCGACCCGGTCTGCCCGTTCGCCTGGATCAGCTCGCGCTGGATCCTCGAGGTGGAGAAGCAGCGCGACCTCGACCTGAACTTCCGCGTGATGAGCCTCGCGGTGCTCAACCAGGGCCGCGACCTGCCCGCCGACTACCGGGAGCTCCTGGACAAGGCGTGGGGCCCGGTGCGTGTCGCGATCGCGCTGGCGCAGGAGAAGGGCGAGGCGATCCTGCGGGACTTCTACACCGAGTTCGGCACCCGCTACCACAACCAGGGCAACAAGGACATCCCGGACGTCATCAAGCAGGCCCTGGAGGCGGTCGGAGCCTCGGCCGACCTGGCCGCGGCCGCGGAGACGACCGACTACGACGAGGCGCTGAAGAAGAGCCACCACGAGGGCATGGACCCGGTCGGCATGGACGTCGGGACCCCGACCATCCACATCGACGGGGTCGCGTTCTTCGGCCCGGTGCTCAACTCGATCCCGCGCGGCGAGGACGCCGTGAAGGTGTTCGACGGCGCCCGGCTGCTGGCCGGCTACCCCGACTTCTTCGAACTCAAGCGGACCCGCACCGGCGAGCTCAACTTCGACTGAGCTCGTCCCGCTGGGCGGCCACGAACTCGGGTCCGACCGGATCGCCGTGCCCCGGCACGATCGTGCCGGGGTCCAGGGCGAGCAGGCGGTCGAGCGCGGGGGGCCAGCCCCGGGGATGGGCGTCCGGCCCGATGGACGGCGGCGCGCCCTGTTCGACGAGGTCGCCGGCGAAGAGGATCCCGGCATCGGGCACGTGGACGGCCACGTCGTGGTCGGTGTGCGCGGGGCCGGGGTGGACCAGTTCGACCGTCCGGCCGCCCAGGTCGAGGCGCGCGCGGTCGGTCAACAGGTGGTCCGGCAGCACCAGGCGCGCGGCGGCGAGCCGCTCGGCGAGGACGGGTTGTCCTTCGTCGTGGAAGCGCCGGACCCAGGCCTCCCGATCGGTCTCGCCGTCGCGCACGAGAGCGTCCCGGCACCGCTCGTGCGCCCAGATCGGGCAGGGCAGGAAGGCCGCGTTGCCGAAGTGGTGGTCGAAGTGGGCGTGGGTGATCACCACCGTCCACGGCAGGGGTGTGATCTCGCGGACCTCGGCCGCGAATTCCGCGCCCTGCACCTCGTCGCCGCCGGTGTCGATCACCAGGCACCGCTCGGCGCCGACGACCAGGCCGAGTGTCTGGTCGAGGTGCTCGTAGCGGCGGGCGTGCACGCCCTCGGCGAGTTCGAGCCAGGTCACGCGGCCTCCAGCAGGTCGTCGACGAGAATCGGGGCGGTCGGGCTGACGTCGACCTCCGCGGCCAGTTCGACGTCGCGCTGGTGGCCGGCGGCGATCAGTTCGCGACCCGAGGAGCATCCTCGCAGTGCCCTGCGGATGTCCGTGCCGTGGTAGGCGGTGGCGGCCAGCAGCGCCTCCGGGGACGCCGACCGGCCGGACAGGGCGGCGGCGATCGCGCCCGCGCCGAGCAGGTCCTCGACGCAGGGCCGGAGTGAGCCGGACTGTGCCGCGGTCGTGATGGTGATCCCCCAGCGTTCTCCGGCCGGGATGACGCCGATCGGCTCCGGCCCGGCAATCCGGTCGGCCGCGGCTGCGACCGCGGCGGGCCGGGGCGCCGCGTCACCCTGCCAGTGCAGCGGCCGCACCCGGCCGCCCCGGCT
Source organism: Amycolatopsis thermophila (assembly GCF_030814215.1). Taxonomy (NCBI): domain Bacteria; kingdom Bacillati; phylum Actinomycetota; class Actinomycetes; order Pseudonocardiales; family Pseudonocardiaceae; genus Amycolatopsis; species Amycolatopsis thermophila. Next base: position 628,041 of record NZ_JAUSUT010000001.1, on the reverse strand, counting down.
CGTCACGAGATCGACGGTCGTGCTGAACGGCAACACGTCCACCACGAACCAGCACCGCGCAGCCGCGACCCAGCTCGGCGACCCCTTCCGGGCCCCACTCCAGCCGCAGGTCATGCCCGTCCTGGGCGAACACGTCCACACCCCCAGCATGCCCGGGTCCGGCCCGGATGCGAGACTCCCACCGTGCGCGTCTACTTGGGATCAGACCACGCCGGTTTCGAGCTGAAGAACCACCTGGTCGAGTACTTGAAGGGCCAGGGCCACGAGGTCACCGACATCGGCCCGGCCGTCTACGACGCCGCCGACGACTACCCGGCCTTCTGCATCGAGACCGCCCGCCGCGTGGTGGCCGACGAGGGCAGCCTGGGCATCGTCATCGGCGGTTCGGGCAACGGTGAGCAGATCGCCGCGAACAAGGTGAAGGGCGCGCGGGCCGCGCTGGCCTGGAAGCCGGAGATCGCCGAGCTCGCCCGCCAGCACAACCATGCGCAGCTGATCGGCGTCGGCGCGCGCATGCACACCGTCGAAGAGGCCACCGCGATCGTCGACGCGTTCCTGTCGACCCCGCCGTCCGAGGACGAGCGGCACGCCCGCCGCGTGCAGCAGATGCTCGACTACGAGCGCACCGGCACCCCGCCGCCGCTGCCCGGCTGATGCCCGAGGGGCACACCCTCCACCGGCTCGCCCGCCTGCACCAACGGCGCTACGCGGGCGCGCCGGTGGGCGTCTCCAGTCCACAGGGCCGCTTCGCTCGCGAAGCGGCCCTTGTGGACGGTCAGGTGATGGTGAAGGCCGAGGCCTACGGCAAGCACCTGTTCCACGACTTCGGCCCGCTCGGATCGGTGCACGTCCACTTGGGACTGTACGGGACCTTCACCGAGGCGAAGCTGCCGGAAACCGCCCCGGTGGGGCAGGTCCGGTTGCGGCTCGTGGGCCGGACACATTGGACGGACCTGCGCGGTCCGACCCGGTGTGAACTGCTGACCCCGGACCAGGTCGACGCGATCAAGGCGCGGCTCGGCCCGGACCCGCTGCGCCGCGACGCCCGCCCCGACGAGGCCTGGCAGCGGATTTCGGCGTCCCGCACGTCGATCGCTGCGCTGCTGATGGACCAGAGCGTGATCTCCGGTGTGGGCAACGTGTATCGCGCGGAGGTCCTGTTCCGGCACCGGATCAACCCGATGGTGCCCGGGCGCGCGCTGGACCAGGTGCAGTGGAAGGAGATGTGGGCCGATCTCGTCGCGCTCATGCGCAAGGGCGTGCGCATCGGGCGCATCGACACCGTCGACGACGAGCACCTGCCCGAGGTCACCGGCCGCGCGCCGCGGCAGGACCGGCACGGCGGCGAGGTCTACGTGTACCGGCGCACGGGGCAGCCGTGCCTGGTGTGCGGCACGCCGGTCGCGCACGCCGAGCTGGCCGGGCGGAACCTGTACTGGTGCCCGGTCTGCCAGGCGGCGTGAAAAAGCGGGCCGGACGTGGTGTCCGGCCCGCTGTGCGGTGAGGGCTCAGAAGTCGAAGTCGCCGCCGAAGTCGCCGCCGCCGTCGAAACCGCCGCCGTCGAAACCGCCCATGTCGGCGCCGCCGAAGTCCCCGCCGTAGTCGCCGCCCATGTCGCCACCGGCGTCACCCATGTCGCCGCCGCCGTCGCCCACGTCAGCCATGGCGTCCTCCTGGCCGGCGTCGTAGCCGGACTCCCAGGCCTCCGCGCTGGCGATACCGGACATGCCGCTGAACATCGTGCTGAACAGCAGGGCCGACCCGAGCCCCCATGCGCCGGCCACGAGCGCGGGCTTCCACCACGGCTCGCTGTACCAGCCCTGGGGCACCGGCCGTCCGGCCACGCGCCCGCCCGGGTAGTAGTACGGCGTGTCGTCACCCGGGTTGGGCGAGGCCTGCAGGCGGCGCCCCTCGACGTCCACGCTGCGCTCCTCGGTCACCTTGCCGGCCCGCTCGCGTTCGCGCTCCTCGGGCAGCATCGGGCCCGGGTCCATGCCCATCGCCTCACGCGCGGCGCGCACGTAGTAGAGGCCCTCGAGCGCGGTCTCCTTGACGAGCTTGGCCTGCTCGGCGGTCTGGGCCTGCTCCAGCTGGGAGCCGGCCGCGTTGTAGCGCTCGGACGCGTCGGCCAGGGCCTGCTTGGCCGGCTCGTTGGAGCCGACGAGGTTGAGCACCTGCCCGCCCAGGCGTTCGACCAGGCGCCGCGCGTCGGCCTTGGCGTCGTCGAGCTGGCGCTGCCGCGTCTTGGCCTGAGCCTTGCTGAAGTAGGCGATGGCGCCCACGATGACAACGAGGAGCACGATCACGGTGATCGCGGTGCCCATGGCTTACTCCCAGAAGTTGGTGTGCTGAGCCGGACGACGCGGATGGTCTGTGGAAGCACCTGTCCCCGCCGAACCGGACATACGGGCAACGTACAGGCCGGGCGGGTAGTTCCGGTGCAGCGGCGGATGATCTTGCGTCGTCCACCACGTCCCGGTCGGCTGCTGAACTGGTGGTCCGGCGCTGTGGCGGCATTGGCCGACGCGGGCGTTACGCCGACGGTTCCCACTTCCCGCACAGGACGCGCACCGGCACCTCCTCGGCGAACACGCCGGCGGGCTCCGCGTCCCGCAGTGCCGCGCGCAGGTCTTCGTCGAAACCGCGCCGACCTGCGGCGTCCAGCTCGTCCAGCGGGCCGGTGGAGTAGAAGGACCCGACCACCTCCTCCAGGCCCAGCCGCTCGGTGTGGTCGAGGCGGTGTTCGCGCACCCGGGTGAAGCCGGCCCGTTCCAGCAGGTCCCGGTGGCGAGCGCGGTCCTCGTCGCTGCTGCCGCAGGCCGGGAACTCCAGCGGGCCGAGCCACCGCGTGGACACCTCACGGATCGCCGAGGCCCACGAGCTGTCCTGCGTCCACACGGGCGTCCCGTTGGCGATCACCGCGACGCCGCCGCCGGGCCGGAGCAGCCGGCTCAGCGCGGCGAACAGCGGGGCCGCGTCCATCCAGTGCAGGGCCTGGCCGATAGTGACGAGGTCGAGGCTCGCGGCGCCGAGCAGCGGCTCCAGGGCCGGGACGTCGCTGTCCGCGCCGACCACCCACACCGCGTTGGGCAGCTCGGCCGCACGGGCCCGGGCGAGCATGTCGGGGGAGGGGTCCATGCCGATCACCGCGCGGGACCGTCGCGCCAGCGGCACGGTCAGCTGGCCGGTGCCGCAGCCCAGGTCGAGCACCCGGCCGAGGGTGAACTCGCCGGCGAGCAGGTCGAAGACCTCGTCGCGATAGCCGCGGCGGTACCGGTCGTACTGCGCCGCGACGTCGCCGGCGAATTCGTGGATCACGGGTGAAGTCTGTGAGCTGCGGGAAGCCGGGCGCAAGCGGTTCCGCTCTCGACGAAAACTAGAACACGTTATAGTCTCGGTCGCATGAAGTTCACACTCTCGGTCGCGATGAACCCCCTCGACCAGTTCACCGAGCTCGCCCGGACGGCCGAGGAGTGCGGCTTCTCCTCGATCGCCCTGCCGGACTCGCTGTTCTACTCCGAGCACGTGTCGGCCGAATACCCGTACACGCCGGACGGCAGCCGGTTCTGGACCGCGGACACGCCGTGGGCGGATCCCCTGGTGGCGGTCGCGACGATGGCCGCGGTGACCGAGCGGATCGAGTTCTACACCTCGGTTCTCAAGCTGGGGTCGCGCAACCCCGTGCTGCTGGCCCGGCAGGTCGGTTCGGTGGCGGTGTTGTCCGGCGACCGGTTCGGGCTCGGGCTGGGCGTCGGCTGGTCGCCGGAGGAGTTCGAGTGGTGCGGCGCGCCCTACGCGCAGCGCGGCAAGCGCGTGGACGAGGCGATCGAGGTGCTGCGGCTGATCCTCGACGGCGGGATGGTCGAGTACCACGGCAAGTTCTTCGACTTCGACAAGCTGCAGATGAGCCCCGCGCCGTCGAAGCACGTCCCGTTCTACATCGGCGGGCACACCGAGGTGGCGCTGAAGCGCGCGGCGCGGGTCGGCGACGGCTGGTCTTCGGCGATGATGAAGTTCGACGACCTGCGCACGACGATTTCGCGGCTGGCGGAGTTGCGTGCGGAGTTCGGGCGGGCCGGCGACCCGTTCGAGATCCAGGCGGTGTGCATCGACAAGTTCGGGCTGGACGGGTACCGCGAGCAGGGCGAGATCGGGGTGACCGACATCGTCACGCAGCCGTGGGTGTTCGAGGGCATCGGGTTCGGCGACCCGATCGGCCCGAAGAAGGACGCCATCCGCAAGTTCGCCGACGAGATCATTTCCCGGTTCTGAGGGGGTTCGTCATGGGTGTTTCGGTGTGCTGGGACGTCGCCGCGGAGCAGCCGCCGGCGCGGGTGGCCTCGTGGCGGTCGATGAACGCGACCTGCCGCGGTGCGAAGGACGAGTGGCTGGCGTTGTTCGCGCCGGACGCCGTCGTCGAGGACCCGGTCGGCCCGTCGATGTTCGACGAGGAGGGGCGCGGGCACCACGGCCACGACGGGATCGCCGCGTTCTGGGAGCTGACGATCGCGAAGGTCGAACGGTTCGAGTTCACGATCAAGGACTCGTTCGCGGCGGGCGACGAGGTGGCGAACGTCGGCACGATCACCACGTACCTGCCGGGCGGGTACCGCGTCGACACCGACGGGGTGTTCGTGTACCGGGTCGACGCCGACGGGCTGGTGCTGTCGATGCGGGCGTTCTGGGAGACCGAGCGCGCGATGGCGACGGCGCGGCAGGTGGACGCCTGACCAAGGTGCCACGCCTGGGGCGCGCCCGCGGTATCAGAGGAGGCGTTTGGTGAACCCGGCCGCGATGAGCCGGTGCAGGGCGGCGCGGACCGCGGCCGGCATGGGTTGCGGGATCGCGAAGCCGCGTTCGGCGTAGCGGGTGATGCGCTGCGTGTCGCCGACCAGCATGTTGATCACGCGGTCTGCGTCGCCGATGCTGCGGATGTGCTCGTCGAGCGTGTGCGGCTGGGCGGCGCACACGACGTCGACCTCGGGCCAGAGTTTGCGGCAGGTCGCGTAGGCGCGGCGCTGCTGGTACGGGCGCGAGACCAGCGTGACCGAGCGGATGTCGTGGTCCTGGAGCAGCCGCCGGGTGAACGTGATGTTCTCGCCGGTGTTGGTGGCGTGCGGTTCGAGCCGGATGGCTGTCGCCGGGACGCCCCGCGCGATCGCGTGTTCGCGGAAGTGGACGGCCTCACCGCGCGGGAACAGGTCCACGGTGGTGGGCGCGTTGGCGCCGGTGAAGACGACCAGCGGGAACCGGCGGGCGTGGTAGAGCTCGGCGGTGTACGTGGCGACGCCGAGATCGTGACTCCCCAGCCCGACGCCGACATCCGTGGGGCGCGGCTCGTGGTGCAGGTGGTGGTAGTCCCAGAGGGTCTCGACGTCGGCGCGCAGGGTGTCGTCCACGGCCTCACCCCAGGTTGCGCAGGACGGCTTCGTATGTCAGGTCCACCTGACCCTCCGCGACGTGGACGATCCTCGCGTGCGGCCGTGCTGCGATCACCGCCATCAACCGGTCGAACATCTGCGGGAGGTCGCCGAACCCGTCAGTGCGCTCGACCATCTCCTGGGCCTCGAGGTGCTGTGGATCGGCCGCCGCGCAGGCGCGCTCGGCGAAGCGTCGCAGCGTGTTCTCCTTGCTGTCGAGCAGCACGATCTCGTGGAACGTCGCGTTCGTCTCGCCGGCGAGGCACTCGAGGCGCTCGATGAACGTCGGCCGGCCCAGGAACTGCGGGATCACCACATCGTGCCCGGAAGCCAGGTGGGCGCGCGCGGCAGCGAGGGCGACCTCGCGGGCGAGCACGCCGGCGGTGCGTGGATCGTCGCGCCACCGGCCGATCAGGCCCCGGATGCGGTCGACGTCCAGGTTCAGCGCCAGCGCATGGTCGTCGACATACCGCCGGGCGAGCGTCGACTTGCCGCACGCGGGCGGCCCGTTGAGCAGGATCAACCGCGGCACCTGGCGACGGTACCAGCGGGCTTGATCGCAGGGCGCCCGTTACGAGTGGTGCCGGGTCAAGGCACGCTTTCCAGCCTTGACGCAGTGCCGGTGGCCGTAGTCACGCGTGAGCGAGAAAGATCGGCACGTCGTGCCGAATCCGGACGGTGGCTGGGACGTCAAGAAGCCGGGGGCAAACCGTTCGAGCGGGCGCTACGACACGCAGCGCGAGGCGACAGGCCGGGCGCGTGAGATCACGAACAACACCGGCGGCGAGACCGTCGTTCATGGTCGGGACGGCAGGATCCGGGACAAGGACACGTCGCCTCGTGGCCACGATCCGCACTGCCGGAGGACCGGCGCTAGGTAGGACTCGCCGCGTCGCCGGCGGGACCACGCGGGAGCTGATGCAGCGGATGGGGCAGAGCACCGCGCGGGCGGCGCTGATCTACCAGCACGCGACGAGCGCGCGTGACCGGCAGATCGCCGACGAGCTGAACGCACCGGTGGAGCGGTACCGGCAGGGCGGGAGCTACTGGCACGGTAATGGCACGACAGCGGCGAGCGGCGGCCCTCAGAACCGGAGACCGCCGCTCGTTGTGTGCTTTGACCTGTGAAGACAGCGAGAGCGGGCGACGGGAATCGAACCCGCTCCTTTCCGCAGGTCGGACGCGTTTCCCCTGCAAGCTGTTGTTGAGGGTTGCTGGCTGTTGTCGACGGTTGCAGGGGTTTGACGGGTGTTCTGTCCCCGGCGGGGACACACTGGGGGCGGCCCTTCCCGCTGCTTGCCGCGGCCGCGATGGCTACGAGAGCTGGCTCTCGAACCACTGGCGCAGGCCGTCGAGCGTGGGGCCGACCGGCCGGCCGGCGAGGTGGTCGACGTACGCCTGGCGCAGCGGCGCCTGCCCTCGGCGTTCCTCCGCGGCGGGCGGCAGTTGCATCTCGTGCAGCCACTGCACGCCGCCGAAGTGGTCGAACGCAAGCGGGAAGGTGAGTGGGAACTTCAGAGCCCCCTTGGGCTGCATGAGCGCGAGCAACTGATGCACCTCGCGGTTCGTCGCGTAGCGGGCGCCGTCGACGAGGCCCGCGACTGTGGCTCGAGCGGTCTCGTAGCCGGGCAGGTCGGGCTCGGTCGGCACCAGCTGACCGTCCCGCCGCTCGGGCATCCCGCGGCAGAGGTCGTCGAGTCCGCGCGCCCACATCATCATCTCGACGGCTGGCCCGCGGATGATCGCTGCGACCTCCTCCTGGCCGTTGAGGTCGTCGAACTTCAGCCCCTCGATGCCCTCGTACAGTTCGGTCCACCGGTCGTGCGCGAGCTGCAGCACCCTTAGAGTGCCCCGCGCTTTGGGGATGTCGAATGGGTCGGTCACGGGCGTGACCGTAGCGGTGAGGCGGGCTTCTGCGCACGAGGTCGTAGCGAGTCCGATGACGGGTGATCTGCGCCCTTCTCCCGCCCAGTTAAGCGACAAAAGTCTCCTAACGAGGATATGGTCGTGTCACCCAATGAGAGGAGGTGACAACGAATGGGAGAGCTGGGAACCGCGATCATCCTCGCGATGCGCGACCAGGGCTGGACGGTGGTCATCATTGACGCCACGGTGTTCCTTGAGACGCCGGCTGGCAAGGGTCGCTTTGCCCCGATCGAATTGTTCCAGGACGAACACGAGCGCTACCTGCGCCGCGTGCTCCTGACCTGGATCGTCTGGGACGGGCTGCAGTGGCCTTGGCCGCCGGATCACCACCAGGGGATCCACGGCGAGGTGCCGCGTAGCGAATGATCGCGGGCTGGTCGGGGGTGAAGGAAGCACCCCCGACCAGCTTTCCCAGCGTAGCCCCACTCCTGGTACTTGAATTTTTTCGCTTGTCAAGCAAGGATAGTTGACATGGAGCCCTGGAGCATCACCCTGTCCGCCACCCTGAATCGACCAGTGCCGCGCGAGCAAGCCTTCGCACTTGGCCGGCGCATCGCCGCTGACAGCCTCCTCTCCGTCGGCGTGCACGAGACCGGAGACGTGGCCGCCTTCAACATCCTCATGACCAGCGCGACCCCCGATCCGATTGACGCACTCGTCGAGGCCCGGCGCGCATTCGTCGAACAGCTCGCCGCCAGCGGCTATACCGTGACCGGCTGGGATGCAGCGGAGGTGCTGTCCGAGGCCGAGAGCGAACGTCGCCTAGCCAACCTGTCGATTCCCCCGATGGTCTCGGCTGCCGAGTTCGCAGAGCTGTGCGAGGTCACGGACAAGTGGATCTACAAGCTGGAGAAGGAGCGGCAGCGCGCCGCGGGTGAAGGTCGGCCGCACCCGTTCCCTCGACCAGTTGTGACGGGGTACTGGTTGCGGTCGGCTGCCGAGCACTTCGCCGAGAACCGCAAGCGGAAGCCGGGCCCTGCGCCCCATCCGCGCTCCTGACCTGTCGGATAATCCAACTGTTGCGGTCTGTTGTGGCCTGTTGCGCAACTGTGGCGTATTGTGGAGTCATGACCCACGCCGCCCCGATCACGACGTACACGGTCCAGGAAGTCGCCCAGCTGTTCAAGACGTCCGTGTACTGGGTGCGTAGCGGGGTGCAACAGGGGCGGTTCCCGTTCCTGCGGCTCGGTGGCAAGCGCGGGCCCGTGCGGTTCACCGACGAGCACATCAAGCAGATCGCCCAGCTTCACGAACAACCCGCGAAGGAAACCCCCTCTGCGGGGGAGGTTCCCGGGCAGGCAGTTGCGGCGCCAGCGGTGGACGTCAGCGTCTTCGGCGCGTCGAGCCGAAGCGCCGCGCGGAACAGGAAGCCCCGCAAGGCGAGTTAGTTCGTGTGGGTAATTACATCGGCAGAACCGTGATGCGGTTCTGCCGGGTTTGAGTGCGCGTGTGATTTCTGTGAATAGGGTCGAGGGGACCGTAACCATTTCTTCGTCGGCATGAAAAAGCCCCGGCTGGTCAATTTCCCCGCCCCGAGGGGACCAGCCGGGGCTTCCTCTATGAGTCGCGTCAGGCCGCAGTGCCGGCCGTCGCGGCGGCAGCCTTGAACTCCTGGAACGCTTCAAGGGCATCCAGCCGCGCGTCCAGCCGGTTCTCCAGCTTTCGCAGGCTGAAGCTCGACGCCTTCCGGTCGATCTCGGCTTCGAGACCACGCCGGACGACGGTCGCCGTGACGGCAGCGGACACGCCCGCCACCAGTGAAGCGACCGCAAGGATGTTACGCAACGTTACCCCCCCGGGGTGGAGAAAATTGGTTCCTCCGTAGACGATAGCCCTTACCCCTGGTGGCTGTTCAACCAGTCGTCCGAATTTGCCGTGCCGATCGCGACGAGCTTTCGTCCGAACAGGCGAATTCAGTTCGTGACCCTTCCCCGCGCGGGGGAGGGACGGTGAAACCCTGTAACACTACTTGCGGTCAGTGCGAGATCCCTGGATGGCCATCTTCCGGACGGTCGTGAAGTCCTCGACGAGCTCCCAGAACCAGTCGTGGCTGAAGCGTTCGCCCACCCGGCTGCGCCACCGGTCGAACAGCTCACGCTCCGCATCCTCCGGCACGTCCTGTGCGGGTGTTGCGGTCGCCGCCGGCTCGGAAGCACTCGTGGCCGTCGCACTGCGCGCAGTCGGGACCGCGGCCAGGTGAGTGCCGCGGGCGCCGGGTGTGTCGCCCTTGGGCGTCGGAGGCTCGTTGCGGAGCACGGCGTCGAAACTGCCGGTTTCCCACGACACCGCTTTCTCAATTGCCGCTTTGGTGCGCGGTGTGGGGCGCGTGGATTGGCCGCGGCGAACCTTGCGCAGCATGGTCTCGGAGAGACCGGCCTTATCGGCCACGTCGCCCCAGGTCATGTTCAGTTCGTTCCTGCGACGATCTAACTCGTCGTCCAGGTTTTGCCAGTTCAGAGTGGTGTTGTCGCCCATACGCGGGAGCATAGCGCGGTGCAACGCGCTGAAGCGCGGTGGAACACCGGTGAGTAACCTTTGCCCGCTTTCGGCGCCACCCCAATGGCCGCAACTCCGAGTAACTCTTTGTGCGCAATCTACCTAAAGTGTTGTGTTAGTGTCGCAACATGTCGCAACTGTTGAGGGGGAAACAGAACACCGGCGAGGTGTGCTACTCGTCCGAGTTGTTCAACAGGGTGCGGATGTCGAGGGGGTGGACCGGGCTGGAGCTTGCGCGCCGCTCGGGAGTGTCTACGGCCACTGTGAGCCGTGTCCTAGCAGGTAAAACGCGGCCTATGCCGGAGACGGCGCAGGCGTTGGCGCGTGCGCTCGGGCATCCACTGTCGGCGTTCGTGGTGACGCGCAGGCGGCCCGGCTAGGGCGAGCGCCACTGTTGCGCTGAACTGTTGCGGCCATACCTGTCTAGGGGTATAGTCACAAACAGAAGTTGACGCCAGCCAGAGGGGGCAGACACCATGCGCAACACCACCGACATCAAGCCGGTCGCGATCGCCAAGCCGTCCGACCAGCACGGCGAACCGTGCGAGTACTGCCAGGCCCTCGGCCAGGTGTGCGTCACCAACATCTACGTCACCGACGAGGACGGCGACCGCGACACCCGCCACACCTGCGAGCGCGAGGCGTGCATCGCTGAGGCCCTGGCCGACCACACCGGTGACGACGACCCGTACATCGAGGTCTCCACCTACGTCGAGCCGATCCAGCTGGGAGCGGCGGCCTGATGACCGCCGTCCTCGAGCCCGCGCAGGACACCGCTCCTGCCGGGCTCGACCAGCCGGTTGTGCTGGACGAGCCCGGCATCTACGACGACGTCCCCGAAGAGGCGTACCACGCCGACCCGGTCCCCGGCGGCTCGCTGTCGTCGTCCGGCGCGAGGAAGCTGCTGCCCCCGTCCTGCCCGGCGATCTTCGAGCACGACCGCAAACACCACTCCGAGCCCAACAAGGACCTCGACTTCGGATCCGCCGCGCACCGGAAGGTGCTCGGCTGCGGCCCGGATCTCGTCGTCGTCGACGCGAAGGACTGGCGCACCAAGGCGGCGCAACAGGCCGCCGAGCAAGCCCGCGCCCGTGGAGCGATCCCGCTGCTTCCCCACCAGTACGAGCGGATCAACGCAATGGCCGCTGCCCTGCGGAACCACGAGCACGCCGGGGCGCTGCTGGACCCGGCCGACGGTGGCCGGCCTGAACAGACGCTGATCTGGGAGGACCGAAGCGGGGTGATGTGCCGGGCGCGTGTGGACTGGATGCGCGCGATCGACCACAACGGCCGCCTGACCATCGTCGACTACAAGACGGCCCGCAGCGCCGAGCCCCACGCCATCCAGCGCGCCGTGTACGAGCACGGCTACCACCAGCAGGAGGCGTTCTACCGCGCCGGGCTGCGCGCGCTCGACGTCGCCGACGAGATCGTGTTCCTGTTCATCTTCCAGGAGAAGGAACCCCCGTACCTTCCGACCGTCGTCGAGCTGGACGAAGAGGCCGTGTACTGGGGCGATCGGCTCAACCGCAAGGCCATCCGCATCTACCAGGAATGCATCGCCACCGGCTACTGGCCGAGCTACACCGACGGCGTCGTCCCGATCAGCCTGCCGCTCTACGCCGTGAGCGGCTACGAGGCCGCGCACGCGCGCGGCGAGTTCGACACCACCACCGCGTGGTGAACCACAACCACTGGAGGAAACACCCATGCCCCCCACCAAGGTCGACGCGCCGCGGCAGAGCAACAGCCGCCCGCGAGGCGAGATCGCGTTGCCCTCGGACATCGCCCGCGCCCGTCGCAACGGCGAACTGATCAGCACCGACGGCAAGGACCTGCGGTCGCTGATCAACCAGCAGAAGTCCGGAATCGTCAGCGCACTGGCAGGCACCGCGCTCAACGCGGAGCGGTTCACGCGCATCGCGCTCACGGTGGTGCGCAGGACCCCGAAGCTGCTGGACTGCGAGGCCGACACCGTGCTCGGCGCGCTCATGACGTCCGCACAGCTCGGGCTGGAGCCCGGCCCGCTCGGTGAGGCGTACCTCGTGCCCTACGGCCGGGTGTGCACGTTCATTCCCGGCTACCGCGGCCTGGTCAAGTTGGCGTGGCAGTCCGGGATGGTCGCCAACATCGACGCCGAGGTCGTCTACGAGGGCGAGCCGTTCGACTATGAGAAGGGCACGGAGTCGTTCCTGCGGCACAAGCCCACCCGCGAGGAGCGCAACAGCATCGAGGGCGCCACGCATGTGTGGGCCGCGGTGAAGATGACCAACGGCGGGTCTGCGTTCACCGTGATGCACGCGCGGGAGGTCGAGCGCATCCGCCGCACCTACTCCAAGGGCAGCCACAAGGACGACAGCCCGTGGAAAACCGAGTGGGCTTCCATGGGCAAAAAGACCGCGCTGCGGCAGCTGTCCAAGATCATCCCCTTGTCGGTGAGCCTGAACATCGCGCTGGCCGCGGAGAACACGGTGCGACGCACCGTGGAGGGGCACGTCGAGGACCACGTCAACCACGGCGACGTGCTCGACGGCGAGATCGTGCGCGAGGACGACCCGGCCGCCGGTACCCCGCTGTCCCCGGACGACCCGGACCTGACGGCGCACAAGCGCGAAGAGTCCTGACCCACCCGGCCCGGGCCGCAACACCGCGGCCCGGGCTTCCTCTTTCACCGGAAGGACACCCCGATGACCACCGCCCACGCGCCGCGCGTGTTCACCCCGACCACGTTCGCGGCCGCATTGCAGGAGGCGCGAAGCGCACTGCCCGCGCTCGGCGACCGCGAAGTCGCCGTGCTCAGCACGATGCTCGGCAAGCTGGAAACGCTGGTGGTGCAGGAACAGGCCCGCCGCTCGGTGCAGCGGATGTGGCTGTCCATGCCCGCCCCAACACCGCAGCCCATGCCACGGGACCCGGCGTTGCTCGCGACCCTGGATGAGCTCCGGCAGGCGAACGGCCTGCCCGCCGGAGCCGAGGACACGCAGGAGTTGGCGCCGGTCGCTCTGACCCGCACCGGCCTCATCCCTGGCGACCGCCCCGGCGAGGGCGCCGCACAGGACGACCAGCCCGGCCTGGTCACCGACAACCCCACCGCCGCCGAGCCGGTCGAGGAGTACCGCCCCGATGCCGTCCACTCCGCCGAGCCCGCCGCCGTGGACGCGGCGCCCGTTCCCGACCCGGCCCCCGTCGAAACCACCACGGACGGCGGTGACACCGATGACCGGCCGGCGCAGGCGTGACCCGCACGTCGCGCCCGCGCAGGTGCGTGACGCCGGGGACATGGCGGACGATTTCGGTCAGCTCGTGCTGGTGGCGGTCACACTCCTCGCCGCGGTCGGGATCATCGCCGCCGCGATCGTGCAGTCGCTGACATGAGCCGCGCCGAGTGGAAGAAGTTCGTGCCGCGCCACCTGCAGCCCGCGATCCAGGCTGCCCTGGACGCGGGCTGGTCTTGGAAGAAGAAGACCAAGCACACGTGGCTGCTCGCGCCGGACGGCAAAACCACCGTGTCGGTTCCGGGCTCGCCGAGCGACATCCGGTCTCTCTACAACACCCGCAGCGAACTCCGGCGCGCCGGAGTGTCCTGCTAGCGAAGGAACATCTCATGCCGACACCCCACACGGTCGCCGATATGCGCGCGGCCGCCGAGCGGATGCAGATCGCCGCCCGGCGCCACGCCCGGGCCGGCTACCGGCCCGGCGCGGACGATCCGCTGGTGCGGGCCGCCCGCGCCGCCCGCTTCACGGACCTGCACGTCGGGGTCACCGTCGCCCGCCGCGTTGCGTCGCTGATCTCGTCGCTGCCGCACGCCAAACCCGCCGCGCTGTTCGACATCGCCCTGTCCATCTACGCGCACGCCCTGTCCACATTGCCCGGTCAGCCGCGGCCCATCTACTACCCGCTCGCCCGGCAGGTCGTGGCCGTGCTGATCGAGCAGCTGTGGAACCTGCCGGAAGGAGAGACGTCGTGACCATCAGCGCGACCCCACCGAACGCCGACGAGGCGATGCACTTCGCGGAGAAGTACCTCCACCTGGCCTTCGCGATCGCGGACCGGGACAGGGCGGCCGTCGACGCGCGTTTCGCGGAGCTGTTCCCCAGGAACGACGACGAGACCGCGCTCCTGCACACCTGGTACGCGGTCGGGGTCGGCCCGGTACTCGCCGGCCAAGCTCTGATCGAGCTGGCCGGCCCGGGGAAGGGTGAGGTGTTCGCGCTGCTGCAGAAGCACGGCAGCGACACCGGCAAGGACCCGCACCTGCTCCCCGCGATGCAGTCCGTCACCACCTTCGTCAACGGAGACCAGCGCCTCTCCCAGGACATCATCACGGCCCACCACGACGTGGTGGCCGCCAGGTCCGGCCCGGAGGCGGCGTTCGAAGCCCTGTGCGGCATCACGTGGCACCACCTTGAGCTGCTGGCGTTCCTGATCCAGAGAGGGGCCTACAAGCGGTGAGCACGGGAATCAGCTGGACCGAGGCCACCTGGAACCCGACAACCGGCTGCGACCGGGTCTCGCCCGGGTGCGACCACTGCTACGCGCTCACCCTGGCGAAGCGGCTCAAGGCGACGGGCTCCGAGAAGTACCAGCGCGACGGGTCGCCGGCCACCTCCGGCCCCGGGTTCGGTGTCACAGTGCACGAGGACGTGCTGGGGGAGCCGTTGCGGTGGCGCAAGCCCCGCAAGGTGTTCGTCAACTCGATGAGCGACCTGTTCCACGACGAGGTGCCGGACGAGTTCCTGGCCCGCGTGTTCGCCGTGATGGCGATGACCCCGCAGCACACCTACCAGGTGCTCACCAAGCGGCACGCCCGGATGCGGTCGCTGCTGAGAGACCGGGCGTTTCAGCGGGAGGTGCTGTCGTCGGTGCACCGCGACGGGTGGAAGGCCGACCTGCTGTCGCTGGTGCAGCGGTGGCCGCTGCCGAACGTGTGGCTGGGCGTGTCGGTCGAGGACCAGAAGTGGGCCGACATCCGCGTGCCCGCGCTCATCGACACCCCGGCCGCGGTGCGGTTCCTCTCGTGCGAGCCGCTGCTCGGGCCGGTGGATCTCGCCCGGTACCTGTGGCTCACCGGCGCCAGCACCGCCGGGCCGTTCTACGACTACGCCGGGAAGCGGCGCGGTGGCGGCGGGATCGGCGGCATGACCGTCACCCAGGTGCCGGCTCGGGACCTCTCTTGGGTGATCGTTGGGGGCGAGTCGGGCCGCGGCGCGCGCCGGATGGACCTGGAATGGGCACGGTCGCTGCGCGACCAGTGCGCCGAGGCGGGTGTGCCGTTCTGGTTCAAGCAGCTCGGCACCGTTCTGGCCCGCGCGGTCGGCGCGCAGGGTAAGGGCGAGAAGCCCGCCGACTGGCCGGAGCCGTTCCCACAGGAGTTCCCAGAGCCGGTGGGGGCCGCGGCGTGAGCAGCGGGAAGACGTTCACCGAGGGGCGTGCGCGAGAGATCGTGTTCGAGCGCGCGGGCTTCCAGTGTGAGGTGCGGATCCCGGGCGTGTGCGTCGGTGGCGTCACCTACCACCACCGCAAGCTGCGCGGACAGTGCCCGAAGCCGGATCTGTGGCGGCCCTCGAACGCGTTGGCCGCGTGCGGTTCCGGCACCACGGGGTGCCATGGGTGGATCACCGGGCACCCGGCGCGGGCCTACGAACTGGGCTGGGCACAACTACGCACGAACGAGGACCCGGCCAAGAAGAAGGCGTGGATCTGGAGCAACAACTACCTGGGCTTCGGCTGGTTCCTGCTCGATGACCGCGGCGACCTGACCCGCCTGTGGGATGTGGCCGAGCCGACTGGTGTTGCGGTCGGTGGCGTACTGATGCGCAACACTGTCGGTGGCGCGCGGTACCGTCTCGTCGACGGCACCCCCACCGATCAGCGGGAGGCACGGGCATCATGAGCAGCCGAGCGGCCGTCATCCGCAACGGTCGGCGCGCAACACCCCACGTTCCGCGCGCCACCGCGGCCGCGCTGCGCCCGGCCAAGGTCGTGACCACCTGGCGCAAGGTCGCGCCCGCGGTGCTGGCCAGGGTGCCCGAGCTGCCCAAGGACATGCTGGAGGACGATTTCCAGTACGTGGTGATGAAGGTCGCCGCGTTCTGCGGGTGGATGGCCTGCCATTTCCGGCCCGCGTACCGCAAGTCCGGCGGCGTCTCCACGCCGGTGCAGGGCGACAAGGGCTTCCCGGACCTGCAGTTGGCACGCAACGGCGCAGTGCTGCTCGTGGAGTTGAAGACCAACACGAAGTCCCTGAGCCCGGAGCAGCGTCGTTGGCGCGAGCACCTCGAGCCCTCCGGGCTGTACCGGCTGTGGCGCCCCCGGGACTGGGCTGCGATCCGCGCCGAACTGTCCGCCCCGGGCACGGCGGTGGCGTGATGGGATGGGTACCCAAGGCCGGCGCACCGCGCGTCGAGCACGTAGGCCAGCACCCTGTCGGGTCGATGTGGCGGCGGGCGCGGTTGCGGCAACGCCCACGGTACTGGCGGCAGGGGTAGCCGTGCGGATCCTGGTCACCGGGTCCCGCAACTGGGTGGACAAGGGCATCATCCGCGAGGCCCTGGCCGAGGTGTGGCACCCGAACAACGTGCTCGTGCACGGCCGCTGCGACAGCGGCGCGGACGCGCTGGCGGACGCGTGCTGGACCCACTGGGGCGGCAAGGTGGAGCGGCACCGGGCGGACTGGTTCGGGCCGTGTGACCCGGACCCTGAGGTGTGCCAGCCCGGCCACCGGCGCCCGTCGCGGCGCAACCCGGCGGAGACATACTGTCCCGCCGCGGGCCCGCGGCGGAACCGGCACATGGTGAACCTCGGCGCGGACCTGTGCATCGCGTTCATCCTCGCCCGCTCGCCGGGGTCGATCGGGTGCGCGTTCCTTGCCGGACAGGCGGGAATCCCGTTGCGGGTTCGGCACTCCGGGGTCGGCGCGGCCGTGCTCAAGGAGCTGGCCACGGTCGGCGACGACACCACCCTGATCCCGGCGTGACCGCGAGTGCCGCAGCAGCGCACGGTTGCGAAATAGCGGGTATAGTCGTTTACATGACGCACGAGGAACCCCGCCCGGTCACCTACATCGTCCCCTGCGCCGCCATCAAGGCCGACCGTCCCATGCCGGCCCGGGACCTCTACACCTCCCCGCACTTCCGACACGTGCTCGCGACCGCCGAAACCCTCGCCGCCCAGGACCGCGAGGGCGGCCGCAGCGCCCGCGTACTGATCATGTCCGCCCGGCACGGGCTCCTCACCCTCGACCAGGTCGTGGCCCCCTACGACACCACCATCGGCGACCCGGAGTCGATCACCCCCGCCGAGCTGGCCCGCCAGGCCGAAACTATGCACGGCATCGCGTGGCGCGACGAGGTGTACGCGCTCCTGCCGCGCGCCTACTTCGCCCGGCTCTCCGCCGCCCTGGACCTCATCGACGTGTACCCCCAAGACGTGTTCGAGGCGTGCACCGGGATCGGCTACCAGCGCGCCACGTGCGCTGCCGCCACCCGCGTCCCAGCCGCCTGACCAGGGAGAGGGGAGCATGGGGGACGGTTGGCACCGCGGCCCGCTGGTCGCGTTCGACATCGAGAGCTCGGGGGTCGAGCCCGAGCGGGACCGGATCGTCACCGGCACCGTGTGGAGCTGGCGCCCGGGCGAGCGGGCCGGGCACGAGACGATCCTGGCCGACCCAGGGGTGGAGATCCCCGCGAAGGCGACCGCGGTGCATGGGATCACCACCGAGAAGGCCCGCACTGACGGCATCCCCGCCGTCGACGCGGTGCGGCTGCTCGTGGGGATGCTGGCCGACCAGGTCATCTCCGGGGCCCCACTCGTCATCTACAACGCCCCGTTCGACCTCACCATGCTCGCCGCCGAGTGCGCCCGCCACGGGCTCCCGACGCTGCACGAGCTGGTACGCGACGCCGGCTCCACGCTGTACGTGATCGACCCGCTGGTGCTGGACCGACGCCTGGACCCGACCCGGCACGGGAAACGGCAGCTCGGGCCGGCGTGCGCCGCGTACGGCATCGAGTTGACCCCGGAGGACGCGCACACCAGCGCGGGGGACTGTCTCGCCGCGGCCCGGCTCGCGTGGGGGATCGCCGAGCGGTTCCCGCGCATCGCCACGATGCCGCTGGACGCGTTGCAGCGGTTCCAGGCCGCCGCGTACCGGGTGCAGGCCGAGCAGGCCGACGCCCGCGCCAAGGGCATGCACATCCACCGCGACGTGCATTACGAGTGGCCGATCCGCATCACCATGCCCCTGTTCACCGGCGCGGCCTGAAACTGCTTCCCGGAGGGCGGTCACATGAGGCCCCGCGCTCCCTCGCGTGCACGTTTGCGAGGTCGAGCGCGGGGCCCTTTCGTGCTCTGACCTGGGACTACTGGTCCTTGCCCCGGTCCGTGTCGCCTTGGAGTCGCTCACGCATCCGCTCCTTGAACTCCTCCACGTCCTGGTCGAACGGCAGCTCACGGTTCAGCTCCTGTCGCCGATCATCGGTCAGGCGAGTGAGCAGACTGTCGTAGTCGGCCGTGTGGTAGGACCATCGGCCGTGCTCCATGTTCCGGACGGTCTGGTAGGTGACCCCGAGCATGGCTGCGATCTCCTGGGATGTGTATCCGATTCTCTTGCGACGATACTCGAAGTTGTTGTCGTCGTCGTCCCGCAAAGCGATAACTGTCATGATTAATCTCCCTATACTAATTCCGATTTAACTACGATCCGCCGAAATTAGTTTTTCAGACTATCTCGGCGCTCAGGCGGCTCGCACCCGCGTTGACCTGCGGTTTTCTTCCGCTGACACCGGCGTTTGAGTGCAGGAGTGGCCTGTCTCGTAATGCCGGGAGGGGTTTGCTACCTGATGTGGAAGAGGATGACGCCCCAAGGCGGGAATGTCAAGTCGGTCGTTCGAATGCGCCGGCCGGTCTCCGGTGGCGCCATTCTAATAAGAAGTACTGCGGCCGACAAATACGTGCGTGGGGGAGCACCTGGCTTAAAAGCCGGACCGCTCACAAGGGCGCTCAGGCCGCCCTCGTGCGGGCACCTGGCGCGATGTGCAGTGAAGTGGGGCCTTGGGTCGGGCCGATCAGCGCGAAACGTCCGTGTCCGGTCGACGAATGTGGCATGCGTCACAGTGGTCCGCTTTGGGGCAGCCGTCGGTTTCCACCCGCGTGCGACTCCGGTGATCACGGCCTGATCGACGCCTCCTACGGTTGCGGGATGGTCGTTCAGCTCGTGCAGCCGATCTCCTGGTGGGCGACAGCCGCCACCATCGCGAACACGGTCGGCGTGCTCGCGGCAATCACCTTCGGCATTGCCAACCTCCGGCAGCGGAGTGCGGACGAGAAGCGCCGAGTCGCCGAGGAGGAGGCGAAGTCGCTCGCCCAGGCCCGTCTGGTCATCACCGGGCAGGGCCACGTGGGTGTGCGGGAGGCTGATCCGGCCATGCCCGACGATGAGCTCCCGTACCTGATGGAGTTCCCGTTCGCCAACCACGGCGACCGCCCTGTGCTCGACGTCCACCCGGAGATCTGGCGAGAGATCGAACCCGGCAACCCTGAGTCCGCCCAGCGGTTTATGGTACGGCAACCGGTGGTGGCGAGCGGGGAAAGCACCACCCTCACGATGCGCCTCCAGGAAGACCCATCGCAGGGGTTCATGGGCTGGCTGATCCGCTGGACAGACGCGGACGGCAAGCAGTGGTACCGCGACGACCCGGACCAGGACGCGCCCCGCCGCTACATCTGGCAGCGGCCAGGAGAGGCGCGCCACCTCCCAGGGTGATCGAGTTCGTGCCCGCCCGGCCGGTCCGCGGTAACGCCCGATGGTGGAGGGGCGACGATCTTCGCGTGCAGGCAACGAGCTGGCTCCCACCGTGGGGCACCGACCCGGAGACTTTCGGTGCGTGGGGCCAGTGGGCAGGCGCGATCGCCAGCTTCTTGGCCGTCGTCGTTGCTCTCGGTCTCGCGCTTGCAGAAGGCCGACGGCGTCGTCGGGAACTGGCCGACCGGCAGGCAGCGCAAGCTCGGACGATCGCCGCCACCGTAAATACCGTCGAGACCCTCAACGCCGACCAGCTCGAAGTATCAGTGCGGAACTACGGGCAGCTGCCAATTTCGGAAGTCGCGATCTTGGATGTGTCGGCGAACGCGCTGGTATGGCGGCTCAACGACTGGGAGATCCACCGGCCTGGCGTGGTCCACCACAGGAGCGAGGGCTTGTACCAGCTGGCGCCTGTCATCGGCCCGAACGAGAGCTCTTCCGCGGCACTACGGTTCCGTGACCAGATGAACGACGAGGTGGACGCCTCAACAGGTGCGGTCACGTTCACCTTCGTCGACGCCGACGGGCTGCGGTGGCGGCGTCACAAAAACGGGCCGCCTGTTCGAGTCTTGAGCAAGGTCGAGCGCAACCGCCTGGAATTCCGCCGCCTCCTCAAGATCTGGGCCGTGTTCGCCCTCATCACAGTTCCGATCGGCGTAACCCTGGCGGTCGTCACAGGCGATTACAGCACTGCCCTCACCGCTGCTGCCGGCTTTGCCGGCGTCCTATTCGGATCACTGAGCCTTGGGGGGTGGCGCACACACAGTGCGTACCGGCCCCAGGAACGGTCATCCAGAGGGCTTGACGCGGAGTAGACGCGGCCGGTGCCGGAACCGGCCCCATTCCCGCGCCGCGTCTGCCAGCACCTCCACCACGATCCCGGGCTCGACCGGCTGGAACTCGAACGCGTCGTGGGCCCCCGGTAGACCCCCGAGAATGCCGGGGGCCTTCTGCCGCGGACCGGCCGGCCGGAGCCGCCCAGCGAGGACTGTCTTGATCCGCGTGGGCAGCACAGTGGACAGCCCCACCACCCGCACCACGCCCGCGTCGTCGGCCTGGCCGAGCACCAGCGCGGCGGGGTGGTCAACGGGCCCGGTTACGCCGAGCACCACCGCGTCCTCGGTGTCGTACTGCTTGACCTTCACCCAGCCGCAGCGCTCGCCCCGCACGTACCGGCTCCGGAGCGGTTTCGCCACCGCACCCTCGATGCCATACGTCGCGCACTCCTCGCTGATCCACCCCTGCCCGGTCTCGAGGTCGGTGGTCGACTCCATCAACTGCACCAGCCCTGCCCCGCCGGCCACCGCGGCCGCCAATCGGTCGCGGCGCCGCTCGTACGGCTGCTCGCGCAGGTCCCGGCCGCGGGCGGCGAGCAGGTCGAACGCCACGAAGTAGGCGGCCACGCCCTCGCGGCGGCGCCGGGCGCGGCCCCACATCAGCGGGGAGAAGTCGATCCGCTCGTCCCGGTAGGTCACCAGCTCCCCGTCCAGTACGAGCCCGCCGCCGAGCTGGCGCGCGGCGTCCAGGATCTCGGGCACCCGCCAGGTGATGTCCGCGCCGCTGGCGGTGTGCACGACCCCGGCCGGAACGTGCACGACCGCGCGCCACCCGTCGAGCTTGGGTTCGTAGGCGTACCCACCAGCCGGGAGCGCGTCGGCCTTCTTCGGCTTCGCGACCGGGATTGGCGGAGGTGGGGTGGCCATGTCTCATGGTCGGCCGCATCCGTGAGGGGCGCGACCGGGGCAACACCCGTTGGAGCGTCGGCCCGAACTTCCAACGCGGACGCCGGTGTCGTTGGAGGGTGCCGGCGCTGGCCGGGTTACCCCGCGGCGCGGCCGACCGCGCCGGCCAGGTCGGGCCAGCGGTGGGCGGCGCGGCGCGCGTAGTCCCGCACCTGATCGTGGGACAGCGGCGCGGCGCGGTCGCCGAGCCCCAGCACGTCACGCAGCGCGTTGACGAGTCCGCCAATGACCGCGTTGTCGGCCCAGGTCTTCGCTGACAGGTGCGCGGTCCAGCGGAAGGCGTCCTCCGCGGTTCGGCACCCGTCGAGCGGGAGCCACCAGAGGTCGCCCCAGCCGGGGTCGGCCGGGTCGGCGGGGAGGTACAGGGCTGGGGTGTCGGCGCACAGCCGCCAGCGGCCCCAGTCGGGGCAGGGCGGGGCGGTGACGTACTCGGCGAGCGCGAGGGACAGGTGTTGCGGAGCGGTGGCGGTGTTGCGGTCCATGATGGAGACACCATACCCTCCGCGACCTGCTGTGATCGAGGACCTGCGCAACAGCTGAGCGCGAAAGTGCGCAACTTGTGTTAGGTTGGCGGCATGGATCACAACACCACCCGCAAGACCCCGACCATCCCCCCAGACGTCGAAGAGTGGATCTCCGCCCTGGATGCCGAACGCATCCTCAAAGCCGGCGGCCTACGTGTCTCCCGCGTCGCCATCGAGAAGTGGATGGCCAACGGCTACCTCCAGTACGTCCGACTCCCCAGCGGCCGCCGCCGGGTCCGCGTGTCCGACATCAAGGCGATCCTCACCCCGCTCACCGCGGCCGACGAGCAAGACCAGCTCGCCAGCTGACCCGGCACCATTCTCACCACGAACCACCACAGCTGAGGGGAACCATGAAGCACCTCGGGCGGGACCCGCACATGCCGGGCCCCATCTCTACCGCCACCTTCCACGCCTACATCGGCGGTCAGTGGATTCACGACATCGCGTTGGAGCACGGTGGCCCCACGCCGCGTCCGATCGTGCGCGACGAGTCCGGTGCCGTGGAGGTGAAGGACCATCCCCGGATCCACCACGAGTTCGCGCGGTGGCGTATCGAGCTGGCCGCTGTAGTGGACGCGCTCGACGCCGTGGTTCGCGGAGACGCAAGCCCCGACGAGGTGCGCAACCTCATCGTGGAGGGCGCTCGCCTGGCCAAAGCGGAACTCGAGCACCAGGATCACGAAGAGACCCTTGCCGAGCCGGTCGAAGCCCCTGAACCGAGCCGGTCCAGGGCCACCGAGCCCACCAACCTCTACGTGATCGGTGTTCCGGGCGAATCGCTGGTGAAGATCGGGATCGCCAAGGACGTGCGCGCTCGCGTGAAGCAGCTGCGAAATGGCTCGGGCAAGCCGCTGGAGGTGCTGTGGCACGCCACGGGAAGCTGGCGCATCGAGCAGCAGCTCCATGCCGAATTCTCGCGGTACCGCACCCACGGGGAGTGGTTCGAGTTCCGTGGTAGGCGGGATCCGGTGGGTCTCGTGAAGCGTGCCGCGTTGCGCCTCGGGGCGGTTGAGGTGAACCGATGAGCATCGTCCACATGACGGCAGTGAGCCGGGCCGACTTCTCCCGGACGACCCTGCCGCCTCGGGCGCGGCTCGCCGCCAAGGCCGTGATGAAGGTGTTCGCCGACCACGCCAACGAGTCGAACATGTCCTGGCCCCACGTCGACACCATTGCGCTCGAAGCTGGGTGTGGACCGAGCACAGTGTCGGCCGCGACCGCCGCGTGTGTGGAGGCCAACCTGCTCCGCAAGCGCAAGACCGCGACCGGCAACAAGTACGTGATCAACATGGCGCTGTTGAAGCAGCTGGAGGTGCCTCGCAAGAACCGGCGCAACCCCGACTTCCCCGAGTTCGACGACCGCGACCTCCACGAGAGCCCGCCGGAGCCCGAAACCCCAGGTCAGGACCCGTTTTCGGAAGAGCCAAAAACGCCCCCTGACCAGCGGTTTTCGGATCATCCGAAAACCGTTACTGGGTCATCCGAAGACGGTTCTCCGAACACGCGAGAACCGTTCTCTGGTGATCCAATGCAGAACCATCAGTTACCCACCAACGAACCCACACCGAACCGTCATGGGGCCGCCAGCGAGCCGGAGCCGGCGTTGTTCGCGGTCCAGGGCGGCCGCTCGGACGCTGGCGCGTCCAAGCCGAAGGCCAGGAGAGCAACCCGGATCCCGGAGGACTTCGCGCCCACACCGGACCTGCTCGTGTGGGCTAGTCAGCACGCTCCCGGCGTGAATCACGACCTGGAGACGCAGAAGTTCAAGCTCTACTGGGAGTCCAAGAGCGGCCAAGGCGCGACGAAGCTCGACTGGGCGAAGACCTGGAAGAACTGGATGCTCACCGCCTACGGGCGCGGCGGTCCTCCGGGGCAGCTGCGCAACGCCTCCGGGTGGGGCCCGTACTACCGCAACCCCGAGGACCAGTCCGGCTACCACCAGCCGCTGTAACCCCCCGCAACACATGGAAGGAACCGCAGCCATGACCGAAGCGCTCACCCGCCGAATCGACCCGGAGGTGGTCGAGCAGAAGCGGAAGGCGATGGAAGCCGCGATCCCGCCGCTGTTCGCCGACGCCCGCCTGGAACTCCTGGACGCGCCGGTGCACTCCGCCGTCCGGGACTGGTGTGACCGGGTGCTCGCGGGGGAGCGGGGCACCTCGCTGCTGCTGCTCGGCCCGACCGGCACCGGCAAGACGTTCGCCGCCTACGCCGCCGTGCGCTACATGTTCGACCACGGGCTGGTTGCGGTCCCGGCGATGACCACGGCGGAGGACCTGTTCGCGTCGCTGCAGCCGCAGCCCGGGGTGAACACCGAGGAGGTGTACCGGGCGTACGCCACGGCCAAGCTGCTGCTGGTCGACGATCTTGGCGCGTCCCGGGACACCGCGTTCGCCGCGAACGTCACCAGTCGGTTGATCGACCACCGGTACCGCAACCTGCTGCCGGGGATCTACACCACCAACGCGCAGCCGCGGGACCTCGCGACCGCGCTGCCGGAGCGGGTGGTGTCCCGACTGCGCGAAACCTGCGAGGTGGTGCCTGTGGTGGGCGAGGACCGCCGCAAGGCGCGCCGCTGAACCCCACACATAGGACGGCCTCCACCTGGTCGGCCAGGACCTGGTGGAGGCCTGTGGACCCAAAGGAAGCCCCGAGGGGGGCCGAGAGGAATGGATCCGTTGACCAGCATGACAGACGACCCGGCCGCCGTGCCATGGGAACCACCGGGCGACGACGAGCCCGGCGACCCGACCGGCTGGTTCCCCACCCGCACTGAGGCCGACGCCGAGATGAGCGTGCTCGGCGCGCTGATGATGCCGATCCAGGCCACCGACGTGGACGGGCGGCCGGCGGCGATGAACAACCCGGCGTTGGCGGAGGTGCGGCGGTTGTTGCAGCCCAAGCACCTGTTCCTGCCCAAGCACCAGGCGATCATGCAGGCGATCTGCGACCTCGACGACCGGTCCGTGTCCGGCATCGACGTCATCAAGGTCGCCGACGAGCTCGAACGGCGGGGTGAGCTGGCCAAGGTCGGAGCAGCCCCCTACCTGCTCACCCTCACCGAGCGGGTGTCGGTCGCCGCGAACGCCACCTACTACGCCGACCTGGTCATCGAGGCATACCGCCGCCGAGCCGCGCTCGAGTTCGCCCGCGCTGTGGGGCAGGCCGCGGCGTCGCGGCTTGACATCGGCTCGCTCGACTCGCGCATCGACCAGGCCCACCAGACGTACCTCCAGGAGACGCTGGGCCTGGGCACCCAAGAGCTGGTGTCCGCCGCGGACTCCTCGTGGCTGATCACCGACATCCTCGACCACTGGGGCGAGCCCGACCCCGGGTCGATGACCACCGGGCTCGCGGACGTCGACGACGTGCTCGACGTCGCCACCGGCGGTCTCGTGGTGGTCGCTGCCCGCTCCGGTGTCGGGAAGTCGACATGGGCCGCGCAGATCGCCCGCCACTACGTGTTCGACCGCGGCGAGTGCTCCCTGTTCTTCTCGATGGAAATGACGCGCCGCGAGCTCTACATCCGCGACCTCGCCGCCCTCGCCGGGGTGCGGCACGACTCGGCCACCGGCAAGACCCCGGCCACGGACTACGAGCGGGAGAAGCTGCGCAAGGCCGCAGCCCGGTACGAGACCGAGGGCGCGCTCATGTACTACGACGACACCAAGGCCGTGAACCTCGCGCACATCCGCTCGCGCTGCTCCCAGGTGCGACGCGAATCCGGCGTCGGGCAGCTCGGCGTGGTGGTGGTGGACTACATCGGGTTGATGCAGCTGCCCCGCGCCGACCGCGAGGACCAGGCTTTCGGCGAGGTGTCCCGATCGCTCAAGGTGATGGCCGGGGAGTTCGGGTGCATCGTCATCCTGGTCGCCCAGCTCAACCGCGGCCCGGAGGAACGCTCCGGCGGCGTGCCGAAGGCCTCCGACATCCGCTCGAGCGACAAGCTGCAGCAGGACGCCGACGTGATCATGCTGCTGCACGACGTCGCCCAGTACGGCGACCGCACCGGCGGGGACAACCCCCGCGCCGGGGAGGTCGACCTGATCCTGGACAAGCAGCGCAAGGGCCGCTCCCACGCGGTGATCACCCTCGCCGACCGGCGCCACTTCGCCCAGTTCGGCAGCTTCTACGGAGACGGCCAGTGACGGCGCCGGTGTGGGTGCAGCCGGAGCGGGCGCACCTCGACCCGGAAGACGCGATCGCCGACTACCTCGCCCACCCCGTTGCGGACCCGAGACCTGTAACCGACAGGGCACCGGTCAGCGATACCACTACCGAGATCGGGGAGCAGGAGGAGCGGCGTGGCGAAGATGCGAACGTGCGGCCGGTGCGGGCACTACTGCGGTGAGCGGACGTGCTGCCACTGCGCCGGCAAAAGGCGGCTCAGCCACAAGAAGCATCCGCCGCGGCGCAACCTGGGGGCCGAACTGGATGCGTTCCTCCACCCGCAGCGCGAGGGCGCTCCGCCGGTGATCAAGCAGCCGAAGAACGGCAAGAAGGTCGGCGTTCGCAACCCCTCCAAGAGCGGCAAGGTCAAGGACAACGTGCCGAAGAACCGCGGGAAATCCAAGAGCGGGACGCCCGCCAAGTGGATTACCGCAGCCAAGGGCATCACGTCGGTGGTGACGAACCCGGTCGGGAACGGCAAACGCCGCTGACCCCCACCCCCAGAGACCCCGGCAGCCGAACCTGTCGGGGTCTCTCCGCATGCGGGTAGCGGCGAGTGATCCACAAGCTGGGGAAGTGTTGTGGATGGGCTGACCGGGTGAACCACGACCGCAACCGTGTAACGCCGCGTGGCCTTGATCGTATGGAGGATGCGAACCACATTTCGAGGGGAACCCATGCGCCGAACCGCCACCGCTCTCGCCATCGCCGCTGCCGCTGTTGCGGTGCTCGCCGGATGCTCCAAGAACACCGGCAGCGACACCGCCGGCCAGCCAAGCCTTCCCGCCGTGCCCGCCACCACGCAGGCCGGGCCCACCACGGAGGCCGCGTCGGCGGCTGAGACGAACGAGCGCGGCCGGGTGGTCAAGCAGTTGGGGGAGACCGCGTCCATCATCTCGTCGAAGGACCCTGGAGCGGGGAACGCGACGTTCGCGATCGACAAGATCGACGCCGACCCGAAGTGCTTCCAGTACGGCACCAAGCCGAAGGGGCACACGCTCGTGCTGCACGTGCGCGCCGCGACCGGCTCCGACCAGCACGCCGCCGACGTGCTGGGCTGGACGCTCACCGCGTCGAACTTCTCCATCGTCACCAAGGACGGTGTCACCAAGCAGGCCGACATGGGCATGTGCACCGACCCGAGCGACGACCAGCTGCCCTACCAGTTCGGCCCCAACCAGAAGTTCACCGGCAAGATCGAGCTGGACGTGCCGGAACTGAGCGGGATCCTCGCCCTCACCTCCTCCTTCACCTCTGGCGGCTGGGAGTGGAAGTTCTGAGCAGCGGCGAGAGCGGCCCGGCCGGCACCTACACGGCGATGGAGGCGGTCGCGTCCGGACACTGCTCGGGCGCCTGCCTCACCGCGGCCCCGGACACCGCCGCCGGTTGCGACTGCCGTTGCGGTGGCGCGTTCCACGGCGCCCTCGCCGACGTCGAGATCACCCCGCGACCGCTGCCGCCGCAGCAAGAGGTGTGCGGCGCCCGGTACGTGCCCGACCGGGGCACGATGCCGCAAGCGTTGTACGACCAGTTGTATGGCGCCCTCGACGTGGTGTGCGAGTTGCCGGCCAACCATCCGCCGAAACCGCCCCGCCTGGTGCACCACAACGGCGCCGTCGGGATGTGGGAGGAGCCGCTCACCGCGCAGCGGTGGAAGGCGCTTCTCGCGGAGGCGCAGGGCTGGGAGCACTGACCTGCCGGCCCGCTGGACTGGATCGCGCCGGTTCTACCCAGTGCCGCGCGCGGCCGGGACGTGAGCCCACGGCACGTTCGGACGGTCGTCTCGCAGGCTTCGCCCTATGTAGCCCCGGTCAGCTCGGATACCCTGCACAGCAGGGGAGACCGAGGGGGTTCAGCGTGTTTCATCACGTGATCGTCGGCGGGGTCGAGCAGGCCCGCTACCGCACCGCCGCCGACGCCGAAACGTTCGCCGACGCTGTGGTGCGGCCCGGCGTGCAGGTCGAGATCAGGCACGGCGACAACGTCCGGCCCTGGCCGTACAGGCGCATCAACGAAACCGAGGGCGGGTACGAGGTCGGCAAGGCCGGTGGCTTCACCACCACCGACCGCGTGCTGGCGGAGGCGGTGCGGGACGAGTTCGACCGGCAGGACCAGGAACCCGACACCGACGGCGACACGATCGCAACAGTCGCAACACCCGCCGCGCCTCTCGGGTACGCTGTCAACCGTCCAAACAACCCGTGAATCCTCACGGCTCCGGCCGCGGCCCCGGGACCTCAACGGTTCCGGGGCCGCAGTCGTTCCGGGCCCAGTTAGACCGCGAAGAACGCGCCGATCACGGCGCATACGATCGCGAGGGTCGAGCACACCACACCGGCAGTGGCCAGCTTGCCGTTCGTCGCCTGTCCGCGGTTCGCGTAGCTCAAGCCCACGCCCGCCAACGACACGCCGACGACCCCGAGGGCGAGACCGAACACCCAGAACGTGAAGGGCAGCACACCGGCGACCACGAGCGCCACGACACCCACAACGAACCCGGCGGTGCCGAGCCCGTTCCGCGGCTGCGGGAAGCCCTGTGCGGGGTAGCCGTACCCGTACGGCGGCTGCTGGGGTATGGGCCAGCTCGGGTGCTGCTGTGGGTACCCCTGCGGCGGGTACGGCTGCTGCGGTTGCGGGGGTCTCGGCGCCCACGGGTCGGGAGGCGGGTACGGCGGCTGGGTCATGGCGGGTGATCCTTTCCTCACAGGTGAGTACGCGCGAGACCCTTCTTCGTTACGTCAGCCCTCTCGAACGTGGCTGCTGGCGCCGGCCGGAGAGCGCCCTCCGGCCGGCTAACCACGGCGGTCGGTTCGCCTACGAGATCTGCTGTCTGGCAAGTGGCCCGACGTGGAGTGCGTGATCTGTTGGCTGCGCTGTCTCGCGGCCCTATACGGGCTGACCTGCGGAAACCTTGGGGTCGGCCGGGTGGCATGCATTGACGAAAAGTATGGGTCCACGGATCAGCTAACGTAAGATATTGTCCACTTAGGACAGAGGATGCAAGGTTGGACGGCACCGCGGTCGCCTGCGACGAGCGGATCAACAAGAACGGAGAGTCGATGAGCGAGAGACCCAGCCGGCCCGAGGGGGCCGGAGGATCCCAAGAGCCCGGACCATGCGCCTGCTGGTGCAGTAGGGCTGGACACCAACTCAAGTGCGCCGCGCGGCGGGTGAGGAGTGCAGCGTCCACAAACGCCGCACTCCTGCTCGTCCCGCTGTGCGTCCCTCAGCACCCGTGGTGGCTCGACATGGTCCGCGAAGTGCTGCGACTCCGGTCGGGCGCCTAGCAGGGCGTTGCGTCGACCAAGGCCGACGCGTGACCCGGGGGCGACTCCACCCGCCCTCGGGGCTCACCCGGCCCGGGCCAGCTGGCGAAACCGCCAGTTGTCCGAGCCGGGGGCAGACTACGGCACCGACCGTCCCCGCGGTGGGGAGGCGCCCCCAGAGTGGTACAGCGGTGACCATGCGGGCCGGGCGGCGATCCCGTCGTGCCACGGGTCGGCCAGCTCGGCGTGCAGCGCGGTCATGTTGCCGTACCCGGAGCGGCCCCGCGACCGTCCCAGCGCGGCATCGAGCGCGTCCTCCCACCGGCGGTGGGCGGTCTCGTGCGGCAACCCGAACCCGTACGCCGGCCGAACCGTCCGCCACTGCCCGTCGACCTTGCGCACCGACGCCTTCCCAGGCCGGTTCCGCTCGCTCACCCCTGACCTCCCGGCCGCACGGTGAACCCGGGCAGGCCGAGCCCGAAGTCCGGATCCGCGGACGCGGGCCGCAGCGGCGCGCGCAGCTCGGTGCCGTCCACGCTCACCGCGGGCCGGTCCGGCAGCAGCCCGGCCGGAACCCCGCTCCACCGGAACCGCTCGCCGCACTGCGCACACCGGACGCGGACGTCGGCGCGGAACCCCACCACCGGGCCACCCTCGTGCTTGGTGAGCCGGTTGACCGCCACCTCCGCCTGGAACACCTCGTGCTCACACGGCCGGTCCGGGGCGGCCGGCGCGGCACCGGACGCATCGAGCGCGCAGTCCCGGCACAGCCCGGACCCGCCGCACCGCGCGACCCGTGGCCGCGGCGTGACCGGCGTCCCGGACCCGTACCAGTGCCCATGCCTCGTGTACGGCATCAGCGTTCCCTCCGCTTCCGCGCGGCCCACTGCAGCAGCTCCAGGCCACCCAGGAGAGCCACAGCGATCCCCAACAGCCGCGCCCGGACCACGTCCGCGGACGCCGGGGCGCTCGCGTACGCGTGGATCACGCCGTCGAAGTCAACGGCCACCTCCACGGTCACAGGCCGCCCCCGAGCAGCCGCCCCATGCCGGGGAACCCCGTCTCGCAGTCGCGCACCCGCTTGGCGAGGTCGGCCACCACCTTCTCCAGCTCGGCCATCCGGTCCGATAGGGACGTGACGTGCTCCGGCCAGTGCCACGTGCCGCCGTCGTGCGACTGCTCGGACTGCACACAAACCTGGGCGAGGTGCACACCGGTCGGGTTCTGCACGAGCAGCCCCACGACCCACGCGTCCGTCGGGTCCCCGGTCGCGGGGTCGACGGCGCGCCCGGTGACTTGGGTGATGACCGCGGCCCGGCACTGCTTGGTGTACTCGCCGCCCGGCGTGCCGTGCGACACGTAGTGCACGGTCTGGCCGATGCTCGGTTCCTGCTGCACGATCAGACCCGCCTCTCGATCCCGGCGGCCTGCCCCAGCAGCACGTCCCGCGACGGCGGGGCGCTGTGCCGGTCCCGCACCTCGACGGCTTCGGTGAACGCCTCCAGGCAGCGATGCAGGTACCGGGCCAAGATGTAGTCCGCGGTGTTGGCGTCGTTGTCGACGCTGTGCCGGTTGATGAGGTCTCGCAGGTCTCGCTGGAAGGAGCGGGTGCCGCCCAGCTCATGGGCGATGTCCCGGAAGAACTCCGCGGCCCTGGCCTGAACCTGCACCACCACGTGGTCACGGGCTTCCGCGCTGGTCATCAGGTCAGGCTCGAACGAGATGACGCCGAGCTGGTTTTCCTCGCTGTCGCCGACGCGGCAGTAGACGGGCACTTCGATATACGCGATAGCCACTGGTTCCCCCTCGACTGTTGTGGCGATGGCAACACCATAGGGCCGGGCCGGTTGCGGCACCACAACATCGACGGGTATAGTCACGAACAGGTGGTGCGAGAACCACCTGGCGGGGCCGCCCCGACCCTCCCCCCTCACCGGGGCGCCCCGCCACCCCAACCCCAGAAAGGAGCACTCCCCACTCGCGCCGGGCGAGCACCTCACCCCCCAGGTGCTCGCCCGACCCGCATCCAGGGGACAACACCACCATGAACCAGCCCCACACCAGCGCAGAAACCCTCGCCGCCGACTGGGCACACCTCGCCAGCGCCCTCAACACCCGCATCCGCGACTTCGACACCTACACCGCACCCATCCGCGCCACCGAACCCGAACCCGACACCGACACCGACCCCGACGACGACCCCACCTACCAAGCCGACGACACCGGCGTCACCCGCCACCTCAAGTACGGCGTCATCCTCCCCGCCCTCCAGGACGCCAAAGACGCCATCAACCTCGTCGTCGGCATGCTCATGCAGAAGTCCTTCGAGGACCAGCAGGCCGCCGCCCGCCAACAGCAGCTCGCCTCCAGCTACCCCAACCACCCCCACTACCAGCCGCAGTAGACCTCCTCGGCGAGGAGGAACCGAGGAGGAACCGAGGATGACCGGCAAGCCCAAGACCCCGGCCCCGGACACCGAACTGGCCGACCAGCCCAAGCCCCGCCGCCTCACGTCGAAACCCGCGCTCGCCGCCGAAACCCTCGCCGCCGCAGGCGGAGCCCAAACCATCGGCATGCACTTCGGCCCCACCGGCCTCGCCATCACCAGCGCCGCCGCCGGTGGCGCAGTCGCCGTCAGCTACGGCGCCCGCAAGCTCGGCCCCACCATCGCCGCACGCCTCGGACTCCGCACACCCGACCCGCGCCGCGCCGGCAACGGCACCCGCGGCGCCCGCGCCACCAGCCCGGCCGGAACAGCCCGCGCCCGACGCCGCCTGGCCAGCCTCTCCCACCCCGGCACCACCGGCGCCCGCCGACGCGGCGCGGCCCGCCCTGGCAGTCAGGGACTCGGCCTCGGCCGCCGCGGTCGTCCCACCGGCTCCAAGGGTGGCCCGGGCTTCGGCCGCTCCGGCCCTGGACGCAGCAACACCCGCGGCCGCGGCCCCGGCCGCTCCCGCCTCGGCATCCCCGGCCTCGGCCGCCGCAGCCGCGCCACCCGCACCGCCCGGGGCCGCACCAACCCCCTCGCCGCCCGCACCGCACGCCGCAACCCCAACAGCGTCGCCGCCCGCCTCGCCAGCAAACGCCCCGCCAACACCCGCCCCACCCGCCGCACCGCGACCGGCAAGAGCACCAAGACCACCGGCACCCGCAGCAGCGGCCACACCGGCACCAAACGCAGCAAACGCGGCGGCGCCGCCACCAGCGGCCGCCGCGGTCACCGCAGCAGCCCCAGCCACGGGCGCACCCCAGGCCGCGGTAAAGGCATCCTCGCCGGGCGCCGCAACAACCCGGGCCGCAGCCGTGCCCGCGGCCTCCTCGGCGGCAGGGGCCGCACCCACAACCCCAACCGCCCCCGGAAAACCCCCACCCCCGGGGCTCGCAACAACCCCCGCAAACCCCGACACGCCACAGGAAAAAACCCACTCGGCCTCAAACAGTTCACGTCGAAACTTGCCCAAGCTGCTAAACTTCGCAACCGGAAGCGCAACACCACCATGGGCAACCCCAAGCCCACCGCAACACCACCGAAACCCAAGGGACCCCGCGACATCAACGGCCCGAGCGACTTCCGGAAACTCCCCCAGAAGCCCGGCCAGCGGATCCCGCGAGACACCCCAGGAGGGACGATGAGCGGAGGAAAGCACCGCGCGCGGGTCGTCCGCGCCAACGAGGCCGCCGCGGCGGCTGGCGGTGTCGGCGCGGCCGCCGCGGGCAACACCCGGTTCGCGCCGCTGGTCGAGGCCGCCGGCACCCCGATCGATCACTTCCGGTCGGCGTCGGAGCTGTACGACGAGCTCGGCGGCGCGGCGCAGGCCAGCCAGGCGATCGGTGGTCTGTTCCGCCGGTTCTCGGAGGCGGCGAAGGGGTCGGTGCGGCTGGAGCCCGCGATGATGGAGGTTGTGGACCGGTTCGGCACGCTGGCGAACGGTGTGGCTGAGCAGATCGGCGAGTCGCAGACGGAGTTCCGGCGGACGCACGAGCAGGATTGGGCGCGGCTGGAGTCCACGGGTGAGGATCGGCAGCGTGAGCAGGCTTGGGACATCGCCGCGAATCAGCGGTAGGTCCCTTGGGGAGGGCGACACGGAGGCCCGTCACCTTCGCGGTGGCGGGCCTTTGTCGTGCCGCTGAGAGCGGCGATTCTCGTGGCTGTATTCGTGACTGCACCCGCCGCCGGGCTCGGTTCGTTCAGCTACCGCGACCCGGACCAGGCCACCGCCCGCCGGACGTGAGCGATCCCCGCGGCGGAACCCGGCACTGCCCGCCAGCCGGATGCCGGGCCGCACCGTGGGGTGCGCCGTTTTACCACGGTCGTATCAACGACTGTCCCCGGTCACCACCTCAGTGACGGGTCGCCTTTGACTGCAGCGTCGGCGTGACAGCGAGCGCAGCAGACACGGTTGCGGGGGTCGTCAGCGATGCCGCCACCGATCCGGCGTCGCGCCATGAACACTCGCCCCACCTGGTCCCCGGCTTTGATGCCAGCCCCGCATGCGGCGCATTCCCCGTCGTACTTCGCCACGAACTGTCCGGGCGGGGGCGGAGTGGGCTTCTTGCGTTTGAACATGAGGTCATCCTGCCCGCTGCCCGAAGGCGACCGCGTAGGCGGAGCCGGTCATGACACGCCACCGTTGGCACGTCCGACGCGGTTGCCGGCCTCCCACGCCTCGCGCCACATCGCCGCGAGGTGCCCGATCGGGTCGACCAGCCCGCCGGGCTCGGTCAGATCCAGGCCCTCGTGCAGCCACGTGGTTGGGGGCTCGGGGCAGGTGCCGTCACCGACGTGCACCAGCACCCACCCTTTCCCGCGCAGGTGCTCGTCGAACGCGCCTGTGGCGAGCGCTTCGGCCACCGCGTCCCCGACCGCCTCGCACACCGCGTCCGCTGGCCGCTCCGGGAGCTGGTCGACGGCGTGGCGCCGCTCGCCGGCTGCGGCCCACGCCTGCTGCTCGGCGGTGAACTCTTCCTCGGTGGTCACGCGATCGCTCCAAACAGGTCAGGCTCCGGCAGCCGGTTGGACCACAGCACCTCGGTGCGGGCACTGTTCGCGCCGCCCTGGCTCGTTGTGGCGTCCATGCGGGTGACGTGCCACCCGTCGTACAGCTCGGCGTACAGCGACGAGTCGTAGCCGGACAGCACCACCGACGCCTTGCAGGACAGCAGCGCCTCCGCAAGCTCGCGGTGCTCGGTCTCGCCGCGCAGCTCGTGCCGGTAGTTGTTGCCCCACACCCGCGCCGAACCGAGGTACGGCGGGTCCACGTACAGCAGCACGCCCGGGTGACTGCCGTAGTCGGCGATCACGTCCAGCGCGGGCCGGCACTCGAGCGAGACCCGCGAGATCCGCTCGGCCGCGTCGAGGATCCGCTCGACGTAGGCCTCGAGGTACCCCGGCATCCCGAAGCTGTGCCCGGACGGGTTGACGTGATGCCGCCACCCGGTCTTGCGCAGCACCCCGGCGCGGCCCTGGGTGAGACACACCCACACCCGCCGCGCCCGCTCGAGGTCGTCGAGGGTGTCCGGCCGGTCGTAGGCTTCCAGGTGCTCGGCACGGGAGTGCGGCGTCAACGCGCACACGCGCGCCAGCTCGGCGGGCTGGTCACGCAGCACCCGCCAGAACGTCATCAGCTCCCGGTCCAAGTCGTTGACCGTCTCCATGCGACTCGGCGCCTTCGCGAGCAACACGGCGAGCGACCCTGCGAACGGCTCGACGTAGTGCTCGTGGGGCGGGAACGCGGCCACGATCCGATCAGCCAACCGGGTCTTCCCGCCGAAGTACGTGAACGGCGGCCTGCTCACCGCAGACCCTCCGGACTGTTGGCGATGCGCAGGAGCAGGTCCGCGTGGCACGGCTGGTCGAGCGGGCACCAGCACACGAGGTGCCGGCCGCGCAGCTCGCGCCGGATCTCCTCATCGCTCGGATAGCTGGCTCGCCTGCCCGCCCCGTATACCACCTCGGCCTCGAAGTCGGAGACCGCGAACCGGCGCCGCTCGGCGTCGGAGATCGGCCACGCTTCGCCTTCGGCGTCGTGGTGCATGGTGGGGTAGGCGCGCCAGTCGCACGGGTTGCCCCACCGTGTCGGGCGGCCGACGTACACCGCCCCTTCGGGCATACGCCACCCCTTGGTGCGGCGACGCTGAATCCGCTTCGGCCCTGAGCGGGCCGTAGACGCGGTAGCGACACCTCCCGGCACCTGAACCGGGCCAGGACCGGTGTTCGCCGCATCCGGGGCCGCGGGGGACGTCACGCGGGCACGCTCGCGGCACTCGGGGTGCCCGAGCATGCTGGAAGGCTGGCCGCAGTGGGCACAGTGGTAGCCCACACAGCGGCCGTCGATGCGGGAGCAGCGCACGTCCGTGCACGCGGCACGCTCGGCCGGAAGGGGGTCGGTTCGAGGAGCCTCGACGGCCTCGCAGGGCTGTTCCGTCGCGGACCCGTAGACCACAGCACCCCGGACGAGGACGCCCGATCCGCAGCGCGTGCAGGTCCAGCGTCGAGCAGCGGTCATCCCGGCGGGCGGGTCGTACTCGACGTGGTGGCCGAGCCGCTCGGCGCGGGCAAGGGCCTCGACCTCGTGAGGGGTGAGTTCGCGCGCGGTCACCGCCGCTGTCCTTCCTGCGGGCCGCTGGTCTCCGAAGCCGGACAGACCACGAACTCCTCACGACGTAGCCCGATCCGCGCGTGCCCGTTGTCCGGGAGGAACCAGAACGGCCACCGCTCAGCGGCCTCGGCGTCCCTCGCTTCCACCAGCTCACCCGTCCAGCCCCTCCACTGGCGGGCTGTGACCTTCACGCGCGTCCCGGCGGGCGGGTTCGGGGGGTTGGGCTGGTCCACCCCCAACCCGCCGGAAAGATCTCCACCTCCTCCAAGAGCGGCGAGGATGCGGAGGACGTCGTTCAGCTCCGGACCGTTGACGAGCTGCGAGCGCATCTCCTCCGCGATGCCTCGTGCTGCGTCGTTGCGGGCCTGGAGGTCGTCGCGCTGGCCCTTGAGCCAGTCGTGTTCCCGCACGAGTGCCCGCCCGGCCTTGACGAACGCATCACGCTCGGCGCGCACCCGATCAGGCTCGGCGCGAGATCCGGCGGTGTCGTCGGCTGCGGCCCTCTGGCCGAGGTAGCGCCACACGATCCGGTTGACGATTTCGTCGGCGATGATCCGCTTCACGGCGACACCGTCGAACTCGTGCAGCAGGTTCTCGATGTCGTCAGCGACGCGCTGAGGAAGCTCCGGGTCTGCGGCCCCCTGCTTCCGCCAGCCCTGCTCGACCAGGTAGCGGGCGAGGTCGTCGCGTTCCCACGGCACGGTGTTCACCGCGGTGTCCAGGTCCCGGGCCAGTTCTACGCGCTGTTCGTCGTGGGTGGTCATCACGCCTCCCGTCCGGACGAGCGGATGAGCCGCTTCGCGATCTTCGTCATCTCACGCTCGACCTTCTCGGCGTCGTCCTCGCTGAGATCGGTGCGATCCCACTCGACTCCGGCGAGCGCAGTCTCGATGAAAAGTCCGGCCCGGAATCGTGCTTCTCGGGCAGCTTTTCGGCGATCCATGGGGTTCTCCAGGGGTGGGGTCGGGCGAAGGGTCAGGCGCCGGCCTGGTGAGCGGTCCACCAGTCGTTCAGAAGCCGAGCGGCGTGGTTCTCCCGCGACGTGCACAGCGTGGGGTCGCTGCCGAGGTAGTACGTGTACTCAGCCCCAAGCTGGATCGCGCCGCAGTCAGCGACGCGTTCGACCTCTTCGTCGCCGCCGAACGCGTCTTCCAGCGGGGTCTTGGCGTCGCTGCGGCCAAACACGGCCCACTGCACACGGTGGATGTGCTCGTGGCGGGCGACGTCGGCGATCAGGTCGCACGGCAGCGCCGCGTTCATGCGGACGGTGTTCTCGGGGTAGCGGGTGACGCCCGCGATGGTCGGGTCGTCGGCCATGTCCACCACGGACCAGTCGGCAGGGTCCTCGTGCAGCGCCCGAAGCGTGGTCTGCAGGGTGGTCTGGTAGTCGCAGCCGCGGCCCTTGGCGGGGACGGGCATGTGAGTGGGGTTCGCGGCTGCCGCCGGGGTCGCGTTGGCGGTGATGGCGGTTGCGGCGAGGATCGCGGCGGCGAGGAAGCGGCGCGCGGTGCGCACGGGGTCTCCTTGTGGTTGCGGAACGGGTAGCGGTCAGCCGTGGATGCGGCGGTAGTCGCACACCGTGTCGCCGCCGACGCACTCGACACCCTCGACGTGGTGGTCGGGGGTGGTCAGAGTGTCGGTCACGGGCCCTCCGGGTGTTGCGGCCATCCGCTGTTGTTAACGACTATACCCGTAACGGGTTCGAGGAGGCAACGCCGACCGCAACATCCGCAGAGTCCCGTGACACGCAACAGGCCCCCGAGACCAAACGGTCCCGGGGGCCTGCTCGCGCCCGTCAGGGCAGGTATTCAGCTCTCGACGTGCACCACCGTCACGCGTTCCCGCGCTTCTTCGCGCCCGGCATCTGCCGCGCCGCCGTCGACCGGCCGGCCACCGCGCCACCGAGCCTCGCCGCGGCCTTGGTGGCCCGGACCACCCCGTTCTTGGGTGTCGTCTTCGACGTGAACTTGCCGGTCACCGCCGACCGCGTCGCCCGGCCCACCATCGATGTCACGGTGCCGAGAGCCTGACGCAGCTCGTCGCCACCATCCGGCTCAGCCTTCCGCGGCCTACCCGGCTTGCGCACCCACCGCTTACCGAACGCCTCGACCGACATCCGCGTCCACAACGGCCCGGTCTTGAGGCGGTACAGCGGCGCCGGGAAGTCGGGCCGGTCGGCCAGCTGGTTCACCCGCTGCCTGGTCACGCCCAGGATCTCCGCAGCCTCCACCGACGACACCAGCTCCGGCACCGTCGACTGCTCGGTCTCCATCTCGAACACGTCCGGGTCCACCGCACGCACGCTCGCCACCGACGCGTTCAGCGGCAGCGGGTCGATCCACGCGGCGACGGCCTGGTACAGCTTGTCGGCGGCCTCGGCCGTCGTCACTGCGTCAGCGTCGCCGATGATCCAGAACCCGTTGCCCAGCTCCCACCGGGCCAGGGTCCACTCGTGCTGCTCGTCGGCCAGGTCCGCGAGGGCGATCAGGTCGTCGTTGTCGAGCTGCTTGCCCTGGACCCGGACAAGCACCTCCACGGTCCAGTTCTTCATCAGTCGGCCTCCTTGCGGGCGCGGCGTCGCTGTTCTGCCCTGCTGGGCGGCGGGACCTCCAGGCCGTTGCGTTTGAGCGCGGTCTGGACCTCGGCCAGTCGTCGACGCGGGTTGCCGGGTGTGGCGGGGTGGCGGACAACCCAGTCGCCGGCCGGGTTGTAGAAGTGGCGGTACCCCTTCTTGTCGGTCTTGACCGTCCAGCCCTGGGACTCGGCCCAGGCGATCAGCTTCTCCAGCTCGTCCTCGCGTCCCATTATGCGCCTTTCCCTTGCGGTATCGCAAGGTTAATCCAAAACCCTGAACATAGTCAAGGGTTTTGACCTGCGGGAACACCCGCCACGGACCGCTCACAGCGGCAGCGCCGGGGGAGGACAGCCTACGATCCGCCCCCAGGCACGACGGCACCCCCACGCCGCAGCCGATGCCGCGCCACCCGCACCGCCCCCGGCGACACCCTGAACCGCTCCGCGATCTCCCCAGTCGACAACCCCGCAGCCTCCAACCGGGCCATCTCCTCCCGATCGATCGTGCGCCGCGTCACCGGATACCGATGCAGCTCACCCACCGCACGCGCGTGGTCGTAGCACTGGCCGTGCAACCCCCGACACACCAACGGCCGTTCCCGCGTGAACCGGCCACCGCACCGGCGGCACGAGCGCACCCCCACCGCCGGCGCCTCCCGGCCGCCCATCAGAACACCGGCGGAAGGGTGAACCCCTCCCGCTCCCCGAAGAACCCCTGGTCGAACCCGCCGGGCAAGTCGGTCGTGATCACCGTGCCTCCACCTCCTCGGGCGCCCGGTACCCCGTGATGCGGTGATAGGGCAGCGTGTTGGTCAGCCACTTCGTCTCATCGATCGCGCTGCGCGTCGTGGCGAGCGTGACCGTGGTCTTGTTGACCCGCACCACCCGGAACCAGCCGGACCCGGCCCAGCCCTTCACCCAGCCGTCCACGGCGACGTTGTGCGGCCCGTACTCGACCACCTCACCGGCGGCGATCTGCTGCTCCCGCACCCCGCGCCAGTAGGCCAGCTCGTTCTCGTACTTCGCCCGGTACTCCTCGTTGAGCGAACGGCGCCGCAACTTGGCCTCCAGGTCCACGATCCGGTTGGCCACCGTCACCGGGTTGTACCGGTGGTCCATGTGGCGGGCCGCCGTCGCGGCGCGCTCGGCGTGGTGATCAGCCTCTCGCGACAGCTTCAAGGCCTTGTCCAGGTTGCTGAACGCCCGCTCCCGCCGGTTCCGGTCGGCGCGGTAGCTGTAGTGGTCCACCAGCAACGGCTGACCCATCGGGATGCCGTCCAGCACCCGGCTCGCGGCAGCCTCGCGCGCCGCCGCTGCGTTGGCGCGCCGGGACGCCTTCGCCTGCAACGCGGCCGCCCGGTCCTCCATGCGCTCGGCGCGGTCAGCCTCAGCCGCCGCCATGTCGCGCGGGGTGTTGTCCACCTCCACCGTGACCTCGAGCCCCAGCGACCGCAGCTCCCGCGCGGTGGCCTCGATCCGCCCGGGATCGGCGGGCCGGTCGCGGCTGTTGCGCTGATACCAGCACCCGATGGTGCGGCCCCACCGCCACCCGTGGCGGTCAAGCACCGCCCGGACCGGTTCTCCCCGGCGGCCCTGCTCCCGGCTCGTGCCGTCCAGCAGGGTGCCGTCGGCGTAGGTGTGCGTGATCGTGATGCTCATCGTTTCCCCGTTCGCGGTGTCGTTTCGGTGCGGTCAGGAGTGGTGGATCTCGACGCCATCGGGGAGCTCGACGCGCTTTCCGCATGCCTGGCAGGCGAAGTGGTCGTGGTCCCAGTCGCCCTGACCGGTCGTGGCCTTCACCGCGCCGTCCTCGACGGACAGCGTGTTGATCCGGCACGCTTGGTCGAACTCGACGATGCGGTTGACCTCGCCGCAGCGGGGGCACACCAGGTTGCCGCCGGTCTCGATGCGCACCAGCGGCAACGCCTGGGGCTCGGCCAGCTCCATCACGGCGTGGTCCACGGGGCCGTTGTCCCACAGGTCCCCGTCATTGAGGGACACCCGCAGGTTGATCGGCCCGACGCGCGGGTCGTCCTCCTGCTCCGGGCGGCCGGAGGTGTCCACGGTGACCTGGATCTTGCCGTCCGGCCGCTCGTAGACGACCACGTTG
Organism: Amycolatopsis thermophila; assembly: GCF_030814215.1. Lineage (NCBI taxonomy): Bacteria > Bacillati > Actinomycetota > Actinomycetes > Pseudonocardiales > Pseudonocardiaceae > Amycolatopsis > Amycolatopsis thermophila. The sequence goes on along the minus strand of NZ_JAUSUT010000001.1, from coordinate 587,406 downwards.
ATCCCGAGGTGATCCAAGCGCCCGATCTCGTCGGACATCGCGGGGTTCCTTCCTGTCGCGGGTTGAGGTGGTGGTGTCCCGGCCCGCCCCGGTGTGGTCACGGGGCGGGCCGGGCGGTCAGCGGCTTTCCTGGTCGCGCAGTCGGTCGAGCACTCGCCGGTCGAAGTCGGGGTCAACGGGCTCGCTGTCGACGTCGTCGCGCCACGGGTTGTCGGACATGGGGGTCTCCTTGGGGTGGTGTGGTGGGTCCGGGGGCCCGCCGGGAGTGGGCGACAACAGGCGGGCCCCCGGGGATCGGGGGGAGAGGTGGATCAGGCGGGGAACTCGATGTCGTCACGGCCGATGAACACCCGCGCCCAGGCGCGCACCGCGCCGTGCAGGTCGTCCAGGCTCGCGGCGTCCACGGGCACAACACCCATGCCGGGGTCGATCACGACCGGCGAGTCGTAGCGCTCGGTCGGAAGGGTGGAGTCCAGCGGGAACGACAGCGGCTCGCCGCCGCCGGGCAGGTGGGCGATCAGGTTGCCGTCGTCCACGCGGTGCGGCTGGAACACGGTGTGCCGCTTCCACTCCAGGCGCTCGGCGCTGCGGAACCGGTCGAGCTGGATCAGCGCGGCCAGGAAGTTGGAGCCGGCGCGGGAGGCGGCTGCCAGCACGTGGAGCCGCGCGGCTTCGCGGGTGTCCAGGCGGTCGAGGGCGGCGGCTTCCTCGTTCTGGAGGCGGTCGGTGGTGGCGACGGCCTCGTCGTAGGCGGCTTGGAGCTTGTCGATGTTGATCGGCGCGGTGATGGTTTCCACGGTGTCCCCCTCGGGTGTTGCGGTTGCGATGTAAACGACTATACCCACAAGAGTCGCAACAGGCTAGAGGGCCTGCGGGGAATCTTTGCTGATCAGAGGCGTTACGGGTGTGCTGCTGAGCACGCGGACACGGTGTTGCGATCCCCAACAGTAGGGGTATAGTCATTTACGTCAGGACGGACACCGACCGAAGGGGGAAACACCATGGAGACCACCGCCGCACCGGCCCGCTACATCGACAGCGCCGAAGCCGCGAAGCTCATCCGCAAGCACCTCAAGGCCACGTTCCCCGGCGTCAAGTTCTCCGTCCGAACCAGCCGCTACAGCGGCGGCGCCTCCGTCGACATCACCTGGACCGACGGCCCCACCGAGGACCAGGTCCAGCAGATCACCGGCGCGTTCGCCGGCGAGCGGTTCGACGGCCGCACCGACTGCGCCTACAACGCCAGCTCCTGGTACTGCCCCGAGCACGGCGCCCGCGTCGCCGAGACCTACGGCGCCGACAGCCGCGATCGCAACGGTGTCCACGACTCCCGCTGCTGCGCCAACGCCGAGCTGGTCCAGTTCCTCTCCGACTACATCAACCGCCAACGCCGCATCTCGCCAGAGTTCCGCGAGGAACTGCGCGCCCTCGTCGCCCGCAAGTCCGGCCTCCCCGCCGACGCGCCCGAGCACGAGCAGCTGCGCGGCGGCCCCTACCAGTACGGCCGGTACGACACCGTCAGCGACGGCATCTACCGCGCATCCGTCAAAACCCCCCGCAACGCCTAACCCCCAACCAGGTCGGGCGCGGCCACCACCGCGCCCGACCGGAAAGGAACAGCCCGTGCAGTCCACGCACCCGCTCCTCGGCGAAGCCGTCGAGGCCGCCGCCCAAGCGCTCGACGCCCTCCTCCGCGAACACGGATTCACCCGGCCCAACGAGGACAACGCGATCCTCAACCACCCCACCGGCGTCACCGTCGCGATCACCCCCAGCGGGTACCGCATCTCCTTCGCCGCCGACGGACAGCTCGCCACCATCGACCAGCCCTTGCACACCCGCTTCGCCGTCATCGAAACCATCGCGGCCGGGCTCGCGAAGCACCTCGCGGAGGTGCAGTGGTGACCGCCACCGAACCGCGCTGCGCCACCGAAGGCCACCGGCCCGACGACGACCCTGACCGCTTTGACCGCATCAAACCCTGCCGTGGCTGCGGCCAAGACCTCATGTGGCTCGATGGCGACAACTGGGTGCTGCGCAACGCACCCACCGGCGACCACATCATCGATAACGGTCTCCACGTGTACGTGCGGTTCGTCGATGGCCGCTGGGTCATCGACTCCGCTACGTTCGACGGTGGGGCGCTGGATGAATGGGACAGCGGGCCCAGCAACTTCACCTGCGATTGCGGGGACACCGAGGAGTGCAGGCAGCACGTGAAGCGTGCCGGGTACACCGACCTGCCCACTGGCGTCGAGCTGCTGCAGCTCATGCGGGACTACGTCGAGGAGCACAAGCCGACCCACTGAATGGTGTGCCGTCCCGGCCCCCTGCGCCGGGACGGCACACCACAGAAATCGTCGGTGGCGGGCGGGACGATACGCACGAGCGCGAACGAGAGAGCGAGGCAACATGGCTGGAGACACCGTCATCACCGTCGTCGGGAACCTCACGAGCGATCCCGAGTTGCGGTTCACGCCGTCGGGCGCGGCCGTCGCGAACTTCACCGTGGCGTCCACCCCGCGCACCTTCGACAAAGCCACGGGGGAGTGGAAGGACGGCGAGGCGCTGTTCCTGCGCTGCAACCTGTGGCGGCAGGCCGCCGAGAACGTCGCCGAGTCCCTGACCCGGGGCACGCGGGTGATCGTGCAGGGCCGCCTCAAGCAGCGGTCGTTCGAGACCAAGGAAGGCGAGAAACGCACCGTGGTGGAACTGGAGGTCGACGAGATCGGCCCCTCCCTGCGCTACGCCACCGCGAAGGTGAACAAGGTCAGCCGCGGCAGCGGCGGAGCCGCGGCGAGCGACGAACCGTGGGGCTCGGCCCCGGCACCGGCCGGCCAGTTCACCGACGAGCCCCCGTTCTGATCAGGAAGGACATGCGCATGGCCACGGGCCTGCTCCTGCTCGACGTCGATGGCCCCCTGAACCCCTTCGCCGGCACGAACAAGCCCCGGTTGCGGGCCGGGTACCGCAAGCACCGGATGAACCCGCGGTCGTGGGACGGGCCGGACGCGCTGCGGGTGTGGCTGCACCCCGACCACGGGGCGCGGCTGCTCGCGCTCGCCGCGCAGACCGGCTACGAACTGGTGTGGTGCACCACGTGGGAGCACGACGCGAACACCTGGATCGGCCCGCGGATCGGGCTGCCCGCGCTGCCGGTGATCGACGTCGAGAAGGGCCGCGGCCCATCGTGGAAGTTCGGGCCGGTGCTCGAGTACGCGCAGGGCGGCCGCTGGTGTGGCTGGATGACGACTTCGGCGAGTACCCGAAGCCGCGGGAGGGGTTCGAGCGGGCGCGGGCCGGGACGCCGACCCTGCTGCACGAGGTGTCAGCGAAGGTCGGGCTGGTCGACGAGGACTTCGCGACGGTGGCGGCGTGGGCGCGATCGGCGGGGGGCGCGGCCGCGTAGAGGCGGATGGGTGAGCGGGGCGGTGGCGGTTGCTGCCGCCCCGACTGCTGTGCTGGGGAGCACCTGCGGAGTTGTGGTCCCACCCCACCCTCTGGGGTATAGTCGTTAACAGAGAGCAGGGGAAACGAGGAGGAACCATGCACCCCACGGTCGCCCAGAACAACCAGCACCGCCACGACCTCCAGACCGGCGCATGGGTCCGCAAAGATCGCAACACCTACGAAAACTACGAGGGCTACCAGATCCGCCGGGAAGGCCGCGGCTGGGCCGTCTACCTGCCGGGCGGTGAACGCCTCACCAACAAGTACTTCATCGAGCCGACCCTGACGTTCGCCAAGTACGAGGCCGACAAGCACCGCAACAGCCACGCCTAACCGCGAAGGCCGGGGCCGCCCCAACCGGGGCAGCCCCGGCGACCGCCAGGACACGAGCGAACCGACCCCGGCCCGGGGGGCACCAGCCCGGGCCCCGACGCCCGAGGAGGCGCCCGTGTCCGCCACCCGCTGCGAGTACTGCACCGTCAACGACGCCGCCACCGCCGCCCGCGAAGCCCACGGCTCTGGCTCCCCGGAACACTGTGCCGCCCTGGAAGCTCTCCGCCCGCACATCGGGCCCGCCCGCTACGGCCGCGCGCACACACCCGGGTGTGAGAACGCGATCGCTACTCCGCTCGTAGTGTTCCGCTGACGACCGAAGGGCGGACGCAAGCCGGATCGCCCCCGCGTATCGTGTCCGGGTGCTGCTCAGCGACCGCGACCTCCGCAAAGAACTCGCAGCCGGCCGATTCGGGGTCGAGCCCTGGGATACCGCGATGCTCCAGCCTGCCAGCATCGACGTGCGCCTGGATCGCGGGTTCCGGGTGTTCAACAACCACCGGTACTCGCACATCGACCCGGCCGAGCACCAGGACGAGCTGACCACACTGGTCGAGCCGGAAGTGGGGGAGCCGTTCATGCTGCACCCCGGGGAGTTCGTGCTGGCTTCGACGTTCGAGCGGTTCGCCCTGCCCGATGACCTCGCCGGGCGGCTGGAAGGCAAGTCGTCACTCGGGCGGCTCGGGCTGCTGACGCACTCGACGGCCGGGTTCATCGACCCCGGGTTCACCGGCACCATCACGCTGGAGCTGTCGAATGTGGCGAACCTGCCAATCGCTCTGTGGCCGGGCATGAAGGTGGGGCAGCTGTGCCTGTTCCGGCTGGAGTCCCCGGCCGAGCACCCGTACGGGTCGGCGGAGGCGGGCTCGCGGTACCAGGGGCAGGCCGGGCCGACGCCGTCACGCGCGCACGAGCGGTTCGAGTGGTTCGCCCGCTAGGCAGCGGCGCGGCCTGGGCAGTTGGCGCGCCGGCCGCGCCGGTCTTTCGGGGTGAGGTGGGTTTCCGGCCGGTTGTCGTAGTAGCGGACAGGCTTGTGACATCCGGGACAGGGCGTGCGGTCGGCGGCGGTGCGCACGGGTTGCGCTGTTGGTCGCCAGTTGGTGCGTTGTGACTGCCATGTGGTTCCCCTCGACCTGCTCACGGTCGGGGTATCGCAACAGGCGCGCCCGGGTGTTACGAACTTGAGGGTTAGTCCCCCGAGTGGGCCATCTCCAACGCGGCCTCCAGGGCGTGCTGCGGCGCCCATGACGGCGGCACGAACACCGCGGCCGGGCGATCCCACCGCACCACCGTCACATGCCAGCCGTTCTCCACGCGCGGCTGGATCTGCGCCAGCTCCCGGAACGCCAGCCGCGAGTCCATGATGACCCGCGCGTTCGGGTCGGTGATGTGCGAGAGGTCCAGCCGCTCGCTGCCGTTCACCGGGCGCGGCGGAGACACGATCCGCTGTGGAGCCGGAGCGTTCGCGCCGTCGACGAGGCCGGAGAGTCGGGCGTAGGTGGTCGGGTTCAGCGCGAGCATCATCAGCCGTCCGCGCCGCCGCACGTAGGTGGCGGTGTTGCGGATCTCGGCGTCGTTGAGCACGTCGGACCAGGCGGACTCGTCGCTGCCGGCCTTGCGGGTACGGAGTTCCTGTGCGCTGATCTCGGCGATGCCCTGTTGCGCTGTCATGCGCCCAACCTTACACAACTTGCCGGAGTGTGCCAACGGTGACGCTTCGGGACCCGGTTTGAGGTGCTCTGGAGCACGGTGGGGGCTTGAACTGTTGCGTCAGTTGCGCAACTTGTGTAAGGTTCGAGGTATCCAACCACCCCAACCACAAAGGAGGCCCCCATGGCCACCATCACCACCACCGAGGTCCCCGTCCAGTCGCTGCTGATCGGCATGCAGCTCGACGAAGGGGTGGTGGAGCACTTCTCCACCCTCTACCTCGGCGACCAGGTGGAGCGCGTGGTGGCCGTCCGCGCCCACGACGGCGCCGTCCGGGCGCTCTCGTTCCCCTGGGGAACCGAGCTGACCGTGTTCCACGGCTGCTGAACCAGCAGCCCGCCCCCGGCACCCAGCCGGGGGCTCCAGATCCTGGGGGAGAGACCATGCCGTCCCGCATCCGCGACGAGTTCCACACCGCGCTCCGCGCCGCCGCCAACACCGACGCCTGGACCGTCCTCGACGGCAACACCGTGCGCTGGACCGAAACACTGCCGACACCGGGGTGGGTGTCACCACGGCAGTGGCCCGAACCCCAGTACAAGCGCCACCTGTTCATCACCGCCACCAGCGGCCAGCCCATCGTCCGGATCGCCAGCGCCCCCTGGGTCGAAGCTCGCGACCATTTCGTCCCGCTGCGGCGCGCGCTCGAACTCGTCCGCAACCCCCGCTCCGCCTTCACCCAACCCGCCATCACGCCGGAGGCCCGACCCGCATGACGACTACCGCCCTGCTGGACACGCACACCACCGAGGTCATGCACGCCATGGCCACCCTCGACGCGGTCGCGCGCGAACACCACCTCCAGCTCCGCACCACACACATCAAGCCCGCCCAGCCCGGCGCGAAACGCTGGGACCCCAAGACCGAGGACTACACCCGACCCGTCCTGCCGGAACTCGGGCTCTTCCCGCCCGACACCGCGGAATTCGTCCGCTGGTGCCGCGCGCTCGACGTCACCACCATTCACGTCGAACGCCGCCCCTCCGACGTGTGCTTCCACGCCACCACCGACCGGGACGGCCTCACCTGGCGCATCCACGGCTGGATCCCCCGCGACGACAACGGCCGCGCCATGCCCGGCATCACCGTCGACTGGACACGCACCAGCTCCGGCCGCCGCGGCAACCACGCCACCATCCCGCTCACCGACCTCGTGACGTCCCTCGCCCACCGCGGAGTGCGCATCCCATGACAGCGCCCCGCACCTGGACCGCCGGCGACCCACCCCCCCAAACATGTCCGCGCCGTCAGCGACCGCACCGGCCACACCTGGTACCGCAGCGAGTACGGCCACTTCTGGTTCCCCACCCCGAAGGGCGGCCGGATCGTCATGTGGGACTTGCTCCTCGCCCAACGCGGTGAACTCACCGAGGCCGCCGCCGAACCCGAACCGCTCACCCTCTTCTGACCCTTCGCCGAACCCCACTCCTGGAGAACCCATGACCACCAAGGAGACCACCGTGACCGACCTCGACCGCGAGCATCTGCCCGAGCGGTTCATCCCCACCCACGTCGAGCCCGGCACGCCGTACCCGGACGAGCCCAGCGAGAACATCCCCGAGGGCTGGTACGTCCTTGCCGAGCACGAACCGGGCGCGGGTGAGGGCGCGGAGATCGAGATCCGCATCAACCACGCCTACGACCCGAACGGCGTCGACATCAGCGCCGCCCTGGCCCGCAAGATCGCAGACCTCCTCGACGGCGCCGCCCAGGACGACCACGCCCGGAAGCCGCGCGTGTTCTTCAACGGCGACACCATCCCCGCCGGTGTCAAGGTGATGGACCAGAACGGCGACGTGCACCCGGACTCGTTCGACGACGACGGCGAGGAGTGGGACAACGGCAACTTCGGCCCGCTCGTCGAGGTCACGGTGGACTACGCAGCCGAGGTCGCCCGTGCCCGTGCCGAGCGCGGAGAGGCATGACCTGTGACCACCGCCGAACAGCCCATCACGCACCTGACGACGCTCCAGTTCGCCTGGGGCGGCCTCTTCGACGCCACACCGGTCGACGACCTCGTGCACCTCGTGCGCGGCACCGAGCGCGGCACTCCGGGCCCGACCCTGTGCGGCATCGACCGCTTCGCGCCGGACGCACCCGGCTGGTCCGTCGGCGGCGGAGTCACCGGGCCCGGCATGGTGCACACCCCGTGCTCCAGCTGCGTGGAGACCGCCCGCCGCGACTTCCCCGGCCTCATGGTTACCGGCATGAAGGCGTTGTCCGCGCCGCTGGCCGTCGCCCTCGGGGAGGCCTGACCTGTGACCACCGAGGCCGCCACCCCACAAGACCGACCCGACCGCGACAAGACTGAGCAGCCCGAGCAGACGATCGAGCGGCTCCAGGGCGTCATCTGGCGGCTCAGCGACCGGCTGCGGCTGCAGCCCACGATGCCCGCGAACTCGCGCGCCCTGGTCGCCGAGGTGCTGCGCGAGCTGGAGGGCTCGTGGACGCCAGACGAGGTGGCTGGGCAGATCGTGGCCAAGCTGACCGAGCATCCTGACGCCTCCGCCCGCCAGGCCCCGTGCAGAGACGTGATCACCGTCCCCCGTCCGCACGTCCCGTATGGCCCTGAGGGCATCAACAAGGACGAGGCGGACGCGGACTTCCTGCGCGACGCCGCTGACAGGCTGGAGAGCTTCTACCGCCCGTTCGGCAGCAACCTCCGGGCGACCGTCGTCCGGCTCCTGCGCGACGCTGCCGACGCGATCCCCGCTGCTGGTCTGCCGGCCGACGGACAGGACCAGGTGCCCCGCGATTGGTTCGAGCGGGCCGTTCTCGCGGCCCGCGATTATCGCCACCAACGAGACGAGGCCCAGGCGAAGACTCGCGACCTCTACGCCAGCATCGAGAAGGCGCTCGCCCGCGCCCGCGAGATGCGCGAGCAACTGGTGTCCGGACCCGAGCTGGTCAACATCGAGGCCGTCATCGCCGCCCTGTCCGGGCCCGCCACCACCGACACCGAGGAGACCCGCCGTGGCTGATTCACCCACCTACGTCCAACGCATCATCGACCGGCTCACCACCGAACTGGACGACTGCGAACCCGACCTCATCCGCTTCTACGCGCTCCTCGTGCTCACCGAAGGCGTGAACACCACCCTCGAACACGTCCACGACGCGTGGGCGATCTGGCGGGACCAGACCCGGCCCGATCACCCGTCCATCGTCTTGTTCGACAAGCTCGACAAGCGCACCCAGGAGCTGGACCGGCCGTACCAGGAGGCCATCGTCCGCGTCGCCCAGTGGTGGTGGGACGGCGCTGGCGAGGGGGCCCGATGACCACCCACGCTGAGCCGGTCGTGCGCGAGCCGCCCGAGCGCATCGAGGACGGTCTCGACGTGTCCTACCGGGACGTGCCCTACCCCGTCGTGCCAGCGTTCACCGCCCGCTCGATCCTCCACCTCGCCGTCGAATGCCAGGCCGTGCTGTGGAACCGCAACAGCAGCACCCGTGTGGAGGTCCGCACCAAGTGCGGCAAGTCCGGCGTCCCCGCCGACCGCCGCAACTTCGCCTGGTCCCGCACCTGCCGCCGCTGCTACCCGAACGGAGCCCACCTGTGACCACCCACGACGAACAGCGCGAAGAACTGGCCCGCGAGGGCGCCGAGTTGCGGGAGGGAGTCACCCTGCTCGCGGACGCGCTCCTGGACGAAGTGGACCTCTACCAGAACCGCGACGAGGACCATGCGATCCACGCGGTTGGCGTGGCAAACCGGCTGTTTGCTGCGCTCGACCGGGCCGGCTGGCGGAAGCAGGGGGCCCCAGACCTGGATGCCGACGCGCGTGCCGACGACTCCCACGCCCTTGCCCTCGAAGCCCGCCGCAGCGATGCCTGGAAGGCCTACTACGAGGCGTACGACCAGTTCCAGCGCGACGTGCCGCAGTGGCGGGCGTTCTTCACCGCCCACCACCAGCACGCGCTGGACGCCGCGCTCAAGGCCTACGACCCGCACGAGCGGTTCGCCGGCGAGACCGGGCAGGGGGCCGCAGACGACGAGCCGCACCGCGTCACGATGGATTCGGACGGCGAGCCGGGCGACTGCCACCCGACCTGTCCGCGCTGTGCCACCACGGGGGCCGCAGCCGACGGGCCCGCTCGACTCCGCGCCGAGAACGACCGGCTGCACGCGAACTGCCTCCAGCACCGGCAGGAGGCGGCCGAGTACCACAGCCAGCTCATGGCCACACGCCGCGACCGCGACGCCCTCCAGACCGGCATCAACGAGGTGCTGTCGCTCATCGACAACTGGGACGCCTGCGGCGCGGTCACGCTGCAGGCGGACCGCATTCGTCAGGAGCTCTCCCGGGTCTCCCAACCACAACCCGCGCCCGAGCCGCGCCGCTTCCCGATCGGCTCGCCCGAGCCCGACGACGTCGAGGCCGTCCGCAGCGACCAGAACGGCGTCGTCTTCCAGTGCCGCAAGGCGTTCCCCGCGCCTCAGGCATGGGTCGCAACGACCGCGAGCGGCGGCGACGGCCGCGCCTACTCGTGGTGGCAGATCAACGCCGAGAACGCCCCCCAGGGCGGCACATCCCTGACCGAGGTGCCCCGACCGGAAGGAGCGCAGCAGTGACCCACCAGGCACGCGAGATCCAGCGCACCGGCGAACTCACCCGCCACCCCTGGCCCGCCGACGTGTTCCTCCAAGGCGGCCGCTCCGGCCTGGTGTTCAAGGGCGACGGCACCTACCGAACCGCGTTCGTCGAAGCGTTCCCGGCCGGCACGTTCCTGCGCGGCGAGGGCGCCACCGTCGCCGAGGCCGAGGACGCCGCGTGGCGGAAGTACCAGCGGCTCGCCGCCTGCCCCGCACACCCCGACCACGGCCCGTTCGAGCGGCGCAAGTACCGCAACGGCTCCGGGTTCTGCACCCACTGCGGCACCTGGTTCTCCGGGGTGCTGCCGCCGCTCCCCGAAGACCCGAACCGCACACCGAGCCGACTTGAACAGCTCCTCAACGCCGTCGAGGAAGGACCGCAGGAGTGAGGAACCGGCACACGATCTTGCGCCGGTGGTCGGTTCCACGCAGCCCGAAGCAGGCCGCCCACGCCACCGGCGCGCCGGTGTTCGCGGTCTACGACCTCCAGCCTCCGGACGGTGCACCGTGATCCTCGAACGAACCGCCGACCCCGGCCTACTCGTCGCCGCGCTCATCGCCGCGGCCGGCCTGATGCTGTGGAAGGACCGATGACCGCCGTCGCCGAACCGCCCCGCCTCCCCGCGAGGTCCCCGACTGGCACGCGCAGGGGAAGTGCCAGATCTTCCCCGAGCTCGACTTCATCCAAGCGAACGGCGCGCAGGCAGCGGCGTGCCGCGTCATCTGCGCCGCCTGCCCCGTCCGCATGCTCTGCGCTGAAGACGCGCTGCGCCGCGGCGACCGTGGGGCATCTGGGGCAGCCTCGACCGCAAGGACCGCACCGCCCTGGCCCGCGAGTACGGGTTCCCCCGACCGGCCGTCGTCCCGGACCACGGCACGAACAGCCGGTACGCGAAGTGGGGCTGCACCTGCGCGGAGTGCCGGAAGGCGCACACCATCTACGAGCGGGAGCGGCGCGCCCGCGCGCGGCGGAAGGCCGAGCAGCGCGAGGTGTGGCAGCGGCCAGTCGCCGCGCCAGTGAAGGTCGGCCGCAGGTGGGTCGGCCCCGGACAGTACCTCTTGCCCTTGAGGACGGGGTCAACCCGTCCGCGCCGTCCGGTGAGCACCGCACCTGTCGATCGGCGCACTACGTCCCAAGCTGTCGCGTGACCGACGTATTCCAGCGGAGGCATCATTCGTAACGGCACGCATACTTACTGCGACGTAGCACTCAAGCAAGCTGCCAAAAGACACGGAGGCGAACGGTGACGGACCAGGTAGCGGAGAATCACAGTCCCCTACTTGACCTCGTCGACTTTCTCGCAACGCTACAGGAGGACCTGGAAACTGACATTACCAAAGTTCGGACTGCTCTCGACGAGAATAAAAAGGTTGAGGACGTTAAAAAAGGCTATCTACCGTCCACCTCCACCCTTCGAAGTCTGCGAGAAATATTCGACATCTCCGTCCAGGTTTTGGATCCGATCAAGACTGCGATGCGCCAAATTGTCGAGACGAAACGACCCATCGCGGTCCACGATGTCGACAGGATTTATGGACGCGCCCGAAGAATTGAAAGATCACTTAAACAGCCGCGGATGATCCTGGCAGCACTAGAGGATACCACCTCGGAGGAGCTTTCAAACATTGATGAAGAGGTAGAATCACTTCAAAGGTCACTACTTCAAGAACTCGCCCACGCAGTCGCCCAAGCGCATGTCCTCTCGAATTACCTACCGCGCCGAGAAGTTGACCGACTCAACAGGTCCCTAGATAGGGCGACTGACGCGATCGAAGCACGGCTAGCGAGACTCGATACTAACCGAGCGAGAGACGAAACGCAGCGTGTACTCGAGATCAGCAAGCAAGCCGCCGGAATAACCGGCTCCAACCAGCTGGCGATTCACTTCGCCGCGTACGCTCATTCAGAATACAGGGCAGCTAACCTGCTGCGATTGACTACCGTCATTCTTATCGTTGCCATCGTGGTTATGGCCGGAATAGCACTGTCCGGGCCGCCGTCGAATGCATCCGCATTCGTACCACAAATACCACACCTGGCCCTGTCTATCCCTGTCGCCGCCCTTGCGGCTTATCTTGCACGTGAAGCGGGGAAGCATCGACGGAATGCGGAGTGGGGTAAGCGATTTGAGATTCAACTTCTAACTCTCGAGGCGTACATCGCACCACTGCCCGATGACTCGAAGCAGAAGATGCGAGAGCAACTTGGCGAGCGGGTATTTGCCGCCTCCCTGGAGCAGCACGATGACGATCCAGGCAGCCCGTCGGTTGTCGGCGACGTGGGCCGATTGTTCTCCAGCATCGCTGACACGCTAAAGGCAGCGAAGCCCACCGAAAAGCCTTAGATCGAAGGACAACGTGCTCCAACATACGGGCTTAACGTGATGGCCCGGCGCCACTCCCCCTGCGGCGGGGCCACCTGCACCACGAGTCGACGAATGCGAGCTACCGTGCTCGATGGAGATCGACACACCTGGGGGTCAGAATGAGAGAGGTGCTGCGCCCGCGGCGCGCCTGGTGGCTGATCCTGCCAGCGGCCGTCTCCGTCGCCGGAGGGCTGATCGCATGGTTCCTCATCGACGACCACGACGTGTGGGCAGGCCTCGGCCAGTGGGTAGGGGGCGGCGGTGCGCTCGTCGCCGCCGGGGTCGCGCTGTGGGCCGCACAGCAGGAGACCGCACATCGCCGCGCCGACGAAGCCCGCCGGCAGCGCGCGAACGCTCACTTCATCCTGCCGGAGATGGTGTCCCGCCAAGGCGAGGTCAGGAAACTCTCCGGCGTAACGAAAGACCCCGCGGTAAGGAACCGCGGCCCAGAGCCTGTGCTCAACGTGAAGCTGGTGTCCATCTTCATCCCCGGTCGCGGCCTGCTATTGGTCGATGTTCCCGAGCGTGAGGTACTGCTCCCCGAGGAAGAGGTCGTCTTTTCCGATTGGAGGCCAGCCGGGGTCGATGACATTGCCCAGTTGATCGAGGCGGCAATGCACACCATACGGCCTGACTTGGTGCTGGAGATCGAGTTCGAGGACCTACAGGGCGGGCGATGGTCCCGTCATGGAACCGAGCCGCCGGTTCGGCTTGGGTGAGCAGACGACTTGCTCCGATCGAACACGTGTTCTACCGTTGGGATGCGCTGGTTCGGGAGGGGGAAGCTCCCGGACCAGCGCAGTCACGCCGGAGGGCAGCAGGGTTGGCGTCGATCACCACCATGAACGCCAAGCACAAGCAGACCGGCGAGATGCGGTACTTCGAGAACGAGGACCACGCCCGCCGAGTGCTCAGGGACGACATCGAGGACTGGGAACTCATCCCCTGGTGCGGATGGCAGTTGGGGCGGGCCCCCCGAAGTCCTCCCAGACGACCAAGGCCGCCTGCCCGGCACGCCCGGCCACAACCCCGACTACCGCCGCCGATCACCGAAGAAGGTCGCCCGCCGCACCCACGGATAACGCCAGCCTGTCCGTGACACGACCCGCGCACGCTGCGGACGTGCCCACCATCCCCGAAGACCAGCGCGCCGCGATCCTCGCCGACGACGGCCCGCCCTCACACCGGGCGCTCGCCGAGCAGTTTGGCGTGTCGAAGGGCACGATCTACAACGTCGCACGTGATGCCGGCCTGTCGCACCTCTGGGAGGACCGCACCGCCCGCACCGAGGCCGCGAACGCAGGGCCCGGGCAGTCGCCGAGCTGGGGGCAGTCGTAGGTGCCGTCGTTGTGGTTCGTGACGTGCCCGGTGCACGAGAGCGTGGTCTTGCGGCGCTTCGGGTCCGCCGCAACCCACCGCTCCTCGTGGCGGGCGGCATCGCGGCGGCACCCGCCGCGGCCAACGTGGAATGTCACCGGCGGGCCGCCCGAGATCTCCAGGTTCGTGTGGAACGTCAACGACTTCTGCCGCTGCGTCACCGGCTCCCGGCAGGACGGGCACACCCCGGCGTCCTCGTAGCGAGACATGATCTTCATGTGCCGGTCGGCGACGCGGGCGGCGTTGCTGGCGCGATTCACCCGTCGTACTCGGTGTGCAGCTGCCCGGACTGCCACGCCCGCGGCCGGTTCGGGTGCCATCCGAGCCCGACCGCGAAACGCAACAGCAGTGAGGGGGAGCGGCGATCGACCCGGAAAACCCGGTGGGGATGAGCGGTGTGGTGCGCGCCCTCTCATGGACCGGTCGCACTGAATTGCCGCAGTTGCGCAACTTGTGTAAGGTTCATGGGGTACGGACCACAACACCACCGGGGGTAACCATGAACACCAACCGCGCCCGCCGCCGCACCGTCGACACCAGCGACTACATCGACACCCACGGCAAACAGCCCCAGGGCTACGGCTCCTGGATCTTCACCGACGGCACCCGCCAGCACGATGCCACCGGCTACTACGCCGACGTCCGCGCCCAGCTCCCCGCCGGGCACTGGACCCTCCTGCCCTGACCCGGAAGCCTGCGCCGCGAGGACGCGCACACCACCGCCCACGCATAACCGTTTCGGCCAGCCCCGCCGGGAATGGCACGATCAACCGCAACAGCTAGGGGGAACCACATGTCGTTGACCACGCTGCTCGTGCAGCGCACCAAGCGGGTGCCGATCCCGACCGGCCCCTCCGGAGACGGCGCCACCGTCGCCCGCCAGCTCGACGCCGCCCTCATGGACGTCGGATTCAAGCTGTCCGGCGAGCTGCTGCGGCAGCTGTCCGCCATGTCCCCGGGCGTGGTGATCGACCTCGGCGTGTCGGTGCTCGGCGCCGTGCGCGAACTGGCCGGCGACCACGTCCAGCACAACGTGTACTTCAAGCGGTTCCCGCAGGGCGTGCCGGACACCATCACGTTCTGGCTCCAGTGCCTCGGCCAGCTCGCCCCCGCCGACGGGCAGGTGACGCTGTCCAGCTTCGGCACCATCAACCTGGTGGACCTGCCCACGTACGGCCGGTACCAGCACACCTACTACGAGATGCTGGCCGCCCACGAAGAGCTGATCGCCGCCGCGGGCGACAGGGTCACGGTGCTGCACCTCGGCGGCACGTTGCAGGATGAAGCCCACCGCCTCTACCTGCAGCTCGCCTCCTCCACGGTGCCGCTGCCGGAGCACGACCGCGCCCTGTTCGAGACCCTGGCCGTGTTCTGCGCCGACAACACCCAGCCCGACACGATCCCCGCGCGCGAGAACCGCGCGGTCATCAACCGGGTGCGGTTCGCCCACCACCGGCCGCTGCTGGTGGACACCGTGACCGACGTGCTCCGGCTCGCCGCGGCGCTGTCCGGCGGGGACGTCACGCTCGAGACCGCGACTCGGTTCCGCGGCCTGTCCCGGAAAGACCGGCGCGCGCTGCTCGCCGCGCTCGACACGGTCGCCGCCAATCCCGCCAAGCTGGGCGACGTCAAGGCCCACGCCCGCGCCTGGGTGCGGCTGGCCGGCGGGCTCCACGCCGAGGACTACGCGGACCGGTACCCAAACGCCGCCCGGGTGTTCACCGTCGCTCGCGGCGATGACTACGTGCCGTCGATCGCTGCCCGCGTCGACGCCGCCCTCGGCGTCGGGGACGTGCCAGGCGCCGTGCGGGTCCTGCAGGCCGCGCCGGGGCTGTTGATGCGCTCCCTGGACCGGGTTGCCCGCGCGGCGGGGCCGGACGCGCACAGCGCGATCCTGGACGCCGTGCACGCCGTCCGCGGCAAGGTGTCGGCGCGGGTGCTGCTGTCGGTGCGTGAGCACCTGATCAACCGGGTCGCGGAGCGCGACGGCACGCCCCGGGTGTTCACCAACCGCAAGGGCAAGGCCTGGGTCACCGAGGACAACCGCCTGCCGCTGCCGCACGGCCTCGTGCACGAGCTGTGCGCCGCCATCGACAGCGAGATCACCGCCCGCCTCGCCGACCGGGTGGAGGGCACCGTGCTGTTCGACCCCGATTTCCTGCGGATCGCGCTCCCACTGTCCGGCAAGACCGCCCCACGCGGCATGGGCGTCGTGCCCCGCGGCTCCATGCAGCGCATCAGCGGGGACGTGCTGTCGTTCTTCATCCACTGGCGGCAGAACGAGCGCCGCACCGACTACGACCTGTCCGTGCAGCTGTACGCCGACGGGTTCCGCGAGGCCGGGCACGTCTCCTACACCGCGCTTCGGCACGGGGAGATCGTGCACTCCGGCGACATCACCGACGCCCGCGACGGCGCCACCGAGATCATCGACGTCCCCCACGGCAGCGTCGACGCCCGGTACGTGATGCCGCAGGTGCTCCTGTTCGCCGGGGAGTCGTTCATCAAGGCCGCGGAGGCGTTCTTCGGGTACATGACCCGCGACCGCGCCCAGAAGGGCCAGCCCTACGAGCCCCGCACAGTGCGCGCGAAGTCCGACCTGACCGGCCGCGGCCGGGTCGCGTTCCCAGTGCTGTTCCTGCGCGACGACGACGGCGCGTGGTGGGCCAAGTGGCTGCACCTCTACACCAGCGGCCGGGCCCAGCTCAACCAGGTTGAGCACACCAGGGCCACCGCCGGGACGCTGGCGCGCGGCATCATCGACCGCGAGTACCTGAACGTCGGCTACCTGATCGGCATGGCCGGCCAGCACTCCAAGGTGGAGCCGTGGCACGGGCAGCACGTCGACGGCCCGGTCACCTTCATCGGCTGGGAGCGGCCGGAGGGGCTGCCTGAGTCGACGCGGGTGATCACGGTGGACAACCTGGCGGACCTGATCCCGGAGTAGCGAAACTGTTGCGCTACAATGGTTCACGGAGGCATCGAGAGGACTTCCTTCTCAAACACTTCGGATGTGACTGTAGCCCTCTCCACTCCTCCAGCCATTGACGACGAGAGAGCCCCAGCGGGCCGGGATGGATACCAACCCCGCTGGGGCTTTCTCGTGTCTAGTCCTGCCCGCGCAGTGGGTCCGGCATGCGGGCACCGTCGTACGTCCCCGCTAAGATCCTGCGGATGGCAAACCGGGTGTGTTGGCATTGCGGCGTTTCGGCCCACCAGACGCCTCGCGGCGATGAGGCAAGGCGGGCTGTAGACGATACGTGGAGTGCGGTCTTTGCCTGCGACGAATGCGGCCAGCTCTCCATCGCGCGGACGGCACAAAAGTTCACAAACTCCGGTGTCGGTAGGTCGATTCTCGCGCAGATGCATCGCGGAGAGATCCCGGTCATCTGGCTACCGAGACACCCGATCGGCCGCGACTTTCCGGACGTTCCGGACCATATCGCAAGCGCCGCCTCAGAGGCTCACGCCGACCACAGCATCGGATCGTTCCGATCCGCGGTGTTGCTCGCCCGCTCCGTGATCGAGGCGACCGCAAAGGACAAGGGCATTACCGGCGGGAATCTGGACAGCAAGATCAACGAGCTGCACACCCGCGGTCTCATTCGCGAGTTGGTGCGGGAACAGGCCCACGAGGTTCGGTTCTTGGGCAACGACATGGCCCACGGAGATTTCGTCGAGCCGGTATTCGAGGAAGAGTCGGCCGAGATTCTCGAGCTCATGGGCGAGGTGCTTGAGGAGGTCTACCAAGCCCCGGCCCGGTTAGAGGCCCGACGACAGGCTCGCCGCGAGCGCCGCGAGGGAGCAGGCGCGGCCGGCTGACAGCTCGCTCCCACCCATCTGGCGATCAAGTCGAACACATGTTCTACTCAAGGGGTGGGTGACGACCAGGGCCGCGCCGAACGCGCGCGCATCGCTGAACTCGCCGACCAGTGGCGCAAGATCTCCGGGCGCCTGCCGTTCCTGGTCGTCGAGCACACCGACCGCGGCGACATCGTGCTCCGTGAGCAGTTCGCCGACGGTGAACCCGTCGCCACCCTGCACGGCCGCTGGGCACCAGAGATCGCGCGCTACCTCGACCGGCTGCAGAAGGACGCCGGCGTCGCGCTGGCGGAGCTGCTGTGGGTGATCGGCGGCCACGGCGACGGGCGAGACATCCGCCGCGCCGCGCTGAACCTGCTCCGCGCGATGGGCCTGGAGCAGCGCAAGGCGCGCCACCGGCCACGGTGAGCGGCCGGGCGTTGTTGATCAGGCGGCGTCGCTCCCGGGCGGGTTGTCGGTGTGGAGGTGACCGGCTGGGCAGGGCTGACCCGGCCACGGCAGCCGTGCCCCGCAGATCGTGTGCCGGCCGCCGCGCACAGTCGAGGCGTGGCAGGTGAACTCGCGTCGCACCGCGGCCGCCAGCTCGGCCCGGGCGCGAGCGCTACGCCGGTCCTCGACGTGTTTGAACAGGACGAACGCGATCAGCGCGGCCAGAACCATGATGATGAATGCCCAGTCGATCCACGTCATGACAGGGCCTCCACGGTGTTCCCGACGTTGGTGTAGATCTCGGTGAGTACGGGCCACACCCCGGGCACCAGCACGATCCCGAGCACTGCGAACACGGAGAACACGATGTTCTCCTCGAACGCGGAGCCGGTGTGGAACCGCAGGAACGCCGGGGGTCGGATCTCGTACCAGGTCTCGCCGCGGATCGGTATGGGGAACAGGAACGGGCACCCGGACTCGGTGAGCGCGTCCCCCAGGCAGTGCACGAAGCACCCAACAGTGACGGCGATCCCGAGCGACCCGGCGAGCTGGTCGAGCTGGCCTGCGACGTCACCGCCGGCCTGGGCGAGCCACACTACCGCGGCACCGCCCCCGACCAACCAGATCCACCGGCCGAGCGCCCCAGCGGCGAGCAGGAGCGCGAACCACACCACTACCCCGACGACGGCCGCGCCCCCGACAGCGGTGGCCGCGGCGGTGGCGAACCCGAGCGCGACGGCGAATAGCACGGTGTGCGAGAGGTGCCGGTGCTCGCCGGTGCGCCACTGCTCGTCGCGCGGCCCCATCGTCGCCCGGTACAGCACGCTCGAGGCGGCGCGCAGCGCCCACGACGCGCCGCCGGTGATGGGGCCGAGGGACCGTGATGCGCGTGCCTCCGGGTGGTCGAGGTCCGGCAGGAGTGCGAACCCGGCGGTCGTGGCGCCGAACACCACGGCCTCATGCAGCGAACCGGCGCCGAGCGCGGGCGCGAGCGCTAACCCGGCGCACCAGCCGGTGAGCGCGTGGGTGCGGCCCATCATCTGCGACCGCCGCCCCTCGGGCGCACGGTGGCGGCGGTGACGAGCGCAGCCCCGGCAGCAACGGCGGTGCCGAACGTGACACCAGGCGCGGCAGGGGTGATCAGCATCAGCAGCAGCGCCGCCGTCAGCAGGAGGACGGTGATCATCAGCAGGCTGTAGGCGCGGTGGCGAGCGAGGCTGTCGCGGTCTGCGGACATGATTCCCCAGGGCGTGTGGTGGGTCGATTGGAGACCGGCCGGGGCGAAGGGGCGGTCACCGCGCCCCGGCCGGCGGTCTATGCCGCGTCTGCGGGTTCGGGCAGGCGGCTGGCGACGCGATCGGCGAACTGTTCGGCGAGCTCCCGCGCCGCGCGGTGCGTCGGGGTCCGTACGCCGCGCACGTGGCCGGTGCAGTGGTGTTGCATCGAGACCGCGCCGGTGCCGTCGGCGAAGTAGGCGCGGCGCACCGTGACGGGGCCGGCATGGGTGACGGCGGCGTGAAGTTCGTGCGGTGCGGTGTCGTCGATCCAACGATGCGGCATGTAAACGACTATACCCGCGACTGTTGCGGTAGAGAAGGGTTGCTACGGAATCAACCGTCGCCGCACCGCCGCGACCGCGGCCTCCGTGCGGTTCGCCACTCCCAGCTTGCGGTATATCCGCGCCGCTGTGGCCTTCACCGTGTCCGCGGACAGGTACAGCTCGCGGCCTATCGTCCGATCTGTTTTGCCGTCGGCGATCCCGCGGAGCACCTGCAGCTCCCGCGGCGTCAAACTCTCGTCGCGCACGGCCGTGATGGTGGGGCGGGCGAGGTAGGTCTTTACGTTGCTGTCGCTGGGCATCTCGCCCATCGAATGCGCGCGTGTCCGCAGCCAGAACGCGAAGTCCTCGCGCAGCTCGGCCGGCAGGATCGCAGCGAACACGTCCCGTTCGTTCAGTTCCATGCTGGTCATGCGGGCTTCCGATTGGCCTTGCGGTCGATCTCGGTGAGCCAGCCCGCGGCGCGGCGGAACATCGCCGCGTCCTCGTCGGCGCGGTCGGCCAGTTCGTCGAGGAGCTGGCCCAGTATGCGCAGCATCGACACCTCCCGGTGGTCGTGTCAGTGAGCAGAGATCTAGTTGTACACGACTATACCCGCCAGTGTTGCGATCTCACGTGTCGGCGGGCGTAGCATCAACCCGTCCCGCGATGGGACCCCGTGATGGGAGAACAACTGGAGGGGGGCGGCATCATGCCGCACGAGAACATCCAAGGCATCGACGGCCAGCACAACCGCGCCCAGGTGATCTGGAAGCCCGCGGGCAACACCGCGCACGCCTACCACGACCCGGAACCCGGATACGTCCAGGTCATGACCGAAGACCCTGACAGCCCAGCCCGATTCCCCGAGCGGCGCATCAGCGCGGAGGGCAACACCGGCGAGACCCTGTGGGGCCTGGACCACGGCGAGCCTTGCACCGGGTTCGCCATCACCCTCGACCGTGATGGCTGCAACCGCATGATCCGCGCGCTCCGGCGCGCCAGGGACTCCGCGTTCGGCGCTGACGCGTAGGCTCGACGGCGCGCAACAGCGCGCCAGGTGGTGTGGCCGAGTGGCTAGGCAACGGCCTGCAAAGCCGTCCACGCGGGTTCGATTCCCGCCATCACCTCTCCGGTGCGGCGGCCGGCGCAGCAGCCGCCGCAACACCCGGAAACAGGGTCGCCCTGCGCAGGCGACGAAGCTGGGGACACGCCTACCAGTCCTGGCTGGTCCCAGGGGCCGTGGGAGGCCGGACGGCAAGCGGCCGCCGCGCGCGCTCCTCCGGCCGGGGACCGGCGCGGGGGCCGCTTCCCTACAGGCGTGCGGCTGGGGTGCCGACACGAAAACGGCCCCGCACCAACTCGGTGCGGGGCCGTTTCACTGCTGGCTGGTCACTTAGCCGCGTAGGGCTCCGGCAGCGGCGGCAGCTCGGTCCGCGGGGCGAGCCCGGCCATCTCGCACCGGGCGCACTTCGTCCGCTTGTTCTCGCCCTCCGGGCGCAGCAGGATCTTCCCGTCGCACCCCTCGGTCTCGCAATCCGGCCAGTCCGCCAACGTCGCCCTGGTGTCGCTCATCCCTCGTGCCTCCGTGTTGTGCTCCGCCCTGCACGCTACCCCGCCGCCGGACCCGGAACGCCGAGCAGCTCGGCGACCTCCTCAGTCCGCACCGGCCGCAGCTCCCACGCGTCGAGCCCGACATGCACCTGGCGCCCGTCGCCGCGCTCCGAGCTGTGGGTGTGCCCGTGCAGCAACGGCATACCCTCGTCCCGCAACCGGTACTGGGTGAACCGGTCCTGTCCGTGGTCCCCCGTGTAGGGGAAGTGCGACAGCAGCACCCTGCGGCCGTGCACGAGCTTGATCCGGGCGAACGCCTGCACCGACGCGAACACGCCCAACCACTCCCGCTGCTTGAGGTGCGCGCCACGGTGGATCGGGGAGCACTCATCGTGGTTGCCGGTGACCAGGTGGATCGTGCCGTGCAGCTGCTCGACGTGGTGCGCGAACCGCGACAACCTGCCCATGCCGACGTCCCCCAGGTGCCACACCGTGTCGCCGGGTCGCACCAAGCTGTTCCACGTCTCGACGATCGCGGCGTCGTGCTCGGTCGGCGAGTCGAAGCCGCGGAGCCCGGACACCAGCTTGTGGTCGAAGTGCGTGTCGGAGGTGAACCACACACTGCCGGTCACGCCGCCACCCCCGCGGTCTGGAAGAAGTGCGCCCGCACGCGCAGGAGCCACGCCTCCGCCGCCCGCTTGTCGGGCTCGTCCGGCAGCGCGGATGGTTTGGAGTCCATCGCCATCCCGGCCGCGGCCAACGTCGCCTCCGCGAGCGCGAGACCACGCTCCGCGTCCTCGGCGACGGTGCGGCCGAAGTCGTGGTACTCCTGCGGGTCGTCGACCCGCACCGGCAGCTCACCGGCGAGGTACAGCGACATGCCGGCGCGCACCAGGCGCAGCAGGTGCCGGGCGTGCTTCTCGGTGCGCTTCGCGGTGTTCGAGGAGAACGACGTGCCCCGGTCACGCAGCCGCCGGAACTGCTGCGTCGCATACCCCAGGTACGCGTTCCGGACCCGCTCGGCACCGAGCAGCGACCCGCGGAGCGCGATCAGCTCCCGTCCGAGCGGGTGCACCTCCTGGTAGCAGTCCTCCGGCAGCCACAGCAGCTCCGTGACGGTCGGGTTCGCCGACAGGCACAGGGACACGAACTTGCCGGCCTCGTGCACAGCGACGTCCGGGTCGGTCGAGACCTGGGTGGCGGCCTTCCCGGTCGGGGCGTGCAGCCCGTGGAACGCCTCTGTCGGGGCTGCGGCGACGCCGAGCGTGTCCATGTCGGAGGTGGGGGTGGCCAGCCCATAGGCGTGGGAGCCCACGGTGCCGGTGATCAGCGGGGTCCAGGTCACAGCGCGCATCACGACTCCTGTCCCGGGGTGCGGGTGTTTCGCTCCAGCCACCGGCCTCCGCCGATTCGGATCGCGCCGCACGGGCACCGCTCGGTCTCCTCGTGGCCCTCAATTCCGCGCGTCTGCGGCCAGCACTCGTGCCCGATCGCCGGGAGCGGCGAGTCGAGCCACGGTACGCCGTCGCGGTGCCACACCTCGAGCCCGGTGTCCGGATCGCGGGAGGCCAGCATCCACTCGCCCGGGCCGGTCGGCCCGTACGGCTCGTTGTTCCCGCGGTCGCGGGTGAACAGCGCCCACACAAGCACCGCGATCCACAGCACGACCATGATCGCGATGAACCAGCCCAGCGGGTCCATCACACCTTCACCTCCGCTGGGGTCTGGTCCTCGAACACGTGCCACACCAGCCCCAGGTCCGGGTGCTGCACGGTGGCGATGTGCTGCAGCTTCCCGTCCGGCATCGGGTTGCCGGTGCCGACGATCACGAGCGTCCGCGGCTCCACAGGGTTCTCCCGCTCGACGGCGGCCCACACGCACAGCACGCCGTGCTGGAACTGGGCGTCGAGGATGTCCGAGCCCGCTGGCATGTTGACGGGTTGACGGTCGGTGATGTCCAGCGGGAACTTCCAGATCGAACGCATGTCGGTCACCGCCTGTTCAGGGTGCGCGGGGGACGCGGCCGTCCCGGTTTCGGTCCGGTGTTGCGGTGGCGGCGCAACCACAGCGCTCGCCGCGCCGGATCCTCGGGCGCGCGGTCTGGCAGGAGACCGGCCTCGGCGAGCACCTGCGACGTCGTCGCGGCGGCCAGCGCGAACGGGCGGAACGCGGCGATGATGCGCCCGAATGCCGTCTCCAGTTCGGACATCGTCGCGGTGATCTTCCGCTGCATCGCGGCCGCATGCTCGGCGGCCTCCCGGTGGCGGCGCTGCTCCTCGCGCAACTCCTCCGCCACCGCCTCCACACTGCCCAACCGCCGGTACAGGTCGTTCCACCGCCGCTGGTGCCCGTAGGTGCAGAAATCCTCGGACGGGCTGTCGCCGAGCGGGCCGCCGCAGTAGTGGCAGCCGATCGCGTGGTCGATCCGCTCGATGATGTCCACGTTGTCCATCCGTTCCCCCTTGTTACGAACCTCGATCATGACCCAGCGCTCCCGCCGGCCTTCGCACCGGCCCCACCCGACACACCGGACTTCACGCCGAAACCACCGCGCTGGATCTGCGAAACGGTGCCGCCGGTCTTCGGCATCCCCTTCGCAACAGGCGCCCCGGACGGCACACGGCGGATGCCCACGTTGCCCGGTACCCGCTGCCCGACCGGCGGGATCACCGTGGCGCCGTTGGACATCGGCACCCACAGGAAGAACATGCCCGGGTGGCTGGTGTGACCGGTGTCGTCCCAGTCGCCGCACGCGTCGTCGTCGAGCCGGTTCCCAGTCGCTTGATCGACGCACACGGCCCCGTACTGGGCGTCCGGCGGCGGGGCGGCGTCACAACCAGCCAGGAACAGTGCCGCAACCGCGGACACGTACCCGAGCGCCGGACCCCGCCCCATCCATCGGCTGTCCATCAGTCGCCTCTCTCCGGGGCGTCATCCACCCACGGGGTGCCGATCACCGTGACAGTGCGGCGCTTCAGCTGCGGGTTCGTCCAGTTCCCCTCGCCGAGCGCGTGCGCGTAGAGCCGGTACAGGGCCTGCACGTGCTCCTCGGTGCGGGCGGTGAAGTCGTAGTGCGGGAACGGGGCGCCCGGGCACCCGGTGAGCCGCACCTCGTCGTAGGTGGTGACCTCGTTGTGCCGTGGGGGTTCGACGTCTTCGCATCCGCAGGTCCCGGTGTGCCGGTTGCCGTGCTTGCCGTCCGGGCCCAGCGGGCGCTGCCGGTCGATGTCGTCGATCAGGCGCCCCAGCCGCGCGGAGTGCTCGGCCGCCCGCTGCCCGGCGGCGCGCGCGCCGTGGGTCAGCGCGGCCTGCGCCACGCACAGCGTCTCCCGGATCATCTTGAGCGTGTCCGCCGGATGCGCGGACTGGATCACCGTCGCCCGCGCCGTCACTGGCCGATCTCCTTGGCGACCGCCGCGCGGTACCGCTCGAGCACCGGCAACATGCGCTCCTGCAGGTGGGGCGGCGCCATGTGGAAGGTCCGCTCGCACGCGGCGAGGTCGCTGCGGTCCGCTGGGTACTCGTGCCGCTCCGGCTCCGGCCGCGCGCCGGCCGCGAACCAGGCCAGCGCGTCGGAGGACACCCCGGTGCACCGGTCCTTGGAGAACCGGACCCCGGAGCCGTCGCGCCGGTACCGCTCGGCCACGAACTCCAACTCGGCGCGGGCCCGGGCCGCTGCGACCACCGCGGGCCGTACCTCGGTGTCCAGGTAGGCGATCGCGTCCCGCATCTCGTCGCACACCCGGTTGCCCTGGCCGATCAGCGCCCCCAGCAAGCCGTTCAGCTGGGCACGCAACCGGTGCAGCAGTTCGGGTGCCGTTTGCTCGTTCACTGGTTCCGTTCCCCCTCGTAGCTCGGGTCCCACTTGCGGCGGATCGCGTCGGCCTCGCCCGGCTCCCACGGCCGCAGCACAAACCCGCCGTCCGTGAACGGAGATCCGTCGGCGAGCCGAGCTTCGCCCGCGTGCTCCCACGCGGGCAGGCCGCACCGTTCGCAGGTGTCGAAGGACTGGCCGACCCAGTGGAATCCGTCCGCGCAAGGCTGTGGCTTCCCCTCGGCCGGCGCGGCCGCGGTGTCGGGCGGCGCGGGGCGCCAGGGCCCCACGAACACGGTGCGGCACACCAGCTCCGCCGACGGACCGAAGAACCCGCCGACGATCCACTCCTGGGCGTGCTGGCGGTCGTCGCGCACCTCGACGGTCTCGGCGCCCTCGCTGCGGTGCCGGACACCCCAGTCCTCGTAGGTGCGCTCCGCCCGCGCGGCGAGCTCGTCGTTGAGCAGGTTCGCCAACGTCGTCGCCCGCATCCACGCGCTCGGGCCATGGAACTGCTTCACGTCCCGGTCCCCGTGGCGCACGGCGTAGTCCATCGGCCCCTCGTGGACCTCCGCCACGACGTACGGCCGGTCCTCCGTCACGCCCGTTCCCCCTTCTGCAACTCGGCGACGAGCGCCCGCCCGTCAGCCTCGGACATCAACACCTTGTGGGCCATCGACCCGACGGTCGGCGCGACCACGCCCCAACCCTCCAGAAGCTCGAACAGCCGCACCGTCTCGTTCCACCCCGTGCCCAACTTCCGCGCCACCATCGACTTCGCGCCGAACTGACGCGAGGTCACGAGCTGCACGGCGTAGATGAACCGGTCCCGGAAATCCCCCGGGTCGGGCCTGGTGACATGCCCGTCGGGCTCGGCCTGCGCAGCGAGGTACCGGTACGCCTCGGCGTACATGGCCTCGGAGTGCTGCAGCGTGGCGGCGAGCTTCCGGGCCCGTTCGGTGACAGCGATCCAGTCCCGTTCGTCCAGCTCCGGGTAGTCCTCCCAGCCGACGCGCCCGGACTCCAGCGCGGTCCGCGCAGCGTCGGCCAGCACCCGGCGGGCAACCGTGTCCACCGCAGCCCGCGTCTTCTCGGGATCGACCACGATCACACCTGCCACATCGTGATGGGGAACGCGTCCGGGTGCTCCGGGTTCGACCAGTCGAGCCACCACTCGCCGCCGCCGCCGAGCAGTGCGCACTGGTGGCAGCTGTGACCCATCCGGATTTCATCGTCGTGGTCAGGTGACTCACACGCGGTGATCAACCGCCCGTGCCGCCACCGCAGGATCTCCGCGGCTTCCTTGTAGGACACGTCCCGGTCGTCCGCGACGTTTCGCATGCTCAGCTCGATCCGGCAGTAGCGGTTGAAAGCCGCGAGCACACGCTTCGGCTCGTGGTGGCCGAGAGCCACCAAGTCGCCGTCGTCGCCGACGAAGCACACCCACACGCCGTAGTGCTCCTGCATGGACTTGCGCATCTCCTCGACGGTGCTCGCGAGGTTCGGGAACGTCCGGTTCACCGGCGGCCGTCCTTCCGGGCCGCCCACTGGCCGCCGCACGCAACCCACTCGACGTCCTCGTCGATCGTGGCGACGTCGCTGTAGTTGTCCTCGTCGCCCGCCGGGGCCTGGACGACGTGGACGCGGTCCGCGCCGGCGAGCGGCTTGATCCGCCACACCCCGTCCTGGTCGTACTCGACGCGCAGCAGCACGCCGTTGGACACGGCCACGAGCCTGTGCGTGGCAAGGGCGTCGAACTCCTCGCGCACGTCTCCCTCGACCTCGATCAGGTCGTCGCTTGCGCCGTAGATCTTGAGCACGGGGGCACTTCCCTTCGTTGGTGGTGGTTTGGCCGTCACGCGGCCAGGTCGTACGGGTCAAGCGCGGCGGCGGCGCGTTCGCCGAACCACCGGGCGATACCGACCGGGACGGCGTTCCCGATCAGCTTCTTCACGTCCTTGCTGTTGCCGAGGAACTGGTACGTGTCGGGGAAACCCTGGGCACGTGCGCATTCCCGGTTGGACAGCATCCGGTGGTGCGGGACGCCGTCGACGATCGTGGCGATCGCGTGGTGATTGCCCCCGGCGGTGATGGTGGCGAGCTGGTGCCGGTCCGCGCGCAGGGGTTTCGCGTTGCGCCGGTACGTGACCAGGTGCGTCACGCCCTCGGTGTCGATCTGCTCGATCTGGTCCGACACGTACAGGCGGCGGGTGACCGGGCGGCCCAGGTCGGGGTCGAGGATGTCCGCGGCCGTCACCGGCGCGATGTCCGGCAGAGTGAGGTCCAGCTTGATACCGCGGGTGGCGACGATGAACAGCCGCGGCCGGTTCTGCGCGTGCCCGAAGTCCGCGGCGTCCAGCACGAGCGTTTCCACCGTGTAGCCCAGCGCGCGGAGCCCATCCAGCCACCACCGGTACAGCGACCAGGCCAGGAACTCGGTGACGTTCTCGACCACGATCACGGGGTAGCGGTGCACCTCGGCCGCCGCGATCACGGCGAACGCGGTCGCCCGGTCGATCGCTCCCGGGTCGGCGCGCTTCAACTCGACCTCGGCCGGGGGGCGTTTGCGGCCACCGGAGCGGGCGTGCCACACGCACGACGGTGATGCCCACAGCACCTCGGTCCAGGGGAAGGTGCGCCAGTCCACCTCGAGCAGATTCTCGGTGCGGTGCTCCGTCTCCGGGTGGTTGAGCTTGTGTGTTGCGATCGCGATCGGCAGGTGGTTCGCGGCGACCGCCACATGCAGGCCGGCCTGGCGCAACCCCTCGGATGCACCGCCGCCACCACCGAACAGGTCAGTCGCGCTGATCACTGCGCGCCTCCGGGCAGTCGGTGCACTCCACGCAGTGGGTGCAGGGCGGGTTGACGTGGCAGGTGCAGACGTGCAGCTCGTCCTCGGTGGCGGCGTCTCGTGCTTCGTCGCGTTCCTCGATCGCGCGGCGGCCGCCTTCGGTCTCGCACGTGCCCTGGCCGGGCGGGTACCAGCCCTGGAAGCGGTCGTAGTCCCGCTGCTGCGGGGTGAGCCGCCGCCAGATGGCGAGGCGTTCGTCGGTCCAGTAGCCGTTGCGGGAAGCGCGCGTAGCGTTCGGCGTGGGGGTTGCGGTGGTGGTCATGGTGTGCGGAGTCCCTAGACGATCCGGTTGAACACGGAGGTGATGAACGTGATGACCGCTTCCGCGGCCTGGCGGAGCCAGCTCACGGCGTCGCCCACGAGGTCGGCGGAGCGCTGGGGGTGGCTGATCACGTAGAGGACCAGGCCGATCAGCAGCGCGATCCAGGCGAGCCGTTTCCAGTCGATGTGCATGCCGGTGTCCTGTTGCGGTTGCGGGGTTACAGCTGTGCGGTGTCGGGGAGGGTGGTTCCGAACGCGGTCGCGATGTCGCGGATGGCGGACGGCCAGTCGATGTCGTGGCCGACGGCCCAGCGCATCTCGGCGGTGATCTCTTCCAGCTCTGGTGCGGGGTTTGCGGTGCTGGTGAGTGCCCTGGTGACCTCGTCGATGAGGGCGGCGGCGACGCCGAGGCTGATGGGGTAGGTGCTCGTGAGCTGTTCAGCGAGGTCCACGGTGATACCCCCGGGTGCGGTGTGTGGTTGCGGGATCGACCGTAACAGCTGTCGCAACAGTTGCGCAAGTTAGACAACTTGTGTTAGTTTCGTGGGGTACGGAGAGACCGACCCCAGGGGGCACCGATGACCGCCACGCTCGACACCACCACCGAGACCCAGGCCCACACCTGGCACCTCACCGCCGACGAGCTGGAGGCCACCCGCAACAAGATCGCCAAGATCAACACCCGCGCCGCAAAGCGCGGCTTCACCGGCCGCATCGAGGTCCACGCCACCCGCCGCGAAACCACTCGCGAGGTCGGCGGGCTCCAGGTCACCGAGATCGTCTACGACACCCGCATCACCGGCGACGCCCCGCGCTACAACGGCTGGACCTTCCTCGCCACCCTGGACTGGGACCCCAACGCCGGACTGATCGTGCGCACCGCCCCCGGCATCGACACCGTCAATCGCGACGGCCTGCACGAAGGCTGGTGCGGCCACTGCCGCACCCACCGCCACCGCAAGGCCACCTACCTGCTCCGCAACGAAGCCGGCGAGCAGATCCAGGTCGGCTCCACCTGCATCAAGGACTTCCTCGGCTGGACCGCAACCCCGGTGTTCGTCTATGCCGACGACCTGCGCGACGAGATCGACGGGCTCCTGGGCGACGGTGGGTACTGCCCGCGCGAGTTCACCACCGACACCGTGTTTGCCGCCGCGTGGGCTGCGATCAAGCGGTACGGCTACGTCCGCGCCAACGACTGGAACGGGGTCCCCACCAAGGTTGTGGTCGGGGACTTGCTCGACCCGCGCAACAAGAACGCCCGCCAGCTGGCCGCGGAGATGGCGGCCGAGATCGCCGAGGCCGCCGGGATGGGTGCCAAGATCCGCGAGTTCATCCTGTCCGACGACTTCCCCGGGGACAGCGAGTACGTGCGCAACCTCAAGGCGATCGCCGCCGCCGACGCCGTGTCCCCCTGGAACCTGGGGCTGGCGGTGTCGGCGCCGCAGGCGTGGGCACGCCACAACGAGCAGACCCTGATCCGGCAGCGGGAGCGCGCCGAGGTCCGGGACGAGTTCTACGGCACGGTCGGGCAGCGGGACGTCGAGGTGCGGGTGCAGGTGCGCAACGTGTCCTGGAGCCAGAACGCCTATGGCACGAGCACCGTGTACACCCTGGTGTCCGACGACGGCTACCTGTTCAAGTGGTTCGCCTCCAAGGACGCGCTCGGCGACGAGCCCGGCGACACCTGGTTCACCCTCCGCAAGTGCTGGATCAAGGCGCACAAGGAGTGGAACGGCCAGAAGGAGACCCAGCTGACCCGCTGCAAGGCGATCGAGGAGTAGCGGTCCGGGGCGGGGGTGTGCTGGACCGCACCTCCGCCCAGTTGTGAAAGTTGCGCAACTTGTGTAAGGTTAAGCGCAACAGGGAGACGAGAGGAACCGCGATGACCAGCCTCGCCACCAAGACCCCCGCCGAGATCGACACCGAGATCGCCCGCGTCACGGCCGCCATCTACGCCCACCACGCCAAGGCCGAGCAGACGCAGCGCGAGAAGGCACGCGCCATCGAGCACATGAACGCCGGCGCCCAGTTCGTCACCCCGGACACCCTCGCCCGCCAGCGGGAGAACATCGCCGAGTTGCAGCACCGGATTGACCGCGCCTACGACGATGCCGCGCAACTCAGCGCCCGTGACCTCAGGCCCCTCCTCGACGAGTTCGACCGCCGCGGCGGCTGGACCCGCTACTACCTGGTGGACAACACCAACGGCCACCTCCACACCACCCAGCGGTGCCGCAACACCTACGCCAGCACCCAGTGGTACTGGGTCACCGAGCTGTCCGGCGCCACCGCGGCCGAGGCCGTCGACGCCGCCGGGTCGCTGTCCTGCCTCACCTGCTTCCCCGACCAGCGCGCCATCATCGAGTCCGGCCGCCCCTCCCGCATCCAAAGCCCCAACCAACGCAAGACCCGCGAGGAGCGCGAAGCCGCGGCCGCCGCCAAGGCCGCGAAAGCCGCCGCAGCAGCCGCCAAGGCCATCAGCAACCCCGACGGCACCCCGCTGGTCATCCCCGACTACGTCGGCACCCGCACCCTCAAGACCGAGACCGCCGCCCACCGCGCCGCACTCCAGGCCGCCGGAGATCTGCTCTTGTACCCGAACTCGAGCTACGCCGACGCCATGCGCGAAACGATCCGCCTGTGCGCCGCCGCGCTCGCCCACAAGCGCGGCACCACCCCCGAGACCGAGCAGGACGCGATCCTCGCCAAGGCCCAGGCCAAGTACGACCGCGAGACCGCCGCCGCGAAGTGACCCGCCCGGCCGCCCCGCCACCACGCGAGGCGGCACCACCCCCACCGAGAACAGGAGTACGCCATGGACACCGCCGCCCTCACCGCCTACGGGAACACCGCCGAGCACCGCAACAAGCCGTTCACCGAGTACACCCCAGCCGACTGGGACGCCTACAACCTGTGGGCCGCCCGGGAACTGGCCCGTAGGGCCAACGACCACGAGGCCCGCGGAACCGTGCACCACCCCACAGGCACCCGGAAGTGGCGAGAGGCCGCGGCCTGGCACGAGAGCCAGGTCGGGAAGAACACCGGGCCCGCGCCCGCTGGGATTGCCGCGGTGCCGCGCCGGATCGGCGACGACTGCCTGCTCACCTACTTCGTGCAGCAGGAGGCGTGGTTCGCCGACGCCGCCTACGCGGGCGAGGTACCGGCCATCAACATCTCCGCAAGCGCGGACACCGGCCGCGACGGCGTGAAATGGGACTTCACCGTCCAGGAACACCACCTCGCCGGGAGGCCCGCGCTGCAGGTGTCGCTGTTCGACGACGCGTTCGCCGCGTTCACCGACGTGCCCGAGTTGTTCGCCGCGCTCGCGGCCGAGCAGCCCCGCACTCTCGACCAGCTGCGCAACCTGCTCGACCGGCTCGGCGCCGTCGACGTCACCCGACGCACCCGCGACTGAAACTGCACGCCGAGGCCCCGACACCTCGCGGTGTCGGGGCCTTCCCATATCCATGCGGTGGAACCAGTGGAACCCCGAGGTTCCACACACGACACGACATGGGGTACGCGATCATGACCTGCGGAAACGATCACCCACCCCCCTCCGGCGCGGAGCGGTTCCACACCGTTCCACATGCCGGCCTGGCGGCGCATCGCAGCAGCTCACCGGTAGCACGGGCATCCGCGGTGCGGGTTCCACACCTGTTCCACACCGACCAGGGCGGACCTTGGCCAGTGGAACCAGCCGCCGCACCGACGTTCCACACCCGTTCCACCCGCGGAGTTTTCGCAGGTCAGAGGTAGCACAAGGGGTTCCACTGGCCAAGGGACGACGAAGGGCCCGTCACCGATCTCGTCGATGACGGGCCCTTGCTGCAACCGGCAGTCCGCGACGCCGCTACCGCTGCGCTTCGCGGTGCAGGGCCAGGGCGAGCTGCACGAAGTGGCCGGTGACGTTCGCGCCGTTGGGCAGCCGGATCGGGCCGAAGAACTCGGCCAGCGCCTCCCGGGTTACCGGAAGCGTGCGGACCTCGGGCGGCAGCACGTGCACGGTGGCCTCGCCGCGTGCGACGAGGTCCTTGTTCGGGAAGTCGCCGTTCTCGTCGACGTGGAACACGCCGCCGCCTGACGCGACGATGCCCTGGTTCCGCATCGCGACGAGGACGCGGTCGCCAGGTCGGGGGGATCGGTCCTCGTCGGTCGCCGGCACGGGCGCGGCGGAGGTGCGGGTTGGGGCCAAGCGGTTCTCCTTCGGTGGTGGTCCGGAACCAGTTCCGTGGCCGGTTCCGTGGCGGACCGGGGGCGGTTCGTCCCCGGTTCCTCGGCGGTTCCCGACCGGTTCCGGTGGTTCCCGCCCCAGGTCACGCGTGGTTCCGGTTCTTCGCCCACTTCGCCAGCGCCTTGCCGACGTTCCGCGCCGAGCACCCGAGCTCCCGGGCGAGTTCCTGCCGGTTCACGTCGTCCGGGTCGTGCCCCTCGGACGCGATCCGGTCGAAGTACCGGTGCAGCGCCGCGGTGGCGCCGCCGGTCACGCCGAGGTTCCGCTCCTCCCGGTTGAGTCCCGGCAGCGGTCGCGGCTCGGGTTCCTGTTCCGGGGCCGCGCTGGTGGCGGGGCCGCTGGTGGACGCCGGGGCAGGTTCCTCGACGTGCAGGCCGGACGCGGGATGCCGGCGCTTGGCGTCGTCCTGGTGCAGTGACGGGTCCGGGTGGTTCGCGGGGTCCAGCTCCGGCCAGTGCGCCGCGATGATGGAGTCGACGTCGCGGAACTGGTCCCAGTTCACCGGGACCTCCACCGTGGAACCGTCCTTGGACCGGTCGAGCACCGCGACGGAACCCGAGCCGGAACCGCCCTCGGAACTGGGCGTGGAACCGGTGCCGGAACCGTCGGAACCGTCCGCGGAACCACGTGCGGAACCGTCCTTGCGGAACCAGTCCAGCAGGTCCCGCGGAACCGGAACCGGAACCGTGGGCGCCCCGTGCACCCGGAGGTACCCCATGCGCCACGCGGACTCCAGCGGCACCTGCGCCCCGAACGTGCGCCGGAGACGCTGCATCTCCCGGTAGACCTTGCGGTCGAACACACGCCGCTTGAACCACAGCCGGATCTCGTCCGCGGTCATCCCGGTGGCGATGTGCCGCGTGCGGTGCATGTAGAGCTCCCACGACGCGACGCCCATCAGGGACGCGATCGCGAACACAACGCCGACGATCGGGTTGATGCCGCAGCCGTGGGCGAAGTTGATCGCTGCGGCGATGCCGGCGAACAGGAACGTGGTGAGCCGGTAGGCACGCACGGGCGTGTCGCGGCCGAGGCTGTCGGCGTAGAGGAACGCGCCGAGCCAGCACAGCCCCTCGATGAGCACGGGGGAGGCGAGCGCGATGAGGCTTTCGGGGTTGAGCCCGAGCTGGCCGCTGGCGAGGACGTGGACGAACCAGAGCGCCTGGGCGGGGATCGCGACGGCGACCGAGACGGTGACGGCGGAGACCGTGGCGATCAGGGCGCGGTGCTCGACGAGCCAGTCGCGGCGGCGGATGCGGCGGGCTCGCCGCTCGGCGGCGGTGTCGCGCTGCTTGGTCTTGCGGTCGCGTTCCTGGGCGGCCTTGCGTTCGGCGTCGGCGGCGTGCTTGGCGCGGGTGACCTCGATCGAGCCGAGGCGCCAGCGGTGCCACCAGCTGTACGTGGCGGGCGGGATGTCGTTCACGGTGTTCCCTCGGGGGCGGTGTGGCCGGTGGTGTGTTGCACAACAGTCTAGCGGTTGCGGTACTGTTGGGACTATCGGTACCGCAACCGTTCGCAACAGGAGGACCGCGATGAGCGACAACCCGACCACCCGCCACGAAACCCGCAGCTAGACCGGCCACAGCGGTACACCTGGCACTATCAGCGCCATGCCGACGACGATCTACCTCAAACAGTGGGCCCGACAGCACGGCATTGCGCCGACCACGGCCTACCGCTGGTTCCAGCAGGACAAGCTGCCCGAAGGCGTCCACGCCCGGCGGCTGCCATCCGGGTCGATCGTCGTCGACGTCGCCGAGCCTGACCCGCTGGACCACCTCGACCCCCACGCCCTCGTCGCGCTGTTGCGCAACGCCGGGTACGTGATCCTCACCCGCGACCAAGCCCACCGACTCGGCATTCCCCCGGAGGACCCGTGACCACGACCGAGAAGGCGGAGACCACGCCCCCCGTGGTCGACGCGACCCTCGACCCCATCCCAACTGACTGGGACCCCGACAAGCGGTGGTTCCACCCGTTGCTCGCCGCGCTCGCCCTCTACGCGCTCGCGTTCCTGCCCCACTGGATGCACCTCCCCGGCTGGGTCATGGCCCCCACCGGGCTCGCGTTCACCGCGGCCGCGGTCATCACCGCCCGCGTGTGGGTGGACGAGGACACCTTCGGCGCCAAGCACGAGACCCACGCGAAACGCCTCACCATCGCCGCCGGCCTCGCGGCCACCGGGTGGCTGGTGTTCGCCGACGGTGACCCCACCAACCCCACCGCCCTCGGGCTGCTCGTGCTGTGGACCGTCACCTTCGGTATCGCCTACGCCCTCTGGCGCTCCAAGGAACCCCAGCGCCAAGCCGAGCGCGCCGAGCAGAAGGAAGAGATCGCCGAACGCCGCGCCGAGCACGAACGCCACCTCCGCGCCTCCACCTATCAGCAGCTCTGGGGACCGTGGCTGGCCAAGTGCGAAAGGCTCGGCGGCGTCGTGGTCGACGACTTCACCGACACCAAAGCCGGGTACACCCTCACCCTCGCGGACGACCCCACCGACGGGCAGGTGGCCACGTTCACCGCCCTGACCGATGCGATCCCCACGCTGGCGGTGCTCGCCTCGAAGCACTACGCCAAGCAAGGCATCGAGCTGGGCGTCAACGACATCCGCGCCGAGGAAACCAGCATGGCTCACGTGTGGCTGCTGCACGTCTCCACGAAGCAGCCGCTCAAGAAGGATGTGCCCCACCCCGGAATCCGGCCGGTCACCACGATCAAGGAGCCGGTCAACCCCGGCATCTATGAGGACGGCGAGCCCATTGAGATCTCGATGCTCGGTGAGCACACCGTCGTGGTCGGCGGTACCGGGTCGGGCAAGTCGATCCTGGCGCACAACTTCATCGCCGAGTTCGTGCGCCGCCACGACCTCGAGCTGTGGTGCTGCGGCGTGAAGAAGATGATGCCGCTGGTCGGGCCGTGGCTGCACCCGTGGCTTACCGGGCTCACCGACCGTCCGGTGATCCAGCGCATCGGTGGCGAAAACATCGACGAAGTCCTTCTGATGCTCGCGGACTTCTACATGGCCGCGAGCCTGCAGAACAAGCGGCTCGGGTTCGTCGACAAGCGCAAACCCACCCCCGAAGACCCAGCCCTCGTGCTGATCATCGACGAGGCCACCTCCCTGGCGAAGATCACCGAACCGAAGATCGAGACGTTCGACGGCCGGGTGTGGACCGCGTCCGCACTACTCGACGAGATCTGCTCCATGGCCCGCTCCGCGGGCTACGGCGTGTTCTTCCTGACCCAGTTCGGATTGGTCGACGCCCTCGGTCCCCACGGCACCAACACTCTGCGCAACATCAACGTGCGCATCGCCGGCCGCACCAACAGCTACCACGACGGTTCCGCGACGCTGAACGGCATCAAGTCGGTGGACACCACCAAGCTGCGGAACAACACCTTCATGGTCCAGCCCAACCGGGAGCAGGCGCGCGTCATCCCGTCCAAGGCGTACTCGCTGGTGCGCGACGGGGAACTGGACCTGGGAGCGATCAGCGCGATGGCCGTGGCCTACACGCCGCACCGGCCGACCCTGCCTGCGTGGCTGGTGGGGGAGATGGGCGAGTCCTACACCGAGCGGTGGAACCCGGAGCGGCAGAAGGACTTGGCCGACTTCCTGGAAAGCCAGGGCCTGCCGTACCCGCGGATTTCCCCCGAGGTGACGGGCGCGGTACACCTCAACCCGCGACCAGCGGAAACGCCAAGCGAGTTGATTGTTTCCCCTGATCACGGGACACTAGACCCCGAGGGGGTATGGGCCACGCCCAACAACGGCATGGACACACCCCAGGAGGAGACGATGACCAGGAGCCTGGACTTCAACAGCGAGGCGGCCGCGATGGAGGCTGCCCTGGAGCGGATGGCGGCCGAGCGGAAGCGCCGGTCGGCGATCCGCTCCGGGGTGATCAGCGCGATCAAGGCCAGCAACGCGCCCGCGTTCTGCGCTGCCTGGAAGCTCGCCCTGGCCGCGCACCTGGTGGCCCGGGACGCGCCGCGGGCCGACATCGACGCCGCCGGGGACGAGCTGGTCGCGTACTTCACCGCCGAGCCGTACGAGCTGGTGCCGGAGCGGCGCGGCGACGAGCTGGGTTGGCAGCGTGACGTGCTTGAGTCCCGCATCCGGCAGGTCATGCGGGAGGAGGCCGGCGACAGTGTCCCGGCTCCGCGTGAGACGGACCGCGCCGACATCGCGGTGATGGCGCCGGTGATCGCCGCGATCGACGAGCTGGGCGACGACGAGTGGAAGCTGGTCGGGGAGCTGGGCCGGGAGGCCGGGGCGGTGACTGCGGAGGACGCGGCCCAGGCCCGGTTGGAGGCGGGCCGGTTCGGCACGTCGCTGCGGCAGGCGCCGTGGAACCTGCCGGACACCGCGTTCAAGCGCACGGCGAGCGGGAACGCGGTGAACGTCGGCGCGCTGCGCCGTGCGGCAGGGGTGACCGTGTAGCCCCACTGCTGGAGCCCCTGGGCGGGGGCCGTCCCGCGACGGGACGGCCCCCGCCCTTTTTCGTGTACGCGTGTTGCGCTCCGGTGGCGGGGTGTTGCGGTTAGGGTGGCCGGGAACTGGGGGTGGCCCCCGCGTCTGGGACCTGGAGATCGAGCAGGTCACTGGCACGGGGGCCTTGTGCTTTCCGGGTCTGATTTAGGGTGGCGTCACCGCAACACTGCGGGGTATAGTCACAAACACACCGCAACCGCCTCGAAAGGAGGGACCCCACCATGTCCGCCGACTGGAAGACCCGAGCCGTCTGCCGGGCCGAGGACCCCGAGACGTTCTTCCCGGTCGGCGAGCCCGGCACCCCCGGCTACGACCGGCAGGCCGCCCGCGCCAAGGCCGTGTGCCACCACTGCCCCGTCCAGGCCGAGTGCCTGGCCTACGGCATGAGCGACGACAACGGCATCTACGGCGGCACCACCCCGGCCGAGCGCCGGAGCGCCCGCCGCCAGGCCGCGAGCCGCAACCTCACACCCGTGTAGCCACCCGCCGCGCCGGTTCCCGATACCGGCGCGGCGGACCCATTTCCGGACCACGACACCGGGGAGGAGGCCACCACCGTGACCCGCACAACCGCCAGCGAGAACCTGACCCTGGCCGATCTCGTCGCACCCTTCGACGCAGACGAACAGCCCGCATGGCAGGACCGCGCCCTCTGCAAGGAGACCGACCCCGAGGCGTTCTTCCCGGACAAGGGTGGCTCCACCCGGGAGGCCAAACGCATCTGCCACAGCTGCGAAGTCAGGGGCGAATGCCTGCAATACGCGCTCGACAACGACGAGCGGTTCGGCATCTGGGGCGGCCTGTCCGAACGCGAACGCCGCAAGCTCAAGAAACGCCAACACTGACCACAGGAGACACCCTTGAAGAAACGCACCCTCGCGCTGGCCGCCGCGCTCGCCGCGGTCGTGGCCACCACCACCGCGTGCGACTTCACCGACAAGATCACCGAGCCGTTCAACGACGCGCCGCGCAGCCAGTTCACCGACAGCAGCCCGGCCGACATCATCACCATGCCCGACGGGTTCTCCAACCTCGCCACCAAGTGCGTGCGCGGCAACCGCTACACCGTCGCCTACCACGGCGACGCCTCGTATGGGTCGATCAGCGTGGTCCCAAACGACCCCACCTGCACGCGATGACCGCCCAGGACGAGCTGCTCGCTACCGAACCGGACTGGATCGCGCGGCTGCCGCGCGAGTCGCTGGAGCACAAGCTACGCGGCGCGCTCGCCGAGCTGGCCGAGATCGAACACCGCCTCGGGCTAGCGCTCGGCTACCCCGTTGGCGGCCCCGACTACCCGGGCGGCGAGGGTGAGCCGGTCACCGGTGACCACACCGCCCTGACCCTGGCGATGGAAGCCGAACAGCGCCTCCGCGCCACCTCGGCGCCGGATCGCGGGTGCGGCCAGTGCTACGAGTGCCTGGCCCCGAGCTGGGGTGAGTTCGAGACACACATGGTGGTGTGCCCGGACTGCGGCAACAAACGCTGCCCGCACGCCACCTCCCACACCCGGGACTGCACCGGCAGCAACGAACCCGGCCAGCCCGGAAGCCAGTACCACCCGGACTACCGCGCGCCCTGGGAGACCAACGAGGTCCCAGCAACCGCGGCGGCACCGGCGCCGGGCCACCGGGTGCGCGTGACGTACCCGAGCGGGCGCGTCGAGCACAGCAAGGTGTGGCCGGACGGCAAGTACAGCGGTTGGGGCGCCGTGTCTGTCGGCAGCGCCACTGTGGAGGTCTTGCGCGGCCACATCGCCACCTTGCACGGCCTGGCCGGCGGGAAGCTCACCGAAGACACCACCGTCACCGTCACTGGCCCCGGCCTGGAGGCGTCCGCTCCCGTGCCGCTCCGCGCCGGCGGACGGTCGTCGACGTCGGTGTTCGCGGCGCACCGCATCGCCGAAGCGTTGACCAGCCTGGGGTTCGAGCTGTCTGAGGACGAGCGTACCGGCCCAGTGATGCAGGTCGTGCCCATCGAACGGGCACGGCCAGCTGGGTGAGCTGCCCAGCGCACCTGCGACAACGAGAAGGGGGAAACACCTGATGGAGAACGAAAACACCGAAGCCGTCGACACCAGCGACGCCGAGCCACTGGACAGCATGACCGCGGCCCGCCTGTACCTCGACAAGGCAGCGGAGCTGCACGACCAGCTGGCGAACCACACGGGCAACCAGCCGGCGCTGCTGGATGCCGCAGCCCGGATCGGGCAGGGCTACGCCCAACTCGCCGTGGCTGAGCGAATCGATCGACCCGCCGTGTTCATCGTCAACACCCCGGACCTCGATCCCGAGACCGCGGCCGGAATCGTCAAGCAGCTCCAGGCCGAGCTGTCCAAGACCGCGCCCGGCCTGTCCGGCGGCGGCACCAAATTCCTGTGACTACCCGCGCAGCTCCGCCAGTCCGCGCGGTGCCGCGCCCTCTCTGGTACCGAACCCCTGCGACGGGAGAACAAGTGACCAACCCTCAGCAGCCCACCCACCCCGAGGACACGACGGCGGAGTCCCCGTTGGTGCAGCACGCGATCCGCGAGCTGGACCTGATCGGCGAGGAAGACCCGATGCGCGGCCACCTCCTCGACCTGATCCGCGTGTTCGCGGGCGGTGGGCACTCCGGATTCAGTGCCGAGCACACCGTGGAGGTGTTCAGCACGCTCGCGCGTTTCCAGCCGCTGTCGCCGCTCACCACCGACCCGGCCGAGTGGTTCGAGCACGACGAGGCCGTGGCCGGGCAGCCCGGCCTGTACCAGTCCCGCCGCAACCCGGCCGCGTTCAGCACCGACGGCGGCAAGACCTACACCCTGACCGACGACCCGACCCGCACCCTGCGCTTCTCCGTCGACAAGGCGGTGGCCCAGTGACGGTGGAACTGGCCCTCGGTATCGCCCACGCCGCCGACCGCGCCGCAGACCGGCTCCCTGACGGGACCGAGCCGAACGCGGTCGCGCGGGGCGGGGCCATCGCCGCTGTGCGCGCGCTGCGGCAGCGCGCGGTGGAGATGGGCGACGCCGAGTGGGTGTACCTGCTCTCCGACGCCGCCGACACTCTCGAGCGCAACACCCACCCACGCGCGCCGCGGGCGGGGGACAGGGTCGTCGACGGCGGCGAGCCCGGCGTCCTGGTGCTCTGCCGCGAGTGCAGCGGGTCCGGGCTGCTGCACCAGCTCGACCACCTGCCCGCGCCGGTGGAGCCCCTGGCCGACGCGCAACCGGGAGGACCGGTCTGATGGCCCCGGAGTGGTGGTCTTGGCTTCTCACGGCGGTCGGGGTCACGGGGATGTGGCTCGCCGGCCGGAAGTCGTCGTCGGGCTGGGCGATCGGGCTCGCCGCGCAGGCGCTGTGGATCGGGTACGCGATCGCCACCCGCCAGTGGGGGTTCATCGCCTCGGCGGGGGTCTACGGGGCGGTGTACGGCCGGAACCTCGTCCGTTGGCGGCGGGAGGGCGTGGCGCAGCCGGTGCAGGGAGAGACGATCCAGCTGACGGCCTACCTGCCGACCGGGCGGATCGACCTCGAAGGCCCCTTGGAGAAGGTGCTCGCGGCGCGGTCCGCGTTCGAGGCGGCGGCGATCCAGAAGCCACGCTGTGGCACCTGCCGCCACCCGCAAATCCTGCACGTGCGGACGCGGGACAGCCAGTTGGAGTGCGGCGTGGACGGGTGCGAGTGCGTGCCGGATGTGACCAGTCCGGAGTGGGCTGTTCCTTCGCTGGTGATCGACGCGTCGGGGGAAGAGTGACCGAACCAGACCGCCGGGAGCCGCGGCCGCCGCGGCTCCCGGCGGTGTGGACCTACCCGAAGGCGGGCACCTACTCGTGCACCGGGTGCGGGGTCTACATCGCCGGGCTGCGCTGTCCGAGGTGTGAGGGGGTGCGATGCCTGGTGAACCCGGAGTGAGCTTCCTGTGGGTTGGTCTCGCCGCAGCGGCGGGGATGCTCGTGCTCGTGCTCGTCGCCGCGCTGATGGCGTTGTGGGTGCGGGCGGCCCGGGTGAACCAGCCCCGGCCCATCGTGCTGTATCGGCCGAGCCAGGCGCAACGGCGGTGGGCGGCGACGAAGGCGTGGGAACAGGGCGACCCCGACGCCACCATGATCATCCCCAACGACGAGAACCCCGCCCGTTAGGACGGATCCACCATGTTCAACGACGCGGTCGAGTGCTTTGGCGGCTCATCCCAATCGAGGGTGTAGCGATGGCATCTGTAGGGAGTTGATTCTTCCGCCCCGCACGCGGCGTGAGTTAGCTGTCGGTCATCGCGGGAGTGGAGATGATGGTTGCCGCGAATGGGTGGACGGCGCTCATGGTGATGGTGAGCAGCGCTCCGAGGTCTCGGCTGTCGCCTGGTTCGAGCCACTGTTCCTGTGCCGTGTGGAGGCACGTGATCGCTGCGGCAGCAAGAGCGCGCGCACGAAGCGAGCCCTCATCGGCGGGGAGGCGCTGTGCGAGCACGGCGGTGATTTCGGCCAGCCAAGCAGTGTTCTTGCCCTGCTGGAGGCACGGGCGTTCGAGCATGAGCTTGGCCAGGGCTTCAGCGTTGGGCTGGGCGCTAGCCTGCTCGACGAGAGGGTCGAAGGCAAACCGGAGTGCATCCCATGGTGCCTCTTCCTTGGGGCGTTCGGTGAGTGCCTGAGCGATCGTCTGGCCGATGGAAGCGAGTGCCTCCGCGAGGGCCTCGTCCTTGTTTGCGAAGTAACGGAAGTAGCTGCGCCGAGAGATCCCGGCAGCGCGGGCGATCTCCTCAATCGTGGTTGCCTCGAAACCCTGGCTGAGGAACAAGCTCATCGCAGCGTCGACGATCTCCGCGCGCACCGCACGCCGCGTCCTCTGTCGAAGCGTCAGGTCAGCACCCATGACGTCAGGCTAGCATCCTGAGACACCACTGGCACTGTAGTGTCAGTCTCGACGCATAGATGTCACAGAGAGGCGAGAATATGGCTGGACGAGTAGTTGTCATCACCGGCGGATCTGATGGGATCGGTGCCGAGGCAGCGCGACAGGTCGCACAGGCACAGCCCGCAAGCCGGTTGGTGATCGTGGGTCGGTCGGTCGAGAAGACGGCGGCCACCGCCCGCGAGGTCGGAGCCGCTGCACACTTCGTCGCGGACTACACCCGACTTGACGATGTGCGACGTCTGGCATCGCAGATCCGGGAGTCGTTCGACCGCGTCGACGCCCTCGCGAACAACGCCGGCGCCATTTTCGGCGAACGCACCGTGACCGTCGACGGCAACGAGAAGACGTTCCAGGTCAACCTGCTCGCGCCGTTTCTCCTCACACACCTACTCCTGGACCGGTTGCAGGCCGGGGACGGTGTTGTAATCAACACCTCGAGCGCCTCAGCCCGGCTCATCGGCCGGGTCGAGGTCGATGATCTGAACCACGAGAAGAGCTACACGCCGATGCGGGCCTACGGCGATGCGAAGCTAGCGAACATCCTGTTCGCCCAGGGCCTTCACGCCCGCTACCACGATGCCGGAATCAACGCCGTCGCGTTCGATCCAGGCAACGTACGGACCGCCTTCGGCGCAGAGAACAACAACATCATGACCCGGCTGATGTACCGGACCCCCTTGTCACGAGTCGCGTTGATCTCACCCGAGAAGGGCGGATCGAACCTCGCCCACTTCCTCACCGGCACCCCTGGGATCGACTGGGAACCCGGCCGCTTCTACTCCCAGCAGAAGCCCGCCAAACCGCGGCAGACCAACAAGCAAGTCCACGACGAAGCGCTCATCGACCGCTTCTGGCAGACAACTGCCCCGCTCGTCGGCATCCAGCCCTGAGCCCTACCAGCCGCGAGCCCCGAAAGCGACGCCAACATCCTGCGGTGGGTTAAGCTCCGTCGGTCCCGGGATAGACGGCGAGGTCTTCCGAGGATGGAGGCGTCGACGTGCTCGACGCTACCCGTTCTGCGGGTTTCGCCTGCCCTGATTGGGACCTCTTAGGCATCGCGCCGTCCCATCCGGGTGTCCATCTCTCGGATGAGGGCGGCGCGCTGTCGTTTCCCGAGCCCGCGCACGCGGCGGGCCTTCGCGATGCCGAGGGCGTCCAGCACCGCCTGGGCGCGCTCGGTGCGCCGATGCCCGGGCCATGCCCGTACCAGGTCGATCGGTCGTGTCCTGGCCGCCACACCGTCCGGGTCGCGGTCGGCCAGCGTGAACCAGTCCGCGAGCGTGATCTCCCCGGTGTGCAGTGCGCGACGCAGCCGGGCCCGTTCACGCCGGCACGCCAACGCGGCCTCGATAGCCCTACGGCGTTGCTCCGGGCTGCGTTGCGGGACAGGCGTGGACGGCATCGAGCTACCCCCTCAGAACGGACTCCTCACCGGCGCGACCGCAACACTAACGCCAGGTGTTGCGGTCCGGAGCGATCACGGGGTTAGGATGTCGCCACGAGGGGGGAGACGGGGTCCCGACAGTCGCGTGTGACGCACCGTTTCGGCTGCTTGTCCCGGCTTTCCGGGTCCCCACTGTCGGGGGTGTCCTGCGGATCGAGGGGGGTCGCAGGACGCCCCCGCCGCCTCTTTCCCGCGGGTACCCGCGCCGCGCGTCATCGAAACAGTTGCGCAACAGCTGTGGCAGAATCGCGACCAGCAAGACCGGGGGTATCTGGGGGGATCCGTTGGACTACTTGGGCACGTTCGAGCTGCCGATCGACACACTCAGCCCGTTCCCGGGCAACCCGCGACAGGGCAACCTCGCGGTCATCCGCGAGTCGCTGCGGGAGAACAAGCAGTACCGGTCGATCGTGGTCCGCGCCGACGACCCGGACAACCCGCGCGCCGGCGGCACTGTGCTGGCCGGGAACCACACCTACCTGGCGGCCCGCGAGGAGGGGTGGCTGACGATCCGGTGCGACGTGATCACCTGCGATGACGAACGCGCCCGCCGCATCGTGCTTGCGGACAACCGCACCGCGGAGGTGGGCAGCGGGTACGACGATCGGCTGCTGGCCGAACTGTTGGCCGAGCTGCCGGACCTGGCTGGCACCGGCTACGACGAGTCCGACCTCGAGCAACTGTCCAAGCAGCTCGGCGAGCCCGCGGATCTGGACTCGCTGGCGGAGGAGTACGGGTCCAGCGACGACGACGGGGCGGACCCGGAGCTGTGGCCGGTGCTGCGGCTGTCGATCCCGCCGATGCTGATGGCGGCGTGGAAGGCGCACGTCGACACGCACACTGGGGACGAGGTGGCGGCGTTCGCCGCCGCGCTCGGCATCGACCGGGCCGAGCTGTGACCGCGGTTCACGTCCTCGGGTCGTACTTCTACCTGCGCAAGCTCGACCTCACCGCGGAGCTGAAGAAGCGACCCGGGGTCGACTTCTTCGCCGACAGCGGCGCGTTCAGCGCTTTCACCACAGGCGGATCGGTGGACATCGACGAGTACGGCGACTGGCTCACCCAGCACGCCGCGGTGATCAACTGCGCGGCCACGCTCGACGTTATCGGCGACCCGGTGGCGACGGCCCGCAACACCGAGCGGCTGCTGGCCCGCACTGGCGGCCGGGTCACG
The DNA here is from genome assembly GCF_030814215.1 of Amycolatopsis thermophila. NCBI lineage: Bacteria > Bacillati > Actinomycetota > Actinomycetes > Pseudonocardiales > Pseudonocardiaceae > Amycolatopsis > Amycolatopsis thermophila. The sequence goes on along the minus strand of NZ_JAUSUT010000001.1, from coordinate 543,070 downwards.
ATCATGCCCGCGTTCCACGTCGGGAGCCCGTGGCCTGAGCTGCACCGGCTGTGCGCGGAGCACCCGTATGTGGCGCTCGGCGGCGCCGTGCACCTCGCGAAACGGGAGATGGCGATGATGCGGTGGCTGATCAAGGCCCACCAGATCGCCCGCGACTACAACACCCGGCTGCACGGGTTCGGGCTGACCCGGCCGCCGTACCCGCACATCCTGCCGTGGTACTCGGTGGACTCGTCCTACTGGAACTCGGCTTCCCGCACCGGCACCTTGACACTGTGGAACGGCAGGCATTTCCAGACCTTCCGCGTCGGTGACCGACGCGCGGCCCAGCACGCCAACCTCATCCGCGCCTACGGCGGCAACCCGACGCACGTGTCCACACCCGGGTTCGCGCTCGTGCGCGAGGTCGGCCCGCGCGGCAGCAGGGACCGCGAATGGCTGAACCGCGCCACGATCGAGTCGTTCCGCCGGTACGAGGCGCACGTCCGCGGCTGGCGCGGCACCGTGCCGGCCCCGCGGTCGGGAAGCACCACCGGCGACGGCCTCAAGGTTTACCTCGCCGCCGGGAACCTCGCCGACATCACCCTCATCCGCGACACCGTTCTAGCGAAGGAGACCACCCGATGACCGAACGTCGCGACCTTGTCCTGCTCTCCGGCGGGCTGGACTCCGCCACCGCGCTCGGGTTGCGGCACGCCGAAGGCACCGCCCGGGTGGCGCTGTCGGTGAACTACGGGCAGCGGCACGCCCGCGAGCTGCGCTCCGCCGCGGAGGTCGCTGCGCACTACGGTGTCGAGCACCGCGTCCTGGACCTGACCTCCTGGGGCACCCACCTGTCCGGGTCCGCGCTCACCGACACCGACGTGGCGGTACCGCACGGGCACTACGCGGCGCCGTCGATGGCCGCCACGGTCGTGCCGAACCGCAACGCCACCCTTCTCATGGCGGCCGCCGGTGTCGCGCTGTCCACCGGCTGCACCCACGTCGTGGCGGCGATGCACGCCGGGGACCACCCCATCTACCCGGACTGCCGGCCCGAGTTCGTCGACGCCGCACGCCGCACCATCGAGCTGGGCACCGACGGTGCCGTCACCCTCGACGCGCCGTTCGTGCACATCTCCAAGACCGCGATCGCCGCCCGCGCTGGGGACCTCGCCGTGCCGGTGGGCCTGACGTGGTCCTGCTACGAGGGCCGCGAGGTCCACTGCGGACAGTGCGGCACCTGCGTGGAGCGGCGCGAAGCGTTCGCCGACTCCGGGGTGGCGGACCCGACCGTGTACGAGGTGGCCGCGTGACGAACGTGTCCATCCGGGTCAGGTTCGAGGCCGGTCACCGGCTCCCGCAGCTGCCCGGGAAGTGCCACAACCTGCACGGCCACTCGTGGCAGGGGTGGATCACCGTCGCCGGGACGATGAACGACCAGGACGTGGTGGTCGACTTCGGGGAGCTGAAAGCCGCGCTGCAACGGTGGGTTGACCAGAACCTCGACCACGGCATGCTGCTCGGCGCCGAAGACGAGTGGGCGGCCCGGCTCGTCGATGGCGGGTTGAAGGTGTTCCGGTTCGGCGAGCACCGCCTGGCGCGCGACCTGTCGTGGCCCACGGTGGAGGCGGTCGCCGAGCTGCTGTCCCGGGTGGCGGCGGAGATCGTCGGCGGCTACACCACGCCGCTGCGGGTGGCGCGTGTCGTGGTGCAGGAGACCGAGAACAACCGCGCCGAGGTGGCCCCGTGACGGCCGGGCTGCACCTCGGGCGGCTGCTGGGGCAGCGGTCGATGCAACTGCCGTTCGCCGAGTGCTTCCGCACGATCCAGGGTGAAGGGCCGGCGACCGGGCGGCAGGCGGTGTTCGTGCGGCTCGGTCTGTGCAACCTCGCCTGTCGGTGGTGCGACAGCGCGTTCACGTGGGACGCGTCCCGGTTCGACCTTGCGGAGGAGATCCCGGACACCCAGGTCGCCGCGATCGTCGAGCAGGCCACGAGCTTTGGTGTGCCGCTGTTCGTGCTCACCGGCGGGGAACCGTTGATGCACCAGCGCAAACCCGCGATGGACGCCCTCTTGGCCGGGTTGACCGCGGCCGGTGAGGTGCACGTCGAGACCAACGGGACCATCCCGCCGTCCGGGTCGGTGGTCGAGCTGGTCGCGCACTTCACGGTGTCGCCGAAGCTGGCGAACAACGGCGCCGACACGGCCAAGCGCCGCATCCGCCCCAAGGCGCTCGCCCGGTTCGCGGAGATCGCCGCCACCGGCCGGGCGTGCTTCAAGTTCGTGGCCACGACCCGGGAGGACCTGGACGAGATCGCCGCCGTGGTGGACGAGCACCAGGTGCCGGCCGGGGCGGTGTGGGTGATGCCGGAAGGCGTCACACCCGAGCAGGTGCTCACCACCCACCGCGCCCTGGTCGACGGCGTCATCGCGCGCGGCTGGAACACCACCAGCCGTTTGCACACGCTGCTGTGGGGAGAGGAACGGGGCCGATGAACGCCACCGACGCCGCGGAGACCGCGCGGCTGCGGAAGATCGCCACCGAGGGCGTGCGCGCCATGATCGCGCTCACCGGGGACGACCCGGACCGGGCCGGGCTCGAGGACACGCCCCGGCGGGTGATCGACGCGCTGATCGACATGACCGATCGGCCGGGAGACCCGGCCGCGCTGCTGGCGCGGGTGTTCGGCGAGGGCACCGGCTCGGGGCAGATGATCACCGTGGGGCCGATCCCGTTCGACTCCGTGTGCGAGCACCACCTGTTGCCGTTCACCGGCCGCGCCTGGGTCGCCTACATCCCGGCCGGGCAGGACGTTGTTGGGCTCTCGAAGCTGCCGCGGCTGGTCGACCACTTCGCCCGCCGCTTACAGGTGCAGGAACGGCTGACCGAGCAGATCGCCGACGCGATCGCCACCCACCTGTCCCCGGTCGGGGTCGGGGTGAAGGTGACCTCCACGCACTCGTGCATGGCCGTGCGGGGGGTGCGGAAGCCGGGCGCGCAGATGACCACGACGGCGCTGCGGGGGGTGCTGCTCACCGAGCCCGCGGCGCGCGCGGAATTCCTCGACGCCGCCCGATAGGGCGGCACGCGAAACCACTGGGGGGTGGATGGTGGAGCGTCTCAACGGCCCGTACCAGGGCGATCCGTGGGACCGACAGCCCGGCGAGTCCGACCGGCAGTTCGCGCGGTTCAACGACTACCTGGAGATGGAGCCGGGGAAGCGGTCATTCGCCGCGGTGGCGGAGAAGTACGGGCTGGACCGCTCCACGGTGGCGGACGCGGCGGAGAAGTACCGGTGGCGGGAACGGGTCGCCCAGTGGGACGGGCACCGCACCCGCGAGCGGCGCGCCGCGATCATGCAGCAGGAGATCTCGCTGGCCGAACGCCAGATGATGCTCGCCACCGCCGCCACCGCGGTGCTGTCGCACAGCGTGCGGCAACACATCGACCGCAAGACCGTGCTCGACCCGAAGGACATGCCGGGGTGGGCGCGCATGGTCGAGGTGTTCCGGCGGATGGCGTTGGACAAGCCGGACCAGGTCATCGAGCTGACCGGCGCCGACCGCGGCCCGATCCAGGTGGAGGAGTTCAAGGACCTGTCGCCCGAGCAGGTGCGTGACCGGGCGGCGGAGATGGCGCGGTCGGTGCTGCGGGTGGTCGAGGGCGGCAAGGCGTCGTGACCGCGGTCGCCGACCTGCCGCCGTCGGCGCTGGCGGAACTGGCCGAGCAGCACCGGCGCGCGGCGCAGGCCGCGCTCGCCGAGCCGGCCGCGCTCGCCCAGTTCTGCTCGCCCGGCTACGACAGGAGACCGCACCTCGATCTGATCTCCCGCGAGGTCGCGCGGATTGGGAACGGCGACGGGGACCGCCTCCTGATCGCGGTGCCGCCGCAGACCGGGAAAACCACGCTCGCGGCGGTGTGGACGCCGTTCTGGTGGCTCGCCCGGCAGCCGTCCGAGCGGATCATCATCGGCTCGTACTCGAGCAACCTCGCCACCGCGCGAGGGAAGCAGGTGCGCAAGCTGGTCGCGACGCAGGGGTGGCGGTACAACATCGCCGTCGAGTGGGGCTCCGGGCAGGTCAACGACTGGCAGCTGACTGCTGGAGGTGGTTGCGCCAGCCGCGGCGTTGGTGCAGGAGTTACCGGACTTCCAGGCGACCTGCTAATAATCGACGACCCGCATAAGTCCCGAGCCGAGGCCGAGTCGAAGGCCTACCGGGACGCGGTGTGGGACTGGTACTCCGCCGACATGCTGTCCAGGCTCGCTCCGGGCGCACCGGTCATCCTGATCATGACCCTCTGGCACCCGGACGACCTCGCCCACCGCGTGCTCCAGCAAGACGGACGCGTCGAGGACGGCGGCACCTGGCGGGTCGTGAAGCTCCCGGCGTTCGCCGACGTCAACGACCAGCTCGGCCGGGCCCCTGGGGAGCCGTTGACGCACCCGAAGATCCCGAGCGACGACGTCGAGGCGCTGCGCGAGTTCTGGGAACGGCGGCGCCGTTCGATCACCGCCCGGGACTGGGTGTCGCTCTACATGTGCGACCCCAAGCCCATGACGGGCGCGCTCGTCACCGCGGACCAGCTGCGGGAGCGGTGGCACCTGCCGCCCCCGGCCGCGCCGCGTCGCAGCGCGGTGGCGATCGACCCGTCCGGCGGCGGCCGGGACCTGGCCGGCATCATCGGCGGTTTCCTCGGCACCGACGACCGGGTCTACATCACCCACGACGCCAGCATCACCGGCCCGTCCCGCGAGTGGGGCCGGGCGGCAGCGCTGCTCGCGGCGGACATCGACGCCGACGTGGTCCTCTACGAGCACAACTTCGGCGGCGACCAGGCCGAGGTGGTGATCAAGTCGTCGTGGGAGGCGTTGCAACGTGAGCGGCCCGACGACGAGCGATTCCAGCGGCTCGCGCCGAAGGTCAAGCCGGTCCGGGCCCGCAAGGGCAAGCAGTTGAGGGCCGAACCGATCGCGCAACAGTTCGTGGAGGACCGGTTGCGGCTCGGGGCGAAACTGCCCGAGCTGGAGTCCGAGTGGTACTCGTGGCGGCCCAGCGACACCGAATCGCCGGGCCGGATCGACGCCAGCGTGTACCTCGCCTACGAGCTGCTCCCGATTCGCAACGAGCCGGCGGAAGTGGTGGCGCACCCGGCGATGGGCGGGTCACAGCTGGTCAACCCGTACAGCGCGGTCAACCCGTACGGCACGCTGCCCGGCTTCGGTGGCGGTTTCGGTCCGCAACCCGGCGGGCGTCCGTTCGGATGAATTGCGCAACAGGAGCGGTACGATCAAGGCGAACCGGCCGCGGCTGGTTCTTCACTGGGGGGTGAACTGGGGGATGAGGCCGGGAACGGCGCTGCTCGCGATCGGTGCGGCGGCGCGTCTCACACGGCTGGTGACGCGCGACTCCATCACGGACGTGCCGCGCGCGAAGCTCGAACACTGGGCCAACGTGCGCAAGCACGGCGAGGAGTACACAGCCGACGATGCCGAGCACGACCCGCACTGGGCCACACAGCTGGTGAACTGCCCGTGGTGTATCGGGTTCTGGATCACCGCCGCCACCGTCACCAGCGCGCACCTGTGGGGCGAGAAGCGCTGGTGGCAGTACGTCGCGGGGGTGTGGGCCTCCTCGTTCGCCGTGTCCACCGCGGTCGTGCACGCCTAACCAGGAAGCGAACCGGGGGGAGGTGAGCGTGTGGGCGGTAAGCGGCCACCCGTGAGCGGGTGGGTGGATGAGGAGCTTCAGCGCGCCGGCCAGAAGGCGCAGGAGATGGGCGCCGACGAAGCGACCCAGCAGCGGGTGCGGGCGATGTGGGAGAAGGCTGCCGCGCCCGCGCTCATCGCTACCGCCGAGTCCTACCGGATCGGTGACCCGCCGACCGGCCGGCTGATCCGGCCCAACAACGCCGAGGGCTGGGAAACGGAGTGTTGGCAGTACTACGACAGCGTCGGTGAACTGCATTACGTCGCCGGGCAGAACGGCCGCTCGGTGGCCCAGGCCCGCCTGTTCGTCGCGAAGTACGACGACGACGGTGTGCCACGCGAGGTGGAGACCGGAGACGCGGCCGCGCTGTCCCGGGACCTGCTCGGCGGCGAAACCATGTCCGCGGAGTTGAAGTGGGCGCTCGGCGTGCAGGGCATGATCAGCGGCCAGTCGTTGATCACCGTGTCCGACGACGACGGCTGGGCCGTCTGGTCGGACCAGGACTTCAAGCTCGACAAGCAAGAGCTGAAGCGGGCTAACGACAAGGGTGGCTCCCCGTACCTTGTGGACCGAGGTGGGGCGCGCAAGGAACGACTCCCCAAGGGCACGCTGGTGATCCACATGTGGGACCGGCACCCCGGCCGTGCCTGGCAGGTCGACTCCTCCACTCGACCCGCGATCCCGTACCTGCGGGAGCTGTGCCGCCTGGACCAGTACGTGCAGGCCACCCTGCTCTCCCGAATCGCCGTCGCGGGCATCCTCCAGGTGCCGGCCGAGGCCGCGCCGATCGCGCCCCCTGGTGCGAATGTGCCGGAGGGCATGGACCCGCTGATGCACATGCTGGCCACCGTCGGGCAAGCGAACATCGCCAACCCGGGCACCGCCGCGGCGATCCTCCCGGTGCTGCTGAAGATGCCGGCCGACACGCGGCTGGAACACCTCAAGCTCGACTATGAGCTGACCGGCATCGTCAACGAGTTCCGGGAGATGAACCTCCGGCGGGTCGCGATGTCGATGGACATGGCCCCGGAGACGATGACCGGCTTTTCCGGTGTCAAGTACTCCAACGCGGAGTTCATCCAGTCCGAGTCCATCCGCACCCACGTCGTCCGGCGGGTGGCGGCGATCGCCTCAGCACTCACCAAGGGCCTCATCGTGCCCGCCCTGGACGACACGCACGTGGTGCGGTGGGACCTCTCGGACCTGGAGATCAAGCCGGACCGCACTGAGGCCGCGATCCAGCTGTATGACCGGGGCGAGCTGAACGGCGACGGGCTGCGCACCTTCACCGGCCTGCGCGACGGCGAGGCCCCGGACGGGCCAGAGCGAGTCAAGATCCTCGCGTTCCAGGCGCTCAAGAACCACCCGGACTTGTGGGGCCAGCTGGCGCCGCTGCTCGGGTTGAAGGACACCATCCGGGTCGAGTCCACCACACAGCGGGACGAACCGCGGCAGCTCGAGGACGGGCAGGGCGAGCAGGGTCCTGCCGCGCCCAGCGACACCACCACCGAGGCGCCAGCCGACCCCGGCGAACCCGCTCCCGCCGCGCCGCAGCCACCGGCTACTCCGGCGGCGACGGCCTCGGCTAGGCCGGACGTGCGGCCGCTGGTGGCGGCGTGCGACGTCGTGGTGTGCTCCGCACTTGGACGCGCGGGCGCGGCATGGCGGAAGCGGAAGCGGTCCCGGGTGGCGGCATGCCGGGACGTGGACACCCAGGCCATCTACCTGGTGCACTCCCTCACCGCGGACCGGGAACCGCACGAGACGCCGCGCGAGCACGCCGAGGCGATGTTCGGCGGCAGCTTCCCGCAGGTCCCGGGGATCGCGGCCAAGCACGGCGCGAACCCGGAATGCCTGCAAGCCAGCCTCGCCGGGTACGTGTCGGAGCTGATCGTGGACCGCCGCCCCCACGACCTCGACCGGCTGACCCACGTCGTGGAGGGCTGCGTCGATGGCGCCGAGTGACCGCGACGTCGAGCGCGCGTTCGAGCAGGCCCACCGTGAGGTTGAGGCCCTGCAGGTCGAGGCGGAGAACGTTGTCCGTGACGCTGTCGAGCAGATGGTGGCCGCCGCCCGTGCAGCCGCGAACGGCGGCGGCACCCCGAACGCGGAGAGCATCCGGGCCGCGGCCCGGCAGGCTTGGGACAGCGCCGTGCAGGCGATCCTTGCGTGGCTGCGCAGGGCGATTACGCGGCTGATCACCGGCCGGTTGGAGAGGCTTCCCCGCACGTCACCAACGCCCGGCCCACGGGACCCGGATTCGGTCGTCCCCGGGGTGCCGGAGGTCCCGGGCCCGCGCCCGCTGCCCGACGGCACCCGCGCGCGGGTGGACGAGATGGCCGCGGACTACGTGCGCGAGGCCGGCAACCGGCTGGTGAACGTGCCGGACCAGGTGTGGGAGCAGGTCCAGCACCAGCTGGCCGAGGGGTTCGAGCGCGGGGAGACGCCGCAAGAGCTGCGTGAGCGGGTGGCGCAACAGCTCGACACCCAGGAGTGGGCGCCGGAGGCCGAACGGATTGCCCGCACCGAGACGACTGGGGCGTTCAACTACGCGCAGGCCCGCGCGCTCGACGCCGCGGAGACCGAGCTGGGCGAGCGGCTTCGGCGCATGTGGATCGCCACGCAGGACAACCGCACACGGCCGACCCACCGTCGCGCGCACCGGCAGATCGTGGAGTCCGGGGAGCCGTTCCGGGTCGGAGGGTTCCCGCTGCGGTACCCGGGCGATCCGCTCGGGCCCGCTGACGAGGTGATCAACTGCCGCTGCGTGGCCGTAGCCGTTGCGGAGGACCTGGTGATCGGGCTGTCTCCGGAGTTGATCGAACGGGAGCGGGAGGCGATGGAGCGAGAGTTCCGCGGCGCGTCGGTGGCCGCCGATGTCGACGAGGCGCAGCCGAGTCTGGAGGCGGTGATGCCGCCGCAGCTGTTGCAGTACTGGACCGCTGGGGAAGGCGCGGCGAAGATCGCGTGGGGCTCCCCGGGTGACTTCACCAGGTGCGACCGGTACTTGGCCGAGTACATCCACGACGACTCGGAACGCAAGGGGGCCTGTGCGCGCCTCCACAAGCTCACCACCGGGAAGTGGCCGAACGAGCGCGGCATGGCCGCGGACGGGGAGATGGGGGACAGCATGGCGTGCCCGTGCGAGGCCGTGGAGGCTACCGACGACACCGAGCCGGCCGAGGTGGTGACGGCCGAGCACACCAGCGGGATGATCGCGCTCATCCCATCGGAGGCCGACGTGCAGCGGCTTGCGCTCGAGGACGCGGTGCAGGACGACGGCACCCCGATGCCGCTGGAGGAGCTGCACGTGACGTTGCTGTTCCTCGGTGAGGCGGCGCAGTGGGGCAGCGAGCAGCAGGCCGCGGTGCACCAGCTCGCCGCGGACATCGCGGCGATCGGTCCGGTGATCGAGGGGAACGCGTGGGCCGCGGCGGCGTTCAACCCGGGCACGGACGACGAGTGCGTGGTGTACCTGGTGGGGGACAACACCGGCACCCTGTCCGCGATGCACGAGTCCGTGTGCGAACGGGTGCACGAGCTGGGGGACGTGCCGCTGCCGGAGCAACACAACCCGTGGATCCCGCACTGCACCGCCACGTACCGCACCAGCGACGTGGCGCGGCTGGTGGAGCGGGTCGGGCCGATCACGCTGGACCGGATCCGCGTCGCGTTCGGTGGCGAGTACGTCGACTACCCGCTGGTGGGCCAGCTCGCGCCGGAGATCGACGACGAGGACCGTGACGAGCTGGACGAAGTCGACACCGTCGAGGACCTGTTGGAGGCGTCCGCGGGGGACGCCGGGAAGACCGTTACGGCGCGAGCCGATGACACTGGGGGTGAGCCCGTGGGAACGAGCACGGAGACCGCGGCGCCGGTCGTGACGGCGGCCGCGGTGGATGCGGTGGCGATCGTGGCGCAGGCAGTGGAGAACGCGCCCGAGGCGCCGCCAGCCGAGTGGTTCGAGGACCAGCACCTGACCGCGGCCACGCCGATCACGGTCACGCCCGAGGGGCAGGTGTTCGGGCACATCGCGCTGTGGAACTCGTGCCACCGCGGGTTCGAGGGCGAGTGCGTGCCGCCGCCGCCCAGCTCCACGATCGACTACGAACTGGCGCACCACAAGGACGTCGTCACCGCGGACGGGACACAGATCCGGGCCGGGCAGCTGATCGTGGGCTGCCCGCACGCCGCCGACAACGCCCCGTACCGCGACGCGCGGGAGTACCACGAGGCCATGTGCACCCCGGCGGCGAACGTGCGGTTCTACGAGGACGAGCACGGCATCGTCGCGGCCGGGTCGCTGGTGCCGGGGCTGACGGTGGAGGACGTGGCGAAGCTGCGCCACATCTCCGGGGAATGGCGCACGGTGTCGCTGGAGCTCATGGCCGCCGTCGGGGTGGACAACCCCGGGTTCCCGGTGGCGCCGCTGGACGCCGAAACCGTTGCGGTGACGGCCTCGGCGGACCTGGCGCGCGCGATGGTGGCGCACATCCCGCGCCGGCCGGTGGATCCGCTGCACATCGTGGAGCGCGCCGCCGAGCGGGCCGCCGAGAAGGCGGTTGAGGCGTTGGAGGCGCGGCAGCAGCGCGCCCAGGCGTTGGAGGCCGCGACGGCTGTGGTGGCGCAGGCCCAGGTGGCCGCGACTGCCCGGGAGATCAACCGATACACGAAGAGGGGGAGCAACTGATGGGGTGCAACTGCAGCAAGGGGAAGGGCTCGACGGCCACGGCGGCGGCGCGAGCGGCGTCCGGCGGCACCACCTACGAGGTGCTGCAGAACGGGGTGGTCAAGTACCGCACCCACGACAAGGCCGCCGCGGAGTCGAAGAAGGCCGCGCTGCCGGGCGCGACGATCCGCACCCGCGGCTGACACGCTCCGTGGCCCGGTTGCGCTGGTGTTGCGCAACCAGGGTGATATGCTGCCGGTGAACGTTCCCGGGACGCACGATTGCGTTCTGGCGTGACCGTGCTGCTGGTCTCAAAGGGGACCGGGCACATCGCAAAGACCTCTTGTTTCTTTGCGTGTCCCCGGTCCCTTTTCTTATGCGCACGGGAAGGGCGAGGGGATGCGCCCGAGCATGTCTGGGGGGCTTCGACATGCCTGACCGTCCCGAGATTCCCGAGGACATCACTCAGCTCAATCGTGAACAGCTCGTCGAGCTGGAAGGCCAGTTGCTGGCCCGGTTCAACGAGCTGCGTGATGCGGAGGCCACCGACGAGGTGACCGCCGAGATGGGCCAGATCGCCGCGGCGCTGCCGCAGATCGGTGAGCGCGTCGACGCGATCGACGCCGCCGCCGCTCAGCGCGCGGAGGCCGAGGCCGCCGCGCAGGCCGCCGAGCGGCGCCGCGCCGAAGCCGCGGAACGCGCGGAGCGTGAGGCCGCGGAGCGTGCCGAGCGGGAAGCCGCGGAGGCCGCGCAGCGTGAGGCCGAGGAGACCGCCCGCGCCGAGGCGGCGCGTGTGGAGGCCGAGCGGGCCGCCGCGGAGCAGGCCGCCGAGGCCGCGCGGCAGGAAGCCGCCGCGCAGGTGGACACCCCGGCCGCGCCGGACACCGCCGGGCAGGAGGCCGGGCAGGAGCTGGCTATGGCCGCGTCCGCTGGGCGTCCGTCGGTGGCCGACATCGCCAACCGTGCCCCGGCCCCGACCCCGCCGGCCACCACGAAGCCGCGCGCCGCCTGGTACAGCGTGCTCACCGCGGGAGCGGAGATCCCCGGCACGTCGGCGGGGGCGACGTTCCAGTCCGGCAGCGAGCTGGGCGAGGCCGTCGTGCGCCGGACCGAGGCGATCGCCGTCCACAGCGGCGAGCGGCAGGCCATGGTCGCGCGGGCGCACATCGACGCGTTCAACGAGCCGGTGACCCGGTCGGAGTCCGGCAGCGCCGTCACCACCCGCATGCTGGAAGCTGTCCGCGACTACATCTCGCGCGACGAGCAGCGGGACGTGCTCACCGCCGCCGGTGGCTGGTGTGCTCCCTCAGAGACGTTGTACGACATGTGTGAGCCGGAGGTCGCCGACCAGCTCATCTCGCTGCCGGAGATCCCGATCACGCGGGGCGGTATCCAGTACTTCAAGTCCCCCAACATCTCCGACTTCAACTCGGCGCTGTGGGGGTTCTGCGAGCCGGAGTTGATCACCGGCGTCACCAAGCCGTGCGCCGAGGTCCCCTGCCCCGAGCCGGAAGAGGTCCGGGCCTGTGTCGAGGGCGCGTGCCTCAACGTGGGGTTGCTGCAGGCCAAGGCGTTCCCGGAGTGGGTGGAGCGGTACGTGCGCGGCGTGATGGTCGCCCACGCCGTCCGGATCTCCGCGGCCACCATCGCGCGGATGGAGGCGCTGTCCATCGCGGTGAACTACCCGGACACCGCGCCGATGCTGCAGGGCAGCGGGTTCACCGCCACCCTGCTCAACACGCTCGAGTTCCAGATCGAGGACCTGCGCGCGGACTACTTCCTCGGCGTGGGTGACCGCCCCGTCGTCGTCCTGCCGCGGTGGGTGCGCAGCATCATCCGCGCCGACCTGGCGAACCGGCTCGGCGTGGACCTGCTCAAGGTCACCGACGCCTACATCGACTCGCTGTTCACCGACCGCGGTGTCGGCCGGATCCAGTGGGTCAAGGGCTGGCAGACCGAGACCGTCGGCGCGCCGGGCACCCAGCTCGCGTGGCCGTGCACGGTGAAGTTCCTGCTGTACCGCGAGGGCACGTTCGTGCGCGGCCTGGAGCCGATCATCGACATCGAGACGCTGTACGACTCGGCGCTGCTGGCGCAGAACAAGATGACCCGGCTGTTCACCGAGCAGGGTTTCCTGGTCGCCGATCTGTGCACCGACTCCCGGCTCGTCACGATCCCGGTGTGCCCGTCGGGTGCGACGCACTGCGGCAACGTCATCTCCTGCTTCAACAGCTGCGCGACGACCCCTCCGGACACCGGCGGCACCGTCGCGCCGGAGGACCCGGACAACCCGTAGCCCCGAAATCGTGGTCCGGTGGGGGCAGCCGCTCGTGGTTCCCCCACAGCCCCCACCGGGCCGCACCTCGTTGTCAGGTAACGGTTTTGGGAGAGGGTCTGCATGGCGGGTGTGACTGTCGCCGCGCCGGTGCGCACACCGCACCGGTACGGCCTGTTCTCGGCGGCGTCCATCGTGGACGCCACCGATATGCACGAGTTGATGGGTGTGCAGTGGCAGCCGCTCCCGTGCGGGCGGCCCGGCCTGTTCGTCGAGGACTGTCTCCCAACCGGGGGCGGCAACCCGGACGTTCCCGCCACCACCGAGAAGGACTTCGCCGACCAGCCCGGCACCGTCGAGGCCAGCCCGATCACGGTGTACGGGTCGTTCCGGTGTCGCCTGCTCGGCTACAGCCTGGAGGAGGCCCAGCGGCGGGCGCGTGAGCACCTGGAGGCCGGGGAACAGCAGGCCGTCGAATACGCGGTGATGAGCGGCGAAGGCGGGAACCTGCCATTCCTGGCCGACGCCGACACCGTCAACCTCGGCACCGCGACCTGCGCCGAGGAACTGCTGTCGCTGCTGTACGAGCACGCCGACGCCGAGTTCACCGGCGAACCGGTGCTGCACGTGCCCAGGGCCGCGGCCCCGTGGCTCAAGGACCACCTGGCCCGCGAAGCGGGGCGGCTCGTCACCACACTCGGGACGCCGGTGGTGGCCGGCGCCGGGTACAGCGAAGCGAACGTCGGCCCCGGTGGTGTTGCGGCGCCGGCGGGGAGTTTCTGGGTGTACGCGACCGGGCCCGTCGTGGTGCGGCGTGGCCCCATCACCGCGGTTCCGAACCCTCCTGAGGCGGGGCTGAACCGCAGCAACAACGACTTCACCGCTCTTGCGGAGCGGCAGTACGTCGTCGGTTGGGACTGCCTCGCCGCCGCGGTGCAGTTCACCCCGGCGTGCTGCTGCGGGTAACTGGGGAGGATACCCATGACTTGCTTCACGCCCGTCCGCGGGCGCCGGATGCGCATCACCAAGGTCAACGAGTGTGGCGCCCCCATCTACGGGGACTGCTCGCAGGTCGTCACGTCGGGGTTCGTGTCGGTGGAGTTCTCGCCGCAGACCGACGAGGGCGAAGAGATCACCGTCCGCAACGCCAACGGCGAGATCTGCGTGTCGATCCCGGCCTGCACCAGCATGACCGGCATCGAAACCACGATCACGTTCTGCAACGTGGACACCGACCTGTTCTCGCTGATGACCGGGCAGGACCCGATCCTCGGCGAGGACGGCGAGGGAATCGGCTTCGACATCGCTGACATCCCCTGCAACGAAGGCTTCGCCCTGGAGCTGTGGACCGGTGTGCACTCCGACCAGCCCTGCGGTGTGGCCGGCACCGAGCAGTACGGCTACCTGGTGCTGCCGTGGCTGTCCAGCGGTGTCCTGGCGGACTTCACCATCGAGGATGGGGCGGTGTCCTTCGGTGTCACCGCCACCGCCCGCTCCGGCTCTGGATGGGGCGCGGGTCCCTACAACGTCCAGAACCTCGCTGCGGGGCCGTCGCCGCTCACGCCGCCGCTGGCGCCTGATCGGTTCGGCCGGATGATCCTGACCACGGTCGCGCCGCCCGAACCGAGCTGCGGCTGCCAGCCGTTGGTTGCTCCTGGCCCGTAAGGCACACCAGAACGGACTGCCCGCGCCGCGACCCCGACTCGCGGCGCGGGCAGTTGCGCATGGGTTGCGCAACAAGACGGGTAGGATCGCAACCGTGACAACGCCTGGGGGGGCTTTCGCGTTCGCGTGCGACTGGGGAGTCGTCGCTGATCCATGCTGCCCGGGCTGGGAGGAAGCCGAGCCCGCCGAGCGGGAGCGAGCCTCCAAGCTGGCGGTGTTCCTGCTGTGGGCCGCCACCGGCCGCCAGTACGGCCGCTGCGAAGTCACCATCCGACCGTGCCGCCGCGGCTGCACCGCGTTCACCGAGGTGCGCGGGGTGTGGCAGGGCAACCGGTGGACGCCGCTGTTGCAGGACGGACAGTGGTTCAACATCGAATGCGGCTGCAACCAGCACCGGTGCTCGTGCACCGAGGTGTGCGAGATCGAGCTCCCCGGCTGGCTCCCGGAACCCGTGCGCGTCCACGTCGACGGGCAGGACGTTCCGTTGGTGCAGTTCCGCGTGGACGACGGCCGCCGCCTGGTGTGGGAGGCCAACCCGGACGGGGCCTGTTTCCCGCTGTGCCAGGACCTGAGCAAGCCGCTGGGGCAGCCGGGCACTTGGGCGGTCACGTACAAGCACGGGCTGCCGGTGCCCCCGGGCGGGGAGGAGATCGCGGGGGAGCTGGCGTGTGAACTGCTCAAGGCGTGCACCCCGGGGATGGCCGACCAGTGCCGGTTGCCGGACAATGTCAAGCGGGTCACCCGCGAGAACGTCGAGTACGAGTTCGACGCCGCCGCGTCCGGTGACTTCGGGGTGTTCTCCATCAACCAGTGGGTGAAGGCGGTCAACCCGTACGGGCTGGTCGCACCGCCGCAGATCTACTCGCCCGACGTCGTGTCCCCGGTGGTGACCACGTGGCCCTGACGAAACGCGCGCTCGCCGCGCCGCAGCCAGTGGGGGACCCGGTGGCGTGGCCTGTGGCGCAACGGCTGCTGGACTGCTTATGCGGGATCCTCGAAGACCACCGCCCCGTCAAGTGCTGCTGCATCTTCTACGGCGCCGAGGTGCCCTGGGACGACTGCTCCGCCGACGGCGGCCGGGAGGGCATGGCGTGGGTGCGCATCACCGGCGTCTACCCGACCGACCGGTTCCCCGCCCAGGCCGCCACCGCAACGGCGTGTGGCGCTCAGGACGGGTGGGTCGTGACGTTGGAGCTCGGCGCGATGCGCTGCGCGCCGGCTCTCGGGCCGCAGGGACAGCTGCCCGGTTGCGACGCGAACACCGCGGCGGCGGAGAAGGCCGCGCAAGACGCTCACGCGATGCGACGGGCACTGTTCTGCTGCGACTGGCTCGAGAACAGCGACCAGCGGTTCCTCGTCGGCCCGTGGACCCCGGCCTCCGGCGGCGGCTGCCAGGGCGGCGTCATGACCGTCACCGTCCACGTCAACGCCTGCGTGTGCAACGGCTGAGGGGGCGAGTGTGGCGAGGGTACGGCGGATCACGATCAACCAGGCCGGGTTGCGGCAGCTGGGCACCAACCCGAGCACCACGACGTACCGGCAGATGCGGCGCATCGGGGTCGCGGTGCACTCCACCGCGGTCCAGCTTGCCCCGGTCGACACCGGACGCCTGCGGCAGTCCGGGGACGTCACGATGCGCCCCGGGTTTCCGCGGATGGCGGTGCGGATCGGGTTCTACGCCCGGCACGCGTTCTGGGCGCACCAGGGGCGGCGCGGGTTTGAGGCCAAGCCGGGGAAGGTGCTGGCCTGGCGGAAGCGGGGCGGGCCGATGGTGTTCCGGAAACGGGTCGGTCCGGCGAAGGGGAGGCCGTTCCTGACCAGGGCCGTGCAGCTGGTGACGGGGAAATCCACCGGCGTGCCAACGAAGTACTAGCGCTACAACGAGGGGGGAACCACATGGCAGGGGTGAAGACGTTCGCGGTTGCGGCCGGGCGGAAGAAGGGCAACCGCAAGCCGATCCCGTTCAAGCTGTTCGAGGGGGACAGCGAGACCTACCACGTCAACGCGAACCTCCCGGAGGACGCGTTGGTGGCGCTGTCCATGGAGTTCATCGAGGCCGACGACAGCGGCAAGGCCGGTGACCTCATCAAGGCGATGGTCGCGCAGATGAAGGCGGTGTTCACCGAGGACACCTACAACCGGCTCATGGCCCGGTTGACGCAGGGCGAGATCCGATTCAAGGACCTGAACGAGCCGCTGATGTGGGCTGTGGAACAGCTCACCGGCCGCCCTACCGGGTCGCGATCCGCCTCATAGGCGTGATCGCGCGGGAGTGGGACCAGCTCGACGGCACCCTGCTCCCGAAGGGGATCGATCTGCTGGAGGTGCCGTTGGACCGGGCCCTCAACGTGGTGCACGCGCTGCTGATGTCCACCGCGGTCGAGGAAAAGGACCGGTTCAAGCTCGAATCCGCGTTGAACAAGCCGTTGCCCATCGAGACCGCGGGGGACAGGCGGGACGACTTTTGGGCCGGCGCGGAGTCCGATGGTGCCGCGTTCCTCGCGGCGATGGGGCAGGGCAACTCGATGTTGGGGGGTCGCGCGCCGCGCGCGTGACGCAGTAGCGCAACTGTTGCGCACCGAGCCGATACAGTTATCGGCGGGGGAACCAGCTGGGGGGGCTGGGTTGTGACGAGCCCGAATCTCGGGTCCGTCGAGGTCGATGTCGAGCTGAACGTCGCCGACATCGAGCCTCGGCTTCGCCGTGCCTTGCGTCGCCCGGCCGAACGGGCGGGCGAGGACTTCGAGGATTCCTTCGGCCAGTCCGGCGACCGTGCCGGCCGTAAGTGGGCAGACCGGTTCCGCGTCGGGATGCGCGGCCGGATGCGCGCTGTGCAGGCCGAGGTCGGTGTCTCCGTCGATGAATCCTCGCTGGCCCAGGCGCGGGAGCAGGTGGAGCGCGCCACGCGGGTGGAATCGCTGCTGTCGGTCGACGCCGACGTGCGGAAGGCGCAGCGGGAGATCGCGGAGCTGGTGCAGCAGCGCGGCACCGCCCGGTTGGACATCGACGCCGACATTTCCCGGGTCCAGAAGAAGCTGGCGGAGTTGGAGGGGCAGCGCGGCACCTCGATCGAGGTCGACGCCGACATCCGCAAGTACGAGGCCCGGTTGCGCAGCCTGCGCGCCCAGCGGGAGACCGCGGAGATCGACGTCGACGCCGACATCCGGCGCGCCCAGAACCGTATCCAGGGCCTGACTGCGCGCGGCAACCTGTTGCGGTTGCAGGTCGACGCGGACGCCCGCGGTGTGCGCGATGTCGAGCGGGACCTGTCCGCGCTCACCACCGTCGCCCGCAACGCCGGGTCCGCGCTCACCAGTGTGGTCACCACGGGAGCGAAGCTCACCCTGGTCGGTGCTGGCGCTGGTGCCGCGGTGGCAGGGGTGACTTCCCTGACCGGCGGCGTGGTCGCGCTCGGCGCGGCGCTGGGACAGGCAGCCGGCGCGGCCGGTCTGCTACCCGCCGCGCTGCTCGGCGTCCAGTCGGTCGTCGGGACGATCAAGCTCGGCACGCAGGGGCTCGAGGACGCGTTGGGCGCGGTCGCCGAGGGCGACGCGAAGGCGCTGAACGAGGCCATGAAGGAGCTGGCCCCGTCGGCGCAAGCGTTCGTGCGTGCGGTCGCCGGGGCGAAGCCCGCGTTCGACCGGATGCAGCTCGGCGTGCAACAACGGCTGTTCGACGGGCTCGCGAACAGCGTGTCCCGTCTCGCGGCGCGGTACCTGCCGGTCGCGAACCGGCTGTTCGGCGCGACCGCGGACAACTTGAACGCCGCCGCGAAGGAGGCGTTGCGGTTCGCCAACGACTCCGAGGTGCTGGGGCAGACGAAGAACCTGGTCGAGAACCTGATCGACTCGACTCACAACCTGGTGCCCGCGGTGAAGCCGGCACTGTCGGCGTTCCTGGACATCTCCGAGGTCGGGTCCAAGTTCCTGCCAGACATGGCCGCCGGGGTGTCGCGGCTCTCCGAGCGGTTCGCCGACTTCATCCGCAACGCCGCCGCCACCGGTGAGCTGGACAAGTTCTTCACCGCCTCGCTCGACACGCTGCGGGAACTCGGCGTCACCGTGCGGGACTTCGCCGTCGGGCTCGGGAACGTGTTCAAGATCGCGAACCAGCAGGGCGGCGGGCTGCTCAACACCCTCCAAGGTGTTGCGGAGCAGTTCCGGGCATGGACCGAGAGCGCGCAGGGCCAGAAGTCGCTGATGAGCTTCTTCGACGCGATGCAGCGCATCACGGCGGCGCTGCTGCCTGTGGTCGGGGAGCTGGTGCAGGCGCTCGGGGCGATCGCGCCGATCGTGGCGAACCTCGCCGAGACGCTGTTCCCAGCGCTGCAGCCGGTGATCCGGACCCTCGCCGACTCGCTGCGGGAGATCGCCCCCGACATCCAGACCTTCGCGCAGGGCCTGGCGGATGCGGTGTCCAGCCCGGAGGTGCAGCAGGGGCTGCGGGACCTGATCAACGGGCTCGGTGACCTTCTCGCCGCGGTCGGCCCGAAGCTTCCCGCGATCGCGTCCGCGTTCGGGGACATCGCCTCCGCGATCGGCACGGTGGTCGGCTGGGCGGCGAAGCTGATCGACATCCTGCCCTCCGGGCTGGTTGAGGTCACCGCGAAAGCCGCGATCGCCTACGCCGTGCTGAAGAAGTTCGGGTTGCTCGACCTCGGCAAGAGCCTCGGCAAGTCGTTCAGCGCGGGGCTTGGGGCCGCGTTCGACAGCGGCGACCGGAAGGTCGCCAGCGGCGGCAAGCGGTGGGCCCGCACCCTCACCGGCGTTCTCAAGGGCGCCGGGTGGGCGGGTGTCGGGTTATCGATCGCCGACGAACTGTTCAGCGCCAAGAACCTCGGCATCAGCGAGAAGGACCTGAAACAGCTGGGGCTGTCGTCGGATGCGGGCGGCATCGAGGTCGCCCTCAACGGCATCGGGCTCATAGGCAAAGAGTTCGGGAAGATCTTCACCGGCGACTCGGACCCGATCAAGTTCATCTCCCGATTGACCGGTTCCAACCTTGAGAGCCTGATATTCGGCGACTTCAACAAGGGCATCGACGACGCCGTGGGTCGGTGGAAGACGACCATCGGGCAGGGCCTCGAGGGTGTGCGGGGCGTCTTCGACCAGGGGTGGGGCAACATCCACCAAGACACCCTCGGTTCCTGGATGCAGATCGGTGACGCGGTCGGGTCCGGCGTCGCGAACCTCCGGAGCATCGCCGACATCGGCTTCGTCGGCGTGCGTGAAAAGGCGCTCGCCGGGTGGACCGGGTTGCGGGATGACGCCCTGTTCAGCTGGGCCGAAACGACCGCCGCAGTGTCCACGGGGATCACCGCACTCGGCGTCACGGTTGGCGCCGGGATCGCTGGCGTGGCGGCCTCCGCGCTGGCCGGGTGGGCGCAGATGCAGGCCGGCACGCTCGGCGCCTGGATGGGCATCAACGGCACCGTCGGTGCGGGTGTCGCGCAAATGCAGGGCACCGTCGGAGCTGGGGTCGCCGGAATGGTCGGCACGGTCGGGTCCGGGCTTGCGCAGATGCAGGGCGCGGTGGCGGGTGGATTCGGCGGGATGGTCGGCGCGGTCGGGTCCGGTCTCGCCCAGATGCAGGGCGCGAACCTCGCTGGCTGGGCGGGCATGGTGTCCACCACCCAGGCCAAGGGGGCTGAGGTGATCGCCGCCGCCCGCGGGGTGGGTTCCGGGATCGCGGGCGCGTTCAACGGGATCAACCTGCGGGGTGTCGGTGCGGCGTTGATGGACGGTCTCGCCGCCGGTATCGAGGCTCGGGCGGCCTATGCGGCGGCCAAGGCTCGGGCCGCGGCGGCGGCGGTCGCGGCTGCCGCCGCTGGTGTGCTGCAGGTGGCGTCGCCGTCCAAGGTGTTCATCCGCATCGGGCAGTTCGTGATGGACGGCCTGATCGTCGGCATGGAGAACCGGCAGGGCGCGGTAGTGCGGGCTGCCGAGCAGGTCGCCGCGTCCGTGGGCGAGGCGGCGACTCGGGCGGCGAAGACGTCACCAATGCAGCAGGCTGCGCAGGAGATGCTGACCGCGCTCACCAGCGGGGCCACGTTCTTCGAGGACTTCTCGTTCCGCGGCGCGAGCGCGCTGGCCAAGCAGTTCAACGATGTCCTCGCCGACCAGTTCTACGGGCAGGGCGGGGTGTTCGACGCGAACGCCATCGAACGGTTCCTCCGCGGAGTCGCGGGCGGTGCCCCACTGGGCGGTTACGGGCGCGCCGGGGTGCTGGACGGCATCCCACCGCTGTACCAGGCGAGCAGCGCGGCACCAGCGGCCGGAGGGGTGTCGCGGGTGACGACGAACAGCCCGGTCTTCCACATCACCGAGGCGCACGACGCGCGCGCCACCGCGGCGGCCGTGGACGCGCGGTGGCGGTCGATCGTGTCGAGGTTCTGAGGGGGCGGGATGCTGGAGACCTATTTCAGCCTGGGCGGCCTGGAGATCGGGAACAACGCCCGCGTCGAGGCTTACATGCAGCCCGGCCTGTCCCGGTCGCTGAACGGGTGCGCGTGCCCCGGGTTCGCCGAAGCCCTGGGGCACCAGCCCTACACCACGCCGGCCGCCGACCCGGCACCGTGGTACGACCCGAACGAGCCGGAGTCCGCCGGGTTCGGCGGGCTGTGGATCGAAACCATCGACGGGCTCCACAACGGCGCGTTCAACATCTCCCCGGTGCAGCGGCTCGGGGACGGGGCGATCGTGCCCCCACGACGCCACAGGGACCGCGTGCTCACCGTCACCGGATGGCTGTTCGCCACCGACATGTGCTCGGCAGACTGGGGGCTGCGGTGGCTCACCGCCCGCCTCCTCGGCTGCGCCTCCTGTGAAGGCGCCGACCTGTGCCTGTTGCGGTGCTGCCCGGACGACGCCGACGACGTGCAGCGGCAGCTGCGGACGCTCAAGAACGCGCAGCTGATCACCGCGCCGGAGGTCATCGGGCGCGCCCCGCTGCCGGACGCGGTGTGCGAGGGCAAGACGCGGCCGGCGTTCCAGGTGACGTTCCAGATCTCCGCCGACCCGGCGTTTTGGCGGCAGCCCATCACGGTGATCGACGAGCTGGTGTGGCCCGAGCCGGACCCCGACACACAGCTGTGCAACATCATCTGGGACACCTCCGGAGACTGCGACCCGGACAACCCCGACTGCATCCCCGGCGTCAACTCGCCGCTGCGCGGGTGCACCGCGAACCCGCTCTGCCCGCCACCCCCACCGCCACCGCGGGTGCCGTCGGCGACGACCGGGTGCGTGTGCATCCCGCTGTACGTGGTGCGGCAGTGCGCCGACATCCCCGCCACCGCGCTCGCCCCGCAGTTCGTGTCCGCGCTGCGGATGCGGCTCTACGCAGGCGACGACCCGATCCGGAACCTGTCCATCACCGTCTACCAGAACCCGCGGCAGCTCCCGGCGGAGGAGCTGGACGAGTGCCGGGCCTGCGGCACCTACTACGTGGAGTACGTGCCGCCGGACTCGACGCTGGTGATCGACGGCACCACCAGCAGCGCGCGGATGCTGTGCCCCGGCGGGGTCAACACCCGCGGGGACACGGTGCTGTTCGGCGACGGCGGCGGCCCGGCGCAGCACATCCAGTTGCAATGCGGGATGCACTACACGGTCTGCGCGGACATGGACGTCGAGTCGTTCTCGCCGCTGGCCACCCTGTCGCTCGAGACCGTCACGCGGGAGATGTGATGGCGCTCGGGTGCGGGAAGCACAAGGCGATCGTGGTGGACCGGGACACCGGGCACAAGGTGCTGGAGGTCGCGAAGCCGCTGCGGGTGGAGTGGACCCGGGTCCGCAACAACACCTCCCACGCGGAGGTTCGGGTGCCGTCCGGGGCCTGCTGTGACGAGTTGACGAACGTGCGGCCGTGGCGACACGAGCTGGTGATCTACCGCACCGAGGGCGGCCCCTACGAGCCGGTGTGGCAGGGCCCCATCGTGCCGATCGACGCCGAGTCCGACGTCGCCACCCTGTACGCCGAGGACGGGTGGGCCTGGCTGGACGTGCGCTACCCCCGCGCCGACATGACAGTCTCCGACGAGGTGACCGCCGCCGCACTGACCCTGATAAAGGCCGGGCTCAACCACCCGGACGGCGCCGGGGACGAGACCGGGATCCTGTCCGCCCCGTTGATCTACCCCACCGAGGTGCACACCGAGCGGGAGTTCCACGCCTACCAATCGAGCGTGGGTGCGTCGCTGCGGCAGATGACGGGGTCGGCGCTCAACGTCACGTTCCTCGGGAAGCGGCTCATCCTCTGGGGCCCCCAGCCGTTGGGCAAGACGGACTTGTTGCAGGACAAGGACTTCCTCAACGGGTTGAAGGTCACCCACGACGGCAACGCCGCAGTGTCGCGGGCGATCGTGCTCGGCAAAGACGGCATCCGCGCCGAATACGGCGGCACCGACCCCTACTACGGGCTGATCGAGCGCGTGATCAACGACTCGACCATCGCCGACCAGACGACCGCCTTGGAGGTCGCCCGCAGGCAGGTGGAGATGGGGATGCCTCCGCCGCTCTACATCTCCTTCGGGAACGAGGCCCGCCTGTCCGACACCGCCCCGGTGACGATCCGCGAACTGGTGCCCGGCGTCGTGCTTCCGGTGTGGACAGAGGCCACCTGTTACCAGGTTTACCAGGACATGGTGCTCGACCGACTCACCGTCGTGGAGGAGACAGACGAGGACGGCGGCGGCGAAACCGTGTCAGTCGGGCTGGCCAACCTCGAGACGAGCGTGGAGGCGATCAGTGGCGTACTCGCCTAGCAACCGGCCACGCACGCCGGAGGAGATGTTCCGCGAGATCCGCGACCGCTTGGAGGCGCTGGAGAACGCCGCCTCGGTTCGGGTCGGCGGATGGGGGATCAAGCAGGACGAACAGGGCCGGATCGTGGCCGTGCACGCCGCGTCCGGCACGACCGTGGTTCTGGCCGAACCACAGGCTGGGGGGACAGCATGACATCACCATGCGGGTGCGGTAACGAGCAGGCCGGGGAGTGCTTCTGCGCGTTCACCTCCACCCCGGACATCACCGTGTCCGGGTCGGGCACCGCAACGTCGCCGTACGCGCTCGCCCTCGCGCCCGGGGTGAAGACCACGGTGTCGGAGCTGGACACCGGCACCATCGACATGCACGTCAACGAAGCGCCGGCCGGGAACTACGTCGTGTCCGCGGACGCTCGAATCTCCGCGCAGGCCGGGAACGCGCTGCAGCAGGGCGACGACGGCGGCCTCTACGTGCTCGGCGCGAACGCGATCCAACCGCTGCGGTTCATGCAGCTGTACCAGACCGCGCCGCAACAGCTGCAGAACGGGCAGGAGACGCCGCTGATCTGGCACGCGGCCTACAACTACCCGGGCACCATCGGCGCGGGCGGCGTGGACTTCTTCGAAGCCCCCTACGCGGGGATCTACGACTTCCACGTGTTCTGGCGCATCACCGCGCAGGTGGCGGTGCGGCGGCTGTTCTCCTACATCGGCGACACGACCACCCCGCCGGTGCGGCTGTCCGGCACGGCGCTCGCCGAATTCCCCACCGCTGATCTCAACCCCGGCATCACCTTCGGCGAGCCGCTGGAGCTGGCCGCGGGGCAGCGGGTCCGGGTGATCGCGAACCAAGTGTCTGGCGGCATCCGCTCGACGATCAGCGACAACCGAGCGACCCGGCTCTCGGTGACGTATCTCGGGCCGAACCACTGAGGGGGCAGGACGTGGCCACGATCTACTACCGCGGGCTGGACGCGCTTGGGCGCGCGTTCTACGCCTCTATGACACAGCCGGACGACAAGCCGGTCACCCTCCCCTACGGGGCCGAGATCATCGACGAGCCCGTGTACCGGGCCGGGATGGAAGCCCACCACCAGGCCAACCTCGTCGTCGAGCGACAGTCCAACGAAGCGCTGGCCAAGTACCAGGCCGAAGCCGACGCCGCCCGCAAGCAGCTCGCGCAGAAGGTGGTGGACCTCGGGATCCCGCCGGAGCTGCTGGAGGTGCTCATCCCCGGCCTGGACCTGGCGGACCCGCCATCCACCGAGCCTGAACCGGAGCCGACTCCGGAGCCGCCGTCGACGCCACTGCCGGACGACGAGATCAACCTGGAGGTGCAGGCCGATGCCACGGATCTGCGTTGACGACTGCGGGCTCAAGGTCGACCAGGGTTCGCTTGCGCTGGACTGGAACGCTGTCGGCTCCGACCAGGGCACCAGCCGGGTCGGCGGGTGGGTGGTGAACCCCGTCGGCGTGCCGGACGACTGGCTGTGGCTGACGACCACGATGCTCGCCTACACCAACGACACCTGCCAGCCGCGGCGGGTGTGGTGCTGGACCGAGGGGCCGCACGTCTACACCCGGATGGCGCCGGGCAACGACTGGAACTTCGGCATCACCATGGCCCTGTCCACCGCGGGCGACCCCGCCGCGGTCCGCCCGTCCGATGATCACGCCTACCTGCGCACCAACCACCACGGGCTGATGCCGGCCGGGTCGATCAACGACTTCGCGTGGACGTTCAAGGGCCCCACCTACTCCCAGCTGGTGAACCCGGGCCAGACCCTGTGGATGCGCAACATGTGGTGGTGGTTCCCGGACGAGTTCGCCCCGCACGCCATCAACCTGATCAAGATCCCGTGGAACGTGTTGCGCTACGTGGCGCTGCCCGTGACGTCGTGAGGAGATGACCGATGACCGGGACCGACGGAAGTATCGAACCGCCACTCCGCATCGACCCCGCGACCTGCAACGCACTCGCCGTCACACCGGCCGGACCGCGGCCGCAGGTCGTCCGGATGCGAGACACGGCGAAAGTGTCGCAACCGTTTTGATCCAGCAGCCCATAACGGCCAGGTAGGATCCGAGCCGGAAGCTAGGGAGCGGCCTCGTGTGGGGGAACACGGACCGAAAGAGCGCTCATGGCTTTCCAGGGGAACGACGGCTGCGGTGCGGATGGCGACGGCGAGCTCATGGCCGCCGAAGCCGGGCCCGTCGCCGCGACCGGGCTCTGTCTCGCGGACGGCACACCGATCGCGGTGGTTGCGGTTCGCGACGACACCGGCGCGGTGTCCACCGCGGGATGGCTGGACCTCGGCACGGGCGCGTTCACCGCCGGGCCGCCACCGGCAACCGCCCTGCCGTGCTCGGCGACCGCGGAGACGCAACCGGTGGAGGTTGCGGCGTGGTGCGACCTCAACCCTGATGGTGCTGTCCTCGCCCCGGTCGTCGTTGCCTACGAGTTCGACGACACGGGCCAGATCACTGGCGCCGCGTTCTACACCCCGGACGGCCGGCCCTACACACTGCAGGGCACCTTGGGTGCCTGCGACACGGTGCCACCGGCCGGACGGTCGCTGGTGCAGCTGTGCGACACCGCCCCCGACGGCACGGTCACCGCCTTCGTGCGCGACTACGAGCGCGACGACACGGGCGCCGTCACCGGGTTCGCGGACTACACCCTCGCTGGGAACCCCTACACCCCCGCCGGTGCGGTCGGCGCGTGCGGCGACATCGCCCCGTGCGACTCGCCGACCACCCCGGCCGCCACCACCGGGCTGTGCCTGGCCGATGGCACGCCGATCGCCACCATCACCACCCGCGACTGCGACGGAGTCACCACCCAGGCCGGATGGATCAACCTGCTCACCGGCGCGTTCACCGCCGGGCAGCCACCGGCCGGCGCCCGCGCCTGCGGCTCCGCACAGTCCATCCAGGTGTCCGGCACCTTCTGCGACGTCGACCCCTCCACCCAGGACGTGCTGGGGCTCGTGCTGGTCGAATACCAGTACGCCGCGGACGGATCGATCGACTCGGTGCGGCTGGTTGACGCCAGCACCGGCGGCACCTACACGCTCCAGGGCGAGCTGACCGTGTGCCCAGCCGGCGCGGAGCAGCCCTCGCAGGACGCGACGGTGTTGTGCGACACCGCCCCGGACGGGTCGGTGACCCAGTTCGTGCGGGACTACCGGCGCGACGAAAACGGCGCCATCGTCAGCCACACCGACTACACCCTGGACGGCAACGCGTACACGGCTTCGGGCGAGATCGGGCTGTGCGACAGCGACGGGCCCGAATGCCCGTCGACCAGCACCCTCGTGTTGTGCGACTCCGCCCCCCAGGACGCGGCGTTCGCGGCCTCGGCGATTGACCCGACGCCGTACTTCCTCGGGACCGTCGCGAACACCGCTATCCCGCTGACAGACGCACAGGCCCTGTTCGACGGGGGCACCGCAGTGTTCCCGGCGCCCACCACTTCGGCGTGGCGATTCTGCTGGCTTGCTGGCGATCTCAGCCTCGTCGGCGGATGCCCGCAGTGTGGCAACGACGGCGACGTGACGCTGACGGTGAGCGTTCAGGCCACGCTCGACGGGCCGAACGGTGGTGACGGGAGCGACGGCGGGCTGCAGCTCTACAACGGCGCCACCAGCGTCATGTACGACGGCAGCTCGAGCACCCCGGTCGGGCAGACGAACACCTACTCGGTCACCGCGACCCTGCCCCTCGCGGACGTTGTCGCCGGCCAGGTGCGTGTCGTGCTTGGGCTGGAGACGTCGCAAGGGACGCCGAAACAGTGGACCATTCACGACTTCACGGTGTCGGCCACGGTGACCGCGCCGGGTTGCGGGAACCAGTTCGTCCGTGCCTTTGTTCGTGACTGCACCACCGGCCAGGTCACCACCACCGACACCGACCTCGCCGGGAACCCGTACACGCCGGTTGAGCCGGTCGCCCAGTGCCAGCCGCACCGGGATTCCTGCAGCGCCAACACCGCGGACTCGTGCCTGGATTGCCGGTCGGTCGTTCTCTGCGACATCACCCCGGGCCCCGCTGGCGCGGCGCAGGTGCCGCCGGGATCCGGGAACCCGACGGGCACTCTCGCCAACGGCGTCGGATACACCGCCACAGGCGCTACCAGCCCGGTCGTGGGCCAGCCGTGGTGGGCGGTCGACGTGCCCGGCCCGCAGGTGTGGACGTTCGATCAGCCTGTGCGGGTCGCGTGGTCCGTGCGGCTGAACGCGAACGCGTGCCTGGTGCTTCCCGAGGGCACCGTGGTGGAAGCCCTCCACCCGGCTCACACCTACGACGCGGGCACGCGCACCGTGTGCGGTGGCGCTGGCGCCTCGAACAACGATCCGGAACAGGTGTCGCGGTTCTCCCACCCGCGGCTGACCACCTTGACCCTCACCCCAGGCGGATCGGGTGCGGTGCCGTTCCGGTTCGTCGGCCTGATCGAGACCGGCACCCCTGACCCGGTGCCGTTCCTTCGGCACCTGTGCAGCGACTGCAACGGCGCCATCGTCTCCACGACGGACACCACTCTCGACGGGCAGCCGTACCAGGTGCAGGGCGAGGCCGGTTCCTGCGGCAGCGGGAGCGGCAGCGCTGTTCCCGCCCCGTGCCCGGTCGCGGCGACGTTTGAGCAGCGCCGCTGCGACGACACCGACGGAGACGGCGACGCCGACACCACCTACACCGAGGTGTGGTCGGTGCCGTGCGACGGCAGCGCCCCGCAACTGGTGTGGACCTACCAGGACGACCCGTCGATCCAGTACACGCCGGTCGCGCCAGTCCAGTGCCCACAGACCCAGCCCGCGACGGCGGTGCAGGCGCGCCTCGTGGAGATCAGCGACGGCGGTACCTGGGACCTCACGGCACACCCACTGGCGCAGTCGGTGACCTTGACCAACGTGTCCTCGGCCGCATCGACCGTCACCACGGTGGACGGCGCCGCGACCCTGCATCCCTCCCAGACGATCACGTGGAGCGTGCAGAAGGACAGCGACCTGGTGTTGCGCGGCCCGCTCACCGTCGCCGCGGGCGCGGGATCCACCGTCACGGTCGCATGGACCGAGCGGGCCTGAACAGACGAAGGGGCGGGGCAGTGAGCAGAGCTGGGCGGACGGAGTGATGGCGTGAGCGGTACGGCAGGGAGCATCGCACCACCGGTTCCTGCGCCCGTGCGCGGGAACGCTGTCCTCACCGCGTTGACCGATGTCGGCAGCCGCCCAGGCGTGTGGGTCGACTGCCCATTGCAGGTCACCCTTCCCGAGGCCGGCACCTACGAGCTCGATGGGAATCTGCGCTCCTACGTTGAAGGCACATCCCCGGCGAGCACCTACATCGTGGGACGTCTGTTCGACGTGACCGCCGGTGTGGTGGTGCCGAACAGCGAGACCTTCATCAACCAGCAGTCGGTCACCGTTTCACCAACCTCGACGTCGATCCGGATCGGCGCGAACATGAGTGCCCCGCTCGTCGTGGACTACGCCGTCACGAAGCCGACGGTGTTGCGGCTGCAAGTGAAGTTCACCGACGGCTACAGCACCGTCGTTGGTGCACACATGACGTCCGATGCCAACGGTCGAACGCTCCTCCGCTTCCGGAAAGTCGCGTGAGGCAGGGAATTCGACGGCCCGCTCGCTGGGGGCAAGCGCGGAGACGGCGGGACGAACTGGGCTACCTGGAGGGGGTAACCGATGGCCTATCAGGGAAATGACGGCTGCGGGGGCGGCGGCACCGGAACGACGTTTGCGTGCACAGACCTGAACGCATGCAGTCTCGACGCGCTCGGTGACGTCGACACCAGCACCACTCCGCCGCAGCCCGGCGACGTGCTCGTCCGCAACGGCGCCGGCCAGTGGGTGCCAGGCCCGGCACCGACCGGTCCGGCCACGGCGGTGCAAGGCGGCACGACACCAACCGCCGACACCACCGTGACCGGCACCGGCACGGCCGCGGACCCCTTCGTGGTCACCGCGGAGGTGAACGTCTCCGCCGACGCGGACAACCAGCTGCAAGCCGGGAGCGACGGTGGCCTGTTCGTGCCGCCCTGGGACTGCTCGGAGCTGGCCGCCTGCGACCTGGACTCGCTGGGCAACGTCAACGCCCCATCCCCGAACGAGGGGGACTCCCTGGTGTTCACCGGGGGCCAGTGGGTGCCAGCCCCATCCGGCGGCGGCACCGGCACCACCTACGTCGCCGGTGACGGGATCGAGTTCACCTCGATCAACCCGGGTGGCCCGGTCACCATCAACGCTGACCTCTCGGGGCAGGCGGGGAACCAGCTGTCCATCGGCCCGGACGGTGGCCTGTTCGTTCCCGCGCCCACCGACACGACCGTGGTACAGGGCCAGGACACGGCGAGCGTGGACGTCACGGTCACCGAGGGACCTGCTGACACCTTCACGGTGTCCGCGGACACGAAGCTGTCGGCGGCTCCGGGGAACGCGCTCACGATCAACTCGGATGGTCTGTTCGTCCCCGCAGCCGCGGCGGGTGGCGTCACCGATGTGACGGTGACGGACACGCCGACCCTGGACCTCACCGCTACCCCGAACGCGGACGGGTCGGTGACCATCAGCGGCGCGCCGATCCTGTCGACCGATGCGGGCAACCAGCTCGCCGCGGGCTCGGACGGTGCCCTGTTCGTACCGCCGCTCACGCCCGGCTGCGGCCTGGACGGGGCCGGAACCAGCGCCGCCCCGCTGGCCGTGGCCACATCCGCAACGTGGGGTGACGCGGCACTACCGTTCCCCTGCGACGACACCAACGGTGTCCCGATCTACTGCGACACCAACGGGCAGCTGCGCACCGCGCCGGACAAGCTCTACGTGCAGGCGGTTGCGTCCCTGCCCGGTGCCCAGGACCAGGCGCCGCCCGCCACCGGCGCAACGATCGAGGTGTACGACCTCGAGCTTGCGTTGACCAACCCGAGCGACTGCCGGGAGATGCGAGCGACGTTCCAACTCGGCACGAGCCCGGTCGAGTTCATCATGTCGCCGGGGAACTACTGGCTGCTGCAGTGGGGATTCACGGCAACCACCGACGGGACGGAACCACCCTTTCCACCGCTCAACGGCGGCAACCTCAACGCCTACCGGCACTCGCCGCAGGCGGTCGGCGGGATGCGGATCAGCTTCACCGGCTACAGCACCAAGTTGCCGATGTCGATCTACACCGGCCAGGCCGCGATCCCGCCGGGTGACACCACACGGGTCCGGATCCGCGTGGCGATGACCTCCTTCGAGACCGACCTGACCCCTGCTGACGACGGTGCGCCGCATTGGAACCGGCCCGACCTCGTCCTGTTCGCGGAAGGATGGAGCATCTGACATGGCCTACTGTGGAGGGCTTGCCCGTGTCGCTGTGCTGGGGCACTCGCTGTGCACCGGCTACGGCAGCACCGGCTACCCCGGAACGGCCGACGACTACCAGCCCACAGAGCACGGGTGGGTGGCCCAGCTGGCGCGCGCCTACACGGACACGGTGTGGGACAACTACAGCCACAACGGCGCGATGGTGTCGGACTTCTTTCCCGGCGGACGGTGGCCGGAGGCCGTCGGCGCGATCGAGGACATCGCCGCCAATCGCCCGAACCGCGTCTACATTCTGCTCGGCGGAAACGAGTACTTCCAGGGGATCGACCCGTGGCGCGCCTACTGGTGCAATCTCCGGTCGCTGATCAGCCAGCTCCGGGAGAAGGTGTCGACTCGGATCTACGTGGTCACGGAGTACGACTTCCCACCCGAGCTGGGCCAGGGTTTCGACCAGATCGAGTACCGCAAAGCAGCAGCGCTCACCGCCGCGGCCAACGGCTGCTTCCACCTGGACCTGTCCTGTTCGATGCCGCCCACCAGTGACAACAGCGCGGGCTACTACATCCCGGACGAGTACGCGCCGGGCCAGTCCGTGCACCTGACCGACGCCGGGCACGACCGGATGGCGGAGCTGGTGGCGGAGACGCTGCCGTGCTCGCTGCCCGCGCCGGCCTGATTAGAAGTCGGGTGGTGTGGCTGGTCGAGGGGGTTGGCCACGCCACCCGACCTCATGGGGGAGCGTCCATTGTGGAAGAGGGGGACCGTTGGGTGACATTGATTTCAACGGCCTCGCAACGCTTGTCGGCGCGCTGGCCGGGCTCATCACCACGGTCGCGGCGGTCGTCAAGGGCTCGAAGAAGGAACGTGAGACCGCGGCCGAGTCTGCGGTCAAACAGATCGCCAGAGGAGAGCGGGAGGACGGCGACGACCCCGAGGACGACGACCTGGAGGCGATCCTCGAACTGCTCGCCGAAGAACTCCGGGATCGGAAGCGGCGCGGGAAGCACCGCCAGGGGGACGAGGGATGAATGAGTCGGCGCGCACGAAGTTCGTGAAGCCGCCCGCGAGGGCGGCGAAGTCCACCACGCACCGGTGGGTGGCGGGGGTCGGCGTGGTGGTGGCCGCGGTGTCGATCGTGGCGTCGTTCCTGCGCGGAGAGAACGCAGACGCCAAGGTGGACCAGCTGCAGGGTGCCTACCAGTCCTTGGCGGTCGACACCCAGCTGTTGGTGGAGCAGGTGCGGCAGCTCGGGGCGCAGCCGGTGGTGCAGCCTCCGGCGTCCACCGAAGCGCCGGTCGCGGTGCCGGACGCACCAGCGGGGCCGGACCTGGACACGGTGCGGGCGGTGGCGAAGTCGGCAGTGCTGGACTACTGCGGCCAGGCATCACAGCCGTGCCGCGGGGCGAACGGGGAGTCGCCGAACATCGACGCCCTGGTGGACCTTGTCGTCGCGAAGGTGCCGGTGCCGAAGGACGGCCGCGACGGCGAGGACGCACCGCCGATTACGGACGACCAGATGTACGCCACGTTCGTCGCCTACTGCACCCAGCCGAGCGAGCCGTGCCGGGGCGCCGCGGGGGCGCCCGGGCGGGACGGTCCGGCGTGCCCGGAGGGCTACCAGCTGGTGGACGCGGTGATCGAGGCCGCGGACGGATCCACCTACCAGGGCAAGGCGTGCGTGGACCCGGCGACGTCGCAGGCCCCGAGCACCGACCCGCCCACGGAGTCCAGCACGCCGTCCAGCCGGGCCGCGCGCAGCAACGAGTAACCGGTAGATCACGGGGGAGGGGGACCCATGGCGACCAGTCAGAACGGCTACAGCGCCAACGACATCAACGCGACCGAGAGCGCGCTCATCCCGGGCACGAGCATCAAGGTCCGGTTGCGCAAGGGACCGGCCGGCCAGCTGCTGCGGTGGGTGGCCAGCCAGTTCGACAAGCGGGTCGAGGACATCGACCCGGGCCAGCTCGACGACTGGGGCTACGCCGAGCGCACCATCCGCGGCAGCTCCACCGAGCTGTCCAACCACGCCTCGGGCACTGCGATCGACCTGAACGCAACCCGGCATCCGCTGGGCACCAACCCGTCGGCGAACTTCTCCGCCGCCCAGATCCGCACCATCCGCGAGATCGTCGCGCTCACCGAGGGCTGCGTGCGGTGGGGCGGCGATTACGTCGGCAGGAAGGACCCGATGCACTTCGAGATCGTCCGCGGCGAGGCGGACTGCGCTCGGGTGCTCGCCAAGCTCACCAACGGCTCCTACGACGAGGGGGATGACATGTTCGAGCCGACCGACCGCAACCGCATGATCTGGCAGGAGCAGGCCCTGCGCACGATCATCAACCAGCTCACCGGTGACCCGGAGGGCGACCCGTCGTTCAACGCGCAGATGAAGTGGCAGGGCGGGAACTTCCCGGGCTGGCGCATCGACCTCGGCAACGGCCAGTCGGTGAACCTGTCCCTGGTGGACATGCTCCGCCAGGTGTTCACTGCGCTGCTCGGCTACCAGAAGTCCCGCATCGCCGGGGACAACAACATCACCAAGGTCGTGGACCTGGCGTTCGACCAGGCCAAGTGGGAGTTCGAGGACAAGGCCGCCATCCGGGAGCTGCGGGACAAGCTCGACCAGGTGCTCGCCAAGCTCGACGACGCCCCCACGGCGGCCTGACCAGCAGTTTTCAACTCGTTCGGCCGCGGCGTGTATTCGGCGGCTGGTAATGAAAGGGGACGTGCATGAAGATCAGCGGCAAGGCGAAGGCCGTGGTCGCGGCGATCGGCGGGCTGGCGACCGCGCTCTCGCCGGTCCTGGCCGACGACGTGATCGGCCTCGACGAGACGTCCGGC
Organism: Amycolatopsis thermophila; assembly: GCF_030814215.1. Classification (NCBI taxonomy): domain Bacteria; kingdom Bacillati; phylum Actinomycetota; class Actinomycetes; order Pseudonocardiales; family Pseudonocardiaceae; genus Amycolatopsis; species Amycolatopsis thermophila. The sequence goes on along the minus strand of NZ_JAUSUT010000001.1, from coordinate 509,843 downwards.
GTCATCGCCGCCCTGGTGTTCGCGATCGCCACCGTCGCCGGTGTGTACGGGGTGCGCAACGGCAAGAAGCCGGAGGACCTGGCCAACGCCGGTCAGGTGGACGCCCCGTTGGGCGAGTGAGGCCCAGGCATGAGAGAACCCCCGGCGCGTCGCTGACGCGCCGGGGGCTCCGGGGGTTGTTGCTCTCCTGAGGGGGTATCAGTTGCGGCAACGGCATCTAGGATGCCACAGGTGTTGCGGCGGGCAATACGCCATTCGGCGGGTGTTGCGCCACATGTTGCGCTGTTGTGCTGCTACGATGACAACCGGTGCGCGTGTGCGGGGGCGCCGCGTTCGTGGTGATGTGGTTGGAGAGGCGGGTCCTGTTGCGGGGCCCGCCTCTTTTATTGCCCGCCGGCCGGTGCTTTCCGCCCGCGGGCGGGGTTCCAGTCGCCGCCTTCGACCCACACGCGTTGGGTGCCGCGGTTGATCTGGGCGAGCCGGGCGACCTTCTTCTTCGGCAAGTCGTGGTGCGCGGCTTCAACAACGGCCTGCTTGAGGCTCGCGGTGGCCTTCTCGAACTGGTCGTCGAGCTCGCGCCACAGCGCGCCGACGCTGATCAGCTCGTCGGTGACTTCCCGTAGGGAGCGCATCGCCGGGAGACTGATGCCCCGCGCCTTGAACTCCTTCTCCCACTGCCAGGCCGCGACCTTCGTGATCTTCGTGTTCTCGTGGACTTCCATGTAGTCCATGCCCAGCGAGAAGGCCTCGTCGGCGACCATGTGCAGCTTTTCCAGCTGCTCGTCGGCACGCTCCTTGAGCGAGCGTCGCAGCTCGCCGAGTTGTTCGAGTTCGCGCTCGATGCGGTCGATCTCTGTCATCGTGTCAGTGACTATACCCGATTGGTGTAGTGGCGCTGCTGGTGAGCGATCCGTCGGGGAGGGTGGCACGGACATGTGTCGGGACCCCCAGCCGGGCGCGGTCGAAGTGGGGCGACAACATCGCGCCCGGCCAGGGATCACCCAAGAGCGTAGCTATCCTAACTATCTTTCAGGTGACTTTCGGCACGATCGTGCGAAAGTGCCCAAATAGGGTTTGACAACGCTCTCTCGGGGTACAACGTACACCGCGTCGAACAGACGTTCTACCTCTCGTGGTTGTCGTCAACCCTCCCGCAACCCTCCCCTTGACATCCCAGGTGTCTTCCCTCCTCGAACCACCACCGGTCCAGCAGTGTGGAGGTGTAGGCAGGTCACCTGCCACGCCCCCGAGCTGCCCGTGCTCGCGCGTCGCCCCGAACCATGCGCGAGCACGGGCTTCCAACCACACCCCTGGAGGACAGATGCAGTTGGCCAGCACCACCGAGCACGAGCGGTTCACCGAGGACCCCATGGCCGGCAGCAGCGCCCAGTTCCCCCTGTCCCGCGGCTCCTTCACCACCCGTGACAAGCCGTCGGAGGACGATCTCCGGCCGTGGGGCTTGCGACGCATGAGCCCCGTCCCTGCGTCGAGTACGCCCGCGTCGCCGGGCGGCACCTACGACCCGGTTCGGCAGGTCCGGGTGTATGAAGGCCGTCCGCTGATCGAGATGGGGCCGCCCACCGCCATCACCACCGGCAGCCAGGACGGCGACGAGGGAGACCCCTCCGAGGACTGGCACAACGACTGACCATGTCCATCCTGATCTTGGCCGACGAGCGGGACCCGTGCGCCGACGCGATGGTCGTCGAGCTGGGTGACCGCGGGGTCGAGGTGCATCGGCTGGACACCCAGCGTTTCCCCACGCAGCTGAGTCTGTCGGCCCGGCTGCGTGGGGGTCGCTGGGCCGGCCAGCTCCGCACCGAGCACCGCACGGTCGAACTCGACACGATCGACGCAGTCTGGTACCGCTCCCCGAAGCCCTACCGGTTCCCCGCTGGCCTCAACGAGGTCGAGCTTGGGCACGCCAAGGTCGAGGCCAAGTACGGGCTCGCCGGTGTGTTGATGGCGTTGCCGGTCCTGTGGGTCAACCACCCGGCGCGGCTCGCGGACTCCGCGTACAAGCCGGTGCAGCTGGCGGCGGCCGCGCGCTGCGGAGTGCGCGTGCCCGACACGCTGATCACCAACGAACCTGATGCGGTGCGCGAGTTCGCCGGAGAAGCGCGCACGGTGACGAAGATGCTCGGCGCGGTGTCCATCGTGGAGGACGGCATCCGGAAGGTGGCGCGCACCGAACCGGTCACCGAAGCCCACCTCGCGGATTTGCGCGGTGTGGAGCACACCGCGCACCAGTTCCAGCACTGGGCGGCGAAGCGGCACGAGGCGCGCATGTTCGTCGTGGGCGACCAGATCACCACAGCCGCCATTCATGCACATACCGCCGCCGCATACATCGACTGGCGGGACGGCTACGACACCAACACTTACGAGCTGATCGAGCCCCCGGACGCGGTGCGCGGCGCGGTCCTCTGCATGATGCGCGAACTCGGCCTCGTCTACGGCGCGCTCGACTTCGTCATAGGGCCGGACGGGGAATGGACCTTCCTCGAGGTGAACGCGGGCGGCCAGTATGGCTGGATCGAGGACGCCACCGGGGCGCCGATCACCGCGCAGCTCGCCGACCTCCTCACGAAAGGGCCCCACCAGTGACGACGACCGAACAGCTCGACTGGCGCGGTCACGCGCAGCGCCTGGCCGACCTGCTGTGGGAGCACGGCGACATCGACTCGCCCGAATGGCACGCGGCGATGGTCGAGGTGCCGCGACACGTGTTCACCCCCCGCGTGTACGACCAGGACCACACCGGTCGGTGGATCTCCTGGGACGGCGCGGACAACCTGGCCCGCGTCTACTCGCCGAACACGCTCGTCACCGCGCTGGCAGACCGCGGCGGCTACCAGGAACCGGTGTCCTCCAGCACCAACCCGACGCTGATGATGCGGATGCTGGCCGTCCTCGACCCGCAGCCGGGTGACCGGGTGCTGGAGGTCGGCACCGGCACCGGCTACAACGCGGCCCTGATGTGCCATCGGTTGGGCGACCGCAACGTGTGCAGCGTGGACATCGACCGTGACCTGGTCGACGGGGCGCGCGGCCGTCTGGAATCGATCGGCTACCGGCCGACGCTGGCCGCGACGGATGGGGACGGCGGGCTTCCCAGTCACGCCCCGTTCGATCGAATCATCGCCACCTGCGCCGTCCCGGCGATCCCGCGCGCGTGGGTCGAGCAGGTCGCTGCGAATGGCACGGTCTTGACCGATTTCAAGCTCGCGATCAGCGCCGGCAACCTCGTGCACCTGCAACAGATGGGTGACGTGGTGGAGGGCCGGTTCCTCGCGCGGCGGGCCTCGTTCATGCAGATGCGCCACGACGACGCGGTTCAACCGGCCGTTGCCCGGGCGAACGGCGGACGTGAGCGGCGCCGCCAGCCGGGACCCGCGCAGCCCTGGCGGGACATCCCGGTCGTGTGGTTCCTGGCACAGCTCGAACTGCCCCGAGGCGTGGTGTACGGCATGGTGCTCGACCAGGACACGCGCGAACCGTCCGCGGCGACCCTGACCGCGCCGGACGGGTCCTGGGCGTCGATCGACCTGTCCGGCGACACCGTCACCGAGGCCGGAGACACCGACGTATGGGGGCCGGTCGAGCGCGCCTACCGGTTGTGGCTCGACGCGGACCGGCCCGGCTGGGACCGGCTCGGGCTCACGGTGACGGGCGACGGGGAGCACCGACTGTGGATTGACGACCCGCACGGCCCGCTGAGCTGGCCCCTGCCGTCCTGACCATCACGGAACGGCTGTCCATCCAGCCCAGGGCCGCGCACCGTGCAGCCCGCGGAGGCAGGCGACACGGTGCGCGGCCTGGGCGCTGTACCGCGGGTTCTCCGCCGCGAGCTGGCAGGCCATCAGCGTCATGCGCAGCTCGCGGATGTCCCGTAGCGTCTCGAACCCCGCCCACCGCGTGACGTCCTGGCCGTACGCGTCGCAGTAGGCCGCCCAGTCCGCCTCGGACAGCCAGCCGGTGGTCACCCGGGACACGGCCGTCGACACGAGATCCCATTCCGGCGGCCCGAGTGCGCACCGTTCGAGGTCGAGCAGGATCACCCGCCCATCCCGGGTGCGGGCAATGTTGCCGCGCCAGGCGTCGCCGTGCACCACCCCGTGAGGCAACCCTTCGGGCAGCGTGGTGAAGCGGTCGCGAAGCGACGCGAGCTGCCGGTTCAACCAGGCCCGGTCGTCGTCCGTCCCCGTGGTGGCGCCGTCGATGCGTTGCGCCAGCCGCACGAACGGGTCCAGCCTCGGCAGCTGGAACCCCGTCGGCGGGGCCAGTTTGTGCACCTGCCGCAGGGCGACCGCGACGTCGGCGACCGTGCCGGCCTCGTGCGGCGGAAGCTCCAGCCAGAACGTGACAGCGCGGCCATCCACAGATACCGGCTGGTCGACGCCCGGCGCGAGGCGCACCGCGTCCACCCCGTTGTCCTCAAGCCAGCGCGCCACCGCGACTTCCTTCGCGGCCGCGGTGGCCTGGCCAGCTCGAGCGATCCGCGCGACGAGCCCGCCCGGCAGCCGCCACAGGTCGTTCTCCCCGAACCGGATCGGCTCCGCGCCTGCTGCGGAAAGCCCGGCCGCGGCGACTGCCGCGGTGAGGACCGCGCGGCTGGTGTCCTCGCGGCCAGTCACACGGCCACCGCTCGGCCGATCCTCGACACCAACTCGGCCGTGCCCTCCTCGCCTGGGTGGCGGTGGGCGACCCGGCGGAGTTCGCGTAGGTCATCCGCGGCCCGCCGGGACTTGATCGGTCCCGCCCAGTCGAGCGCCTGCGAGCCGAGCGCCGCGGCTTCGGCGGGATCGCCGGTGGCCATCACGAGCGAGGCCAACTTGATCTGCGAGATCGCGCGCGAGCGGGCGTGCCCGTCGTCGTGGCCGGCCACGGCGAGGGCGAGGCGGTTGCGGGCCTCGCTGCCGAAGTGGCCGCGGATCGCGGTGTCCCATAGCGCGTGCCCGGTGTCCCCGGCGTGCTGGGCGTGGTCGTAGTAGGCCATCCACGGGGGGTCGTTGTCCGGTTGGCTGCGGGAGAACGCGTCGTCGGCAACGCCGACGGCGGCCGCGGTCTCTTCGACGCGGCCGAGCTTGGCCAGGGCGCGGGCGCGGGCGGTGTGCAGCATCGCCTGCTCGGTTGGGGTGAGCCGGTCGGCGCGCACGAGCGCCATCTCGGTGTGGGTCAGGCCCTCATCGGGATCACCGCACCAGATCGCCTGCCGAGCCATCGAGGACAAGACCTTCGCGCGCAAGTGCCAGTCGCCGGCTTCCTCGGCGCACCACAGGGCGAAGCGGAACATCTTGCGCGCGTCCTCGTGGGCGTAGGCATCGAAGGCCATGAAACCGCACACATGCGCGAGGTACCCCACCGCTGAGTGGATCTCACGGCGCACCGCGGGCGCGCAGCGGGCGTTGAGTAGTTCGGCGCAGTGGATGAGCTGCGCGGTGACGGCCTCGCGGACGAGACCTCCCCCGTAGGTGGCGTCCCAGGATCCGAAGGCAGCCGCGGCGGTTCGGACTTCGTCGACGTGCTCGAAGCCGATGCTGGCTGGCACGATGCTCCGCTGCGTGGGGGCGAGGAAATCGGCGAGGGGCATCCTGGAGAGTGCGGCTCCGGCGGTCACGCCTACTGCTGCGCGAAGGAACTGCTGTCGGTCCACGCCCGTCACGGTAGAGCGGGACCGGCGGGGGCGTTGGAACCCGAGTTCGGCGTCCGTGGACGCTCCGAGCACGGAGCGGAACGCTTCGCGACGGTCCGGGTCCTGCGGCCAGCGGATCGTGCCCTTCTCCAGCTTGCCGATGTAGTTGGCGTCCAGCTCCACCACGCGGTTCTTGTGGACGTGCATCCACTCGTTGATGAGGTCGGCGAGCTCCTGCCGGGACAGGGGTTGACCTGTGGCGTTGGGCGACTCGACGCTCTCCCGCGCTCGGCGGAGGCGGTCGTTCGGTTCGGTCGTCATGCAGACTCCGGGCTGGCTGTTGGTTGTACGCAGTTTGACACTCTTGGTAGCCAGCCGGTAGTCGGGAACCTCCCCGCAACCCTCCCCAAATGCTCCCCTTGACATCCCGATTCGATGCCCTGTAGCGGCGAGGCCCTCACCTCAAAGCTGGGGGAGTGGAGATCAACCGGACGTTCCGCCGTCCAGCCGTCGCAGCGTTGCGGGGCGAGTCGTGAGCGCGCGCCTCCAGATCGACTACGGGCCGGCCACCGAGCTGCGCCGCTACCACGAAGACGGTCTTGTCCACCGCTACCGGCGGGCTGAACTGGCCACCCCGGCATGCGCCGTGCTGACGCCCGTGTGCGCCGACAAGGAGTGGCGCTACACGATCGAGCACGAGCGCTATCGCCTGTCGTTCCTGCGCCTGCACACCGACCGCTGCCCGGGGTGTGTGTCGTGGGAAAGCCAGCCCGTACCGGTCCAACGCACCCCGGGCCGGCAGGTCGTGTGGTTGGGGCACAGCGGGACGCTGCCGCGCGCACTCGTGGGCGCGGTGTGAGGCGAGACCCGGTCGTGCGCGGGGTGGACGACGTCGCTGTCGAGGAGTTCCGGCTTCTCGCGATGTTGCGCACGATGGCGGATGGCATGGGGCACGTGCTGGACCGGCTCCAGCGGCACCAGGAGGCTCACGGCACCTTCCCGCCCGCCGAGCTGCGGGAGATGTCGAACCTGCTGCGTGAGGTCGCGGCGGAGCTGGACGTGCACGCCGACCGGGTGGATCCGCCCATCATGATCGAGGGGTTGGGTCCCCGGCCGGACCGTCGCCCCTGAACCCGGCCGGGGACCCTACAGTGCAGGGCGGTGGGCGGCTCGCAGCCGACCCGGAACAGGACGATGGGGACGGTGGCGCCCCGCAGGACAACCCGGATCTACCTCCCCGTGGACCTGATCCGTAACGAACCCGGGCTCCAGAGCGAATTCCTGGCCGACTACCACGCGCTGCTCCCGCGCGGCGAGAAGGTCACCCACCTCAAGGTGAACACCCTGAGCGGCGAGCTAACCTTCTCACTGGTGATCAACTTAGGTTGCGGTCGGCCACCTGGTTGCGAAACAGGTGATCGACGAACTCAACGACGTCTTGCGCAACCACACCTCCGGCCGAAACAACCCCGTGGGGCGGCAGGCGCCGACAACCCCTGGAAGGAAGTGCCATGACCAGCAACCTGCTCGGACAGTCCCGCGTCCAGAAGGGGCTATCCGCGGACCGGATTGTGGAGGCCGCCGTCGAGTTGACGGTCAACTCCGGCGGGGTGGACCGCTGGACGGTCAGGGCCCTGGCGGAGGCCATCGGCGCCTACCCGGCGGTCATCTACCACCACGTCGGGGACCGCGCTGAGGTGGTGCGCCAGGTGGTCGAAGCGATCGTCGACAAGATCCCCGTCCCCGCGGAGGCCGACTCGTGGCAGGACTGGATCCGGCAGGCGGCCGAGGTGCTGGAGGAGCGGCTGGTGCCCATCCGAGGCGTCGCCCGCCACCTCGCTGCCCAGGCCGCGTGCGGATCCCTGCCGGAGGGCATCCGTGGCCCGGCCGTCCGGGTCCTCGACGCGGCCGGGTTCCGCGAGCCGGAGCGGCAGGCATGCCGGGTTGTCAGCTCGCTCTGCTCGTTGGTGCTCGTGGAGGAGGCGGTGGCCGACGTCGCGTCCGTCGAGGTCGACGGCACGGCCCAGTTCCGCGAAGGCGTGCAGCTGCTGGTCGACGGGCTCGAGGCCCGTTTGGCGGCGGTTAAGTACGGGGTGCACGCGGCCGCGTAGGGGCGCCGCACCGCCGTAGGGTGCGTACCCATGTCTGAGAAGAAGATCACTATCACCCTGCCCGAGTGTCGGCCCGACAGCTGGCCGCCGCTGTGGGTCATCCGCGGCGAACGCTGGGCCCGCGTCGTCGGCGGGAACCTTGAGATCGATGGCCAGGACGTTGGATCGATGCCAGCAGTGCAGCGCTACGCGCTCGGCCTCGCGCTGATCGCCTCGGCCTACGACGAGGACCTGCCACCGGACCCGGATGCCGGCTGGTACGACGGCCAGTGGCGCGGCGACGCCTGACCCCCGAAGACGCCAGAGCCCCTGCACCCGTGTGCAGGGGCTCTCGGCAGTGGGGATCAGTCAGCCCGCGAGCGCGCCGCTGAGCGTGGCCTCGGCCGCTTCCGCGGCCTTCTTGAGCTGGTCCGGCAGCAGGTGCCCGTACCGGTCCACGGTCGTCTTGATGGACTCGTGTCCAAGCCTGCGCTGCAGGGTTGGAAGGTCCACACCGGCCGCGATCATCCAGGAAGCGTGCGTGTGCCGGAGGTCGTGGATCCGCGGGTTCTTGTTCAGCCGCAGTTCCCGGGGGAACGGCCGTCCTTGCTTGTCGATGTCGGCGTTCGCCGCGTTGACGGCGGGTAGCCACACCCGCTCCCAGAAGTGGTTGTTGCGAAGTTGGCCGCCCTGCGGCCCGGTGAACACCAGGTCGTCGCTGGCCTTGCCGATCATCTCCAGGGATAGCTCTGGGACTAGCGACGCCGGTAGTGAGACGGTCCGCACGCTCTTTCGGCTCTTCGGGACGCCGACGACGTCGCGGCCGTTCGCATCCTCCTTGAGGGCCTTCGAGACCCGCACGGTGGGCGTGGGGTTGAGGAGGTTGAAGTCGTCCGGGGTGAGCACGACGGCCTCACCCCAACGGAGGCCGGTGGAGGCGAGGAACTTGATGAAGAGCCGGTATGGGGCTCGCACCTTGGCGAGCAGGAGGTTGAACTCGCCGGGGGTCAGGAAGACCGCTTCCTCGGGCACGTGCTGGGGCATGCGGATGCCCTTCGCCGGGTTGTCCTCGCGCCACTTCGGGATGCTCTCCTGGAGCGCAGCGGACAACAGGGAGTGCACGTTCGCCAGCGTCTTACCCGACATCTTGCCTGTGAGGTCGTTCACCCAGCGCTTCACGCGGTCCCGGTCGAGAGCGTCGACCGGGATGGCACCGAGGTGGGGGTTGATGTGACGCTTGGCGTCGCGCCGGTAATCCCGTTTCGTGCGGGGCTGCACACCGGTCAGGTGCTCGATGTGGTGTTCGATGAGTTCCGCGATGGTGGGCACCTGGTTCTTGATCGACGCCATCACCTTCTGCGCTTCGACGAGCCGCTGCCCGTTGGCGTCGAGGAGCTTCTTGAGCCGCTTCGCGTCCTCGGGGTCGTCGAAGGTGAGAGAGTCCTTCCTTCTGGTGTCCGGGTCGCGCCAGGTGACGCGATAGCCCACCGTGCCGTTCCTGCGGGGGCGCTCTTCGATGCTTGCCACTGGGGTGCTCGTGCTTCCAGGTCGTGGGGCCCGCACGCCGGCGGAGCGCATCTGGGCGCGGCGGCGGAGGCGGGGACTCCGAGGGTGGGGGCTGGCGGGGGTGAGATTCGGCGACTGCGGTCCGACCGTGTCGGATGGGCCTGCCCTCAGGAGGGTGGCGGGCGTGGATCAAGGCGCATGAGCAGCAGTATTGCCGAAGTTTCAAGATCATGGGGACACCTTTGGCGCCCCGTGGGGACAGGCGCCTCCCCGGATGGGCCTTGACCTGCCGAAACTATGGAGCGGGCGACGGGAATCGAACCCGCACCACCAGTTTGGAAGACTGGGGCTCTACCATTGAGCTACGCCCGCACGCACCCGTATCGCCCGGGCGCGTCTGCGAGTCTAGCGGCTCGCGCTAGAGTGATCGCACCGCCCCGGCCTCCCGGGGCGCCGGGATGTGGCGCAGCTTGGTAGCGCATCCGCTTTGGGAGCGGAGGGTCGCAGGTTCAAATCCTGTCATCCCGACCACACACTTACGGCCCCGCAGCCGCGCTGTGCAACAAGCGTTGCCCGGCCGAGGCCGCTCGCCTTTCAGGTTCTCCATATCTCGCCTCGGTCGTCGAGAGTGATGACCACCGTCCTCGCCGGGCTCGCTTGCTCCCTTCACTTCACTACCGCGTAGATCACAGTTCGCATTGGGCGTTCAGCCCGTCACGCCACGTGATGGTCCCGTATCGGCCCCCGCTGTCCGGGTGCACGTGCCGCCTCGCCGAGGGCGCCACCTCTGAGCTGGCGCATCAATTTCCGTCACGCTCATCGTAATTGTGTTCAACGCGATCGTGGACCAGAAACCGAACCGGGACGCTCCCTGTGATCTGTTCACCAGGCGCAACCTACTTGTCAGTATTATTGAGATCTGAAGCTTCTTCACTTAAGGTCCTCGATCAAGCCTGGGGGTGGTTTGGCTTTTCGGTAAGGCACCTGGACGAAGGACTGAAGCGGCTCGATGACGGAATTGACCTTTGGCTGGATCACGCCCGTTCTCTCCTACGTGATGGCGTGTGTCGGCAGCGCACTCGGTCTCCGGTGCATGGTGCGAGCTCTGTCCGCGACCGGACGGTCCCGTCGCAACTGGCTGATCAACGGCGCGATGGCCATCGGCACCGGGATCTGGACCATGCACTTCATCGCGATGCTCGGGTTCGGGGTCACGGGCACTGAGATCCGCTACGACGTCCCGCTGACCGTGCTCAGTCTCCTCGTCGCGATCGTCGTCGTCGGCATCGGGGTGTTCGCCGTCGGTTACCTGGCCTCGAAAACACTCTCCGTCCTCATTGGAGGAATCGTCGCCGGACTGGGCGTCGCCGCCATGCACTACATCGGCATGGCCGCGATGCGCATGTCCGGTCAGGTGAGCTACGACCCGGGCGTCGTCACGCTCTCGGTCGCCATCGCCATCGCCGCCGCGACCGCCGCGCTCTGGGCCACCCTGAACATCCACGGCAAGGCGGCCGCGGTCGGCGCGTCGCTGGTGATGGGCGTCGCGGTCAGCGCGATGCACTACACCGGAATGGCCGCGGTCAGCGTCGAGGTGCACGCCGGGCATTCCGCCGCCGGCGCCACCCCGATGCAGTTCGTGTTCCCGCTCACCGTCGTACTCGGTTCCTACCTATTCCTGACCTCCGCGTTCGTCGCGCTTTCCCCGGGGCCGCAGAAAACGCCGGAATTGCCGGTCTGACGAACTCGACCCCGATTTTATTCGCAATTGGAGAAAGCATGTCCGAGCGCCGAGAAGAACCTGCCCGGATTTCCCCCGAGCCGGGACTCCTCGACCGGCTCAGACCCCGGTCGGTCCGGGCGAAGATCGTCGCGCTGCTGATGGTGCCCGTCGTCTCGCTCATGGTGCTGTGGGGCCTGGCCGCGGTTTCGGCCGTGCAGAGCGCGTGGAACCAGCGGCAGATCGAGCAGCTCGACGCCCACCTCACCGGGCCCGTCAGCGACCTCGTGGCCGGCCTGCAGGCCGAACGCGCGGCCGCTGCCTCCTACCTCGCCGGAACCGGCGACCTGCCCGCGCTCCAGCAGCGGCACGCCCAGACGAGCACTGCGCTCGCGACGCTCCAGGACGGCATCACGCAGGTGACCGCCGACCTCACCGGCCGGGCGCCGGAGCTGAACCGGCGGCTGGCCGACGTGCTCGCCGAGGTCCCGCGGCTCGGCGACGGCCAGGACGCCCTGACCGCCCGCCAGGCCGACTGGCGCGCCACCTTCGACGCCTTCTCCGCCGCCATCGACAAGGCGTTCGCGGCCCAGGTCGCTCTCGCCGACGTCAGGGGCATCGCGGCCGCCCGGGCCGTCCCGTCCCTCGGCCGCGTCGGCGACATGCTCGCCCGGCAGGACGCCGCGGCGCAGGCGGCCGCCGCGGGCCGCTCGACCGCCGACATCCACCGAACCTTCACCGACGCCGTCGGCGGGCAGCGCGTCCTGACCGCCGGCCTGCTGTCCGAGCTGCCGCCGGCCCAGCTCGCCGCGTTCGACGACGTGGTCACCGGTGACTCCGCCCGCAAACTCGCCGACCTGCAGAACGCGGCGCAGACCGACACCTCCGGCCGTGCCCTGGCCACGGCGGTCACCTCCGGTCAGTGGGCCGCGGCGGTCAACCAGGTCACCCGTGACCTCGCGGCCGTCCGCTCGGGCGCGGTCACCTCCGCGTCGGCGGAGGCGGACGACGCGGGCACCGCGGCGCTGACCGAGAGCGCGATCACCGTCCTGCTCGGTCTCGCCGCCGTGCTGGTGGCGCTGCTGATCTCCGTGCAGATCGGACGCGGCCTGGTGATCGAGCTGGTGGGCCTGCGCGACTCGGCCCTCGAACTCGCCAACCGGCGGCTGCCCCGGGCGATGCGCAGGCTGCGCGCCGGCGAGAAGATCGACGTGGACGCCGACGTGCCGGTGGTGCCACCCGGCGAGGGCGAGATCGGGCAGGTCGGGGCGGCCCTCAACGCCGTGCAGCGCGCCGCGCTGACCGCCGCCGCCGAACGCGCGGAACTGCTCACCGGTGTGTCCGGCGTGTTCGTGACGCTCGCCCGCCGCAGCCAGTCGCTGGTGCACCGCCAGCTCAGCCTGCTCGACACGATGGAGCGCCGCACCGAGGAGCCGGCCGAGCTGGAGGACCTGTTCCGGCTCGACCACCTCGCGGCCCGCATGCGCCGCCACGCCGAAGGGCTGATCATCATGTCCGGCGCCGCCCCCGGCCGCACGTGGAGCAAACCCGTGCCGCTGATGAACATCGTCCGCGCCGCGGTGGCCGAGGTCGAGGAGTTCCAGCGGGTCGAGGTGCACCGGATGGCCGAGGTCGCCGTCCAGGGCACCGCCGTGGCCGACCTCACCCACATGATCGCCGAGCTGGTCGAGAACGCGACGGCGTTCTCCCCGCCGAACACCACCGTGCTCGTGCACGGCGAAGCGGTCGGCGCCGGGTTCGTGGTGGAGATCGAGGACCGCGGACTGGGCATGGGCGCGGAGCGGCTGGCCGAGGCGAACCGGCGGATCGCCGAGGCGCACCAGCTCGACCTGTTCGACGGCGAGCAGCTCGGGTTCTACGTGATCAGCAGGCTGGCCAAGCGCCAGGGCATCACCGTGACGCTGCGCCGGTCGGCCTACGGCGGCACGACCGCCGTCGTGCTGCTGCCCACCACGCTGCTCACCCGGGCCGACCCGGCTCCCGCCGAAGGGGAGGTCCCCGCGGTCCGGGCCCGCAAGACCCCGGCACGGCCGGCGCCCGCCCGCGACAACGGGCGGCACCGTCCCCCGCCGCGGCCGGCGGCGCCCCCGCCGCCCCCCGAACCGGGCCCGCCGCCCGCCGAACCGGCCCCGGCGCCGGTGGACGACGACGTCACCGGCGGCCTGCCACGCCGCAAACGGCAGGCGCACCTCGCGCCCGGCCTGCGCGAGGCGTCCGGCACCGCCACACGCGAGGAGGCGGCGCCGCCCTGGGCGTCGCCGGAGGAAGCGCGCGCCACGATGTCCGCGCTGCAACAGGGTTTCACGCGCGGACGCAACGCATGACGACGAGAGGGGTCACACGGTGGAGGCCACCGAGAACAGCCGGGAGCTCTCCTGGCTCCTGGACGAGCTGGTGGGCAACGCGCCACGGGTCCGCAGCGCGCTGCTGCTGTCCAACGACGGACTGGCGATGGCCACCTCGACGGGGATGACCCGCGAGGAGAGCGAACACCTCGCCGCGGTGTCGTCGGCGCTGAACAGCCTCGCGAAGGGCGCGGGCAGGCACTTCGACGCCGGGTCGGTCCGGCAGACGATGGTCGAGCTGGACGGCGGTTTCCTGTTCGTCATCACCGCGGGAGGCGGGACGTGCCTGTCCGTGTTCGCCGAGGCGGGCACGGACATCGGCCTGGTCGCCTACGAGATGGCCAGGCTCGTCGCGCAGGTCGGCGAGCACATGTACACCGCGCCCCGCCTGGACCGGACGGGAACGTGAGCGACTGGTACGGCGACGAGTCCGGGCCGATGGTCCGGCTGTACGCGCTGACCAAGGGACGGGCGCGGCCGGCCGGGGAGTTCCTGGACATCATCGCGCTCGTCGCCGCCCGGACCCGGCCCGAACACGACCTCACGCTGAGCCCGGAACAGGCGGTGATCCTCCAGCTGTGCCTGACGCGCACGCTCTCGGTCGCCGAGATCTCCGCGCGCGCGAACCTCCCGCTCAACGTCACGCGGGTGCTGCTGGCGGACCTGCTGCACGCCGGGCACATCGAGGTGACCCGTCCGACCCCGCCAGCCAGCCTGCCCAACGACCGCATCCTGAGGGAAGTACTGAATGGACTCCGTGCGCTCTGACCCCCGGCCCGCGCCGGCGAAACCCTTCACCGCGTTGAAGATCCTCATCGCGGGCGGTTTCGGCGCGGGCAAGACCACCATGGTCGGCGCGGTCAGCGAGATCCAGCCACTGCGCACGGAGGAGTACCTGACCGAGGCGGGCGTCGGGGTCGACGACCCGGACGGCGTCGAGCAGAAGGCGACCACCACGGTCGCCATCGACTTCGGCCGGATCACCTTCGACGAGCACCTCGCGCTGTACCTGTTCGGGACGCCCGGGCAGGACCGGTTCTGGTTCTTCTGGGACGACATCGCCCAGGGCGCGCTGGGGGCCGTCGTCGTCGCCGACACCCGCCGCCTGGAGGACTGTTTCCCGGCCGTGGACTACTTCGAGCGACGCGAGATGCCGTTCGTGATCGCGGTGAACTGCTTCCCGGGCTCCCGCCAATACCGGGTGGACCAGGTCGCGGCCGCACTCGACCTGGACGGTGGGGTGCCGGTGGTGCTGTGCGACGCGCGCGACCGCGAGTCGGCGAAGGAGGTGCTCATCGCGCTGGTGGAGCAGGTGCGCCGCGGCCGGCAGTGGTGATGTCGTGTCGGCCGGGACCGAGATGATCCGCTCCTAGCCTGGCCGCATGGACACCCTGACGAACCAGCACGTCGTGATCAGCCCGAGCATCCTGTACTTCGGCACCCCGGTGGTGCTGCTGTCCACCGAGAACGCCGACGGCGGGCACAACCTGGCGCCGATCTCCTCGGCCTGGGCGCTCGGACAGGTGGTCGTGCTGGGCCTGGCCGCGGATTCGCACACGGTGACCAACCTCCGGCAACGCCCGGACCTGGTGATCAACCTGCCCGGTCCCGGCCAGTGGCGGGCGGTGGAGCGGCTGGCGCCGAGCACCGGGGCGAACCCGGTGCCGGACCGCAAGCGCGGTGCCTTCCGGTACGAGCCGGACAAGTTCGGTGCGGCGGGGCTGCGGCCGGTGGACTCCGACCTCGTCCGGCCGCCACGGGCCGCGGAGTGCCCGATCGCGCTGGAGGCCCGTGCCGCCGACATGGCGGACGGGCACGGGGGAGGCTTCGTGGTGGTGCAGGCCCAGGTGCTCCGGGTGCACTGCGACCCCCGGCTGGTGGTGCCGGGCACCCAGCACGTCGACCCGGCGGCGTGGAGCCCGCTGATCTACAACTTCCGCCACTACTTCGGCCTCGGCCCGGAGCTGGGACACACCTTCCGGTCCGAGACCCCTCGCTAGGGACAGGTCACGGTCCCCGCCGTCTGATCGACGGTGAAGTCGTCGCCGGCATCGGTTTGATCACGAGGCTGCGTCCCCGATCGGTGGACACCACTCGGTCCGGGGCGGCTTTCCGGATGAGACGCCACCGCCCGCCGGTCCGTCAGGGCCTGGTGTACTTGGCCAGGACGTTGGTGGCGGGTTGGTGTTGACGTGGGGAGGGGCCTCCGGTTGGGGTGTGGCTTGGCTTGTCTAGGACTCACGCCAGGCCGGAGGCTCTCGTGTGCCGCGGTGATGCCCGCACGACGTTGCAACCTGCCCAAGAAAGACCACCGCGGTGCGGTATGAGCGCGACCGGCCGGGCGAGCTGGTGCGTACAACGCCTGGGCCTACCGCTGGTCACTCCGGCCAATCTGCCCCGAGCACGGCATCCGGCAGACGTTCATCAAGCCCCACTGCCCCTGGCAAAACGGCAAAGTCTGTGAAGACTTAGCTCGGTGCTGCACCGGATCGGTCTGACCCTGGTCAAGGTATGACCTATCGATAGTGGTGGTGTCCTGCGTTCGATTTGTCGGCCGGCTCCGGTGCAGCACTGTGGTGCGCACCGGCCAGGCGGAGCTGACCTGATAGGAGCTTGGGCTAGAAGCCCCCGTCGCAGACTTGTCGCCCCGCCCGGCCGGTTCGCTCCATCCGTGAGATCAGCCCTAACGGAGGAGCACATCCAGCATGACAACCCAGATGGCTATAGAGCCAGCAGCTGGTGCCGTGATCGGCGGCGTCGATACCCACAAGAACACTCACTACGCGGCGGCGGTCGATGACCACGGCCGCCTGTTGGGTCATCGGGAGTTCCCCGCCAATGACCGCGGCTACGCCGACCTTCTGGCATGGGTTCAGGAACACGGCGAGGTAGGCGCGATCGGGGTCGAGAGCACCGGATCTTTCGGCGCCACGCTGACTCGGTTCCTTACCGCCCGGGAGATTCGCGTGGTCGAGGTCAACCGGCCCAACAGACTGGCACGGCACATGGACGGCAAGTCCGATCGGCTCGATGCCGAGCAGATCGCCCGGGCTGTCCTCGGCCAGACTTCGACGGCCACCCCGAAAGCCAAGTCCGGCCTGGTCGAGGTCATCCGGACCCTTCGGGTGACTCGTTCCAGCGCAGTCAAGGCACGCACCAGCGCATTCAACACACTGTGGGGCGTCATGATCGGGTCACCCTCTCCGTTGCGCGACGAACTTGTCGTGCTGAGCAAGAAGACGCTGGTCAACCGATGCCTGCGGCTGCGGCCGGAGACGGAGGACCTGCTCGGCCTGGCAACAACCCCAGGCCGGCTATTGATGGCCGGAGTCAAGGCCACCCTACGGGGCCTGGCACGCCGCTGGAAGCAACTCGATGATGAGATCAAGGCCCTCAACAAGCAGATCGGGGCCCTGGTCCACGCAGCGGCACCCGAACTGGTCGAACTGCACGGTGTCGGCGTCGAGATCGCGGGCCAGTTCCTCGTCACCGCAGGCGACAACCCCGAACGCATCCGCAACGAAGCCGCCTTCGCCAAGCTCTGCGGTGTCGCGCCCCAGCCGGCCAGCAGCGGACGCACCACCGGCCGACACCGACTCAGCCGCGGCGGCGACCGCGCCGCAAACAGTGCCCTCTACATCGTCACGATCGTCCGGATGCGTCGCCACCAACCGACCCGCCACTACGTCGAGCGGCGCACCGCCGAAGGCCTGCGCAAACGCGAGATCATCCGCTGCCTGAAGCGCTACATCGCCCGGGAAATCTATGCCAACCTTCCCCGACCATCCACGGCCTCCGTCACACCCCCTCCGACAGCGGCTTGACGAACATAGGAGCATCGAAAGCTACAACGGCGGCCACCCACCCACCAGCCGACTGCCACCAACCTGATGGCCAAGTACACCTAGGAGCCCTGCTCGCGGCGCGCGCGGGCCCGGCGTTTGCCCTCGTGCATCGCCTGGACGCGGGCGATCGGGATGGTGCGGCCGTGTTCGATCAGGTCCTCCGGCAGCTGCTGCGGCGCCGGCAGCGAATCGGTCCACGGGTCGGAGGTGCCGAGCAGCCGCGCGGTCTCGCGCAGCGTGAAGTCGGCCGGCCGGACGTTCTCGATGTCGCTCCACGGCACCGGGAACGAGACCGGCAGGCCGGGACGCACCCGCGGGCTGTACACCGCCACGACCGTCGCCCCGCCGGCGCGGGTGGAGTCGAGGAAGACCTTGCCGCCGCGGTCCTCGCGGATGAACGCGGTGGTCGCCAGGTCCGGATCGAGCCGTTCGGCGCGGGCGGCCAGGGCGCGGGTGGCGGCCGCGGCCTGCTCGGCGTCGGCGTCCCGCACCGGCACGAACACGTGCACGCCCTTCGACCCGCTCGTCTTCACCGCGCCCGCCAGGCCGCAGTCGGCCAGTGCCTGGCGGACCAGCAGCGCCGCGCGCACCGCGAGGCCGAAGGCCGCCGTCCCCTCGGGCGGGTCCAGGTCGAGCACCAGGTGCGACGGGTGGCCCAGGTCCCCGGCCGGCGCGAGCGTCGGGTGGTACTCGATGGCGCGCTGGTTGCCGAACCACAGCAGCGTGCGGCGGTCGTCGCACAACGCGTACGAGACCTCGCGGTGTGAGGACTCGGCCCACATGCTCACCCGGGGCACCCACTCCGGGGTGTACTTGGGCAGGTTCTTCTGCATGAACGGGTCCTGCCCGCGCAGCACCCGCACCACCGACAGCGGACGGCCGCGCAGCGCGGTGATCATCCGGTCGGCCACCGCGTCCAGGTAGTCGATCAGATCGCGTTTCGTGGCACCGGCTTCGGCGAACAGGGTCTGGTCGAGGTTCGTCAGCGAGACGCCGTCCCGCACCTCCGCGCTGCTCATCGCACCACTCTCGCCCACTCGGGCTCGCGCGGCCATCCCCGGCGGGGTTTGCCGCCACTTCCCCAGGGGTAGCGCTGCGGTGTGGACATCGGGGAGCGGTACCGGCTCGGGGAGCGGATCGGCGGTGGCGGCAGCGCCGACGTCCACCGCGCCTGGGATCGCGTCGCCGGCCGCGAGGTGGCGGTCAAACTGTTCCGCGCCGGCGCCTCCGCGGCGCAGAAACGGCGGCAGGAACAGGAACTGCGCATCCTGGACCGGCTGCGGCACCCGGGTCTGATCCCGCTGTACGACTCCGGCGTGCGGGACGGACGGGCCTACCTGGTGATGCGGCTGGTTCCCGGGCCGTCGCTGGCCGACCGCATCGCCGACGGCCCGCTGCCCGTCGACGAGACCCTCGAACTCGGGTCGGGGCTGGCGGACGCGCTCGCCCACGTCCACCGCGCCGGCATCACGCACCGCGACGTGAAACCGGCGAACGTCCTGCTCGCGCCGGACGGGCCGGTGCTCGGTGACTTCGGTGTGGCGCAGGGGCTCGACGGCGCGCGGTTCGCCACGAGCAGCGCCGTGGTGGGCACCGCCGCGTACATGGCGCCCGAGCAGGTGCGCGGCGCGCCGGTGGGGCCTCCCGC
Organism: Amycolatopsis thermophila; assembly: GCF_030814215.1. Classification (NCBI taxonomy): domain Bacteria; kingdom Bacillati; phylum Actinomycetota; class Actinomycetes; order Pseudonocardiales; family Pseudonocardiaceae; genus Amycolatopsis; species Amycolatopsis thermophila. Next base: position 491,033 of record NZ_JAUSUT010000001.1, on the reverse strand, counting down.
GGACGTCTTCGCGCTGGCCCTGGTGTTGCTGGAATGCCTGTCCGGGCACCGCGAATACCGGGGTTCGCTGACCGAGTGCGCGGTGGCGCGGCTGCTTCGGGAGCCCAAGGTGCCCGACGGATTGCCGCCGCACGTGGCGGATGTGCTGACCCGGATGGGGAACCGTGATCCCTCGGCCCGGCCCGAGGCGCGTGAGGTGGCGGGGGTGTTGCGCGCACCCGCCCCGGCGGTGCTGCGGCCGCGGCGCAGGCGGGGTCTGGCGGACGTGGTCAAGGCGGCCGCCTCGGTGGCGTTCTCGCTCGGCTGACTCAGACCGCCTTGCTCATGTGCACCAGGGAGCCGTTCAGGAAGGGCTCCTCCCGGTCCACGCGGTAGCCGAGCCGGCGGTAGAAGCGGATGTTCTCGGTGAACTTCGAGTTCGTGTAGAGGCGCACGCCGGGCAGGCCCATCGACTGCGCCAGCAGGTCCGCGTGCCGCATCAGCAGGCGTCCGTACCCCGCGCCCTGGTCCGCGGGCCGCACCGCGACGTTCTCGATCAGCAGGTGGTCGACCGCCGGGATCATTTCGATCAGCGCGACCAGCCGGTCGTCCTCGTAGAGCAGGTCGATCCGGTGGGTGGTGACGGCCTGCCGGTAGTCCGTCTGCATCGGGAGGGGTTCGCGGTGGATCAGGTCCACCCACTTTTCGTAGGCGGCGTGGACCAGGTCGCGGATCGCGTCGGCGTCCTCGGGCGTCGCGCGGCGGAAGAGGTACTTGTGGTGTGGCATGGCTCCTCCTTCCGGGCCGGGCGGTTGCCCGCGGACCCGGGGGGTACCCGGTTGGCCGGACGAACAGCCGGACTTACAGGAGAGCGTATGGCGCAGCACGCCGGACTCCGGGACCTCGCCGCCGCGGGTCGCGCCGAGGCCGACGCCTACCGCGGGACGAACGACCGTCCGCTGGGCGGTTATCTCTTCATCATGCTCGTCTACACGTCGATGGTGGTGACCGCGGCCGTCGCGGCGCTCGTGACGGGCCGGAAACTGCCGCGCGACCTGCGGGTCTCCGACATCGTCCTGATGGCGATGGGCACCCACAAGCTGTCCCGCACCCTCACCAAGGACGCGGTCACCAGCCCCCTGCGCGCCCCCTTCACCCGCTACGCGCACACCGGCGGGCCCGCCGAGGTGATGGAAGAGGTGCGCAAGCCCACAGGGCTCCGGCACAGCATCGGCGAGCTGCTCAGCTGCCCGTTCTGCCTCGACATGTGGGTGGTGACCGGATTCACCATCGGCCACGTCTTCGCGCCCCGCGCGACCCGGCTGGTCGCGGCGGCGTTCGCGGCGCTGACCGGCGCGGACTTCCTGCAACTCGCCTACGCGAAGGCCCAGCAGATCGCGCAGGGCTGATCGCTTCCGCGTGTTACCGGAGTGGAGCAGGGGTACTCGCACCCCGGACAGGAGGTGCGATGACTGAGCTGTTGACCCGGGAAGACGCGCCGGGGGCGATCGAGGTGCACGACCCGGCCAGTGGCGAGCTGGTGGGCCGCGTGACGTCCGCGACCGAGCAGGAGGTCGCCAAGGCCGTGCGCGCGGCGCGGGCGGCGTTCGCGGAGTGGCGGCGGACCCCCGCGGCCGAGCGGGCGGAGGCGTTGAAGGCCGCCGCCGCCGAGCTGCGGGACCGCGCGGACGAGCTCGCCGAGATGAACACCCGCGAGACGGGCAAGGTACCCGGCGACGCCCGCGGTGGTGTCCTCGCCGGTGCCGGGACGCTGGAGCAGTACGCCGAGCTCGGCCCGGCCCACCGCGGCCGCAGCCTGCAGGGCGGCTGGGACGCGACCGACCTGATGGTGCCCGAGCCGCGCGGTGTCGTGGTGGCGCTGACCCCGTGGAACGACCCGGTCGCGGTGGCCTGCGGGCTGCTCGGTGCGGCGCTGGCGACCGGCAACGTCGTGGTGCACAAGCCGAGCGAACGGTGCCCGCACGTCGGGCGGATGCTGACCGGCCTGCTCGCGCGGCACCTGCCGTCGGACGTCCTGCAGTGCCTGGACGGCGACGGGTCCGTGGGCGCGTGGCTCGCCGAGTGCGACGACGTCGACGTGATCGCGCACGTCGGCAGCACCGCGACCGGACGCTCGGTCGCCGTCGCGGCGGCGCGCACCGGCGCGAAGGTGCTGCTGGAGAACGGCGGGAACGACGCCCTGATCGTGGACGCCGGGGTCGACCCGCGCTGGGCGGCGTCGCAGGCCGCGCTGGGGGCGTTCGCCAACGCCGGCCAGATCTGCGTGTCGGTCGAGCGGATCTACGTGCACCGCGAGGTGGCGGGGGAGTTCCTGGACGCGCTGGTCGCGGAGGCCGGCAAGCGCCCGCACGAGGTACCGATGGGGCCCCTGGTCGACGAGCGTCAGCGCGACCACGTGCACGGCCACGTCACCGACGCCCTCGAGCAGGGCGCCGAGTTGCTCGCCGGGGGAGTGCCGCCGGACGGGCCGGGGGCGCGCTACCCGGCGACCGTCCTGAGCGGCTGCACCCCGTCGATGCGGGTGATGAGCGAGGAGACCTTCGGGCCGGTCGCCCCGGTGCGCGTGGTCGACGACTTCGACCAGGCGCTGGCCGAGGCCGCGGACGACCGGTACGGCCTGACGGCGACCGTGCTGACCGAGTCGATGTCGCACGCGCAGCGGGCGTGGCGCGAGCTGCCCGTGGGCACGGTGAAGGTGAACAACGTCTTCGGCGGCGCGCCCGCCGGGGCCGCGCACCCGCGGAAGGCCAGCGGCGAAGGGTTCGGGTACGGGCCCGAGCTGCTCGACGAGATGACCGTGACCAAGGTCGTCCACATCGGACCGGCCGGCGGCTGACGTTCGGCCACGGGTGACGCGTCGCGTCAGGCCGACTCGCGCCGTGTCAGGGACACCGGCAGCACCTGCCGCCGCGGCCGGAGCGCCTCGCCGGCCAGCAGGGTCGTCAGCGTCGCCACCATCTGGCGCACCTGCGCGGCCGGGTCCTGGTGCACGGTCGTCAAGGGCGGGTTCGTCGCGGCGGCGAGCGCCGGGTGGTCGTCGAAACCCACGACCGCCACGTCGGAGGGCACCGCGCGGCCCGCGGCGCCCAGTGCCTGCAGCACGCCGGCCGCCATCACGTCGCTCGCCACGAAGACCGCGTCCAGGTCGGGGCGCCGGGCCAGCAGGCGGTCCATCGCCACGCGGCCACCGTCCAGGGTGAAGTCCGCCTCCTCGGCCAGACCGGACGTCTCCAACCCCGCGTCGGCCAGGGTCTTGCGCCAGCCGGCCAGGCGGTGCACCGCCGCGGTCTGGTCCTGCGGTCCGGCGACCGTCGCGATGCGGCGGCGGCCCAGGCCCACCAGGTGCTCCACCGCGAGCCGCGCGCCGGACTCGTTGTCGAAGTCGATCACGTGCACCCCGCGCGCCACCCCGCCCGCCGGGCCGCCGAACACCACCGGCACCCGCAGCAGCCGCAGCGCGCGGGGGAGCGGGTCCGCCTGGTGCGGCGCGAACACCAGCGCACCGTCGACGTGGCCGCCCTCCAGGAACCGCAGCGTCCGCGTCAGGTCGTCCCGCCCGTCGCAGAACATCAACACCATCTGGATCCCGTTCGCGGCCAGCTCCCGGTACCCGGCGCGCATCACCGCCGTCCGGTAGGGGTCACCGAGCAGGACCTCCTCGGGCTCGGACAACACCACCGCGACCGCGCCCGTCCGGCGCGTCACGAGCGACCGGGCGGCCTGGTTGGGCGAGTAGCCGAGGTCCGCGGCCGCGGCGCGCACCGCCTCGCGGGCCCGAGCGCTGACGTTCGGGTCGTCGTTCAACGCCCGGGAGGCGGTCGAGCGGGAGACCCCGGCGAACGCGGCGACGTCCTCCAGGGTCGGCCGGCTCTCGTGGTTGCCGTGTGCGGTCACCGCGTCACCTTCCGCCGTTGATGGGAGCGCTTCCAACGATAACCCATCTTGACACGGCTGTGTGTCTGGGGACACACTCATGCCCGTTCTGGGAGCGCTCCCAAAATCTCCCTCCCTGGAACCCCACGAGTTAGGGAATCGACGTGCGACATCTTCACAAGGGCGTGAGCTTCGCGATCGGACTGGCGGTGCTCGGCGCGAGCCTCACCGCGTGTGGCGACGACGGCTCCTCCGGGTCGTCCGGCACCGGGCAGATCGAGCTGTCCATCGGCACCTTCACCGAGTTCGGCTACGAAAACCTGCTCACCGAGTACGAGCAGCTGCACCCCAACATCAAGATCACCCACCACAAGACCGGCGAGGGCGGGCCCTACCACCAGAACCTGATCACCAAGCTGGCCGCGGGCAACGGGCTGGAGGACGTGGTCGCGGTCGAGGAGGGCCACTTCTCCGACATCATCGACAAGTCGTCCAAGTTCAACGACCTCACCGAGATCGGTCCGAAGGACGTGACCCCCGACCGGTGGCTGGACTGGAAGTACGAGGCCGGTAAGGACAAGGACGGCCGGCTGATCGGCTACGGCACCGACATCGGCCCGCTGGCGCTGTGCTACCGCAAGGACCTGCTGCAGGCCGCCGGGCTGCCCTCGGACCCGGAAGGCGTCAAGTCGCTGTTCGCGACCTGGGACTCCTACTTCGCGGCCGGTGACCAGTACGTGGCGCACACCGGCGGCAAACCGTGGTTCGACGCGTCCTCGCAGCTGTACAACTCCATGGTCAACCAGCTCGACACCGGTTACCTGGACCGCGACGACAAGCTGACCATCGAGTCCAACCCGGGCATCAAGGCGGCCTGGGACCGCATCACCGGCGCCATCCAGCGCGGCCAGTCCGCGAAGCTCATCGCGTTCAGCAACGAGTGGAAGACCGGATTCCAGCAGGGATCCTTCGCCACCACCGTGTGCCCGTCGTGGATGCTCGGCGTGGTCGAGGAGAACGCCGGTCCGGGCAACGCCGGCAAGTGGGCCGTCACCGACGCGTTCCCCAACGGCGGCGGCAACTGGGGCGGCTCGTACCTGACCGTGCCCAAGCAGAGCCGGCACCCGAAGGAAGCGGCCGAGCTCGCGGCCTGGCTGACCGCGCCCGAGCAGCAGCTCAAGGCGTTCCAGGCGCGCGGCAACTTCCCCAGTCAGGTGCAGGCGCTGACCTCGCCGCAGCTGCTGCAGCAGACCGAGCCGTACTTCGGCGACGCCCCGGTCGGCCGGCTCTACGCCGACCAGGCCAAGAAGGTGACCCACGCGCAGTACAAGGGCCCGGGCGACGGCCAGATCCAGGAGAACGTCACCAGCCCGGCCCTGCAGGCGGTCGAGCAGGGGACGCCGCCGGACCAGGCCTGGCAGCAGGTGGTCGACGGCGCCAAGAAGATCGTGAAATGAGGCGAGGGGGAACAGGCCGATGACCACCGTGGTCGAGAAACCGCCGCGGCAGGAAGTGCCGCCGGAGCCGGCGAAACCGTCCTGGCGGCACCGGTTGTCGCGCTGGGACGTGAAGTTCTCGCCGTACCTCTACATCGCACCGTTCTTCGTGGTGTTCGGCCTCACCGGCCTGTTCCCCCTGCTGTACACGGCTTACGTGTCGCTGTTCGACTGGGAGATCGGCGACGACGACCCGAAGTTCATCGGGCTGGAGAACTTCGCGACGCTGCTGGGCGACCCGCAGTTCTGGAACGCCGTCGTCAACACGGTCTCGATCTTCCTGCTCTCCAGCGTGCCGCAGGTGATCATCGCGGTCCTGCTGGCCGCGCTGCTGTCGTTGCGGCTGCGGTTCCCGGCCGGCTGGCGGGTCGGGATCCTGCTGCCGTACTCGGCCAGCCTGGTCGCGCTCGGCATCATCTTCGCCAACCTGTTCGGCCCGCGGTTCGGGCTGGTCAACGCCCTGCTGGAGACGTTGGGGCTGGACCGGGTGGAGTGGCAGGCCAACCGGTTCGCCAGCCACCTGGCCGTCGCGACGATGGTCAACTGGCGCTGGACCGGGTACAACGCGCTGATCGTGCTGGCGGCGATGCAGGCGCTGCCGCGTGACGTGTACGAGGCCGCGGTGGTCGACGGCGCGGGCGCGGTGCGGCGGTTCTTCTCGATCACGCTGCCGATGCTGCGGCCCACGTTGATCTTCGTGGTGGTCACCTCGACCATCGGCGGGCTGCAGATCTTCACCGAGCCCAAGCTGTTCGACGCCATGCCGGGGTCGAACAACGGCGGTTCCCAGCACCAGTTCCAGACGTTGACGCTGTACCTGTACCAGTCGGCGTTCGAGGGCTTCGACCTCGGCTACGCGTCGGCGATCGCGTGGCTGCTGTTCCTGCTGATCGTGCTCATCGCGCTGGCCAACTTCCTGATCACCCGGCGGCTCGCCGCGACGACGGGACTGAAACGATGACCGTACGGATGCTGCCCCGCCGCCGCGGCGGTTCGCGCTTCTTCGTCTACGCCACGCTGATCGCGTTCGTCGCCGGCTCGCTGTTCCCGTTCTACTGGTCGTACCTGGTGGCCAGCCGCGACACCGGCATGCTGTCGGACCACCTGCCGCCGCTGCTGCCGGGCGGCAACTTCTGGGCCAACGCGAGCCGCGTGTTCGACTCGGTGCCGTTCTGGAAGGCGCTGGGCAACAGCCTCATCGTGTCCGGGACGGTGACGCTGACGACGGTGCTGTTCTCCGCGCTGGCCGGATTCGCCTTCGCCAAGATGCGGTTCCGCGGGTCGAACGGGCTGTTCGTGTTCATCGTGGTGACGCTCGCGGTGCCCACGCAGCTGGGCGTGATCCCGCTGTTCATCGCCATGTCGGAGCTGGGCTGGGCCGGGCACCTGCAGGCGGTGATCGTGCCGAACCTGGTCACCGCGTTCGGCGTGTTCTGGATGCGCCAGTACATCGTGGACGCCGTGCCGTACGAGCTGATCGAGGCGGCACGCGTGGACGGCTGCAGCGTGTTCGGGACGTTCGTGCACGTCTGCCTGCCCGCGATCCGCCCGGCCGCCGCGGTGCTCGCGATGTTCACGTTCATGATGTCGTGGAACGACTTCCTGTGGCCGCTGATCGTGCTCGACGCCGGCAACCCGACCGTGCAGGTGGCGCTGGAGAAGCTGCAGAGCGGTCACTACGTCGACTATTCGCTGGTGCTGGCCGGGACCACGCTGGCGACCATTCCGGTTCTGATCGTTTTCCTCCTGCTCGGCCGCCAGATCGTGGCCGGGATCATGCAGGGTGCGGTGAAAGGGTGAGCATGTCGGTTGTAGGCGAAGAGGTCACCGCCGGGCTGGAGTTCCCGCCCGGGTTCGCGTGGGGGGTCAGCACGGCGGCCTTCCAGATCGAAGGTTCGACCACTGTGGACGGTCGCACCGACTCGATCTGGGACGCGTTCTGCCGGCGTCCGGGGGCGGTGGCGGGCGGCGACACGGGGGAACCGGCCGCCGACCACTACCGCCGTTTCCGCGAAGACGTGGCGCTGATGACCGAACTCGGGCTCGGGGTCTACCGGTTTTCGCTGGCGTGGTCCCGGGTCCGGCCGGACGGCGGCGCGCTCAACCCGAAGGGCCTGGACTTCTACGAGCGGCTGGTGGACGAACTGCTCGGCCACGGCATCACGCCGTGGGCGACGCTGTACCACTTCGACCTGCCGCAGGCGCTGGAGGAGCGAGGCGGCTGGGCCGAACGCGATTCGGCGTACCGCTTCGCCGAGTTCGCGTCGTCGGCGGCGGAACGGCTCGGTGACCGGGTGCCGTTCTGGTCCACTTTGAACGAGCCGTGGTGCTCGGCCTTCCTCGGTTACGCGCGGGGGATCCACGCGCCGGGGCGGCGGGAACCGCGGGCGGCGGTCGCGGCGGCGCACCACCTGCTGCTGGCGCACGGCCTCGGGCTCGCCGAGATCCGGCGGTACGCGCCGGAGGCCCGGTCCGGGATCACGCTGAACCTGTACCCGGTGCGGGCGGCGTCGGACTCGGCCGCGGATGTCGACGCGGCCCGGCGCGTGGACGGGCTGCAGAACCGGCTGTTCCTCGATCCGGTGCTGCTCGGCCGGTACCCGGAGGACCTGCTGGCCGACCTGGAGCCGTTCGGTTTCGGGGCGTGCGTGCGCGACGGGGATCTGGCCCTGATCGGAGCGCCGATCGACCAGATGGGCATCAACTACTACCGCGGCTACGAGGTCACCGGCACGCTGCGGCCCGGCGTCGATCCGGGCGGCCTGGAGTGGGTGGGGGCCGACGGGATCGGTTTCGTGCCCGACGCGGCGGCCTCGGTGACGCACTCGGGTTGGTCCGTGCAGCCGGACGGGTTGACCGAGACGCTGCTGCGCGTGCACCGCGAGTACCCGGCCGTGCCGCTGTACGTGACGGAGAACGGTGCGGCCTACGCGGACTCCGTGCGGCCGGACGGCTGGATCGACGACGTGGACCGGGTGGAGTTCCTGGCCGCCCACCTCCGGGCGGCGCACGCGGCGCTGGCGCAGGGAGTTGACCTGCGGGGCTTTTCGTACTGGTCGCTGCTGGACAACTTCGAATGGGCGGAAGGGTATTCGAAGCGGTTCGGCCTGGTCCACGTCGACTACCGGACGCAGGTCCGCACGATGAAGCGGAGTGCGCACTTCTACGCCAAGGTGATCCGCGACAACGCGGTGCCGCTGACCGCGGGGTGATGTGGTCTCGCCGGTGCCGGCTCCCCCGCGACGGCCGGGGTCGCCGTCCCGGACCGGGACTCAGGCCCGGGCGATGGTCGGCAGCGGGGTCGTCGCCAGGTCGGGCAGGCTGGGGGCGAACTCGGCCATCAGGGCGGTCGCGTTGTCCTGGCCGCCCGCCGCCAGCGCGGCGTCCACCAAGGCCTGGGCGCCGTTCGACGGCACGCGGAGCAGCTCGGCCATCGCGGCGCGCGTCAATGCCTTGTGGACCCCGTCGCTGGTGAGCAACAGCCCGGCCGGCCCCACGGTCTCCGCGTCGCCGAACTCCTCCGGCCGCGCGGTCCGCACGCTCGTTGTGACCAGGTGCTCCATCCGGACGGTGGGCACCTGGCCACGGTCGCGGAAGTACTGCGCCAGCGTGTGGTCCCTGGTCAGCTGCCGCAGCGAGGCGCCGTCCCAGGAGTACGCCCGCGCGTCCCCCACCCAGGCGACCCGGTAGCCGCCGTCGAAGGGCGACGCGACCACCAGGACGCAGTCGCCGCCACCGGGGTCGGCCCGCACCGCGCGCTGAGCCGCCGCCAGCGCGGCCCCCGGGCCCTGCGACGCGGGCACCTGCACCGCGGTCGACACGGCGATGCGCGCGGCCCGTGCGGCCGACCGCGCGTCCCCGATCCCGTCGGCCAGGGCGAACACGACCTCGCCGGTGCTCGGGTCGGTGTAGGCCGCGGTGGCGTCGGCGTTCACCGCACGCGGGCCGCGCGTGGTGGCGGTGCCCCAGACGGGGCTGCGGGTGAGGCGGTGCATGGGGCCTCCTTCCTGCTGTTGTACCTCCACCATCGGCCACACGCCTGAGTTCAGCCTGTGCCCGCTGTGAAGCCCGCCTGTGATTTCCGGGTCAGGTCAGGTCGTACACCGTCACACCGTCCACGGTGGTCGGTGTGAAGGTGGCCGCCACCCATCGGGCGATCTCCTCGGCCGCGTCGCTGCCGCCGGTGCTGGTGATCTGCGTGGGCTCGCCGATGAAGTAGTGGATCCGCCCGCTCGCCACGTACTGCTGGAACTGCGCCGGTGTCGGGGACGGGTCGGTGCCGTTGAACCCGCCCAGCGCCATCACCGGGAAGCCGGACGCCAGCTGGTAGCTCGCGGCCGGGTTGGACCCGACGGTCGCCGCGACCCAGGTGTGGTTCTCCGCGTCCGCCTGCAGCAGCGCGATCATCTCCGCGCCCGGTGTGGTGCCCGTGAGCAGGCTGCCGACGCCGCCGCGCATCCCGCCACCGTTGCGCGGCCCGCCCCGGCCACCGAATCCGCCGAACCCGCCGCTGCCCGGCCCCGCGGACGGGATCGCGCCGGAGTGCGGGGTCGCCGCGGTCGCGACCGTGTAGGCGCCGGTCCCGGCGAGCGTGGCGACGAGCGCCACCACCGCCACCCCGCGCGCACCGGCCCGCGGCAACCGGTCGGACACCACGATCAGCACCCCCGCGGCCAGCCCGGACAGCAGCACGACGTACTTCAGCCAGGGCAGCCAGGTGGAGTCCCGTGTCAGCAACAGGTACGCGGTCAGCGCCGTGAGCACGACCCCGCTGGACAGCAGCCCGGACGCGATCGGGTGCGAGCGGGCCCGCCACAACCGCACCGCGCCGGTTCCGGCGAGCGCGGCGACCGCCGGGGCCAGCGCGAGCGTGTAGTAGGGGTGGATGATCCCGCTCATGAAGCTGAACACGCCGCCGGTGACGGCGAGCCAGCCGCCCCACACGATCGTCGCCGCGCGCGTGCGGTCCGTCCGCGGCGCGCGCCAGGTCAGCCAGACGAGCGCGCCGATCGCGAGCGCGGCGGCCGGGAGCAGCCAGGCGATGCCGCCGGCCATCTCGCTGCCGAGCAGCCGTGCCCAGCTGCCGCTGCTCTGCGCCCCGCCCAGGCTGCCGACCTCGTCGCCGGTGATCCGGCCGACGCCGTTGTAGCCCAGGGTCAGCTCCAGGATGCTGTTGCTCTGCGAACCCCCGATGAAGGGCCGCGAGGACGCGGGCCACAGCTCGACGACCGCGAGGTACCAGCCGGCCGAGACGACCAGCGCCCCGAGCGCGCCGAGCAGGTGCAGCAACCGCTTGCGCACCGACGTCGGCGCCGCGACCAGGTAGGCGATCCCGAACGCCGGCAGCACCAGGAACGCCTGCAGCATCTTGGCCAGGAAGCCGAACCCGACGGCGACCCCGGTCAGCGCGATCCACTTCGGACTCGCCTGCTCCAGTGACCGCACGACGCAGTACGCGCCGAGCACGAGCAGCAGGACCAGCAGCGCGTCGGGGTTGTTGAACCGGAACATCAGCGCGGCCACCGGCGTCAGCGCGAACACCGCACCGGCGAGCAGCCCTGCCGCCGGGCCGGACACCCGGCGCACCGTCGCGAACAGCGCCCACACCGAGCCGACGCCCATCAGCGCCTGCGGCACCAGCACGCTCCACGAGCTGAGCCCGAACAGCCGCACGCACAGGCCCATCACCCACAGCGCCGCGGGTGTCTTGTCCACGGTGATCGAGTTCGCCGCGTCGCTGGAGCCGAAGAACCACGCCGTCCAGTTCTCGCCGCCGGCCTGTGCGGCCGCCGAGTAGAACGCGTTGGCCCAGCCGGACGCGCTCAGCCCCCACAGGTAGAGCACCGCGGTGGCGATCAGCAGACCGGCTAGCGCCGGGCGCACCCGCACAGGCCGGTGCAGGCCGGGACCGGCGGGCGGTTCGGGGGCCGGGGGTGCGGAGTCGCGCTCGGCGAGGGCCGTCATGAGTTCACTGTGATCGGCCGAGCTTGGCCGTCGTTGTGCCGTTCCTGTGAGACAGCTGTGCGCGGCAACCGGACCTCGAATTCGGTGCGGCCAGGTCTGCTGTGCACGCTGACGCTGCCGTGGTGCGCGGACACGACGGCGGCGACGATGGCCATGCCGAGACCGGTGCTGCCGGCCGCGCGGGAGCGCGAGGAGTCGCCGCGCGCGAAGCGCTCGAAGACGTGCGGCACCAACTCCGGCTCGATTCCCGGGCCGTTGTCGGTGACCGTCACGACCGCGTCGCCGTCCGCGGACACGGCCAGCCGGGTCGTCACGATCGTGCCGGGCGGGGTGTGCGCGCGGCCGTTCGCGAGCAGGTTGCCCAGCACCTGGTGCAGGCGCTGGGCGTCGCCGGGCACCACGACCGGGTCCGGCGGCAGCTCGAGCCGCCACTGGTGCCGCGGACCGGTGATGTGCGCGTCGCCGACGGCGTCCGCGATCAGCCGGGTCAGGTCGACCTCGCCGTCGTCCAGCGGGCGCCCCGCGTCGAGCCGGGCCAGCAGCAGCAGGTCGTCGACCAGCGTCGTCATCCGGTCCGCCTCGGACTCGACGCGGCTCATCGCGTGCGCGAGCTCCGGCGGCACCCGGCCGTTGCTGCGCCGCGTCAGCTCGGCGTACCCGCGGATCGCGGCGAGCGGCGTGCGCAGCTCGTGACTGGCGTCGGCGACGAACCGGCGCACCCGCATCTCGCTGGTGGCGCGGGCGTCGAGGGCGTTGTCGATGTGCACCAGCATCCGGTTCAGCGCGTACCCGACCTGACCGACCTCCGTGGACGGATCGGTGTCGGTGACCGGGACGCGCACGGACAGGGCGACGTCACCGCGGTCCAGTGGCAGCTCGGTCACCTTCGACGCGGCGTCGGCGACCCGGTCGAGCGGGCGCAGCGTCCGGCGCACCACGAACGCGCCGACGAAACCCGCGCCCACCACGGCGATCGCGGCGACGGCGCCGAGGATGACGCCGACGGTCAGCAGCGTGTCGTCGGCCTGGTTCATCGGCAGGCCCAGGAGCAGCACCGAGCCGTCGTCGAGGGTCGCGATCACCCGGTAGTCGCCGCCGGACAGGGAGATGGTGTGGGGGTGGCCGTCGACCGGGACGTGCGGCAGGGCGGCGGCGTCGGCGGGCGGCAGAGCCTGGGCCTCGTTCTCCGGGGAGCCCGGGACGGGCGCCAGCGTGGCCGCTTCGAGGACCTGGTCGCCGGACAGCCGCGCGTACAGGGTGCCGGTCGCGGTGCCCGGGATGTGCAGCGGATCGTCCCCGGCGGGCCTGTCGAAGTGGCGGGTCCGTTCGACCGCCTCCCGCACCTGGGCGTCCACCTGCTCGGTCAGGAACCTGCTCAGCGCGAACTCGCTGATCACGCCGACCACCAGGCACACCACGGCCAGCAGTGCGACGAGCGCGGCGATCAGTTTCGTCCGCAGCGGCCGGACGCGCCGCGATCGCGTCCCGGCCCGCCGGCGGGCCGGGTGGGGCACGGTCATGCCCCGACGATCCGTCCGGATCGTGTGTGGTCCTTGTGTGGTGCCTGTGCGCAACCTGTGTCCGCCCGGGCACAGAACCCTTCATGCGCCTGACGCCTCCGCGACGACGCCGGTCGGGCCCGGCGGCATGCAGATGGATCCAGACGCCGAGGACCCGGCGCAAAGCGGCGCGTTCACCGGCGCCGCTAGCGCGAAAAGCGCCTGACCCACCGGCGTTGCCACGGGGTTTCCACGGCCCGCGGGTGGTGGTGCCGGCGGGTCCAGGCCACGGCTTCGGCGGGGTCCGGCCTGAGCCCCTATGGTCGCCCCGGGGGTCATCGGCTGCGTTCTCGGCGCCTCACCACTGGACCCGGAGCGGATCCCGGCGCGTTCGCCGGCGGCCTGCACACTCGGGTCGCTGGTCACTCCCGCCGGGCGCGCCGCTACCGCGGGAAGCGCCTGACCCACCGGCCTTGCCACGGGGTTTCCACGGCCCGCGGGTGGTGGTGCCGGCGGGTCCAGGCCACGGCTTCGGCAGGGTCCACCCCGGCCAGGATGGCCAGGCACGAGATGACGGTCCCGGTCCGGCCGATCCCGCCGGCGCACGCCACCTCGGCGGCCTCGCCGGCCCGCACCCGCTCGTACAGGCCGCGGATCTCGTGCACGGCGGCGTCGTGGTCGCGGGGCAGCCGGAAGTCCGGCCACTCGAGCCAGGTGTGCGGCCAGTGCAGGCCGGCGTCGTGAGCGCTGCGGAGGCGGTCGGTGCCCAGGTACAGGCCGTAGTCCGGCGCCGGGCCGGCCGGTGCCGGATCGCGCAGGCCGCGCCCCCGGATCCGGGACCCGTCGGGCAGCTCGATGCTGCCGGGCAGGGGAGTGTCACCCATCGCCGTCCCCGTTCGCGAGGCGGGCGAGCATGGCGCGGAAGCTGCGCTGCTCGGCGCTGCTGAGCGGCCCCAGCAACTCCTCCTCCAGCGCGCGGATGTCGGCCTTGACGGCGGCGTGGCGGGCTTCGCCGTCCGGGGTCAGCCGCACGGTGTGGGCGCGGCGGTCGGCCGGGTCCGGTTCCCGCACGATCAGCCCCTCCCGCGCGAGCTCGTCGAGCAGCCGGATCAGGCGTGTCTTGTCGTAGCCGATCGCAGTGGCCAGCGCGAGCTGCGAGGTGGCCGGCCGGTCGGCGAGGCGCGACAGCGCCGCGTACGCCCACATGGAGAGCCCGTGCGCGCGCAGCACGGGTTCCTCGGCCTTCATCAACCGCCGCACGATGCGCGCCAGCGACGCGCCCAGGTCCTCTGTCACACGGAAATCGTAGAGTGACAAGACGATAAGCAAGAGCGTACGATACGCACATGCAGACAATCACCGAGACGATTTCGATCGCCGCCGAGCCCCGCACCGTCTTCGACCTCGTGTCCGACCCCCGGCAACTGCCCCGCTGGGCTCCGGGGGTGGACCACACGCGCGTGACCGTCCGCGCCTCGCGCGAACACGGCACCGTCGACTTCTTCGCCGCGGAGGGCCCGGGCCCCGGCGTCTACACCCGGGTGCTGCCCAACGGCGAGGGCGTCGAGTACCAGTTCACGATGTTCTTCCCGGAGGGCACGCCGCAGACCGCGGTCGCCGAGCAGGTGTCGGTCGTGCGGGGCGAGCTGAAGGCCGTGCGCGAGTTGTGCGAGGCGTGACCGGTCAGCTCCGGTGGAAGTGCTCCACGTGCACGGCGCCGTCCGGGACGCCGTGCTCGGCCAGTGCGGCCCGCACCGGCTCGGCGACCTCCGGCGGCGCGCACAGCAGCCACTCGTCCACCTTCGCCGGGTGCAGGCGGGACTCGAGCAGTGCCCGGATGCGGCCCGGGTCCAGCCCGCCGGGCAGGTAGCGCTCGTAGGAGATCGCCAGCGCCTGCCCGATGCTGTCGAACGGTTTCGACCCGCGCGCGTGCCGCAAGCTGGGGTCGCGCTCGTCGGTCCGGTAGTGCAGCACGCGCAGCCGCCCCTCGTAGCGGCGCGTGCACTCGGACAGTTCCTCGGCGAACAGCGTGTCGTCGCCCGACCGGTTCACGTACAGCAGGGTGACGCGGTTGCGGGGCGCGGTCTCGAGCGCGTGCACGACGACGGGCAGCACCGGCCCGATGCCCGATCCGGCGGCGACCGCGACGACGTGCCGGGCGTCCCGCGGCCGCGTCGGCAGGGTGAACGTCCCCGACGGCGGCCGGGCGAGGACCCGGTCGCCGAGCCGCAGCCCGAGTGCGTGCCCCGAGAACCGGCCGCCCGGCACCCGCTTGATCGCCACCCGCAGCTCCGGCTCGCCGGGGCTCGCGCAGATCGCGTAGCTGCGGTCCACCCGCTCGCCGTCGATCACCGCGCGCAGCACCAGGTGCTGGCCCGGCTGGAAGCGGAACAGCTCCCGCAGCTCACCCCGCACCGCGAGGGTCACCGCGACGGCCTCGCCGGTCAGCCACCGCACGCCGGTCACGGTCAGCGGGTGGAACTCCGCCGGCGCCTCCGCGGCCGGCGGCTCCGGGGAGCGGGGCGAGGGGATCTCCACGTAGCGGCAGAACGGCTGGCCGGGCAGCTCGGCGTGCCGGCGGTGGTACCCGGTCGGGCGCCACCAGTCGTGGCACCACGACACCAGCGCGAGCGCGAGCCGCTGCGGCAGGAGGTAGACCACCGTCAGCTCCCACCCGTGCCCGGTGCCGACCACGGCGGCCAGGACACAGGGCAGGAACACGAGCATCGCGAGCATCTCGGCGCTCTCCGCGACCGGCCGCGCCGGCGTGGACAGGTAGCGCCACGCGTGCCAGAGGTCCACGGTCGCCCAGCGGAACGGCAGCGTCCACGCCGGGCCGCGCGTGTTCCACGGCGTCAGGTGCTCCGGCGACCCCGAGCGGTGCTGGGTCAGGTGCACGTAGCGGGCGGCGGGGAAGCCGCCGAACGGCGACACGAACGGCACGGCCAGCCGCCCCAGCGTCGCGTTCACCCACGTCAGGCTGCCCGCGGCGTGGTGGGCGGCCTCGTGCAGCACGGTGAACAGCGCGACCACGGCCACTGTGTGCAGCGGGACGGTCGCCCACACCGGCAGGTGCCAGACCAGGCTCAGCCAGGTCGCCCAGCCCCACACGACGAGCGCGCCGGCGAACAACGCCACCGTCGGCACGACCACCGCGGGCAGGCGCGTCCGCGGCTTCGCCTGCCCCGGCGAGCGGCCCTGGACCTGGGCATCGGCTGTCACGGACCGGGCTCCTGGGGACGGCGGGACGGGCGGATCACGACGGTAGACAAACCACGAGGAAATGTAAACGGAGACCCGGTGCGCCGCTGCCCGGCCCGGCCAAGCAGGGCCGGGCCGGTGCTGTCAAGTCGCTGGCCTAGACTCGGCCTTTGGGCACCGCCGTGCCCGCTTGTCGGCTACCACCCGAAAACCAGGTTTTCACGGCTCGAGGAGAACACGTTGAAGAGCACCGTCGAGCAGCTCAGCCCGACGCGAGTCAAGATCAATGTCGAGGTGCCGTTCGACGAACTCAAACCGAACTTCGACCGCGCCTACTCCAAGATCGCCCAGCAGGTCCGCATCCCGGGCTTCCGCCCCGGCAAGGTGCCCGCTCGCGTCCTGGAGAGCCGGATCGGCCGCGCGCCGGTGCTCGATGAGGTCGTCAACGAGGCCATCCCGGCGAAGTACCTGGAGGCGGTCCGCGCCGGCGAGGTGCGCACCCTCGGCCAGCCCGACTTCGAGGTGACCAAGCTCGAGGACCGCGAGGTGCTGGAGTTCACCGCCGAGGTGGACATCCGCCCCGAGATCACCCTCCCCGACTTCGAGGGCCTGACGGTCAGCGTCGACGACGTCGAGGTGACCGACGAGGAGGTCGACGCCGAGCTGGACCAGCTCCGCGCCCGCTTCGGCACCCTCAAGAGCGTCGAGCGCCCCGCCCAGGACGGCGACTTCGTGTCGATCGACCTGGCGGCCACCGTCGACGGCCAGGAGATCGAGGAGGCGGCCACCAGCGGCCTGTCCTACGAGATCGGCTCCGGCCAGCTGGTGGACGGCATCGACGAGGCCATCATCGGCGCCAACGAGGGCGAGACGAAGACCTTCACCACCAAGCTGGTGGCGGGTGAGTACGCCGGCCGCGACGCCGAGGTGTCGGTGACCGTCCAGAGCGTCAAGGAGCGTGAGCTCCCCGAGGCCGACGACGAGTTCGCCCAGCTGGCGAGCGAGTTCGACACCATCGACGAGCTCAAGGCCGACCTGCGCGAGCGCCTGGGCAAGATGAAGAAGGTCCAGCAGGGCGTGCAGGCTCGGGACAAGATCCTGGACTCGCTGCTGGAGACCGTCGACGTCCCGCTGCCGGAGAAGGTCGTCGAGGCCGAGGTCGAGAACCGCAAGCACGACGCGATCCACGACCTGGACCACAGCGAGGAAGCGCTGGCCAAGGTGCTGGAGTCCCAGGGCAAGACCCTCGAGGAGTTCAACACCGAGCTGCAGGCCGACGCCGAGAAGGCGGTGCGCACCCAGCTGCTGCTCGACAGCGTCGCCGACGCCGAGCAGGTCCAGGTGGGTGACGCCGAGCTGACCGAGCGGATCATCTACCAGGCCCAGCGGTTCGGCGTCAGCCCCGACGAGTACGTCCAGCGCGCCCAGCAGTCCGGCCAGCTGTCCGCGATCTTCGCCGACGTGCGCCGCGGCAAGGCGCTGGCGTCGATCGTCCGGAAGGCGACGGTCACCGACGGCTCGGGCGCCGAGATCGACCTGAGCGACCTCTTCGGACCCGACGAGGAGGAGGCCCCCGCGGCCGCCACTGAGACCGAGGTCACCGAGGAACCCGCGGCTGCTTCCGAGAAATAAAGCTGTCAGCGAACTTGGGCGGTGCCGGGCATGCCGGGCCGCCCGAGTTCGTTAGGGTCGATTACAAGATCTCAGCATCTTCGACAGTGCACAGTGGATCTCCCTCCCGGGGGAGGGCCACAGCGGTGAAAAGGCAGGCAGACGTGACGCAGCACAAGGCAGAGGCACGCAGCTCGACCGCGGGCCTCAATCTGACCGACTCGGTGTACGAGCGGCTGCTCCAGGAGCGCATCGTCGTCCTCGGTTCCGAGGTCAACGACGAGGTGGCGAACCGGATCACCGCGCAGCTCCTGCTGCTGTCCGCGGAGGACTCCGAGTCGGACATCCGCTTCTACATCAACTCGCCGGGCGGTTCGGTCACCGCCGGGTTCGCCATCTACGACACGATGCAGCTCATCGAGCCGGACGTGGCGACCTACGCGATGGGCCTGGCCGCCTCGATGGGGCAGTTCCTGCTGTCCTCCGGCGCCCCCGGCAAGCGCTACTCGCTTCCGCACGCGCGCATCCTGATGCACCAGCCCTCGGCCGGTGTCGGCGGCACCGCCTCCGACATCGCCATCCAGGCCGAGGTCTTCGGCAAGTGGAAGCAGGAGCTGGCGCGCATCACCGCCGAGCAGACCGGTCAGTCGGTCGAGCAGATCATCGCCGACGGCGACCGGGACCGCTGGTTCACCGCCGAGGAGGCGCGGGAGTACGGCTTCGTCGACCACGTCCTCACCCGGGAGAACCAGCTCCCGTCCAGCAACGGCAGCCGCTGACCGGGCCTGACGAGGAGAAAGCTCTCATGAACAACTTCCAGCTTCCGCAGTCCCGGTACATCCTCCCGTCGTACGTCGAACGCACCAGCTACGGCGTCAAGGAGTCGAACCCGTACAACAAGCTGTACGAGGAGCGGGTCATCTTCCTCGGCGTGCAGGTGGACGACGCGTCGGCCAACGACGTGATGGCCCAGCTGCTGCACCTCGAGCACGAGGACCCGGACCGCGACATCACGATCTACATCAACTCGCCGGGTGGCTCGTTCACCTCGCTGATGGCGATCTACGACACCATGCAGTTCGTGCGCCCGGACATCCAGACGGTCGCGCTGGGCCAGGCCGCCTCCGCGGCCGCGGTGCTGCTGGCGGCCGGCACGAAGGGCAAGCGGCTCGCGCTGCCCAACGCCCGCGTGCTGATCCACCAGCCGGCCACCGAGGGCACCTACGGGCAGGTCTCGGACCTGGAGATCCAGGCCAACGAGATCCAGCGGGTCCGCCGCCTGATGGAGACCACGCTGTCCAAGCACACGAACAAGAGCGCCGACGAGGTCCGCGCGGACATCGAGCGCGACAAGATCCTCACCGCCGAGCAGGCCAAGGAGTACGGCATCATCGACGAGGTGCTGCCGTACCGCAAGGCGTCGCAGATCGGCTGACGCCCGGCCCCGAGATTCCGGCCCCGGGCCGGTGCGTGTCGTACCCCGCGCGTACCGGCCCCCGGTTTAGGGTCTCGGGGCGGCCGGGGCCCGCTGGTCCTCCCGCGCGGCGCCGCGGGCGGGTACCGTCTAGGGACAGCGGCCACGTTTTCCCGCTGGCTCGGCGGCGAGGGCAGGAACACGACCAGGTGTGCCGGCAGGTGCACCGGAGGGGAACAGGTCAACGGTCATGGCACGGATCGGCGACGGCGGGGACCTGCTGAAGTGTTCTTTCTGCGGGAAGAGCCAGAAACAGGTGAAGAAGCTCATCGCCGGACCTGGCGTCTACATCTGCGATGAGTGCATCGACCTGTGCAACGAGATCATCGAGGAGGAGCTGGCCGAGGCCGGCGACGTCAAGCTCGACGAGCTGCCCAAGCCGCTCGACATCCACGAGTTCCTCGACCAGTACATCATCGGCCAGAGCGACGCCAAGCGGACGCTCGCCGTGGCGGTGTACAACCACTACAAGCGCATCCAGTCCGAGGACAAGACCGGTCCGAAGGACGCGAAGGACGAGCCGGTCGAGCTCGCCAAGTCGAACATCCTGCTGCTCGGGCCCACCGGCTGCGGCAAGACCTACCTCGCGCAGACCCTGGCGAAGATGCTGAACGTGCCGTTCGCGATCGCGGACGCCACGGCGCTCACCGAGGCCGGGTACGTCGGCGAGGACGTCGAGAACATCCTCCTCAAGCTGATCCAGGCCGCCGACTACGACGTCAAGCGCGCCGAGACGGGCATCATCTACATCGACGAGGTCGACAAGATCGCCCGCAAGTCGGAGAACCCGTCCATCACCCGTGACGTGTCCGGTGAGGGCGTGCAGCAGGCGCTGCTGAAGATCCTGGAGGGGACGACGGCCTCGGTGCCGCCGCAGGGTGGCCGCAAGCACCCGCACCAGGAGTTCATCCAGATCGACACCACGAACGTGCTGTTCATCGTGGCGGGCGCGTTCGCGGGCCTGGAGAAGATCATCAATGAGCGGGTCGGCAAGCGCGGGCTGGGCTTCGGCGCCGAGATCCGCACGAAGGCCGAGATCGACGAGAGCGACGTCTTCTCCGACACCATGCCCGAGGACCTGATCAAGTTCGGGCTGATCCCGGAGTTCATCGGCCGGCTGCCGGTCGTGGCGAACGTGACGCACCTGGACAAGCACTCGCTGGTCCGGATCCTCACCGAGCCGCGCAACGCCCTGGTGAAGCAGTACAAGAAGCTCTTCGAGATGGACAACGTCGAGCTGGAGTTCACCAAGACGGCCCTCGAGGCGATCGCCGACCAGGCCGTTCTGCGCGGCACCGGTGCCCGTGGTCTGCGCGCCATCATGGAAGAGGTGCTGCAGCCGGTCATGTACGACATCCCGAGCCGCACCGACGTCGCCAAGGTCGTCATCACCGAGCAGACGGTCCGCGAGAACGTCAATCCCACGATCGTGTCGCGTCAGCCGTCGCGCCGCCGCAGCAGCGAACGTGGCGAGAAAACCGCCTGATCTGCGTGAAGGACACCCCTCCGCGCTCGCTAAGCTAGCCCGATGAGCGTGGAGGGGGCTGGTCCCCGTTCGGGTGCCGGTGAGGGCACCGCTCCGGCCGCGGAGGCCGGGGACACCGTCGTTCCGGAGGGGCGGGACGACGTGCGCGGCATCAGTGATCTCACCTTCCGGGTCGTGACTCCCTACCTGGGCAGCCCGGTCCTGCACAAGGTCATGCTGGTGCTGCTGGGCCTCATGACGCTGTCCTGCGTGGTAGCGGCCCCGGTGCGGCTCTCGGCGCTGCCCCTGGTCCCGCTCCCCGTGCTCGGTGCGGGGTTCTACGGACTGCGCCGGGTCCGCGCGGCGGGGGACGAGTACCGCCCCCTGCTGCGGTGGTCGTGCGTGCTGTTCGCGGCCGTGCTGCTGGGACTGTGGCTGATCTCGGTGATGGGCCGCTGGGTCAGCTAGCCCGGAAGCCGACGCAGCACCACCACCCGACCCGGAACCCGGCAAGGCAAACCGACCAAGGACCTCACCAGACGTCCCGGCAGCCGGCAACGCCAGGCGAGGCGCGGTGCGACCTCGCCAGACCTCACGAGGCCTCCCGGCGGCCGGCAACGCCAGGCGACACACGGCGTCCCCAGACCTCCCCCGCCCCCGATCCCCAGCCCGCCTTTGGTCGCCGATCAGCGGGGTCAAGGTACTCTTTCCCGCCTTGACGCCGCTGCTCGGCGACCGAAACACTCCAACCGGAGGGGGGCGGGGGAGGTCGGCACCCAAGGCGACCACCCAGCGCCGTAGGCGCCTTCTTTTCAGCGCGTGAGCGCGGCTTTAAAGATCAAAAGATGTCCTCGCCGGACGGGCAGGCTCCGGGATGACCGGGGAATGCAGGCCGGGTCACCTCATGCAGTGGGTCGCTGGGTGGTCATCCCGTCGCCTGATCGAGGCCTATCACTGTGAGCCAGGCCCGCAAGCTTGGCATGTCATCTCGCGCGGGTGCCGGGGGTGCGGGCCTGGCTCACAGTGATGTGACGGCCTCAGGCGACGGGATGACCACCCGGCTCCTTTTGGGGCAGGGCGCTGACGCGCCGCTTGCGCGCCGCTCAGGCGTCGGGGTGGTGGCGGCCCACGAAGCTGATCAGGCTGGGCACCACGGTGCGGTTGAACGAGTCGCCGTGTTTGCCTCTCGCTGTGTAGCCGATCTCGGGGTGCACGGCCGCGATGAAACGCCGCGCGCCGCTGATGAACGAGTCTTCCGTGCCGCACCACACGGCCGTCGGGATGCCGGCCGTGGCCTGCAGGTTCTTCAGCGGATCCATCGAGGCCCAGTCGGCCTCGTCGTGGAAGGCGCCGCGCTTGCTCATCTCCGCCCAGGACAGGATCAGCGCCGGCGCGAGCAGGGCCAGCGCACCGACCGGCTGACGTCGCTCGGCCCGGCGGCGCGCGTACAGCAGGCTGCCGAAACCACCCATCGACATGCCGGTGCAGGCGAACGGCAGCCCGTCGACCCCGCCCAGGCCACGCTCCCGCAGCCACTGCGGGACCTCCTCCAGCAGCATGCCCATCGGATCGTCGCCGGGGACGTTCTCGTGCCAGTAGTTGTCGCCGCCGTCCACGGCCACGAAACCGTAGGGCCGGATCCGCTTCCGGGCGACCTGGCTCGCCAGCTCGGCCAGCGTCCCGGTCGGTGCCGCCGTCCGGGCCCGCCCGTGCAGGCCGTGCAGCAACAACGACATCGGCAGGTTCCGCGGCGGCGCCTTCGACGGCAGCAGCATCACCAGGTCCACCATGCGGTTGCGGTAGCGCGACCACGCGCGCTCGACCTTCGCCACCCCGAGCTGCGTCGCCGGCGAGGACGACGTCACCCCGAGCACCCGCTGCACCGCTTCGCTGAACGGCAGCACCCCGGTGGCGGTCCCGGCGGCGAACCCGGCGATCCCGAGACCCGACGCGCCCGCGATCAGCACGGAACGGCGGCTGGGCCGCCTGCGCGGTGCAGTCGCTTCGTCCTCGGTCACCTGGCCTCCCGGCGCCATTGAACATCACTCCCGCCACCCCTGTCGTGGGAAGTGCCACAACCGATACACCCGGGGGACTAATCTCGTGCCCATGCGGTTCGCGATCGCCATCCCCCAGTTCGTCGCCGACGGAACGTTCGATCCCGGCGCCTTCCGCGCCTACGTCCGCCGCGCCGAGGAACTCGGCTTCGAGAGCGGCTGGACCCAGGAACAGGTCCTCGGCACATTTCCGCAGCTCGCGCCCAACGAGACGATGGCCTACGCCTTCGCCTGCACCGAACGCCTGCGCCTGGGCTGCGCGGTCTACGTGACCCCGCTGCACATGCCCGCCCACCTGGCCAAGAGCCTCGCCACGCTCGACCAGCTCAGCCGCGGCCGCCTCGAGGTCGGCGTCGGCAGCGGCGGCAAGCAGCGCCCGTTCGCCGCGTTCGGCCTGGACGGCGAGGCGCACGTCGCCCGGTTCACCGAGGGGCTCCGGCTGGTGAAGAGCCTGTGGACCGAGGCCAAGACCGACTTCGACGGCCGCTTCTGGCAGCTGGAGGGCGCCTCGATGGAGCCCAAGCCGTTCCAGAAGCCCGGCCCGCCGCTGTGGTTCGGCGGCGGCCACCCGAACGCCATCAAGCGGGCGGTCAAGTACGGCGACGGCTTCTTCGGCGCCGGCTCCTCGACCACCGCCGCGTTCGCCGAGCAGGTCAAGGTGCTGCGCGACGTGCTGGCCGAGTCCGGGCGGGCCGGCTTCCGCATCGCCAAGCGGGTCTACATCGCGATCGACGACGACGGGGACGCCGCGCGCCGCCGCGCCGCCGACGGTCTCGCCGCCATCTACGGCAAGCGGGGTCTCGAGGCCGTCGCCGTCGCCGGGACGCCCGACGAGTGCGTCGCCGGGGTGCGGGAGGTTGCCGACGCGGGCGCCGAGATGATCCTGTTCACCACGTTCGCCGACCAGGCCGAGCAGATGGAACGCCTCGCCGCGGAGATCATGCCGCGGATCTGACGCCTCACACCGCGGCCGGCTCCACCACCCGCTGGTCGCCGGTGTAGAGGTTCATGCTGCTGCCGCGCAGGAACCCGACGAGGGTCATCCCGTTCTCCTCGGCCAGCTCCACCGCCAGCGACGACGGCGCGGACACGGCGGCGAGGAACGGGACACCGGCCATCGCGGCCTTCTGCACCAGCTCGAACGACGCGCGCCCGGACACCAGCAGCCCGCACCCGGACAGCGGCACCCGCCCCTCCAGCAGTGCCCAGCCCAGCACCTTGTCGACCGCGTTGTGCCTGCCCACGTCCTCCCGCACCGCCAGCAGCGAACCGTCGGCGCGGAACAGCCCGGCCGCGTGCAGGCCGCCGGTGCTGGCGAACACGCGTTGCTGCTCGCGCAGCTTGTCGGGCAGCCCCGCGAGCACCTCCGGCGTCACCGCGAACGACGACTCGCCGGGCGCGAACCGGGTCTTGAGCTTGACCGCGTCCAGCGCCGCCTTGCCGCACACCCCGCACGAGGACGTGGTGTAGAAGTTGCGCTCGACCCCGGTCTCCGGGGGTGCGACGCCCTCGGCCAGGGTCAGGTCGAGAACGTTGTAGGTGTTGCGCCCCTGGTCGTCGACGCCGTCGCAGTACCGCGCCGCGAACACCTCGTGCCGGGAGGCGATGACACCCTCGGACAACAGGAACCCGTGCGCCAGCTCGACGTCGTGCCCGGGGGTGCGCATGGTGACGGCCAGGGCCTTCCCGCCGACCCGCAGCTCCAGCGGCTCTTCCGCCGCCAGCAGGTCGGCCCGCCGACGCCGCCCGTCGGCGGTCAGCTTCCGCACCGGACGACGCACCGTCACCCGCCCCATCGGGACCTCGTTCCACTCATCCACGACATCTGGTTGCCGTTCCGTCAAGTTTCTAGTAAGAAATTGCAGGCTCAATCACCAGCGTAGGGGAGCCCGCCGTGGCCGTCACTTTCCTCGACCGTTCGCACAGCATCGCGCCTCCGGACTGGAGCCGCTGGCTGATCCCGCCCGCGGCCCTGTCCGTGCACCTCGCGATCGGACAGGCGTACGCCTGGAGCGTCTTCAAACCGCCCCTGGAGAAGGCGCTGGGCCTGTCCGGGACGCTGAGCGCGCTGCCGTTCGAGCTCGGCATCGTCATGCTGGGCCTGTCGGCGGCGTTCGGCGGCACCCTCGTCGAGCGCAACGGGCCCCGGTGGGCGATGTTCGTGTCGATGACCTGCTTCTCCACCGGGTTCCTGGTGTCCGCGCTGGGCGCGTTCACCGAGCAGTACTGGCTCGTGGTGCTCGGGTACGGCCTGATCGGCGGCATCGGACTGGGCATCGGCTACATCTCGCCGGTGTCGACGCTGATGAAGTGGTTCCCGGACCGCCCCGGCATGGCGACCGGGATCGCGATCATGGGCTTCGGCGGCGGGGCGCTGATCGCGTCGCCGTGGTCGAGCCAGATGCTCGAGTCGTTCGGGTCGACGCCGAGTGGCATCGGCACCTCCTTCCTCATCCACGGCGTGGTCTACGCCATCTTCATGTCGCTGGGGGTGTTCCTGGTCCGGGTGCCCGCCGAGGGCTGGAAACCGAAGGGCTGGGACCCGGCCGCGGCGAAGACCCGGTCGATGATCACGACGGCGAACGTGTCGGCGGCCAACGCCATCAAGACACCGCAGTTCTGGTGCCTGTGGGTGGTGCTGTGCTTCAACGTGACCGCCGGCATCGGCATCCTGGAGAAGGCGTCGCCGATGATCACCGACTTCTTCCGCGGCACGTCGGTCCCGGTCGGCGCGACGGCGGCGGCCGGGTTCGTGGCGCTGCTGTCTCTGACGAACATGCTCGGCCGGTTCGTGTGGTCATCCACTTCGGACTTCATCGGGCGGAAGAACATCTACCGGATGTACCTCGGCGTGGGCGCGCTGCTGTACCTGACCATCGCGCTCGTCGGGAACTCGTCCAAAGTGGTCGTCATCCTCGCCGCGATGCTGATCCTGTCCTTCTACGGCGCGGGTTTCGCCACGGCGCCGGCGTACCTGAAGGACCTGTTCGGCACCTACCAGGTGGGCGCGATCCACGGGCGGCTGCTCACCGCGTGGTCGGCGGCCGGGGTGCTCGGGCCGCTGATCGTGAACGCGATCGCGGACAGCCAGAAGCGCGCCGGCAAGCAGGGCCCGGACCTCTACACCACGTCGTTCTACATCATGATCGCGCTGCTGGTGATCGGCTTCGTCGCGAACGAGCTGGTGCGGCCGGTCAACGCCAAGTACCACGAGCCCGAGCGCGCCGAGACCGCGCACGAGGAGGCGAAATGAGCACGCCGGAGCAGAGCCCCGCGAGCAGCCGCGTCTGGCTCATGACGCTCGCCTGGCTGTGGGTGGGCGTCCCGTTCGCCTACGGCCTGTACGAACTGATCCGCAAGGTGATCCAGCTCTTCGGCGGCTGAGGGGCCGGAAACGCGCCGCCGCCGGCCGGGGTCGCCTGTCCGGTGACCCGGCCGCCGTCGGCGGAGCCGAGGAACGCGACGATCGACGGCGCGCCCAGCCGCCCCAGCGACGTCCGGGCGACAGCCCCGGCCAGGCCCTGATGCCGCGCGGCCCCGGCTCCTTCGCGGCGGCGCGCATCAGCTGGTCCCCGGCCGCCTTGCTGGCCGATCCGCCCGCTGTCGGGAAGACGGCGGCGCGGCTTCGCGCAGTGCGGTGAACGTCGTTGGTGGCGAAGGTGAGTTCGAAGTCCTCGTCGCTGGTTTCGGTCAGCGGGGCGAAGCGGGTCGTGCTCGGGTTGCCGACGAGTTCCTCGGCCGCGCCGAAGAGCCACCGGATCGCCCCGGGATCGGGGACGGCGCCGTGAACCCCGGTGGCCCGGCCGCCGTCGCGTTCGATCCGGGCGACCGCGTCGGCCGCCGCCCGGCGTCCGGGCGGTAGTCAACCACCACCGCGGCGCCATCCGAGCCCAGCCGGCCCCGCGAACCCGACGCGACGGACCGGCGGATAAGCCGCGCCGTCCCGAGCGGGGCGGGGGAGGATCTGCGCGACCGGATCCGGCGGCGGTTCGCGGCGCTCGTGGGCGGGCGGTTCGGCGCGCTCGCGGCGGGGGAGCGCTCCCGATACGCGTCCCTGGCGGACGTCCTCAGCCCCGCAGGCTCGAAATGAGTCCCCGGCACGCGGACTGCACGTGTTCCTCCGCCAGATCGCCGAGCCCCTCGACGCGGCCGGCGCGCAGCAGCGTCGCCAGTTCGCGGTGCTCGTCGACCACGCGGGTCCGGTAGTGCTCGTGCGACAGGCGAACCCGGTGGGCCTGGAACAGGTGCACCTGTGAGCGCACCGCCTCCCAGGCGCTGATCAGCCGCCGGTTGCCGGCCATCGCGTACACGCAGTTGTGGAACTGGATGTCCAGCGCGACCAGCCGGGGGCCGTCGGCCTGCCCCGCGGCCTCCCGCTCCATCTCCCCGACCAGCCGGTCCAGCTCGTCGAACTGGTGCGGCCGCCCCGTCTCCGCCGCCGTCAGCGCGGCCAGCCGGTCGAGGGCCGCGCGCACCGCGTAAACCTCGGTGATGTCGGTCTCGGTCAGCTCGACGACCCGGGTGCCCCGGTGCCACTCGCTGTGCACCAGCCCCTCGCGGACCAGGATCGCCAGCCCCTCGCGCACCGACCCGCGGCTGACCTGCAGCGACTCGGCGAGCTCGACCTCACGCAGGTGGTCGCCGGGTTCGAAGTGGCCGGTGAGGATCTCGTCGCGGATGCGGTCGGCGGCCTCCTCGGCCAGACCGCGCCGCCGGGCGGGCTGCATGTACGAATGTTGACATTCGGACATGAGCTGGGTCAAGCTGGCCGCACCGACGAACGAGGAGGCAAACCCATGACCCGCCCCGGCTTTCACCTCGCCATCCCGGTCGACGACCTCGGCCGTGCCCGGGAGTTCTACGGCGGCGTGCTCGGCCTGCCCGAGGGCCGTTCCGACACCAAGTGGGTCGACTGGAACTTCCACGGCCACCAGGTCGTCACCCACGTCGTCGAGGGCGCGCGCAACGAGGCGGGTCGCAACCCGGTCGACGGTCACGACGTCCCGGTGCCGCACTTCGGCCTGATCCTCACCGTCGAGGCGTTCCACGAGCTGGCCGATCGCCTGCGCGCGGCGGACACGAAGTTCGTCATCGAGCCCTACCAGCGCTTCGCCGGCGAGCCGGGGGAGCAGTGGACGATGTTCCTGCACGACCCGGCCGGCAACGCGCTGGAGTTCAAGGCCTTCCGCGACGAGTCCCAGCTGTTCGCCAAGTGAGCCGCGGGATCCTCGTCACCGGCGCGTCGGCGGGCCTGGGCCGCGCGATCGCCACGGCCTTCGCCGAGCGCGGGGACCGTGTCGCGGTGCACTACAACTCGAACCGGGCCGCCGCGGAAGCCACACTGGCCGCACTGCCCGGCGACGGGCACGCGCTGGTCCAGGGCGACATCAGGGACGCGCAGCGCATCGCCGACTCCGCCGAGGAGGCGCTCGGCGGAGTGGACGTCCTGGTCAACAACGCCGCGGTGGTGACCACCACGCAGACCGCGCACCCGCTGGCCGGCACCACGTTCGAGCACTGGCGCGAGGTCTGGCGGCAGTCGGTCGAGGTGAACCTGCTCGGCGCCGCCGACGTGACGTTCTGCGTGGCCCGGCACATGATCGCCCGCGGTGCGGCCGGCCGGGTCGTCAACATCGGCTCGCGGGGCGCTTTCCGCGGCGAGCCCGACCACCCCGCCTACGGCGCGACCAAGGCCGCCCTGCACTCGATGGGCCAGTCGCTCGCGGTGCACCTCGCGCCGCACGGCATCGCGGTCAGTTCCGTCGCGCCCGGCTTCATCGCGACCGAGCGGGTCGCGGACTGGCTGACCGGGGAACGGGGCGACGCCCTGCGGGCCCAGTCGCCGTTCGGCCGTGTCGCCCGGCCCGAGGAGGTCGCCGCCGCCGTGGTCTACCTCGCGTCAGCCGACGCCGAGTGGGCCTCCGGCGCGATCCTCGACCTCAACGGCGCGTCTCACCTGCGGTCCTGAGGACAGTCCTCCGGGCGGACCACTTCGAGGATCCGCTCGGAGATCGTCCGGAGGGCGTCCACCTGTTCCGGCGTGAGCACGTCGAACACCAGCTTGCGCACGGTCTCCACGTGGTGCGGCGCGGCCTGCTCGATCGCCTCCCGCCCCTGCGGGGTCAGCGCGATGAACGCGCCGCGCGCGTCGTCCGGGCATTCCTCGCGCGCCACCAGCCCGCGCTTCTGCATGCGCCGCAGGTGGTGCGACAGCCTGCTCTTCTCCCAGTCCAGCGCCCGCGCCAGTTCGAACACCCGCACCCGCCCCTCGGAGGTGTCGGTGAGCTGCACCAGCACCTCGAAGTCGGGCAGGGACAGCTGCGAATCCGCCTGCATCCGGCGGCCCAGCGCGGCGTTGAGGTGACTCTGCATCTTCACGTACGCGCGCCACGCCTGTTGTTCGTCATCTTCGAGCCACCGGGTCATGCCCCGAGTATACCGGGAATAGTTGACACGTCATCTAAGTTGTGCCACGGTGACGACACAGCAACCACCACGGGAGGACAGCATGACCACCTCGACCACGTACCCACAACTGACCGGCGAGTACACCATCGACCCGACCCACACCCGGATCGGTTTCGTCGCCCGGCACGCGATGGTGACCAAGGTGCGCGGCTCGTTCAACGAGTTCTCCGGCACGGCCAAGATCAACGGGTCGGACCCGTCCCAGTCTTCGGTGACGGTCGCGATCAAGGCGAACAGCATCGACACCCGCAACGCCGACCGCGACGCGCACCTGCGCAGCAACGACTTCCTGTCGATGGACGAGTACCCGGAGATCACCTTCGTCTCGACCTCGGTCAGGCAGACCGGCGACACGAGCTTCGACGTCACCGGGGACCTGACGATCAAGGACGTGACCAGGTCGGTCACCATCCCGTTCGAGTTCGAGGGCACCGCCCAGGACCCGTTCGGCAACACCAGGATCGGGTTCGAGGGCTCGACCACCATCAACCGCAAGGACTTCGGGGTCACCTGGAACGCCGCGCTGGAGACCGGTGGCGTCCTGGTCAGCGAGAAGGTCACCCTCGAGTTCGAGGTCTCCGCGATCAAGGCCGCGTGACGCGGATGCCGGTGGTGCCCGGCGGGTACGCCGGGCACACCACCAACGGAAAGGAACGCCGGCCATGACCTCCATCGACCTCGATGTGGTGCGTGCGGAGCGCGACCGCATCCGCGACACCCACCTCAAGCCCGCCGGGCAGCGGCCGGCTTCGTCGGCGCGCGGCCTGCACCACACCGCGCTGATCAGCAGCGACGTGGAGCGGACCGTCCGCTTCTACCAGGACCTGCTGGAGTTCCCGCTCACCGAGCTGATCGAGAACCGCGACTACCCGGGTTCGTCGCACTTCTTCTTCGACATCGGCAACGGCAACCTGCTGGCGTTCTTCGACTTCCCGGGCCTGGACGTCGGGCCCTACGCGGAGGTGCTCGGCGGGCTCCACCACATCGCCATCTCGATCGACCCGGAGCGCTGGCAGCGCCTGGTCCGCAAACTCGACGAGGCCGGTGTCGAGCACGCCGTGCACAGCGACGTCTCGGTCTACTTCCGCGACCCCGACGGCGCCCGCGTCGAGCTGATCGCCGACCCGCTCGGCGAGATGTACGGCAACACGGTCCTCTGACCCGGGCTCACCGCCCGCTCGTCCGGGCTCCCCGTTGACGGCGCGCTCGGCCGGCGACCCCCGTTGCCGGTAGGGGCCGCCGCTCAGCCCGCGGCGGGTTCCAGGCGCAGCACGACCGCCTTCGACACCGGCGTGTTCGACTTCTTCGCCACCGAGTCCAGCGGCACCAGCGCGTTGGCCTCCGGGAAGTACGCCGCCGCGCACCCCCGCGCGGTCGGGTAGGCCACCACGCGGAACCGCGGCGCCCGCCGTTCGCTGCCGTCCTCCCACTCGGAGACCAGATCGACCAGCGCCCTGTCGGCGAAGCCGAGCTCGGCGAGGTCCCGCGGGTTCACCATCACCACGCGACGCGCGTCCTCGATGCCGCGGTAGCGGTCGGACAGGCCGTAGATCGTGGTGTTGTACTGGTCGTGGCTGCGCAGGGTCTGCAGCAGCAGCCGTCCGGCCGGCACGCGCGGGAACTCCAGCTCGCTCGTCGTGAAGTTGGCCTTGCCGGTCGAGGTGGCGAACGACCGGGAGTCGCGCGGCGGGTGCGGCAGCACGAAGCCGTCCGGCTGCCGCACCTTCGCGTTGTAGTCCGCGCAGCCGGGCACGACCTGCGCGATGCGGTCGCGGATCAGGTCGTAGTTCCCCTCGAAGTCCGCCCACGGCACGGGGTGGTCCGCGCCGAACAGCTCGCGCGCGAGGCGGCAGATGATCGCCACCTCGGACAGCAGGTGATCGCTCGCCGGCTTCAGGCGGCCCCGCGAGACGTGCACGCAGGACATCGAGTCCTCGACCGTGACGAACTGGTCGCCGGCCGCCTGCGTGTCCCGCTCGGTGCGGCCGAGCGTCGGCAGGATCAGTGCCGTCTTCCCGGGCACCACGTGCGACCGGTTGAGCTTGGTGGACACGTGCACGGTCAGCTCGCACGAGCGCAGCGCGCGTTCGGTCAGCTCCGAATCGGGGGTGGCGGCCGCGAAATTGCCGCCCATGCCGATGAACACCTTGCCGCGCCCGTCCCGCATCGCGCGGATCGCGTCGACGGTGTCGAAGCCGTGCTTGCGCGGCACCGGGATCCCGAACTCGTCCTCGAGCCTGCTGAGGAACGTCTCGGGCATCTTCTCCCAGACGCCCATCGTGCGGTCGCCCTGCACGTTGGAGTGCCCGCGGACCGGGCACAGCCCCGCACCCGGCTTGCCGATCATGCCGCGGGCGAACGCGAGGTTGCTGATCTCCTGGATCGTGGCGACCGCGTGCCGGTGCTGCGTGAGACCCATCGCCCAGCAGTACACCGTGCGCTCGGAGGCCGCGATCATGCGCGCGATCCGCTCGATCTGGTCGCGGTCCAGGCCGGTGGCCTCGTCGATCGCCGCCCAGTCGATCTCGCGCAGGTTCTTGGCCCAGTCGTCGAACCCGTGCGTGGACGCCTCGACGAAGGCGCGGTCGATGATCGTGCCCGGCGCCGCCTCCTCCCAGGACAGCAGCAGGTGCCCGATCGCCTGGAACAGCGCGAGGTCGCCGCCGAGCCGGATCTGGGCGAACTCGTCGGCCAGCGGGGTGCCCTTGCCCACCACGCCGCGCGGGTTCTGCGGGTTCTTGAACCGCATCAGCCCCGCCTCGGGCAGCGGGTTGACCGCGACCACCTTCGCGCCGCGGCCCTTTGCCTCCTCCAGCGCGGACAGCATGCGCGGGTGGTTCGTCCCCGGGTTCTGGCCCACGACGACGATCAGGTCCGCGTGGTGGATGTCGGCCAGGCTCACCGAGCCCTTGCCGATGCCGTAGGCCTCCGACAGCGCGGCGCCGGACGACTCGTGGCACATGTTGCTGCAGTCCGGCAGGTTGTTGGTGCCGAACGCCCGCACCAGCAGCTGGTACAGGAACGCGGCCTCGTTGCTGGTGCGGCCGGAGGTGTAGAAGATCGCCTCGTCCGGGCTGTCCAGGTCCGCGAGTTCGCCGGCGATCATCCGGAAAGCGCTGTCCCACGCGATCGGCTCGTAGTGCGTCGCGCCCTCGCGCAGCACCATCGGTTCGGTGAGGCGGCCCTGCTGCCCGAGCCAGAAGTCGGTGCGGGCGTGCAGTTCCTCGACGGAGTGCCGGGCGAAGAACTCGCGGTCGACGCGCCGTTTGGTGGCTTCCTCGGCCACGGCCTTCGCGCCGTTCTCGCAGAACTCGGCGAGCTTGCGGTGCTCACCGTCCTCCGCGCGCGGCTCCGGCCAGGCGCAGCCCGGGCAGTCGAAGCCCTCGCGCTGGTTGAGCAGGCGCAGCGTCTTCACCGTGCGCCCGGCGCCCATCTGCTCGACACCGCGCAGGAGTGACACCGCCACTCCGGGGATCCCGGCCGCCCACTCCTTGGGCTTGTGCACTTCGAGGGCGGCTTCGTCGATGTCTTCGCGCGGCGCGTTGCGTGTCACGTCCACTATCTTGCGGCAGCGGCCGACCTTGGTCGAGTACCGCAGTTCCGGAGTGTCCGGTCGGCGACCGTCACCACGAACAGCACGACGCCGATCCCGATGAGCGCGGCCGCCAGCTCGTGCAGGCCCTGTGAGCTGGCCTTGTCCCCGAAGCACAGGGCGATCAGCGTGGACGAGCCGATCGCGCCGAGGTACTGCGCGGTGCGGAACAGGCCGCTCGCGGTGCCGATCACCTCCGGCGGCGTCTGGCCGTAGAGGACGGTCTGATTGGTCACACTCGTCAGGCCCTGCCCCAGCCCGAAGACCGCGGCGAGCACCACCAGCGCGCCGATCCAGGTCCCGTCGCCGACGAACAGCAGCAGCACCGACCCGGCGAGCAGCGCGAGCGAGTTGACGACCAGACGGCCCTTGAGCCGGGTCGGTCTGCCCGCCGACGCCGCGGCGAGCACCGCGACCACGGACATCGGCAGCAGCAGCGCCCCGGCGGCGGACTCGGTGAGCCCGCGCGCCGACTCCAGCCACTGCACGTAGCCGAACATGATCGAGTAGACGATGAGGAACGCCAGCGCCTGGCGCAGGTAGGTGCGCAGCAGCGGGGCGTTGCCGGCGAGCATCCGCAGGTCGATGAACGGGCGCCGGGCCCGCAGTTCGACCCGCACGAACAGCGCGCCCAGCGCCAGCGCGGCACCGAGCAAGTACAGGTCGGACACCGCGGGCGCCATCACGTAGAGCAGCACCGCCAGCAGGGTCGCGGAGAACAGCGCGATGCCGGCGAAGTCGATCGGTTCGCGCGTCCGGGTGCGCACCGGGTCCTTGGGCACCCAGACGAACGCCAGCACGAGCGCGACGGCGGCGAGCGGGATGTTGACGGCGAAGATCGCGGGCCACCCGGCCAGGCCGATCAGCGCGCCACCCAGCGTCGGGCCGATGACCATGACCGTCTGCGAGGCCATGGCCAGGACGGACAGGATGCGGCTCGGCACGCCGCCGCCGATGGCGTCCGCGCGCTTGCGCAGCACGGCCATCGCGGCCGGGAAGCCGGCGCAGGTGCCGATCCCGAGCACGACCCGGACCGCGATGAGCCAGCCGAGGGAGAAGGCGAGCAGGCCGCCGATCCCGGCGAGCATCACGATCGCCGCGCCGGCCAGTAGCACGCGGCGCGCGCCGAAGCGGTCCACGAACAGCCCGACCACCGGCTGCCCGACGGCCGTGGCCAGGTACAGCGACGTGATGAGCCACGCGGTCGCGCCCGGCCCGGCGCCGAAGGCCTGGCCGATCGGCACCAGCGCCACGGCGATCAGCGTGGAGTTGATGGGGTTGAGCACCGCGCTGGCCACCAGTGGCAGGACCATGCGCGGGGGATAGGCGGTTCCGGATCGCGTCATCGTGCGCTGAGCCGTCGTCACCACTTCCTCATCGCTGCGCCAGCTTCTGCAGCAGGGGCAGCACGTCGTCGATCTTGCGGCGCTCCTCGGGCGTGAGGTCGTCCACGAGCGCCTGCGCCAGCCATTCCTCCCGGTGCTGGTGCACGCCCCGCACGGTCTTCTCGCCCAGGTCGGACAGGGCGATGACCACGCGGCGGCCGTCCCGCGGGTCGCGGCTGCGGCTGAGGTAGCCCAGCTCGTCGAGCGCGGCGAGCGTGGACGCCATCGACTGCTGCCGGACGTGCTCGGCCGCCGCGAGCTGCGCCTGGGTGGCCGGGCCGTCCCGGTGCAGCCGCGCGAGCACGGCCGACTGCGACGGCGTCAGCACCCCGGCGTTGTCCACCTGCCGCAGGCGGCGGTGCAACTGCCCGACGACGCCGCGCAGGGCACCCGCCAAGCGCGCGACGTCGTTCGGAACCCGGGTCATATACACAGTCTAGGCTGTTGAGTCTGGCCTGTCGAACCGGTCAGTCGCAGGGGTTGCTGACCTCCGGCATCGGCTGCGTGACGTCGAACAGCGCCGCCTCGTTCTGGACCGGCCCCCCGTCAGAGCCGAGCTCGCTGTACGCGGGCGCCAGGTACCCCTTCTTCGCGGGGCCGCAGGCCATCGAATGGACGATGGAGTTCGTCCTGGTGACCCAGAGCCCCCGGTCGGCCTTCGGGTAGTTCGAGCCCGCGATCATTTCGAAGTCCACCTCGTGGCGCATGAACACGTCGATGTACCCCGGGCTCATGATCGGCGTGTAGCCGTCCGGGTCGAACGCGTAGCCGACGACGAAGCTGGCGTGCAGGGTCAGCCGCCCTGAGTCCGTGCCCGGCGCGGCGGTGATGGTGCCGCTGATCCGGGGGTTGGCGGGCAGGAGCTTGAACCCCTCCGCCGCGAAGCTGACCTGCGACATGACCGCGTCACTGCTGCGGTCGGCGATGTTGCCCGCGGATGCCGGCCGCGCGTTCGGGGCGAGGAGGTTCAGGTAGGCCGAGCCGTCGCGGGCTTCGATGGTGTGGCGGTCCAGCCGCGCCGCGTGGATGGCCTTCTTCACCTGGTCCACGGCGTTCTGCACCTGCGCCGCGCTGATCCGGCCGACCGGGCCGGTCGGCGGGACGGTGAGCGCGTCCACCGACTCGCCCCAGGTCTCGGCGGGTGTGCCGGCGAAGGGGCGGGTCAGGTCGACCTGGGCGATGTCGGGCAGCACGCTCGGCGCGGTCGGGCGGATCTCGGCCGGCGGTGGCGCGCTCCCGTCGTAGTGGGCGGAGGTCGACCGGCCCCACTGGACGAGCCCGAACACGGCCCCGGCGACGACGACCAGCGACCCGGCGGCCCACGCGATCCGCTTGCCGATCCGGCCCCGGCGGCGCTGCCTGCGCAGGTCGCCCCGCGCTTCCCGCACCGCGCGCCGCTGCCAGTCCGGGTCCCGCAGGTCGGGGTGCTGGGAGATGTCGTTGTCGTCCACTTCGGATTCGCCTTCCGGTTCGATCTTCGCCTTTCTGTCGGCCGGCGGCGGGGTTCGTTACCGGCGTGACGGAGATCGTTACGGGCGCGCAAGGAAGGCGGATGCGACGCGGAAAGGCCGGTTCGTACACTTACCGGTTGTGACGGAGAACCCTCTTGACCAGCAGCCCGCCCTCCCGGCCGCGTGGAACCCGGCCGACGAAGAAGCCGCTCTCTACCAGCGGTGGGTAGACGCGGGCTACTTCACGGCGGACGCCGGGTCGGACAAGCCTCCGTTCACCATCGTGCTGCCGCCACCCAACGTCACCGGCAGCCTGCACATGGGGCACGCGCTCAACCACACGCTGATGGACGTGATGACGCGCCGCCGCCGCATGCAGGGCTACGAGGTGCTCTGGCTGCCGGGCATGGACCACGCCGGCATCGCGACCCAGAACGTCGTCGAGCGCGAGCTGGCCAAGTCCGGCCTGTCCCGCCACGACCTGGGCCGCGAGAAGTTCGTCGAGCGCGTCTGGGAGTGGAAGGCCGAGTACGGCGGCAAGATCCTCGGCCAGATGCGCCGCCTCGGCGACGGCGTCGACTGGTCGCGCGAGCGCTTCACCATGGACGAGGGCCTGTCCCGCGCCGTCCAGACGATGTTCAAGCGCCTGTTCGACGAGGGCCTGATCTACCGCGCCGAGCGGATCATCAACTGGTGCCCGCGCTGTCTGACCGCGTTGTCCGACATCGAGGTCGAGCACTCGGAGGACGAGGGCGAGCTCGTCTCCATCCGCTACGGCGACGGTGAGAACTCGATCGTCGTGGCCACCACCCGCGCCGAGACGATGCTCGGGGACACCGCGGTGGCCGTCCACCCGGACGACGAGCGCTACCGGCACCTGGTCGGCACCGAGGTCGAGCTGCCGCTGACCGGCCGCCGGATCCCGATCATCGCCGACGAGCACGTCGACCCCGAGTTCGGCACCGGTGCCGTCAAGGTCACCCCGGCGCACGACCCGAACGACTTCGAGATCGGCCGCAGGCACAACCTGCCGATGCCGACGATCATGGACGAGCGAGCCACCATCACCGCGCCGGGCCCGTTCCAGGGCCTCGACCGGTTCGAGGCGCGCCCGGCGATCGTCGCGGCGCTGCGGGAGCAGGGCCGGATCGTCGCCGAGAAGCGGCCGTACCTGCACGCGGTGGGCCACTGCTCGCGCTGCGACACCGTCGTCGAGCCGCGGCTGTCGCTCCAGTGGTGGGTCAAGGTCGAGCCGCTGGCCCGCGCGGCCGGTGACGCGGTGCGCGACGGGCGCACCAAGATCCACCCGCCGGAGCTGGAGAAGCGCTACTTCGACTGGGTCGACAACATGCACGACTGGACCATTTCGCGCCAGTTGTGGTGGGGTCACCGCATCCCGGTCTGGTACGGCCCGGACGGCGAGACCGTCTGCGTGGGCCCGGACGAGCAGCCGCCGTCCGGCGAGGGCTGGACCCAGGACCCGGACGTCCTGGACACCTGGTTCTCCTCGGGACTGTGGCCGCTGTCGACACTGGGCTGGCCGGAGCGGACCCCCGACCTGGCGAAGTTCTACCCGACCAGCGTGCTGTCCACCGGCTACGACATCCTGTTCTTCTGGGTCGCCCGCATGATGATGTTCGGCCTCTACGGTGGCGACGGCGTGCAGCCGTTCGACCACGTCTACCTGCACGGGCTCATTCGCGACGCGCAGGGCAAGAAGATGTCGAAGTCCCGCGGCAACGTCATCGACCCGCTGGACTGGATGGACAACTACGGCGCCGACGCCACCCGCTTCACCCTCGCCCGCGGCGCGAACCCGGGCGCGGACATGGCGCTGGCCGAGGAGTGGGCCGCCGGGTCGCGCAACTTCTGCACGAAGCTGTGGAACGCCACCAAGTTCGCGCTGATGAACGGCGCGACCGTGGCCACGCCGCTGCCGTCGCCCGGCGAGCTGACCGAGGCCGACCGCTGGATCCTCGGCCGCCTCGCCACCACGGTGTCCGAAGTGGACGAGCTGCTGGAGGACTTCCAGTTCGCCAAGGCCATCGACCGGCTCTACCACTTCACCTGGGACGAGCTGTGCGACTGGTACCTGGAGCTGGCGAAGGTCCAGATCGCGGGTGACCGGGCCGAGAGCACGCGCTCGGTGCTGGGGCACGTGTTCGACACCGTGCTGCGGCTGCTGCACCCGGTGATCCCGTTCATCACCGAGAAGCTGTGGCGGGCGCTGACCGGCGGCGAGTCGCTCGTGATCGCTTCCTGGCCCGAGGCCGACCACTCGTACGCCGATGCCGCGGCCGACGCCCGGATCGCCGATGTGCAGAAGCTGATCACCGAGATCCGCCGGTTCCGGTCGGACCAGGGGTTGAAGCCCGGTCAGCGCGTCGCGGCGCGCGTCAACGGCGAGGGCTTCGGCGACGTGGCCGGGCACGAGGAGGCGGTCCGGTCGCTGGCGCGGCTGACCGCTCCGGAGGACGGGTTCACCGCGTCGGCGTCGGTCGAGGTGAGCCTGTCCGTCGGGAACGTGCACGTCGAACTGGACCTGTCCGGCGCGGTCGACGTGGCCGCCGAGCGGAAGCGGCTGGAGAAGGACCTGGCGGCGGCGCAGAAGGAGCTGAAGCAGACCGAGGGCAAGCTCGGCAACCAGGCGTTCCTCGACAAGGCGCCCGCCGAGGTCGTGGACAAGATCAAGGTGCGCCGCGACGCCGCGGCGGCCGACATCGAGCGCCTGACCGCACGCCTGGCCTCGCTGCCCGCGGCCTGATTCCCGGGCCGCAGGACGGCCGTGCCCGGCCCGCGGCGGTGGCTGCCCGTGCGCTTCCGCGATGGAGGCCTACGAGCGGCA
This sequence comes from Amycolatopsis thermophila, assembly GCF_030814215.1. Lineage (NCBI taxonomy): Bacteria > Bacillati > Actinomycetota > Actinomycetes > Pseudonocardiales > Pseudonocardiaceae > Amycolatopsis > Amycolatopsis thermophila. The sequence goes on along the minus strand of NZ_JAUSUT010000001.1, from coordinate 452,652 downwards.
ATCGCCCGGGGCGGGCGTCCGGCCGTCGACACCCTCCTACGGGAGGCATGTGGTCAGCGCCGGCCCTCCGTGGCGCGGGGGATGACCGCCTGCGACGGTCGACTGCGGGACTCTGCCGGTCGTGGCTCCATCGCCGGTGAGCCACGGCCAGTGCGCCCGCGCTGTTCACCGAAGGTGGCAGCGAGCGGGCGCCACGCATCCCCGCCTACCACCGCGTGCTATAGCGGCCCCGGCTCTGTGTGCTGCGGCCACCTACGACCGAATGCCGCGGCCACTCATCCGCCACCGACAGCTGGTGGCCCACCGTCTCTACCACTGAGGCGTCACCGCTCACCACCGCGCGCCGCGGCTGGCCGGTACCGTGTGCCGCGGCCACCACGGGCCACGGCCAGCGGTGGCTCACCGTCTCTACCACCGGATGCCGCCACCGCTCACCACCGCGGGCCGCGGCTGGCCGGTACCGTATGCCGCGGCCACCGCCCGCCACCGCCAGCGGTGGCGCACCGTCTCAACACCGCGCGCCGCGGGTGGCCGGCACCGCATGCCGCGGCCACTACGCGCTACCGCACGCTGCGCCCACTCACCACCGCTTGACCCGGCGACCCGCCCCGGCCACCGAACGATGCCATCGCCCGCCACCGCGTGTCGCAGCCATCACCCACTCCGCGTGCCGCGGCCACCAGCGCGGGCGGCGGTCGCCCGCCATCGCGTGCCACCACCCCGCGCCGCGGCGGCCCCACGGTGCGCCGCCGCTACCCACCACCGCCCGTCGCGGCAGCCCACCGCCTCCACCGCCGCACGTGGCGGCGACCTGTCTCCACCCAGCGCCGCGACGCCCCAGCGCCGCGCTGCTGCCCCGGCGCCGCGACGCTCCGGCGCCGCGCTGCCCCAGCGCCGCCACGCTCCGGCGCCGCGCTGCCCCAGCGCCGCCACGCTCCGGCGCCGCGCTGCCCCAGCGCCGCGCCCGGCCCAGCGCCGCGACGCCCCCGGGCGGACCGGGCGTCAGCGGCCCACGGCACCGTCGATCTGTTCGCGCAGGATGTCGGCGTGTCCGGCGTGCCGGGCGGTCTCCTCGATCAGGTGGACCAGCAGCCAGCGCATGGACGGCGGCTCCGCCTCGCGCAGCGTGCGGGCGCCGGGGCGGTCGAGGTCCTCGCATGCGGCGATGATCTCGTTGCAGCGCCGCACCGTCCGGCGGTAGTCGTCGATGAGCCCCGCCACGGTGTCGGCCGGGTCGGGGGTGAGCTCGTCGTCCCGCAGCGAGCCTTCGCCCCGGTACGACCAGACGAACCAGTTGTGCTCGACGCCGGTCAGGTGCCGGAGCAAGCCCAGCAGGCTGGTGCCGGACGACACCCCCGGAGTGCGGGCGACGTCGTCCGGCACGCCGGCGGCCTTCGCGATCACGGCCTCCCGCAGGTAGTCCAGGAAGGTCGTCAGCGTGGTCTTTTCGTCCGCGTTGACGCTGGGGGGTCCCACGTCTCCGCGCTGGGTGCTCGTCATCGGACCACCCTAGTCAGGCCGCGGCGCGGCCGAGGCGCGTTTCGAGAACGTCCAGGTCCGGCACGAACCACAGTTGCCGGCCGCGGTTGGACTCCGCGACGTAGGCCGCCAGCGCCGCACTGCCCGCCGTGAACGGCGCGATGTCCCCGAGGATCGCGAGCCGGAAGCCGTAGTTCAGCAGCTTCTGCGTGATCGCGCCCGCGACCCCGGTGCTCAGCTCGAAGAACTCCGGTGCCAGGCGTTCCACCGGCAGCACGATCAGCTCGACCTCGTCCCAGTACAACCGCCCCACCAGGTCGAGCGCGTCCGCCTCCGTCGCTATGCGTGGCCCCTCGGGCGCGCACCGGAAGGTCCGAACCCCGCTGATTTCCGTGATCGTGTCAACCATACTTCTACCCTATCCTTCCCTATTAAGCGGAAGCAAAGGGAATTAAGCGGTATTGAAGGGTATCGAGAGTCGGGCATCCAATGAGGTCCAAGGTCCCTGTTGCCCATTCACTCGACAGTGTGAAGATGAAGGGAACCTGCACACCCTCGAGTGGGGGAAGCCGATGGACAGCACGTCCCGCCCGTCCGGCTGCACCGAGACCAGCCTCCACTGCCACTGGCCCGCGTCACCGCGCGACATCACCGAACTGCGGTACGAGCTGGTGCGCTGGGCGCACGACCTCGACCTGCCCGGTCACCTCGCGCACGCCATCGGCCTGGCCGGCTACGAGGCGCTGACGAACTCGGTGACCCACGCCTACCCGGACGGCAAGGGCGGCCCGGTCGAACTGCACGCGAGCCGCGACCACGACCTGATCGCGGTGACCGTCATCGACCGCGGCCGCTGGAAGCCGTTGCCGCCGGGCCGCACGATGGCCGACGGGCGCGGGTTCAGGCTCATCCGCGGGCTCGCCGGGCACGTCGAGATCACGGCCTCCGACGAGGGCACCACGGTGTCGATGACCTGGCAGCTACCGCACCGCGACGGCCGCGCCCGCTCCATCGCGTAGCGCCGCGAGGGTCGTCGCCGCGACGCCCTGCATCCCGGTGAACAGCGGGTGGTAGTTCGCCGCCCACGGCTTGAGGTCCTTGCCGTTGATCCACGCCTGACCCGGCGGAGCGCAGGCGTCGTGCCCGAGCGACGGACCATAAGTGTCCACATAGGACGCCTTACCGTCCTCGGCGACCGCCTTCTCCAACGCCGCGTTGAGTTCCTCCTCGACGCTGTTGAGCCACGGGTAGTCGCCGTCCGCGAAGGGCAGGATCTGCGGGCAGGTGCCCGTCGGCGGGGCGATGCGCGGGTAGCCGATCACCAGCACCTCGGCGTCCGGCGCGCGGTCGTGGATCTCGCCGAGCACCGCCGTGACGTTCGCCTGCGTCTGCGGCAGCCGCGCCTTGATCGTGTCGACGCCGTCGACGGTGAAGTGCCGCTCGCACGGGTTGCCCGCCGGGTCGGAATCCCGCAGCCCGGGGCAGGTGCCGATGATCGTGCCGAAGACGCCGTAGTCGTTGCCGCCGATGCCGAGCGTGACCAGGTCGGTGTCCGCGCGCAGCGCGTCGAGCTGCGGCGGGTTCGGCCCGAGCACCACGTCCTGCGGGGCGACCATGTCGTGGGTGTCCGCGCCGCTGCACGACACGTCGGTGAACGAGCCGACCCGCAGCGCGATCGCCAGCAGTGACGGGTAGTTGGCGGTGGACCGCAGGCAGCCGACCGGGTCCAGGCGTTGCAGCGGGATCAGCGGTCCGGCCGTGTAGGAGTCGCCGAGCGCCACGTAGTGCCGGTAGCGGGGCGTGGCGGAGGCGGTGAGGGCGGACGCCAGCAACGTGCAGGCGGCGACCAGGACGACGACCATGCTGCGGCGCATGAGTTCTTCTTAATCGCTGCCGGCCGCGTCCGGCGCCGCCGATCGGGTGGGGCGGGCCGGTTATCACCTGTGCGGGTGTCGACCGGACGGCCGCCCGCCACCCGTTCGCCTCAGCGGTAGGCGCTCTGGCCGGTCAGCAGCTGGCCCAGCACCAGCGTGTGGATCTCCTCGGTGCCCTCGTAGGTCAGCACGCTCTCCAGGTTGTTGGCGTGCCGCAGGACCGGGTACTCGAGGCTGATCCCGTTCGCCGCCAGGATGGTGCGCGAGGTGCGGGCGACGTCGATCGCCGTGCGCACGTTGCTGAGCTTGCCGAAGCTGACCAGTTCCGGCGGCAGGTCGCCGGCGTCCTTGCGCCGGCCCAGGTGCACCGCGAGGAGCATGCCCTTGTTCAGCTCCAGCGCCATCCCGACCAGTTTCTGCTGCGTCAGCTGGAAACCGCCGATCGGGCGCCCGAACTGCTCCCGGCTCGCCGCGTAGTCCAGAGCGCTCTCGTAGCAGGTGCGTGCCGCGCCGAGGGCCCCGAACAGGATGCCGAACCGCGCCTCCGACAGGCACGACAGCGGCCCCTTCAATCCGGTCACGCCGGGCAGCGCCGCGTCGGCGGGCAGGCGCATGTCGTCGAACGACAGCTCCGCCGTGGCCGACATCCGCAGCGACAGCTTGTGCTTGATCTCCCGTGCGGTGAAACCCGGGGTGTCCGTCGGCACGACGAACCCGCGCACGCCCTCGTCGGTGCGCGCCCAGACCACCGCGACGTCGGCGAGGGTGCCGTTGGTGATCCACATCTTGGCGCCGTTGACGATCCAGTCGTCGCCGTCGCGGCGGGCGTAGGTGCGCATGTCGCCGGGATCGGAGCCGCGGTCGGGCTCGGTGAGGCCGAAGCAGCCGATCGCCTCGCCGCGTGCCATCGCCGGCAGCCACCGGTCCTTCTGCTCGTCCGAGCCGTACTTCCAGATCGGGAACATCGCCAGCGAGCCCTGCACGGACACGAAGCTGCGCAGCCCGCTGTCGCCGGCCTCCAGCTCCAGGCACGCCAGGCCGTAGGCGGTCGCGCTGGTGCCCGCGCAGCCGTAACCGGTCAGGTGCATGCCGAGCAGACCCATTTCGCCGAGCTGCCCGACCAGGTGCCGCGGGAACGTCGCGTCCTCGAACCACTGGCCGGCGTGGTCGGCGACCTCCTTGCGGACGAACGTCCGCACCGTGTCCGCGATCTCGCGCTCCTCGTCGTGGAGCAGGCCGCGGATGCCGAGCAGGTCGCGCGGGTCGGGTTTGGTCATGACCGGGAGCCTCCTTCGATCGTGGTGCCGAGCAGGCAGAGGAGGGCCTCCCGCCGTCGGGGCCCGACGAGCTGGGCGCCGACCGGGAGGCCGTCGGCGGTCAGCCCGGCCGGGACCGTCAGCGCGGGGTGCCCGCTGACCGCGGCCAGCGCGGTCAGCCGGTAGTAGGCGTTCTCGATCGCCTCGGCCCGCCCGCCGACCTCGACCGCGTCGGCTTCGGCGAGCGCGGCGGCGACCGGCACGGTGGGCATCAGCAGGGCGTCGACCTCGGTGAACGCGTCGTCCACCTCGCCGGCGATCGCGGCGGCGTGCTCGCGGGCCGCGTCGTAGTCGTCCCGCGTGACCTCGCTGCCGGCCTTGAGCTGCCCGATCGCGCGGCCCCGCAGGCCGGACGGGTCGTCCTGGTAGGCCTGCCACCACAGCTGCGCCGACTCGAACAGCATGGTCGTGAACCCGGCGGACCGCGCGTGCCGGTGGCCCAGCGGCAGCTCGACCGGCACGATCTCCGCGCCCGACGCCCGCAGGACGTCCCGCGCGCCTTCGACGATCCGCAGCACCTCCGGATCGATCTTGGTGCCCCACAGGTGTTCCGGCCAGCCCAGCCGCAGACCCTCGACGCTCTCCGGCGCGCCTTCCACCGCGCCGCCGAGGATCCGGTGCACCTCGAGGCACTCCGCGGCGGTCCGCGCGATCGGCCCGACGGTGTCCATCGACGGCGTCAGCGGGGTCACTCCGCGCATCGAGATCGTGCCGTGGGTGGGCCGCAGCCCCGCGACGCCGCACAGCGCGGCCGGGATGCGAATCGAGCCGCCGGTGTCGGTGCCCAGCGCGACCGGCACGTCCCCGATGGCGACCGCGACCGCCGACCCGCCGCTCGAGCCGCCCGCGTCCCGTCGGGGGTCCCGCGGGTTGCGGCAGCCCGGGGTGCGGACCGACCAGGCCAGCTCGGGCACGGTGGTCCGGGCGACCGGTACGTAACCGGCCGCGCGCAGCCGGGCGACCGGTTCGGCGTCCTCGGCCGCGACGTGGTGTCCCAGACCGGGCGTGCCGTTGCGGGTCGTCTGGCCGGCGACGTCGAGGAAGTCCTTGACGGCGAAGGGGATCCCGGTTGCGGGAACGGGGTGGCGCTCGACGTACGCGCCGAAGTCCGTGGCCAGGGTGTACACCTCCTCGTGCACTCGAAGCTGCCCCGAGCTTGCCCGATCGGAGTGTCCCCGTCGAGGCCGCGGCGCGCGTACCCTCGGCCGCATGTGCCGAAACATCACCGTGCTCCGCGGGCTGGAGCCGTCGGCGACGGCCGAGGAGATCGAGGCCGCCGCGCGCCAGTACGTGCGGAAGGTGACCGGCGTGCAGACGCTGTCGGACGCCACGCGCGAACCCTTCGAACGGGCGGTGGCCGAGATCGCCGAGATCACCACGCGGCTGCTCGACGAGCTGCCCGCGCGCCGCCAACCCCCGGCCACGGTGCCGCCCCTGCGCCGCCCCGAGGTGCAGGCGCGCATCGCCGCGCGTCAGGCTCGGTAGAGCAGCAGGTAGCGGAAGAACAGCAGCGGCCGCACGGTCCGCCCGGGCAGCAGCGCCGCCGACTCGCGCCGCACCTGCGTCATCGTCGTCTCCCAGTCCCGAACCGGGGGCGACGCGACGGGATCGGGGCCGCCGTTCAGGTGTTCCCCGGCCACCACGACGAGCCGCGCCGCCAGGTTCACCGGCGGCGCGAGCAGGCCCCACTTCACCCAGTCCCCGGGCGAGCGCGGCTTCGCCAGGCCGAGGACCGCCAGCACTCCGCCCGGGTTCAGCGCCGCGCAGTTTCGTCACCGTCTCGAACGGCACGTGGTGCAGCGACGCCAGGCACGAGACGAAGTCGTAGCGCCCGAGCTCGGCCGTCGTGACGTCTTCGTTGCGGTAGGTGATCGCGGCCGGCCCGAGCGCCCGCGCGAGCGTGATCATCTCCGCGGACGCGTCGATGCCCTCGACGGCGAGCCCCGCTGCGGCCAGCCTGCGGGCGAACCGTCCCGACCCGCAGCCCACGTCGAGCGCGGTGCGCGCCCCAGCGGGCACGTGCCGCAGCAACAGCCGGTGGTAGGCGTGGTTGTGGTCGAACGGCATGCAGCCCAACCTGCCAGGACCGGCGAAAGTAGACTCGGCGGGGTAGTCGGCCCCGGCTGAGTAGGGAGAACGTGTGACATCGGGCGAGGACGAGGAGTACCCGGCGGAGCTGTCCAGCGGGGGCAACTTCGTGGCCGGGCCCCTGCCCGACGATCCGGCCGAGATCGACCCGGTCGACCTCGAGGAGATCGAGCGCCGGGCCCGCCAGGAGCTGCTGCGCGTCGAGGCCGAGCTGAACCAGCGCTGGCCGGAGACGAAGATCGAGCCGTCGCTCGACCGGATCACCGCGCTGATGACCGTGCTGGGCGACCCGCAGAAGACGTACCCGGTCATCCACGTGGCCGGCACGAACGGCAAGGGCTCGGTCACCCGCCTGGTCGACGCGCTGCTGTCCCGGCTGGGCCTGCGCGTCGGCCGCTACACCAGCCCGCACCTGCAGCTGGTCACCGAGCGGATCGCGCTCGACGGGCATCCGATCGCCGCGTCGAAGTACGTGGACGTCTACCGCGACATCGAGCCCTACGTCGGCATGGTGGACGGCGCGGGCGGCCCGAAGATGAGCAAGTTCGAGGTGCTCACCGGCATGGCGTTCGCGGCGTTCGCCGACGCCCCGGTCGACGCCGCCGTCGTCGAGACCGGCATGGGCGGCACGTGGGACGCCACCAACGTGGCCGACGGCCAGGTCGCCGTCATCACGCCGGTCGGCCTCGACCACACCGACTACCTGGGCACGGACCTCGGCGAGATCGCGGGGGAGAAGGCCGGGATCATCAAGCCGGGCAGCGTCGCGATCATCGCCGAGCAGGAGCCCGAGGCGCTGCGCGTGCTGCTGGAGCGGGCCGTCGAGGTCGACGCCACGGTCGCGCGCGCGGGCAGCGAGTTCGGGGTGCTGCGACGGGAGATCGCGGTCGGCGGGCAGATGCTGAGCCTGCAGGGCCTCGGCGGCGTCTACGACGAGATCTTCCTGCCCCTGCACGGCGCGCACCAGGCGAACAACGCGTTGCTGGCGCTGGCCGCCGTCGAGGCCTTCTTCGGCGCGGGCAAGGACCGGCGGCTGGACATCGAGGCGGTGCGCGAGGCGTTCGCGGCCGTGGAGAACCCGGGACGGCTGGAGCGCGTCCGGTCCGCACCGACGGTGCTGCTCGACGCGGCGCACAACCCGCACGGCGCGCGGGCGCTGGCCACCGCGATCGAGGAGGAGTTCGCCTTCCGCAAGCTCACCGCGGTCATCGGCGTGCTCGACGACAAGGACGTGCGCGGCATCCTGGAGGCGCTCGAACCGGTGGTCTCCGACGTGGTGGTCACCAAGAACAGCTCGCCCCGCGCGATGCCGCTGGACGAGCTGAACGAGCTGGCGCTGTCGATCTTCGGCGAGGACCGGGTGGTCGCCGAGTCCAGTTTGGACGCGGCGGTGGAGACGGCCGTGGCGCTGGTCGAGGAGAGCGACGACCCGGGCGAACCGCTGGCCGGTGGCGGCGTGCTGATCACCGGCTCGGTCGTCACGGTGGGGGACGCGCGGACGTTGTTCGGGAAGGAGCCGGCGTGAGCGAGGAGAAGACGGTGCGGCCGCCGGCGAAGGACCCGATGAAGTCCTTCCGCGGGGTCATGGCCGGCACCCTGATCTGCGAGGCGATCACCGTCGGCCTGGCGGTGCCGATCATCGCCAACCTGGGCGGCGGTGTGGGCACGGTCCCGGGCTGGGGGGTCATCGTCATCGCCGTCCTGCACGTCCTGCTGTGCGGGGTCCTGAAGCGGCGCTGGGCGGTGCCGGTGATCCTGGTCCTGCAGGTCGCGCTGATCGCGTACTTCTTCGTGCAGGTCGCGATCGGCATCATCGGGCTGCTGTTCGCCGCGTTCTGGTTGTGGGCGCTGTGGCTGCGCAATGACGTGGCCAAGCGGATGGCGCAGGGACGCCTGCCGAGCCAGCAGCAACCCACCGAGTAGCGGCGATCCGAACCGAGAGCGGTGCTCTTGACAAAGGGCGCCGATGCGGGCACGCTCGTCCATGTTGAGAGCACTGCTCTCGAAATGGATACCCGATCTCGGAGGAGTTCCCGTGAAGCGCATCGCCTGGGCCGTCGCCGCCGCCTTCCTGCTCGCGTTCGCCGTGTTCGAGGCCGTCGAGCACGGCGGGTGGACCGTCGGCGCCGTGCTGCTGGGCCTGATCGGGCCGGACCTGACGTTCCTGGCCGGGATCGGTGCCCCACCGGCCGGTCGCGGCATCCTGCCGCGGCGGGTCGTGCCGTTCTACAACGCCGCCCACCATTGGGCGTCGCCCGTGCTGTTCCTCGTGGTCTTCAGCTTCGTCCCGAACACCTTCCCCCTCGCCCTGGCCTGGCTCGCACACATCGCCGTGGACCGCGTCTTCGGTTACGGCCTGCGCACCGCCGACGGCCGTCAGCGAGCCGCCGCGTAATTCACCGGGCGGACAGCCGGAGTTGGCCCTCCGGCTTCCGCCGCCGCATAGAACACCGGCATGACCGAACAGACGCGACGCTCCGCCCTCAGAACCGGCCTCGCCGGCGCCGGTGTCCTGGCCGCCGGTGTCCTGGCCGGCCCCCTGGCGAGCGCCACCACCCTCGTCCGCACGGACCGCCCGGTGCTCACCCACGGCATCCAGTCCGGCGACGTGACCCCCACCTCCGGACTGGTCTGGACCCGCGCCGACCGGCCGTCCCGGATGGTCGTCGAGATCTCCCGCGACCCGTCCTTCCGCAACGCCCGCACCGTGCGCGGTCCGCTGCTCACCCCGGACACCGGCGGCACCGGCAAGCTGCGGATCTCCGCGCTCGCCCCGGGCACCGAGGTGCACTACCGCGTCACCGCCGAATCCCTCGACGGCCGCGTGCGCAGCGAACCGTTGGCCGGCACCTTCAAGACCGCGCCCGTCGGGCGCAGCGACGTCCGGCTTACCTGGTCGGGCGACGTGGTCGGCCAGGGCTGGGGCATCAACCCCGACATCGGCGGCCTGACCGCCTACTCCGCGATGCTCGCCCGCAAGCCGGACCTGTTCCTGCACAGCGGCGACACGGTGTACGCCGACGGCCCGCTCACCGAGTCGGTCACCTTGCCCGACGGGCGGGTGTGGCGCAACATCGTCACCCCGGAGAAGTCGAAGGTCGCCGAAACCCTCGACGAGTACCGCGGGCAGTTCGCCTACAACATGCTCGACGACAACGTCCGCGCGTTCACCGCGGCGACCGCGAGCTACGTCCAGTGGGACGACCACGAGGTGACCAACAACTGGTACCCGGGCGAGATCCTGGATCTGCCGCAGTACACCGAAAAGCGCGTCGACGTCCTGGCCGCGCGCGCGTTCCGGGCCTTCCACGAATGGCAGCCGATCGACCCGAAGCGCGCGGTCGACGGCCGCGTCTACCGCAGCTTCACCTACGGCTCGCGGCTCGAGGTGTTCGTCCTGGACATGCGGAGCTACAAGGACGCCAACACCGCCGACCAGACCCGGCCCGGGCACATCCTCGGCGAGAAGCAGGCGCAGTGGCTCGTCGACGGCCTGTCCCGCAGCCGCGCGACGTGGAAGATCGTGCAGGCCGACCTGCCCATCGGGCTCGCGGTGCTCGACGGCACCGGCATCGAGGGCGTGGCGAACAACCGGCCCGGCGCGCCCGCCGGCCGGGAAAGCGAAATCGCCTGGGTCCTGCGTGAACTCGCGAAGCGCAAGGTGCGCAACACGGTGTGGCTGACCGCGGACGTGCACTACACCGCGGCCCACCACTATTCGCCGGACCGCGCGGCCGTGCAGGATTTCGACCCGTTCTGGGAATTCGTTTCCGGGCCACTGCACGCGGGTGCGTTCGGCCCGAACACGCTCGACCCGACCTTCGGCCCGGAGGCGGTTTTCGTGCACGCCCCGCCCGCGGCCAACACCTCGCCGATGGGCGGTTTCCAGCATTTCGGCGAAATCAACATCGACGGCGGCACGGGCGAACTGCGCGTCGATCTTCGTGACGGCACCGGCGCCGCGCTGTGGTCGACCACCCTGGAACCGCGGCGCTGACCAGGCCAGTAGGCTTCCGGTCAATCCGTGCACGTGTTCTTAAGGAGAAACGCAGTCGTGAGTGAACGCACGCTGGTCCTGGTCAAGCCCGACGGCGTACAGCGCGGCCTCGTCGGCGAGGTCATTTCGCGCATCGAGCGCAAGGGGCTGAAGCTGGCCGCGCTGGAGCTGCGCACCGTCGAGCGTTCGGTCGCCGAGGAGCACTACGCCGAGCACAAGGACAAGCCGTTCTTCGGCGACCTGCTGGAGTTCATCACCTCCGGCCCGGTCGTCGCGATCGCCGTCGAGGGCGTGCGGGCCATCGCGGCCTTCCGCCAGCTGGCCGGCGGCACCGACCCGGTGGAGAAGGCCACTCCCGGCACGCTGCGCGGGGACTACGGCCTGGAGACCCAGTTCAACCTGGTGCACGGCTCGGACTCGCCCGAGTCGGCCGAGCGCGAGCTGAAGCTCTGGTTCCCCGACCTGTGACCAACCGGCCGAGGGGGCTTCCGGTGTGGTTGATCCCCACCGGGAGCCCCTCGGCGATTTACCATCAGGGGATGACCGCCAACGACGGCGACGTCCCGAAGTCCGTGCTGGCTCGCGGCCTGCGGCTGCTCGACGCGTTCGAACCTGCCGACGTCGAACTCTCCCTGGCCGAACTGTCCGCGCGCACCGGCCTGCCGAAGGCCACCGCCCACCGGCTGGTCGCCGAGCTCGTCCGGTGGGGCGGACTGGAGCGCGAGGGCGCCTCCTACCGCTTGAGCATGAAGCTCTTCGAGCTCGGCCAGCGCGTGCCCCGGCGCCGCGAGCTGCGTGAAGCCGCACTGCCGTACCTGCAGGACCTGTACGAGGCCACGCACGAGAACATCCACCTCGCCGTGCCGGACGGCTGCCACACGTTGTTCCTGGAGAAGGTCACCGGCCACCGGTCCACACCCATCGTCTCGCGCGTCGGCGGCCGCATGCCGGTGCACTGCACCGCGACCGGCAAGGTGTTCCTCGCGCTCGGGCCGCCGGAGTACTTCCACCGCGTCACCGAGGCCGGTCTCGCGCGCCGGACGCCCCGCACGATCGTCGCGCCGGGGTTGCTCAGGCGCGATCTCGACCGGGCCGTCGAGCGCGGGTACGGGGTCAACCACGAGGAAGCCGAGCTCGGTGTCGCCGCCGTGGCCGCCCCGGTGTTCGACCGGAACCGGCGCCTGATCGCGGCGGTGTCCATCACCGGGAGCACCGCGCGGCTCGACGTGGAGCGGCTCGCCCCGGCCGTGCGGACGGCCGCGTCCGCGTTGACCCGGGAACTGGCCGCGCCGTAAAACGATCGAAAACTGTCGGTGGTCGGTCGTAGTCTGCCAGGCGTGGACGAACCGAGCATGGTGCAGGCCAAGGCGCTGGTGAAGCGCTTCGGCGACTTCGAGGCGGTGCGCGGGATCGACGTGGAGGTCCGGCGCGGGGAGGCGTTCGGGTTCCTCGGGCCCAACGGCGCCGGCAAGTCGTCGACCATGCGGATGATCGCGTCGGTGTCGCCGCGTTCGGACGGTGACCTGACGGTGCTGGGCATGGACCCCGACATCGAGGGCCCGCGCATCCGCGCCCGGCTCGGTGTCGTGCCGCAGCAGGACAACCTCGACAACGAGCTGACCGTGCGGCAGAACCTGCAGGTCTACGGCCGCTACTTCGGGCTGTCGCGGGCGCACGTGCGGCGCAAGGCGGTCGAGCTGATGGAGTTCGCGCAGCTGTCCGACCGCGCCGGGGACGAGGTCGAGCCGCTGTCCGGTGGCATGAAACGGCGGCTGACCATCGCGCGCGCCCTGGTCAACGACCCGGAGCTGCTGCTGCTCGACGAGCCGACCACCGGGCTCGACCCGCAGGCGCGGCACCTGTTGTGGGACAGGCTGTTCCGGCTCAAGGCCCAGGGCGTCACGCTCATCATCACCACGCACTACATGGACGAGGCCGAGCAGCTGTGCGACCGGCTGGTGGTCATGGACGGCGGCCGGATCGTGGCCGAGGGGTCGCCGTCGGACCTGATCCTGCGCTATTCCACGCGGGAGGTGCTGGAGTTGCGGTTCCCGCCGGGGCAGGAGGCGCCCGCTGACCGGGTGGCCGACCTGGCCGACCGCGTCGAGGTGCTGCCGGACCGCCTGCTGCTCTACACCGCGGCCGGGGAGGCCGCACTGGAGCAGGTGCACCAGCGAGGCGTGCGGCCGTTGTCCTCGCTGGTGCGGCGCAGCACCCTGGAGGACGTGTTCCTCCGGCTGACCGGACGGACGCTGGTGGACTGATGAGCGTGGTGTCGACGGGCCGGGTGGTGCCGGCGTGGCAGGGCGCGTGGTTGCGCGTCGAGGGCTACTGGGCGTGGTACCGGCGGTACTGGAAGTCCAATGTGTACTCGACCGGTCTGCAGCCGCTGCTGTTCCTGCTCGCGATGGGGCTGGGCTTCGGTTCCCAGGTGCAGGCGGGGCCCGCCACCGGCGGACTGTCCTATGTGCACTACATCGCGCCCGCGCTGCTGGTGTCGGCGGCGCTGCAGAACGCGGTGGGGGAGTCGACGTACCCGGTGCTGTCGGGGTTCAAGTGGCAGAAGGACTACCTGGCCGTCACGGCGACGCCGGTCACGCCCGGGCAGGTGCTGGGCGGGCACCTGATCTGGGTGACGTTGCGGCTGCTGCTGTCCGGTGCCGTGTACGCGCTGATCGCGATCCCGTTCGGGGCGTGGTTGAACGCGGGGGCCGTGCTGGTCGTGGTTGTGGGCGCCGTGACGGGTCTGGCGTGCGCCGCGCCGGTGACCGCACTGGCCGCGACGACCTACGACGAGGGCACGAGGTTCAACGGCGTGTTCCGGTTCGTGGTGATGCCGATGACGTTGTTCGCGGGCACGTTCTTCCCGGTCGAGCAGATCCCGCTCGCACTGCGGTGGCTGGCGTGGATTTCGCCCTTGTGGCACGGCAACGAACTGGCGCGGGGCGTCACCCTGGGCGGCCTGCGGTGGTGGCCCGCGCTCGGTCACCTGGCCTTCCTGGCGGCCCTCTTCGCCGTCGGGGCCTACCTGGCCCACCACTACTTCTACCGACGACTGGTGGTGTGAGACCGCCATGCCACAGGACACGATTCACGCGGACCAGCTCCCGACCACTCCGCGTCGCTGGGACCGGCCACAGCGCGCCTCCCGCAGCGGCTACCCGACCCGTGCCCACTCCCCGCGCCGCGCGACACTGCTGCTCAAACCCGCCCGCCGCGGCGTCCCGCTTCGGGGCCTCCGGCCCGCCTTCCACCCGCCGACGCCCGCCGCTGCGCCAACGTCGGTCCCGCATCCATCACCCCAGCGCCCTCTCGGCCCGCCGAGGAGCTGCGCCATGGCCGTGCTGAGGGAACTCGCCCGCGGCGGCGTCCCGCTCCGGCTCCTCCCGCCCGGCCTCCACCGCGCCCACACGCTTGGCCGGTTCCCCACCGTCCCCCTTCCCTGGGACCAACCGAAACTCGTCGTGCGCAGCGGCCGGCCAACCCGAGGCCACTCCCCGCGTCGCGCGACACCCCTGTTCGGACCCGCTCGCCGGGGCGTTCCACTGCACACACTGCCGCCCGGCCGTCACCCGCGGACGCGCCTCGCCGCGCCAACGTCGGTCCCGCATCCATCACCGCGGCGCGCGCCCCGCGCCCTCTCCGCTCGCCGAGGAGCTACGCCATGACCGTGCTGACGGGACCCGCCCGCCGCGGCGTCCTGCTCCGGGTCCTCCCGCCCGGCCTTTACGCCGGCCGGGCGAGCAAGATCGTCGAGCGGTCGGTCCTCGCCTACTCGCGTATGTGGCTGGTGTTCGCCTCCGGGGTCCTGGAGCCGCTGTTCTACCTCGTCGCGTTCCAGATCGGCTTCGGCAGGCTGGTCGGCGACGCGACCGGTCCGGACGGCGCCCCGATGAGCTACGTCGCGTTCGTCGCGCCCGCCCTGCTGGCCTCGTCGGCGATGAACGGCGCGATCTTCGACAGCACGTTCAACGTGTTCTTCAAGTTCCGCTACGCCAAGACCTACGACGCGATGCTGGCGACTCCCATCGGCCCGCTGGACATCGCGATCGGCGAGATCTCCTGGGCGGTCCTGCGCGGCGGCCTCTACTCGGTGGCGTTCTTCGTAGTGATGGCCGTGATGGGGCTGGTCACGTCGCCGTGGGCGCTGCTGCTGATCCCGGTCGCGCTGCTGATCGCGCTCGCCTTCGCGGCGGTCGGCATGACGTGCGCGACCTTCCTGCGCTCGACGTCCCAGTTCGACTACATCCAGCTGGCCGTGGTGCCGATGTTCCTGTTCTCCACCACGTTCTACCCGCTGTCGGTGTACCCGGAGGTGCTGCGGATCGTCGTGCAGTGCTCGCCGCTCTACCACGGGATCCAGCTGATGCGGGAGCTGGCAGTGGGTGCCCTGCACCCCGGCATGATCGGCCACATCGCCTACCTGGCCGCGCTGACGGCGTTGGGAATCTGGGGCGCGACCCGCCGGCTGAGCGGACTGCTCCTGCGCTGACCCGGCACCGTCAGCCGCCCCGGCCGCGGTGCGATTCGCGCGTGCTCACGCGCCTCAACCGACGCGCACCAGTCCGTGCCCGTAGAACCCGTTGTACCCGGTGTACCCGGCGCAGAACGCGTCCTGCCGCCCGTCGCCGCTGAGGTCGTAGTCCGCGGGGCACGGCACCGGCAGCGCTCGGTCCTCCAGCGCCCGCCGCAGCTGTCGCGCCGTCGAGCCGGGTCGCTCGGCTGCCAGCACCGCCGCCGCGCCCGCCACGTGCGGCGCCGCCATCGAGGTGCCGCACAGCGTGTCGTACCCGCCCGGCGTCGTGGACAGCACGCACGTGTCACCGGCACCGCCGGGCGCCGTCAGGTCCACGACTCCGAGCCCGTAGGAGCTGTACCCGGCTTTGACCCCGTCCGGCCCGACCGCCGACACCGTGACGACGTCCCGCAGCGCCGCCGGCAGCGCGTCGCAGCCGGATCGCGGCGACGGCGTCAGGTCCAGCGCGTCGTTCGTCGCGGCCGCCACGTTCAGCGTTCCCCGCGTGGCCGAGTAGTCCACGGCCCGCTCGAGAGCTTCGCGCACCGCTTCGTGCGGTGAACCCGAGCAGGCCGGCCCCCACGTGTTGATCGCGTAGCTCGAGTTGGTGACCGCCATCCGGTGCTCGGCCGCCCACATCAGGCCGCACACGACGGCCTCCGGTGTGACGACCCCGCGGTCGTCGATCACCTTCACCGACGCGACCCGCGTGCCGGGCGCCACCCCGGTCGTGCCTCTGCCGTCGTCGGCCGCCGCGATGATCCCGGCCACGTGCGTGCCGTGCGCCGACGTCGTCGCCCGCCACGCCCGCTCGGAGGGGTCCGCGACACCGCCGACGCAGCTCGCCGACTCGTCGCGGTCCACCGCATCCGCCAGGTCCGGGTGGTCGGGGTCGATGCCGGAGTCCAGCACGCCGACCACCACGTCCGGACTGCCCTCGCCGGGTCCGCCGACCGCGGCCAGGTTCCACTGCTCGCCGCTGCGGTCCGCCCTCGACACCTCCGACGGCCCCGTCGCCGGCAGTGCCCGTCGCACCGACCGCGTGCCGGTGCGACGGTCGTTCTGCGCGCTGTACGTGCGCCCCGGACCCATCCGCGCGCCGAACCCGGCATCGGTGGAGGTGACCACCCCCACCCCGATCTGCGGGTAATACCCGGTCAGCTGCCCGCACGCCGCGCCGGCCTGCTCGCGCGCCGCGACCTCGGCGGTACCGGGATCGAAGACCACCAGGTGCCGCACGCTCCGTCCGCTGTCCGAACACGCCGGCTCCGGGTCCGCCGCCGCGGCCCGCGCCGGCGCCACGACCAGCGCGGCGCACGTGATCGCGACCAGTGACCGTCCCAAGGCGGGCAACGGGACCTCCAGCAGGGCGAACAGCGGCGGGGGCCGGCGATACTCAGCCGCACGCTAAGCCACCCGGGCGGTGCCGACAAGCGCCACGGGGAAGTTCCCCCGGCCGTGGTCACACCCCGGTTGGCACCGAGTACACCGCACCGGACGCACCGTGTGGGATACTCGACTTGGCTGCTTCCGCCGACACGTCCGCTACCTGCGGTCCATCCGGTGGGAGCGGTCCGGAGACAGGCCGGAAGAGCGCCAGGTCGTCGCCGCCAGGAACCACCTGGGTGGCTCGACGAGCGGCAGGCGGGCGGGAACCGCCGGCTCGGACGGCCCGTCACCGAGTGGACCTGCTGTCGGCGGGTGCCGGACCCCGGCACCGTCGTGGCGAGATGAGGCACAGGATTCCCGCTGGTGGTGACCACCCCGGCGGAACAGACAGGAAGGGCCCCTGTGCGGCCGCGTCCGCCAGCCCGCGTGGCTGGAGACGCGCCCGGGGGCGGAGGAGATGTATGTCGAACGCGGACACACCCGCCGAGAACACCGGCGGGAACACCGCCCTACCCGCAACCGGCCCGCTGGGCGAGTTGCCGCCCCGGGTCAGGGTTCACGCACTGGCGAAGCTGCTCGGCTCCAACAGCCGGGTCGTGCTCGCCAAGCTCACCGAACTGGGTGAGACCGCCCGCAGCGCGCAGTCGAGCGTGCCGCGTGAGGTCGCGGTCAAGGTCGCCGAGGCGCTCGCACCGGCGGAGGAGCAGGCCGCCGGCGAGGCGGCTGCGCCCGGGGCGGTCGCCCCCGCCGAGGACGCGGCGCGGGCCCCGGACACGGTGCCGGAGAGCACGCCGGAACCGGTCGTCGAGACCCCGGCCGAGCCGGAGGCGCCCGTCGCCCAGGCTTCCACCGAGCAGCCCGCCACCCAGGCGGCCGCCACCCAGGCCCCCGCCACCCAGGCGCGTGCCGGTCGGAAGGCCGCGGAGCGGGCCACCCAGGCCCCCGCCGAGCAGCCCGCCACCCAGGCGCGCGCCGGGCAGAAGGCCCCGGAGACTCCCGTCGAGAACGCCGCCGCCCAGGCTCCCGCTGGGCGGAAGGCCGCGGAGCCCGCCGCCCAGGCCTCGGCTGAACAGGCCGCCGCTCGAGCTGCGGCAAGCCAGCCGGCCGCGTCCGAGACGGCTGGCCAGGCGCCCGCCGACCAGCCCGCCGCCCGCAGCAAGGGCGAGCAGCAGCCCGCAGCGCGCGCCGGCCGGCCCTCGGCGAAGCCCGAGCTCAAGGCCGTCCCGCCGACCGCGGAGCCGGAGCCGGCCGCGGACCCGGCGGCCCCGCCGGAGCCCAAGCGCGCCGTCCACATGCCGGTCTTCGCGGCCCCGTCGCCGGTGTTCCTGCCGCCCGAGGCCACCGCCGCGGAGGAACCCGTCCGGGCCAAGCCGGCCGAGGAGCCCCAGCGCGACGAGGACGCCGACGACGCCGACGGCGAGGACGCCACCGGCCGCCGCCGCCGTCGTCGTGGCCGCCGCGGCCGTGGCCGGGGCAAGGGCGGCGACGAGAACGCCACCGAGACCACCGAGACCGACGAGGCCAAGCCGGCCGAGGAGACCGCCAGGGCCGAGGACGAGGACACCGCCGAGGAGGCGGAGCCCTCCGACGAGAGCGACGAGGGCGAGGGTTCGAGCCGCCGCCGTCGCCGCCGTCGCCGCCGCAAGGGCTCCGACGGTGACAACGCCGAGAACACCAACGACGACCCGCCGAACACCGTCGTCCACGTCCGCGAGACGAAGGCCGAGGAGAAGAGCACCAGCAGCTCGGACGGTGTCCGCAGCGTCCGCGGCTCGACGCGGCTGGAGGCCAAGCGCCAGCGCCGCCGCGACGGCCGCGAGGCGGGCCGCCGCCGCGCGCCGATCCTGTCCGAGGCCGAGTTCCTGGCCCGGCGTGAGTCGGTCGAGCGCACGATGGTCGTCGCCGAGCGCGGCGAGCACACCCAGATCGGCGTCCTCGAGGACGGCGTCCTGGTCGAGCACTTCGTGACCTCGCAGGGCAGCGGTTCGATCGTCGGCAACGTCTACCTGGGTCGCGTGCAGAACGTCCTGCCCTCGATGGAGGCCGCGTTCGTCGACATCGGCCGCGGTCGCAACGCCGTGCTGTACGCCGGTGAGGTCGACTGGGACGCCGCCGGACTGGAGGGCAAGTCCCGCAAGATCGAGCAGGCCCTGTCCACCGGCGACAACGTGCTGGTGCAGGTCACCAAGGACCCGGTCGGGCACAAGGGCGCCCGGCTGACCACCCAGATCTCCCTGCCCGGCCGCTTCCTGGTCTACATGCCCTCGGGCGGCGCGACCGGGATCTCCCGCAAGCTGCCGGAGAACGAGCGGCGGCGGCTCAAGGACATCCTCAAGCGGATCGTCCCCGAGGACGCGGGCGTGATCATCCGCACCGCCTCGGAGGGCATCAGCGAGGAGGAGCTGGAGCGCGACGTCCGGCGCCTGAAGGCGCAGTGGGAGGTCGTCAAGGAGAAGGCCGACTCCGCCGCGGGTGGGAAGAAGTCGTCCGCTCCGGTGATGCTCTACGAGGAGCCGGACCTGCTGGTCAAGGTGATCCGCGACCTGTTCACCGAGGACTTCGCGAAGCTGGAGGTCCAGGGCGACACGGCGTGGGAGACCATCCGCGCCTACGTCGAGCACGTCGCGCCGGACCTGACCCCGCGGCTCAAGCGCTACGTCGGCACCGGTGACGTGCTCGCCGAGCACCGCATCGACGAGCAGATCACCAAGGCGCTGGACCGCAAGGTGTGGCTGCCCTCGGGCGGGTACCTGGTGATCGACCGCACCGAGGCGATGACGGTCATCGACGTCAACACCGGCAAGTTCACCGGGTCGGGCGGCAACCTCGAGGAGACGGTCACCCGCAACAACCTCGAGTCGGCCGAGGAGATCGTCCGCCAGCTGCGGCTGCGCGACATCGGCGGCATCATCGTCATCGACTTCATCGACATGGTGCTGGAGTCCAACCGCGAGCTGGTGCTCAAGCGGCTCACCGAGTGCCTGGGCCGCGACCGCACCCGGCACCAGGTGGCGGAGGTCACGTCGCTGGGCCTGGTGCAGATGACCCGCAAGAAGATCGGCACGGGGCTGCTCGAGGCGTTCTCCACCACGTGTGAGCACTGCAAGGGCCGCGGCGTGATCGTCTCGACCGAGCCGGTGAAGTCCGGCAACGGCGGCGGCAACGGTCACCAGCACGGCGGTGGTGGCGGCGGTTCGCGCCGGTCCCGTGGCCGCGCGAAGGCGGAGGAGCAGCCGGCGGAGACGCCGAAGAGCCCCGAGCCGTCCCCGGTGCAGCGGGAGAGCACGATCTCGGCGGTCGAGGCGATGGCCAAGGCCGCGAAGATCGCCTCGACGAAGACCGAGGGTGACGAGAAACACGAGGCCGAGGCCGACAGCGGCGCTCTGGACGGCGCCGCCCCGGAAGCCGCTTCGCCGGCCGAAACCAAGGCTGAGGCCGCGGCTCCGGCCGCCCGGTCCGAGGGCACTGCCGCCGCGGACCGGTCGACGGCCGCTGCCGCCGTTCCCGCTGCTCAGCGCGAGGGCCGTACCTCGTCGACGCAGCCGGAGGCCGCCGGTCAGCCCGCGGGAGGTACCCCGTCGGGCCGGGCCGCGGCCGCTGAGCCTGCTGCCGGGTCTCCGGCCGCCGCGGCGGCTCCCGCCGGGGGCACCTCGTCGGCCCGGCCCGACACCGCTGCGCGCTCGCAGGATGCCGTTCCGGCGGACAACACCGCGCAGGCCGAGTCCGCGGCGCAGACCGGCACCGGCGAGCAGCCGGCGCCGGAGAAGTCCGGGGCGAAGCCGTCCCGGGCCCGCCGCGTCGCCCGCAGGCCCGCCGCGCCTCCCGAGCCCGCCACCTCGGCGGAGGTGGCCGCCCCGGCCACCAGTGCGACCGAGCAGGCTGCCAAGCCCGCTGAGCAGGCTGCCAAGCCCGCTGAGCAGGCTGCCAAGCCCGCTGAGCAGGCTGCTCAGCCCACTGAGCAGACCGCTCAGCCCGCGGAGCAGACCGCTCAGCCCGCGGAGCAGCCTGTTGAGGGCGCCGAGACCTCCCCGGAGGTCGACGTGCCCACCCCGGCCACCCGGACGACCCGCCGGCGCCCGCGCCGCGCGGCCTCCCGTCCGGCAGGCCCTCCGGTCCACGCGACGGACCAGAGCTGATGTTTGTGCGCCCCGGTGTCACCCGGCACCGGGGCGTCACGTAACCTGTAAGACGGCCCATCCCCGGATGGGCTATGGCGCGATCATCGGACCGCGGTAGAGCGGGACGTGGCGCAAGCCCTCACCCATTGTCGAGTAAGCAGGAGACTTCCGTGTCGGCGTACGCGATCGTCAAGACCGGCGGCAAGCAGTACAAGGTGGCCGTCGGCGACGTCGTCGAGGTCGAGAAGCTCGAGGGCAAGCCGGGCACCGAGCACTCTTTCCCCGCCGTGCTGTACGTCGACGGCAGCGATGTCACGGCGGATGCCGAAGCACTCGCGAAGATCTCGGTCACCGGCAAGGTCGTCGAGCAGACCAAGGGTCCCAAGATCCGCATCCACAAGTTCAAGAACAAGACCGGGTACCACAAGCGGCAGGGTCACCGTCAGAAGCTGACCCGCGTCGAGGTCACCGGAATCACGAAGTAAGGAGCCCCAGGAGCCATGGCACACAAGAAGGGTGCGTCCAGCTCCCGCAACGGGCGCGACTCCAACCCCCAGTACCTCGGCGTGAAGCGCTTCGGCGGTCAGAACGTCAACGCCGGTGAGATCCTGGTCCGCCAGCGCGGCACCAAGTTCCACCCCGGCCTGAACGTGGGCCGCGGCGGCGATGACACGCTGTTCGCCCTGTCCGCGGGCACCGTGGAGTTCGGCTCGAAGCGCGGTCGCAAGACGGTCAACATCGTCCCGGTCGAGGCCTGAGGGTCCGGCGAGACAACCCAGCACCTTCAGCGAGGGGCGGGCCCGGAACACATCCGGTCCCGCCCCTTGTTGCTGAAAGTGGCTGTATCCCTCCGAACCAACGAGAAGAGGCTTCACGATGGCGTCCCGGTTCGTTGACCGCGCGGTGATCCACGTCGCCGCGGGCGACGGCGGGCACGGCTGTGCCTCGATCCACCGCGAGAAGTTCAAGCCGCTCGGCGGCCCCGACGGGGGCAACGGCGGCAACGGCGGCGACGTCCGGCTCGTCGTCGACCCGAACGTGCACACGCTGCTCGACTTCCACTTCCACCCGCACGCCAAGGCCACCAACGGCCGCCAGGGGCAGGGAAGCAATCGCGCCGGCGCGGCCGGCGAGACCCTGGAACTGAAGGTGCCCGACGGCACGGTCGTGATGACCGAGGACGGCGAGGTCCTGGCGGACCTGGTCGGCCCGGGCACCACGTTCGTCGCCGCGCAGGGCGGCCGGGGCGGCCTCGGCAACGCGGCCCTGGCGTCCAAGGCCCGCAAGGCGCCCGGTTTCGCCCTGCTCGGCGAGCCCGGTGAGCAGCGCAGCCTGGTGCTGGAGCTGCGCTCGGTCGCCGACGCGGGCCTGCTCGGCTTCCCGTCCGCGGGCAAGTCGTCGCTGATCTCGGTGCTGTCCGCGGCCAAGCCGAAGATCGCCGACTACCCGTTCACGACGCTGGTGCCGAACCTCGGCGTGGTCAACGCGGGCGACACCGTCTTCACGATGGCCGACGTGCCCGGCCTCATCCCCGGTGCGAGCGAGGGCAAGGGCCTCGGGCTCGACTTCCTGCGCCACATCGAGCGGTGCGCGGTGCTGGTGCACGTCGTCGACTGCGCCACCTTCGAACCGGGTCGCGACCCGGTGTCCGATGTGGACGCCCTGGAGGCCGAGCTGGCCCGCTACACGCCCGCGCTGGGCGAGGAGCTGGACGAGCGGCCGCGCGTGGTGGTGCTCAACAAGATCGACGTCCCGGACGCCGCCGAGCTGGCGGAGATGGTGCGGCCCGAGTTCGAGGCACGCGGACTGCCGGTGTTCGAGGTGTCCACCGTGACGCGCCAGGGCCTGCGGGAGCTGACGTTCGCGCTGGCCAGAGAGGTCGAGAAGTACCGGGCCGCACAGCCGGTGGCCGAGCCGACGCGGATCGTGCTGCGCCCGGTGGCGGTCGACGACTCCGGGTTCACCATCGAGGAGGACCCCGAGGAGCCGGGCGGCTTCATCGTGCGCGGCGCCCGCCCCGAGCGGTGGATCCGGCAGACCGACTTCGGCAACGACGAGGCCGTGGGGTACCTCGCCGACCGGCTCAACCGGCTGGGCGTCGAGGACGCGCTGGCCAAGCGCGGCGCCGAGCCGGGCTGCCCGGTGACCATCGGCGACATCACGTTCGAGTGGGAGCCGTCGACGCCGGGCGTGGCGGCGCACATGACCGGCCGGGGCACCGATGCCCGGCTGGAGCAGACCAACCGGGTGTCGGCGGCCGAGCGCAAGGAGGCCCGCCGCATCCGCCGGGACGGGCCCGACGAGCCCGAGGACGCGGAAGCGCGATGAGCGTCGCCCGGAAAGCCGTCGCGGCGGCCGAACGGCTGGTGGTGAAGGTCGGTTCGTCGGCACTGACGACCACCGGTGACGGGCTCGACGTGACGCGCCTGAACGCGCTGGTCGACGCGATCGCGACGCGCATCGCGGCGGGCAGCCAGATCGTGCTGGTGTCGTCGGGCGCGATCGGCGCCGGGCTGGCGCCGCTCGCCCTGGGCAAACGGCCGCGCGACCTGGCGACGCAGCAGGCCGCGGCCAGTGTCGGCCAGCTGCAGTTGGCGCACGCCTACGCGGAGTCGTTCGGGCGGTACTCGCTGACGGTCGGTCAGGTGCTGTTGACCTCCGACGACGTGGTGCGGCGCGCGCACTACCGCAACGCGCAGCGCACGTTCTCCCGGCTGCTCGCGCTGGGCGCGGTGCCGGTGGTGAACGAGAACGACACGGTCGCCACCGAGGAGATCAAGTTCGGCGACAACGACCGGCTCGCGGCGCTGGTGGCGCACCTGATCGGCGCGGACGCGCTCGTGTTGCTGTCCGATGTGGACGGCCTGTACGACGGGGACCCGCGTTCGGGGGCGACGAGCAAGATCGCCGAGGTGACCGGCCCGGCGGATCTGGAGGGCATCGCCGTCGGCATGTCCAGTTCGGGCCTGGGCACGGGTGGCATGGTGTCCAAGCTCGCGGCGGCGCGCACCGCGGCTTCGGCGGGTATCCCGGTGTTGCTGGCCGCGGCGTCGGAGGCCGCGCGTGCGTTGTCCACGGCCGAGGTGGGCACGGCGTTCCGCCCGGCCGAGTCCCGGTTGTCCGCGCGCCGGTTCTGGCTCGGTTACGCGGCCGGGACGCGGGGTCGTCTGCATCTCGACGACGGCGCGGTGGCCGCGGTCGTGCGCCGTCGGCGGTCGCTGCTCGCCGCGGGGATCACCGGTGTGGACGGTGATTTCGAGGCGGGCGACGTCGTCGAGCTCGTGGACCCGGCGCAGCGGGTGGTGGCGCGCGGCGTGGTGGCGTTCGACGCCGGGGAGTTGCCGGAGTTGATCGGCCGGTCGAGCCACGAGCTGCCGGAGGAGCAGCGCCGCGAGGTCGTGCACGCTGACGATCTGGTGCCGTTCCGGCGTTAGCGCAGCTCGCTGCCTTTGGTTTCGGGCAGGGTGAGCAGCACGAGGAAGGCGATGACCGCGCCGGCGGCGACGTACCAGAAGAACAGGATCGACGCGCCCGCCGCCGACAGCGCGCTGATGACCAGCGGTGCGGTGCCGCCGAAGATGGCGACGGTGAGGTTGTACCAGGCGCCGATGCCGAGGCCGCGGAGTTCGGTGGGGAAGAGTTCGCTCATGATCGCGGGGGCGAGGCTGGACAGGGCCGCGTAGAGCCCGAGGCCGACGCAGAAGACGACGAGCAGGTTGCCCAGTCCGGGCTTGACCAGTGTGGACAGTGGCACGATGAGGATCGCGGTGGCCGCGGACCAGCCGAAGAGCTGGGGTTTGCGCCCGATGCGGTCGGCGAGCGCGCCGTAGGGGTACTGCAGGGCGACGAACAGTGCGGTTCCGACGGAGAGCGCGAGGAAGACGTCGACGTCGTCGGCGTGGCGGGTCTTGACCGCGAACGGCGTGAGGGCGCTGAAGAACGTGTAGTAGCACAACGTGGACAGCATGGTGATGCCGACGAGCTGTCCGACTGCCTTGGGGTGTTCGCGCAGGGTGGTCAGCAGCGGGCGGCGGACTTTCCGGGCGCGCGTCTTGTTCTGTTCGAACTGTTCGGTCTCGGAGAGGCTGCGGCGCAGCCACAGGCCGATGAGGCCGAGGATGCCGCCGAGGAGGAACGGGATGCGCCAGCCGTAGGAGCTCATGGTGGCCTTGTCCATGGTGCGGGCGAGGACGAACCCGAGCACGGAGGCGAGCAGCACCGCGGAGCCGGTCGAGATGTAGAAGAACGACGAGTAGCGGCCGCGCCATTTCGGTGGGGCGATCTCGCCGAGGTAGGCGGAGGCGTTGGAGACCTCGCCCCCGAGCGAGAGGCCCTGCGCCACGCGGGCGAGGAGCAGCAGGATCGGGGCGAGCCATCCGACCTGGTGGAACGTCGGCAGGATCGCGATGACCACGGAGCCGCCGGCCATGAGGCTGATGGTGAGGATCATGGCCGGTTTGCGGCCGCGCACGTCGGCGAACCGGCCGAGGAGGAGACCACCGAGGGGCCGGAAGAAGAAGGCGAGCGCGTAGGTGGCGAAGGTGTTGATCTGGGCGAGCACGTCGTTCCCGGAGGGGAAGAACGCCGTGGCGAAGTAGATGCTGAACGTCGCGTAGATCGTCCAGTCGAACCACTCGAGCGCGTTGCCCACGCTGGCCGCGAACAGCTTCCGCACGGGCAGGCGGTGCCGGACCTGGGAGCTCACCTTCGATTCGACCATGGCATAACCTCCACGTTCACCCGATCGAGTGGGACAATGCCACACGTCGCTCAGGACCGAAAGATTACTTTCGTCCGGGAGTAGCTGACCTGCGACTTTGGGTAGCGCTCCCGTACCGCGCCGGCCGCCTGTCGCGGCGCCCGGCGCCCCGCACGGCACCCGCCACGCCCTTCGGCTGCGCCGGTGCCGCCCGCGCTGCGGTCGGCACCAGCGCAGCGAGTGCGTGTGCGTTGTGGCGACCAGCCGCATTGACGCCATGCCTCCCTCGGCCGCGCCGGCGCCCCGCGCCGCCAGCCGCACCACCCCACGTCCCGCACTCGCCGGGAGTCACGGTCCTTCCGTCGCGGCCGTGCAGCCGTGCTGTTGCGCCAGCACCCACGGGGAACCGCGGCCTCGGCTGTGGCTGCGCCGCCGCACGAGGACGCCACCCGCCGAGAGCCACGCCGCCCTCCACCGCACACGAGCTTCCCTCCGTCGGCCGCCCGCCCGGGCTTCGGCCACGCAGCCCCGCCCGGGCTTCGGCTGCGCCGCCCCGGCTTCGGCCCCCCGGCCGGGCTTCGGCCACGTTGCCCCGGTTTCGGCCGCCCGCTGGGCTTGGGCCGCGCCGCGTGGTCTTAGGCTGCGCCGCCTCGGCTTCGGCCGCCCGCCCGGCCTTGGGCCACGCCGCCCGGCCTTGGGCGGCGCCGTCTGCCCCGCCCTCCGCACCGATTCCGCGCAGCGGCGCTCAATCGGTCATCCCATCACCCGCCTCAGCTCGTGCTCGCCAGGGCGAATGGCAGCACCGCCGGCGCCCCGCTCTGCCGGAGGAGCCGGGCGGCCAGCGTCAGTGTCCAGCCGGTGTCCACGAGATCGTCCACAAGCAACACCGGTCCCTCCACACCGGACAACTCCGCGGCCAGTTCTCCAGGCACGGCAAGCGAGTGCCAGAGATCCGCCACCCGCTGCGCGCTGTTCGCTCGCCGCGGACGTCCACCCCGGCTTTCCAGCGCGCCGAGGAAGCGCAGCCTGCCGATCTGCGCCAGGCGGGTGGCGAGGTCGTGCACCAGCCGGGGCCGGGTAGCCGAGGGCAGAGCCACCACCGCCACCGGTCGTTGCGACCATTCCCACGCCGCCAGAACCTGGACGCACGCCTGGAAGACCGGTTCGGGCACTTCGCCGTCCGCCGCTCGCTCGCCGACCAGCTCGCGCAGCCGGCCGCCCCACCCGACGTCCGTGAGTCGGCCGAGCGTGCGACCCGGCTCGGCGAGTTCGCCCTTCACGATGCGCCCGGACAGGGGCACGTCGAGCGTCCCCATGCCGGTGGGCCACTGGCGTCGCGGGCTCACCTCAACGCCTGGCCGTCGAAGCCGTTCGTCGGTCTTCTCGACGGCCTCGGCCGACACCGTGACGTCCCGGTGCTCGCCCGTGCAGTTGTCGCACCGGCCGCACGGCTCGGCGTACGGGTCGTCGAGCTGCCGGCGCAGGAACTCCATCCGGCACGACGTGGTCGCCTGGTACTCCAGCATCGCCTGCTGCTCGGCCCGCCGCGCCTGGGCCACCCGCTCGTACCGTTCGCGGTCGTAGGCCCAGTCCTGCCCGGTCGACTCCCAGCCGCCCTTGACCCGCCGCACCGCGCCATCCACGTCGAGCACCTTGAGCACCATCTCGAGGCGCGACCGGGACAGCTCGACCATCGGCTCCAGCGCCGCCGTCGACAGCGGCCGGTCGGCGTAGGCGAGCGCGTTGAGCACCTGGTTCACCCGCTGTTCGTCGGGGAAGGCCAATGATCCGAAGTAGCGCCAGATCTCGGCGTCCTCTTCGCCCGGCAGGAGGATCACCTCGGCCCGGCGCACGCCACGCCCGGCACGGCCCACCTGCTGGTAGTAGGCGATCGGCGAGGACGGCGCCCCGACGTGCACGACGAACCCGAGGTCGGGTTTGTCGAAGCCCATGCCCAGCGCCGAGGTCGCCACCAGAGCCTTGACGCGGTTGGCCAGGAGGTCGTCCTCGGCCGCCTCGCGCTCGGCCGGTTCGGTCTTGCCCGTGTAGGCCGTCACCGGAAAACCGCGCTCCCGCAGCATTTCCGCGATGTCGTGGGCTGCCGCGACGGTCAGCGTGTAGATGATTCCGGACCCGGGCAGCTCACCGAGGCGGTCGGCCAGCCACGCCAGCCGCGCCTGTGCCGTGGGCAGCTTCGCGACCGACAGGTGCAGGCTTTCGCGGTCGAGCGGGCCGCGCAGCACGAGCGTGTCACCGCCCTGGCCGAGCCCCAGCTGATCCGCGACGTCGGTGACCACCCGGTCGTTCGCGGTCGCGGTGGTGGCCAGGACCGGCACGCCGTCGGGCAGCCCGGCCAGGAGCGTGCGCAGCCGCCGGTAGTCGGGCCGGAAGTCGTGGCCCCAGTCCGAGATGCAGTGCGCCTCGTCGACGACCAGCAGGCCGGCCGTGGCAGTCAGCTTGGGCAGCACCGTGTCGCGGAAGTCCGGGTTGTTGAGCCGTTCCGGGCTCACCAGCAGCACGTCGATCTCCCCGGAGGCGATGCGCGCCTGCACGTCGTCCCACTCCTGCGGGTTCGCCGAGTTCATCGTGGCCGCGTGGATGCCGGCGCGCCCGGCCGCCGCGATCTGGTTGCGCATCAACGCCAGCAGCGGCGAGATGATGACCGTCGGACCGCCCCCGCGCTCGCGCAGCAGGGCGGTGGCCAGGAAGTAGACCGCCGATTTGCCCCACCCGGTGCGCTGCACGACGAGGGCACGCCTGCGGTGCGCGACCAGGGCTTCGATGGCGGTCCACTGGTCGTCGCGCAGGGTAGCGCCGTCTCCGGCCAGTGCCCGGAGCAGCGTCTCGGCTCGTTCGCGCAAGAGGTGAAGGTCCACGCGACCACGTCTACCCCACGGCGCCGACGAAACCGAGCCGGATAGCGCACGAACGGTCCAGTCGTGAAGTAATGTGACGTACAACACAGCGAATAACCGCATCAGGACACCCGTTCGGCCGAGTCTCCTCGGTGTCGGGGTCCTCGCGCGGGTTCGCCGGCGCCTCCGGAGGTTCCCCTCGAACCGCCGGCGGAGCGAGGCGCGCGGGCGCTGTTACCGGGGAGCGGGGCAGTGCCCGCGCACTCGCGCTTCTACGATCCGTTCATGTCACCACGCCGAATCGGGGTCATGGGCGGCACGTTCGACCCCGTCCACCACGGCCACCTCGTCGCGGCCAGCGAGGTGCAGGCCCGGTTCGACCTCGACGAAGTGATCTTCGTGCCGACCGGCCAGCCGTGGCAGAAGTCCGCCAGGCAGGTCACCCGCGCCGAGGACCGCTACCTCATGACGGTCATCGCCACCGCCTCCAACCCGGTCTTCTCCGTCAGCCGGGTGGACATCGACCGCGGCGGCGAGACCTACACCGTCGACACACTGCGTGACCTGAAGGCCGAGTTCCCCGACGACGAGCTCTTCTTCATCACCGGGGCGGACGCCCTGGAGCAGATCCTGACCTGGCACAACGCTGACGAGCTGTTCACCCTCGCGCACTTCATCGGTGTCACCCGCCCGGGTTACCGTCTCAACGACCACCACCTGCCCAGCGGCAAGGTGAGCCTGGTCGAGGTCACCGCGATGGCCATCTCGTCCACGGGCTGCCGCACGCGCGTCGAGCAGAACGAACCGATCTGGTACCTGGTGCCCGACGGTGTGGTCCGGTACATCGACAAGCGCGGGTTGTACCGCAAGCCGGCCTGACACGCCGCCGGGGTTGTCGGTGGCGGCAGGTACCCTCGGTTGACCGACGGTCCGAGGTGAGGGAGCTCAGGAGTGGCAGCGACGGCGCAGGCACGAGACATCGCGACCGTGGCGGCCTACGCCGCTGCGGACAAGAAGGCCACCGACGTGGTGGTGCTGGACGTCTCCGAGCAGCTCGTCATCACCGACGTGTTCGTCATCGCCTCGGCGCCCAACGAGCGGCAGGTCGGGGCCATCGTCGACAACGTCGAGGAGAAGCTGCGCGAGGCCGGGCACCAGCCGGTTCGCCGCGAGGGGGCGCGCGAGGGCCGCTGGGTGCTGCTCGACTTCGTCGACGTCGTGGTGCACGTCCAGCACGACGAGGAGCGCTCGTTCTACGGGATCGAGCGGCTGTGGAAGGACTGCCCGCGGATCGAGGTCGACGGGCTCGCCGAGGCGGTCGACGCGGGGGACGCCTCGTGAGTTTCCGGCGCCTCGTGCTGTGGCGTCACGGGGAGACCGACTACAACGCCGCGGGGCGCATGCAGGGTCACCTGGACTCGGCGCTCACCGAGGTGGGCTGGAACCAGGCCCGGTTCGCCGCACCCGCACTCGCCCGTTTCGAGCCCGACCTGGTCATTTCGTCCGACCTGCACCGGGCGATGGATACCGCGACCGTGCTGACCGAGGCGATCGGCGTACCGCTGCGCATCGACAAGCGGCTGCGGGAGACGCACCTCGGCGAATGGCAGGGCCTGACCGGCGCCGAGGTCGACGAGGGCTGGCCCGGTGACAGGGCCATCTGGCGCGTCGACGCGACGTGGGCGCCCCCGGGCGGCGAGTCGCGGGTGGACGTGGCCGAACGCGCGTCCGAGGTCGTCAACGACCTGCTGGCGAGCGACGAGCCGGGCGAGACCGTGCTGCTGGCCGCACACGGCGGGTTGATCACGGCGCTCACCGGGAAGCTGCTGAACCTTCCGGTCGAGGCGTGGCCGCAGCTGGGCGGCATCGGCAACTGCCACTGGGTCGATCTCGGCCTGCGCGACGGCCACTGGCGGCTGCACGCCTACAACGCCGGAATGCTCGGCTGAGATGCCGAAACTGCTGGTCTTCGGGGACTCGCTGAGTTTCCAGGGTCCGCAAAACCCGTGCGCGGCGGATGAGCCGCGCCTGTGGCCGAACATCGCGGCCGAAGCGCTGGGCGGCAGCGCCGACCTCGTAGCGTCCGCGGGCTGGACGGCGCGCGACGCGTGGTGGTCGATGATCGGCGACCCGCGGGTGTGGGCCGATCTGAAGCATGCCGACGTCGTGGTGCTGGCCGTCGGGAGCATGGACACGTTGCCGTCGCCCTTGCCGACCTACCTGCGGGGCGGTTTGCGGTACCTGCGGCCCGCGGGGCTCCGCCGCACCGTGCGGAAGGCGTACCTGGCAGCCCAGCCGCGTCTCGCCGTCGCCCTGCGGGGCAGACCACGCGTGCTGCCGGCCAAGCTGACCGTCCACTACCTCGACCGCGCGGTCTACGCCCTGCGCATCCTGCGGCCGGAGATGCCCGTCGTGGCGGTCCTGCCGAGCGTCCACCGAGCCACGTCCTACGGCAACGTCCACACCGGCCGTGAGGAGACCGCGGCCGCGATAGCCGCGTGGTCGCGGCGCGTGGACGTGCCGCTGCTGAACCTGGCCGAGGTGGTGGGAGAGCACGTGCTCAGCGGCCGTGGCAACCCCGACGGCATGCACTGGGGGTGGGAAGGGCACGCGCTCGTGGGCAAGGCGATGGCCGCGTTGATCGGACCACTCCTGGTCCCCGGCGAACAGACCACGGGCACGTAGGCTGACGGTCGTGCCGGTCGCCGTCATCACGGATTCCACCGCCCATCTGCCCGAGGGCTTCGCCGACCGCTACGCCCTGCGCGTCGTGCCGCTGCACGTCCTCATCGACGGTGTCGCTGCCCTGGACGGGGTCGACGTGGGGCCGGCCGCGCTGGCCGAGGCGTTGAGTCAGCGCCGTATCGTCACCACGTCCCGGCCGACGCCCGGCGCGTTCGCCACGGCCTACCGTGAGGCGCTGGACGCGGGTGCGGACTCGGTCGTGTCCGTCCACCTGTCCAGCGAGATCTCGGGCACGTGGGAGTCGGCGGTCCTCGCGGCGCAGGAGGTGGGCCCGGAGCGGGTGCGGGTCGTGGATTCGCGGGGGACGGCGATGGGCCTCGGTTTCGCGGCCCTGCACGCGGCCAGAGCGGCGTCGGCCGGAGCGTCACCCGAAGAGGTCGAGGCGGCCGCGACGGCGGCGGTGCGTTGTTCCGAGACGCTGTTCGTGGTCGAGACCTTGGAGTACCTGCGCCGAGGTGGGCGCATCGGCGCGGCGGCGGCCCTGCTGGGCACCGCGCTGGCCATGAAACCGGTGCTCCACCTGGACGACGGCAGGATCAAGCCGCTGGAGAAGGTGCGCACCATGAACCGCGCCATCGCGCGACTGGTGGAGCTCGCGGAGGAAGCGGGGCACGGCGAGCCGGTGGAAGTCGCTGTGCACCACCTCGCGTCGCCCCAGCGCGCCGTGGAGCTGGCGAACCGCATCGAGGAGCGGCTCAACGTCACCGAGGGCTGCGTCGTCTCCGAGCTGGGCGCGGTGATCGGCGCGCACACCGGGCCGGGCGTGGTGGGCGTTGTGGTGCAACGGGATCCAGGCGGTCCGGGCGCCGTTTCGAGAGCCTGAGCAGCGCCGAAAACAGCAAGGCGACGACGAGCAGCGCCACGCAGGCGGCGAGCGCGATCATCAGGACAGTGGGCACCCGATCGGTGCTGTACCCGTCCGCCCAGGAGCACATCGACCGCGGCGGCAGCAAACCCTCGTCGAGAGCGGTGAAGCGCGGCAGCCCGGCGTCGTCGGGCACGCCGAACCGTTCCTGCGTGCACGTGTGGTACGGGTTCTCGAGCCGTGCGACGTTCAGCACCGCGAGCAGGTACAACACCGGCACGAGGACCACGCACACCCGCGTGATCCGGGACCACGTCCGCGTCTCGAGAATCGTCCGCACGGCCTGGTAGACGCGCGAGGGATGGTGCAGTTCCGCCGATCCGCGGCGAACCTTCCAGTTTGACACGGGCGACCGACAGAAACCCGTGCAGCCGCGTCAGAACGCGGCACTTGTCCACAGACCCCCACTTGTCCACAGCCCCGCCGATTCCCGCTTCTCCCTCCTCCTCATGCCCCCTAGCGTCGAATGCGTGTTCGAACGATCAGCCCCGGAAGCGCCGGGAATCCCCGTCAACCGCC
The DNA here is from genome assembly GCF_030814215.1 of Amycolatopsis thermophila. Classification (NCBI taxonomy): domain Bacteria; kingdom Bacillati; phylum Actinomycetota; class Actinomycetes; order Pseudonocardiales; family Pseudonocardiaceae; genus Amycolatopsis; species Amycolatopsis thermophila. The sequence goes on along the minus strand of NZ_JAUSUT010000001.1, from coordinate 420,192 downwards.
GGCTTGAGAAGCTCGCCGATCAGGCCCTCGCGGCCGATCGCGACAGCGGGCCGCCGGGCGCGGTCGGCCGCCTGGTCGAACGCTGGGTCCCGGCCTCGCTCACCAGCAGTCCGCAGCGGCGGCGCCTGACGACTGTTCTGCTCGCCCTCGCGGCGGTCCTCGTCCTCGTCGGCACATCGATCGTCCTGCTGGGCGGCGGGCCGCCGGTCGAACGCGCCCCGGTCCTGCCCGCGGCACCGGAGCGGCCGGCGCCCGCCAGTGTGTCGGCGAGCCGCGTCGCCGACAGCTCGCTGGTGATCAGTGTGGTCGGCAAGGTACGCACTCCAGGTCTCGTCACGGTCGCGGCGGGGTCGCGGGTGGCGGACGCGCTGCGCGCGGCGGGCGGCGCGATCGAGGGCACCGACGTCACCGCGCTCAACCTCGCCCGGAAACTCGCCGACGGCGAGCAGATCTACGTCGGTGTCCCGCCTCCGCCCGGGGTGCCGCAGCCGGCCACGAGCAGCGCCACTTCGGCTCTGGTCGATCTGAACACGGCGACGGCGGAACAGCTCGATGCGCTGCCGGGCATCGGCGAGGTCACCGCCCAGCGCATCGTCGACTGGCGCACCAAGAACGGCGGTTTCCGGTCGGTGGACCAGCTGCGCGAGGTCGAGGGCATCGGTGAGACGCGGCTGTCTCGTTTGCGCGAGCAGGTGACGGTGTCGTGATCACCGGCGTGGAACCCGTGGTGCGGCACGACTTCCGACTGGTTCCGGCCGCGTTGTCGTTGTGGCTCGGGGCATTGCTCGGACTGCTCTGGATGTGGTGGATGCCCGCGGTCTGTGGTGCGGCCGCGGTGGTGGTGTCCGTGCTGTTGTTGATCAGACTGCGACGGGGTGGCTCACGCTGGTGGGCGGGCGCGGTGGCGTTGCTTGTGGCCGGCCTGTTGCTGACCGGCCCCCTGGCCCTGCGGTTCGGCCGTGCGGAGCACGACCCGTTGCGCGCCCTGGCCGATCAGGGAAGGGAGGTGGCGCTGCGGATGCTCGTGACGGAACGGCCGAAGCCGATCCGCTCCGCGGGGTACGCCGATCAGCAGGCCGGGCCACGATCAGTCGTCGTCGCAGGCGAGGTCCTGCACGCCGAACAGGACGGCCGGGCGGTCCTCACGTCCGGACGCGTGGTGCTGCTGGCACCCTTCGCCTCCTGGAACGGGATCGTTCCGGGCCAGGAGGTGATGGCCACCGGCGAACTGGCCCCGCCACGGGATGCCGATCTGACGGTGGCTGCGGTGTACGTGCGCGGGCCGCCGTCCGGCGCGACCGTTGCCCCGTGGTGGCAGCGTGCCGCCGAGTCGATGCGGGCGGCGCTGCGCCGGGCTTGCGCGGTTCTCCCCGAGGAGCAGGCCGGTCTGGTGCCGGGTCTGGTCGTGGGTGACACCAGCGGTCTGTCCGAACGGCTCGACCGCGAGTTCACCGACGCCGGGCTGACACACCTGATGGCGGTCAGCGGCTCCAACGTGGCCATCGTGTGCGGCGCGGTCCTGCTGTTGTTGCGGCTGCTGCGCGCGGGGCCGCGGCTGTCGGCGGTGCTGGCCGGAGTGGCACTGGCCGGGTTCGTGATCCTGGCCGGCGGGGAGCCCAGTGTCCTGCGTGCCGGGGTGATGGGCGGCATCGCGCTGCTCGCCCTCGCGCTGGGACGACAACGGTCCGTCGTGCCGGCCCTGGCCGGCGCGGTGTGCGTGCTGGTGGCGTGGGACCCGGCGATGGCCGTCAGCTTCGGTTTCGCGCTCTCGGTGATCGCCACCGCCGGGCTGGTGCTACTGGCGCCGCGGTGGGCGGAAGTGCTCCAGCGGCGCGGGCTGCCGCCGGGCTTCGCGGAGGGCCTCGCGGTACCGGCGGCGGCGTTCGTCGTGACCGCGCCGGTGGTGGCCGGGATGGCCGGGCAGTTGAGCATCGTCAGCGTGGCGGCGAACGTGCTCGCCGCTCCGGTGGTCGCCCCGGCGACCGTGTTCGGGGTGCTCGCCACGGTGGTCGCGGGTGTCTGGCCGACTGGTGGCGAGCTGGTCGTGCGGTTGGCCGGGCCTGAGGCGGGGTGGCTGATCCTCGTCGCCCGGCGGGCGTCGGAGGTGCCTGGAGCGGTGTTGCCCTGGCCCGGCGGGTGGTGGGGTGGGGCGCTTGCCCTGGCGGTCGCGGTCGCTGTGGTGCTGGCTCTGCGGCGACGACGGCTACGGGTGCTGCTGGCGCTGGTGCTGGCCGGGGTGCTACTGCTCGTCGTTCCGGGCCGGGTCATCACGCCCGGGTGGCCGCCGCCGGGCTGGGCCGTGGTCGCGTGCGACGTCGGTCAGGGTGACAGCCTCGTCCTGGCCACCGGCGAGCCGAAACGGGCGATCGTGGTGGACACCGGGCCCGAGCCGGGGCCGGTGGACCGGTGCCTGGACAGGCTGGGCGTCGACCGGGTGCCGTTGGTGGTCCTGAGCCACCTGCACGCCGACCACATCGGCGGGCTGGAATCGGTGTTCGAGGGACGCGCCGTCGGCGGGATCGCCGTCGGACCGGGCCGCCGCCCGGACTGGGCCTGGCGGCAGGCCGGCCAGATCGCCGCGCGCCACGGAGTCCCGTTGCTGGAACTGGAAGCCGGGCGCCGGCTGGAGTGGCCGTCGCTGAGCCTCGAAGTGCTGGGGCCGGCCTTTGTGTCCGAAGAGGAGGATGACAACGACGACGGCACGCAGATCAACAACAGCTCGGTCGTACTACGGGCGCGGACACCGGCGGGCAGTGTGCTGCTGACCGGTGACGTCGAACTCGCGGCGCAGTCCGACCTGCTGGCCGCGGGAGCCGATCTGCACGCGGACATCCTGAAGGTGCCGCACCACGGGTCGAGGTTCTCGCTGCCCCAGTTCCTGGCCGCGGTGTCGGCGCGGCTGGCGCTGGTCAGCGTCGGTTCGGGCAACCGGTACGGCCACCCGAACCGCACGACACTCGACACCCTGACCGCGGACGGCGCGCTCGTCGCCCGCACGGACACCGACGGCGACACCGCGGTGATCCCGGACCAGACCGGCCCCGCACTGGTGCGCCGGGGAAAGTGAGGTGGGAGTTGCTCAGAGCCCGAGAGCCTCGTGCACGGCCGCCGCCGACGGCTTGACCGTCGCCTTAGGACCGACACGGTTCTCGATCGCGTCCAGCGTCTTCAGGCCGTCACCGGTGATCAGCAGGACGGTCTCGGCGTCGGGGTCGATCTTGCCGGCCTCGATGAGCTTCTTCGCCGTCGCCACGGTGACGCCACCGGCGGTCTCAGTGAAGATTCCTTCGGTGCGGGCCAGCAGGCGGATGCCCTCGACGACCTCTTCGTCGGTCACGTCCTCGATCGCGCCACCGGTGCGGCGGACGGTGTCGAGCACGTAGGGGCCGTCGGCCGGGTTGCCGATCGCGAGCGAGCGGGCGATGGTGTCCGGCTTGACCGGCTGCACCACGTCGTGACCGTTGCGGAAGGCCGTGGAGACCGGCGAGCAGCCCGCGGCCTGGGCGCCGAACACCTTGTACGGGGTGTCGTCGACCAGACCGAGCTTGGCGAACTCGCGGAAGCCTTTGTCGACCTTGGTCAGCTGGGAACCGGACGCGATCGGCACGACGATCTGCTCCGGGATCCGCCAGCCGAGCTGCTCGGCGACCTCGAAGGCCAGCGTCTTCGAGCCCTCCGAGTAGTAGGGGCGCACGTTGACGTTGACGAACGCCCAGTTCTCGTGCTCGGCGGCGAGCTCGGTGGCCAGGCGGTTGACGTCGTCGTAGTTGCCGTCGACGGCAACGAGGTTGCCGTCGTAGACGGCGGTGGTCAGGACCTTGGCGCGCTCGAGCGAGGAGGGGATCAGCACCACCGACTGCCAGCCGGCCCGGGCGGCGGCCGCGGCGACGGCGTTGGCCAGGTTGCCGGTGGACGGGCAGGCCAGGGTGTCGAAGCCGAACTCGCGAGCCGCGGCCAGGGCGACGGCGACGACGCGGTCCTTGAAGGAGTGCGTGGGGTTGCCGGTGTCGTCCTTGACCCACAGGCTTTTGACCCCGAGAGCCTTGGCGAGCCGGTCGGCCTTCACCAGCCTCGTACAGCCGGGCTCGGTGTTCGGGATCTCCTCGACGTTCGAGGGGACCGGGAGGAGCTTCTTGTAGCGCCAGATGTTGCGCGGCCCGGCCTCGATGTCCTCGCGGCGCACGCGGCCGAAGTCGTAGCCGACCTCGAGGGGCGAGAAGTCCTCGGCGGAGACGAACTCCGGGGCCAGCGGCTGGCTGTGCCCCTCTTCCTTCGAGACCAGCTCCACGGCGGGGCCGAGGTCGACGGTGCGGCGGGTGGCGGTCGAATCGAGGGCTGCAGTCATCGCGAGGTTCCTTTCCTCATCTGTCCCGCTGACGCGGGCCGGAATTGGCACCGTGGTCGTCAGCTACCTCGCGGAATCGAGATGACAGGCTGACGCCGGTTGCCGGGGCTTCGTCGGGCCGTTCCCTCTGCCCCTCTGGATGAGCGGTATTCAGTTGTCGGGGTTGTCGTGCTGCGGCAACGCCCGGCTAACAACATACGGCACGCCGATCCGGAGGCGCCATGCCCCTGCGGGGTTCATCACGGTCCGGCGCTGTCGGTGGTCCGTGGCAGTATCTGAACCGTGACCGCGCCGGCAACCACCTCCGCACCCTTGCAGCTCGTGCTCGGCGAAGAGGAGCTGCTCGTCGAGCGCGCCGTGCGCGGGGCCCTCACCCAGGCCCGGCAGGAGGACCCGACCGCCGAGCTGACGAAGGTCCGCGTGTCGGATCTCACCCCGCCCGCCCTGGCCGAGCTGGTCAGCCCGTCGCTGTTCAGCGAGGGGCGCGTGATCGTCCTGGAGGGGGCGCAGGACATCGGGCAGGAGCTGGCCGACGCGGTGCTGGCCTACGCCAAGATGCCCGCCGACGGGGTCGTCCTCGTCGTCGTACACACCGGTGGCGGGCGCAGCAAGGCGGCCAAGGCTCTCCCGGCCGCGCTGCGCAAGGCGGGTGCCCTGGTCACCGAATGTCCGAAGATCACCCGGCCGGCCGACCGGGAGTCGTTCGTCCGCAACGAGGTCCGTCAGGCCGGGGGCAAGATCGACCCCGCCGGGGTAGCCGCCCTGATCGATGCCGTGGGGGCCGACCTGCGGGAACTGGCCGCGGCGGCGTCGCAGCTGGTGGCCGACTCCGGAGGCCGGGTCGACGAGGAGGCCGTGCGCCGCTACCACCGCGGCCGCGCGGACGTGACCGGCTTCGCGGTGGCGGAGAAGGCGGTCGCGGGGGAGCGCGGTGCGGCCCTCGAGGCGATGCGGTGGGCGCTGCAGATCGGCGTGGCGCACGTCCTGATCGCCGACGCCCTCGCCGACGCGGTCCGGACCATCGCCCGGGTCTCCGCGGCGGGTCGCGGCAACCCGAACCAGATGGCTGGTGAGCTGGGGATGCCGCCGTGGAAGATCCGCAAGGCCCAGGGACAGTCGCGCGGGTGGACGCAGGCCGGTCTCGCTGAGGCGATGGCGGTGGTGGCGCGCGTGAACGCCGAGGTCAAAGGCCAGGCCGCGGACCCGGCCTACGCGCTCGAACGGGCCGTCCTGGAGCTGGCCGCCGCGCGCGACAAGCGGTAGCCGCTCCGCCACGGTGCCAGCGGACCCGGGCAGCGGCGCCCGACCGGGCCTGGGTGGGGAACCGTCGTCGGGGTGCGGGCGATGGTGGCCTTGGCCGGTGGCGCGGTAGGTGATGCGGTGCTGGTGGCCCCGGTCGGCGGCGCCCTGGCTGGCCGAACGCCGGGAACCCGGCGGACGGGCTCCGGTTGATGGCGGCGCTTGGGCGGGTGAGGCACTGGGTAGCGCGGTGCCGGTGGCTGTAGTCAGCGGCGCCCGGCCGGCCTTGGGCTGGGAGCCGGGCCGGGGTGCGGGCGATGGTGGCATTGGCCGGTGGAGCGCTGGGCGATGCGGTGCTGGTGGCGCCGGTCGGCGGCGCCCTGTCCGGCCCTGCGCTGGGTAGCGTGCTTCGGTTGCTGGTGGCGTCCGGGCTGGTGGAGCGGCATCGCGCCGGTCGGGCTGGTGGAGCCCTGCGTAGCGCGGCGCGGTGGCTGGTCGTCAGCGCTTGCCCGGCGTCACGCGGGGAAGCTGGGTGACGGCCGCGATCGACGCTGCGCTCGGGGCGGTGGAACGCCGGGTAGCGCGGGGGGCGTGGTCGGCGGCGCTGCGGACGATAGAACTCCGGGTAGCGCGGGCGCCTTGCTCAGCGGCGCTCGGGACGGTGGAACGCCGGGAAGCCGGGGCCGCGCGGCGTCCGGCCGGCGTCGCTCCGGCGCCGGCCGGACCCGGCAAAACGCGAGGGGCGGGCACCCTGCCGGATGCCCGCCCCTCGGAAAGATCAAGCTCAGAGCTGGTTGACGCGCTTGGCCATCGCCGACTTCTTGTTGGCGGCCTGGTTCGCGTGGATGACGCCCTTGCTGGCGGCCTTGTCCAGGGCGCGAGCGGCAACCTGCTGCAGCTCGACGGCCTTGGCCTTGTCGCCCGACTCGGCGGCCTCGCGGAACTTGCGGATCGCGGTCTTCACCGAGGACTTGACCGACTGGTTGCGCAGGCGCGCCTTCTCGTTGGTCTTGATGCGCTTGATCTGGGACTTGATGTTGGCCATGAAGGCGCTCCTTCGATCTGTCGGTGGCTTCGCTGCCGCGCTGTACCGGCCCCGGCGTGCGGGTTTCCTCCCTGGCGGAATGCCGCACGGCAACGACCGTCAAGGTTAGCAGGGGGTTACGGTGGCACTTGCACTGGCTGGGGAGGGGAGAGGTGAACGGGACCGCGCTGGGGTTGGTGCTCCTCGCCGCCGTCGTGCACGCCGGGTGGAACCTCGCGGCCAAGCGGGTCGACGCCGGGGCCGGGTTCGTGTTCCTCTACTACACCGTCTCGGCCGTGGTCTGCGTCCCGATCGCGGTCGTGACCCTCGTCGCCCAGCATCAACGTCCACAGTGGATCTGGTTGCCCGCCGCGGTCCTGACCGCGGTCTTCCACGTCGCTTACGGGGTCGTGCTGCAGCGCGGCTACCGGGTCGGCGACCTGTCCGTCGTCTACCCGCTGGCGCGGGGGAGCGGGCCGCTGTTGTCGGTCGTCGCGGCCGTGGTCCTGTTCGGCGAGCGGCCCGGATGGCTGGGCCTGACCGGTGCACTGCTGGTCGTGGCAGGCGTCCTGGTGATCGGCCTGGGACCGCGGTCGGCGGGGGACGCGCGTGCCCGGCGGGCCGGGGTCTTCTACGGGTTGCTGACCGGGGCCACCATCGCCGCCTACACGCTGTGGGACGACCACGCCGTCAACGCGCTCGCCGTCCCCCCGTTGATCTACTTCGCCTCCGGCGCGTTGTTGCAGAGCGTGCTGCTCGCGCCGGCCGCATGCCGTCCGGGGAGTGGGACCGGTGCGCTGTGGCGGGCGCACTGGCGCGAGGCCGTGGTCGTCGGGGTGCTGTCGCCGGTCGCCTACGTGCTGGTGTTGTACGCGATGCGCATGGCGCCGGTCAGCCTGGTCGCCCCGGCGCGGGAGGTCAGCATCGTGCTCGGCGGGATCGCCGCGTGGCTGCTGCTGGACGAGCCGAATCCGGCTCGGCGGCTGGCCGGGTCGGTGGTGGTGCTGGCCGGAATTGCCGCGATTGCGGCGTCCTGATCGAGTGGGGTAGGGAGGAACCATGGACGTGTTGAGCAGCCGGGTGCTGATCCACCCCCGCGACCCCGAGAAGACCACGGCGTTCTACCGGGACGTGCTGGGCCTGGCGATCTACCGCACGTTCCCCGGCGGCACGGTGTTCTTCACCGGACAGGGCTTCCTGGAGGTCGTCGGCCGCGGCGAGAAGGGCACCAGCCCCGACGTCGAACTGTGGTTCCAGGTCCGCGACCTGACCGCGACGCTCGACGAGCTGGCTTCGCGGGGAGTCAAACCCGACCGCGAGGCCCGCCGGGAGCCGTGGGGTCTGGACGAGGCCCGCATCTCCGACCCGGACGGCACGTCCATCGTCCTGGTGGAGATCCCGCCGGACCACCCGCTCCGCACTGACGTACGGACCCAGTGACCGGGCCGGGACCGCGACTCCCGCGCCTGGATGGAGGTCCCGGGCGGGAGTTCGGGTCATCGGCAGGCAGCGGTGGGCCCTGCGGGCGGGGCCAGGGATTTCCGGGGGTGAACCTGGGCGAGGTTGCCGCGGGCCGACACGGGGTCGGATACCGGGAGCCGGCAGCTCGGGCCGGTGGGTTCCTCCGCTTCGACGTGCGGACTTCGGACAGGTGTGGAGACAAGGCTGGCCGGGCCTCGCGCGGTGGCGCGAGGTTGCGGCGCCCTGGCAGGCGAGGCCGAGCAGGCACGCGTGGCGCGGGCCGCCGTTACTCCGGGCGGCGGGCGCGGAGCTGGGCCGCCAGGGGAGCCGTGACCCCGGGCGGTTGCCACACCCACGTCTGCAGGTCCGTGAACCCCGCCGCGGTGAGCTCGGCTGCCAGGGCGTGCCGCGGCACCGGCAGCCACTTCTCGTGCGCGGACAGCACCAGCCGGCCGCCCGGGCGCAGCACCCGCAGCAACTCCGCGAAACCCGCGGCCCGGTCGTCCCACAGCTGGACGTTGTTCACGCTCAGCACGACGTCCACCGAAGCCGCCGCCAGGCCCGTCCGCTCGGCCGACCCGCGGGCCAGCCGCACCCGGCCCGCCGCGATCTCCGCCGCGCAGCGGGTCTGCGCCAGCGCCAGCATCTCCGGCGACGGGTCCACCCCGACCGCCGTGCGGGCGCGCTCGCCGGCCAGCCGCAGCCCGACCCCGGGACCGGGCCCGACCACCAGCGCCGTCTCCTCCGGGGTGAGCCTCGCCACGTCCACCACGTGCCGTTCCGTCGCGCCGTTGCCGTAGGCCATCACCATCCCGCCGACCCGGCCCAGCAGGCCACGGGGGTGACCGAAGGCCCGGTCGAGGATCTGCCCGATCGTTGTGCTCATACCTCCAGGTCAGCACTCGCCACCGCTCACCGGCATCGGGGATGACCCGGAAATCGGGCATGGGAACATGGAGGTGTACCCCACGACGAGCCGAGGATCCGAGTGAGCACGTTCGCCGACCAGACCTTCACGCCGCCGGAGCAGATCCGGAACTTCTGCATCATCGCCCACATCGACCACGGGAAGTCCACCCTGGCCGACCGGATGCTGCAGCTCACCGGCGTGGTCGAAGAGCGGGCCATGCGCGCGCAGTACCTCGACCGCATGGACATCGAACGCGAGCGCGGCATCACGATCAAGGCGCAGAACGTCCGGCTGCCCTGGCAGGTCGACGGCCGCGACCACGTCCTGCACCTCATCGACACCCCCGGCCACGTGGACTTCACCTACGAGGTCTCCCGGGCGCTCGAAGCGTGCGAGGGCGCGATCCTGCTGGTCGACGCGGCTCAGGGCATCGAGGCCCAGACCCTGGCCAACCTGTACCTGGCGCTCGAGAAGGACCTGCACATCATCCCGGTCCTCAACAAGATCGACCTCCCGGCGGCCGACCCGGACAAGTACTCCGCCGAACTCGCGCACATCATCGGCTGCGACCCGTCGGAGGTCCTCCGCGTCTCGGCGAAGACCGGCATGGGTGTGTCCGACCTGCTCGACGAGGTCGTCCGCCAGGTGCCGCCGCCGGTGGGTGACGCGGACGCCCCGGCCCGCGCCATGATCTTCGACTCGGTGTACGACACCTACCGCGGGGTGGTCACCTACATCCGCGTCGTGGACGGCAAGATCACCCCGCGCGAGCGGATCCGCATGATGTCCACCGGCGCCACGCACGAACTGCTCGAGGTCGGCATCATCTCGCCCGAGCCCAAGCCCAGCGCGGGCCTCGGCGTCGGCGAGGTGGGCTACCTCATCACCGGCGTGAAGGACGTCCGCCAGTCCCGGGTCGGTGACACCGTCACCTCCGAGCGCAAGGGCGCCACCGAACCGCTGGCCGGCTACCGCGACCCCAAGCCGATGGTGTTCTCCGGGCTCTACCCGGTCGACGGCTCGGACTACCCGGAACTGCGCGAGGCGCTGGAGAAGCTGCAGCTCAACGACGCGGCCCTGACCTACGAGCCGGAGACGTCGGTCGCGCTGGGCTTCGGCTTCCGCTGTGGCTTCCTCGGCCTGTTGCACCTGGAGATCACCCGCGACCGGCTGGAGCGCGAGTTCGGCCTCGACCTGATCGCGACCGCGCCCAACGTGGAGTACCGCGTCATCCAGGATGACGGCACCGAGGTGATGGTGACCAACCCGTCCGACTGGCCCACCGGGGTCAAGATCGCCGAGGTGCACGAGCCGCTGTCCAAGGTCACCGTGATCGCCCCGTCGGAGTTCATCGGCGCGATCATGGAGCTGTGCCAGAGCAAGCGCGGCAACCTGCTCGGCATGGACTACCTGTCCGAGGAGCGCGTCGAGCTGCGCTACCACCTGCCGCTCGCGGAGATCATCTTCGACTTCTTCGACTCGCTGAAGTCCCGCACCCGCGGCTACGCCTCGCTCGACTACGAGGAGGCCGGCACCCAGGTGGCGGACCTGGTCAAGGTCGACATCCTGCTGCAGGGCGAGCCGGTGGACGCGTTCTCCGCGATCGTGCACAAGGACGCCGCCTACGGCTACGGCAACAAGATGGCTGGCCGGCTGCGCGAGCTGATCCCGCGGCAGCAGTTCGAGGTGCCGATCCAGGCCGCCGTCGGCTCGCGCATCATCGCGCGCGAGACGATCCGCGCGATGCGCAAGGACGTGCTGTCCAAGTGCTACGGCGGCGACATCTCGCGGAAGCGCAAGCTGCTGGAGAAGCAGAAGGAAGGCAAGAAGCGGATGAAGAACATCGGCCGGGTCGAGGTTCCGCAGGAGGCCTTCGTCGCCGCGCTGTCCACCGACGAGCCCTCGGGCGACAAGGGCAAGAAGAAGTAGCCGGCGTCAGGCGGGGCCGGAGATCCGGGCCGCCTCGACGAACACCGCGCACCGCCGCTCCTCCGCCATCACGCGGTCGTAGGTGTCCCAGTCGTCGTGGGTGCCGCCGGCCGCGGTGAAGATGTCGCGCAGCAGCCGGGGCAGGCCGGCGGGGTCGAAACCCGGATCGGGGTCGTCGGGGCCGATGAGCCGGGCCGGGCCCTGCACGGCCGCCCACGTCCAGCCGCGCCGGAACACCACGGTCGCGTTCCCGCGTTCGCGCAGCAGGTCCAGCTTCTTCGTCCCGCCGGCGGCCACGAAGGCGACCGCGGCCCGCCCGGAGACCGGGTCGTCGAGCAGGCCGGCGTTGACCACCGAGGCGTGCACCGTCCCGTCCGCCCGCGCGATCGCCACGGTCGCCAGACCGGTTTCCTGGGCGGCGAGCGCGCGGACGTCGTCGAGTTTCGTCATGAGGCCACGCTAGTGCCGGACGCGCCCGCTCCACCACAGCACGGCCGGCCAGACCTAGCCCGCCACAGCACGGCGCCGCGGTGCGGTCGCGTTGAAGGTCGAAGCTGCGCGTGATCTCCGGGCGGTCGCTGAGGGCACGTTCGGCCCGGTGCCCGCGGCGCGCGGGAATCGTAGAGTGGGGTCATGTTCGAAGACCTGCGTGTCCCCGTGCTCGTCGCGCCGATGGCCGGCGGCCCCACGACGCCCGAACTCGTCGCCGCCGTGGCCGAGGCCGGCGGGTCGGGGTTCCTCGCCGCCGGGTACCTGACGGCCGGCGCGCTCACGGAGCGGATCGCACGGACCCGGGAGCTGACGGGACGTCCGTTCGGGGTCAACCTGTTCGTGCCCGGCCGCGAGTCCGGTGTGGACCTGTCGCCGTACGTCCGGCGGCTGGCGGAGGAGGCCCGGCGCTACGAGACCGAGCCCGGCGAGCCGCGCTGGGAGGACGACGACTACGCGGCGAAGGTCGACGTCGTGGTGCGGGAGGCGCCGCCGTTCGTGTCGTTCACCTTCGGGCTGCCGTCCACTGAGGACGTGCGACGGCTGCACGAGGCGGGCTCCCGGGTGATCGTCACCGTCACCACTCCCGAGGAGGCGGTGCAGGCGGCCGAGACCGGGGCGGACGCCCTGTGCGTGCAGGGTTTCGAGGCGGGCGCGCACCGTGGGTTGTACGTCGACGACCCGGAGAACCCGGCCGGCGGCGAGGCCTACGGACTGCTGGCGTTGCTGCGGCTCGTCGGCTCCGCGGTGGACCTGCCGCTGATCGCGGCGGGCGGAATCGTGCACGGCGCGGACGTGGTCGCCGTGCTGGCCGCCGGAGCGGAAGCGGCCCAGCTGGGCACCGCGTTCCTGCGCGCGGACGAGGCCGGCACCCAGCCCGCGCACCGCCGCGCGCTCGCCGAGGGCGGGCGGGTCACCGCGATCACGCGGGCCTTCAGCGGACGCCCCGCGCGGGGCCTGGTGAACCGGTTCCTGACCGAGCACTCCCCGTACGCGCCGTCGGCCTACCCGCAGGTGCACCACCTGACCAAGCCGGTGCGCACGGCCGCGCACCGGGCCGGCGACCCGGAGGGGGTGAACCTCTGGGGCGGCCAGACGTACTCGGTCGCGCCGGAGGGTCCGGCGGCGGAGATCATGGCTCGCCTGGAACTGGAGGCCAAGGCGGCGCGGGAACGCGTGACCCGGCGGCTGGGGTAGCGGCGGGACCCGCTACCATGGTCAGCACACCGGGCGATTAGCTCAGGGGGAGAGCGCTTCGTTCACACCGAAGAGGTCACTGGTTCGATCCCAGTATCGCCCACCGGCTATTTCAGCTGTTCAGACGGCCTGTCGACGACCATCGTCGGCGGGCCGTCGGCGTTTGCGGGGAGCAGATGGGGAGCACGGCGTCCTGGCCAGCTTCGCGAATCCGAAGAGGTCACGCCGCATCCTGCTCCTGACGTGGGTTGCATTCCAGCTCCATACGCCGTCCTGCTCCCAGCGTCACTGCAAAGCGGTCAGCATCGACTCGACCATGACGTCACGTGGGAGTAGAGGTCTTCGGTGTCCTTGCGCTTGTGTCCCAGGCGGCGTACCAGCCGGAGGATGCGCGGGACGCCGTCGTCGATCAACCAGGTCTCATTCCCGGTCGAAGCCGAGTTCGAGCAGTGCGAAGACGTTGCGCAGGAACCCGACGCCGGCGTCTCGGGCTCGCCCGATTTCATCGGTGCTGATGCCGATGGCCTGCCCGGCGTAGACACCGGGCGGCACTCGACGCGGATGTGGATATCCGAGCAACTCGCGCTCCGCCTTCTTCAGCAGGGCGACCTTGTACTCGCAGGTGCGTGTCGTCGCGCGTGGCGCGCAGGAAAGTGAGGGGCATGTCATTGCCTTCGATCTCGCCGACCCACCATCCGGCTTGTGCGCGGGTGCGGCGGTCGAGCAGGTCGGCTTCGAGGTCGTCGAGCCGGGCCAGCATCTTGGGGTTGACGTGCAGCATCGGGCAGCGGATGCAGGCGTGTTCGTGCTGGCAGGCCGTGCCGTAGGGACGCCCGCAGGAGCCGAGCTCGACCTTGCGCTTGTCGAAGTGCTCGTCGAACTCGGCCCATTCCTCGCTGGTGGCCTCGCGGTACTCCTCGATCGGTCGCAGGTCGCGGCGGTCGTCGAGGAAGGCGATGTAGTGGCGGACGATGTCCTCGTCGAAGACGGCGACGTAGCCGCGGGTGGGAACGGCACCGCCGTGCCGGCGAACCTGCAGGCGTTCCGCCGGGGCACTCGCCTGGACGTCTCCGGCTACGCCGGGGTGCGGCGCGTCGAGTGGCAGTTGGTCGGCGAGTACCGCGAGGTGATCACGAGCTCGCCGGACTGCCCGACGTGGTGCGCGGCTACGAGGAGATCAAGCTCGCCGCCGTCGACGGCTACCGGCGGCAGGCCGAGCTCACCGCAGCGATCACCCGCACGTCGAGCAGCCGCTCGCGACAACCCAGCGCCTGACCCGCGCACATCCCCGCGGTTCGGTCAGCGGGCTTCGCGGCGGGCCGCGGCGAGGCGGTGGACCAGCTCGTCGAGCACGGGCTCCGGTGAGCCGAACGTGAGGCGGACGTGCGTGCCGGGGGCGTGCAGGTCGCCGCCGCGGATGCTCGCGATGCCGTGCCGCAGGAGCACGCGGTCGATGTCGTCCGGGGTGTCACCGAGGCTCGCGCAGTCGACCAGGAGGAACGCGCCCGCCGCCGGCCGCACGGGTTCGGGAAGGCCGCTCGCGGCGATGCCGTCGCACACGCGGTCGCGCTTGGCCTGGTAGGTGGACAGCGCCTGGTCGAGCCAGTCGCGCGGCCCGGTGAGGGTGGCGATCGCGGCGTGCTGCGGGACCGCGCCACAACAGACCGCCTCCCACTGGAACCGGCGCTCGATCGCGTCGATGACCGGCGGTGGTGCCAGGACGTAGCCGACCCGCCAGCTCGCGAGCGAGTAGTACTTGCTGAGGCTGGTGACGGTGACCAGGTGCGGCCAGCGATCGGCGAACGCCTCGACCGGCTGGTAGCGGCGGCCGTCGAAGGTGAAGTGCTGCCACGAGTCGTCGGAGACGACGAGGAGCCCGTGGCGGGCGGCGAGGTCGGCCACCGCGGCGACGGTCGCGGCATCGGGGAGGTAGCCGGTCGGGTTGTTCGGGTTGCACAGGAGCAGAACCCGGCTGCGGGGCGTCACGGCGGCCTCAAGGGCTTCGAGGTCGAGCGCCCAGCCGTCGCGCTCGTGCGCGGGGACGTGCACGGCGGTCGCGCCCGCCTCGCGGATCGGGCCGTCGAAGAAGAAGGTGGGGGACGGCACGATCACCTCCTCGCCCGGGGCGAGCACCGTGCGCAGCACGAGGGACAGGCCCTGCATTGCCCCGTGCGTGATCAGCAGGCGGCGCTCGGGATCGACGTGCAGACCGTTCTCGCGCTCGAGTTCGGCGGCGATCGCCGCGCGGAGCTCGGGCAGGCCGCGGCTGTCGCGCGGGTCGGGCTGGTCCATCGCCTGCCTGACCGCTTGCCGCACGTGCTCGGGCATCGGCAGGACCGGGGCGCCCACGAGCGGGAGGACCGCGACCCCGTCGCGCGCGGCACGGGCTGCCCGGTCACGCGTGGCCATCGCCCCCATCGTGGGGAGAAGCGTCGAGGCGGGGAGGGACCAGGACTCCGAGGCGGAACGCAGCATGGGATCACCTTATCATCGTTGAGATATCAGATTTTCGGAAAAATATCTTGCTCTGCGCTGCTGATACACTGTCCAAGTGCCTGACATCCATTCCGTGATCACGGGAACGCCCCACATCCCCGCCCTGCTGCTGGTCGGCCGGGCGGACGCCGGACTCGACCGCACCGGCCAGGCGTACCGGGCGATCAGGCGCCAGATCATCGACCTCACGCTGCCGCCCGGCAGCAGCTTCACCGAGGCCTCGCTGGCGCAGCAGTGGGGCATCAGCAAGACACCGGTGCGCGAGGCGCTCGCGCGGCTGCGGCGCGACGGGCTCGTGACGGCACTGCCGCGCGCGGGGTACGTCGTCAGCCCGATCACGTTGCAGGACACCGACGACCTCTGCGCCTTGCGGACACTGCTGTCCGGCGCGGCCGCCGCCCAGGCCGCGCGCCGCGGTGTGCCCGCGCCGGCGCTCGCGCGGCTCGAAGCGCTGTCCGAGGTCCACTTCGCACTCGCGGCGGGTGAGGTGGAACAGGAGGAGGCGCTGCGGGCCGCGGTCGAGTTCGAGGCCGTCATCGCCAACAGCGCCGGCAACAACCGCCTCGCCAAGGCGATCGTCGACGTGGTCGACGAGCTGGAACGGGTCCTGCGGATGGCGGCGTTGATCGCGCCCAGCGCCGCGAGCCCACCCGGCGAGCTGAAAGTCATCTTCGAGCGGCTGCGGGACCGCGACGCGGACGGCGCCGAGGCGGCGATGCGCAACCGGTGTGAGCGCGTGCGGCACGACGTCATCCAGGTCCTCGCCGGGAGCGCCTCCGTGAGCAGGGCGCACATCGAGATGCCGGCCTCGCTCCCGCCGGCCTAGCCGGCGGGAGCGACGGGGTCCGCTCAGACCGCGGTCGGGAAGTGGAGGTCGCTGCGCTGGTGCGCACCGTCCTCCGGCCAGCGGCTGGTGACCGCCTTCGCACGGGTGTAGAACGCCACCCCCTCGGGCCCGTGCATGTGGTGGGCGCCGAACAGCGACTGCTTCCACCCGCCGAAGGAGTAGAACGCCATCGGCACCGGGATCGGGACGTTGATCCCGATCATCCCGACCTGCACCGAACGCTGGAAGGTGCGCGCCGCCTGGCCGCTGGTGGTGAAGATCGCCGTGCCGTTGGCCCAGTCGCCGGCGTTGACGAGGTCGATGGCCTCGGCCAGCGAGCCGGCGCGCACGACGACGAGCACCGGGCCGAAGATCTCCTCGCGGTAGACGTCCATCTCCGGCGTGACGCGGTCGAACAACGTGGGGCCGACGAAGAACCCGTCGCCGTGGACATCGATCTCGCGCCCGTCGAGCAGGAGCTCGGCGCCCGCGTCGAGGCCGGACCGGATGGCGCCGGTGATCCGTGAAAGCGCTTCCCGCGACACGACCGGGCCCATTTCGGATCCGGCGGCCAGCCCCGGCCCGACCTTGATCGCCTCTGCCTTCTTCCGCAGCAGATCGACGAGCGGTCCGGCCACGTCGCCGACCGCGACGGCGACCGAGATCGCCATGCAGCGCTGGCCCGCCGACCCGTACGCGGCCGAGACCAGGTGGTCGGCGGCCTGGTCGAGGTCGGCGTCGGGCAGTACCACGGCGTGGTTCTTGGCTCCGCCGAGCGCCTGCACGCGCTTGCCGTTCGAACTCGCGCGGTCGTGCACGTACTTCGCGACCGGTGTCGAGCCGACGAACGACACCGCCGCGACGTCCGGGTGGTCCAGGATCGCGTCGACCGCGACCTTGTCGCCGTGAACGACGTTGAACACACCGCCGGGCAGGCCGGCGTCGGCGTAGAGCCCGGCGACGAAGTTCGAGACCGACGGGTCGCGTTCGGAGGGCTTGAGCACGAACGTGTTGCCGGTCGCGATCGCGATCGGGTGCATCCACATCGGAACCATGGCGGGGAAGTTGAACGGCGAGATTCCCGCGCACACGCCGAGCGGCTGGCGGAACGAGAAGAGGTCGACGCCGGTCGAAACCTGGTCGGAGTAGTCGCCCTTGAGCAGCTGCGGGATCCCGCACGCGAAGTCGATCACCTCCAGGCCGCGCACGACCTCGCCCCTGGCGTCGTCGAGGACCTTGCCGTGCTCCGCGGACACCAGCCGGGCGATCTCATCCAGGTGCTTCTCGACGAGGTTGCGGAAGGCGAACATCAACCGTGACCGGCGCATCACGGACGTGTCGGCCCAGCCGGGCAGTGCGGCGCGCGCGGCACGCACGGCGGCGTCGACGTCGGCGGCTTCGGCGAGGAGCACGTCGGCCTGCTGCTCGCCCGTCGCGGGATCCCAGACAGGTGCGGTGCGGCTCGATGCGCCCGCGGTCTCCCGGCCGTCGATGTGGTGGAGGATGGTCCGGACAGTCATGGTGCTCGCTTTCTGGTGGGGTCGTCCGCGCGCGGTCGCGTCGGACGGCGTCAGATGATGAGGTCGCCGCCGTTGATGTCCACGGCCGCGCCGGTGATGTAGGCCGCCCGGTCGGAGGCGAGGAACGCCACGAGTTCCGCGACTTCCCACGCCTGCCCGACGCGGGGTACCGGGAACGACCGGGTGACGCGCTCGAGCGTCTCGTCGGGCAGCAGGGCGCGGGCCATCGGCGTGTCGATGAGCCCGGGACAGACGGCGTTCACGGTGACACCGTCGGGTCCGCAGGTCTTCGCCAGGTGCCGGGTCAGGCCGAGGACCCCGTGCTTGGCCGTGGTGTAGTGCGCCCCGCCCGCGGTGCTGATCGTCTTGCCCGCGGTGGAGGAGAAGTTGACGATCCGCCCCCACCGTCCGGCGCGCATCGCGGGCAGCGCTTGCCGGCAGCACAGGAACGTGCCGTGCACGTTCACCGCGAGCACCCGGTTCCACTCGTTCTCGGTGATGTCGTCGAACGGGGTCGGCGGCGCGATCCCCGCGGCGTTGACGAGGATGTCCAGCCGCGAGTAGCCGGCCAGCAGCGCGTCGAACGCGTCGCGGACCGCGTCGGCGTGGGTGATGTCCACTGCCGTCGAACAGACCCGGCCGGGTGCGACCTCCAGCGTGGCCGCCAGGTCGGCGCGGCCGGGTGCGGCGAGGTCGAACACGGCGACGGTCGCTCCGCGGCGGGCGAGGGCGTGCGCGGTGGCCAGTCCCATGCCGCTCGCGCCGCCGGTGACGACCGCGACCCGGCCGGCGAGTTCGCTGCTGTCGGCGCTGGTGGGCGCGCCGAGCCCCGGTGCGGTGCTCATGCGGCCGCCAGGACGGCACGTGCGCGGGCGAAGGCGGCCGCCGCGAGCTCGAGCTGGTCCGGCGTGTGCGCCGCCGAGACCTGCACCCGGATCCGTTCCGCACCGGCCGGGACGACCGGGTGGGCCAGCGCGAAGGCGAGGACACCTTCGCGCCGCAGCGCCGCCGACACGTCACGGGCCAGCGAGCCGCCCCGCAGCATCACCGGGATGATCGGGTGCTCGCCCGGCAGCACCTCGTACCCGAGGTCGCGCAACGCCCCGCGGAGCCACACGGTGTTGGCGGCCAGCCGCTCGCGCAGATCGGGACGCCGCCGCGCGATGCCGATCGCGGTCAGCGCCGCGACGGCCAGCGCCGGAGCCAACGCGTTGGTGAAGACGTAGGGACGCGAGACCTGGCGCACGGTCTCCACGACCGCACGGGAACCGGCGACGAAACCGCCGGCGCCACCGCCCAGCGCCTTGCCCAGCGTCCCGGTCAGCACGTCGACGCGGCCGGTGAGCCCGAAGTGCTCGGCGGTGCCCGCGCCGCTCGCGCCCAGCACCCCCGTGGCGTGCGAGTCGTCGACCACGAGCACCGCGTCGTAGCGTTCCGCCAGTTCACACAGCCGGGGCAGCGGGGCGATGTCGCCGTCCATGCTGAACACGCCGTCGGTGACGACGACCCGGTGGCGCGCGTCCGCGGCCCCGGCGAGGCCGCGTTCGAGCTCGTCGAGGTCGGCGTGCGGGAACACGTGCCGCCGGGCCGGTGCCAGCCGGATGCCGTCGATCAGGCTGGCGTGGTTGAGCGCGTCGCTGAAGACGACGTCGTCCCGGCCGAGCAGGGCGTCGAACACGCCGAGGTTCGCGTCGAAGCACGAGCCGTGGAGTGCGGCGTCCTCGGTCCCGACCAGCTCGGCGATGGCGGCCTCGAGCAGGCCGTGGACCTCCCGCGTGCCGCACAGCACCCGTCCCGCGGTGACCCCGACTCCCAGCTCCCGCACCGCCCGCTGGGCCGCGTCGAGGACCTCGGGGTCACCGGCGAGCCCGAGGTAGTCGTTGGCGGCGAGGTTCACCAGCGTCTCGCCGTCCACGCCGAGCGCCGGCCCCTGCGGACCGGAGACCACCAGGTCGCGGCGCAACCCGGTCCTCGCCCGGCGATCGTCCAGCTCCGTCCGGAGCCGGTGCAGCAATGCGGCGTTCACGCGTCCCGTCCCGGGGTCCAGCCCGCGCAGGGCACCACACCGAATCCCCGGCTGGGGAAGACGGCGTCCATGAAGAAGTCGTGCATCGCCGGGTCCCCGTCGGCGCACCCGTCCCGCAGCACGGTCACCCCGTAGCCGCGGTCGGCGGCGTCGTAGCAGGTCGCGGCCACCATCGCGCTCGTGGCGACCCCGGCGATCGCGAGTGTGCGGACACCGCGGGCGCGCAACACGAGGTCGAGGTCGGTGCCGGCGAAGGCGCTGGCGCGGCGTTTGAGCACGACCACGTCCTCGCCGGAGACCGGCAACGCGATCTGAGTGCCGGCCGAACCCTCGTGGAAGGCTTCCCCGGCGTCGAAGAACGTCCGGAACATCGCGTTGTCCGGCGGCACGTCGGCCCCGTTGGCGCGGAATCCGAAGTGGACGAACACCACGAGGACACCGGCCGCGCGGGCGCGGGGGAGCAGTTCGGTCAGCGGGGGCACGACCTGCCTGGCGAACGGGTAGCCGTCGGTGATGCCCCGCTGGATGTCGCCGATGATCAGTGCGGTGCTCACGACAGGCTCCCGTCCAGCCGTTCCATCCGGCGGCCCACGCTGAGCAGGACGGCCAGCCCGGCGGTCATGATGATCGCGATGGCCAGCAGCGCCCAGGTGAAGCTGCCGGTCGCGGACGCGATGGCCCCGGTGAAGTAGGGGCCGACGAACCCGCTGACGTTGCTGACCGAGTTGATCAGCGCGATCCCGGACGCGGCCGCCGCGCCGGTCAGGCCGATCGCCGGGATCCGCCAGAACTGCGGCATCGCGGTCATGATCCCGGCGACGCTCACGCAGACCGCGACCACGAACAGGGTGCCGCTGCTGGTGAAGGTGGCCAGCAGCAGCCCTGCCACCCCGACGGTCATCGGGACGGCCGTCGCGGTGACCGCCGTCCGGCGGGCGGCGAAGCGGGCCCAGAGAAGCAGGGCGAGCACGGCCACCGCGTACGGGATGGCGGACAGCAGCACACTGCTGACATCACCGGACTTGCCGATGCTGTGCGTGATGGACCGGATCATCGTGGGCAGGAAGAACTGCAGCGGGTACAGGCCGAACGCGATCGCGAACCACGTCACGGCCATCAGCCAGACCCGGCCGCTGGTCAGCGCCTGGCGCAGCCCGGTGAGCGCCCCGCGGGCGCGGTGCTCGTCGGTTTCGGCGGCCAGCGTGGCCTCGATGGCGGCCTTCTCCCGGTCGTCGAGCCAGCGCGCGTTCCCCGGGCGGTCCGGCAGGAAGGCGAGGATCAGGATGCTGACCAGGATCGTCAGGACGCCCTCGACGAGGAACAGCGACCGCCAGCCCGCGATGCCGAACAGGTTCTGACCCCACTCCAGCAGCGCGGCGGCCAGCGGAGAGCCGATGACCGAGGACACCGGGGTCATCAGGAAGAAGGCGGACAACGCCCAGGAGCGCTGGCGGCGCGGGAACCACAACGTCAGGTAGAGCAGGATCCCGGCGGCCAGGCCGGCTTCGGCGAGCCCGAGCAGCAACCGCGCGAGGAACAACGTCGCCGCCGAGTTCACGGCCGCGGTCGCCGCCGTGACCAGACCCCAGGTGATCATGATGCGGGCGATCCACTTCCGCGCGCCGAACCGCCTGAGCATCATGTTGCTCGGCACTTCCACGAGGATGTAGCCGATGAAGAACAGACCCGCGGCGAGGCCGATCTGGCCGCTCGTCAGGTGCAGGTCCCGGGACATGGGCGCGGCGATGTAGCCGACGTTGGCACGGTCGATGTAGCTCGCCACGTAGGCCAGGCCGACCAGCGGGATGATCCGGAAGCCGACCTTGCGCCACGTGCGTGGCGCGACGACGGCCCGGGTGGTAGCGGCGGTGGAGTCCATCGGGAGGTCCAATCGGTGAGAAGGGCTGGTGTCTCCGTGGTGTTGGTGGACATGGATTTCAGCGCTGCCCGCGCAGCCGGGCGGTGGCGCCCGCGTCGATCACACCATTCGCGGTGATCACGACGGCGTAGTCCCGCTCGGCTCCCTCGCGGGTCACTTTGCCGTCGAGGACGTCGTCGAGGACCCGCTCCGGCTCGCGTTCGAACGGGTGGCCGTGGCCGCCGCCGCCGGCGGTGACGTGGCGGTGGCGGGTGCCCGCGGTCATGACGAAGTGCGGTTTGGACTCCAGTACCCGTTCGCCGGGGCCACCGGGGTCGAGCACGTTGAGCGAGGGCGTTCCCGGCGCGCCGCCGGCCAGTCCGTAGGGCAGGAACTTCCGCCGGTCGGACCTGATCTGCACCGCGGCCTCGGGCGCCAGGAGCGTCATGTCGCGGAAGGTCGCGAGACCACCGCGCCACCGGCCCGCGCCGCCGCTGTCCGGGAGGTAGCCGTACCCGTCGATGCGGAGGTGACCGGAGCGTTCCAGTTCCTCGACCGGGGTGTTGGTCAGGTTGGCGCCCAGCGAGCTGATCCCGTCCACCCCATCCCGGTCCGGCCGGGCGCCCCACGCGCCGGCCAGCGGATCCCACAGCACGGCGGATTCGCCGTCCGCGCCGACGACCCCGATCGCGATCCCGTCGGGTCCGCCGTCCCCGGCCGCGGGCACCCGGGCGGGGAACACCGGGGCGAGCGCGCCGAGCACCGCGTCGATGATCCGGAAACCCACCAGGCCACGGGCACCGCGCGCGGCGGGGCGTTGTCCGTTGAGGATCGACGCCTCCGGGATGACGAAGGTGAACGGCCGGTAGAAGCCGCTGTTGGCCGGGATGTCGGCGGCGAGGACACCCTGCAGGGCCGCGTAGGAGGCGGAGCGGGTGAACGACGCGGTCGCGTTGAGCGCGGAGCCGACCTGCGGTGCCGAACCGGTGAAGTCGAGCTCGATCGCGGACCCGGACAGCGTCGCCTTGACCGCGATCGGGATCGGCCCGGAGCCGAGTCCGTCGTCGTCGATGTGGTCGGTGAACTCGTAGGTCCCCGGCACCGCTTCGGCCAGCGCGGCGCGCAGCAGGGTCTCGGAGTAGTCGAGCAGTTCGTCGTTGAGGGTGGCGAGCCGTTCGACACCGTGCCGCGCCGCGAGGGCACGCAGTCCCTCGGCCCCGGTGTGGCAGGCCGCCAGCTGGGATTCGAGGTCGCCGCGCAGCAGGTCGGGTTCGCGGACGTTGCGCAGGATGAGCTGCAGGAAGGTCTCGTTCGTGGTGCCGGCCTCGATCAGGCGCGACGGCGGGATCTGGATGCCTTCGGCGAAGATGCTCGTCGACTGCACGGCCATCGAACCGGCGGCCCAGCCGCCCACGTCGGTGTGGTTGACGACGGTGACCGCGAACCCCAGGAGCGCGGTGCCGGCGAACACCGGGGCGACCGCGAAGATGTCGGGCAGGTGCATGCCGCCGCGGGACGGGTCGTTGAGCAGGTAGACGTCACCGGGCTGGATCCGGTCGCCGAACTCGGCGAAGATCTCCTCCATCGCGTCAGGAATGGACCCCAGGTGCACCGGCAGGGTGTTGGCCTGGGCGATGACGCGGCCGTGGGCGTCGCACAGCGCGGCGGAGAAGTCCATGCTGGACGCGACGAGCTGCGAGTGTGCGGTGCGCAGGATCGTGATCGCCATTTCGTCGGCGATGCCGGTGACGGCGTTGCGGAAGACCTCGAAGGTCACGGCGTCGCGGATCATGCGGCACTCCAGGTGATCACGATGTTGTTGAACCGGTCGCGGTGCACTCGCGCACCGGGCGGGACGAGGGTGGTGGCGTCCATGTCCTCGACGACCACCGGTCCCGCCACCGGTTCGGTGCCGAGGGCGGACCGTCCCACGACCGGGGTCGGCACGGTCTCGGCGAACCGGCAGTCGCGGGTGGTGGGTTCGCGGTCGGCGGCGGGCAGGCTCAGCACGTCGGCGATGGACACCGGGGTGGGCACCCGGCCGCGGACCCGGAGGTTGACCAGCTCGACCAGTTCGTCGGTGCCGGCCCGGCCGTAGGTGCGCTTGTGCTCGGCGTGGAACCGCGATCGCACCTCGGCGAGCAGGTCGCCGGTGAGGTCGCCGTCGGGCACCCGGATGCGCAGTTCGAACCGCTGCCCGCGGTAGCGCATGTCCAGCAGCCGGTCCACCACGGCGTCCGGCCCCAGCTCGTCGGTCACCTTCGCGGCGAGGCGGCCGAACTCCGCGGCGAGCGCGCTGGTCTGCGCGAACTCGTCCCGGTACGGGGTGAGCTCGTGCCGCTCGGTGTCGGCGACGAGCAGGCCCAGGCTGCTGAACAGGCCCGGGTACACGGGCACGATCACGGTGGAGATGCCCAGTTCGCGGGCCAGCGCGGCGGCGTAGAGCGGACCGGCGCCGCCGAAGGCGACCATGGTGGCCTCCCGCGGGTCGCGTCCGCGTTCGCTGGTCACCGCCTTGACCGCGGTCGTCATGCTCGACACCGCCACCTGGTAGGCGCCTCGCGCGGTGCCCGCCACGTCGTCGCCGAGCTGTTCGGCGACCGGGGTCAGCGCCTTCACGGCCAGGTCGGGGTGGACCGGCACGCGGCCACCGGCCAGGGCGTGCGGGCTGAGGTACCCGAGCGTCACGTTGGCGTCGGTCAGGGTCGGCAGTTCACCGCCCTGCCCGTAACAGGCCGGGCCCGGCCGGGAACCGGCGCTGGCGGGACCCACGTGCAGCGCGCCGGCCGGGTCCACGGAGATGATGCTGCCACCGCCGGATCCGACCTCGGCGATGTCGATCGAGGGGGCGCGCACCGGGTACCCGGCGCCGGAGCTGAGGCCGCGGGCGACGTTCATCCCGCCGCCGACCTCGTAGTCGGCGGAGACGAACGGCTCGCCATCCTCGATCAGGGAGGCCTTCGCCGTGGTCCCGCCCATGTCGAAGGCGACCACTGTGGACAGTCCGATCAGCTGGGCCAGCTTCTGCACCGCGGTCACCCCGGCCGCGGGACCGGATTCGATGATCTGCACCGGCCGCTGTGCGACGGAAGCCGCCTCCAGCAGCCCGCCACTGGACTGCATCACCAGCAGCGGTGCGGTCACCTCGGCCGCCCGCAGCCCGGCTTCCAGCCGGGTGAGGTAGCCGTGCACGGCCGGGCCGACGTAGGCGTTGACGGTCACGGTGCTCGTGCGCTCGAACTCGTGCGGCTGCGGCGACACGTCGACCGACGCGGTGACGTAGACGCCGGGCAGCTCGGCCCGCAGCAGCTCGGCGACCCGGCGTTCCTCGTCGGGCCGGACGTAGGAGTTGATCAGGCACACGGCCACCGCCCGGATCCCCGCCGCCCGCAGGCGCGCGGCCAGGGTGCGGATCTCGTCGTCGTCGGCCGGGGGATCGAGCCGCCCGTCGGCGGTGATGCGCTGGTCGAGTTCGTACCGGTGCCGCCGCCGGGCGAGGGGCACCGGCTTGGACCAGGACAGGTCGTAGAGCACCGGCCGCCGCAGCCGGCCGAGCTCCAGCACGTCGCGGAAGCCGCGGGTGGTGACGACCGCGGTGCGGACGCCGGTCATCTCCAGGATCGCGTTGGTGGCCACGGTGGTGCCGTGCAGCATCGCGGTGACGGCTTCCGGTTTCGCCCCGGCCGCGGCCAGCACACCGGTGGTCGCCGACACCACCCCCGCGCCGTAGTCCGGCGGGGTGGAGGGGACCTTCATCGGGACAACGTCGCCGGCCGGACCCAGCGCGATGACGTCGGTGAAGGTGCCGCCGATGTCGGCGCCGACTCGCCAGCCGGCCGGTCGGGGATCGGGACGGGAAGCCACGGGATCTCCTTCACTGAACGAGTAAGTGGGATCACAGTAAACTCGGGTTGAGATATCAGCAAGAGTCAGTTGGCGTTTTTGAACGTCAGGCCAGCCTCTTGACCGGCCCGGACCGGTCCCGTTAGGTTCGGCATCCGTCAAACTGCATATCGCGCCATTCGAACCGGAGCGGGAGAGCTCCCGCCGCGGGCGGGACGCCGAAGGAGCAACACTCCCCAGAATCTCTCAGGCACCCCCACCGCTCCGGCGAGGCGAACTCTGGAAAGTCAGGACCCGGTCCTGCGCCCACGGTGCAAACCGCTCCCGCGGTGAAGCTCTCAGGTATCGATGACAGAGCGGGGAGGCCCACCCAGCCGTGGTGCCGCGTCGGTGCGGTGCCGGACACCGGGAGCCTCCTGCCGTGAACTCCGTTCCCGCATCCCCCTCCCGTGCCGGGACCGCCGCGCCATCCGCCGGCCCGCCCACCACACGGTCCACTCCGGACCCGATGCCGGCCGCTGCCGTGCGGGCCCGATCAGCCGAGGAGGCGCCCGTGTCCGTTCCGGCCGAGCTGAAGTACACCGCCGAGCACGAGTGGCTCGACGTCGACGGGGACACCGCCACCGTCGGCAGCACCGTCGCGGCGGGCCGGCCGTGCGGTGAGATCGAGTCCACCAAGTCGGTCAGCGAGCTCTACGCGCCGGTGGACGGCGAGGTCGTCGAGGTCAACGCGAAGGTCGCCGCCGACCCCGGTCTGCTCAACACCGACCCGTTCGGCGAGGGCTGGCTGATCCGGATGAAGGTCGCCGCGGTGGGCGACCTGCTCGACGCGGCCGCCTACCTGGCGCGCACCGGCGGCGCCTGATGGGTACGCACGACCTCCCGCTGTCCGAAGTGGACCCCGAGGTGCACGCCGCGGTGACGTCCGAGCTCGACCGTCAGCGGCACACCCTCGAGCTGATCGCGAGCGAGAACTCCGCGCCGGTGGCGGTGATGCAGGCGCAGGGCTCGGTCCTGACCAACAAGTACGCCGAGGGTTATCCCGGTCGCCGGTACTACGGCGGCTGCGAGCACGTCGACACCGTGGAACGACTCGCCATCGACCGCGTGAAGCAACTGTTCGGATCCCGTTTCGCCAACGTCCAGCCGAATTCCGGGGCACCGGCCAACGCGGCGGCCATGTTCGCGATGCTCGAAGCCGGTGACACCGTGCTCGGCCTCGACCTGGCCCACGGCGGGCACCTGACGCACGGGATGCGGGCGAACTCCAGCGGCCGGTTCTACCGGGTCGTGCCCTACCACGTGCGTGACACCGATTTCCGGCTGGACCTGGCCGAGGTCGAGCGGCTGGCGGCCGAGCACCGCCCGAAGCTCATCGTGGCCGGCTGGTCGGCCTACCCGCTGCACCTGGACTTCGCCGCGTTCCGCCGCATCGCCGATGACGTCGGCGCGCGCCTGGTGGTGGACATGGCGCACTTCGCCGGGCTCGTGGCGGCCGGCCTGCACCCCAGCCCGGTGCCGCACGCCGACGTCGTCACCACCACGACCCACAAGACTCTCGGCGGCCCGCGCGGCGGCGTGATCCTCACCGACGACGCGGCGCTGGCCAAACGCATCGACTCGGCGGTCTTCCCGGGGCAGCAGGGCGGTCCGCTCGAGCACGTGATCGCGGCGAAGGCGGTGGCGTTCAAACTGGCCGGGACCGAAGAGTTCCGCGACCGGCAGCGCCGCACCCTCGAGGGCGCCCGCCTCATCGCCCGCCGGCTGCTCGCCGACGACGTCCGGCAGGCCGGGATCTCGGTCCTCACCGGCGGCACACAGGTCCACCTCGTGGTGGTGGACCTGCGGCACTCGGCGCTCGACGGGCGCCAGGCCGATAACCGGCTGCACGCGGCCGGCATCACCGTGAACCGCAACGCGGTGCCCTTCGACCCGCGTCCGCCGATGGTGTCCTCGGGAGTGCGGATCGGCACGCCCGCGCTCGCCACGCGCGGCTTCGGCGCCGCGGAGTTCGCCGAGGTCGCCGACATCCTCGCGACGGCGCTCGTCACGTCCGCGCCGGAGGATGTGCTGCCCGGGTTGCGTGCCCGCGTGGCGGCGCTGGCCGCGAAGTTCCCGCTCTACCCGGAGATGTGAGGGCCGCGCGGTGGCGCTGAGCGCGTTCGACCTCTACACCGTCGGAATCGGCCCGTCCTCCTCGCACACGGTGGGACCGATGCGGGCGGCCAAGCGGTTCGCGGACGGACTGACGGGGGAGGGGCGGCTGCCCGAGCTGGTGCATGTGGAACTGTTCGGGTCGCTGGGGGCCACCGGGCACGGCCACGGGTCGGAGAATGCGGTCCTGCTCGGTCTGCTGGGCGAAGATCCCGCCACCGTGGACACCCGCACCGCGGAAGCCCGGGCCGCGCGGGTGCGGGAACGGGGCGCCGTGACGCTCAACGGGGTGCACGAGACCGGTGTCGAGGTGGTGCTGCACCGCCGGAAATCCCTGCCCGTCCACCCCAACGGCATGATGTTCACCGCCCGCGGGGCCGGCGGCGAGGTCCTGCGGGAACGCACCTACTACTCGGTGGGCGGCGGTTTCGTGGTGGACGAGCAGGCGGCTGGGGCGGATCGCATCGTGGCCGACACCACGCCGGTGCGGTACCCGTTCGCCACGGCCGCCGACCTGCTCCGGATCTGCGCCGACCGCGGGCTGCGGATCAGCGACGTCATGCTCGCCAACGAACTGGCGGGGCGAACCGAACGCCAGGTCCGGGACGGGCTGCTGCACATCTGGGGTGTCATGGCCGGCTGCGTGCGGGCGGGCTGTCAGGGGGAAGGGGTGCTGCCGGGAGGTCTGCGGGTGCCGCGGCGCGCCCGGCCTGTTCCGCGAACTCACGTCCGGCAGGGCGCGCGGGACCCGCTCGACGTGGTGGACTGGGTCACCCTGTTCGCCCTCGCCGTCAACGAGGAGAACGCCGCGGGCGGCCGCGTCGTCACCGCGCCGACGAACGGTGCGGCGGGCATCATCCCCGCGGTCCTGCACTACTACACGCGGTTCGAGGCGGATGCCGGTGACGACGGGGTCGTGCGGTTCCTGCTCGCCGCGGCGGCGATCGGCATCCTGGTCAAGCAGAACGCGTCGATCTCCGGCGCGGAGGTCGGCTGCCAGGGCGAGGTCGGATCCGCGTGCTCGATGGCCGCGGCGGGACTGTGCGAAGTCCTCGGCGGCAGCCCCCGGTAGGTGGAGAACGCGGCCGAGATCGGCATCGAGCACAACCTGGGCCTCACCTGCGATCCGGTGGGTGGTCTCGTGCAGATCCCGTGCATCGAGCGCAACGCGATCGCCTCGGTGAAGGCGATCAACGCCGCCCGGATCGCGCTGCGTGGCACCGGCAGCCACGTGGTGAGCCTGGACAAGGCGATCAAGACCATGCGCGACACCGGGCGCGACATGCACGTCAAGTACAAGGAAACCGCGCGCGGCGGACTGGCGGTGAACGTGATCGAGTGCTGACCGGACCGGCGGCCTGACGGTGGTGTTCGCCGGCAGGCCGCGCGGCCATCGGATCTGCTCCGCCGCCTTCTTCAGCAGCGCGTCGGCCCAGTCCGCCCCGTGACCGAACGGGCAGAGCAGGTCATTCCGGTTCGTTGTGTTCGGTGCCAGGTGGGTTTGCCGGAGAAGTCCGCCGGTCCCGGCCGTCGGGCTCACCCCATCGGCTGAAAGAAGTGCGCGAGCCCGCCGGACGGCGCACCCTTTCGAGCATGGTGTTCGGAAAGGCCGTTGCCGTCGCGGCCGTGCTGATCACGGCCACCGCGCCGGTGGCCGGGGCCGAACCCGCCCACGGGGACCGGGCCTTCACCGCGGGCGGCACCTTCACCGCGCCCGAGGGCGTCAGCTCGGTGTTCATCGCGCTGTGGGGCGCGGGCGGCGGGGGCGGGGTGACGGCCTCGCCGGCCGCCGCACCCAAACCCCCGGAGACCCCGGCACAACAGCCGCCCAACGCGCCGGGCACCACCGGTGGTGGCGGGGGTGCCGCCTGGTGTTCGGTCGCGGTCACGCCGGCCACGGAGTACATCGTGACCGTCGGCGTGGGCGGCGTCCCCGGGGCTCCGGGCGGCGACTCGAGCCTGGGCGTCACCGGCAGCCCACCACTCGTCGTGGCCCACGGCGGGCAAGCCGGGACGCCTGGGGCGTACGGGCGCGGCGGCACCGCGGACTGCGGAACCTCGCCCGGGCTGGTGGCCACCGGCAGCAACGGCACCGCCGACCAGCCCGGGACAGCGGGAGTGATTCCGAGCGAGCCGCCTGGCGGGATCGGTTCCGGCGGCGCCGCCGGCGCGCCCGGCGCACCCGGGTACGTCTACCTCTGGTGGTGACGTGCCAGGAGGGAATGCCGCCTGCTGTAGGTGAAGTAGACCACCATCCCGATCACGAACCAGATCGCGAACCGCAGCCACGTCTCCGGCTTGAGGAACGTGATCAGCCAGATCGAGAACGCCACCCCGATCGCCGGCACCACCGGCACCCCGGGGCAGCGGAACGTGCGCGGCAGGTCGGGCCGGCGGTACCGCAGCACCACCACGGCGACGCACACCACCACGAACGCCAGCAGGATGCCGATGTTCGTCAGCTCGGCCGCCTCGCCGATCGGCAGCAGGCCGGCGATCACCGCGGCCGCCACGCCGAGCACCCACGTCATCCGGCTCGGCACCCGCCGCACCGGGTGCGTGCCGGAGAACCACTTCGGCAGCAGGCCGTCGCGGCTCATCGAGTACCCGACGCGGGTCGCGCCCAGCAGGAACGTGAACAGCACCGTCAGGATGCCGAGAATGGCGCCGACGGCGATGACCGCGCCCAGCGCGCGCAACCCGACCGACTCGAACGCGCTCGAGAACGCGGCTTCCGGGTCGATGTCGGTGTAGGGCACCATCCCGGTCAGCACCAGGCACGCCAGCACGTACAGCACCATCGAGATCCCGAGCGAGTACAGGATCGCCTTCGGCATGTGCTTCTGCGACTCGCGCGACTCCTCGGCCGCGGTCGACATCGCGTCGTACCCGAACACCGCGAAGAACACCGTCGCCGCACCGGTGAAGGCCCCGCTGATCCCGAACGGGAAGAAGTTCGACCAGTTGCCGGTCTTGACGTGGAACGCGCCGACCACGATCACCAGCACGACGAGCGCGACCTTGAGGTACACCAGCAGCGTCTCGAACCGCGCGGCCGACCGCATGCCCTGGTTCAGGACGAACGCGATCAGCAGGCACAGCAGCATCGCGAACAGGTTCACCTTGTACGACCCCGCGGCCACGCCGTTCGGCTCGGTGCCCGGCGCGCCGGACATCCACAGCGGCAGGTGGACGTCGAGGAATCCCAGCAGGTCGTTGAAGTAGCCGGAGATGCCGATCGCGACCACGGCGACGATCGCGGTGTACTCCAGAAGCAGGTCCCAGCCGATGAACCAGCCGACGAGCTCGCCGAGCACCGCGTAGCCGTAGGTGTAGGCCGACCCGGCCCGCGGGATCAGCCCGGCGAACTCGGCGTAGGAGAACGCGGCGGCCGCGCTGGCGATGCCGGCCACCAGGAACGAGATGAGCACCGCGGGCCCGGCGGTCTCGTTCGCCACCGCGCCCGCGAGCGAGAAGATGCCCGCCCCGATGATCCCGCCCACGCCGATCGCCGTCAGCTGCCACAGGCCCAGTGTCCGCTGGAGCCCGCCGCCTTCCTCGGCTTCGATCTGCTCGACGGGTTTGCGCCGGAACAGCTCGCGTACGGCCACCGATGTCCCCAATCACTCGTCCGGGTGAGACCGGATCACGGTACTAGGGAGCGGCCCGCCCCGGGACCTCCGAAGGTCCCGGGGCTGTGCCGGATCAGGCGAACTGGCCGGGCCGGTAGTCGCCGGCCGGGTTCCGGGTGATGACGTTGATGCGGTTCCACGTGTTGATGAGCGCGATTGCGGCGACCAGCGCGGCGAGCTGCTCCTCGTCGTAGTGCTTGGCCGCGTTGGCCCACACCTCGTCGCTGACACCACCGGCCGCGTCGGCGATGCGGGTGCCCTCCTCGGTGAGCTCCAGGGCCGCGCGTTCGGCCTCGGTGAACACGGTGGCTTCGCGCCAGGCCGCCACCAGGTTCAGCCGCGTCGGCTCCTCGCCGGCCGCCACCGCGTCCTTGTAGTGCATGTCCGTGCAGTAACCGCAGCCGTTGATCTGGCTGGCGCGCAGCGTCAGCAGCGCCTGCGTGGTCGCGGGCAGCGTCGAATCGGCGAGCACCTTGCCCGCCGCGAAGATGTGCTTGAAGAACTTGCCTGCCGTCGGGCTGGCGAAGAGGTTCAGACGAGCGTCCACGGTGAACTCCTGTTCCGTTGGGGTTTCCACATCCCTGACGGAACAGCCCGGCGAAATGTGACAGCCAACTGGTGCGGGTCATGACGTTGGTGCCGGCATGCCCGTCCACCGGGCCCGGGCGTTCTTCACCCGCCACGGCATCATCCACATCCACCGCAGCCCTGGCCGTCTGGAACATCCATTACAACTACCGTCGGCCACACGTCGGCACCGGAGACCAGCCACCAGCGACTCGACTCCACACCGGCGTCACCAACGCCATGGCCTCACTAGCTAACCCGCGGCGGCCCTCTGGGTGAGCGAGGCCGAGCGGCGGCGCGACTTCTTGTGCAGCGCACCGGCGCGGAAGTAGCTCAGCAACTCGGCGATCGCGACGGGGTCGTCCAGCTGCGGGCAGTGGCCCCACTCCTCGCGCAGCATCAGCCGGCTGTGCGGCACCAGGGCGTGCAGGCGACGGCCGGCGGCGGCGGTCACCAGCCGGTCCTTGCCGCACGCGACCACCAGCAGCGGCACCTTGATCGATTCCAGGCCGTCGTAGGCGTCGGCGAGCTCGGCGACCAGCTGGCGGGCCTGATCCAGACGAGTGGTGGTGGACCGGAAGTCGGGGAACAGCCCCGTGAACCGCGCCACGTGCGCGACGTCGGCGGCCGCGCGGTCGGCGTAGAGCAGCCGCGGCACCACGAACCCGGCGATGGTGCGGACCACGAACCCGGGCACCGGTAGCGGCAGGGAGGCGGCCAGGCGCAGCGGCAGCGGGTACTTCCCGACCGTGCGGACCAGCCAGGAGTCGACGAACCCGGGCGCGGCGATGGAGACCACCCCGGACACCGGCAGCTGCTCGCGGCAGGCCGCGCGCAGGCTCAGCGTGCCCCCCAGCGAGTTTCCGGCCAGCACGACCTTGCCGCGGTCGGAGTAGAACCGGGTGACCTCGGCGACGAAGGCGTCCAGCTGGGCGAGCATCGCGCCGGGCCGCAGCGGATCGGCCTCGCCGAACCCGGGCAGGTCCACCGCGACCGCGGGGATCCCGGCGGCGGCGAGCTCGGCCAGCGCCGGGCGCCAGGTGTCGGCGCTGTCGCAGTAGCCGTGCAGGAGGACGAGTCTTCCGGTGCCGCGCTTGGGTTTGGGACCCACTTCCAGCACCCTGGTGCGCACGCCGGCGAAGCTCCGGTGGCCGGCCCGGATGTCCTCCGGGCCGGCGGACCGTGAGCCCGGCGCCGCCTCGATCTCCCGCTGCACTGCGGTCATGTACCCAGGTTAGCGAGTAAATCTCGGGTTTCGCTCAGTCGACGTGGATCACAAACTGGTGTCGGCGTGATGTCAACAAGGCGTCTGCGCAGGTCAGCGCGATTCAGCGGGTGAAAACGACCTTCCCCGCGGTCTGACCCTCCTGCATCAGCCGGAACCCTTCGGCGGCCTCCGCCAGCGGCAGTTCCTTGCCGATCTGCGGCCGGATGCCGGTCAGGTCGAGGTAACGGAGCAGGTCCTCCAGCTCGTCGCGGGTCCCCATCGTGGACCCGACGACGCGCAGCTGCAGGAAGAACACCCGCTGCAGGTCGGCGCTCGGGTCCGGGCCGCTGGTCGACCCCGACACGACCACGATCCCGCCCGGCTTGAGCGACTTGAGCGAGTGACCCCAGGTCGCCTTGCCGACGGTCTCGAACACGCCGTCCACCCGCTCGGGCAGCCGCGCGCCGGACTCGAACGTCTGGTGCGCGCCCAGCTGCTCGGCCAGCGCGCGCTTCTCCTCGGACCGGCCGGTGACCCACACCCTCAGGCCCGCGGCCCGCCCGAGCTGGACCAGGGCGGTCGACACGCCGCCGGACGCACCCTGCACGAGCATCGTCTGGCCGGGGCGCAGACCGGACTTCACGAACAGCATCCGGTACGCGGTCAGCCAGGCCGTGCCCATCGTGGCGGCCTCGGCGAACGACAACCCGGCCGGCTTCGGCACCGCGTTGCGCGCCGGGACGACCACGTGGTCGGCGAAGGTGCCCTGGTACTTCTCGGTGAGCAGCGTGCGTTTCGGGTCGAGGGTGTCGTCCCCCTGCCAGCCCGGCGCGTTGACCACGGAGTGCAGGACGACCTCCGTGCCGTCCTCCAGCACGCCGGCCCCGTCGCAGCCGAGGATCATCGGGAACTGGTCCGGTTTGATCCCGACGCCGCGCAGGGTCCAGAGGTCGTGCATGTTGAGGCTGGCGGCCTTGACGGCCACCTTGACCCAGCCTGCGGGCACCTCGGGGTCCGGCCGCTCGCCGACGACCAGGGCGTCGAGCGGGTTGTCGGGGTTCGGTTCACGGGCGTAGACGGCGAACATGCCTGCAACGTACCTCGCCCGGGCCCCTGGCGTACCCTGGTCAGGTGTTCGACGGCTTCGCCAACTGGTGGGACAACGCGGAACTGTGGCTCGCGCAGCTGTGGTTCCCGCTGCAGTTCCTGCTGGTCATCGCGGTGCTGGCGCCCCTGTGCCTGGGCGTGGCGTGGCTGATCGACCGGATCGTCGACCGGGTGGCCGCGTGGTTGCGGGCAGGCCGCGACGAGGACGCGTCGAGCCGGTCCTAAGGTGTCGCTGGTGTCAAGCAGGAGGCGGATCACCGTCGCGCTGGTCGGGCTCATCGTGCTCGTGTTCGGTGGGTGGATCGTGCGCGAGACGGCCACGTCGACGGAGCCCGCTGCCGGGCTGACGGCGCTGTCCAGCCTGCCGGCCGAAGCCGGGCAGACGTGGCGCCTCATCCAGGCGGGCGGGCCGTTCCCGTACCGCGAAGACGGAACCGTGTTCGAGAACCGGGAGAAGCGGCTCCCCGTGAAGCAGAGCGGCTACTACCACGAGTACACGGTGCCCACACCCGGAAGTGAGGATCGCGGCGCCCGGCGGTTGATCACCGGGGGGCGGGCCGAGCTGTACTACACCGGCGATCACTACGCTTCCTTCGTCCAGGTCGACCCGTCGAAGTAGCGAGAACTCCCATGTCCCAGACGTCTTCGAAGACGATCGTCGAGCAGGCCCGCGCGCGTGGTGCCTACTCGCACCTCATCGATGGCCGGCCCGCGGACAAGATGTCCGCGCTCGACGCCATCGCGTCCGCGTTGTCCTTTCCGGACTGGTTCGGCCGCAACCTGGACGCGCTCTACGACTGCCTCACCGACCTGTCGTGGCTGCCCTACGGCGAGCACGTGCTGGTGTGGGCGGGATCGGACCTGCTCAAGCAGGCCGACCCCAAGTCGTACCTGGCGATCCGCAGCGTCCTGTCGGACGCCGAGCGGGCGCTCGCGCCGGGCGGCGACCGCGCCGACAGCCGCCGGCTGACGGTCGCCCTCGCCGACGACTAGTCCGCCGGCACCCAGTTCGGTTTGCGCTTCTCGGCGAAGGCGCGGATGCCTTCCTGGCCCTCGTCGCTGGCGAAGAACTGTGCGGACAGCTTCAGCATGTCCGGGAACCCGTCGGACGGCGTGGCCGGGCGGGGGCTCGCCAGGAGCTGTTTGGTGGCGGCCAGCGCGGCCGGGCCGCCGAGGGTGAGCGCCTGGACGTAGCGGTCGGTCTCGGCGTCGAGCCGGTCGGCGTCCACGGCCTTGTTGATGAGTCCGATCTCGGCGGCGCGCGCGGCGTCGAACACCTCACCGGTGAGGAACAGTTCCTGCGCGGCGCGCGGGTTGACGCGCGGCAGGACGGTCAGCGAGATCACGGCCGGCACGACGCCGATGCGGACCTCGGAGAACGCGAAGGTGACCTCGTGCGCGGCGACGACGATGTCCGCCGCGGCGACCATCCCGACCCCACCCGCGCGGGCGACGCCGGACAGCTTCGCCACGACCGGCTTCGGGCTCGTCCAGATCTGCTCCAGGATCCGCGGGAACTCGTTCACGCCCTGGTCGCCGGCCCCGGCGCCCTTGGCCTCCTTGAGATCCATGCCGGCGCAGAACACCCGGCCGGTGTGGGTGAGCACGATCACGCGCACGGCGTCGTCGGCCTTCGCCTTGGCCAGCGAGTCGGACAGCTCACGACGCAGCTGGGCGGACAGGGCGTTCCGATTGTGCGGCGAGTCGAGGGTGATGGTCGCGACACCACTCGCCACTGAGTAATGCACCAGTTCATCAGTCACGGGCTCACCATAGTTGGATCGGGCCGCCGTGGGCCTGCTGCTGTGAGCGGGTGCGCACCGGGGTGAAGCTGTGACACCGCGTGAGGCCCGCGCTATCGTGCCGTGGAGCGCGACCAGGAGAGGGGGAGGGGTTCGGTGTGGCTGAGGCGGGCTCTACCGGGGCTGCACAAATCGCGGGCGTGTTCGGCGGCGAGGACAACCTGCAGCGCATGAACGCGGATGCGAAGCGCATGCTGGCCGACGCGAAGGCCGGCAAGTGGGCGGTGGACGAAGACACTGGGACCCACCTGGGGCGAGCGGTGACGCAGATGCAGGACCGGATGCGGCAGGCGGCCCAGCGGATCGACCGGCTGCAGGTGGCGCCGAAGCTCGGCAACGACGAATACGCGAGGAAGGTCGCGGCGCATTTTCTCGCCGCGATGGACTAGGATGAGCGATCGCTCGTCCGGGTCTTCCTCGCGACTCAGGACATGCTCGACAGCCTCCGGCAGGCCATCGATATTGCGATCAGCAAGTACGACGCCTCGGACGACGCGGCGACCCAGGCTCTCCACACGTTCAAGGACCAAGACCGGTGACTGTCAACGTTCGCATCGCCCAGGCCGTCGCAGGTGTCGTGGGACTGGCGCTGACCACGACTGCATGCACGAGCACGGTGACGGGCACAGCATCCCCCGCGCCTACTTCGAGCCAAGCGAGCTCCGACGTGTTCGCTGGCCTAAACGCGTGTCGAGTCCTGGAGCAGCTCACGACGGGACAAGGCTTCGAGCCGGGGGAGAACATCAGCAGGCGCAACGAGTGCGATGTCACGAAACCAGGTGTCTCGACGTACGGTCTGGCGCTGGACCCGGTGCAGGGCCTTCGTGAGTTCGCCGCGACGAGCGCGGGTGTCGTAGAGACGTCGGTCAACGGACGTGCCGCGCTGCAGGCGCCGATTACTTTGGGTGGATGCGCCGTCGTGATCGAGGTCGGTGAGCACGCTCGCGCGATGCTGCAGGTATCACTGGCGTCCAACGACGATCAGCAAGCGTGCGTCGACGCCCAAGCCCTTGCCGAAAAGCTCGAGCCGTTGCTTCCCAAGGTGCGGTGACCAAGCTCAGTGCTGACCTGGAAGCAGCACGGTTCCGGATGTCCGAGTTCGGTACGTACGGGCTTGCGTTGGACCCGGTACAGGGCCTGTGAGTTCGCCGCGACGAGCGAGGGTTCGTACAGACCTCGGGCCGCGATGCAGGTTGCGCTGTCGTGCCGCCTGACGCAGATGCAGGACCGGATGAGGGAAGTCAGCCGTCGGCTCTACCGGCTCCGGCAGGCGCCGAAACTGGGCAACGATGAATACGCCAAGCAGTTCCTCACCGCGATGGACTGGGATGACCAATCCCTGGTCCGGGTGTTCCTCGCCGCTCAAGATATGCTCGTTAGCCTGCATGAGGCTATCGAGATCGCGATCAGCAAGTATGACGCCTCGGACGAGGCAGCGACCCAGGCTCTCATGACCTTCAAGGACCAGGACTGGTGACCGTCAACGTTCGCATCGTCCAGGCCTCCGCAGCGATGGTGGGTCTGGCAATGGCTACGGCTGCCTGCACCACCACCGTGGCGGGCACTGCGTCGCCGGCACCTAGTTCGAGTGCTGCGAACTCCGATGTTTTCGCCGGCCTCAGCGCTTGCCAGGTCCTCGAGCAGCTCACCGCGGGACAGGGTTTCGGGCCCGGGGAGAACATCAGTCGGCGCAACGAGTGTGATGTTCTGAAGCACGAGTTCGGCACGTACGGTCTGGCACTTGATCCTGTTCAGGGGCTTCGTGAATACGCCGAGACCACCGAGGGTGTGGTGGAGACCTCGGTCAACGGACGTGCTGCGCTGCAAGCGCCCATTCCGCTGGGTGGGTGCGCGATCGTGATCGAGGTCGGGGAGCATGCTCGCGCGATGGTGCAGGTGTCGCTGATTTCGGGGCCGCGCGACCCGCAGGCCTGCGTCGACGCCCAAGCCCTTGCCGAAAAGCTCGAGCCGTTGCTTCCCAAGGTGCGGTGACCAAGCTCAGTGCTGACCTGGAAGCAGCACGGTTCCGGATGTCCGAGATCAAGCTCGGCGAGCACCCTAGGGCCATGGGGACGTTGTGCGGTCCATCCGCATGTCGAGTGGCGCGTCGTGCTGTCGGGGCGCCTGACGCAGATGCAGGACCGGATGAGGGAAGTCGGCCGCCGGCTCTACCGGCTCCAGCAGGCACCGAAGCTCGGCAACGACGAGTACGCCAAGAAGGCCGCAGCACACTTCCTTGCCGCGATGGATTCGGACGAGCAGTCTCTCGTCCGGGTCTTCTACTCGGTTCAGGATATGCTCGCTAGCCTTCGCGAGGCGGTCGAGATCGCGATCAGCAAGTACGACGCCTCCGACGAAGCGGCGGCCCAGGCTGTCCGGATGTTCAAGGATCAGGAATCACAGTGACGTTCAACGTACGCATCGTCCAGGCCGTTGCGGGCTTTGCGTGTCTGGCGGTGGCCGCGACAGCGTGCACCAGCAGGGTAGCGGGCACAGCTTCGCCTGCTCCCAGCGCCGGGCCCAGTCCGAGCGCGACGTACGCCGATGTCTTCGCGGGCCTCAACGCGTGTCAAGTGCTGGACCAGCTTACTGCCGGACAAGGTTTCAATCCGGGCGAGAACAAGAGCAGGCGCAATGAATGCGGTGCCACGAAGCCGGACTTCGGAGCGTACGGTCTGGCGTTGGATCCTGTGCAGGGGCTTCGCGAGTTCGCCGAGACCACCGAGGGTGTGGTGGAGACCTCGGTCAACGGACGTGCTGCGCTGCAAGCGCCCATTCCGCTGGGTGGGTGCGCGATCGTGATCGAGGTCGGGGAGCATGCTCGCGCGATGGTGCAGGTGTCGCTGATTTCGGGTCCGCGCGACCCGCAGGCCTGCGTCGACGCCCAAGCCCTTGCCGAAAAGCTCGAGCCGTTGCTTCCCAAGGTGCGGTGACCAAGCTCAGCGCTGACCTGGAAGCAGCACGATGCCGGAAGTCCGAGTTCGGTACGTACGGGCTTGCGTTGGACCCGGTACAGGGCCTTTGAGTTCGCCGCGACGAGCGAGGGTTCGTACAGACCTCGAGCCATGGTGCAGGTTGCGCTGTCGTGCCGCCTGACGCAGATGCAGGACCGGATGAGGGAAGTCGGCCGTCGTCTCTACCGGCTCCAGCAGGCACCGATACTGGGCAACGAGGAATACAGGCCGTTCCTCACCGCGATGGACTCGGACGACCAATCCTTGGTCCGGGTGTTCCTCGCCGCTCAAGAGATGCTCGTCAGCCTGCATGAGGCTATCGAGATCGCGATCAGCAAGTACGACGCCTCGGACGCGGCCGCATCCGAGGCTCTCCACACCTTCAAAGACCAGGACGCTCGGTGACCATCAACGCTCGTCTTCGTCAGGCCCTTGTTGTCGCTGCCTTGGGGGCCACGGTATCCGCGTGTACCGCCACGGTGGCTGGAACAGCCTCGCCGGCGCCGGAAACAAGTCCCATGTCCAGCGCGGATGTGTTCGCCGGTATGAACGCGTGTCAAGTGCTGGATCAACTCAACGCCGGACAGGGTTATGAGCCTGGCGAGAACAAGAGCCGACGCAATGAGTGCGATGCGACGAAGCCGGGTGTCATGGGGAACGGCCTGGCTCTGGATCCGGTGCAAGGGCTCCGTGAGTTCGCGGCGACGAACAAGGACGTCGTTGACCTCACGATCAACGGACGTCGCGCCATGCAGGCGGACATTCCCACCGGGGGGTGTGCGATCGCGGTCGAAGTCGGCGAGCACGCGCGCGCTCTCGTGCTGATGACTCTCGCCACCGGCCCGCGCGATCCGCAAGCCTGCGTCGACGCCCAAGCCCTCGCCGAGAAGCTCGAACCGCTCTTGCCGAAGGTTCGATAGCTCAGTTCTGCCGCGGCAGCAGCTCCTCGACGAAGCGGTCGAGGAACTCCTCGAACGACGACGGGCCCCGGTGGTAGACCACGAACTTCGTCAGCCCGGCTTCCAGGTGGGCGTCAAGCAGGCGGTGGAGTGAAGACCAGTCCGACGCGATCACCTCGGCCGGGTCGGTCTCCGGGCGGCGCACCCGCGTCGCCGCGGCCAGCTCCGGCGTGATCCCCGACTCGCTGAGCATCAGGCTCATCCCGTAGTGGTCCGGCTCGATCTCACGTCCCGCCGACGCCGCGGCCTCCTCGATCGCGGCTCGCGCGCGGCCCGCGTCCGCCGGGGACAGGAAGCTGCCGAGCCACCCGTCGCCGAACCGGCCGATCCGGCGGAACGCCGCGGGCGCGCTGCCGCCCAGCCAGATGTCCACCGGGCGCGGCGGCTGCGGGCCGGGGCTGACGCCGTCGAGCTTCCAGAACTCCCCGGCGAAGTCACCGCCACCCGACAACGCCGTCCGCAGCAACCGCAGCGACTCGTCGAACACGGCGGCCCGCGCACCGGCCGGGACGTCGAACAGCGCCCACTCCGCGCGCCGCGCCGGGCGCAGCCCGAACACCGGCAACACGCGCTTCGGCGCCAGCGCGGCCAGCGACGCGATCTGCTTCGCCACCAGCACGGGATGCCGGCCCGGCAGGACCGCCACCGACGTGCCCGCCTTCAGCCGCGAGGTCCGCGCCAGGGCGTGCGCCATCCCGATGAACGGGTCCACCGCGTCCGAATACACCTGCTCGGAGAACCACACCGAGTCGACCCCGGCGGCCTCCAGCCGGTCCACCAGCGACGGCAGCTCACCCGGCGGCGTCTCCGCCCCGAACCCCACCCCGATCCGGATCTTCACACGACCACCGTACGGCTCAGGCCGACCGCGTGGCAGCGGCCAACGCGGTGGTGTACCGCTCCAGCACCAGTTCCGCGACACGCGGATCGCCGGCGAGGGGCTCGGCCAGGACCACCGCGGGATCGGCCGCCCGCGCCTGCGCGGCGATCCGGTCCGGCAACAGGCCCGGTGCCAGGAACCACGACGCGACCGCGATCCGCCGCGCACCGCGGGCCCGCAGTTTCGCCACCGCCGCCGGCACGTCCGGCTTCGCCGCGCTCGCGAACGCCGCCACCGCGCGGAAACCGTGCCGCGCCTGCCACCGCCGTGCCAGTGTCGCGACCACCTCGTTGGCCGCCGCGCGCGACGAACCGACCGCCGCCAGCACCACGCCCAACCCGGGATCGGACACGTCCGCGACCGCGGCCAGCCGGTCGAAGGCGACCTCCGACAGCGCCGTACCCAGCACGTCCGCGATCGTGACCCGCAACCCCGGCACCTCGGCCACCAGCGCGGGCAGGTCGACCCGCGCGTGGAACGCACTGCCCAGCAGCAACGGCACGACGACAGCGTCCCGGTGTCCCTCGGACACCAGGTCCCGCAGCACGTCCGTCACCAGCGGCTCCGACAGGTCCAGGAAAGCCACCCGCACGTCCAGGTCCGGCGCCGCAGCGGCGATCCGGGCCACCAGCGCCCGCACGGCCGCCGCGGATCGCGGGTCCCGGCTGCCGTGCGCGACGGCGACGAGCGGGATCACAGCGACCCCAGCCCGCGTGCCCGCAGCACGGCCCGCTCCAGCGGCCGGAACACCAGCAGTTCGATCCCGACGCCGACGAGCAGGATCAGCACGATCGCGGCGATCACGGTCGACATGTCGTTGAGGAACCGGCCGTCGTCGAGATAGGCGCCGAGACCCTTGCCCAGCAGCGGTGACGTCGCGATGATCTCGGCCGCCATCAGCGACCGCCACGAGAACGCCCACCCCTGCTTGAGCCCGGCGAGGTACCCGGGCAGGGCCGCGGGCAGCAGGATGTGCCGCGCCGTGGCCAGCCGCCCGGCGCCCAGCACCTTCCCGACGCGCGGCAGGATCGGCGGGATCTGGTCGATGCCCGCCACCAGGCCGTTGGCGATCGACGGGACGCTGCCGAGCAGCAGCACGACGTACATCGCGGCCGGCTCGACACCGAACCACAGCACCGCCGCCGGCACCCACGCCACCGACGGCAGGCTCTGCAGACCGGACAGGAACGGGCCCACCCCGGCCCGCACCAGCCGCACCTTGGCGACCAGCAGGCCGAGCGGGGTCGCTATCACGATCGCGATGAGGAACCCGAGCACGGCGCGGTGCACCGAGGTCCACACGAACCCGAACGCGTCCCCGCTGGTGAAGCGGTTCCACAGCTCGGTCCACACCGTCAGCGGTGCTGGCAGCTGGTACTCCGGCCAGAACGCGGCGGCCCACAGCGCCTGCCAGACCACGATCACCAGGACCAGGAACGACACCGGCGGCAGCACGGACCGCGTGAACCGGCGCCACCCGCTCGTCCGCTTCGCGGCCACGGCCGGCGTGTCGAGCGCGTCTAGGCCGGCTTCGACCGCCGCCGCGTCCGGCTCGGTCGTGTCCTCAAGCGGCGGCATGGCTGCTGATCACCTCACGCAGGCGCCGGTTGATGACGTCCACGGCGTTGATCTCGTCCTGCCCGGCCAGCCCGTCGACGCGCCACTGCTGCACGACCTTGCCCGGCCGGGACGACAGCAGCACCACCCGCTGACCGAGCCGGACCGCCTCGCGCACGTCGTGCGTCACGAACACCACCGCGGTGCCGGTCGCCTCCCAGATGCGCACCAGCTCGGCCTGCAGCACGTCGCGGGTGATCGCGTCGAGCGCGGAGAACGGCTCGTCCATCAGCAGCAGCGACGGGCGCTCCTCGCCGTTCTCGGTGTGGGTGGCCGAGGCGAGCGCGCGCGCCAGGGCGACGCGCTGCCGCATGCCGCCGGACAGCTCGTGCGGCCGCTTCGCGCCCACGCCGGACAGGCGCACCAGTTCGAGCAGCTCTCCGGTGCGGGTCTTGCGCTCGGCGCGCCCCAACCCGGCGAGCTTCAACGGCAGCTCGACGTTCGCCGCGGCGGTGAGCCACGGCATCAGGGCCGCCTCCTGGAACATGACCGCCGGCCTGGACGTGGTCAGCTCGATCTCGCCCGCCGTCGGCCGATCCAGGTTCGCGATCAGGTTCAGCAGGGTGGTCTTGCCGCAGCCCGAGGCGCCGAGCAGGCAGACGAACTCGCCCGGTGCGACGTCGAGGTCGACGCCGGCGAGCGCGGTCACGGCCTCACGGCCCTGCCCGAAGCTCTTGTGCACCCCGGACAGCCGCACGGCGTGCCCGG
Source organism: Amycolatopsis thermophila (assembly GCF_030814215.1). Lineage (NCBI taxonomy): Bacteria > Bacillati > Actinomycetota > Actinomycetes > Pseudonocardiales > Pseudonocardiaceae > Amycolatopsis > Amycolatopsis thermophila. Next base: position 377,442 of record NZ_JAUSUT010000001.1, on the reverse strand, counting down.
TCGCGGGCTCGACCGTGGGACGTCCCAGCGTGGCGGTCATGCGTCGCTCCTTACTTCTTGTCCAGGCCGGCCGCGTCGACCGGGGTCTTGCCGGCCCGGGCGAGCACGGTGTTGAGCAGCGCGAGGTCGGCGAACCCGGCGACCTCCGGAGCCTTGTTCTTCACGCCGGCCGTCACCTGGTCCTGCGACAGCTGCGGGAACTTCCCGGCGAGCGGGTCGGTGGTCAGCTGGATGCTGTTCCACGCGCGGTCGAGCACCGGGCCGGCCAGCGCCTTGCCGGTGAGCTGCTGGAGCTGGTTGTTCACCGCGGTCTTGGCCTTCGCCGGGTCGGACTCGGCGAGCGTGTTGGCGTCGAGCAGGCCCTGCAGCAGCGCGGTGACGGTGGCCGGGTGCTCCTTGAGGAACTGGGTGCGCACGACGAGCACGGTGGTCGGGAACTGACCGCCCGGCCACAGGTCCTTCTCGTCCACCAGTACCTTCGCGCCGGCCTCGAGCACCAGGCGGGACGCCCACGGCTCGGGCAGCCACGCGCCCTGGATCGCGCCCTGCTTGAACTGGTCCAGCGTCAGCGCGTTGTCGATGTTCTGCACGCTGACGCCGGTCAGCTTCTGGTCGGCGATCCACTTCTTGAGCGCGACGTCCTGGGTGTTGGCCAGCTGCGGCGACGCGACGGTCTTGCCCTGCAGGTCCTGCGGCGTGTTGATCTCCGGCTTCACGACCAGCTGCGCACCACCGGAGGTGGCGCCCGCGATCAGGCGCACCGCCTCGCCCTCGGACTGGGCGTAGGCGCTGATCGCCGGGCCGGACCCGATGAACCCGGCGTCCAGCGACCCGCCGAGGAGGGCGTTGACCTCCTCGGGGCCGGCGTTGAACTTCGTCGGCACCAGCTTCGTGTTCCCCAGCCGCTGCGCGAACAGGTTCTGGTCCAGCCCGATCAGCGCCGAAGCGTGCGTGACGTTGGGGAAGTAGCCCAGGCGCAGCTCGCCGGCCGGGCCCTGGTCGGTCGCGGTCGCGCTGGCGTCCGAACGGTCCGCCCGTGAACATCCGGTGACGACGGCCAACATCGACAACGCTGCGGCTGCCAGAGCCACGACACGGGTGCTGCGTCGCATGGATTTCACGGGCGGACCTTTCGGTTGGGGGTTGGGGAGTTACGGGCCGGGGGAGACCACGTCCCGGTCGCTGCGCAGCACGGGGAGCGGCGCACCGACCATCCCGGCCGCCAGCGTGGTGCCGTCGGCCGGGTCGATCACCAGGAAGGCGCCGGTTCGCCGGCTGACCTCGTAGTCGTCGACCGGCAGCGGTTCCGCGGTGCGAACCTTCGCGCGGCCGATCTCGTTGAGCTGCAACGTCTCCGGGTAGTCCACGGTGGACAGCTTCTGCTCGTCGAAGCGCGAAGTCAGCTCGTCCACGAACGCCTGGACCGTGCGCGCGCCGTGCTTGACCAGCACGCGGGCGCCCGGCCGCAGCGGCTTCTCCGACAGCCAGGCCAGCGTCGCGTCCAGCTCGTCGGTGGCCACCGGGGCGGTCGCGGCCGCCGCGATCACGTCACCGCGCGAGATGTCCAGGTCGTCGGCCAGCACCAGCGTCACCGAACGGCCCGCACCGGCCTCGGCCAGCTCGCCGTCCGGCGTGTCGATCCGCTCGACCGTCGTCCGCAGACCCGCGGGCAGCACCACGACCTCGTCGCCGGGACGCACCGTGCCCGCCGCGACCTGGCCCGCGTAGCCGCGGTAGTCCGGGTACTCGGGCGTGCGCGGCCGGATCACGTACTGCACCGGGAACCGGAACGGCGCGTCGTGCGGGTCGGGCGCGACCGGCACGGTCTCCAGGTGCTCCAGCAGCGTCGGGCCGGAGTACCACGGGGTCTGCGCCGAGCGGTCCACGACGTTGTCACCCACCAGGGCGGACACCGGGATCGCCAGCACCGATCCTTCAGCGTAACCCAGCGACGTGGCGTGGTCGGTGAACTCCTTCGCGATGACCCGGAAGGTCTCCTCGTCGTAGTCCACCAGGTCGATCTTGTTGACCGCGAGCACCAGGCGGGGCACGCCGAGCAGCGCGAGCACCGCGGCGTGGCGGCGGGTCTGCTCGATCACGCCCTTGCGCGCGTCGACCAGCAGCACGGCCAGCTGGGCCGTCGAGGCACCGGTGACCGTGTTGCGGGTGTACTGCACGTGACCCGGGGTGTCGGCGAGCACGAACGACCGCTTCGGCGTCGCGAAGTAGCGGTAGGCGACGTCGATCGTGATGCCCTGCTCCCGCTCCGAGCGCAGACCGTCGACCAGCAGCGAGAGGTCCGGAGTGGACAGACCGCGGTCCACGCTGGCCCGGGTGACCGCGTCCAGCTGGTCGGCCAGGACCGACTTGGTGTCGTAGAGCAGACGGCCGACCAGCGTCGACTTGCCGTCGTCGACGCTCCCGGCGGTGGCGAGCCGCAGCAACGAGCTCATCAGAAGTACCCCTCCCGCTTGCGGTCCTCCATGGCGGCCTCCGACAACCGGTCGTCGGCCCGGGTGGCGCCGCGCTCGGTGAGCCGGCTCGCCATCACCTCGGCGATCACTTCATCGACGGTCGAGGCGGTGGATTCCACCGCGCCCGTGCAGGAGCCGTCGCCGACCGTGCGGTAGCGCACCGTCAGCTCCTTGACCTCTTCACCGTCACGCGGACCGCCCCACGGTCCCTCGGTCAGCCACATGCCGTCGCGCTGGTAGACCTTGCGCCGGTGGGCGTAGTAGATCGAGGGCAGCTCCACCTTCTCGCGCGCGATGTAGTTCCACACATCGGCTTCGGTCCAGTTGGAGAGCGGGAACACCCGCACATGTTCCCCCGGACGGTGCCTTCCGTTGTACAGGTTCCACAATTCGGGACGCTGGCGTCGCGGGTCCCACTGGCCGAACGCGTTGCGCAGGCTGAAGATCCGCTCCTTGGCCCGTGCGCGCTCCTCGTCGCGGCGCCCGCCGCCGAACACCGCGTCGAACTTGTGCTCGGTGATGGTGTCCAGCAACGGCTGCGTCTGCAGCGGGTTGCGGGTGCCGTCGGGGCGCTCGGTCAGGCGGCCGTCGTCGATCCAGTCCTGCACGTGGGCGACGATCAGCCGCAGGCCGTACTTGGCGACGACGTGGTCGCGGAACGCGATGACCTCGTCGAAGTTGTGGCCGGTGTCCACGTGCAGCAGCGGGAACGGCACCGGCGCCGGCCAGAACGCCTTGATCGCCAGGTGCAGCAGCAGGGTCGAGTCCTTGCCGCCGGAGAACAGGATCACCGGACGGTCGAACTCGCCCGCCACCTCCCGGAAGATGTGGATGGCCTCGGATTCCAGCGCCGCCAGGTTGTCGGTCGCTGCGTCGGTCGCGGCTGTCGTCACTTCCCTCTCCCTACGCGTGCAGGCCGCACTCGGTCTTGGACTTGCCGGCCCAGCGGCCGCTGCGCGGATCGGCGCCCGGCGCCACCTTCGCGGTGCACGGCGCGCAGCCGATCGACAGGTACCCCTCGCCCACCAGCGGGTTCTGCAGGATGCCGTGCTCGTCGATGTAGGCGTTGAACTCGTCGTCGGTCCACGGCGCGATCGGGTTCACCTTGACCAGGCCGTTGCGGTCGTCCCAGGTGACGATCGGCGTGTTCGCCCGCGTCGGGGCGTCCACCCGGCGCACGCCGGTGACCCACGCGGAGTAGTTCGCCAGCGTCTTGCGCAGCGGCACCACCTTGCGCAGGTGGCAGCACAGGTTCGGGTCCCGCTCGTGCAGCTTCGGGCCGTACTCGGCGTCCTGCTGCGCCACCGTCTGCTCGGCCTCGGCGTTGACGATCCGCACGTCCGGGTACACCGTCGCGACCGCGTCGCGGGTGCCGATCGTCTCGGCGAAGTGGTACCCGGTCTCCAGGAACAGGACGTCCACATCGGACTTCACCTTCGTGGCGAGGTCGATGAGCACCGCGTCCTGCATGTTGGAGGCGACGATGAAGTCGTCGCCGAAGGTCTCGGCCGTCCACCGCAGCGCCTCCAGGGCGGTGGCGTCGGCCAGCTCGGCGGACGCCTTCTCCGCCAGCGCTTTCAGTTCCTCGGTCCTCGTCGCGGTGGTCATTTGCTCGCTCCTTCCGGAAAGCGCAGCCCGATGAACTTGACGGTGAACACGCGGCGGCACGCGCCGCAGAGCCAGGCTCCGTCCTCGTCCGGACGCAGGTCTTCGTCCCCGCAGTAGGGACAGTGGAACGGCGTCGCTCGTTCCTGTGCAGTCATCGGAGATCGGCCTCGTCCGCGCGGGCCACCCACTGCGGGAACCGCTCGCCGTCTACCCGCTGCGTCAGGTAGTTGCGCACGACCCGCTCGACGTAATCGATCAGCTCGTCGCCGGTCACCTTGTGGCCGCGCAGCTTCCGGCCGAACCCGGTGTCCAGGCCGAGCCCGCCGCCCAGGTGCACCTGGAAGCCCTCGACCTGGTTGCCGTCGTCGTCGGTCACGATCTGGCCCTTGAGGCCGATGTCGGCGGTCTGGATGCGGGCGCACGAGTTCGGGCAGCCGTTGATGTGGACCGAGACCGGGTTCTCCACCTGGCCCTGGATGTCGGCCAGCCGCTCCTCGAGCGCGGCCACCAGGTCCTTCGCGCGCTCCTTGGTCTCGACGATCGCGAGCTTGCAGAACTCGATGCCGGTGCAGGCCATCACGCCGCGCCGCCACGGGCTCGGCTCGGTCGGCAGGCCCAGCTCGGCCAGTTCCGCCTGCAGGCCCGGCACGTCGTCCTCGGCCACGTCGAGCACGAGCAGCTTCTGCAACGGGGTCAGCCGCACCCGGCTCGACCCGGCGCGCTCGGCGGCCTTGGCCACCTTGATCAGCGTCGAACCGGACACGCGGCCGGCGATCGGCGCGGCGCCGACGTAGAACTTGCCGTCCTTCTGCCGGTGCACGCCGACGTGGTCGCGCTGCACGGCGGGCGCCTCGGGCGCGGGGCCGTCGATCATCTTCCGCTTCAGGTACTCGGATTCGAGAACTTCGCGGAACTTCTCCGCACCCCAGTCCTTGACCAGGAACTTCAGCCGCGCCCGCGAGCGCAGGCGGCGGTAGCCGTAGTCGCGGAAGATGCTCACGACGCCCTCCCACACGTCGGGCACCTCGTCGCTGGGGACCCACGCGCCCAGCCGGACGCCGATCATCGGGTTGGTCGACAGGCCGCCGCCGACCCACACGTCGAAGCCCGGACCGTGCTCGGGGTGCTCGACCCCGACGAACGCGACGTCGTGGATCTCGTGCGCCACGTCCGGCAGCCCGGACACCGCGGTCTTGAACTTGCGCGGCAGGTTCGCGTACTCGGGCTTGCCCAGGTAGCGGCGTTTGATCTCGTCCAGCGCCGGGGTGCCGTCGATGACCTCGTCCTCGGCGATGCCGGCCACCGGCGAGTTGAGCATGACGCGCGGGCTGTCACCGCACGCGGTCATCGTGGTCAGGCCGGCGCCCTCCAGCTTTTCCCAGATCGTGGGCATGTCCTCGATCCGGATCCAGTGGTACTGGATGTTCTGCCGGTCGGTGATGTCGGCGGTGTCGCGCGCGTAGGTCTGCGAGATCTCGCCGATGATCGCGAGCTGCTCGGTGGTCAGCGCGCCGCCGTCGATGCGGACGCGGAGCATGAAGTACTCGTCGTCGAGCTCCTCCGGCTCCAGCGTCGCGGTGCGGCCGCCGTCGATCCCCGGCTTGCGCTGGGTGTAGAGGCCGTACCAGCGGAAGCGGCCGCGCAGGTCGCCCGGGTCGATCGAGTCGAAGCCGCCGTGCGCGTAGATGTTTTCGATCCGGGGCCGAACGTTGAGCGGGTGGTCGTCCTTCTTCGAGCGCTCGTTCGGGTTCAGCGGCTCGCGGTAGCCGAGGGCCCACTGGCCCTCACCACGACGCTGCCGGGCGCGCGGGGTACGGGCGGCAGAGTTGTCGCGCGTCGGCGAAGCCATGTTGGAGTCCTTCCGGGGGAGCTCTCGCGTAGGCGCCGCGCACACGGATATGCCCTGGTCACAACCCATGGAAAGGGATGGCGGTCCGCGGCGAGACGGCGCCCGCTGGTCCTAGCTGGTGGCGGTGGGCGGCGTCAGTTCGTCTCGCGGCACAGGGCGCTGGCGACACGCCGGAAGTCGACGTGGCGACGCACCACGAGGAGCACTCCGGCATAAGTCACCGCATCAGCGTGCCACGCTGCTCAGGATGTGGTCCAGCCCGCTCCGCATCCTGGGATACGCATCACGCTGAAAAAATCTCCGGCACACTGGCGCGCGGAAACGATCAGGGACACTGGAAGGGTGAGTGAGACTTCCGCGCCGGCGGCGTTCGCGTTGCCGGAGCACGCGCTGGCGGGCCTGGGAACGCGGCCGTTCGGCGTGTACGTGCACGTGCCCTTCTGCGCGACCCGTTGCGGGTACTGCGACTTCAACACCTACACCGCCGGTGAGCTGGGCACGAGCGCCTCGCCGCAGTCCTGGCTGGAGGGGCTGCGGCGCGAGCTGGACCTGGGCGCGCGGGCGCTGGGCGCCGCCCCGGCGGCCGAGACGGTGTTCGTCGGCGGCGGCACGCCGTCGCTGCTCGGGGCCGACGGGCTGGCCGACGTGCTCGACGCGGTGCGCAACGCGTTCGGCCTCGCGCCCGGCGCCGAGGTGACCACCGAGTCCAACCCCGAGTCGACCTCGCCCGAGTTCTTCGCGGGCGTCCGCGCGGCCGGGTACACGCGCGTCTCGCTCGGGATGCAGTCGGCGGCCCCGCACGTGCTGCGGATCCTGGACCGCACCCACACCCCGGGCCGCCCGGTCGCCGCCGCGCGCGAGGCCGGGGCGGCGGGGTTCGAGCACGTGAACCTCGACGTCATCTACGGCACGCCGGGGGAGCGGACCGCGGACCTGCGCGCCTCGCTGGACGCCGTGCTGGCGGCCGGGGTCGACCACGTGTCGGCGTACTCGCTGATCGTCGAGGACGGCACCGCGCTGGCCCGCCGCGTCCGGAAGGGCGAGCTGCCCGCGCCCGACGAGGACGTGCTGGCGGCGGACTACGAGTTGATCGACTCGGTCCTGTCCGGCGCCGGGCTGACCTGGTACGAGGTGTCGAACTGGGCGGCCTCGGAAGCCGCGGCGTGCCGGCACAACCTCGGTTACTGGCGCGGCGGCGACTGGTGGGGAGCCGGACCGGGCGCGCACAGCCACGTCGGCGGCGTGCGGTGGTGGAACGTGAAGCACCCGGCGCGGTACGCGTCGGCCCTCGCCGAGGGCGGTTCGCCGGAGGCCGGCCGCGAGGTGCTGACCGCCGAGGAGCAGGCGTTCGAGCGGATCATGCTGGAACTGCGGCTGGCCGAAGGGCTGCCGCTGTCCGCCCTCGACGCCGCCGGCGTCCGGGAGGCCGGGCTGGCGGTCGCCGAGGGCCTGCTCGACCCGGCAGCTTTCGCCGAGAAGGGGCGCTGTGTGCTGACCTTCCGCGGGCGCCTGCTGGCCGACGGGCTCGTGCGGCGCCTGGCGCCCTGAGCAGTGGCCCGGCGCGTCACGCGCTGGGCCCGAACAGGCTGTGCCAGTGGCCGGAGCGGCGCAGCAGCAGGTGGGTGGGCAGCTGCAGGACGACGATGGTGACGATGGTCAGCGCGGTGTCGAGAGCCGGGACCACCGCGACCGGCAGGGTGTAGGCCATGACGAGCCGCAGGGCGCTGTCGGCGAGTGCCGCCACACCCCAGCAGATCGTGATGGACCGCCAGGCCGCGCGGAAGCTCCGGTCGGTGTCCCACAGCCGGTCCATGATCGTGGCCCGGTGCACGAGGAAGGTCCGGGTCACCTCGTAGGTCAGCGGCTGGCGGCGCAGCAGGGTGGCCAGCGTCCACAACCCGGCCGGCGCGGTGAACCACGCGCCGCGCGCCAGCAGTTCGCGGGGGCCGCCGCCGAGCAGGGCCGCGACGGCGCCGAGCACGGTCCCGGCGACCACGGCGACCGCCAGCGCGTCGGCCCGCCGGGCCCGCCACGCGGTCACGACGACGGTGACCGCGGGCGGCACCGCGCTCACCAGCAGCGCCGTCGTGTCGCCGGTTCCGGCCCCGCGGAGGCCGTAGAACAGGGCGAGCGGGGCGCCGATGTCCAGCACGAGTGTCCGGAAGAGTCCGGCGGGCGCGGTCACCCGCGGATGATCACACGCCGGAACGGCCGCGGGCATCGGTCCGGAGGCGGGTGCGGGTCCGACTTTGGTCGGTGGTTCAGCAGGCGTCGGTGACCCCGGCGCACCCCGGCGTCGCGCCGTTCGTCACGTCTCTACGAGGACCGCGACAATCAGGAGGTCGCCTCGGTCCTGGGCGCGCAGTGGGGACGGTTGCGCAGCCAGGCCGCGCGCACGGGCGAGCACCGCGTCTCGGGCGCCAAGGCGGACCCGCAGCACAGACAGGCCGCGGGAGGTGCGGGATCCGGCGGCGCCGCAGGCAACGGCGCGTCGCGGGTGCGGTGGCCGCGGTGGCGGTGGTGATCGCCGGGGTCGGCGCGGGGATGAGCCTGGTGCACCCATCGGACGAACCGTGCGCTGCGGGCGCCGGACGGCCTGACCGTGCGGCAGTGGAGCGACTCGCCTGGGCGGACTACCTCTTGCTGTGCCCGCCGGTGAACGGGAACAGCCGCTGCTACTCGGTCAGCGTCGACGTCTCACCGGCACCCCCGCTCACCACGATGACCAAGATAAGCATCAGCCGACGCGATCGCCGCCTCCGCGGTGCGCAACTGACGCCGACACCTCCCCGCGCGCGACACCCTGCGGAGCCCGGCGACCTCACCGGCGCGCATCGGCCGGTCGGGCCAATGCCTCAGCGCTGCACGTGCTCGGCACGTCCCTTGTGGACGGACGGCGGTGATCCGGCCGAGGCGCCTCCCGCCCGGCGCTGGACTGGTCGGGTGGCGAGTCGCTGGAGCGTGCCTCGACGGCTGCGGGGCGGTCCGACGGACGGGAGATGACGCCATCGCCGGTTACCCCCGCGGAATTAGGGTAGCCTAACCGCGCAGGCAGTGAACGGAACAAGGAGCGGCGTATGGCAGGCAAGTCCCGGCCGGCGGTCCGGCTGCGGGTGCTGCGCACCGAGCGGCTGACACCGCACATGATCCGCATCGTCGCCGGTGGGCCCGGTTTGGCCGATTTCCAGCCGAACGGGTTCACCGACGCGTATGTGAAGATGCTGTTCCCGCAGGAGGGCGTGGCGTACCCCGAGCCGTTCGACATGGGTGTGATCCGCGCCGAGATGCCGCGTGAGCAGTGGCCGGTGATGCGGACCTACACCGTGCGCTACCACGACCCGGAGGCCGGTGAGCTCGCGCTCGACTTCGTGCACCACGGCGACGAGGGGCTCGGCGGCCCGTGGGCCGCGAACGCGCAGCCGGGGGACGAGCTGCTGCTGTCCGGTCCGGGCGGCGCCTACTCGCCGGTCGAGGAGGCGGACTGGCACCTGTTGGTGGGCGACGAGAGCGCGCTGCCCGCGATCGCGGTGGCGCTGGAGGCGATGCCGGCGGGCGTGCCGGTGAAGGTGTTCGTCGAGGTGGCGGACCCCGACGAGGAGCAGCCGCTGGCCACCAAGGGCGACGCGCAGATCCGGTGGCTGCACCGGTCCGCGGGCGACGACCTGGTGGCCGCGGTGCGCGGGCTGGAGTTCCCGCCGGGCACGGTGCAGGCGTTCGTCCACGGCGAGGCCGGTTTCGTGCGCGAGTTGCGCCGGTACCTGCTCGACGAGCGCGGGGTGCGCAAGGACCTGCTGTCCATCTCGGGCTACTGGCGCCGCGGCAAGACCGACGAGGAGTGGCGAGCGGAGAAGGCGGCCGAGCGCGCCGCCGGCCGCTGACGGTCCCGGGGTGACCGGCGGTGCCGGCCCGTCACCCCGGGTGGTTGCGAGCGCCATTCGGCGATCCGTTAAAGTCGTCTCCGACGCCGGGACACCGGTGCCACAGGCGGACGTAGCGCAGCTGGTAGCGCATCACCTTGCCAAGGTGAGGGTCGCGGGTTCGAATCCCGTCGTCCGCTCCACGGCCCCACGAGAGGCCTTTCCGCGCGATTAGCTCAGCGGGAGAGCGCTACCTTGACACGGTAGAGGTCACTGGTTCGATCCCAGTATCGCGCACTCATTCCTTCCCCCGGTCCCCGGCGATCATGCGTTTTCCGCATCGAACCGTTCACTTCTGTCTTCGACAGCATGACCAGGTGTGGCGAGACTCCGGACATCGGTTGGTCCGGAAGGAATCCCCATGCCCCGTTCTCGTCGTGCCTGGAAAGTCCGGGCGTACTCGCTGGTCACCCGGGTGCTCGCCGTGGTGCTGCTCCTCCCGGCCGGGGTGCTCGCGCCGGGGCGGGCGCGGTTCGTCGCCTGCCGGTGGGCCCTCGCCGTTCGCTTCCCGGCCGCAGACGTCACCGGCCTGACCCCGGCGGCCCGGGCCGCGTTCGCGGACGCGCGCACCCGGGCGTTGCGGCGGGACGGTGTGCTGATCGGCCTCACCTCGGGCTACCGCGACGCCGGGGAGCAGCAGCGCTTGTACGCGGCCGACGTGCGGCGGGCCGCCAGGCCGCGGGTCTGCCGCCCGCCGAGTCGAAGCACGTGGCCGGCACGGCGCTCGACGTGCGCCCCGAGGAGGCGGCGCGCTGGCTCGAGCTGCACGGCGCCCGCCACCACCTGTACCGCGTCTACGACAACGAATGGTCGCACTTCGAGTACCGGCCCGAGGGAGCGCCGCAGCGCCGGTCGCACCCCGGCGCGTGTCTGCCTTCCGGACAGTCCTGACCTCGCAGGCCTGGCCCCAGCCGCAGCGCCAGGAGTACAACGAGATCATGGCAATGGAGCTGAAGGTGGACACCGACCCCGCCGAGGTGGGGTTCGACGCGCGGCGGCTGGACCGGATCGAGGACTACTTCGCCCGCTACGTCGATGACGGCCTGCTTCCGGGCTGGCTGGCCGTGGTCTCGCGGCGCGGCAAGATCGCGTACCTCGCGAAGCGCGGGCACCGCGACGTCGAGGCAGGTCTCGACGTGGCGGTCGATACCCGCTGGCGCATCTTCTCGATGACCAAGCCGATCACCTCGGTCGCCGCCATGATGCTGTACGAGGAGGGCGCCTTCGAGCTCACCGACCCGATCGCCCGCTGGCTGCCGGAGTTCGCGGAGCCGCGCGTGTTCGTCAAGGGCTCCGCGCTCAAACCCGTCACCGAGGCCGCCACCGAGCCGATCCGCGTGTGGCACCTGCTCACCCACACCGCGGGCTTGACCTACGGGTTCCACCACTCCCACCCGGTCGACGCGATCTACCGGGAGAACGGCTTCGAATGGGGCACCCCGCCGGGCGCCGACCTCGCCGAGTGCACGCGCCGATGGGCGGAGTTGCCGCTGGTCTTCCAGCCGGGCTCGGAGTGGAACTACTCCGTGGCCACCGACGTTCTCGGCCGCTTCGTCGAGGTGGTGTCCGGGCAGCCGCTCGACGAGTTCTTCGCCCGGCGGATCTTCGAACCGCTGGGCATGGGCAGCACCGGGTTCGCCACCGACTCGGCCGACGAGCTCGCCGCCCTCTACGTGCCCGACCCCGCCACCGGCAAGGCCGTGCGCAACGAGGGGTTCAGCCAGGTCGGCCGCACGAAACCGGCGTGCCTGTCCGGGGGCGGCGGACTGGTGTCCACGGCGGCCGACTACCACCGCTTCACCCAGTTCCTGCTGAACCGCGGCGAGCTCGACGGCGTCCGCCTGCTCGGGCCGCGCACCGTGGGCCTGATGGCGAGCAACCACCTGCCCGGCGGCGTCGACCTCGAGCGGTACGGCCGTCCGCTGTTCGCCGAAATGCCCTTCCACGGCTTCGGCTTCGGGCTCGGTTTCTCGGTACTGACCGACCCGGTGAAGGCGAAAACCCTGTCCAGCAAAGGCGAGTACGCGTGGGGCGGCGCGGCGAGCACGGCGTTCTGGGTCGACCCGGCGGCGGAGATCACCGCGCTGTTCTTCACCCAGCTGCTGCCCTCCAGCACCCACCCGATCCGGCAGTACCTGCGCCAGCTGGTCTACCAGGCGATCGTGGACTGACGGTGCGGCCGTAGCACCGGAGCGAGCTCCGCCGGGCGGTTCGTGCACCGGCCGGCCCAGCAGGGTTTCCGAGGACACGGTACGTCCAGGAGGGCACCCCTCGGGCCGATCCCGGCACCCGCCTCGATCCACGGGGCCGCTCGCGCTGTCACAGGCACCCCGGCAGCCGCGCCGCCTTGAGCGCACCTCCTCGGGAGCTGCGCCGGGCTAGGACGACTTCCAGCTGCTCGGGACCCGGTCGCGCTCCAGCACGAGCCGGACGGCGGCGGTCAGGGCGACTGGCCGACCTGGGCCGCCTCGTGGACTGACGGTGCGGCCGTAGCACCGGAGCGAGCTCCGCCGGGCGGTTCGTGCACCGGCCGGGCGACCGCCGCGCTCAACTCATCGCCCGCGCTGCCGCGACCGCGACCAGCCCGCGCAGCTCGGCCGCCCGCTCGACGGTCCGCACCAGCCCGGCGCAGGACTCCTGCGCCGGGCACCCAGCGGGGGCTCACCCGAGCTTGCCGATGATCTCCTCGCCGTAGGCGGACAGCGTCTGCTCACGCTGGTCGTGCATCAGGTAGACCGCGAACTGGTCGACCCCCAGCGCGGCCAGTTCCTGCAGCCGCGCGACGTGAGCGGCCGCGGGGCCGGTCAGGCAGAACCGGTCGACGATCTCGTCGGGCACGAAGTCCGTCGACGGGTTGTCCGCCTTGCCGTGGTGCGTGTAGTCGTAGCCCTGCCGCTCGCGGATGTAATCGGTCAGCTCGTGCGGCACCGGCCCGGACTCGCCGTATCGGGCGACCAGGTCGGCGACGTGGTTGCCGACCATCCCGCCGAACCACCGCAGCTGGTCCCGCTGGTGCGGCAGGTCGTCGCCGACGTACGCCGGGGCCGCGACGCAGATCGTGATCCCCGCCGGGTCCCGTCCCGCCGCACGGGCCGCTTCGCGGACCGAGCCGATGGTCCACGCGGCGATCGCCGGGTCGGCGCACTGCAGGATGAACCCGTCGGCGTGCTCGCCGGCCAGCTGCAGCGCCTTCGGCCCGTACCCGGCCATCCACATCTCCAGCCGCCCGCCGCGCACCCACGGGATCCGCACCGGGGTGTCGCCGAGCACGACCTCCCGGCCCTCGGCCAGCTCCTTGATCGCGTGCATCGCGTCCCGCAGGGTGGCCAAAGTGGACGGACGCTTGCCGATCACCCGGTGTGCGGAGTCGCCGCGCCCGATCCCGCACACCGTCCGGTTGCCGAACATGTCGTTGAGCGTGGCGAACAGCGACGCGGTCACCGACCAGTCCCGCGTGCCCGGGCTGGTCACCATCGGCCCGACCGTCATCGCCGAGGTCGCGGCGAGGATCTGCGAGTAGATGACGAACGGCTCCTGCCACAGCACGACGGAGTCGAAGGTCCAGCCGTAGCCGAACCCGCAGTCCTCCGCGGCCTTCATCAGCCGGACGACCTCGCGCGCGGGCGGGTCCGTCTGCAGCACCACACCGAAATCCATGCCCGCTCCTCAGTTCAGGTACTGGCACAGGTCCCGGGACAGGAACTTCCCGTGCCCGGCGCTGCCGCTGAACCCCGACGGCGACACGACCACGCGCCCGCGCGAGAGCACCGCCTCGACCTTGCCGGTGATCTCGAACCCCTCGTACGCCGAGTAGTCCACGTTCATGTGGTGCGTCTCGGCGGACAACGTCTGCTTCGCGGCCGGGTCGTAGATCACGATGTCGGCGTCCGCACCGGGCGCGATCACACCCTTGCGCGGGTACAGCCCGAACATCCGCGCCGGCGTCGTCGAGCACGCCTCGACCCACCGGGCCAGCGAGATCTCGCCCGCCACGACCCCCTGATGCAGCAGGTCCATCCGGTGCTCGACACCCGGCATCCCGTTCGGGATCTTCGAGAAGTCCCCGCGGCCGAGCTCCTTCTGGTCCTTGAAGCAGAACGGGCAGTGGTCGGTCGACACCACGCTCAGATCGTTGGTGCGCAGTCCCCGCCACAGATCACCCTGGTGCCACTTCTCCCGCAGCGGCGGGGACGCGACGTACTTCGCGCCCTCGAAGCCGGGGCGCGCCAGGTCCTCGATGGACAGGTACAGGTATTGCGGACAGGTCTCGGCGAACACGTTCTGGCCGCCGTCGCGCGCCTCCGCCACCGCCGCAAGCGCTTGCGACGCCGAGAGGTGCACGATGTAGAGCGGTGCGCCGGTCACCTGCGCGAGGCGGATCGCCCGCGACGTCGCCTCGCCCTCCAGCTCCGGCGGCCGGGTCAGGCCGTGCTGCACCGGATCGCCCTTGCCGTCCGCGAGCGCCTGCGCGACCAGCTGGTCGATCGCGATGCCGTTCTCCGCGTGCATCATGATCGTCGCGCCGGTCTCGGTCGCCTTCCGCATCGCGCGCAGGATCTCGCCGTCGGTGGAGTAGAACACGCCCGGGTAGGCCATGAACATCTTGAAGCTGGACACCCCGGCGTCGATGCAGGTCTGCATCTCCTTGAGCGTGGTGTCGTTGACGTCGGACAGGATCATGTGGAAGCCGTAGTCGATGGCGCAGTGGCCGTCGGCCTTCTCGTGCCACTTGTCCAGCGTCGGCTGCAGCGTGGATCCCTTGGGCTGCACCGCGAAGTCGATGATCGTGGTGGTGCCGCCCCACGCCGCGGCGGTCGTCCCGGTCTCGAAGGTGTCGTTCGAGAACGTCCCGCCGAAGGGCATCTCCATGTGCGTGTGGGCGTCGATCCCGCCGGGCATCACGTACTTCCCGGTCGCGTCGAGCACCTCGTCGGCCGTCTCGAACAGCCCGGGCGCGGCGACGGCGGCGATCGTCTCACCGTCGACCAGCACGTCCGCGCGGCTCGCCCCGGTGCTGGACAGCACCGTGCCACCCTTGATCAGCGTACGCATCGGCCCTCCTTACGGCGCCACGATCGGGTCGTAGGAGTCGGGACGGCGGTCGCGGTAGAACTGCCACAGGTTCCGCACGTCGGCCAGCTTGTCCATGTCCAGGTCCCGCACCACGACCTCGTCCTCGGTGTCGGAGGCGGCGTCGCTGACCAGCTCGCCGCGCGGGTCGACGAAGTAGGTCTGGCCGTAGAAGTCGTTGTCGCCCAACGGTTCCACGCCGACCCGGTTGATCGCGCCCACGTAGTACTCGTTCGCCACGGCGGCGGCGGGCTGCTCGAGCCGCCACAGGTACTGCGACAGGCCGCGGCTGGTGGCGGACGGGTTGAACACGATCTTCGCGCCCGCCAGGCCGAGCGCGCGCCAGCCCTCCGGGAAGTGCCGGTCGTAGCAGATGTAGACGCCGATCCGGCCGACCGCGGTGTCGAACACCGGGTAGCCGGTGTTGCCGGGCCGGAAGTAGAACTTCTCCCAGAAGCCCTTGACCTGCGGGATGTGGTTCTTGCGGTACTTGCCCAGGTACCTGCCGTCGGCGTCGATCACGGCGGCGGTGTTGTAGTAGACGCCCGCCTGCTCCTCCTCGTACATCGGCGCGACGATCACGATGCCGTGCCGCTCGGCGACCTCCTGCAGCAGCCTGGTCGTCGGGCCGTCCGGGATGCCCTCGGTGTAGGAGTAGTAGTCGGCGTCCTGGACCTGGCAGAAGTACGGCCCGTAGAACAGCTCCTGGAGGCAGACGACCTGGGCGCCCTGCGAGGCGGCCGAACCGATCGCCTCGACCGCGCCCGCGATCATCGAGTCCTTGTCACCCGTCCACCGCTGCTGTACCAACGCGGCTCGGACCAGATTGCTCACGGGTTTCCTCCTTCGGTTGACGGTGCGCCCACGACAGCGCGAGGTAGACGACGAAGGCGCCGGCCAGCCCGGCGATCCAGCTGTAGTCGTAGAGGGGCTTGAGGAACGGGATCAGGCCGCCGGCGGGGAACGGGCCCTGCGAACCGGGCGCGGTGTAGGCGCCGCCGACCGCGAGCACGGCGCCGGCCAGCGTGGCGACCAGCGCGCGCCAGTTCCAGCCGGCGCGGAACCAGTAGCGGCCGCCCTCGGTGTAGAGCCCGGCCAGGTCGAGGTTCGTGCGCTTGACCACCCAGTAACCGGCCACCAGCACCCCGGCGACCGCGCCGAGGATGCCGCCGTAGAAGCCGAGCCAGGCGAAGATGTAGATGTCGGGGTCGGAGTAGAGCTTCCACGGCATGATCACCACGCCGATCACGCCGGTGATGAGGCCGCCGAGCGCGAAGGTGATCCGCCGCGGGAAGGCGTTGGAGAAGTCGTAGGACGGGCTCACCACGTTCGCGGCGAGGTTCGCCGAGATCGTGGCCAGCACCAGCGCGATCAGCGCGACGACGACCACCGCGGGGCTGGAGAACCGGTCGGCCAGCCGCGCCGGGTCCCAGATCGCCTCGCCGTAGAGCACCTGGCCGCCGGAGGTGGTCAGGATCGCCACGATCGCGATGAACGTCATCGTCGTCGGCAGCCCGAGGACCTGCCCGCGGGCCTGCGTGCGCTGGCTGCCGCCGAAGCGCGTGAAGTCCGGCATGTTCAGCGACAGCGTCGACCAGAACGCGATCATGGCCATCAGCGACGGCGCGAAGATCTTCCAGAAGCCGCTGCCCCAGCCCAGCTTCGCCGGCTCGGACAGGATGGGCCCCAGCCCGCCCGCCTTGACGAGCACGTACGCGAGCAGGATCAGGAACCCGACCGACACCAGCGGCGCGGTCCAGTTCTCGAACCGGCGCACGGCGTCCATCCCGCGCCAGATGATCAGCATCTGGACCAGCCAGAAGACCCCGAACGACAGCCACAGCGTCCACGGCTGGCCGCCCACCTCGGCCGCGTTCCGCCAGCCCGCACCGGTGAGCTTGCCGACCAGGATGTAGATCGCCTCGCCGCCGACCCAGGTCTGGATGCCGAACCAGCCGCACGCGATGAACGCCCGCAGCAGCGCCGCCAGGTTGGCCCCGCGCACGCCGTAGAACGCACGCGCGAACACCGGGAACGGAATTCCGTACTTGGTGCCCGCGTGGCTGTTGAGCAGCATGGGAACGAGCACGATCAGGTTGCCCAGGGTGATCGTGATCAGCGCCTGGATCCAGTTCATCCCCAGTGCGATCAGCGAAGCGGCGAGCGCGTAACTGGGAATGTTGTGCGCCATTCCCATCCACAGGGCGAAATAGTTGTAGGTGCTCCAGGTGCGCTTTTCCACGGGCACCGGGGCCAGCTCGTCGTTGATGAACCGGCTGCCCTGGAGCTGCGCGGTGCCGGTGAGATCGACCCGTCCGTCGGGTCTGGTGACCTGCGAGGTGGGTTCCATTGCGGAATCCTGCTCGCCCCCGGCGCGGGGGAGGCAGTGTCAGAGTGTTCACCGTTGCCCGCGTCGGAACGCAGTGTGTCGATTGCGCCCGGCGCGGGCCGGTGCTTCACCCTCCCGGGAAAGCCGTTCGTGACACGCGGTCAATCCCGCAGAAACACGAACTAGAAATCGAAGACACCGGCGGACTCGGCCGCCGCGGCGCACTTGTTGCCGTAGGTGTGGGTGTAGACCACGGGTTTGCCGCGCCAGTGGCCCTTCGCTGTGGCCGTGGTCGGGCTGTAGATCATCGGGCACACCGTGGCCTCGGCCGGCAGCCGGTCGAAGTCGCCGTCCACAGTGGTCAGCGAGGCGCAGGCCCTGGCCTTGCCGGGGTGGTCACCGCCGGCCGGGTGGCAGTCCAGGGTCACCGTGGTGATCCGGCCGGTGCTGTCCTGGAGGCCGAGCAGCAGGCTCGCGGCGGGCGGGTGCGCCGGCGGCGCGGCCAGTGTGAGGACCGACGCCGCGACGGGGAGTAGGGCGGAAAGAGGCATATCGGGGCTATCGGCCGGTCGGCGGGAGAACTGTGTTACCTGTCCGGGTGATCGTCGGAGAGGTCGTGGGCGAGCAGCGCGAGGTAGAGCGACAGCATCGATTCAGGGTCCTCCAGCGGCACGCCGAGCACCTGCTCGATGCGCGCGAGCTGCTGGTAGTAAGCGGTCCGGGAGGTGTGGGCGGCGGCGGCCGCCGCGGACTTGTTGCCGCCGTGCTCGCAGTAGTGCCGCAGGGCCTGCACCAGCCGCGTGCCGGAGGCGGCGTCGCGGGACAGCAGCGGACCCAGCTCCCGTTCGGCGAACGCCTGGACCCGCTCGTCGTCGGCGAGCAGGTGCAGCAGCCCGCGCAGGCGGACGTCCCGCAGCCGGTGCACCTCGCGCTCGGCGCCGTCGCGCAACGCGGCCGCGGCGACGTGCGCGGCCTCGGTCAGGCTGCGCCGGGCGCCGGCGGCGGACTCGACGGTGGTGCCGACGGCCAGCACGGTGGGCACCGACGTCGGCCGCGCCCGCAGTTCGGCCGACAGGCGGCGCAGCACGGCGTCGACGTTGGCCTGCGGTGACAGCGACAGCAGCGCCCGCACGCTCACGTCGTCGACCACCGCGACGAGCGCGGACACCTTGGCCCGGCGGGTGGCCAGCGAGACGGTCTCGGCCAGGTCGCGCAGCACCGTCGGCGCGGAGGCCGCCTGCCGCTGCGACGCCGTCATCCGGGGCCGGACCGCGACGCCGACGAGCCGTCCGGACAGCGCCGCCCCCAGCGCGGCGGCCCGCGCCAGAAGTTCGGCGGACGGCGTCGGCGAGGTCATCAGCTCCGTCAGCACCGCGCGGTGCGCCTGCCGTTCCAGGCTGTCGGACTCGCGGGCGACGAGCCGGTGCACGGCCAGCGCGGACGCGGCCCGCTCGGCCACGACGACGTGCCGGTCCGGCGGTGGTTCGTCGCACACGATCACCAGCCGCCCCCAGTCGTGGCCCCGTGCGCCGACGACCGTGACCAGCCACCCGGCGTCGGCGTGGTAGCCGGTGCGCTCGCCGAGGTGGACGGTGCGGGAGCGGGCCGGCCAGCCGGTGAGCAGCTCGCCCGGATCGGTCCCGGCGGCGTCGTAGGCGAGCACCTCGTGCGCGAGCGTTTCCAGCACGACCGGCCGCCCGGTCATGCGGGCGACCTCGCGCAGCACCTCGGCCGGCTCCGCACCGGCGACCGTGAGCTGCGTGAACACCTGGTGCACGTGCTCGGCCGCGCGCAGCTCGGCGACCTGCGCGTCGACGATCAGCCCGTTCACCGCCTCGGTGACCGCGACGTACCGCGTCTCGCGGGACAGCGTGATCAACGGCAGCTCGCGGCGCGCGGCGGCCTCCACGAGGGCCCGCGGCAGCGCGTCACTCCAGTGCCGGACCAGCTCGACCACCAGCCCGGCGATGCCGGCGTCGGCCAGCCCGTCGACGTACTTCGCGAGCTGCGTGGCGTCGTCCGGCAGGGCGATCCCGGTGGTCAGCACCAGTTCGCCGCCCTTGAGCAGGTGCCCGATGTCGGCGACCTCGGCGACGTGCACCCACCGCACCCGCGTGTCCAGCCGTCCCCCGCCGGCCACGACCTCCGGACGGCCGTGGCGCAGCACCGGCAGGGCCAGAACGTCCGCCACCGTCGGGTACAAGCGCCACCACCTCCGCAGAACGCAGACTGTACGGCCGATCGGGCCATTGGGTACATGTTGTGTGTGGTGGTGCGCGACAACGGCCGCCGAGACTGGCGGACATGAGCGAATCGGAGCTGCTCGCCCGGCACCGGGCGGTCCTGCCGAACTGGCTGGCCCTGTACTACGACGAGCCCCTCGAGATCGTGCGCGCGCAGGGGAGGCGGGTCACCGATTCCGCCGGGACCACCTACCTGGACTTCTTCGCCGGCATCCTCACCAACGCCATCGGCTACGACATCGCCGAGATCTCCGACGCCATCCGCTCGCAGGTCGACTCCGGGGTGCTGCACACCTCGACGCTGTACCTCATCCGCACCCAGGTCGAGCTCGCCGAGCAGATCGCGCGGCTGAGCGGGATACCGGACGCCAAGGTGTTCTTCACCAACTCCGGCACCGAAGCCAACGAGACCGCGCTGATGCTCGCCACGCAGTACCGCCGCTCCAACCAGGTGCTGGCGATGCGCAACTCCTACCACGGCCGGGCGTTCGCGACGATCGGCATCACCGGCAACCGCGGCTGGTCGGCCAGCTCGCTGTCCCCGGTGAAGGTCTCTTATGTGCAGGGCGGCTACCGCTACCGGGACGCCTTCCGCGGGCTGTCCGACGCCGACTACGTGCGGGCGTGCGCCGACGACCTGCGCGACGTCCTGCAGACCACCACTTCGGGCGACGTCGCCGCGTTGATCGCCGAGCCGATCCAGGGTGTCGGCGGGTTCAACGTGCCGCCGGACGGCTTGTTCGCCGCGTTCAAGGAGGTCCTCGACGAGTACGGGATCCTGCTGATCTCCGACGAGGTCCAGACCGGCTGGGGCCGCACCGGCGAGCACTTCTGGGGCATCCAGGCGCACGGCGTGATCCCGGATGCGATGACCTTCGCCAAGGGGCTCGGCAACGGCCTGGCGATCGGCGGTGTGGTGGCCCGCGGCGACCTGATGGACTCGCTCACCGCCAACTCGATTTCGACCTTCGGCGGCAACCCGGTCTCCACCGCGGGCGCCAAGGCGACGCTGGACTACCTGCTCAGCCACGACCTGCAGGGCAACGCCGCGAAGCAGGGCGCGCGGCTGCTGGCGGGGCTGCGGGACGTCGCCGAGCGCTACGACGTCGTCGGTGACGTGCGCGGCAAGGGCCTGATGATCGGCGTCGAGCTCGTCGAGCCGGACGGCGCGCCCAGCCCCGAGGCCGCGCGGCTGGTGCTGGAGGAGACGCGGGCCCGCGGCCTGCTGGTCGGCAAGGGCGGGCTGCACAACAACGTGATCCGGCTGGCGCCACCCATGACGCTGACCGACGACGAGACCGGCGAAGCGCTCGAGATCCTGCGGGAATCGGTCGCTGCAGTGCAGGAGGCGCGGGCATGACGCGACGGATCAGCCACTGGATCGACGGCAAGAGCTGGGGTGGCGTAGCGGACCGGACCGGGGAGGTGTTCGACCCCGCCACCGGCGAAGTCCGCGGGTACGTGGACTTCGCCGGTGACGGGCAGGTCGACGAGGCCGTCGCGGCGGCCGCACGCGCTTTCCCCGGCTGGCGGGACACCTCGCTCGCGGCCCGGTCGCGGGTGCTGTTCCGCTTCCGCGAGCTGCTCACCGCGCGCCGGGACGAGCTGGCCGAGATCATCACCGGTGAGCACGGCAAGGTGCTGTCCGACGCGGCCGGCGAGGTCGCCCGCGCGATCGAGAACGTCGAGTACGCGTGCGGCGCGCCGCAGATGCTCAAGGGCGGGTTCAGCGAGAACGCCTCCACCGGCGTCGACGTGTTCTCCATCGCGCAGCCGCTGGGCGTGGTCGGGGTGATCTCGCCGTTCAACTTCCCGGCGATGGTGCCGCTGTGGTTCGTGCCCAACGCGATCGCGTGCGGCAACACCGTCGTGCTGAAGCCGAGTGAGAAGGACCCGTCGGCGTCGCTGTTCATCGCGGAGCTGCTGGCCGAAGCGGGGTTGCCCGACGGCGTGGTCAACGTGCTGCACGGAGACAAGGTGGCGGTCGACGGGCTGCTCGCGCACCCGGTCGTGAAAGCGATCTCGTTCGTGGGCTCGACGCCGATCGCGCGGTACGTGTACGAGACCGGGACCTCGCACGGCAAGCGTGTGCAGGCACTCGGCGGGGCGAAGAACCACATGGTCGTGCTGCCCGACGCGGACCTGGACCTGGCGGCCGACGCCGCGGTCTCGGCCGGGTTCGGGTCCGCGGGGGAGCGGTGCATGGCGGTGTCGGTGGTGGTGGCCGTCGACCCGGTCGGTGACGAGCTGGTGTCGAAGATCGCGTCGCGGATGGGCTCGCTGACGGTGGGCGACGGGCGTTCCCCGGACTCGGAGATGGGGCCGCTGGTGACGGCGGCGCACCGGGACCGCGTGGCGTCCTATGTGGAGGCGGGCGTGTCCGCCGGGGCGTTGCTCGTGGTGGACGGGCGGTCGGCTCCGGTGCCGGGCGGCGGGTTCTGGCTGGGGCCGACGCTGTTCGACCGGGTGCGGACGGACATGTCGATCTACACGGACGAGATCTTCGGGCCGGTGCTGGCGGTCGTGCGGGCGGGCAGCTACGACGACGCGCTGGCGGTGGTGAACGCCAACCCCTACGGCAACGGCACGGCGATCTTCACCAACGACGGGCGCGCGGCCCGGCGGTTCCAGAACGAGGTCGAGGTCGGGATGGTGGGGCTCAACGTGCCCATCCCGGTACCCGTCGGGTACTACTCCTTCGGCGGCTGGAAGGACTCCCTCTTCGGCGACAGCCACGCCTACGGGCCGGAGGGCTTCCACTTCTTCACGCGGACGAAGGTCGTGACGTCCCGGTGGCCGGACCCCGCGCAGGGCGGGGTGAACCTGGGCTTCCCGCGCAACTCCTGAGGCCGGTCGCCGCGGACCGCCGACGACGCGCGGAGCCGCGGCGACCTCGAGCGGTCGCACCGCCCGCCGGCCGGGCAGCACCCGCCGGCGGGCCGATCGCGGCAGCCGCACCCCCGCAGGCGGGGCTGAGCACCCGCCGCTGCCGGTGGCCCGCGGGTCCGTGCGCGGCGTCCGAGTCACAAGCGAGGGCGCTTCACGTTCGCCTTCCGTAAACTCGAGGTGAGATACCCGCCCGTAGGTGTTCGGAGGTGAGGCGTGCCCAGCTCGGAGGAGCGTCGCTTCGAGGTTCTGCGCGCCATCGTCGCGGACTACGTGTCGACCCAGGAACCGGTCGGGTCCAAGGCTCTCGTGGACCGGCACAGTCTCGGCGTGTCCAGCGCGACGGTGCGCAACGACATGGCCGTGCTGGAGGAGGAGGGGTACATCACCCAGCCCCACACCAGCGCCGGCCGCATCCCCACCGACAAGGGGTACCGGCTCTTCGTGGACCGGTTGTCCGAGGTCAAGCCGCTGAGCCCGGCCGAGCGGCGCGCGATCATCAGCTTCCTCGACGGGGCGCTCGACCTCGACGACGTCCTGCGCCGCTCGGTGCGGCTGCTCGCGCAGCTGACCCGGCAGGTCGCCGTCATCCAGTACCCGACGATGTCGAACTCGACCCTGCGGCACCTGGAAGTGGTCGCGCTCACACCGGCGCGCCTGATGCTGGTGATCATCCTCGACTCCGGGCGGGTCGACCAGCGCACCGTCGACCTGGGTGACGTCATCACCGACGAGAACGTCGGCCGCATCCGCGAGATGCTCAACACCGCCCTGGCCGGCCGCCGGCTCACCGACGCCGCCAGCCGGGTCACCGAGCTGCCCGACCAGGCGCCGGCCGAACTGCGCGACGCGGTCATCCGGATCTGCACCCTGCTGGTCGAGCACCTCGTCGAGCACCCGGAGGAACGCCTGGTCCTGGGCGGGACGGCGAACCTCACCCGCAGCGTCGCGGACTTCCCCGGCTCGCTGCGGCAGGTGCTGGAGGCGCTCGAGGAACAGGTCGTGGTGCTCAAGCTGCTCGCCGCGGCGCGCAACCCCGGTGCGGTCACCGTTCGCATCGGTGAAGAGAATGAGGACGAGCAGATGCGCAGCACCTCGGTCGTGTCGATCGGGTACGGCAAGAACGACATGCTGCTCGGCGGCATGGGCGTGGTCGGCCCGACCCGGATGGACTACCCGGGCACGATCGCGGCGGTGCGCGCGGTGGCCAACTACGTGGGGCAGATCCTGGCCGGCGGCTGACCCGCCGAACCCAGGCAGTGCTTTTCTAGGAGGACGGTTCAGAAGGTGGCCAGGGACTACTACGGCATCCTCGGGGTTGCCAAGAACGCGAGTGATCAGGAGATCAAGCGCGCCTACCGCAAGCTCGCCCGTGAGCTGCACCCCGACGTCAACCCGTCCGAGGACGCCCAGCACAAGTTCAGCGAGGTCACCACGGCCTACGAGGTCCTGTCGGACCCGCAGAAGCGCAAGATCGTCGACCTCGGCGGCGACCCGCTGGACAACGGCGCCCGCGCCGCCGGCGGAGGCGATCCGTTCGGCGGGTTCGGCGGGCTCGGCGACATCATGGACGCCTTCTTCGGCGCGGCGACCGGTGGTGGTCGCGGTCGCGGCCCGCGCAGCCGGGTCCAGCCGGGGTCGGACGCGCTGATCCGGATCAGCCTGAGCCTGGAGGAGTGCGCGACCGGTGTCGACAAGGACATCACGGTCGACACCGCGGTCCTGTGCGACCAGTGCCACGGCAACGGCACCGCGCCCGGCGGCACGATCAAGACGTGTGACACCTGCCACGGTCAGGGCGAGGTCCAGTCGGTGCAGCGGTCGTTCCTCGGCCAGGTCGTGACCTCGCGGCCGTGCCCGGTGTGCCGCGGTATCGGCGAGGTCATCACCGACCCGTGCCGCCAGTGCGGTGGCGACGGTCGCGTGCGGGCGCGTCGTTCGGTGACCGCGAAGATCCCGGCCGGGGTCGGCGACGGTATGCGGATCCGGTTGTCCGCGCAGGGCGAGGTCGGCCCGGGTGGTGGCCCGGCCGGTGACCTGTACATCGAGGTCGACGAGGAGCCGCACGAGGTGTTCGTGCGCGAGGGCCACGACCTGCACTGCAACCTGCGCATCCCGATGACCGCGGCCGCGCTGGGTGCCACGGTGCCGCTGGAGACGCTGGTCGACGGCGAGTACGAGCTGACGGTCGACCCGGGTACCCAGCCGGCCACCGAACTGGTGCTGGCGGGCATGGGCATGCCGCGGCTGCGGTCGTCCGGGCGGGTCGACGGGCGCGGTGACCTGCACGTCCACGTCGACGTCACGGTGCCGACCAAGATCGACGAAGCCCAGCGCGAGCTGTTGCAGCAGCTGGCCCAGTTGCGGGGCGAGGAGTCCGGGGTGACCGCGAACGGGCGGCACCAGGGCGGGCTGTTCTCGAAGCTGCGCGCCAAGAGCCACCGGTAATGCCGGCCACGACGCCGCCGGTCTTCCTCGTCGGGGAGTTGCCGGCGGGGCCGCACGTCGTGCTGGACGGCGAAGAGGCGCGGCACGCGTCGACCGTCCGGCGGATGCGGGCGGGGGAGCGGCTGGTGGTGTCGGACGGTCGTGGCGCGGCGGCGGAGTGCGTGATCGCCGAGGTGCGCCCGGGCCGCGACCCGGTGCTGGACCTGGAGGTCGTGCGCCGCTGGAGCGAGGAGCCGCCGGCGTTGCGCGTGGTCGTGGCGCAGGCGCTGGCCAAGGGCGACCGCGGTGAGCTGGCGGTCGAGCTGGCGACGGAGGCCGGGGCCGACGAGATCCTCCCGTGGCGGGCCGAGCGCAGCGTGGTCCGCTGGGAGGAGGGTCCGCGCGGCGCCAAGGCGCTGGCCAGGTGGCAGAACACGGCCCGCGCGGCGGCGAAACAGGCGCGGCGCGCGTGGGTGCCGCCCGTGCGCTCCCCGGTGACCACGAAGGAGCTCGCGGAAATCGCCTCCCGGGCGGCTTGCGCGGTGGTCCTGGAAGGTACCGCGGATGCGCGGTTGACCGAGTTGGAGCTGCCCGCCGGCGGGGACCTGCTGCTGGTGGTGGGGCCGGAAGGCGGTATCACCGACGGTGAGCTGGCCTCCCTGACCTCGGCGGGCGCCGTGGGGGTTCGCCTGGGGCCGACCGTGCTGCGCACCTCCACCGCGGCGGCCGTGGCGCTGGGCGCCCTGGGAGCGATGACTTCCCGCTGGCGTTGAGGGTTCGTGCACGGCAGCGGCACGGCAGCGGGAGTGGGGGCCGCAGCGGAAGTGGGGACTGCAGCGGCACGGCCGCGGGAGCGGCAGCGGAAGTGGGGACCGCACGGAAGTGGGGACCGCAGCGGCGCGCGGCAGCGGCACGGCCGCGGGAGTGGCCCGGCGGGAGCGGCAGCGGGAGCGGCGCGCGCTGGGAGATGCCCGCCGGTGCGCGCGGGAACCGGTCCACTCGTGGGGCGATGAGTGACACGCTCGCGCGAGGTTCGGACGGTCCGCTTACGTTGGGTTGAACGGTCGTTCGCGCGGGGTTGAGCGGTCTGTTCATGGGGTGGTGGAGGGTCCGTTCGCGCGGGGTTGAGCGGTCCGTTCATGGGGTGGTGAAGGGTCCGTTCGCGCGGCGTTGAGCGGTCTGTTCATGGGGTGGTGGAGGGTCCGTTGGCGCGGCGTTGAGCGGTCCACCCATGCGGTGCTGTCACGCATGAACGGGCCCGCCCGCCCAGGGATGAACGGATCCGCTCGCGTGGCAATGAACGGCCCGTTCGTGCATGGATGAATGGCCCCTTCGCGTCCGGCGACGGCGAGAGGACCATCCGTGCGGCGATGAACGGACCATCCGCGCGGCGACGAACGGACCAACGGTGCGGTGCGCTGCGGGCGTTGCGGGCGGTGCGGCACGAACGGGCCCTTTGCGCAGCGGTGAACGGTCCGCTCACCGGCCGCGAACAGACCACCGGTGCGGACGTGGACGGACCCTTCGCACAGCGGCGAATCGCACAGCCGCGAAGGTGCCCACCCGTCTGGTGCTGGGAACAACCCAAGCCCCCAACACCCCGAAAGCCCGTCGCCAACCACGCCCAACCAATCCACCCCCGATCACACACCGTCGCCCACCCCCGATCACGCACCGTCGCCACGGACGCGGACCGCCCCGACGTCCCGCCACCACCACCGACCCCGCACCCAGCGCACAGCCCGCCCCGTCGAACCCACGCCACACCCCAGCAGCCCCGCCATTCGCGTACCGGCCGTCTTCGAAACCTGGAAAAAATTGGGTGTCGACTGTGGCGCACGGGCCACCGCACCCATTACCCTGACCACCACGACACCTGGGGTTGCCCTCGGGTGCCCAAAGCCCCGCCGGACACCTCCCCCCTCGGTCCGGCGGAGCCGCGGAGGCGGTGGAGCGACCCCCAGGCTCCACCGCCCCGCGGCGTCTCTTCCCGCACGCAAATCCCTTGCGGTACCAGGCATGTCGCCGAGCCGCGGGGCAGCGATAGTCTTCGCCGCATGAGTGATGCCGAGACGCTGTTCGAGCGGATTATCGCGGGCGAGATTCCCAGCGAGAAGGTCTACGAAACTGAAACGACTTTCGCGTTTCGGGATATTCACCCGCAGGCCCGGGTGCACGTGCTGGTGGTCCCGAAGAAGCGCTACCGCAATGTCGCCGAGCTCGCGGCGGCCGACCCGCAGCTGCTCGCCGACGTGCTGAGCACCGCCGCCAAGGTCGCCGAACTGGAGGGCATCACCGAATCCGGCTACCGCGTGGTCTTCAACACGGACAGTGACGCCGGGCAGACCGTCTTCCACGTGCACGCGCACGTCCTGGGCGGCGAGCAGCTCGGGTTGTTCGGGCGACCGTGAAGTAACCGACTGCGCGCCACCCGCCCGGCCCGCTAGCATCGAAGGGGTAAGCAGCAAGCGAGCAGCGGAGACGCAGAAGGCAGGCCCGAGGACACTTGGCCGGAACCGCACAGGGTGGAGCCGCCCGATCGGACGTACCCGCCACCGGGGACGTCACTGAGCCCACCGGAACCGCACGGGGCACGCGCAGTGCCCAGTCCCGGTTCCCCATCCCGGACGGCGCGGTGCTGACGCTGCTCGGATCCCGTGACGAGAACCTGCGGGTCGCCGAGGAGCTGCTGGCCGCGGACGTGCACGTCCGGGGCAACGAGGTCACCCTCACCGGGGAACCCGCCGACGTCGCGTTCGGCGAGCGCGTCTTCGCCGAACTGGTCGCCCTGGCCGCGCGCGGCCAGCAGGTCGGCCCGGACACCGTCCGCCGCACCGTCGGCATGCTGTCGGCGGGCGGGTCGGAGTCGCCGGCCGAAGTGCTCAGCATGGACATCCTGTCCCGGCGCGGCCGCACCATCCGCCCCAAGACGCTGAACCAGAAGCGCTACGTCGACGCCATCGACAAGCACACCATCGTGTTCGGGGTCGGCCCCGCCGGCACCGGCAAGACGTACCTGGCGATGGCGAAGGCCGTGCAGGCGCTGCAGGCCAAGCAGATCACCCGGATCATCCTCACCCGCCCCGCCGTCGAGGCCGGTGAGCGGCTGGGCTTCCTGCCGGGCACGCTGTCCGAGAAGATCGACCCCTACCTGCGGCCGCTCTACGACGCGCTGCACGACATGGTCGACCCGGACTCGATCCCGCGGCTCATCCAGGCCGGCACGATCGAGATCGCGCCGCTGGCCTACATGCGCGGCCGCACCCTCAACGACGCGTTCATCATCCTCGACGAGGCGCAGAACACCACGCCCGAGCAGATGAAGATGTTCCTCACCCGGCTCGGCTTCGGCTCGAAGATCGTGGTGACCGGCGACATCACGCAGGTCGACCTCCCGACCGGGCAGAAGTCGGGCCTGCGGGTGGTGCGTGAGATCCTGGAAGGCGTGGAAGACTTGCATTTCGCCACGCTCACCAGCTCCGACGTGGTCCGCCACCGGCTGGTCGGGGACATCGTGGACGCCTACGAGAAGTGGCAGGCCGAACAGGACGCACAGGCCGGCAACGGCTGGCGGAGCCGTCGCTGAGCCATGACGATCGAGATCGCGAACGAGTCCGGCGTCGCGGTGGACGAGACGTCGATCGTCTCGGCCGCGCGCTTCGCGCTGGACCGCATGGAGGTCAGCCCGCTCGCCGAGCTGTCGGTGGTGCTGGTGACCCTGGACGTCATGTCCGACCTGCACGAACGCTGGATGGACCTGCCCGGGCCCACCGACGTCATGGCCTTCCCGATGGACGAGCTGGACGCCGCCCGCCGCCCCGACGCCGGTGACCCGTCACCGGCCCTGCTCGGCGACATCGTGCTGTGCCCGGCCTTCGCCAGGGACCAGGCGCGCACCGCCGGGCACTCGCTGCTCGACGAGCTGCACCTGCTGACCGTGCACGGCGTGCTGCACCTGCTCGGCTACGACCACGCCGAGCCGGCGGAGGAACGCGAGATGTTCGGGCTGCAGAAGCGCATCCTCGCCGACTTCCAGGCCGCGGTCGCGGAGGCGCAGCGCCGCGACGCGCAGCGGACGGCCGACGACCGGCTGCTGGGAGCCGCCGGCCTGGACGCGCCGGCCGACACCGAGGACTGAGGAACGGCCGATGGCGAGTTCGGCCGCACTCCTGGTGATCGCCGTGGCGCTGGTGCTGCTCGGCGCGGTGCTGGCGGCCGCCGACGCGGCGGTCAGCAGCGTGTCCAAGGCCCGCGCCGAGGGGCTGGTGCGGATGGGCCGCCCCGGCGCGCGCCAGCTGTCCGCGGTGATCGACGAGCGGCGCAGGCACATCAACCTGCTGGTGCTGCTGCGCCTGGGGTGCGAGCTCACCGCGACGGTGCTGGTCACCGTCGTGTTCCTGCGGTGGATCACACCCGAGGGCCTCGCGCTGGTGGTGGCCGCGCTGGTGATGGTGCTGGTCAGCTACGTGCTGATCGGCGTCGGGCCGCGCACGATCGGCCGCCAGTACCCCTACCGCGTCGGCACCATCGTGGCCTGGCCGGTGCGGGTGCTCGGGTCGGTCCTCGGCCCGCTGTCCCGGCTGCTGATCATCATCGGCAACGCGATCACCCCCGGTCAGGGGTTCCGCGAGGGCCCGTTCACCACCGAGGTCGAGGTGCGGGAGCTGGTGGACCTCGCCGAGGAACGCGGCGTGGTCGAGCCGGGCGAGCGGCAGATGATCCACTCGGTGTTCGAGCTGGGCGACACGGTCGCGCGCGAGGTGATGGTGCCGCGCACCGAGATCATCTGGATCGAGCAGACCAAGAGCGTCCGCCAGGCGCTGGCCCTGTCGCTGCGCACCGGGTTCACCCGGCTGCCGGTGATCGGCGAGTCGGTCGACGACATCGTCGGCGTGGTCAACATCAAGGACCTGGTGCGCGCGCAACTGGAGGGCGGCGAGGCCAAGCCGGTGCCGGACCTGATGTACCCGGCGAGCTTCGTGCCCGACTCCAAGCGCCTGGACGACCTGCTGCGCGAGATGCAGGTGTCGCACAACCACCTCGCGATCGCCGTGGACGAGTACGGCGGCACCGCGGGCCTGCTGACCATCGAGGACATCCTGGAGGAGATCGTCGGCGAGATCACCGACGAGTCCGACCTGGAGGAACGGCCGCCGGTCGAGCACCTCGACGACCGCACCGTGCGGGTGTCGGCTCGGCTGGGCGTGGACGACCTCGGTGAGCTGTTCGGGCTGGACCTGGAGGACCACGACGTGGAGACCGTCGGCGGCCTGCTCGCGCAGCGGCTCGGGCGCGTGCCGCTGCCCGGCGCCGAGGCCGAGGTGGACGGTCTGCGGCTGCACGCGGAGGGCGGCAAGGACCGCCGCGGCCGGATGCGCATCACCACCGTGGTGGTGCAGGCGGAGAGCGACGAACTGGCCGGACGTAGGGTGCGTACCAGCAACGGTGACCACGACGAGGCCGACAGGAGTGTGGACCATGCCTGAGCTGGACCCCGAGGACGAGAAGATCGTCATCCTCGCCCGATCCGCGCGGGCACGCACCCAGGCCGCCGAGGGCGCCGCGGTGCGGGACACCGACGGCCGCACCTACGCGGCGACCACCGTGGACCTGCCCTCGTTCAAGATCACCGCGCTGCAGGCGGCGGTCGCGGCGGCGGTGTCGAGCGGCGCGGAGGGGCTGGAGGCCGCCGCGGTCGTCACCGCCGAACCGTTCGTGGCCGAGGCGTCCGTTCACGCGGTGCGCGACCTGGCGAAGACGGCCGCGATCCTGCGCGCCGACCCGTCCGGAACCGTGCAGGAAGTCCTGTGACCCACCGCTCCGGTTTCGCCTGCTTCGTCGGCCGCCCCAACGCCGGCAAGTCGACCCTGACCAACGCGCTGGTCGGCACCAAGGTCGCGATCACCTCCAGCAAGCCGCAGACCACGCGGCACGCCATCCGCGGCATCGTCCACCGCGACGACGCGCAACTGGTCATTGTGGACACTCCCGGGGTGCACAAGCCGCGGACCCTGCTGGGGCAGCGGCTCAACGACGTCGTGCGCGAGACGTGGTCCGAAGTGGACGTCGTCGGGTTCTGCGTGCCGGCCGACGAAAAGGTCGGCCCCGGCGACCGCTACATCGCGAGCGAGCTGCGCAAGGTCGCCAAGCGCACCCCCGTGATCGGGGTCGTCACCAAGACCGACCTGGCCAAGCCGGAGCAGATCGCCGAACAGCTGCTGGCGCTGCAGGACGTGCTGGAGTTCGAGGAGCTGATCCCGGTGTCGGCCGTGGACGGTTTCCAGGTGAAGCAGCTGGAGGACCTGCTGGTCGCGCGGCTGCCGGAGGGCCCGCAGCTCTACCCGGACGGCGACCTCACCGACGAGCCCGAGCAGACGCTGGTCGCGGAGCTGATCCGCGAGGCGGCGCTGGAGGGCGTGCGCGACGAGCTGCCGCACTCCATCGCGGTGACCGTCGAGGAGATGCTGCCGCGCGAGGACAAGCGCGACCTGCTCGACATCTACGCCACGGTGTACGTCGAGCGGCCCAGCCAGAAGGGCATCGTCCTGGGCCACCAGGGCGAGCGCATGAAGGCCGTTGGGGCGCAGGCCCGCCAGCAGATCCAGAAGCTGCTGGGCACCAAGGTCTACCTGAGCCTGCACGTCAAGGTCGCCAAGGACTGGCAGCGCGATCCCAAACAGCTGCGCCGGCTGGGTTTCTAGGCGTTCGCGAGGCTTCCGGGATCGCCGGGTACGCTGCCGCGTCGACGTGATCCACTCCGAGGGGGACTCCATGACCAATCCCTACGGCCAACAGCCGGGGCAGCAGCCCTACGGGCAGTACCCGCAGTACCCGCAGAGCGGGACGTACCCGCAGCAATCCGGCCAGCAGCCTTACGGCCAGCCCTCGGGCGGTTTCCCGGCGCAGCAGCCCTACCCCCAGGCCGGGTACCCCCAGGGGCCGGGCTACGGCGCGCCGCAGGGCTACCCCGGTCAGCCGCCGTACGGCCGCATCCCGCCCATGCCGGGCCAGGCGCACATCGTGGTGCCGGGCTCGCAGATCCAGTTCCCGCACACCCCGCCGCTCGTGCTCGCCACGATGGGCAGCCGGTTCCTCGCCCGGGTCATCGACGGGCTCATCATCGGTGTGCCGCTGACGATCCTGATCCTGGTCCTGCAGTTCGCGGTGATCGCGGGCGACCCGGGCTCGTTCTGGATCGTGCTGTTGTTCCTGCCGCTCACATCGCTGTCGATGCTGGTGTACGAGGGCACGATGCTGGCCACCCGTGGTGCCACGGTCGGCAAGAACGTGGCCGGGATCCGGTTGGTCACCGAGCAGTCCGCCGGGCAACCGGGCACCGGCATCGGCGGTGGGCCGGCGTTCACCCGGCTGGCCACGATGGTGCTGCCGGGCTTGATCCCGTGCATCGGCGGGCTGGTCGAGCTGCTGGTGGTGCTGTCGCCGTTCTTCGACGAGCAGGCGCGGCAGGGCTGGCACGACAAGGCTGCGAAGACTTACGCGATCTCGACGAAGGCGCTGTACTGAGGGCATGACTTCTGCCGGACGGTCGTGGCGGAGCGTGCGGGTCACGCCCGCCGTGGCCGTGGCGGGCGCCGCGGCCGGTGCGGCCCTGGGCACCGGGCTGCTGCGGATCCCGTGCTGGTTCCACGCCCTTACCGGCCTGGACTGCCCGTTCTGCGGCGGCAGCCGGGCGCTGGGCGCGCTGCTGCACGGCGACCTGGGTGCGGCGCTGTCGGTCAACGCGTTCGCCGTGGTCGTGTTGCTGCCGCTCGCGGCGGTGACGCTGGCCGCGGCGGCCCGGTGGGAGGCCGGCCGCGCCCGGCGGTGGTGGCCCGAGGGCGCCCGGGGCCGTCGGCTCACGCTGCTGGTCGTCGCGCTGGTCGTCGCGTGGTGGGTGGTGCGGAACCTGCCGTTCGCGCCGTTCACCGGGTTGTCCGCGTACGCGTGAGACCATGGAGACGTGAGTCTTTATCGCGACACCGGGGTGGTGCTGCGGGTCCACAAGCTGGGTGAGGCGGACCGCATCATCACCTTCCTCACGCGGCGGTACGGCAAGGTCCGGGCCGTCGCGAAGGGGGTGCGCCGCACGACGTCGCGGTTCGGGGCGCGGCTGGAGCCGTTCGGGCACGTCGACGTGCAGTTCTACACCGGCCGCTCGCTGGACGTGATCACGCAGGTCCAGACGGTCGACGCGTTCGCGCTGCCGCTCGTCGGGGACTACCAGCGCTACACGGCGGCGAGCGCGATCGCCGAGACCGCCGACCGGCTCACCGTCGAGGAGGGCGAGCCGGCGCTGCGGCTGTACCTGCTGGTCGTCGGGGCGCTGCGGGCGCTCGCCGACGGGCAGCGGGACGCCTCGCTGGTGCTCGACGCGTTCCTGCTGCGCGCGATGGCCTTCGCCGGGTGGGCGCCCGCCATCACCGAGTGCGCGCGCTGCGGCCTGCCCGGTCCGCACGCCGCGTTCAACGTCCAGGCCGGCGGGTCGCTGTGCGGCAACTGCCGGGTGGCGGGCTCGGTGCACCCCGCGCCCGAGGTCCTGGTGCTCCTGGAGTCGCTCCTGCACGGCGACTGGGACGTCGCGGAGGCGTCGGTGTCCGCCACCCGCCGGGACGCGAGCGGGATCGTCGCCGCTCACCTGCAGTGGCACCTGGAACGCCAGTTGAAGTCGCTGCCGCTCGTGGAGAGGCGTGCCCGGGAGCTCCAGGCGGGCAAGTAGGGTCGGAAGCCGCAACCCGAGGCAGTGGGAGGAACTGGTGCGGCTCAAGGCGCGTGGGGCGAGTTCGGCGGTGGAGCTGCGGGCACCGGACCCGCACCCCTCCGGTGCGAAGCCGCCTGCCATCCCCGCCGAGCTGGTGCCGAACCACGTCGCCCTGGTCATGGACGGCAACGGCCGCTGGGCCAACCAGCGCGGGCTGCCGCGGATCGAGGGGCACAAGCGCGGTGAGGCCGTGATGATCGACGTCGCCAGCGGTGCCGTCGAGCTGGGCGTCAAGTGGCTGTCCGTGTACGCGTTCTCGACGGAGAACTGGAAGCGCAGCCCCGAAGAGGTGCGGTTCCTGATGGGCTTCAACCGCGACACCATTCGTCGTCAGGTGGACTACCTGGGGTCGATCGGGGTGCGCATCCGGTGGGCCGGGCGCACGCCGCGGCTGTGGCGCAGCGTCATCAAGGAGCTGCAGGCCGCCGAGGAGAAGACCAAGCACAACACGCTGCTCAACATGACGATGTGCGTGAACTACGGTGGCCGGGCCGAGATCGCGGACGCGGCGCGGCGCGTGGCGAAGCTCGCCGCCGAGGGCAAGATCAACCCGGACAAGGTGGACGAGCGGATGCTCGCGAAGTACCTGTACCAGCCGGAGATGCCGGACGTGGACCTGTTCCTGCGGCCCTCCGGGGAGCTGCGGACGTCGAACTTCATGCTGTGGCAGTCGGCCTACGCCGAGTTCGTCTTCCAGGACACGCTGTTCCCGGACTTCGACCGCAGGCAGCTGTGGGCGGCGTGCGAGGAGTTCGCCCGACGGGACCGCCGGTTCGGAGCCGCGGTCGACGCGGCGAAGGGAGCATCGTGAACACCGAAGCCGCGGACACCGCCGAGCTGCTGAGCCGGGCCCGCGAGGCGCTGGAGACCTACCTCGAGGTGCACGTCGACGACGACGGGGCGTTGACGTTCTCCCACAACGGCGTGCCCTGCGTGGTCCAGTCGACCCAACTCGCGGAGGGGCTCACGGTGCTCAGCCTGACCTGCGTGGTGGGCTGGGACCTGCCCGACGATCCGGCCTTCGCGGCGAAGGCCGCCGAGCGCGCGGGGCAGGGGCTGTTCGGGACGCTCGGCGTGCAGCACGCCGAGCGCGGGCTGGATCTGACGTTGCGCTACGCGTTTCCCGCGCAGGGGCTGGGCATCGCGGCTTTGGGGACCTTGTTGATGCTGGTGGTTTCGACGGCGTCGCAATTGCGTTCTGAATTGACTTGAGTGCGCCGCTAGGCGGATGCCCCTGGCCCGGCTTGTGGGCTCGCCCGGATGCCGGGGAGCGGCGTCAGGCGGGAAAGAGCACGTTGACCCCGCTGCTCGGCAACCGATGTGACTGGGGATCGGTGTCGCGGGAGAGGACCGGTTCGGGAGGCGGGTCCTTGCCGTTGCCGGGTTCCCGTTGGCGGCAACGGTCGTTGAGCAGCTCCCGGACGCTCCTCTTCCGGCCCCGCGCAGCCCACTCCGACCCTCGCGCGGCGCCCAACTGCCTCTTCGCGCTCCTCTCCCGGCCTTCCGCACCTCAGGCCCGCACCCGCCCGCGGTTTCCACCCCGAGAAACGTCCACGGCCGCGCTTCATGTGGCGTCCAGCCGTGCTTCCGCACCGCTCGGCCCCCCGCGAGAACCTCCAGCACCGCGCACCTCGTGCGGCCTTCACCCCCTGGCGGCGCGGCGCCCGCGGCCTCCACCGCACGCGCTCCTTAACTTCCCCGCCCCTCACCCGGTCGCTTGCACTTCACGGCCCGCGCCCTCCACCCAACCCCCTCGCGCTACGGCCCCCGGCTTCCACCGCTTGCGCCGATAGAACCTCCCCGCCCTTCACTCGGTCGCTTGCCCCTCGGCCCGCGCCCTCCACCCAACCCCCTCGCGCCGCGGGCGCCCGCGGCCTACCCCGCATGCGCCGACAGAACCTCCCCGCCCTCACCCGGCCTCATGCACCTCACGGCCCGCGCCCGCCTGCATCGTCCACCCAACCCTCTCGCGCCACGGGCGCCCCCGGCCTACACCGCATGCGCCGACAGACCGCCTCGCCCGTCACCCGGTCTCTTGCCCCTCGGCCCGCGCCTGCCCGCACCTTCCACCCCACCCCGTCGCGCCGCGGGCGCCCCCGGTCTACACCGCTTGCGCCGATAGACCGCCTCGCCCTTCACTCGGTCTTTTGCCCCTCGGCCCGCGCCCGCCTGCACCGTCCACCCCACCCCGTCGCGCCGCGGGCGCCCCCGGCATACACCGCATGCGCCGGTAGAACCTCCCCGCCCTTCACTCGTTCTCTTGCCCCTCACGGCCCGCGCCCGCCCGCACCTTCCACCCCACCCCGTCGCGCCGCGCGCCCGCGGCCCACACCGCACGTGCCGACAGAACCTCCCCACCCGCGCCCTTCACCCGGCCCCGGCCCCCACTCCCTCCACGCAACACACCGGCCGCACCCGAGCCTCCCGACTGCCCCAAAACCCCCGCCCACCACCCAAACCCGCATCTCGCATCCGCACGAACAGTCCCGTTCGTGCCCTCAACCTCACGAACGGTCCACTCGTGCACCGCAACGCCACCTCGCGACCCCACCCCCTGGCAGTATCGGCCCCGTGAGCGATGCACTGGACCGAACCGAACCCGCGGGCGCGCGGCGAAGGGGGCGAATCACCTCCGTCGAGGTGCTCTGCGCCCTCCTGATCGTCGCCGTGCTCGGGCAGGGCTGGCTGCGCGACGCGCTCGACGTGCCGGCCCTGCGCACGGGCTCGACGGTGTTCGTCGCGGTGTGTGTGCAGGCCCTGCCGTTCCTGGTGCTCGGTGTGCTGATCAGCGCGGCGATCGCGGCGTTCGTCCCGGCGCGCCTCCTCCGCCGGGTCATCCCGCGCAACCAGGCGGGCGCGGTGGGCGTCGCCGGGCTCGCCGGGGTCGCTCTGCCGGGGTGCGAGTGCGCGTCCGTCCCGGTGGCGCGCCGGCTGATCGGCCAAGGGGTCGCGCCGGCCGCCGCGCTCACCTTCCTGCTCGCCGCCCCGGCCGTGAACCCGGTGGTGCTCGTCGCCACTGCGGTCGCGTTCCCCGGACAGCCGGAAATGGTGCCGGCCCGCTTCCTCGGCTCGTTCGCGACGGCCGTCGTGATGGGCCTGCTCTGGGCCAGGTGGGGCAAGCTCGACTGGATGGTGCGGCGCGCCCTCGAACGCCTGCCCGAGGGTGGCGACCGGTGGCGCACGTTCACCGAGACCGCGCGCGCCGACCTCGTCGAATCGGCCGGGTTCCTGGTGCTCGGCGCGCTCATCGCCGCCACGATGAACGTCCTCGTGCCCGCCGCCTGGTTCGAGGCGCTGAGCAACCAGATCGTGCTCGGCGTCGTGGTCATGGCCGTGCTCGCGGTCGTGCTGGCCCTGTGCAGCGAGGCCGACGCGTTCGTGGCCGCCTCGCTCACCGCGCTGCCGCTGCTGCCGAAACTCGTCTTCCTCGTGGTCGGCCCGGCGATCGACGTCAAGCTGTTCGCCCTGCAGACGGGCACCTTCGGGCGATCCTTCGCGGTACGGTTCGCGCCCGTGACGTTCGTCGTCGCGACCGCGTGCGCGGTGGTCGTCGGAGTGCTCGTCCTGGGGGGTGCGAGGTGATCGGGCAACAGCAGAGACCCGGGCTCGCGGTCGCGTCCGCCGCGCTCGGCGCCGTCGGCGTCGTGATGGGCGTGTCGATCTGGGTGACGTGGGCGCTGGTGCGGCCCACCGCCGGAGACGTCCTGCCCCCGCCGATGACCGTGGTGCTCACGCTCGTCCTCGGCGCGCTGTGGATCGTGGTGCTGTCCGCCGGGGTGCTGGCGATCCTGTTCGGCTTCCTCGGCCGCGCCACGCCGGGCGGGCTCGCCCGGGCCGGGATGCTGTTCGGGACGGTCGCCGTGCTGCTCGCGCTCAGCGGGGCCATCGCGTTCGTCGTCGCCGCGAGCAACTGGCTGGCCGTCCGGCCGGGGTAGGGAGGGGAAACGAGTGCGTCGCGAAACGCAGAACGTCCTGCTGGTGCTCCTCGGCGGCGCGTTGCTGAAGCTCGGCGTCAACGGCGACTACCTGCGCTACGTCAAACCCGCGCAACAGCCGTGGGTGATCGCCGGGGGAGCGGTGATCCTGCTGCTGGGCGCGGTCGCGATCGTGCGGGACGTGCTCGCCGCCCGTCGCACCCGCGCCGGGACCACGGCGCACGACCACCACCACCCGGCCCGCTCGGCGTGGCTGCTGGTCGTGCCGGTTCTCGCGGTGTTCCTCGTCGCCCCGCCGGCGCTCGGCTCCGACTCGGTGATCCGCGCCCCGGCCCGGCCGGCCGTCGCCCAGGACGCGGCCGCGTTCCCGCCCCTGCCCGCCGGCGACGTGGTGCCGCTGACGCTGACCGAGTTCGTCACCCGCGCCGGGTGGGATTCGCGCGGCTCGCTCACCGGCCGCACGGTGCGGCTGACCGGGTTCGTCGTGCACGACAAGGACGGCGTGCTGCTGGCGCGCATGGTGATCCGGTGCTGCGCGGCCGATGCGTCACCGATGACCGTGCGGCTCACCGATCCCGAGGCCGCGCGCTACCCCGACGACACCTGGCTCGAGGTCACCGGCCAGGTCGTTCCCGGCACGGCCGTCCCCGCCAACGGCTACACCGCGGACGTCACGGTGAGGTCGTTGCGCACCGTCCCCGCCCCGCAGGACGCCTATGAGTACTAACCCGCCTCCGGCGGCTCGCCGACCGTGCCCCAGCACCCTTCCTCGACCACCAGGCGAGTCCCACAGGCGCAAGGCGACGACGCTACGCCGGCGCGGGGCCCGGTTCCAGGTCCCGGCGCTGAGCGCAGTCGGCGCAGGTGCCGACGATCTCGACGGTGTGGCGGATCTCGGAAAAGCCGTTGCCGGCCGCCACCTTGTCCGCCCAGCGCTCCACGGCCGGGCCCTCGACCTCGACGGTGAACCCGCAGTGCCGGCACACGAGGTGGTGATGGTGGTGGGTGGAGCACCGGCGGTAGATCGCCTCGCCCGATTCGGTGCGCAGCACGTCCACCTCGCCGGCCTCGGACAGCGTCTGCAGTGTCCGGTACACCGTCGTGAGCCCGATGCCGTCGCCGCGCTTGCGCAGCTCGTCGTGCAGCTCCTGCGCCGACCGGAAGTCGTCGATCTCCGACAGCAGGTCGACCACCGCCGCGCGCTGCTTCGTCGACCGCCTGCCGGGCACCGGAGCCCGGCGGACCTCGCTACTCGTCATCAGGTGCCCTCCTGCACATGCGCGACCGCGTCCATCACGATGTGCGCCAGATGATCGTCCACGAGCCGGTAGACCACTTCACGGCCCCGGCGCTCCCCGCGCACCACCCCGGCAGCCTTGAGCACGCGCAGGTGCTGGCTGATCAACGGCTGCGCCACGTCGAGGGCGTCCACCAGCTCGTGCACGCACCGGTCGGCGTCCCGCAGCTGCAGCACGATCGCGATCCGCACGGGCGCCGACAGCGCCCGCAGCAGCTCGCCGGCCTCCGACAGCGTCGTCGCGGGCTGCGGCGGCGTGCGCGGCGTCAGCTCGTCGCCGGCGTGGACCTGCTCGGCGTCGTCGGGCAATCCGGGCAGCGCGGCGTCCGGACGAGCCATCGGCATAGCTTCTCCAGCCTCGGGTCGGTCGGTGATCCCCACCATCCTAGTGTTCTCCCGGTAGTGGTTGCCGTTATCGCCTCGCCCCGTGCCATGTCAAGCCCCGCGCCGGGCCGCGACGACGGCCGGATACGCTGGACCGACCGATAACCGTCCCCGCATCTGATGGAGAGCGTGGAGTGCCCGCCAACATTGAGACCGTCGTCAGCCTGTGCAAGCGTCGTGGCTTCGTCTTCCCGAGCGGGGAGATCTACGGCGGAACCCGGTCGGCGTGGGACTACGGACCGCTCGGCGTCGAGCTCAAGGAGAACATCAAACGCCAGTGGTGGCGCACGATGGTCCAGAGCCGTGACGACGTCGTCGGCCTGGACTCCTCGGTGATCCTGCCCCGCCAGGTGTGGGTGGCTTCCGGTCACGTCAACGCCTTCAACGACCCGCTGGTCGAGTGCACCGCGTGCCACCGGCGGTTCCGCTCCGACCAGCTGGCCGAGGACTACAGCGCCCGCACCGGCAAGGAGACCACGGAGGACGACCTGTCCGACGTGCCCTGCCCCAACTGCGGCACGCGCGGCCAGTACACCGCGCCGCGCGAGTTCAACATGATGCTCAAGACCCACCTGGGCCCGGTCGAGTCCGAGGAGGGCCTGCACTACCTCCGCCCGGAGACCGCGCAGGGCATCTTCGTGAACTTCCTCAACGTGCTGACCACGTCGCGGAAGAAGCCGCCGTTCGGCATCGGCCAGATCGGCAAGTCCTTCCGCAACGAGATCACCCCCGGCAACTTCATCTTCCGCACCCGCGAGTTCGAGCAGATGGAGATGGAGTTCTTCGTCGAGCCGGGCGAGGACGAGCGCTGGCACCAGTACTGGATCGACCTGCGCACCGAGTGGTACACCGACCTGGGCATCAACCGGGACAACCTGCGCCACTACGAGCACCCGAAGGAGAAGCTGTCGCACTACTCGAAGCGCACCGTCGACATCGAGTACCGCTTCGGGTTCTCCGCCGGCCAGGAGTGGGGTGAGCTCGAGGGCATCGCGAACCGCACCGACTTCGACCTCACGACGCACTCCAACCACTCCGGTGTCGACCTGGCCTACTTCGACCAGGCCACCAAGCAGCGCTACCGGCCGTTCGTCATCGAACCGGCCGCCGGTGTGGGCCGCCCGATGATGGCGTTCCTGCTCGACGCCTACACCGAGGACGAGGTGCCCAACGCCAAGGGCGGTGTCGACAAGCGCGTCGTGCTCAAGCTCGACCCGCGCCTGGCGCCGTTCAAGGTCGCGGTGCTGCCGCTGTCCCGCAACGCCGACCTCACCCCGAAGGCGAAGGAGCTGGCCGCGCAGCTGCGCCGCAACTGGAACGTCGACTTCGACGACGCCGGTTCGATCGGCAAGCGCTACCGCCGCCAGGAGGAGGTCGGCACCCCGTTCTGCGTCACCGTCGACTTCGACACGCTCGAGGACCAGGCCGTGACCGTGCGGGAGCGCGACAGCATGCAGCAGGAGCGCGTGGCGCTGGACAAGGTCGAGTCCTACCTCGCCGCCCGCCTCCCGGGCTGCTGACGGACGCCTCGAAGGCCCTGGTCACCCGGCGGTGACCAGGGCTTTCTTGTAGAAGAACGTGGTCGGACGCAGGGCGCCGGCCGGGTTGGCGGCGTAGTCCGGGACCGTGCCGGCCTCGGTCCAGCCGGCCGACCGGTAGAGGCGTTCGGCGGGGCTGCCCGTCTCGGTGTCCAGGACCAGCAGCGTCGCCCCGGCCGTGCGCGCACCGCGTTCGGCCTCCGCCAACAGCGCCCGGCCCAGTCCGCGGCCGCGCGCGTCGCGGTGCACGAGCAGCTTGGCGAGTTCGGCGCGGTGCGGCGCGTTGGGCAGGGAGGCCGGCCGGATCTGGACGGTGCCGACGAGACGCGCACCGTCCCAGGCGGCCCAGACCAGGACGCGCTCCGCGATGACGTCGCCGGTGAGGCCTTTCCACCAGGTCGCGGCCTCGACCGGGTCGAGCGGGGCGAGGAACCCGACGGACGCGCCGCCGTTCGTGCAGTCGGCCAGCACCTCGCCCAGGGCGGGCACGGCGGCGGGGTAGTCGTCCGCGGACAGTCGCGTGATCACGGCATCACCAGGACCAGTGCGTACCGGGCCGCGCCCGGGCCGGGGCAGCGGAACCGGGTCGGCCCCCAGAGCCGGAACCGCAGGCAATCGCCGGTGCTCACCGTGTGGGTCCGACCGTCCACGGTCAGCTCGAGGGTGCCTTCGAGCATCCACAGGTGCTGTTCCAGGCCGGGCACGGACGGCGCGTCGTAGCCGATGTCGGCGCCGGGCCGCAGTGCGCCCTCGACGACCTCCGCCCGGAGCGCCGGGTGCGGTGGCGACACCGAACGGCGCACGAAACCGCTGTCGTCGTCGGTCCACACGCTCTGCCCGCCGGCCGGGATCAGCTGCGGCCCGTCGGCCTCCACCTCGGTCAGCAGGCGCGACATCGGCCGCTCGTAGGCGGTGCACAGCCGGCCCAGCAGGGACGTCGTCGGGCTGATCTCGCCCCGTTCCACGCGTGACAGCGTCGACCGGCTCACGCCCGAGCGCTCGGCGAGCTCGTCCAGGGACCAGCCGCGTTCGGCGCGCAGTTCCGCCAGCCGCGTGGCCAGGCGATCGTCCATCGTTCTCACATCGGAGAGGATATCCCATATTTGGGATATGGTGACCCTGACACTTGTCACGGTCAGGTCGTGACGCAAGGCCTGCTGCCGTCGCCGCTCGCGGCGGCACGCTGAGCACATGGACGGAACACAGACCCTGACCCGGGCCGCGGTGCGGCTGACCGGCCTGCGCAAACACTACGGCGAAGTGCGCGCCGTGGACGGTGTCGACCTCACCATCGCGCCGGGCGAGGTGGTCGCGCTGCTCGGCCCGAACGGGGCGGGCAAGTCGACGACGGTCGACATGATGCTGGGCCTGACCAGGCCCGATTCCGGCGAGGTATCGATCTTCGGCACCTCGCCCGCCGAGGCCGTCACCCGCGGGGCGATCGGCGCGATGCTGCAGGGCGGGGCGCTGCTGGACGACGCGACCGTGGGCGAGATGGTCGGCATGATCGCGTCGCTGCACCGCAAGCCGATGCCGGTCGCCGAGGCGCTGCGCCGCGCGGGCATCGAGGACCTGGCGAACCGGCGCGGCACCAAGCTTTCCGGCGGTCAGAAGCAGCGCGTGCGGTTCGCCGTCGCGCTGGTCAGCGACCCCGACCTGCTGGTGCTCGACGAGCCGACCGCGGCGATGGACGTCGCCAGCCGCCGCGAGTTCTGGAAGTCGATGCACGACTACACCGACACCGGCCGCACCGTGCTGTTCGCGACGCACTACCTGGAGGAGGCCGAGGAGTTCGCCGACCGCGTCGTGCTGATGCGCGCCGGGCGCATCGTCGCCGACGGCACGGTCGCCGAGGTGCGCGCACTGGCCAGCGGCCGCACGCTGCGGGCCGCGGTCCCCGGCGCCACGCCCGCCGAGGTCGCCGCGCTGCCCGCGGTCACCGGGTACGAGGTGCGCGGCGGCCGGATCGCGGTGTCCAGTTCGGACTCCGACGCGACCCTGCGCGCGCTGCTGACCCGCTACCCCGGCGCCCACGACATCGAGATCACCGCCGTCGGGCTGGAAGGCGCCTTCCTGACCCTCACCGCCGAAGAGGAGAACGACCGATGAGCCTGAAGTTCCTGGCACTCGAGATCCGCCGGGTCCTGCGTTCGCCCCGGTTCCTGATCTTCACGGTGGCCTTCCCGGTGCTGCTGTTCATGCTGTACGTGGGGATCTTCGGCAAGGGTGACAAGAACGTGATCGCCACGCTCATGGTCAGCATGACCTCGTTCGGCGCGATGGCCTCCGCCCTGTTCGTCGGCAGCCGCGTGGCGATCGAGCGCAAGGCGGGCTGGCAGCGGCAGCTGCGGCTGACCCCGCTGTCGGGTGCCGGGTACCTCACCGCGAAGGCCGCGACCGGCCTGACGCTCGCGATCGCACCGGTGGTCCTCGTGCCGCTGGCCGGCGCGCTCGTCGAAGGCGTGTCGCTGGGGGCGGGCAGCTGGCTGCGGGTCACCCTGGGGGTGTGGCTCGCCGCGATCCCGTTCGCGCTGATCGGCCTGCTCATCGGCCAGATCGGCACGGCCGACTCGGTCCAGCCGATCACGCAGCTGGTGATGCTGCCGATGGCGCTGCTGGGCGGGATCTTCATCCCGATCGACGCGATGCCGCACTGGCTGCTGCAGATCTCGCACGTGCTGCCCAGCTACTGGATGGGGCAGATCGGGCGCGGCGCGGTGACCACCGACCTGAGCACCGGCCTCGGGCAGGCCGTCCTGTGGGTCGCGGTGTGGACCGTCGCGCTCGGGATCGCGGTGGTCCGGCGCTACCGTAAGGACTCCGCACGGGTGTGATGGGGAGAAGCACGGTGGACTCCGACGACAGGGCCGGCTGGTGGAGTGACACCTCCACCAGCCGGGCCCGGGCCGCGGCCTTCAGACGGCGCTGGCCGGTGCTGGGCGCGGTGTTCTTCCTGGCCGCCGCGATACCGTCCGGGCGCGGTGAAGGGCCGCTGGTGATCGGCCTGCTCGCCGTCTACGGCGCCTGCTACATGGCCTTCCCGTTCTTCCTGCTGCCGCACCGGCGGATGCCGGTGCGGCTGACGTTCGCGGCGGTCCTGGTCGTGCTCGGCTGGGCCGTGCTGGTGACCGGGGGCAGCGTGTACATGCTGCTGTACACGACGGTCGTCATCGCGCTGTCGCTGCCGCCCGGGTGGGTGCTGCTCTTCGACGGCCTGTCGGTGGCCGGGGGCGGGTTGCTGGTGCTCCTGCACGCCGGCGTGCACGGCACGCCGGGCGACTTCGGTACGGTTTTCGGCATCACGTCGGCGATGTTCTTCATGGGCCGCCTCTCCCAGACGGTCCGGCGGCTGCGGCAGGCCAACGAGGAGATCGCCGC
The DNA here is from genome assembly GCF_030814215.1 of Amycolatopsis thermophila. Lineage (NCBI taxonomy): Bacteria > Bacillati > Actinomycetota > Actinomycetes > Pseudonocardiales > Pseudonocardiaceae > Amycolatopsis > Amycolatopsis thermophila. Next base: position 333,349 of record NZ_JAUSUT010000001.1, on the reverse strand, counting down.
GCTCGCGGTCGGCGCGGAACGGGAACGGCTGGCCCGGGACCTGCACGACATCCTGGGCCACAGCCTCACCACGATCGCCGTCAAGGCCGGCCTGGCGCGACGGCTGATCGAGAGCGCGGCGGACCCGGAGCGGGCGGTCACCGAGATCCGCGAGGTGGAGGGGCTGGCGCGCAGCGCCCTGTCGGACGTGCGCGCGACGGTGTCGGAGTACCGCGAGGTGTCGTTGTCGGCGGAGCTGGTGGGGGCGCGGGCGGCGTTGCGGGCCGCGGAGATCGAGGCGGACCTGCCCAGCGCGGTGGACAACGTGCGCCCCGAACTGCAGACCACGTTCGGGTACGTGCTGCGGGAGGCGGTGACGAACGTGCTGCGGCATTCCGGCGCCAGCCGCGTCAAGGTGCGGCTCGGCCGGAACTGGCTGGAGATCACCGACAACGGGCGCGGGGTGGAGCCGGGCGTGGCGGGCAACGGGTTGCGGGGGCTGACGGAACGGCTCGCCCAGGTGGGTGGCACGCTGCAGGTCCGGGCACGGCCCGGGGAGGGGTTCCAGCTGCGGGCCGAGGTGCCCGCGACGCGTCCGGTGGAGGTCTCGTGATCCGCGTGCTGCTGGCCGACGACCAGGCGATGGTGCGCGGCGCGCTGGCGACCGTGCTGGGGCTGGAACCGGACATCGAGGTGGTCGGCCAGGTCGGGTCGGGCGACGAGGTGCTCGCCGCGGCGAAGGAGAGCGCGCCGGACGTGGCGCTGCTCGACGTGCAGATGCCGGGCAAGGACGGGCTAACCGCGGCCGCCGAGCTGCACGCGGCCCTGCCGTCGTGCCGGATCATCGTGTGCACCACGTTCGGCCGTCCCGGATACCTGGCGCGCGCCATGGCCGCGGGCGCGGCGGGGTTCGTGGTGAAGGACTCGCCACCGGAACAGCTCGTCGACGCCGTCCGGCGCGTCCACAGTGGACTGCGGGTGGTGGACCCGGCGCTGGCCGCCGAGTCGCTGGCCACCGGGGCGAGCCCGTTGACGCCGCGCGAGCACGAGGTGCTGCGGGCGGCCAGCGACGGCGGCACGGTGTCCGACGTGGCCCGGCGCCTGCACCTGTCCGAGGGCACCGTGCGCAACCACCTGTCGGCCGCGATCGGCAAGACGGGTGCCCGCACCCGCGCCGAGGCGATCCGGCTGGCGGAGGAGCGCGGCTGGCTGTGAGGGCCGGTCTGGGAGGATGACCGGGATGGGTGATCGGGTGAGCTGGGTGCGCCGGGCCGTGCTGGGGACGGTCCTGGTGCTCGTGATGCTGGTCGGCGGGACGGCGTTGCGGGTGTGGCAGGTCGCGCGCGAGGACGACCGCGACCACGCCGACGCGATCGTCGTGCTCGGGGCGGCCCAGTACAACGGGAAGCCGTCGCCGATCTTCCAGGCGCGGCTCAAGCACGCGATGCAGCTCTACCAGGCCGGGGTGGCGGACCGGATCGTCACCGCGGGCGGCAACCGGGCCGGCGACGCCTACACCGAGGCGTCGGCGGGCGTGAGCTGGCTGGTCGAGCAGGGCGTGCCGCGGCAGGACACCTTGGCCGTCGGCGAGGGCAGCGACACCCTCGGCAGCCTGCGGGCGGTGGCGGCGACGTTCTCCGCGCGCGGCTGGCACACGGCGGTGCTCGTGAGCGACCCCTGGCACTCCCTGCGGGCCCGCACGATGGCCGACGACTCGGGAATGGACACCTGGACCTCGCCGACGCACAGCGGGCCGATCGTGCAGACCCGCCAGACGCAGTTCCGCTACATCTACCGCGAGACGGGCGCCCTGCTGTTCTACCGGCTGACCAAGACGCCGGCCGACAACATCGGCGGCACGGGGCTCGGCTGAGCGCCGCCGCGCGCCCGCGCGCGTCCTGTGCCCACCGACTCGCGCCACAGCATTTCCCCGTGCGCCAGGCCGGAGTCCGCACCGCCACTTCGCCCCACACGGGCAAGGATCTCCGCATCTCGCGACCGCACGAGAGGGAACGTCGTGCGGTCCGGTTCTCCAGCCCCGAAATCGTCGGCCGGGGCCCGTAGAGTTGCGGCGTGTACAGCGAGCACGATCGACAGCGGCGGCTCGGCGAGGCGCCCAAGCGGGCGGCACTCACCGGGTCGCGCCCGGACGGGCGGAGTGCGTTCGCACGGGACCGGGCTCGCGTGCTGCACTCCGCGGCCTTGCGGCGCCTGGCGGGCAAGACCCAGGTCGTCGGCCCGGGGGAGGGCACCGAGGTCAGCGGTGTGCCCCGCACGCGGCTGACGCATTCGCTGGAGGTCGCGCAGATCGGGCGCGGCATCGCCGAGGAGCTGGGCGCCGACCCGGACCTGGCCGAGACCGCGGGGCTGGCGCACGACATCGGGCACCCGCCGTTCGGGCACAACGGCGAGCAGGCGCTCGACGAGGTGAGCCAGGCGTGCGGCGGGTTCGAGGCCAACGCCCAGACGCTGCGCATCCTCACCCGGCTCGAGCCGAAGGTCGAGGGCGCGGGGCTGAACCTGACCCGCGCGTGCCTGGACGCGGCCACGAAGTACCCGTGGCCGCGGCGGGCGGGCACCGCGAAGTTCGGCGTGTACGACGACGACCGCGAGGTGTTCGAGTGGATGCGGGCGGGGGCCCCGGACGGCCGCACCTGCCTGGAGGCCCAGATCATGGACTGGGCCGACGACGTGGCGTACTCGGTGCACGACGTCGAGGACGGCGTGCTCGCCGGGCGGCTGTCGCTGTCGGTGCTGGCCGATCCGGCCGAGCGGGCCGCGGTGGCCGAACTGGCGGCGAAGCACTTCTCGCGCCTGTCGGTGTCCGCGCTGGAGGGCGCGGCGCGGGACCTCCTCGACCTGCCCGTGGTCGCCGAGCTGGCGCGCCCCGGCTTCGATTCGACGCCGCAGGCGCAGATCGCGCTGAAACGGATGACGAGCGAACTCGTGGGCCGGTTCGCGTCGGCGGCGGTCACCGGCACCCGCGCCGAGTACGGTGACGGTCCGCTCACCCGCTACGGCGCGTCGCTGGTGATGCCGGACCGCGTGGCGGCCGAGGTCGCGCTGCTCAAGGCACTGGCCCTGCGTTACGTGATGAGCGACCCCCGGCGGCTGGCGATGCAGGAGGGACAGCGCCAGATGCTCGCCGAGCTGGTCACCACCCTCGCCGAGCGCGCCCCGGACCCGCTGGAGGCCGCCTTCCACCCCGCGTGGCAGGCCGCCTCCGACGACGCCGCGCGGCTGCGCGTGGTCATCGACCAGGTCGCCTCGCTCACCGACGCCCAGGCACGCTCCTGGCACCGCTGGCTCACCGGACGCCAGTGATGCCCACTCGCGAGGCGCGGCTGCTCGCCGTCACGCGCAAGACACTCCCGCCGGCCATCGCCGAACGCCGGCTCTCGTTGAATCGCCCCGGCGTGCGCCTCCGGAACGCCCGTCGAACCGCCAGCCGACATCGAGCCGTACGATCGGGTGCCGCTGGCTGCCTCGCCACGGTTGACCGGGCCGGACTGGTCGCACCCGAGGTTCCGGACGGAGCGGGAGTGGCGAGCGGTCCACGAGGAAGCGCGACGCCGGGTGATGCCCGCCCAGATCGGCTCCGGCGACGAGACCGGGATGACGTGGGGCGACGTGGGACGGCTGCACCGGCTCATCCGGCCCGAGGACCTTCGCCGCTGGACGGTTCGAGGCGTCGTCGTTCACGTGGCAGTGCACATGACACCCACCCCTCGTCCGGTAGCGTCGGGGAGGTGACCACGCCGGAACGTGAGCATCTGAACTTCAGCCTCGCGATACACCGGGTCGTCGCCGCTGCCGGGGGCGACTCGGTGGTGTCGCCGTACTCCATCGCGAGCGCGCTGGGCCTCGCCGCGCAGGCCGCCCGCGGCGCGGCCGCCGACGAGCTCCTCCAGCTGCTCACCGGCGGCGATCCGGACATCGCCAAGCAGGCCGACCTCCTCCGCGCCGCCGCCGTGCTGGACAACACCACCCGCCAGGAGGACCCGGTCCTGGCCGTGGCGAACAAGCTGTGGGCCTGGGACCAGCTGCCGATGCGCGAGGACTTCCTCGCCGACCTCGCGGGGTGGCCGGGCGCGAGCACCCGCACCGCGCCGTTCGTCACGGACCCCGACGGCGCCCGCCGCGCGATCAACGCCGACATCGCCGAGACCACCCGCGGCCTGATCACCGAACTCCTGCCGCCGGGCTCGGTGGACGCAAGCACCGTCGCGAGCCTGGTCAACGCCCTCTACCTCAAGGTCGCCTGGCAGCACCCGTTCCGCGACGCCAACACCCGCGACGAGCAGTTCCACAGCCCGGGCGGCCCGCGCCGCGTCGCGATGATGCGCCAGTCCGAGCGCCTCGGCCACGCCCACCGCGACGGCTGGCAGGTGGTCGAGCTGCCCGGCGCCGGTGGCGTCACCGCCACGGTTCTGCTGCCCGACGGCGACCTGCGCGACCAGGAACCGGACCTCGACGCCGCACGGCTGGACGCCCTGCTCGCCGCGCCCAAACGCGTCCAGGTCGACCTGCGCCTGCCCAAGGTCGACCTCGACATCCCCGCCGACCTCACCGGAGCCCTCCAGCGGCTCGGCGTGCGGACCCTCTTCCGCGCCGGCGAGGCCGACCTCGGCCGCCTCACCCCGGACCGGCGCGCCTACGTCTCGGCCGTCCAGCACCAGTCCGTGCTCAAACTCGACGAGCAGGGCCTCGAGGGAGCCGCCGCCACCGCGGTCATGATCCGCACCCTGTCCATGGTCAGCCCGGCCGATCCGGTCGAGGTGCGCGTCGACCGGCCGTTCCTCCTCCTCGTGCGGCACGCCCGAACGGGTGTGGTCTACTTTTTCGCCCGCGTTGTCGAGCCATGAGGGTGTAGAAGTGACCGCTTTGCTGGAGGCGCCCGAGACCGTGCCCGAGGTCGGAGAGAAACGGCGCCGCTTCGGCCGTGCCGACGCCCTGGTGATCGGTCTCTACGTCGTCGCGGCGTTCATCATCTACGCCGGCCTGTGGGTCAACCTGGGCCGCGGCGGCTACATGTACAACAGCGGCCAGGACCAGAACATGTGGGAGTGGTTCTTCGCCGTCACCGCCCACGCGGTGTTCCACTGGGAGAACCCGCTCGGCACCACGCTGCAGAACTACCCCGACGGTGTGAACCTCATGGCCAACACGGCCATGTTCGGTCTCGGCATCCCGCTCTCGCCGATCACCCAGCTGTTCGGCCCGACCGTGACGTGGGCGATCGCGCTCACCGGCGGCCTGTCCGGCACGGCGATCGCCTGGTACTGGGTGTTCTCGCGCCACCTGGTCACCTCGCGCACCGCGGCCGCGATCGGCGGCGCGTTCTGCGGTTTCGCGCCGGCGATGATCTCGCACGGCAACGCGCACCCCAACTTCGTGGTGCTGTTCCTCATCCCGTTCATCGTGCTGCGGCTGATCCGGCTCGCGCAGGGCCGGCGCCCGGTGCGCGACGGCATCGTCCTCGGGCTGATGCTCGCCTACCAGGTGTTCCTGGGCGAGGAACCCCTGCTGATCATGATGATGGCGTTCGTGCTGTTCGCCGCCGGCTACGCCGCGTCGCGCCCGCGCGAGGCGCTGCGCATGGTCAAGCCGATGGCCGGCGGCCTGGTGATCGCCGCCGTCGTGGCGGTCGCGATCGCGATCTACCCGCTGTGGTGGCAGTTCCTCGGCCCGCAGAGCTACCGCACCCTGGAGCACGGCCCGGTCGGCAACGACACCGCGGCGTTCACGCGGTTCGCGACCGAATCGATCGCCGGCGCCCCCGAGGCCGCCGCGGACGTGTCGATGAACCGCACCGAGGAGAACGCGTTCTTCGGCTGGCCGCTGATCGTGCTGATGGTCGTGCTGACGATCTGGTTGTGGCGCAACGCCGTCGCCCGCGCGATCGCGATCTCGATGTTCCTCATGGCGTGGCTGTCGCTGGGCGTGCAGCTGATCGTCAACCACCACGAGACCGGCATCCCCGGCCCGTGGAAGCTGCTGGCTGAGCTGCCGCTGTTCGACTCGCTGCTGGAGTCGCGGCTGGCGATCGGGTGCATCCCGGCCGTCGCGGCGCTGCTGGCGATCGCGACGGACCGCGTCTTCGCGGCGGCGCCGTCGTTCCGCGACCGGAACCTGCCGGTGCGCTTCCTCTGGCTGGGCGCGCTGGTCGCGGTGCTGCTCCCGGTCGCGCCCACGCCGTTGAAGACCTACATCCGTCCCGCGACGCCCGCGTTCTTCACCGACGGCGCGTGGCGGCAGTTCATCGGGTCCGGGTCGATGGTCGTCGTGCCGCTGCCCAACACCGGTGACGCGCGGGCGCTGAACTGGCAGGTCGAGGCGGATCTCGGATTCCCGCTGGCCGACGGCTACTTCGTCGGCCCCAGCGGGCCTGACGACAAGCGCGGCCGGTACGGGCCCGTGGAGCGTCCGACGGCGAACCTGCTGGCCGAGGTCCGCGAGAACGGCGAGGTCCCGCAGATCACGGCCGCGGAGCGCACCCAGGCGGTCGAGGATCTGAAGTTCTGGAAGGCCGACGCGGTGGTGCTCGCCCCGGTCACCAACGGCAACGCCCTGCACCAGACGGTGGACCAGCTGCTCGGCGGCTCGGCCCAGTACGTCGGCGGCGTCTGGGTGTGGGACGTCCGGGCGCTGGCCGGGTCACGGTAGCCGGGAGCCGGCCAGCCAGGCCAGCACGCGGCCCTGCGACCAGCATCGTCCGACGGCCTCGGCGCGCAGGGCCGGCCCGTCGAACACGGCCAGGCCGAGGATGCTGTGGCCGGAGGCGCGGCGATCGCCCAGCGTCGGGATCGCCGGGGCGACTCCGACGCCTTCCGCGGACACCCAGGCCACCGGCCTGCCCGCGGCCGCCTGGTCGAGGCGGTGCAGGAAGCGCAGGCGGTTCTCGAGCGACAACCGCGACAACGCCCAGGTCGTGGTGACGACCGGCAGGGCGTCCGCGGGCACCCGCGCGAACGCGTCGGGCAGCACTTCGACGGCCGCGCCGCGCAGCAATGCCGGAGGCGCCGACGACGCCAGCGCGATCTCCGCGTCGAGCGTCGCGATCCGCTCCGGCTGGTCCGGCGGCAGGCAGGCACGCAGCCACCGGGCCTCGTCCGGATCGGTCACGTCGGCCGGGTCGACGTCGACGCCGATCCGGGCGACGACCTCGGGCATCGCCCGCGCCGGAACGGCCCGGCCGCCCACGATCGACGCCGGGATCCGCACGGGCGAGGACGGGTCGCCCAGCGATGACCCGTCGCTGTAGGTGATGCCGACGCGGTCCACGCTGAGGTTGAATGCGGCCCCGCAGCCCACGTCGATCAGCCCGACCGCGTCCGCGCCCAGCCGGCGAGCCGCTTCGGCGATGACCGGGTACAGCACGGCGCAGCGCCCGGTCTCGCCGGCCCGCACCGGCCGGCGCACGGCGGTGGCCACGACCGCTTCGGTCATCCCCAGCAGGGTGGCGATCGCCGCGTCCGCGGCCGCTTCGCCATCCCCGGCGGCGTAGGCCGCGGCGAGCGCCGGGGCGCGTCCGGCGAGGGCGAGGTCGTGCAGCGCGGCGAGGATCAGCGAGGGGTGCCGCTTGCGCGCCGGGGCCGTCTCGATCGCCCGCAGCGCCTTGCCGGATTCACTCAGCGCGATGGCGACGCGCCCGTACAGCGGCGATGTCCCGGCCGCCTCGACCTCGGCGAAGCGCCGGTACACCTGGGCGAGCGTAGGTCGCCGGGCAACGCCCGCGGTCGGTTGTGGCATTCCGGCGATTCTAGGAATCCGGCACCTCACGCGCGAGCCGCTCGAGGCACCGGGGAAGTGGTGCCCGCCGGCCGGACCGGCCGTGCCGGCGACCTCGCGCCATGGCGTCGCTGTCACACTCCGGCACGCCGTCTCGTCCCCCTGGTAGAGCCACCACAACGAGGAGGGAATTCCGATGCCACGCATCCCCGCGGTCTCCCCGAAGGACGCCGGCCTGCTCACCAAGCTCGTCTTCCGCTACGCGGCCCGGCGGTTCGGCGCCGTGCCCGAGCCGTTCGCCGTCGCCGCGCACCAGCCGGCCCTGATGCGCGCCGGCGGGATCCACGAAATGCTCGTCGAGAAGGCGGTCAAGCACCTGCCGGTGAACGTGCGCGAGCTGGCCCAGTACCGGACGGCCGTGCGGCTGGGCTGCTCGTGGTGCATCGACTTCGGCACGATGCTGCAGAAGCACCACGGGCTGGACATCGACCGCCTGAAGAACATCGACGACTACGCCACCTCGCCCCTCTACACCCACCAGGAGCGGCTCGCCCTGGCCTACGCCGACGCCATGTCGGACACCCCGGTCTCCGTCACCGACGAGCAGGTCGCCGAGCTCGAGCGCGAGTTCGGCCGCGCGGGGCTGTGGGAGCTGACCTACCTGATCGGGCTGGAGAACCAGCGCGCCCGCAGCTACAGCGCGCTCGGCATCACCGACCAGGGCTTCACGTCCGGGGACGCGTGCCGGATTCCGCAAGCCGGGTGAGCTTGTCCGGGTTGGCCTGGTCGTAGACGGCCGTGACCAGCCCGTCCCGGATGGTGACGGTCTGCAGGTGGGCGTCCAGGTCCTTGTAGCCGTCACCACCCGGCGACGGCGGCAGGTAGACCCCGAGATCGCCGTTGACCAGCACCGGGCGGCCGGTCGCGAACGCACCCGGCCGGTACATCCGCAGCAGGCCCTGGAAGAACCGCAGGATCTTGTCGGCGCCGGCCATGACCCGCACGGTGGTCTTGGCCTTGCCATCGCTGTCGCCGATGAGCACGACGTCGGGGTGCAGCACCTCGGCCAGCGCCCGCACGTCGCCGGACACCAGTGCCGCGACGAACCGGTTGAGCACCTCCTGCTGCTCGGCCATGCTCGCGCGCGGTGGCGGCTGCGCGTCGTCGAGCGCGCGCCGCCCTCGCGACGCGTGCTGCCGCGCCGACGCCGGGCTGATGCCGAGGATGCCGGCGATCTCGTCGAACGGCACGCTGAACGCGTCGTGCAGCACGAACGCCACGCGCTGCTCGGGGGTCAGGCGGTCGAGCACGATCATCGCGGCCATGCGGACGCCCTCGTCGCGCACGGCGGCCTCGAGCGGATCGTCCGACGGGGGTGCGCCCAGTGGGGTGACGATCGGTTCCGGCAGCCACTCGCCGACGTACTTCTCGCGCCGCGCCGCCGCCGAGCGGAGCCGGTCCAGGCAGATCCGGCCGACCACCGTGGTCAGCCAGGCCCGCAGGTCCTTGATCTCCGCGCGGCCGGAGTCACCGAGCGCGGACAGCCGCAGCCACGACTCCTGCACCGCGTCCTCGGCGTCGCTCACCGAACCGGTCAGCCGGTAGGCCACGGCGGCCAGGTGCGGGCGCAGGCCGGCGAACTCCTCGGCCACCCCGTCGAGCGTGCTCACGGATCGAGTGTGCCGCACGGCACAAGACCTCCGGTCACTAGACTGGTCGCCGTGGCAGGCCGGATCCGGGAAAGTGACATCGCGGAGGTGCGGCAGCGCAACCGGATCGACGAGGTCGTGGGCGACTACGTGGCCCTGCGCAACGCCGGCGGGGGAGCGCTCAAGGGGCTGTGCCCGTTCCACGACGAGAAGACCCCGTCGTTCAACGTCCGCCCCACCCACGGCACCTTCCACTGCTTCGGCTGCGGCGAGGGTGGCGACGTCATCAAGTTCCTGATGAAGATCGACCACCTCGGCTTCGTCGAGTCGGTCGAGCGGCTGGCCGACCGCGTCGGGTTCCGGCTCACCTACGAGGGCGGCGGCGGCAGCGTCCAGCGCGACCGCGGCACGCGCACCCGGATGGTCGAGGCCCACAAGGTCGCCGCGGAGTTCTACGCCGAGCAGCTGCGCACGCCCGAGGCGCAGAAGGCCCGCGAGTTCCTCGCCGAGCGCGGGTTCGACGAGGTCGCGGCCCGCACGTTCAGCTGCGGCTACGCGCCCGCGGGCTGGGACAAGCTGACCAAGCACCTGCTCAACCGCGGGTTCGAGCTGACCGAGCTGCTCAAGGCCCAGCTGGTCAAGGAGGGCCGCCAGGGCCCCATCGACCGCTTCCACCGGCGCCTGGTGTGGCCGATCCGAGACCTCGGCGGCGACGTCGTCGGGTTCGGTGCGCGGCGGCTGTTCGACGACGACCCGATCCAGGCGAAGTACCTCAACACCAGCGAGAGTCCGATCTACAAGAAGTCGCAGGTGCTGTTCGGGCTCGACCTGGCCAAGCGCGAGATCGCCAAGCGCCACCAGGTGGTCGTGGTCGAGGGCTACACCGACGTGATGGCGATGCACGCGTCCGGCGTGCCGACGGCGGTGGCGTCGTGCGGCACCGCGTTCGGCGAGGACCACATGAAGGTGCTGCGCCGGCTGCTGATGGACGACGACGCCTTCCGCGGCGAGATCATCTTCACCTTCGACGGTGACGAGGCGGGCCAGAAGGCGGCGCTGAAGGCGTTCGAGGGCGAACAGACCTTCGCCGGGCAGACCTACATCGCGGTCGCGCCCGACGGGATGGACCCGTGCGACCTGCGGCTGGCCAAGGGTGAGGCGTCGGTGCGCGACCTGGTCGCCCGCCGCACCCCGCTGTTCGAGTTCGCGATCCGCAGCATCCTCAAGGAGTACGACCTGGATTCGGTCGACGGCCAGGTCGCCGCACTGCAGCGCACGGTGCCGCTGGTGGCGCAGATCAAGGACCGCGCGAAGCGGGACGGCTACGCGACCAAGCTGTCGTGGTGGGTCGGCTGGCAGGACGAGGCGATGGTCGTGCGGCGGGTGCGGGAGAGCACCGGCGGCGCGGTGCGGGCCGGCAACGGCCGCCGCGTGCCCCGGGCGAACGGCACGGCGGTGGCGGACGTGCCGCGGCCCGACCCGAAGGACCCGCGGCTGATGGCGCAGCGCGAGGTGCTCAAGGCGGCGCTGCAGGAGCCGGCCTACGCGGGCCCGGAGTACGACGCGCTGCCGGAGGAGGCCTTCACCCACCCCGCGTACGTGGCGGTGCACCGCGCGGTGCTCAAGGCCGGCGGGACCGGCAGCGGGCTGGCCGGGCCCGCGCTGATCGACGCGGCGAGCCCGCACACCCCGGAGGGGCCGGTGCGGTCGCTGCTGTCGGAACTGGCCGTGGAACCGTTGCGCGCCAAGGGCGAGGCCGACGGGCACTACATCGGCAGCATGATCGCCGCCGTGCAGGAGAACCTGGTCGGGCGCCAGATCGCCGAGATCAAGTCGCGGCTGCAGCGGCTGTCGCCGATCGAGGCGGCCGACGACTACCGCGCGCTGTTCGGCGACCTGGTGGCGCTGGAGGAGTACCGCAAGGCGCTCAAGGCCCAGGCCATCGGTGGACTGGGGTAGCGCTGTGCGGTGGCTGCGTCGGCTGCTCGGGGACCCCCTGCCGGAGGGTTTCCCCGGCCGGTTCGAGGCGCCGGAGAACGCCCTTGCCGCCGCACCCGTCGCGGGTGGCGGGCACGTGGTGGTCACCGAGCTGGGGTTGTGGGTGCCGGCCGGCGGCGCGGCGCGGCGGATCGGCTGGCACCTGGTCAGCAAGGCGGCGTGGGGCGACGGCGTCCTGACCGTGACCGAGGCGGAGGAAACCGGCACGGCGGGGGCAGCCGTGCTGCTGCGGGAGCGGGAGCCGGTGCGGTTCGAGCTGACCGAGCCCGGGAAGGTGCCGTGGCTGGTCCGCCGGCACGTGGACGGCTCCATCCGCGGGCGGCACCGGACCGAACTGACCGGCGGCGGTGTGTGGTTCGTGCAGCGGAAGCTGCCGGGGCAGGACGGCGTGGTGCTGCAGGCGCGGCCGGATCCGGGCGTGGACGCCGAGGTCGTGGCGGCCATCGCGCGCGAGGCCGCGGAACGGCTGGCGCGACCCGACTGATAACAGTACGCTCGTACTGTGTGGGACCCGGCGAAGTACCTCGACTACGCGGACCTGCGGGGACGCCCGTTCTACGACCTCATCGGGCGGATCGACGCCACTGAACCCCGGCGCGTGGTGGACCTGGGCTGCGGCCCGGGGAACCTGACCGCGTCGCTGGCCAAGCGGTGGCCGGACGCCGTCCTGGAGGCGATCGACAGCTCACCGGAGATGGTCGATGCGGCGCGCGCGGCGGGGATCGACGCGCGGCTCGGCGACGTGAACGAGTGGAGCCCCCAGCCGGACACCGATGTCGTGGTGACCAACGCGGTGCTGCAGTGGGTGCCCGAGCACCGGTCGCTGCTGCGCCGGTGGGTGCGAGCGCTGCCACCGGGCGCCTGGTTCGCGATGCAGGTGCCGGGCAACATGGATTCGCCCTCGCACACGCTGGTTCGTGCCCTGGCGTCCCGGCCGGAGTGGTCGTCGCGGCTGGGCGGGTTGCGCGGTGTCGACGCGGTCGATTCACCCTTGGCGTACGCGGATCTCTTCGCCGACGCGGGATGTGCCGTGGACGCCTGGGAAACCACGTACATCCAGCGGTTGAGCGGGAAGGACGCGGTGCTGGAGTGGATCACCGGCACGGCGTTGCGGCCGGTGCGGTCGGCTTTGGACGATGACGAGTGGCAGCGGTTCCGGGCCCAGCTCGCGCCGATGCTGGACGAGGCCTACCCGCCGCGACCCGACGGCACGACGTGGTTCCCGTTCCGGCGGGTGTTCGCGGTGGCGCGGGTGTGACCATCTAACATCCGCGGGTGGCCTCCTACGACGATCTTGACCTGTTCGAGCACCTGGACGCGGCGTCGCTGCCCGAGCGGCAGCAGCGGATCCTCGTCGCGATCCGCGACTGGGTGAACCGCTACGGGTACGCGCCGAACACGCGGGAGATCGGCGAAGTGGTCGGCCTGCGCTCGTCGTCGTCGGTGTCGAAGCACCTGGCGGCGTTGGAGGAGAAGGGTTTCCTGCGCCGCAGCGCGACGGTGTCCCGGCCGATCGACGTGCGGGCGTTCCTGCAACCGGTGTCCGGCCGGGCGTCCGACGACTCGGTGCCGGTTCCCGTGGTCGGCGACATCGCCGCCGGCACACCGATTTCGGCGATCGAGCAGCTGGACGACACGCTCACGTTGCCGCGCGAACTGACCGGCCGCGGCACGGTGTTCGGGCTCCGGGTCCGCGGCGACTCGATGATCGACGCGGCCATCTGCGACGGCGACATCGTGGTGGTGCGCCAGCAGTCGGAGGCCCACTCCGGCCAGATCGTGGCCGCGATGATCGACGAGGAGGCGACGGTGAAGGTCTACCGGCGCCGCAACGGGCACGTGTACCTGGAGCCGCGCAACCCGGCCTACGACGTGATCGACGGCGACCGCGCCGTCATCCTGGGCGCCGTCGTGTCGGTGCTACGCAGCGTCTGACCGCGTCCCGGCAGGTTTCCGGGCGCGCACGATCGCGGAGTGCATGCCCTCGGCCACCTGGTGGGTCGTGGTGATCTCCACGTCCGCGATGCACCCGACGAACTCGCCCGCTTGATCATGCAGTGGGAGATGATCAAGTCGACGCGGTCGGCGGGCAGCGGGATCGATTCGATGTGGCCCTTGACGTTGCGCGCACCGGCTCGGGTGGCATTGGGCAGTGCCAGCGCGAGCATCTCCTCGGTCATGAGGAGCCCCGTAGACCTTGCTGGTCGGCCCGAGGCGCCGGGCCGACAGCAGCACGTCGATGCCACCGCCCGAGCCCAGGTCCAGCACCGTCTCACCCTCGCGCAGCTCGGCGAGCGCCAGCGGGTTGCCGCAGCCCAGGCTCGCCTGGACGGCCTCGGCGGGCAGCGTCGACCGCTCCGCCTCGCCGTACAGCCCGCCGGTCAGTCCGTCCCGCAGCAACCCGTGGCGGCGAGTGCGTACCGCTCGCGTACCCGTTCCCGGAGCTCCTGGTCCGTCATGGAGCTGGCCTGCGCGCTTGAGTTGATATCTGTCGTGTCGAAACAGCTGGACGAGTGCTGCTCGCCCCTGGTGCGCGAACCCTTGCCCGAGCCGCAGGCCGCGGAACTGGCGAAGGGGTCCAAAGCGGCGGGCGACCCGGTGCGGCTGCGGCTGTTGTCGCTGATCGCCTCACATGTGGGCGGGGAGATCTGCGTGTGCGACCTGACACGCGCGTTCACCCTGACCGGCCCGACGATCTCCCACCACGCGAAGGTGCTGCGCGAGGCCGGCCTGATCACCGGGGAGCGCCGCGGAACGTGGATCTACTACCGCGTCCAGCCCGGGCCGCTCAGCCGACTGTCGGCGATGCTCACGCCCTGACCACTTCTGAGGTGGTCGCGCCGCCTCGACCGGTCGACGAGGCTGCTGGCTGGACTGAACTCGTTCGACGCGCAGGCCAGTGAGAGGCCCGGAACTCGGGGTCTTACGTGCTTGCGCCCGCCCTCGAGAGTTGGATTGCCGGAGGTTTCCGGCGGACCGAGCCATCGTGGTCGGCGAATGACCAAACCCCAGGTCGCTGCGCTGGGGTGGAAGCTTCCCCGCTTGGACTCGAACCAACAACCCTTCGGTTAACAGCTACATGGTGGCTGCTGGCGACCTGGGCTTTCGCTGCTTCGGCTCGTCCTCGTCCTTCGGATTTCCCCACGTCTGTTCACGCTGATCCGCCCCTGTTGATGTCACAATTGGATGTCAGCCACGGCGGGCCGCGCGGGCGCAACAACGCTGTTCAACGGGCTGCTGACTGACCGCTCGTCACCTTTCCGCGATCCAAAGCCGCCTACAGCCGGGCCGGGTGCCGTCAACCCTTGTAACCGATCACGCCGCACAGCCGAACTACGAGACGTGACTGTGCGTGCACGAGCCGACCACCGGAGGCGTGATCGGCGCGAAGCGGGGTTGACGGCACCCGGCCCGGCTTTGACCATCCGGCGATCGCGGAAAGGTGGCGTCCACCGGCAGCCGCGTGCCTCGGGTGCTCCGTGTCGTACTTGTGCGCCTTCCCCCGCCCTGCGCGCGCCGGCCGACGGCCTTGAGCGCGGCCGTGCAAAGCGGAGCGGCCCAGCTCGGCCGCGCGCCGGTTCGGCCCGCGCGCCCGCCCGCCAGGGCGGCTTGAAGCCGTACAGAAACTTCTCACCCTGCGACCGGCGACGTCGTGGTACTCAAGATGCCATGATGCACAATGATGCTCTTGTGACGCACCGGCTGTTGCAGACCGTGCGCTGTCTGTTCGGACGGCTTGCACGGGGCTCGCGCTGAGCGTCACCAACATTCATCGTCCAGTGAACGGTTAAGGAGCCTTGTGAGCACGCTGGGTAGTTTCATCTGGTCGATCGCCGACCAGCTTCGGGGTCCCTACCGCCCCAACCAGTACGGCAACGTGATCCTGCCGCTCACGATCCTGCGCCGCCTCGACTGCATCCTCGAGCCCGACCGGGAGACGGTGCGCGAGCTGGCGGCGAAGTACGACAACCCAAACCGGCTCAAGATCGAGGTCAAGAAGGCGACCGGGCGGCCGTTCTACAACACGTCGAATTACTCCTTCGCCAACCTGCTGGCCGACGCCGACGGGCTGGCGGACAACCTGGCCGACTACATCGACCGGTTCTCGCCGGACGTCGACGTGTTTGAATACTTCGACTTCAAGAAGGAGATCCTTGCCCTGGAGAAGGCGGGGCTGCTTCGCGAGGTCATCACGTCTTTCAAGGCGATCGATCTGCATCCGGACGTCGTGTCCAACGCCGACATGGGCGATGCGTTCGAATACATCATCCGCAAGTTCAACGAGGCCGCGAACGAGACCTCCGGCGACCACTACACCCCGCGGGACGCGATCCGGCTGTTGGTCGACCTGCTCTTCGCCGAGCGGGACGCCGACCTGACTGAGGCCGGCATCGTCCGCACACTGTACGACCCCACTGCGGGCACTGGCGGCATGCTTGCCCTGGCCGAGGAGCACTTGCTCGCACAGAACCCTGACGCGAAGCTGAGCCTGTACGGCCAGGAGTACAACCCGCAGTCGTACGCGATCTGCAAGTCCGATCTGCTGGCCAAGGGGCACCACGCGACCAACATCGCCTTCGGCAACACGCTGACCGATGACGCGTTCAAGGGCCGCCAATTCGACTTCTGCATGTCCAATCCACCGTACGGTGTCGACTGGAAGCAATATGCCAAAGCGGTCGCGAAAGAGCGCGACGAAGCGGGACCCTACGGCCGGTTCGCCCCGGGACTCCCGTCCACCTCGGACGGGCAGATGCTCTTCCTGCTACACCTGGTTCACAAGATGCGGGCGCCGGAGGACGGCGGCGGCCGCGCCGGGATTGTGATGAACGGATCGCCGCTCTTCAACGGCGCCGCCGAGTCCGGACCCTCCAACATTCGCAAGTGGCTGCTCGAGAACGACCTGGTCGATGCCATCGTCGCGCTGCCGACGAACATGTTTTTCAACACCGGTATCGCTACCTACATCTGGATCCTCGACAACACCAAGCATCCGGACCGCAAGGGCAAGGTGCAGCTCATCGACGGTTCGTCGTTCTGGACCAAGATGCGCAAGAATCTCGGCGCCAAGAACCGTGAGCTCAGCGACGCCGACCGCGCCAAGATCGTCCGGCTGTACGCCGACTTCGAAGATGCAGACCCGGACTTCTCCAAAGTGCTGCGCAACGACGAGTTTGGCTACTGGACCGTAACCGTGGAGCGCCCCCTCGTCGACGAGGACGGAAAGCCGGTCGTGGACCGTAAGGGCAAGCCCAAGCCGGACACGAAGAAGCGCGATACCGAGAACGTCTCGTTCACCTACGGCGGCTCGACCGTCGGCGCGGCCGACAAGACCGAGGTCATCCAAGCGTACTTCGACGCCGAGGTGAAGCCACACGTGCCCGACGCGTGGATCGATTGGGCCAAGGTCAAGACGGGCTACGAAATCCCCTTCACCCGCCACTTCTACAAGTACGTCCCACCCCGCCCCCTTGCCGAGATCGACGCCGACCTAGAGAAGCAGGTCGCCAAGATCCTCGACCTGCTGCGAGAGGTAGAGCAGTGAGCGGCGTATCCGAGAATGCCGTTGACCCGTGGTTGGGGCGACTTCCGGCCGGCTGGTCCATCAAGCGACTCGGCGCTCTGGGGGCGTTGGTCAAGGGACGCGGGGGGTCGAAGGAAGACAACCGTGATGCTGGCGTTCCGGTCGTTCGCTACGGCGACTTGTACACGAAGTTCGACACAACCATCGCTGCGCCCGTGGCGTTTGTCAGCGAGGAGGACGCAGCGAGGTATACGCCGCTGCCGATGCACAGCATTGTCTTTGCAGCATCCGGCGAATCGGCTGAGGACATCGGGAAGTCCGCGATGTCGCTCCTTGCTGAACCAGCGGTCGTCGGCGGCGACGCGGTGGTTTTCCACCCCAGCCACGAGATTGACCCACTTTACCTGGCCTACGCGCTCGAATCATCCCCGCTACGGGCATACAAAGCGATCAGGTCGACTGGGTTCACCGTGGTCCACATTAGCGCCGGGAAGTTGAAGACGCTTCCGATCCCGATCCCGCCCCTTGCGAAGCAGCGCGCGATCGCCCACTATCTCGACCGCGAGACCGTCCGCATCGACACGCTCATCGAGGAGCAGCAGCGCCTGATCGAGATGCTCCGCGAGCGGCGCCAGGCCGTGGCTATGCATGCCATTCTCCAGTCGACCGGTTCAGCGACAGACAAGCTTGGACGTACGGCTCGTATCGGCAATGGGTCGACACCACGGCGGGATAGCGCTATCTATTGGCGCGGCGGGCACATCCCTTGGCTGAACAGCTCCGTCGTCAATAAGGCTCGGGTCAGCGGAGCCGAGCAGTTTGTGACTGCCGTGGCGCTCCGCGAATGCCACTTGCCGGTTGTTGCTCCTGGCTCTGTCTTGGTTGGCTTGACCGGCCAGGGGAAGACGCGCGGAATGGCAACGATTCTCGACATCGAGGCCACGGTGAACCAGCACGTTGCGTACGTGACTCCTGATCGGAGCCGGTGGTTGCCGGAGTACCTTTTGTGGTCGCTCAGAGCGTCTTATGACGAGCTTCGACGACTTAGTGAGGAAAATGGAAGCACGAAGGGCGGTCTCACGTGCGAGGCGCTAAAGCAGTTTCGGCTGGCCGTACCTCCACTCGACGAGCAGCGCCGCATTGCGGCGTATCTCGACGGGCAAACCGCCAAGATCGACACCCTCATCGTCGAGACCGAGGGGTTCATCGAGCTCGCCCGCGAACGCCGTGCGGCGTTGATCACGGCGGCCGTGACGGGGCAGATCGACGTACGGGAGGCGGCTTAATGGCCGACCATAACGAGGTCGTCTTCGAGTCCGAGATCTGCGAGTACCTGGCCGACCACGGGTGGCTTTACTCAGCCGATGACACCGGGTACGACCGGGAGCGGGCGCTCTTCCCCGAGGACCTGGTGGCCTGGCTGAAGGCGACTCAGCCGACGCCGTACAAGAAAGCTTTGAAAGCCGCGGGGTCGGAGGCGAAGTTCCTCGACGTGCTGACCACGGCGCTCGACAAGCCTCTCGAACACGGCGGCGGGATGCTGAACATCCTGCGCAACGGGGTGCAGTACATCGGCGGTGGCCGGTTGAAGATGGCGCAGTTCCGCCCTGAGACCAGCCTGAACGGGACGACTAACGAGCAGTACGCGGCGATGCGGGTTCGGGTGATGCGGCAGGTGCACTTCTCGACCGCCGACCAGCGCAGTATCGACCTAGTGTTCTTCATCAACGGGCTTCCGGTCGCCACCGTCGAGTTGAAGACCGACTTCACTCAGTCGCTGGATGAGGCGATCAACCAGTATCGCAAGAACCGGCACCCGATGACGAACGGGCGACCGGAGCCGCTGTTGTCGTTCGGGCACCGGGCGCTGGTGCACTTCGCGGTCTCCAACGACCTGGCCGCGATGACGACCAGGCTCGAGGGCGAGAAGACCTTTTTCCTGCCGTTCAATATTGGCCACGACGGTGGCGCGGGGAACCCACCGGGTGAGGGTGGACGGTCTGCGACGGCGTACTTGTGGGAGCGGGTCTGGGAGAAGCACGCCTGGCTCAACATCATCGGCCGGCTGATGATCGTGGAGACCAAGGAGGAGTGGGATGTCACCACCGGGACGTCAGTGCGGCGTACGAGCATGCTCTTCCCGCGGTTCCACCAGTGGGAGGCCGTGACGAACATCGTGGCGGCGGTGCGCGAGGAGGGGGTGGGGCAGCGCTACTTGATCGAGCACTCCGCAGGGTCAGGGAAGACGAACACCATTGCCTGGACCGCGCACCGGCTGGCGCGGCTGCACGTGAACGACAAGAAGGTATTCGACTCGGTGATCGTGGTCGTGGACCGCACCGTGCTCGACGGGCAGCTCCAGGAAGCGATCCGACAGATCGACGGGTCGGGGAAGATCGTGGCTACGATTAGCCCGGAGGACGTCCGCAAGGCAGGGGCGAAGTCGAAGTCCGGGCTGCTCGCGACCGCGTTGAAAAACGGTGAACTGATCATCGCGGTGACGATGCAGACCTTTCCGTTCGCGCTAGATGAGATCCGGGCCGACAAGGGGCTGAAGGGGAAGCGGTTCGCGGTGATCGCGGACGAGGCGCACTCCTCACAGTCCGGGCAGATCTCCTCCAAACTCAAGGCGGTGCTGACCGCGGAGGAGGTCAACGAGATCGAGGAGGGCGGCTCCGTCGACGTCGAGTCGATCCTGGCCGCGGAGATGACCGAGCGGGCCGAGTCGGAGAACATCGCCTACTTCGCGTTCACCGCGACACCGAAGAACAAGACACTGGAACTCTTCGGCCGCAAGGGTCCTGACGGCAAGCCGGTCGAGTTCCACCTCTACTCGATGCGGCAGGCGATCGAGGAGGGCTACATCCTCGACGTGCTCAAGGGCTACCAGTCCTATGACACCGCGCTGAAGATCGCCGGTCAGGTGGAGAGCGGCGACGGCGAGGTGGTAGTGGAGGAGGCCGCGGCGCGGAAAGGGCTGATGCGGTGGGTGAAGCTGCACCCGACCAACATCAGTCAGAAGGTGCAGATCATCGTCGAGCATTTCCACGTGAACGTCGCCCACCTGCTGGAGGGCAAGGCGAAGGCGATGGTCGTGACGGACTCGCGCAAGGCCGCGGTGAAGTACAAGAAGGCGATCGACGCCTACATCGCCAAGCGGGCCGCGAAGGACGACTCGTACAACTACCGCACCCTGGTCGCCTTCTCCGGTTCGGTGGCCATGGCTGAGGACGAGGAATGGGCCGCGGACTGGGGACCGCAGCCGAGCAAGGACGACGAGTTTACCGAGGCCAACCTGAACCCCGGTGCCGGCTCTGACCTGGCCGCCGCCTTCAAGGGCACGACATACAAGATCATGCTGGTCGCCAACAAATACCAGACAGGGTTCGACCAGCCGCTCCTCTCGGCAATGTACGTGGACAAGAAGCTCTCCGGGGTCACGGCCGTGCAGACCCTCTCCCGGCTCAACCGCACCCATCGCACCGCGGGCGGGGAGCAGAAGCGCAAGACGTTCGTCATCGACTTCGTGAACAAGCCCGAGGACATCCGGGCCGCGTTCGAGCCCTACTTCACCAATGCGACACTGGAGACCGAAACCGACCCGTACGTAGTTGTCCACCTCGCGATGAAGCTCGCTCAGGCCGGGATTTACACCCCGGAGCAAGTACGCGAGGTCGCCGAGCTGTGGGTCACCCGGAAAGGCAACAACGCGCTCTCGGCTGCGATCAGCCCGGCCAAGAACGAGTTTGCCCGCCGCTATGCGAAAGCGATTGAGGCCGACGACAAGGTCACCCTCAACACCCTTGACCTGTTCCGCAAGGACGTGTCTACCTTCGTCCGGCTATACGACTTCATGAGCCAAATCGTCGACTACGGCGACGCGTACATGGAGATGCTGTCGATCTTCCTGCGGCTTTTGGAGAAGGTCATCGCAGATTCATCGTGGTCCGCGGACGTCGACCTCTCCGACGTGGTCCTGGTCGGCGTCAAGCACAGCAAGGGAACCGCGGTCGACATCTCGCTGACCGGTGACGGCGAGCTGAAAGGGATCAGCGCGGCGGGTACCGGGGCGCGGAAGGAGCCGAAGTACGTCGCTCTCCAGGTGGTTATCGACAAGATGAACGACCTCTTCGGCGCCGAGTCGTTCACCCAGTCGCAGATCCGGGAGTTCGTGCAGGGGTTGGTGCAGCGACTGCTCGCCTATCCGGAGCTGGTCAACCAGACCAAGGTGAACTCGAAAAAGCAGTTCATGGAGTCGCAGGACTTTCAAGTCGCGGTCACCGAGGCAGTCGTCGAGAACCAGGAAGCCCACAACACCATGGCCGACTACTTCTTCAGCGACGGTCCCGGTATCAGCGCGGTCATCATGGCGCTCGCCGACGCCTTCTACGAGGCCGCGATCGATCGGGGGACGGACGTGTGAGCCGGCCGGCGCGCAAAAGACCGTGCGGTACCGGTTCAACAGAGCACTGATTGCAACACGCCGTCACCAGACAACCCTCAGGAGAGGTCGAGCCTCCCGATCACGTTAGTCACGGATGTTCCAAGGGCACCAGCCACATGTCGAAGTTCGATCAAGTCGAGCCGTCGCTCCCCTGACTCGTACTTGCTGACAAACGACTGTGGCACCCCGAGGCGCTCTGCTACCTGCACCTGCGTGAGGCCGGCTTCCTGGCGTAGTTCGCGCAGGAGGCGGCAGAGCTGTTGGTACTTGGCCGAGTAGATCGACTTCTCCACCTGTCAAGGCGACCGGAGAGCCGACGGATATCCCAAAATCGGATATCCTGGCGCTCGTGCCCTGTCGCAACGAGCGGCGCTGGTGTGCGGCGCGGCGCGCACCCGGTATCGCCGACAGGCAGGAGGGAGCATGAGCGATGACCTCGGCGGCCGCGGAGCCGTCGACCAACGCATCGTCTTTGATCCGGACAGCAACCCGGACAAGTACATCTACGAGCAGCTGGCCGATCACCTGGCCAGGCTCATCGCCGCAGGCCAACTGAAACCCAACACCCCGTTGCCGGCCGAACGGCGGCTGGTCGCCGAGTACGGCGTCTCACTGGGCACGGCCCGCCACGCGACCAGCATCCTGCGGGAGCTGGGCCTGGTCGTGACCGTCTGCTCCAAGGGCACCTTCGTTCGCGGGCCTCGGCGTCCGCTGAATCTTGACGTTACGGTGGGCGGATGTCGCTGATCTCGTGGGCATACGACCTCTCCGAGGCGAAGCTGCGTGACGCGCTGCCTCGACGATGGGCCCACGTCCAGGGCGTAGCACGGCAGGCACGCACCCTCGCGCCGGTCGCCGGATCGGACGCCGAACTCCTCGAAGCCGCGGCCATTCTTCACGACATCGGGTATGCCCCCGATCTGGTCGACACCGGCTTTCACCCCATCGACGGCGCTACCTACCTAGCCAAGGTCAATGCCCCCGAACGGCTCGTGCACCTCGTCGCACACCACTCCTACGCCGTCTATGAAGCCGAACTGCGGGGCTGACCGAACAGCTGGCCGACTTCCACGACGAGCGCGGTTCGATCCGCGACGCGCTCTGGTACTGCGACCTCACCACCTCGCCGGACGGCGAGACCGTCGACGCCGAAGACCGCATTGCGGAGATCAAGCGGCGCTACGGCCCTGGCCACCTCGTGACTCGGTTCATCACCGGTGCCACCCCCGAGCTGCTGACAGCCGTCGAGCGCACGAAGGGCCGTCTCTCCGCCGTCTCGGCGGCTAACCCAAATGGACGTCCTCAGGGTTCTTGACCGTGTGGTCGATACGCAGCCGCATGGACGGGTGGATGTCCAGCTCGTCCAGGCGCTCCGGGGCGACCCAGTGCACCTGTCGTGACTCCGAGCTGGGCCGCAACGTGCCTGCCAGCGGGCGGGCGTGGAAGCAAATCGAGAACTCCTGCCGGACCTCGCCGTCGTCGTAGGCGATGAGGTGCTTGGGGTCGGAGTAGATGCCGCTGATCCCGGTGACCTCGACCGTCAGCCCGGTTTCTTCCTCGACCTCGCGTCGCACGGCGTCCACCACCGACTCGCCGAGGTCCTGGGCTCCGCCGGGGAGTGCCCATAGTCCGTTGTCGGTGCGCTCGATCATCAGGATGTCGCCGGCCTCGTTGCGCACGACCGCGGCGACCGCGGGCACGATGCTGTTGGCGGCCGGGGCGTCGGGGTCGTCGTAGTAGTCCTTCTTCGGCACGAGCCTCAGTCCTCCCACTTGTGCGGTTGAGCGTGCTCCCACACGGCGGTGAAGCTGTCCGCGTAGGTGGTGAACAGGTCGCCCGCCGACAACCGCCGCAGGTGCAGCGCGGGGGCGTGGGCGGCCATCTTGCCGTAGACGTGCGGGTTGATGATCATCTCGTCGTCGAAGCGGAAGATGCTGTTGTAGAGCACCGTTCCGTGGGTGCGGATCTCGATTCCGGGTACGCCGTCGAGCTTGCGGAAGTAGGCCAGCGCGTGGTCGATCTTCGCCGAGATCGTGTGCGAGCCGATGCCCTCGTCGATGCTGCGCCGGATCCCCGCCGGTGGATCAGAACGGGATTCAGCGGGGCGAGCTCGGTACGAACGTTCCGATGTGGACTGTGCAGCTGATTGCCATGGACGGCTCGGGCGCGGAGGTGATCAGTGTGACCGTGCCCATCGAGGAGTTCGACCCGCGTGCGCTGCTGCCCGCCTACTCGCCGACCGGCGAACTGCTGGGGGCTGGCGGTGGGCCACCACCCACGACGTCGACGTCTACGCGCACCTGTTCGCCTGACCCTGAGCATCCCTTGACCGTCTCGACCATGAGCCTCGGCCCCACCACCAGGACCGTGGTGGGGCTGGGAGCCGTCGCCGAGCCGGCCTAGGCAGCCATCCATTCATCGGCGAGGGTGCAGAGGTCGTGGATGTCTCGGAGGAGGAGTGGCGGGGCTGTCAGTCTCGACTCCGGGTGAGCCCACCGATGCCACAACCCGCCCTCCTGGAGGAACCGGGCGGCGTGGTGGGTCCCGATCTTGGCATCTATGAATTGCAGCGCGCCCAGGGCGTCTGCCTGGTCATACGAAAGGTCGACCTGGGGGAGGTAGTGGCCGAGGTAGGCGATCAGGACTTGGGCATCCTCCTCGGTGCCGAACCGCGCAAGCGCGAAACAGTACGCCTTGCCTGCGTAGGCCATTTCACTGGCGAGCAGCAGTTCACCAAGTTGCTCGCGGAACCTGGTGCGACGATCGAGGCCGATCAGCCAAGCGGCTGTCCGGCGCGCCCGCCATTCGTAGTCGAGCAGGTTTCGCAGTTCGTCATCGGTCACCAGCCGGGCGTCTTCGGCGAACGCCCGGCCGAAGCGCAACCGCTCCTCCGGGGCCATCCTCATGAGCTTGCGGTAGGACAGCTTCTTGTACCGACCGCCCGGCGTCACGTAGCGGTTGACCACCCTGCCCAATTCGGGATCCTCAAGGTGGTTGCGCATGTAGCCCTCCCGCATGCGGTCATTGTGTCGTGGAGAGCTTCCGGGGCGAGGTGCTTCGGGCGGTGCCCGTATGAGCGCTCGCGACCTCGCCCTGATCTGCTGTGCCGCGCGACCGGCCCGGACTACCGCTGGTGGCTCACCCACGTCATGCCCGCAGCTGCCTGCTCCCGGCCCAGTGCGGCGGCGCGCGGAAGCGGACTGGGTCGGCGGTGAGGTCGAGCGGGTCACTCACGACATGCCGGACGGTCTGCTCTACGTCGCCGGCAAGAACTGCGGCGCCTCGGTCTGTCCCGCCGGCGCGGAGACGTACCGGACTGACACCTACCAGCTCGTCTAGGCCGGGCTGGCCTGGACGGACACCAACCTGAGGAGGGGAGCCCCGGGTCCGCCGGACTGTCCCACGGGTGCGGGGTGAGCTGATGTTCAGAAGCCCCGGCGCGTGCTCTACCTGCCGCCGATCTGCGTCGCGGCCCCCGAGACGCGGTGAGCAGGCCGACGGCCGCGCCGAAGCCGGGCGCAAGAGATCGCAGACGTGCTGGACACCGTCTGGGTAGATCGACTTCTCCACGTGACGCTCTGCGACACCTCGGGGAACCGGATCGTGCCGGCGTGAGGCAGGCGGCGTGCTCGGACATCGGCCGGGGCGGCTCGTCGGGGGGCCCTGCGCACGTGCGCCTCCACCTGCGGGTACCGCTGCCGGCCGCGACCGGTCAGCTCGCCGGTGCCTCCGCCGCTCGCGCCACGCCGCCCTGGTCGCCCGCCCGGGGGAAGTACCCTGGCCGCCGCGGGTCCGACCTGCCGGTGGCCCAGCGGTCGGCGGCCTACGCCTGCGTGGCCTTCGGCTCCCTGGTCCGGTGCCCGTTCGGGCCGCCCGCGGACCGCGCGAACGGCAGCTTGTGGCCCACCTTCTCGCCGACCTTGGCCCGGACGACGCCCGCGGCGCCCTGCACGGCCGGGTGGTCGGCGACCGATCGGTAGGTCCGCACGATCTGCTCGTACCTCGCACGGCCCGCCCGCGCGCCGAGCACGTACCCGACGGCCGCGCCGAGCAGGAAAGTCTTCATGCCCGCCTCCCTGGTGTCTCCGGCTCGATCACTCATTGTCCCCCAACCCCGCGGGAAGTGCCGGGGGGTGCTTGCAGAGCGCGATCGGCCATGGGCTAAAGTTCTGTCCCGTCAGCCCGGAGCGATCCGGGCGACACAGAGCATTCCCCTGTAGCTCAATTGGCAGAGCATTCGGCTGTTAACCGAAGGGTTGTTGGTTCGAGTCCAACCGGGGGAGCTGCACAAACAGGGCCTCGGAGATCATCCGGGGCCCTTCTGGCATCCAGGGGTGACATCAGGTCCCCACGACCAGCTCCATCTGCCGCTTCGCCTGGTCCGGCACGTGAACCGTAGTTGTCGGCCGTCGTCGTGAGCGAGGCGTGGCCCGTGCTCCGTCACCTCGCGGATGCTCGCCCGTCTTCCAGCAGCAGCGTCGCACAGGTGTGGCGCAAGTCATGCAGGCCGCTGGGGTCGATGGTCGCTCTCCGTAACACCCGGTCGAGCATGGTGTTGACGTTCCTCGGCTCGGCGACCCTCTCCGATCGGGTGATGAAGACGAGGTTGTCCGGCTGTCCCGGTGCCGGCTTCAAGGGCTCGGCTGGCCGCTCGACGCTGTCCGGCGGTGGCTCCCCGGGAAGGACTTTCCAGCCCTGTCCCGGAACGGCCGCCGGTCTGAACCACCTTGTCCTGTTCTGTCATTGACCCGTCGCGGTCCCGGCGATCACGATGCTGGGTGGGAGACGGGACGGTGGAGGGGCCGGAGGTGACCGAACTGCCACGCAGCGACCTGGTCCTCCTGGAGCTGCTCGCGGAGGGCCTGTCGCCCGAGGAGGTGGCCCGGCGGACGGGCCTGTCGGGCCGGACGGTGCGCCGCCGCATCCGGGCGGTCTGCGACCGCCTCGGGGTGGCCACCCCCATCCAGGCGGTGGTGTGGGCCGTCCGCCACGGCGCGATATGACCCGGCTCCGGCGGGCCTGCCCATCCCCGCCGGAGCCGGATCCTTCCCCTACCGGAGGCCCTACCGGAGACCCGCTACCCGAGTCGCAGCGCGGCCAGGTAGTCGTGCATCCGGTCGGCACGGGAATCGGTGAGCGGGTTGCTCTGGTCGTCGTTCTCGATGATGAACTCGCGCATCCCCAGGCGGGTCGCGCCGCTCAGGATGGTGCGGTAGTCGACGACGCCCGTGCCGAGGTCGGCGAGGTTGCCGTTGGCGTCCAGATCCTTCACGTGCGCCAGCAGCATCCGCCCGAGGTTGGCGCGGATCAGCTCCACGTTGTCCTGCGCGCTCAACCCCGCCGCCGACGACCAGCCCATGTCCAGTTCCATGT
Organism: Amycolatopsis thermophila; assembly: GCF_030814215.1. Taxonomy (NCBI): domain Bacteria; kingdom Bacillati; phylum Actinomycetota; class Actinomycetes; order Pseudonocardiales; family Pseudonocardiaceae; genus Amycolatopsis; species Amycolatopsis thermophila. The sequence continues at coordinate 306,651 of NZ_JAUSUT010000001.1, read as the reverse complement.
ACAGCAGGTGGGGATCGGAAGCGTCGAGCAGGATCTGGTAGAACGTGCGCCCGTCCGGCCCGTGCCCGAGGAACTCGCCGGTGTGGTTGTGGTACCCCAGCTTCATCCCCGCGCGCCGGATCTTCTCCCCGGCCCGGTTGAACGCAGGCCCCGCCGCCGCGAAACCCTCCGCCGTGTCCGGCACACCGCCCGGGCAGACGATGTACTGCTGCCCGAGGATCCGGGCCATCTCGATCAGCTCGTCGAGCCGGGCCTCGTCGGTGAACTCGGCGTACCCGTGGTGGCTGGACACGGCCCGCAGGCCGTACTTGTCCAGCAGCGGCCGGATCTCCCGGGCGTGCGCGGGGTCGGTCCCGCCCGGGAAACCCGCGAACTCCAGGTTCCGGTACCCGGCGCGGGCCAGGGCGGCGAGGACCGCTTCGGGCTGGGACATGAACGCGTCCCGCACCGAGTACATCTGCAGGCCGATCCGGCTGTTCGGGATGGTCCGGCCCCATCCGCCGTCCGGTTCCGCGGCCGCCGCCGGGGAAGCCCCGAAACCGAGCGCCGCGACACCGGCCGCCGTCGCCGTCACACCTGCCAGGAACCGCCGCCGGTCGAACGCGACGGGAGCGCCACCACACATGTCAATCTCCTCCGATCAATTCAGTGGTCGTGGACACCGGCGGGCATCGTGCCGTCGGCGTTGCGGACGAGGAACATCCCGGCCATGCCCATGTCCGAGTGGTTCTGGACGTGGCAGTGGTACATCCACATCCCCGGCCCGACGCCCTCGCCGGCGATCACCTGGAACCCGAACGACACACCCGGGTTGAGGTCCTTGATGTCGATCAGCGGGCTGTGGTCGTACTCGCTGGTCCGCATGCCGGTGCGGTTGTCCAGCCAGCGGTGCCCGTGCAGGTGGAAGGTGTGGAAGTTGCTGCCGTGCCCGATCGCGATCCACTCCACCCGCTCGCCCAGGTTCGCCTCGAACGTCGGGGCCTGGTGCGCCGGGCGGTTGTTGATCAGCATGTCGTTGAACACCACGGTGAACTGGCGCTTGGGCAGCAGGTCGCCCTGCCGCCGCACCACCAGCGCCCCGTACAGGCCCTTGAGGATGCCCTCGGTGCCGTGCTCGGTGCCCATCGCGTGGTCGTGGTAGTGCCAGTACCCCGCGGTGCCCTCGGCCCACGACCCGTCCGCCCGGCGGTAGCCCACGTGGCTGCGCCAGGTGTAGCGCCGCGTCTGGCCGGGCATCACCGCCGAGTTGTTCATCAGGGTGCCGTCGGAGTTGACGTCGTAGTCGACGCCGTGCGGGTGCAGGGACAGCACCCGGTCGGTGGTGTTGACGAGGTCGATCTCGAGGGTGTCGCCCTCCCACATCTCCAGCACCGGCCCGGGCACGGTCGCCGCGCCCGGGGCCAGGCCGTAGCCGTACAGCTCGTCGGAGATCTTCTCGGCGTACATCGTGATGCGCCGGGTCTCGCCCTGCGGCTGCACCGGCGCGGCGGCCGCGAGACCGGGCACGGCGACCGACGCGGCCAGCCCGGCGGCCGCACCGCCGAGCACGGCCCGCCGCGAAAGATGGGACATGAACGGTCCTTCCGTTGGGGGATGGGGGAGTCAGACCATGCGCTGGTCGGCGGCGTTCGGGTGCGGGGCCTGGTGGGACGGGCCGGTCGCGGCCGCCACGGTGAACGTCACGCTCGCGGTCGCACTGGTGTTGCCGGCCTCGTCGGTCGCCTTGTAGCGGATGGTGTGGGTGCCGACGTGGTCGATGACGAACGGCTTGGTGTACCGGGTGAATGCCGAACCGTCCACCGAGTACTGGATCCGCGAGACGCCGGAGGCCTCGTCGGTGGCGGAGAGCGTCACCGTCACCGGGCCGACGAAGTCCCACGACCAGTTCTGCGCACCGGCGAGCTGCACCGACACCACCGGCGCCGTGACGTCGCCCGCCTCGGCGATCGTGAACGACAGCATCTGCACCGCGCTGGCGTTGCCCGCCCGGTCGGTGGCCCGGTAGTGCAGCATGTGCGTCCCGACCGCGGTCAGCGTCACCGGCTGTCCATAACGGACGAATCCCGCGCCGTCGAGGTCGTACTCGATCGAGGCGACGCCGGATTCGGTGTCGGTGGCGGCCAGGGTGAGCGTGGCCTTGCCGACGTAGGAGCCCTGCGTGTTCACCTCGCCCGACAGATCGGCCGTCACGTACGGCGCGACGACGTCCCCGAGCGGGTCGACGACCACGGTGAGCGACTTGGGCTGGCTGGTGTTGCCCGCCTTGTCGGTCGCGCGGTAGGTGAGGGTGTGGGTGCCGGTCTGCGACAGCACGACCGGCTGGCTGTAGGTGCGGAACCCGCTGCCGTCCACTGTGTACTCGATCGTCGCGACGCCGGATCCGCTGTCGGTGGCGGCGAGGGTGACGGTGGCGCTGCCCGCGTAGTTCCCGCTGTCGTTCCGGTCGCCGGCGACGGTCGCGGTGGCGACCGGCGGGGTGGTGTCGTTGTCGGGCTGCACGACGGTGACGACCAGGGTCTTCGGCTCGGCTGCGTTGCCCGCCTTGTCGGTGGCCCGGTAGTGGACGTTGTGCGCGCCCGGCGCGGTGATGGTGATCGGCCCGTCGTAGGGGCGGTAGTTGTCGTCGTCGAGGGTGTACTCGACGGTGTCCACGCCGGAGCTGTCGTCGGTCGCGGCCAGCGTGACGGTGGCGGTGCCGATGTAGTTGCCGTCGCCGTCGGTGTTCCCGTCGACGGTGGCGGTCACCTCCGGCGGGGTGGTGTCCTGCTGGCCGCCGCCCTCGGTGACGATCAGCTCGCCGCTCATCGTGTGGCCGGGCATCGCGCAGTAGTAGCGGTACTTGCCCGGGGTCAGCGTGGCCTGCACCTCGTGCCGGCCGCCCTGGGAGTCCAGCGGGCTGGCGGTGATGTTGACGTCGACGTCGTGGTTGTAGCCGGGCGTCGTGGTGTCGAAGGTCAGCGTGTGGGTCATCGCGGTGGTGTTGCCGGTGGCCGTGCTGTTCTCGAACACGATGGTGGCCGCCCCGGCGACGGCGGTGGCCGGTGCGGAGGCGTACTCCGTCATGCTGTCGTTCGCGGTCCAGGTGAGCACCTGGTCCGCCAGTGGTGCCACCGAGGTGCCGGTGACCGGCACCGGCTCGGCGAGTGCGGCGGTGGTGGTGCCGGTGAGCAGGCACAGTGTCGCTGTCCCGGCCACCAGCACGCCCCGGAGGATGCGCATGGGTCGACAACCCTTTCGTCGTCACAGGTGGGGAGCCGGTGGCGCCGCCCGACGAGCGGCGCCACCGGGGAGGGGAGGTGTGCTAGAGCTGGCGCACCCGGATGTTGCGGAACTCGATCACGTCGCGATCGCTGTGGTTCTGCAAGCCGATGAACCCGCTGAAGAACTGCCGCAGGTCCGTCGGCGGGTCGCCGGCGCGCGACGACGGCTTGCCCGGGGTGTTGTCGAACTCGTTGATGACCACACCGTTGCGGATGATCGTGTAGTGCTGGCCGGTCACCCGCACCTCGTAGTCGTTCCAGACGCCCTTCGCCGTCGGGAACGCCCCGTCCAGACCCACCTGCGAGAAGTTGTAGACCGAACCGGTCTTCTGCGCGTCACCCGCGGTGTTGTCGTTGATCTGGATCTCGTGTCCACAGTAGATCGCCACCCACGCCTGCGACGTCCGCGCCGAGCCGACCGTGCCGCAGCTGCCCGGCGGGCGTTGCTCCAGCGGTGTGCGCGGGTCCGGGAACCGGGTGAACACGCCGCTGTTGGCGCGGTCACCGGCCGGTGCGACGTCCCGGAACTGCAGGCGCACCGAGAAGTCGCCGAACGCCTTGCCCGAGTACCAGAGCATGCCCATGCCGCCCGAGCTGTGCAGGGTCCCGTCCGGTTGCAGGTCGAACCTCCCGTCCGGGGCCTGGCTCCAGCCGTTGGTCGACGTGCCGTCGAACAGCCACTCGTAGCCCGTGGTGCCCGCCCGGCCCACCGGTGACGACGAGGCCGCCCGGACCAGCGCGTTCACGTCCTTGTCGGACAGCAGCCCGAACCCGCGCAGCTTGTTCGTCACGTCGGTCACGTACGCGGTGAACGCGTCGTGGTCCGGCCAGGCCCGCTCGTCGTCGATCAGGTCGTTGACGGTGCAGCCGAGGCCGATGTTGCGGTTGGCCACCTTGGTCTCGGAGTCGAGGATCCACACCGACTTGCGGGCATCCGGAGCCGGGCAGCTGACCGTCACCGGCAGCCGCTTGGTGGCCTTCTCCCCGTTGGCGTAGGTGACCTCCAGCGTGGCGTCGTAGGTGCCGCCGCGCAGGTAGGTGTGCGTGGGGTTGGCCTCGGTGGACGTGGTGCCGTCACCGAAGTCCCACCGCCAGGACACGCCACCGGCCTTGGCGCCGTTGAACGCCATGGTCATCGGGCCGGCCTGGGTGGTCGTCGCGACGGTCGCCGCCTCCGGGGACGGGGTCGGCGCCCCACCGTGGTAGCTGATCCGGATCAGCTTCTGGTTGGGGTCGAGGCTGAAGAACCCGCCCGCGTAGTCCAGCAGGTACAGCGCCCCGTCCGGACCGAACTTGGCGTCCATCCAGCTCTGCAGCGCGGTGTCGCCACCGCCGCCCTTGATGATCTGCCGCAGGTCCTCGGCGAACGCCGGCGGGCCCTGGTTCGGCACGCGCGACGGGTCGAGCGTCACCGCGATGCGGTTGTTCGCGTTGGACTCGTCACCGATGAACCACTTGTCCTCCCAGTAGGCCGGCCACGCGACCCCGCTGGCGGTGTTGACCTCCGAGCGGTGGTAGGTCGGGCCGGACATGACCGCCTGGCCGCCGCCCTTGAGGTAGGGCTCGGTGTAGGTGGCCTCGGACTGGACGTACGACGGGATCCCGCTGCCGTCGGCGCGCGCCGGGTAGACCGGGCCGCCGCCCTGCGGCGAGTACCAGATCGCGTTGTCCCGTGCGGGCGGGATGTCCACCAGGCCGGTGTTGCGCGGCGAGGTGTTCTTCAGGTCACCGCAGTCGTACCAGCCGGTGAGGACGCTCGCGTCGGTGTTGCTGCGGTCCCGGTAGGGCTGCCGGTTGCCCATGCAGTACGGCCAGCCCTGGTTGCCCGCCGAGGTGATGACGGTCGCGGTCTCGTACTTGGCCGGGCCCAGCTCCGGGTTCGGGCCGCCGGCGTCCGGACCGACCCAGCCCGCGGTGAGCCAGTCGTGCTGCTTGTCGATCGCCAGGCGCGCGATGTTGCGCACACCCATCACGTAGATCTCCGGGCGGGTCTTGCCGCCGCCCTCCTCGGTCCCGGTGAACAGGTTGCCCGGCGGGATCGTGTAGGTGCCGTCCGCCTCGGGGTGGATGCGCAGCACCTTGCCGTTGAGGTTGTTGGTGTTGCCGGAGGTGCGGCGGGCGTCCTGGAACGAGGTGCCCTTGTACTCGGCCGTCCAGTTGTTGCCGGAGTAGCCGTCCGAACCGCCGGAGGAGTTGTTGTCCCCGACACCGATGTAGAGGTTGCCCGCGTCGTCGAACGCCATGCCGCCGCCGGCGTGGCAGCAGCTGTGGATCTGGGCGTCCCAGTGCAGCAGGTCCTTGCGGGTCGACTGGTCGATGGTCTGCCTCGCCGCGTCGTAGGTGAAGCGGGACACCGTGCGCTGGCCGATCCGCAGGTCGCGGTCGATCGACTCGTGCGGCATCCAGTACACGTAGATCCAGCCGTTGCGGGCGAAGTCCGGGTCGAGCGTGATGCCGACCAGGCCCTCCTCGTTCTTCACCAGCTCGTCACCGCTGCCGCGGTTGCCCATCACCTCGAGCGTGGTCAGCAGCTTGACCTGCTTGGTCTTCGGGTCCCACTGGTGGATCGTGCCGCAGCCCAGGCCGACGTCGGGGTCCGACCAGTCGACGACCGGGCCGGACGGGCAGGCGGCCTTGCCGATGTAGAACACCTTGCCGTCGGGGGCGATCGTGAGGCCGTGCGGCTCACCGATCTGGTCCAGCTGCCCCGGCTGGTTCTTGGCGGTGAGGCGTTCCACGGTGTAGTTCGACGCGATGGTCGCCTGGCAGTCGCCGCGCACCATGCCCGCCGTCCACTGGATCGCACCCAGCAGGTGACCGCGGAAGAGCTGGTCGGTCGTGTAGCTCTCCGGGGTGCGGCCCATGCCGGTGTAGAAGGAGCGGCCGCCGGAGTAGTCGCGGCACCAGGACACCGGGTGGAACGCGCCGTTGGCCTCGTCGCCCGCCTGGTACTTCCACTCCTCGACCTGGGCGATGGTGTGCACCTGGCCGACCGGGTTCGGGCTCCAGTTCAGCCACTGGTCGGAGCGGGTCCAGTTCAGCGGCAGGCCCGTGTTGGCGGGGTGCTGCCGGTCGGTCACGTCGACCACGGCCTGCTGCACCGTGTCCGGGCTCGCCGCCGGCCGGGTGCCGATCAGCCCGGTGAACCAGTCCGATGTGGACTGTGCGCGGGCGGCGTCGTGGACGCCGACGAACCCGTTGCCGGCGGCGACGAACGCCTTGAGCGCGTCCTCCTGGGCCGGGCTGAGCGTGACACCGTCGGCGGAGAGGAACACCACGCCGCGGTAACGGGCCAGGTTGGCCGGGGTGAACGCAGCCGGGTCGGCCGTGACGTCGGCTTGGAACCCGCCGGTGCGGCCCAGTTCCTGGATCGCCGCGGCGGCGGTGTTCACCGGGTCGGCCTGCCGGTCGGACGGGCCGTGGAAGACCAGCACCCGCACCGGTTCCGACGCCGCCACGGCGGCCTCGGCCGGGGCCGGGGCCGGCGCGGCCAGCGCGGGGACCACGGGCACGGCGGTCAGCAGGACCAGTCCGCACAGCTGGGCCAGCGACCGCCGGAACCTGCCCCGCCGCCGTGGTGGTGCCCAGGGCCGTCTCGATCGGCTCGGTTCGAGATCACGTCTGTGCCGCATACCATCCCTCGCCTAGCGTCGGATTTGCCTTGCCGTTGCGGTGGTCGCACCGCACGTCAGATGAGCCCGCGCCGGGCGGCCCACACCACGGCCTGGATCGGCGCGTGGACGTCCAGCCGGTCGCAGATCCGCCGGATCCGGCGCTGCACCGTGCGTTTGGACAGGTTGAGCCGCCGGGCCACCGCCTCGATCGGCAGCCCGTCCGCGAGCAGCGCCAGCACGGCGCGTTCCTGCTCGTTCAGGACGGTGGATCTGAGGGGTTCGTCGAGCGTGGCGGTCACCGCTCGACCTGCGCGGTTCGGGAACGGATCACCATTGATCTCTGCCTCCCAGCAGCGGGCAACGGATGCTCTGGGAAACTAACCACTTTTGCGCACGGTAGGAAGATGTCTGTCGCAAACTGGCCACTGGAACGTCGGCAGCAGGAAGAAGTGGCTCCGTTCAGCCCACGACTTTCGGAGGGCGGACGGCGAGTGCCGCCCGCCCTCCCCGTGGATCACACCGCGACGCAGAGGCGGAACGCGTCCAGCACGGCGGAGTGGATGCTGCGGCTGCTCACGGCGTCGCCGATGCGGTAGAGGCGGAACGCGCCGTCGGCGTTCGGGCCGGCCGGCTGCTCCCGCCGGGCCAGCAGCTCGGCGACGGTGATCTCGCCGAGGTTCGTCGAGTGCGGCACCAGGTCGTGGTAAAGGTCGGCGTTGGGCAGCGTCCCGTGTTCCACCACGACGTGGTCGACGACGCGGGTCAGCGTCTCCGCGCCAGTGTCGGCGAGGTCGCTGGTGAAGACCGCCCGCAGGCGGCTGCCGTCCCGCTCGACCCGTGTCAGCCGGTGCAGCAGTGTGACCCGCACCCCGTCGCCGGTGAAGCGCCGCAGGTACGGCGGGGCGTTGACGCTGCCGACCTCGACCCCGATCGTCCTTTCCGGACTGACCCACTCCACGTCCGCGCCCGCGTCCAGCAGCGCGTCCACCGCGTCCAGGCCGGGATGGCCGCCGTGGTCGTCGTAGACGAGCACGGAACCGGACGGCCGGACAGCGCCGGAGAGCACGTCCCACGTGTCGTGCACGAGGTTCGCGCCCGCGTCCAGGAACCGCGTGTCGGGCGTCCCGCCGGTGGCGACGACCACGACGTCCGGCTCCAGCTCGAGGACCTCGCGGGCCTCGGCGTAGTGGTTCAGCTTCACCGCGACCCCGAGCCGCCGCAGCTCGGCGACGCGCCAGTCCACGATGCCGGCCAGGTCACGACGCCGGGGGGTCTTGGCGGCCAGCAGCAGCTGTCCGCCGGGCTGGTCGGCCGCCTCGAACACGGTCACGTCGTGCCCGCGCTCGGCGAGCACGCGGGCCGCCTCCAGACCGGCCACGCCCGCACCGACGACGACCGCCCGTTTGACGGCCGGTGCGGGCGGAATCCGGTGCGGCAGCTGGAGTTCCCGGCCCGTCGAGGCGTTGTGCACGCAGTGGGCCGGTTCGCCGAGGTAGGCCGCGTCGATGCACGCGCTCGCCCCGACGCACGGCCGGATGCGGTCGGCCTCCCCGGCCTGCAGTTTCCGCACCAGGTGCGGGTCGGCGAGGTGCGCGCGGGTCATGCCGACCAGGTCGAGCAGGCCCTCGGCGATCGCGTACCGGGCCGTGGCCAGGTCGGCGATGCGCGCCGCGTGCATCACCGGCACGCCGACGTGCGCGCGGACCGCGCCGGCGAGCGTCAGGTGCGGTGCCGACCGTTCGCCCATCGGCGGGATCACGTGCGAGAGGCCGTTCTCGGTCGAGATGTGGCCGCGGATCACACTGATGAAGTCGATGCCCGCGTCCACGACGCGCCGGGCGATCTCCAGCCCCTCCTCGGCGGTCAGCCCGCCGGGCCGTCGTTCCTCGACGGCCATGCGGATCCCCACCACGAAGTCGCTGCCGACCGCCTCGCGCACCGCCGCGATCACCTCGAGCGGGAAGCGCATCCGGGCGTCCAGGTCACCGCCGTAGCCGTCGGTGCGCCGGTTCATCGCCGGCGACCAGAAGCTGTCGAGCAGGTGCCCGTACGCCATCAGTTCGACACCGTCGAGGCCACCGTCCTGGCAGCGCAGGGCGGCACTGGCGAAGTCGGCGGCGATGCGGCGCAGGTCGTGCGGTTCGGCTTCCCGGGTGAACGCGCGGTGCGCGGGCTCGCGCACGGCGCTCACCGACAGCACGGGAAGCCAGTCGCCGCTGTGGTTGCTGGTGCGGTGACCGAGGTGCGTCAGCTGGGTCATCACCGCCGCGCCTTCGGCGTGCACCTCGTCGGACAGCCGCCGCAGCCAGGGGACCACGTCGTCGGAGTCCATGCGCAGGTTCGCGAACGAGGGGGTGGCGTCCGGGCTCACGACGGCGCCGCCACCGATCATGGTCAGCGCGATCCCGCCGCGGGCCTTCTCGACGTGGTAGGCGCGGTAGCGGTCGGCGGGCATGCCGTGGACGCCGTAGCCGGGCTCGTGCGACGTGCTGACAACGCGGTTGCGCAGGGTAAGGGTCTTCAGGCGGAACGGGGTGAGCAGCGGGTCGGTCATCGCGCGGTCTCCCGGGCCCGGCGCACCGGTGTCGTCGAGGAACTCTCGTGCAGGGCCTGGCCCCGCGTCTCCGGCGCCCACAGCACGCAGATCACCGTGCCGATGACGGCGATCGCGGCGCCGATGAGCATGGTCGGGCCGAGGCCGAGGTGGTCGAGGCTCAGGGGGAGCAGGTAGGTGCCCCCCGCCGCACCGATCCGGCTGATCGCGCTGGCGACGCCGACGGCCGAGGCGCGGATGTCGGTGGGGAACAGTTCGGTCGGGTAGATCCACTGCAGGATGTTGCCGCCGCCCTGGGCGAGGGCGTTCACCGAGAACAGGACGATCGCGAGCACGGCGGGCAGTCCCGGGAAGAAGCCGAGCACCGCCAGCGGGATCGCGGAGGCGACGAAGGTCCAGATGATCACCGGACGGCGGCCCCACGACTCGACGAGCCGGATGCACGGAAAACAGCCGGCCATCGTCACCAGCGTGACCGCCGCGGACCACAGCAGTGCGGTGCCTCCCTTGGAGAAGCCGTAGGCGCCGAGCACGACCGGGTAGAAGGTGATGATCGCGAACGCGGGTGCGACCTGGCAGAGCCAGAACCCGCCCGCGAACAGGGTGCGGCGCAGGTAGCCGCCGGTGAAGACGCGGGACAGGCGGGACTTCGCAGGCGGTTCCTGTTCGGCGAGGACGGTCAGTTCCGCCTCGGTGGGGTAGCGGCCGAACGCCTTGTGGATGGCTTCCCTGGCGTCGTCGCGCCGGCCGTGGCGCAGCAGCCACCGGGGCGACTCGGGAGTGCCCAGGCGGGCCAGCAGGATGATGATCCCGGGAAGCGCGCCGCTGGCCAGGATCCAGCGCCACGGTTCGTCCCCGGCGACCGCGGTCACCGCGTAGCCGACGAGGTAGGCGGCCGCGGCGCCCACAAACCACGCGGCGACGAGCGCGCCCATGGTGCGGCCGCGGCGGTCCGCGGGTAGCCATTCGGCGAGCAGGGACGTGGCGATCGGGTAGTCCGCGCCGACCGCGACGCCAGCGACGACGCGGAGGGCGATCAGCCACCACGCGTCGGGCACGACCAGGCACAGTGCGGAGGACAGCACGAGCGCGACCAGGTCGATCGTGTACATGAGCTGGCGGCCGACGCGGTCGGTGACCCAGCCGAACACCAGCCCGCCGAGCAGGACGCCGACCAGTGCCGACGCACCCACGAGTCCTTCCTGCCCCGGGGTCAGCCCGAGGTCGGCCGACGCCCCGCCGATGGCCACGCCGACGACGCTCAGGATGTAGCCGTCCAGGAACGGCCCGCCCGCGGACAGGAAGAACAGTTTCCGGTGGAACTTCCCGTACGGTTCGGCGTCGATGATCGAATGCCGCATCCGGTACTCCTCGCCTCTGCTGGATGGATAGCGGTGAAGTATCGGTACCGCGATTTTTGTAGACAACGGTGTCGACGACGAACTGGTCTTTTTTTCCGGGCTGAGTCAGAAGTGAGACTACGCTGGCGGGATGGCGGTTCTGGAATTGAGAGCGGCCGATCGGGCGGCACTGGAGCGAGTGGTCGGCAGCCCGTCGAGCCCGCAGGCGGTGGTGGCGCGAGCGCGGATCGTGCTCGCCTGCGCTTCGGCGCCCACCGTCGCCGAGGTGGCCCGGACGCTGGGGGTGTCGCGGGACGTGGTGACGCGGTGGCGGGACCGCTTCGCCTCGGGCGGCCTGCCCGCGCTCGGCGACCGGCGACGGCGCGGGCGTCCGCGGACGGTGGCGGACGGCGGTGTCTCCCTGGTCCTGTCCACCCTTCTGGCACCCGGTGGACCGTGGTCGACGCGCTCACTGGCCGCGGCCACGGGGCTGAGCCAGAGCACCGTGAGCCGGATCGTGCGCTCGCTGTGGCCGCCGGTGGCGGGTGTGCCCGCGGTGGCGGCGTTCCGGCACGTGGCCGGGGTCTACTTCGACGGGACCGCGGCCGTCCTCGCCCTGGCCGGTGACGCCGGCGGTGCGGTGGTGTCCGGGCGGGCGCGGCAAGTGGCGCGGACCGGGAGTCAGACACTGCTCGCCGCCGTCGCGATCGCCCGGTCCGCCGCCGCGGCGCCGTCCGGGTTGCGGGCGTTCCTGGTCGCGGTCGACCGGGCGGTGCCGGCCCGCGGCCAAGTGGTGGTGCTGCTGGCCGGTGCGGACGCGAGCTGGTTGCCGCACCAGACGCGATTGCGGCCGTTGGTCGTTGCGCCCGAGGTGTGGCACGCGCAGGCCGAGCAGGTCCTCACCGCACCCGGACTGGACACCGGGGACCTGGCCGATCTCACCGGTGCGTTGCGGGCGTGGGATCGCTCGTCGCCGTTCTCGTGGGTGCCGCGGGGGCGCGTCATCACTGACTCACCCGAGGACCGTCTTCACCGGTCCGTAGCGGCGGGCACGAGGCCGGCCGAACGGGTGGTGCCGGTGCTGCGGGAGTCGATCGCGCGGGGCAGGTTTCAGCCCGGGGAACGGATCCGGGAGGCGCCACTGGCGGCCCGGCTCGGGGTCTCGCGCGCTACGGCGCGGGAGGCGTTGCGCTCGCTCGCCGCGGACGGGCTGCTCGAACTGTTGCCGAACCGGGGCGCGGCCATCCCGCGGATGCGGGCAGGCGATGTGCTGGAGACCTACGCCGCGCGGGCCGCGCTCGGATCGCTGCTGGTGCGCAGACTGGCCACGCGCGGGCCAGGGGAGCTGACGCCGGTGGCGAAGGCGGTGGCCGAGGTGCGGGACCGCGCGCGGTCGGGACAGGCGGAGGAGACCGCCGAGGCCGACCTGGCGTTCCAGGAGGCGATGGCCGAGGCGGCCGATCTGCCCCGGACGGCCCTGCACTTCAACCGGCTCGGCGTTCAGCTGCGGATGTTCATCTCGATCCTGGGCCTGGACTACACCGGCGCCGTGCCGCGCATGATCCACGACGCGGGCGGCATCCTGGCCGCACTGCGTTCCGGCAGCCCGGAAGAAGCCGCGGCCCGCTGGCGCGGCAAGATCGAATACGCGGTGCGGTACATGATCGGCCGCCTCCCCCTGGAGGACTTCGACGCCGGCCTGTGGACCACCCTGACCGGCGGACCCGGCCGCGGGGGCTAGCGGCCCACGAACTTCAGGTGCGGCCGCTGCCGCAGGCGGAGCGAGGACGCCACCGCGACCGCGGCCAGCAGCACGGCCGCGCACACCACGCCGTGCAGCACGCCGCGCACCAGGTAGCCGCTGTCGGCGTCGTCGACCACAGCGACCTGGCGGGCTTCGCCGCCGTGGGCATCGTGGAGACGCTGGTGCACACGCACGGACTGACCGCAGGCTGGATTGCCGTGGCAGCCACCGGGCGAGCTGTGCGCGCTGGTCCGGGCGCGGCTGTTCCCCGCGTGAGGCCGGACGCCTGTGGCCGCTGCTGCGGGCCGCCGGCGGTGCCGACCTGCCGGGCCTGTCGCGGCCGGGCGAGTGGCGCTGGTACTCCGCGCTGGTCACCAGCCCGTGAGCTCGGCTGTCTCCCGCGGGCCAGGCCCCCGCAACGCGTGGGCGCCATGCACGGGCGCCCCACGGGTCACGAACGTCCTCCCCGGTTCGCCGTGGCCAGCAGGAACAGCAGGTAGGGCGCCCCGACGGCACCGGTGACCACGCCGACCGGTAGCTGGTGGGTGCCGCTGAGCAGGTGCTGCGCGGCGAAATCCGCGAGCAGCGTGATCAGCGCGCCGACCAGCGCGGACGGGAGCAGACCGGGGCGCCCGGTGCGCAGCACGCGCGTGGCGATCGGCCCGGACACCAGCGCCACGAACGCGATCGGACCGCCGACCGACGTCGCCACCCCGCACAGCTCGGCCGCCAGCGCCAGCAGGCCGAGCCGCACCCGTTCCACGCGCAGCCCCAGGCCCTTCGCGGCGTCGTCGCCGAGTTGCAGGACCGACAGCGCCCGCCCGAGCAGCAGTGCGGCCGGCACGAGCACCACCAGGAACACGGCGGCCATCCGCACCTCGGTCCACGAGACCCGGGCGAAGCTGCCCGTGATCCACACCAACGCCTGCGTCGCGATCCGCACGTCGGACCGGGTCAGGAAGTAGGACATGGCACTCGCCGCCAGCGCGGCGACCCCGATGCCGACCAGCACGAGCCGGTGCCCGGTCACGCCGCGGCGCCAGGCCAGCGCGTAGATCAGGACGGACGTGACCAGCCCGCCCACCAGCGCCGCGGCCGGCACGATCGCCCCGGTGACGCCGAACGTGATCAGGCACAGCACCGCGGCCAGCGAGGAGCCTGCCGTCACGCCGATGACGTCGGGACTGGCGAGCGGGTTGCGCAGCACCCGCTGGAACAGCGCGCCGGACAACCCGAACGCGAATCCGGCCAGCAGCCCCGCCAGCGCGCGCGGCAACCGCAGCCGCAGCACGATGTAGTTGTCCCGCACGGTGCCGTTGCCGAACAGCGTGCGCACCACGTCGGGCAACGCGATCGGGAAGTCCCCGATGGACAGCGCCAGCAGGAACACCGCGAGCACCGCGGCCGCCAGCACCAGCGTCACGACCGCGGTCCGGCGCGCCGTGCGCCGCTGCACCGCCATCACCGTGGTCATCCGCGCACGCGCTTCCGGCGGACCAGCGCGATGAACACCGGCGCGCCGATCGCTGCGGTGACGATCCCGACCTGCAGCTCGCCGGGCTGCGCGACCAGCCGTCCGATGATGTCGGCGACCAGCAGCACCAGCGGCGCCAGCACCATCGAGTACGGCAGCAGCCAGCGGTGGTCCGGCCCGGTGATCAGGCGCGCGGCGTGCGGCACCATCAGGCCGACGAACGCGATCGGACCCGCCATCGCGGTCGCCGTGCCGCACAGGACGACCACCGCCAGGGCGCACAGCGCCCGGCCGGCGGGGACGTTCTGGCCCAGGCCGCGGGCCACGTCGTCGCCCAGGGCCAGCCCGTTGAGGGTCCGCGCGGAGGCCAGCGCCAGCACGAAACCGGCGATCAGGAACGGCAGGGCCTGCGTGACGACCGCCGCATCGCGTCCGGCGAGCGAACCGACCTGCCAGAAGCGGAACTGCTCGTAGGTGGCGTTGTCGCTGACCAGGATGCCGGTCGTCAGGGACCGGAACGCGGCCTCGCACGCGGCGCCGGTCAGGGCAATCTTCAGCGGGGTGGCGCCGTCCCGGCCGAGCGAGCCGACGCCGTAGACCACCACCGCGGCGAGCGCGGCCCCGAGGAACGCGAACCAGACGTAGCCGGTCATCGAGTCGATCCCGGCGACGCTGATCGCGACGACGACGCACAGCGACGCGCCCGCGTTGACGCCGAGGATGCCCGGGTCGGCGAGCGGGTTGCGGGTGACGCCCTGGATGATCACGCCGGCCAGCCCGAGCGCGGCGCCGGCGAGGAGGCCCACCAGCGTGCGCGGGACGCGGACCTGCCAGATGATCAGGTGGTCCGGGTCGGCCGGATCGTGGTGCAGCAGGGCATCGAGGACCACCGACGGTGGGAGCCCCTTGGCTCCCACCGCGACGCTGCCCACCACGGCCAGCCCCAGTGCCACCAGGCCCAGGACCAGGCCGAGGCCGAGCGGGGCCCGGCGGCGCCGGGGGAGGCCGGTCGTGGTTTCGCGGAGCACCGGGTCAGCGCGCCATCGCCTCGGTGATCATCGGCACGACCTGGTCGATCGCGTAGCTCAGGCCCAGCGGGGTGGCGCTGGCGAAGGCCTGGGAGACCGTCTGGTCCGACAGGACGACCACGTGCCCGGCCTTGACCGAGGGCACCGCCTGGAACAACGGGTCCTTGGTGATCTCGTCGGCGCTGACCCCGATCGGCGAGATCACGGTCAGGTCCGCGTTGAACAGGTCCATCCGCTCCGGGGAGACGGTGATGTAGAAGCTGTCGTTCGCCTGTGCCTGCACCTGGGGCGACTGGGTGAAGCCGAGGCGCTCCATGAACTCGATGCGGGCGCCGCCGTTGACGTAGGCGCCGTAGGACCCGGCCATCTTGGCGCCGACCGCCACGGACTTCCCGGTGAACTCCGGGTGCGCGCCGGCGGCCTGCTGGAACTTGGCGTCGAGGTCGGACTGCACCTTCGCGGCCTCGCTGGTCCGGCCGAGGGCCTTGCCGATCATGTCGAGCTGCTGCTGCCAGGTGGTCGCGTAGGCCTCGCCGCCGGCCGGGATGCCGACCACCGGGACGCCGAGTGCGGCGAGCTGGTCGTAACGGGCTTTGTCGCCGCCGGCGCGGGTGTCCAGGATGAGGTCCGGGTCGAGCGCGGCGACCTGCTCGGCGCTCACCTCGAGGGTGCCCAGCATCGTCGGCGCCGTCGTGTAGTGCTTGTCCTGCGGCATCCACGGGGCGACGCCGTCACCGCCGACCGGCAGCCAGTCCGATGCCCCCACCGGCTGCACCCCGAGCGTCAACGCGACCTCCGCGTCACCCCAACCCAGCGCCACGACCCGCTTCGGCTGCGCGGGGATCGTGACGTCACCGAACGCGGTCGCGATGGTGACCGGGAACCGACCGCTCGCCGGGGTCGCCGGCTCGGTCGCGCTCTGCTCCGCGGACGAGCCGCAGCCCGCGAGCGCGAGGACCGCGCCCAGGAGGAGAGCCGGCAGAGAACCGCGCGCACGCGGACGTGGAGAACGCATGGAAGTGCCTCTCGTATTAGGTAAGCCGATCCTAAATTAGGGTCGCCTGGGGGTGTCGTCCAGATGGCCGTGATCGCAGGGCGCGCGCGGACTGGCCTCCGGGCGCGCGAGGGTGTGACATGGACGGGTGACGGTTTCCGTGTGGCGGCCGTGCGAAACGCGTTGAGCAGACAGGGCGTGGTGAACCGGATGGGCGACCCGGCGGCGAAGGACGAGCTGGTGCTCGATCTGCCGGACGCGGTGCCCCCGCTGGTGCGGGTGCGCCAGTGGGTGGCCTGTGCACTGGCGGACCTGGGGGACGACCACGTCTTCGCGGTGCAGCTGGTCGCGACCGAAGTGCTCACGAACGCCTACGACCACGCCGGGGGCGCCCACCGGATCCGACTGAGGCGCGACGGGCCGTCCCCCGAGGTCCTCATCGAGGTTGACGACGGCTCCCCCGCTCCGCCCGTGCTGGGCGACGGAAACCCGAAGTCGCTGCGCGGCCGGGGCCTCGTGCTGGTCGACCGGCTGGCGACGGGGTGGGGGTACCGGGCCGCCGCTGGGGGCGGCAAGACCGTGTGGGCGGTGGTGGACTGCTCGGTGCCGGCGTGGTCGCCGCGCTGGTGAGCGACGCTCTCCGGTTCGGGGCTGTTCCGGGCCACTTCTCCGTGCACCCCGGGGGCGCTGGCTACTGCTGGTGCGGAGAACGCGTGATCACCGGGCGGCGAGGTGTCTTGTGCTCCCGCCGGGACCTCGCGCGTGTGGTTGGCGAATGTCCCGCTCGGGTGGGGAGCGACGAGCCCGGCCCGGACGCGAGACGACTCGTGCCGACGTTCCGCTTCCGGGCTTCGATCGGAGGTCCCGCCGGGGCGCAGGCGTTTCTGCACGACCGGACCCGTGATCGTTGTGGCCGGGCCGCGAGTGGTCTTCGGGTGGTCAGCTGTCCCGGCGGGGCAGGTGCCGGAGGACCTCGGCGGGATCGCGCGTGGTGGTGACGGCCAGGTGCGCTGCCGGGCCCGCGGCCACGAGCACCAGGGAGCTGTCGCTGAATCTGATGGCCACGTGCTGCGGTTCACCGCCGTCCAGGAGGGCGCCCGCGCGGTGGGCCAGGCTGTGCAGCATCGCGGCCATCGAGGCGAGGTACTCGGCCCCGGTGGTGGTCATGCCGGGGGAGTGGGCCTGGACCAGCCCGTCGGGGGAGAGTAGCACGGCGTGCCGGACCGCGGGGACGCTGCGCAGGACGTCGTCGATGATCATGCGCGCATCGTGCTGGGGTGATCACCGCGGGCTGTCACGCGGGCGCGCCAGGGCGGACTTGATCGCGGCAACCGCCGCGCGGGGGTCGTCGGCGTAGAACTGGATCACGCGCGCATGCCCGGTCCGCGCGAGGGGGTGGGTGACGGCCCCCATTGTGTTCAGGGTAGCTGCGGGTCGGGGCTTCGAGTGGGTCGAAGCCCGCACGATGCCCCGCATGAGGCGGTCGACGGAGGGCACCGAGCTGGCACGGCGTTGCCGAACGCGAGGCGGCGCTTCGGATCCTGGCCGCGGTGTGGTCGGACGGCGGACCAGCCGGCCGGTGGGCGGCGCACTGCCTGGCCGGAGGGATGACGTGCGCGACGAGCTGACGTGGGACGGGCGGGCGTTAGCGGCGGCGTCCGGCGACGCCTACCGCCGGGCCGGCGACCTGTCCCCCGCCCGAGCACACGTGGCTGAGGCGCGAGCGACCCGGACACGCTCGGAGAGGACGGCTACCGCCAGATGATCCGCGGGACGAATGGACGGCTGGGTCCGGGACGCGGGTGTGGTTTTTGTGGGCGGGTGCAGGTGGGCTGGGGGTTTGGGCTGGTTTGTTGTCGGCGGAGGGTGAAGGCATGGCCGGTGCGGCTGGTGCGGTCGGGTTTGGGAGGGCTGGGGTTGTGGTGGATGGTGCTGGCGGTGGGCGGAAACGTGGGTGGTGGGGGCTGGTGCGGTCGGGTGTTGAGGGCTGGCGGTACGGGGTCGGTTGATGGTGGTGAAGAGGAGACGGCGTGGGTCTGTTGGTGGGCTGGTGTGGTGAGGGGCGGAGGGTTGGGGGTTGCGGCCGAGTTGATGTGGCGAAGGGGTGGAGCGTGGGGGCGGGTGCGGTTGTGTTTGGGATGGCTGGTGGTTCTGGTGGGCGGCGGGCGAAAACGTGGGGAGGGCCTGCGCTGCGACGTGGGCGGGGTGGTCGTTGGGCGTGGATGGTCGACGAAGGTGGTTGGGGGTGTTGGGCGGTTCGGGCGGCGTGGCCGGTGGTTGGGCGTGTTGAGGGGCCGGGTGGGGTGGTTGGGGGCATTGAGCTGTTCACGCGGAGTGCTCGATGGTCGCGGGTATTGAGGGGTTCCGGTGGGGTGGTCGGTGGTCGGTGGTTGTGGGGATCAGCGGACTCGGCGTGGTCGGTCATTGCGGGGGGCAGTGGTCTCGGGTGGGGAAGATGCCGGGGCCGGGGGTGAGGATCTGTGCGGGGTCGTAGCGGGACTTCCACTCCCGCAGGCGCGGCCAATCCGTGCCGTAGTGGTGGTGCCAGTCGGCGGTGGTGAAGGGGATCGCGCCGATCGGGTAGGCGGTGCCGCCCCGTTGGCGGGCTTCGCGGTAGAGGTGGAGGTTTTGGGTCAACTGGGCGGCTGCCGTGGTGGCGTCGGGTGGGAAGCGCAGGATCGCGATCAGGTAGGCGACCCGCTCGGGCGGTAGGCGGACCAGTGGAGCGTGCATCCTTTCGGTGAACACGGGGTAGAACAGGACGCACCCGGCTGGGCCGAGGTCGTCGGCGGTCAGGGCGTCCACCAGTGACTCCAGGAAATCCACCGCGGTGGACGCGGGCAGGAAACAGTTCCACCACGGGTGCGGCTGGAACCACCCGCCGGTCTGGGTCAGGAGCGCTTCGGCGGCGTCCAGGCGGTGCTGGAAGTCCAGGTACGGCACGTCTTCGCCGTCGTCGTGCGGTTCGGTGGGTGTGGTGTAGTAGGTCGCGGTCTCCAGGAATATCCGCCGTCCGGACGCGCCGTAGCGGACCTGGCCTTGCACGAAGTCGAACCGGCCCACCTCGATGAACCAGAGCTGCTCGGCCGCCGCGGAGGTCACCGTCGCGTGGTCGATTTCCCGTCGGCGCACCCGTTCCCGCGCACCGACGAGCCGCAGCGTGGCGCGCGTGATGATCCCGCACTGGCCGAGCCCGCCCAGCACCGCGGCGAACAGGTCGTCGCTCGGGACGCAGGTGTGTACGGTTCCCCCGCCGGTGACGACCTCCAGCTCGGTGACCGTGTCGGTCTGCAGCCCGTAGCGGAAGCTCGTGCCGCCGATGCCGCCTGCGGACAGCGTGCCGCCGACCGACAGTCCCAGGTAGTCGGTCAGCACCGGTGGCGCGCTGCCGCGCCGCCACGCGGCCTCGAGGACCGCGTCCCAGCCCGCGCCCGCGTCCACGACGATGCGGTCGTCACGCACCTCGTGCACCGTCGCGAGGGTGGACATGTCGATCACGATGCCGGTGGTCAGCGCCTGCCCGTACCCGGAGTGGCCGCGGCCCCGCGCGGCGACCGGCACCCCCGCCGCCGCGGCGCTGCGGACGACCTCGGCGACCTCGCGCGCGGAGCGGGGCCGCACCACCGCGGACGGCCGATGGTGGACGAGGTGTCCGAAGTCGACGGAGGCGGCGTCACGGAGGCCGTCGTCGTGGCTCAGGCTCACCGGTCCACGCTAGGGGGCGCGCGCCAGGGCCTGCAATGGAGAGGATGCATCGAGTAGGTGCGGGCGTTGGTGGTGGGTTGAGGTGCCGGCCAGGAGGGGCGTTGTGCTCGGGCGTGGATCGGGTGAAGTGCGTGGGAGGGCGGGCCGGGGGCTTTGTGGCGGCGAGGACTCGTTGCTGGGTCATGTCACCATTCTGCCCGGACGGAAAGCGTTGCGGTACAACGCTTTCACCGCATGGTGTCAACCAAGGAAAGCCACCCGCCCGGGTTAGTACGTCTGCCAGACCCCGGCCGGCCGGTGGGCACCTTCACCGCTCTTGCGGTAGTCGCAGACGCCGTCCGGGAACGCGGCCCGCAACTTGCGCTGCTCCTCCGCCGTGAACCGCACCGGGTAGTCCCGGAAGTCCAGCGGTGTCAGCCGGCACTTGAGCACGTCCATCGCCAGGCCCTCGCCCGCCGCCATCCGCGTGTTCGCCGCCACCGGGTACAGCGCGCCGCACCGTCCGGCGGCCGGGTAGGTCAACGGCTCCAGCACCCGCTCCGTCGCCGACACGTAACACCCGTCGCCCAGGTCCGCCGGCCGGTTCGCGACCACCTTCTGCTGCGCACCGCGCGGCGACCGGTCGTTGCCGATCGCCGTCAGCCACCGGTCCATCGCGTCCAGCTCGTACCGGCTCGCGGCCGCCGACTCCGCCGCCGTCGGGTGGTTCGCGATGATCACCTGGTTGCCCTCGGCTCCGCTGCGGCGCAGGCGTTCCCGCATCACGAACGACCACTCGGTGGTGTGGATGTCGGCGCCGAAGCCGGCCAGGTCGAGGTCGGTGCGCTGGTCGATGACCGGCGTGGTCCGCAACCCCAGCGAGCCGGAGTTCACCAGCCCCGACCGGTACGCCGCATGCAGCGCCCGCGGGTCGGCCGAACTCCGCTGCGGCACCGGGGCACCCGTGTAGTCCAGCCCGCCGACCGCGGCGTTGAGGTCCGCGAACTGCGCCGGCGTGATCTTCCCGGCGAGCAGGGCGGACAACCCGTACTGCACGCCCGTGTTGTCCAGCGTGCTTCGCACGAACCCGGTGCGCGGATCACGGCCGAACTGGTTCACCAGCTGCTCGTTGGAGTTGCAGATGACACCGTCCGGATTGGACACCGGATCCCACCGCTGCGCCACCGGGATCGACGGGTCGCAACTCCCGGTCGCGGTGGCCCGGCTGGCGAAGGTCTGCTCCCACGACACGCACGTGCTGTAGCTGGTGAACCCGGCCACCGCGAGCCGCTGCTCGGGGGTGAACGAGCTGCCCACTCCGGCGAAGTACCGGTTCAGCAGCCGGCAGTCGGTCACCGGGCCGGCCGTGCTGAGCGGGTCCGGGTAGGAGATTCCCGGAATGATGCCGTCGACGATGCCCGGGTAGTTGTCGGCGATGTCGTACTGCTGGATCGCGCCGCCCGACCCGCCCCAGCCGATCGTGTGCCGCACCGGCCCGTACGTCTCGACGAAGTGTTCCTTGACCATCATCGCGGCCTCCGCGGAGATGATCGGGCTGCAGTTGTTGTCCAGCACGTTCAGGCTGGACGAGGCCACCGCGTAACCCTGTGACAGGAACAGGTCGTTGATCACCCCGCCGGTCGAGGAGCCCTGGTGGAAGCCGGAATTGCAGCCGCCGCCGAAGGTGTAGACGAGCCGCTCGTTCCAGCCGCGCTCCACGGTGAACGGTGACGGCTGGGTGCCGTCGAAGAGCGCGGCGATCTCGTAGACCGCGCGGTCGATCGTGCCGCGTTCCACCCGCACGACGTAAGGCATCCCGTTGACGAAAGCGAGATCCGCGGGACGCGACGCCGGGTCGGCCATCGGCCGGAACTGTCCGCCGGTGGTCCGGTACTGGTAACTCACCTGCGTCGGCGCGCTGCACAGCGGCGGGGTCGCGGCCGGCAGCCCGTAGGCCTGCGTTTCGCAGTAGAACGGCTCCTGCTGCCGTCCGGAGAACACCGGCCCGCTGATCGGGTGATTGGTCACCCGCAGGCTCGCGCGACCGCGCCCCGGCGCGCTCGCGACGATCTCGTTGGCACCGTCACGCAACCCGCTGACCAGGCCCAGCAGCGTGTCGCCGGCCTGCTTGAACCCGTCGGTGACGTCGCGGCCGTTGGCCGTCACCCGCACGTCGCGCGCCGCCGGGACCCGCACCAGCACCTGCCCGCCGCTCACCAGATCGGGGTGCGGGTTGGAGACGGATTCCACGGTCAGCCGCGGCGGCGCGGCGACCGCCGCCGGAACGGTCATCAACGGCGCCGTCACAGCGGCAGCCAGCACCAGTGCACGCAGCAAGGGAGCACCCCCGGGCTCGTGCGCCACCTCGTCGTGGCGTCTGGTCGGGTATAGCACGTGATCGGGTCACCGCAACAGCGCAGAACGGAATTCTCTCCGATCACGCTTGCACCGATTGTCCGAAGGGGCTGGGCAAGCCGTCCACGAGTGTGTACGGTCCCTGCAAACCGAACCTGATTCTGTTTTGGCACGCTGCGAAGAGGCGGTGGTCGCAAGAAATGGCGCAGGAAGCTCCCTTGCTGCGAGTGGACGAACTGAACGTCTCCTTCGGCGGATTGCAGGTCCTCCAAACGGTCTCACTCGAAGTGGCCGAGGGGGAGGTGCTCGGCGTCATCGGTCCCAACGGCGCCGGCAAGACGACCCTGTTCAACACGATCTGCGGGTTCGTCCGCCCGGACTCCGGCACGCTGGCGTTCGACGGCCACCGGCTCCTGCCGCGCCCGCACCGGCTGACCCGGCTGGGCATCGCCCGCACGCTGCAGGGGCTCGGGCTGTTCCCCAACCTCAGCGCGCTGGACAACGTCGCCGCCGGTGCGACGCACCGGTCGCACACCGGGCCGGTCGGGGCGCTGCTCGCCTCGCCGTGGGCCGAGCGGCACGAGCTGCGGTTGCGCGACCAGGCCCTCGCCATGCTCGACGAGTTCGGCATCTCCGACGTCGCGGACCGCCCGTGCGCGAGCCTGCCCTACGGCATCCGCAAGCACGTCGCCCTGGCCCGCGCGCTGATCAGCGAACCCCGGTTGCTGCTGCTCGACGAGCCCGCGGCCGGCCTGTCGGCCGCTGAGATCGACGACCTGGCCGGCATCGTGCGCGGGCTGCGGCAGCGCACCACCGTCATGCTCGTCGAGCACCACATGGAGTTCGTGATGAACCTCTGCGACCGGCTCGTCGTGCTCGATTTCGGCGAGGTGATCGCCACCGGGCCGCCCGCCGTGGTCCGGGAGGACCCCGCCGTGCAGCGTGCCTACCTGGGCGAAGCGGTGGCCGCCGATGCTTGAGGTGAGCGGCCTGGTCGCCGAGTACGGGCCGGTGCGCGCCCTGCACGGCATCGACCTGACGGTCGAGCGCGGCTCGATCACCGCGGTGCTCGGGGCGAACGGCGCGGGCAAGACCACACTGCTGCGCACGCTGTCCGGCCTGCTGCGGCCGAAAGCCGGGTCGGTGCGCCTCAACGGGCAGGACATCACGCGCCGGGGACCCGAAGACCTGGTGCGTGCCGGCATCGCGCACGTCCCCGAGGGACGCGGTGTGATCGTCGAGCTGACGGTCGAGGAGAACCTGCGGCTGGGCGGGCTGTGGCGGCGGGACCGCTCGTGGCTGCGCACCGGCGTGGCCCGGATGTTCGAGCTGTTCCCGCCGCTGGCGCAGCGCCGCGGACGGCGGGCGGAGACCCTGTCCGGCGGTGAGCGGCAGATGCTCGCGATCGGCCGGGCCCTGATGAGCCGCCCCGAGTTGCTGCTGCTCGACGAGCCGTCGCTCGGGCTGGCGCCGCGCACGGCCGCGCAGATCGTGGCGACCCTGCGCGGCCTGCGTGCCGACACCGGCCTGACCCTGCTGCTGGTCGAGCAGAACGCGGGCACCGCGCTGTCGGTCGCCGATCGCGCCGTCGTGCTCAACGTCGGCCGCAAGGTCGCCGACGACGAAGCCGCCCGGCTGGCGGCCGACGACCGGGTCCGCCGGGCCTACCTGGAGATGTGATGGGCCGTTTCCTCGACCTGACCCTCGCCGGGCTCACCAGCGGCGCGGTGTACGCCGCGGTCGCGCTGGCACTGGTGCTGATCTGGCGTTCCACCCGCATCGTGAACTTCGCGCAGGGCGGGATGATGATGATCACGACGTTCCTCGGCTACACCGTGGTCAGTCACGGCGGGTCCTACTGGCTCGCGCTGGCCGTCGCGGTCGTGGCCGGGCTGGTGCTCGGCGCGCTCGTGGAACGGGTGCTGATCCGCCCCGTCGCGAAACGGCCGCCGCTGGACGCCGTGGTGGTCACCTTCGGCCTGCTCGTCGGGCTGCAGGGCGTCGCCGGGATGGTGTTCGGCGGCACCCCGCAGTCGTATCCACCGGCGTTCGGCATCGCCGGTTTCCAGGTGGGTGGTCACCAGGTTCTGTTCTCCCCCAACGACTTGTGGATCGTGCTGGTGGTGCTGACCGTGATGGCGGTGCTGGCGGTGGTGTTCCGCCGGACCTCGGTGGGGCTGCGGATGCGCGCGTCGGCGTTCGCGCCGGAGGTGGCTCGCCTGCTGGGGGTGCGCGTCGGCCGGATGCTGACGGTCGGCTGGGCACTGGCCGCCGTGGTCGGTGCCGTGGCGGGGGTGCTGATCGCGCCCAGCACGTTCGTCAGCCCGACCGCGTTCGACGCGGTGCTGGTGTTCGGGTTCACCGCCGCCGTGATCGGGGGACTGGACAGCCCGCCGGGCGCGGTCGTCGGGGGGCTGGCGCTGGGCCTGGTGCTCAGTTTCGTCTCGGGCTACCTCGGCCCGGACATCGTGACGCTGGGCGCGCTCGTCGTGCTCATCGTGGTGCTGATGGTGCGGCCGCACGGGTTGTTCGGCGCGGGAACGAGGCGGCGGGTATGACGATGACGGAAACACAGGCACCGCAAGGGGAAACGCGCCGTCCCCCGTTGTGGCTGCGCTCGACCCTGCTGCGGCACGGGTTCTGGGCGGTGCTGGGGCTGGCCGGGTTCTGGCTGCTGTCGATCGCGCTGGACCCGTTCGCGAACCTGCAGCTGGCCCAGATCGCCTACACGGCGATCGCGGTCGCCGGGCTTACGGTGTTGTCCGGCCTCAGTGGACAGATCTCGCTCGGGCACGGCGCGTTCGTCGCGGTCGGCGCCTACACTTCCGCGCTGCTGCTGGAGAACGCCGGCTGGAGCCTTGCGCCGGTGCTGATCGTGGCGACCGCGGGCACCGCGGTGGTCGGGGCGCTGGTCGGGGTGGCGGCGGCGCGGCTGCGCGGGCCGTACCTGGCCGGTGCGACGCTCGCGCTCGCGGTCGGGCTGCCGTCGCTGGCCGACTACCACGGCCTGCGTGACCTCCTCGGCGGCGCGAACGGCCTGATCGTCAGCCCGCCGGTGCCGCCGCTGTCGCTGGGGGAGTCGTTCCCCCTGGAGCGGTGGCAGTCCTGGATCTGCGGCATCTGCCTGGTGGTCGTGCTGTTCCTGCTGGCCAACCTCAGCCGCAGCCGCCTCGGCCGGGACATGCGCCTGGTGCGCGAGGACGAGGACGCCGCGGCCCTGTCCGGCGTGCCCGTCGCCCGTACGCAGATCCTCGCGTTCTGCGTGAGCGCCGGGTGCGCGGGGCTCGCGGGCGGGCTGTTCGCGATCGTCAACAACCTCGCCGCGCCGGGCGCGTTCACGCTGGCCCTGTCGCTGTCCCTGCTCACCGCGGCCGTGCTGGGCGGGCTCGGCAGCCTCGCCGGCGCCGTGTACGGCGCGGTGATCGTGACGCTGCTGCCCACCTGGTCCACCGACCTCGCGCAGCAGGCGAACCTGCCGCGCGCGGTCTACGCCAACATCCCGCTGGTCCTCTACGGACTGGTGCTGATCCTGGTCATCCTGGCCTTTCCCGGCGGCATCCAGTCGGGGGTCCGCCGGATCGGCCGCCTGCTCCGCCGTAACCGGAAGATCTAAGGAGACGACATGGTCCTGTCCAGACACCCGCGCGCGGCGGTCGCGCTGACCGCGGCGCTCGCCCTCACGTTGACGGCGTGCGGCGGCGGGGGATCGGGCGGCGGCAGCACGCCCGGCGTGACCGACACCGAGGTGCTGATCGGCAGCACCCTGCCGCTGACCGGCAACGCGGCGCCCGGCTACAGCGAGCAGGGTCCGGCGGCCAAGGCGATGTTCGACTACATCAACGCCAACGGTGGCATCAACGGGCGCAAGATCACCCTGAAGTACGTCGACGACGGCTACAACCCGGCCAACACCGTCACCCTCACCAAGCAGCTGGTGCTGGAGGACAAGGTGTTCGCCGTGGTCGGCGCGCTCGGCACCCCGACGCACACGAAGGTCGTCGACTTCCTCAACAGCTCGCGCGTGCCGGACCTGTTCGTCGCCTCCGGCTGCACCTGCTGGGACCAGCCCGGCAAGAACCCCTACACCTACGGCTGGCAGCCCGACTACACCGTCGAGGGCAAGATCCTCGGCGACTACGTGGCGAAGAACTTCGCCGGCAAGAAGGTCGCCTACTTCTACCAGGACGACGACTTCGGCGCCGACGGCATGAAGGGCCTGGACAAGTTCATCGACCAGAGCCTGGTCGTGAGCAGGCAGCCGTACCAGCCGGGCAACACCGACGTCGCGGCGCAGGTGTCGGCGATCGCGCGCAGCGGCGCGGAGGTCGTGGTCCTGGAGGCGATCCCGGCCTACACCGCGCTGTTCAAGCTGACCGCGCTCAAGCTGGGTTACACCCCGCAGCTGGTCGCCTCCAGCGTGGGCGCGGACCCGGTGACGGTGTCCGGGCTGCTGGAGAACTTCGCCAAGCAGAGCGGGGCGTCGGTCAAGGGCACCGACCTGATCGAGGGCCTGGTCAGCAGCGCCTACCTTCCGGCGGGCAGCGACACGGACAACTCGTGGATCCAGCTGTTCAAGAAGGTCCACGACACCTACATCCCG
Organism: Amycolatopsis thermophila; assembly: GCF_030814215.1. NCBI lineage: Bacteria > Bacillati > Actinomycetota > Actinomycetes > Pseudonocardiales > Pseudonocardiaceae > Amycolatopsis > Amycolatopsis thermophila. Next base: position 280,004 of record NZ_JAUSUT010000001.1, on the reverse strand, counting down.
AACGTGCCGTTCGACGGCAACGTCGTCTACGCGATGTCCTACGCCTACACCTTCGCGCAGGTGCTGCAGGCGGCCGGGAAGAACCTGACGCGGCAGGGCCTGCTGGACGCGCTGAACAAGGGCGGGTTCACCGGGCCGGGCCTGGTGCCCTTCCGGTACGGGCCGGACTCCCACGCCGGCTACACCGGTGGCCAGATCTCGACCATCCGCGGCGGGCAGCAGGTGTTCTCCGGCACGCCGCTGACCACCGACGACGGCGACGGCCCGGTCACGCCGTACACGACACCGCAGCCGGCCGCGCCGGCCAACGGCGTCCCGGCAGCGTGAGGTGAACGCCGCGTCCCGGCGGGGCTCACGTCACGCCGGGACCGGCGCACGCGCCGCGGTCCGGCACAATCGGAGCATGACCGAGGCCACCACCGGGAGCACGCGAGCCCAGATCACGCGGGCCGCGCTGCTCGACGCCGCACGCGAGGTGTTCGTCGCCTCCGGTTACGAGGACGCGAAGCTGGTCGACATCGCCGACCGGGCGGGGGCCAGCATCGGCAGCCTGTACCACCACTTCACCGCCAAGTCGGACCTGTGGATCACGCTGTACGACGAGTACACGAAGCGGCAGCAGCACCGGTCGGCCCGTGCGTTCCGCACCGCGCTGGCGGCGGGGGAGGAGGACGCGCTGCGGCTGTTCATCGCGGGCACGCGCGCCTACCTGGAGGGGTGCTGGGAGGAGCGGCAGCTGGCTCGGATCTTCCTGTCCGGCAGCGGGCCGGCCGGGTTCGGGCTGCTCACGCGCCGGCGGTTCCGGGAATGGCTGCACGCCAACTCGACGCTGGTCAACGGCCACACCCGGCCGCTGTCGGACATGCTGGTGCTGTGCCTGACGGCGATGGCCACCGAGGCGGGGCGCGAGGTCGCGGCCGCGCCGTCGAAGGCCAGGGCACGCAAGATGATCGACGAGGTGCTCGAGCTGATGGGGCGCCTCTACCCCTCCGCCTGATCGCGACCGCGGTCCCGCGTCTGGTGTTCGACGACCGTCGGACTCCGTCCCCAGTTGTTCCATGACTATCGAACACCGTCGTGGCGTTCTCCTTCGCCGCGGTGATGCTGGGCGCGGGCGCGATCACGGACACCCTCGGCGCCAAACGCGCCTTCGTCACGGGCCTGGTCGTGTTCACCGCGTCCTCGGCGATGTGCGCGGTGGCCGGGACGATGCTCGTCCTCGACCTGGCGCGGCTCGCGCAGGGGGGCCGGCTCGGCACTGCTGCTGCCCAGCGCGCTCGCCCTGGCCACGGCGACCGCGGTGGACGACCACGGCCGCCACCGGCTGGTGGGCTGGTGGGCCGCGGCCGGGGGCGTCGGCGTGGCGGCCGGGCCGCTGCTCGGAGGCGCGCTGGTCGCGCTCGCGTCCGGCCCCGTCGCCGCCGTCGCGATCGCGGCCGCCCTCGGGCTCACTGCGCCGGCCCTCCGGCGTTGACCCTCTCACCGGTGTGAGGGTGCATGATCGGGGTCATGGCTTCCTTCGATCCGCACGAACTGCTCGCCCAGAGCAAGCTCGCCGTCCTGGCCACCATCAAGGCGAACGGCCTGCCGCAGCTCTCGCCCGTCACGCCCTACTACGACCGGGACGCCGGGGTCGTCCTGGTGTCGATGACCGAGGGGCGCGCCAAGACGCGCAACCTGCGCCGCGACCCGCGCGCCGCGCTGGAGGTCACCAGCGCGGACGGCTGGGCGTGGGCGACCGCCGAGGGCACGGTGACCCTCACCGGTCCGGGTGAAAACCCGGACGGCCCCGAAGTGGAGGCGCTGGTCGACTACTACCGCCGCGCCGCGGGCGAGCACCCGGACTGGGACGAGTACCGGCAGGTGATGGTCGCCGACCGCCGGGTGCTCATGACGCTGAAGGTCGAGCGCGTCTACGGCGAGCGGATCCGCTGACCGTCAGAGGTCGAGGCGGATCAGGCCCGTCTCGGTCATCGGCTCGCCGTGGGCGGCGGCGCTGGTCAGGAGGTCCTTGACCCCGGCCGGGAAGTCGAGCTGCCCACCGTGGGACTGGGCGTGCGCGACCCGGGCGTTGACGCGGTGCCGCTCGCCGGCGGGCCAGTCCGGCCAGCGCTCGCGCGCGGCGTGCTCGATCGCCGCGAAGTCGGCCGACGAGGCGACCGCCTCCCGCAGCCACTCGAAGTACTCCCGTACGGGCGCGACGGGGTTCTCCGCCGCCGCGGTCACCGGGCCGTGGCCGGGTACGTAGGTCGTCGCGCCGAAGGTCTCCAGCCAGTCCAGCGCCTCGAGCCACCCGGCGACCGAGCCGGAGATCGCCAGCGGCGTGACGCCGAGGAACAGAAGGTCGCCGGTGAACAGCGTGCCCGACTCCTCGTGCCACACCACCAGGTCGCCGTGCGTGTGCGCGGGCCCCGGCACCGGCACGACCACCGCCGACGTCCCGCCCAGGTCTACGGTGCGCGGCTCGGTCACCGGCGTGACGTCCGGCGGCGGGTCGATGGCGCCCCAGTCACAGCTGAACAGCATGTCGTAGGTGTGCGGCCCGGACAGCACCTCGCCCGCCGCGGGCGGGGTGGCCAGGATCGTCGCGCCCCGCGCCGCCAGTGCGCCCGCGCCGTGGGCGTGGTCGCCGTGCGCGTGGGTCAGCGCCACGGTGCGGGGTGTGCCCGGCTCCAGGTAGGCGTCGATCGCGGTGTTCAGGCGCCGGTTGAGCGGCTCGGTCGCGAAGGTGTCGACCTGCAGCGCCGCGTCGGCGCCCACGACGAGACCGGCGTTGCTGACGAACCAGCCCCCGGGCGGCTGGTGGAAGGCGACGACACCGGGCGCCAGCGCCACCGGGTTCAGGTCAGGTCTGGACATGGGCCCAGCATCCCGCATCCCGCAGGACAGGAGAAGAGCCCAACGGGCCGGGAATCCGGTCCCGAAGGGCTCACTCCGCTGTGGACACTGTGGACCCCGTCACTGCGGGGGCGGCTGCTCCTGGCCCTGGCCGCGCACGTAGTCCTTGGCCTTCTCGGACGCCTGGTCGATCTGGTCGGCGTGCTCGCCGAACCGGCCCTTGGCGGCCTCCGCGGCCTTGTCGATGCCCTGGTCGGCCTTGTCCGGGTTCTTGCTCAGCGCGTCCTTGGCCTTGTCGAACATGTTCATGGCACTTACCTCCTCACCGCCCCGCGTACCCGGCGAGACCGGGCGGAAACGGCGCCTCCCCCGGACGCGGGTCACTCACGTGAGGGTGGCGCGATCGCGCGTGGTCGACCGGGGTTATCCACAGTGGATGGTAACGGCGAAGGCCTGCTGGGCCTCGGCGTCCCGGGCGGCACCAGCTGGACGGACGGCCCGGCGCGGCCCCCCCGTCGCCCGCGCCGGGGAGGCGGTTTCCCCTCCTCGGGCCGCGGCTGCGCGCAATGGCGATGAGATCCGCGTGACGATCGACGGGTTCGAGCCGTGCCGTCCGCCGTTCGGGATCTAGAGTCACCTGGTGCGCATGGGGGAGTGGGTGGCTCGCTGGGTGCCGCCGGGGGCGGTGGCCGCCGTCTGGATCTACGAGGGCCTGGTCGCCAAGCTGCTCGGCGCCCGCCCCGACGAACGGGCCGTCGTCCAGTCGGTCCCCGTGCTCGGCCGGTACGCGGCGGTGCTGCTCGTGCTCATCGGACTCGCCGAGATCGCTCTGGGCATGTGGGTGCTGACCGGGTGGACGCCACGCACCGCCGCGGCCGTCCAGACCGCGCTGCTGGCCGGGTTCAACACGGGCGGGATCGCGTTCGGCGGCGGGAACATCACCGAACCCCTCGACCTGGTGCTGCAGAACATCGTCCTGCTCGTCCTGGCATGGCTCGTGGCGACCCGGAGGCGCCGGTGAACCCGTGGGAGGGGTGGCGCAGCCTGCTGTTCGGCTGGGGCTACGAGGACCCGGACGTCGAGGTGCGCGCGTTTCCCCGCGGCCGGGTGCTCGCCATCGCCGCCGCCGGGGAGACCGTGTCCGCCCTCGCCCGGGCCGGGTTCGAGGTCACCGGCGTCGACATCAACCCCGTCCAGCTCGCCTACTGCCGGGCGCGGCTCGCCGGCGCACCCGCCGCCGCGGGCAGCGCGGAACGCCTGCTCGCCGCCGGGCGCGCCGTGCTCCGGGGGCTCGACCCGCGGTGGCGGCGCATCGAGCCGGTCATCCGCCACGGCGATCCCGCCGAGCTGCTGGCATCCCGGCGCCTGCGGGGGCTCCTGGCCGCCGGGCTCGCCCCGCTGGGCCTGCTGCTGCCGGGCTTCCGCCACGCCATCCCGCCGCGCCTCGACCGCGTGCTGCTCACCCGCCTGCGGCGCGGGCTCGGCCGGCACGCCCCCGCGGACAACCCGTGGGCGTGGCGCCTGCTCGCGGGCCGGGACGAACTCGCCGGCGACCTGCGCGCCCCGGCCACGCTGGTCCACGCCGACGTCGCCGACCACCTCGAACAGGTGCCGCGCGGCTGGTACGGCGGCATCTCCCTGTCGAACATCCTCGACGGCCCCGACCCGCGGTACGCGTCCCGCCTCGAGAAGGCCGTGCGCCACGCCCTGCGACCCGGGGGAGTGGTCGTGTCGCGCTCGTTCCGCCAACCGCGCCCCGGCGAGGATCCCGGCCCCGCGGACCGCTCGATGCTGTGGGGCGTCATCGAAGCACGGAGACCGGTATGACGGCGTTGACGAGGCATCCCCTGCCGATGCGGACCAGGTTCGACCATTCGCTGGTCCTGACCTACGCGGTCGAGCCGGCGCGGCTCGCGCCGTTGCTGGGCGACCGGCTGACCCCGGACACCTACACGGCCCCGGACGGCACCGAGCACGCCTTCGTCGCCGTCGCCCTCGTCGCGCTGCGGCACCTCCGGCCGTCGGGCGTGCCCGCGCCGCTCGGGTTCCGCTCGGTGATGACCGGCTACCGGATCCTCGCCCGGATGCGCACCCCGGGCGGTAAAACCATGCGCGGTCTGAAGATCCTGCGCAGCGACACCGACCGCACGCTGCTCGCCCTCGGCGGCAACGTCCTCACCGGCTACCACTACCACCGCAGCGGGGCGCGGGTCTCCCGCGACGGGGACGCGCTGCGGTTCACGGTGACATCCCGTGACGGGCAGGGCGATCTCGACGTCGCGGCCGACCTCGGCGATCGGGAACCGGTGTGGGACGAGGTGTTCGCCACCGCGGCCGACGCCCGGCGCTTCGCCGGGCCGCTGCCGTACACGTTCTCGCCGGAGAAGCGGGGCATCGTGGTGGTCAAGGCGTTCCGGAGCGCGTGGCGGCCCGAGCCGGTCGCGATCCGGTCGCACGGCGTGGCTTTCCTGCGCCGCTTCGGCGAACCGGTGCTGGCCAACGCGTTTCACGTGTCCGATGTGGACTACGGGTGGCACCGGGGTGAGCTGCGGTGATGCGCGGGGTGGCCCAGGTCCTGGCGTTCAACTGGCCCAAGGTGCTCGCCGGCGCGGTGGTGGCCCTGGCGCCCGTGCCGAAACCGGTGCGAGCCGGGGCAGCGTGGTTCACGATCGCGAGCCTGGCCGCCTCGTGGTGGGTCTACGACGTCTCCGGCCTCTACCGCTGGACGTGGCTGCGGCCCGTGCTGCCCGATCCGGTCCGCCGGCACGTGCTGGTGACCGCGGGTTTCGACGAAGTGTCCCCGGCACTGCCCGCCGTGCTGCCCGGTTCCACCGGCGTGGTGCTGGACGTGCTCGACCCGCGCGGCCCCAGCGAGGCGTCCATCCGCCGGGCACGGCGGAGGTACCCGGCGCGTGCGGTCCCGGTGCGGCCGCAGGCACTCCCGGTGGCGACCGGTTCGGCCGACGTCGTGCTGGCGGTGCTGGCCGCGCACGAGCTGCGCACCGCCAGCGGGCGGGAGGCGCTGTTCCGCGAGGCGCGGCGGGTGCTGCGCCGCGGCGGACGGCTCGTGCTGGTCGAGCACCACCGCGACCTGCCGAACGTGCTCGCGTTCGGCCCGAGCGCCTGGCACTTCTACCCGCACGCGGAGTGGGACCGGGTGGCGGCGCGGGCCGGTCTCGTCGCGGTCGCCCGGGTGCGGCGGACCCCGCTGGTCACCGCGACCGCGTTCGAGGCGCCGTGATGCTCGAACTGCAGATGCGCCTGGCCGGCACGGTCGCGATCGCGCTCGGGGTGGCTCATCTCCTGCTGCCGCGGCTGCTCGGGTGGCCCGCCGACCTCGTCGCGGCCAGTCCCCTGTCCCGGCTCGTCGTCGGACTGCACACCGGGTTCATCGGGCTGACCTGCGTCGTCCTCGGCGTCCTGCTGTGGCCGGTCGACGAGCTGCTCGCGCCCGGCGCGCTCGCCGGGATCGTGCTGACCGCGCAGACGGTGTTCTGGGGTGCGCGCTGGCTGTGCGAACTGCTGCTCGTCGGCCGCGTGGTGCGTGGTGCTCCGGTCGCGTGGCGGGCCGCGCACGTGGCCGGTGTGGCGGGCTGGGCCTGGCTCACCGCGGTTCCGCTGACCGCCCTCCTGACGCGGTGACCGGACCTCGTGCGAACAACCGGTCCAGGGCAGACCGGCTCTCCTCGTCCGCGGCGCGGTAGATCACCAGCAGCTGGTCCGGGTCCTGGAGTGGCTTGAGCGTCTCGAACTCCACCGCGACCTCGCCCGCCTCGGGGTGCCGCACCACCTTGCGCCCGCGGCCGTTGACCTTGACGTCCCGTTCGGCCCACAGCCGCGCGAACTGCTCGTCACCGGCGATGCACTCGGCGATCAGGTCGGTCAACGCCTGGTCCTCCGGGTGCGCGGCCCACGCCGCGCGCAAGTGGGCGATCCCCTCGCGCACGACGCGTTCGCGGTCGACGTAGAACTCGCGCATCCCGGGGTGCATCAGGCACAACCACATCACGTTGCGCTGCGACGGTGGCAGGCTTTGGAAGTCGACGAGCAACCGCGTCATTTCGCCGTTCCAGGCCAGGATGTCATAGCGGTGGTTCATCAGCATGGCCGGTCGCGGCGACAGGTCGGCGACCAGCCGGGCCAGCGACGGCGCGGCAGTGGTGGCCGGCTTGCCGGTCCCGCGCGGCCGCTGCTGGACCAGGTCGAACAGGTAGGCGCGTTCGTCGGGGGCCAGGCGCAGCGCCCGGGCCAGCGCCTCCACCACGTCCACCGAGGGCCGCAGCCCGCGAGCCTGTTCCAGCCGCACGATGTAGTCGACGCTGATCCCGGCCAGTTCGGCGACCTCTTCGCGCCGCAGTCCTGGGGTCCGCCGCGCCTGCCGACGGGACGGCAGGCCCAACTCGCCGGGGTCCAGGCGTTCGCGCCGGTTCCGCAGGAACGCGGCCAGCTCCACGGTGCTGCTGATCACCTCCGGTCCAACATCCCGGGTGGGACTGCTCTTCCCAGGATCTTCCTTCCCTTACCCCCGGCTCGGGGTGATCACAGACTCGTCCCCGGCAACGATCACGAGCACGGGAGGACACCATGACGCTCACCCTCGACACCTACCGGCTGCTGGGCCGCTCCGGGCTGCGGGTCTCACCGCTGGCGCTGGGCGCGGCGACCTTCGGCACCGAGTGGGGCTGGGGCGCCGAGCGGGACGACGCGCGCAAGCTGTTCGACACCTACGTCGAGCGCGGCGGCAACTTCATCGACACCGCCAACACCTACACCGACGGCAGCTCCGAGCGCCTGCTGGGCGAATTCGCCCGGGGCAGGCGCGAAAGCCTGGTGCTGGCGACGAAGTACACGACGCTGCGCCGGCCCGGCGACCCCAACTCCGGTGGCGCGCACCGCAAGAGCCTGCTCGCGTCGGTGGAAGCCAGCCTGCGGCACCTCGGCACGGACTACCTCGACCTGCTCTACCTGCACGTGTGGGACTCCACGACACCGGTCGAGGAGATCCTGCGTGGCATGGACGACCTGGTCCGGCAGGGGAAGGTCCTGTACCTGGGGATGTCCAACGTGCCCGCGTGGCAAGTGTCGCGCATGCAGGCGATCGCCGACCTTCGCGGCTGGGCGCCGCTGGTCGCGCTGCAGATCGAGTACAACCTGGCCGAGCGCACCGGGGAGCGCGACCTGATCCCGATGGCACGGGAGATGGGTCTCGGGGTGGTTCCGTACTCGCCGCTGGCCGGCGGCGTGCTCACCGGCAAGTACAGCCGCGACGACCTGGCCGCCACGCACTTCGCGGCCGACGGCACCCGCAAGAGCTTCAACTCCGGCCTGGGCACGGTCACCGCACGCAACCTGGACATCGCCGAAGTCCTGCGCGAGGTCGCCGCGGACCTCGGCCGCACACCCGCCCAGGTCGGACTGGCCTGGACCCTGCAGAACCCGGCCGTGACGGCACCGATCGTCGGCGCCCGCACGCCCGCGCAGCTGGCGGACAACCTGGGCGCGCTGGAGGTCGGGTTCACCGCCGCCCAGCTGGCGCGGCTCGACGAAGTCAGCGCGATCGACCTCGGCTACCCGCACGCCATGCTCGCCGGTGACCACATCCGCACCGTCACCCAGGGCGACCTCACGATCGACACCCGCCGCTGAGCGTGGGCGTTTCCCGGCCGGTCGCCGTGGGCACCCCGTCCGGCATGGCCAAGGTTCTCGTGCTCGACGTGGACGGCACGCTGGTGGACACGAACTACCACCACGCGCTCGCCTGGTTCCGCGCGTTCCGCACCTACGGCGTGACCGTGCCGGTGTGGCGGATCCACCGCGCCATCGGGATGGGCGGCGACCAGCTCGTGCCCGAGGTCGCCGGCCAGGAGGTCGAGGACTCCTGCGGCGACGACGTCCGGGCCAAGTGGAAGGAACTGGTCGACGGGATGCTGCCCGAGGTGTGCGCCCTCGACGGCGCGCACGAGCTGCTGCGGGCCGCCAACGACGCCGGGTACCGGGTGGTGCTGGCCAGCTCCGGCAAACCCGACCACGTCGACCACTACCTCGACCTCATCGACGGCCGCGAACTGGCGGGGGACTGGACCAGCTCCAAGGACGTCGAGGCCACCAAACCGGAACCGGACCTGCTGGAGGTCGCGCTGGAGAAGGTGCGGGGCGAGCAGGCCGTGGTCATCGGCGACTCGGTGTGGGACTGCGTCGCCGCGAACCGGATCGGCCTGCCCTCGGCCGGGCTGCTGACCGGCGGGTTCGGCGCCGCCGAGCTGACGGACAACGGCGCCGCCCGCACCTTCTCCGACCTGCACGAACTCCGCGCGAACCTGGACGACCTGCCCTTCGGTGAGCCGTCCGGTCGCTGACCTCAGCGCAGGGTGGCGAGGTAGCCGGCCATGCGGTCGAGGCCGGCGTTCCACCCGTCCTTCATCCCGGTGGCCGTCGCGGCGTCGCGGGCCTCCTTCGACGGGTAGACGACCGTGGTGGTGGCGGTGGTGCGGCCGTCGTCCTCGGTGAACTCGACCGTCACCACCGCCTCCGGCCAGTCACCGCCCCAGTTCTCCGTGTTGACCAGGCGCTCCGGCGGGGACACCTCGCGGAACTCGCCGGTCATCGACAACTCGGCACCGTCGTCGCCGCGCCACACGTAGTGCCATCTCCCGCCGGGGCGCAGGTCTATCTCACACACCGGCATCGTCCAGCCGTCCGGGCCGAGCTGCCACTGGCGCACGTGCTCGGGCTTCGTCCACACGTCCCAGACCAGGGTGCGCGGCGCGTCGAACACCCGCACGGCGACGATCTCGGTGTCCGACGGGGTGCTGAACCGCGTGGTCTCATTGCTCGTGCTCATCGGGATTCTCCTTGTCCTGCAGGGTTTTCAGGTAGCGGTCGAGCCGCTGGTAACTGGCGTCCCAGAAGCGCCGGTAGCCCTCGGCCCACTCGGCGACCTCGCGCAACGGGGTCGCTTCGAGCGAGCAGGGACGCCACTGCGCCTCCCGGCCCCGCGTGATCAGGCCGGCCTTCTCCAGCACACGCAGGTGCTTGGACACGGCGGGCCCGCTCATCGCGAAGGGCTCCGACAGTTCCTTCACGGTCGCCGGCCCGTCGGCGAGCCGCGCGAGGATCGCGCGGCGGGTCGGGTCGGCCAGCGCCGCGAAGGTGACGCTCAGGGGATCCGTTGCCATGCGTATCGAACCAATCGGTTATCTAACTACTTGGTTACCTAAGCTCGTCACCGCGGCGATTGTCAAGGGCGGGTTCCTGGATAACGGAGTGCGTCTAAGCCGATCCGGGGTTTAAGTCTTGACTTATATAAGTACGCACTGAGACACTCGGGCCGTGCACGCGTTCGATGTGCTGGGCGACCCGGTTCGCCGGCGGATCCTGGAGCTCCTGGCGGACGGCGAACGGCCCTCGGGGGCCATCGCCGCGGACATCCGGGCGGAGTTCGGCATCTCGCAGCCAGGGGTCTCGCAACACCTGCGGGTGCTGCGGGAAAGCGGTTTCACGACCGTGCGCACGGAAGGGACGCGGCGGCTCTACGCGGTGAACTCCGAGCCGCTGCGCGAAGCCGGGGAGTGGCTGGAGCGGTTCCGCCACATCTGGGACCAGCCGCTCGACGCCCTCGCCACGGAGCTGGCCCGCGGCAAGCGGGAACGACGACTCAGGCAGGAGACAGACCATGCTCGACATCGCGAACCACCTGAAGGCGATCCACCGTGAGGTCCGCCGCGGAACGACGTCCGGCGGCGAGACGGTCACCGTCGTGCTGCGGCGCCGCTACGACGCCACCGTCGAGGACGTCTGGGACGCGGTCACCGACCCGGCCAGGGTGCGCCGGTGGTTCCTGCCGCTGACCGGCGACCTGCGCGAGGGCGGCTCGTTCCAGCTCGAGGGCAACGCGGGCGGCGAAATCCTCACGTGCGACGCGCCCCGGCTGCTGAAGGTGACGTTCGGCGGGCCGTCCAGCATCGTCGAGGTGCGCCTGACCGGGGACGGCGAGAGCACCGACTTCCAGCTGGAGCACACGGTGCCGATCGAGATCGCGCAGAGCGGCGCGGGGGCGCTGTTCGTGGGCCCCGGCTGGGACGGCGCGCTGCTGGCCCTGGCGCTGTACTTCGCCGGCGAGATCGCCGAGGACCCGGTGGCGGCCGCCAATTCCCGCGAAAGCCAGGAGTTCTGCGCCGGCTCGGTGCAGGCGTGGAGCACCGTGGTCGAGGATTCCGGCACGGCCACCGCGGAGGAGATCAGCGCGGCGGCGCAGGTCTCGATGGCGCAGTTCGCCCCCGACCTGGCCGGCGGTCCGACCGAGTAGGGCGTCCCGGGTCTCCGGTGGGACATGTTCCGGGCGGAGGCAGGAGGCCCGGCACCGCGCGGCGACGGGCCCCCAGCCGGCTCCTTGATCGTCACGGTGACCCGGTTGACCAGGGTCGGCGGTGGCGTCCCGGGTCTGGCGGACGAGGAGGAGGTGCTCGCCGAGGCCCGGGCGCGGCCGATGCCGTCGCCGGCGCCGTAGCGAGGAGGTCGCACCGGCTCGGGGCGGCTGGTGACGGCGGCGAAGCGGGAGCGGCCGGGAACTACCGGCGCAGGTGGGCCGGGACCTCGTCGACCGGGACGCGGGTCTGGTCGCCCGAAGTCATGTCCCGCACGGTCACCTCGCCGGCCTCCTGCTCGGCCGGGCCGTAGATCAGCACCGTGCGCGCCCGCTGGTCGTTGGCCCACTTCAGCTGGCGCGCGAGCTTGCCCGAGGTGCCCAGGTAGACGCCCGTGCGCAGGCCCTCGGCGCGCAACCGGTTCGCCAGCCGCAGCACCTCGTCCTCGGCGCCGAGCACGGTGAGCGCCACATCCAGGCCGCCCGCTTCGGCGTCGGCCGCGGCCTGGCCCGCGAGGATGCGCTCCAGGCCGATCGACCCGCCGCACGCGGGCAGGTCGGGGCCGCCCAGCTTCGCGACCAGCCCGTCGTAGCGGCCGCCGGACGAGATCGAGCCCGGGTAGCCCGCGGCGGTGACCTCGAAGATCGGGCCCGTGTAGTAGTCCAGCCCGCGCACCATCCGCGGCGTGAACACGACCCGCCCGGACGGCAGGCCGGCCGTGAGCTCCAGCAGCTTGTCGACCTCGGCGAGGCCCGCGCGGCCGCGCTCGGTGGTGTCCAGCTGCTTGCGGATGCGGTCGGTGTCGGTGGCGACGACGTCACCCACCAGGCTCTCCGCCGTCTCGGTCGGCAGCCCGCGGTCGGCGAGTTCGGCGATCACCGCGTCCGGGGTGGCCTTGTCCAGCTTGTCGAGGCTGCCGAGCACCTTCGTGCCCGCCTCCTCGGGGACGCCGTACGCCTCGAGCAGGCCGTGCAGCGCCTGACGGCTGTTGACCAGGAACCGGAAGTCCTCGACGCCCAGGGCGGTCAGGGCGTCGTTGAGCGCCCAGACGGTCTCGGCGTCGGCGAGGGGGGAGGACGAGCCGACCGTGTCGATGTCGCACTGCACGAACTCGCGGAAGCGGCCCTGCGCCGGGCGGTCCGCGCGCCACACCGGGCCGATCGCGTAGCGCTTGTAGGGCGAGGGGAGCCGGCTGCCGTAGGTGCCGATGACCCGGGCGAGCGGGACGGTGTGGTCGTAGCGCAGCGCGAGGTCGGCCTCGCCGCTGGCCTCGTGCACCCCGCGCTTGAGGATCTTGAAGATCAGGGCCGAGGCGTCGTCGCCGAGCTTGCCGGCGAACACCTCGAGGCGTTCGAAGGCCGGGGTCTCCAGGGGGTCGAAGCCGTAGCGCTCGAAGACCGCGCTGACGGTGTCGAAGGCGGCCTTCCGGCGGCGCACGTCGTCGGCCAGGAAGTCGCGGGTACCTGAAGGTGGCTCGGCGGCCTTCGCCATGAATCGGTCCTTTGCTGCTCGGGTGCGCCTGCCATTGTCCCGCGCCGCCGCCGGCGCCCGTGCGGGACCCCTGGACAGACGGAAGCCCCGGCCCGCCGAGGGGGAGGTGGGCCGGGGCTTCCTGCTCCATCCGACGGCACCCCTGCACGACCACCGGATTGCGACTCCGGGAGGTGACTACCCCCCGTAGGAGAAGTCAAACCAGCGGTGGCGGAAAAATCCGCGGACCGTGCTAGTGCCTCGTCCAGGAAGGTCGGGGACGTAACGGGCCGGTTTGATCGGTTCCGGTCAGGTGCTGAAAGCTGTCTGCCGGAGGTGGTGGACGTGCCGCGACAGCCCGAGGTCTTCGTTCGGGCGCTCACTCCGGATGAGGCCGAGCGTTTGGTCAAGATCACCAGGACGGCGCGGGACCGGGTCCGGCTGCGGCGGGCGGGGATCGTGCTTGCGTCGGTGCAGGGCCGCAGCGCGGCCGAGGCGGCGGCGATGTTCGCGGCCAAGCCGCAGTACGCGCGGGAGGTGATCCACGCGTTCAACACCCAGGGGTTCGCGGCGCTAGACCCAAAATGGAGCGGGGGCCGACCTCCTAAGTTCGGCCCCCACGCCCGCGAACTGATCTGCCGGGTCGCCCGGACCCCACCACAGCACGCCGGGCTGCCGTTCACCACGTGGAGCCTGTCGAAGCTGGCCGAGCATCTCCACGACCGGCATCGGATCATAGCCAGCGCCGAGACGGTCCGGCAGATCCTGCGGGCGGCCGGGGTGCGCTGGCAGGCCACCAAGACCTGGAAGGCCAGTCCAGACCCGCAGTTCAGCGAGAAGATGCACCGCATCCTCGACCTCTACGACCGCTCTGCCACCGGACAGATCCCCGATGGCGGCCGGGTGATCTGCGTGGACGAGTTCGGGCCGCTGAACCTGCAACCCCGCCCCGGCCGCGGCTGGTTCCCCACCGGGAGCCCGGCCCGGCTACGGGCGACCTACAACCGCTACGGCGGGGTCCGGCACATGCTCGCCGGACTCGACTTGGCCTCAGGTCAGCTGTTCTACCGACTGCGCGACCGCAAGCGCTGGCAGGAGTTCCTCGCCTTCCTGCGCCAGCTCCGACGCCGGTTCCCGACCGGGTGGCTCTACATCGTCTGCGACAACTTCTCCCCGCACCGCAAGGCCGAGATCGCCACCTGGTGCACCAACCACGATGTCGAGCTGGTGTTCACCCCGACCCACGCCTCCTGGCTGAACTGGATCGAGTCGGAGTTCACCGCGCTGCGCTACTTCACCCTCGACGGCAGCGACTACCCCTCCCACACCGCGCAGGAGACCGCTATCGCCGGCTACATCCGCTGGGCCAATCGCCACGCCCGACCGAAACGACGCTTCGCCCCCGAATCCAAGATCCGCAGGCCTGATTACCTACCGAACGTTGCCTGACGAGGCACTAGACAGGGTCGGTGGACACCGAGGGCCTCCGGCAGCTCGACGCCCTCCGCGCGGCGCTGAGGCGCAACGAGCTGCTGACGGAGGTCCTGACCCGCGCGGCGGTGCTCGACCTGCCGGGCTGGTACCTGGCGGCGGGCTGTGTGGTGCAGACGGTGTGGAACGTGGTGACCGGCCGCCCGCCGGCGTACGGCATCCGGGACTACGACCTCGTCTACTTCGACGACCGCGACCTGAGCTGGGCCGCCGAGAACGCGGCGATCACGGCGGGCGCCGGGGTGTTCGGCGACCTGCCCGCGGTGGTGGAGATCCGCAACGAAGCACGGGTCCACCTGTGGTACGAGTCGCGGTTCGGCGTGCCGTGCCGCCCGTACCCTTCCACGGAGGCCGCGATCGACTCCTTCGAGGCGACGACCTGCTGCGTCGGCGTCCGCCAGTCGGCCGGCGGACGGTGGCGGGTGTACGCGCCGCACGGGCTGGCCGACGTGTTCAACCTGGTCGTCCGGCCCAACCCGGTGCTCGCGCCGCGGCACGTGTACGAGGCCAAGGCGCGGCGGTGGCAGGAGCGGTGGCCCGAGCTGGTGGTGCTGCCCTGGTCGGAATAGCGGCCGCGGGTGGTGCCGGGGCGAGCGCGTGCGGTGGATGGCGCGCCGGGGCTCTGCCTGGTTGCCGGCCGGCAGTGGGCATGGGAGCGGCGTACGGATGCCGGACCTGTTGCGGAGCGGGACTCCGGTCACCGGACCAGGCGGAAGAAGTTGCGGAGTTCCGCGACCCACAACTCGGGCTGTTCGAGTGCCGCGAAGTGGCCTCCGCGCGCCGGCTCGTTCCAGTAGCGGATGTCGGTGTAGCGGCGGGCCGCCCAGCGGCGGGACGGGCGGGGGACCTCGCGGGGGAACACCGAGCAGCCCGCCGGCACCCGGACGGTGTCCGTTGTGGACTTGCTGAACCACTCGGACACCTGCCTGAAGCTCTCCCAGTACAACCGCGCCGACGACGCGCCGCTGCGGGTGAACCAGTACAGGCTGACGTTGTCCAGGATCGTGTCGCGCGTCAGCAACTCCTCGGGGTCACCCTCGAAGTCGATCCACGACCGGTATTTCTCCACGATCCACGCGCACAACGCCACCGGCGAGTCCACCAGCCCGTACCCGACGGTCTGCGGCTTCGTCGACTGCTCCGCGGCGTACCCCGACTCCTGGGACTCCGACACGGCCAGCGACTCCAGCGCGGACCGCTCGCGATCGGTCAGATCGGAGAACGTCGCCGGGTCGGGAGCGGCGATCGGGGGCTGCACGTGGATGCCGGCCAGCACCCCGGGATGCTGCTGCCCCAGCGCGGTCGTGACGCTGTTGCCCCAGTCGCTCCCGTGCGCGCCGTACCGCGCGTAACCCAGACGAGCCATCAGCTCGGCCCACGCGTCCGCGATCCGCTGCACACCCCACCCCGGCGCGGAAGGCTTGTCGCTGAAGCCGTAGCCGGGCAGCGTCGGGCACACGACGTGGAAGGCGTCGGACGCGGACCCGCCGTGCGCCACCGGATCGGTCAACGGCCCGATCACGTCCAGGTACTCCACGACCGACCCCGGCCAGCCGTTCGTCAGCACCAGCGGCAGCGCCCCCGGATGCGGCGAGCGCACGTGCAGGAAGTGGATCCCGAGACCGTCGACCACCGTGCGGTACTGCGGCAGCGCGTTCACCCGCTTCTCGAACGCACGCCAGTCGTAGCCGTCCGCCCAGTACGCGCACAGCGACCTCAGGTACGCCAGCGGCACGCCCTGCGACCAGTCGTCCACCGTTTCGGCATCCGGCCAGCGCGTGCGCGCCAGACGGTCCCGCAGGTCGGCCAGCTCACCCTCGGCGACGGCGATCCGGAAGTCCTCCATGCGCCGACCATAACGACACCCACCGACAATTCACGGCAACGCCGGCAGCACCTTGTCCAGCGTGACCGGCAGCTCCCGCACCCGCACCCCCGTCGCGTGGAAGACCGCGTTCACGACGGCCGCCGCGGTACCGACGATCCCGATCTCGCCGATCCCCTTGGCGCCCAGGGCGTTCACGTGAGCGTCCTCCTCGTCGAGCCAGTGCGCCTGGATGTCGTCGACGTCGGCGTTCACCGACACGTGGTACTCGGCGAGGTCGTGGTTGACCACCTGACCGAACCGCGGATCCCACACGCTCTCCTCGTGCAGCGCCATCGACAGACCCATCGTCATGCCGCCGAGGAACTGCGACCGCGCGGTGCGGGGGTTGATGATCCGGCCGGCGGCGAACACCCCGAGCAGCCGCGGCACCCGGATCTCCCCGGTGTCGGCGTGCACCCGCGCCTCGGCGAACTGCGCCCCGAACGCGTACATCGCGTACTTCTTCCGCGCCGGGTTGTCCGTGGTGGTCGCGTCGGCCTCGTCGCCGTCGGCGGGGTCGCGGCCGAACTTGTCGCGGAACGTCCGCGCCGCCTCCACGATCGCCGAACCCCAGGTGGCGGTGCCCGCCGAACCGCCGGCCACCGCGGCCACCGGGTAGTCGGTGTCGCCGATCCGGATGTCGATCTCCTCGACCGGCACGTCCAGCGCGTCCGCGGCGATCTGCGGCAGCACCGTCCACGCCCCGGTCCCCAGGTCCGCCGCGCCGATCTCCACCGCGTACCGGCCCTGGGAGAACCGCACCCGTGCCGTCGTCCCGGCCCGGGTGCTCGACGGGTACACCGACGCGGCCACACCGGTCCCGACCAGCCAGCCGTCCTCCAGCCGCACGCCGGGCCGCGGGTCCCGCGAGTCCCAGCCGAACCGCCGGGCCCCCTCCCGCAGGCACTCGACCAGGTGACGGCTGGAGAACGGGTTGCCCGACTCCGGGTCCACCTCCGGCTCGTTGCGCACCCGCAGCTCGACCGGGTCGAGGCCCAGCTCGTAGGCGAGCTCGTCCATCGCCACCTCGGGCCCGAACATGCCGGGACACTCGCCCGGCGCGCGCATCCACGACGGCACCGGCACGTCCAGCGCGGCCAGCCGGTGCGTGGTGCGGCGGTTGGGTGCCGCGTACATCATCCGCGACGGCAGTGCGGTCTGCTCCGCGAACTCCTTGATGCGCGAGGTCTGCTCGACGACGTCCAGCCCGAGCGCGGTCAGCTCGCCGTCGCGGGTCGCGCCCAGCCGCATCTTCTGGATCGTCGGCGTCCGGTACCCGGCCAGGGAGAACATCTGCTGCCGCGTCAGCGCGAGCTTCACCGGCCGCCCCGGGTGGGCCCGGGCGGCCATCGCCGCCAGCACGACGTTGGCGTGCGGCAGTCCCTTCGACCCGAACCCGCCGCCGACGAACGGGCACACGACCCGCACCCGCTCCGCGGGCAGGCCGAACACCTTCGCGACCGCCTTCCGCGACGGGTGCACGCCCTGTGTGGAGTCCCACAGGGTCAGGAAGTCGTCGTCCCACAACGCCGTCGTCGCGTGCGGCTCCAGCGGGTTGTTGTGGTACATCGCCGTGCGGTAGGTCTGCTCGACCGTCACGTCCGCGGACGCCATGGCCGCGTCGACGTCACCGGTGCCGGTGTCGGCCGGGAACGCGGGGTTGACCTTCTCCGGCTTGTACAGGTCGTCGCGCTCGGCGGACAGCTCGGTGTCGTGCTCGTGCTCGAGGTAGTCCACGACCACCAGTTCCGCGCCGTGCCGGGCGATCTCCGAGGTCTCGGCCACCACCAGCCCGATCACCTGGCCGCGGAAGGCCACCTCGCGGTCCTGCAGCAGCGCCAGCTCGGCGTCCTCTGTGGACGCGAGCCGTTCGGCGGTGCGGTAGGTGATCACGTCCAGCACCCCGTCCAGCACCTCGGCCTCGGCCGTGTGGATCGCGGAGATCCGGCCGCGCGCGACGGTGGCCTGCACGGGGTGGCAGAACAACGGCGCGTCGGCCGGGGTTTCGTAGGCGTAGGTGGCCGAGCCGGTGACCTTGCGCGCACCGTCCCGCCGCACCAGCGGCTCGCCGATCGCGGTCATGTCAGCTCCCGGAGCACGGAGACGAGGGTTCGGGTCAGCAGCGGGACCTTGAACTCGGTGCCCGGCACGGGTTCCGCCTGCGCCAGCTCGGCCTCGGCGGCCTCCCGGAACACCGCGTCCGACACGCGCGCGCCGCGCAGCGCGTCTTCGGCCTGCCACGCCCGCCACGGCTTGTGCGCGACACCGCCGAACGCGACGCGAGCGTCGCGGATCGTCCCGTCCGCGACGTCCAGCACGGCCGCCACGGACACCAGCGCGAACGCGTAGGACGCGCGGTCGCGCACCTTGCGGTACCGCTGCCGGCCGCCGGGCGGGGCGGGCAGGTCGATGGCGGTGATCAGCTCGCCGTGCCCGAGGACCGTGTCCTTCTCCGGTGAGTCGCCGGGCAGGCGGTGGAGCTCGGTGAACGGGATCGTGCGCTCGCCGTCGGGCCCCAGTACCCGGACCGAAGCGCCGAGCGCGGCCAGCGCGACCGCCATGTCCGACGGGTGGGTCGCGACGCAGTGCTCGGAGGCGCCGAGGATCGCGTGGTAGCGGGTGTATCCGCCGATCGCGGAGCAGCCGGAGCCGGGTGTGCGCTTGTTGCACGGGGTCGTGACGTCCTGGAAGTAGACGCACCGCGTGCGCTGCAACGGGTTCCCGCCGGTGGTCGCCATGTTGCGCAGCTGGCCGGACGCGCCGGCGAGCAGCGACTCGGCCAGCACCGGGTAGCGGGACCGCACGCGCGGGTCGGCGGCCAGGTCGCTGTTGCGCACCCCCGCGCCGATCGAGAGCCCGCCGTCGCTCTCGGTGATCTCGGTGGAGGTCAGCCCGGTGACGTCGACGACCCGGCCCGGCCGCGCGATGCCGAGCTTGAGGTGGTCGACCAGGTTCGTCCCGCCGGCCAGGAACACCGCGGACGGGTCGTCCGCCACCGCGCGGACGGCGGTGACGGCGTCGGTGGGGGAGTCGTAGGCGAACGGCTTCACCGCGCCGCCTCCTCGATCGCGTCCACGATCCCGTCGTAGGCGGCGCACCGGCACAGGTTGCCGCTCATCCGCTCGGAGATCTCGGCGCGGGTGAGGGTGGGCCGGGCGCTGACGTCCGGGCTGGCATGGCTCGGCCAGCCCTGTTCGACCTCGTCGAGCATCCCGACGGCGGAGCAGATCTGGCCCGGGGTGCAGTAGCCGCACTGGAAGCCGTCGTGCTCGAGGAACGCGCGCTGCACCGGGTGCAGCTCGCCGTCGGGCGCCAGCCCCGCTGCCGTGGTGACCTCGGCGCCGTTCTGCGCGACGGCCAGCGACAGGCACGACAGCACCCGGCGACCGCCGACCAGGACCGTGCAGGCGCCGCACTGGCCGTGGTCGCAGCCCTTCTTGGGGCTCGTGATGCCCAGCCGTTCGCGCAGGGCGTCGAGGAGGGTGGTGCGGCTGTCGAGCGTCAGCCGGTGCGTGGCGCCGTCGACACGCAAGGTGATCTCCGCGTCCATAGCCGGGGGCGTACCCGGCGGGCCGGGCGTGAAACGGCCCGCGTCGTGGGAAAATGCCCGGATGCGGCAGATCGGGAACGACGCCAACCTCGCCGGGAAGATCCTTGCCGAGCTCAAAACGGCCATCGTCAACGGCGAGCTCGTCGCCGGCAGCCTTTACTCGGTGCACGACCTCGCCGAGCGCCTGGGCGTGTCCCGCACGCCGGTGCGTGAGGCGCTGATCCAGCTCGCCGAGCGCGGCATGGTGCGGTTCGAGCGCAACCGCGGCGTGCGGATCCTGCAGACCTCCCTGCACGACCTCGAGGAGGTCTTCGCGATCCGGCTGCTGCTGGAGGTTCCCGCCACCTACCGCGCGGTGACCCAGCGGACCGCGGCGTGGGTGAAGGAGCTCAACGCCCAGCTCAAGGCGATGCGCGTGGCCGCCGAGAAGCACGACGAGGCCACCTTCATGGCCGCCGACCGGCGCTTCCACGAGGTCATCAACTCCGCGTCCGGGAACGTCCGGCTCGCCCGCTACATCGACTCGCTGCGCGACATGGTCCTGCTGCGCGGCGCCTCGACCGTCGACACCTCGCGCAGCCTGACCGACATCCTCGCCGAGCACGAGGAGATCTACGCCCTCATCGAGGCGGGCAAGGCGGGCGAAGCGGCCGAATCGATGCGCGCGCACCTGCTGCACACCGGCCGCCTCCTCATCAGCCAGGAGGCCGCTGCCAGCGGGGACGCGCTCCCGCCGGTGTCGCTGGAGTGGACCGCGTACCCCGGCGTTGACTGAGTAGCATGCTACATGCCACCCTGAACCGCGCGGGATCGCGAGGCACAGGGAGGCGCAGATGACAGCACCGACGGCGTGCCCCACCCATCCGGTGCTCACCGGGATTCCCGGTGCCGCCGGCCTCGCGCCGGGCGTCAGCGTCATCGAGACACCGGGCCACACCGGGGGGACGATGTCCCTGCGGGTGGAGCTGCCCGAGGCCGGCCCCGGCCAGGCCGCCACCCTCCCGTTCGCTCACCACGGGCACTTCGGCTGAAAGGGATTCCCGTGACCGAGTACCTCAACGAGACCGTGTTCACCTGGGGCGCCACGCCGCTGAAGTTCGGGCCCGGCGCCGTCGACGAGATCGGGTGGGACCTGGCGCAGATGGGCGCCGAGCGGGTCCTCCTGGTCACCGACCCCGGTATCGCGGCCACCGGCGTGCCGCAGCGCGTCGCCGACGCCGCCAAGGCCGGCGGGCTGACCGTCGAGGTCTACGACCAGGTGCACGTCGAACCGACCGACGTGAGCATCCAGGCCGCCGTGGACTTCGCGAAGCAGTCGTCGTGGGACGGGTTCATCGCGGTCGGCGGCGGCTCGTCGATCGACACCGCGAAGGCCGTGAACCTCATGACCACCCACCCGGCCGACCTCTACGACTACGTCAACAAGCCGATCGGGCAGGGCAAGGCGCCGGCCGGGCCGCTCAAGCCGCTCGTCGCGGTGCCCACCACGGCCGGCACCGGCTCGGAGACGACGCCGGTGTGCATCATGGACTTCCTCGACCTGAAGGTGAAGTCCGGCATCAGCCACCCGCGGCTGCGGCCGACGATGGCGGTCGTCGACCCGCTGCTGACGCTGAGCATGCCGCCCGAGGTGACCGCCGCCAGCGGCATGGACGTGCTGTGCCACGCCCTGGAGTCCTACACCGCCAAGCCGTTCGACTCCTTCGCGCGCCACCGCCCCGAGACCCGGGCCGCCTACTGCGGGTCGAACCCGATCTCGGACGCCTGGACCGAACAGGCCCTCAGCCTGCTGGCCCGCTCGTTCCGGCGGGCCGTGCTCAACGGCGGTGACCTGGCCGCCCGCACCGACATGATGCTGGCCGCGACCTTCGCCGGCATGGGCTTCGGCAACGCCGGTGTGCACATCCCGCACGCCTGCGCGTACCCGATCGCGGGCCGCGTCAAGGAGTACCGGCCGAAGAACTACCCGCAGGACGAGCCGATGGTGCCGCACGGCGAGTCGGTGTCGCTGACCGCTCCGGCGGCGTTCCGGTTCACCTTTCCGACGAACCCGGACAAGCACCTGCGGGCCGCGCGGATCCTCGACCCGCGTGCGCCCGAGCAGCAGAACCCGGTCGACCAGCTGCCGTTCGTGCTGTCGTCGTTGATGCGCGACATCGGCATCCCCAACGGGATCGGCGGCGTCGGCTACGACGAGGACGACATCGACGAGCTGGTCGAGGGCACGCTCAAGCAGGAGCGCCTGCTGACCATCTCGCCGCGGCCGGTGCGCGGCGAGGACCTGGCGGCGATCTTCGCCCGGTCGATCGAGAACTGGTGAGCACGACGGTGGTGGCGGAGGAGCGGTTCCTGGCGGAGCTGGGCCGCGCGCTCACGGGTGAGGTGGAGTCCGGCACGACGGCGCGCGCCACCTACAGCATGGACGCGTCGAACTACCGGCACGTGCCGCTGGCCGTCGTGTTCCCGTCCACTGTGGAGGACCTGGAGACGACCGTCCGGCTGTGCCGGGAGCACGGCGTCCCGATCACCGCGCGGGGCGCCGGCACCAGCATCGGCGGGCAGGCGCTCGGGCGCGGGGTCATCGTCGACTACAGCCGCCACCTCAACCGCGTGCTCGAGATCGACCCGCGGACGCGGACCGCGCGCGTGCAACCCGGCGTGGTGCTCGACGCGTTGCGCGCGGCGGCGGCCCCGCACGGCCTGACGTTCGGGCCGGACCCGTCGACGCACAGCCGGTGCACCCTCGGCGGCATGGTCGGCAACGACGCGTGCGGGTCGCATTCCGTGGCGTGGGGGCGGACGGCGGACAACGTGGTCGCGCTCGGCGTGCTGACCGCCGACGGGACCCGGCTGGAGATCGGCCCGTCGCTGCCCGAGGATCCGCGCGTCGAGGCCTCGAAGCGGCTCGCGCTGGACAACCTGGCCCTGCTGCGCACGGCGTTCCCGTCGATCCCGCGGCGGGTGTCGGGGTACGCGCTGGACCAGCTGCTGCCGGAGAACGGGACGAACCTGGTGCGCGCGCTGGTCGGCACCGAAGGCACGTGCGTGCTGCTGACCGAGATCACCGTGCGGCTGGTGCCCGCGCCCGCGGCCCGTGCGCTGGTCGTCGCGGGATACGCCGACGACGTCGCGGCCGCCGACGCCGTGCCGTCCGTGCTGCCGCTGCGGCCGCTGACCGTCGAGGGCATGGGCCGCGACCTGATCGACTCACTGCTGGTGCGCCGGTCCCACCCGGCGGTCGACCTGCTGCCCGAGGGACGCGGGTGGTTGTTCGTCGAGGTCGGCGGAGCCGACCCGGCCGACGCGGCGGCGCGCGCCGGGGAGGTCGCGACGGTGCTGGAACGCGAGACCGGCGCGGCGACCGTGGTGGAGGCACGGCCCGCCGACCAGCGGGTGCTGTGGTCGGTGCGGGAGGCCGCCGCGGGCATCGTCACCCGGATGGCCGACGGCTCGGAGGCGTGGCCGGGCTGGGAGGACTCCGCCGTCCCGCCCGCGAACCTCGGCCTCTACCTGAGGGATTTCCGCGCCCTGCTGGCGAAGTACGGCCTGCGCGGTGTCCCGTACGGACACTTCGGCGAGGGCTGCGTGCACGTGCGCATCAACTTCGGCCTCACCACCGAGGAGGGCCGGCGCCAGTTCCGGTCGTTCATGGAGGACGCGGCCGATCTCGTGGTGCGGCACGGCGGTTCGCTGTCCGGCGAGCACGGCGACGGACAGGCACGCGCGGAACTGCTGTCCCGCATGTACCCGCCGGAGGTCCTGGCGCTGTTCGAGCGGTTCAAGGCCATCTGGGACCCGGCGGACCTGCTCAACCCGGGCAACCTCGTGCACCCGCGGCCGCTGGACGCCGACCTGCGGTTCGACGGGCCCGTCCGGCCGCTGCCGCTGACGCTGAAGTACCCGCACGACGGCGGCAGCCTGGCGACCGCGACCCGGCGGTGCGTCGGCGTCGGGGCGTGTGTCGACAAGTCGTCGGGTGTGATGTGCCCGAGCTACATGGTCACCGGGCGCGAGGAGCACTCGACGCGCGGGCGGTCGCACATGCTGTTCGAGATGATGCGCGGCGAGACCGTGACCGGCGGGTGGCGGTCGGCGGAGGTCCTCGAGGCCCTGGACCTGTGCCTGGCGTGCAAGGGATGCCTGTCCGACTGCCCGGTCAACGTCGACATGGCCTCGTACAAGGCGGAGTTCCTGCACCAGCACTACGCGGGCCGGTTGCGCCCCGCCAGTCACTACACGCTCGGGTTCCTGCCCGTGCTGGCGCGGCTCGCGTCGGCCGCGCCGGGGGCGGTCAACCGCGTGCTGGGCGGGCGGTTGTCCGGGCTGGTGAAGAAGGCCGGCGGCATCACGCCGGAACGGTCGCTGCCGCGGTTCGCGCCCCGGACGTTCCGGCGCGGGTTCGCCGGGCGGGACCGCGGCCGGCGCAAGGTGCTGCTGTGGCCGGACACGTTCACGAACTTCCTGTCCCCGGAGGTCGGGCACGACGCGGTGCGGGTGCTGGAGCACGCCGGGTTCGACGTGGTGCTGCCGTCGTCGTCGGTGTGCTGCGGGCTGACCTGGATCTCCACCGGGCAGCTGGGCGTGGCGCGGCGGGTGCTGCGGCGGACGTTGCGCGTGCTGCGGCCCGAGCTGGAAGCCGGGACCCCCGTGGTGGGGCTGGAACCGAGCTGCCTGGCGGTGTTCCGGCACGACGCGCGCGAACTGTTCGACTCCGACGAGCTGCACGGGCTGCCGTCGCGGGCCTTCACCCTGGCGGAGTTCCTCGAGCAGTACGCGCCGGACGTGGAGTTCCCCGCCGTGGAAGCCGAGGCGATCACGCAGCAGCACTGCCACCAGCACGCGGTGATGGGCAACGCCCCCGACGAGCGGCTGTTGCGGCGCGTCGGCGTCGCCAACCGCACGCTCGACTCCGGCTGCTGCGGGCTCGCCGGGAACTTCGGCGTGGAGAAGGGGCACTACGAGGTGTCGGTCGGCGCGGCCAACCGGGTGCTGGTGCCGGAGATCGAAGCCGCGTCCGACGACACGATGGTGCTCGCGGACGGCTTCAGCTGCCGCACCCAGATCGACGACCTCACCGGACGGCGGGCCCTGCACCTCGCGCAGGTGCTGGCGCGTGCGCTGGAGCGCGGCAACCGTTAGGCCGCCCGGCGCAGGAATTCGCGGATGGCCGCGTTGACCGCATCCGGCCGGTCCTCGTGCATGAGGTGGGACCCGCCGGGGATCCGGACCCGCTCGACCACCGGCAGCAGCTCCGCGAGGTACTCGGTCATCGCCGACATCATCTTCGGGCTGAGCTCGCCCGACACCAGCAGCGCCGGCACGCGCACCGCGCGGACCTGCGCCGGGTCCAGCGGCGGAAACCCCGCACCCAGCATCTGCGCCCGGAGCGCACTGGCGTTCTCCCGCATCTGCGTCCGCCGGGCCGGGGTGATCCGGTCGGCCACGCCGGCACCGAGCACTCCCCGGGTGAAGGTCCGCAGCGCGGCGTCCTCGTCGCCGCGGCGGAACGCCTTCTGCACGGGTGCCATCGTGCGCGCGCCGAACCGCAGGACCGTCGCGGTGCGGGCCGGGTGGCGCACCAGGTTGCCCAACGTGGTGCCGGGGTGCGGGCGGTTGCGCGGACCGATCACCAGCGAGACCACCGGCGGTTCCTCGAGAACCAGGCTGCGCACCACGTCCGGGTGCCGGATCGCGGTGTACAGGCACACGAATCCGCCCCACGAGTTGCCCACCAGGTGCGCCGGAGCCGCGCCGAGCGCGGTCAGGAACGCCGCGAGGTCGTCGCTGTGCGGGATCAGCTGATCGTCCTGCCCGGGCTCGATGTCCGGATTGGGGCGCGCGAACCGGCGGCTGTAGGCGATGCACCGGTAGCCGTCGGACAACCCGGCGACCTGTCCGGACCAGGTGCGCAGGTCGCTGATCCCGCCGTGCACGAACACGACCGGCTCACCCGCGCCCGCCTCCCGGTACGCCAGTGGCGTGCCGTTGACGCACACGGCTTTGAGGTCACCGAACCCGTTGGTGTCCACCGGCCATCACTCCTCCCGCCGGGCTGGACGTCGATTGCACTCCCCGTCGACGCCCGCCACCAGGGGCTTTGGACCCGGTCGCCGCGGCACGCCCGCCCCCGGATGGGGGCACGGCCTCGACCAGCGGCGTTAACCGTTGCTAACGTGGCTCGGTCTTCGGCGCCGAGGGAGGCGGGATGGAGAGCGGAGCGCTGCGGCCCGAGATCGCCCTGTCCTGGCGGCGGGCCGAGCTGTCCGGGCTCCGGCCGGACGCCGCCGTCGACACCCTGACCGTCGAGGACATCGACCGCCGCAGCCGGCTGGTCCTCGCCGCCGAACCGGTGCTCGACCAGGCCACCCGCGAACTCGCCGACACCGCGTTCAGCCTCATCCTCGCCGACCGCGACGCGTGGATCGTCGACCGCCGGTTCGGGGAGCGCCGGCTGGAAGCGACCCTCGACCGCCTCGGCGTCGTCCCCGGCACGCGCTTCACCGAGGAGAACACCGGCACCAACTCGATCGCCACCGTCTTCGAGCTGCGCCAGGGGCTCGCGGTGCACGGGCACGAGCACTTCATCGACAGCTTCAAGGCCTTCGCCTGCTACGGCCACCCGATCGTCCACCCGGTGACGCGCCGGCTGGAGGGCGTCCTGGACATCACCTGTCCCGCCGAGCACGCCAACCCGCTGCTGGGACCGTTCCTGCGCCGGGCGGTCGCCGACATCGAACATCGCCTGCTGGAAGGCTCCCGCGCCGCGGAGCAGCGCATGCTCGCCGCCTACCAGGCCGCCGCCCTCAACCGGCTGCGCCCGGTCCTGGTCCTCGGCGACGACGTGGTGCTGGCCAACGCCGCGGCGACCGACCTGCTCGACGCCGCCGACCACGCGGTCCTGCGCGGGCTGGCCATGGACGCACCCTTCGGCGTCCGGCAGACCCGCACCGTGCGGCTGTCCTCGGGCCGCGAAACCGGGGTGGCGTTCGAACGCATCACCGGCGCCTCCGGTGTGCTGTTCGAGCTCGAACCGCCCGACGTCCAGGCGATCCCGCGGCGCGCCACCCCGCGTCCGGTGCACCGCGACTTCGCGGCCTACCGCGAGCAGCGGACCCACGTCCTCATCAGCGGCGAGCCCGGCACCGGCCGCTCGACCGTCGCGCGCGAGCTCGCCGGCGAAGCCGCGCTCGCGGTCCTCGACGCCGTCGACGCCGAACACTGGACGCCCACCCTCGATCAGCTCGTCGCCACGCACGCCGGACTGCTGGTGATCGAGAACATCGCCCTGCTGCCCGCCGCGTCGGCCGCGCGGATCGCCGCCGTCATGGATCGCGGCTGGTTCGCGCTCACCGGCCCGCCCGCGGCCGAGCTGACCGGTCCGGCCGCCGACCTCGCCAGCCGTTGCATCGCCCGTCGCGAGCTGCCCCCGCTGCGGGCCCGGCGCGACGAGCTGCCCGCGCTGGTCGCGGCGATGCTGGCCGACCTGGGCTGCACGCTCCGGTTCGTGCCGAGCACGCTGGAGGTCCTCGCCGCCCAGCCGTGGCCGGGCAACCTGCGCGA
The DNA here is from genome assembly GCF_030814215.1 of Amycolatopsis thermophila. Classification (NCBI taxonomy): domain Bacteria; kingdom Bacillati; phylum Actinomycetota; class Actinomycetes; order Pseudonocardiales; family Pseudonocardiaceae; genus Amycolatopsis; species Amycolatopsis thermophila. The sequence goes on along the minus strand of NZ_JAUSUT010000001.1, from coordinate 252,865 downwards.
GCTCAAGGCGCTCGTCCGGCACGTCGCCGCCGCCCGCGCCTGCGGTGACGTGCTGCCGCGCGACCTGCCCGAGGCCTACCGGTGCAGCCCGAAGGCCCGTCGCCTGAGCCCGATCGAGCAGCTCGAGCACGACGCGATCGCCGCCGCGCTGCGCGACTGCGGCGGCAACAAGGCGCACGCCGCCAAGGCGCTCGGCATCAGCCGCTCCACCCTGCACCGGCGCGTCCGGAGCCTCGGCCTGAGCTGACCCGCTGTGTCAACTTGACACGGTTAGCCCGCTGTTGCCCACGTCACCATTACCGCCACGTCCACGACGAGGAGGTTGGTGTGACAGCGGTAGCGGAGCAGGCCGTCGGGCAGCCGGTGCGCGAGTTCGTGTCCGGGACCAAGCAGCTGCTGATCGGCGGGCAGTGGGTGAACGCGGCGTCGGGCCGCACGTTCTCCACGTTCGACCCCGCGACGGGGGAGAAGATCACCGAGGTGGCGCACGGTGCCGCCGAGGACGTCGACCGGGCGGTCGCGGCCGCGCGGCGGGCGTTCGACGACGGGCCGTGGTCGCGGACCACACCGTCGGAGCGGCAGCGCCTGATCTGGCGCATGGGCGACCTGCTGCTTGCACGTGCCGAGCAGTTCGCGCAGCTGGAGGCGCTCGACAACGGCAAGTCCGTGGCCGTCGCGCAGGGGGTCGACGTCGCCTGGTCGGCCGACATCTTCCACTACTACGCGGGCTGGGCCACGAAGATCGAGGGTCGCACGATCACCCCGTCGGTGCCGTGGATCCCGGGCAGCCAGTGGCACGCCTACACGCTGCGCGAGCCGGTCGGGGTGTGCGCGCAGATCATCCCGTGGAACTTCCCGCTGGTGATGGCGGCGTTCAAGCTCGCCCCCGCGCTCGCCGCGGGCAACACGGTGATCCTCAAGCCGGCCGAGCAGACCCCGCTCACCGCGCTGCTGCTCGGCGAGCTGTTCCTCGAGGCCGGTTTCCCCGCGGGCGTGGTCAACATCGTCACCGGGTTCGGCGACGCGGGCGCCGCGCTGGCCGCGCACGACGACGTCGACAAGGTCGCGTTCACCGGCTCCACCGAGGTGGGCAAGAAGATCGTCGACGCGGCCAGGGGCAACCTGAAGAAGGTGTCGCTGGAGCTGGGCGGCAAGAGCCCCAACATCGTGTTCGCCGACGCCGACCTGGAGGCCGCGATCCCCGGCTCGGCCAACGCCTGGCTGTTCAACCACGGACAGTGCTGCGTCGCGGGCACGCGCCTGTTCGTCGAGGACTCGATCTTCGACGAGTTCACCGCCGGGGTGGCCGAGTTCGCGAGCCAGGTCAAGATCGGGCCCGGCCTGGACCCGACGACCCAGCTGGGGCCGCTCGTGTCGCAGGAGCAGCTCGACCGCGTCACCAGCTACCTGCGGCAGGGCATCGCCGACGGCGCCCGCGCCCTCACCGGCGGCGGCCGCCACGGCGACTCCGGCTACTACGTCGAACCGACCGTGCTGGTCGACGTGCGCGAGGACATGAGTGTGGTGCGGGAGGAGATCTTCGGCCCGGTCGTCGCGGCGATCCCGTTCTCCGCCGGGGACGGTCTCGCGGCGGCGGCGAACAACACCGAATACGGCCTCGCCGCGGGGATCTGGACGCGGGACATCTCCAAGGCGCACCGGGTGGCCAAGCAGATCAAGGCCGGTTCGGTGTGGGTCAACTGTTACAACGGGTTCGACACCGCGATCCCGTTCGGGGGCTACAAGCAGTCCGGCTGGGGCCGCGAGCTCGGCGCCGAGGCCATCGACCTCTACACCCAGACCAAAGCCGTCAACGTCGCGCTCTGAAAGGACTTCCGATGAAGGTCAAGGCAGCCGTTCTGCGGGACTTCCGGACCCCGTTCGAGATCACCGAGCTGGACCTGGACGGCCCCAGGGAGGGCGAGGTCCTCATCCGCTACGTGGCGGCCGGGTTGTGCCACTCGGACCTGCACCTGTCCGACGGCGACCTGCCGCCGCGGTTCCCGATCGTCGGCGGGCACGAGGGTGCGGGCATCATCGAGGAGGTCGGGCCGGGCGTCACGAAGGTCAAGCCCGGTGACCACGTCGTGTGCTCGTTCATCCCCAACTGCGGCACGTGCCGGTACTGCGCGACGGGGCACCAGAGCCTGTGCGACATGGGGGCGACGATCCTGGAGGGCAGTTTCCCGGACGGCAGTTTCCGGTTCCACTCGGGTGGGACGGACTACGGGCAGATGTGCATGCTCGGGACTTTCGCCGAGTACTCGACCATTTCGCAGCACTCGGTGGTCAAAGTGGACGATAGCGTGCCACTGGAGACGGCGGTGCTGGTCGGCTGCGGTGTGCCGACCGGGTGGGGAACCGCGGTGTACGCGGGGGACGTCCGTCCTGGGGAAACCGTGGTCGTCTACGGGATCGGCGGGATCGGCATCAACTCGGTGCAGGGCGCCGCGCACGCCGGGGCGAAGAACGTCGTGGTCGTCGACCCGTTGGCCGTCAAGCGGGACACCGCGGTGAAACTGGGCGCCACGCACGCGTTCGCCACCGCGGCGGAGGCGCACGAGGTCGTCACCGAGCTGACCCGCGGGCAGGGGGCGGACAAGGCGCTGGTGACGGTCGGGGTCGTGGACGAGGAGGTCATGTCGGCGGCATTCGACGTGGTCGGCAAGGGCGGGGTGGTCGTGGTGACCGGCCTGGCCGACCCGGCGAAGGCCACCATCCACGTGTCCGGCGCCGTGCTGACCCTGTGGGAGAAGACGATCAAAGGCAGTTTGTTCGGTTCGGGCAACCCGCAGCGGGACATCCTGAAGATGCTGGACCTCTACCAGGCGGGGACGCTCAAGCTCGACGAGCTGGTGACCAACACGTACCGGCTGGAGGACGTGAACCAGGGGTACGAGGACCTGGTGGCGGGCAAGAACATCCGCGGCGTGGTGGTGCACGGCCAGTGAGAGCTGCAGGCCGGGCGGCGCCGGAGTGCGCCGCCCGGCCGGTGTCCAGGTCTTTTGGGTGGCTGGGGACGGGGATGGGTTGCGGAGAGTGGCTGGAGCCTGCACCCCCAGGCACCCGGCAACGCGAGGTGACGCGGGACCACAACCCGAACCGGAACCCGGCGACGCCAGGCGAGGTGCGACCTTCCCAGACCTCCCCCAAACCCCTCCAGGCGGCCGGCAACGCGAGGCGACACACGGCGTCCCCAGACCTCCCCCGCCCCCGATCCCCAGCCCGTCTTTGGTCGCCGACCAGGCGTGTCAAGGTACTCTTTCCCGCCTTGACACGTCTGCTCGGCGACCGAAACCATCCAGCCGGAGGGGGCGGGGGAGGTCGAGCCCAAGGCGACCGTTCGGCGCCGTAGGCGCCCCGGGCCGAAGGCCAGAGAAAAAGATCAAAAGAATGTCCTCGCCGGACGGGCAGGCTCCGGGATGACCGGGGAGTGCAGTCATCTCACCTCATGCAGGGGGGTCGCTGGGTGGTCATCCCGTCGCCTGATTGAGGCCTATCACTGTGAGCCAGGCCCGCAAGCTTGGCATGTCATCTCGCGCGGGTGCCGGGGGTGCGGGCCTGGCTCACAGTGATCGAGACGGCCTCAGGCGACGGGATGACCACCCAGCTCCTTTTTGGGGCAGGGCGCTCGTGCCGACCGCCCCTGGCGCCCTGCGTTAGTCAGCGTTAACCTAGGGGTGGAGGTGGACATCGGTGAGTGTGCGAGATCTGAACCTGCCCCAGCGGGAGCCGTCGCGGGGGGAGTTGCCGTCGCGGGTCACGATCTGGGAAGTGGGGCCTCGCGACGGGCTGCAGAACGAACAGACCGTCGTCGGCCTCGGCACCAAGCTCGAGTTCCTCGACCGGCTGGCCGCGGCGGGCCTGGGGACGCTCGAGGCGACCAGCTTCGTGCACCCCAAATGGGTCCCGCAGCTCGCCGACGCCGACGACCTCCTCGCCAAGCTGGACCGGCGTGAGAACGTCCGGTACCCGGTGCTCGTCCCCAACGAACGCGGCCTCGACCGGGCACTGGCACTGGGTGTGGAGTCCATCGCGATCTTCGGCAGTGCCACCGAGACGTTCGCCCGGAAGAACCTCAACCGCTCCTTCGACGAGCAGTTCGCGATGTTCGAGCCGGTCGTGCGGCGGGCCCGGCACGAGGGCCTGGAAGTGCGCGCCTACCTCTCGATGTGCTTCGGCGACCCCTGGGAAGGCGCGGTGGCCGTCGACCAGGTCGTCACGGCCGGGCGCCGGCTACTGGACATGGGCTGCTTCCAGCTCTCCCTCGGCGACACCATCGGCGTCGCCACGCCGGGGCACGTCGAGGCCGTCCTCGGAGCCTTCGACGACGTCACCCGGCTCGCCGTGCACTTCCACGACACCTACGGTCAGGCGCTGTCCAACACCCTCGCCGCCCTGCGGGCCGGAGTGACCACAGTGGACTCTTCGGCCGGCGGTCTCGGCGGCTGCCCCTACGCGAAGGCCGCCACGGGCAACCTGGCCACCGAGGACCTGGTGTGGATGCTCGACGGGCTCGGCATCGACCACGGCGTCGACCTCGACGCGCTGGTGCGGACGAGCGCCTGGATGGCGCAGCAGCTCGGCCGCCCCAGCCCGTCGCGCGTCGTGAAGGCCCTCACCGGCGGCTGACCGGCTACTCGACCGGCAGCTTCCCGGCCTCCCGGTCGGCCCGCAGCTGCGTCTTCAGCACCTTGCCGCTGGGATTCCGGGGCAGGGCCGGCACCACCGCGATCTTCCGCGGCCGCTTGTACCGCGCCAGCCGGTCGAGGCACCACTCCTCCAGTTCGGCGGCGGTGGGCGCGTCACCGGGCGTGCGCGGCGCGATCACCGCCAGCGGTGTCTCGCCCCACTTCTCGTCCGGCATGCCGATCAACGCGACTTCCCCGATCTTCGGGTGCGCCGCCAGGACGTTCTCCACCTCGGCGCAGTAGATGTTCTCCCCGCCGGAGATGATCATGTCCTTCTTGCGGTCCACCACGAAGTAGTAGCCGTCCTCGTCCTGCCGCACCAGGTCACCGGAGTGGAACCACCCGCCGCGGAAGGCCTCGGCCGTCTCGGCGGGCTTGTTCCAGTACTCCTTCATCACCATCGGGCTGCGGTAGACGATCTCGCCGACCTCGCCCTGCGGGACGTCGTTCATGTCGTCGTCGACCACGCGCACCTCGACGTTGAGCATCGGCGTCCCGACCGACCCGATCTTGCGGATCGAGTCCTCGCCGCGCAGCAGCGTGGTCACCGGGCTGCACTCGGTCTGCCCGAACGCCGTGGTCACCTCGGCCTGCGGGAACGTGTCGATCAACGTGCGCAGCAGGGTCGTCGACGCGGGTGCCGCACCCCACGAGATCTTCGTCAGGCACGACAGGTCCCGCTCCGCGATCCCGGGCACGTTGACGATCGCCTGCCACTGCGCGGGCACCAGGAACACCGACGACACCCGCTCGCGCTCCATCAGGTCCACGACCGCCACCGGGTCGAACTGGCCGCTCGGCAGCAGCACCGTGCGCCCGCCGAGCAGGAGGTTCGGCAGCATCCCGGACAGCCCGGCGATGTGGAACAGGGGCGCCGCCGCGAGCCACACCTTGTCGCCGGGCCCGGTCTCGAGCGAGGCCATGTTGCTGAACGCGTGCATGAGCAGGTTGTGGTGCGTGAGCACGGCGCCCTTCGGCCGGCCCGTGGTGCCCGAGGTGTACATGATGAACGCGGGGTCCTGCTCGTCCACCGCGATCTCGTCGAACTCCGGCGAGGCCCCGGCCAGCGCGTCCTCGTAGTCCTCCATGCCCTCGAACGCGCCGCCGAACACCAGGCACGGGCCCGGCGCCTCGACCTGCTCCCTGGCCTTGGCCAGCGCGGGAGCGAGCGCCGCGTGGACCACGCTCGCCCGCGCTCCGCTGTCGTTGAGGACGTAGGCGATCTCGTCCGCCACCAGCCGGAAGTTCACCGGCACGCAGATCGCGCCCAGCCGGGTCGAGGCGAAGTAGGCCTCGATCACCTCCAGCGTGTTCAGCCCGAGCACCACGACCCGGTCGCCGTAGCCGACGCCCCGGTCGCGCAGCGCGTTGGCCAGCCGGCTCACGCGCGTGTCGAACTGCCGGTAGGTGAGGGTGGCGCCTTCGAAGGTGTAGGCGGGCTCGTCGCCCTGCTTGCGTGCGTGGCGGGCGAGCTGGTCGCCCATGGTCATCCCGCGCCCCAGCAGGCGGGGCACTTCGACAGCTCCGGACATCGGCAACCTCGGCGATCCGGTGGGTCAGGGTAACCGCGTTTCTACCGTGCGCCCGGGGAAACAGTCAACACTGACCGTCGGTGAAGAGCAGGCGCCGCGCGAGCGACTTCCACAGCGCGAGGTGCGGGTCGGTCAAGGGCCGGCGCCGGTCCTCGAACGCGTAGGGCAGCGCCGCGCCCCGCATGCTGGTGAACAGCAGTTCGCCCAGCTCGGGGTAGTTGGGGTGCGCGCACACCGCCGGTCCCCAGATCCGCTCGCCGACCCGGCGGATCGCGTCCCGCAACGCGCGCTCCTCCGGCCGCAGCGCCGCGGCCAGCGCCGGGTTGGTCCGCGCCGCGGTCCACAGCTCGACCGCGGCCCAGAACACGGGCTCGTGGAAGGTCGTCCACAGCAGCTCGATGCACTTCTCGACCCGCCGCGGCCCCTCCGGCTCGCCGGCGAGCTGCTCGGCGACCTGGTCCTCGATCTGCGCCAGCCGGGTCGAGGTGAGGTGCTGGGTGGCCGCGACCAGCAGCTCGTCCCGCGACGGGAAGTGGTGCAGGAGGCGTCCGCGCGACACCCCGGCCTTGGCCTGGATGGCCAAAGTGGACGCGCCGGCGTAGCCGAGCTCGACCAGGCACGCCACGGCCGCGTCCAGGATCAACGTCCGGGTGCCGGCCGCGCGGTCCTGCCGGTTCCGGGTTTCGGTCACCACGAGGATCACCATAACCCGTTAACAGTCGGTGTTGACTGTTACGCCGAATCCTTGCACTCTCGCAGGGGAGTCCACGGTTCGAGGAGGAGCCGCATGTACCCGGGTACCCACGCCGACGCCGATCCCGACAAACCCGCCGTCATCATGGCCGGCTCGGGGGAGCGGCTGACCTACGGCGAGCTCGACGAGCGGTCCACCCGCCTGGCCGACGCCCTGACCGGTGCCGGTCTGGGCCGTGGCGCCACCGTCGCCCTGCTCAGCGACAACTCCGTGCGGGCCTACGAGGTCTACTGGGCGGCGATGCGGTCCGGCCGCTACGTGGCGGCGGTCAACAGCCACCTCGCGCCGCCCGAGGTCGCCTACATCGTGCGCGACAGCGGCGCGCAGGCGCTGATCGTCTCGGCCGCGCTCGGCCCGCTGGCCCGCGCGGTGGCCGAGCTGCTCCCGGACCTGCCGGTCAAGCTGGTCTACGGCGGCGAGGCCGACGGCTACGCGGACTACGACGACTTCCTGGCGACCGGCTCGCCGGAGCGGCCCGCGGACCAGCCCTCGGGCGCCGACATGCTGTACTCCTCGGGCACCACCGGCCGTCCGAAGGGCATCAAGGTCGAGCTGCCCGACCGCCAGGTGGACGAGCCGGGTGACGTCCTGTCCCCGGTTCTGCAGCACATGTACGGCTTCGGCCCGGACGCGGTCTACCTGTCGCCGGCGCCGGTCTACCACGCCGCGCCGCTGCGGTTCGGGGCCACCGTGCACCGCCTCGGCGGCACCGTGGTGATGATGGAGCGCTTCGACGCCGAGGCGGCCCTGCGCGCCATCGAGACCCACCGCGTCACGCACAGCCAGTGGGTGCCGACGATGTTCGTCCGGATGCTCAAGCTGCCCGGCGAGGTCCGCTCCCGCTACGACCTGTCCAGCCACCGCGTGGCGGTGCACGCCGCCGCGCCGTGCCCGGTCGAGGTCAAGCGCGCGATGATCGAGTGGTGGGGGCCGGTCCTCTACGAGTACTACGCCTCGACCGAGGGCGCGGGCATGACGTTCATCGACAGCGAGCAGTGGCTGGCCAAGCCGGGATCGGTGGGCCGCGCGGTGGTCGGCGTCGCGAAGATCTGCGACGACGAGGGCAAGCTGCTGCCCACGGGCGAAGTCGGAACCGTCTACTTCGAACGCGACGAGGTGCCGTTCACCTACCACGGCGACGAGGTCAAGACCCGCGAGGCGCAGCACCCCGAGCACCCGACGTGGACCACCACCGGTGACGTCGGCTACCTCGACGAGGACGGCTTCCTCTACCTCACCGACCGCAAGGCGTTCATGATCATTTCCGGCGGGGTGAACATCTATCCGCAAGAGGTCGAGGACGCGCTCGCGCTGCACCCCGCGGTGTTCGACGTCGGCGTGATCGGCGTGCCGGACGAGGAGATGGGGGAGGCGGTCAAGGCCGTCGTCCAGCCCGCGCCCGGCGTGACGCCGGGACCCGAGCTGGAAGCCGAGCTGCTGGCCTACGTCCGCGAGCGGATCGCGCACTACAAGGCGCCCCGCAGCGTGGACTTCGTGGACGAGTTGCCCCGCACCCCCACCGGGAAACTGGTGAAGCGGCGGCTCAAGGAGAAGTACGCGGCTCCGGCCGCGGCGAACCAGGAGGAGGAGCCGTGCGGGACGCGGTGATCGTGGAAGCGGTGCGGACGCCGGTGGGCAAGCGGGACGGCGGCCTGTCCGGGGTGCACCCGGTGGACCTGTCGGCGCACGTGCTGCGCGGCCTCGCCGAGCGGAGCGGGATCGACCCGGCCGAGGTCGAGGACGTGGTGTGGGGTTGTGTCAGCCAGGCCGGTGAGCAGACCGGCGACATCGGCCGCAACGCGGTGCTGGCCGCGGGCTGGCCGGAGAGCGTCACCGGCGTGACCGTGGACCGGCAGTGCGGCTCGTCGCAGCAGAGCGTGCACTTCGCCGCCGCCGGGCTGATCGCGGGCCACTACGACGTGGTGGTGGCCGGCGGGGTCGAGTCGATGAGCCGCGTGCCGATGGGCTTTTCCGCGCAGGGGAAGAACCCGCTGGGCGAGCAGGTCCTGACCCGCTACGACAACGTGCGGCCCAACCAGGGCATCGGCGCGGAGATGATCGTCGAACGGTGGGGCCTGTCCCGCACCCAGGTCGACGAGTTCTCGCTGGCCTCGCACGAGAAGGCGGCCGCCGCGCAGGACTCGGGCGCGTTCGACGAGCAGCTGCTGCCGCTGGCCGGGGTCACGGCCGACGAGGGCGTGCGGCGTGGCGGGTCGCTGGAGAAGCTGGCCAAGCTCAAGCCCGCGTTCCGCGAAGATGGCGTCATCACCGCGGGCAACAGCTCGCAGATCAGCGACGGCGCGGCCGCGCTGCTGATGACCACCAGCGAGAAGGCGGCCCAGCTCGGGCTGCGGCCGATCGCCCGCGTGCACACCGCCGTGCTCGCCGGGGACGACCCGGTGATCATGCTGACCGCGCCCATCCCGGCCACGCGGAAGGCCCTGCAGCGCAGCGGTCTGTCGATCTCCGACATCGGCGTGTTCGAGGTCAACGAGGCGTTCGCGCCGGTGCCGATGGCGTGGCTCGCGGAGACCGGCGCTGACGCCAAGGCGCTCAACCCGCACGGCGGCGCGATCGCGCTCGGCCACCCGCTCGGCGCGAGCGGTGCGCGCATCATGACCACGCTCGTGCACCACATGCGCGCGGCCGGCATCCGCTACGGCCTGCAGACCATGTGCGAAGGCGGCGGGCAGGCCAACGCCACGATCCTGGAGCTGATCGCATGAGCGGGCTTGCGAGCGAATCATCGAGCGGACAGGAGGCGGCATGAGCGAGTTCCGTGAGAAGGTCCGGGCGTGGCTCGCCGCCAACGTGCCGGGCGACGAGGAGCTGGAGACGGCCAAGCGGTTCCAGACCGCGCTCTACGACGCGGGATTCGCCGGCATCACCTGGCCCGAGGAGTTCGGCGGGCAGGGTCTCACCGCCGCCGAGCAGCAGATCTTCGATCAGGAGTCGGCCCGCTACGACCTGCCCACCTCGGTGTTCCGCATCGGCATGGGCATGTGCGGTCCGACGATCGTCGACCTGGGCACGCCCGAGCAGAAGGCGCGCTACATCCCGCCGCTGCTGCGCGGCGACGAGATCTGGTGCCAGCTGTTCTCCGAGCCGGGCGCCGGGTCCGACGTCGCGAGCCTGCAGACCCGCGCGGTCCGGGACGGGGACGAGTGGGTGATCAACGGGCAGAAGGTGTGGACGACGGTCGCGCACCTCGCCGATTTCGGCGCGCTGCTCGCCCGCACCGACCCGGACGTGCCCAAGCACCAGGGCCTGACCATGTTCCTCATCGACATGCACGACCCGGCGGTCACCGTGCGGCCCCTGAAGGACATGACCGGGCGCGCGCCGTTCAACGAGGTGTACTTCGAGAACCTCCGGGTCCCGGCCGACGCGGTCCTCGGGCAGGTCGGCCAGGGCTGGCTCGCCGCGGTCACGATGCTCGGCCACGAGCGCGTGTCCATCGGCGGGTTCGTGCGCAAGCGGCACGACCCGCTGGCACACGCGAACCTCGCCGAGACCGCGCGCAAGTACGGCCGCGACACCGATCCGGTCGTCCAGGCCGAGCTGGCGAAGCTGTACGCGGCGGAGCGGGCGCTGGCGCTGTTCAACACGCGGCTGCGGCAGGAGGCCGACGCCGGCACGCCGCCGGGCGCCCGCGGCTCGGTCGCCAAGCTGGCCGGCGCCCAGTTGATGCAGCAGGCCGTGGCGGTCGCCGGGCTGATCGGCGGGCCACGGGTCGCCGCGTGGGACCCGGACGACCCGGCGGGCGACGAACTGGCGCTGGCGATCAACCAGACGCCGTCGTCGAGCATCGCCGGCGGCACCGACCAGATCCAGCGCACGATCATCGGGGACCGGATCCTCGGACTGCCCCGCGAACCCGTCGTCGACCGGGACGTGCCCTTCCGCGAGCTGCGGGTGGGCACGCAGCGCCCCGCCTGAGAGGAGAGGGATCGTGCAGCTGGTGCTCGACACCGAACAGCAGCAACTGCGGTCGACGGTGCGCAAACTGCTCGCCGACCACAACCACGTCCGTTCCGTTGTGGACGGTGACGAGAGCTACGACCGCGTGCTGTGGCGGCACCTGGCCGAGCTGGGGTTGACCGGGCTCGTCGTGCCGGAGGAGCACGGCGGCGCCGGCGCGGGACACGTCGAACGGTGCCTGGTGCTCGAGGAACTGGGCCGTGCCCTGGCGCCGGTGCCGTTCCTCGCCTCCGCCGTTCTGGCGGTCGACGCGCTGATGGCGCTGGGCGACACCGGACTCCTGCCGGCGCTGGCCTCCGGCGAGAGGATCGGGGCCGTCGCCGTGTCCGGTGTGGACGGTTCGTGGGGACCGGCTCCGGTGGCCGCCACCGAGCGCGACGGCGGCTGGGTGCTGGAGGGGACCGCACCGTTCGTCATCTCCGGCGACGTCGCCGACGTCTTCGTGGTCTACACGGAGTCCGGGTGGTTCGTGGCCGAAGACGCGCGGCGCACACCGCTGACGACGCTCGACCCGACGCGCGGTCAGGCGAAGCTGGAGTTCTCCGCCACCCCGGCGCGCCGGCTCGACACGGCGGATCCGGCGGCGGTGCTGGAGAAGGTGCGCGACCTCGCGTCCGTGGCCCTGGCGGCGGAGCAGGTCGGCGGGATCGCGAAGGTGCTGGAGACGACCGTCGAGTACGCCAAGGTGCGGGTGCAGTTCGGCCGCGCCATCGGGTCGTACCAGTCGGTCAAGCACGCGTGCGCGGACCTCTACAGCACGAGCGAACGCGCCGAATCCCTGCTGCGCCACGCGGCCTGGGTGGCCGACCACGAGCCGGAGGCTCTGCCGCTGGCCGCGGCCACCACCCAGGTGTTCACCGGACCGGCGTACTTCGCGGCAGCGGCTTCCGGGCTGCAGCTGCACGGCGGCATCGGCTACACCTGGGAACACGACGCGCACCTGTACTACAAGCGGGCCAAGAGCAGCGAGCTGCTGTTCGGCGGCCAGGACGAGCAGCTGGCCCGGCTCGCCGGGCGGCTGGCGGAGGTTCGGTGACCGAGGAGGACCCGGTCCTGGTGAGCCGCGCGGGCGCGGTGGCGACCGTGACGATCAACCGGCCGCACCGGAAGAACGCGATCGACCTCGCGACCTGGGACGGGCTGCTCGACGCGTTCCGGGAGACCGAGCGCGACGACGCCGTCCGGGTCGTCGTGGTCACCGGTGCCGACGGCGACTTCAGCGCGGGCGCCGACCTCGGTGCGGAGCGCGGCGGCCACCCGCTGACCGCCATGCACCGGGTCAACGACGTCGCACTGGCGCTGAACGAGATCACCAAGCCGACGATCGCGAAGGTCGACGGGGTCGCGGTCGGCGCGGGGTGGAACCTCGCGCTCGGCTGCGACTTCGTGGTGGCCTCCGAGCGGGCGCGGTTCAGCCAGATCTTCGCCAAGCGCGGGCTGTCGCTGGACTTCGGCGGGTCGTGGCTGCTGCCCCGGCTGGTCGGGATGCAGCAGGCGAAACGGCTCGCGCTGCGGGCCGAGATGATCGACGCGGCGCAGGCGCGCGAGCTGGGGCTGGTCACCTGGGTGAAACCGGCGGGCGAGCTGGACTCCTTTGTGGACGAACTGGCGGCGGAGCTGGCGGCCGCGCCGCCGATCGCGCTGGCGCTGAGCAAGAAGCTCCTCGAAGAGGGGGCGAGCCGGACGCTGCGTGAAGCGTTGGAGGGCGAGGCGCGGGCACAGGCGGTCAACTTCGCGACCGAGGACGCGCCGGCCGCGTTCGAGGCGTTCCTCGGCAGGACCGAAGCGAAGTACACGGGACGATGGGCGGTGCGGTGAGTTACGACGAGATCATCTACCAGGTCTCCGACGGGATTGCCACGATCACGCTGAACCGGCCGTCACGGCTGAACGCGTTCACGCTGGAGATGGCGCACGAGCTGGTGGCGGCGTTCGACGAGGTGGACGCCGACGACTCGGTGCGCGTCGTCGTGGTGACCGGCGCCGGGCGCGGGTTCTGCGCGGGCGCGGACCTCGAGCGTGGTGCCGGTACGTTCAACAAGGACGAGATCGGCGAGGTGACGGGGTTCGGCGACATCGACGGCGTGCCGCGCGACGCCGGTGGCGCCGTGGCGCTGCGGATCGCGGCGTGCAAGAAGGTCGTGATCGGGGCGTTCAACGGCCCGGCGGTGGGCGTCGGCGTGACGATGTCGCTGCCGATGGACATCCGGATCGCCAGTGAGAACGCCAAGTTCGGGTTCGTGTTCGCTCGGCGCGGGATCCTCCTGGAGGCCGCGTCGTCGTGGTTCCTGCCGCGGGTCGTCGGCATCTCGCAGGCGATGGAGTGGGTGGCGACCGGGCGGGTGTTCGACGCGGCCGAGGCGCGTGAGGGGGGACTGGTCTCCCGGGTCGTGCCCGCGGACGAGCTGATCCCGGCCGCGACGGCGATCGCGCGGGAGGTCGCCGACAACACCTCGGCGGTCTCCGTGGCGGTGTCACGGCAGCTGCTGTGGGGCATGCTCGGCTCGCCGACGCCGTGGGACGCCCACCGCGCGGACTCCCGCGCGCTGCTGCAGATGGGCGCGGGCAAGGACGCGAGGGAAGGCGTGATGGCCTTCCTGGAGAAGCGCTCGCCGGCCTTCCCCGGCCGGGTCAGCGACGACTACCCGGACGGGGTCCCGCCCTTCCCCGGGACCCCGTGAGCGGGAGCCGGTCAGAAGCTGAGGTAGCCGCCGTCGACGGTGATGGTGTCGGCGGTGTGGAAGGCGCTGGCCGGGCTCGCCAGGTACACCGCGAGCGCGCCGAAGTCGTCCGGCCTGCCCCAGCGGCCGACCGGCATCCGCGGCAGCACGCGGCGCTGGAACCCTTCGGAGTCCAGCGCCGGTGCGGCCAGCGGCGTGTGCACCCAGCCGGGCAGGACCGCGTTGGCGCGGATGCCGTGGCGGGCCAGCTCGATCGCGATCGACTTGATCATCGCGGTCAGCCCGGCCTTGCTCGCCGCGTACGCCTGCCCGCGCGGCTGGCCCTGCACGGCCGCCACGCTCGACGTGCCGACCAGGCTGCCGCCCGTGCCCTGCGCCAGCATCACCCGTGCGGCCGCGCGGAGGGTGAGGAAGGCCCCGTCCAGGTCGACCCGGGTGACGCGGCGGAACTCCTCCAGCGACGTCTCGGTGAAGCGGGTGCCCGTCCCGGCGAGCCCGGCGTTGACGAAGCAGGAATCCAGTCTTCCCAATGCTTCCACGCTCTGCGCCATCGCGGTGTCGACGGCCTCCTCGTCGCCGACGTCGCAGCGGACCGCGAGAACTGTGGTGCCGTGCCGGGACAGTTCGGCGACGGCCTGGTCGTTGCGCTCGGCGTTGGTGCCCCAGATGGCGACGCCGGCTCCGGCGGCGGCCAGCGCGTGCGCCATCGCGAGGCCGATTCCCGAGTTGCCGCCGGTGATCACCGACGCGTGTCCGCTGAGGTCGAACGGGTTGGTCATGGCCGGATGGTGCCCCAGGCCCCGATTCCCACGCAAGGAGTTGCCCATGGACTTCGAGTTGCCCCCGCCGTTGCGGCAGCGGCTCGCCGAACTGGACCAGTTCCTCGAGGACGAGATCTGGCCCCTGCAACGGCAGGACGACAACGAGCGCTTCTTCGACCACCGCCGGGAGTTCGCGCGCACCGACTTCGAAGCCGGCGGCACGCCGCGCCCGGAGTGGGAGGCGCTGCTCGAGGAGATGTCCGCCCGCGCCGACCGCGCGGGCTGGTTGCGCTACGGGCTGCCCCAGTCGGTCGGCGGCGGTGACGGCTCGAACCTCGACATGGCCGTGATCCGCGAGCACCTCGCGGCCAAGGGCCTCGGCCTGCACAACGACCTGCAGAACGAGGCGTCGGTGGTGGGGAACTTCCCGTTCGTCCACATGTTCCTCGCCTTCGGCACCGCCGAGCAGCAGGAGGAGTTCGTCGAGGGCATGATCACCGGCACGAAACGTGTCGCGTTCGGACTGACCGAACCCGACCACGGCAGCGACGCCACCTGGCTGGAGACGACCGCCGTGCGCGACGGGGGCGACTGGGTCCTCAACGGCGCCAAGCGGTTCAACTCCGGCCTGCACTCGGCCACGCACGACGTGATCTTCGCCCGGACGTCCGGTGAGGGCGGCGACCCGCGCGGCATCACCGCGTTCGTCGTGCCGACCGGCTCGCCGGGGTTCTCCGTCGACTTCCACTGGTGGACGTTCAACATGCCCACCGACCACGCGGAGGTGACGTTGCGCGACGTCCGCGTGCCGGCGACAGCGGTGTTCGGCGAGGTCGGGCAGGGGCTGGCGCTGGCGCAGCACTTCGTGCACGAGAACCGGATCCGGCAGGCCGCGTCCGGGGTCGGCGCGGCGCAGTACTGCATCGACCGGAGCGTGGCGTACGCGCGGGAGCGGGTCACGTTCGGCCGCCCGCTGGCGGAACGGCAGGCGATCCAGTGGCCGCTGGTCGAGCTGCACACCGAGGCCGAACTGGTGCGCGCGCTGGTGCGGAAGACGGCGTGGGAGCTCGACCGCACCGACCACATGCTGATCAGCGACAAGGTGTCGATGTGCAACTACCGCGCCAACCGGCTGGTGTGCGACGCCGCCGACCGCGCGATGCAGGTGCACGGCGGCCTCGGCTACACGCGGCACACGCCGTTCGAGCACATCTACCGCCACCACCGGCGGTACCGCATCACCGAAGGCGCCGAGGAGATCCAGATGCGCAAGATCGCCGGGTACCTGTTCGGGTTCGCCGGGCCGGGCAAGCGATGAGCGAGCTGGCGGAGGCGCTGCGGCGGCGGCTGGGCGCGGAGATCACCGGCCTGCGGCGGCTCAGCGGCGGCGCGAGCCGGGAGACCTGGGCGTTCGAGGCGCGCCCCGGCGGGCGGCTGGTGCTGCGGCGCGACCCGCCGGGGGAGGGGCGGCCGGAGGAGATGGCGTTGGAGGCCGCGCTGATCCGGGCCGCCGGCGAGGCGGGCGTTCCGGTGCCGCGGCTGGTGGACCACAGCACGGACACCGGTGTGCTCGGTTCGCCGTACCTGATCACCTCGCACGTCGACGGCGAGACGATCCCGCGGCGGCTGCTGCGGGACCCGGAGTTCGCCGGGGTGCGGCCCGGGCTGGCCGCGGAACTGGGCCGGGTGGCGGCGCGGATCCACGCGATGCCGCTCGTGCCCGGACTGTCCGAAGTGGACCCGCTGGACGCGGTGGTGCGGATGTACGACGCGCTGGGGCAGCCACTGCCGTCACTGGAGATCGGGCTGCACTGGCTGCGCGCCCACCGCCCCGGGCCGTCGGGTGACACGGTCGTGCACGGGGACTTCCGGACCGGGAACCTGATCGTCGCGCCCGGCGGTCTCGCCGCGGTGCTCGACTGGGAGCTGGCGCACCGGGGCGATCCGCTGGAGGACCTGGGCTGGTTGTGCGTCAAGGCGTGGCGGTTCGGTTCGCCGCTGCCCGCGGGCGGGTTCGGCAGCCGGGACGAGCTGCTGGACGGGTACGCCGAGGTCGCCGGGTTCCGGCCGGACCCGGCCGCGCTGCACTGGTGGGAGGTGTTCGGCACCGTGCGGTGGGGCGTGATGTGCCTGCACCAGGCGGAGCGGCACCTGAGCGGGCGGACGCGGTCGGTCGAGCTGGCGGCGATCGGACGGCGGGTGTGCGAGCAGGAGCACGACCTGCTGTGCGCGCTCGGGGTGCCTGGTGGCGCCGGGGACGCGGTGGCTGCCGCGACGCCGGACCTGCACGGCCGGCCGAGCGCGGTGGATCTGGTCGAGGCGGTGGCGGAGTTCCTGCGGACGGAGGTCATGCCGGGAACCGAGGGGCGGCTGAGCTTCCAGGCCCGGGTGGCGGCGAACGTGCTGGGCGTGGTGGAGCGGGAGTTGCGCCTGGGGGCGGCGCAGGAGGCCCGGCACGGGGAGCGGCTGGCCGCGCTCGGGTTCCGATCGCACGCCGAGCTGGCCGCGGCGCTCCGCACGGGGCGGCTGGACCCCTTCGACGAGACGGTGCTGAACGCGGTGCGGGAGGACGTCACGGACCGGCTGCTGGTGGCCAACCCGCGCTACCTGGACGGCGGCTGACCTCCGGGGTGCTCGCGTGCGGCCGCGGTGAGGTGTGGGCCGGGGGGGGGCCGCTGGTGGTCGGCGGTCCCGAGGGGGTGGTGAACCGGCTGCCCCGGGGGGTGCTCACGCGCGCGGCCGCGATCAGGCGCGGGCCGCGCCGATGCGTCGGCCCTCCGTCGGCCTGAACCCGGGTGAGCTGGGGGCTGACTCTTGGGGGTGCTCGCGTGGGGCGGTGAACCCGCGACACCTGGTGAGGTGGGCCCGCCGGTCGCGCGCCGCCGGGTGGTGGATGCGCGTCAGGTGCCCCGCGTGAGGCGGTCCAGCTGGGTTTGCAGCTCGTCGAGGCGGGCGTGCAGCAGGGCCACCTCCGCGGACAGCAGCGGCACCATCTCGGGCCCCGCCACGGCGCCGGTCGTGAACGCGACCGCCCCGTCGTCCCGGTGGACCGGCACCCCCGCGAGGCGGCTGAAGTGCTCCAGCGTCAGCGGCGGCCGGTTGCCCGCGCACGTCGAGCACACCGGCAGCAGCTTCCGCCAGCCCACCACCCCGGTGCCGGTCGCCACGAACACCTGCGCCGGCCACCCGCACGCGCACAACCCGGCGTGCACCGCCCGCACGGTCTGCCGCGAGTACCGCAGCCCCCGCTCGTAGCGGAAGTAGCGCCCGGCGGCGTCCACCTCCAGCAGCACGCTCTGCTGGTACTGCGGATCGCAGGCGAGCGCGCGGGCGTCGGCCAGCTCGTGGAAGCAGTAGAACCCGCAGTCGCACAGCCGGGACGGGCTCGGGTGCCTGCTGCTCTGCGCGCACCTCGCCTCGGCCTCGACCCGGTAGGCGTGGGCGCGGCCGAGCGACACCCCGGTGAACCCGGCCTCGGTGCCCTCGGCCGAGATCATCGGGTACGCCAGCTTGTAGCCGCGCAGCGGGGCGTCGCGCCGTTCCTGGGGCATGCGGCGCAACGACAGCCAGCCCGCCATGGCTCAGCGATCGGCGGTGACGGGCGCGGGACGCTCCGGCTCGGGGGTCTCGGCGGTCTCGCGTGGCTCCTCGACGGGCGTGATCTCCTCGACCTCGGATTCTTCGACGACGCCCACGGCAAGTTTCCGGCCCAGTCTCATCGCAGCCTCCTCGCGGATCAGGGTGCGTTTTTCCAGCGTGACCCGTCATCGCGGCGATGTCCAGAGCTATTCGAAACGTGCGGGGTCGCCGGCACCCTTTCGGACGATCTCCGGCTCGCCCGCGGAGAAGTCGATCACCGTGGTGGGCTCGGTGCCGCAGTCGCCGGAGTCGACCACGGCGTCGAGCACGTGGTCCAGCTCGTCCTTGATCTCCCAGCCCTGCGTCAGCGGCTCGGCGTGGTCGGGCAGCAGCAGGGTGCTCGACACCAGCGGCTCGCCCAGCTCGTCGAGCAGCGCCTGCACGACGACGTGGTCGGGGATGCGCACACCGACGGTTTTCTTCTTCGGGTGCAGCAGCCGCCGCGGTACTTCTTTCGTGGCCGGGAGGATGAACGTGTAACTACCGGGCGTGGCGGCCTTGATGGCGCGGAACACCGTGTTGTCGACGTGCACGAACTGGCCGAGCTGGGCGAAGTCGCGGCAGACGAGCGTGAAGTGGTGCCGGTCGTCGAGGTGGCGGATCGACCGGATGCGGTCCAGGCCGTCCCGGTTGCCGAGCTGGCAGCCCAGCGCGTAGGCGGAGTCGGTGGGGTAGGCGATCAGGCCGTCCTGCCGCAGCAGGTCGACGATCTGTCCGATCGCGCGACGCTGGGGGTTGTCCGGGTGCACGTCGAAGTACTTCGCCATGTGAAGAGCTTAGGATCTTCCGGCTCGCTCGGCTGCCTGGGTGCACCGCACCCCGGAACGCCGCGGCCTGGTGGCCCTCCGCGCACCTTCCGAGACTGGGGGTGACGGAAGGGAGAAACCATGTCAGTCGTGGTCATCACCGGGGCGAGCAGCGGGATCGGGGCGGCCACCGCGCGGGAGCTGGCCGGGGCGGGGCACCAGGTCGTGCTGGGTGCCCGTCGCGTGGAGCGGTTGCGGGAGCTGGCGTCGGAGATCGGCAACGCCGCCTACCGCCGGCTCGACGTCACCGACGCCGCGGACGTGCGGGGGTTCGTGGACTGGGCGGTGGCGTCGCACGGCCGGGTCGACGTGATCGTGAACAACGCCGGTGTCATGCCACTGTCCGCTTTGGACCGCCTGAAGGTGGACGAGTGGAACCGGATGATCGACGTGAACGTCCGGGGCGTGCTGCACGGCATCGCGGCGGGGCTGCCGGTGATGCGGCGGCAGGGCGGCGGGCACTTCGTGAACGTGGCGTCGATCGGGGCGCACCAGGTGAGCCCGACGGCGGCCGTCTACTGCGCGACGAAGTACGCGGTGTGGGCGCTGTCGGAGGGGCTGCGCCAGGAGGCCGGGCCGGACATCCGGGTGACCACCGTGTCGCCCGGCGTGACGGAATCCGAGCTGGCCGACTCGATCACCGACGACGACGCCGCGGAGGGGATGCGCACCTACCGCGCGAAGACGATCCCGGCCGCGGCGGTCGCGCGCGCGATCGCGTACGCCATCGCGCAACCGGCCGAAGTGGACGTCAACGAGATCATCCTCCGCCCGACGGCGCAGGTGTAGGTCCGCGCTGAGGACTCAGGGGCTGGGCCGCCGTGGATGACGGCGCGGCCCAGGGCTCTCGCACGCGCGGCGGTCCGATCGCTCGGCCGTCTCGTGGCCCGGTGCCCTGGGTCCGATGGCTCGGCCGCGAAGCGGCTGTGGCCGACGAGCCTGCGGCCGGCGTGGTCCGATCGTCCCGCCGCTCGTGACCGCGGCCCGCCGCGTCGAGGCGGCCCGGGCCGCGTGTGTGGTGCCGCAGCCCGCGCGGCGTCACCGCAGCACGGACGCCAGCCGCTGCGCGGCGTCGACCACCGTGCGGCCCAGCGCTTCCTCGTCGGGCGCCGAGAACAGTGACAAGCCGATGCTCACCTCGCGGCCGGGCACGATCGCCGAAATCCCGATCACCGAGGGCGCGATCTCCCCGTAGGACACGGCGAATCCGCGTTTGCGGGCCTGCGACACCTCTTCCCGCTCGCCCGGCACGGGCGGCGCCGCCGCCAGCAGCGCCAGCCCCGCCGAGCCGCGGTCGATCGGGTCCACCTGGCCGGGCCGGAAGCTCACGTGCATCCGCGCCTGCCGCGGCTCCACGATCATCAGCATCCGCACCTCCTCGGCGTTCTCGCGCACGACCAGGTGCGCCGTCGCCTGGGTCAGGTCCGTCAGCTCCTCCAGCACGGGCCGCGCGAGCGTGCGCAGGTCCTGTTCCACCGGCTCGGCCAGCCGCACCAGGCCGGTGCCCAGCGAGATCCGCTTGAACCGGTCCCGCCGGCACAACCGGTGCGCCTCCAGCGTCCGCACCAGCCGGTGCGCCACCGTGCGGTGCACCCCGACCCCCTCCGCGATCTCCGTCAGCGTCATCCCCTGCGGGTGCGCGACGAGCAGTTCGAGGATCTGCAACCCGTTGTGCAGCGTTTTCGACATCCCCGAGTCGACTTCGGACACGAGGGCACCCCCTTGACGACGAGCCGGACCGCGACCTACTGTTTCCGTAGTTCGCACGCTGCGTGCGATAATAGCACGCCAAGTCGGTCGTGCAAACCCCGCAGGAGGTCACCGTGGACGTGGAGACGCTCGCGCTCGTCCAGCAGCTGTACGGCGCGCAGAGCCACTACATCGACGAGGGCCACGCGCGCGAATGGGCCGCCACGTTCACCCCGGACGGGGAGTTCCACTCGCCCAGCTACCCGGCTCCCGTCGCCGGTACCGAGGCCCTCACGAAATTCGCGGCGGATTTCGCGCGGCAGGACGGCGTCACCCGCCACGTCCTCACCAACGTCCACGTCACGCCGGCGGCCGGCGGCCT
Source organism: Amycolatopsis thermophila (assembly GCF_030814215.1). NCBI lineage: Bacteria > Bacillati > Actinomycetota > Actinomycetes > Pseudonocardiales > Pseudonocardiaceae > Amycolatopsis > Amycolatopsis thermophila. The sequence continues at coordinate 231,949 of NZ_JAUSUT010000001.1, read as the reverse complement.
CACCGTCCGCGCCTACCTGCAGATCGTGCGCACCCTGCCGGGCGGCCCGCCGGAGCTGCTGCGCCAGACCACGATCACCGACGACCTGGTCCGCCACGCGGGCACCTGGCGCATCCGCCGCCGCACGGTGCGCCGCGACGACATGAAGGAGAACCGATGAGCGACACCCGCGCCCAGCACGAGCCGATGACGGCCGTCCACCCCGAGCTCCCGGGCAAGGTCGCGGTCGTCACCGGCGCGGCCCGTGGGATGGGCGCGCGCTTCACCGCCGCGCTGGCCACGCGTGGGGTCCACGTCGTGGCAGCCGACATCAACGAAGAGCAGATGCTGGCCACCGCGACCGAGATCAACGCGGCCGTCACCGCGTCGTCGATCGCCGGCAAGCCCGGCCAGGTCGTCGGCACTCGCATCGACGTCACCAAGCCCGAGGACCACGAAACCGTGGCACAGCTGGCGCTGGAACGGTTCGGGCGCATCGACTTCTGGGTCAACAACGCCGGCATCTTCCCGTTCGCCCTGGCCGAGGAGATCACGCCGGAACAGATCAACGCGACGCTGTCGGTCAACGTCGAGGGCGTGCTCTACGGCGCCCAGGCCGCCGCGCGGCACATGGAGCCGGGCAGCGCGATCGTGAACATGTCGTCGGTGTCGGCGATCCGGGTCCGGCGGGGCCGCGGCGCATACTGCACCTCCAAGGCCGCCGTCGCGCACCTCACCGAGTCGCTCGCCGTCGAGCTGGGCGACAAGGGCATCCGGGTCAACTCGATCGCGCCGGGCTACATCGACACCGAGATGACGCGCTGGGTCAAGGAAGACCCGGCCGCGCTGCAGCACGCGCTGGACGTCGTGCCGCTGCACCGCCTCGGCTCGCCGGAGGAGGTCGTCGGCCCGCTGCTGTTCCTGCTCTCCGACAGCGCCCGCTACGTGACCGGTCACAGCATCGCCGTCGACGGTGGGTCGCGGCATGTCTGAGTACCCGGACACCGTGCTCGTCACGGGCGCCGCGGCGGGCATGGGTGCCAGTCACGCACGCGCGCTCGCGCGCCACGGCTCGCACGTCTGTGTCGCGGACATCGCCGACGCCGCGACGATCGTCGAGGAGATCCGATCCGACGGCGGATCGGCGTCGGCGCACCAGCTGGACGTGACCGACCCACAGGCGTGGGCACGGGTCGTCGAGGAGATCCGCGCGGCCCGCGGGCGTCTCACCGGCCTGGTCAACAACGCCGGCGTCTCCCGCCGTCTGGAGTTCCTGGACACCACCGACGAGATCTGGGAGAAGGTCCTGCGCATCAACCTGTCCGGCCCGTTCTACGGCATGAAGGCCGTGGCCGGGCTGATGCGCGACTCCGGCGGCGGGTCGATCGTCAACATCTCCTCGATCTCCGGCCAGATCGGCTACTTCTCGCCCGCGTACAGCTCCAGCAAGTGGGGCCTGACCGGGCTGTCCAAATCGGCCGCGGGCGGCTTCGCGAAGTGGGGGATCCGGGTCAACTCGGTCCACCCCGGGCTCGTGGACACCGGGCTGCTGGCCGGTGCGGACTCGTTCGTCACCTCGGCCGTGGCGAGCATCCCGGCCGGGCGCACGGCCCAGCCCGCGGAGATCACCGAGGCCGTGCTGTTCCTGCTGTCGGACCGGTCGAGCTACATGACCGGCAGCGAGGTCACCGTGGACGGCGGCCTGGTGTCCAACGGCCTGTACCACCGCATCATCGCCGAGACCGGAGGGGACCTGCAGTGAGTGACGACTGGGACGTCGTGGTCGTCGGTGGCGGCGGCGCCGGGCTCGCCGCGGCCACCTCGGCCGCCGAGCGGGGCGCCTCGGTGCTGCTGTTCGAATCCGAAACCGAGCTGGGCGGCTCCACGCAGCTGTCCGCGGGCATGTTCACCGCGGCCGGCACGAGCGTGCAGGCCGCGCTGGGCGTGGACGACTCCGCCGAGCGGTTCTTCCAGCACTACATGGACCTCAACTCCTGGCAGCTCAACCCGGGCCTGATCGCCGCGTTCTGCGAGCACTCCGGGCCGACGCTGGAGTGGCTGATCGGCCTGGGTGTGGAGATCCCGGCGAAGGTGTCGGGCAACGCGCACACGCCGGGGCTGTGCCAGGCCGGTGTCGAGGACGTGTGGCGCGGGCACGTGCCCAAGGACCAGGGCTACGGCGTGGTCCAGGTGCTCGCCAGGGCCGCGCGCACGCGCGGTGCCGAGGTCGTCCTCAACACCCGGGTCGAGCGCCTGATCGAGCAGGACGGCCGGGTCGCCGGGGTGGTCGCCGACGGCATCGAGGTGCGCGCCGGCGCGGTCGTGGTCGCCAGCGGCGGGTTCGCCCGGGACCCGGACCTGCTGGCGCGCTACTACCCGGCGGCGCTGCGGGCGGGCGAGGACCTGTTCGTCGTCGCCGCCGACGGCAGCCGCGGCGACCACCTGCGCTTCGGCGAGCAGGTCGGCGCCGGGGTCACCGGTGACGGCTGGGGCCTGCTGCTGCCCACCGCCTACTTCCAGCGGCTGCACCACTGGCAGTCCGGGTTCCCGCCGAAGTCGCGGATCTACGTCAACGGCGCGGGCCGCCGGTTCATGGACGAGGACGCCTCCTACGCGGTGTCCAGCGGCGTCATCGAGCGGCAGGGCGGCACGGCGTGGGCGGTCTTCGACGAGCGCGCCCGGCTCAGCCTGCCCGCCGGGTACGCGCACTGGGACGCGGGCCACGTCCTGGCGGAGGCCGAGGCCGGGCGCACGCTGCGCGCGGGTAGCCTCGAGGAACTGGCCGGCAAGGCCGGGATCCCCGCCGACGCGCTGGTCGCGACGGTGCGCCGCTGGAACGAGCAGCTGCCGTCCGGGCACGACCCGGAGTTCCTGCGGCACCGCACGCTCGCCAGCAAGGGCGCGACGGGCCACCCGGACCCGATCGGCGAACCCCCGTTCTACGCGGCGCGCCTGCTGCCCGCGGAGCTGGTGTGCACGCACGCCGGACTGGAGATCGACGCACGCGCGGCCGTGCGCGACGAGCGTGGCGAGGTCATCGACGGCCTCTTCGCCGCGGGCGAGGCCGGAGCCGGAGTGCTCGGGCAGCGCTACGTCGGTGGCGGCAACGCCGTCGCCAACGCCCTGACCATGGGCCGCCTCGCCGGCATCAACGCCGCGGCCTGATTTCGCGAACTCAACGAGGAGAGACATGAGCGAAACCACCACTGCCGGTGACGTCGGCAGCCGCACGGTCCGCAAGGTCAGCCGCAGAGTGCTGCCGCTGGTCGCGCTGCTGTACGTGTTCAACTACATGGACCGGTCCAACATCAGCTACGCCCAGCTGGGCATGCAGCACGAGCTGGCGATCACCACGGCCGTGTTCGGCACCGCGTCGGCGATCTTCTTCCTCGCCTACGTGGTGTTCGAGGTCCCCAGCAACATGATCATGAAGAAGGTGGGCGCCCGGATCTGGCTCGCCCGCATCGCGATCAGCTGGGGCATCGTCACCGCGATCACCGGGTTCGTGCAGAACATCCCGCAGCTCTACATCGCGCGGATCGTGCTCGGCGTCGCCGAGGCCGGCCTGTACCCGGGCCTGCTGCTGTACCTGACGCTGTGGTTCCGGCCCAAGGAACGCGGCCGCGCGATCGCGACACTGGCGATCGCCCAGCCGGTCGCGATGATCCTCGGCGGCCTGACCGGCGGCCTGATCCTGGACCACCTGCACTGGTTCGGCCTGTCCGGCTGGCGCTGGGTGTTCATCCTGCAGGGCCTGCCCGCGGTGCTGGTCGGCCTGGTCGTGCTGGTGTACCTGCCGAACAAGCCCGCTCAGGCGAGCTTCCTGTCCGCCGAGGAGAAGGACTGGCTGGAGACCGAGATCAACAAGGACTACGCGCCGGAGCAGAAGGAGACCTTCCTGGGCCAGCTGCGGGTGATGAAGGACCGCAGGGTGCTCTACATGGCCTTCGCGAACCTCTTCGCCGCGTGCGGCCTGTACGGGTTCACCTTCTTCGTGCCGCAGATCGTCAAGCAGATGGACCCGTCGTACTCGGCGACCAACATCGGTTTCCTCGGCGTGATCCCGTGGATCGTCGGCGCCCTCGGCATGCTGATCGTGGCCCGCAACTCCGACCGCACCGGCGAACGGCGCGGGCACGTCGTCGCGATGATGCTGCTGGCCGCGATCGGCCTGCTCGGCACCATCCAGTTCCGGCACACCCCGGTCGCCGCGCTGATCTGCCTGTCGCTGGTCGCGATCGGCGTGCTCGGCTACCTCGCGCCCTACTGGGCGCTGGCGGCGCGCGTGCTGTCCAAGGAGCACACCGCGGTCGGTCTGGCGGCGATCAACTCGATCGCCGCGCTGGGCGGGTTCTTCGGGCCCTACGTCATCGGCAAGAACGCCACCGCCGACGACGTGTCGGTCGGTCTGTACTTCCCGATCGGCTGCCTGGTCCTCTGCGCGGTGATGCTGTGCTTCCTCAAGGTGACGAAGGAACGGCGTGGCGTGGAGCGCACCCCTGAGGTAGTTTAGGTATTAACTACTTCTTCGGACGTTAGGGTTGCGGTCATGGCGGACGGCGGTGTGAGCGGGCTCGACTTCTGGTCCTTCGTCGAGCTCGCCAACCGCCGTCTCGCCGACGAGTTCGGCTTCCGGCACCAGTTGGCCACCGAGGTGCTGCTCACCCTGAACCGGGCGTCCAACATCGTCACCTACGACCTGGAGTCCAGCGTCCACCGTCCGCGCGGCCGGTCCTGGTCGGGGTTCCGGCTGCTGTTCGTCACCTGGCTGGCCGGGCCGCTGGAGGCCAAGAAGGCCGCCGAGCTGACCGGCATGAGCCGGGCCGCGGTGTCGAACCTGACCAAGACCCTGGTCGCCGACGGCATGCTGGAGCGCACGCCCGGTGAGCACGACGGCCGCTCGGTGCTGCTGTCGCTGACCGAGCGCGGGCGCGCCGAGATGGTCGAGGTGTTCCGCGCGCAGAACGAGCGTGAGCACGAGTGGACCAGCGTGCTCACCGAGGCCGAGCAGCGGATCCTGATCATGTTGCTGGACAAGCTGATCACCAACCGCGACCAGTTCGACGTGCGCGGCCGCAACTGACCCTTGCGCTCCGGCGAAGTAGTACATACATTAACTACATCGGACCGGCAAGGAGGCGAGGTCATGGCGTACTACCGGCAGGTCGGTGCCGTTCCCCCGAAGCGACACACCCAGCACCGCACACCCGAGGGCGGCCTGTACTACGAGGAGCTGATGGGGGAGGAGGGCTTCTCCAGCGACTCCTCGCTGCTCTACCACCGCAACATCCCGTCGGCGATCGTCGACTCGACGGTCTGGGAACTCCCGGACCTGACCACCGAGGCCAACCACCCGATGCGGCCGCGGCACCTCAAGCTGCACGAGCTGTTCCCGGGTGAGGAGTGGAAGTCCCACGACATCGTCACCGGGCGCCGGCTCGTGCTGGGCAACGGCGACGTGCGCATCTCGTACGTGGCGGCGGGCGAGACCTCGCCGCTGTACCGCAACTCGATCGGCGACGAGTGCGTCTACATCGAGTCCGGCGAGGGCACCGTCGAGACGGTGTTCGGCGTGCTGCCCTTCCGCCAGGGCGACTACGTGATCCTGCCGCGCGCCACCACGCACCGCTGGGTGCCGGACGGGCCGGTGCGCGCCTACGCCATCGAGGCCAACTCGCACATCACGCCGCCCAAGCGGTACCTGTCGAAGTACGGCCAGCTGCTCGAGCACGCGCCGTACTGCGAGCGCGACCTGCACGGGCCGGCCGAGCCGCTGCTCGCCGAGGGCACCGATGTCGAGGTGCTGATCAAGCACCGCGGCAGCACGGGAATCGTCGGAACGCGGTTCGTGTACCCGCAGCACCCGTTCGACGTGGTCGGCTGGGACGGCTGCCTCTACCCGTACACGTTCAACGTGAGCGACTTCGAACCGATCACCGGCCGCGTGCACCAGCCGCCGCCCGTGCACCAGGTGTTCGAGGGCGACAACTTCGTCGTCTGCAACTTCGTGCCGCGCAAGGTGGACTACCACCCGCTGTCCATCCCGGTGCCCTACTACCACTCCAATGTGGACTCCGACGAGGTCATGTTCTACTGCGGCGGCGACTACGAGGCGCGCAAGGGGTCCGGCATCGGGCAGGGCTCGATCTCGCTGCACCCGGGCGGCCACTCGCACGGGCCGCAGCCGGGCGCCTACGAGCGCAGCATCGGCGTCGAGTTCTTCGACGAGCTGGCCGTCATGGTCGACACGTTCCGGCCGCTGGAGCTCGGCGAGGGCGGCCGTGCGGCCGAGGACCCGAACTACGCGTGGACCTGGGCCGGACGGGGACCGCAGTGACCGCCGCGAGCCTGTTCGACGGCTTCCTCGACGACGCGGCGGTGTTCCCGCCCGGCCTGAAGCCGCTGGCGCAGGCGGTGCCGGACCACGCGGCGCACCTGGCCTCCGGCTACGGCGAGCTGGTCGGGCCGCTGATCCTGGCGGCTCCCGCGCTCGCCGAACTGGGCGCGGTCGTGTCCGATCCGCTGGACCTGGCCGTCACCGCGCCGGGCGGCCCGGCCCAGCTGCCGGACGCTCTGGGCCGGGCCGCCGACCTGCCGGTGCGGCTGGCCGGGTTCGAGGTCGCGGTCCCCGCCGATCTGCCGGTGCCGGAGTTCTTCCGCGGTCTGGAGGTCGCCGGTGAGGTGCCGGTGTTCGTCGAGGTGCCGCGGGACGCCCGCCGGGCCGAGGTGATCGCCACCTGCGCGAAGACCGGGCACGCGGCCAAGTTCCGCACCGGCGGCGTGAAGGCCGAGCTGTATCCCGGCGAGACCGAGCTGGCCGAGGCCGTGCTGGCCGTGGTGCGGGCGGAAGTGCCGTTCAAGGCCACCGCCGGCCTGCACCACGCCGTGCGCAACACCGATCCGTCGACCGGGTTCGAGCAGCACGGGTTCCTGAACCTGTTGCTGGCCACCGCGGCCGCGGTGCGCGGGGCCGGTGTCGACGAACTGGTTTCGCTGCTGGCCGAGCGGGACGGCGCCCGGGTGGCCGAGCTGGTGTCCGAAGTGGACGTTCCGGCGCGCGCGGTGTTCCGCTCGTTCGGGACGTGCAGCATCGACGAGCCGGTGGCGGAGCTGGTGGACCTGGGACTGGTCCCGGCTTCGGCGCTGGAAGGAGGAGTGACGGCGTGACCACGATCGACATCCCCGAAGGGTCGCTGTTCGGGCTGGACAACCTGCCCTACGGCGTGTTCTCCACGCCCGGCACCGCGCCACGGGTGGGTGTCCGGGTCGGTGATTCCGTGGTGGACCTGGCCGCGGCGCTGGGGGACGAGGTGTTCGCCCAGCCGTCGCTGAACGCGTTCATGGCGCAGGGCTACGACCGGTGGGTCGAGGTGCGGTCGCGTCTGGTCTCGCTGGTCCAGGGCGACGTGCCGGCCGCGGCGGTGTTCGGCGTGGACGAGGTGCGGCTGCACCTGCCGGTCGAGGTCGCCGACTACGTCGACTTCTACGCCTCGGAGCACCACGCGTCGAACCTGGGGCGGCTGTTCCGGCCGGATGCCGAGCCGCTGATGCCGAACTGGAAGCACCTGCCGGTGGGCTACCACGGGCGGTCCGGGACGGTGGTCGTGTCCGGCACGGACATCGTGCGGCCCTGTGGGCAGCGGAAGGCGCCGGACGAGGACGCGCCGACGTTCGGTGAGTCCCGGCGGCTGGACATCGAGGCGGAACTGGGGTTCATCGTCGGCGTCGGTTCGCCACTCGGTTCGGGTGTGTCCACGGCCGACTTCACGCGGCACGTGTTCGGCGCGGTGCTGGTGAACGACTGGTCGGCGCGGGACATCCAGGCCTGGGAGTACGTGCCGCTGGGCCCGAACCTGGGCAAGAGCTTCGCGACGTCGATCTCCCCGTGGGTCGTGCCGCTGCTCGCGCTGGAGGCCGCGCGCGTCCCGACGCCGGTGCAGGATCCGCCGGTGTTGCCGTACCTGCGGGAAAATGAGCCGTGGGGCCTCGATGTCGACTTGTCGGTGACGTGGAACGGGCAGGAGGTCAGCCGCCCGCCGTACCGCGAGATGTACTGGTCGCCGGCGCAGATGCTGGCGCACATGACGGTCAACGGCGCGTGCTCGCGGACCGGTGACCTGTACGCGTCGGGCACCATCTCCGGCCCGGAGAAGGACCAGCGGGGCGCCTTCATCGAGCTGACCTGGGGCGGCAAGGAGCCGGTCACGGTCAACGGGGAAGAACGTTCCTTCCTCCTGGACGGCGACGAGGTCTCGATCTCGGCGACCGCGCCCGGCGCCGAGGGACGCATCGGTTTCGGCGAGGTGCGGGGGAGGATCCTCCCGGCCACGGAAGCCAAGCGCTGACGCGAGGGCACCCCCGGCGCTACCGCGCCGGGGGTGCCTCACGCCGGTGGTGACCGAGGTCGCCGACGTCGAGGTGGACGGCCACGAGCCGGCTACGTGGCGGCCTGCACCTGCTCGGCGGGCTTGGAGTTGAACGCCCACACCAAAGCCGCTATCCAGCCGAACATCGTCCAGCTCAGCAGGAGTGTGATCCAGGTGATCGGCTCGGACTCCGAAGAGCCCGGCCGTGTGCGATGAAGATGGGACCAGGAAGGCGACCGGCCTGCGCTCGGCAGTGCGAAGGTCCCGAGCACGAACTCCCAGAAGTTGCGAAAGCTCACGTCTGTTCCGGTCGGCACGTCGCGGCGCGCGCCACAAGTCCCCGTGTCACATCATGATCACAACGCACGCGTCACGGTCACCAGCTCCTGGCGCCCCCTGCCGCTGGACCTCCCTAGGGCGTGTCCTCAAAGCCAGATGAGCAGGGTGGCCAGGTCGATCATGCCGTGGTGTGAGGTGGCGGTTTTGTCGAAGCGGGTGGCGATGGCGCGGGACTGCTTGAGGCGGTTGAAGCAGCGTTCGACCACGTTGCGGCTGACCATGGTGCAGTCGTTGATGTTCCCGCCGGTCAGCACGACCGGCAGGGGCCGGCGGTGACCGTGACAGGCGAGGTGGATTGTGGTGGTCGGTCCCCCGCGCGAACGATCGAGGGCATGCTCACCTGGCTCGCTGTGCCGCCGGAAGATCCGCTCGCCCCCTGTGTGAGCTCGTCCGGCGAGCACCAGCGGCGTGGTGGTGGGCACGCACGACGCTGGAATCGATCGACACCTCACGATCGAGCTCGTCGATCGCGTGGGCGACCACCCGCACCGTCGACACCAGCATGCTCGAGGTGCCGTTGCGTGACCAGCGCCAGAACCGGTGATAGACCGTCCTCCACGGCCCCTAACGCTCGGGCAGGTCCCGCCACGCCGCCTCCGTCCTGCCCTTGAACAACATCCCGTTGATCAAAGCAGAACAACCGAACCCACTTTGAGGACAGGTCCTAGCGCCCGGTGAACGTCGCCTTCCCCGGGCCGTCCGTCAGGAACGACCGGATCGCGTTGCGCAGGTCCTCGGTGCGGTACAACTCCGCCGCCAGGGACGTGATGTGCGCGTTCGCCTCCGGGACGCCGCCGCGTTCGAAGTGGGCGAGCACCTTCTTCGTCGCCGCGTGGGCACGGGTGGGGCCGGCGGCCAAACCGGCCGCGAACGCGCGAGCGGCGTCGTCGAAGCCGTCGTCGGGCAGGACCCGGTTCACCACGCCCCACCGCTCCAGCACCGCCGCCGGGTAGCGGTCGCCGGTCATGACGAACTCCTTCGCGCGGCCCACACCGGCACGGGCCGCCAGCCGCTGCGTGCCGCCCATCGTCGGGGTCAGCCCGACGACCTTCTCCACCAGGCCGAATGACGCCCGCTCCGCCGCGACGATCAGATCGCATGCCACCGCGAGCTCGAACGCCCACGTCAGGCACAACCCGTGCGCCGCGAACACCGTCGGGATCTCCAGCGCCGCCACCCGCTCCGGCAGCGCCAGCATCCGGTCGAACAGCTCCTTCGCCTGCTCGGGCGTCTCCTGCGCGTCGAACAGCGACACGTCGACCCCGCCGCTCACGATCCTGCCCTCGGCCCGGATCAGCAGCGCCCGTGCCTCGCCCAGCTCGTCCAGCGCGGCGTCGAAGTCGGCGTGCAACTCCAGCGAGTACAGGTTCAGCGGCCCGGCGTCGATCGTCAGCACGGCCAGCCCGGACGGGTCGCGTTCCACGCGCACGAGGGAAGTCACGCGCCGCAGGCTAGACGGGCGCGCCCGGATGCACAGTGATCACCGTCGCATTCCCGACCGCGTCCCGCGGCACCGCCTCGCCGAGCACCGGGTCGGCTGCCGTCGTCGCCACCCGCACCGGCCCGCCGTGCGTCACCACGATCAGCTCCTCCCGTGGGTGGCGCGCCGCCAGCCGGGCCAGGGCCCGGTGCACCCGCCGGTGCAGGTCGGCGATGCTTTCGCCGCCACCGGGCGGAGGCCGCCGCGGATCGGCCCACAGCCCGTCGATCACCGGCTGCACGTCGGCGAAGCGGCGGCCCTCCAGCGCGCCCAGCCGCTGCTCCCGCAAGCCGGCCTCGACGAGCACCGGCAGCCCCAGACGTCGCGCGATGATCGAGGCCGTCTCCCGCGCGCGCGGCAGGTCGCTCGTCACGATCGCCGTCCCGTTCACCCGGACCGCCGCGGCCTGCTCCCGGCCGAGCGCGGTCAGCCCGCCGGCGCGCGGCGACTGCCCCTGCACGCGGCCCGCCACGTTCCACTCGCTCTGCCCGTGCCGGACCAGATGCAGGGCCATCAGTACTGCAACCGCGGGTCGTCGTAGTTCTTGAACTCCAGCACGTTGTTCGACGGGTCGACCAGGAACAGTGTCCGGTGCTGCTCGGCCGTGCCCTCGAACCGCAGCGACGGCCCGGACAGCACCGGCAGCTTCCGGTGCTCGACCACCCGCACGAGCCGGTCGAAGTCCTCGGCGCGCGCGAAGCTCACGCCGAAGTGCCGCGGGTAGGCCACCGCCTCCGCGGGCACGGTCTCCGACAGGTGGCACACGAGCTGGTCGCCGAAGAAGTCGAACGTCACGCGGTCGTCGTAGCGGCGGGCCATCTTCGCGCCGAGGCCGAGGACGTAGAACTCGACGGCCTCGTCGAGGTCGCGGGCCGGGATGGCGACGTGGCAGGCGTCTCGGGGGTCACGCACGGGAACTCCGTTCAGGCCACGGGGGCCGGGGTGAGCTGGATGAGGGTGTCGGCGCGCAGCCCGCGCCGGAGGGTTTCCACGCCGAGCACGTCGGTGGTGGCGATGTTGCCGAGGTTGACCGACGGCCCGAGTGCCTGGATCAGTTCGACCTGCAGGTCCTTCGTGGGCGCCTCGAACAGCAGCCGCCGGTGGTCGACCGACGAGATGACCGCGTGCAGCACGTCCTCGCGCACGTGCCCGTCGGGCCGGGCGAGCCCGCTGCGGCCGGACTCCCGTGCCTCGGTGATCACGAAGTCGGCTCCCGCGGCCAGGTCCTCGAGGATCGCGCCGACCCAGTCGCCGGGGCCGAGGCACGCCGAGCGCCCGGCGTCCTTGTACCCGACCTCGGCCAGCACCGGCCGGTACCGTGCCATCCGCTCCACATAGGACGCCTTGTCGTGCTGGGACAACGGGATCGTGCCGTTGGACACCTCGATGTGCGTGGCGCCGGTCGACTCGACGAACGCGAGGTAGTCGTCGAGCCGGTCCCGCACCAGGTGGTGTTCGAACAGGGTGCCGCCGAAGTAGAAGCCGATCCCGGCCTCGCACAGCACGGCGATCTTGCGGTGCAGGTCCTTGGTGACCAGCGCGGTGCCCCAGCCGAACTTGAGCAGGCCGATGTGGTCGCCGTGGCTGGCGATCAGGTCGGTGAACGCGCCGGTCGGCAGGCCGGGATCGATCACCATGGTCACACCGGTGTTCATGGGGTTCCTCCTGACTGGACGAGGGCGAGCTCGGGCACCCGCGCGGGTTTGCGCCGCCGCCGGGCCCGCCCGGTGAGGGCGAGGCTGGCCGGGGTGCGCCGCGCCGCCGCGGTGACCAGGCCGGACACGAGGTAGACGAACGGGACGACCACGAGCACCAGCGCGGGCAGCGCCACCGCGTCCGGCACCGGCCGCGCGGTGAACCCGGCCGCGGTCACCCCGAGGAGCACGTACTGCAGGACGAGCGGGTGGATCAGGTAGACGCCGAAGGAGGCGTCGGAGGTGGCGCGGACCAGACCGCGCCACGGTGTGCCGCGCTCCGTCCACACCAGACCGAGTGCGAGGAACGCCCACGCCACGGCGAAACTCTCCACCGCGACCACCGGCTGGAACACGGTGCTCGCCACCAGCGGGGGCTGCCCGCCGAGGTACACCTGTGCCAGGTAGACACCGGCACCCAGCGCCAGCGCCGCGAGGCACCCGCCGAGGACCACCCGCACGTGCTGCCGGGTCCACGCCACGAGCTCTTCGCGGTGCGCGCCGGCCAGTGCGCCGGCCAGGACGTAGCCGAGGTAGCTGGGCAGCCACGCGTCCGGCGCGCGCAGCCAGCCGGACAGGGCACCGATGGTCCACTGCTGCTGCCCGGCGAGCGAGAACACCAGCTGGTAGGCCACGGCGAACGCCGCCAGCGCCCGGTGGTGGCGGCGGGTCGCGGCGATCAGCGCGCGGATCACCGGCCACACCAGGTAGATCTGCATCGACACCAGCAGGAAGTACAGGTGGTAGCGCGCCGTCCCGGTGAGCAGCTCGGTCCGGAACGACACGACCGAGTACGGGCCGCCGTCGGCGAGGAAGTACACGACCGTCCACAGCAGATACGGCACGACGACGAACAGGTACCGCCGCCGCCAGAACTCCGGCCACCGCGGTCTGCGGGCCGTGCTGTGGGTGAGGACGAACGCGGTCAGCAGGAAGAACACCTCGCGGCTGACGTGGAAGACGATGATCAGCGCCCCGATCGGCACCCCCGGCGCGAACGGTGCCAGCGCCAGCACGTGCAGGCCGATCACCAGCCCGACGGTCAGGACGCGCACCAGGTCGACGTAGTGCAGGTGTTCGCCACGCGGGCTCACCGCCCCGCCTCGGCCCGCAGCGCGCGCCGCAGCACCTTCCCGGTCGGGCCGAGCGGCAGCGCCGGTGTCACCTCGATCACCGCCGGACGCTGGTACCGGGCGAGCCGGTGTTCGCACCAGTCCCGCAGCGCCCCCTCCAGACCGGTTCCGGGACGGCCGGTGACGAACGCGACCGGCACCTGGCCCAGCCGCTCGTCGGGAGCGGCGACGACCGCGACCGCGGTGACCGCCGGGTGCGCGAGCAGGACGTCCTCGACCGCCTGCGGGTAGATCTTCTCCCCGCCGCGGTTGATGACGTCGTCCACGCGGCCGGCGAGCGTGAGGAAACCGTCCGCGTCGAGCTCGCCCACGTCACCGGTCGGCAGCCACCCGTCCGAGGTCCGGGCGGGCCGGATCCGCTCGCTCAGGCCGTCCAGTTCGAGGTAGCGGCTGACGACCTGGCGGCCACGCAGCCGCACCTCGCCGCGTTCGCCCGGCGGCAGGACCGTGCCGTCCGGCGCGGCGACGACGAGCCCGACCCCGACCGGCAGGCCGACCGAGCCGGTGCGCCGGCGAGCCGGTGCGAGCGGGTTCGCGGTGATCTGCCCGGCGGCCTCGGACATGCCGTAGGTCTCCAGCACCCCGATGCCGGTGCGGGCGGTGAACCGGCGCGCGATCTCCGGCGACAAGGGTGCCGACGCCGAGCGGGCGAACCGGATCCGGCGGGCGACCTCGTCCGGCGGGGCGGCCTGCCGGGTCAGGGACGCGAGGATCGCGGGCACGGTGTTGAGCCAGGTCGGCTTCCAGCGTTGGACGCGCTCCCAGTACTCGCCGGCACTGAACCGCCGGTCGAGCACCAGGGAGCCGCCGCTGATGACGGTCGCCAGCAGGCCCATGACCTGCGCGTTGACGTGGAACAGGGGGAGCGGCGTGTAACCGCGCTCGCCGCGGCCGAACCGGTGGTGCCTGGCCACGCGGCGGGCGGTGTGCACCAGCTGCCACTCGCTGAGCGGGATGCCCTTCGGCGCGCCGGTGGTGCCGGAACTGGTCAGCAGGACCGCGGGCCGCAGCGCGTAGCCGTCCGGGCGGACGCGCGCCGCCCGCACCGGCCGCGGCCCGGCGAGGGTGACGTGCCACGTCGGGCGCGCGGGCACGAGGTCCGGCCGGTCGGTCGCCACGAGGCCGGTGCGCAGCCGGGCCAGGGTGGTCGCCAGTTCGGCCTCCGGCAGCCGCGGATCGACGGGCACCGCGGTCAGGCCGGCATCGAGGCACCCGAGGTAGGAGGCGGTGAAGACCAGCGGGTCGGCCGCGACCAGGCCGACGCGGGTGCGGGGCGGCAGGTCGCGGGCCAGTTCCCGCCACCGCTGCGCGTGCGCGGCGACGGCGCGCCAGGTCAGGTCCCGTCCGTCCGCGCCGTCGAGGAACGCCACGTCGTCCGGACGCTCGCGGGCACGGACCGGCAGCATCCGGGAAATCACGGCCATCATTCCTCCAGGCGGTCGAAAAGGGAAGACCGGGCCGAGTCTCGTTCCCGTTTCTGGGCGGACGCTGGGCGGTCATTAAGAACGTCCTGAGAAATCACCGCGCTCACCGTGACCCGACGCGCAATCGTCCAGGATGAACGAATGGCGCGGTGGCGACGAGGGATCCCGGTGTTCCTGCTGTGCGTCGCGCTGGCCGGGTGCGCCGCGCCGGTGAAGGCGGATTCCCTGGCGGGGCAGGGCATCTCGATCGAGACGCGCACGCTGCCGGCCGGTCACCTCAGCCGGACCTATCTGGCGGTCCGGCCGGAAAAGGCTCATTCCGGACTGCCGTTGCTGGTGGTTCTGCACGGCCGTGGTGTCGATGTCCGGAATGGTGCGGTGCAGACCGGTTTCCTGGGTTATGCGGAACAGGGACTGGCCGATATCGTGTATCCGGCCGGAATCGGACAATCGTGGAACGCGGGCAGCGGGTGCTGCGGCATCGCGGCACGGCAGCGGGTCGACGACACCTCGTTCATCGCGGCGGTCGTCGCCGACGCGGCCCACGCGTTCACGTCCGACCCACGCCGCGTGTACCTCGTCGGCTACAGCAACGGCGGCCGGCTCGCGTTCCACCTCGCGTGCGTCTCGCCCGGCCTGTTCGCCGCCTTCGCGACCTACGGTGCCGCGCCGCCTGCCCCGTGCACCAACCCGGCCGCGAAGGGGCTGTCCGCACTCGTCGCCGCCGGAACCGGCGACCGCGTGCTCGGGCACGGCGCCCAGGTCGCCGAGCACGCGTCCGCGACCTGGCGCACGCTCGACGCGTGCCCGCCCGCGTCCTCGTCGCGGCGCGTGTCACCGGCGGTGGTCACGACGTGGACGGGGTGCGCGGGCGGGTCCGCCGTGCAGTCCCTCGTGTACTCCGGGGTCACGCACGCCTGGCCGGCCGGCGCGACCGGTCTGATGTGGACCTTCCTGTCGGGCCAGGTCAGGCGCACGGCTGCATGACCGGGGCGTGCCCGCGACGGCGCACCAGTTCGGGCAGCAGGCCCACCAGGCCGTTGTCGGCGCGCTGCACACGCGTCACCATCGCCGGGTTCATCGTGACGCCGGTGAGCCCGATGCCGAGCATCGCCGCGACCGCCGGCGCGGGCAGGTCCGCGAGCAGCGCGAACGCGACGAGGAAGACCAGGTTCAGTGCGAGACCGGCGACCAGCACGGGGATGGTGCGGCGGTCGGCGAGCCGCCCGACGACCAGGTTGCCGATCACGGTGGCCGCGGCCGACGACGGTCGCGAGCGGCAGCCCGAGCAGGGTGCCCAGCATGAGACCGTTCATGACCACCGCGATCGCGCGGCCGCGGACCTCCGGGCGGGTGAGCTGCGCGGTCAGCGCGATGCCGGTGCCGAAGAACGCCTGCCCGGCGACGCCGGTGACGATGCGGGCGGTCATCATCGTGCTGTAGCCGCTCGCGGTCGCGGCCAGCACGTTGCCGGCCAGGAAGATCGCGAACAGCGTCATGAGCGCGGTCTTCGGGAGCTGGGGCATCAGGTCGGCGACGACGAACTCGCTGGTGACCACGGCGAACACGCCGGGCGAGCGCGGGCGGGTCCTTGCCCTCGGCGAGGTCGCCCTCCTGCTGGGCGCGGGAGAGGGTGCCCGCCGGTGGCGCCTCGAGTTCGCCGAACGCGATGTCGGCCCGGCGGGCCGCCTTGGCGTCGTGCGGGAGCAGTTCGGTCGCGGTGTTGGTGATTAGGCCACCCCGGCTGTCCGAACGCGAATCGGCGACGTAGGACCGGATGAAGTCGCGGACGGCCTCGAGGGCCGGGCCGGGCCGAGGTCGTGCTTGCTGCCGTAGGTGGCGTACAAGTTGACGCCCACGTGGTCGACCAGGTCCTGCATCGAGGTGGCCTCGTAGCCCTGCCGCCAGAACACCTCCAGCGCGGCGTGCAGCGCCTCGGTCCCTGAGCCTGAACGTCTTGCCTGCCGGCACTCCCGTGGTTACGCTTGCGCCGGTCAACAGCTGACGCTGATGGAGCGGTGACTGACGAGCAGAGCTCGAGCCACGCCGCCCCGAGTATCGCGTCAACTCCCTTGACAGGTGTCGCGAAGCGCCACCAGTCGAATGCGTCAAGGGAGATGCTGTGCCGATCCACGTTCGCGGCGATTCGGTTCCGGAAGAGACCGCCGACATGGGCACCACGTCGTTCACGACGAAAGCGGTCTTCGGGAACTCCTCGTCCCTCATGATCGCCACCCGCCCGGCGGGCTACCACTCGCGCCCGCACACCCACGACTGCGAGCAGCTCAACTGGCTGCGCGACGGCGAACTGTGGGTGTTCGTCGAAGACCGTGCGTTCCACCTCGAGGCCGGGGATTTCCTGCGCATCCCCGCGGGCAAGGTCCACTGGTCGTGGAACAAGTCCGAAGCGCCATGCACACTGCTCGAGGTCCACACCCCGGGCCTGCAGGACGACCCGCTGATCAAGAGCTTCGCGGTCGGTCTGCACGATGAGGACGAGGTCCCGGAGTTCCTCGGCTCGCCGGTCAACGAGTTCCTCCCCGAGGGGGCCGGGTTCGACCCTTCCGTCGCCGAGCGGAAAGCCGGGTGATGACGGTGAAGCTGGCCTCCACGGGGCGGTACCGCTGGATCGTCCTGGGCATCCTGTGGGTGACGCTGCTGGTCTCCTACTTCGACCGCGTCGCACTCGGATCGGCACTGCCGTTCATCACCCGCGAGCTGGGGATCAAGCCGTCCACAGCCGGGCTGATCTCCGGCGCGTTGTTCCTCAGCTACACGATCGTGCAGGTTCCTGCCGGGCGGTTGTCCGACCGGATCGGGCAGCGCCGCGTGATCGCGGCGGCGATCGCGTGGTGGACCGTGTTCAGCGTCCTCACCGGTGCGGTCGCCGGGAGCCTCGCCGCGTTGCTGGCGGTGCGTCTGCTCATGGGAGCGGGTGAGGGGTTCCACGCGCCTCCACTGTGGCGCGCACTCGCCAACTGGTTCCCGGTCGGGCGGCGTTCGCTGCCTCTGGCGTTGATGCTCACCGCGTTGACGCTCGGTCCCGCCGTGGCCCCGTCGATCGCCTTCCCCCTCGTCACGCACCTCGGCTGGCGCTGGGTCTTCTACGCCACCATCATCCCCGGGGTGTTGTGCGTCCCGCTCGTGCTGTTCTTCATGTGGGACAGGCCGGGCACGCGGAACCTGCGCACCGAGCCGGAGGTCCGTGGTCCCCGCGAGCCGCGCCAGTGGTGGGTACCGCACATCTGGCTCACCTTCGCGGCGTTCTTCTTCTTCGGATTCGTGCTCTACGGGCTCATGACGTGGTTGCCGACCTACCTGCTCACCTATCGCGGGCTGACCGTGGCCAAGACCGGGGTGTTCGCCACCCTCCCGTTCGTGGCCGGGACCGTCGGCATGCTGTCGGGCGCGTGGCTGTGTCAGCGGTGGTTCAACAACTCGAGGCGGTACTTCGTCGCGGCCACCTATCTGCTCACCGCGATCTTCATCGCGCTGACGGTGCTCGCGGCCGGCGCGACCCTTTCCGGCGTGTTCCTGACGGCGGCCGGGTTCTTCCTCTACTCGGGGCTGGGCCCGTTCTGGTCCGTCCCGATGGACGTGGTCCGGCCGCACGAGGTCGGCACGTGGCTCGGGTTCATCAACATGGGCACCCAGCTCGCCGGTTTGCTCGGGCCGTTGCTGATCGGCTGGCTCATCCAGGTGAGCGGTTCGTTCACCCCGGTGTTCCTCGCGATGGTGGCCGGCATGCTTCTCGGTGCGGTGTGCCTGAGCCTGGCCCGTGCCCGGCCGGCGGTCACCGCGCCGACACCCGAATCCGCGAAGGTCTCACCGTGATCGCCGCGGCGGCGCGGCCGGCGGCACAGCCGTGGCAGACTCCGGCGATGACAGTGGCAGACAACCTCATCGTCGTCGGATATGCGAAGGTGCCGGCGACCTCCGCGTCGCACGGAGTGCACCAGCTGTTCTCGGTCTGCCTTCGGGTCGACCGGCGCACCGGCACCGTGATCGAGGTCGACTCGACGGCCGCGACCGGCTTGGTCCGGTCCTGGCTCGCGGAGCTCCTGCTCGGCCTCGATCTCCGGGGTGACGTCACGCCAGTGCTCACCGCCATCGAACAGAACTACCTCGGCCAGGGCGGAGGCGCGATCAGGCAGGCGGTCGCCGACGCATTCCGGCGCTACCTGCGCCACGCGGAGGGATGAGATGACCTACCGGATCCACCGGCTCAACTTCGGCTCGGTCGTCATCGACGAGTCGATGCGCCTGCGCGGCATCGCGCCGGGACACCGCATCGCCGTGCCCGCACAGGGTTTCCTGCTCGAGGGAGAGGCAGGGCCGATCCTCGTCGACGCCGGGTACCGGGACCCCTCGGTCCTCGGCGCAGGCGGCGAAATCGCACCGGGGCAAGGTTTCGAGGAGCAGCTCGGGGCGCACGGGCTCGAACCCGGCGACCTCACCTGCGTCATCCTCACCCACCTGCATCGAGACCACGCCGGGCACCTGCACCGCGTCCCGATGACGGTCCCGGTGGTGGTGAACCGGAGCGAGCTCGGCGGTGCCTGCACCGGAATCCAGGGACGTGCCTACGCGAAGGACGACCTCCACCACCTGATCGACCGGTTGTACACGCCGGGTGCCCTGCGGTTCCTGGACCTGGACCACCCGGGTGCGGGTGAGGAGTTGTTCCCCGGCGTCACCTGCCGGCTGTCCGGCGGGCACACCCCCGGTTCCATCGGAGTGGTCGTCGACACCGGTGAAGGGGAGGCGTATCTGTGCGGCGACCTGTTCTACGACGTGGAAGGCGCACTCCGGAACCAGCCGCGGGACGGGTTCGTCGCAGGAGTGCAGCCGACGTACCTGGCCATCGACGATCCTGCGCTGACGAACAACTTCACGACTTCGGTGTTGCAGGAGATGGCGGCGGCGAAGGCGGCGCGGCAGTACCGGTTCGTCGTGCCCGCGCATGACGATCCCGGTGTGCTGGACCGCGGTCGTTACGTCGGCCGCATCCTCGGCGACACCGTGCCCGGCCCGGTGACCGTCGCCGGCGAGAGCTGACCAGGTACGACGAATGGTGAATCAGGAGCTGTTGTGAAAGCTTTGCTCATGTCCGAACCTGCGGCGGATGGCAGCGCGACGAGCGAGGCCGGGGACGTACGGCCACGCGGACGCGTAACCGGGATCTCCGCGGCGGGCCATGACGTCGATGAAGTTGATGCCCGCGTAGGCGACGTCGATGGCCACCTGACCGGGGCCGGGCTCGGGTGTCGCCACCTCGACCACGCGAGGTGGCCGGCACGGTCCGTGCGGTCGGCGCCGGGGTGACTGACAAGCAGGTCGGCCAGCGGGTGGCGGCGTTCACGCCCGGCGGCGGTCTCGCGGAGGTCGCCCTCGCGAATGCCGAGGTCACCGTGAGCGTGCCCGACGGCATCCCGCTCGAGACGGCGGCGTCCGCACCGCTGGTCGTGTCGACCGCTGTGCTCCTGCTCACCGAGCGGGCTCGCATTCGGCTCGGCGAGACCGTGCTCATGCACTCGGCGAGCGGCGGCCTCGGCTCGGTCGTGAGCCAGCTGGCCGCGACGCTCGGCAGCGGGCGCAGGATCGGCACGGTCGGCCGGGCCGGCAAGATCGCCGACGGCCTCGCCGCGGGCTGGGACGACGTGTTCGCCCGTGACGACGACCTGGCCGAAGCGGTTCACAAGGTCGCCCCCGGCGGCGTCGACGTCATCCTCGACCCCACCGGAACGGGGTTGCTCGACCTCGACCTGAGCCTCGCGGCGCCTGGCGGACGGGTCGTCCTGTTCGGCAACGCCGCCGGCGGCACCCCGGCACCGCTGCCGCAGGCGGGACGCCTCATCGGGGGCAACGTGGGGATCATCGGGTTCAGCATGAGCCGGCTCACCGCGAGCAACCCGCGTGCCGCTGCCGAGGCGTTGACCAACGGTTTCGAACTGATCGCCAGGGGCAGCGTCCGGCCCGACATCACCGTTGTCGAGTCGCTCGGGTCCGTCGCGCCGGTCCACGACCTTCTCGCCGGCGGGCTCGGACGGGGCAAGTACGTGGTGCAGGTCGGGACCTGAGGCGGGCCGGGCACCGGAGCCCGACCCGCCCATCGTGCCGATCATCAACCATCTGCCTCGCGAATGTTGCACAATCTAACGATGAACCGCCGGAAGGGTGGTAGTGGGACGTCATCGGGGGGCGTGGACGGATGAGCCGCACGGGGCAGGCCGCGCGAGAAGCGGTACCGCCCGAGGCGGTGCTGACCCCCGCGGCGGTGGCGGACCGGCTCGGTGTCGCCGTCGCGACGCTGCGCAGCTGGGACCGCAGGCACGGCCTCGGCCCGAGCGCGCGGGAGCCCGGACGGCACCGCCGCTACACGGTCGGCGACCTGCGCCGCCTGGAACGCGTGGTGCACCTCGTGCGGCAGGGCGTTCCGGTGGCCAGCGCGGCCGCGACCGTCAGCGCGGGCGGCGTTCCGCCCGCGATCGTGTCCGGTCGCGTGGCGGACCGGGTGGCGTCCCGGCGGCGACGGTCGCTGCGGGGCGCGGCCGAGAAGCTCGACCCGGATGCCTTCCGCCGCATCGTGGTCGGGTTCCTCGACCGGCACGGCACGATCGACACCTGGCAGAAGCTGCTCGTGCCGTTCCTGCAGGAACTCGGTGAGCGGTGCGCCGAGCCGGGCGGGCCGGTCGAGGTCGAGCACCTGGCCACCGACGGCATCATCGCGGCGCTGCACGCCCTCCCGGCGGGCAACCACACCGGCCCGGCGTCCGTGCTGCTGGCCTGCGCCCCGGACGAACAGCACTCGCTGCCGCTGGAGGTGCTGCGCCATGCGCTCGCCGAACGCGGCAAGGGCACCATCTCGCTCGGCGCGCGGGTCCCGCCGCACTCGCTGCTGACGGCCGTCACGACGCGCAAGCCCGTGGCGACGGTCGTGTGGGCCCACTCGGCAGAGCTGGCGAGCCAGGTCCCGGCCGGCGAACTGTCCGGCACCCGCCTGTACGCGGCCGGTCCCGGCTGGGAAGGCGTCCCGCTCCCGGGTGACGCGCGCCGGCTGACCAGCCTGCCGGACGCGGTGGAGGCACTGAGCTAGGCGGGCCGGATGACAGGCGATGGCCGGTGTGGAAACGTGATCACATGGTCGAACCTGCCGTCCGGGTGGAGCGCAACGGCCCGGTCCACACCGTGATCCTGTCCCGGCCGCACGCGCGCAACGCCGTCGACGGCCCCACCGCGCAGGCCCTGCTGGAGGCCTTCGAGACGTTCGACGCCGACGAGACCGCCTCGGTCGCCGTGCTGTGGGGCGAGGGCGGCACGTTCTGCGCCGGTGCCGACCTCAAGGCTCTGGGCACCGAGCGCGGCAACCGCGTCAGCGACGACGGTCCCGGCCCGATGGGCCCGACGCGGCTGCGCCTGGGCAAGCCGGTGATCGCCGCGGTCGCCGGTCACGCCGTGGCGGGCGGACTGGAACTGGCCCTGTGGTGCGATCTGCGGGTGGCCGCGGAGGACGCGGTCTTCGGCGTGTTCTGCCGCCGCTGGGGTGTGCCGCTGATCGACGGCGGGACGGTCCGGTTGCCCCGGCTGATCGGGCAGAGCCGGGCGATGGACCTGGTGCTCACCGGCCGTCCGGTGCCCGCGCCGGAGGCACTGGCGATGGGCCTGGCGAACCGGGTGGTGCCGGCCGGCACCGAGCGCGCCGCGGCCGAGGAACTCGCCGCGGGCCTCGCGCGCTTCCCGCAGACGTGCCTCCGCGAGGACCGGCTGTCGCTGCTCGAACAGGACGGGCTCGACGAGCCGGCCGCGATGGCCAACGAATGGCGGCACGGCCTGACCTCACTGGCCACCGACGCGGCGAGCGGAGCGCAACGCTTCGCGGCCGGCGCCGGCCGCGGCGGTTCTTTCGACTAGACGAGTGATTCCGTGAAGTTGGTGTCGGTGGCCGTAGGCGGTCAGTGAGCGTTTGCTCGTCAGGCCGCAGCGGGTGCCGGACATGCCAAGCGCCCGTCTGGGCGGGCGCGGCGTCCGGGCGGCCCCTAGTTGCCCTCGTTGATGGCGTTGTTGGTCCCGGTCACCAGCCAGCGCGCGACGTCGTAGAGCTTGCGGTTCGAGTTCTGCGACGCGCGCACCAGCAGGTCGAACGCCTGGTCGTCGGTCACGCGGTGGCGTTCCATCAGGATGCCCTTCGCCATCGAGATCACGTCGCGGGTTCCCAGCGCGTTGCGCAGCTGCGCCTGGGCCCGCGAACCGGCCAGGGCGACCGCCGCGTGGGCGGCGAACAGGCCGGCCACGTGCTCGGCCGACTGGTCGAAGGCGTCGCGCTCGGTGGCGTACAGGTTCAGCGCCCCGAGCAACGTCTTGCCGGTGAACAGGCGGACGGCGAGCATCGAGCGGATCCCCAGCTCGGCGGCACCGGAACCGAACCGCGGCCAGCGCCTGTCCGCCCCGATGTCGCCGGTGCGGTAGACCGGGTCCTCGAAGACCGCGTCCACGCACGGGCCCTCGCCGAGCTTGTGCTGCAACTGGTCCAGCCGCGACACCCGCTCGCTGGACGGGGCGACGGACTTCAGCTCACCCGAGTCGAGCAGGGAGACCCCCGCGTCCTCGGTGCCCGGCACCGTCGCGGCCACGGCGCGCACGATGTTGGCCACCGTCCGCTCGACGTCCGGCTCCGGCTCGAGGGTGCGCACGACCGCGCTCAGCGCATCCGCGAGTTCGGCACCTTCGGCGGGCCTGATGAGTTCGTCCGTCACCAGCACAGTCTTGTCCATGCGCGCCCGGGGCGACAGAGCCGGGCCCGCCGTGTTCAGACTCCGGGGCCCCGCGGCGGGCTGACCCGTTCCCGGCGAAAGGCGGCCGCGGCGCACCCACCCGAGGCGAGGACGAGCACCGCCGCCAGCATCCACGCCCAGGTCGCGACCATGGTCACGGCCACGTAGATCTCGACGGCGGCGGTGCCGGCGAACGCCAGTGCCACGGCCGGCCAGAACCACCTGATCGCGGATGCGCGCATGCGAACCACTCCTCGCCGGGTTGCTTCGCCTATCGCGCCCCACCGCCGGGGGGTTACCGGCCGGGTTCCGCGGAACCCGGCCGGCTCAGGACCTCGCGGAGATCGGGCCGCTGCTGGCCAGGAAGGTGTCGCCCCGCATGACGGTGATCGAGAACCGCACCTTGCCGCCCTCCTTCGCGTTCCGGCCGCAGGTGACGGTCGTGCCGCCGCCCTTCTTGTTGTTGCAGTAGTAGTCGTTGTGCGGAGCGCTCACCGGCTCGTCGACGACATGGGCGTAGACCCAGTAGCCGTCCTTGCGGACGTCGCTGACGAGGATCTTGTCACCGTCGCTGTAGTAGCAGGCGTTGCCGCGGCTGAGGCCCTGGTAGGAGACGCCGCCGCAGGTGACCCCGGCTGCGGCCGCTTCGGCGGTGCCGCCGATCACGCAGGTCGCCGCGATACCGGCGACGACGACGGCCGCCTGGAGCTTGTGCATGGAACGAACCTCATTTCGGTTTCGAGAGGCAGAACCCACCGCCGATCTGCCGGCGATGTGGATCACAAGATAGCGATTGTTGAACAATCCCACAAGTGATTCCGGGTATCGTAGGCCCCGATTCTCGGGGACGGCATTCCTAGCCGCAGTGCTTGAGCACCGGCAGGATCGCCCGCTCGGTGCGGGCCGCCGGATCGGGTTCGGCGCAGGCCGCCAGGCGCGTGAGCAGGTCGTCGGAGTCGAGACCGGTCCCGATCAGCACCAGCCGGGTGCCGGCTGTTTCGCCGTCCCACGGCGAGCGGTGGAACCGCAAGTACGGCCCGACCGTCTGCAGCAGGAACCGGTCGTCGTGGCCGGGCACGCCGAAGTGCACCGGCCCCTTCATCCGGTACAGCCCGGCCGGCCGCTCGGTCAGGAAGGCCAGCAGCCGCCGCGGGTGGATCGGCGTGTCCGTGCTGAACTCGACGGTGCGGTAGCCCTCGTGCAGGTGCGCGTGGTGGTGGCCGTCCTCGTGCCGCAGGTCGTCGAACGACAGCTGCCGCGCCACCGGCTCGGGCGCACCCGGGTCGAACAGCAGGCCCGGATCGATCGCGCCGAACGACGCCCGCACGACGGGCCGTCCCCCGCTGACCTTGCGCACCAGTTCCAGGAGTGCGTCGTCGTCCCGCTGATCGGTCTTGTTCAGCACCACCAGGTCGGCGAAGCGCAGGTGCTCGTCCAGTTCGGGGTGGCGCACGCGGTTGCCCTCGAACTCGACCGCGTCCACGACCTCGACCAGGCCGCCGTAGGCGATCCGCGGGTTCTCGCCGGCCAGCAACATGCGCACCAGGTCCCGCGGCTCGGCCAGTCCGCTCGCCTCGATGACGATCGCGTCGATGCCCAGTTCGGGCTCGGTCAGCCGTTCCAGCATCCGGTCCAGGCCCGCGGAGTCGACCGCGCAGCACAGGCACCCGTTGCCCATCGGCAGCATCGCATCGACCTGCCCGGCGACCGCCAGGGCGTCCACGTTGATGCGGCCGAAGTCGTTGACGACCACCCCGATGCGGTGGTCGCGCGCGTGCGTCAGCAGGTGGTTGACCAGTGTCGTCTTGCCCGAGCCCAGGTAACCGGCGACCAGGACCACGGGGATCGGCTGCGTGCTCACCGGCGGCACCCTAACGGGAACTCAGCCGCGCCAGTGGTATTGCCGCTCGGGCCGGCCGGTCCCGCCGTAGCGCAGGCGGACTTCGGCCCGCCCGGCCGCGACGAAGTGCTCCAGGTACCGCCGGGCGCTGGGCCGGGACAGGTCCGTGGCGCCCGCGCACTCGCTGGCCGACAACCCGTCCGGGTGCGCCTGCAGGGCCTGCCGCACCAGCTCGGCGGTCTGCTCGGTGAGACCTTTGGGCAGCGCTTTCGGCGTGCGGGCGCCGAACACCGCGTCGACGTCCTCCTGCCCGGCGGTGTGGCGTTGCGCGAGGCGGTGCAGTTTCCGGTGCCGCGCGGCGAACTCCTCCAGCTGCGCCTGCAGCGCCGACGAGGAGAACGGCTTGATGAGGTAGTGCAGGGCCCCGCCGCGCAGCGCGCCCCGCACGGTCTCCACGTCCCGGGCCGCGGTGATGACCAGGACGTCGATGTCCTGGGTGCCCGGATCGGCGCGCAGCTGCCGCAGCACCGCCAGGCCGTCGACGTCCGGCAGGTAGATGTCCAGCAGCACCAGGTCGGGCGCGAGCTCGCGGGCAGCGCGCAGCGCCTCCGCGCCGGTGTGCGCGACCCCGGCCACCGCGAAGCCGGGCGTCCGCGCCACGTATCCACTGTGGACCTTCGCGACCATGAAGTCGTCGTCCACCACCAGGACCCGGATCACCGCGGCACCTCCGCCCGCCGGGGCAGGACGGCGGTGAACACCGCGCCGTCGGCGTTGTGCACGGCCACCGACCCGCCCCGGCGCTTGCACGTCTGCCGCGTCAGCGCCAGGCCGAGCCCCCGCTGTCCGCCGTGCTCGGCGGCCTTCGTGGTGAAGCCGTGGGTGAACACCTCGGTCGCGATCTCCGGCGCCACCCCGGGCCCGGAGTCGCGCACCACGACCGACACCGCGTCGCCATCCTGGCGGATCTCCACCTCGATCCAGTCCCCGTCCCGGCCGGCGAGCGCGTCGAGGGCGTTGTCCACGAGGTTGCCGACGACGGTCACCAGGTCCGCGGACAGCTGGTCGTCCACATCGTCCAGTCGCGTGCCGGGCGCCAGCCGCAGCCCGGCACCGCGTTCGGCGGCCAGGCTCGCCTTCGCGACGAGCAGCGCCGCGACGGCCGAGTCGGCGATGTGCGCGGTCACCTCCTCGTGCCACTTCTCGTGCGCCTGGCTGACCAGGTCGACGTAGTGCCGCACCTCGTCGTACTCGCCCAGTTCGATCAGCCCGGCGATGATGTGCAGGCGGTTGGTGAACTCGTGGGCCTGCGCGCGCAGCGTGTCGGTGGCGCGGGTGGTCGCTTCGAGCTCTTCGCGCAGCGTCGCCAGTTCGGTGCGGTCCCGCAACGTGACGACCGCGCCGCGCGCGATCGGCATGCGGTTGAGCGCCAGCACCCGGCCGGCCCGCAAACCGATCTGGTCGACGCCCTGGGCGCGGCCGGTGAGCACGTCGGTGAGCCGTTCGTTGAGGCCCAGCTCCGTCACCGGGCGTCCCACGCAGGCCTCGGGCAGGGCCAGCAGGTCGCGGGCCTGGTCGTTGACGAGGGTGACGCGGTGCTGCTCGTCCAGGCCGAGGACGCCCTCCTTGATGCCGTGCAGCAGCGCCTCGCGGTGCTCGGCCAGCGCGGTGATCTGGCGCGGCTCCATGCCCAGGGTCTGCCGTTTCACGCGCCAGGTGAGCAGCAGCGACCCGGCGACGCCGACGACCGTGGCGATGGCCAGCAGGGTCAGCGCGGTGCCGGGGGAGTTGGCGACGCCCTCGAAGAAGCCGGGGGTTTCGGTGCCGGCGGCGACGATCCCGAGGGTCTGTCCCGCGTCGCCGATCACCGGCACGTGCGCGACGAGCTGTCCGCCGATCTCGCCGACCCACGCGCGGCCGTGCAGCACGGTGCTGGCGCCGAGGGGGAGTTCGGTGCGCAGCTGGTTCGGGTCGGGCGAGGTGAGGATGCGCCGGTCCGGGGCGGCGATGATCACCGAGTCGGCTCCGGAGAGGGTGCGCGCGCTCTCGGCGAAGGCCGGCAGCGCGTCGCGGCGCACCGGGTCGGCGAGGCTCGCGCGCACCCCGGCGGTGGCGGCGACCTGTTCGGCGACGGCGAGGAGCTTGCGGCCCTGCGTGTCGGTGAAGGTGCGGTCGGACTGCACGGCGGAGTAGCCGAACACGCATGCGAGCAGGGCGAACACGATGATCAGCTGCCAGCCCAGCAGCTGGCGGGCCAGCGATCCTTGCGCACCCACGCCCCCACTATCGCATCCGCGGGCGCGGTGTGGCCCGTGACCACAATGACCACAAGGATCGATAAGTGCGCAACGGGTGACAGCGGCGTGGGCGGGCGGCAGGATGCGCCACGACGAAAGTCCACAACGAGGTGCGCTGATGAAGAATCGCAAGGCGTGGCTGGCCGTTCTCGGCGCGGCCGCGGCACTGCTCCTGATCCCCCCGCTGGTGTCGGCGGGCGGCGAGGAGACCGGGCCCCAGATCCGGGGCCTGCGGATGATGGTCCCCAACTCGCCCGGCGGCGGCTACGACATCACCGCCCGCACGGCGGTGAAGGCGATCGAGGACGCCGGGCTCAACGGCAACATCGAGGTGTTCAACCTGCCCGGCGCCGGCGGCACGGTCGGCCTCGGACGGCTGGTGAACGAGCGCGGCAACGGCAAGCTCGCCATGTCCATGGGGCTTGGCGTGGTGGGTTCGGTGTACACCAACAAGTCGCCGTCGTCGTTGCAGGACACCACCGCGGTCGCGAAGCTGACCGAGGAGTCCGACATCATCGTGGTCAGCAAGGACTCGCCGTACCAGACGATCCAGCAGCTGGTGGAGGCGTGGCGGGCCGATCCGGGCAGTGTGCCGGTCGGTGGCGGGTCCGCGCCCGGCGGGCCGGACCACCTCGCGCCGATGCTGATGGCGCAGGCCGCCGGGATCGCGCCGCCGCGGGTGAACTACATCCCGTTCGACGGCGGGGGCGAGCTGATGGCGTCCGTGCTGGGCGGCAAGGTCGGCTTCGGGGTGTCCGGCATCGGCGAGACGCGGGACCAGATCGCGTCGGGTGCGCTGCGGGCGCTCGCGGTGACCGGACCGCAACGCGTGCCGGGCATCGACGCGCCCACGCTGCGGGAGTCCGGTGTGGACGTTTCGTTCACCAACTGGCGCGGAATCGTCGCGCCGCCGGGCCTGTCGGACCCCGACCGCGAGCGGCTGATCGGCCTCTTCACGCGGCTGCAGGACACGCCCCAGTGGCGGGATGCCCTGCAACGCAACGGATGGACACCCGCCTTCCAGCCCGGGGACGATTTCGCCGCGTTCCTGAAATCGGAGAACGACCGGGTGGCCGGGGTGCTGAAGGAGCTGGGGCTGGCATGAAGGAGCCGAAGTTCCCGCGAACGCTCCGATGGCGTGCGGATGATCCGCCGGTAGCGGCTGGCCAGCGCGTTGTGGACGGCCAGCACGTTGTTGATGGCCGGGACGTCGTGGACGGGCGCGTCGCGGGAAGCCGGCGCGTCGTGGACGGCGGGCGCGTTGTGGGTGGCCGGCGGGAGGTGCCGGCGGACTCGGCCGTGAGCGGTTACCCAGCCTCGCGTAGTGGGGCCGGTTTGAGTGCGGAGCGGATGTTGCCGAGGCCGCGGCCGCACGCACCCGGGACAGGGTGTGCCCGACGGCCGGTTGCCCGGCGCCTTGTGGCCAGCTGCCGCGTTGTGCGTGGCCTGCATGTTGTAGACGGCTGGCACGTTGTGGGCGGTCGGGACGTTGTGGATGGCCGGTGCGGCAGGAGCGCCGTGTCGCCGTCGACTTCGTGGTGTCCTGCGCCCTCCTGGTTGAACTCGTGCGCTCGCGCGGATGGCGCGCGTATCGAGCGCCGTGGTGGCCCGAGGAGCGAGCGCGAGGCGCCGTCGACGTGGTGGCGGCGTGTGCAGTCGGACTTGGATGTTCCTTGGTGGGGCGTGGAGGAGCTGGCATGAGCGTGCTCGAGCAGGAGGCGCCACCAAAGTCCTGGTGGCGCACGCATTCCGAACTGGGCGTCTGCGCCTTCCTGTTCGCCGTCGGTGTCCTGGTGCTCGTCGACGCCCTGCGCATCCCGGCGGACTTCACCCAGCGCGGACCGGTGGGCCCCAAGGCGGTGCCGATCCTCGTCGGGTCGCTGTTGCTGCTCGTCGCCGTGCTGCTTGCGCGCGACGTGCTCCGCGGTGGGCGCGGCGAGGCCGAGGCGGGGGAGGACGTCGACCTGGACGCCCCCGCCGACTGGCGCACGGTCCTGTTGCTGTCGGGCGCCTTCCTGGCCAACGCGGCACTGATCGACACGCTCGGCTTCCCGCTGTCGTCGGCGATCATGTTCTGGGGCGCGGCCTACGCGCTGGGCAGCCGCCACCCCGTCCGTGACCCGCTGATCTCGGCCGCGGTGTCGCTCGTGACGTGGCTCGTGTTCACCGTCCTGCTGGGCGTTCCGCTGCCCGGCGGCCCGCTGATGGGGGTGCTGTAACCGATGGACCTGTCGAACCTCTGGGCGGGCTTCGGCACCGCGCTGACCCCGTCGCACCTGTTGTTCGCCGCGATCGGTGTCCTACTCGGCACCGCGATCGGGGTGCTGCCGGGCATCGGCCCGGCGATGGCGGTGGCGCTGCTGCTGCCGGTGACCTACGGACTCGACCCGACGGCGGCGTTCATCATGTTCGCCGGCATCTACTACGGCGGCATGTTCGGCGGCTCGACGACGTCGATCCTGCTGAACACGCCAGGGGAGAGCGCCGCGGTCGTCACAGCGATCGAGGGCAACCCGATGGCGCGCAAGGGCCGTGGTCCGCAGGCGCTCGCCGCGGCGGCGATCGGCCACTTCACCGGCGGCATCATCGGCACCATCGCCCTGGTGCTGCTGGCGCCGTTGATCGCGGACCTCGCGGTGGACATCGGCGCGCCCGACTACTTCGCGATCATGGTGCTGGCGTTCATCGCGGTGACGTCGGTGCTCGGCAGGTCCCGGGTTCGCGGCTACGCGTCGTTGCTGATCGGTCTGACCATCGGCCTGGTGGGGCTCGACGAGATGACCGGCCAGTCGCGACTGACGTTCGGTTCACTGCACCTCGCGGACGGCGTCGACGTCGTGATCGTGGCCGTGGGCCTGTTCGCCGTCGGTGAGTCGCTGTGGGTGGCGGCGCACCTGCGGCAGACCCAGGCCGAGGCGATACCGGTCGGACGGCCGTGGCTGTCGCGCTCCGACCTGCGCCGGACCTGGAAGCCGTGGCTGCGCGGGCCGGTGAT
The DNA here is from genome assembly GCF_030814215.1 of Amycolatopsis thermophila. Classification (NCBI taxonomy): domain Bacteria; kingdom Bacillati; phylum Actinomycetota; class Actinomycetes; order Pseudonocardiales; family Pseudonocardiaceae; genus Amycolatopsis; species Amycolatopsis thermophila. The sequence continues at coordinate 201,631 of NZ_JAUSUT010000001.1, read as the reverse complement.
CGGTTTCCCGTTCGGCGCGATCCCCGCGGGCGGGGCCGAGATCCCGACCTTCCTGTCCTACGTGACCGAGAAGCGCTTGTCCCGCAGGAAAGAGGAGTTCGGCAAGGGCGCCATCGAGGGCGTCGCCGGCCCCGAATCGACGGCCAGCGCCTCGGCTGCCGGGACGCTGGTGTCGATGCTGACGCTCGGTCTGCCGACCACTGCGGTGGCCGCGGTGATGCTGGCGGCGTTCCAGCAGTACGGCATCCAGCCCGGCCCGTTGTTGTTCCAGCGGGAGTCCGCGCTGGTGTGGGCACTGATCGCGAGCCTGTTCGTCGGGCTGGTGCTGTTGCTGCTGATCAACCTGCCGATGGCACCGGTGTGGGCGAAGCTGCTACGGATCCCGCGGCCCTACCTGTATGCCGGGATCCTGTTCTTCGCCAGTGTCGGCGCGTACGCCGTGAGCGGTTCCGTGATCGATCTGATCCTCCTCTATGTGATCGGCGTGATCGGTTTCGTCATGCGGCGCTTCGGGTTGCCCGTCCTGCCCGCGATCATCGGGGTCATCCTGGGCCCAAGCGCGGAACAGCAGATGCGGCGCGCACTGCAGATCAGCGACGGTGATCTGTCCGGCCTGGTCAACTCCCCGCTCGCAATCGCGGTCTACGTGCTGGTCGCCGTGCTGCTGGTGTGGCCCCTCGCGCGGAAGCTGGTACGCCGCCGCGATCCGGCCGCCGTGTAGCGCCCAGGGCTGTCGGCACACATGCCGCCGGCCGCCGGGCGAGTGAGATCCGGGAGGGCGGTCCGCGGGGCCGCCCTCCCGCTCACGCACCGGCCCGTTCGCGTTCGCGTACCGATCCGGTTGCCCGTCGAGCCGCGCGCCCTGACCCTCTCGCGCACCGCCCGTTCGCCCGCCGATCTGCTTGTGCACCGATCCGGGTGCGCGCCGGTCAGTTTGCGCACTGGCCCGTTTGCGTGCCGACCCGCGCACCGGCTGGGTTTGCGCACCGATGTGCGTGCGTACCGGCCAGCTCGCGCACCGACCCGTTTGCGCACCGATCCGCGTGCGCTCTCACCGGCGCGCCACCGACCCGTTTACGCGCCGGCCGGTTCGAGCACCGAGCCGCGTGCCCACCAATCTGGGTGCGCTCCCACCGGCGTCCGTACCGACCCGTCGCATCCACTCTGCCCGGTGGTGGCAACCAGCCCCGTCGCCTGCGGGCTCGTCACAGGTCTCAGTGCAATCGCGCCACCTTCCCGGCTTCGAGCGCCACCCACACCGCTCCGTCGGGCGCCACCGCCAGCCCGTGCGGCTCGGAACCCGGTGTGGGCAGGGCGAAGTGCTCGAACTCCCCGTTCGCGGTCACGTGCCCGACCCGGTTCGCGCCCCACTCGGTGAACCAGCACCCACCCGCGCCGTCGGCGGCGATCGCGTGGGGGCGCGCGTCCCGTTGGGGCAGGGGAAACTCTGTGATCTCACCCTCCGGTGTGACCCGGCCAACCTGTCCCGCGCCGATCTCGACGAACCAAACCGCGCCATCGTCGCCCCGGGCGATGCCGACCGGTGCGGCCTTCTCGGTCGGCAGGGCGAACACCGTGACCTTGCCGTCCACGGTCACCCGGGCTATGGCGTGGGCCTGGTTCAGCGTGACCCACAGCGCGCCGTCCGCGCCCGTGACGATCGTCGAGGCGTAGGAACCCTCGACGCCCAGCGGGATCTCGGTGATCTCGCCGTCCACCGTGATCCGCCCGACGCGGTCGAGGTTCATCTCAGTGAACCACAGCGCGCCGTCCGGCCCGGCCGCCATCCCGTACGGGCCCGCTTCCGGAGTGGGCAGGGCGAACGACGTGCTGGCGCCATCGACGTCGATCCGGCCGATACGGTGGTCGTGCAGCCGGGTGAACCAGAGCGCACCGTCCGGCCCGGGGGTGATGACGGCCGGACCGCAGCCCGGATCGAGGTCGAACACCGACACCTCGTCCCCGATGCGCAGGATCTGTCCGCTGTGGACGGACGTCACCCACATCCGTCCGTCCGGCCCCGCCGTGACGCCGTACGGAGCGCCGGTCACCGCGATCTCGTCGAATTTCATCCCCGCCCCCTCTGTTAATGCGACGGATGTCGCAGTAAGATGATGGCATGACCGAGCCGGAATCCGCAACTCCCCGTCGTCGTCCTGGCGGGCGCACCGCCCGGAACCGGGAGATGGTGATCGACGCCGCGATGTCGTTGCTGGTCGAGGTCCAGTACGACGGCCTCAACATGGACGCGGTCGCCGAGCGGGCCGGCGTGCACCGCGCCACGGTCTACCGCCGGTGGCGCGATGTCGGCGGCCTGCTGGCGGACGTGTTCGACGCGGCGACCGACGACGAGTGGGCGCCCGCCGACACCGGGTCCCTGCTCGGCGACCTGACCGCGATCAACCGCGAGGTGTACGAGGCGCTGGACGCGGAGACATCGGTCACCCGCGCGCTGATCAACGCCTCGTTCCAATCCCCGCAGGCGGCCGCCGCGCTGCGCGAGTTCTGGCGCGATCGCTACCGGCGCTGCGAGGTGGTGATCGACCGGGCGGTGGCGCGCGGCGAGGTCCCGGAAGGCACGGACGCGCACCGGGTGGTGGTGGCCGCGACGGCGCCGATCTACCACCGCCTGGTGCTCTTGCGGGAGCCACCCGACCCGGCGGTGGTGGACGACGCGGCGCGGGATGCCGTCGCGGCGGCGCGGGCGCAGATGGTGAGTCGATGAGCGCTCGACCGGCGGGTGGCCAGTGAGTAAGGGAGGTGGTTGTGGCGCGCGCGGCTGGGCACGGGGCTCCGTGGGCGCCGCGCGTGGGCAGGTGTCGGTGACCAGCACGGCGGGTGCGGCGGGAGTCGAACAGTGGGGAGCCGACGCTGCCGGTCAGCCGGCCAGTTCGTTGATCAAGTCACGGTAGGTGTGGAAGGCGGGTTTCGGCGTGTAGGTATCTGTCAGGAGGCCGAATTGGTGGAACAGGCCGGAGTTGGAGCTGTCCGCGTCGCGAAGGGAGAAATGGGTGTAGGTGGTGATGTTGAGTTGCGCAGCCGCCCCCGCGAGCGCGCGGACCACCGTTTCGACCACTTCGGACTGACGCGCCGATGAACGGTCGGGGCCGGTGGGCCAGCCGTGCTCGGTGATGTGCAGCGGGACATCCCCGAGACCGGCCGGTGCCAGCACGTTCTCGCGGTGGTGGCGTAGGAGGCCGGTCACTGCGTCGGCCAACTCGATGATCGGCACCGGGCGGAAGACGTCCGGGAAGAAGTCCAGGCCGATGTAGTCCAGGTCGCACACGAAAGCCGGCCCGCCTGCCTGCACCAGGTCGGCGATGAACGACGCGCCCGGGCCGAAGAGGGGTGTGGTGTTGAACCCGACGCGCAGGTGGTCGAAACCGAGCTCGCGGGCGCGCTCCTTCGCCGCGGATACGCCGGCGACCAGCGCCTCGACGACCTTCGGGTAGTAGCCGTCCAGCACCGGGTTGTCCGGCATGTTCGGCTCCTCCGTCACCTGCAGCGTCGCGGTCTGGGCGCCGTACTGGGAGACCACCTGTCGCACGAACGCGGCATAACCCGGAACGTTCCCAGCCGCCGACTGGTACTGGGCGACGAGGTCCAATGCGCGGCCCTCACCGGTGTACTGCAGTGCCGTTGCGGGCGTGGCCGTCTCGTGTGGACCGTTGGGCGACGTGGTGTCGCTGAAACCGAGGTAGGCCCGCACCAGGAACGGCCGACCCGGACGCCCCTGCAACATGCCGATCGCGCGGTTCACCTGTTCCGGATCGTCCGGCGGTCCAGTGGTCAAACCGCCACTGTCGTCGCCCGTGACACCACCGGGATAAACACCGAAAAGCACAGAACTCCTCTCTCAGGACGGCCAGGCCAGGGAACCGGCGCGAATCTCGTCGACCAGATTCCGCACCCACCCCAGTTCGGCCCGGGACAGGTGGAGCGCGTACTCGGCCTCGATCACGTACAACCGCGGCACGCCACCGTCCAGGGCCTCGTCGAGCCGGGCCTGGTCTGCCTCGATGCGTTCGGCCAGCCGCCGCGCGCGCTCGGTCAACGCGTCCACCGCTCCGTCCGGGCCGAGCGCCCCCACGTAGCTCACCGCCCCCAGGAACTCGGTGAACTCGCGCCGGGGCTCGCGGATCTGGTTGTCCAGCCGCCGTTTCAGCTCGTGCCGGCCCGCGCCGGTCAGGGCGTACACCGTTCGTTCCGGACGATTGCCGTCACGCTCGGTTCCTTGTGGAGCCAGCCATTCCGCGGCGACCAGCGCCTCCACGACGTCGTACAGCGTGCCGCGGTTGACCGACCGGTTCTTGCTGCGCTCCCGCAACTCGGCGAGCATCTGGTACGGGTGCATCGGAGACTCCAGCAACAGGCCCATCACGGCCAGGACCAGCGGGTTCTCCAGGACTCGACGTGGCATGGTCGAAAACTACCAGTCGAAAACGACTATTTGCAAGCCGAGGTCACCGTAGCGGCGGCGACTGGATGCGGGTAGGGGATGCGCGAGGGCCGGGATGCGCGGACTGGGGGCGAACTGGGCTGGGGCGCGCCGACACCGGGCGCGGGCTGGAGAGGCGGGGACGGGGGGCGTGGGCCGGATGGGCTGGGAGCAGTTGCGGGCGGGGGGTCGATGGGTGGTGGGCGGCGGGCAGGGGACAAGGACGAGCGGGGTAGTGCGCAGCCGATGCAGGCTGGGCGCGCGCGAGCCGGCCAGGGAAAAGGCAGAAAGTCTGCGGGCGCGTTCCGAAAGGCCGGGCCGAAGGCGATGCCTCTGGAACAAGGCGATGCTTCGAGTGCGAAGTGCGATGTGGTCAGGGCACCAGCGATGCCGCAGGGCCAAAGGCAATGCCGCAGCAGGAAAGGCAGCGATGCCGGCACACAGGCGATGCCGCGAGGACAAGGCCGCCGGAACGCACCGCGATGTCGGCGGAGCACGTGCCATTCGTGAGGGGACATCCGCGGGGCCGCCGGGACACCCGCGAGGTGACCGGGAGACCCGCGATGTGGCCGGAACATCCGCGACGCGCCGGAACACCCGCAAGGCGACAGGGAGACCCGCGAGGCGACAGGGAGACCCGCAAGGCGACCGGGACAGCCGCGAGTCCGCCGGGCGCTCGTCAACGAGCGCCCGGCGGCGGGATGGCCGGTCAGTGCGGCCGGGTCACCAGGCCCGGCCCACGGTGTAGGAATTCGTCCAGATGGTCTGCAACCGGACGACGTCGCCGGACTCGGGGGCTGCCCAGATCTTGTTGTTGCCCGCGAAGATGCCGACGTGGTAGACGCTGCGGCCGTTCGAGAAGAACACCAGGTCGCCCGGCCGCATCTGCGACTTCGGCACGCTGCGCACCGCCGCACGCTGGTCGCGCGCCGTGCGCGGCAGGGTGATTCCGACCTTCTTGTGCGCGTACTGCGTCAGACCCGAGCAGTCGAAACCACTCGGCCCTGAACCGCCGGAACGGTACGGCGTGCCGGCCTCCTCGGCAGCGGCGTTCACGATGCGGTCACCGGTGCTGAGCTGCGTCGCGCCGGCGGGTGTGGCCAGACCCAGCAACCCGGCCATCGCGACCGCGCAGGCGACCGGGAAAACGACCAGCCGGCGTATTCGAGTGGGCACAGTTGAACCCTCCTTCAGTCACCGAAGGTATTGCGGTTCTTCTATTCGGGATCCGGCTCACCGGCCCGAGCCGGAACCCGATCCGATTTCCCACCCGCCCGATCACGAAACGATATACACCCGGAAAGGTGAATTAGAACACTCTCGGCCTAAACGCCGGCCAGGTCGAACCGCACGCGCAGGCCGGGGCGGGCCTGCGCGGCCTTGTCGACGTCCTCGGCCACCACGACCGCGATCACCGGATACCCGCCGGTCACCGGGTGGTCGGCCAGGAAGAGCGTCGGCTTGCCCGACGGCGGAACCTGCAGCGCGCCGGTGACCATGCCCTCGCTGACGAGCTCGCCGTGCCGCGCCCGCGGCAGCACCGGCCCGTCGAGCCGGATGCCGACGCGGTTGCTCTCCGAGGTCACCGCGTACGGCTGCCCGAGCAACGTGCGCAGCGCCGACTCGGTGAACCAGTCGTCCCGGGGCCCCGGCAACACCCGCAGCGACAACTCGTCCGACGGGGGAGCGGAAACCGGCGCGAAACCGGCCGGGGACGCGTCACCGACCTGGTCACCCAGGGGTAGAACCACCCCGCGCCGCAAGGGATCCGGTCCCAGCCCGGACAGCAGGTCCGTCGCCCGCGAGCCGAGGACCGGTTCCACCGCGATGCCGCCGCGGACGGCCACGTAACTGCGCAACCCGGTGTCTGGCCAGCCGAGCCGGAACTCCGTCCCGGCCGGGATCCGCAGCGGGGAGTTCATCGGAGCGCCCATCCGGTCGACCGTGATCGGGCACGGCGCGCCCGTCACGGCGACGATCACGTCCCGGCTCGCGCGGGCGGCGAACCCGCCGAAGGTCACCTCGATCGCCGCCGCGCCCTCACCGTTGCCGGCCAAGCGGTTCGCGAGCTTCAGCGAGGCGCGGTCGGCGGCGCCGGACCCGGTCACGCCGATGTCGGCGTACCCGGGCCGGCCCAGGTCCTGCACGGTCGACAGCGGTCCGCTCTCGACGACCTCGAGCACGGCGGCCATGGCAACTCCGATTCGTTCGGGTGCCGCGACCGTACAGAATTGTTGAACGATCCTGCAAGAGTCATGTGTTACACATGAGCTCCAGATGTCAAAACTGCGAGAACAGATCGTCCTGGTGCCGCGAAGCCGGCCGGCAGCGCGGGCACGGGGCTTCCCGTGACGTCACGAGACCGGTCACCGGGTCGACGTCGGTCTCCAGGATCCAGCCGTCCGAGTCCCCGCACGTGCGGCAGAGGGTCCTCGTCTCAGCCATGTCAGCCTGCCCATCTTCCCCCTCGACGGTCACTGCCGGGTTCAGTGTGCTCGGCCGTGCTGGCGGATCGAGACCGCTTGGCTGACGCGTACGCGCGGTCGAAGGTGCAGGTCAGTGCCCGCGGTACGGCCGGGACACTGCGGCGCTGCGGGCGTCCACAGTGGAGTCAGGAGACGTAGGCCTGCAGGCGCGCGGTGCGCGACTCCTCGCGCAGCTTGTCCAGCGTGCGCCGCTCGATCTGGCGGATGCGCTCGCGCGTGACGCCGAGCTCGCGGCCGACCTCCTCGAGCGTGCGCTGGCGGCCGTCGTCGAGGCCGCAGCGCAGGCGGATCACCTGCTGCTCGCGCGGTTTGAGCGTGGCCAGCAGGTCGTCGATCTCGCGGCGCAGCACGTGGTACGACGCCGGCACCCCCGGCCGGGCCGGGTGGCACAGCAGATCCGCGAGCACGCTGCTGCCGTCCGTGCCGACGGTCTGGTCCAGGCTGATCGGCTCCTCGTTGTACGACAGCAGCTCGATCACCTGGAACGGCGTCAGGCTCAGCTCCGCGGCGATGTCCTCGTGCCCGGGTTCGCGGCCCAGGCGGACGGCCAGCTCGCGGCGGGCGGCCAGCACGCGGTTGACCTGTTCGGCCAGGTGCACCGGGATCCGGATGGTGCGCGACTGGTCGGCCAGCGCCCGGCTGATCGCCTGGCGGATCCACCACGTCGCGTAGGTGGAGAACTTGAACCCCGGCGTGTAGTCGTACTTCTCGACCGCGCGGATCAGCCCGAGGTTGCCCTCCTGGATCAGGTCCAGCAACGACATGCCGCGCCCCGTGTAACGCTTGGCGACGCTGACGACCAGGCGCAGGTTCGCCTCCAGCAGCCGGTTCTTCGCCTCCCGGCCCTCCTCGGCGATGGTCAGCAGGTCCGCGCGGTGCACCGGGTCGGCGATCCGCGTGGTCGCGAGGACGTGCTGGGCGTAGAGCCCGGCCTCGATCCGTTTCGCGAGGACGACCTCCTCCTCGAGTGTCAGGAGCTCGGACCGGCTGATGCCGTTGAGGTACGCCCGGACCGGATCGGCCGGCTCGAAGAGCGGTGGGGTCACCTGCCGTTGCCTCCGACAGCCAGGAGATTCTGCTACCTGTACCAGGGTGGCTGATCGCCCTGGCACGGAACCGACAGCGCGGCGTCGTGCGTCCAAGGGAAAAACGCCAGGTCATCACGAACCCGGCCGCCCCGGAGTGCGGTACGGTGCGGGTCGGCTACGGGGCCGCCGTGAGCGCCGCGGATTTTCGTACGGTGATCATGGCCGGGTCCGGCGATATCGTTGGCTGGTGGAAGGGGCTCCGCAGGTGATCACGACTGGCCAGCAGCCGCAGGCCGCCGCGCAGTTCGACGCGCGCGGTGGCGGCTCCGCCGAGCTGCGCGCCCAGTCCAGAGGGCAGGCGTGGTTCCGTCCCGCTCGCGGGCGCGGGCGGCTCGGGGTGGTGAGCCTCGCGCGCCTGCTGGCGTTCGAGGTCGTGCTCGTGGTCGTCGCGGCCGTCGGCGTGCAGGAGATGTGGGCGCTGATCGTCGCGGGCGCGATCGGTCTCGCCGTGATCGTGCTGATGTTCGGGCGCTCGAAGGGCCGCTGGTGGACCGAGAGCCTGATGCTGTGGATGGGCTTCCGGTCGCGCCGCGGCACCGCGGGCGAGCAGCGGGACGACCCGCGGCTCGCCGCGCTGTGCGAGCTGGCGCCGGACCTGGTCGTCGAGGACATCGACGGCCCCGGCGACACCAAGCTCGGCATGGGCAGCGACGAGGCGGGCTGGTTCGCCGTGCTCGAAGTCGGTGGTGGCGCCGGGGTCGCCACCCCGCCCGTCCCGCTCGCCGCGCTGGCCCGCACCGCGGCCGAAGCCGAACAGGCCGGCGTCGTCATCCAGGTCGTGACGCACTCCGTGCCCGGGCGGGAAGCGGGGACGCGCGACCGCGCCCTGTGGGTCGCGGTGCGGCTGGACGCCAAGGCGGTCGCCGAGTCGATGATCGACTCCCCGGCCGGGCGCCTCGACGTGCCGACCGTCCTGGCCGAGATCACCCGGCGCGCGGAACGGATGCTGCGGCGGCGCGGCCTGGAGGCGCGGATGCTGACCGCCGACGAGGTCGTCGACGCGCTCGCCCGCTCCTGCGACCTGCTGCCCGGCGGCGGCCCGGCGCGAGTGCACGAGGCCTGGGAGGCCTGGCACTCGGCGCGGCTGTCGCACGGCTGCTTCTGGATCCAGTCCTGGCCGGATCCCGACCGCGGTACCGGCCTGCTCGCCGCTCTCAGCGAGCTGCCCGCGGACCTGGTCAGCATCGCGCTGCTGCTCGAACCGTCCTACGACGGGACCATGCTGCGCTGCCTGGTCCGGGTGGGTGCGACGGCGCAGCGGTACGGGCAGGTCTGCGACCTGGTCCGGACCCTGGCGCAGCGCAACGGTGCCCGCGTGTCCCGTTTGGACGGTCAGCACGCGCCGGCCGTGTATGCTTCGGCTCCGAGCGGGGGAGGTGCACGATGAACGCCGGACAGTACCCGCCGTCGCGGCCGCAGCCGCCCGCGCAGGCGATGCCACGACCGGCGCCGCCGGGCCCGCCGGCCCAGGCGCAGCCACCACCGCCGGCGCCGGTTCCGCCGGGACAGGCCGTGCTGGGCGCCCCGGCCGTGCCGCAGGCGCCGGCCGTCGTCAACGTGCCCGCCCCGGCGCAGGCGCAGCAGCAAGCCGGTTCGCAAGCGGTCGCGACGGCGGCCACCGTCGAGGTCGCGCGGCCGGCGCTCGCCGTCGGCGTCCCGACGCCCATGCCACCCGGCCCGCCCGGGCCGGGCCCCGCCGGACCGGCGACGGCCGTGGCGCGCGGGCACCGCGACTGGCGCACGCGGCGGCACCGGTCGATCCCGCGGCTGCGGATCGGCGCGCACCACGCCTCCGACGCCGCGCTGGAGCTGCTGCAGGTGTCCGCGTCGTCGGTGGGGCTGCCGCTGGGCCGGGACCAGAACGGTTTCCCGGTGGCGCTGACGCTGTTCCGGCCGGAGCCGGTGTCGGTGAGCCTGATCGGTGGCGCGTGGGCGGCACGCCTGATGGCCTTCCGCGCCTTGCGGGCAGGTGCGCGGTTGCTGGTGTTCTCGCAACACCCGTCGGACTGGGTCCAGCTGGGGCAGTCCGCGACCGGGCGCACCGACCGGGTCGCGGTCGTGGCGCCCGGATCGCCGCCCGCGGTGAGCGCCAGCGCGGACGCGCCGGTGCTGTGCCTGCACGACGCGCCCCAGACCCAGAGCGAACCGGAGGCGTGGCAGACGCGCGTGCTGCTGCACCGCCGCCTCACACCGGAACGGATCGGTGCGGTGCCCGGTTCGGATCTGGTGCTGATGCAGCGCCTCACGCCCAACGAGGCGTCACTGCTGGCGCCCGCGCTCCGGCTGACGCAGCGGACGTCGCAGCAGCTGCAGATGCTGCGCGACGACATGCTGGCTGTGCTGGCGGGGGAGACCAACCACTACGTGTGGGTGGACCCGGGGCCGGTGGAGCGCGAGCGGCTGGGCCGGCCGGGCCGGTACTGACGCCGGGCGGCGCCGCGTCCCGGCCGGGTTCGGCCGCTTCTACCTCCGGCTGTGCCGGTTTCGGCCTGCCGGGCCCGCTACTGGTCCCGCAGCTGCCGCCATCGGGCCGGGTTCGGCCGCTGCTGGCCCGCGGCAGTACGTCGCGGCCGGCGAGCGGGCAGACGTGGCTGCTGCCGCATTTGGCCTGGTGGGGCTGGCGTGAGAGGGATGGTGTTGCCCGTGCTTCCCGATCCGGTGCCTGCCGCCCGGAGCGCCGCTTCGCGGGCGGTTGGTGCCTTCGGCGCTCGGCTGGTCGCCTCGGGTGCCGACCTCCCCCGTCCTCCGGTTGGAGTGTTCGGTTGCCGATCAGCGGCGGCTGGGGATCGGGGGCGCGGTGTTGCCACCGCAAATCGACGGCCACCTGGGTGGCGCTGTGCGGTGACAGCCGGCTGGAGGGGACTGGCGCCTACTTGGTCCAGCCCACAGGAGCGTCGTCGTAGTCGTCGGTGTGGTATTCGGCTCCGGTGATCGCCGCGCCGTCCGGGGCGGCGGACAGGTCGCAGCCCTCGTACTTCGCGTCGGCCTTCGCCATACCCAGGGTCGGCGACGAGGCGGACGCGTCGTCCGCCCCGGCAACGTTGTCCAATGCTTGACAGGGGGTACAACTCGCTTTCCGGTGCGTCAGGTCCACAGCGGACCTCGCGGGTTCTTGCCGTGGGCCCGACGCACCGGAACCGCGATCAGTTCCGTCCGTTCAAAGCCGACGGTTCAGCCGGCCGGTACCGCTTCTCCGGCTCCCCGTTCGCGACCACCGGACCACCCGGCGTCTCGACCTCGAACACCGACTGATCCGTGACGGGCGCCTTCTCGTCCGGCTTCGCCACCCGCGTCGCGCGGTCGGCGTGCACGACCGGCTTGGCGTGCCGGTCCGGGGCGGACACCACGGGCGTGGGCGCCCGCAGCACCGACGGGATCTCCCCGGCCGAGCCGACCAGGTACTCCTCCGCCGAGATCCGCCCGTCGAAGACGGACGTGGTACTGGCGGGCAGGTTCGCGGTGAACTCGGACTGCGGCGTCCCACCGGGCTGCGGCCGACGGCGCCGGCGTTCGGCCTGCCACTCGCTGAACGTCTTCGCCGGTGCCTTCCGGTGCGGATTGGACAACACCGGCGGCGCACCCACCCCCGGTGGCAACCCGTCCCGCGTGCCCGTCGGCGCTTCCTGCGTGCTGCCGCCCCGTGCGGTGCGCTTCCGGTCGTTGTCCAGCACCGGGGGCGTCGTGCTCGGCGGTGGCTGGAACGCCGGGGACTGCTCGGCGAGGTCACCCATCAGCGGCGCGCCGGGCCGCGAGCCGGGCTGCCGGACGCCCCCGCCCACGGGCGACTGCGCGCCCGGCGGAAGCGGCGGCGCCGACTGCCCACCCGGCGGCGGGGGCGGCGCCGACTGCGCGTACTGCTGGTACGCGGCCTTCGCCTCCAGATCCAAGTGGTCGTCGAACGGCAGCGACGTGCCGAACGTCGGCGCACCCGGACGGTTTCCGCCCAACTCTTTGCCCGGCGGCTGCTGCGGCAGCTGGCTGCCCGGCGGCGGGGTGATCGTGCCCGGGGGGTACAGGCTGTTCTGGTTGACCGACGGCGGCGCGCCGGAGAACCCGGCCGGCGGTGGCGTCGGCGAACCCGCGCCGAGACCCAGTGTCGGCGGCACCCCGGTCGGCACCTTGTTGCCGGAGAACAGGTTCGGGCCCGTGCCGCCGAAACCCGGTGGGGCGGGCGGCTTTCCGGTGAACCCGTTCGGCGCCAGGGCGGGACCCGCGGCCGCCAGACCGGCGAGCGCCGGCGGCAGGTTCGGGGCGTTGCCCGGCGGCGGGCTGCCGGCGAAACCGTTCGGGGCCGTGGGTGCGGGACCCGGCGACGGTGCGGGCGCCGGCGGAGGCGTACCCGGGGCGGGTGGCGGCGCGCCTGGAGGCGGGCCCGGCGCGTTCTTCGGCGGCGGCTTCGGCGCATCCCCCGGAGGCGGCGGCCCGGGCGCGTTAGTCGGTGGCGGTTTCGGCGCATTGCCCGGCGGCGGAGGGGCACCGCCGGGACCCGGAGGAGCGCCGCCGGGCCCGCCCGGTGCGCCCGGCGGGGGCAGCGTGGGCGGCCGGGGCGTGCCGTTGGCCTCCGGGTGCCAGATCGCGTTGAGGACCTCGAGCTTCGGGGCGTGCGCGGCCTGCATCTTCGCGATGTAGGGCGCGTATTCGCCGGCGATCTTCTCGGCCAGCTTCTGCGCCTTCTGGTCGTACTCGGACTCGACCTTCATGGCCGCCTTGGCCTTGTCCTTGTCGGTGCCCGGCAGCGGACCGCTCTTCCACTCGACCGCGGCCGGGAGGTCGCGGGTCGCGTTCTTCACCGCGTCGGCCTTCGTGGTCTTGTACTCCTGGTACAGGTGGTCCATCTCGGCCTGCGCCTCGTACATGACGTTCGACAGGCCGTACAGGGCGGTGCCGTTGTTCAGGGCGGCGTCCTGCCACTGCCGCAGGTGGGCCAGCGTCATGCCGACCTTGGCCAGGAACACCTTCTTCGCGGCCGGCGACTTCCAGTGGTCGGCCAGGGTCTGCGTCTGGTCGTGCAGGTCGTCGGCGGCGGTCTGGAGCATCAGCGCGACGTTGAGCCATTGCTGGGCGCGGTCGGCTGTGGTGCCGGGCTGCTCGCCCTGCACGATCTGCCGGTGCAGGTCCTCGATGCTCAGGTTCTTGAAGTCGTAGTCCCGGTGCTCCAGCTTGTCGTCGGTGTAGTAGGCACCCGCGGCGCCGGCCCCGACCGGTTTCAGGTCGTAGCCGAACGTCGGGTCGTCGTCGCCGGCCATCCCGTCACAACCCCCCTGCGCGCCGTGCTTCTTCGAGACGCTCGTTCATCGTCCTGCCGTCGACCGTGAACGGCGGGTCGGCCTGGACCCCGATGGTCCGCTCGTCGGTGCGGACCGGCACCTTCTCGGTGTGGTTGCCGTTGTGGTTGACGTCGTCGGTGTCGGTCACCTTCTTCTCGGTGTAGTACTCGCGGCTGTGGGTGCCGTCGGCGTAGGTGTGGGTGACGACGTGCTGCGTGCCCGGGTCCTCCTGCTTGGCCGCCGCGCTGGTGCGCGGCTTGCCGTCCTTGTCCAGCTGCTGGATCGTGGTGACCTGGTCGGTGGTGTTCCGGTCCAGTTTCTTGGTCGTCGTCAGGCGGCGCGTCTGCCCGATCGGTTCGCCGTTGAGGTAGTTGATCGTGACGGTTTCGTCGCGGCCCTCCTCCTTGGTCGTCCGGATCTCGTAGCGGCGCTTGCCGTCCTTGCCGTCCAGGTACTCCGTGGTGATGACGCCGTTGGACTGGATCGTCCGGGTGCCGCCGTCGGCGGTCCGGTAGGTCGTGATCGTCATGTTGCCCACGACGATGGTGTTGATCAGATGGTCGCCGGTGGTGTTGGTCATGCCCGAGCCCACCGGCGCCGCGAAGGTGTCGGCGACGGTCTTCTTCGGGTCGACCCAGGACGGCAGCCCGGCCGGCTTCTTGCCGCCCTTCATCAGGAAGGCCCACTCGACCGCGTCCACCATCGCGGCGTTGCCGGCGTCCATGTTCTCGAACACCTCGCCCATGAGCAGGGCGACCGAGGCGATCGCGGTGACGTTCTTGGTGAGGTCGGTGACGAACAGCCCGACCTCCTGGGCGTTGCGGGTGGCGGCCGCCTGCACGTCCTGGCCCGGCTGGAAGGACGTGCTGAGCAGCATGTCCTTCGGCCCAGGCCCCTGCAGTGCCGAGTTGGCGGACATGGAGTCCGTGCTGAGGTCCTTGCCGACCTGCGCGATGTTCCGCCCGTAGTTGCGGAAGTTCGTCGGGTCGAGTTCGAGCTCGGCACCGTGCGCCGCCCAGTCCGGGGTCGGGATGCCGCCGTCGTCCTCCGGTATCGGTGCCACGAGGTCCCTCCCAAACGTCGTGTGAGCCGGCGGGTCGCGGGGGCCCGCCGGGGGTAGGGGGCGGCAGACCCCCGCACACCCCAGCTAACCACCGGGTGTCAAGCCCGGTGGCTCGTTGTCCGCCTGTCCTCAGGCCTGCGGCGGCAGGTCCGCGAGCTGGACCAGCCGGGCGCCCGCGCCGCGGGTGATCAGCCAGCCGCGGCCCGGGGGCAACTTCTGGGGCTTGATGTTGCCCAGCAGCGGCCCTTCTTCGCGGTTGCCCGACATCAGGATCCCCGGCGAGGCCAGGTCCCGGATGCGGGAGATGACCGGGTCGAACATGGCCCGCGCGGCACCGCCGGTGCGACGGGTGACCACCAGGTGGAGGCCGATGTCGCGGCCCTGCGTCATGTACTCCAGCAGGGGCGTCAGCGGGTTGTCGTGCGGGTTCGGCGCGACCAGGTCGTAGTCGTCGACCAGCATGAACAGCTCCGGTCCGCTCCACCAGCTGCGGGAGCGGAGCTGCTCCGGCGTGATGTCACCTCCCGGCAGTCGCTTCTGCATCGCGTCAACAGTCAGACGCACCATCTGCTGCACGGTTCCGCTGGAGGTCGCGTAACCGATCAAGTACTCCTCCGGGACGAGCCCGAGCATGCTCCGGCGGAAGTCGACCAGGGCGATCTGCGCCTGGTCGGGCGTGTAGCGGGCCATGATGCTCGTGGCCAGCGCCCGCAGGAACGTGCTCTTGCCGCTCTCCACGTCGCCGAAGAGGACCAGGTGGGGCTCGGTGGTGAAGTCCAGCGCGACCGGCTGCAGGTCGGCCTCGGAGATCCCGATCGGGATGCCGTGCTCGTCCGGCGCGGGCAGCGCCGTGTAGGGCAGCATCGGCGGGAGTAGCCGCACCCGCGGCGCCGGCTTGCCCGGCCATGCCGCGTTGACCGTCTCGACCAGGTGCTCGATCCCGGCGGGCAGGTCGTCGGCGGTCTCCCGGCCGTCCACCCGGGGCACTGCCGCCAGGAAGTGCATGCCGTCCGGCGCCAGGCCGCGGCCGGGCGCCTGCTCCGGCACCCCGGCGGCCTGCCGGCGCCCGATCATCGAGTCCACCGGGTCGCCCAGGCGCAGCTCGATCCTGCTGCCGAACATGTCCCGCAGGTTCATCCGCAGGTCCATCCAGCGGTTCGCGGCGGCGATGACGTGCACGCCGAAGGCCAGGCCGCGGTTGACCACCTCGGCGACGTCGGGTTCCAGGTCGTCGAACTCGGTGCGCAGCGTGCCCCAGCCGTCCACCACCAGGAACAGGTCGCCGAACGGGTCGTCCGGAAAGGCGCCCTCGCGCCGCAGCCTGCGGTAGGTCGCCATGCCGTCGATGCCGTTCTCGGCGAACCGCTGCTCGCGCTCGGCGATCAGGGTTCGCGCCTCGGCGATGGTGCGCCGGACCCGGTCCACCTCGCGCCGGGTCGCCACGCCCCCGACGTGCGCAAGGTCGCGCAGCGCGGCCAGACCGCCGCCGCCGAAGTCGAGGCAGAAGAACTGCACCTCGGCCGGGGTGTGGGTGAGCGCGAGGCTCGCGATGATCGACCGCACCGCGGTGCTCTTGCCGCTGTGCGGGCCACCGACCACCGCCACGTTGCCGCCCGCGCCGGACAGGTCCAGCCAGCACACGTCGCGCCGCTGGTCGGCCGGCCGGTCGATGATGCCCGCCGCCGCGCGCAGCGCACCCCGGTGCTCGCGCACCCCGGTGGTGAGGCCGCGTTCCGGGTCCTGCACCAGCGGTTCCAGGAGCTTGTCCAGCGTCGGCGGTTCCGCCAGCGGCGGCAGCCACACCTGGTGCGCCGGCGCGCCCTGGCCCTCGAGCCGCTCGACCAGGACGTCCATCAACGTCTCGCCGAGGTCGTCGTCGGCCGGTTTCGGCTGCTCCAGCGGCTTCTCCGCCAGGCGGGGGCGCAGGTAGGCCGTCGAGTAGTCCTGCACCGGGTCGATCTGGCGGCCCTCGTCGTCGGTGCGCTGGACCGTGCCGCGACGGTGCACGCCCGACACGTAGGCGGCCTTGAACCGGGTCAGCTCGTCCACACCGGTCTTGAGGAAGCCGTTGCCGGGGGAGCGGGGCAGCTGGAACGCGTCCGGGGTGCCGAGCACGACGCGGCTCTCCATCGCGGAGAACGTCCGCAGCGCGATCCGGTAGGACAGGTGCGAGTCCAGCCCGCGCAGGCGGCCCTCCTCCAGGCGCTGCGACGCCAACAGCAGGTGAACGCCGAGCGAACGGCCGACGCGTCCAATCTGGACGAACATGTCGATGAAGTCCGGGCGCGCGGTGAGCAGTTCGGAGAACTCGTCGACGACGATCAGCAGCGCGGGCAGCGGGTCGAGCGGGGCGCCGGCGATGCGGGCCTTCTCGTAGTCGCGCTGCGAACCGTAGTTGCCGGCCTTGCGCAGCAGCTCCTGCCGCCGCACCAGTTCGCCGCCGATGGCGTCGAGCATCCGGTCGACCAGGTGCAGTTCGTCGGCGAGGTTGGTGATCACCGCGCTGGTGTGCGGCAGCCGGTCGAGCTTGGTGAAGGTGGCGCCACCCTTGAAGTCCACCAGGACGAAGTTGAGGATCTCCGAGTCGTGCGTGACCGCCAGCGCCAGCACGAGCGTGCGCAGCAGTTCGGACTTGCCGGACCCGGTGGCGCCGACGAGCAGACCGTGCGGGCCCATGCCGTCCTGCGCGGACTCCTTGAGGTCCAGCTCCATCGGCCGTCCGTCGGCGGTGATGCCGATCGGGACGCGCAGCCGGTCCCGGTTGGACCGCGCCTCCCAGCTCTTGGCGAGGTCGAACTCGTACGGGTCGCCCAGCCCCAGCAGGTCGGTCAGCTCCAGCGAACCGGACAGCGGCTGCTCGCTCGCGGTCAGCGCGGACAGCCGCATCGGGGCGAGCGTGCGCACCAGGCCGCGCATCTCCGTGACGTCCAGGCCGTCGGCGGTGCCGATGTTGCCCGCGCCGTCCATGGTGCGGCTGGTGAGGTTGCCGTCGGGGGAGACGTCGAGGACCAGCGTGGCCGAGTCGAGCAGGCGCGGCGGCTCGCCGGAGAGGTCGATGACCGTGACGCCCTCGACGCCGCCCTCGATCATCAGGTGCTCGGACCCGCCGGTGTCGCCGCCGTCGACGAACACCACGACGTGCGTGGACCCCTCGATCGGCTGCGTTCCCGGGTTGAAGCGCGGCCGGTTCGCCAGCACGTCGTCGAGCATCGCCTCCAGCGCGGTGACGCTCGGCGCGACGAGCCGGATCTGGCCGACCGCGTCGGTCTTGGTCGGGTGCAGCGCGTGCGGCAGCCATTTGGCCCAGTCCCACAGCTCGCGCTCGCGGACGCAGAACGCGGTCAGCACGTCGCCCGGCGCGTGGAAGGTGCCCAGCTGCGCGACCAGCGCGCGGGCCATCGCGCGCTTGCGGTCGTCGTCGCCGGTCAGGTAGATGCGCGAGAACCCGCGCAACGCGACCGCCACCGGCAGGTCCGCCACCGTGGAATAGGTCGTCACGAACTTCCGCAGCGCCATCGCGCACAGCGGCTCCAGCTCGTCGATCGGCTTGGTCTCCGGCGGCACCAGCGGCGTGGCCAGCTCCTGGGAACCGAGGCCGATGCGGATGACGGTGAAGTCCCAGTCACCGGGGCGGCGCTCCCACAGCCGCGCGCTCTGCGCGGTCGACCACAGCCGGGCCGGGTCCGGGTGGCGGTAGAACATCGCCGTGCGCTGCTGGTCGATCGTGTCCCGCACCTGCGCGCGCAACTGCGAGAGCCGGCGCATGTAGCGGCGGCGGTTGGCGATCATCTCCTGCTTGCTCGCGCCCTGGCCGCCCTGGCTGATGATCTGGAACAGGATCATGCCGAGCACCGCGACGCCGTACAGGCCACCGGCGACGTACATCAGCGGACCGGACCGGCCCGCGCCGATCAGCAGCGCCATGCCGCCGGTGCCGGCGAGCATGGGCAGGATCATCAGCACCCGCGTCCAGCTCTTGCCCGCCGGTGGCGGGTTCTCCGGCGGCGGGTCGAGCACCACGTCGCCCGAGGGCAGATCGGGCGCGGGCCGCCGGAGTGGCCGCTTGACTATGATCGTTCCCAAGACCGAAAACCTCCCGAGCGCCCGGGTGCGCCAGCATAGAGCTTTCCGCCAGCCTAGTGTCGCGCTTTAATGGATACTCTCCCAGCCGGTCTCGGGGTCCAATTTGGAGGTAGGGGCAGCATGACGTCGGCGATGGGCACGACCCTCGCGAAGGTGAGCATCACGACCCCGAAACGCGGGATCGACGTCGCGCTCCCGGAGAACGTGCCGGTCGCGGAACTGCTCCCCTACATCCTGCGGCACGCGGGCGAAGACGCGCCGGACACCGGCGAGCAGCACGGCGGCTGGACGCTGCGGCGCCCCACCGGCGAACGGCTCGACGGCAGGCAGACGCTCGCCGCGCAGCAGGTGCGCGACGGCGAGATCCTGCACCTGGTCCCCGGTCCCGTCGACTGGCCGGAGATCGAGTACGACGACCTGGTCGAGGCCATCGCCAGCGGCGCGCGGCGGTACGGGCGGAGCTGGGGCCGCGCGGCCACCCGGCGGGCCGGGCTGGTCGTCGCCGCGGTGCTGTTGTGCGGCGGCAGCCTGGTCTCGCTGTTGTTCGAACCACCGTGGCTGCACGCCGGCCTGATCATGCTCGCCGTCGCGGTGGTCCTGACCGCGCTGGGCATCGTCGTCGCGCGCGCGGTACCGGACGCGTACGCGGGCGCGGTGTTCGCCGGATCGGCGCTGCCGTACGCGTTCCTCGGCGGGTACCTGCCGACCGCGGCCGAGCACCAGGGACTGTTCGGGTTCGGCTGGTCGCAGCTGCTGCTCGGCGCGATCGCGCTGCTGGTGTTCGGCATCGTCGGCCACCTGGGCGTCGGGGCGATGAGCCGGGTGTTCGTCGCGGCCGTCGCCACCGGTTTCCTCGGCGCGCTGGGCGCGTTGTTCGGTGGCTGGATGGACCCGGACGCGGCGGGCGCGCTGGTCCTGACCATCGCGATCGGCCTGCTGCCCGGGTACCCGTGGCTGGCGCTGCGGCTGGGCCGGGTCCCGCTGCCCGCGCTGCCGCAGCGCTCGGCCGACCTGCTCAACGACGAACCGCACCCGGCCACGCCCGTCGTGTTCGACGCGGCCGCCCGCGCCGACGAACTCCTCACCGGCCTGCTCATCGGGGCGTCGCTGACCAGCGCTTTCGCGTCGATCTTCCTGGCCGCGCAGGGCGGCGGGTCGCGGCTGATCATGCTGATCCTCGCGACGGCCGCGCTGTTGCTGCGCGCGCGGCTGTTCCCGGTGCCGCGCCAGCGGATCCCGCTGCTGATCGCCGGGCTGTGGGTGTTCGCACTGCTGGCGGACCGGTGCTTCGCCACCGCGTCCGGCAACGGCGGAATCGGGCTGTTCCTGCTGGCCCTGGTGGTGATCGCGCTGCTGGTCGCGGCCGCCGGGCTGGTCTACAGCCGCAAGAACCCCTCGCCCTGGTTCGGCCGCATCGCCGACATCGTGGACGTCCTCGCTATCGTGGCCCTGATCCCGTTCGCGGGTTTCATCACCGGATTCTTCGCATACGTCCAGGGCCTGATGGCCTCGATCGGCTGAGGGATAGGCGTGCCCACTCGTCGCGACCAGCTGCAGGCCTACCAGTTCATGATGCAGCGGGTCACCTCCGCGCTCATCGTGCACGAGACCGATCCGGAGCTGACGCCGTTGCGGCGCGGCGTGGGCGCGGTGTTCGCCGGGGTGATGATCGCGGTGCTGGTCGCCGCGGGCTTCGGTGTCTACGGGGTGTTCACCGGCGTCGGCGGGACGTCCTGGAAGACCGACGGCGCGGTGGTGATCGAACGCGAGACGGGCGCGACCTTCGTGTACCGGTCCGGGGAACTGCAGCCGACCCTGAACTACGCCTCGGCACGCCTGCTGACCAGCGCGGACAAGGCCGGACCACACCGCGTGGCCGGCACGGACCTGGCCGGTCTGCCGCGCAAGCCCGCGGTGGGCATCCCCGGTGCGCCGGCCTCGCTGCCGCCTGCCGACCGCTCGACGGCCACGCCGTGGACGATGTGCTCGGTGCTGGGCCGCAACCTGGCCGGCGGCCCGCTGACCACGACGACCCTGATGGTCGGGCAGGCGATGCCGGGAGGCACCCCGCTCGGCCAGCGCGCGATCCTGGCCCGCGACTTCAGCGACGGCACCGTCTACCTGGTGTGGAACAACCACCGCTACCGGATCACCGATCCCGCCCTGATCCGCTCGGTGTTCGGCGCACAGGCGAGCCCCGTCGAGGCGGGCACGGCGTGGCTGAACGGGCTCCCGGTGGGCCAGGACCTCGGCCGGATCGACGTGCCCGGTCAGGGCGCGCCGTCCTCTGTGCTCAGTGGTTTCCACGTCGGCGACGTGGTGTACTACCCGCTGTCCCGCGGCGTGCAGTACTACCTGGTCCGGCAGGAGGGACTGGCACCGCTGACCGAGTTGCAGGTGCGCATCCTGTCCGGCCAGTACTCGGTGCAGCCGAAGGAGATCCCCGCCTCGGCCGCGAACGCCGCGCCGACCAGCACGGCACTGGTGCCCGCCGAGGGCGAGGCGGCGCCGCCGTCGGTGCCACCGGAGCTGGCCACCGTGCCCGACGAGGGCCGTGTCGCCCTCTGCTCGCAGACCCGCGACGCCCGCACCGACCCGGTGATCTCGATCGGCGGCGACACGAACGCGATGGCCGCGGCCATCGACACCAGCGCGGAAAGCGGCACCGGCACCAAGCTCGCCGACCGGGTCCTGGTCCCGCCGGGCAGCGTCGCCGTGGTGCGGGTACTGCCGTCGGCCACCGCGACAGCCGGGGCCTACACGCTGGTCACCGACACCGGCCTGCGCTACCCGGTGCCCGACGACAAGGTGCTGACGCAGCTGGGGTACTCCCCGTCCGCAGCCGTGGACATGCCGGCCGCGCTGGTGCAGCGCATCCCGGAGGGACCGACGCTGAGCCCGTCCGCCGCCATGGCGTCGGCGGTCCCGTAGTCCGCCCGCACCGGGTGTCCGTGAACTTCGGACGAAGAGGTCTTGACCAGCGGTTTTGCCCCGTGCCAGGGTGGTACGGGGCGACGGGGGGTTGTCAGCCGCCGCGCCTACTCTGCTGGTAAACGTCCGCGACACGGGGGTGACAGGCGTGGCCCTGAATCTCAAAGAAGACCAAGTCAACCGGTTGAAGCAGCTGCTCGACGACGCCAAGCAGCGCGGTGAGGAACTGTGCCGGAGCATGCACGGTGACCTCGAAAACGTGGTCGGTTCCGAGTGGGTCGGCCAGGCGTCGAACGCGGGTCAGATTTCCTCGGCCGACATGCTGAGCTTCTGGCAGAGCAAGCTGGCTCCCATCCTCGACAAGCTCGTCGTGGGTATCACGGGCACCCAGAACGTGCTGAACAACCAGGACAGCGACGACAAGAGCGCCATCAACGCGGTCGCCGCGAACATGCACTACGGCCGGCTCTGAGCCGACCCCTGATCCGCTGGAGGGAAACAGGACATGGGTGACCTCAAGTACACCCCCATGGTGGGGGACGCCGGTTCGTCGAACATCAAGAAGTCGTCGGACCTGGAGGACCTGTTCGACGACTTCATGGCGCAGGCCAAGGGCATCCTGGGCAGCGACTGGGCCGGTTACGCCGCGGGCGAGTTCGAGCGGGCGCACCACGAGTGGAACGCGCAGCTGGTGCAGTACGCCTCGACCCGCGCGCAGTTCGGGCAGGCGGTGATCAAGGCGATGGAGAACGCGTTCAACGCCGACCAGCAGGCGGGCCGCTTCTTCGCCTGAACCAGTTTTCGCCACCGCCGGTCCCGGAGCGTGTCCGCGCTCCGGGACCGGCTTGTCTCGCGCTGGAAGAAGAACCGCCGGGGAGGAATTCGTTGTGCGACAGGGTGCAGTCAGGACCGCTTGGGGCGGTCGCTGAACAGTTCCACGGGCGGCTCGGGGCGCTCGTCCTCGGGCCGGTCCTGCGGGACGGGGGCCAGTCCGGAACGCCAGCGGCGGCGCCGGCCTCGCGGTCCGAACACGACGATCGCGGTCACCAGCAGTATCAGGGCCAGCCCGCCCGCGGCGAGGCCGAGGGCCCAGTCGTCGCTGCGTTCTTCGGCTGCCTGCCGGGCGGCGACGTCCGGCGGGATCGTGGCCGGGGTGAGCGGCGGCAGCGCCACCGGGTTGCCCGCCACCACGTCGTCGGACACCGCCTGGTACGGGTTCACGACGCCGTAGCCGTAGAGCGCGCTGCCGGTGCCCTCCGGGGCGGGCGCCGCCGTGGCGAACAGCCGTTTGGCGACGTCCTGAGTGGACAGTTCGGGCAGGTGGGCGCGGACCAGGGCGGCTGTGCCGGCCACGTAGGCGGTGGCGAACTCGGTGCCGGACGCGGTGCCCAGGCCGGTGTTCGGGTAGGTCGTGACGACGTTCGCCCCGGGCGCCACCAGGTCCACGGCCGTGGGCCGGGAATCCTGGACGATCTCGCCGTTCTCGGCAAGCGAGCCGACGCCGATCACACCGTCGTAGCCGGCCGGGTAGGGGACCAGCCCGGGCGGCTCGTTCGACGCGCGCTGGCCGACCGCGGCCACCACGACGATGTTGCGGGACAACGCGCGCTGCACCGCGCCGCGCAGGGCCGGGTTGTCCTCGTACGTGATCGTCGGGACGGCGATGACGCTCGCGTTGCGGTCGACCGCCCAGTTGATCCCCGCGGCGAGGGTCTGCGGCGCGACGGTGCCGGACGGCTGACGGCCCGGCGGATACTGATCGCCGACGACCTTCGCCGACAGGATCTGCGCACCAGGGGCCACGCCGTGGAATCCCACCACGGAGCTGGGCTGCGCGGCGATGATGCCGCTCACACCGGTGCCGGTGCCGACGCAGTCCGGGCTGCCACTGGGCTGGCCGGCGTCCGCCGGCGCGAAGGTGGCCCGCTCGGCGACGTGGCCCGCCAGCTGCGGGTTGTCCGCGGTGCCGGTGCTGACCACGGCCACGCGCTGGCCCGCTCCGGTGCTCAGCGGCCACACCCGGTCGGGTGCGAGCAGTTGTTGCGACCAGGGAACGGGAACCACGGGCGCCCCGGATACGACACAGTTCTGCTGGGCCCGCGCGGCGGGCTGGGCCGCCGTGAGGACGGCGAGCCCGGTGGCCGCGGCGACCAGTGCCGCACGGAGGCGCGTGGTGTTCACGGCGGCGATGCTAGCGGAGTGACCGGTGGACGTGGCAATGTCGCCACTGTGCCGGATGGACGGAGGTAGGCGTGGATTTCCCTTCAGGGCGGGTGAACCCGGCACTGGCCAGCATGCTCGAGCAGATCAAGAAGGCGACCGAGGAGCTGCCGAAGACCAGCGCCCGCATGATGAAGCTGACCGGTGTCGGCTGGTCGCCGGACCGGATGGTCAAGGTGGTCGTGGGCCCGCGGGGCCAGCTGGCCGACCTGGAGATCGACCCGCGCGTGTTCCGCAAACCCGACGCGGCGGCCCTGAAAGCCGCGATCATGGCCGCGTCGCGGGACGCCATCGTGGACGTGAACACGCAGCGGCAGGAGATCATGTCGAGCCAGTTCCCGTCCGACACCTTCCAGTTGCAGCACGAGCTGCGTGAGAACACGAGCGACACCATCAGCGGCCTGATGAACCGGCTGGACGCCGACATCTACGCGGAACGGGAGGACGAGCGATGAGCTTTCTCGAGATCAGCACGAGCGTGGAGGAGATCCGGTCGATGGGCGAACAGATCGCGCGCCTGGGCACGGACCTGCAGAACCTGGCCTCCGGTGCGGCCGGCCAGCACGGCGAGGCGGTGGGTGGGGACACCGAGCTGAGCAAGTTCGGCGACGACGACCTCGGCAAGCAGTTCAAGCCGACTTACCGGGACCTCGACGACGGCGGTGCCGCGCCGAGCCAGAACGGCGGAAAGTTCTCCCCGACCAAGGCCGGACAGCTGTTCCAGTCGATGAACGCGCTGGGCGAGGAGCTGTCCAAGCTCGGCGACTCGGTCAGGAAGGCGATCGACGAGCAGATGGGTGCCGAGCTGGACAACATCGCCTTGCTGAACAAGACCGACCGCTACGCCTGACCTGCTTCCGACCGTCCGCCTGAGGGGTACGCATGGGCTTGCATCGAGACATCGATGACGGCTTCGCGGCCATCGCGCACGCCCTCACGGAATTCGGTGACGCGGCCGACCACTTCATCCACGAGGTCAACAACTGGCTGCCGTTCCCGATGATCCCGCCGATCGTGCGGGACGCGATCGACGGCTGGCTCGGGGAGTACCCGGACGCCCACCCGGACGACGCGGCCGCGGTCGTCGACTTCTGGAACCTGCGGACGACGGACCTGGGGGAGCTCCAGAAGAACCTCGGTTTGCTCACCGAAATGGTGACGCAGGTCTACCACGGTGCGGCGCCTGCCGCCTTCGGCTCGGCGTCCGCTCGCGTCAGCGAAGTAGTCCTGAACGGCATCGAGAACGCCGCGCAGATGGGGATGGGCGTCGCGCAATACCAGCTGAGCCTCGCGCTGGCGAAGAACAGCTACGAGGTCATGCTGGTCATGACCGCGGTCGAGGTCGCCGTGTCGCTGGCCGCTGCGGTGCCTACGATCGGGGAGAGCCTGGCCGCCATCCCGGCCGCGCTCTTCAACACCTCTCTCGGTCTGCGCGCCCTGATGCGCAAGGCGGTCGCCGAGATCGACGCCATCGCCATCAAGCAGGCGATCAAGAAGATCAGCCTCAAGGGCGCCGGGGACGCGCTGCGACGCGGCTTCAAGGTCTCCCTCGCGCAGATCGCCGGGCGGATCGGGGCCAAGGAGGTCGAGAAGGCCCTGGCCCGGATCCTGCCGCAGGTCAAGGACCCGGCGATCCGCAAGGAGATCGCGCAGCAGCTCGCGCACCGGTACGGCAGCCGGATCACCAGCGAGCGGATCACCGCGCGGGCGGCGCGGCACGGCATGACGCCGGAGCTGCAGCGCCGGATCGGGCAGGCGGTGGCCGAGCACGTCGCGGCGGGCGGTTCGGCGCGCAACGTCATCGGCCAGCGGCTGGTCGGCTATGGCCTGCGCAGTGGTGCGATCTACGGTGGCGGTGGCGATATCGCCGGCCAGGCTCTCACGGTCGCGGAGACCGGTGGTGAGTACCAGTACAACCCGGCCAACACCGTGGCCGGGTTCATCGGTGCCTCGCTCGGTGGTGGTCCGCTGGCCCTGGCCGCGGGGTTGCCGGGTCACGTGATCCTGGGCGCGGTCGGCGGCGTGGTCGGGCAGGTCGGTTCGGTCGGCTACACGTCGCTGACGGACATGATCGCCAAGCACACCGACAGCGACCTGGCCGGCGCGCCGCACGACACCACCGCGCGCGGCGCCCGCGGTGGCCGGCAGGCCGACGAGAACCCGCTCAGCTGGGAGAACCTCAAGAAGGCCGCGCTGGGTGGCGCGGTCGGCGGCGCGCAGGAGTTGTACGCAGGCGGCACGACGCTCAAAGAGTTCAAGTCGCACTTCACGACCAACCTGGCGGACGCCCGCCTGATGACCAGCTTCCGGTACCACAACGACTTTTCGCAGTTCATCGCGGCCCAGCCGGGCCTCACGCCCAGTGGAGCGCCGGTCACCGCGCCGCCCGGGGGGCATTTCAGCGGCGGCGGAACCCAGACCACCACCGGTGGGGGTCAGGCCGGCTCGTCCGGGGGTGCGCAGAACGGGACCGCGACACGGCCGGGCACGGCCTCCGGTGGTGACGCCGGTGGGCGCGCGAGTGGTTCGGGCAGCTCGTCGAACGGGTCGGCGCAGAGCCAGGGTGAGGCTCGCACCGGGCGGGGCGGCGACTCGTCCGCGGGGGAATCCCGGCGGACGACGACGTCGAACGGGCGGGACGCGACCACCGCGCCGAAACGCGAGGAGACCGGCGAGAACCGCGGTGCCGCACCGGAGGAACGGCGCCGGGTCGTGGCCGGCGGCGAGGCCGAGCACGCCGGGTCCGGAAGGGACGGTGACTCGCCCCCGGACACCCGGGACGGCGCGGGTCACGGCCAGGCGGACGGGCGCCACGGGCGCACCGGCACCGGTCCGGACCAGCACGCGACCGGCGGCCGGGACAGCGCCGGCGACCGGGGTCCGGTGCGCGAGGGGGACGGCGACCGGGGTTCGGCGCACGCGGGGGATGGCGATGGGGGTGCGCGGGACGAGGCGGGCCGGTCGTCGGCGCGTCAGGGGGACGGCGACCATGGTGCCGGTCACCGTGGTGATGCCGACCAGGGTTCCGCGCACGGTGGCGACCCCGATCGGGGTGCCGGCCGAACCACGGGCGCGGACCCCGGCGCCACCCACGATGCCGAGCACGACTCCGGCGACCGGCAGCAGGCCACCGACACCCGCGTGGCCCACCGCCGGTACCACCCGGACACCTCCCCCGGGGAGGTGGAGAACGGCCCGGCGACCGCGAAGGCGGCGGCCGCGCGCACGCTCGACGGCCTGAAACAGGCCGGCTACACCGTGCACGTCGACAAGACCACCGGCCTCTTCACGGTCACCTCGCCGCATCAGCAGACCGCGGAGTTCCGTCTGGCCCTGGACGACACCCTGCCCGCCGGCGCCGCGGAGCTGCACGGGAACGAGCTGCGCATCTCCAGCAACATCTCGGCCGACACCCACGTCGCGCTCCAGAACAGCCGTGAGGTGCTGGGTCACGCGCTGGACGACATGTTCGCCCGCGCGCCACTGCCCGCCACCGTGCGGCCCGACCTCGTCTACACCCACGCCGGTCCGGCGACCGGCGGCATGACGCCGCAGCCGGAGGGCACGGTGTGGCACGCGCTGCCGCGCACCGTGCATGTCGGTGCCGACGCCGCGACGACGGCGCCGGACGAGCTGGACCTGGCGGACGTCATCGCGGCCCGTCAACAGGCTGGGCCGGACCCCGCCCTCGCGAACCTGGCGAGCCCGCGGATGGTCACCGTACTGCACGGCGACGCCGCGAGCAGCGACCCGCTGCTCGCCGAGTACGGCAACGGCACCCGGATCCTGGTGCAGGTCATGGTCGACGACCGGGTGCCGGACCACTCGGTCAACGTCGACCCGGGCACGTGGGAGGTACGGCCGGGCGGATCGGCGCGGCAGCTCACCGAGGCCACCATCCGGCTCGGCCGCGGTGACCTGCCGACCATGCTGGAGACGGGTCTGCGCCTGGTCGCCGACGGCGTGCCCGGCCGGGACCAGCCCCACCACGCGGTCAACCACCGGGACCTGGCGCGGGTGCCGTCGGAACCGGTCCGCGGATCGGTTCCGGTCAACCAGGACACCACCGAGCAGCGGCGGGAGATCGCGCGCGAGATCGAGGCGTTCCTGCGCGGCCTGGGTTCGACCACCACGCCGTCCGCGGTCCTGACGCCCTCGGGGCCCGCGCTCGGCGACGCGTTCCCGCTGCGGCGGCCCGGCACGGACGTGCTCCCCAACCGGGCCGAGTTCGGCGAGGGATCGGTGCGGCTGTTCTACGACCGGGCCACGGTCGACGCGGTGATCACCCTCGACCCGAAGCTGGAAGCCGGCCAGTACGAGGTGGTGTACCCCGTCTTCACGACGGACGGGGTCCAGGTCAGCCCCCTGCAGCTCCGCTTCTCGGACCAGGGCGTGCCCGACGCCTTCCCGTTGAGGATCGCGCAGCGGGTCCTGCTCCGGCAGGCGCTGTCCGAGGTGGGGAAAGTGCTGGACGGCCTCGGCGATCTCACCGACGGCACGGTCCCGCTGTACCGGGACCCGGCGACCGCCGGGCTCGCCCGCACCGTCCTGGGCGCGGTGAAGGGCGCCCGTCTGGTCGCCGATCCGCTCGCGCCGGACACCGGCGAGGGCGGGCCCCGGCACTACGCCATCCGGATGCCCGATCCGCTGATGTTCGTGCACGACACCGGGGTGATGGTGGACGCGCTCGCGGACTCCGGTCTGCGCCTGGACACCACCGAGTTGCGCTGGGACAGCGCCGAGACCGGCGTGGTCACCGAGTGGACCGACCCGCAGACCGGCCAGTCGATCGTGCTCCGGCTCGGCACGCCCGATTCGATCGCCGCGCGGACCGAGGCCGCGCGGCTGGACCCGGACGGGCCGCAGGCGGTCCGGCGCGCGGAGGTCCTGGCGGGCGTGATCTCGCCCGGCGACTTCGGCGTGCTCGAGCTGCCGTCGGCGGAGCGGCCCAACGCCTGGGACTCGGCGGACGTCGCCACTCACCGGGAGCGGCCCGCCCTCGGCGATCTGCGGCTGGACGATGACGTGCTCGACCGGATCGTGCGGCGCAGCGGTCCGGACTCGACCGACCCCGAGCGGCTCCGGATCGCGGCGCGCTGGTTCGGAGAGGGCCGGGACCCGCGGTCCGCGCTGGGCGAGCTCGTCCGCACCGTGGCGCGCCGGCCGGACAGTGCGCGGTTCGACGAGGACAGCGGCCTGTGGCAGGTCTCCGGCGAGCGCGACGGCGTTGCGATCACGGCGTTCGTGGCTCCCGACGGGCAGATCCTGGACGCGGGACCGCTGCCGGGCCCGCACGCCGAAGCCGGTCGCCCCGCGCCTGGCGGGGCCGGCCGCTGGCTCTCCCCGCTGCTCGACGCCGTGCACACCATCGACGGCGCGGTCCTGCGGCCGGACGCGGTGCGGGGCGTGGCCGACCTCGGCTCGCGCGCCCCGATCGGGTACACGGTCGACCTGCCCGACGCGGGCGACGAAACACCACTGCTGCGGGAACTCAGCCGGCACGGGTTCGAGGGCGCCGGCCGCACCGAGGACGGTGCGCACGTGCTGCGCCACCGGGATTCCGGCCAGGCGATCCGCCTCGGACTGCGGTCCCCGCAGACGGCAGAGCCGGACGTGCCGGCCGTGGACGCGGCGGTGCGGGCCGTCCCGGGCGCGGACCTGCGCACCGACGGGCCGGTGCGGTACACCGTGACGGTCGGGCACGACTCGTTCGTCACGGACGCGCAGGCGGTGCTCGACGAGCTGACGCGCCACGGACTGACGCCGGCGTCGCAGGACATCGGATGGGGGCACCGGCGTGATCACGGCTGGCGGACCACCTGGACCGCCGAGGGCGGCCGGACCGTCACGGTTCACGTCACCACCGCCGAAGCCACGGCCCACGCCGCGCGTCTGTCCGAAGTGGACCGACGCCTCGCGGAAACCGGCCGGGACCGGGCCCTGCAGCGGCGGTGGCTGCGCGCCGAGCAGCTCCGGCTCGTGGCCGCCACGCCGGTGCCCGACGGCTCCGGCACGATGCGGGTGCCCCGGCCGGCCTTCACCGTCTCGTACCTGCCCGGGCTCGGGGTCCAGGCGGTCGTCGACGGTGACGCCCGGCTGACGACCGGCGAGCTCGCCGCCCGCGTCGCCGAATCGGTGCGGGCGCAGGGATGGGCGGACGAGGACGTGCTCGTGCGCACCGGTCCCGGGCTCGGGACGGATCCGCGGGCGTTCGGCCACGCGCTCGCCGCGGAGCTCGGCATCCCGCTCGCCGACAGCGGGTCCCCGGACGACGGGCCGCGGGTCCACGGCCTGAAGCCGGAGGGGTGGACCCCGCCGGAGTACGCGATGGACACCGTCGCGGTGCCCGATCCGGTGGTGACCGAACTCGTCCGCACGGCCGGCCCGGACGTGGCGACCCCGGCCGGCCGGACCCTGGACCGGTCCTGGTTCGGCGACCGGGACGTCACCGACCGGTTGCGCACCGCGGTGGCGGACGTCGTCGCCGCGCCCGAGGCGATCGTCGGTCGCGTCGCGGGGGTGTTCGACGCCTGGGAGGTCCGCGGCGTCGTCGACGGTGTGACCCTGACGGCCGTGGTCCGCCAGGACGGGGTCGTGGAGTCGGCTCGCGTCGTCGCCGGGCAGCGGCGGACGGTGCCGACCGGCGAGCGCCCGCAAACCCCGGGCGGGATCGGTGACCAGGCCCAGGCGTACCGGTTCGGCCCGGAGACCGGCCGCGAGCACGGGGACCGCGACGGCGTGCCACCGGCGGTCGCGGCCGCCCTGACCTGGTCGGCCCAGCTCGACGGGCACGACCTGCGGACGCGGGCGCTGTTCGACGTCCTGCGCGGCGTGCCGTCGGACCAGCAGGCCGAAGCCGTCGCCGGCATCACCGGTGCGCAGCTGTTCGACACCGGCCAGTACCAGCGGCACGCGCGGGAGAACGGCTGGTACCACACCGAGGACGATCTGCGGCGGCTCGCCGAGCGCGACGCGCAGCTGCTCCGGCTCCGCACCGTGGGCGCGACGCTGCCCGGTGTGGACGGCCTGGTCCAGGTCGGCGAGCAGCTGGGCGAGCACCGGGGCGGGCGGTTCGCGGGTCCGGACGGCGCGGCCTACGTCAAGGCGGCTGCGGCGGCCGCGCCCGCGGAGCAGCTGCGTGAGGCGGAGGTGGAGGTCCTCGCTGGACGGCTGTACCAGGAGGTCGCCCGCGCGGTCGCCACCGAGACCGGGATCACCGCGCCGGTTCCGCGGACGCAGGTGGTCCGGCTCGACGGCCTCGGGCACGGGCGGTTCTTCGGCGTCGCCAGCGACTGGGTCGACAACACCGGTCACGTGAGCGCGCGCTTCGACTCGCTCCCCGACGAGCACAAGCAGGTGTTCTGGGCCCTGTTCGGCGCCGACGCCTGGCTCGATCACCACGACCTCCCGGGCAACATCGTGATGACCGCGGACGGACCGATGCGGGTCGAGTTCGGCGGAACGCTGGTCCACACCCCCCAGGGAGGGGCGAAGGCCGGGTTCGGTGACCAGGTCGTCGAAGCCGACGCATTGCGGATGGGCAGCCGCAACTCGGGGACCGCCGCCCTGTTCGCCGGCATGCCGGCCGATCTCGCCGCGGCGTCGGTGCGCGCGGTCGCCTCGATCAGCGACGACACCATCCGGCGGATCGTCACCTCGACGATCAGCGACTCGTCGTTCGCCGACGACCTCACCACCCGGCTGATCCGTCGCCGGGACGACCTCGCCGCCCGGTTCACCGCGGGCGCGCCGGCCACACCGGCCACCCCGGGCGACCCGGAGCACGTGGCCGCGCCGGTCCTGGACCGGTTGGTCGCCGCCGAACGCGCACCGGAGATCACCCCGGAGGCGCGGGAGTTCGCGCAGATCACCACCGCCCAGTTCATCGCGCACCAGCTGGGCGTGCCCGCGGCGGTGACGCTGACTCGCGTGCCCGGCGAGAGCCCCGGCGACCTGCCAGCGCACTACGTGCTGACCTACGCCGACGGCTGGGAGGTCGCCGTCGTGCGCGTGCACGGCGACGCGGACGCGCTGCGAGGCGAACTCGCCGTCCTCGGCCCGGCGCTGCCGGTGGCCTTCGTCGGGGAGTCCGGCGCGGGTGCCATGGCGGTGTCGCCGCTGACCCACCGCACGGTCGCCGAAACGGTCGACGCGTTCGCCGATGGCACCCGGCCCAATGGCTGGGACGCCGTCGCCGACCACCCGCGCTTCCCCTCCCCGGACGAGCTGACCCTCAGCGACGAACGAGCCAGGCACGTGCTGGACGGCGATGCCACCGGTGGCGGGCACCGGCACGGCCTGGGCAAGCCGAACAAGCACGAGTTCCCGGCGCGGTGGGGCGATGATGCCGCCGTGCGCGGCATCATCGAACGCGTCGCACGCCACCCTGACCACGTCGAGTGGGAGGAGGGCCCGCAAACCTGGCGGCTCACCGCGGAACGCGACGGCGTCCGGCTGGCCGTCGTGATCCTGCCCGGCGAGGGCGTCCTCACGGCCTACCCGGAGGGCGGGCGCGGGGTCGTGCAGAACCCGCCGCCGGCGCCGCCGCCCCGGTCGGAGACTCCCGCGAGCGTGCCGCCGAAGGTGATCAAGCGGCTGGAGAACAAGCTGGGTCCGGCCAGCCGGGCGCCCGGGGTGGCGCTGTTCCCCGAGGGGTGGTTCAACGAACCCGGTGGCCTGGAACGCATCCTCACCGAGGCCGCGAACGACGCGATCCGCGCCCAGCGGATCGAGGACATCCCGGAGCGGGACAAACAGCAGCTGCTGCGCGCTGTCTACGATGGCGTTCGCGTCGACATCATCGTCGACAAGCAGAACAAGATCCACGACGCGAGCCCGGACCCGAACGGCCCGGGCGTGCGGGTGAACCCGGAGCGGGGAGAGGGCGGAGGCCGTGGCGCTGTCCGAGGAGCAGGTGGCCGCACGGATGGCGAGACTGCCGGAACGGTTCGCCGACCGGCTGGACCCGGCGGACCTGAAGGCCGTGACGCGCAACCGGGACGCGGGGGAGTGGCTGCTGACGGTCCAGGCGCTGATCGGGTCGCTGAGCCGGGCGCGGAGCCCGGTGTCGACGCGGGAACGGGCGGAACTGCGGACGTTGCTGGAGACGTTCGCGGCCCCGGCGAAGGCGAACCGGCTGGGGACGGTGCTGGACCGGGCGACCGCGCAGCTGACGAAGCTGGCCGAGGTGACCAGCCTGACCGGGACGCAGATCGCGGAGCAGGCGAAGACGCTGCGGCCGACGTTCGCGGAGCGGATCCCGGAGACGGACCGCTGGGAGCTGACGGACGCCGAGGACGAGCAGGACTGGCTGGATCTGACGCAGGCGACGGTCGCGCTGCTGCGCAGGCACCGGATCCCGGTGACGGCGGCGGAACGGCGGACGCTGTGGCTGCTGCTGGACGCGATGGATCTGCCGAAGCAGGGACTGGCGGAGATCCCCGTCCGGTAGTCGTCGGCGAACCGGCGCCGGTCACCGCGCTCGGCGACGACGCGCGCCGGGCGCTGGCGGACTTCGGCAAGGCCGGCGCGCGCACCCTCGCCGACGCGCTCGGTGTGGCGGTGTCCGAAGTGGAGGAACGCCTCGACCGGCTGGCCGCCGAGGCGTTCGTGCTCGGCGAGCAGGGCGTCGCCGCCGCGTTCCCCGGCGACGACGTGGCCCGGCAGCGCCTGGCGCCGTACCTCGCCGCCGACAGCGTCTACGACTGGGAGTCCGGCCGCGTCGGGCTGCGCCTCGGGCGGCCCGCCGCCGACGTGGTGACCGACCTCGTCCGGGGCGTGGTCACGTCGTTCCGGACGGCCGCACCCGCCGACGACGTCCGGTCGGCCGGGGACGACGACCTGGCGGCCAACCGGGTGCTCGCGCGCCGCCGGGCCGCGGACCATCGCGTCGTCCAAGCCTGGCTGAACGGATTCGACGGCGAGCGGCACGCGGCGCTGGCGGACGTGCGGGCCCGCGCCGAAACCGTGCTCGGCAGGCAGCCGGAACTCTCCGCGGCGCCCCGGTTCGACCACCTCGGTGAGGTCCGGTCCGCGATGGACGCCGGCCACGCCCCGGTGGAGCCGAACGCGGCCGGGGAATGGCGCACCGGACGTGTGCTGCGGACCGGGATGCCGGTCTTCTCCGACGAGGTGATCACGGCGGCCGACCAGGACGGGATGGCGGACGCAGTCGAGCGGGCGCTGGCCGACGCCGGGGTGCACGCGGTGCGCGAGGCGCACGGCGGCACCACCACGTGGACCCTGAGCGACCGGGGCGTGTCCTGGCGGCTGACCGTCCTGGTGCGCGACGGGGTCGTGGGGACCGCGGGTGCCGGCAACGCCCTGGTCGACGTGCCGCCGCCGCGGTTCGACGGTGCCCGGTGGGTCCAGGACCCGGTCGTGGCCGTCGTGCCGCCGGTGCCGGTTCACCCGGCGTGGCGGTCCACAGTGGCCGCGGGGCTCGTCGACGCGCTGCTGTCGCAGGTGCCGCCCGCCATCCGCGGCCTCGCCGCCGAGACCGCCTCCGTGGACTGGCCGTCCCCGGCCACCCGGGAGATCACCGCCCCCGACCCGGTTCCGGTGTCCGCCGACCCGGCCGTGGTGCTCGTGGCGGACCCGCTGGTCGCCCTCGACACCCACACCGACGAGGTCCCGCTGCGGTCGCAGCCGGCGGCGCCGTGGCTGGTGACCTCGGCCGACCCGGCCCTCGTCGCGGACACCGTCAGCCGCACGCTCGAGGCGACCGGGGTCCGGGACACCACCTTCGACGGCACGACCGTCTCCGGCGTCTTCGGTGACGCCGGATTCCGCTTCACCCTGCGGATCGACCCGGACGCGACCCACGCCCGGATGCGGGTCGCTCCGATCCACTTCCGCATCGGCGAGGGCGAGGGCCGCTGGACGCAGGGCCGTCCGATCGAGATCGTGCTGCCACCGGTCGTGCTCGAGCCGGGGTGGCGGCAGGCGATGGTCGTCTCGGCATTGCTGGACGCCCGGGACAAGATCGTCCGGCCGGTCGATGGCGTCATCGAGGGCCTGCGGCGCGACTCGCGGCTCGGCGAGCTGCCGCCGCCGCGGGACGTGGCGGCGGACCTGCCCGTCACCGGCGCGCCGGCGGGCCCGGTGGCGCAGGGCGAAGTGACCGTGCTGCGCCGGGAGGGCCACGAGCGGATCGTGCGCGGCGTGACGCCGGTGACCGAACCGTGGCGCGCGCCCACCACTGATCCGCGGCTGATCGAGAACACGCTGCGCGACATGCTCGCGCGTGCCGACTGGGCCGGGGACATCCGGCCGGACCCGGGCGGCGACGGCACCACCTGGCTGCTGGCCGGCCGCGACGACGGCCCGGTGCTCCGCTTCCGCGTCCGGGTGGACCCGGACGCGACCACGGCCCGGGTGGTGGTGCCGGGCCTGCACCTGCGCGTGAACGCCGACACCGCGAGCGATGCGGAACCGGGCAGCCGGCTCGCCGCGGGCCGCTGGGTGCAGGACGGCGTGGCGGAGGTGGTGGTGCCCCCCGTCTCCGCGGCGCCGTCCACGCACCGCCGGGCGCTCATCCCGCTCGCGGTGGAACTCGGCGTGCGCACGCCGGAAGTGCTGCGGGCGACGGTGGAGCACCTGCGCGGGCTGTGGACAGCCTGGGAGGACGTGTCCCTTCCGCCGGTGGGGAACGTGGCCACCGAACCCCTCACCGGGTCCGCTCCGGTGGAGCCACCGCCCGCCGCCTCGTTCGCGGTGCTGACCACGGGTGCGGCCGACCTCGAGCTGCCCCGGTCGGAGTCCGGTGTGGACGGTGCCGCCGACGTGGCGCGGGAGGTCGGCCAGGCCTTCACCGCCGCCGGGATCCGCGCGGAGACCACCGTCGGTCCGGACGGGACGGTGGAGGGCACTGTCCGGGCCGATGGGCTGCGGTGGCGGTACCAGGTGCGCGTCGACCCGGACGCGGCCGTACCGCGGGTGCACGTCCCGGCGGTCGAACTGCACCTCGGCGCGCGCGCGATGGCGGGCAGCGACGCCGACCTCGCCGAAGGGCGCTGGGTGCAGGCCGGTCCGGTGGAGATCGTGGTCCCGCCGGTGAGCGGCCGGGCGCTGGCCGACGTGCTGGCCGGCGCGGTCGAGCAGGCGAACAGCCGGATGCTGGGGGACGTGCGGCGGGCCCAGGCCGAAGCCGCCCCGACGGCGCCGAACCCGGGCGATCTGGTCCCGTCCACCGAACCGGTCGTGTCGTCGCTGGACGCCGCGCGGGCGGAGATCGGCGGCTTCGCCAAGCGGGGCGCCCGGGCCGTGGCGGACGCGCTGGAGCTGGGCGAGGACGAGGTGGTCCGCCGGATCGACGAGAAACTCGCCGGCGCGTTCGAACTCAGCCCTCGCGGGATCGCCCGTGCCTTCGGCGGCGACCAGGCCGCGTTCGACCGGCTGGTGCCGTACCTGCCCGCGGCCGCGGTCTACGACTGGCGGTCCGGGCGAGTCGGGCTGGCCGTGGGCGCCCCGGTGGACGTCGTCGCGGCCGGCCTGGTCAAGGAAGTCGTCACCTCCTTCCGGGAGCCGCCCGCCGAGGCCGCGCGGACGTCCGAAGTGGACCCCGCGGAGCTGATGCTGGGCCGTGAGATCGCCGACCACCTGGTGGTGCTGGAGTGGGTGCGCGCCCTGGACGGCCCGCTGTCCGCCGAGTTGGCCGAGGTGCGCACCTGGACGCCGGAGCTGCTGACCGAGGTGCTGCGGTGGCGGTACCCGTCCACTGTGGACCATGTGGACCGCTTCACGACGGCCCTGCGCCAGGGCGACCCGGTGGTCGAGCCCAGCCTCGGCCGGGAGGACGACCTGTGGCTGCTGCGGCAGGCGACGAACGCGGTGCGCGGCGGGCCGGGCGGCCACCCGCTGCACGTGACCGCGCAGCTCACCGGCCCGGGCCGGGTCGCGCTGCAGTTCACCTACCGCGGCGGGCGCACCGCCACCGTCTTCCTGGAGCCGTCCGCCCCGGCGGGCGCGATCGCCGAGCAGGTCCGGCTGATCGAGCGGCGCTTCGGGGCCGAGCTGCCGGTCGACGCGTTCCTCAGCGCCGACGAGGTGGACGCCGTCCTGCGGGAGCTGGGCGTCCGGGACCGGGCGGACGTCACGCTCACCGCACACCCGGACGGCGTGACGGTGACCGCGGGCACCCGCCGGATCGAGTTCCGCGCCGGGGACGACCTGGACGTGCACCCGGCGGTGCCGGGCGACGACGTGGTCCGCGTCGTGGTCCCGTCGCAGGCCGACCCGCGCGCCCGGCTCGCCGACCTGGTCACCGCGCTGCGGGGGGTCCTGCCGGCCGCTCCCGACGCGGCCGCTCCCGCCCCGGCCGTCCCCGACCCGGCCGCCCCCGGCGAGAACCCGGACCGGAGCCCGGCAGCGCCCTCGGAAGCCGAGGTCCTCGCGGCCCTGCGCGACGAGGTGGACGCCGCGATCGCCGAAGCCGGGCTGCGTGACCACGGTGGCCAGGTCGCCACCCGCATCGAGGAGGACCACGTAGAGCTCGTGGTGCTGGACCGCTCCGGCCGCCAGCACCGCGCCCGGATCAGCGTCACCGACGGGCTGTTCATCGAGCCGGGCGGACGCGCCGCCGGTGCCGACCGGTTCGCCGTGCCGACGGGGGTGGACGGCCCGACGCGGACCCGGATGATCGCCGGGGAGCTGCGCGTCCTCGCCACCGAATGGGGCCTGGCCACCGCCGAGCCGCTCAAGCCGGGACCGCAGGAGATCCAGCCGCCGGCGCCGCTGCCGATCACCCCGCGCCCCGTTCCCACGGTCGAACCGCCGGCGCCGGTGTGGATCCGCCAGGGCGACGGCAGCGACGGTCCGATGCGGACAGTCGCCGAGACGGTCGTGGCGCGGATGGCCGGGCATCCGGTGCGGGTCAGCGCCACCCGGGTGGACGCGGACGAGGTCCACCTCGTGGTCACCTACGCCGACCAGCGGCCGTTCACCGTGGTCGTGCGGGAGAGCACCGAGGTCTGGCCGTACTTCCAGGACCTGCGCGACGGCGTGCGGCCGCGCGACGACACCTTCGGGTTGCGGGTCGGCAACACCTACCACATCCCCCTGCCGGTCGCGGCGCTCGGCGACGCGTTGCCGACCGTGGTGGCCGACGCGGTCCTGCAGATCACCCTGTCCCGGTTCCGCAGCCAGCTCAACCCCCCGGCCGCCACCCGGTTCTCGCACGCCCCGGGCGAGGCGATCCCGGTCGCCGTTGCCGAGCGCGGCATCGCCCGCGCCGCGCTGGGCGACTCGGTGCGGGCCGGGCTCGTCACGCCCGGGCCCGAGGCCGGCGCGGTGACCGTCCGCGTCACCGACTCCGGCGGCCGGCCGTTCCGCGTCGAGTTCCGCACCGTCCAGGGCCTCCACGCGCCGCGGCTGCGCATCGCGGCCGGGGACGACCTCGCCTACGTGGTCGAGGTGCCACCCGGCGCGACGGAGGCCGGCCAGGTCCGGATGGTCGCCGACGGGCTGCGCGGCGTCCTCGGATACCGGCACGCCGCGCTCGGGCTCGGCGACCCGCCGGCGCCCCGCACCGCGATCGCCCCGGACAGCCAGGCGGACCTGCTGCCCGTCGTCCCCGTCCCCAGCGACCCGGCCGTGGCCCACCTCGGCGGCCAGCCGACCGACTACACCGCGCTGTTCCCGCAGGCGCACCCGCTGCGCACGACCGCCGAGGAGATCGCCGGCGGCGTCCGGGACTCGCTCGCGGAACTGCGCCGCGCCCAGCAGGCGTACCTGACGGCGCTGGACGCGATCGAGGACGACGAGGCGTACCTGCCGTGGGTCGCGCAGCGGCTGTCGGAGCTGCTCGTGGTGCCGGTCAACGACACCCGGGTGCTGGACGCGCTGGAGGCGGCTTACGACCTGAGCCGGCCCGAGATCGAGGCGCGCATCGTCGAACCGGGGAAGGTGCTGGACGGGGCGCAGGTCATCGAACCGCCGCCGAAGATCGCGCGGGAGATCATCGGCCGGACCGCGGACGAGACCCTCCAGCTGGTCGCAGAGCACCGGGACCGCCTGCTGGTCCGTGCGGAGAACGCCGGCAACCGGGTGGTCGAGGCGGAACGCCGGTGGAACCAGGCGCGCGACCACGGCGCGCGGGAGATCGAGCGGATCCGCCAGGACGCGATCGACGACGGCCTGCCGGACCGGATCGCACGGTCCGCGACGTCGGCGGCGCTGGCCCAGGTCCTCGACGAGAGCAGGCGGCCGGAGTTCAAGCCCCGCGACTTCCGCGACAAGCAGGACAAGATCAAGTTCGGTGTGCGCGGACGCACCGCCGGCGACCTCGTCGGCACCCGCCGCGACCTGGCCCGCGCGGTCCGCGAGCACGAACCGGCCCGGCGGGCCGTGGAGAAGCGGTACCGCACGGCCGCCGCCGAGCTGCGGCAGGCGCGCCGGGCCCTGAACGAACGCCGCGGCTGGGCTCCCGCCCTGCTGCGCGCCCAGGGCGAGACGGCCGCCGATGTGCGGGCGGTCGCGGACGCGCTGGGCCTGCCGGTGCGGTACGTGACCGCGAGCCGCACCGCGGAGGCCCGCCTGCCGTTCCAGGGCGACCGGACGGAGCTGCTGCGCCAGGCCGCCACACGGGTCCGTGCCCGGCAGGCGAAGCTGGACGAGGCGATCGAGGCGTACCTGGCGGCGGAGCGGGCCCGCGA
Organism: Amycolatopsis thermophila; assembly: GCF_030814215.1. Classification (NCBI taxonomy): domain Bacteria; kingdom Bacillati; phylum Actinomycetota; class Actinomycetes; order Pseudonocardiales; family Pseudonocardiaceae; genus Amycolatopsis; species Amycolatopsis thermophila. Next base: position 162,402 of record NZ_JAUSUT010000001.1, on the reverse strand, counting down.
CGAGGCGCACCGGACCTATGTGGACAGTCTGCGCGAGGTGGTCAACGCCGCCGCCGACGACGGGGTCAAGCTCGTCGAGATCGCCCACCGCACCGGCCTGACCGACAGCGAGGTCAGCGAGATCACCCGACGGGTGGTGGCCTCGGGCCGTGCCGAGACCGAGTCCCGCTACCGCCTGCCCTACGTCGACCGCTACCTGGAAGCGCACGGCCTGATGGACAAGCTGGTGCGCCGTGTCCTCGCCGCCGAGGGGATCGTCGACGTCGACGGGCTCATCGCCAAGGTCGAGGCGATCGACCCGAACTCGCCGGACGCGCTGCAACAGCTGCTGGAGCTGGGCGTGTCGCCGGACACCGCGCTCGCGCTGTTCGTCAACCGGCTGTCCACCCGCGACATCAGCGACGTGCACCACCACCTGCTCAGCTACGCGCTGGACAACCAGTACCTCGGGCAAGGACGGGAGCACGCCGAAGAGGCGAAGACCCAGGTCAAGCAGCTGCTCGCGTGGCTGAAGCTCGAGCCGAAGCAGAGCCTCGCCGAGCGGCAGCTGCGCTACCGCGCGGCGCGCGGCGACCTGGGCCGGATCCTGTACTCGGCGATCCGCGAGCGAGCGTTCGGTCTCGCCGCCGCCAGCGGTGCCGTCTACTACGGCCTGATCCCGATGCTGCGGGCCGGCCTGGTCGACCAGAAGAACATCCTGGAACTGCAGGGCAAGCTCGCCGACGTGCTGATGTTCAAGATGTACCGCGAGCTGTCCGAGGACGTGCGGTGGCGGGCCGACGTCGGGCTGGTCGGCACCCGCTGGGACATCGCCGGCGCCGAGGGCTACGACCTGACCATGCTGATGGCCGAGTTCGCCTATCTCGGCGCGGAGCAGACCGACGACAAGGAGGCCATCAAGCAACTCCTCGGCGACGAGGCGAACACCACCTACAACCCGAAGTGGATCAACCAGCTCAAGCTGAGCGTAGCCGCCGCGGTGCAGGTCAAGACCGACCTCGCACAGGGACGGCTGACCGGCACCGCGGCCGAAGAGGCCAGGGCGCTGCTCGGCGACCCGGACTCGCTGAGCTCACCGATGGACAAGGCCGACTACCTCGAAAAGCTGGTCCACAACGGTGAGACGCTGCGCTACCTGCTGCGGTCGGCGGGCCACCCGGAGATGGCGGCGAGCCTGCCGGCCGAGGTGCCGGAGATGTTCAACCCGCACCTGCTGTCGAAACTGCGCGGCAACCGGATGACCGGGCAGACCTTCCTGCTGCACAAGGACAACGGCTTCGCCACCGTCGACCTGAACGGGCTGTTCCGCGCCGGCGACCCGGACGAGCGCGGCCTGATGCCGATGATGGCGCTGATGAAGCACCACCCGGAGTTCCGCGACAACCGGATCATCTGGGCGCACCTGGGCGTCGGCAACTGGACCACCTTGACCGCCGACCACCTGGACAGGCTCGATCGCATGATGCAGCTGGTCCCGGGCCTGAACTACGACTTCTCCTGGACGCCGCTGGGCCAGTACATGCGCGACGACGCGGCCGTGTTCGAACGGTTCATCGAGTTCGCCGTCAAGTACCAGGACCGGTTGATCTTCGGCTCGGACGGCATCAGCATGATGCCCAGCACCCAGCTCGACCGGCACTCCACCGAGATGGAGCCGGTCTACCGGGCCATCATGGAGCGTTACCCGGATGGCGAGGCGATCGTCGCGAAGATCCGCGGCGGCAACTACGTCCGGGTGATGAGCGAGGCGGAGCGGGACGCGAGCCAACGGTTCGTCGACGAGTACTTCTCCCGCCACCACACCGCCTGGCTCGAGGTCCTGTCCGGCATGCCACCGCACGTGCTGGCCGGCTTCCACGGCAAGGCGAAGGAACTGATCGAGAAGGGGTTCGTGCCCCATCCGGACCAGGCGGTCGGGCCCGGTGTCGCCATGGGCGACGGCTCGGAGCTGCGGTCGGCCGAGACCCCGGACGAGCGCAGCCAGCGGTTCGTCGACGAGTACTTCTCCGAGCACCGGGACGCCTGGCTCGACCTGATGGCCCACGCGCCGAAGGAGGTGCGGGAGGCGTTCCACGCCCGCGCGCAGGAACTGTGGGACGCCGGTTTCCGCCCGCGCGAGGGGCAGGCGCTGGGCCCGGCCGGCACCCGGGACGGGAACTGGCGGGAGAACCCGCAGATCCAGTCGCTGCACCACGCCTACCAGATCGCCTACGGCGAGTTCCGCCACACCGAAAGCGCCAAACAGGTCGTGCGCGACATGAAGTCGCGGATCCGCACGGCCGTGTCCGAGCGGTTCGAACGGATCCGCAACGGGAACCGCCTCGAGCCGGTGGAGGAGGACAAACTCGGCCTGAAAGCGCCGGTGGAGGCGCTGATCGCCGCGCACTACGCGATGACGGCTGCCGAGGGGTTGAGCCACGAGGAGCGGCAGGAGCTCGTCGGCAAGGTTCTCACGGACGTCACCGAGACCGAGCAGCAGCGGCTCGAGACCGAGAAGGTCCAGGAGGAGCTGCACAGCCACTTCCGCAAGCGCGGGGTGATCGGGTGGACCACCGTGGCGGCCGGTACCGCCGCCGGCACGGCCGCGGTCGTGGCCGGTGCCGTGCCCGCGGCCGCGCTCGGGATCGCCGCCGGCACCGCGTTCGTCGTGCGCTCGGTGCTGTCGAACCTGAAGACCGCGCACGCGCAGAGCATCCGGGTGACCGTCGAGTCCATGATGGAGCGTGAGCGGGTCGACGTGGAGTCCGCGCACCGGCTGATGAAGATGACCAGGAAGCTGATGGTCAGCGAGATCGCGCCGGGCGGGAAGAAGTTCCGCGACGCCTTCGCGCCCATCGTCGCACGGGTCGTCGCCGACTTCGAGCGGCACGTCAAGCAGATGCTCATCGACTACATCGCCACCGTCCACTTCAAACTTCCGGACGGGGTGACCGCGGCGAGCCGCCGGGTGCACGCGAACATGCTGTTCTCGCGGCTGAAGGACTACGTCAACCGCGTCATCGGCGGCACGTCGGACTCGATCAACCGGATGAACCCGGCCGCGGGGGTGTTCGGGCGGCTCTCACACGTGCTGACCGCCGGAACCTGGATCGTCAACGCGCTGAACCAGCTGCACGGGTGGGTGCACGGGGCCGGGCTGGCCGCGTGGGTGTCGGCGGCCTACCTGCCCTCGTCGGTCGCGTTCGGGATCACCGCGATTCCCGGGATCTGGGCGGCGTACGACCCGCTCTCCCGGCCGGGGATGCGCAGGCTGCAGAACATCCTGGCCTTCCCGTTGCTGACGATCGCCAACGCCGGTCTCACCGTGCAGTACATCCACGAGGGGCACTGGCTCAACGCGGTCGTCGGCACGACCCTGACCGCCGCCACCGCGAAGCTGTCGCAGATCGGGTTCCAGATCGAGCGCAAGGAAGGCCGGGCCGGTGCCAAGATCGGGCCGGGCGCGATGTTCTTCGCCCAGGGTGCGCTGACCGCGATCGGCACGTCGATGGTCACCAGCAACCCCGTGGCCCTGGCCGCCACCGGGGTGTTCGCGCTCGCCGGCCCCGCGATCTACCTGGCGCGCGGCGCCTGGGCGCGGTTCCGGGCGATCGAGCGGTTCCAGGCGCCCATCCACACCCGCTACGAGGGCAGCGCACCGCAGCGGGCGCAGCGGCCGGAGATCACCGCGACCGGGTTCGGTGACGGCACCCAGCTGGGCTGGGGCCGGGTCCGGCGGGGCCTGGACGCGGTCGGCCGGCTGGCGCACCACCCGGACCCGGCCACCCCGGTCCAGCGGGCGGAACTCGCCAGCAAGGTCGCCGAGAACCTGCGCGAGGACGACGCGGCGAAGCTGGCCGAGCACACCCGGCGGCCCCCGCGCGGCCCGGCTTCGCGCCACGACCCGGCGCCGCCGTCCACCCGGCCGGGCCGGACCGTGCACCGCGGCGACGATCCGTTCGGCACCGGCCGGCTCGATCGCGACAGCGCGCCGGTGCCCGCCCCGCGCACCGGCCGTGGCCCCGGTGACCTCGCCGGGGAAGCGTCGGCCATCCACACCGCGCCGGGCGAGACCCTCGCGCCGGGCGACGGGAACGCGTTCGGCGACGCTGAGGTCGTCCCGTTCCGCGAGCGTCCGCACCACGTCGTGGGCCGGCCGTGGAACGGCACGGCGCGGGCCGCGGAGCCCGCGGCCGGCTTCGCCGAGACGCTCGAGGCGTGGATGCGCGCGAACCGCGGTGTGGCGCTCGGGGACGGGGTGTGGCTGGTGGCCGCCGGGGAGAACACCTTCCACCTCCGCGTGAGCGTCGACGGCGACGCTCCGCGGCCCCGCCTGTATCCGCCGGGCGAGGACGGGACGCCCGAGGTGAAGCTGCCGTGGATGCCGGCGGACGAGCGGCACCGCGGATTGCTGCTGGGCACGGCGATGCGCAAGGCGCTGGACCTGCTGCCCCGCCTCGCCCAGCCGGTGGCGCCGGCGCCGGTGGGGATCGCGGAGCTGGTGCCCCGCCCGGGCCACCCGGTGTCCGGTCAGGACGCCGGGCGCGGGTTCGCCGAGCTGATCCGGAACAGCCCGGTGGCGGGCGAGGTGTCGCTGGCGGACGTGCGCACCGAGGAGAACGCGGTCCACCTGCGCTTCGGCTCCGCCGACGACGCGTTCCCCGCCCACCGGACGTTCTTCTGGGACGGCGACACCCTGCGCGCGCGGCACTCCTCAGCGGATTCGCCGGTCGCGATCGCGCTCGACGAGTTCCTGCGCGCCCGCTACCGCGAGTGGGGAGTGTCCTCTGTGGACGCCGCCGTGGCCGGTGCGGCGGCGGTCGCGGGCGCGCTGGCCGGTCACATGTGGACGCCAGACCAGTTCGGCCGGCACTCGGCGCGGGACGTGCTGACCCACCTGTCCGGTGAACTCGACCGCCTGCGCGAGGGCCGGGACCACTTGGAGCGGCAGCTGGCGCGGGGCGCCCGCGGCCAGGTCGAGCAGACCGTGCGCCGCTACGGCGCGACGGACGCCGACGACCTCCGCGCGACCTTCGACCGCCAGATCACGGCCGTCGAAGACATCCTGCGCCGGGCGGAGGCCCACGAGTTCGGCAGCCCGGAATACCCGTCGCCGCGGGAGATCGCCGAGATCGGCGCCCCCGGCCGGGCGGCGCTGAGCGCGCCCAGGGCGGTCGGCCTGCGCGACGACCTCACGGTGCCCGAACGGGAGCCGTCCTGGCACCCGGAGCCGCGGCGGGAACTCACCCTCGCCTCCGGCGCCGACCTGCTCCTGCAAGGCCGGGACACCACCTACCACGAGATCACCCTGGGCGAGCTGCCGCGGCACGACAGCAACGGCGGGTTCGGGCGGCTGGCCGGGGAGGCGTGGAACCTGCTCACCGCCGACGGCCGGCTGACGGTCCGCCTGCCGGCCGACGCGACCCCCGAGCGCGTACGGCAGGTGGTCGCCGCGCTCGGAAAGTGGTTCGCCCACACCGAGTACCTCGCGAGCCCGGACGCGGGGCGGCGCGTGGTCGCCTCGATGCCGCACGGCCACCCCCGGCTGATCGCGCCCGCCGCGGGGCCGGTGCTGGTCGCGGGCGACGACATCGCCGCGGCCGTGCCCGGCGCCGACGCCGGGCAGGTCCGCTTCGACGACCTGCCGCCCGCCGCGTTCACCGGCCCCGCGATCGCGGCCGTCGCGAACGGCATGACAGCGCTGCGGCCGGGCGGCACCCTGGCGATCACCAGCAGCATCCGGGCCGCCCGGCACCTGCCGGACGTGGTGCACGCGCTGGTCGCGTCCGGCGCCACCACCATCACCGCGGACTCCGATGCCGGGGTCGCGATCACCGCCTACCGTGGCGCCGGTGCGGCCACCGGCATCGGGCGCGTCTACCGCGAGGCCGTGCGCCGTCTCGAAACCGCCGGCGCGGACACCGAAGGCGCGTCGCCGCGGCTGCGCGCCGCACTGGCCCACGCGCGGACGATGGCGGAGACGACCGGCACGGCCACGGTGGCGGAACCGGTCACCCTGACCCTCGACAACTGGCGGCACGCCGACCTGACCGGGGACGTGCTCACCCAGCTGGCCGAGGCGCTGCCCGCCGGGTCCACCCTCCGCATCACCACCTCGGTCGCCGCACCGACCGCGCAGATCCGTGCCGTGCTCGACGCCGCCGGGGTCGAGGTGACCGAGGTGACCGGATCGGACGAGGCCGTCCTCACCGGCTACAAGCGGGAAGAGCCGCACGCGCCGGCTGCGTCGGCGCCGGTCACCGCGGCCGGCGCGGGCGACCGGCCGGACGGCATCGCCGGGTACTTCCCGCACCGGGGTGTGTGGGCCGACGACCTCACCCGGTCGGTGCGCGGCTGGTTCCCGCCGGGCCACCGCATCAGTGGCACGGCCCGCCTGGTCGATGTCCGGCCGGTCAGCGCCGGCGGACGCGACACGGTCGTGGCGACCTTCGACCTCGAACCCGGGCAGCCGCACGCCGGGACCCTGGAAGTGCGGCTGCACCGGGAGGCGGACGGCGGGCTCTGGGCCGAGCACCGCTACCCGCGTTCGCCCGACGAGCCGCCGCGTTCGTCGGCGGCCGCGCGGGTGGCCCGGCACCTTGAGGCGATCTACCGCGAGGCGGGGTTGTCGCACGTCAGCCAGCAGGTCTCCGGGCAGCGCGGCGTCCCGCTGGTGGGGGAGGCCGGCTACGACTGGCACCCGAGCGAGGTCGGCCGCCACGACTCCGCCCGCGCCATGGTCCGCCTGCGGGACATGCGCGACGCGATGGCGACCGCGGTGCGGCGCGGCCAGCCGTTCCCGGTCGAGGGCGGCACCCTGGACGTGGCCCGTACCCGGCGCACGCTCCACGAGGCGGACGCGCTCCTGCTGCGCGCCGCCGAACACGAGTTCGGCACCCCCGGGTATCCCACCGCCCGCGAGGTCCACGACCTCGGCGCGCCGGGGATGGTCCTCGGCGCCACCGATCCCTGGCCCGGCCGGGACGTGTTGCGCGGCCTCGGCGCCTGGACCGCGTACCGGGCGTTGACCGTCACCGCGGCCCCCGCGGTGGCCGAGCCTCGTCCCGCGCCCGCCGGGCACTTGGTGGTCGACGACGCCACGCCCGAGGCGGTGCGCGCTCGTCCCGGAGAACTCGTTCCGGAGATCGTCCTGCGCGGCGTGCGGCCGGATCCGCGCAGCGGCGGGGTGGCCGAGGTCGTCGCCGCGGCGTGGCGGAAACTGCGCCACGACGGCCGGCTCGTCGTCGAGGTCGGGCCGGACCTGGCCGCGGACACCGTGCGCGACACGATCGAGCGCTACTTCACCGGGATCGGCGCCGAGTCCGGGGTGGACGGTGGCCGGATCGTCGGCTGGGCCAAACGCGGGCGCCCGGTGTACCCCGACCTGCCGGCGGGGCCGCGGTTGGTGATCGGCCGCGGCCGGGCGGCCGACGGGCACGTGCCCGGGGATGTCGCGATCGACCTCGAGCCCGGCACCTCCGCCGACACCGCCGCCGACGTCGCGGCCGGGGTCCTGCGGCGTGGCGGGTTCACCTCCGTCCAGTTCGACGGGGTGCCGCGGGACGGGTTCGCCGGTTCCCCGGCCGCCGCGCTGGCGGACGTCTTCGACGCCCTGCCCGAGGGTGGCCGGTTGCTGCTGACCAGCGGCGACGACGGGCGGGTGGCCGGCGTGGCGGCGGAGGCGCTCGCGCTGGGCGCCACCGACATCCGCGTCCAAGCCGTCTCGCCGGGCATGGTCGTCGTCGACATCGTCAAGGGCCCGTACGACCCGGCCGCCTTCGCCCGCGTCTACGCCGGCGCGGCCGCCCGGCTCGCCGGTGCCGGCGACGCCCGCTCGCGGATCATGCTCGACCACGCGCGGGCCGAGCACGACCGCCACGCGGCGGCCATCCCGGAGGCACCCGCGAACCGGCGGCCCGCGCGGCTGCGGCTGGAACACCTGCCCGCCGACCAGCTCACGCCGGACCTGATGCGCCGCCTGGGATCCGCGCTGCCGCTGGGCTCCACGGTGGAGATCGTCACCGGCGCGGCAGCCGACCAGGCTCCGCTCGTCGCCGCGCTCGGGGAGTCCGGTGTGGACGCCCGGGCGCAGCGGTCCGCCGGTGCCCTCACCATCCACGGCGTCAAGAACACCGAGCCACCCCCCGCGCCGACGTCGACGCCGGACGAGCCGCCCACCCCGCCACCGGGGCCGGCCGGGAGCGACCGCACCGGCGACACCGGCCACACCGTTGACCATCCGGAACCGGATCAGAACGAGGCGCCGGAGCCACCCGCCCGTGACGACGCCGGCACCGGCGACGTCGTGGACGCGGTGCGGCTGCTCGGCGATGCGCTGCCCGGCGTGGCGGCGCTGAAGGTCCTCGGCAGCGTGGTCCGGTTCCGCGCCGGCGACACCCCGGTGACGATCTTCCTCAGCTCGAGCGAGGTGCTGAACACGCCGGAGGAGACCGGCGAACCCATCGTCGCGCGGTCGGAGGTGGTCACCGAGGACGGTGACCACCGGATCGAGGTGCAGCTGGCCGCCGGCCTCAGCCCGGTCCAGGCCACCCGGGAGATCGCCTACCACCTCGGCCGGACGCTGCACGAGCTGCGGCAGGAGCGGGAGGGCCGCCGCCTCTTCCGCGGCCTGCTCCGCCACCGCGACCCGGTCCTGACCGGGGATCTCGCCGGCCGCCTGATGATCCTCGAGGCGATGGCGCGGCAGCGGGCGGCCGGGGACGCGCCGATCCGCGCCCTGGCCGAGATGCAGACGTTCGCCGGGCGGATCGAGGCGGACCTGCCGTCCGGCCTGAGCTTCGCCCAGGTGCAGGCCGACCACCTCACCAGCCGCACCCGCGCGGCGCTCGCGGAACGACCGGTGCCGCCGCCGGCGAACGACGGCAACCCGGTCGCGCCCCGCACCCGGCGCAGCGGCGAGGACCCGGTCACCATCAACTACCTGGACCCGGCCTGGCAGGGCGCCCAGACCCCGCCCACCGGAGCCCGGCCCAGCGGGGCGATCCCGGCGGACACGTTGCACGCGGCGGTGACCGCAGGGGAGAACGTCTACGGCCTGCTCAGCCACGAGACCGATCTGACGGAGCTGCACCGGCGCTTCGGTGACCTCCTGCCCGAGGCGCTGCAGGTGGCGCTGACCCACGGCGCCGACTACCTCGACGGGCTCGCCGAACGCTGGGCCGGCGATCCGGCACGGGGCCTGCAGGCCGCGATGACGCTGCCCCCGCACACGCCGGCTCCGCGGTCGCTGTCCGACGCCGCGCCGTGGTTCGGGTTCGGCCCCGCCGAGGGGGACGCGTTCGCCGCGTGGCTGGACCGCGCTGGAATCCCGGCGGATCTGTCCACTGTGGACCTGCGACGGCTGCGCGAAGTGGCCGCGCTCCTCGTGCTCGGCGACCACCTGGTGACCGGGCCGCAGCGGCGCCAGTTCGCCGAGGCCGAGCCGGGTGTGATCGGAGACGCGTTCCACAGCCTGCCGGACGGGGTGCCGGCGTCGGCGCTGCTGCCCGGTTCGGACACCGACTTCGCCCGCGCGGCGCGCGCAGAGATCGCGCGGCTGCCGCAGGCCGAGCGGGTCCGGCTCCGGGATACCGCTCAGCACCTGCTGGACCGGTTCTTCCACGGCGGCACCCCGACCGCCGATGTCCCGGCCGGCGCCGCCGAACGGCTCGCCGCCGCGCTGCACAGTCACGGCCCGGCCTTCGCGGCGTGGCTCACCGGGCAGATCCCGGGCGCGGCGGTCACCGAAGGGTTCGCGCAGCTCGACATCGCCGCCGAACTGGCCGCGCTGGAGACCCGGCAGCACACGCCCGAGGCGGCCGGCCCGGCAACGGAGCGCGACTTCACCGCCGACCGGCGGTTGCGCGCCGAGGTCGGTGACCTGGCCAAGCTGGCCGACGCCTACCAGCGCGGCTGGGCCGCGCTGGCCGAGATCGACGGCAGCCCGGACGACCCGGCCGCCGCCGAGCGGGCCGAGGAACTGGCCGAACCGCTCACCGGGATGCTGCACGCGATCCGCGGTCGTGTCGTGCTGCTGGCCGAGCAGGCGACCGACCTGGCCGGACGGCACGAGACGGGGGAGAGCGAGCTCGAGGCGGCGCTGACGCACCGCTACCGGCGCCTCGCCGGGACGCTGGACCTGCTGTGGGCGCGAGCCGAGGACCACCAGGCCCAGCTGGCGGAGGCCAACTTCCAGCTCACCCGGCTCGCGCTGTGGACCGAGACGGCGGAGCAGGCTCGCGCCGCCGAAGCCGCGGCGCGGGCGAACGGCACCACACCGGACCTGCCGGACGTCGGTGGCGAGCCGGCCACGTCGGCCACCGCCGAGCAGTACGTCGAGAGCACCCGCCGCGACCTCCTGCGCGCCGTGGCCCGCGCGGAGGAACTGCGCCGGCCGCTGTCGGTGGCCCTGGCGGAGCTGACCCGCGAAGCCGCCTCCCTGGACCAGGTCCACACGCGCTTCCAGCGGCTCGCGGCGCCGGCCGAGGGCATCGACCCGGCCACCGACGGCGCGCGCCTGTTCCGGGCCAACCCGCTGCGCGGCGACAGCCTCACGCTGTCCGACCTGACCCAGCGCGACCTGGCGAACGTCGAGCAGGTGGTGGGCCTGCTCACCGACCGCGAACGCGTCGTCGCCACGCTGCACGACGCAGGACACCGGGGATGGCGGGCGAGCGACTTCGCGCACCTGCCCGACTCGTCCGAACCCGCCGTGCGGCAGGCGGCCGCCGAGCTGGCCGCGATCGAGGACGCACTGCGGCAGCTGCTCAACGGGGACGCTGACGGCACCGGCCACGGGCTGGGCCTGAACGAGGCCATCGCCCGCAGTCACCAGCGGGCGCGGCTGCTCGAAGACGCCATCCTGACGCACGAGAACTTCCGCGGCCGGGTGCGCGACCCGGGCAGCCTCCGGCTGCTCGGTGAGCTGCGCAAGCCCGACGAGCACCCGGCGCGCGGACTCGCCTACCTGCTCGACGAGCTCAACAAGGGCGGGTTCGGCGACCGGACCCGCAAGGGCGTGCTGAACGACCGCCTCTACACCATCAAGGCCCGGCAGTCCACGGAGTTCGCGATCGAGGCGCTGTACACGCCGGTCGAGGAGCAGGAACCGCCGGACGCGGTCGCCGCCGCCGAACCGTCGTTCCACAACGTCGTCAAGATCACCTGGAACTCCGGGACCGACATGGCGCTGGGCGGCCGGGTGTTCCGGTCCGGCTTCACACTGCAGGCGAAGGTGGGGCCGTCGCTGGCGCAGATCGAGTCGGGTGAGCACCCGCTCGCGGCCGAGTTCCGCCTGCGCGCCAAAGCCCAGTGGATCCAGGAGCACCACGGCGTCCGGATCGGGACCCAGGCGGACCTGGACGCGTTCGTCGCCGGGCACGGTTCCGACCCCACCGAGGGCGTGGCGCTGCCGATGCCGGCCCTGGTGCCGGTGGAGTGGGTCGACGGCGGGCAGCTGGTCGTGGCCGTGCGCCCGGATGCCGAACGCGCACCAGTGCGGGCGGAACTGGAGCAGCTGCTCGTCGAGCAGGTCGCCGGGTACCGCTCACAGCTGCCCACGCTCGGCGTGGAGGCCCGCACCACGCTGCTGGTGCAGGCCGGCAGCGCCGCCGGCGTCACCCTCGGCACCCTCGCGTCGATGGGGGCCGGCCTGGGCATGAGCAGCACGTACCTCATCGCCCGCGGGGTCTACTACGGCTGGACCGGCATGGTCGCGCCGGCCGCCTATTACACCTCCGTAGCCAAGCAGTCCGAGGCGGCCAACGAGATGCGCCGCCTGCGGGCGTTCCTCATGCGCGGCGGCATCGGGCCGACCGCCGAATCGCTCACCCAGGGCGCGCACGACACCAGCCAGGTCCTGCGGCCCCTGGCCGAGCTGACGCACACCGAGGTGCCGGACGCGCCGGCTCCCGAACCGCTCGTGCACCTGTCCGGCGACGAGGCGAACGAGCTGCAGCAGCACATGCGGCGGATCGGTGCCGAACTGGCCGGACAGCTGGCCGCGAAGGCGTTCCCGGAACACCTCATCCACAACGCGGGGCTGCGCAAGACGTTCAAGGAACTGACCTCGGTGTCGTGGTCGGACGAAGGCATCGCCGTCCACGACGCCGGTGCGCAGGCCGTGCGGGACGCCGGCACGCTCACCCTCAAGCTGCCGACCGGCGAGACGCTCAAGGTGTCCCTGGTCACCGGCAACCTGCCCCGGTCGTACCAGGTCCTCAAGGGCGGCAGCGTGCCCGACAGCGAACAGCGGTACTGGATCGGCGTCGCGCCGAACGCCTTCCACGGTGGGCCGGACGCGATCCGCGCGGCGATCTCGGAACAGCTGGTCGACGTCGTCACCAAGGGCACGCAGTTGTGGATCCAGCCCACGCTGCGGTCGCTGGCCAAGGAGAACTTCACGACCCTCCCGCTGGAGATCGCGGTCACCACGTTCTTCAACATGAGCGCCGGCAGTCTCGAACTGATCGCGCCGCTCGTGGCGGGCAGCGCGGGGTCACGCTTCGGGTTCATGTCGTCGCGGTACCTCAACTTCAAGTACACGGCTCTGGCCCGGAAACTGTGGGAGGACGCCGTCCGCGAGCGCCAGGGCTTCCAGGCCCTGATCGGCGCGACCGCCCGGATCGGCATGGCCGACCTGTCGCTGCGGATGATGGGCGCCGCGGCCGGGGTGAGTGGCGGCGTCGCCGCGGAGATCGGGCGACACCTGCCCACCACGCCGGCCCCCGCCGTCGTGCCGGCCGGCCCGGCCACGATGCTGGTGCGCGCCGCCGCCGACGAGATGGTCGCGCGGGCGGTGACCCGTCCCGGCATCAAGTCGGCCCGGTTGCTCAGTGCCGAAGAGATCGCCGCGGACGTGGCCAAGGCGGAGCACGAGGCGGCCGGGAAGGCGCTGACGGTGGCCAAGGCGAAGGCCGGGAAGGCGGCCGCGGAAGTGAGGCAGGCCCGCAAGGACGGTGCCCCCGAGGCGGAGGTCGCGGCTCTCACCGCTGCCGCCGGCGAGGCGGAGACGGCACTGCGGGCGGCCCGGGAGAAGGTGCTCGCAGCGAAGCGGAAGGCCGACGAGACCGCGGCCGCGGCGAAGCCAGTCGCCCGGCGCAAGGACGACGGCGAGGAGTTCACCGTCGAGGAGATCGCCAGGGCTATCGGCGTGGGCAACGGCCTGACGGTGCTCGTCAAGGCCGAGCCACGGCTGCGGACGCCGAAGGTGCCGGGCGAGCTCCGCATCAAGGTCGGCGTCAGCGACGGGCTTCCCGGTGCGATCTCGCCGATGACGACGCACCTCGCCGTGTACAAGCGCGGCAACACCGACGTCCGCGAGTTCGTCACCCTGCTGCCGGGTCAGTGGACCGCGGAGGGCACCCGGCTGTCCGAAGACGACCTCCGGACGTGGATGCACCGGCACGTCGACGACGTCATCGAGCGTGAGCAGTTCATGCACCGCCGGGAGATCCGCCAGCTGGCGATCGCCGCGTTCGGCAAGGCCGTCGGCAGCGGTGCCGTGAACGCCGCGGTCAGCGTGCAGCAGGGCAACGCCGCCGCGGCGGGCCAGTCCGCGACCGAGGCGAGCCAGCGGACGCTCGACGGGGCCATGCGGATGGTGACCGCGCGCAACGGCATCGAACGGGTGGCGGCGCGGCTGCAGAAGGAGCTGAGCAACCGGGCCGCGACCGCGCGGGCGATGGACGACTGGGCCCTGGCACTGGCCACCGACATCCACAACGCCGACCGCGACCTGCGAAACCTCCTGACCGGGTACGCCGACGACCCGGCGCTGGGCGAGAAGGCCCGTGAGATCCTCGGCCGGCGCGGCACGGAACTACCGCGCCCCGGGACGCTGTTCGAGGAGATGGACCGCCTCCGGGAAAGCGGTGAGATGGTCCGGCGCGTCAAGCACCTGGCGAAGGTGCTGCGCTACGGCAACGGCGAACTCGTCCTGCACATCGACAAGGTCGGCAAGCCCGGGCCGAAGGAACTGTGGGCCAAACTCCGCGGTGCGCACCGGCAGCAGCTGATCTTCCGCTTCGTGACCGGGATCCCCGGCGAGCCGACCCGGGTGCTGGCCAACGCGATCGACTCGCACTTCCTCGTCGTGGGCGAGAACGCCGAGGAGGCGCTGGACCGGATCGCCCGGATCGTGCAGGTCTACCACCACGGGCCGACAGGGGTGCCCGGGGCGCTGAACCTGCTGCTGGAGGAGCTCGGCCCGGGCAACGTCGGCAGCTTCCTGAGCCGGACCACGACGGAGGTGCTCGCGCCGCATCCGAGCGCCGCCCGCATCGCGCAGCAGGGGGCATCGGGCGCGGAGTCGGCCGCGGTCACCGTGATGTCGTTGAGCTGGTTCCGCCGCGGCGACTTCCTCAAGAGCGAGCAGTTCCGGTGGCGGTACGCCTACGACGGCGCGGTGATGTCGGAGGACCGCGACCAGCTGGCCCAGTACTTCGCCCGCAAGAGCGCCGAGTACAGCCGCCGGCAGATGCTCGACCTGCTCGAGTTCGCCGAGGCGGCGGAGTGGTACGCGCCCAAGACGATCGAGATCCTGCGGGAGGTCCTCGACGGGGACGCGAAATCGGCCACCGAGGTGTTCGTGCACCACGGTGTCCGCGCCGATCAGCTGCCGGACAACTGGACCTGGGCCGATCTCAACCGGCACGTGCGCGACAACGAGGCCCCGGCGCTGGCCCGCGCCGAGGCCGCGGAACTGCTGGCGTACCTGGAAGCGCAGATGCGCGAGCAGGGCGTGCACCCGGCCCACCGCGATCCCGAGCACGAGGAGCTGCGCGAGCTGTGGGGCGAGACGGTGATCGCGCTGGCCCGCAACCAGCCCGGAGCCGAGGGCCACTACAACCGCAACGTGCCCGTGGAAACCGGCTTCGGCCGGGTCAACGTCCGCATCCCGATCGAGGGAGCGTCCTATGTGGACATGCGGATCTGGCACGAGGCGGACCTGCTCGCGCGGCTCCGCCCGGTCGAGGTCCCGCTGGCCCCGAAGCTCGCCAACGTCTCGTTCATGTGGCAGTCGCTCGGGGGCAACCAGGTGCAGACCTTCGTGGCGGGCCGGCCACTGGCCGAGGGCGAGCCCGTTCCGGCCCGGGTCCTCGACGACATCGCGCGGCTGTTCGCCCGGGCCTCCACGATCGGCGCGGACGACCTGCCGCCGCTGCCACCCGGCTGGGCGGAGTCCGGTGACACCGCCGGGTTCGCGCGTCGGCAGTCGGACCTCACCGAGGCCGTGCACGAGCGCGTCCGTGAGGAGCGCGACGACCTGCTGCGGGCGTTCGGGGTCCCGGACGATCCGCTGGAGGTGGTGCGGACCGGCTGGCCGGAGCTCACCCGCCGCCCGTTCGGCCTGGTGCACATGGACCTGCACCGGGGCAACCTCATGGTCCGCGAACACAGCACTTCGTTCCTGGACTGGGAGCTGGCGCTCTACGGCGACCCGGTCGCCGACCTGGCCAGCCACCTGTACCACATGCGCTATTCCGACAGTGAGCGGGAATACCTCGTCCAGCGGTGGGTCGAGGAGATGAGCCGGACCAATCCGTCCGCGATCGAGGGGTGGGAAGAGGACCTCCAGCGCTACACCGACCACGCGTGGATCAAGTCGGCCGTGGTCGACACCATGCGGGTGGCGGAGGCGTTCGCCGACCGGTCGCTGACCGAGGAACACCGTACGGCGCTGGTCGCCGACCTGACGAACAAGCTCAACCACGCGCACGAGCTGTGGGGCAGCGGACGCGTCTTCAAGGCGCGGGACGTCCGCGAGGCGCTCGAGGAGCACACCGGTCACCGTCCGGACCAGGGGTCCGGTGATCCGTCGAACCTGCCCACGGGCCCGCTCGAGCCGTCGGCCGACACCGCGCGCCGGGTGGCCATCCAGGCGGGGCTGGACGTCACCGACATCCGGATCCGGGTCGTCGACGACCCCGAGATCCTCGCCCTGATGCGGGAGGAAGGTGCCGTGGGCCTGACGCCGACGGTCACCGAGAACGAGATCTGGCTGGCCCCAGGTGCGTTCGCGTCCGCCGAAACGCTGGCCCGCGTGCTCGGGCATGAGCTGGCGCACGTCGGTCAGCTGCGCCTGGGCATCCGGCCAACCGCCAACCTCGTGCCACTGCTGGAGCGCAACGCCGAGGCCCACGGCGACGCCGCGGTCGACCGCCTGTACGGTCGCCGTTCGCGGCCGGCCGTGGTCGAGCCGGACCAACTGCCCGCTCCGGCCGGCGAGGTCGAACCGTTCTTGTTCCACGGGGAAGGACATGCTCATGACGCAGTTCCAGGTGACGAAGGTGGACGACCTGGCGGCGTTCCCGGGGATCCGGGTGATGGGCCGCGAGCAGGGCGAGCCGATCGCACCGGGGACGACGTTGACCGACTCGGGAACTTCGGCCGCCTGGGCGGTGCTCTCGGTGGAGTTCCCGTCGCCGCTGGCCAGGCGGGAGGGCTGGACGGTCCTGCTGCTGGAACGGACGGCGCAGCCGGCGCCGGCCGTGGGGACAGTGCTGAGCAGCGGTTCCTGACCGACCGGCAGGAACTGTTCTTCGCGTTCGAGACGCTGCGGCGGGTCATGCCGGAGCTGACCGTCGCCGGCACCCAGGTCACGTTCGACGGTGCCCCGGTCGCCGTGGACTACACCGACGCGGCCACCCGACGCGGCCTCCGGCTGATGCCCGCCTTCCGCGAAGTGGCCCACGAGTCGACCCAGCCGGTCGTCCGGCTCCACGTCGACGCGGGCACACCGGCCGACCGGGCCGCCCGCGCGCTGGCCGAGCAGCTCGGCCGGATCCGGCACGAGCGGAACACCGAGACCCGGCTGCAGCGGCTCCGGCGCGGTCGGCTGCGCGGCCCGGACCCGGCGACGGTCGTCGACGCCGGCACCGCAGGCCGCCTGCTGGCGCTCGACGTCCTGGCGCTCCAGCAGGCCGACGCCATCGTCGAGCACGGGTACTCCGCCCGCACCGACGAGTTGTTCGAGGCGGCGCAGGACGTCGCGATCGCGCTGCCGGAAGGCCGCGACTTCGATGCCGTCGCGAAAGCGCACCTGCGACCGCTGACCCGGGCGATGCTGTCCGAGCGGGACGACCTCCTCGACGTCGCCGCCCGCGCGCAGCTGCGCGAGCTGCCGCCGGAACTCCAGCGCAGCCTGCCCGAGGACGACTGGCGGGCCGCCAACGTCGTCTCCGGGGAGGTCGCCCCGGCGTACACCACGGGCGAGCACTTGTTCCCGCCTGCCCGCGTCACCCGCGTGCTCGGCGAGCGCGGCGGCCTGTTGCCCGCGCCCGGTGCGCAACTGGCCGTCGTACGGCAGTCGCCGATCTCGCACCCGTTCGAGCCCGCCCGGCACGAACTGGCCCGCGCGGTGCCGCTGCTCGCCCCGTGGCCGGGGGACCCGGCCGGTCGGCTCGCCGACGCGGACGCCGCGATGGTGCTCCACGACTACTGGATCGGTCTGGGCGCCGACCCCGCGGCCCGGCGCACCTTCGACGGCTTCCTCGACGGCGACATCACCCGCCCGGTCGGCGCCGAGCTCGACGGGCTGGGCCGCATCGCCGACCGCGGCGGGCGGTTCCAGCGCCTGCCCGGAGTGGATGAGGGCTACCGGCTTCTCGAGCACTTCCTCGCGGCCACCACGACTGGACACGCGTTCGCCTACGTCGTGGTGCACCGCGGCGGCCACGCGCCCTACGTCACGGCGGTCGCGGTGCAGGACCGCGGCCGGCCGCTCTACCTCGATCCGGCGCGCGGGGTGTCCGGTGACACGCCGCTGTACACCAGCGCCGACGGGGTGGAGGCGATCGACGTCATCGTCCACAACCGCGACAAGCTGGCGGCGCCCGCGGTGCCGATCCCGGGGCTGCCGCTGTCCGAGATCAACAGCCGGCCGCCGACCACGGTGTACCTCGACGCACTGCCCGCCGGCGAGAAGGACGCCTGGGGACGGCGCGCCGAGAGCATCGTGGCCGCGGAGCAGGCGAACGAGGAGGTGGCGCACTTCCCGCCGGAGGTCGCGTCCCGGTACCACTCGCTCGTCAACGACCGGGCGGCGCGGCTCGAGTTGCGGGCGCTGGCCGAGACGATCGCCGACCCGGACACGTTCGCCGAAGCGGTGCGGCACCTGGAGAGCGTCGCCCGGTGGCGGGGCGTCCCGTTCGGCGAGCTGCTGGCGCGGAACTGGCGCACCGAACTGCGGGACCTGGTGCCCTCGGCCGCCGCGGAGCTGCCGATGCGCCATCCCGCGAGCCGGATGTCGGACCTGGAGTGGATCCACCACGTCCTGAAGGTGATCGACGACGAGAAGCTCACCCCCGAACAACTGGGCCACCTCGGCGAGAGCCGGCCCGACCTGGTGGCGATGCTCAACTCCACGCACGGCGCGACCGACACCAGCGGCGAGGTCGGGGCGCCCTACGACGAGCCGGACGGGCTCCGGCCGCCGATCGACCGCGATCTCGCCCCGCTGCGGAAGATCATGCGCGGCGAGGACGGGAGGTTCACCGCGCGGCTCAACCCGAAGAAGTGGGCGAACCAGCTGTGGCGGCCCGGCGTCGAGTCGTTCGAGGTGTTCCTGGCCGCGCGGTCGATCTACCACGACGGGGTGCCCAAACTCCCGGCGATGCCGGCGTTCCGCGGGATCCGCGACGGCGAGCCGTTCGGCGCCGAGGCGGGCGCGGCGGGCCGCGTCGAGCAGATCACCGCCGCCCGCTTCCGCACGATCCGTCATCCGGTTGTCGACGACCAGACCGTCGTCGAGCGCGCCGTCCGGGACAGGCCCGGCGCGATGGCGCTGATGCTCCACCGCCTGACCTCCGATCCGCGAGGACCGCACGCCGCGGTCGTGGTGATCAACCACGAGGGCACGGTGTACTGGCTGACCGACCAGGTGATCAGCGGTGAGCGGCCGCCGCTGAAGCCGATCTCGGTCGCCGAGGTGGCCGGCAACGCCAAGGAGCGGATCGTGCGCCTCGCCGTCGCCGCCGAGCTCGCGAACCTGGGCATCGAGCCCCGCGTGCGGACCGACCGGCTGATCCCGCACGAGCGGATGACCCTGCGCCCGGACTACCCGACGACGTTCGGCACGGACGTGCTGGTCATCGACGGAGACGGGAAACCGGTCGTGCTGGAGCACACCGTGGACAGCCTGGTCAGTCAGCTCCCGCCGACGGCGGAGTACGTTCCCGCCGCCGCCGACTACGAGCTGGAGCAATGGGTCCGCCAAGGGACCCGCCTGGTCGTGGAGGAGCCCGACCCCACCCTGTTCGGTGACCTGGCCCCCGCGTACGCCGACCTCGTCGATCCGCGAGCCCGGCGTCAGTTCGCCGCGTGGTACGAGCACCTCTACGGTGATCTCGCGCTGCTGCGGCGCGGCTTCGACACCTTCCGGGCCCGGGCCGTGGACGCGCGACCGGATCTGCCCGCGGAGCAGGCCGTCGAGCGGGCGCTGGCGGCGGAGTGGGACCGGGGGTTCGGTGCGCTGGTGCCGGACGACCTGGCGCCGGGCGCGGCCCGGTACGCGCGGATCGGCACGCTCGACCCCCGCGCCGACGGCGAGCCGCTCCCCTTCTCCCCGGACGCGCTGCGTGAATTCGCCCGGCAGGCTCCGGTGCTCGCCGGACTCGTGCGCAAGCACGGGATGCGCCTGCACCCGGTGCACGGCACCGCCGACGTCGGACGGTTCCAGCCGGTGGCCGCGTCCGGCCGGGTCCCCGAGATCACGCCGAGCACGGCAGCCGACCCCGCGGCGCGCTTCGCCGAGGACCGGGAGACGGCGCGAACCGCGTTCATGCTCGCCAACCGCGACACCCCCGAGGTGGTCGACCTGCTGGCCGACCACGACTTCTTCTACAGTGCGGACAAGCGCGGGATGGTGCTCGTGCACCGGGCGTTCGGCGACCTGGCCGACTCGGTGTTGTCACGGGAGAACCCGCGCCACCCGGCCAATCCCTACCCGCTCGCCCATCGCCCGCTCCTGTACACGTCGGACGCCGACGGGGGACAGTGGCGCCGCGACGACCGGCCGTTCATGGAGACCCTCGACCCGCACCTGCTCGACTCGCACGGCCTGCGGACGGGCGTGACCTACCAGGTGCTGCGCGCGCTGGCCGCCGCGCGGCCGGACATCATCCGCGACCAGCTCGTCACCGAGCTGCCCGGCTCCGGCGACCACCTGGTGCGGCTGCACCTGCGCGACGGCGTTCGCGAGGTGGCGGTGCCGAACGAGTTCCTGCTGCCGGCGGAGGTCGCCGCACCGCGGTGGATGCTCGCGGTGGAGCAGGCCCTGATCCACCAGGGTCAGATGAAGGCCGGGTACTTCGGCGACGCCGACCACGTCGCGCGGCTCCTGCGTGTGGTGTCCGGGCTGCCGGTGGTCGCCACCACCGCCGCGCTGGAGAACCTGCTGCCCGCGGTCGCCGACGCGCGGATGCCCGTGCTGGCGACGATGCCGTCGGTCCGGCACGGTGTCTTCGTCCCGGCCACGCCGGTCCGGGTGGACGGCGAGATCCGGATCGACATTCCGGGACTGGCGACGAAGCCGACCATCCCGGTGTTCGCGCAGCTGCTGTCCCTCGACGACCCGCTGGTGGTCGGCGTCCCGCCGCTGCCCGGGGAGGCGCCGGTGCCGCCCGCGCCGCCGGTGCCCGCCGACGGCGATCCCGGTCTCAACCCGGTCGCCCCCCGCACCCGCCGCCACGCGGAGGACCGGGCGGTCGTCAACCGCTTCGACGAGAACGTGCGCGGCGCGGACCCGCGCGTCCCCAGCGAAGCGCAGGTCCACCGCGAGATCCTCACCATCGTCAACGGCGGTGACGCGAAGGCGGCCGAGTTCCTCAAGCGGTACTGGCGGCAGATGGGCACCGACGGGGTGTACCCGCGCCGGGACAGCGGCGCGCGGTACCGCGGGGTGGAGGTGCCGGTGCTGCGCCGCCGCCCGGACGGCACGTTCGCCGTGCACGACACCGCCGAGGGGCCGGTGCGCTCGGCCACGATCGAGGGCAGCCGCACGGTCGGGCGCCGGGACAGCCTGCCGCCGGCCCGCCGGGCTGACGCGGACCTCCTTGCCGCCGGCCGCCCGGGCATCCAGGAGTACCTGACCGAGGCTGTCGAGGCCGTCAAGGGCAACCACCGGCCGGACAGCCGGTTCACCACGCCACTGGACGAGTTCGACAAGTCCGGGTTCAACGACGTGCAGAGCAACCACTGGAACAACAAGCTCGGCGACATCGCCGCCGAGCACGCGGTGCGCGACCTGCGCAAGGAGTACCGCGCGGCGGGCAAGGGCGACCTGCGGCGGGTCGGCATCCCGGACCGCGGCGCCCACCACTTCGACGCCGTCTACCGCGACGGCGACGGCCACTACGTGATCGTCGAGGCGAAGGGCCCGAGCGCCGGTCTCAACGCCAACGGCGGGTACGAGCAGGGGCACCCGGAGTACGTGCGGAACATCCTCGACGCGATGGAGAGCCGCGGCGGGCACGAGGCGCGGGTGGCGCGGGAGATGCGCACCCAGCTGGACCACGGGCAGCTGCGGTACTTCCACGTCCGGGCCGAGGTGACCAAGGCCGACCTGGACGACTACACCGAGGAGGAGCTGCGGCGGATCCCGGCGGCCGACCGCCCGCGCGACCTGTACGCCGGCTACGTCCGCAAGGAGTTCGACCTGGGCATCACCACGACCCGGCCGCCGGATCGGTGACACCCGGGCTACCGTGGGACCCGACGCGTACCGCGGAGCGACGAGCAGAAGGAAGTGTCTGGAGTGGACTTTGAGTGGCGCCCGGCCAACGAGGTCGAGACCGGCATGCTGGCCGCGCTGCAGGAGGGCGACAGCCGGCGCTACGCCCAGTTGCTGAGCGACGCGGTGCTGTACGTGCCGTACGCGCCGGAGCCCGGCGACCCGTGGCCGCAGAGCCTGCCCATGCCCGAGGGCAACCACGTGGTGGTGTTCACCTCGGAGGAGTCGCTGGACTGGGCGCTCGGCGGGGTGGTCGACGGCTGGCGGGAGACCGGTGTCGCCGCGCTGCGGGAGATCCACCCCGACGACGCGCAGCTCGTGGTGAACCCGGGTGTGCCGATCGGCGTCTACCTGGTGCTCGGCGAGGTCGACGACCTGGCCGAGGGCCGTCAGGAGCTCGTCCCGGTCGCGGACGTCCAGGACGCGATGGTCGACGAGGTGCTGGCCGAGGTGCGCCGGCTGGCGCTGGCCGAGCTGGGCGGTGACGCCGACGCCGCCGCGGCGCTGCAGCCGGCCAACGAGCTGGAGGAGCGGCTGCGCGACGCGGTGTCCGAACTGGACTTCGACACGTTCCTGCTCGCCCTGATCGGCTCGGACGTGGTGCTGCCGCTCGCCGAACCGGTCGACGACCCGTCGCGGATCGAGGACGGCGACTTCCCGTGGCGGATCCTCGGTGATGACGAGGTCCCGGTGGTGCCGCTGTTCAGTTCCGAGCGGGTGGCCGATACCGTCGCCCCGGGCGGCGGTCCTCGCGTCACCGTGTCCTTTCTGGACGTTCTACTGAACTGGCCGGGCGAGGATCACGTGCTGTGCTTCAACCCGGGCACCAGCATGGAGCTGACCCTGCCGGGCAGCAGCGTGCCGGAACTGGTCACGGCGATCGCTGAGGCCGCGGCCACCGGGCGGCCCGCCACCGGCGAGGGCGGCGACGGCATCGCGGCGGGAGCCTGACATCGGCGCGCGGAACACCCGGCCGGCGCGGATCCTCGCCGACCCGGCCGAGCTGGACCTGCGCGGCGAAGATGACCGCCGGCCGCCGGCCGCGACCGGTCGCGGGAGGGCGCCCGCGACGGCGAACCGGCGGCGCGGGTGGCGGCGACTCGCGCCCTGGTGCGGCTGACCGGGGCGAGGGAGGCGCTCGCCGCCGTCTTGGCGGACGACCGAGTGCACCGATCCGCAGGCCGAGCGATCGAGGCGCTGGGCGAGGCGTACCCCGCCCACGCGGACCTGGTGGCGCGCCGTGAGCGGTCCGGCTGCTCGGCACGATCGAACTCCCGGTGCGGGACAGCATTTCCCCGCCGCTGCGGGCGCTGGCCGCCGCGTGCGGCATCCTCGGCATCACGCAAGCGGTTCCGGTGCTGCCGCGGGTCGTGGCGGGCCGCGGACGAACCGTCCTACCGGGAGCTGTGGGACATCGACCGGGTGCTGTTCCTCGCCGCGGCGCGCGCGGCCCGGGAGGTGGCCGCGGAGATCAAGAGCCGGACCGGCCCGTACCTGGACGCCGCGCACCCCGCGCTACGACGTGGCGGGCCGGGCGGGCACCGCGCTGGCGGCGCTCGCCGGAACCGATCCGGAACGGGCCTGGTCGAGGAGTTCTCCGTGGCCGCGCTCAGCACCGCCCGGGTCCGCGATTCGTCCTCTTCGGACAAGCTCGCCCAGCCGGCGAAGACGTTCGGCCTGGCGCTCCAGCTGCTTCCTTCGGGAACGTCAGCGGAACGGTTCCAGGGCTCGCACCCGCGCGCGACTCGCTGGGCTGAGCGCTACCGCGTTCACGGCGCGGCAGGGATGAACGCGACGTTGCGCCGTCATGGCGTGCCGGTGGTGGCCGGGAACCATCTCGGCGAGCTGGGGTGAAGGTCTACATCAAAAAACTCGGCCGCATCCCCGATGGTGGTGCGCCAAGGTTCCGGGCCGTGCCGGAAGCCGGGCCGACCAAACCCGCCTGGCCAGCACCGAGATCCTGCGCGACGTGAAAGCCGCCACTGCGCAGCCTTTCTGCGCGCACGCCCGGTTCGCTACCCGGTGCCGCGCACGGCGGCGAGCAGGTCGTCCAGCGTGAGGGTGCGCAGGTCGTCCCGCGAGGGCCGGTGCCCCAGCGACCGCAGCCGGGTGGACTGGGCCTTGCGCATGCGCTCCAGCAGCTTGCGCGCCTCACGCGCGTTGCCGAAGTTCTGGTCGCGCTCCATCTGCGTGAACCACTCCAGCAGCGCGATGTCCAGGTCCTCGCCGAGCAGGTAGTCGTCGCTGCGGGCCATGTGCAGGCTGATCGACACCAGTTCCTCGGGGCTGTAGTTCTCGAACTCCAGCGTCTTGCCGAACCGCGACGCCAGACCCGGGTTGGCGTCGAGGAACTTGTCCATCTCGTCGGTGTAGCCGGCGACGATGACCGCGACCTCGTCGCGGTGATCCTCCATCAGCTTCACCAGCGTGTCGATGGCCTCCTGGCCGAAGTC
Source organism: Amycolatopsis thermophila (assembly GCF_030814215.1). Taxonomy (NCBI): domain Bacteria; kingdom Bacillati; phylum Actinomycetota; class Actinomycetes; order Pseudonocardiales; family Pseudonocardiaceae; genus Amycolatopsis; species Amycolatopsis thermophila. Next base: position 138,240 of record NZ_JAUSUT010000001.1, on the reverse strand, counting down.
GGCGCCGCTGCCGCTGGACCGGGACAGCGTGTACGCCTCGTCGATGAACAGCACGCCGCCACGGGCTTCCTCGAACGCCGACGCCGCCTTTTCCGCGGTGTGACCGATGTACTGGCCGACCAGGTCCCGTCGGGACACTTCCTTGAACCGGCCGTTCGGCAGGATGCCCAGCGCCTTCAGCAGCTGCCCGTAGATGCGCGCGACCGTCGTCTTGCCGGTGCCGGGCGCGCCGGCGAACACCAGGTGGTTGCTGACCGTGCCGACGGACAGGCCCTCGCTGCGGCGCCACTCGTTGACCTGGATCTCGTCGATCAGCCCGCGCACCTCGGCCTTGACGCTGCCCAGGCCGATCATGCGGTCCAGCTCGCCGAGCAGTTTGTCGACGGTCTCCAGGTCCTGGTGGTTGCCGGTGGTCGCGACCGCACCGACCGGGACCCTGCCGCGGGACGGGTCGCCCTCCCGGACTTCGGCGCGCGCGCCGTCGGCGAGGTGGATGCCCGGGACGGCGGTGTTCTCGACGCGGCAGTCCTCGATCAGGCCGCCGCAGCCGCGGCCCACGCTGATCCCCACGCCCTGCGTGTCGTGCACCCAGCAGGTGCTGATCGTGGGCGAACTCTGGTCCGCCACCGCGACCCCGGCGTCGCCGGTCTGCGAGATGTCGCACCGGTCCAGCGCGGAATCGCCCGCCTGGTACATGTACACGCCGCGGAAGCCGCATCCGGCGATGGTGCTGTGCTGCACCTTGACGCGCGAGCCGAGCCGGATGATCACGCCGTCGTCGGCGATCTCGCGGATCTCGCACCGGTCGATCATGCCGTCGGACTCCTCGACGACGATCCCGTACTGCGCGCCGGTGACCTGCGTGTTGCGCACCTCGACGCGGTCGGCGCCGGCGACGTCGATCCCCGGCGCGAACCGCGCGGTGGCGGTGCAGTCGACGATCTTCACCTGGCCGCCGCGCACCCGGATCGCCGCGTGCTCCTCGCCGGTGAGTTTCAGCCCGATCAGCTCGACGCGGGCGTCGGTGACGGACACGACCGGCTGGTCGGGGAACGGTGAGCTGATCGTGACGCTGCCGGCCTCGCGGGCGGAGAGCGTCACGTGCTGGCGTGTGATCGTGATCGGCTCGGGATAGTCACCCGGGGCGATCGAGATGACCGCGCCCTCGTCGGCGGCTTCGAGCGCGTCGCGGATGGTGGGCAGGGCGCCGCGCTGGTCGGGGGCGACGAAGAGGGTGCGTGGCATGGCTTCCGTGGTTCGGACGACTAGGGTCTGCAGGACGAAAGGTACCCCAGAGAGGCAAGGACGCGTGGAACCTTCCTGGCAGCCGGGCAATGACTTGGAGCACGCACTGCAGGCGGCGATCGACGACGGCGACCCGCGGCGGTACGCGCGGCTGGTGCTGGACGGGTCCTTCTACGTCCCGGTCCTGCCCGAGCCGGGGACGCCCGAACGTGAGGAGTTGACGCGTCAACTCGGGTTGGGCGAGCGGGACCTGATCGTGTTCACCTCCGCCGCGGCACTCGGCCGCTTCCTCGGTCCCTACGCCCGTGGCCACCACCAGGCCGCGTTCGCCGACCTGGACGCCGACCGGCTGCTCATCGATCCGGGTCTGCCGATCGGCGCGGACCTGCCGGTCCCGGCGATCAGCGAGCTGGCCGGGGGTGGGCTGAGCACCGTGCCCGCCGCCGAGTTCCAGGGGGTGGTCGATGACGAGCTGCGCACGGTGGTCCGGCTGCTCGTGCTCGACGATTTCGCCGGGGAGCGGGAACCGCGCACCGACCTGCCGCCGTCCAACGCCTTGGAGGACGCACTCGCGGCGGCCGTCGCAAGCGGTGACGACAAGGCATTCCTGGAGGCATTGGTGACCGGTGAGGTGGTGGTGCCGACGACGGCACCGGTGCCGGTCACCGACCGGCCGGGGATCCCGCCGCTGCCGTGGCGCCTGGCCGGCACCGACGAGATCCCGGTGATCACCGCGTTCTCGTCGGTGGCGATGCTCGAAGAGGTCGCGGGCACGGACCACCACCACACCACCGACCTGATGTTCAACCTGTTCATCCGCTGGCCGGACGAACGGCACGTCCTCTGCTTCAACCCGGGGGCGGCCACCGAGGTGGTCCTGACCGGCCCCGCGGTGCTCGAGATGGTCGACCTGATCGCGGAGGACCTGTCCTCCGATGGAGGGACTTCCTAGCGCGTCCGGCCGGCTTTCTGGTTGTTTTCAGCCATGACCGGGCGTTGGCCCGCACGCGGAAAGGTGATGACGAGCTGTGCCCGAGACCCCGTCCCGCCCGGTGCGGTACCGGCTGCTGGGCCCGATCGAGGTGTCGGGTCCGGAGGGGACGGTGCGGCTGGGCGGGCCCAAGCAGCGTTCGGTGCTCGCGGCGCTCCTGCTCAACGCCGGGCGCGTCGTGCCGGACGAGCACCTGTTCTCCCTGGTCTGGGGTGCCGCGCCGCCCGCGACGGTGCGCGGTCAGGTGCAGGTGTACGTCTCCGAGCTGCGCAAGCTGATCGGCGGACCGGTGATCACGCGGCGCGCACCGGGGTACGTGATCGACGTCGGGCCGGGCGAGCTGGACCTGCACGAGTTCGACGACGCCGTGGCGCGGGCCCGGTCCGACCTCGACGCCGGCCGGGTCGGTGACGCGGCCGGGCGCCTGCGCGCCGCGCTGGACCTGTGGCACGGTCCCGCGCTGGGCGGCGTCACCCAGTCCCTGCTCGACCGCGAAGGTCCCGCGCTGGCGGAGAAACGCCTGAGCGCGCTGGAGGACTACTTCGACGCCGAGCTCGCCGCGGGACGGCACCGGTCGGTGGTCAGCGAGCTGCGGCAGGAGGCCGAGGACAACCCGTTCCGGGAACGCCTGCAGGCGCTGCTGATGCTGGCGCTGCACCGGTGCGGCCGCACGCCCGAGGCGCTGGAGGTCTACACCGCGGTGCGGTCGCGGCTCATCGACGAACTGGGCGTCGAGCCGGGGCCGCTGCTGCGGGAGACCCAGATGCGGTTGCTGCGCGACGAGCCCGAGGAGACCAGTCCCGTGCCCCGGCAGCTGCCGGGCGACGTGCCGCAGTTCGCCGGCCGGATCCGCGACCTCGCGCGCCTGGACGCCCTGTTGCCGTTGGACGGCAGCGGTGCGGGTCCGTCGGTGTCGGTGGCGGTCGTCAGCGGCGGTGCGGGCGTGGGCAAGTCCGCGTTCGCCGTCCACTGGGCGCACCGCGCGCGCGGGCACTTCCCGGACGGGCAGCTCTACGTCAACCTGCGTGGCTTCGATCCGGGCGCGTGCGCGATGAGCCCGGCCGAGGCGGTGCGGCGGTTCCTCGACGCGCTCGCCGTTCCCGCGCAACGGGTCCCGGTGAGCGTCGAGGCGCAGGTGAGCCTCTACCGCAGCCTGATCGCCGACAAGCGGGTGCTCGTCGTGCTGGACAACGCGCGCGACGCCGACCAGGTGCGGCCGCTGCTGCCCGGGGCGCCGGGCAGTTTCACGCTGGTGACGAGCCGGAACCAGCTGGCGAGCCTGGTCGCCGTCGAGGGCGCCGCGCCGGTGAGCCTGGATCTGCTGTCCGACACCGACGCCCGCGAACTGCTTGCCCGGCGGCTCGGCGCGGACCGGGTGGCCGCCGAGCCGGACGCGGTCGCGCAGATCAACACCCTGTGCGCGCGGTTGCCGCTGGCGCTGGCGATCGTGGCGGCGCGCGCGGCGACGAACCCGGGATTCACGCTGGCCGAGCTGGCCGCGGAACTGTGCGCCGCGCGCGGGGGACTGGACGCCTTCGAAGGTGGCGACGACGCCTCCGACGTGCGCGCCGTGTTCTCCTGGTCCTACCACGCGATCAGCGACGACGCGGCCCGGTTGTTCCGGTTCCTCGGCCTGCACCCGGGTCCGCACGTGACCACCGCGGCCGCGGCCAGCCTGCTGGGCACCGGGGTGCGTCAGGTGCGGCCGCTGCTGGGCGAGCTGACCCGCGCGCACCTGGTCGCCGAGCGCGCGCCCGGCCGTTACGCATTCCACGACCTGCTGCGCGCGTACGCGATCGAGCTGACGCACGAGGAGGACCCGGAGCCGGAGCGGACCGCGGCGGTGCGCCGCATGTACGACCACTACGTGCACACCGCGCACGCCGGGGCGGCGGCGCTGGCCCCGCAGCGCACCCGGATCGCGCTCGACCCGCCCGCGGCCGGTGTCACCGTCGATCCGCCCGCCGACGCCGCCGCCTGGTTCGCCACCGAGCACCCGGTGCTGGTCGCGGCGATCGACCGGGCCGCGGCGGCCGGGTTCGACGTGGCGGCGTGGCAGCTGGCGTGCGCGCTGAGCCACACGTTCGTCCGGCAGGGCAGGCACTGGCTCGGCGAGCCGCGGACGTACCGGACGGCGCTGGAGGCGGCGGAGCGGCTCGGCGATCCGGTGGCGCTGGCGCACAGCCACCGCGGGCTGGCGGTCATCTTCACCGCGCTGGGGCGGGACGAGGAGGCCCGCACGCAGCTGGAACGCGCCCTGGCGCTGTTCGAGGAACTGGGCGACCTGGGCAACCAGGCGGACGTGCGGCAGGGGCTGACCTGGGTTTGCGACCGGCTCGGGGACTACACCGAGGAGTACCGGCACGCGCGGCGGGCCCTGGAGTTGTTCCAGGCCGCGCGGAACCGGCTCGGGGAGGCGCTGGCGCTCAACAACGTCGGGTGGAGCTGCGCGCGGCTGGGGCGGTACGAGCAGGCGCTCGGGTACTGCCAGGAGTCGATCGCGCGGCAGGCCGAGCTGGGGAACCTGCTGGGCGAGGCGAACGCGTGGGACACCGTGGGGTACGCGCGGCAGTCGCTGGGACACCTCGACGAGGCGGTGCGCTGCTACGACAAGGCCGTGAGCATGTACCGCAGGCACGGAAGCCGCTACTACGAAGGCCGGTCGCTCAACCACCTCGGTGACGCCCACCAGGCGCGCGGTGACCTGCCGGCCGCGCGGCAGGCCTGGCAGGCGGCGGTGGCGTTGCTGGAAGAGCTGGGCTCGCCCGACGCGGACCGGATCCGCGCCAAACTCGACGGCGTGCTCTCCCAGCGCTGACCGGGCCGCGATCTGCCGCGGCCCACCGCTCACCGCGCCTCGAGCGCCACCTCCAGCAGGCGCTCCCGCGCGGTCAGCGGCGAGATGATCAGATCCGTCACCCCGGCGTCGCGAAAGCGGCGCAGCTCCCGCAGGACCTGGGCTTCGTCGCCGGCCACGACGGTGTCCGCGGGGCCGCGCAGACCACCCCGGTCGAGCACGGCCCGGTAGGCGGGCAGCTCGCCGACGATCGCGAAGTCGCGGGCGATCCGTTCCCGGGTAGCGTCCGGGTCGCCGGTGAGGGCGACCATCACCACCACCGCGACACGCTGGTTCTCCCCGAGCCGGGGGACCAGGTAACTCTCGACGGTGTCCGGCCGGAGCCACACCCCGATGGTCCCGTCGGCGAGATCCCGCGCGATCCCGAGCATGCGCGGCCCGAGCGCGGCGATCAGCACCGGCGGCGGGGGCGCCGTCACGGCCAGCTGGTGGTCGACGGTGAAGAACTCGCCGGAGTACTTGACGTGGTCGCCCCGCAGCAGCGGGCGAAGCACCTCCAGGTACTCCCGTGTGTGGCTCGCGGGTTTCGTGTACGGGATGCCCCACCATCCGGTGATCGCGTGCTCGTGGCTCGGGCCGATGCCGAGCGTCAGCCGGCCGCCGGTGAGGGCCTGCACGGTCAACGCCTCCGTGGCCATCACCACCGGGTGCCGCGGGTACGTCGGCACGACCGCGGTGCCGAGCTCGGGCGGGCCGTCGACGTGGGGCAGGAGGGCCAGGGGGTCCCATCCGCCGGGTTGCTGGTTGGTCCACGCGCTGTCGAGGTGACGTGCGGCGGCGGCTTCCCGGGGGAAGGCGTCCAGGGGGCCGGTGCTGGAGAGGTGGAGTCCGATGCGCATGCCCCGAGCTCAACACGATCATGGCCGCCGAACCAGCCCCGGTCCGCCCGCGCAGTAATAAGCTCGGCTGATCGTCGCTGATCGGAGGCGGAATGGAACTGCGGGCCCTGCGGTACTTCGTGACGGTCGCCGAAGAACTGCACTTCGGCCGGGCCGCGGACCGGCTCGCCATCGCGCAGCCGGCGGTCAGCCAGCAGGTGGCGCGCCTGGAGCGGGAGCTCGGCGTGCGGCTGCTGGACCGCTCGCCGCGCCACGTGCGCCTGACCGACGCCGGGCAACGCGTGCTGGATGCGGCGCGGGAGACGCTCGCGTCGGTGGACCGGGTGCGGATCGCCGCCGGGGGAGTGACCACGGTGCGCATCGGTACGGCGCCGGGCCTGACCCGCCGCCTGGAAAGCGGTGTCGAGGCGCTGCGGGTGGCGGGCACGTGGTTCGACGTGGTCCTGGTCGACCTGCCCGTCGCCGCGCGGTTGCGCGCCCTGCGGCGAGGGGACATCGACCTGGCGCTGGCCCGCGGCGGGGTCGCCGGAGCCGGCCTGAGCGTCCGGGAAGCCTGGACCGAACCACTGCACGCCGTCGTGTCCGTGCGGCACCCGCTGGCGTCCCGCGCGGCCCTGGCACCCGGCGACCTGGCCGGATCGGTGCTGCGCTTGCCGTCCCGCCGCTGCGACCCGCCTCTGCACGACGCCGTCCTCACGGCGCTCGACCAGGCGGGCGCGCGGCCGCGGCTGGGCCGTCCGGCGGCGAGCACCCAGGCGACCGTCGTCGAGGTCGGCGCGGATGCCGGCACTTGGGCGGTGCTGCCCGCCGAGCAGCTGGCGGACGCGCCGTCGACGCGCGTGCGGGTCATCCCGTTCGACCCGCCACTGACCGTGGCCGGCCAGGTGATCACCCGCGCCGATGACGGCACGCCCGGCCACTGCGCTGATGTGGTGGTGGAGGCGTTCCGCCACGTGGCGTGAGGGCGGGCGCGCCGGCTTCGCCGATCGACGCGACGGTCCCGCCGGTTCGAAGCGTTTTCGAAGCGGAGTTTGTAACTCTGTCGGAGTAACGCGGGAACGGCTGGGCGGATCGTGACGTCCCAGCTGTGAACGACGAGATCGGGGGCGGTGGACGGATGAGCGACGGTTCGCGGAGCCGCTTGGGGACGCTGGTCCAGGGCTTCCGCCGGCGCGCGGGCCTGACCCAGCGCGAGGTCGCCGACCTGGCCGGGCTGAGTGTCGCCGGCCTGCGTGACGTCGAGCAGGGCCGGGTCACCCGCCCGCGCGCGTCCACCTTGCGCAAGCTCGGCGACGTGCTCGCCCTGTCCCGTGTGGAGCTGGGCGAGCTGCTGCGCGAGGCGGGCAGTGAGCAGGCCACCGGGGGCGGTCTCCGCGTCGAGGTGCTCGGCCCGCTGCGCGTGCTCGCCGACGGCGTCCCCGTCGACCCGGGCTCGGAAACCCAGCGGACCTTGCTCGCGCTGCTCGCGTTGTCCCCGAACACGCCGGTCGGCCGGGACGCGCTCGTCGAGGCGATCTGGGGCGACCAGCCCGACCACGGCACGGTCGACCTCCTCCAGTCCCGCGTCTCCCGCCTGCGCCGCCGCTTGCAGGCCGACCCGGACAACGGGTCCATCCTGTCCACGCGCGGTGGCTACCAGCTGAAGGTCGCGGAGGGGCAGCACGACCTGCTCGTGTTCCGCCGTCTCGTCGCGCGTGCCCGCCACGTCCGCGAGGAGGGTGAGCTGACCGAGGCGTGCGGGCTGTTCGCCGAGGCCGTCGGCCTGTGGCGGGGCGAGCCGCTGGAAGGCCTGAGCGCGCTGGCGTCGCACCCGATCGTCGTCGCCCTGGTGCGGGAGTACCGCGCGGTGGTCGTCGAGTACGCCGGCGCCGCCAGCGACCTCGGCCGCTACCAGGAGGTCCTCCCGCTGCTCCAGCGCGTCGCCGAGGCCGACCCGCTGCACGAGGCGGTCCACGCGCGGCTGATGATCGCGCTGGCCGGCAGCGGTCAGCAGGCCGCCGCGCTCGACGTGTTCGACACCCTGCGCCGCCGCCTCGCGACCGAGCTCGGCGCCGACCCCGGCCCCGAACTGGCCACCGCCTACCAGCGCGTGCTGCGCCAGGAGGTCGCGCGGCCGGAGTTCGCCCCGGTCAGCGCCCACCGCCAGCTGCCGCTGGACACCGCCGACTTCAGCGGTCGCGAGGCCGAACTGACCACCCTGCGCGACGGGCTTCGCGCGATCGACGGCGGGACCGCGGTCGGCATCGCGCTGATCGAGGGCATGGCGGGCGTCGGCAAGACCCGGCTCGCCGTGCACGTCGCGCACCAGCTGCTGGCCGAGGGCCGCTACGGCGACTGCCAGCTCTACGTCGACCTGCGCGGGCACTCCGACCAGCCGCCCGCCGACCCGGCCGCGGTGCTCGCGTCGTTCCTGCGCCTGCTCGGGGTGCCCGGCGACCAGATCCCGCCGAGCCTCGACGAACGCGCGTCGCTCTACCGCGACCGCGTCTACGGGCGGGATGTGCTGGTGTTGCTGGACAACGCGGCCAGCGAGGACCAGATCCTGCCGCTGCTGCCGGCCGGCCCGACGAACCTCGTGCTCGTCACCAGCCGCCGCGCGCTCGCCCTGGACGGGGCGCGCACCCTGCCGCTGGACGTGTTCACCCCGGCCGAGGCGCGTGAGCTACTGGTGCGGGTCGTCGGCGCGAAGCGCGTGGAGAGCGAGCCGGAGGCCGCCCGCCGGGTCGTCGAACTGTGCGGGTGGCTGCCGATGGCGGTCGCGCTCGCGGCGCGCCGCCTGCAGTCCCGTCCCACGTGGACAGTCGCGGACCTGGCGGTGCGCCTCGCGGAGACGGGCGACCGCCTCGACGAGCTGGCCGCGGGCAGCCGCCGCCTGCGGGCGGTGTTCGAATTGTCCTACCAGGCACTGGAAACCGAGGAGCGACGCCTGTTCCGGTTGCTGGGCCTGCATCCCGGCGCGGACTTCACGCCCGAGTCGGTCGGCGCGCTGGCCGGGCTGACCCCGGCGCGGGCGCGGTGGCTGCTCGACCGGCTCGTGGACGAGAACCTGGTCACCGTCGTGACGCGCGACCGGTACCGGCTGCACAACCTGCTCGCCGAGTACGCGCGGGGGCTGGCCCGCGACAGCGAGCCGGAGCCCGCGCGCCGCGCCGCGATCACGCGCGTCCTCGACTTCTACCTGCACACAGCGGCCCGCGCCACGTACCTGATCTACCCGGCCAAGGGGATCGACCTGGCCGGCGCGGCGCCGGTGCACGGGCCGGTGCTGGCCGACCGCGAGGCGGCGAAGCGCTGGCTGGAGGCCGAGCGGCCGTGCCTGATCGCCGCGGTCGGCCTGGCCGCCGAGCAGGGCTGGCCGACGCACGCCTGGCAGCTGACCCGGTGCCTGCGCGCGTACCTGTACCTCTACGGCTACAGCCACGACCACGACTGGGTGCACACCCACGAAGCGGCGCTGGCGGCGGCGACGGCGGCGCACGACAAGGTCGGCGAGGCCCACACCCGTTCCGATCTCGCGGCGGCCTACCTGCACCACGGCCGCGCCGCCGACGCGCGCGAGCACTTCCGGCGCGCCATCGAACTGCACCGGGACAACGGCGAGCGCGACCTGGAAGCGAGTTCGCTCAGCGCGCTGGGTGTGCTCTGCCACCGCGCGGGGGAGTTCTCCGAGGCGCTGGGGTTGTTCCGGGCGGCCGCGGCCCGGTCGGCGGGCGAGCCGCGGCTGGACGGCGCTGTCGCCGCGAACCTCGGTGCCACGCTCGCGGTTCTGGGACGGCTCGACGACGCCGTGGACCAGTACCGGCACGCGCTGGTGCTGGCGCGGCGGACCGGTGATCCGGACGGGGAAAGCGGAGCGCTGGCCGATCTCGGCGACGTGTGGCGGCGGCTGGGCCGGCACCGCGAGGCGGTCGAGCACCTCAAGGCGGCGGTCGAACTGGCCGAGGCGCACGCGCTGGAGCCGCGGATCGCCTACGCGCGGCACCGGCTCGGCAACACCTATCGCGAGACCGGCCGGTTCGACGACGCGCTCGCGAACCTGAACGAGGCGCTGCGGATCGTGCGGGCGGTCAGTGGTCCCGCCACGGAGAGCGAAGTGCTGATCGACTTCGGCGGCGTGCACCGCGACATCGGGGACCTGCTGACGGCCGCCGACCTGGCCGAGGCCGGCCTGCGGGTGGCGATCAACCGTGGCGAGCGGTACCAGCAGGCGCGGGCGTTGAACGAGCTGGCGGAACTGCACCGGTGCGCCGCCCGGGCCGGTCTGGCGCAGGACTACTGGCGCCGGGCGTACACCCTGTTCGACGAAATGGGCACGCCGGAAGCCGAGGAGCTGCGCGACTTCACCGGGGATCCCTGGCGCGCGCCGTCGGTCGCCTGAGGCGCACGACTCCCGGGGCGACCATCGCACGCTCCGGGCTCGGTGGGCACGCCGAGGCGCCGCCTCGCCTCGGTGTGCCCGCTGCGTTTCTTGGCTGGGTTTCGTGGCTTGGGGGTACGTGGTCGCGTTCGGGTTCGCGGGGGCGCGGGTGGGTGCGTTCGCGGGTGCGTTTAGGTTCGCGGGCGGGGATGTTCGCGTTTGCCGGTGCCGGTGCCGGTGGGGGTTGTGTCCGCGCGTGCTTGAGTGGTGGGGCGGCGGCCGCACGGTTGGTCCGTTGGTGCTCGCGGGTGTGGGTGGACGGTTCGTTCGGGTCTCGCGATTGGACTATCGGCGGCTCGCCCGCAATCTGAATGGTCCGTTCACGGTGTCGGTGTTGGTCCAGCCACCGCCGCCCGCAACCGCCACCGCCGCGCCACCGTCCCCGGCCGCAGCCGGCGGTCAGATCAACCCGTTGCGCAGCGCGTACGAAACCGCGTGCGTGCGGTTCCGCAAGCCGAGCCTGCTGGTCAGGTTGTGCAGGATGTTCTTGACCGTCCGCTCCGAATAGGACATTTCGGCGGCGATCTCGGCCGTGTCCTGCCCGTCCGCGAGCCGGCGCAGTACTTCGGTTTCCCGGCGGGACAACCCGTTCAGCATCAGCTCGCGCGGGGCGAGCACGTCGCGTTGGAGGCGGGCCAGCCCGTGCAGCACCTGGCCCAGCAATTCGGCCGGGAGGTGCCCGTGACCCTGGTGCGCGTCGGCGATGGCGCGGAGCACCCGGGCCGTCGTGAGCTCCGCGCGCGGGATCAGGACGACCAGCCCCTGCTCGATCGCGGTCCACAGTTCCGCCGGCCGCGGCGCGCCGGTGATCAGCACCAGCCGGGCGTTCGTCGGGGCGTCGGCGACCAGCGCGGGCAGCTCGGTGGCTGACTCGGTGATCGCGACCACCACATCGGCCGACGCGGGCGAACCGGCGACGACGTGGATGCCCGGTTTGCCCTGGATCTCACTGAGCAGGCCGGCGCGCAGGAACACGTCGTCGGCCAGCACCGCGACCCGGACGACCGCCCGGTCGGCGGCCGGAACGGCGTGCAGACGGGTGGCGGGCCGGGCGCCGGGGAGTTCCCGCGAAGCGGTGCTGAACGCCATGGGACCACTCAACCGTACCTGACCCGCCGGTAACCAGGCGGAAGGACCGGCAGGTTTCCCGCGTTCAACTCCTGCCGGTTTAATGGGTCGCGGTGAGTGAGACGCTGGACGTAGGGTCGCCGGGGGAAGATCCGACCTTCGGCGAGCTGGTGCTACGTCACCGCCGCGCCGCCCGCCTCACCCAGGCCGATCTCGCGGCTGCCTCCGGGGTCAGCGTCCGCGCCCTGTCCGACCTGGAGCGCGGCCGGGCCCGCGCCGCCCAGCGCCGGTCCACCGAAGCGCTCGCCGACGCCCTCGGGCTGGCCGGTGCGGCGCGCGACGACTTCCTCGCCGCCGCCCGCGACGGCCGCCGCCGCAAGCCGAAGCCGTCCGCGACGTTCGCCGGTCCACCGCCGCCCGCCGTGCCGGACCTGGTCGGCCGCGGTCCCGAACTGGACGTGTTGCGGCGCGCGGCCGCCGACGCGCCGACCACCCCGAGCGGTGTCGTCGTCTCGCTGGTCGGTCACCCCGGCGTGGGCAAGACCGCGCTGGCGCGCACGGCCGCGCACCTGCTGGCCGGCGAGTTCCCGGACGGCTTCCTGTCGGTCGACCTGCGGGGCATGGACGACCAGCCGCTCCCGCCCCGCGCGGCGCTGGACATCCTGCTGCGCGGGCTGAACGTGCCGCCAGGGGACATCCCGGCGACGGTGACCGAGCAGTCCGCGCTGTTCCGCTCGCTGCTGGCCGGCCGCCGCGTGCTGGTCCTGCTCGACAACGCGGCCGACGAGGCCCAGGTCCGTCCCCTGATGGCGGCGGCGACCGGCTGCCTGACCCTGATCACCTGCCGCCGCGCGCTGGCCGGCCTGGAGTCGGCCCGCTGGGTGTGGTTGCGGCCGCTGGAGACCGCGGACGCCTCCGCGCTCGTCGCCGCGATCGCGGGCCCGGACCGGGTGCACGCGGAACCGTCGGCGGCCGCGGAACTGGCCGAACTGTGCGGAAACCTGCCGCTCGCGGTGCGGATCGCGGGCAACCGGCTGGCCACGCGGCCGCACTGGAGCATCGCCTACCTCGTCGACCAGCTGCGGGACGAGAGCACGCGCCTGGCCGCCCTGTCGGCGGGCGATCTGCGGGTGCGGTCGGCGTTCGAGATGTCCCACCGGCGGCTGTCCCCGGCCGCGCGGCTGGTGTTCCGCCGCCTCGCGGTGATCCCCGGACCGGACTTCGGTGCCGAGCTCGCGGCCGTCGCCACCGGCATGGCCGTCCCCGACGTGCGGGCGCACATCGACGAACTGGTCGACGCGAACCTCCTGCAGGCGGGCGGGGTTCCCGGCCGCTACACCTACCACGACCTGATCCGCCTGTTCGCCCGCGAGCGGCTGGCGGCCGAGGAGGACGCGGCCGAGTCGGCGGCCGCGGTGTGCGCGGTGGTGGACCACCTGCTGGACACCGGGATCGAGGCCGGACGGCTGTTCTTCCCGGACGCGCTGCGGGAGTCGGTGGAGGCGAGCCGGTTCGCCTCGCGTGATCAGGCCTCGGCCTGGCTCGACGCGGAGGCGGCGAACTGGCGTGCCGCGCAACGGATGGCGCTCGACCACGGCAAGTACCGGCAGGTGGTGGACCTGGCCAGGGCGCTGCACTGGTTCTCCGACGGGCGCATCCAGCAGCTGCCGTGGGACGAGGTGTTCGCGCTCGGCGTCGACGCGGCGCGGGCGCTGGGCAGCCGCGGCGACGAGGCCGTGCTGCTCAACTTCCTCGGCTGGGCGCGCTACTACTGCCTGGGCGACAACGAAGGCGGTCGCGCCGCGCACCGCGAGGCGCTCGAGATCGCCACCGAGATCGGCGACCGGCGCGAGCAGACCTGGGCGCTGGCCTACCTCGGCTCGGTGCTGCTGCGGCTGGGCCGCCCCGAGGAGGCGCTGGACCACGTCGAGCGGGCGGTCGGGCTGGCCGACATGGACTTCTGGATGGGCCAGGGCTCGATCCGCAACGTGCTCGGGAAGGTCCTGTGCGCGGTGGGGCGCCCGGGGGAGGCGCTGCTGGTGCACCGCGAGGTGCTCGCCGACACCGAGCGCTACCGCGATGACGCCAACTCGTTCACCTACCGGTTCTTCCGCGCGCTCACGTTCCAGTTGCTCGGCACGGCGCTGACCGCGACCGGGGACTGGCCGGGCGGTGCCGGTGCCTTCCACACCGCGCGGACCCTGTTCGACGAAGGCGGTTTCCGCGTGGCGGGGGCGGAATGCGCGGTGCAGGAGGGCGCCGCGTGGCGGGAGGCCGGCCGGCTCGGGATGGCCGAAGCCTGCCTGCGCGCGGCGCTGGACGTGTTCACCCCGGTCCTCACGCGCTGGCAGCGGGCTCAGGCGCTGGGGGAGCTGGCACTGGTGGCTGATGCCGGCAGGCAGGACGCCGCGGCGGGGGAGTACCGCCGCGAGGCGCTGGCGGTGTGCGAAGACCTGGGCACCGAGGCCGCGCTGAGCCTGGCGAAACGCCTCGTCGCCGGACCGGGCGGGCAAAGTTGACAGTCCGAACGGGCATGTCACACCGCTGACGCTGGTGCGGTCCGCTCACGCCGGGTTCACTGACGGTGATCTCGGAGGGAGCGGCGTGCAGAACTGGGCGGCGCGCAGTCACCGTGAGCTGGCCGACGCGGTGCGGTGCGCGGAGGGGCCCATCGCGGCGGCGGCGCGTGCGGCCATGCCCGAGCCGGTCGACTTCGACCTCGACGCGACCCTCACGCGGCTGTTCGGCAAGGGCGGCACGGGCGGGCCCGCGGAGGCGGCCGCCGACCTGCGCGCCGGGTGCGAGCGGGCCCGCGCCGCGCACGAGCGGGCCGTGCGGGTCGTGGCGGCGATGACAGCCGCGTTCGGAGATCACGACGTCCGGCGGAGCGATCCGCCGGTCCCGTCCGCGCCCGTGATCACCGGGGCCGCGGACAGCGCCACCCATCGGCCGGGTGCGGCGAACTCGCCCCGGCTGCCCGGCACGTGGACCACCGGCCCGGCGATCCCGGGTTCCGGTGGTCCCCCGTGCGGCGCGGGCTGCGCCGCGTCCGGTCGCGGCTGAGATGTGGTGCCCGCCCGATTTCGTGCTGTCCACGCACGAGTTCGACCTGCTGTGGGGCGACCTCGGCCTGCCGGCGATGCCGTACCCGCTGCAGGTTCCCAGCACCGGCCGGACGTTCGCCGAGCGGGCCCTGCTGACCGTCGAGGTGTACCGCGAACTGGCCGATCGCTGTCCGGCCACCGGGCGCCGGCTCGATTCCCGGCTGGAAGCGCTGCTGGCGGGTCCGGAGGTGTCGGTCGACGCGGTCGGGCACATCGGTTACCCGGTCCGCGCCCTCGCGGCGGCGGACGGCCGCACCGGCGTGCTGGCGGTGCTCGCCGGCGGCGAGGTGTGGCTGACCGGGATCCCGCCGAGCGCGCTGGTGCAGCGGATCATGGCTGTCTTCCCGCCCGGCGCCGCCGGCGTCGGGCCCGGTTCGCCCGGGAACCGTTGCGGCGGTGGGCAGATCGGCGTGCTCAACGGCGGTCGACCGTCCACAGTGGTCGCCTGGTTCGACACCCCGCAAGGCCGCTACCTGCTGGCTCGCCGAGCCGGTGGCGTCACCCTGACCCCCGCCGAAGACTCCGACCTGGTCCGGCGTGTCGAGGACCTGGTCGACAGGGGTGCGGGCAAGATACATGCAGTCGGTATGTAGCTGTGCCACGAGGGTGTGAGGTGGACATGACGGAGCCCGACGCGACGGGCCGGATCGAGATCGGCGCCGAGCCGGGGCGCGTGTACGGGTTGGTGAGCGATCCGCGGGTGCTCGCGGAACTGGCCGAGGAGTACAGCGGTTTCCGCTGGCTCGGCGGCGCTTCCGGGGCACGGGTGGGTGCGCGGTTCCGCGGGGTCAACCGCCGCGGGGTGCGGCGGTGGAGCACCGTCAGCACGATCACCGACGCCGACGCGGGGAAGCGGTTCGCCTTCGAGGTGCGCTCGCTGGGCATCCCGGTGTCGCGGTGGCAGTACGACATCGAACCGGCCGGCGAGGGCTGCGTCGTCACCGAGAGCACCTGGGACAAGCGCCCCGGCTGGTTCCGCGGGCCCAGCTCGCTGGTGACCGGGGTGTGGCGGCGCAACGACAGCAACCGGGCGAACATCGCCACGACGCTCCGTAGGCTGAAGGCCCGGGCCGAGCAGTCCTGACCCACGCCGCCACTCAACCGCTGGAGCTCACGTCCCACCCGAGCGCCGCGCGACCCCGGCTTCGACGTCGCCCCGGCCCGGTCGCTGCCTGCTCGAGCCAGATTGACCAGTTGAGCGCAAGGTCGAAGGTCAGGACTCCCGCTTCGTTGACGATGCGCAGCTCCACCCGCGCGGTGCAGGGGTTCGTGGCGAGGGGCCTGAACACCCACGGGAATCCCGGCCGCGTGCGGCGCCCGGCGCAGCGGGTGGAACGGTTCGGCGGGCCGAGGTTCGTCGAGGGGGTAGCCCGTTTCCGCGTCGCAGCAGACGGTTTCGACGTCCACCCAGCGGCTCGGAGAAGCCGGGCGCGAACATCGCGTCGACGGCCATCGCGGCGAGCCGCGAGCTGGTCGTCCACTTCGTCCGGCAGTACTGCCGACGACGGCGCTGACGTCCTCGCGGCGGCGAGCGTCAAACCCCATCCGGCGAAGCCCGGCCGTGAATATCGATGAAACGCCGGTCAGCGGTAGACGACCAGCGCGCCGCGGCGTTTGCGCAGCGTGACATCGGGCGGGACGTGTGTCACTTCGCCGTCCAGTGCGAGGTCGAGCCGTCCGCTCGGGGCGCGGACGGTCAGCTGCGGCGCGGCCGGCCGGTCCTGGTACGGCGTGCACCAGCGGAGGGTGCCGGTGAGCACGGCGAGGACCAGGCGCGTACGGGCCCAGGGGCGTTCGGCGTAGACGGTGCGGATGTCCAGCAGCCCGTCGTCCAGGCTGCGCCGGTAGGTCGGGGCGAACCCGCGCGGCCGGTAGGCCCCGTTGCCCGCGAAGATCATCCACACCTTGCGCGGCTCGCCGTTCACCACGAGGTCCTGGGGTTTCGCGCGGCGCAGCACGTGTACCAGGCCGACCAGCATCGCGGGCCACTTGCCGATCCGCTTCTCCCACTTCTCGCGGTAGCGGACCAGGTCGGTGTAGAGGCCGGTGCTGCAGGTGTTGACGAAGACCTGGCTGTCGACGCTGCCGAGGTCGATGCGCACCGCGGCGCCCTTGCGCAGGGCCGTGATCGCGTCGTCCGGGGTTTCGACGCCGAGGTCGCGGGCGAAGTGGTTGAGCGTGCCCGCGGGGAGGACGAGGAGGGGGACGTCGTGGTCGGCGGCGGTGCGGGCGGCGGCGTTGATGGTGCCGTCCCCGCCGGCGACGCCCAGGACGCGGCACGTGCGGGCCGCTTCGGTGAGCGCGTCCTCGAGGTCCTCGCCGTCGTCCAGTTCGACGATCTTGGCCTGGGGGAGCTCGTTGCCGACGCGGTCGAGGACCGCGGCGTTGGCGCTGCCCGCGGACGGGTTGACCACGAGGACGAGCCCCTCGCCGGTGGGCAGGGCGGGAGCCGGGTGGGGTTCGGCCCGTGCGGGGCCGGCCGGGGTGCGCGGCCACCACGACAGCGTGATCGCGGCCGCGCCGAAGCCGAGTCCGATGCCGGCGAGCACGTCCGACGGGTAGTGGGCACCGGTGACGACGCGGGAGGTCGCGACCCCGGCGGCCAGCGCGCCCACCGGCGCGGCGAGCGCGGGCCACTCCAGGGCGACGCCCGCGGTGAAGGCCGCGGCGGAGGCGGAATGCCCCGACGGGAACGACGTCGTCCACGGTGCCCGGCGGAGCTGGCGAACCGGCGGGATGCCCACGGTCGACGGACGGGCGCGGCGGATGACGCGCTTGCTCAGACCGTTGGCGGTCGCGCTGGCGATGCCGAGGGCGAGCATGCCGCGCAAGGCAGCCCGCCTCGCGCGGCGATTGCGCGTCGCGGCGAGCGTGCCACTCACGGCCCACCACAACCCGCCGTAGTTCGCCGACCGGCCCAGGCGTGGCAACACCCGGTCCAGGAGAACGGAATCGGTCGCCGCCACGCGGGCGAACAGTTGCCGGTCCGCACGGGACACCCATCGCCGCATGGGGGCCAGTCTAGGCCGAGCGCGGTCCCGGGCCCGGGTTCGGCAGGCGGCGTGCCGGGTCGGGTGGGGCCAATGAGCTGGCGGGCAAGGATTTTTCGCTACCTGCGGCCGGCAACCGCCAGCCGACCGGGGCCTCCCCAGACCTCCCGGCGCCCGGCAACGCGAGGCGGGCCCACGAGGCTTCCCGGCGCCTGGCAACGCTAGGCGACGGTGGGGCGCCCAGAGCTTCCGGCGCCCGGCGACGCACGGCGGGTCCCACGAGACTTCTTGGCGCCTGGCAAGGCGAGGCGGGCCCACGAGACTTCCCGGCGGCCGACGACGCGAGGCGAGGTGCGGCCCCACTAGGCCTCCCCCGCACCCCCAGGCGCCCGGCGACGCGAGGCGAGGTGCGACGTCCCCAGACCTCCCCCGCCCCCGATCCCCAGCCCGCCTTTGGTCGCCGACCAGGCGTGTCAAGGTACTCTTTCCCGCCTTGACACGCCTGCTCGGCGACCGAAACCCTCCACCCGGAGGGGGCGGGGGAGGTCGGCACCCAAGGCGACCACTGGGCGCCGCAGGCGCCCTGCCGCGAAGCGGCGGGAAAAGATCAAAAGAATGTCCTCGCCGGACGGGCAGGCTCCGGGATGACCGGGGAGCGTTGTCGGGTCGCCTTGGGTGGGTGGTCGCTGGGTGGCCATCCCGTCGCCTGCATTGAGGCCTATCACTGTGAGCCAGGCCCGCAAGCTTGGCATGTCATCTCGCGCGGGTGCCGGGGGTGCGGGCCTGGCTCACAGTGATGTGACGGCCTCAGGCGACGGGATGACCACCCAGCTCTCTTTGGGGCAGGGCGCTTCCGCGCCGCTGGATCGCCGTCTTCCCTTGCCAGCCGCGCTGCGGCGGAGTACACCGGAGCTATGACGACTGTCATAACGCTCCGCGAGCTGGGCGCCACCGCGGCCGAGGACGTCGCCGCTGTGGTCCTCGCCTGCTCGCCGGGCACCTTGCAGCGCCGGTTCTTCCTGCCGGGCCGGCCGGATCCGTGGGACGTTCTCGCACGGTATCGGCGCTACCTCCTCGCCGGGCCGCCACACGGGGTGGCGCTCGTCGCCGTGCGTGGGCGCGCCGCGGTGGGCCTGCTGAACCTGGTGGCCGCCGAGGCGCGGGTGGCCGAACTCGGCATCATGGTGGCCGACCCGTGGCAACGGCAGGGCATCGCGACGGGCCTCGCCGCGTGGTTGCGGACCTCCGGGCGCTGGCAGGGGTGGACGGTGCGCGCGGTGACACAGGCGGACAACCTCGCGGCCAGAGCCTTGTTGCGGCGCCAGGGTTTCCGCGCCCGGCACGGCCTGGACCACGGCGAGTACCACTACGAACTGACGATGCCGGCACCGGAGGTCGCATGAACCACAGCCCACGGGAACGCATGGTGTACAGCGCCGCGCAGCTCATCCGCACCCAGGGGGTGAGCGGTACGGGCATGCGCGAGGTGGTCGAGCACGCGTCGGCGCCGCGGGGGTCCCTCCAGCACTACTTCCCGGGTGGCAAGGACCAGCTGGTGCGCGAGGCGGTCACGTGGGCGGGGAGTTTCGCGGCGGCCCGGGTGAAACGTTGTGCCCAGCAGGCTCCGACGCCGTCCGGCCTGTTCGCGGGCATGGTCGGCCAGTGGCGGGACCAGTTCCGCGAGGACGGGTTCGCCGCCGGGTGCCCGCTCGTCGCCACCACCGCGGACGTCGTGGCGGCCAATGAAAAGCTCCGCGACGCCGTGAAGGACGGGTTCGAGACGTGGCTCGAGCCGGTCGCGGAGAGCCTGCGCGGCATGGGCGTTCCGGAGGAGCGGTGCCGGACGCTGGCGCTGCTGATGATCAGCTCGCTGGAGGGGGCGATCGTCCTCGCGCGGGCCCAGGAGGACGTCGCCCCGCTCGATGCGGTCGTCCACGAGCTGGGGCCGCTCCTGGACGCGGCGGTCCGCGCCTGACCGTGGACCACTGTGGACAGACCACTGACGGGTGAAAACCGCGCCGGGGAGTTTGCCGCGCGCCCGCGCCAGGGAACCATCGCCTCGGGAATCCGGAGTGGACCCGCCTCGGGTCCACCGGAGAGGAGGCTCACCGTGAGTGGATGGGTGAGGGTGCGCGACGAGCCGGCTGACCTGCACGGCACCTTCGTCCTGGCCCGGCCGCGGCGCGGCGTCGTGGGCGAGACCCAGCGCGTCGCGCACGTGTTCCCGCTGCCGTCCGAGCGGCCCGGTGTCCTGCTCGCCTACTGCGGGTTCGAGGGCCGTCCCGGCGAACTGGACCGGCTCGACCGCCCCGTGGGCATGCCCTGCGAGCGCTGTCTCGTCATCGCCGCCCGCCGCGCCGGCGCGGACACCATCCCGCTCCAGCGGGGGTGGTGACCGCTGGTGAGCGCACCGGCCCGGTAGTAGACGCCGAGAACCCCCGGCCGCCGCTGCGCGTAGGCGGCGCCCCGCACGATGACCTCCTTGTACCGGGCGGCGAACCGCCCGGTGAGGATCCGCTCGACCGGCGTGTCGTCGGCGCGCACGAACTGCACGAGCCCGGCCCGCCGCCCCAGGCTCACGCACTGGTTGAAGTACCGGAACCGGAACGGCCGCGCAGCACGCCCGGCCAGCCGCGCGGCGACCGATTCCGCGACCTGGTGCGCGGTGGGCAACCCGGTTGCGCACGCCATCCGCAGCTCCCGTCCGTGCTGGTCGCGCACGGCGGCCGCGTCGCCGATGCCGTAGACGTCCGGGTGCGACACCGAACGCAGCGTCTCGTCCACGAGCATCCGCCCGTGGTCGTCCACCGCGAACCCGGCGGCGCGGGCGAGATCCGGCACCCCGAACCCGGTGGTCCACACCACCGTGTCGGCGGCGACGTGCTCACCCCCGGTGAGCAGCACCCCGTCCGGCCGGACCCCGGCGGCCCGCACCCCTTCCCGGACCTCCACGCCGAGCCCGGCGAACACCTCGCGCAGATACCGCCGCGCCCGGTGGGACAGCGCTTCCCCGAGTACCCCGCTGGTGAGCAGCCGGACCTTGACCGCGGGGTGCGACTCGGCCAGCTCGGCCGCGGTCTCCAGCCCGGTCAGCCCGCCGCCGACGACCGCCACCGTGCTCGCCTCGGCCAGCCGCGCGCGCAGCCGCGCCGCGTCCGCCGGCCCGGTCACGCCGAACGCGTGCTCGGGAACCGGCGTGTGACTGCCCAGGGCGTACACCAGCACGTCGTAGTCCACCTCGGACCCGCCGGCCAGCCGGACCCGCTTGCTTCCCGCGTCGAGGCCCGTCACGCGGTCCACGACCAGCCGCACGCCGGTGCCCGCCAGCAGGTCCGCGAGCGGGTGCTCGGTGAGCTCCTGGCCCGCGGCGAGCTGGTGCAGCCGGACCCGCTCCACGAACCGGTCGTGCGCGTTCACCAGCGTCACGCGGGCGCCGGTGCGGCGGGCCGCCAGTTTGGCCGCGGCGAGTCCCGCGTAGCCGGCACCGAGGACGACGATGTGGGGTTTCATCTCCTGCTCCCTTCGACGCCCCTTGACCTGGGCGGCGCCGGGATTCGTGACGGGGAGTGAGGCAGATCACACCGGCTGGGCGGCGGCGAACGCGAGCTTGTCCGGGTTCACGATCGTCCGCGTCGCGACCACCCCGTCGTCACCGGGGTCGAGCACCACCACCGCGTACAGCGCGCCTGCCAGGTGCACCGCGAGACCGGGCTCCCCGTTGATGCAGCGCACCGTGAACTCGGCGTGCGCCGCCCGCGGGTCACGGGCCAGACCGGAGAAGTAGCGTGCGACCTTGTCCCGGCCGGTGACCGGGCGGCGGGCCGCGCTGACCTTGCCGCCGCCGTCCGACCAGGCGACGGCGTCAGCGGCGAGCAGCTTTTCCAGCGCCGCCACATCGCCTTCGACGGTCGCGGCGAGGAATCGTTCGGTGATCCGGCGCCGCTGCTCGGCGGTCGCGGTGAAACGCTTGCGCCCCTCGCTGACGTGCTGCCGCGCGCGCCGGTAGAGCTGCCGCACGTGGGTCTCGTCGAGGTCGAGGATCTCGCCGATCTCGCGGTGGCTGTGACCGAACGCCTCGCGCAGCACGAACGCCGCGCGCTCCGGTGGGGTCAGCCGTTCCAGCAGGACGAGCAGTCCGAGCGAGAGCGACTCGCGCTGCTCGGCGGTCTCCAGCGGGCCGAACTCGTCGCGGTCGGTGAACACCGGCTCGGGCAGCCACGGCCCGGTGTAGCGCTCGCGCCGCACCCGCGCGGAGCTCAGGCGGGTCAGGCACAGGTTCGTGACCACCTTGGTCAGCCAGGCCTCCGGCACCTCGACGCCGGTGCTCGCGTCCCAGCGGAGGTAGGCCTCCTGCACCACGTCCTCGGCTTCGGACGCCTCGCCGAGCAGCCGGTAGGCGAGGCCGAGCAGGCGCGGGCGGTTGGCTTCGAAGCGGGCGAGGCGGTCCACGCCCTCCAGGGTGCCAGTTACCGGCCCTGCTGCGGGTCGAAGTCGTCGTGCGGGTCGCCGGCTGACGTGCCCTGCTCGCCGCGCTGCACCTGCTGCTCGTCCTGCGATGCGTCCTCGGCGCCGGGGAGGTCCTCGCGGGCGTCGTCGGGCTGGGCCTTGCGTTCCATGACCGGGGTCTACCCGGGCGCGGCCTGCCGAAACGGTTCAGCGGGCGGGCTGGGGGTGCGGTAGATGGTCGTGAGCCACACGTCGAGCAGCACGTCCACGACGTCCGCCTCGGGTACCGCGGGCCCGTCGCCGCCGAACGTCGCGTACAGGACGCGCTCGTTCATGGAGTTCAGCGCGATGGCGAGGTCACGCGCGGGCAGCCCGCCGGGCGCGGCGCCGCGGGCGCGCTCGGCCTCGATCGCCTCGGCCGTGCGGCTGACCCACGTCTCCATCATGCCCGCCCACAGCTGCCGCACCTCGGCGTTGGTGTGCCGGGCCTGCGCGGCCGCGAGCGCGACCGCGCGGTGGGCGCGGAACGTGGTGTAGATGGCGTCGAGGCAGTCGCGCCAGCGCTGAGCGGGGCTGGGGCCGGGGTGGTCGAACACCGCCGAGGAGGCCCGGTCGGCCTCCTCGGTGACCCGGTCCAGCAGCGTGAGCAGCACCGCGTCCTTGGAGCGGAAGTAGAAGTAGAACGTCGGCCGGGAGATCCCGGCGCCGCGGGCGAGGTCGTCGATCGAGATCTCGCTCAGCGGCCGGTCCGCCAGCAGGCGCTCGGCCGTGGCCAGGATCGCCAGCTCCCGCTCGTCGCCGGTGGGCCGGGGCACGCGGCGACCGCGAGCCGGCCGGGGCCGGGTGGCGGACTCGGGCGTCATGCCGACACCGTAGCAGCTTTTCAACACCGCGTCGGCGCTCTCGACACGGTGTTGACCACCTCGACTTACTGTTGGTAGGTTCCCGGGTCGGACGAGGGAGGAAGCGATGCCGCTCGAACACGTCGATGTCCTGATCGTCGGTGCCGGGTTGTCCGGGATCGGCGCGGCCAGCCACCTGCAGGCCGAGTGTCCCGGCAAGACCTACGCGATCTTCGAGGCGCGCGGGGCGATCGGCGGCACGTGGGACCTGTTCCGGTATCCGGGTGTCCGGTCCGATTCGGACATGTTCACCCTCGGCTACTCCTTCGAGCCGTGGACCGAGGCGAAGGCGATCGCCGACGGCACCTCGATCCGCGAGTACGTGCAGCGCACCGCGCGCACCCGCGGCATCGACCGGAAGATCCGGTTCCACCACCGCGTGGTGCGGGCCGAGTGGTCGTCCGACGAGGCATTGTGGACGGTCGAGGCGAAGCGTTCGGACACCGGCGAGACGGTGCGCGTCACGTGCGGATTCCTCTACGTCAACTCCGGGTACTACCGCTACGACCAGGGCTACGCACCGGAGTTCCCCGGGCAGGACACCTTCGCGGGCACGATCGTGCACCCGCAGCACTGGCCCGAGGACCTGGACTACACGGGCAAACGCGTCGTGGTGATCGGCAGTGGCGCCACGGCGGTCACGCTGCTGCCCGCGATGGCCGGCGACGCCGCCCACGTGACGATGCTGCAGCGCTCGCCCAGCTACGTGCTGTCCCTGCCGGGCACCGACCCGCTCGCCGACAAGCTGCGCGGCATCCTGCCGCCGAAGGTGGCGTATCCCGTGGTGCGCTGGAAGAACGTACTGACCAGCATGCTGTTCTTCCAGCTGAGCCGTCGCGTGCCCGGGGTGGTGAAGAAGCTGCTGCGCAAGGGGGTCTCGGCCCAGGTGCCGGAGGGCTTCGACGTCGACCGGCACTTCGCGCCGAGCTACGACCCGTGGGACCAGCGGGTGTGCTTCGTCCCGGACGGTGACCTGTTCAAGGCCGTGCGGCGCGGCAAGGCCGACATCGTCACCGACACCATCGAGAAGTTCACGCCGGAGGGCATCCGGCTGTCGTCGGGGCGGGTGCTCGAGGCGGACATCATCGTCACCGCGACCGGACTGAACCTGCTGCCGTTCGGCGGGCTCGAGCTGGTGGTCGACGGCGAGCCGGTGGAGATCGGGAAGAGGCTGGCGTACAAGGGGATGATGCTCTCCGGCGTCCCCAACTACGCGTTCACCATCGGCTACACCAACGCCTCGTGGACGCTCAAGGCCGACCTCGTCGCCGGGTACGTGTGCCGCCTGCTCAACCACCTCGACGAGCGCGGCCTCACCACGTGCACGCCGGTGCCCGGCCCGTCGGTGACCGCGGCCGCGCCACTGATCGACCTCAAGTCCGGGTACGTGCTGCGCAGTATCGACAAGCTGCCCAAGCAAGGGCCGTCGGCGCCGTGGCGGCTGTTCCAGAACTACCCCCGCGACGTGCTGCTGATGCGGCACGGCTCGCTGGAGGACGGCGCCATGCGGTTCTCGCGGACCGTGAAGCCCGCGAAGGAGCGGGTGGCCTGATGCGCGACTACGTGTTCGACGGCGGCACGGCCGTCGTCACCGGGGCGGCGAGCGGCATCGGTGAGGCGCTCGCGCACGCGCTGGCGGCCCGGGGCAGCAACCTGGTGCTGCTGGACCGCGACGCCGAACGGCTGGCGACGGTGGCGAAGACGGTGGGGTCCACAGTGGACGTGTCCACGCACGTGGTGGACCTGGCCTCGGCGCAGGAGACGGCCGAAGTGGCCGAGCGCGTGCTGGCGGAGAACCCGCGGCTGACGCTGCTGGTCAACAACGCCGGGGTGGCGCTGGGCGGGCGCTTCGACCAGGTGACGCTGGAGGAGTTCGGCTGGGTGATCGACATCAACTTCCGCGCCCCGGTCCAGCTGACGCACGCGCTGCTGCCCGCGCTCAAGGCTTCGCCCGGTTCGCACATCGCCACCGTGTCGAGCGTGTTCGGGCTCATCGCGCCGGCGGGGCAGTCGGCGTACTCGGCGAGCAAGTTCGCGGTCCGCGGGTTCACCGAGGCGATCCGGCACGAGCTGGCCGGTCAGGTCGGGGTCACCTCGGTGCACCCGGGCGGGATCCGCACCCGGATCGCGCAGTCCGCGCGGGTCGGCAGCGGGGTGCCGGGCGGGATGGACACGCGGCAGTGGGAACGCGTGCTGCGGATGGACCCGGCGAAGGCGGCGGCGATCATCGTGGACGCGATCGAGCACCGCAAGCCGCGCGTGCTGATCGGGTGGAGCGCGAAGATCCCCGACCTGCTGGTGCGGTTGCTGCCGGGTGCGCACAGCCGGATCCTGGGGCGGCTGGGCTGACATGGACTTCGTGGACGTGCGCGGGCGGCGGGCCCGCTACCGGGTCGCGGGCGACGGGCCGCCGGTGCTGTTGTTGCACGGCATCGGCCGGAGCCTGCGGGACTGGTCCGAGCAGCAGGACCTGCTCGCCGACGAGTACCGCACCTACAGCGTCGACCTGGCCGGTTTCGGGAGGTCGGAACCGCTACCGGGACGCCACACGCTGGAGGCACTGGCCGGTTTCGCGGCCGAGTTCCTCGACGCGGTGGGGGAGTCCCGCCCGGTCCATGTGGCCGGGAACTCGCTGGGTGGCGCCGTCGCGATGCGGTTGTCGGTGGACGCGCCGTCGCGGGTGCGGAGCCTGGTGCTGGTCAACAGCGCCGGTTTCGGGCGCGAGGTGACCGCCGCGCTGCGCGTGCTCGCGGTGCGGCCGTTGGGCAAGCTGCTGCTCCGCCCGAGCCGCGCCACGGCGATGCGCACCGAGCGGGCGTTGTTCTTCGACCGGGCGTTCGCGACGGCGGACCGGGTCGACCACGCGCTGGAGCTGGCGCGCCAACCCCACGCGGCGCGGGTGATGCTGGAGACGGCTCGCGGCCTGGGCGGTCTGCGGGGCGTGCGGGAGGACTGGCGGAGGTCGCTGCTGGACGCGGTGGCCGCCCAGGCGCTCCCGACGCTCGTCGTGTGGGGCGACCGGGACCTGATCCTGCCGGCGATGCACCTGGACGCGGCACGCGCCCGGCTGCCGCACGCGCAGACGCGGCTGTTCACCTACACCGGCCACATGCCGCAGATCGAACGGGCGAAGGAATTCCACGACCTGGTGACCGCCTTCTGGGCGGACACGCCCTGAGCGATTGCGCCGTGGCCCCGGTTTCGCGGGGACCGGGGCAACGGAACACCCTCAGGGCGCTCCTGTCCTGGCCCCGATCCCCAGCCTGCCGCGGTCTCGCCGTGGCGATCGCGGCCTAGCACTGGACCGGGGCTCTCGCCCAGCCACCGGCAGAGCCGGATGATCTACGTCAGCGCGTCCTTCGTCGTGAAGTCGGACTAGCCGGCGGGGACAGGAGCAGTCAGCAGCGGTAGTAGATCGAGCTGGGGAGCCTGGGCTGTGGTGGTGGTGTACTTCGGCCAAGTGGCGGGCTTGCGAAGGCCGAAGTCAATGAAGGTGGTGGGCTCACGTCGATCCCAGCCGTTGACCAAGCGTTACAACCCTCACCCGACCGGACTCAGCGTTGCCCGGCCGGCGTCAGGTCCCGCCTCGGGGCTGAGCAGCTGGCCGGGATGCGTCGGCCTCCGTGCCGGAGGCGCGCCGTCCTGCGTTTCGGTCCGGGGGAGGGCGTAACCGGGTCACGCCGGGACCCGGAGCCGGCCGCTCAGGACCAGGGGGTGACCGGCCGCTCCAGGCGCTCCCCGTCCAGCGTCACATCGACGTGCTCGTCGAAGAACGCCACGTATCCCGCGATCTCCGCGGCGTCCGGCAACGGTTCTTCGTACGCCCACGCCAGCTCCCGCCCGCCGTCGGCCGCGGTCCAGTACCGCGCCCGGCCCTTGTACGCGCACGCCGACTCCCGGGAGGACTCCCGCAGCCGCGAGAAGTCCACATCGGACGGTGGCAGGTAGAACCGGGGCGGCAGCGACGTCTCGAACACCAGCCGGGGCGCCTTCGTGTCGGCCAGGGTGACGCTGTCGGCCTCGATGTGGACGTGCCGCGAGCCGCGCCGGACGTCGACGCGGTGGAACGGGTCGCGCGGGTGGGCCACGATCACCTCGTCCTCTTCCCGCCACTCGTCGAACGCGGCGAAGTCGACGATCACGTAGCCGGCCAGGTCGGGGTCGGACGGGCGGAACCCGGCGCCCTCCAGGACGATCCCGTCCAGCTGCAGCGTGAGCGCGGCGCCCTCGGTCGAGTGGGCGCCGAAGGGCGTCGACGGGTCCAGCACGCGGGCGGGTCCGAGCGACACCGGCCGCTCCGCCACCTCGGACGGTCCGGCGGGGCTGAGCGTGGCGCGGATGTCGTCGTCCGGGAAGGCGTACTGCGGGACCACCCGCCGCGGCTCCCACACCAGGACCGCGTCGCGCGAGTCAGCGAACACCTGCCCGCCGGAGGACGCCCGCACCCGCTTGCGCGTCGGCTCGAACCGCAGTTCGGGCAGCTCACGTGCCTGCCGGAGGCTCAGCTGCAGTGCCATCTGCCCACTGTCCGCCCCGCCGGGCGCCCCGTCAACGATTCAAGACGCAGGGCGAGATCCCGAACGACGCCGCGAGGATCAGCGTGAACGTCGCCGCCGGGTCATCCGCGGTAGCGGCCCTGCGGCTGCACGTTCAGCTCGTCCATCCGCCCCGGCTTCGCGGTCGCGGTGCTGGCGCAGGAGTTATCGCTGCGCGAGGAGCGCCCGTGGCGGCGAAGGGCCGGCGGCGGATCGTCGTGGCGGCGCTGCTCGGGGGTGCTCGGCGGAGCCTGGCGCGCCGCCGGTCGTGGTGCCCGGCGCGCCCGGCGAACCGGCCCGGACGATGCCCGCACAACGACGCGGATGTCGCCTACCTGCAGCGGATGATCGTGCACCACGGGCAGGCGGTCCGGATCGGTTCGCTGGCGCCGGCGCGTGCCGCGCGGGAGAACGTGACGGGCCTCGCGGCGCGGATCGCCGCGACGCAGGGTCCGGAGATCGCGACGATGACCGCGTGGTTGCGGCAGCGCGGGCTCGAGGTGCCGGGGGAGCACGCGCACCACGAGGTGGATCACGGTGCCATGCCCGGGATGGCGACGGAGGAGCAGCCGGCCGCGCTGGAGGCCGCGTCGGGGCCCGGGTTCGACCGGCTGTTCCTGCAGCTGATGACGGCCCACCACGAGGGGGGCGATCACTTCCTCCACGATGACCGCGGAGGTGCCCGGCGCGGGCTCGGACATCTTCGTGGAGGAGGTGATCGCGACGCAGACGGACGAGGTCGCGCGGATGCGCGCGATGGCCGGCTGATCACGCCGGCCGCAGTACCCTGCGGGGATGAGGCGTACCTCCTTCGCGCGGTGGCCGTGTTCCATCGCGCGCACCATGGACCTGCTGGGTGACCGGTGGACACCCCTGGTGCTGCGCGAGGCGTTCTACGGGGTGCGGCGGTTCGACGAGTTCCAGCGGACGCTGGGGATCGCGCGCAACACCCTCACCGACCGGCTGCGGCGGCTCGTCGAGGAGGGGCTGCTGGAGAAGCGGCCCTACCAGACCGAGCCGCTCCGCCACGACTACGTCCTCACCGAGAAGGGCCGGGACTTCTTCGGGGTCCTCGCCGCGATGTCCCGCTGGGGCGACCGGTGGCTCGCCGACGAGGCCGGCCCGCCGGTCACTCTCCACCACGAGGCCTGCGGGCACGACACCCACGCCGAGGTCGTGTGCGCCCACTGCGGCGACCCGCTGACCTCGGAGGACACCCGGATGCGCAGGGGGCCCGGCTTCCCGGAGCGGCTGGCTGAGCGGCCGGAGGTGCGGAAGCGCTTCGCCTGACCCGCCGGTCGACAAATCGGCTTTTTCGTGCGGGGTCGGCCGCCTGCGGGACAACAGGGCCGCCAGACGCGGAGCGAGACCCGGCCCGGGTCGAATCACCGCCCGCGGATGTCCGAATTGCGTTTGATGGGTGATTTCTTCGTGTCGTGGTGCGGCCGGGCTCGCCGAGGAGGATGGTGGAGTCATGGCGGAGCCGAACGTCTCGGGATGGGCCGCGGCAGGGGGCGTGCTCATCCTCGCGATCATCGCGTCGGCCGCCCTCGGCGACGCGTGGTACTTCCTCGCCGGGGTGATGGCCGGCCTCGGGCTGCTGGTCACCATCCGGCCCGGTACCCCCGAAGCCTGAACCATTCCCGTGCCCGGAACCGTCAGCGCGGCCCTCGCCGCAGGCGGTTCAGCGCGCGGTGCTGCCGGAGGCGCACGGCGGCCGTCGACATGGTCAGCGCCGACGCCGTGTCCTCGGCCGACAACCCGGCCGCCACGCGCAGCACGACCACTTCCCGCTCGCCCGCGGGCAGGGCGGTCACCGGAGAAATCACCTCCGGCACCCACCCGGCCGCGTCGACCTTCGCCGAGACCGTCCGGTACACCAGCGCGGCCAACGGGCCCTCCCACCGGGGCAGGGCGTGCAGCACCGCCAGGCACGCCTCCTGCGCCACGTCGTCGGCGCCCGGACCCAGCCGGGCCCGGCAGTAGCGCACCACGACCGGCGTGATCGCGGCGACCAGTTCACGGATCGCCGCGGCGTCTCCGGCGGCCGCCGACGCCACCACGTCCGCACCGGGAAACACCGTCGCCGCGGTCGGCACAGTCATGGCGTTCCCCTCCTCCGGAAGGGATACGCGTCAGCCCCGCGAACGGTTGCCCGCCCCGCTAAGGTGATCTTCATGCGGCTCGCAGCGGTGGTCGTCGCGGTGATCGTGGCTCTCGGCGCGCCCCCGGCGGCCGCCGCGCCCCCGGCCCGGCTCATCGTCGCCGGCTACAACATCCACGCCGGCGCCGGCGAGGACGGCGTCTTCGACCTCACGCGCACCGCGAACGCGCTGCGCGAGCTGCACGCCGATGTCGTCGGCCTGCAGGAGGTCGACGTGCACTGGGACGCCCGCAGCGAGTACCGCGACGAGGCCGGCGAACTGGCCCGGGCCCTCGGCATGCACGTGTTCTTCGCGCCGATCTACGACCTCGACCCGCCCGCGCCCGGCGCGCCGCGCCGCCAGTACGGCGTCGCCGTGCTGAGCCGCCACCCGATCCTCGCCGCCCGCAACCTCGAGATCACCCGCCTGTCCACGCTCACCCCGGACGCGTCCCCGGCCCCGGCCCCGGCGCCGGGCTTCGCCGAGGTGACCGTCGCCGTGCGCGGGACACCGGTCCGCGTCTACACCACCCACCTGGACTACCGGGCCGATCCGTCGGTGCGGCGGGCGCAGGTCGCCGACACCTGCTCGATCCTCGGACGGCTGCCCGGTCCGGAGATCCTCACCGGCGACTTCAACGCCGAACCGTCAGCACCCGAGCTGGCTCCACTGTGGACGGACCTGGTCGACGCGGACCCCCACGGCCCGACCTATCCGGCCGCGCAACCGGTGAAGCGCCTCGACTTCGTGACCGCGTCCCGGCAGTTCGGGATCCGCGCCGCGAGCACCGTCGCGACGACCGCGTCCGATCACCGTCCGGTGATCGCCACCCTCACCCTTTCGCGCTGATTCGCCCTCTCCGGTTCACCAAGGGTTCAGTGGATCTCCGTTCGGTCGTACGATGACGCGGGTCGCTGGGGGCAGGAGAGGGAGCCAGTCATGACCAGCACCACGCCGGAACCGGCGACGAACGGCAGTCCGGCCCGCACCGCCACCGTGAACCTGCCCTTCCTGCGCGCGGAGTTCCGGGCGCCGGACGTGCGCCTCCCGCGAATGCCGAAACCGCACCTGCCCGACCGCAACGAGGTGACCGCCGCCCTCCACACGGCACGGTCCTACCTGCCGCCGCCGCGGCAACTCGCCTACTACGGTGGCCTGGGCCTGCTCGCCGCGGTGGAGCTGATCGAGTGGCCGGTGGCCGTCGCGATCGGCGTCGGCACCGCGGTCGCCGGGCGCGGCAAGGGCGAGGAACCCCGGCCGCAGGACACCGGCAAGCAGACCGGCCCGCCCGGCACCTCCGAGCAGGCGGTCAAGGCGGGCACGGCCGGCACTCCCCAGCCGGCCACCGAGACCGGTGCACCGGAGACCGACGCCCCCGCCGTCGCGAAGGTCGCGCGGGCGCGGGCCGGAACGCAGAAGAAGGGTGGCGGCACGGGCGCGCGCGGCGGCGCGTAGGTCATGCGCCCGCCCTCCCCGTTCGGCGTCGCCAGATCCCTCACGACCGCACTGACCGGACGCCGATCCTGGAGTTCCGGGCAGCGCACACACCTGGAGGTCCGCGGGCTGCACGAACCCGGCACCGCGGCGGCGGCCCGCGACCTCGAACAACGCCTGACCGAGCTGGACGGCGTCCACGACGCGGCCGTCAACGGCGCACTCGGCCGGGTCGCGGTGCGCCACGACCCGGCCGTGCCGCAGCGCGCGCTCGCCGCCGTGGTCGCCGCGACCGAACGGGACCGGGGCCTGACCGGCACCGCACCGGCGAGCGATCTCCACCCGGCCAACCCGGCGCCGGCGGTGCGGGAACTGATCGCCCTCGGCACGAACCTCGCCGGCTTCTCCTACGCCGTCCTGGGCCGGGTCCTGCCGGTCCCCGCGCTGCCGGCCGTGGTACCCGCGGTCGCGTCACTGGTGGACTCCACTCCGGGACTGCGCAGCGGGGTCGAGCGCGCGCTGGGCCGTCCCGCCACGGAGGCCGTCTTCGCCATCGGCGGGGCGATCAGCCAGGCCCTCGCGCAACGGCCGATCGGCCTGGTGACCGACGCCGCCTTCCGCTGGTGCGCGCGGCGCGAGGTCACCGCGCGCCGCGAGTCCTGGGAACACTGGGAGCACCGCACCGGCGACCGCGTCGACCGGCACCGCGCCGAGCCCCTCCGCCCGCCGGACCGTCCGCGCCCGCGCCCGGAGGGGCCGGTCGAACGCGTCGCGCACGCCTCCGCGGGGCTCGGCGCGGTGGGCGCGCTCGGCACCCTGCTGGCCACTCGCAGCGGTCAGCGCGCCAACGGGATCCTGCTCGCCGCCGTGCCGCGGCCGGCCAAGGCGGGCCGGGAGGCGTTCGCCGCGCAGCTGGTCCGGGATCTCGCCGCGGCCGGGACGCTCGTGCTGGAACCGGCCGCGGTGCGGCGGCTCGACCGGGTCGGCCGGGTCGTCGTCGACGCCGCGCTGCTGCGCACCGGCCGCCGGGTGGCCGGCGAGGTGGCGGTCACCGGCGACGCCGACCCGGACGAGGTGACCACCGTCGTGCAGGATTCGGGCGGCGCGGACACCGACCGGGGCGACTGGACCGTGCGGCGCCGGGGCGACACGCTCGAGGTGCGGTACCGGGACGCGGTGGTCGCCTTCGCCGGCCTGGACGACGAACGGCACCCGCTCGCCGAAGCCGTGCTGGCGGCGGCGAAGCGCGCCGGGACGGTGGAGACCGCGGAACCGCCCGAGCTGGACGGCCGCGTCCGCGAGCTGCAGGCCGACGGCCACATGGTCGCGGTGATCTCATCCGACCCGCTCGCCACGGCGACGGCCGACGTCGGCATCGGTGTGCCCGGCCCGGACGGGACACTGCCGTGGCACGCGCACGTGCTCTGTCCCGGCCTGGAGCAGGCGTGCGGGGTGCTGGAGGCCGTCGAACCGGCGCACCGCGCGAGCCGGTACGGCGCGGGGCTCTCCGTGGCCGGTTCCACGCTCGGCGCGTTGTTCGGCGGTTTCGGCCCGGCGGCCACCGCGGGCACCCGGGCCGGTTTCCCGGTGCATTTCGCGACTCTGCTGGCGCTGGCCACCGGCCTGTGGACCGGGTCGGAGGCCGGCCGCAGGCCGTTGCCGATCCCGCTGGACCGCACGCCCTGGCACGCGATGTCCCCGGACGCCGTGCTGGCCCGGCTGGAGAGCCGCCACGGCGGGCTCGCCGCCGAGGAGTCCGCGGAACGCCGCCGCGCCGGGTACCGCGAACCGGAGGCCCTGAACCTCGCGCGCGCCTCCGCCGAGGAGCTCGCCGGGCCGCTCACCCCGGCGCTCGCGGCGGGTGCCGGGGTGAGCGCGAGCCTCGGGTCGATCACCGACGCGATCCTCATCATCGGTGTGCTCGGCCTGAACGCCGTGATCGGCGGGTTGCAGCGGCTGGGTGCCGACCGCGAGCTGCACCACCTGCTCGACACCAGCGCCCTGCAGGTGCGGCTGCGACGGGTGGGTACCGCGCTGACCGCGCGCGCCGAGTTGCTCGTCCCCGGTGACGTGATCGAGCTGCGCGCCGGTGACGCGGTGCCCGCCGACTGCCGCGTGCTGGAGGCCGTCGGCCTGGAGGTGGACGAGGCGAGCCTGACCGGCGAGTCCCAGCTGGTGGCCAAGAGCACGCCCCCGGCCGTGGCGGCGGCCGTCGCGGACCGCTCGTCGATGCTCTACCGCGGCACGGTCGTCGCGGCCGGGCGCGGCACCGGGGTGGTGGTGGCGACCGGTGAGCGCACCGAGGCCGGCCGGACCTCCCGGCTGAACGGCGAGGCGCCGCCGGTGACCGGGGTGGCCGCCCGGCTGGCCGAGCTGACCCGCATCACGCTGCCGGTGACGCTGGGCGCCGGGATGGCCCTCCTGCTCGCGGATCTGGCGCGGGGCAACGGGATCAGCCAGGCGCTCGGGCGCGCCGTCGGCCTGTCGGTGGCCGCCGTACCGGAGGGGCTGCCGTTCGTGGCGACGGTCGCCGAACTGGCGTCCGCACGGCGCCTGGCCCACCGCGGGGTGCTCGCGCGCAGCCCGTCGACCATCGAGGCGCTGGGCCGGGTCGACCTGTTGTGCTTCGACAAGACCGGGACGCTCACCGAGGGGCGGATCCGCCTGCAGGAGGTGTCCGACGGGCGGACCACGCGTCCGGTGGGGGAGCTGACGCCGGAACTCGCGGAGGTCCTGGCCGCGGCGGTGCGGGGGAGCCCGTGGCACCTGACGGGGGAGACGTTGCCGCACCCCACCGACCGCGCGGTGCTCGACGCCGCGGCCGCGCAGGGCATCGGGCCGGGTGCGGTGACGTGGTTGTCGGAACTGGCGTTCGAGCCGGCCCGGGGTTATCACGCGGTGCTGGCCGACACCCCGGACGGGCCGCTGCTCAGCGTCAAGGGCGCGCCGGAGGCGGTGCTCGCGCGATGCGACGGGCCCGCCCACCTGGACCTGGTGGATTCGCTGGCCCGGCAAGGGTTTCGCGTGCTGGCGGTGGCCGAGCGGCGCGCGTCGGGACGAGGCGACCTGGACGAGGATCGCATCCGCGGCCTGACGTTCCGGGGTCTGCTCGCGCTCGCCGACCCGGTGCGTCCCACGGCCGCGCGGGCGGTGGCCGATCTGCGGCGCGCCGGGGTGCGGGCCGCGATGATCACCGGCGACCACCCGAGCACCGCCGAGGCGGTCGCCACCGAACTCGGCCTGGCGGACGGGGCACCGGTCATGACCGGCGCCGAGGTCGACGCCGCGAGCGACGACGAGCTGAGCGAGCGGGCGCCCGGTGTCGCGGTGTTCGCCCGGGTGAGCCCGGCGCAGAAGGCCCGGATCGTGCGGCAGCTCAACCGCGCCGGGCGGGTGGTCGCGATGACGGGGGACGGCGCCAACGACGTGCCGGCGATCCGGCTGGCCCACGTCGGCATCGCGCTCGGCGCGACCGCGACCCCGGCGACGCGCCAGGCCGCGGACCTGGTGGTCACCGACGACCGGATCGAGACGATCACCGACGCGATCGTCGAGGGCCGGGCGATGTGGGCGTCGGTGCGGGACGCGTTGTCGATCCTGCTCGGCGGCAACCTCGGTGAGGTGGCGTTCACGGTGGGCGCGGGGATGCTGAGTTCGCGCGAGGCGCTCAACGCCCGCCAGTTGCTGCTGATCAACCTGCTGACCGACGTCCTGCCCGCGATGGCCGTCGCGGTGCGGCCGCCGCCGGACGCCGACCCCGGGCGGCTGCTGTCGGAGGGGCCGGAGGCGTCGCTGGGGGCGGTGCTGACGAAGGACCTGGTCGCGCGGGCCGCGACCACGGCGGGGGCGGCGCTGGGCGGCTGGTTGCTGGCGCGCCCGGTCAGCACGCCGGTGCAGGCCAGCACGACCGGGCTGGTCGCCCTGGTCGCCGCCCAGCTGGGGCAGACGATGGCGGTGCGCGGGCGGACTCCGCTGGTGCTGGCCGCCGGAGCCGGGTCGCTGCTCGCGCTCGCCGCGATCGTCCAGATCCCGGGGGTCAGCGGGTTCTTCGGCTGCCGTCCGCTGCTGCCGCACCAGTGGGGGATCGCACTGGGAGCGGCCTGCGCGGCGACGGTCGCCCAGTTGGTGGTGCAGCGCCTGACCAGGGGCTGATCACCCAGCGCGCGGTTCGCACGGGGAGTTCCCGGCGGGTTCACCCGCCCGAAACTCGCACTCTGCGCGCGCCTCATCCGCGGCAGCGACCGTGCCGGGGAAGGTTTTCCACGAACGCCAGGAGTCCCCGATGGCCGAGTTCCTCGCCACCGTTCTCGCGAAGATCGGTGCCAACCTCATCGAGTCGCTGGTGCTGCGCATCGCGCGGTCGCTGTTCGCGAACTCGTTCGCACCGGCCACCGCCTGACGGTTTCACAGACCGAGCAGGATCTGGTCCGGCCCCACGGCCCGCAGGTCCAGCGCGCGCAGCGCCGCCCACACCGTGGCCTGGTTGGCCGTCACGACGGGTTTGCCCAGTTCCTCTTCCAGCGGTGCGATGAGGTCGTAGGTGGGCAGGGCGGTGCAGCTGACGAAGATCGCATCGGCGTCGTCGCGGTCGCCGGTGCGGATCAGCTCCGCGACCTCGGCATACCCGGTGCCGGCGACCTCGTGCACGGGGATGCCCAGCGGCGTGCAGCCGACGACGTCGAAGCCGGACGCGGTCAGGTAGTCACGCAGCCGGTTGCCGACCGGCCGTTCGTAGGGGTGCACCACCGCGACCCGCTGCGCCTTGACGGTGCGCAGCGCCGACACGGCGGCCCCCGAGGTCGTCAGCGCGCGCGGGGCGCCGGCGTCCAGCATGGCCTGGCGCAGCGCGGCCTCCCCGAGCGCGCCGCCGACGAAGCTGCACGCGGTGCACGCGTAGATCACCACCTCGGCACCCACCGCGCACACCTCGCGGGTGGGCCGCCGGACGCTCGCGGGGCGGTTCAGCGCCGACGCGGAGTCGAGGTTGTCCCCCTCCGGGGAGCCGCCGGTGCGGGCGATGAACAGGCTCACGGTGGCCGGTACCCACCGCCACAGCTCGCGGTCACGGGCGAAGTCGTAGGGCGCGACGATGCCGACGCCCGTCTGGGGTTCCGGCCCCTGAACGTGGCGCGTCATGACCGCAGGCTACCCGAACTCCCGGGCATCCAGCGCGCGTCGCCGGCCGGCCCGGTCACGCACCGTGGCGCGTCGAGGCTCGCACCACCAGTTCCGGCGTGAACACCACCTGCTGGTGCTCGTGCCCCGGGTCGGTCGTCTCCTGCAGCAGCAGTTCCGCGGCGGTGCGGCCGAGCCGGCGGCGCGGCTGCCGCACCGAGGTCAGCGGCACGGCGGCCGCCGCGGCGAAGTCGATGTCGTCGTAGCCGACGATCGCCAGGTCGTCGGGCACGCGCAGGCGCAGGCTCACGCACGTCTGCAGCAGCCCGAGCGCCAGCAGGTCGTTCGCGCAGAACGCGGCCGTCGGGCGCAGTGACGACGGCAGCCCGGCCAGGCGCTGGCCCGCGGTGCGCCCCTCCGCGACCGTCAACGCGGACGTCGTCAGGTCGACCAGGTTCTCCGGCCCCAGCCCGGCCTCCTCGAGCGCCCGCAACGCGCCCTCGCGCCGGTCGCGCACCTGGCCCAGCGTGTCCGGCCCGCCGATGAACGCCACCCGTTCATGTCCCAGCTCCAGCAGGTGCTGCACCGCGAGCCGCCCGCCCAGGACGTCGTCGACCGCGACCGAGCAGTGGTTCCCCGACCGCCCGGTCCGGTCGACGATCACCACCGGGACACCGTGCGCCGCCGTCTCGTCCAGCACCGGCGAGTCCGGATCGACCGGCGTGATCAGGATGCCCTGCACCCGCTGCTGCTCCAGCCGGCTCAGGTAGTCGCGCTCGCGTTCGGCCCGGTTGGCGCTGTTGCACAGGAACAACGACAGGTCGGCCTCGTCCGCCGCGTCCTCCACACCCTCGGCCACGTCGGTGAAGAACGGGTTGCGCCCGTCGAGCATCACGTAAGCCAGGATCCGGCTGCGCCCGGCCCGCAGCTGCCGCGCCGTTTCGTTGCGCACGAACTTCAACTCGGCCATGGCCGCCTCCACCTTCGCGCGCGTGCGCGGGCTGACCCGGTCCGGCCGGTTGAGCACGTTCGACACGGTCCCCAGTGACACGCCGGCCGCCGCCGCGACGTCCTTGATCCCCGCCGCGCGGGGCTCGGGAACCGCCGTCCCATCCGTCGTCGTGCGCGTCACGTGACCCTCCAGTTGAAACGTGTAACAAGATCGATGTTATCGGATCGCGACTGAAAAAACGGCTCCTGACCTGCGCTGGAAACTTGTCGTTGACTTCGTGATCCAGCGCATAGTAGCGTCAGCGCGCCAGGTTTGTGAAACCTTTCATTCGGAGGTCGCGATGGTGCGGCAGGACCCGGGCACGGTGCCCTTGCTGGAGGTCCGCGGCGTCACGAAGTCGTTCGGCGCGGTGGCCGCCGTGCAGGGGGTGTCGTTCCCCCTCTACTCCGGCGAGGCCCACGCGCTGGTCGGGGAGAACGGCGCGGGCAAGTCGACCATCGTGAAGATGCTCGCCGGCGTCCACCGCCCGGACACCGGGACGCTGCTGGTCGACGGGCAGCCCGTCGAGTTCTCCTCGCCGGCCGACGCCAAGGCCGCCGGGATCGCGGTGATCTACCAGGAACCCACGCTGTTCCCCGACCTCACGGTCGAGGAGAACATCGTGATGGGCCGCCACCCGCGCAAGCGGCTGGGCGTGATCGACCGCGGGGCGATCCGGGCCGAGGCGGAGAAGCTGTTCGCCCGCCTGGGCGTGCGGATCGACCCGGCCCGCCCGGCGCGCGGCCTGTCGATCGCCGACCAGCAGATCGTGGAGATCGCCAAGGCGCTGTCGGCGGACGCGCGCGTGCTGATCATGGACGAGCCGACCGCGGCGCTGTCGCTGGTCGAGGTCGAGCGCCTGTTCTCGGTCGCGCGCAACCTGCGCGACGAGGGCGCGGCGATCATGTTCATCTCACACCGGTTCGAGGAGATCACCGAGCTGTGCCAGCGGGTGACGATCATGCGCGACGGCAAGCACGTCTCCACCGACCCGATGGACGAGCTGACCGTCGACGAGATGGTGCGGCGCATGGTCGGCCGCGAGCTGGACGCGCTGTTCCCCAAGCAGGACGTCACGCCGGGCGAGGTCGTGCTCGAAGTGGACGGTCTGACCCGCGAGGGCGTCTTCCGCGACGTCTCCTTCCAGGTGCGGGCGGGCGAGATCGTGGCGTTCGCCGGCCTGGTCGGCAGTGGACGGTCCGAAGTGGTCCAGGCGGTGTTCGGGGTGGACGAACGCGACGCGGGAACCGTGAAGCTGCACGGGAAGAAGCTCAAGCCGGGCTCGCCGCGCGCCGCGATGGCCGCGGGCATGGCGCTGGTGCCGGAGGACCGGCGTCAGCAGGGCCTGGTCATGGACCTCTCGATCGAGCGGAACGTGACGCTGCCGCGCTCGGGTGCGCTGGCCAAGCTCGGGTTCCTGTTCGGCGGCGGGGAACGCAAGGAGGCGCTGCGCTGGACCGAGCGCCTGCAGACGAAGTACGGCCGCCTCAGCGACCTGGTGGGCACGCTGTCCGGCGGCAACCAGCAGAAGGTCGTGCTGGCCAAGTGGCTGTCCATGGCGCCGAGCGTGCTCATCGTCGACGAGCCCACCCGCGGCATCGACGTCGGCACGAAGGCCGAGGTGCACCGGCTGATGTCGTCCCTGGCCGCCGAGGGCGTCGCCGTGATCATGGTGTCGTCCGAGCTGCCCGAGGTGCTGGGCATGGCCGACCGGGTGCTGGTGATGCGGGAAGGCCGGATCGTCGCGGAGATCGACCGCGAGGACGCGAGTGAGGACTCGGTGATGTTCGCAGCGATGGGGCAGGGAGCGGCGGCATGAGGACTGCTCGCCGGTCCGCGTCCGAAAAGGAGGCGGCGTGAACGCGACGAAGGTGGTGGCTCCCAAGATGAGCGGCCGGACGGCGGCATCGCGGAGGTTCTCCCTCGGCGGCCTGTTCAAGGCGCGTGAGGCGGGCATCGTCCTGGCCCTGATCGCGCTGGTCGCGTTCACCGCGACGCAGAACTCGCGGTTCCTGTCCGCCCAGAGCATCCGCGACATCCTGCTCGGCACCGCGATCCTGGCCGTGCTCGCGGTCGGGCAGGCGACGGTGATGATCACCCGCAACATCGACCTGTCGGTCGGCTCGGTGCTCGGCCTGTCCGCGTTCGCGGTCGGGTCGCTGCTGCAGGCCAACCAGGGCATGCCGGTGATCGTGGCGCTGATCGCCGGTCTCGTCGTCGGCGCCGCGTGCGGCCTGGTCAACGGGGTCCTGGTCCGGTTCGGGCAGGTGCCCGCGCTGGTGGTCACCCTCGGCACGCTGTACGCGTTCCGCGGCGCCGCCTACTTCTGGGCCGGCGGCGAGCAGATCAACGCCGACGAGCTGCCCGGCCACTTCCTGCGCTTCGGCAACTCCTCGATCCTGGGCATCCCGTGGCTGGTGCTGATCGCCGTGATCGTGCTGATCGTCGCCGGTGTCGTGTTGCGCAACTACCGCGCCGGGCGCGAGCTGTACGCGATGGGGTCGAGCCCGCAGGCCGCCGAGCTGGCCGGCATCAAGGTCGGCCGCAACACGATCGCCGCGTTCCTGGTCTCCGGCGCGCTCGCCGGGATCGCCGGCGTCCTGTTCGCCGCGCGGTTCGGCACGATCGACGCCGCCGCCGGCAACGGTTACGAACTCAACGTCGTCGCCGCCGCGGTGGTCGGTGGGGTCGCGGTGTTCGGCGGCAGCGGCACGGTGTGGGGCGCGGGCCTGGGCGCCCTGCTGCTGACCGTCATCGGCAGCTCGCTGGCCGTCCTCGACATCAACCAGTTCTGGCAGCAGGCCATCGTCGGTGCGCTGATCCTGCTCGCGATCGGGGCCGACCGCCTGGTCGCCGTCCGGGTCGCCAAGTCGCTGAAGAAGAGGGATTCCCATGTCTGACAAGGGGAACCGGCCCGCGTGGCTGTCCCGGCTGGCGAGCTGGGACGCGGCCGTCATCGTGATCACGGTCGTGGTGCTGCTCATCGCGTCCGGGGCCGTGGAGAACTTCGGCAGCAGCCGCAACTTCACCTTCCTGCTGCTGGACCTGCTGCCGATCGCGCTCATCGCGCTG
Organism: Amycolatopsis thermophila; assembly: GCF_030814215.1. NCBI lineage: Bacteria > Bacillati > Actinomycetota > Actinomycetes > Pseudonocardiales > Pseudonocardiaceae > Amycolatopsis > Amycolatopsis thermophila. Next base: position 98,090 of record NZ_JAUSUT010000001.1, on the reverse strand, counting down.
CCGATGACGTTCGTGATCGTGACCGGCGAGATCGACCTGTCGGTGGCCAGCACGCTCGGCCTCACCTCGGCCGTGATGGGCGATCTGTGGAACCGCGGCCTGTCCATCGAGACGATCATCCCGCTGTGCCTGGTGCTCGGCGCGGTGCTGGGTGCGCTCAACGGGTTCTTCGTGACCGTGCTGAAACTGCCGTCGCTGGCGGTCACCATCGGCACGCTCGCGCTGTACCGCGGTCTCGCGTTCGTGGTGCTGGGCGACAGCGCGGTGGCCGACTTCCCGCGCTCCTACACCTCGTGGGTGACCGGCACGATCGACGGCGGCCCGATCCCGAACGTGCTGATCCCGCTCGTGGTGCTGGCCGTGGTGTTCGGCCTGGCGCTGCACGCGACCCCGGTCGGCCGCGCGGTGTTCGCCGCCGGTGCCGGCGAGCAGGCCGCCCGCTTCGCCGGCATCCGCGTGGGGCGCCTGAAGTTCTGGCTGTACGTGGTGAGCGGGCTGATCGCCGGGCTGGCCGGCGTGCTGTGGACCCTGCGCTACTCCAGCGCCCGCGCCGACAACGGCCTCGGCATGGAACTCGCCGTCGTGGCGGCGGTCCTGCTCGGCGGCGTCTCCATCTTCGGCGGCAAGGGCACCCTGCCGGGTGTGCTCGCCGGGGTGGTCCTGCTGGCCACGCTGCAGAACGCGCTGCGGCTGCAGGACGTGTCCAACGAAGCGCTCAACGTCGTCACGGGCGTGCTGCTGATCATTTCGGTGCTGCTGCCCAACATCATCACCAAGTCGCGCGCCGCCGTGCAGCGGCGCCGGAAACGAAGTCTCGCCTCCCCAACCCCCGAGTCCGGAGCTCTCGCCGGCGTCAAGTAAGTCCAGAAAGGCAACGACAATGACCAGTCGATTCCTCACCGGCGTCCTCTCGGCCGCCACGGCGGCCAGTCTGGTGGTGACCCTCACCGCGTGCGGTGGCACCACCAAGAACGACAGCAGCTCCGCGGGGAGCGGCGGCGCGCAGTCCACGGCCCAGGCCGACCCGAACGCCGCCACCAAGGAAGGCGTCAAGATGGCCTTCCTGCCCAAGCAGCTCAACAACCCGTACTCGGACATCGAGGTGGGCGGCGGCAAGACCGCGCTGGACGAGCTCAAGGGCGAGTACAAGCTCGTCGGCCCCAACGACGCCAGCGCGTCCTCGCAGGTCAGCTACATCAACACGCTGATCCAGCAGCAGCAGGACGTCATCGGCATCGCCGCGAACGACCCGAACGCGGTGTGCCCGTCGCTGAACCAGGCCCGCAGCTCCGGCATCAAGGTCGTGGCGTTCGACTCCGACGCGGCCAAGGACTGCCGCGACGTGTTCATCAACCAGGCCACCACCGAGGGCATCGGCGAGCAGCTGGCGAAGATGGCCAGCGAGCTGGCCGGCGGCTCGGGTGAGATCGCCATCCTGTCCGCGACGCCGAACGCCACCAACCAGAACGCCTGGATCGAGGTGTTCAAGCAGCAGCTGGCCAAGCCCGAGTACGCCAACCTGAAGCTGGTGAAGGTCGCCTACGGCAACGACGACGACCAGAAGTCGTTCCAGGAGGCGCAGGGCCTGCTGCAGTCGTACCCGAACCTGAAGGCCATCGTCGCACCGACCACCGTCGGCATCGCCGCGGCCGCCCGCTACATCAGCTCGTCGGCCTACAAGGGCAAGGTCGCGGTGACCGGCCTGGGCACGCCGAACCAGATGCGCGAGTACGTCAAGGACGGCACGGTCACCAAGTTCGCACTGTGGAACCCGGCCGACATCGGCTACCTGGCCGCCTACGCGGGTGTCGCACTGGCCTCCAACCAGATCACCGGTGTCGAGGGCCAGAAGTTCAAGGCGGGCAAGCTCGGTGAGTACACCATCGGCAAGGACGGCGAGATCGTCCTCGGCCCGCCGACGGTGTTCGACGCGAGCAACATCGACCAGTACAACTTCTGATGCTCCCGGCCGGGCCGCGCACGCGGCCCGGCCGGTCTCCACCAAGGACGAATCGTGGCCCGATACTGCTTCTGCCTGCAGGTGAAGCCCGAACGGATGGCCGAGTACACCGAGCGGCACCGGGCGGTGTGGCCGGAGATGCGGCAGGCACTGACCGACACCGGATGGCGCAACTACTCGCTGTTCCTGCGCGACGACGGCCTGCTGATCGGCTACGTCGAGGCCGATGATCTCGATGCCGCGCAGGCGGCCATGGCCCGCACCGAGGTCAACGCCCGCTGGCAGGCCGAGATGGCCGAATTCTTCACGGGCCTGGAGGGGCAAGGACCCGACGAGGGGTTCCAGTTGCTCACCGAGGTCTTCCACCTGGAAGGAAAGTGATCCCGTTGTCCGACCTGAACGCCGTGAAAGAAGCCCTGCGGGCTCAGCGGATCGAGACGCCTTCGTGGGCCTACGCCAACTCCGGCACCCGGTTCAAGGTGTTCCCCCAGCCCGGGGTTCCGCGCACGCCGGAGGAGAAGATCGCCGACGCGGCCAAGGTGCACGAGCTGACCGGCATCGCGCCCAGCGTGGCCCTGCACATCCCGTGGGACCGGGTCGACGACTTCGGCGCGCTGTCGAAGTACGCCAACGACCTGGGCATCTCGATCGGCGCCATCAACACCAACGTCTTCCAGGACGAGGACTACAAGCTCGGCTCGGTCACCAACCCCGACCCGCGGATCCGCCGCAAGGCCACCGACCACCTGCTCGAGGCGATCGACATCATGGACGCCACGGGTTCGAAGGACCTGAAGTTCTGGTTCTCCGACGGCATCAACTACCCGGGCCAGGACGACCTGCGCACCCGTCAGGACCGGCTGGCCGCCGCGCTGCGCGAGGCCTACGACCGGCTCGGTGACGACCAGCGGATCCTGCTGGAGTACAAGCTGTTCGAGCCGGCCTTCTACGCCACCGACGTGCCGGACTGGGGCACCTCGTACGCGCACTGCGTCGAGCTCGGCCCGAAGGCCACCGTGTGCATCGACACCGGTCACCACGCGCCGGGCACCAACATCGAGTTCATCGTCGCGTTCCTGCTGCGGCAGGGCAAGCTCGGCGCGTTCGACTTCAACTCGCGCTTCTACGCCGACGACGACCTGATGGCCGGCGCGGCCGACCCGTTCCAGCTCTTCCGCATCATGTGGGAGATCGTGCGCGCCGACGCGCTGGACCCGTCCTACGGCATCAACTTCATGCTCGACCAGTGCCACAACATCGAGGCGAAGATCCCGGCGATCATCCGTTCGGTGCTCAACGTGCAGGAGGCCACCGCGAAGGCCCTGCTGGTGGACCGGGACGCCCTGTTCGCCGCGCAGCGCAACGGGGACGTGCTCGGCGCCAACGCGGTGCTGATGGACGCCTACAACACCGACGTGCGGCCGCTGCTGGCCGAACTGCGCGAGGACGCCGGGCTCGACCCGGACCCGGTCGCCGCCTACCACCGCAGCGGATACCAGGACAAGATCGTCGCCGAACGAGCCGACGGCCAGCAGGCCGGTTGGGGAGCCTGAACCACCATGACGAACAATCCCGCCGCCGAACTCATCCAGCGCAGCAACGCCCTCGGCGCCGACCCGCGCAACACCAACTACGCCGGGGGCAACACCTCGGCCAAGGGCAGCGAGACCGACCCCGTCACCGGGCAGCCGACGGACCTGTTGTGGGTCAAGGGATCCGGGGGTGACCTGGGCACGCTCACCGAGGCCGGGCTGGCCGTGCTGCGGCTGGACCGCCTGCGCGCCCTCGTCGACGTCTACCCCGGCGTCGAGCGCGAGGACGAGATGGTCGCCGCGTTCGACTACTGCCTGCACGGCCGTGGTGGCGCCGCGCCGTCGATCGACACCGCGATGCACGGCCTGGTCGAGGCTCCGCACGTGGATCACCTGCACCCGGACTCGGGCATCGCGCTGGCCACCGCCGCCGACGGGCCCGCGCTGACCAAGGAGTGCTTCGGCGACCGCGTGGTGTGGGTCGACTGGCGCCGCCCCGGGTTCCAGCTGGGCCTGGACATCGCGGCCGTCAAGAAGGCCAACCCGCAGGCGATCGGCGTGATCCTGGGCGGGCACGGCATCACCGCGTGGGGCGAGACCTCGCAGGAGTGCCAGAAGAACTCCCTGGAGATCATCCGCACCGCGGAGAAGTTCCTCGCCGAGCGGGGCAGCGCCGAGCCGTTCGGCCCGGTGGTTCCCGGCTTCGAGCCGCTGCCCGAGGCGGAGCGCCGCGCGCGAGCCGCCGCGCTCGCACCGGTGATCCGCGGACTGGCGTCGACCGACCAGCGTCAGGTGGGGCACTACACCGACAGCGACGTGGTGCTGGAGTTCCTGTCCCGGGAGAAGCTGCAGCCGCTGGCCGCGCTCGGCACCTCGTGCCCGGACCACTTCCTGCGCACCAAGGTCCGCCCGCTCGTGGTCGACCTCCCCGCGACCGCGCCGCTGGCGGACGTCGTCGCGCGGCTGAGGGAACTGCACCAGGCCTACCGCGAGGACTACCGCGCCTACTACGAGCGGCACGCCACCCCGGACAGCCCCGCGATGCGCGGCGCCGACCCGGCGATCGTGCTCGTGCCCGGCGTCGGCATGTTCTCCTTCGGCAAGGACAAGCAGACCGCGCGCGTCGCCGGCGAGTTCTACGTCAACGCGATCAACGTGATGCGCGGCGCCGAAGCGGTCTCCCGCTACGCGCCGATCCCGGAGAGCGAGAAGTTCCGCATCGAGTACTGGGCGCTGGAGGAGGCCAAGCTCCAGCGCATGCCCAAGCCCAAGCCCCTCGCCGGCCGGATCGCCCTGGTCACCGGCGCCGGTTCGGGCATCGGCCGCGCCATCGCCGAACGGCTCGCCGCCGAAGGCGCGTGCGTGGCGATCGCCGACCTCAACGCGGAGTCGGCCGAGGCGGTCGCGCGGGGCATCGGGTCGGCGGACAAGGCCGTCTCCGTCGTGGCGAACGTGACCGACGCCGATGCGGTCGCCGGTGCGGTCGACGCGACCGTGCTCGCGTTCGGCGGCATCGACCTGGTCGTCAACAACGCCGGCCTGTCGATCTCCAAGCCGCTGCTGGAAACCACCGAGAAGGACTGGGACCTCCAGCACGACGTGATGGCCAAGGGCTCGTTCCTGGTCTCCCAGGCCGCCGCGAAGGCGATGATCGCGCAGGGCCTCGGCGGCGACATCGTCTACATCTCCTCGAAGAACTCGGTGTTCGCCGGCCCGAACAACGTCGCCTACGGCGCGGCCAAGGCCGACCAGGCGCACCAGGTCCGGCTGCTGGCCGCCGAGCTGGGCGAGCACGGCATCCGCGTCAACGGCGTCAACCCCGACGGCGTGGTGCGCGGCTCCGGGATCTTCGCCGGCGGCTGGGGCGCGCAGCGCGCCGCGGTCTACGGCGTGCCGGAGGAGGACCTGGGCAAGTTCTACGCCCAGCGCACCATCCTCAAGCGCGAAGTGCTGCCCGAGCACGTGGCCGCGGCGGTGTTCGCGCTCACCGGCGGCGACCTCACGCACACCACCGGCCTGCACGTGCCCGTCGACGCGGGTGTCGCGGCCGCCTTCCTCCGCTGACGCAGGAAAGGACTGGGAGACATGACCCTGGAGCGGATCACGCCGAGGCGCACCCGCGTCGGCCTGGTGGCCGGTGGCCTGGGCGCGTACTGGCCGCAGTTCCCCGGGCTGCTGCCGCAGCTGCAGGCCTCCGCACGGCGCGTGGCCGAGCGGCTGTCCGGAATGGACTGCGAGGTGGTGGACGCCGGGTTCGTCTCGGACGCCGCCGAGGGCGCGGCCGCGGCGGAGAAGCTGCGGGTCGCCGACTGCGACCTGATCATCGGTTTCCTCACCACGTACCTGACCTCCAGCATGCTGGCGCCGATCGCGCAGCGCAGCGGCTCGCCGGTGCTGCTGATCAACCTGCAGCCGACGGAGGCGATGGACCACGCGACCTTCGACACCGGGGCCTGGCTCGCCTACTGCGGTGCCTGCCCGCTGCCGGAGATGGCCAACGCCTTCCGTCGCGTCGGGGTCGAGTTCCGGTCGGTGTCCGGGTACCTGGAGGACGAGCGGGCCTGGACCCGCATCGAGCGCTGGATCTCCGCCGCCGGGGTGCGCGCCGCGCTCCGGCACGGGCGGCACGGCCTGCTCGGCCACCTCTACCCGGGCATGATGGACGTCTCCACCGACCCGACCCTGGTGTCCGCCCAGCTCGGCGGTCACGTGGAGATCCTGGAGATCGACGACCTGCGGGTGCGGGTCGAGAAGGTCACCGACGACGAGACCCGGGCGCGGATGGACCTCGCGCGGGAGATCTTCGACCTGGACGACTCGGTCGTCGAGGACGACTTCGCGTGGGGCGCGAAGGTGTCGGTGGCGCTGGACCGGCTGGTCGAGGACTTCTCGCTGGACTCCCTGGCCTACTACCACCGGGGACTGGACGGTGAGACCCACGAGCGCGTCGGCGCCGGGTTCATCCTCGGCGCCTCGCTGCTCACCGCGCGCGGCATCCCGGCGGCGGGGGAGTACGAGCTGCGCAACTCGCTGGCGATGCTGATCATGGACCGGCTCGGCGCGGGCGGCTCGTTCACCGAGCTGCAGGCGCTGAACTTCCGGGACAACGTGGTCGAGATGGGTCACGACGGGCCGGCGCACCTGGCGATCAGCGCGCGCAAGCCACTGCTGCGCGGACTCGGCGTCTACCACGGCAAGCGCGGCTGGGGCGTGTCCGTCGAGTTCGACGTCAAGCACGGCCCGGTCACCCTGCTCGGCCTCGGCCAGGAGCGGGACGGGCGGTTCGTCCTGGTCGCCTCCGAGGGCGAGGTCGTGCCCGGTCCGCTGCTGGGCATCGGCAACACCACCTCCCGGGTGGACTTCGGCTGCGACCCGGGGGAGTGGACCGACGCCTGGTCGGGCACCGGCGTCGACCACCACTGGGCGCTGGGCACCGGGCACCGCGTGGCCGAACTGGAGGCCGTGGCCGATCTGGTCGGCCTCGAGCTGCGCGTGGTGAAGGTGTGATGCGCCTGGCGGCCGTCGACCTGGGCGCCTCCAGCGGGCGCGTCATGGCGGGCGCCGTGGGGCCCGGTGTGCTGTCCGTCGAGGAGGTGCACCGGTTCCCCAACGGTGGCGTGCGCGTCGCCCACGGGGGTGGGTCGACCCTGCACTGGGACATCCTCGGCCTGTACCGGGAGATGCTGACCGGCATCCAGGCCGCGCAGCGGGGAGGTGAACTGGCCGGACTCGGCATAGACTCGTGGGCCGTGGACTACGGGTTGCTCGACGCCTCGGGCGCACTGCTGGGCAACCCCGTCAACTACCGGGACTCGCGCACCGACGGCATCGCCCAGCGGGTGGCGGAGGTGGTGCCGGCGCGGGAACTGTTCGACATCACCGGCCTGCAGCAACTGCCGTTCAACACCCTGTACCAGCTGCTGGCCGAACGCGATCTCGGCTCCGCCGAGACGATGCTGCTGATCCCGGACCTGCTGAACTACTGGCTGACCGGGGTGCGCGGCGCCGAACGCACCAACGCCTCGACCACCCAGCTCTACGACGTGCGGTCCGGTCAGTGGGCGACCGGTCTGGCGTCGCGGCTGGGGATCCCGTCGCGGCTGCTGCCGCCGCTGCGCGACCCTGGTTCGGTGGTGGGCACGCTGCTGCCCGATCTGGCCGCCGAGCTCGGGTTGCCGGAGCTGCCGGTGGTCGCGGTCGGCTCGCACGACACGGCGTCGGCGGTGGTCGGGGTGCCGGCCGAGCCGGGCACCAACTTCGCCTACATCTCCTCCGGCACCTGGTCGCTGGTCGGCCTCGAGCTGGAGTCGCCCGAGCTGGGTGACTCGGCGCTGGCGGCCAACTTCACCAACGAGGGCGGTGTCGACGGCACGATCCGGTTCCTGCGCAACGTGACGGGCCTGTGGGTGCTGTCGGAGTCGCTGCGCACCTGGGAGGCGCAGGGCACCCCGATGTCGCTGCCGGAGGTGCTCGCGCAGGCGGCCGGGGTCCCGCCGTTGTCCGCGGTCGTGGACATCGACGCGCCGGTCTTCCTGCCGCCGGGCGACATGCCGGCCCGGATCCGGCAGGCCTGCGTGGACACCGGGCAGCGGCCGCCGGAGGCACCGGGCGAGGTGGTCCGGTGCATCCTGGACAGCCTCGCGCTGGCCTACCGCCGGACCGTGCGGCAGGCCTCGGAGCTGACCGGACGGCCGGTCGACGTGGTGCACGTCGTCGGTGGCGGCGTCCGCAACGAACTGCTGTGCCAGCTCACGGCCGACGCCTGCGGCGTGCCGGTGCTGGCCGGGCCGGTCGAGGCCGCCGCATTGGGCAACGTGCTCGTCCAGGCCCGCGCGCTGGGGGCGGACCTGCCGGACCTGGCCGCGATGCGCGCGCTGATCCGGGCAACCCACGAACTCCGCCGGTACGAACCGTCGGGCCGCGAGTCCGGGTGGGCGGAGGCGGCCGCGCGAATCGACTCGAGGGTGGTGGCATGAAGGTCGCCGTACAGGTCACCTGCATCAACGACACGATGTTCCCGGACACCGGCAAAGCGGTGTTCACGCTGCTGCGGCGGCTCGGCGTGGAGGCCGACTTCCCGGCCGCCCAGACCTGCTGCGCGCAGCCGATGGTCAACACCGGCTACCTCGACGAGGCCGTGCCGGTGGTGCGCAACTTCGTCGACGCGTTCGCCGGCTACGACGCGATCGTGACCCCGTCCGGGTCCTGCGCGGGCTCGGCGCGCCACCAGCACTCGATCGTCGCCCGGCGCAGCGGGGACGCCCGTCTGCGGGAGGCGGTCGCCCGGACCTCGCCGAAGGTGTACGAGCTGACCGAGTTCCTGGTCGACGTGCTCGGCGTGACCGACGTCGGCGCGTACTTCCCGCACCGCGTCACCTACCACCCCACGTGCCACTCGCTGCGGATGCTCGGCGTCGGGGACCGGCCGCTGCGGCTGCTGCGCGAGGTGCGCGGGCTCGACCTCGTGGAGCTGCCCGCGGCCACCGAGTGCTGCGGCTTCGGCGGCACGTTCGCCGTGAAGAACGCGGAGACCTCGACCGCGATGGGCGCGGACAAGGCGCGGCACGTGCTGGAGGCCGGGGCCGAGGTGCTGGTCGCCGGCGACAACTCGTGCCTGCTGCACATCGGCGGCCTGTTGTCGCGGCAGCGCACCGGCGTCCGGGTGATGCATCTGGCCGAGGTTCTCGCCGGAACGGAGGACGCCGCATGAGTGCCACTTTCGTGGGGATGCCCGCCTTTCCGAAGGCGGCGCGCGAGGCGTTGTCGGACACGCAGCTGCGCCGCAACCTCGCGCACGCCACCGGAACGATCCGGGCCAAGCGGGCCGCGGTCGTCGGCGAGGTCGACGACTGGGAGGAGCTGCGCCTGGCGGGCGCGGCGATCAAGGACAACGTGCTGCGCCACCTCGACGAGCACCTGCTGCGGCTGGAGAAGTCGCTGACCGACCGCGGCGCCACCGTGCACTGGGCGCGCGACGCGGCCGAGGCGTGCGAGATCGTCGCCTCGATCGCGCGGCAGCACGCCGTCGACGAGGTGGTGAAGGTCAAGTCGATGGCGACCCAGGAGATCGGGCTCAACGAGGCGCTCGCCGCGCAGGGCATCACCGCGTGGGAGACCGACCTGGCCGAGCTGATCGTGCAGCTCGGCGACGACCTGCCCTCGCACATCCTGGTGCCCGCGATCCACCGCAACCGCGCGGAGATCCGGGAGATCTTCCGCAGCAGGATGGCCGCGGCCGGGCGGCCCGCGCCGGACGACCTGTCCGACCGGCCCGCCGAACTCGCCGGCGCGGCCCGGCTGCACCTGCGGGAGAAGTTCCTGCGGGCGCGCATGGCCGTCTCCGGCGCGAACTTCGCCGTCGCCGAGTCCGGCACGCTCGTCGTGGTGGAGTCCGAGGGCAACGGGCGGATGTGCCTGACGCTGCCCGAGGTGCTGGTGTCGGTGGTCGGGATCGAGAAGATCGTGCCGACGTGGTCCGACCTCGACGTGTTCCTGCAGCTGCTGCCGCGGTCGAGCACGGGGGAGCGGATGAACCCCTACACCTCGACGTGGTCCGGTTCCACCGAGGGCCAGGAGGCGCACGTCGTGCTGCTGGACAACGGCCGCACCCGCGCACTGGCCGACGAGGTCGGACGGCAGGCGCTGCGGTGCATCCGGTGCTCGGCCTGCCTGAACGTGTGCCCGGTCTACGAGCGCACCGGCGGGCACGCCTACGGCTCGGTCTACCCCGGCCCGATCGGGGCGATCCTGAACCCGCTGCTGCGCGGCACCGGGGTGGACGAGCAGACCGACTCGCTGCCCTACGCCTCCAGCCTGTGCGGCGCGTGTTTCGACGCCTGCCCGGTGCGGATCGACATCCCCGAGGTGCTGGTGCACCTGCGGGCGAAGGTGGTCGACGCGCACCGGTCCTCGCCCAAGGCGGAGGCGGTCGCGATGAAGTCGGCGTCGTGGGTGCTGGCCGACGCGCGGCGCCTGAACTGGGCCGAGCGGGGGATGGGCCTCGCCGGCCGGGTGCTGAACCGGGTGGGGCGCAAGGTGATGCCCGGCGGGCGGCGAGCCCTGGGACGGCTGCCGTGGCCGGGTTCGTTGTGGAGCAACGCGCGGGACGTGCCGGCGCCACCGGTGGAGTCGTTCCGATCCTGGTGGCGGCGGGAGGGTCGGCGATGAGCGCGCGCGAGGAGATCCTGGGCCGGGTGCGGTCGGCGCTGGCCTCGGCGGACCGGTCCGAGACGCCGGTCCCGCGGGGTTACCGGTCGTCCGTGCCGTCCGGTGATGTGGTCGAGCTGTTCGCCGAGCGGCTGGTCGACTACCGGGCCGAGCTGACGCGGTGCACGCCGGACACCCTGCCCGAGGCGCTCGCGTCGGCACTGGGGCCGTCGGAAGCCGTGCTGGTGCCCGACGGCTTCCCCTGGGCGGTGCCGGGGGCGGTGCCGGACACCGGTCAGTCCGCCGCCGAGCTGGACCGGCTGGACGCGGTGGTGACGCTGGCCGCGCTGGCCATCGCGACCACCGGCACGATCGTGCTGGATCACGGGCCGGGGCAGGGGCGCCGCGCGGTCAGCCTGGTGCCCGACCGGCACGTGTGCGTGCTGCGGACCGACCAGATCGTGCCCGGCGTGCCGCAGGCCGTGGCGGCCCTGTCGCCGGGCCACCCGCAGACCTGGATCAGCGGTCCCAGCGCGACGAGCGACATCGAGCTGAACCGCGTCGAGGGCGTGCACGGGCCGCGGACGCTGCACGTGCTGCTGGTGTCGTCGTGACGACGGCTCAGCGGCCCGGCACGTTGCCGCGCGCGGATCTCGATCTGCTGGAGCTGCTCGCCGACGGGTTGCCGCTGGACGCCATCGGCCGGCGGCTGGACCTGTCGGAACGCACGGTGCGACGGCGGCTGCGCGCCGTCTGCGACCGCCTGGGGTTCGTGGCGCCGATCCAGGCCGTCGTCTGGGCCGCCCGCCGCGGCCTCCTCTGACACCCCGCCGCCGTGTAGAAAACCCTTGTGCCGCCGGGAAACCCCTTCCCGACGTGACCGGCCGGCGGCAGCTGGCCGAGGTGCAACTTCCGGCTGTTCGCAAGGGAACTCTCGAGGTACGCGCGCTGCCGGCCGGGCCCCGGCGGGCTGCCAGGGTCCGCCGGGGTGGTCGCTCGTCCTGCGGTGCCGCGCGGCCGCCCCTACGATCGCTGGGGGAGGGACTCATGCACCTGGATCTCACCGGCAAGACCGCCCTGGTCACCGGCTCCACGCAGGGCATCGGGGCCGCGATCGCGCTCGGTCTGGCGCGGGCGGGGGCCCGCGTCGCCGTCAACGGGCGCAGCGAGGGGTCCGTCACGAAGGCCGTCGAGCAGCTGACGGCCGAGGTGCCCGACGCCCAGGTGGTGCCGGTGGTCGCCGACATCGCGACCGAGCAGGGCGCTCGCGACGTGGTGGACCAGCTGCCGCGGGCCGACGTCCTGGTCAACAACCTCGGTATCTTCGGCGCCGCGGAGCCGCTGGCGATCACCGACGACGAGTGGCGCCGGTACTTCGAGGTCAACGTGCTCGCCGCGGTGCGGCTGACCCGCGCCTACCTGCCGGGCATGACCGAGCGCGGCTGGGGCCGCGTCCAGTACATCGCGAGCGACTCGGCGATCGTCATCCCCGCCGAGATGATCCACTACGGCATGTCGAAAACGGCTCTGCTGGGCGTGTCCCGCGGTTTCGCCAAGGCCGCCGCGGGCACCGGGGTGACCGTCAACGCCGTGATCGCCGGTCCCACGCACACCGGCGGTGTCGAGGACTTCGTGTACCAGCTGGTCGACCGCGACCTGCCGTGGGACGAGGCGCAGCGGCGGTTCATGCGCGAACACCGGCCGCAGTCGTTGCTGCAGCGCCTGATCGAACCCGAGGAGATCGCGAACATGGTGGTGTACCTCGGTTCACCGCTGGCGTCGGCCACGACCGGCGCGGCGGTGCGCGTGGACGGCGGATACGTGGACTCGATCGTGCCCTGACCCCTTGGGAGGCGTCATGCCCGGACGCACGCGGATCGTCATCGTCGGCGGCGGGTTCGCGGGGTTCTCCGCGGCCCGGGCCCTGCTCAAGACGCTCCCACCCGAGGCGGGCGCCGAGATCGTGCTGGTCAACCGCACCGACTACTTCCTCTACCTGCCGCTGCTGCCCGAGGTGGCCGCGGCGGTGATCGACCCCCGCCGTGTCACGGTGTCGCTGCCGGCCGCGCTACCCGGGGTCCGGCTCTTCCTCGGCGAGGTCACCGCGCTGGCCCTGGACGACCGCAAGCTGACCTACGTGGACCCGGAAGGAGCCTCCCGGAGCCTCGACTACGACCGGCTGGTGATCGCCGTGGGCAGCGTCAACAAGCTGCTGCCGATCCCCGGCATCGCCGAGCACGCGCACGGGTTCCGCAGCGTGTCGGAGGCGCTGTACCTGCGCGACCACGTGATCCGGCAGGTGGAGCTGGCGGCCGCCGCGGACGACGCCGCCGAGCGGGAGGCGCGCTGCACCTTCGTCGTGGTGGGCGCCGGGTACACCGGCACCGAGGTGGCCGCGCAGGGCCCGTTGTTCACCAGCGCCATCGCGCGGCACCACCGCGAGCTGGACGGGCAGCGGATGCGCTGGCTGCTGCTCGACCTGGCGCCCAGGGTGCTGCCCGAACTCGACAAGCGGTTGTCCCGCGCCGCCGACCGGGTGCTGCGCAGGCGCGGCGTCGAGATCATGACGGAATGCTCGGTCAAGGAGGCCAAGACCGACGGCGTCCTGCTCACGACCGGCGATTTCGTGCCGACGCGGACGCTGGCGTGGTGCGTCGGCGTGCGCCCCGACCCGCTCGTGGAGTCCGCCGGGGTGGCGACCCAGCGCGGACGGCTCTGCGTGGAGCCCACGCTGGTCGTGCCGGGGCACCCCGAAGTGTTCGCGTGCGGGGACGCCGCGGCCGTGCCGGACCTGACGCGGCCGGGCCAGGTGACGGCGATGACGGCCCAGCACGCGACGCGGCAGGGCACCCTGGCCGGGCACAACCTCGCGGCGTCGCTGGGCTACGGCACGATGCGCGACTACCGGCACCACGACCTCGGTTTCGTCGTCGACCTCGGCGGTGCCCAGGCGGCCGCCAACCCGTTCCACATCCCGTTGTCGGGCCTGCCCGCCAAGGCCGTCACCCGGGGCTACCACCTGCTGGCGATGCCGGGCAACCGCACCCGGACCGCCGTGGACTGGGCCCTGGACGCGGCGATCGGCCGGCAGACCGTGCAGCTGGGCCTGGTGCGCTCGGATTCGGTTCCCCTGGAGACGGCGCAGGTTCCGCAGCAGTGACGGTCCACGTTGGACTCGGCTGAGGTCGGCGCGGCCGGAACAGAACACCTGCCGCGGTGGCCGGGCTCCGCCGCACCGGTCCCTTGTCGTGGCGCCGAACCGAGGGACTGGGTCCCCCGGTGCGGTGATGGCCGCCTCCGGGATCGCGCGCCTGCCGATCTTCGTGCTCTACCCGGTGCTCCGGCGGCCGTGCGGGACAAGCGGACCAGTGCCGACAACCCGGGAGTGATCCCGCTCACGGCTGTCACAACGACCCGGCCTGCGGTGTCTTGTGGCCGAACGTCGGAAGCGGAAGGAGTTCCCATGAACGTGGCGCTGTGGATCGCGGCCGGGGCGCTTGCCCTGGTCGCCTTGGTCGGCGGGGTCAGCAAGGTGTTCGTGCCCGTCGAGAAGCTCGCGGGCTCGCCGGGCGGGGAGTGGACCGGCGATGCCGGCGCCGGGGTGGTCCGCGGCCTCGGCGTCCTCGAGCTCCTGGCCGCGATCGGCCTCGTCGTCCCCGCCCTCGTCGGCGTCGCGCCGGTGATGGTGCCGGTGACCGCCGCCTGCTGGGTGCTGCTGATGATCGGTGCGATGGTCACCCACGTCCGCCACGGCGACGGCGCCAAGTTCGTCGGGCTGAACCTGGCCTACCTCGCGCTCGCGGTCTTCCTCGCCTGGGGTCGCTTCGACCTCGCCCCCTTCACGGCCTGACCCGCCACGGAACAGGGAGACACACCATGCCGGGGAACACCGTTGTCGTCGTGCTCGCGGCGGGTGCGGCGGCGTGCCGGCCCCGCATCGACGCCACCGCCGCCGAGGCGGTCCGGCCGGCCCATCCCGGCCAGCGCGGGCGGAGGGTGAAGGATGACCGGCGCCGGCAACCGGCAGGCCCGGCGGAACCCGGCGGTCACGGCCGGCCGGTCATGAGGAGGGACCAGGCATGAGCGACCAGGCCGCGGCGACCGAGGCGTTCGTCGCCCACCGCAACCTGCTCTTCACCGTCGCCTACGAGATGCTCGGATCGGCGGCCGACGCCGAGGACGTGCTGCAGGAAACCTGGTTGCGGTGGGTCAAAATCGACGCCGCCGAGGTGCGCGACCCGCGCGCCTACCTGGTCCGCATCACGACCCGGCAGTCGCTCAACCGGCTGCGCACGATGCAGCGCCGCAAGGAGTCCTACGTCGGCCCCTGGCTGCCCGAGCCGCTGCTCACCGCGCCCGACGTGGCCGAGGACGTCGAACTCGCCGAGAGCGTTTCGATGGCCCTGATGCTCGTGCTCGAGACGCTCGGGCCGACCGAGCGCGCGGTGTTCGTGCTGCGCGAGGTCTTCGACTTCGGCTACGACGAGATCGCGGACGCGGTCGGCAAGAGCCCGGCGGCCGTCCGCCAGATCGCCAGCCGCGCACGCAAGCACGTCGACGCCCGCCGCCCCCGCCAGGCGGTCTCCGCGAGCCAGACCCGGGTCGTGCTGGAGTCGTTCCAGCGGGCGCTCGAGAGCAGGGACGTGCAGGGGCTGCTCGACGTGCTCGCCCCCGACGTCGTCCTGATGAGCGACGGCGGCGGGCTCAAGCAGGCGGCGCTGCGGCCGATCAGCGGCGCCGACAAGCTGGTCCGCTACATCATCGGCGGGCTCGCCAAGACCGGGGCCGCGTTCACGGCCGAACCCGCGGTGGTCAACGGCAACCCGGCCCTCGCGCTGCACGTCGAGGGCGAGTTCGACGGGGTGATGGCGGTCCGCGTCGAGGACGCGCGCATCACGGGCCTCTACTACGTCCGCAACCCGGAGAAGCTGACGCGCGTCGAGTCCGAAACCCCGCTGACCCGGCGCTGAGCTTGACTTCTCCGCCGCAGGAGACCAAGCTGTCCGCTTGACGGACATTCGTCCGGAGGACGAAGAGGTGCGGTGATGGACCTCGGTCTGGTGCTCCTGCGGCTCCTGCTCGCCGCCCTGCTGTTCGGGCACAGCACGCAGAAGCTGCTGGGCTGGTTCGGCGGCGCCGGGCCGGTGAAGACCGCCGGGATCTTCGAACAGTGGGGTTTCGTGCCGGGCCGCGGGCTCGTCGTGCTCGCCGGACTGTCCGAACTGGCCGGTGCCGCGAGCATCGCGACCGGGTTGCTGACGCCCGGCGGCTGCGCGGTGATCATCGGGACCATGGCCGTGGCCGCGGCCGCCACCGCGCCCAACGGGTTCTGGGCCCAGCAGGGCGGCTGTGAGGTCCCGTTCTGCTACGGCGCGCTCGCCGTCGTCCTCGCCGTCACCGGCCCCGGCGCCTGGTCGCTCGACCACGCACTCGGCCTCGCCTTCGGCCTGTGGTGGGGTCTGGGCGCGCTCGTGCTCGGGCTGCTCGCCGCCGCCGTCCCGCTCACCGCCCGAGCCCGCGTGCTGCGCGGCCGGTCCACGACCACGACGAGGTGACCCCATGACCGAGCCCACGCGGCCCGTCCTGTTCCGCAACGCCACCGTGCTGTCGATGGACCCGGCGATCGGCGTCCTCGAAGGCGGTGACGTCCTCGTGCGCGGGGAGCGGATCGACCAGGTCGGCCGCGACCTCGACCCGCCACCGGAGGCGACGGTGATCGATTCCTCCGGCGGCATCCTGATGCCGGGCATGGTCGACACCCACCGGCACATGTGGCAGACCGCCCTGCGCGGTCTCGGTGCCGACTGGACGCTGTCGCAGTACTTCGTCTTCTACTACCTCAACTGGGGCAAGATCTTCCGTCCGGAAGACATCCACGCGGGTAACCTCCTCGCCGCCCTGGAGGCCCTCGACGCCGGGGTCACCACGACCGTCGACTGGTCGCACGGCCTGCAGACCCCGGAGCACGGCGACGCGGCGGTCGAGGCGCTGCGCGCGGTGCCCGGCCGGTTCGTGCTGGCCTACGGCAACCTGCTCGGGGCGCCGTGGGAGTGGGCCAACTCGCCGGAGTTCCGCGCGTTCGTGGACCGGCACTTCAGCTCGCCCGACGAGATGCTCGGCCTGCAGCTGGCCTTCGACGTCACCGGCGACGAGCAGTTCCCCGAGAAGGGCGCCTTCGAGGCCGCGCGCGAGCTGGACCTGCGGGTCACCACGCACGCCGGGGTGTGGGGCGCGACCAACGACAACGGCATCCGGCTGATGTGGGACCACGGGTTCTGCACGCCGCGCGTCACCTACGTGCACGCCGCGACGCTGAGCGAGGACTCCTACCAGCGCATCGCGGCCTCCGGCGGCACCGCCTCGGTGTCCACCGAGAGCGAGCAGAGCGCCGGGCAGGGTTACCCGCCCACCTGGCAGCTGCGCAAGCACGGCATCCCGGTGTCGCTGTCGATGGACACGAGCGTGTGGTGGAGCGGCGACCTGTTTTCCACCATGCGGGCGACCTTGTCCGCGGACCGGTCACGCGAGCACCTGGAAGCCCACGCCGCCGGCGAGACCGTGGTGCACAACAAACTGCGGGCCCGCGACGTCGTCGAGTGGGCCACGATCGGCGGCGCCCGCGCGCTCGGGCTGGACGACGAGATCGGCTCCCTCACCCCGGGCAAGAAGGCCGACGTCGTGCTCATCAAGAACGACCGCTCGCCGGTGATGTTCCCGCTCCTGCACCCCTACGGGCACGTCGTCTTCCAGGCCGGGCGCGGTGACGTGCACACCGTCCTGGTCAACGGCACCGTGGTCAAGCACGATCACGAACTGACCGTCCCGGGACTGGACCGCGCGCGCCGCGCCGTCGAGGCGACCGTCGTCCACGCCCGGACGACGATGGGCGAGGAGGCCTGGCAGCAGGCCCGCGAGCCGGAGATCCCGCAGACCGAGCTCATCCCGAACCCCTACACCTACAGCGACTACCGTGGCGACGGCGTCGCCGTGCGGCGCGCAGACGCATGACGGACAGCGGTCCGAACAGCGGCCCGCTCGCCGGTGTGCTGGTCGCGGACTTCTCCCGGATCCTGGCCGGCCCCTACGCGACGATGCTGCTCGCCGACCTCGGCGCGGACGTCGTCAAGGTGGAGGGCCCGGCGGGGGACGACACGCGGTCGTGGATGCCGCCGGTGCGGGACGGCGTGTCGACCTACTACCTGGGCATCAACCGCGGCAAGCGGTCGATCGCGCTGGACCTGCGCGACTCCGCGGACGCCGGGGTCGCGCGGGAGCTGGCCCGGCGGGCGGACGTGCTGATCGAGAACTTCAAACCCGGCGGTCTGGGCAAGTACGGCCTGGACTTCGACAGCGTGGCCGCGGACAACGCGGGCATCGTCTACGCCTCGATCACCGGGTTCGGCTCCGGCGCGGGCCGCGATGTGCCGGGCTACGACCTGATGGTGCAGGCGATCTCCGGGCTGATGTCGCTGACCGGTGACCCCGACGGCCCGCCGTTCCGGGCGGGTATCTCGGTGTTCGACGTGATGGCGGGCAACCACGCGGTGATCGGGATCCTCGCGGCCCTGCGGCACCGGGAGGCGACCGGGCGGGGGCAGCTGGTCGAGGTGAACCTGCTGTCGTCGGCGCTGACCGGGCTGGTCAACCACAGCTCGGCGTACGTGGCCGGCGGGACGGTGCCCTACCGGATGGGCAACGCGCACCCGAGCGTGTTCCCCTACGAACCGTTGCCGACCGCGGACAACGACCTGATCATCACGGCGGCGAACGACGGGCAGTTCCGGAAGCTGTGCCAGGTCCTGGGCATCCCTGAGGTCGCGGACGATCCGCGGTTCGCCCGCAACGCCGACCGCACCGCGAACCGGGAGGAGCTGCGGCCGCTGCTGGTCGAGCGGCTGCGCACGCGCGGCGCGGTCGAGTGGTTCGACCTGCTGGTGGCGGCCGGGGTGCCGTCCGGGCCGATCAACACGGTCGACGGCGGGTTCGCGATGGCCGAGCGCTTCGAGCTGGACCCGGTCGTCGTGGTCGGCGACGTGCCCACCACCCGGCACCCGATCCGGCTCTCCGAGACGCCGGCGTCCTACCGGTTGCCGCCGCCGGAACTGGACGAGCACGGCGCGCAGATCCGGAAGTGGCTGGAGGAGACCGGTGCCTGAGTACCCCACCGCGCTCGGCGCGTCGTCGCTGGAGCGGATCACGTTGCTCGGCCGGGACCTGGCCCGCGACGTGATGGGCGAGGTCGGCTTCGGCGAGCTGGCGTTCTGGCTGGCCACCCAGCGACGCCCGTCGCCGGGGGAGACGCGGGTGTTCGAGGCCGTGCTCGCGGCGCTGGCCGATCACGGGTTCACGCCCACCGCGATCGTGACCCGGTTGACCTACCTGTCGGCGCCGGACTCGGTCCAGGGTGCGCTCGCCGCCGGTCTGCTCGGCGGCGGGTCGCGGTTCCTCGGCGTGACCGAGGACTGCGGGCGGTTCCTGCACGGCGTCGTGCGCACGGTGTCCACTGTGGATCCGGTGGACTGGGACGCGGTCGCCCTGGCGACGGTGACGGCCGAGCGCGCGGCGGGCCGGTTCATCCCCGGCCTGGGCCACCACGTGCACAAGAACGGCGACCCCCGTACACCGCGGCTGTTCGAGATCGCCCGCGCCGAGGGCCGGTTCGGGCCGCATCTCGCGCTGTTCGAAGCCATCGGCCGCGTGCATCCCCGGGTCCTCGGGAAGACCTTGCCGCTCAACGGCGCCGGTGTCTGCGGCGCGGCCCTGGCCGACCTCGGGTTGCCGCTGGAACTGCTGCGCGGGTTCGCCCTGCTCGCCCGCACCGCGGGTCTCATCGGGCAACTCGCCGAGGAACTGCGCACCCCCGTCGCGAACGACATCTTCCTGTCCGTCGACCTCAACAACCGGCCCGTCCCACCGGCAGGAGACCGCCATGGCTGAACTGGTCGCGGTGATCGCGTCCACGCACCACCCGTTCTACTACCGCGCCAGCACCGCGACCGGCGCGGACCGCCCCGGCTTCGCCGACGAGTGGGTCCGCAAGGTCGAAGCCTTCCGCGAGACCCTGTCCCGGGCGCGCCCGGACGTGCTCGTGATGGTCGGCTCGGACCACTTCCACCAGCTGTGGCTGGACAACATGCCGCAGTTCCTCGTCGGCAAGGCACCCTTCTACGACGCGAACTTCTACAACGAGGAACGCGAGTTCGGGTTGCCACGGATGCTGCTGAAGGGGCAGGAGGACCTGTCCGCGTACGTGCTGCGGGAGGGGCTCGACGCCGGGTTCGACCTGGCGTTCTCCAACGAGCTGCGGATCGACCACTCCATCACGTGCCCGATCATCACGCTGCGGCCGCAGAACGACCTGCCGATCGTGCCGGTCTACACCAACATCTTCGCCCCGCCGCTGCCCCAGCCGAAGCGGTTCGTCCAGCTGGGACGGACGATCCGGCAGCTGGTCGAGGCGTGGCCGTCGTCCCAGCGGGTCGCGGTGATCGGCACCGGGCACCTGTCGCTCGAGCTGGGCGGGCCGCGCCAGTTCGGCCCGCACGGCCCGGATCCCGAGTTCGACCGCAAGGCCGTGGACTGGATCGCGGGCGGCGACATCGAGAAGTGCCTCGGCGAGGTCACGCTGGAGAGCCTGCACCTGCCCGGCAACGCGACGCACGGGTTCATGGACTTCATGCTCATGATGGGGGTCGCGGGGGAGGGGCAGCGGGCGGACTACGTCGACACCTACGACCTGTTCCACACCATGGAGGCCTACTTCACCTGGTACCCGGGAGGCGCGTGGTGAGCAGGTACCTGCTGGACAAGTTCCTCTACACCGTCGACCGCGACCCCTCGCTCGTCGAGCGCTACCGCGAGGACCCCGCGGGAACGGTCGCGTGGTGGGAGGAAACGCAGGCGAACCGGATCCTGAACTGCTGCGCCGGGGAGTCGTCGACGTGGCTGGCCTTCGACGACGTGGAGCGGGACGCGCTGGCTTCCCACGACTACGTGAAGCTGTTCGAGCTGGGCGCACACCCGTTCCTGACGCTGACGCTGTTCATCGGGAT
Source organism: Amycolatopsis thermophila (assembly GCF_030814215.1). Lineage (NCBI taxonomy): Bacteria > Bacillati > Actinomycetota > Actinomycetes > Pseudonocardiales > Pseudonocardiaceae > Amycolatopsis > Amycolatopsis thermophila. The sequence goes on along the minus strand of NZ_JAUSUT010000001.1, from coordinate 77,400 downwards.
GTTCGAGCGGGACCACGGGCCGCTGGAGTTCCAGAAGGAGTACGCGCGGCGGCTGGCGCATTTCTCGTTGCCCTACCCGGACATCTCGACGTAGGCTGACGCAGTGATCATCGGGACGGCCGCGCGCCACACACGGGAAGGCGACCCGGTGGCGGGCTGATCGCGGCGCGGGGACCGCCGGATGCGCGCGCATCCGCCGCCCGGTCCACTTCCCGATCACGAGGATTTCATGACTGTCACCTTCAACCACACCATCATCGCCGCCAAGGACCGCCACGAGTCGGCCCGCTTCTTCCGCGAGCTGCTCGAAGTGCCGGAGGCGCCATCCTGGGGGCCGTTCACCAACGTCCAGCTCGACGAGGGCGTGCTGCTGCAGTTCGCCGAACCGCCGGTGGACATCCAGATGCAGCACTACGCGTTCCTCGTCGACGACGAGCTGTTCGACCGCGCCTACGGCCGCATCGTCGAGCGGGGGATCGAGCACTGGGCCGATCCGCAGATGCGGCGGCCGGGCGAGACCAACACCGAGCACGGCGGGCGGGGCGTGTACTTCAAGGACCCCGCCGGGCACGCGATCGAGCTGATCACGCGGCCTTACCTGTAGCGGTCAGGAGACCGTCTCGATGGGGCGCGCGTGCCAGGCGTCCCAGTCGGAGCCGATCGCGGCGGCCGCCTCCAGCAGCAGCGGCAGGTGGTGGCCGGTCAGGGTCTCCATGCTCGTTTCGGCGGCGTGGGCGTTCACGTTCACCGCCGCCACGACGCGGCCGTCACCGTCGCGGATCGGGGCGGCCACCGACCGGATGCCGAGCGCGAGCTGCTGGTCGGTGGCCGCCCAGCCCTTCGTGCGCACCTCCCGCAGCTGGGCGTCGACCTCGTCGCGGGCCGGCTGCCAGCGCGGCTCGACACCCGAGCGGCTCGGCTCCGCCAGCGCGCGGTCCAGTTCCCCGGGGGTGAGCGCGGCGAGCAGGACCTTGCCGAGCGAGGTCTGCACGGCCGGGAACCGGGTCCCGATCGTGACGGCCAGCGTGACCAGCTTCGGCACGGCCACGCGCGCGACGTAGACGATGTCCGACCCGTCCAGCTGCGCGATCGAGCACGACTCGTTCGTCCGCGCGACCAGGTCCTCCAGGTGCGGGCGGGCCAGGTCCCACAGGTTCACCGAGCCGATGTAGGCCATGCCCAGGTCCAGCACGCGCGGGGTGAGGGAGAAACCGCGCTCACCGTTGCGCACGTACCCGAGCTGGTCCAGGGTGATGAGGATGCGCCGCGCGGTGGGGCGCGCCAGCCCGGCCGCGGTGGCCACCTCGGACAGCGTCATGACCGGCCGCCCCGGCCGGAACGCGCACAGGACGTCCAGGCCGCGGGCCAGGGCCTCGATGAAGTCCGGATTGCCGTCTCGACGCATACGTGCAGGTTAGCCGCCGAGGGCCGTTCGGCCCTTGCCCCGCCGCGCGCGGCGCGCCCAGCATGACGGGCATGGGACTCTACAACGAGCAGGTCCTGCCACGGATCATCGACGTGTTCTGCGGGATGAAGACCGCCGACCAGTACCGGCAGCGGGCGTGCGCGGGACTGCACGGGCGGGTCGTGGAGGTCGGGTTCGGGTCGGGGCTCAACGTCCCGTTCTACCCCGCGGCCGTCACCGAGGTCGTGGCGATCGAGCCGTCGGACACCGCGTGGAAGATCGCGGGCGACCGGGTGGCCGCCTCGCCGGTACCGATCACGCGCGCCGGTCTCGACGGGCAGTCCCTGCCGCTGGACACCGGCAGCTGCGACACGGCGTTGTCGACGTGGACGCTGTGCACGATCCCGGACGTGGCCACGGCGCTGGCGGAGATCCGCCGCGTGCTCAAGCCGGGCGGGACGCTGCACTTCGTCGACCACGGCCTCGCGCCGGACGAGGGGGTGCGGCGCTGGCAGCACCGGCTGGACCCGCTGGAGCAGCGCCTGTTCGGCGGTTGCCACCTGACGCGGTCGATCCCCGAGCTGCTCACCGGCGCCGGGTTCCGCATCACCGAGATCGAGCAGTTCTACGAGAAGGGTGCGCCGCGCGTCCTCGCCGCGGACTCGCTCGGGGTGGCGGTCTCGCCCTGATCAGGCGGCCAGTCGTGCGGCGAGGTCCGTCAGCGCCCGGCCCAGCGGCAGGTCCACGCGGTGCTCGGCGTACTTGTCGCCCCGGGTGGGGCCCTGGTTGACGATCGCGACGGGCTTGCCGGCCTCGGCGGCGCGGCGCACGAACCGCAGGCCCGACATGACCGTCAGGGACGAGCCGAGCACCAGCATCGCCCGCGCCGCGTCCACCAGCCGGTAGCACCGGTCCACACGGGACGGTTCGACGTTCTCGCCGAAGAACACCACGTCCGGCTTCAGCACGCCCGCGCACGACCGGCACGGCACGACCCGGAAGCCCCGCACGTCGGCGTCCGCCAGGTCGGCGTCGCCGTCCGGGTTGACGCGCGTGGCGGTCGCGGTGAAGCCCGGGTTCGCCGCGTGCAGGCGGCGGTCCAGCTCCTCGCGCGGGCTGGTTTCCCGGCAGGACAGGCACACCACGCGGTCCAGGCTGCCGTGCAGCTCGATCGCGTCCGGCGTGCCCGCGGCGCGGTGCAGCCCGTCGACGTTCTGCGTGATCACGCCGTCCACCAGACCGGCGTTCCGCAGGGCCGTCACCGCGCGGTGCCCGTCGTTCGGGTGCGCCCGCGCGATCGTGCGCCAGCCCAGGTGGCTGCGCGCCCAGTACCGGCGCCGCGCGTGCTCGGCGCCCACGAACTCCTGGTACGTCATCGGCGTGTGCCGCCGCAGGCTGCCGGTCGCGCCGCGGTAGTCGGGGATCCCCGATTCGGTGGACAGTCCGGCACCGCTGAGCACAACGACACCGCCCGCGCCGACGAGGCGGACGACCTCGTGCAGGCTGGTCGTCCGGGGCAGCGGCTCGCCCGGCGGCGTCCAGCTCAGGGTCGGTCGCGTCCGCACGCTTCGAGTGTACGGCCGGGAAACCGGCGGGCCCTCGGGCACGCGAACCGGTCACCGCGTGGGCCGCGGCCCTCGGCGGGTCCGTCCGGCCCGGACGCTCAGACCATCTCGGGCTGACGTCCCTGCCGCACGATGTCCAGGTACTCGGTGATGGCGTCCCGGTTGCGGGTGAGGCAGTCGATGCGGCGGGTCATCCGGTCGCGCTCGCGTTCCAGGGTCGCCAGCATCTCCGGTGTGGCGTCGGGGAAGTAGATCGACCGCGGCTTGTCCAGGCACGGCAGGATCTGTTTGATGATGCGCGTGGGCAGGCCGGCGTCGAGCAGGCCGCGGATCTGCAGTACCCGGCCGACGTTGTACTCGTCGTAGTCGCGGTAGCCGTTAGGCAGGCGGCGGGACACGATGAGCCCCTGCTCCTCGTAGTACCGCAGCAGCCGGCGCGGTGTCTCGGTGCGGTCGGACAGCTCTCCGATGCGCATGTGTGCTCCTCCTCACGGCCGGTTGACCCTCACATCTGTGTGAAGGTTTCAGCATAACGCCATGATCGAAGTCCGGATCAGGGAAAGACTCCCGCTGCGGTCCCTGCTGGCGTTGGCGACCGCGGCGTTCATCACCGTCCTCACCGAAGCCCTCCCCGCGGGTGTGCTGCCCGCGATGAGCGCCGATCTGCGGGTCGGCGAGTCCGCGATGGGACAGGCCGTCACGATCTACGCGGTCGGCACGGCCCTCGCGGCGATCCCGCTGTCGGCGGCGACGGCCGGCTGGCGCCGCAAGCGCCTGCTGCTCGCGGGCGTCGCCGGGTTCGCCGTCGCCAACACCGTCACCGCCGTTTCGGGCGTCTACGCGCTGACCATGGCCGGGCGGTTCGCCGCCGGGGTGGCCGCCGGCGTCGTGTGGGCCCTGCTGGCCGGGTACGCGCGGCGGCTGGCGCCGGAACACCTGCAGGGCAAGGCGATCGCCGTCGTCATGGCCGGCATCCCGCTCGCGCTGTCGCTGGGCGTGCCGGCGGGGACCCTCCTCGGCGCGGTGGCCGGCTGGCGCGTGACGTTCGGGGTGATGTCCGTGATCGCCGCCGCGCTGATCGCCTGGATCCTCGCGACCGTGCCCGACCACCCGGGCCGGCGCGACGGCACGCGGATCCCCGTCCGGCGCGCGGTCGCGGTCCCCGGCGTGGCGCCGGTCCTGGCCGTCACGCTCGTCTTCGTCCTCGCGCACACCGTCCTCTACACCTACCTGGCCACCTTCCTGGAGCGCGCCGGCCTGGGCACCCGCGTCGACGCGGTCCTGCTCGTCTTCGGGATCGCGTCGGTGCTGAGCATCGCGGTCGTCGGCGCCCGCATCGACCGGGCGCTGCGGCGGCTCACCGTCGCCGCGACCGTGCTGGTGGCCGTCGCCGCGGCGATCCTGGCGGTGGTGTCCGGCAGCGCGGAACTCGTCTACGTCGCCGCGGGGCTGTGGGGCCTGGGCTGGGGCGGGGTCCCGACGCTGCTGCAGACCGCCGCCGGCAACGCGGGCGGTGCGGCGGCCGACACCGCACAAGCCGCGCTGGTGACGTTGTGGAACGCGGCCATGGCCGGCGGCGGCGTGGTGGGCGGCATCCTGCTCGACGCGTTCGGCCCGGGGGTGTTCCCGTGGAGCGTCCTGGCGTTGCTCGTGCCGGTCCTGGCCGTCGTGCTGACCGCGCGGCGGCACGGGTTCCCGGTCAGCGCGTGAGCTCGACGTCGTCGGGCGTGGGGCAGGGCGACAGCGTCAGGTCGCAGCGCACCGTCCCGTCGCCGACCCGCACCGGGACGGCCGTGGTGCGGTAGCCGCGCTTGGCCACGGCGAGCGCGTAGCGGCCGGGCAGCAGCCCCGCCAGCTCGAACGACCCGTCCGCGCGGGAGCTGACGGTGCCCGCGACCTCGCCGCGCTCGTCGGTCGCGATCAGCAGCGCGCCGGGCACTCCGACGGTGCCGGTGACGCGGCCGGCCGGGGACAGGGCGAAGTCCTGTTCCCCCGGTCCGCTCACCGGCGCCGCCTCCGGCTGGTAGCCGGGGGCCGAGCAGACCAGGACGAACTCGCCGTCGGGGACGTTCAGCGAGTACCGGCCGTTGACGTCGGTGGCGGTGGTGCCGGCCTGCTGCCCGGTCTTGCCGATCAGCGTGACCGCGGCAGCGCCGACGACACCGCCCGCCGAGCGCACGACGCCGGCCAGCACGGTGTCGGCCGCGCGCACGCGGCCCGGGATGCCGAACGCGACCACCAGCCCGGCCACGCAGGCGGCGCAGCCGATCAGGAACGTCACGCGGAACCCGCCGAGGCTCGGCACCGGGGTGCCGCCGAAGTCGACGGTCATCCCGGCGAGCACCATGCCGACCACGGCGCTGGACGACGACGTGCCGATCGAGCGCATCAGGGTGTTCAGGCCGTTGGCCGCCGCGGTCTCGGTCGCGGGCACCGCACCCATGATCAGGCTGGGCATCGCGGCGTAGGCGAGGCCGACGCCCGCACCGGCCAGACCGGAGAAGATCGCCAGCTGCCAGCCCGCACCCGTCAGCCCCAGGCCGGCGGTGTAGGCGACGCCGAGCACCGTGATCCCGCACAGCAGCGACACCTTCGGGCCCCGCGAGGCGATCAGCCGGGCGGCGACCGGGGACATCGCCATCATCATCACGCCCGACGGTGCGACGCACAGCCCCGCGATCACCATCGGCAACCCGAGCCCGTACCCGGTCTCCGCCGGCAGCTGCAGCAGCTGCGGCGGCACCAGCTGGGTCGCGTACAGCGCGAAGCCGACCGTGATCGACGCCAGGTTGGTGAGCAGGACCGGGCGCCGCGCGGTGGTGCGCAGGTCCACGAGTGGTTCCGCGGTGCGCAGCTCCAGGAAGCCCCACGCCACGAACAGCGCGACGGCCGCGCCCGCGAAGCCCAGGGTGCGCGCGCTGCCCCAGCCCCAGTCGCCGCCCTTCGAGATCGCCAGCAGCAGGCACACCAGCGCCGCGGACAGGCCGATCGCGCCGGGCACGTCGAACCGGCCGGGTGAGCGGACCGCCGACTCCGGCACGACGACCAGGAGCAGCACGAGCCCGACGAGTCCCAGCGCGCCCGCGCCGAGGAACAGGATGTGCCAGTCGAAGTGCTCGGCGACCAGTGCCGCGACCGGCAGCGCGAGCGCGCCGCCGATCCCCAGCGACGAGCTCATCAGGCCGACGGCGCCGCCGAGGCGTTCCGGTGGCAGTTCGTCGCGCATGATGCTGATGCCCAGCGGGATCGCGCCGATCGCGAAGCCCTGCAGGCCCCGGCCGATCATCATCGGCAGCAGCGCGGTGGTCAGGCCGCACACCAGGCAGCCCGCGACCTGCAGCGTGAGCGCGACGAGCATCATCCGCCGCTTGCCGTGCATGTCACCGAGCCTGCCGAGCACCGGCGTGGCGACCGCACCGGTGAGCAGGGTGATCGTGATGACCCACGCCGTGTCCGAGCTGGACGAGTGCAGCAGCGACGGCAGGTCGGCCAGCAGGGGCACCATGAGGGTCTGCATCACGGCGACGACGACACCGGCGAAGGCGAGCACCGCGGTCAGGCGGCCGGGCGACGGGGACATGCGGCTCCGGGGTTCGTGTACGGACGGTTGCTCGAGGAAAGTACCGCCCGGAACGCCCCGCGCCGAGGGGAATGTCCGGCATCCCACTGGAAACCCCGGCGGCGGGCTCGTCCACGCGCAGCCCGCCGCCGGGGTGGCTCAGCTCTTCGGCAGGCCGAGGGCGCGCTCGAAGCCCGGCGGGACGACCACGTCGTCGCGGGTGAGTTCGTGGATCGAGGCCCGGCCCAGGCCCAGCACGGCCGAGTCGATGCCGCCGCGCAGGATGTCCAGCACGTTCTCGACGCCGGCCTGCCCGTTGGCGGCCAGACCCCACAGGTAGGCGCGCCCGATCAGCACGGCCTTCGCGCCCAGGGCGAGCGCCTTGACCACGTCGCTGCCGCGCCGGACGCCGCCGTCGAGCAGCACCTCGACCTCACCGCCGACGGCGTCCACGATCGACGGCAGCGCGCGGATCGGGGCCGGTGTCCCGTCGAGGTTGTTGCCGCCGTGGTTGGACACCGAGATCGCGGTGACCCCCGCGTCGACGGCGCGCTTGGCGTCGTCCACCCGCATCACGCCCTTGAGCATGAACGGCCCGCCCCACCGTTCCCGCAGCCACGCCACGTCCTCCCAGGTCGGCAGTGGCGTGCCCATCCACTCGCCGTAGGCGCCGAAGAACGTCGGCGCCGTGCCGCCGGGCGGGGTCAGGTTGGGGGTGGTCAGGTCGGGCAGTTTCCGGGTCTTGGCGAACTCCCACAGCCACTTCGGGCGGGTGATGCCCTCCGGCGCGAACCGCGCCATCGCCTTGAGGTCCAGCTTCTCCGGGATGACCGGGCTGCCCCAGTCGCGGCCGTTGGAGAACGACCAGTCCAGCGTCATGATCAGCCCGACCGCCCCGGCCGCGCGGGCGCGCTCCATGCGCTGCACCAGCACGTCGCGGCTGCCCACCCAGTACATCTGGAAGAAGGTCTGCGGGTTGACCGCCGCGACCTCCTCGATCGACTTGCTGGCGAACGAGCTCAGGCTCATCGCGGTGCCGCGCGCGGCCGCGGCGCGGGCGACGGCCACTTCGCCTTCGGGGTGCACCGCCTGGACACCGGTGGGGGAGATGATGACCGGCAGCGAGATCGGCTGCCCCATCACGGTGGTGGACAGCTCGCGCTTGTCGGACAGGCCGGCGACGTGCGGGGCGAAACCCAGTTCGGCGAAGGCCGCCGTGTTGTCGTCGACCGTGATGCCGCGTTCGGAACCCGCGACCAGGGCGCCGTAGACCGATTTCGGCAGCCGCTTCTTCGCGCGCCGCTGAGCCTCGGCCACCGTCTCGAACCAACCGTTGGACATCTTCGTCCCTCCTGGGTCACGCTGCGCTGCGCCCGTCGTGGACGCCATTTTGGCACCTGATGCCATATTAGGCCACAGCGCGACCCGGGAAGCAAGACCGAGCCGCCTCCGGCGGTGGTCTTCCGGCCGTGATCCGGGCGGGGTTAGATCGGACCGGTGTCCACCTTCGAACCGAGCGACCCGGTCGCCCACGTGGACGTGGATGTCGAGCACCTGCCCGGCGGTGCGACCCTCGTACGGGTCACCGGGGATCTCGACCACCTCACGGCTCCCGCGTTCGAGGCCGTCGCGCTGCCCGCGGCGCGTCAGTGCTCCGGACGGCTGGTGATCGACCTCAGCCAGGTCGGGTTCCTGGCGTCGGCGGGGATCGCGGTCGTGCTGGCGGCCGGGGTCGCGGCGCCCGGCCGGGTGCACGTGGTGGCCGGATCGGGCTTCACGCGGCGGCCGCTGGAGATCACCGGCGCCGAGGAAGTGGTCCACCTGTGGACGACGCGGGACGAGGCGCTCGGGGACGGCTGACCCGCCCCGCTACGTCGGGCGGCCGGCTCACGCGGCGGTGAACATCGCGACCAGCCGCGGCAGCGGGTCCCGGCCGAAGAGCATCGCCATGGTGTCCGCGGACTCCTGCGCGGCTTCCGCGGCGCGGGTGAACATGCGCTCCTCGTACGTCGCCAGCGCCTCCTCCACGTCCCGGTGCGCCACCAGCGCATCAGCCAGCTCGGCGCCGTCGAGCAGGGCCAGGTTCGCGCCCTCGCCCGCGAACGGCGACATCAGGTGCGCGGCGTCGCCGAGCAGTGTCACCCCGGGTGTGCGCGGCCAGCGGTGACCCACCGGCAGGGCGTGGATCGGCCGCGGCACCAGGTCGCCTTCCGCGCCCGAGACGAGCGTGCGCAACCGGGGGTCCCACCCCTCGAACTGGCCCAGCAGCGCGGTTTTCACCGCTGCCGCGTCGGAGTGGTCGACCTCCGGCGGTTCGGTGAGGGCGACGTAGGCGTGCAGGACCCCAGCCGGCTCGAGGTGCGTCAGAAAGCCCTTTCCGTCGTCCAGGGCGAACATCATCCCGCCACCGGCGAGCCGGGCGGTCGCGGGGTGACGCGCGGCCGGCACGTCGGTCTCCACAAAGGACACTCCCGCGTACGCGGGCGTCGCGTCCGAGACCAGCGGCCGCACCTTCGACCAGGCGCCGTCCGCGCCGACGAGCAGGTCGGTGGTGAACGTGGTCCCGTCGGCGAGGACCACCTCGTGCCGCCCGTCACCGAGGGGGCGGGCGCCGGTCACCTTCGCACCCCACCGGACCGCGGGCACGGAGTCGAGCAGCATCCGCCGCAGGTCCTGCCTGCCGACCTCGGGCCGTCCGCCGTCGTCGCGGTTGTCGGCCAGGAGCAGCGTGCCGTCCGGGCCGACCACCCGGATCGCCTGCCCGCCCGCGTGCACCGCGGCGGTGAACTCGTCGAACACCCCGGCGGCGCGCAGCGCGACCTGTCCGGTGTCCTCGTGCATGTCGAGCATTCCGCCCTGGTCTCGTGCGGTGGGGCCGGCGTCGAGGTCGAAGACCGTCGCCGCGATGCCGTGCCGGTGCAGGACGGCGGCCAGCGCCAGGCCGCCGAGGCCCGCGCCGATCACCGCGATGGAGTGGTGTCCCGTCATGATCAGGTTCCCCTTCTGGGTGTCCGGAGCGTGCCGTTGATCAGCGCGTGGAAGGCCCACCGGCGCCGCTCTCCTCCGCTGCCGGTGAGCAGTTCGGCGCCGAGCGCGGCGAGCCGCGGATGGGTCCGTGCGGAGGCGGTGCGCAGGGCTTCGGCGAGGGTGTTCTCCTCGTCGGCGGTGCCGGGCAGGCCGCGCCGGGTGGAGTGCTCGGCCGCGGTCGCCGTGGCGGTCTGCAGCAGCAGGTCGACGCCCCACGCCGCCTGTTCGTCCGGCACGCCGCCCTCGTGCAGCAGGGTGAGCAGGGCTTCCAGGAGGTTCAGGTAGTTCCGGCCGGACGGCCGCGCCACGAGCGCCGACTGCGCCAGGCCCGGGTGCTCGAACAGCACGTCGGAGTAGGAGCTGAGCACGTCGACCAGGCGGTCGCGCCAGTCGCCGGGCGCCCGCACCGGGCGCAGGTCCACGGTGCCGAGCATCTCGTCGAGCACCGCCGCGTGCAGCTCGGCGGTGTTGCGGACGTAGACGTAGAGCGAGGCCGGGCCGGTGTCCAGCTCCTGCGCCAGGCGCCGCATGGTCACCCGCTCGAGCCCCTCGGTGTTCATCAGCCGGACCGCGGTGGCGACGATCCCGGCCCGGCTGAGGGCCGGCTTGGCCGGCCGCTCCCGGCGACTGCGTGGTGGCATGCCTCCATCATGACAGAACATGTTCGTAACGAACAAGTTCGTTCCGCGGTGCGACGCGTCAGCCGTCCTCCCCGCGCAGCACGGACCTCACGTCACGATGGTCGGGTTGACGGCGCTCAGAGCCGTAGCACCGCCGTCACCTGGTCAGCTCGCGGGTTTCCGTTCACGCGAGCGCCCCCTGCATGATCCGGTACCGCTTCGGCCAGTGCGACCAGTACGCCCCGGTGTAGCCCAGCTCCGTCAGCCGGAGGAGGAACGGATTGTCGGCGTAATTGTTGTCCTCCGGGCTCAGCCCTGGCGCGGTCGGCAGCATCACCCGGAGCCGGTCGCTGCGGGGTACGTAGCTCCACAGCCGTTCCAAAGCGTGGTCATACCGCTGCCCCGGTCCGCGTTCACCTTCCCCGAGGAGGGCGGGAGAGAAGTAGTAGACCGGCCGGAATCCGCCCGCGCCATCGAACATGAACTGCCGTTCATAACTGGCGATGTCAGGGCAGCCCTCGAGTGGGGTCAGCACGATCGGCTCGGTGGCGTTGTTGGACTGCAGGCCCGGTACCGGTCGTGAACCCGCGCTTTTCGCGGCCAGGCTGCGTCCCAGCGGCGAGTAGGGGAACACCCGGATTCCGAGTGTGTAGCCGACGACGGTGGCGTCGAGGGACTGGAAGTCCGCCACGCACGCCCGCATCGTGTCCGGAGTCTCGCCGGGCATGCCGAGCAGGGCTTCGACCATCGTCGCCATCCCGTACTCGGCCGCCCAGCGGCAGAGCTTGCGGACGTCCTCGAAGTCGTAGAAGCGCGTTCCGCCGGAACTCACCTTCCAGCCCTCGAGCAGCTCGGGCCGTGAATGGTCCGGCGCGACGTTGATGCCCGCGCACCCCGCTTGGGCGAGCAGCGCCGCGTATTCGGCGTCGAACGGCGCCGGTTGCACGTAGATCCACAGGCGCAGATCGTGCAATGGTGACGAGTCGTCACGGGACTTGCGGCGCACGATCTCACGCAGGACCGCTTTGCTGTGGGCGATGTTGAGGTTGAACTCGCTGTCCGTCGTGTGCAGGTCCTGGATCCCTTGGGTGAGCAGGCTCTCCATCTCGTCCACCACGGCGGCTTCGGCCCGGCGGGCGAACCGGTTGCCTTTGGCGTCCGGCTCCAGACAATGACTACAGGCGAACGTGCATCCGTTCTTGGTGAGGATGTTTCCCAATCCGCCGCGCCGGAAGTAGGCGAGGTTGTCGACGCGGTCGGCTCGCCCGGAATGCCGGCGATAGGGCTTGGCACGCTGTACCAGCGACACCCGCCCCGCGGCGGCCGAAGGGTCGCCGTAGGGGACCTGGCGGACACCGGTGGTGTCGTTGATGATCAAGCCGGGCACCGTTTCCGGTGCCTCGCCGCCCGCCAGTGCCTCGGCGAGTTGTACCAGGGTGAGTTCGCCCGGCCCCTTGACTCCGTAGTCGATTCCGAAGTAGACGACCAGGGCGTGCGGCATGGATGAGAAGCCAACGCCGCCGGCGACCACCGGTGCCGTCGTCCGGGTGCGGAGGTAGTCGATGATCGCCTTGTGGGAGCTCAGGAAAACGCGTTGTTCCTGGGGGTAGATCGTGTCGGTGTTGCGGATCGTCACTCCCACCAGCATCGGTTGCCTCCGCCGGAAGTAGTCGGCGACCGCGCCGGGCCAGCGGTCCCGCTCGAACGTGAGGTCCAGGACTTCGACGTCGAATCCGGCGTCCTCGAGTGCGGTCGTCAAGATGTCGAGCGCATACGGTGTGATCGGCGGGTGCACCAGATTCGGGTTGACGAGCGTGATCAGACGCGTGGTCATCGTTCCCCCAGTTTCTCGGTACCGGCGGTATTTGTGGCTTCGCCGCGGTACCAGGATGCAAAAGATCCGTGGGACCGGGTAGGGGCCAGCGGTTCCCGGCTCTCGGCCGAACAGGTGAACTGCTCAGTCCGACTCGGGTGGCTTGGCTCGGCGGGTCGCGGCGCGGCGGGTCGTCTCGGTACCGTCGTCACCCGGAGGGTCAGCGCGGATCCGAGTATCAGGCTGTCCACGCTCGCGAGGGACCGATGAATGAGTTGCCGCTGAAGCGATTCGAGTATTACTACACCACGAGAGTCGACGAGTCGCGTGAGAAGACTGCCCGGATGATGCGGTCGCATCGTCTCGTCCCCCTCGATCGACGCGCCGCCGGGTTCGAAGCACGCCATCACGTGGCGCCGGTCGGTGAGGCCTCCCTGCACTACGTCAGCTACGGGCGCGACGACATCCACGTCATTCCCGGGCCGTTGGAAACCTTCTACGTCCTGCTGATCCCGCACAGCGGGCGCTGCGTGGTCACCACCGGCGATCGCAGCCGGGTCATCGCTCCCGGAACCGCCGCCCTGATCTCGCCGGACGACACGCTGGACATGCTGTGGGAACGCGGTTGCGGCCAGCTCATGGTCAAGTTGCCGACAGGTGTCGTGACGAAGAGGCTGGAGTCCCTTCTCCACCGGCCGATCGACTCAGCGCCGAGGTTCGAGCCCTTCGTCGATCTGCGCGCCGGTGGTGGCCACCAGGTGTGGGACCTGGTGCAGGGCATCACCGACGGCTTGAACGCGGGCAGTCCGCTGTTGGCGCACCACGGAATGCTCGCCACGGTCGAGCAGATGATCACCACGGCTCTCCTCTACACACAGCCGCACAGCTATTCGGACGAGCTCACGCGAGCCGAGGCGTCGGCGACCTCCCGCGTGGTGCGGGACGTGGTCGGGTTCATCGACGAGACCACCGCGCTGCCGACGACGACCGCGGAACTGGCCGCTTTCGCCGGAGTCAGCGAACGCTCGCTGCAGCGTGCATTTCGCGAACAACTCGGTGTCTCGCCGATGCGTTACGTGAGCGATGTTCGATTGCGGCGTGTCCACGAGGAGTTGCGTCATGCCGGACAATCCGGAACCGGTACGGTGACCCAGATCGCAGCTCGGGCGGGGGTGTCGAATTTCGGCCGCTTCGCACGCGTGTACCGGGAAAGGTACGGCGAACTGCCGTCCGAAACGAAACGCCGAGCCGGGATGGCCTCGATGTCGGGAAATGGACAAGAACCTGTCGCGGAGTGAATAGGTTTCCGTCGTTGCCGTTCCTAGCGTGGGGTGGTGACCACCTACTCGCACGTAGCGACGGTCTCCGGAGCCTCCACCGCCGTCGGATCGCTGATCAGAACCGCCCGGTCACGTCTGGGGTACAGCCAGTACCGGCTCGCGGACGAGCTGCTGAGCGTGTCGGGAAACTCCGCGATCACGCGGGAGCAGGTCGCGCGGTGGGAGCGCGGCAAACGGGTGCCGCGAGCCTACTGGCGGGCATGGCTGGCCGTGGTGCTGCACCTGCCCGACAGGGCGCTCGAGGAGGCAGCCCGAGCCGACCACCGGGCCCGTGGCGCCGGCGGGGTGACAGCCCCGGCCGGGCGAGCCGCCGCCGGGTCACCGCCGATTCAGAGTGACCGAGGGCAGTTCGTCGTAGTGACTGCGGTACCAAGCGGCGAAGCGACCGCTGTGCCGCACGCCCCAACGGCTCGTGACCGCCTCCACGGTGCATCCGGACTCCGGATCGGCGGCGAGGAGGTCGTCGTGGATCCGCCGCAGCCGGGTGAGCCGGATGTAGGTGCCCGGCGAAAGGCCGAACTCCTCCTGGAAACGGCGCTGCAGCCACCGCACGCTCACGCGGGCGTACCGCGCGAGCTCCGGAACCGATAGCCGTTTGTCGGCGTGTTCGTCGATGAGGGTGATGACCGCCGCGAGATCAGTCCTGGACAGCGTCGTCACGTCCACCCCCCGGTGGGAAAGTCGTCGGAGGACGAAGGCGCTCCCGCACTTCGAGCAGCAGCAGGTTCGACGACCGGTGGCGCCGGAAGCGCGTGAGGTGCCGGTTCAGCTCCTCGAGGGCGGAATCCACCCGGGCCGAGGTCAACCCGGCGTGGTCGTCCAGAAGGCTGCGGATCGCCTCGCGGGCCTTCTCCACCTGTCCCGTCCGCAGCCGCAGGCCGGCGAGCCGTGCACTCGTCAGCGCCCGAGATCGACGCTCTGACGAAGTGCGCTGGTTCAGCGAAACGGTGAGGGCGTGCTGTGCCTTGGCGAGTTCGCCGGAGTACTCCAGGACCACTCCGCGCTGGTAGCTGAGGGTGGCGCTCTCGAGCCCGGATGCGGTCACGAGGTCCTCGGCGGTGTCCATCGCCTGCCGGGCTCCGGCCTGCTGGTTCAGCGCCGCACGCATGACGGCCACGTGCCCGAGGAGTTCCGCCAGCTGGTGTCCCGGCATGCTGTGCTGTGCGGTGACGAGAGCCAGTTCGGCGATGCGTGCCGCGCTCGCGGCGTCGTTCAGGTTCCACGCCTGCAGGCTGATGTTGCGCAGAACCGCGGCATAGGTGTTGCGATCCGCCGCCTCGACGGCCAGGCGCAGGGCGATGCGGAAGTAGGCCAGTGCGAGCCCGTGGAGGTTGCTGTCGAAGGACATGAACCCGGCCAGATCACAGGATCGGGCAGCCGCCGACCACACCGCTCGCCGAGGGGTTCCCGGTGGTGCGTGACGAGCAGCCTCCACGACGTCCACTGCCAGATACGCCACCAGCGCGCCGCGTGCGTGGCCGCCGCCGAACCGCCGGTCCGCTGATTCGAACGCGGTGGTCATCACCGCCAGCGCCTCGGCCGCTGATGTCGGTGGCGGCTCCGGAGGGGACGGCGAGGCTGAAGGCGCGGTTCCCGGCCAGGGGGCCACGTCGAGGTCGGCTCGCCGGTAGAGCCGTTTCCGCGGAACATCGGACCAGAGCGAGGAGAGGTCTTCCCGAGCGAGCTTGCGAAGCGCCGCGAGCGCGCCGGGCCCGGTGCCGCGATGTCCGTCACCGTTCCCGTGATGTCCGGGGAAACCAGCCTCGTCCGGGGTCACGATCCGCCCCAGCTTCCGGGACAAGGCTTCGGCGATGTAGAGCGGGGTGTCTCCCCGCGGCAGAGACCCCCGGAGCCAGTGTGAAACGGAGGTCCGGTCGTACGTGAGCGTCCGTCCCGATTCGGCGGCCACGGCGTTGACCGCCCGCGCCAGGCCGTCCCGCGTCCAATCGGCCACGGCGAGCAGCCTGCGCAACTTCTCGTTCGGATCACGTGGCATTCCTACGGCCTCCCACAGGCTTCATACCCCTGTCCCCGTCGTGCGGGGCAGGGGCCAAACAGCACTGCGGCGAACCGTGCGGAGGTTCAACACGTTCAACAGCCTGGCGCGTGCCAACGCTGGCGTGCGGAGTTGATCGCCGCTTACATGGATGACGTAGGTGGCATGGGGTCATGCGGATCTCGCCCGTTACCACGGAAGTACGAGGCGGATCAGCCTGGCCTCCGACGCGGAGAGGATCTTCGTGAAAGTCGGTTCCGTGGACTCGGTCCACGGACGGCGATCAGGCCACTCGTTCCCCGCGGATTCACGGCCCGACGACGGGTCGGTGGAGATCTGGACCGCTCTGGTGGACGACTTGTGCCTGATGGCGTTCGTGGCGTGGAGGCAGCAGCACGACGCGCGCCCGGCAAGGGCTCGCGTCCTCGATTCCATCAGCGAGAACAATCTGGCTCACGCAGAGGAGATGACGGTTGTCTGCCGCGACGGCGTGGCACCTGACCGGGTGCGGCTGACCCGCCGCCCGCCTCGGGACTGGTGGCCGAGTGGTCTGTTCCGGACTTCCGACCAGAGCTGGTCGTCGGTGATCGCCCGGGGGCTCGTCCTGTCAGCCGCTCTGGTGGTCCTGGCCCGGTCGCAGCTCGTCGCCGTCAGCGACCCTTGCTGGCGGCGGGCGATCGTGCTGGTCGAGCGTGGACAGTCGCGGCAATTCGGTCAGTGGAGGCTGGCAGCGGCACCGCTGCTCGCCGAAGCCGGCGCCCGCGCGGAGTTCGAGCAGGACATGCGGGCGACGATGGCCCGCTCGGGCGATCTCTACCGTGCGGGTGCGGCCGGGGCACGCGACGTGGGTGACGTGCAGTGCCATCACGCTCTGCCCGGCGTGCTCCGGCGGTCAGGAATTCCGCGGTCCTGGTTGGCCACGTGGCCCGACTATCCGCGCCGCCGGGGGAACGCCACGGCTGGTCGCGCCACGACCAGCCTGATCGACGATCTGCGCTCCGGACGGGAGTGGCCGCCGGGGCGACGGGTGCGAGGCGCCGGTGCGGCGGTGGAACCATGACCAGGTTCGTCCAGTTCTGCCCGATGCGCTGGTCCGATCTGGACACCCGTGGACACGTTGCCGACATCTCCTACCTGCGCTACCTCGAAGAATCCCGGCTCGAGCTGATCCACCGTTTGCTGCCGCGGTACGAGGCGCAGGATCTGGCCAGTGGCAGTGTCGTCACCCGGCAGTCCATGTCCTACCTCAGGCCGCTGTGCTACCGCGCTGAGCCGATCGTCGTCGAAACCTGGGTCACGGACATGAAGGCGGCGATTGTGCGGTTCGCCCATGTGGTCCGCGATCACGCCCAGGTCTACGTCGAGGGTGAGGCCGATCTCGTCCCGCTCGATCTGAGGTACGGCACACCTCGCCGGCTCAGCGAAAACGAACGCACTCATTTCGGAGCCTACCGGGAGTGTGCGGTGGCCGGCTCCCCGGCAGCATCGATGGCGAAACACGGAGGTTGATCGTGATCAGTGACAGTGGCACGGCGTTCGCGCCGGCCGGTGCGGCGCCGGGGTCCGGGCATCGGGCCACGGAGGGCAGGCTCGCCGGCAAGGTCGCGGTGGTGACCGGCGGCACCCGTGGGTTGGGTCTCGCGATGGCCACCGCCTTTCTCGACGAGGACGCGACCGTTGTCTGCGCGGCCAGGCGGGCGGTTCCTCTCGCCGGACTGGACGGGAGGCACGGCGATCGCGTGCGCGTCGAGACGGTCGACGTCTGCTCGGCGGATTCGGTCCGATCGCTCATGGAGCGCGTGATGCGGCGGTTCGGCCGGGTCGACATCCTGGTTTCCAACGCGGGGGTCAGCCGCAGCGGCAAGATCGCCGATCTCGCCGAACGCGACTGGCGAGAAGTACTGGACACCAACCTCACCGGTGCCTTCTATTGCACCAAGTACGTGGTGCCCTGCATGGAAGCGGCCGGGGGCGGGCGGATCATCAACATCTCGGCCGGTATGTCGTCGCGCGTCGCGCCGGGCGCCGCCGCCTATTCCGCCTCGAAGGCGGCGCTCGAAATGTTCACGCGGGCGTCCGCCGTCGAGCTCGCGAAGAAGGGCATCCTCGCCAACTGCATCGCACCCGGGTTCGTCAACACCGGCATGTACGAGCCCCTGCGCGACGACGAGCGGCTGCGGTCGAGGTACGAGCGCACGATGGTGTCCGGGCGACCGGGGGAACCATCGGAGGTCGCAGCCGCGGCGGTGTTCCTGGCGAGCGGCGAAGGGTCGTACGTCAACGGTCACGTCCTCGAGGTCAACGGCGGTCTGTTGTGGTCGTGACGAAGCGAATCGACAGGAGGGAGTGCACCGTGCACGTCGAGGTGGAGTGGGAAGGCGCGATGGCCACGATCCGCATGGACCGGCCGCCGCTCAACGTCCTGAACCTGGAACTGCTGAACTCGTTGCGCGCGGCGGCCGAGGACGTGGCCACACGACCGGAGATCAAGGCTGTCGTGTTGTACGGCGGTCCGGCGGTCTTTTCCGCCGGCGCCGACATCCGCGAGCTGGAACAGCTCACCGATGAGGACGTGCCCCAGCACGCCAGGGCGATGCAGGACGCCGTGATGTCGGTGGTCCACATCCCGGTTCCGGTGATCGCGGCGATCCGGGGCGCCGCGGTCGGCGGAGGCTGCGAACTCGCGCTCGCCGCTGATTTCCGGGTCTGCGCCGAGGGCTCCCTGATCGGGTTGCCGGAGATCCTGTTGGGTGTCATCCCCACCGGCGGCGGCACCCAGCGCCTGCCTGCCCTGGTCGGCCTGCCCAGGGCCAAGGAGATCGTCTACTCCGGACGGTCGCTCGAGGCGAAGGAGGCCAGGGACATCGGGCTCGTGGACGTGGTGACGGCCGACGGCGAGGTGCTCGCGGAGGCCAGGCGCTGGGCTGCCCGCTACGAGCACAGCTCGGCGACGGCACTTCGCGCGGCGAAGGCCGCGCTCGAGTTCGGCCAGGACGACGGTCTCGGCGCCGAACTGGCGAACTTCGTCGAGTCGTTCCGGGCACCCGACCGGGCCATCGGCATGCGCAGCTTCCTGGACCACGGACCGGGGCGAGCGCGCTTCGGGACCGGTAGCGGAAAAGGCGGGCGGTCATGAGCACTGACGTGGGGATCATCGGCTTGGGCAGGTACCTGCCCAGCGAGATGCGGACGAACGAGGACGTCGCCGCACGTACTCCGGGGGTGAACGCGGAGTGGGTCGGGCGCCGGACGGGGGTGCTGAGCCGGTTCGTCGCCGCACCCGGGGAAGCGGCGTCGGACCTGGCGGCTCCCGCCGCCGAGGCGGCGTTGTCGGCTGCTGGTCTGGACGCCGCGCAGGTGGACCTGCTCGTGGTGGCCACCACAACCGCGGACGAGCCCAGCCCCGCGACCGCGTGCCGGGTCCAGGCCGCGCTCGGCGCCGCCGACGCCGTGTCCTTCGACGTGAACGGCGCGTGTGCCGGCTGGCTGTTCGCCGTCAAGATCGCGCGGGACTGGTTGCGTGACAAGCCAGGAAGCGGTTACGCGGTCGTCATCGGCGTCGAGGTGTTCTCCCGGTTCCTGGACCCGGATGACCGCGCCACAGCCGTCATCTTCGGTGACGGAGCCGCGGCGGCGGTGCTCGGGCCGGTCCCGGAGGGGACGGGTTTCGACGACATCCGCCTGGGCACCGAAAGTGCGCTCGCGGACGCGGTGATCGTGCCCGGGGGTGGCAGCCGGCTGCCGGCCAGCACATCCACAGTGGAGCGTCGTGAGCACACGATCCGCATGGACGGCCGTGCCGTCACTCAGTTCTTCCGGTCCCGGTTCCCACAGTTGCTCTACGGCTTGCTCGACGACCACGACCTGAAGCTCGGCGACATCGATGCCTTCGCCTGTCACCAAGCCAATCCCGTGCTGTTGAAGGCTGTCGCCGCCGAGCACGGTGTCGATCCGGGCAGGCTCATCGTCGTGGCCGACCGGATCGGCAACATCGGTTCGGGATGTACGCCCTACGCGATCGCGGAGGCGGTAGCACGGGATCTCCTGCAGCCGGGTTCCCGCGTCATCCTCGTCGCCTTCGGGGCCGGCATGACGTTTGGTGGCGCGTTGCTGACTTGGGCGCCGGGTGTGAAGTTGCTGGACGCCACGAAGGAGAACCTGTGATGACGACTGCCGGCCTGGTCGGGCTGGGGCTGAGCCTTCCGCCCGACATCGTGTCCAACGAGAGGTTGATCCGCGAGAACGGCCTCGATTCGAGTGACGACTGGATCAGAACAAGGACCGGAATCAGCGCCCGGCGCATGGCGGACGAGTGCACGAGCACCGGAGACCTGGGCGCGGCTGCGGGCGCCGCGGCACTCGCGTCGGCCCGGTTCGCGACCGGAGGCGACGTGCGGCCGGACATGGTGATCCTGGCGACGACCACACCCGATCACCGGTGCCCGTCGACCGCGCCCCACATCGCGCAGCGCCTCGGTCTCAAGGACGTCGCGGCCGTGGACGTGTCCGCGGCGTGCTCGGGGTTCGTGTATGCGCTCTCACTCGCCCATGCACTGGTGGTCGCCGGAGCCTATCGGCATGTTCTCGTGATCGCCGCCGAGACGTACACGACGACGCTGATCGATCCGCACGACCGGGACACGGCCATCCTGTTCGGCGACGGAGCCGGGGCTGCCGTGGTGGCTCCCACGGTGCACGGCGAACCGGGCGCGCTCGAGTCAGTCCGGCTCGGGAGTGACGGCACCGGCCTGAAGGTCTTGCACGTGCCGGTCGGAGGTTCCCGATCACCGTTCCGGATGGGCCAGGGCCCGGCCGAGGAGTTGTACGTCAGGATGAACGGGCGTGCGCTCTACACCAACGCCGTGCGACGGATGACGGCAACCGCACGTGACGCTCTGGCTGGGGCCGGGTGGTCGGTCGACGACGTCGACGTGTTCATCGGCCACCAGGCGAACCAGCGGATCCTGGACAGCGTCGCCGAGCACCTGGGCCTGCCACCGGACCGTCAGCAGGGCAACCTCCGCGACCTGGGGAACACGGCGGCGGCGTCCATTCCCCTGGCGATCGCTGACGCGGCGGTCCGCGGCGCCGCCCGTCCGGGCGATCGCACCCTTCTGGCCGCGTTCGGCGCCGGCTACACGTGGGGCTCGGCGACGCTGCGGTTCCCCGCGGCCATGCCCTACAGCCTCGCTCCGCACTCCGCCGGGGCGCCGATACCCGCGGCCCCGGCACGCCGGGCCACGACCCTGGCTTGAACACGGTTCGAAGAGAGGACATGATGACCGACCGCTATCAGCAGCTGACTCGCACCCTCGTCGAGAAGTTCTCCGCCGACCCGGAGCAGATCAGTCCCGGCGTCACGCTGGCGGAGCTGGGACTGGATTCGCTCGCCGTCGCCGAGTTGTTCATGAATCTGCAGGACGAGTGGAACGTGCCGTTGCAGGACGACATCGATTCGATGGAATTGACCCTCGACCAGGTCCTCGAGCTGGCGGACTCGCGCAGCTGACCGGGTCTCCGGCCGGTGTCGTCACCGGCCGGAGACGCCCTTCAGGTGCTTGGGCCGCTGGTGGACCCCCACGGTCATCAAGGCGATGTCGATGTAACGCTGGGCGACCTCCTCGGGCTGCATCGGTCCGGTGGGGTGGTACCAGCGGGCGATGGACTGGCACATGCCGAGCAGGGCGCGCGCCGTCTCGGCGGGCCGGGTCACCCTGAAGACCCCCTGCAACGTCCCGTCCGTGACGACCCGGACCAGGAGGTCCTCGACCTCCTTGCGGATCGCCGCGTAGTGCCTGCGGTTCGGCGCCGACAGGTACCGCAGTTCGACGTCGAGGGTGGCGAGTTGGACTCGGTGCGTCATGTAGAGGACCACGGCCTCGATCATGTTGACGAACTGCTGCTCCGGCCGGTCGCCGCCGTCCTCCACAGCCGCCCTCGCCCGCCACGCCACCTCGCGCGTGCCCTTCTCGAGCAACGCGACGAACACGCCCTCCTTGTTCTCGTGGTGGTAGTAGAGCGAGGGCACGGTCTGGCCGACCCGGCGCGCGATGTCCCGCACCGAGGTGCCGTAGAAGCCGCGCTCGTAGAAGGCTTCGAGCGCCGCGACCAGCAGGGGGGTCAGGTCGAGTGGCTCGAAGGTGCGCCAGTCCTCCCGCGCGCCCCGCTCCGGATGGGTCTTCCTCGCTGCTGCTTTCACGCCTGTCTACCCGACTTTCGTCCGTTTCCCGGTGCCTGCCAAGGTTACGCCCCGCCTCAGTAGATCGCGGCGTACATGATCTTCTCCTGCGTGGCCTCCGCGCGGCTGAACTCCGCGACGGCCCGGCCGAACCTGGTGACCAGGATGCGATCGGACACGGCGAGGATTTCCGGCAGGTAGGAGGATATGACGATCACGGCTTTGCCCTCGTCGGCGAGCGTCCGGATCAGGTGGTGGATCTCGTCGATCGCGCCGACGTCGACGCCGCGGGTCGGCTCGTCGAAGATGACCACCTCGGGCTCGGCGACCAGCGACTTGCCGACCACCACCTTCTGCTGGTTCCCGCCGGACAGCTCGATGATCTTCGCGTCCGCGTTGATCGCCTTGATGCGCAGCTTCTTCGACCACTCGTCGGCGATGTGCCTGCGCTGCGACCCGGACAGCAGCCACTGCCGCCGGCCCCGGCGCGACGCGAGGTAGCCGAGGTAGATGTTGTCGGCCACGGTCATCGTCTCGAAGAACCCGTCGAGCTTGCGGTCCTCGGTGATGTACACGATCCCGTCGTCGATGGCCTGCTTCGGCACCCGGTAACGGACCGGCTTGCCGTTGAGCAGCACCCGGCCACCGTGGATCCGGTTGCGCTTCAGCGCGCCCGTGATGATCTTCGCCGTCTCCGTCCGGCCGCTGCCGATCAGCCCGGCGATGCCGAGCACCTCACCGGCGTAGGCGGAGAAGGACATGTTCTTCACGACGTTGCCGAGGATCAGGTTCTCGACCTCCAGCACCCGGCGGCGCCGGACATCGCCCTCGCGCGCGGCGGGGCGGTTCCGCGCGGCCCCGTCGAGCGACCGGCCCACCATGTACCTCACGATCTCGTCCCGCGAGGTCTGCTTCGCGTCCAGGCAGGCCACCCGCTTGCCGTCGCGCAGCACCGTGACGCGGTTGGCGATGGCGAGCGATTCCTCCAGCGCATGGGACACGTAGATGATGCCCAGCCCGGCGGCCCGGAGATCCTCGATCACGTTGAACAGGTGCAGGGTCTCCTCCGGGGTGAGGCTCGCGGTCGGCTCGTCGAAGATGACGATCCGGGCACCCGTCCGCAGTGCACGCGCGATCTCGACCATCTGCTTCTTGGCCGCGCCGAGGTTGGACACGTACGCCGTCGGGTCGACGTGGAAGTTCATCGACTGCAGCAGCTGCTGGGCGCCGATGTTCAGCGAGCGGAACCGGGTCAGCAGCTTCTCGTGGCCGAGTTCGATGTTCTGCGCCGCCGTCATCGTCGGCACCAGGCTCGTCTCCTGGTACACCATCGCGATGCCGTGGTCGAGGGCCTCGTACGGGCGCCGGAACGAGACCTCCTCCCCGCCGATGCGCACCACTCCGCTCGAGTGCTGCACGGCGCCGGCGAGGATCTTGCACAGCGTCGACTTGCCCGCGCCGTTCTCCCCGACGAGCGCGTGCACCTCGCCGGCGCGCAGGTCGAAGTCGACCTCGTGGATGGCGTGCACCCCGCGGTAGGTCTTGGTCACCTTCGCCATGTCCACGAGCAGCGTGTCGCTGTCGGCCGGATCGATGTCGAGCTGCTCCACCAGGGACCGGCTCATCGCGCGTCACCCGCCCTCGTGATCAGGACCTCGTCGCCACCGCGGACCGCGATGAACAACCGGTCGCCGTACTGCTTCACCGACGTCACCCCGTGCCGCCGCCCGCCGCCACGGCTGTGCATGCTGCGGACCGGGTAACCGTCCGGGTCCAGCCGGGTCACCAGGCCGTAGGACCGGGGTGGCGCCCATGGCTTGATCACACCGAGCTTGCGGATCTGACCGCCCTGCAGCGGTTCCAGGCCCGAGTCGAGGCCGCGCAGCGCGGGGCGGATCCACAGGTCGGGTTCGATCGTGCGCATCATCTCCTCGACGTAGTCGCGCTGGGTGAGCACGAACTCGACCAGCTGGGTGCGCAGCGCGAACAACGCGAGCCAGTACCCGCCGCCGGAGGCGCGGCTGATCCGCCCCGGGTAGCCGGGCAGGTTGTCCCGGAGCACCTCCGGCCGGCCGGGATCCGGAAGCGGGTACCGCACCAGCCGGTGCGACCACGCCTCGCTGACGACGAGCGCGTCCTCGTCCGCGGTGAGCGTGAGCCCGCTGGGGTGGGCGAGCCCGCGGGCCAGCACCGTGGTCCGGCGGGTCCGCGGGTCGTACCGCAGGAGCCGGCCCAGGGCGTTCTGCTCCATCAGGTCGCGCACCCAGTCGCCGCCGTGGTGGCGCAGCGACCCGTCGGTGACGTAGATCGTCCCGTCGCCGGCCACCGCGACATCGGTCAGGCAGTGGGTGGGCACGCCGTCGGCATCGGCGTCGACGAGGACCTCGGTGCCGCCGCCCTGATCGATGCGCACCAGCCCGAGACCCGCCACGCACACCAGCAGCCCGCCCTCGTGGTCGAGAGCGATCGCGCCGGCATCGCCCGGCACGGTCGCGGTGATCTCGTGGTGGGCGAAGTTCAGGCCGAACCGCCGCACCACCTTGTCGGCCGTGGTGACGTAGAGCGATCCGAACACATCGCGCACCACGTCGTCGGGCTCGGGCAGTTCGTCGATCGACTCCTCGATGCGCTCCAGCGCGTCGTTCGGGGTCAGCCCGCCGTCCAGGGGCGGGATCGCCCGCGCACCGGACCGGCCGGGGAACAGGAACTCCTTGACCAGTTCCCACGCTTCCACTCGTGGCATGGTTCCTCCTCAGCTCACCGACGCGTGGCGCGTCTCGCGTGCCTCACCGGAGGCCGCCTCGGGCAGATCGCGCACCTTGATGCGGCCGATGCGGTTGTTCTCCAGCCCGCCGATGTACAGGTAGCCGTCGTGCTCGCGCATCGACGTGATGGTGGAGTGCTTCTTCCCGCCCGGGTCCCAGTAGGTGTCGAGCACCTCGCCCTGCTCCGACACCCGCACCACGCAGCCGTGGTTCATGCTCGGGTAGAGCCATTCGTCGCGCGAGATGCGCTTCATCATGCGGCGGCGGAACTTCGGCATGCGCATCGCGAGGTCGTAGGCGGGGGAGCGCATCCCGCAGATCGCGACCCAGTAGGCCCCGCCGGAGGCCCGGTTGATGTTGTCGACGTAGCCGGGGAAGTTGTCCATGAACACCTCGAGCCGGCCCTTCTTCGGACCGCTGTGCCAGTACCGCAGGATGCGGCACAGCCAGGTCTGGGCGATGAGCACCGACTCGCCGTCGTGGGCGCAGCACACGCCGTTGGGGAAGACGAGGTCCGGCACCACGGTCCGGGTCTTGCCGGTGGCCGGGTCGTAGCACAGGAGGCGCCCGTTGGGCCGCCCCTCGATCCCGTCGAGAACCCAGTCGGCCATCTCGAACCTGTTGGTGGCCTCGCTGAAGTAGATCTTGCCGTCCGGCGTGATGTCCAGGTCGTCGGGCAGGCGCAGCCTCGAGTCGTCGCGCAGCCGCGTCCACGTCCGGCTGGTCTCGTCGGAGAGCTTGCGGTGCTTGCCATCGGGTGAGACCGAGTACAGGCCCATGCCGCCGACGCACACGATCAGGTTGCCCGCGGAGTCGAAGGCCAGGCCCAGCGGGTGCCCGCCGATGCGCGCGAACACCTCGCGATCGCGGTAGTCCTCCCCGGAGAACCGCAGGATCCAGCCCTGCCGGGTGCCGCAGTAGATCCGGCCCTGGTCGTCGAGGATGACGTCCTCGGGGCCCTCGACCTCGCCGAGACCGATCTCCTCGGCGTCGCCAAGGCGGTCGTTGATCTCGTACGGCGTGCCCGAGCCCGGCCGGACGTCCGGAGGGGGCCCGTACTCGACGAGCGTCGGGTTGACGTAGGTCTTCTGGATCGCCTTGCCGCGGTTCTTGCCCCACTTCGTATCGATCCCGACGGCGAGGATCAGCACGACGGCGAGCGTCGTCTGCAGGACCTCGCCGCCGACGTCCATCAGGAGCAGCCCCTTGCCCAGCAGGGTGATCGTGGCCGCGCCGATGAACGCCCGCCACACCGTTCCCTTGCCGCCGGACAGGCTGATGCCGCCGAGGATCACCGCGGTCAGGACGCTGAGTTCCATCCCCTCGCCGACCCGGGCGCTGGCGCTGCCGAGGCGCGCGGCGTAGAAGACACCGGCCAGGGCGCACAGGGCGCCGGAGAACACGTAACCCAGCAGCAGGACCCGTTCCACCCGGATGCCGGCGTGCCGCGCGGCGCGACGGCTCGCGCCGACGGCGGTCACGTGCCATCCCAGCCTCGACCTGCTGAGCAGGATGTGTCCCGCGACGAGCACGACGAGCAGCGTGACGAAGCTGAACGGGATTCCCGCTACCTTGCCGGTGCTGAACCAGTCCCAGACCGGGTCCATCAGGAAAACGGTCGCGGTCTGCGCCGAGTAGTGCAGGTCGAGCAGGTTGAGGACGCCCCGGAAGATGATCAGCGTGACGAGCGTGGTGAGGAACGGCCTCGCCTTGAGGTAGGCGACGATCGAACCGTTGATCGATCCCAGCACCGCCCCGGCCATGATGGTCAGCAGGATCGCCGGCACGACGGGAACACCCACGACGGTGATCAGCAGGAGGACGACGATGTTGCACAGGCCGAACATCGAGCCGACGGACAGGTCGATCCCGCCGGAGATCATCACGATCGCCATGCCGAGGCAGACGAGGGAGATCTCGGCGAGCTCGGCCGCCGACGACAACAGGTTCGCGCTCGTGGCGAAGCCCGGTGCGGCGATCGAGAAGAAGATGATCACGCCGACCAGGATGGCCAGGGGGATGGCCGGTTCCATCCACCTCTTCTCGAAGAGCTCGGCGAACAGTTGCTGCAGGGAGAACCGGTACCGCAGGTGCCGGAGCCGGGTGCCGAAGTTCTCGTTCTCCAGGACGTTGCGCTCTGGAGGCCGGCGCCGGGCAGAGGTGGGCCGGACTTCCGTACTTGCCGTCATGGCGGGTCCCTCTCGGTGCCGGGCTGGTCAGGAAACGGTGAGCCCGTCGCTCTTGCCGTCGTAACACATGTTCGGCTGGTTCCAGTTGGTCCGGTCGATCTTGACCAGGGGCGTGTAGTCGGCGATGCGCGCGGTGCCCGGCGCCTGACCGGACTGCAGGAGGTACTTGGAGATGGCGACGATGTCCTTGCCCTGCGTGGGCACGGAGTAGCCGTAGGACTGGTAGAACATCCCGTCTCGGATGCCCTCGCAGGCGATGGAGCTGTGGTCGGAGGTGAACACCTTGACCTGGCCGAGCTTGCCGGCCTCCTTGATCGCCGCCGCCGAGCCGTACTGCATCTGGTCCCAGAATCCCCAGCTGGCGCACAGGTTCGGGTGCTGCTGGATCACCGTCGCCGTGATGTCGTGCGCTTTGGTGCGGTCCCAGTTCGCGGCCTGGGTGGACACGATCTTGATCTCCGGGTGCTGGTCGAAGATCTCCTTGGCGCCCGCCATGACGTCCAGGGTGAAGCCGGAGGTCGCGTCGCCCTGGACGATCTGCACTTCGTGCGAGGTGGGCGTGTTCGCCCCGCACTGGCCAACGATGTCGGTCGCGATGCGACGGCCGAGGTCGATGGTGTCGGCGCCGACGAACGCGTCGGACTTGTAGTTGGAGACCATGTTGATCTGGATGACGTAGATCCCCGCCTGCTGCGCCTGCTGGATGAGCTTGGCCAGGATCTGGACGTCGAAGTTGTGCACCACCAGCACGGCCGGTTTCTCGTTGATCAGCGACTGCACCGCTTCGGCCTGTTTCGCGGTGTCCCAGTTGGGATCGCGCAGGACGTAGTTCATGCCGGCGGCCTTGAAACCGGTCTCCATCTGCCGGTTCCACTCCTCCATCAGCGGAGTGCCCAGTCCCACCGGGACGAAGGCCACCGTCTTGCCCTCGATGCTCTGCAGGGCGTGGTCGCGGAGCTCGCCCGCCGACGCGGTCGGCGGAATCTGGCCGCTGCTCGTCGACGCCGAATTCGCCCTGGTGCCGGTGGAACAGCCGGTCGCGATCAGTGTCGCGGCCGCGCCGAGTGCGAGAGCGCGCAAGGCGCGGGTACGAATTGGACGCATGGGAGGACCTCCTTGTCCTTTGTGGAAATTCCGGGATGTGCGGGGCGTCAGTCGCCCTGGCGGACGGTCTCCTCGTCGCGTGGGTGCAGCCGGTTGTCCAGCACGAGCGCCGCCAGCAGGATCAGACCCTTGATGATGTCCTGCTCGTGGGTGTTCATGTTCAGGATCGTCATGCCGTTGAGCATCACGCCGATCAGCGCGGTGCCGACGACGACGCTGAGCACGCTGCCCCGGCCGCCGACCAGGCTGATGCCGCCGACCACGACGACGAGCAGCACGTCGTAGATCAACGAGCCGTCGATGACCTGCGTGTTGAGTCCGCCGACCGCGCCGGCCGTGACCAGCCCGCCGACGAACCCGATCGCGGCGCTGGCGGTGTACTCGACGATGGTCAGCGGGCGGACGGCGATACCGGTGATCGCTGCCGCGCCGGCGTTGTCCCCGTGCGCGTAGATGAAGCGACCCGACCGGGTGCGGGTGAGCAGCAGCTGGGCGAGGACGGCGACGACGGCGAACACGATGATGGGGACCGGTATCCCGAGCACCGTGCCCTGTCCGAGCGCCAGGACGAACCGGCGGTCTCCGGGCAGCTCCGCGATCAGTCCGTCCAGGATGGTCGTCCGGGCGAGGCCGTAGACCAGCAACCCGGAGGCCAGTGTCGCGAAGAGCGCCGGGATCTCGACGAACGCGATCAGGAACCCGTTCAGCAGGCCCATGATGACGACGATGCCGAGACCGGCCAGCAGCGCGACCGGCGTGCTGACCGGTGTCCGCATCAGCTGGATCGCCACCGCGGTGGCCACGCCCATCGAGGCGATCAGCGAGAGGTCCATGCCTCTGGCGATCACCACGACGGCCATCGCCACGCCGAAGATCCCCAGCGAGGAGACGCTGCGGACCAGGTTGACGAGGTTGCTGACGTTGAGGAACCCGTCGAGGGTCAGGCTGAACACCACGAAGAGGGCCACGACCACGAACAGGACTATCTGTTCCTGGGAAATTTTGTTCGTGAATGACGATCGTAACCCCGAGAGAACTGCGCTCATCGTCGCTCCATTGTCCGAGGCGCGGGTTGTCTAGCGAGCACTAGATAGGATTGACGGGAAAGATACACGGGTTTGCATTCCAGACAAGTCCTCGGGGCGAGCATGGCCGAGTTACCACCCGTTGGGGTGAGGCGGCGAAGTCCGCGAGCGCCTTGTCGCGGTAACGCTTCGGTATCACGCTCCCGTCTGTTGTAGGCCCTTCGATGGCGCCATCTGAGGCGGAAATGCGTGGTGTACAAGGAAGTTTCAGTCCTGAATGGTCAAAGGTTCAACTGGTTCGGCTCGCCGACAGCGGTTGTCCGGAAGGCGAACTTGACAAACCCGCCCGCGCGTGCCCTACTTATCGGGCGTTAGATAGCCAGTGGTGCTCACGGACGCGGCAGGGAGCGGTGTGACGCATTCTCGGTCGCGCTCGTCTTCTTTTGTCTAATTCGCCGAACTGTTTCCCGCCGGTCATTTGTTGCTCGGAGAAAACTGCATGCTTCCTTCCTCCTGGACCGCACGGTTGCGCCTTCCGTTGATCGCGGCGCCCATGACGGCCGTCTCGGGTCCCGACCTCGTCATCGCCGCCTGCCGGCACGGGGTGGTCGGGTCGTTCCCCACCCACAACGCGAGGAGTCCCGCGCAGCTCGGCCACTGGCTGACGAGGATGCGCGAGGTCCTCCCGGCGGCCGCCGCGCCGGTGGCGCCCAATCTCGTCGTTCACCGGTCGAACCCCCGGTTGGCGGACGACGTGGCCTGCCTCGTCCGCCACCGCGTAGAAGTCGTCATCACGAGCGTCGGTTCCCCGGAACCGGTGATCCAGCCGCTGCACGACGCCGGAGCGCTCGTGTTCGCCGACGTCGCCACGATGCGGCACGTGGACCGGGCCCTCGCTGCCGGTGCCGACGGGCTGGTGCTGCTCTCGGCGGGAGCCGGCGGCCAGACCGGCTGGAACAACCCGTTCGCGTTCGTGCGCGCGGTCCGGGAGGGCTACGACGGACCAGTGGTCCTCGCCGGAGGCGTGAGCGACGGTGTCGCGCTGTTCGCCGCGCGGATGCTCGGGGCGGACCTGGCCTACATGGGCACGCGGTTCATCGCGACCGAGGAGAGCCTCGCCGGTGACGACTACCGGCGCGCTCTCGTCGAGGCCTCGCTCGATGACATCGTGCTGTCCCGCGGACCCAGTGGGTTGCCGGCGAACTTCCTGGCCGGGTCGTTCGCGGCGGCGGGCAGCGGTGGGAGCGGGGAGCACCCGGCCACTTTCGACTTCCGATCCCTGGTGGACCCGCCCCGGGCCTGGGCCGCGGGACACACCGCCCACGGTGTCCGCCGCGTGCAGAGTGTCGCCGAGTTGGTCGAGTCGACCCGGGCCGAGTACCACACGGCCCATCGAGCGGTACCCCTTGATTCCCTCGCCGAGGCCTGCCCGGCCGGAAAGGAGTTCTGATGTCGTTGTGGGGCACGCTGCCTGGCGTCCTGGACCGCGCCTGCGCCTACTACCCGGACCGGGTGGCGATCGTGGACGGCGCCCGGCGGCTCCGTTACCGGGAGTTGCGGGAGTGGACCGACCGGGTCGGCAACGGCCTGCATGAACTCGGTGTGCGGAAGGGTGACCGGGTGGGCCTGCTGATGCCGAACTGCCTCGAGTTCATCCCCACGCAACACGGCATCTGGAAGGCCGGCGCCGCGATGGTGCAGATGCCGGCCCGCGCCTCGGCCGAAGATCTGGCCTTCTTCCTCGAGCAGTCGGGCGCCTCGACCCTGATCTACCACGCCCGGTTCGATCCCGTGGTCGCCAAGTTCCGTCACCGCCTGCCCGGCCTCCACCGGTACATCCGGCTCGGCGAAGATGAGGCGCAGGCGGAAACGTCCGACTACGGGCTGGTCTTCAGCGCGGCGCCCGCGGAGACGCCGGTGCCCGAGCCCGGCCCGCACGACCTGGCCTACGTCGCCTTCACCTCCGGCACGACGGGCACGCCGAAGGGTGTCATCTACACCCACGACGCCTGGTCGCACTACATCGTGACCGCGGGCATGGAGATCGCCGACACCCGGCCCGGCGAGGTGTTCGCCCACGGAGCACCCCTCACTCACTTCACCGGCGCGTTCGTGTTGCCGACCTTCATCCGTGGTGGGACGAACGTCATGCTGCCCACCCTGGACATCGACCTGCTGCTCGACGCCGTCGCGAAGGAGCGGGTCACGGCGACGGCGGTGGTACCGACCGCGTTGTACCTGCTGCTCGACCATCCACGGCTCGCCGCGGCTGATCTGTCCTCGCTGCGCACGGTGATCTACGCCGGGTCGCCGATCGCGCCCGAACGCCTTCGCCAAGCGCTGGCCGCGCTCGGTCCGATCTTCGTGCAGACCTACGCGGGTCATGAACCGGGGTTCATGACGACACTGCGGAAGGAGGACCACCGGTCGGGCACGCCCGAGGAACTCGCCCGGCTGGCGTCGGCGGGGCGTCCGATGTTCCACGTCGAAATGAGCATCCAGGACGCGTCCGACCGCGTCCTGCCGGTCGGTGACGTGGGGGAGGTCTGCACCCGGCAGGAGGGGCAGATGGTCGGTTACCTCAATCCCGCCCTCGACAGCGAGGCGATCAGGGGCGGCTGGGTGCACTCGGGCGACATCGGTTATCTCGACGACGACGGGTACCTCTACCTCGTCGACCGCAAGAAGGACATGATCGTCTCCGGCGGGTTCAACGTCTTCCCCCGGCAGGTCGAGGACGTCCTGACGCAACATCCCGCCGTGGCGCACTGCGCGG
Source organism: Amycolatopsis thermophila (assembly GCF_030814215.1). Lineage (NCBI taxonomy): Bacteria > Bacillati > Actinomycetota > Actinomycetes > Pseudonocardiales > Pseudonocardiaceae > Amycolatopsis > Amycolatopsis thermophila. The sequence continues at coordinate 46,038 of NZ_JAUSUT010000001.1, read as the reverse complement.
TGTTCGGCGTGCCCGACCCGAAGTGGGGCGAGGCGGTCAAGGCGGTCGTCGTCCCGAAGCCGGGCTGCGACGTCGCCGCAGGTGAGCTGATCGATCTGGTGAAGGAACGCAAGGGAAGCGTGTGGGCGCCGAAGAGCGTGGACTTCGTGTCCGCGCTGCCCCTGAACGCCTCCGGCAAGGTCGACAAGAAGTCGCTGCGCGCGCCGTACTGGGCCGGGCAGGAGCGGAGGATCGGTTGACGGCTCAGCATCCGGCCGCGGGGGTGCCCGGCGGGCCGAACTCCAGCCACACCGTGTTCGTCCGGGGGAGGAGGTACGTCGGGGCTCCGGTGCGCTGCCAGCCGTCCGGGACGAGGACGTACTGGCCGCCCGACTGGAGCAACAGCTTCAGCCCGGGGTAGCGGTACTGGAACGACCCGTCCGCGGCGGGGCAGTGGACCTCGCCCGGGAGGTTCAGCTCCTGGGTGCTGAACAGGACCGCCGCGGGGCGCGCGGCCAGCGCCTGCTCGGTCTCGAAGGCGCGGCGCACGCCGACCTGGCCGGCGTAGTCGGCCGCCGCCCAGAACAGCCCGAACGTCACCAGCGCGTAGGCGACCAGCCATTCCGCCACGCCCAGCGCGCTGCCGGCCGGTGACGTCCACCGGCGCCAGGCGAAGATCAGCAGCACGACGGCCAGCGCGAACCCGAGACCGGGCAGCGCGGTGAACCGCCGGTAGGGCACCGGGTCCAGCGCGATCGCGATCGTCACCGCCAGCAGCGCCGCCCCCAGCACCGCGGCCACCGGCGTCGCCCGGCGCAGGAGTGCCTGCCAGGCCCGCCGGGACAACCGGAAGTGCAGGAAGCGGATCAGGCCGAGCAGCAGGAACACCGCGGCGGCGATCTCGGCGACCGGCAGCAGCAACCCGTCCACACCGCGCGCGAGGATCTCCGGCGTCGTCTGCCCCAGCAGCGTGTAGTGCACGCGGAAGTAGCTGAAGAACACCTGCGTGGTCAGGAACCCGAAGTAGTAGAGCAGCCCGGTGAGCAGCGTGGCGTTCGCGGCGAGCGTGGCGACCACGCGCAGCGCCCTGGCCGGGCCGGTCTGCGGCTGCGCCCGGGGACGGGGTGGCGACAGCCGGGTCCTAGCCACCGGACTCGGTGGTCTCACCGGCGGACGACGATTCCTCCGAAGTGGACCCCTCCGTGCCGGTTTCCCCGGTCTGGTCACAGGGTCCGGCCGTGATGGTGATCGTCCCGCCCGGGCGGACCGGGTCCGGTGAGATGTCGGGCACGCACTTGCCCGACCCGACGATCCGCACGGTCACCCCGCACCGGCCCGGGCCGCAGATCCTCGCGAGTTCGTTGCGGATGGCGCGCTGCGCGCTTTCCGGGCCGGCGACCCGGACCGTGCTGTCGTAGTCGATCGGGCTGCCGGGCACGCCGGGCGCCGCACCCTTCGTCGTGCCCCGGCCGGTGGTGCCCGGCGCCGGCCCGCCACCCGTTCCGCCCGTCGCGGTGCTGGTGACCTCGACCGAACTGTCCCCCGGCGCTTCTCCGGGGATCGGCGACTTCGCGCCGCACGCCACCACCGCGGCACTGGCCGCGCCGATCAGCAACACACTGGGGAACCGTCGCATAGCCCACCGTCCCGAGGGAGGTCTTGTTACGAGGACGCGCGCGGGGCGCGCCCTGATACAGCAACGGACTGCGCCATTCGGGTGAATCCGAGGCCGACGGTGCTGGTTCGGGCGATCGAGGCGATGCCGAAACTGCCGCCGGCCGTGCCGCTGCCGTGCCCGGGCGGCGCCGGGCCCCGTGCGCGGCGACCGTCTGTCCGGAGTGGACGGTGACGCGGAGGTCCTGCCGGGGCTGGGCGAGTACCGGTCCTGAACCTCGTCGAGCCGGTTCACGCAGGTACGCCCCGGCGGCCGCCGGGTGTTTGTTACCGTCCGGGGGACGGCGTTCGCCTGCTCGGCCCTCGCTTTCCGCGGCGTATCCGGGTGAACTGGACCGACGAGCACCCGGAGACGAGGAGGGGATCCGTGCCGCTGCCGGAATGGCTGGTCAAGGAGATCGACGGGGTGGGGGACCACCGGGCGTTCGCGGGGGTCGACGAGCTGAACCGCGGGCTGCGGACGCTGGCGGCGGGGTACCGCGAGATCACGACGTTGCAGCGCGTCGGCACGTCCCGGCACGGCGAGCCGCTGCTGTGCCTGACCGTCGACGGTGAGCCCGGCGACCCGACGGCTCTGGTGTTCGGGTTGCCGCACCCGAACGAGCCGATCGGCGGGCTGACCGCGCTGCACCTGGCGAGCCGGCTGTGCGCCGACCCGGGGTTGCGGGCCCGGCTGCGGCACCGCTGGCGGATCATCGCCTGCATCGACCCGGACGGGCTGCGGCTCAACGAGGGCTGGCTGGCCGGGCCGTTCACCCGTGAGCACTACGCGCGGCACTTCTACCGCCCGGCCGGCCCGGACCAGGTCGAGTGGACCTTCCCGCTGGACTACAAGGACGCCTACTTCGACGCGGCCCTGCCGGAGACGCAGGCCCTGATGCGGCTGATCGACTCCGACCGCCCCGACCTGGTGTGCTCGCTGCACAACGGGGAACTCGGCGGCGTCTACTACTACCTCAGCCGTGCCGAGCCGGCGCTGCACCGGATCCTGCAGGAGGTGCCCGGGCACGTGGGCCTCCCGCTGGACCGCGGCGAGCCCGAGGCGCCCTACATCGTGCGGCTCGACGACGCGATCTTCCAGGGTTCGTCGATCCGCGGCGCGTACGACTACCTGACCGGGCAAGGCGAGCCGTGGACGAACGCGGCGGGCGACAGCACCGCGTCCTACGCCGGCCGGTACGGCGCGCTGACCCTGGTCACCGAACTGCCGTACTGGACCTCGGAAGCGGCCGACGACGACGGCCCGGCCGGCACCGGGTACGCCTCCGCGCTCGCCGCTCACGCGCAGGCCCTGACGGACCTGTCGTCGCTGATGGCGGAGACGATCACCGCGGTCACGCCGGAGCTGATGGTGCCGGACTCGCCGTTCTGGCGGGCCAGCCGGTCGTTCGCGGGAATGATGGCCGCCGCGGGGCGCAGTGCCCGCCGGCGCAGCGCCCAGCCGGACACCGACCGCGAGGCGACGGTCGCCGAGGTCGCGTCACTGGCCGAGGACACGCACAGCTTCCGGCTGCGCTACGGCGGGATCCTGTTGCGCGCCTTGGACGGGGAGCTGGCGGTGGGCAACACGCGGCCCACGGTGCGCGCGGCCCGCGAGCGGGTCGCGTCGCGGCACGGGGAGTGGCTGGCCGGGGACGCTGCGATCGGTGACTACCGGACGATCCCGATCCGCCACCTGGTGGCCACGCAGTACGGGGCGGTGGTGGCGGCGGCCGCGCACGTGGCGCGCCCGGCGGAGATCTAGCGTGTGCTTCGAAGCGGGGAGCTGGGGCGATGCCTGATGGCTGCGGTGGATCGACGCCGCCGGGCTGATCGTCCGGGAGGCCGGGGTCGGGACGCGCCAGCGCCCCGGCCCCGGCCGCACTGCTCAGATCTTGGAAGGATGAGTCGCCAAGGGCATCACCCGGATGTCCATGTACGGGAACAACGGCAACCCCGAAATCAGCTCGTGCAACTCGTCGTTCGACTCGACGTCGAAGATCGAGATGTTGGAGTACTCACCCACGATGCGCCACAGGTGGGGCCACTTCCCGGCCCGCTGCAGTTTCTGGCTGTATGCCTTCTCCCGCGCGACGATGTCCGCCCGCTCCGCGGGGTCGAGCGTCTCGGGCAGGTGCACATCCATCCGGACGTGGAACAACATGGGTGAGTCCTCCAGAACGAAAGATCAGGCGGGGTCCAGCACGAAACCGTACGACACGGTCTCGCCACCGTCGGCCGGCTTCGGGTCGAGCAGCAGTTCCGGCTTCACCGCCGAGGCGATGTCGTCGTCGTTGTGCTCGTCGCCGGGGAAGTACAGCTGCGCGGTCAGCAGCTCGTGGCCCGGTGCCGACACCTTCACGTGCAGGTGCGCCGGACGCCAGGCGTGCCAGCCGGCGGCGGCGATCAGCTTGCCGCAAGCCCCGTCGGTCGGGATCTGGTACGGCGCGGGCCGCACGGTGTGGATCTCGAACGAGCCGTCCTCCTCGACCGAGAAGGTGCCGCGCAGGTTCCACTCGGGGATGCCGGGCGCGAACTGCGAGTACAGGCCGTCGGAGTCGGCGTGCCACAGCTCGATCTTCGCGTCCTTGAGCGGGGTGCCGTCGACCGAGGTGACCTTGCCGGTCCACACCAGCGGGGTGCCGCCCTCGTTCTCGCGCATCGGGACCGAGCCGCGCGAGCCCTGCTCGGGCGCGCCGGGCACGTAGTACGGGCCCTCGATGGTGCCCTTGTTGCCCTTGCGGTGGGAGGTGGCGACGTCCTCGACGACGTGCTCGACCCACACGTCGAGGAACAGCGGCCACTCGCCGTCCTCGCCGACCTGGATCAGCCACGCTTTCAGCGCGTTGTACTCGTCGTAGGTGACCTTGTGCTTGCGGATCGTCTCGTGGACGGCCTCGATCACCTCGCGCGCCAGCGTCGACACCCGCTCCTTCGGGGTGTCGGCCACGGCGGCGAACTTGTCCGCCTTGAACCGCTGGGTGGCGCTGGCGCCCGACTCGGCGGCCGCGGGGGCGTGGGGGGTGGCGGTCATGGGATCCTCCTTGATTCCGTGATTCCGGGAAGTGTTCAGTTGTCCTGGCGGTAGCGGTCGAGCTTCTCCGGGTCGATCTCGACCCCGAGCCCGGCACCGGGCCGGATGGCCAGCTCGCCGTCCCGGATCTGGAGCGGTTCGGTGAGCAGGTCGTCGCTCATGTCGAGGAAGTTCGACAGCTCCCCGGCCCGGCGCGAGGTGAGCCGGTAGGACGCGCCGAACGCGACGGTGCAGATGGACCCGAGCTGGCCGTCGATCTGGTTGCCCATCACGACCTCCAGGCCCAGGCCCTCGGCCAGGTGGTGCACCCGCTGCGAGTGCGTGAACCCGGTGCGGGCGCACTTGATGCTGATCGCGGTGGCCGAGCCACCGAGGATCTCGCGGGTCACGTCGGCCGGGGTGACGGCCGACTCGTCGGCGATGAAGGGGACGTCGACCTGGGACACCAGCCACCGCCTGCCCAGCACGTCGTCGGCCGGGCACAGTTCCTCGGCGAACAGCAGCCCGAGGTCGGACATCTCCTTCATCGCCATCGCCGACTCCGCGGCGGTCCAGCCGCGGTTGCCGTCGACGTAGAGCTCCACGGCGTCGCCCAGACCCTCGCGCAGGGCCCGCACGACGGCGGTGTCCAGGCCGACCGGGCGGCGCCCGACCTTGACCTTGAACGTGGTGATGCCGTGCTCGTCGCGCATGCGCTGCGCCTCGGCGACCATCGCCGCCGGCTCGTCGAACCCGAGCATGTGCGACACGCGCATCCGGTCGGTGTAGCCGCCGAGCAGCTCGGTGACCTGCACGTCCAGCGTCCGGCCCAGCGCGTCCCACACGGCCATGTCGATCGCCGCCTTGGCCGCCGGGTTGCCGACGGTGCGGGCGAGGCGGGTCGCCATGGTCTCGCGCTCCAGCAGGCTCAGGCCGACCACCTGGGGCGCGAAGATCTTCTCGATCACGGCGATGATCCCGTCCTGGGTCTCGCCGTAGGTGAACGGCCGCGGCGGCGCCTCGGCCACGCCGACGATCCCGTCGTCGGTGTGCACCCGCACCAGCACGTGCTCGGCGACGTGCACCTCGCCGGAGGCGAACTTGAGCGGTTTGCGGTACGGGATGGCGAACGGGATCGCCTCCACGCGCGTGATCTTCATCGGCTGACCTCGGGTACGTGTGCTTGCGGGGCGAGTGCGGCCTCGAGGACCTCGAGCACCGACCGGACGAGCGGGGAGTCGTTGTCGTGGCGCCAGGCCAGGGCGAGTTCGACGGTGCCGGCGTCGGCGAGGTCGCGGAACACGACCCCGGCCAGCGGCAGAGCGCGCGCCGACGCGGGCAGCACCGCGATGCCGAGACCACCGGCGACCAGCGCGAGCAGCACGGCGGTGCCGGCCGCCTCGTGCTCGCGGTGCGGGCTGAACCCGGCGGCCTGGCAGCTGCGCAGGACGGCGTCGTTGACGACGGAGTCCTTGCTGGCGTAGGTGATGAACCCCTCGGTGCGCAGGTCCGCCATCGACACCACCGGCTCGACCGCCAGGCGGTGGTCGGCGGGGACGGCGAGGATCAGCGGCTCGGCCTCGAGGGTGTGCAGGTGGATGTCGTCGCCGCGGGCCGGCGGGCGCAGCACGCCCAGGTCCAGGTCGCCGTCGCGCAGGCCGTCGCACTGGGCGGGCGTGAGCAGGTCCGCGTGGACCTCGACGGCGACCCCGGGCAGGGTCGCCTTCACCGCACGGGCGATGCGCGGCAGGTGCGAGAACGCCGAGGTGCCGGTGAACCCCACCCGTACCAGGCCGAGACGGCCGTCGGCGATGCGGCGCACCCCGCGGACGCTGTCCTCGACCGCGTCCAGCACCCGCTGCGCCTCACCCAGCAGGAACTCACCCGCCGGGGTGAGCCGGACCTGCCGCGTGGTGCGGGTGAACAGCGGCGCGCCCAGCTCGGCCTCCAGCTGCCGGATCGCGTGCGACAGGGCGGGCTGCGCCATGTGCAGGCGCTCGGCCGCCTTCCCGAAGTGGCAGGTGTCGGCCACCGCGGTGAAGTACCGCAGGTGACGCAGCTCCATCGCCGGCCTCCTTCCTGCTCCTCGCCGGGCTATTGATTCACCGTAGGTACGGATATTGAGTCAAGACAAGGAGCGATTTTGGCTTGATTGATCGATGCCGTCGATTAATACCACCCTGGGTCAGGACTAGGTAATCGCCCGGTGTGACTGGTGCCACGGCTTGTCATGGTCAGGGGAACACGCAGAGCCGAGCAGTGCCGCTTGAGGCCGTTGGGAGTTTCCATGACCGAGACCCTGGACCACCTGTCGGCCGTCCTCGCCGACGCCGTCATCGAGGACCGCGACGCCGGGATCTACCGGGCCAACCGCCGGATCTTCACCGACGAGGAGATCTTCGAACTCGAGATGAAGCACATCTTCGAGGGCAACTGGATCTACCTCGCCCACGAGAGCCAGCTGCCGAACCCGGGGGACTACTTCACCACCTACATCGGCCGTCAGCCGGTGGTCATCACGCGCGACCGCGACGGGGAGCTGCACTGCCTGATCAACGCGTGCGCGCACCGCGGCGCGATGGTCTGCCGCCGCAAGACCGACAACCGGATGACGCTGACGTGTCCCTTCCACGGCTGGACGTTCCGCAACGACGGCACGCTGCTCAAGGTCAAGGACCCCGACGGCGCCGGCTACCCGGAGTCGTTCAACACCGGCGGCTCGCACGACATGACCAGGGTCGCGCGCTTCGACAGCTACCGCGGCTTCCTGTTCGGCAGCCTCAACGCCGACGTGCTGCCGCTGACCGAGCACCTGGGCGACACCACGAAGATCATCGACATGCTCGTCGACCAGTCCCCGGAGGGGCTGGAGGTGCTGCGCGGCGCGTCCACCTACACCTACGACGGGAACTGGAAGGTGCAGGCGGAGAACGGTGCCGACGGCTACCACGTGACCGCGACGCACTGGAACTACGCGGCCACCACCGCGCGCCGCAACACCGGTGAGTCCACGAACGACACCAAGACGCTCGACGCCGGCAGCTGGGGCAAGTCCGGCGGTGGCTACTGGTCCTTCCCGCACGGCCACCTGTGCCTGTGGACGTGGGCGGGCAACCCGCAGGATCGTCCACTGTGGAACCGGATGGACGAGCTGAAGGAGCGGTACGGCGACGCCAAGGGCGAGTTCATGGTCAAGGGGTCCCGCAACCTGTGCCTGTATCCCAACGTGTACCTGATGGACCAGTTCTCCACGCAGATCCGGCACTTCCGGCCGATCGCGCCGGACAAGACCGAGGTGACGATCTACTGCATCGCGCCCAAGGGGGAGAGCGCGGACGCGCGCGCCTGGCGGATCCGGCAGTACGAGGACTTCTTCAACGCCTCCGGCATGGCCACCCCGGACGACCTGGAGGAGTTCCGCTCCTGCCAGCTGACCTTCCGCGCCACCGCCGCACCATGGAACGACATGAGCCGCGGCGCCGAGCACTGGGTGACCGGGCCGGACGAGGTCGCCGAGGCCCTGGACATGAAGGGCGTCATCTCGGCGGGGCGGAAGAACGAGGACGAGGGGCTGTACCCGGTGCAGCACGGCTACTGGCGGGAGACCCTGCTCAAGGCGATCGGAGCGGACAAGTGAGCGTCACCACGGGCACGAAGACCATCACCCAGACCGACATCGAGCAGTTCCTCTACCGCGAGGCGCGCTACCTCGACGACCGCGAGTTCGAGCGGTGGCTGGACTGCTACGCCGACGACGTCGTCTTCTGGATGCCCTCCTGGGGCGACGACGACCTGCTGACCGAGGACCCGCAGAGCCAGATCTCGCTCATCTACTACCCGAACAAGGGCGGGCTGGAGGACCGGGTGTTCCGGATCCGCACCGAGCGCTCCAGCGCCACGTCGATCCCGGAACCGCGCACCAGCCACAACATCACCAACGTCGAGCTGATCGAGCGGCGCGGCGACATCGTGGACGTGCGGTTCAACTGGCACACCATGTACTTCCGGTACAAGACGGTCGACCCGTACTACGGGACGTCGTTCTACACGATCGACTTCTCCGGCGAGTCACCCCTGATCCGCCGCAAGACCGTGATCCTGAAGAACGACTACATCCACCACGTCGTCGACGTCTACCACATCTGAGGAGGCGTGATGACCCACCAGGTCGCACTGTCCTTCGAGGACGGAGTCACCCGCTTCATCACGTGCGAGCCGGACCAGACGGTCGCCGACGCGTCGTACCGGCAGCGCATCAACATCCCGCTGGACTGCCGCGACGGTGCGTGCGGGACGTGCAAGGCGTTCTGCGAGTCCGGTGAGTACGACGGCGGCACCTACATCTCCGACGCCCTGTCCGACGACGAGGCGGCGCGCGGGTACGTCCTGCCGTGCAGCATGAAGCCCCGCTCCGACCTGGTGCTGCAGATCGCCAGCACGTCGGCGGTGGCGAAGACGCAGGCGGCGACGTACACCGGCACGATCACCGCGCTGGACCGGTTGTCGCCGACCACGTTCGCCCTGACCGTGGAAACGCCGGACCGGGACAAGCTCGCGTTCCTGCCCGGGCAGTACGTCAACATCGAGGTGCCCGGCACCGGGCAGACGCGGTCGTACTCGTTCAGCAACGCGCCGGACGACAAGCAGCTGACGTTCCTGGTGAAGATCACGCCGGGCGGCGTGATGTCGGACTACCTGACCGGGCGCGCCGCGCCGGGGGACGCGCTGACGTTCACCGGTCCGAACGGCAGCTTCTTCCTGCGCGAGGCCGACCGGCCCGTGCTGCTGCTCGCCGGCGGGACCGGGCTGGCTCCGATCCTGTCGATCGTGCGCGCGATGCGGGCCTGCGGGTCGGCCCGCCCGGCGCACCTGATCTACGGCGTCACCACCGACGACGACCTGGTCGAGCTGGACACCCTCGCCGGGCTGGCCGACCAGGTCGAGGGGCTGACCTGGGACTACTGCGTCGCCGACCCGGACAGCACGGCGCCGAACAAGGGCTACGTGACCGCCCTGATCCGCGACGAGCACCTGCACGGCGGCGACGTGGCCGTGTACCTGTGCGGCCCGCCCCCGATGGTCGAGGCGGTGCGCAAGCACTTCGCCGACGCCGGGGTGGAGCCCGCGGGGTTCTACTACGAGAAGTTCGCGCTCTCCGCCGCGCCGTCCGCGGTGGAGACGGAGGCCGCCCCCGAGCCCGACGCCCCGCCGGAACCCGAGCCGGCTCCGGTTGTCCTGGCCCCGGCGCCCGCCGCGCCGGAGGTCCCGGCCGCCCCCGCCGATCCGGCTTCGTCCCCTTCGCCGGAACCGGCGGGGGCGGGCCGGGCCGTGGCCGGGCAGACCGTCTTCCCGGCCACCGAAATCGAACCGCTGCGCGGGACGGGCCCGGTCGCCGACGACGGACAGACCAAGCGCACCATCGCCGGTCAGGCCGTCTGGCCCGGTGGAACCGGCGGGGCGCTCGACCCGGGCGACACGGCGGCTCCCGTGGCGGCCCGCTCCATCGCGGGCCAGGAGATGCTGCCGCCCGCCGAAATCGCCCCGCTCACCGGGCCCGGGTGCTACGAGATCGGCGAGGAGCACCCGTCGGTGCACGAGTCGGATGCCGTGTTCGAGGCGCGGCAGGCCCTTGAGCTCGGCGCGGTGGAGATCACGATCGGCCGGCTCACCTCGCGGCAGCTCGCCGGGTACCGGCTGCTGGCCGAGGCATGCGTGCCCTATGTGGACGGTGACCGGTTCGTCGACGCCGCCGCGTACACCGAGACCAACGCCGCGTTCCACGACTACCTGTTCACCCAGACCGGCAACGAGCACCTGCTCCAGGCCTACCGCGCGCTCGGCGTGAAGGGGCACATGGAGGAGACGCTGCGCGACGCCACCTGGTGCCACCCCCGGTGCACCCAGGACCACCTGGACATCGTGGCCGCGTTCGAGGCGGGCGACCGGCAGACCGCGCGCCGCCTGGTCGCCGAGCACGCCGAGCGGTCGAAGATCACGATGCGCCGGGCGATGGACGACGCGAAGGCCGCCCGGCGGCCGAGGTTCCTCAGCCCCGGCCGGTTCGACGGCAAGGTCGTGGTGGTGACCGGTGCCGCGCAGGGCATCGGCGAGCGGGTCGCGCGCCGGATCAGCGCCGAGGGCGGCACCGTCGTCCTGGCCGACCGGTCGGACCTGGTCACCGGTGTGGCGGACGAGCTGACCGGCGAGGCCCTGCCGGTGCTCGCCGACCTGGAGACGTGGGAGGGCGCGCAGGCGGTGACCGAGGCGGCGATCGCCCGGTACGGCCGGATCGACGTGCTGGTCAACAACGTGGGCGGGGCGATCTGGTTCAAGCCGTTCACCGAGTTCACGCCGGCGCAGATCGACGCCGAGATCCGGCGGTCGCTGATGACGACGCTGTACTCGTGCCGCGCCGCGCTGCCGTCGATGGCCGCGCGGGGGCACGGGGTGATCGTGAACGTGTCGTCGGCCGCGACCCGCGGGATCCACCGCATCCCGTACTCGGCGGCGAAGGGCGGGATCAACGCCATCACGGCCTCGCTGGCGTTCGAATACGCCGGCACGGGAATCCGGGTGGTGGCGACCGCACCCGGTGGCACCGAAGCGCCACCGCGCCGGATCAGCCGCGGCGGTTCGGCCCTGGAGACCGAGCAGGAGCGGGCCTGGTTCCAGGCCCACATCGACCAGACGGTGAACTCGTCGCTGATGAAGCGCTACGGCACGCTCGACGAGCAGGCCGCCGCGATCACGTTCCTCGCCTCCGACGAGGCCGCCTACATCACCGGCACAGTCCTGCCGGTGGCGGGCGGCGACCTCGGCTGACACCCCCGGTGCCCCGGGTGATCCCACCCCTCAGGGAGATCACCCGGGGCGCGGTGTCAGCCCAGCAGGGCGGGCACGGCCAGGCGGCTCTCGTTCGCCGTCGCGTCGTCCGGGGCCTCCTGCGCCGCGCGCTCCGCGTCCACCCGGGCCCGGTAGTGGGCCACTTCGCGGTCCCGCCGCGAGGCCGACCACCCCAGCAGCGGGGCCATCAGATCCGCCACCACCGGCGCCGCGGCCAGCCCGCGGTCCCGCTGCTCGATCGAGATCCGGGTCCGCCGCGTCAGCACGTCCTCCAGGTGCAGCGCGCCTTCGTGCGTCACGGCGTACACCGCCTCCGCCTTGAGGTACTCCGGCGCGCCCGGGATCTCCCCGGCCAGCTCGGGCTGCTGCGCGGTCAGCGCCAGGACCTCGTCGACGGCGGTGCCGTACCGGCCGAGCAGGTGCTCGATCCGCGACACCGGCAATCCGGCGCGCCGCGCCAGCTCGTGCCGGCCGGCGTAGGCCTTCTCGTACCCCCGCGCGCCGACGATCGGCAGCCGGTCGGTCCACGACGGCGGCGCCGGGCGGTCCACATCGGACATCGCCGCGTCGACCGCGTCGGCCGCCATCACGCGGTACGTCGTGTACTTGCCACCGGCCACCACCACCAGACCGGGCACCGGGTGCGCCACCGCGTGCTCCCGCGACAGCTTGGTGGTCGCGGTCGCCTTGGCCGCCAGCAACGGCCGCAGCCCGGCGTAGACACCTTCGATGTCGTCGTGCGTGAGCGGCTCGCGCAGCACGGCGTTGACGTGGTCGAGCACGTAGTCCACGTCCGCGCGGCTGGCCGCCGGGTGCTCCCGGTCCAGGTCCCACTCGGTGTCGGTGGTCCCGACGATCCAGTGCGGGCCCCACGGGATCACGAACAGCACGCTCTTCTCGGTGCGCAGGATCAACCCGGTGTCCAGGTCGATCTTCGCGCGCGGCACCACCAGGTGGATGCCCTTGGAGGCGCGCACGTGGAACGGCGCCGGAATGCCCGCCGCCTCGGCGATGTCGTCGCTCCACACGCCGGTCGCGGAGATCACGCTGCGGGCCCGCACCGTGATCTCCGCGCCGCTCTCGCGGTCGACCACGGTCGCGCCGGTGACCCGCTCGCCGTCCCGGGCCAGCGAGGTGACCCGCACGCGCGTCACCACCGCGGCGCCCTGGTCCGCGGCCGTGCGCGCGATCATCATCGTGTGCCGGGCGTCGTCGACCTGCGCGTCGTAGTACTGGATCGCGCCGATCAGCGCGTCCTCGGCGAGGCCGGGCGCCACCTCGAACGCGCGGCGCCGGCTCAGGTGCCGGTGCCGCGGCAGCGCCCGCGCCCCGCCGAGCGTGTCGTACAACGTGACCCCCGCGCCGATGTAGCCGCGCTCCCACACCCGGTGCTTGAGCGGGACCAGGAACTTCACCGGGCGCACCAGGTGCGGCGCGAGCGTGCGCAACAGCAGAGCGCGCTCGCGCAGCGCCTCCCGCACCAGCTTGAAGTCCAGCTGCTCCAGGTACCGCAGCCCGCCGTGGATCAGCTTGCTCGACCGGCTCGACGTGCCGGCGGCGAGGTCGCGGGCCTCCACCAGCGCGACGGACAGCCCCCGCGAGGCGGCGTCCAGGGCGGCGCCGGCGCCGGTCACGCCGCCGCCGACGACGAGCACGTCGAACTCTTCGTTGGCCAGGCGCCGCAGGGCGTCACCGCGGTAGGCGGGGGACAGGGGTTGGGGCACGGCTTTCTCCTTGCGATCGTTATTCGACGTCGACCCAGTCGAGGGTGCGTCCGACGGCCTTCTGCCAGCCGGCGTACCCCTCGGCGCGCTGGGCGTCGCTCCACGACGGCTCCCAGCGCCGGTCCTCGTTCCAGTTCTGCTCCAGCTCGTCGGTCGACCGCCAGAACCCGACGGCCAGCCCGGCCGCGTAGGCGGCCCCGAGCGCGGTGGTCTCGGCGACGACCGGCCGGGACACCGGCACGCCGAGGATGTCCGCCTGCAGCTGCATGCACAGCTCGTTCGCGGTGACCCCGCCGTCCACGCGCAGCACGTCGAGCGGGACGCCGGAGTCGTTCTGCATCGCCTCCACGACGTCGCGCGTCTGGTAGCAGATCGACTCCAGGGTCGCCCGCGCCAGGTGGGCGTTGGTGGTGGCGCGGGTCAGGCCGACGATCGCGCCGCGCGCGTCGGAACGCCAGTACGGCGCGAACAGGCCGGAGAACGCGGGGACGAAGTAGATGCCGCCGTTGTCGTCGACCTGCCGGGCCAGCGTCTCGCTCTGCGACGCGCCGCTGATGATGCCCAGCTGGTCGCGCAGCCACTGCACGGCCGACCCGGTGACGGCGATCGAACCCTCCAGCGCGTACACCGGCTTGTCGTCGCCGAAGCGGTAGCACAGCGTGGTCAGCAGCCCGTGCTTCGAGCGCACCAGCTCGTGCCCGGTGTTGAGCAGCAGGAAGTTGCCCGTGCCGTAGGTGTTCTTGGCCGAGCCGGGGCGGAAGCACACCTGGCCGACGGTGGCCGCCTGCTGGTCGCCCAGCACACCGGTGATCGCGATCTCGCCGCCGAGCGGGCCGTCGGAGCGGGTGGTGCCGAAGTGGACCGAGGACGACTTGATCTCCGGCAGCATGCGCCGGGGGATGCCGAAGAACGACAGCAGCTCGTCGTCCCAGTCCAGCGTCTCCAGGTCCATCAGCATGGTGCGGGAGGCGTTGGTGACGTCGGTGACGTGCACCCCGCCGTCGGTGCCGCCGGTGAGGTTCCAGATGAGCCAGCTGTCGGTGGTGCCGAACAGCGCGTCCCCGTTCTCGGCGTCGGCGCGGACGCCGTCGACGTTCTCCAGGATCCACTGCAGCTTCCCGCCGGAGAAGTAGGTCGCCGGGGGGAGGCCCGCCTTGCGCCGGATGACGTCACCCTGGCCGCCGCGTTCGAGCGCGGAGGCGATCCGGTCGGTGCGGGTGTCCTGCCACACGATCGCGTTCGTGTAGGGGCGGCCGGTGCGGCGGTTCCACACCACGGTGGTCTCGCGCTGGTTGGTGATGCCCAGCGCGGCGAGATCGCCGGCCGTCAGGTTCGCCTTGGTCAGCGCGCTCGCGATCACGGCGCGGGTGCGCTCCCAGATCTCGGTCGGGTTGTGCTCCACCCAGCCCGGCCGGGGCAGGATCTGCTCGTGCTCGAGCTGGTGGCGGGCGATCTCGTTGCCGCCGTGGTCGAAGATCATGAATCGGGTGCTGGTCGTGCCCTGGTCGACGGCACCGACGAAATCGGGCATGGTCACTCCTTCGTGAACTCAGGCGGACGGCTCGAGGGCCTTGGCGGGGCCGATGTCCTCGCTGCGGGGCAGGTGGCGGCTGATGAAGTACTTGTAGATGCCGCCGCCGATCACGGCGCCGATCAGCGGGGCGACGATCGGGACCCACCAGTACGGGTTGCCGTACTGGTCGTTCCACGCGGTGTCGTAGCCGGTGAGCCAGGACGCCAGGCGCGGGCCGAAGTCGCGGGCCGGGTTGATCGCGTAACCGGCGTTCGTGCCCCAAGCCATGCCGATCGCGACCACCAGGAATCCGACCACGACCGGGCCGAGGTTCGCCGCGGGCGCGGTGTTGCGCAGGTCGGTGATGGCGAAGATGACCAGGGCCAGGATCGCGGTGCCGATCACCTGGTCGCGGAAGGCGCCCCAGTCGCCCACCGGCAGCGTGCCGTTGCCCGGCAGCGTCGAGAACACGCCCTGGGTCTTGATCGTCAGCCCCGGGTCCGCGGCGTGCAGGACCTCGGTGTAGTTCCAGCGCACGAGCAGCGCGGCGATGAACGCACCGGCGGTCTGGGCCAGTGCGTAGGGGGCCACCTTGCGCCAGGAGAACCCCTGGAACACGGCCAGCGCGACGGTGACCGCGGGGTTGAGGTGGGCGCCGCTGACCCGCGAGGCGACGTAGACGCCGAGCGTCACGCCGAGTCCCCAGGCCCAGGCGATGCTGTCGTGGTCCCCGATACCGGCGGCCGCGACCTGCGCCACCACCCCGCACCCGAACAGGATGAGGATCATCGTGCCCACGAACTCGGCGGCGAGTTCGCCACCGAGCCCGCGCGCCTTGAGGCTTCGCGTCATTGCTTCCTCCACAAAGGACCGTTTCCCCCCTTGGTCCGCCGAAGCTACGACCGCGGGTGAGACCGGGGCAACGCGCCGCGGTCAGCATTGTCGAACACTCCGGGGCGCGGTTCGACATTGTCGAACGGCCGCCGGTCGGTTAGGGTCCCGCCTGTGCCGGGTCCCATCCAGTCCATCGAGCGCGCCGCCGCGATGCTGCGGCTGCTGGCGCGCGGCTCCGGGCGGCTGGGGGTGGCCGAGATCGCCGAGTCGCTGGAGCTGGCGAAGGGCACCGCGCACGGCATCCTCCGCACGCTGGCCGGCGTCGGGTTCGTCGAGCAGGACCGCGACACCGGCAAGTACCAGCTCGGCGCCGCGCTGCTGCACCTGGGCACCAGCTACCTCGACGTGAACGAGCTGCGCTCGCGGGCCATCAACTGGGCCGACGCGCTGGCGGCCCGCAGCGGGGAGACGGTGCGCATCGGCGCGCCGCTGGACGGGCGGGTGCTGGTCGTGCACCACGTCTTCCGCCCGGACGACACCCCGCAGACCCTCGACGTCGGCGCCCTGCTGCCGCCGCACGCGACCGCGCTGGGCAAGGTCCTGCTGGCCTACGACGCGGCGCTGGCGGCGTCGTGGCGCTCCGGCGAGCCGGAGTCCTACACGCGCCGGACGCTGGTCACCCCGGCGGCGATCAAACACGCGCTCGCCGAGGTCCGCCGGGCGGGCTGGGCCGGCGAGCGCGGTGAACTGGTCCCCGGCGAGGCCGGGATCGCCGCGCCCATCCGCGGCCACGGTGGCATCGTGGTCGGGGCGATCGGCGTGTCCGGCGCGGAGGACCGGATCTGCGAACCCGGCGGGAGCCCGAAACCGCGGCTGCTCGCCTACGTCCGCGACGCGGCCCGGGCGGTGTCCCGCGACCTCGTCGCATCCCGGTGACGAGGAGGCCGCCCGCATGGTGCAGCGCTACGTGATGGCGATCGACCAGGGCACGACGTCGACCCGGTGCATCCTGTTCGACGCCCGTGGGCGCCTGGTCTCGGTGGCCCAGCGCGAGCACCAGCAGCACTTCCCGCGACCGGGCTGGGTCGAGCACGACGCCGTCGAGATCTGGCGCAACCTCGGCCGGGTGGTCCCGCAGGCGCTGTCCGACGCGGGGATCGAGGCCGGGCAGGTCGCCGCTCTGGGCATCGCCAACCAGCGCGAGACGACCGTGCTGTGGGACCGCCGGACCGGCGTCCCGGTCGGCCGCGCGATCGTCTGGCAGGACACCCGCACCGACGGGATGGTCGACCAGCTGGCCCGCGAGCCGGGCGCGGACCGGGTCCGCCGGTTGTGCGGGCTGCCGCTGGCCACGTACTTCTCCGCGCCGCGCCTGCGCTGGCAGCTGGAGCACACCCCGGGGCTGCGGGAGCGGGCCGAGCGCGGCGAGGTGCTGTTCGGCACGATCGAGACCTGGCTGATCTGGAACCTCACCGGCGGACCCGACGGCGGGGTGCACGTCACCGACGTCACCAACGCCTCCCGCACGATGCTGATGAACCTGCGCACGTTGTCCTGGGACGACGAGCTGCTCGAGTTCTTCGACGTGCCGCGCGTGATGCTGCCCGAGATCCGCTCCTCGACCGAGGTGTACGGCACGACCTCCCGCGTGGTGCCGGGCATCGACATCGCCGCCGCGCTCGGCGACCAGCAGGCGGCGCTGTTCGGCCAGACCTGCTTCGCGCCGGGCGAGGCGAAGTGCACCTACGGCACCGGCAGCTTCCTGCTGCTCAACACCGGCACCACGCCGGTGCTGTCCACCCACGGCATGCTCACCACGGTCGGCTTCCGGATCGGCGACGAACCCGCGGTGTACGCGCTCGAGGGCTCGATCGCGGTGACCGGGTCGCTGGTGCAGTGGTTCCGCGACGGGCTCGGGCTGATCAGCAGCGCGCCGGAGATCGAGACGCTGGCGCGCACGGTCTCCGACAACGGCGGGTGCTACATCGTGCCCGCCTTCTCGGGCCTGTTCGCCCCGCACTGGCACAGCGAGGCGCGCGGGGTGATCGCGGGGCTGACGTCCTACATCACCAAGGGGCACCTCGCCAGGGCCGTGCTGGAGGCCACCGGCTGGCAGACCCGCGAGGTGGTCGAGGCGATGAACGCCGACTCCGGCCTCGCGCTGTCGACCCTGCGGGTGGACGGCGGGATGACCGCGGACAACCTGCTCATGCAGTTCGTCGCCGACGTCCTCGACGTGCCGGTGGTCCGGCCCATGGTCGCCGAGACGGTGTCGCTGGGCGCTGCCTACGCGGCGGGGCTGTCGGTGGGGTACTGGCCGGACCTGGAGGGGTTGCGGCGCAACTGGCACCGCGCGGCCCAGTGGCTGCCCGAGATGGACCTGGCGCGGCGCGAGCGGGAGTACGCGCAGTGGCGGCAGGCGGTGGCGCTGACCTTCGGCTGGACCCGCCCGGCCCCCGCCGCGACGCCGGGATCGGACGTGACGGAACTGGTCCAGGCCGACCACCGCCGCCTCGAAGAGCTGTTCCGCGGGTTGCGGGACGAGCAGGCGGACCGGGATTTGCTGACGGCCGAGCTGGCCGCGCTGCTGACCGCGCACGCCGCGGCGACCGAGCGCGTGCTCCACCCGTCCGAGCCCGGCCCGGACGTCTCCGCCGACGTCCGGGCGATCACCGAGCCCGGGCCGGAGGGGGAGAAGGCGTTGCTGCGCCTGGAGAACGCCGTGGACGAGCACATCCGCGGCGAGGAGCGGGGGCTGCTCAACGAGCTGCGGCGCACCGTGTCCCCCGCCGAGCGGCTCGGCCTGGGCAGGGCGTTCGCCGCCGAGCGCGCGCGGCGCCTGGAGCGGGCCCGTGCCGGCGGCCCGGATCCGCGGGGCGGGGTTCAGCTGTGAGTGCGCGGGTGGCGTCGGCCTAGAGTGGCCGTGTGGTCCACCGTCGCCCGCAGCTGATCGCCCGCGCCGCCGCGCTCGCCGTCCTGGACAACGCCGCGGCCCGGGACGAGCCGGCGTTCGTGCTGGTCACGGGCCCGGCCGGGGTCGGGCGCACCGCGCTGGCCGACGAGTTCGCCGCGCGGCACGGCTCCGGGCTGCGGCGCGCGACCGGGGTGCCGTGGGAAACCGGCCGCGGCGGCGGCGTGCTCGGCCAGCTCGGCGGCGAGCCGGAAGTGGCTATTGTGGACGATGCACAGTGGGCGGACGCGGAATCGTTGCGGGCACTGGTGTCCGCGGTCCGGCACGGGGAATCCGGACCACTCGTCGTCGCCACCTGCGTGAGCGGGGATCCGCACGTCCCGGCGGCGACGCTGGAACTGCTGCACCGCGCCGCGACCACCACGATCCGCCTGGAACCCCTCACCGCGCCCGAGGTCGGTGAACTCGCCGCCGCGCACGGCGTCCTGCTGCACCCCTCGATGGCCGAACGGCTCTGGCGGCACACCGGCGGCATCCCGCGTCACATCGTGCAGTTGCTCGCCGAGGTGCCGCCCTCGACGTGGGCGCGGTTCGACCCCGACCTGCCCGCACCCGCCGCCGTCGCCGCACGGGTGCGCGAGGGCCTGGATTCCTGTTCCGCGGAGGCGCGGCGGCTGGCCGAGGCGTTCGCCGTGCTCGGGGCCGGCACCGCGGTGCGGGACGCCGCGTCGCTCGCCGGGATCGGCACCGACGTGCTGCCCCTGCTCGACGAGGCGTGCGCCGCGGGGCTGGTCGCCTTCGCCCCGCGCGGGCTGACCGAGGCCGGCCCGCCGGACGAGATGGTGCGCGCCGCGGTGCTCGCCGCCATGGGCCCGGCCGCCGCGGCGGACGCGCACCGGCGTGCCGCGGACCTCATCGACGACCCGGTCCGGCGCATGCACCTGCTCGTCGCCGCCTCGCCGGTGCCGGACGCCGCGGTCGCCGACCGGCTCGACGAACTGGCCGCGGAACGCGCCGCCGAAGGTGCCTGGGGTGTGGCGGCGTCGCTGCTGTCCGACGCCAGCCGCCTCACCGACGACCGGCTGCTGCGTGAAAGCCGGCTCACCCGGGCGGTGGACGCCTTGATCGGCGCCGGCGACGCGTTCGCCGCGGCCGCCCTGGTCCCGGCGGTGGAGAGCCTGCGGGAGACGCCGCTGCGCAACGCCGTCCTCGGCTACCTGGCGATCGTGCGCGGCCGCGCCGCCGAGGCGGAAACCCGTCTCGGCCGGGCCTGGGACCTGGTCAACGCCGAGCGGGAGCCCGAGGTGGCGGCTCTGATCTGCCAGCGTTACGTGCTGCACTCGCTGTCCCGGTGCCAGGCCGGGGACATGGTGCGCTGGGCCGACCGCGCGATCTCGCTGGTGCGGCCGGACGCGCCGGCGGCGGTCGAGGCGGCGGCGATCCGGGGTCTGGGCCTGGCCGGCAGCGGGCGCGCGGACGAGGCGCTGGCCGGCTACGACGCGCTGGCCGAACGCGTGCAGCACGGCGCGCAGGCGCAGCGGATCCTGATGGGCCGGGGCTGGCTGAACCTGATGGTCGACGCGATCGACGAGGCGCGCACCGACCTGGAGATCTCGGTGCCCACCACGTTCCTGGGCGGTTCGACGCGGATCTCGCTGTGGGCGCGGGGCTGGCTGGCGCGGGCGCAGTTCGTGACGGGGGAGTGGGACGACGCGCTGCGCACGGTCGCGGAGGCCGAGCCACTGCTGGACCGCTCCGGCATCGTGCTGGCCGGACCGCTGCTGGCGTGGACCACGGTCGCCGTGCACGCGCTGCGCGGCGACTGGGACCGGGCCGAGGAAGCGTTGCGCCGCGCCGACGCCGGGCCGCAGGACTACGAGATCATGCGCGTGCCGTCGTGCCTGGCGCGCGCCCAGATCGCCGAAGCCCGCGCCGATTCGGCCGGCGTGCTGCGCGCGCTGCGCCCGCTCACCCTGCCGTGGGCGGGCGGGAGCATCGACGAGCCGGGGTACTGGCCGTGGGCGGAGATGTACGCGCACGCGCTGGTCCTGGAGGGCAAGACTGCCGAGGCGGACGCGTTCCTGGTGCCGCACGAGCGGCTCGCGGCACAGCGGGACCGGGCGTCGGCGCGGGCCCGGCTGGGCGCCGCCCGCGGCCGGCTCCGGGGCACGCGGGGCGACCTGGACGGCGCGCGGGCGGCGTTCGACGAGGCCGTCGGCCTGCTGGAGGACCTGCCGCTGCGCTACGACCTGGCGCGGGTGAACTTCGCCTACGGCCAGATCCTGCGCCGCGCGGGTAAACGCCGCGAGGCGGACACCGTGTTCACCACGGCGCGCGACGCGTTCGCGGCACTGGGAGCCGCCACCTACGTGGCGCGCTGCGACCGCGAGCTCAAGGCCGGCGGCGTGCACGCCCCGCGCGGCGACCGCGGGTTCGACGAGCTGACGCCCCAGGAGGAGGCGGTGTCCCAGCTGGTCGCGAGTGGACTGTCCAACCGGGAGGTCGCGGCGGAGCTGTTCCTGTCCACCAAGACGGTGCAATACCACCTCACCCGGATCTACGCCAAGCTCGGCATCCGGTCCCGCGCGGAGCTGGCCGCGCGGCGCCGTTCCCCCGGTGACGGGTCATGAGCGGACCGCCGCGGGCTCGGTGTGGATGACGGCGGCCGCGAGGCGCGGGGTCGCCCGGCGGAGCTCGTGTTCGACCTCGTGGGCGAGCCGGTGCGCCTCGTCGACGGTGAGGGTGGCCTCGACGCGGATGGCGAGCTCGGCGTGCAGGGTGTGGCCGATCCAGCGCATCCGCAGGTCCGCGACGTCCTGCACGCCGGGCACGGCGCGGGCGGTCCGTTCGGCCCGGTCGACGATCGCGGGCTCGACGCCGTCCATGAGGCGGCGGAACACCTCGCGAGCGGCGTCGCGCAGGACGAACAGGATGGCGACGGTGATGACGAGGCCGACGACCGGGTCGGCGGCGGGGAAGCCGAGCGCGACACCGAGGGCGCCGAGGACGACGGCCAGTGAGGTGAAGCCGTCGGTGCGGGCGTGCAGGCCGTCGGCTACGAGCGCGGCGGAGCCGATCCGGCGGCCCACGGTGATGCGGTAACGCGCGACGAGCTCGTTGCCGGCGAACCCGACGACCCCGGCGAGCGCGACGACCCACAGGTGTTCCACCGGCCGCGGGTCGAGCAGGCGGCCGACCGCCTCCCAGGCGGCGAACGCGGCGGACGCGGCGATGATCAGGACCACGACCACGCCGGCGAGGTCCTCGGCTCGACCGAGACCGTAGGTGTAGCGCCGGGTCGCGGCCTTGCGGCCGAGCAGGAACGCGAGCCCCAGCGGCAGCGCGGTCAGCGCGTCGGCGAAGTTGTGGATCGTGTCGCCCAGCAGCGCCACCGAGTCCGTGAGCAGCACCAGGGCCAACTGCACCAGCGCGGTGGCGAACAGCGCGGCGAAGGACCAGGTCAGGGCGCGGACCCCGGACCGGCTGGTCTCGAGCGCGTCGTCCCAGCGCTCGGCGCTGTCGTGGTGGTGCGGGGTGAGGACGTGGCGGATCCGGTGCCACAGTCGCGTCGTCATGGCGGGAACAGTACCAGCCTATCTGCGTATACATGAAGGTACGCAGGTAGTAGGGTACGTGGATGCACAGTTCGCTGCCGGAGTTCGACATGCCCAACGACGAGCAGGTGCACCTGGCCGCCGAGTCGTTCCGCCTGCTGGCCGACCCGACCCGGATCAGGGTGCTGTGGGCGCTGCTGCAGGGCGAATCGTCGGTGGCGTGCCTGGCCGAACTCGCCGGGGCGACCCCGACGGCGGTGTCGCAGCACCTCGCGAAACTGCGGCTGGCCGGCCTGGTCAAGGGCCGCCGCGAGGGAACCTTCGTCTACTACTCCGCGGCCGACGACCACGTGCGCCGGCTGCTGGCCCAGGCCCTGTACCACGCCGACCACGTCGACCGGGACCTCCCGGCCGGGTCCGGCCACCCCGAGCCGCACCGCCCGCGCGCGTCATGAGCGGAAGTCGGCGCGCTCCAGCAGGAACGAGACCGCGAGCCCGGCGACCAGCCCCCAGAACGCGGAGCTGATCCCGAGCGGCTGCACGCCCGACACGGTCACCAGGAACGCCACCAGCGCGCCGAGTGTGAAGCTCGTCCGGAACGCCGTCACGAAGGCGCCTTGCAGGGCCCGCAGCATCGCCAGCCCGCCGAGCACCGCGACGAACGCCGGTGGTGTGGCGAGCATCAGGCGCACGAACGCCGGTGCGAACAGGCCGGTGACGATCGCGCCGAGACCGCACACGATGCCCGCGGTGTACTGGCGGTGGCGTTCACCGGACGCCACCAGCAGCGCGTTCGTCGGCCCGGTCAGGCACGTCGACACCGCACCCACCGCCGCGGCGGGCAGCGACCACAGTCCGCATAGGACCGTGGCGACGTTGGTGGGCGGCTCGTGTCCCGCCTGCTTGAGCACGGCGACGCCCTGCCCGTTCTGCACGACGAGCACCGTGACCGCGAGCGGCACCACCAGTTCCAGCAGCGCCGGCCAGGAGAACCGGGGCGCCTGCAGCAGCGGTTCGGCCAGCCAGCCGGTGCCGCTGGGTGAGAACCGGCCGGAGGCCGCCACCGCGATCACGCCGGCCAGGAGTGCCCCGAGGATCGGCGGCATCCGCTTCCCGGCCGCGGGAACCGCCAACAGCAGCACGAACACCACGACCATCGGAACCGCGACCGCCGGGTCCACCCCGATCGAGGTCACCAGGTCCAGCCCGAACTTGAGGAACACGCCCGCGACCATCGCCATCACGATCGGCATCGGCAGCGCGGCCATCACCGCGCGGACCCAGCCGGTCAGGCCGATCAGCAGGATCAGCAGCGCGGTGACCACGAACGCGCCGAGCACCTCGGCCCACGCGAGGTGGGTCAGCGACCCGCCGACGACGACCGTGCCGGGGATCGTCCAGAAGAACGCCAGCGGCCGCCGGTACAGCCACGACGCGAGCACGGTCAGGATCCCGTTGAGGAAGAAGACCCCGAAGATCCACGACGCCAGCTGCGCGGGGGACAGTCCGCCCCGCACGCCCACGGCGAGGATGACCGCGATCGGCCCGGTCGCGGAGAACACCAGGCCGATCACGCCGTTGGTCAGGGTGGTGCCGGTGAGGTCGGCACGCAGCCGCCGCGGCCCGGCGACCGGGAGTTCCGGCCGCTCGAACCGCGGCGTGCGCGTCTTCTCGTCGAGAGTGGATGGCATGTACGCATGCTGAACTTGAGGTCGCAATGCGTACACCGGGTTGTGGCAGGTGCCACAGGCGGATCAGCGGTCGAACACGTCCTTCGCCGCGTCCTTGACCTTCTCGCCGGCCTGCTTGACGTCGGCCTTGCCCTGGTCGCCCTTGCCTTCGCTCTCCCACTGCTCGTTGTCGGTGGCCTTGCCCAGGGTCTCCTTGGCCTTGCCCTTCAGCTCTTCGGCCTTGTTCTCGGCCTTGTCCGAGTCGCTCATGTCCGCTCCTTCCTGGAGGCATGGGTGTACCCCGTCCGAGTGATCGTTATCCCGCCACACGCAACCCCGCCGGCGAGCCCCGGGAGCCGGGGTTACTCCAGGCCGTCGCGGTCGGCCCACTCGAGCAGGGTTTCCAGGGGGTACGCGGTGTCGTCGATGCCGGCGTGCAGGTCGCCGAGCTGGGCGAACCGGGCGGGGACCGTCGCGATCGTGCAGTCGCCCGGTTCGACGTCGTCGATCTCGTCCCACGTGACCGGCGTGGACACGGTCGCCCCGGGAACGCCCCGGACCGAGTAGGCGCTGGCGATCGTGTGGTCGCGCGCGTTCTGGTTGTAGTCGACGAACACCAGCGCCGGGTCGCGGTCCTTGCGCCACCAGGTCGTCGTCGCGTCGTCGGGAGCCCGGCGCTCCACCTCGCGCGCGAACGCCAGCGCCGCCCGGCGCACCTCGGTGAACCCCCACCGCGGCTCGACGCGCACGTAGATGTGCAGTCCGCTGCCGCCCGAGGTCTTGGGCCACCCGGTCGCGCCGAGCTCGTCGAGGACCTCGTGCGCGACGTGGGCCACCCGCCGCACCGTCGCGAAGTCCGCCGCCGGGCCGGGATCGAGGTCGATGCGCCACTCGTCGGGTTTCTCGGTGTCCGCGCGCCGCGAGTTCCACGGGTGGAACTCCACCGTGCTCATCTGCACCGCCCAGATCACGTGCGCCAGCTCGGTCACGCACAGCTCGTCGGCGTGGCGGTGGTAGCGCGGGAAGTGCACGCGCACGGTCTCCAGCCACGGCGGCGCCCCCGCGGGGACCCGTTTCTGGTGCACCTTGTCGCCACTGACGCCGGACGGGAAGCGGTGCAGCATGCACGGCCGTTCCCGCAGCGCGCGCACGATCCCGTCGCCGACGGACAGGTAGTACCGCGCGAGGTCGAGCTTCGTCTCGCCCCGCGCCGGGAAGTAGACCCGGTCCGGGTGCGAGATCCGCACCGTGCGGTCCCCGACCTCCAGCTCCACCGCCGAGTCCTTGGCCATGGGCCGAACCTAGCGTGAAACACCGGCGCGCACGCGTTTTCGCAGCTGACCGGGCGGGTTCTCGGTGAAGCCGTGCCGCCGCAGCCAGCCCGCCGCGTCACCCGGCTCGGTCGTCCGCACGCTGTTGTAGACGTAGTTCAGGCCCTCCCGCGCGGCCTCCCGCTCCAGGTGCTCCAGCACGAACGCCCCGACGCCCCGCCCGCGCCGTTCCGGCCGGACCACGACGAGGATCTCCGCGTCGCCCCACGCGCTGTCCAGCCGGCCCCAGCCGACGACCTCGTCGCCGTCGCGGGCGGCCCACCACTCGTCGGCGAGCAGCTGGCCGTCCCGTGGTTCGAGCCCGAACACCTCCGGGCGGTCCCCGAACGCGGCGCGCTTGGCCGCGTCCCACCGCGGGGACTCCTCCTTGACCCAGGTGAGCGCCATCGCCCGCCTCCTCGGTGCCGGGTTCCATGATGGGCACCGAGGAGGCGCCACGTCCACCCTCGTCAGGGCGCGATCTCCTCCAGCGTGCGGCCGCGCGTCTCCTCCGCGAAGACCGCCGCGACGATCGTGCCCACCAGTGTGATCCCGCTGATCAGCAGGAACACCGAACCCAGCGCGGTGCCGCCGGCGTAGACCGCGCCGACCAGGATCGGCCCGAGGATCAGGCCCAGCCGGTTCATCACGCCACCCAGGCTGCAGCCCAGCGCGCGGCTGCGCGTCGGGTACAGCTCCGGCGTGTACAGGTACAGGCTGATGTTGACGGCGAAGTTGAACACCGCCGCCAGCGACGACCACACCAGCATCTGCACCGGCGACCCGGCGCCGAGCGCGCCCAGCGCCACCAGCATCGCGGTGGTCGCACCGAGCCCGGCGGCCAGCACCACGCGGCGGCCCACGCGGTCGATCACCAGCGCGGCGAGCACGCAGCCGACGAGCCCGGCGCCCGAGGTCGCGGTGCTGTACCAGAGCGCCTGGCCCAGCGGCAGGTGGAACACACCGCGGTAGATCGTCGGCAGCCAGGACGTGATGCCGTAGTTGGCGAGGTAGCCGACGAACCAGATCGTCCACACCGTCAGCGTGCGGCGGCGGTAGCGGCCGGCGAACAGGTCGCGCAGGGCGTTGCCCTTCTCGGGCGGGGTCACCGGGGCGGCGGGAGCGGGTGCGGGCAGCGGTTCGCCCGTCGAGCGCTGGATGCGCATTTCCATCACGGCCATCGCCGCGGCGGCCTTGCCGAACTTGCCGCGCGAGGCGAGCCAGCGCGGCGACTCCGGCACCGCGCGCACGATCACGAACGCCATCAGGCCGGGGACCGCGGCCAGCAGGTACAGCGAACGCCAGCCCCACAGCGGGATCAGCCACGCGGCGACCAGCGCGCTCACCGCGAGCCCGGCCGGGAACACCACCTCGTAGAGCAGCACGAACCGGCCGCGCTTGTGGGCGCGGGTGATCTCGCTGATGTAGGCCGCGGCGGTCGGGACCTCGCCGCCGATCGCCAGGCCCTGCACGAACCGCAGGACGAGGAACGGCGTGAGCGAGTCGAACGCCGCCATGCCGACGCTGCACAACGCGCTGATGCCGACGCAGAGCGCGATGACGCGGACGCGTCCGACGCGGTCGGCGGCCCAGCCGGACACCAGGGCGCCCAGCAGCATGCCGACCGAGCCGATCGTGAGCGCGGCCGTGCTCGTCGCCGCCGAGAGGTTCCATTCGCGGGACAGCACCGGCAGCGTGTAGGCGATCAGCAGCTGGTCGAACGCCTCGAAGAACGTCACGACGCCGATCAGCAGCCGGACGGTGATCTGCCAGCGCGACATCGGCAGCCGCTCCAGGCGGGCCGCTATGTCACCCTGCGTCGTTGCGGGGGTCGCGTCGATGCTCATTCGGTCTCCTCGTCGGGCAATAGTGTGCGGGCTGAATCGAGGAATCGCACTGCTTCGTCCCACGTGCCGGCTTCGTCACGCAGGGACAGCCAGGACGCGCCCAGGCCGCCGGTGAGCACCGGCAGCGCGGGGAGCGCGGGCCAGGGACCCTCGCGCGGTTCGACGCCGAACGCGGGCAGGCCGTGTTCCGCGGCGGCCCATGCGGCGAGGTGCGCACCCTGACCGAGACCGGCGACGGCGGTCGCGCGGGGCGACAGCCCGAGGCGGCGGTCGAGGTGGCCGAGGGCGCCGGCGACGTCGGCGGCGAGGTCGCCGGGTTCGAGGGCGGCGAAGTTGCCGTCGGGGAAGATCCGGCCGCCGGTGTCGTAGTAGAGCAGCGGGGCCACGGCGAGGTAGCCGCAGCCGGCGAGCGCGCGGCAGCCGGCCTCGGCCGCCTCGGTGAGCCCGCGCTCGTCGTGCAGGAGGATCACCGCACGACGGGCGCGTGCGGCGGGAACGCGCACGAGCAGCGGCGCGGCGGTCTTCAGAATCCGCCGTCGCCGGTTCGCGGGAGCGTGGCCGTGGTGGTGGCCGGTCGTCGGGTGGGTCATGGGTGCTCCTGGGCGTCGTCGGCCGGGAGGGGTGTCACGCGGCGGGCACCGGAACGGGAGGCACGAACGGGCGCGGCGCGGGGTCGAGCGCGGTTACGTCCACTTCGATCATCGACGGGCCGTGCTCGGCGACGGCCTTGCCCAGCGCCTCCGCGAACAGCGACGGCCTGCTCACCAGCTGGTAGGGCAGGTCCAGCGACTGCGCGAGCCGCGAGAAGTCCGGGGTGTACAGGTCGACCCCGGCACGCGACCCGCCGTGGTGGTCCTGCATGTTCCGCAGCACGCCGTACCCGCCGTCGTTGAACACCACCAGCACCAGCCACGGCTTCTCCTGCGCGAGCGTGCCCAGCTCGCCCAGGTGCACGGCCAGCCCGCCGTCGCCGGCCATGACCAGCGTCGGCGCGTCCGGGGTCGCGATCGCGGCGCCGATGCCGGTCGCCAGTCCCTGACCGATCCCGCCGCCGACCGGGAACAGGTTGGTGCGCGGATCGTGGATGTCCAGCAGCCGGTTGCCCCACTGGCTGGACGGGATCGTCACGTCCCGCGCGATCACCGACTCCCGCGGCAGACCCGCGCGCAGCGCGTCGCAGATCTCGCGGTACGGGCCGATCGCTTCCCGCAGGTGCGACCGGACCGCCCGCCGCGTGGTGATCGCCCGCGACCGCCACGCCACCTCGCCCGTCGCCGCGGGCAGCTGCCGCAGCACGGTCGCCGCGTCCCCGGCGATGCCCACCGTCACGGGGTGAACGCGCCCCAGGGCCGCGGGGTCGACGTCGATCTGGATGTGCGCCGACGGCAGCTCCAGGTGGTAGTGCCGGGTCTCGTTCGACCGGAAGTGCGTGCCGATCGAGATCAGCAGGTCCGCGTCGGCGAGCAGGTCCGCCGCCGCCGGGCTCGTGGCGAAGTTGCCGACCACCAGGTCGTGGTCCTCCGGCAGCGTGCCCCGCCCGGAGTTGCTGGTGAACACGGGCGCGGGCAGCCGCTCGGCCAGCGCGCGCACCTCGTCGCGAGCGTCCACCGCGCCACCGCCCGCCCAGATCACCGGGCGTCGCGCCGAGGCGATCAGCTCGGCCGCCCGGGCGACCGCCGCGTCGTCCGGCGCCGGCACGGGCGCGGCACGCTCCGGTCCCCGGGTGCCGAACGAGTGCCGCGCGTACTGCAGATCGATCGGCCACTCCACACTGGACGGTCCACACGGGAGCGAAACCGCGCGCCGGATCGCGTCCCGGAGCACGTCCTCCGCGTCCGCCACCGAGGTGATCGACGCGGCGTGCTTGGACACCGCGGTGAGCATGCCCAGCTGGTCGCGGGTCTCGTGGATCACCCCGCGTCCTCGGCCGAGGTAGGGCGAGTCGATCTGCCCGGTCACGTGCAGCACGCGGCTGCCCGCCGTCAGGGCTTCCACGAGCGAACCCGCCGCGTTGCCCGCCCCGGTGCCGGTGCTGGTGATCGCCACGCCCAGCCCGCCCCGGGCCCGCGCGTAGCCGTCGGCCGCGTTGACCGCCGCGGCCTCGTGCCGCACCGGCACGAACCGCAGCCGCCCCGCGATCGCCTCCACCAGCGGCAGGTTGTGGACGCTGACGATGCCGAACGCGGTGTCCACACCGTTGTCGACCAGGATCTGGGCGAGCAGGTCCCCGCCGTTACCGTGTTTCACACTCTTTCCTTCCGCCTGGGCAGCTCGCGCCGCTGGGCAAGCCGTACTCATCTGAATTTCCCTAGACGTACCGGGCGACGCCGCCACCGACGTCGAGGGCGGAGCCGGTGATGTAGGAAGCTCGCGGCGACAGCAGCGCCACGATCGGGAAGGCGACCTCGTCGGCGGTGCCCAGCCGGCCGAGCGGGATGCCGCGGTCGTCGGCCAGCTCGCGGGTCCACTCCTCCCACGCCAGGGACGTGCCGCTCTGCTCGTACCGGCGCCGCCACTGCCCGGTGTCCACCAGCCCGAGGCACACCGAGTTGACCCGGACCTCCGGCGCCAGCTCCGCGGCCAGCGTCTTGGACAGGTTCAGCAACGCCGCCCGCGCCGCGGAGGTCGCGGCGAGCTTCGGTTCGGGCTGGCGGGACAGGATCGCGTTGACGTTGACCACCGCCGCACCGGGCCGCAGCCACGGCTGGGCGGCGCGCACGACGTGCAGCACCGAGAACACCTTGAGGTGCAGTTCGTCGCGCCACTGCTCGTCGCTGGTCTCGGCCAGCCGCGCCATCAGCGAGCGGCCGGCGTTGTTGACCACGCCGTCCAGCCCGCCGAACGCTTCGCCGGCGCCGGTCACGAACCGGCGCACGTCGTCGGCGTCGAGGACGTCGCACGCGGCGGTGTGCAACCGTGCGCTCGCTGCGCGGGGCAGGCCGGCCAGCGCCGTGTCCAGGCGCACGACGTCGCGGGCACACGCGGCGACGTGCGCGCCCTCCGCGAGCAGCATCGCCGCGGTGGCCAGTCCGACGCCGGAGCTGGCACCGGTCACGACGACCGCCCGCCCGGAAAGTCCGAGGTCCATCACAAGCTCCTAGTGGCAGACGAATCCGCCGTCGACGACCAACGTTTGCCCGGTGATGTAGGCGGCCGCGTCGGAGAGCAGGAACTCCACCGCGCCGACCACGTCGTCCGGCTGCTGGGGGCGGGACAGCGCCCGGTTGTCCGCGTAGAGCCGGTGCCGTTCGCGGGGCACGCGCTGGGTGGCCTCGACCTCGGTCAGCCCCGGCGCGACGGCGTTCACCGTCACCCCGTCCGGGCCGGCGTCGCGGGCCATCGCACGCGTCATCGCGATCACCGCGCCCTTCGACGACACGTAGTGCACCAGGCGCGGTGGTCCGAACAGCGCGACGTCGGAGGCGATGTTCACGATCCGCCCGCCGGTGGCCGCCAGCTGCGGGTACAGCGCGCGGGCGACCAGCCACGGGCCGCGGGCGTTGACCGTCATGAGCCGGTCCCACGCGTCGACCTCCAGGTCGGCGAAGTGCTTGCCCCCCACCCCGTCGGCCATCGCCGCGTTGTTGACCAGGCCGTGCAGCGGCCCGATCTCGGCGACCCGCTCGGCCAGCCGCGCCACCGAATCGGGCTCGGCGACGTCGGTGTCGACGCGGTGCACGGTCCGCCCGCGCTCCGCGAGCTCGGCGACCCCGCGGGCCGCCCGCCGCGGATCGCGCTCGGCCACGACCACCTGCGCGCCGGCGGCCCCCAGTGCGTCGGCGATCGCCCAGCCGAGCCCGCGCCCGGCGCCGGTCACCACGATCAGCCGCATCGGGAAGCCTCCACTTCGGACAGGAACTCCAGCAGGACTTCGTTGAACTCGTCCGGGCACTCCTGGTTCGCCGCGTGCCCGCCGCCGATCACCCGCAGGCGGGCTCCGGGGATTTCCCGTGCCAGCAACCGGCCTTCCTCGACTCCGGTCACCTGGTCGGCGGAGCCGACCACGACCAGCGTGGGCACCGAGATCTGGCCGAGCACCGGACCGTGGTCGGTGGTCGCCATCGACTCCGCCGCCGCCCGGTACCCGTTCAGGCGTACCCGCGCCATCGTCGCCTCGACCTTCGCGCGGGTGGCCGGGTCCGCGCTGAGACGCGGCGCCCGCCGTCGGGCGAACTCTGCGGGGCCCACCTCGGCCAGCTCGTCCACCCGAGCCCGCATCCGCGCCGCGGCCTCGGGACTCGTCCCGGAACCGCGCGTCGAATCGGCCAGCGTCAGCGACAGCACGGGGTGGTCCAGCGCGAGCCGGGTCGCGATGACCCCGCCCCACGACACGCCCACCACGTGCGCGGGCTCGCCGAAGACGCGCGCCGCTTGCCCGGCGTACCAGCCGATGTCCGCCCGCTCGGGATCCGGCGACTCGCCGTAGCCGGGCGCGTCCCACGCGACCACCCGGTGCCGCTCGGACAGGACGTTCACCTGCGACTCGAACGAGGCACTCGACCCCCCGATGCCGTGGAGCAACAGCACGGGGCTCACCGGAACACCACCCTCGGCTCGGCCAGCGCGGCGAGCGCGCTGAGCACGGCGTGCGGCACGACTTCGCTGCTCGTCGGCGTCACCGGCGAGGGCCGGTTGCGGATCTCGAACCGGTACGACCCGGCCGGTCCCTCGGCGGTGATGACGTGGGAGGTCACGGTGGCGGCGGGATCGGCGATCACCGCGGCCTCCAC
Organism: Amycolatopsis thermophila; assembly: GCF_030814215.1. Taxonomy (NCBI): domain Bacteria; kingdom Bacillati; phylum Actinomycetota; class Actinomycetes; order Pseudonocardiales; family Pseudonocardiaceae; genus Amycolatopsis; species Amycolatopsis thermophila. The sequence continues at coordinate 14,457 of NZ_JAUSUT010000001.1, read as the reverse complement.
GACGTCCCAGCTTCCCGCGGCCAGCGCGACCGACGCCGCCACGTTCGCCGACTTCGGGAACGCGGCGGTCACCTCCCGCGCCGCGCCGCGCAGGAGCTCGACCGGCACCTCGGTCGTCCGCAGCCGCTCCGCCTCGGCCGCCGTCATCCACGGCTGCACCAGGTTCGCGGCCAGCTTGGTCGTCTCGATCGTCACCCGCGCCAGCGGCGCCATCCGGGCCGCCGCGCGCAGCAGGTCGAGCCCGCCGATCGCGCCGGTGGACAGGTGCAGCTCACCTGGGCCGGCAGACAGCAACGTCTCCAGCAGGGCGTCGTCGGCGAGCGCTCCGACGGACACGACCAGGAGGTCGAGCCCCGCGGCCAGCACCCGCGGCCCCAGCTCCGCGAGCGCCCGCTGCCCGGCCGCCTCGACCACCAGGTCCGAAGTGGACAGCAGCTCGTCCGGCCGCACCACGGGGAGGTCCGCCGGGCCGGCCGGATCCACGACACCGGACAGCGTGGCACCCGGCACGCCCCCGTCGCGCAGCGCGCGGGCGACCACGCCGCCGATCGAGCCCGCGCCGATCACCCCGGCCCTCATCCCCGCCACCACGCGGAGTAGCCCGGGTCGGGCACGCCGGCCATGTGGGCGCGCACGTCCTTCGACGGCGGTCCCGCGGTGCCCCACAGGTCGGACAGCTCCGGGGTGCGCCGCCAGACCCGGCACAGCCACGCGTCCTCGACGACCTGCTCGACCTCGGAGGTGTACTCGCACACCAGCCCGGCCGGGTCGGCGAAGTAGCCGAAGGTGTTGCTGCCCGGCCCGTGCCGCCCCGGACCCCACAGCGGCGTGATGCCGTGGTGCCGCAGTCGTCCGATGCCGCGCATGAAGTGGTCGATCGAGGCCATCTCGTAGGCGACGTGGTTGACCGACGTGAACGGCGCCTGGTTGAACGCGATCACGTGGTGGTCGGCGTTGCAGCGCAGGAACGCCATCTGGTGCTCGGACCAGTCGGAGATCCGCATGCCGAGCACGCGGGTGTAGAACTGGCAGGCCGCGTCGATGTCGACGGTGTTGAGCACCACGTGCGCCAGCTTCCGCGGCACCGCGGGGTGGCCGTCGGGATCGTCCGGGGTCACGGCCCACACGTCCGCGGACAACTCGACCAGCCGGCCCTCGGGGTCGGCGAACCGCAGACCGTACCCGCCGCCGACCTGGTCGAGCTTGCCGGGCTCGGTCACCAGCGGGATGCCCTGCGCGACCAGGCGGCTCGCGGCCTCGTCGATCTCCCGCGGCGTGGCCACGGCGAACGCGACCTTGCCGAGCGCGTTCCGCTCGGCCTGCTGCAGCTGCAGCACGTGGTGCTCGCTGCTCGTGCCGCGCAGCCACACCGCGCCGGTGTCCTGCTCGACCTGCCGCAGTCCCCACACCTCGCGGTAGAACTCGCCCGCGTCGGCGCACGCGGTGGAGCGCAGGGTGACCGACCGCAGCGCCCGCAACCGGACGACGGGTTCGGACATGGTGTCCTCCAAGGGAAGTTGTCAGGCGACCGGGACCGGCGCTGCGGTCGCGGGCTCGGTGAGGCGGGCCGCCTGTTTCGCGGCTTCCGCCTTCAGCAGGCGGCGCATCCGGACCAGGGCGATGTCGTGCTGGTAGAGGTTCTCCCGGTCCCACGCGTCGGCGGGCATCGCCTCGGCCATCTCGCGGTCCTGCTCCAGCACGGCGTAGTGCCGCGCCTCCAGCCGGTTGCGGTAGAGGAAGCGCCAGCTGTCCCGCTCCCAGCCGGAAACCTCGCGGCAGCGCCAGAAGAACCCGGCGTGCCGGTTCTCCGAGATCGCGCACAGCCCGGCGACGATGGTGAACGGCCCGCCCGGCCCGGCCGTGTCCGGGTACGGGATCTCGAGGGTGACCCAGTCGGCGCCCCCGTGGGTGAACTCGACCCAGTCGAAGTTGACGCCGCGCTGGTCGGTCTTCTCGAACACGAATCCGGTGTCGGTGACACGGATCTGGAACACCGCCTCGCGCTTGCCGGCGAACATCGTGTGGCTGTTGCGGTGCAGGAAGGCGCCGTGCATCGGGTCGAGCAGGTTGTCCAGCGAGTACAGGTACGGCGCATTCCACTCGACGTAGCACAGGAACCGCGACCACGCCCCGCCCGCGATCGGCGCCGGGACCTCCAGCGTGGCCGGTGGGGCCGACTCGTCGACACCGAACCACGCGAAGACGGCGCCCGCGTGCTCCTGAGCCGGGAACGTCCGCAGCACGCGGCGGCCCTCCAGCGCGCAGCCCGGGCTGCCCGGTACGGACACCACGGTGCCCTCCGCGTCGACCTGCACGCCATGGTAGTTGCAGGCGATCCGGTCGCCCATGTGCACGCCCTGCGACAGCCGGGCGCCGCGGTGCGGGCAGCGGTCCTCCTGGACGTGCACGGTGCCCGCGGCGTCGCGCCACAGCAGCAGCTGCTCGCCCGCGCGGTCGATCCGGACCAGCTCGCCGGTGCGCACGTGCTCCGACGGGCACAGCGGGTACCAGCGGTCCCGCAGCCCGAACCGCAGCAGGCCCTCCGTGGTGTGCAAGGGGTTCACGAGTGGTTCTCCGTTCCGCTCAGGCGGGCCAGTTCGGCGGTGAACGACGGCTCGGTCCAGTCCTCGCCGCCGGCGGGGCGCACCCCGGAGGCGTTGAGGGCGGCCACGACCCCGGGCAGGTCGTGCACGCCGCGGCCGTAGATCGCCTCGAGTTCGTCGCCGAACGCGTTCTCGTAGCTGGAAGGCATGGCTCAGTCCTCCACGTCCAGGACGAGCTCGGCCGACCGGCTGCGCGACACGCAGATGAGCATCGAGCCGCCGGCCGCCTTCTCGTCATCGCTCAGCAGGAAGTCGCGGTGCTCCGGTTCCCCGGACAGCACCTTGGTCTCGCAGGTGCCGCACACGCCTTCACGGCAGGAGTTCGGCACGGCCACCCCGGCGCCGGCGAGCGCGTCCAGGATGGACACCCCGGCCGGCACCGGGATCCGCCGCCCGGAACCGCCGCACACCACGTCGAAGCCCTCGTCGGCGGCGGCCGGCGCGGCGGTGGGGGCGCGGAACCGCTCCACGCGCAGCATCGCGGTGTCCGGGAGTGCGGCCTCGACCGCGGCGATCAGCGGTTCCGGGCCGCAGCAGTAGACGAGCGTGCCCGGCTCGAGGCCGGCCAGCTCGGACGCGAGGTCCGGCGGGCCGCCGCGCTCGTCGTCGGCGTGCACGCGCACCCGGTCCGGGGGCAGGTCGCCGAGGAAGGCCATGCCCGACCGAGAACGTCCACAGTAGAGCATCGACCAGGCGGAGTCGCGCTGCTGCAGGGCGTTCGCCATCGCCAGCAACGGTGTGATTCCGATGCCACCGGCGATGAGCAGGTGCCGCGGCGCGTCCTCCAGCGCGAAGTTGTTGCGCGGCCCGTCGACCTCGATCACCGTGCCGGGGGTGAGGCGTTCGTGCACCCAGGCGCTGCCACCGCGCGACGACGGTTCCCGCAGGACGGCCACGGTCCAGCTGTGCCCGTCCGCCGGGTCGCCGCACAGCGAGTACTCCCGGACCAGCCCGTTGGGCAGGTGCAGCGACAGGTGCGCGCCCGGCTCCCAGGCCGGCAGGGCCGCCCCGGCGGGGTCGCGCAGCTCGACGCCCACGACCCCGTCGGCCAGCCAGGTGCTCTGGTGAACTCGTACCGTCCGGGTCATGGCTCAGCCGCGGGTCACGCCGTGCATCGGCGAGGTCGGCGGGTAGGTCGGCAACTGCGGCTTCTGCGCGCCGATGATCACGGCGAACAGGGCGTCACCCTCGCCGATGTTGCGCAGGCTGCGCGGCACCCCGGCGGGCACGCGGATCAGGTCGCGGTAGCCCAGCACGCGGCTGGCGGTCTTGGTGCCGTCCTCGACGTCGTGGACGGTCACCTCGAGGGTGCCCTCCAGGACGAAGAAGACCTCTTCCACGTCGTGGTGCGTGTGCTCCGGGCCGATCGCGCCGGCCGGCAGGCGCATGTTGGAGAAGGTGAAGTGCTCCGAGGGCAGGATGCGGTTGTCGGTGTCGTGGTTGCCGGTGGCGCCGGAGCCGATGTAGCGGACCTGCGCCCGGCGGAACTGCTCGCCCGCCTTGGCCTGGAAGCCGAGGGTGTCCCAGTCCTCGTAGCGCGACTCGCGGGTCGCGATGCAGGAGTCGATCAGTTCCTCGAGGCCGGCTTGCGTGGTCGTCACGGGATCTCCTTGATGTCTTAGCTCTAAGGGAACTTGGGAAGTGTTTGTAGCACCGCCTCCCGGGTGACGACAACCCTTAGCGCTAAGTTTTCTGGCGCCCCGGATTCGTGCCGTTCACGTCTTCTAATTAGCTTAGGGCTAAGCTATTCTGCCGGTCCTGGACACGTGGAGGTGGCTCGATGACAGTGCCCGCGGACGAAATCCTGGTGGCCGGGCGGTGGCGGCGGGGCGGTGGCGCCCCGCTGGAGTGCGTTGACCCGGCGACCGGGGAACCGCTCGCGGTCGTGCACGCGGCGTCGGCGCGTGACGTCGACGATGCGGCGCAGGCGGCCGCGGTGCCCGAGTGGGCGGCGCTGCTGCCGCACGAACGGGCACGGGTGCTCATGCGGGTCGGGGACCTGATCGAGCGGGACGCGGACGAGCTGGCGTTGCTGCAGACGCGCAACACCGGCAAGGCCCTGCGGGAGACGCGGGCGCTGGTGGCCAGTGCCGCGGCGACGTTCCGGTTCTACGCGGCGGCGCTGGAGACCATGGAGACCGCGCTGACCCCGCAGCGCGGGCCGTACCTGACGATGTCGGTGTACGAGCCGATCGGGGTCGTCGGCGCGATCACGCCGTGGAACTCGCCGATCGCCAGTGACGCCCAGAAGATCGCGCCCGCGCTGGCGGCCGGGAACGGGGTACTGCTCAAGCCCGCCGAAGCGACGCCATTGGTGTCACTCGCGCTGGCGCGGCTGGTGCTGGAGGCGGGGGTGCCTGCCCCGCTGTTGTCCGTGCTACCCGGGTCGGGTTCGGTGGTGGGGGATGCGCTGGTACGGCACCCGCTGGTCGGCAAGGTCGCGTTCACCGGGGGAACGTCGACCGGGCGGGCCATCGGGCGCATCGCGGCGGAGAAGATCATGCCGGTGACGATGGAACTGGGTGGGAAGTCACCGACGATCGTGTGCCCGGACGCCTCGGCGGAGCAGGCGGTGGCCGGGATCCTGTACGGGATCTTTTCCTCGACCGGGCAGAGCTGCATCGCGGGCTCGCGGATCTTCCTGCCGGCCGCCCGGTACGACGAGTTCCGGGACCTGCTGGTGGCGGGGGCTTCGCGGCTGCGGCTGGGGCCGGGCGTGGCGGGGGACACGCAGGTGGCGCCGCTGGTGACGTTCGCGCACCGGGACCGGGTGGCGGCGCTGGTGGACCGGGCCCGGGAGGAGGGGGCGCGGGTGTTGTGCGGGGGAGCGGTGCCCTCGTCGGCCGGCGCCTACTACCCGCCGACGCTGCTGGAGGGCTTGCCGAACACGTCGAAGACCTGCCAGGAGGAGATCTTCGGGCCAGTGGGGGTGCTGTTGCCCTACGTGGATGAGGACGACCTGGTCCGGCAGGCCAACGACAGCGTCTACGGGCTCGCCTGCGGGATCTGGACGGCCGACTACCGGCGGGCGTGGCGGATCGCGCGGCGGGTCGAGGCCGGGACGGTGTGGATCAACACCTACAAGCAGTTCAGCATCTCGACGCCGTTTTCCGGGATGAAGGAGAGCGGGCTCGGGGTGGACAAGGGCCGGGACGGGATCCTCGGGTACATGCGGCAGAAGAGCGTGTACTGGGGGTTGGACGAGGGGCCGTTGCCCTGGGCCGGCTGACCTGTGGCGCCGGTGGCGCGTCGTCCCCCACTGCCCGGGTCAGCCGGCGGCCGGCCGGGGTGCCGCCGGCGGGATCGGCGGCTCCGGACGGTGCTGGAGCAGCAGCGGGTTCCCGGCCGGTTCGAGATGGTCGTCCTGGCGCGCGTACCGCTGCGCGAAGGCGACCCCCGTGAAGTCCTCCTCGCCGTCGACGAACCGCGTCGCGACCCGCCCGCCGTCGTCGGCCGCCGAGAGCGCGAACGGCGCGAAACCGGTGTCGATCTCGCCCGCCGCCAGCATCGCGTGGTCGATCGTGCCGAACAGGACCGCCGCCTCGTCGGACCGCCGATCGGTTCCCTACGACTCGGCGCGATCGGCGAGCTCGGCCAGCCGGATCGAGTGCTCGAGCCTGCTCAGCAGCTGCGCCAGCTGCGTGCGCTCGGTCTTCGTCAGACCCGCGAGCATCCGGTTCTCGTTCGCGAAATGCACCTCGGCGACCTTGTCCGTCAGCGCCAGGCCGTCCTCGGTCAGTCCGATGTAGACGATACGGCGGTCGTCGGCGTCGCGGTCGCGGTAGACCAGCCCCGCGGCCGCCAGCTTGTCGACCCGCTGCGTGATCCCGCCCGTGGTCAGCAGGTTCGCGTCCGCCAGCTCACCCGCCGTCCGCCGGTACGGCGCGCCCACCCGCCGCAACGCGGCCAGGATCCCGAACGCGGAGATGTTGATGCCGTACCGGCCGAAGACCCGGTTCAGCTGCACCGTGTACCCGTCGAACGCCCGGTGCAGACGGCCGAAGATCGCCAGCGGCGAGGCGTCGATCTCCGGCGTCTCGCGGCGCCACTCGGCGAGCATCAGGTCGACCGCGTCCGGCTGCGGCTTGTCGCGCTTGGCCATCCCACCCCCTCGAAAATCTCTGCGGTAAGAATATCACCGCTAAGATAGCTCCACGATGCACACCGGCCCCGCGTCGACTACCGTCATCCCATGCCTCGATCGTGCATCGATTCAGAGGAGCCGTCATGCGGGTGCTGGTAGCGGGGGCATCGGGGTTCGTCGGGCGGCGCCTGTGCCCGGCGCTCACCGGCGCCGGGCACGACGTCGCCGCGATGACGCGCCATCCGGACGACTACGCCGGGGCGGGCGAACCCGTCCACGGCGACGTGCACGACGCCGGGTCCCTCGACCAGGCCCTCGCCGGCGCCGACGCGGCGTACTACCTCGTGCACTCCCTGGGCGAGCCGGACTTCGAGCGCCGCGACGCCGACGCCGCGCGCTCGTTCGGCCGGGCCGCCGCCCGCGCCGGGCTGACCCGGATCGTCTACCTCGGCGGGCTGGGCGACGACGCCGACGACCTCTCGCCCCACCTGCGCAGCCGACGCCAGGTCGAAGGCCTGCTCGGGGAGGCGGGCGTGCCGGTCACCGCGCTGCGCGCCGGGATCGTCATCGGCCACGGCGGGATCTCGTGGGAGATCACCCGGCAGCTCGTGGAGCACCTGCCGGCGATGGTCACCCCGCGCTGGGTGCACACGCGGACGCAGCCGATCGCGCTGGCCGACGTCGTCCGCTACCTGGTCGCCCTGCTGGACGTGCCGCCGGGACGGGTGTTCGAAGCCGGTGGTGGGGACGTCCTCGCCTACGGCGACATGCTGCGCCGCGTCGCCGGCATCGAGGGCAGGCACCGGCTGATCGTGCCGGTCCCGCTGCTGTCACCGCGGTTGTCGGCGCTGTGGCTGTCGCTGGTGACCGACGTCGACGCCGCCACCGGCCGCTCGCTCGTCGGCTCGATGATCAACGAGGTCGTGGTGCGCGACCACAGCCTGCGCGAAGTCGTGCCGTTCGAGCCGATGGGGTTCGACGCCGCGGTGGTCGCCGCGCTGCGCGAGCGGGCGGCCGAACGGGTTCCGCGGTGACACCGGCGCTGGGGCTGACGGCCGCGTCCGGCGCCGGGATGCTGGGCTGGTCGCTGTCGCGCGAGCCGGGATCGCCGTCGTTCTTCGCGGCGACCGGGGCCACCGCGGCCATCTGGTTCGCCGGTGGTCTCGCCCGGTGCAGACCGTCCGCGCACGGCCCGGTCCTGGCCCCGCTGGCGTCAGGTGCCGGGGCGTTCGCGCTGTTCCGGACGGGCGTGGAGGTCGCGCGCCGCGTCCCGCCGCTGCGCCGGGCCTTACGCAAAGTCGTTCGGTATGCCACGGCGGGTAACCGCGGCGCGGTGCTGCTGACCACACTGGCGAACGGCGCGGCCGAGGAGGTCTTCTTCCGCGGCGCCGTCCACGAGGCCGTCGGTCCCGTCCGGTCGACCGCGCTCTACGTCCTCGTCACCGGCGCCACCCGCAACCCCGCGCTGGTGGCGGCATCGGCGGTGATGGGCGCGTTGTTCGCGTGGCAACGCGAAGCCAGCGGGGGCGTCCGGGCGCCGCTGCTGACGCACCTGGTGTGGTCGGCGCTGATGGTGTGGCGCCTGCCCGCTCTCGTACCGGAGCCGTCGGATCCGTAACCTGTCCGGGTGACGACTACGGACGGGCTGACCGTGGACGGCGCCGGCGGGCTCCTCGCCGGGAGGTACCGGCTGCGCAGCCGGCTGGGCGCCGGGGCGATGGGTGTCGTCTGGCTCGCGCTCGACGAACGGCTCGAACGGCCGGTCGCGGTCAAGCAGCTGTGGCCCGGGCCCGCGCACAGCGACGAGGCGCGGGAACGCATCATGCGCGAGGGGCGGATCGCGGCCCGGCTCCGGCACCCGCACGCGGTGACGGTGCACGACGTCGCCGAGCACAACGGCCTGCCCGTGCTGGTGATGGAGTACTTGCCCTCGCGCAGCCTCGCTGCGGTCGTCGCCGAGCAGGGGCCGCTCGAGCCCGCGGCCGTCGCCCGGATCGGGGCGCAGGCCGCGTCGGCACTGGCCGCCGCGCACGCCGCGGGCATCGTGCACCGCGACGTCAAACCCGGGAACCTGCTCGTCGGCGAGGACGGCACTGTCAAGATCGCCGACTTCGGCATCTCCCGCGCGACCGGCGACGTCGCCCTCACCCAGGCCGGCGTGGTCGCCGGGACGCCCGCCTACCTGGCGCCCGAGATCGCCAGGGGAGGGGAACCGGCGCCCGACTCCGACGTGTTCTCCCTCGGCGCGACCCTCTACGCGGCGGTCGAGGGCGTGCCGCCGTTCGGCGAGGACGACAACTCGATCGCGCTGCTGCACCGGGTGGCGGCGGGTGAGGTGGCACCGCCGGAGCTGGCCGGTCCGCTCGCCCCGGTCCTGATGGCGATGCTGCGGTCCGATCCCGCACAGCGGCCCGGCACCGTGCAGGTCACCACCGCTCTCCAGGCGGTGGCCGACGGGCAGCCGGTGCCGCCGCGCGCGCTCAACCCCGCGCGTGCGCGCACGCAGCCGGTCGTCACGCCGTCCTCCCCGACGGTGCCGGTCACCCCGGTCGGGGCCGGCGCGCCGGCCGGGACACGCCTGGACAACCGACCGGTGGCGGAGGCGCCCCGGACGTGGCGGCGGTTCCTGCTGCCGGTGGCGGCCGTGGCGGTCGCGCTGATCGCGGTCGTGGTGCTGTTCACGCAGCTCACGCCCGACGAACCGGCGCCGGCTCAGCCGCCCGCGCCCGCCGCGGCGCTGGACGCGGCGTCACTGACCCGGACGGTGAGCGAGTACTACGCCCTGCTGCCGGACCGGCCGGACAACGCCTGGACCCACCTCGGCCCCCGGATGCAGGCGCAGGGCCAGGACGCCTACCGCGCGTACTGGTCCGGCATCACCGCACTCACGGTGACCGCGGCGCCCGAAGTGGTCGCGGACAACACGGTGACCGTGACCATCGCCTACACCCTCGCCGACGGCCGGGTCGTGACCGAACCGCACCGGCTCGGGCTCATCCACGCCGCCCCGGCGCCGCTCATCGACAGCGACACCGTCCTGTCCAGCACCACGAGCACTCCGCCGCCCCCGCCGCCGTCCCCCACCCCCTCCCCGACCGTCGCCGACCAGAAGCCGGGCGGCGACGACAAGGGCGGCCAGGACGGCAAGGACGACCACCCGGGCCGGGGGCACGGCCACGGCCGCGACCGGGGCTAGACGAGCATCGCCGACCGCCCCGGCACAACCCCGCCACCTGCTCCCTGACCGCGCACGACCACTCCTCCAGCCCGCCGGCGAGGCGGGACGGGTACGCCGGCCGCGGATGGGTATGTCGCCGGTATGAGCGTTCCGGCGCGTGAGGGCACCATCGTCGTCTACACCGACGTCGCGTGCGCCTGGTCGACCGTCGCGATCGTGCGGTTGCTGCGGGCGCGTGACGAACTCGGCCTCGACGTGCGGCTGGACCACCGGTTGTTCCTGCTGGAGGACGTGAACCGCGTCCCGATCCCGAAGCGGTTCCTGGACTCGGAGATCCCGGTGGCGGGAGCGCTGGAACCGGACTTCGGCTGGACCACGTGGCAGGGCGACCCGTCGGACTGGCCGGTCACCACCCTGCCGGCCAACGAGGCGGTGCACGCGGCGAAGCGGCAGTCCATGCGGGCCGCGGAGGAGCTCGACCTCGCGTTGCGCAGGGCGCTGTTCCGGGACAGCCGGTGCGTCTCGCTGCACCACGAGATCCTCGACATCGCTCGTGGATGCGCCCACGTCGACGCCGGCGCGCTCGCCGCGTCGCTCGACGACGGCCGCGCCCGCGGCGAGATGATGCGCGACTACCGCGCGAACCGGGAGTTGGTGCAGGGCAGTCCGCACCTGTTCCTGCCGGACGGCCACGACGTGCACAACCCCGGGATCGAGCTGCACTGGGTGGGGGAGCAGGGCGCCGGTTTCCCGGTGGTCGACCGCGACGAGCCCGGCGTGTTCGCCGACCTGGTGAAGCGCGCCGCGAAGGACGGAGGTGCGTTCCGATGACCGATCCGCGACCCGAGGACCTCGACGAGGCCAAGCCGGCCACCGAGCAGGACGAGGGCCTCGGCGAGGAGGACGAGTCCCTGCCGGAGGACCGCACGCCCTCCGGGCCGGGGGAGGAGGCCTGACCAGCCCGGCCTAGGGCACCGTCGAGCCGCGGGCGACCAGCTTCGCGCGCAGCTGGATGTGCTGCGGCCGCCGGGGCCCCTCCGTCGCGGCGATGCGGTCGAGCAGCTGCCGTCCCGCGCGGGCGCCGAGCTCGTAGGTGGGCTGCTCGACGATCGTCAGCCCGGGCCGCACCAGCGTGGTCCACGGCTCGTCGTCGAAGCCGATCAGCGACACCTCCGCCGGCATGCGCAGCCCGCGGTCCTGCACCGCGCGGTAGGCGCCGGAGGCCAGCACGTTGTCGGTGCACAGCACGGCCGTCGGCGGGTGGGCGAGCCCGAGCAGGCGCGTCATCGCGTCGTAGGCGGACTCGCGGTCGTACCGCGCGGACGCCACCAGCGTCTCGTCCACGTCCAGCCCCGCCGACCGCAGCGCGCTCACGTACCCGCGCAGCCGCACGGCACTGGGGAACAGCCCGCGCCGCCGGGTGCCCGACCGCACCCGCGCCAGCTGGTCGCCGGCCTCGGTGATGACCCCGATCCGCCGGTGCCCCAGTTCGACCAGGTGCGCGACCGCCTCGGCCGCCGCGTGGTCGTTGTCCACCGTGATGCTGTCCGCGTCCGGCACACCGCTGACCTGCCGGTCGATCAGCACGACCGGCACCCCGGCGTCCATCGCGTGCCGCAGGTGCGCCCCCTCGCCCGGCCGCGCGGCCGCGACGATCATGCCGTCCACCCGCTTCTCCGACATCACGGTGACCGCCCGCTGCTCGCTCGCCAGCTGCCCGCCCGTGTTGGCCAGCAGCACCTCGAACCCGGCCGGCGAGGTCACGTCGGTGATGCCGCGCAACGCGGTCGCGAAGAACGGGTTCGCCACGTCGGTGACCACCACGCCGATCGTGTGCGTGCTGCCGGTCACCATGCTGCGCGCCAGGCTGTTCGGCCGGTACCCCAGCTCGGCCGCCGCGGCCAGCACGCGCTCCCGCGTCCGTTCGCTGACCTGCCCGTACCCGCCGAGCGCGCGCCCCGCGGTCGCCGTCGACACCCCGGCGGCCCGTGCGACGTCGATCAGCGAGGCATCGTGCGTCGTCACCTGCGCGCCTCCCCAGCAACCGAACCGTTCACGGCGAATGTCTTGACTGAACCTACCACCGGCTGAGAAGGTTCTCATCCAACAGGTACTGAGAAGGTTCTCACTCCAGCGAGGCTGCCACACATGACACTTCGGATCGGCGTCGACACCGGTGGCACGTTCACCGACGTCTGCGCCCTCGACGAGCAGACCGGGCGCCTGTACGTGCGCAAGGTGTCCAGCACGCCGGACGACCCCGGCCGGGCGATCGTGGCGGGGGTGTCCCAGCTGCTCGACGAGATCGGCGGACGCGACCTCGGCGAGGTGGGTTACTTCGCCCACGGCACCACGGTCGGCACCAACGCACTGCTCACCGAGCGCGGCGCGCGCACCGGCCTGCTCACCACCGCCGGCTTCCGCGACCTGCTGGAACTGGGCCGGGGCCGCCGCCCGTCGCTCTACGACCTGCAGGCCGACAAGCCCGCCCCGCTGGTCTCCCGCGACCTGCGGCTGGAGGTGGACGAGCGGGTCCGCCACGACGGCCGGGTCGAGCGCCCACTCGACGAGGACCAGGTCCGTTCGCTGGCCCGGCGGCTGCGCGAGCAGAACGTGGAAGCCGTCGCCGTGTGCTTCCTCTACAGCTTCGTCGATCCCGGGCACGAGCGGGCGGCCGAGCGGATCCTCGCCGAGGAACTGCCGGGCGTGCACATCTCGGTGTCCTCGGCCGTGCTGCCCGAGTTCCGCGAGTACGAGCGACTGTCCACAGTGGTCGTCAACGCCTACCTCGGCCCGGTGGTGGCCCGCTACCTGGCGCGGTTGCGGAGCCGCCTGAGCGAGCTGGGCCTGCGCGCGACGCCGCACGTCACCCAGTCCAACGGCGGCATCATCCCGTTCGAAACCGCCGAGCGGATGCCCTCGCGCATGGTCCTGTCCGGCCCGAGCACCGGTGTCGTGGGCGCGGCCGAGATCGCCCGCGCCGCCGGGTTCCCGGACATCATCACCTTCGACGTCGGCGGCACGTCCTCGGACGTCTCGCTCGTGCAGGACGGCGTCCCGAAGGCGGCCAACGGCACCGAGATCGACGGCAGGCCGGTGCGCGCGCCGATGCTGGACATCCACACCGTGGGCGCCGGCGGTGGTTCGATCGCGTGGATCGACGCGGGCGGCGCCCTCAAGGTGGGTCCCGGCAGCGCGGGCGCCGATCCCGGCCCGGCCTGCTACGGCCGCGGCACCGAACCCACCGTCACCGACGCCAACGTCGTGCTGCGGGTGCTCAACCCGGAGTACCTGCTGGACGGCCGGATGAAGATCGACGCCGCCGCCGCGCGCACCGCGGTGTCCGCAGTGGCCGATCCACTGGGGATGGACGTCCTGGACGCCGCGCAGGGGATCATCCGGGTCATCACCGCCAACATGGCCCGCGCCATCCGGGTCATCTCCGTGCAGCGCGGCTACGACCCGCGCGACTACGTCCTGGTGCCCTTCGGCGGCGCCGGACCGCTGCACGCCGTGCGCCTGGCCCGCGAGCTGGGCATGCGCACGGTGCTCGTCCCGGAGACGCCCGGCGCGCAGTGCGCCGCCGGCCTGCTGATGACCGACATCCGCGCCGACTTCCTGCGCACCCGCATCACGGCGCCCGACGAGACCGCGGTGGCCGCGGTGTTCGCCGAGCTCGAGGCGTCGGCGACGGCGTGGCTGGCCGAGGAGAACGTGCCCGCCGAGCACCGCCGCACCGAACGGTTCGCCGAGATGCGTTACGCCGGCCAGAACCACGAGCTGCCGGTCCCCGTGCCCGAGGGCGTGATCACCGCCGACACCGTCAGCCAGCTGACCAAGCGGTTCGCCGCCGAGCACGAGCGGATGTACGGGTATTCCGCCACCGAGGACGAGGTGCAGGTGGTCACCTTCCGCCTGCGGGCCGTCGGTGAGGTCGCCCGCGCCGAGCTGCACCGCGCGGAACGCGGCGACGCCGACGCCGGCGGCGCGATCCGCGCCACCCGCGAGGTCTACCTGCCGGAAAGCGGCGGGTTCACCACAACCCCGGTGTACGACCGCAAGCTGCTGCGGCCCGGCCACCGCATCGAGGGACCGGCGGTGGTCGAGCAGATGGACACCACCACGCTGCTGCTCCCCGGCGACGTCGCGGTCGTCGACGAGCTGCGCAACCTCGTCGTGACGGTGGGCCGATGACGCCCACGGAAGGGAAGACCATGCAGGACCCCGTGCTCGTCGAGGTGATCGGCTCCGCGCTGTCGTCCATCGTGGAGGAGATGGGCGAGACGCTGGTGCGCGCGGCCTACTCCACCAACATCAAGGAACGCCGCGACTGCACCGCGTCGGTGTTCGACGCGCGCGGCCGGATGCTCGCGCAGGACGAGGGCGGGTCACCGCTGCACCTGGGCTCGCTGATGGGCGTCGTCGACGAGATCACCCGCCGCTACCCCGCGGGCACGATCGACGACGGCGACACCTTCATCGGCAACGACCCGTTCACCGGCGGCGGCTCGCACCTGCCCGACATCGTGCTGGTGTCGCCGGTGTTCCTCGACGGTGAGATCACCGCGTGGGTGGCGAACCTGGCCCACCAC